>NZ_CP150796.1:0-2610000 GCF_045345115.1 Brevundimonas sp. BH3
ATGGGGCAGATGACCGATCCGGACCGGATTTGGACAGAAGCAGCTGATCGCTTGAAAGCGGAAATCGGCGATGGGCCCTATAGTTCGTATATCGCGCCTTCAGCGGTACGCGTGGACGGACAGGGTAATCTTATTCTGGTGACCCCGACCGCCTATGCGCGGGACTGGGTTCGTCAAAATGCGCTGCGTCGCATGAATGAACTGTGGCTGGGCCTTGATGGCCTGTCGCGCCGTCTGGATGTGCGTTGCCGCGCCGAGGTGGGTTCGGTCCTGCCGTCGTCGGCACGCGAAGTGCCGCGTCTGAACTCTATCAGCACGGCTCCGGCACCTGCGCCGGTCGCACCGACCTTTGCCGCCTCTGCCGACAGCGCCCGCGCTGTTCGCGCCGCTGGTCTGCAAGAACGTCTGACCTTTGACACCTTTGTCGAAGGTCACGGTAACGCCTTTGCTCTGGCCATCGCCAAGCAGGTCGCCTCTTGGGCCGATGGCCATTTCAATCCGGTATTCTTCTGTGGCCCGTACGGCTACGGCAAGACCCACCTGTTGAACGCCATCGCCTGGGAAGCCCAGCGTCTGCGCCCCAATGCCAAGGTAGTCTATCTGACCGCTGAGCGCTTCCTGTCGACCTTTGTGCGCGCCATGCAAGACCGCTCGACCGCGGCCTTCAAGGAAAGCCTGCGCTCGGCCGACATGCTGCTGATCGACGACGTCCAGTTCGTGGGCGGCAAGGCTTCCACCCAGGAAGAGCTGCTGAACACCCTGACCTCGCTGATCGAGGACGGCAAACGTATCGTTCTATCGGCTGACCGCGCGCCGGTGGCCCTGACCGATATCGAACCGCGCCTGCGCAGCCATCTGGCCGCCGGTCTGACCTGCCCGGTCGAAGCGGCTGACCGCACCCTCAAGGTGGCCGTCGCCCAAAACCGTCTGCGCTCGCTGGCTAAGCTGGGTGTCGTGGCGGGCGAGGCTCGCCCCGAAGTGCTGGAACATCTGGTGGAACGCACGCCCGGTTCGATGCGCGAACTAGAAGGTGCCGTAAACACTCTGGCCGCCGTGGCCGGTTCGCGCCTTTCGACCCTGACCGTCGAAGACGTGCAATCACTGCTGGGCACCGCCATGCGTGGTGGCCCAGAGCGTCGCATCACCGTCGACGAAATCCAGAAGACGGTGTCCGAGCATTTCAACCTGAAACAGGCCGATCTGCTGAGCGAGCGCCGCACCCGTGCGATTGCCCGTCCGCGCCAAATCGCCATGTATCTGTGCAAGCAACACACCACCCGTTCCTATCCGGATATCGGTCGTCGTTTCGGCGGTCGTGACCACACCACGGTCCTGCACGGTGTGCGCAAGATCGAAGAGCTGCTGACGCAGGACGAACAAATCGCCCGTGACGTCGAGGCCCTGACGCGCAAGCTGCGCGGATAAAACAGGAAGTGACGCGCAAACTGCGCGGCCAAGACCACTAAAACTAGAAAACCGCGTCTTAGGGCGCGGTTTTTTCGTATCTGGCCTGTGGATTTCGGGGGAAGCTGGCGCATTAGCGCGCTGGACCGTTGCGGCGGACGCGCAATCCGCTAGTGTCATCCCCTATACATTCGATCGGGTGCTTATCCTGATCGCGACCGGGCGAGACCACATGCAGCTGACTATCGAACGTTCCGCGCTTCTTCGTGCCTTGGGCCACGTCCAAAGTGTGGTCGAGCGTCGCAACACCATTCCGATCCTGTCGAACGTACTGCTGACGGCGGGCCGTGACCGTCTGTCGTTCGCCGCAACCGATCTCGACATGGAAATGGTCGACGAGGCCGAGGCACAGGTGAATGTCGAGGGCCAGATTACAGCCCCGGCCCACACTCTTTATGAAATCGTCCGCAAGCTTCCGGACGGTGCCGAGGTCAGCCTGTCCTATTCGGGCGACGACCCCCGTCTGGTGGTCGCTGCCGGCCGTTCGCGCTTTAATCTGCCGGTCCTACCGGCGGGCGACTTCCCTGTGATGTCCAACGAAGCCACGGGCGTGCGCTATACTCTTCCCAAGGAAGATTTGGCTCGACTGATCGACAAGACCCGTTTCGCCGTCTCGACCGAAGAGACGCGCTATTATCTGAACGGCCTTTACCTTCACACCGTATCGGATGGCGGCATCCCGCTTCTGCGTACCGTTGCGACCGACGGTCACCGTCTGGCTCTGGCCGAGACACCGGCCCCTGAAGGCGCTGCGGGTGGTCCGGGCGTCATCGTACCGCGCAAGACCGTCGATCAGGTCCGCCGTCTGCTGGATGATGGCGCAGGTCCGGTCGAGGTTCAGGTATCAAGCCAGAAAATCCGTTTCGAGTTCGGCGAAGCCAGCCTGACCTCCAAGGTTATCGACGGCGCCTTCCCCGACTATCTGCGCGTTATCCCGAAGGGCAATGACAAGCAGGCCGATATCGACAACAGCCTGTTCGCCAAGGCCGTTGACCGCGTGGCCACCATCTCGGCCGAGAAGAGCCGCTCGGTGAAACTGGCCTTCGACAATGACCGCGTGAAACTGACCGTGCGCAATATGGAAGCCGGTCAGGCCGAGGAAGAAGTCGAAATCGGCTATTCGGACGAACCGTTCGAAATCGGCTTCAACGCCCGCTATCTGTTGGACGTCGCCGGTCAGATCACCGGTGAAATCGCCACGTTCAAATTCGCCGATCCGGCCAGCCCGACCCTCGTGCTCGATCCGGCAGACGTCGGCGTCCAATATGTGCTGATGCCGCTGCGCGTCTAAGCTGCTGTAACATACTGAATCTCAAAGCCCCATGGTTATATCATGGGGCTTTTTGCTGTAGGCCACAGGCTTAAGATCATAAGGACGATCTCGGGGGAGATATTGATGCAGCCGATCCAGTTTAGCTCTGGCCGCCTCGTTTATGGCGCACTGATCATCTGTGGCTTTCTGACAGATATCCTTCTTATGAGCTTCTTCGGGCATTACGCTCCCATTAGGCTCATTGCTGTGATGCTGCCATCAGCGCTTTTCATCCTTGGTATTTTCGGGCTCATGCGCCCACGCCTTGTTACTCTGGATGCCCACAGGCTGACACTGCGCCCGACCTTTGGCCGACAACAGCACTGGACACGTCCCCAGATCGTCAATGTAGAAGAGATTGTCTCGCCCCCGTTTGCCGCCCTTATTGCGCGTGTGAAGGACGACAGCGGCAAGCCCCGCGCCATCACCCTCTCAAGCAGGCTTGCACTGGCAGGATTGGGCGTTCGTCAGGAAGGGCGCGAGGTGGGGATCATGCCCTCCTCACGGCTTTCGCTGGTTCAGGCATGGCTCAAAGACGCACTCTAATCCCGATCCGGCCGATTTGAGCCCCATCCTTCATGGGCTATAAGCCGCCCCTGTTCCCCGTGCGTGAAAGTTCTGCTGCGTGACCGCCCAAACATCTCCTCTGCGCGTCTTTCGGGCCAAACGTCCTAACATCATCCGCTCTGCCGTCAGCCTCGTGATGCTGGGGCTGGCGAGTATGATGTTTCTGGAAGCAGACAGCCTCATGCTGCGCGGCCTGAGCTGGGCCAGTATTGCATTTACACTTGTCGTAATCGTTCGCCTTACCGTTCGTTTCATCGCCGCGCGCGATGTCACTGTGACCGAAAAAGGCTTCTGGCTCGGTCGTGGAAACTTCATTGCCTGGGACAAGGTGCTGCGCTTTGGAACTCTCGATATGAAGCGTCAGTCGTTTGTGGTTTTCACTCTGGTCACGCCGCCAGAGCGTAGCGGCATGGACCGTATGCGTCTTCGCGGCCTACCGACCGATATAACCGGCTATCTCCCTGCGATGGTCGATGCCTCGGTGCCCGAGGTTCTCGACTATATGAACCGCACAAAACGCCAGTACGGCTGAGTGCTGCGCGCTTGCAGAGTGCGCGATCGGCTTGGCACCCATGACCGCTTCCTCTAACTGTCTCTCGACCCTACGGCACGAGCGCACAGATTGAGCCTTACCTCTCTCGCCATTACCGATTTCCGCTCTTACGGCGCGTCCCGTCTGGATTTATCCGGCGGGCCTGTGGTGCTGTACGGGCCCAATGGCTCGGGCAAGACCAATCTGCTGGAGGCCATCAGCCTTCTGACCCCCGGCAAAGGGTTGCGCGGGGCCACTGCAGTCGAAATGGGCCGGCGCGAACCCGGCGAGCCTATGGGTCGTCCGTGGGGCATTGCCGCTACGCTAGATACGGCTGACGGCGAGGTCAGGATCGGCACCGGCGTTCAGACCATGGGCCTGTCTGCCCGCCGGATCGTGCGTATTGACGGCGAGACGGCACAACCGGGTCGGATGCTGGATCATTTGCGCCCCGTCTGGGCCACCCCCGAGCAAGATCGTTTGTTTTCCGATGCCCGCGCCGATCGCCTGAAATTTTTCGATCGGCTGGTCTTCGCTGCCCATCCCGACCATGCGGCGGTGATCTCCAACTATGAGAAAGCCCTGCGCGAACGTATTCGCCTGCTCAGCAACGAAGATATACGTCCCGATCCCTTATGGCTGGATGCCCTTGAGGCCCGCCTGTCAGAAGCAGGCGCACGCGCCGCGATCAATCGGGTAGACGCCCTTAAAGCCTTACAAGACGGTATCGATGCCCGTGCCGATCGTCCCTTCCCGCAGGCAGACCTTGGTCTGGAAGGCGTAGCCGAACAGATGGCGCTGGACGGAACCGACGAGGCCGACATTCTGTCCATGCTGGGCGAGGGTTTTGTCCGCGCCCGCGCCCGTGACGGAGCCGCTGGTCGCAGCCTGTTTGGCCCACACCGCACCGACCTGACCGCCATTCACCGCGAAAAGATGCGCCCCGCCGCCGAAGGGTCATCGGGCGAGCAAAAGGCGCTGGTTCTGAACCTGATCCTGGCCCAGACCGCCCGTTTGGCCGAAGGCACCGCCCGTCCGGTTCTGCTGTTGGACGAAGCCCCCGCACATCTTGACGAGGCCCGCCGCGCCGCCCTGTTCGACGAGATCGAGATGCTGGGCCTACAAGCCTTTATGACCGGCACAGAGCGCGACCTTTTTTCCGCCCTCGAAGGCCGTGCACAGTTCGTCAGCGTCAGCCCGCTCGGCCTGACCCTGTAGGCGACAAAGCCCCTTGCGATTTCCCCGTTCAAAAGCCTTCAAAGGATGGCTTTTTGCTAGGAAATTCCTATATATTGGATGTTTCGTGGCGTTCTGATTTGCGCCACGAAGATGGCGGCCCAACCGCCGCCTTTTTCCTGTCCGACCCACGGACCCTGAGCCGATTTTTTCATGACCGAACAGACCGCTCCCGCGCCAGAGTACGGCGCCGATTCCATCAAGGTTCTCAAAGGCCTGGATGCCGTGCGCAAGCGCCCCGGCATGTATATCGGTGACACGGATGACGGCTCGGGCCTGCACCACATGGTCTATGAGGTGGTGGACAACGCCATCGACGAGGCCCTTGCTGGTCACGCCGATCTGGTCACCGTCACCCTGAATGCCGACGGTTCGTGCACAGTCACCGATAATGGTCGCGGTATTCCGGTGGGCATCCACGAGGAAGAAGGCGTTTCGGCCGCAGAGGTCATCATGACCCAGCTGCACGCCGGCGGTAAGTTCGACCAGAACTCCTATAAGGTCTCGGGCGGTCTGCACGGCGTAGGCGTTTCGGTTGTGAACGCCCTGTCGGACTATCTGGAACTGGTCATCTATCGTGATGGCAAGAAGCACCACATGCGCTTCGAGCGCGGTGACACCGTCAAGTCGCTGGAAGTCGTCGGCGATGCGCCGATGCGCGAGGACGGCAGCCGTCTTCTGACCGGCACAGAAGTGACCTTCTTCCCGTCGATCACGACCTTCAAATTCATCGATTTCGACCTCAAGACGCTGGAACACCGCCTGCGCGAAATGGCGTTCCTGAACTCGGGCGTAGTCATTAAGCTGCGCGATAATCGCCCTGTCGAGCCGGTTGAAATTCTTCTGCACTATGAAGGCGGCGTTGAGTCCTTCGTACGCCACCTCGACAAGTCCAAGACCAGCGTCCTCAAGGATCCGATCATCATCAAGGGTGCCAAGGACGGCATCGAGGTGGATTGCGCTCTGTGGTGGAATGACAGCTATCACGAGACGATGCTGTGCTTCACCAACAACATCAACCAGCGTGATGGCGGCACCCACTTGTCGGCCTTCCGCGCCTCGCTGACCCGCGTGATGGGGGCCTATATCGAGAGCTCGGGTCTGGCCAAAAAAGAGAAAGTCTCGCCCACCGGCGAGGACGCCCGCGAAGGCCTGACCTGCGTCCTGTCGGTCAAGGTTCCCGATCCCAAATTCAGCTCGCAGACCAAGGACAAACTGGTCTCCTCCGAAGTGCGCCCGGCCGTTGAAAGCCTGTGCACCGAAGGTCTATCCACCTGGTTCGAAGAACACCCTGCAGAAGCCAAGATGATCGTCTCCAAGATCATCGAAGCCGCCTCGGCCCGCGAAGCCGCCCGCAAGGCCCGCGACCTGACCCGCCGCAAGTCGGCACTGGAAATCAGCTCGCTGCCGGGCAAGCTGGCCGACTGTCAGGAGCGCGATCCGGCCAAGGCCGAACTGTTCATCGTCGAGGGTGACTCCGCAGGTGGCTCGGCCAAACAGGCCCGCAACCGCGAGAACCAGGCCGTCCTTCCTCTGCGCGGCAAGATCCTGAACGTCGAGCGCGCCCGTTTTGACCGTATGCTGTCATCCGACACCATCGGCACGCTTATTCTGGCGCTGGGCACCGGCATTGGCCGCGACGATTTCGACGCCGACAAGCTGCGCTATCATAAGATCATCCTGATGGCCGACGCCGACGTCGACGGCGCGCACATCCGTACGCTGCTGTTGACCTTCTTCTATCGCCAGATGCCGGAACTGATCGAGCGCGGTCACGTCTATATCGCCCAACCGCCCCTCTATAAGGTCTCCAAGGGCAAGCAGCACCGCTACATCAAGGACCAGCCGGAAATGGACGCCTACCTCATCGAGGAAGGGTGTTCGGACGCCTCTCTGGAAACCTCGTCGGGTGAAGTGCGCGCCGGTATGGACCTGCAGGAGCTGGTTCGCGAAGCCAAGGCCTTCAAAGCAGGCGTTGACCGTCTGGCCACCCGCGCCCCGGCCTTTACCATCGAACAAGGTGCCCTTTCGGGCCTGTTTGACGAGAATGGCGGTGACCTGCTGGAACGCGCCCTGCGCACAGCCGAACGCCTGAACCTTTATAACGAAGAAGGTGACGGTCCGTGGTCGGGTGAACTGGCCCAACAAGGCGGTGTCGCCTTTAGCCGTGTGCGCCGCGCGGTCAGCGAGACAGTTGTTCTTGACGAAACCCTTGGCCGTTCGATGGATGCCCGACGTCTGGGCGAGCGCGCCATCGCCTTTGACGGCCTGTTTGAAAAACCGGCAACCTTCCGTCGTAGGGACAAGAGCGTAACCATCCGCGGCCCGCTGGACCTGCTAAATGCCGTCCTCGATGCCGGCAAGAAGGGCATTTCGGTTCAACGCTATAAGGGTCTGGGTGAGATGAACCCCGACCAGTTGTGGGAAACCACACTGGACGCCAATGCCCGCACCCTGCTGCAGGTCAAGGTCGAGCACGGCGATGATGCCGACGATCTGTTCGCCAAACTGATGGGCGATGTCGTGGAACCGCGTCGCGAATTCATCCAAGACAATGCTCTGGACGCCGACGTCGACGCCTAAGCCTTCAACCATCAGCCGATTTAGCGCCGGAGCCTTTACAGGCCCGGCGCTTTTTCTTCCTCAGCTCACGCGCACAAAAAAGACCGCCGCGGTTCCCCGCAGCGGCCTTTTAAAAGACGGTATCGTCTTGTGCTTAGTCGACTTGCAGTTGACCAGCCGAAACCTTGCCGCTGCGGCGATCGGTTTCCAGCTCGTAGCTGACGTTCTGGCCGTCATTCAGCGTACGCAGACCAGCAGCTTCAACAGCCGAGATGTGCACGAAGATGTCGTTGCCGCCATCTGCCGGAGCGATGAAACCATAACCCTTGGTCGGGTTGAACCATTTAACGGTGCCGTTAGCCATCTCAATGACCTCCAGTGAATTGGGCACCAAGACCAACTCTTGGCACCGTCGGTCTAGGGGAACGGCAGATCTCAATGCGTCGCAAAGAAGAAAGAGCGCGTTACGCACAGATATCGACACCGAACGTGTGAAGGCTTTAATGGCCTTTCGTCAAGGCCTCTCGTCTCAAAGTTTCACGCTCAAGACGCCGGGGCCACATAATTGGCCATCTCGTCGAACTCGTCGAGGAAGGTCGCGCGATAGGCATCCACCTCCATGATGACTTCGTGCCGCGCTCCGGGAACCTCTACATAGCGCCCGCGTCCCAGACGCCGCGCCGCCCAGCGTGCCGTCTGCTTCCAGACCAATACATCATCGCTGGCCTGTACGACACAGACTGGGACCTTGACGCTTTTTAGGGCCTTGGCCTTGAGCGCCCGTTCACCCGCATCCAGCGCAAAGCCGAGCCAGCCCCAGGTCGGGCCACCGATGGCCAGATGCGGGCAGGCAAACAATTGTTGCTGCCACAAGCCATAGCGCCCGCTATCTGAAGTCAGGGCATTGTCCTGGAACGTATGCGCGAATGGGTCGTCAGCATTGTCCAGCACATAGTCACCGCCCTTGCCGTTACGCAACGCCCAGCGCACAGCCAGCTTCACCGACCACATCGAGCGTTTACCCGTTTTGATGCGCAACATTGGGCTGCTGAGCATCGCACCGGCAAAGCGGTCATCGCCGCCCTGAAGCGTCAACAGATTAAGCACGCCCCCCATGGAATGGCCGACCATGATCCAGGGCTTTGGAGCCTTGTCGGCATAGGCATCCATCAGGCGCGCATAATCATCTAAAAACTCTTCCACCGCACGGGCGTGGCCTTTTAGACGGTCCGGCAACAGGCGGGCCGACAGGCCCTGCCCGCGCCAATCATGCGCCAAGACGCAAAACCCGCGTGCCAGAAAATTACCGATCAGCTCGTAATATTTTTCGATCGGCTCGCTGCGTCCGGTGCTGAGAACCACCGTTCCACGCGGGGTGCGCGCCTGAAGCACACTGGGCCGCCATAGAGCCGCACGCAGTCGCAAGCCCCCCGCTCCACGGAACCAGTCAGCCTCGCCCCCCGGCGGAGGCATGGCACCTGGAACACCCATCAGGGGCGCTTGGGCAGAATGGGGCGACGGACGTGTCACTCGGGTTTCCTGAACTTAAGTGTCATGCGGTCGGACTCGCCGATCGCATCATACTTGCTGTGGTCGAACTCGAAATTAGGCGGCTCGCCAAGAGCCGATGAACGACGCGTCGGCGGCAGGGTTTCCACACCGAACGGGTGGTCCTTGGTGTCTGCGGGATTGGCATTGATTTCAGAAGATTCAACGAACTGGAAACCCGCCTCTTCAGCCAGTTGGCGCAAGAACGCCTCTTGCACATAGCCATTGGCAGCGGCTGGATCCTGATCCTCGTCAGGTCCCAGACGATGTTGCTCAATGCCCAGAATCCCGCCCGGACGCAGGGCTGCAAAAGCATCGGCAAAGGCTTTCTCAGCTAAGCCCGCAGCCATCCACACATGCACATAGCGCATGAACAAGACCATATCGGCTGTGCCCGGCAACTCCAGCACCGGACCGGAACCCAGACCGAAGGCCGAAAACTCGACCTTGCCATACAGTTTCTTGTCGGAATCCAGTCGCGCTTTCAGGGCATTATTGACAGCCACCTGAGCTGGATCTGCGCCTTCGCCTTCGACAAACCCGGCCACGACCAGTTGTCCGTGCCCCTTGTTCAGATAAGGTGCCAAAATATCGGTGTACCAGCCACCACCCGGCCAGAACTCGACCACCTTCATCGACGGCTGCAAGCCAAAGAAACGAAGCGTCTCCATCGGATGGCGCCACTGGTCACGGGCCTTGTCTTCGGCAGAGCGCCACGGCCCTGCCACCGCCCATTCCAGAGTGCCTTCGGGCGGACCGGCCTTGACCGGCTCGGCCGCATCGACCGGCTCGGCTTCTTTTTTACGTCCGCAGGCCGACAGGCCCATCAGGCCAGTGGCGGCGACGCCGGTCAGGAAAAGACGTCTGGATGCAAGATTGATCATAGGTTTACTCCGACCGAACCGGATAACGAGGCCATGACAGTCACCGACGCCGCTACCATCAACCTGTGGCACGGGGATAGGGCCATCATTGGGCCGCGAACGGTTTACGCAAGCGCAGGGTCATACGGTCACTTTCACCAATACTATCTAGGGCCGCCCTTTCCTCGGGTGTCAGGGTGCGCCCTTCTCCCTCGGAGCGGCGTGTCGGCTTCAGCGACCATACACCGAACGGATGGGTACGGGTATCAGCAGGATTGGCATTGATCTCGCTGCGACCATCCAGCTCGAAACCGGCCTGTTTGGCCATATGGATCACCCAGCTTTCAGGCACATAACCTGTAGAGGCCACGCTCGTGACATTGACGCCGTCAACGCTGCGGTGTTGCTCGATAGCCAGAACACCACCGGGTTTCAGCGCCGTGAAGAAAGCCCGTAGATAGGGTTCGACGCGACCGTCAGCCGACCAGTTATGAAAAGCACGCGCTACGACCACCATGTCGGCGGTGCCATCGGCCACGCCCATACTCTCCAGGGGGCGGTTTACCGGCACATAGGTGCCGTCCGTCGCCGTCGCATAGGGCTCAAGAATATTGCGCCACCAACCGGCACGACCCGGCTCGATCTCAACCACGGTCAGACCCGGTTGCAGCCCCCAGAAGGTCAGGGTTTCAAACGGGTGACGCTGGCTGTCGCGCGCGCGATCCGCCTCGGTACGGGCGGGCGAGGCAATCGCCGCCTGTAATTGGGCATCTTCGCCGATAACCGGCATTTCCATCGCCAGTCCCTGGCGGTGCGGCAGGTTTGCCGGAAACTCTGAGGGCGGCAGCGGGGTAGTCTGGGCAATAGCCGAGCCGGCCATCAGAAAGAATGCACCAAGGCTACCAAGGACGAGCGGTCGCATAGGATCTCCGTGTCGTCGAAAAAAGCTTTGGAGGATTGTTAAAGTGCTTCGCGCTGACAGCAAGGCGCAGAAACCTGTTTTTCATCCCCTTGAACCGCAAAAACGGCTTCCTAACTGTTTAATCGAAGGTGCCACTTTCCGGGCCTTCCAGTCTGATCGGGGCCGAATGCGGACCGATAGGACTGAAACCCCAAGCCCGCCGGGGCAAAATCGCCGGCTGGCCCAACCTTGCTGATCCATCAGGAGGATTGCACATGCGTACCTATGATTTCACCCCGCTGATGCGTACCGCTGTCGGTTTTGACCGACTAGCCCGCCAGATCGAAACCGCTGCCCGTACCGGTCAGGAAAACGGCTGGCCGCCCTATAATATCGAAAGCACCGGCGAGGACACCTATCGCATCGAGGTCGCTGTCGCGGGCTTTGCCCCCGAAGAGCTGGATATCGAAGCCAAGGAAAACCTGCTGATCGTCACCGGCAAGAAGACGCCGCAGGATGAAACCGTCCAGCGCACCTTCCTGCATCGCGGTCTGGCTGAACGCGATTTCGAACGTCGCTTCCAACTGGCCGACTATGTGGTGGTCAAGAACGCCGCCCTCAATCACGGCCTGCTCAGCATCGAGCTGAAGCGCGAACTGCCCGAGGCTCTCAAGCCCCGTCGCATCGAGATCGCTGACGGCTCGACCCTGATCGAAAACAAAAAGGCAGCCTAAGGCTCCTTAAAGAACCAAGCGTCCTTCCCTCCAGTGGGCGGTCCTTTTTCGAAAGGGCCGCCTTTCTGTTTGGATCAACCTTCGGCGAGAGCCCTTACCGCGCGTGCATCCATGCCGCGCAGGCCATCCAGTTGGGCATCCGTCAGATTGGCCCCGCGAAGTTGCGCGCCGTGCAGACTGCTGCGGGCCAGATCGGCGCGGGTTAGATTGGCATGGCGCAGATCGGCATTCGACATATCGGCCCCGCGCAGATTGGCACCCGTCAGATCGGCGGGCAGCAGTCGATCCGCAGCTAATAAAAGCGGCCCCATCTGGGCTTCGCGAAGGTCCGAACCATTCAAACGGGCATTGGCCAAACGCGCCCCGCGCAGGTCTGCGCGCCGCAGGTTTACCGATCGCAAGTCGGCACCTTCAAGCTGTGCGCCCTGAAGCTGCACACCTTCCATGTCGAGGCCGTAAAACACCGCCCCCTTGGCCGATAGAGCCGTCAGGTTCAGCCCTGCAATCGTATCAAGGGTTCGCAAGTCTACATTATCAAAGACCGAGGGCTGACCTTCGCGCCCGCCCGTCTCGCACCACCGCGCATGGACGCGCAACATCTCCGCCGCCGGAAGGGCCGCCACCGGCTCTCCTGCCGAGCCCTTGTCGGTCAGCGCGCCTTCCATATTGGCCCCGTCCGTGCGCCACATGGTGGCTTTAACGCCGACCAGTACCGCCCCCGACAGGTCTGCGCCCGATAGGTCCGCGCCGGACAAGTCGGCACCGGCAAGGTCCGCACCCTTGAAACTGGCCTGTTTCAGATTGGCCCGCACCAGTTTGCAGTCCTTCATCACGGCATCGGTAAAATCGGCAGCGATGGCGACAATACCGGTCAGGCGCGATCTTTGAAGATTGGCCCCCGAAAGATTGGCCCCCTGCGCTTGCGTATCGGAACGCTTTTGCGCCTCCACTACCCGAAAGCCCAGCTTGGCATCCGAGGCCGCAATCGTGCCTTCGCGTAGGTCGGCCTCAAACATATCGGCACCCGACAGGTCCGCCCCGCGCAAACAGGCCCCGCGCAGATCGGTGCGGCGCATACTGGCCTCACACAGATCGACATCCTGCATGTCCGCGCCAAAGAAATTAGCATTGTCGAGCTTGGCCCCCGACAGGTTTGCCCCGATCAGACAGGCCGCCGTAAAATCGGCATCGGACAGATTACGTCCGCGCAAATCCAGACCGCTGAGGTCCAGCCACGCAAAAACAGCCCGCGCGCCACCAGGACGCGCCTGCCACAGACGGTCGTGTCTGGCGCAGATCACATCCACCTCAGCCTGGGTCAGCTTGCGGCGTTCTAGGGTCGTATCCTCGTTCATAACCGGACTCTAGGTCGATCAGATTAAGGAAGCTTTGCAGGCATTTACGCGGTTAACAAGCCCGCGGCACGAAGGGCCTCGGCCAGTTGTCCCTCTGGCGTCCAGACACGGGTATAACCCGCCTCGCCCAGACGTCCCAGTTCGGCCTTGAGGTCTGCATTCGGAGAAACGGCAAAACGGGCGTCAAAACCCTGGCCGTCTTCGGAAACGCGCACCATCGGGCGGCCCGTTTCGAGGCGATGCAGGAAGCCTTCGCACAGCGTCAAAGCTTCGGATTCCAGAACACCCGAAGACACTTCCAGCCCTTCTTCACGCAGACGTTCGACACCGCGCCCCGAGGCAAACGGCGACGGGTCAAACGCCCCGATCACCACGCGGGAAATCCCGGCCTCGGTCAGGAAGTGGGCGCAGGACTTACGGCCCGAGGAGCGTGCGCCGCACGGCTCCAGTGTCACATAGGCGGTAGCGCCCTTGGCCGCATCCCCCGCCGCAGGCACAGCCTGTTCCTCGGCATGGGGACGACCGCCAGGAGCCGTCGCCGCCTCGGCCACCACAATGCCATCCTTGACGATGACGCAGCCCACCGCCGGATTGGGCCAGGTCTGACCCATGCGCGCATTGGCCAGCTCAATGGCGCGGCGCATGAAGACAATATCCTGTTCGTGTCCGGCAGTGGTCATGGTCTGGTCGTCCTTAGGCGATCTGCGGCAGGGGCTTGGCGCGGCTGGCATCCAGATAGCGGGCCGAAACCGGCTTCAGATTGGCATCCAGTTCGATGTCCAGCGGGTTGCTGGTCGGGATTTCCACGTCGATGATTTCTTCGTCCGACAGGCCGAACAGCAGCTTGACGATAGCACGCAGCGAGTTGCCATGGGCGGCAATCATCACATCCTCGCCCGCCTTCAGACGCGGTTCGATCTCGGCGTCCCAATAGGGCTGTACGCGGTCCAGCGTGGTCTTCAGGCTTTCGGTGTCCGGAATATCCTTGCCGACATAGCGCTCGTCATTGGCAAAGCTGTATTCGCTGTCGGCATCCAGCGGGGGCGGCGGCACGTCATACGAACGGCGCCAGACCTTGACCTGATCCTCACCGTGCTTGGCCGCTGTCTCGGCCTTGTCCAGACCGGTCAGACCGCCATAGTGGCGCTCGTTCAGACGCCAGTCCTTGATGACCTCGACATCCTTGAGGCCCGCGCTTTCCAGCGCGATATCGCCCGTGCGCATGGCACGGGTCAGGACCGAGGTAAACAGCACCGACGGCTTGAAGCCGGCTTCGGCGATCAGTTCGCCGCCGCGACGCGCCTGCGCCTCGCCTTCGGCAGTCAGATCAACATCGACCCAGCCGGTAAAGCGGTTTTCAAGGTTCCACTGGCTTTGGCCGTGGCGCAGCAGGATCAGTCGCGACATTGAACACTCCGGTATCTCTTAGTCGCATCGCTAGGAGGCGTCACCGTGCGGGTCAAGGCCGGAATGGTGTCAAAATGTCTGCGCCGTCAGGCCTGTCATCATCTGGTGGTTGCGCCCGCATGACTGCCAATGGTCTAAGGGCCCATCAGAGCAGGCACACCACCTGACTTATTTAATAACGACCCACGGACCTTCCATGCGCGCACCCCGTCAGGACCTGAAGCCCAATACGGCGGCCTATGAGACCCAAGCTCTCGTCAAGCCCACAGGTTTTCGTGAATATGATGCGCGCTGGATTCTGGAGAAGGAAATCAACCTTCTGGGTATTCAGGCACTGGGTCTTGGCCTTGCCACCTATGTGCACGAACAAAATATCGAGCCGAAAATCGTCATCGGTCACGATTTCCGCTCCTATTCCATTGCCGTCAAACAGGCCCTGACGATCGGCCTGTTGCAAGGCGGGATGCAGGTGCTGGATATTGGCCTTGCCCTGTCGCCGACCGCCTATTTCGCCCAGTTCGCCCTTGATTGCCCGTGTGTGGCCATGGTCACCGCAAGCCACAATGAGAACGGCTGGACCGGCGTAAAAATGGGCGCGAACAAGCCGCTGACCTTCGGCCCCGACGAAATGACGCGCCTGAAGGAGATCGTGCTTGGCGGTCTGGGCGTCGAGCGTGCCGGTGGCACCCTGACCCGCATCGAGAACTTCGCCGAGCAATATATTGCCGACGTCGCCACCAAGACGCAGATCAAGCGCCCTCTAAAGATCGTGGCGGCCTGCGGCAACGGCACAGCCGGAGCCTTTGCGCCCGAAGCCCTGCGCCGCATGGGGGTCGAGGTGATTGAGATGGATACCGATCTCGACTGGACCTTCCCCAAATACAATCCGAACCCCGAAGACCACGCCATGCTGGTGCAGATGGCGGCCAAGGTGAAAGAAACCGGTGCCGACTTGGCGCTCGGCTTTGATGGTGACGGCGACCGCTGCGGCGTGGTCGATGATACGGGCGAGGAAATCTTCGCCGACAAGATCGGCCTGATGCTGGCCCGCGACCTGTCGGCCGTCTATCCGAACTCGACCTTTGTGGTCGATGTGAAATCGACTGGCCTCTACAAGACCGACAAGGTCCTGAAAGCCAATGGTGCGACCACCGTCTATTGGAAGACCGGCCACTCCTATATCAAGCGCAAGACCGCCGAGATCGGCGCGCTGGCGGGCTTTGAAAAGTCGGGCCACTTCTTCATGGCCGGTGATCTGGGCCATGGCTATGACGACGGCATCGTTGCGGCCGCTGCCATTCTGGCCATGCTGGACCGCAACCCCGACAAGAAACTGTCGGAGCTGAAACAGGCCCTGCCTGCGGCCCATACCAGCCTGACCATGTCGCCCCATTGCGCCGACGAAGAAAAATACGATGTGCTGGCCCGCATCGTGAAAGAATACGAGGCACTGGCAGCCGCAGGCGGCTCGATCCTGGGTCGCAAGATTGTCGAGGCCATCACCGTCAACGGCGTGCGCGTGCATCTGGAGGACGGCTCGTGGGTTTTGGTCCGCGCCTCTTCGAACAAGCCCGAACTGGTGGTCGTCGTGGAAAGCATGCGTTCCGAAGACGACATGCGCGACCTGTTCCACAAGGAAGTGAAGCCGCGTCTGGCCAACCATCCGGAGATCGGCGCGTTCAATCAGGAAATCTGATCGGACGCCGCGATGAGCACCCTTCCTGTCCTGATTATCGGTGGCGGTTTTTCCGGTGCCATGCTGGCGGCGCGGCTGGCCGAAAAAGGTCGCGCCAGCCTGATTGTCGAACAGGCGGGGCGCGTAGGGCTAGGTGTCGCCTATGGCACCACCGACGACACCCATCGCCTGAATGTGCGCGCCGCCAATATGGGGGCGCTGGCCGATAATCCCGCCCATTTCCTGAAATGGCTGGACCGGCACCATCCCGATCTGGCCGACGGTGATGCCTTCATCAGCCGCCGTCTTTATGGTGCCTATCTGCTGGAACGCCTCAAAGCCGTCCGCGCAGCCCATCCCGACCTGATCGAAACGGTTCAGGGCAAGGCGGTCGCCATTGATGGTGCCGAAGTTGTGCTGGAAGACGGTCGCACGCTGTCAGGCTCGGCCATCGTCATCGCTACAGGCAATCCGGCCCCGCGGGCCGACAATACGCCTGCCAGCGCCCGCATCATCAATGATCCGTGGACAGAGGGAGCCCTCAGCGCCATCCAGCCCGAGGACAGTATCTTTATTCTGGGCACCAGCCTGACCATGGCCGACATGGTTCTGGGCCTGATCAAGCAAGGCTGGACCGGCAAGGCCGTGGCCCTGTCGCGTCGTGGCCTGATGCCACGCCCGCATATTCACGGCCACCCGCCCGCACCACCCATGCCCGATGCGGCACTCAGCGGCCCGCTGTCCAAGCGCCTGCACGCCGCCCGCCAAATGGCCAAGACCATGGAATGGCAGCGCGTCATGGACGGCTATCGTCCGGTCACCGGGCGTCTATGGCTGGAGGCCTCGCAAGCTGAACGTGCCCGCTTCCTGCGTCATTTGCGGCCATGGTGGGATGTGCATCGCCACCGCATTGCGCCCGATGTGTTTGAAACCCTCAGCCAGTTGCAAGCCGATGGTCGCCTTGTGGTCCATGCCGGTCGCCTTAACGACATCACGGCAGACGACAGCGGCCTTGATATCCGATGGGCGCCCGCACCGCGCAGCAGCGACACCTCGGGCCTGGCCCGCGCCGACTGGTTCATCAACTGCACCGGCCCGGCCCATGATGCGGTCCACACACCCCTAACCGCCAGCCTGATCGCCGCTGGCCGCGCACGGCTTGAGCCACTGGGGCAGGGACTGGACCTAGATAGTGACGGGCGTCTTTTGAACCGTGACGGACAGGCTGAAACCGCCCTGTTCGCCCTCGGCCCACCTTCGCGCGCGGCCTATTGGGAAAGCACCGCAGTGCCCGATATTCGCCAGCGCATCGAAGCCCTGAGCGATCTTCTGACCCCATAAGAAAAAGGCGGCCCCACCGGACCGCCTTTTTGTCTTTTAGGCCTTGGCCACCGCGTCGGCGACCTCGTTGACGATGCGCGTCACCAGCGCCTCGTCATCGCCCTCGGCCATGACACGGATCAGTTTTTCCGTGCCCGACTTGCGGACCAGCAAACGGCCCGAGCCGTTCAGAGCATGTTCCGCCTCGGCCATCGCCGCCTTGACGGTGTCGGCTTCAAGAGGAGCCTCCGACGTATAGCGGACGTTTTTCAACAGTTGTGGCACCGGCTCGAACTGGCGGGCCAGTTCGCTCATCGGCACACCGGCTTCGACCAGAACCGCCAACACCTGAAGCGCCGCCATCAGGCCGTCTCCGGTCGTGGCGTGGTCCTTCAGAATGATATGACCAGACTGTTCGCCGCCGATATTGAAGCCACCCTCACGCATGCGTTCCATGACATAGCGATCGCCGACCTTGGTGCGCTCCAGCGTTAGTCCCTCGGACTTGAGGCGGCGTTCCAACCCTAGGTTGGACATGACCGTGGCCACCACACCGCCGCCATTCAGACGACCGCGCTTGGCCCAGTCCAGACCGATCAGGGCCATGATCTGGTCGCCATCCACCACATGACCTTTTTCGTCACAGATGATCACCCGGTCGGCATCGCCATCCAGCGCGATACCGATATCGCAGCGATAGCGTTTGACAGCCTCGGACACCGCCTCGGGATGGGTGGAACCGCACTCGGCATTGATGTTCAGGCCATTCGGCTCGACGCCGACGGGGAATACCTCTGCCCCCAGCTCATAAAGCGTGGTCGGGGCCACGCGATAACCGGCACCATTGGCGCAGTCGATAGCGATGCGCAGACCTTTGAGGCTGAGGCGTTTGGGGAAGGCCGATTTGGCGATCTCGATATAGCGTGGCGGCGCATCGTCAATGCGTTTGACACGGCCCAGCTTGTTGGACGGAGCCAGATCCAGATCCAGCGCCGCATCCATCATGGCCTCGATCTTCAGTTCAATCTCGTCCGACAGCTTGTAACCATCAGGGCCAAACAGCTTGATACCGTTATCGGCATAATCGTTGTGCGAGGCCGAGATCATGATGCCCAGATCGGCCCGCATCGAGCGGGTCATCATGGCCACGCCCGGTGTCGGCAACGGGCCAAAGGTACGCACATCCATGCCCACCGAGGCCAGACCTGCCACCAGAGCCGGTTCGATCATATAGCCCGACAGGCGCGTATCCTTGCCGATCACCACCAGATGGCGACGGTCATCATCCGTGCGGAACAGGCGCCCCGCGGCAAGACCCACGCGCAAGGCGACCTCGGCGGTCATCGGATGGGTATTGGCGCGGCCGCGAATGCCGTCAGTGCCGAAATATTTTCTCTCGCCCAAAGGCGTGATCCTTGAACTGGCGGGGTTTGGCCGGAAATCTTCCGAAACCCATTGTTTGATGCTCGAAGGCCGCACTATGCCTAGATGCGCCCTATATGTAAGGCTGAACCCTTTCGCTTACCTCAATTGCGGGTGCGGACGCAAAAAATGCGACCACCGCCTTCGTCGGAGTTAGTTTCATGTGCGGCATTATTGGCGTGACCGGTAACGGGCCTGTTGTTCCCCGCCTGATCGACAGCCTGAAGCGGCTGGAATATCGCGGCTATGATTCTGCCGGTATTGCCGTTCAGGACGAAACAGGCATCCGCCGCCGTCGCGCCAAGGGCAAGATCCGCAATCTGGAAGCTGTGCTGGCCGAAGATCCCATCAAGGGCACTGTCGGCATCGGCCATACCCGCTGGGCCACCCATGGTGCCCCGACCCAGGCCAATGCCCACCCGCACAAGGCCGGTCGCGTCTGTCTTGTCCATAACGGCATTATTGAAAACTTCGCCGAGCTGAAGGCCGAGCTTGAAGCCGAGGGCCGCGTATTCGAAAGCCAGACCGATACCGAGGTCGTGGCCCACCTGCTAGACCACAACCTGTCCGAAGGCATGCCTCCGCTGGACGCGTTCAAGGCCACGCTGGATCGCCTGACTGGCGCCTATGCGCTGGCGGTACTGATCGAAGGCGAACCCGAGCTGATTCTGGGGGCCCGTCGCGGCAGCCCGCTGGTGGTCGGCTGGGGCGAGGGCGAGATGTATCTCGGCTCGGACGCTCTGGCGGTCGGCCCCTTCACCCAGCACATCTCCTATCTTGAAGAAGGCGATTATGTCGCCATGACGCGCACCGATGCGCGCATCTTCAACGCCAAGGGCGAACCGGCCGACCGCGCCGTCGTCAAGGTCGCGGCCTCCAGCGCCCTCGTGGAAAAGGGCGAGTATCGCCACTTCATGGAGAAGGAAATCCACGAGCAACCCGACAGCGTCCAGCACACCCTGTCGGAATATCTTGATCTGGTCAGCGCCAAGGCCAAACCGGCCATAGTCGACTTTACCGCCATCGCGCGTATCCAGATCATTGCCTGCGGTACCGCCTTCTATGCGGGCCAGATCGGCAAATACGCGTTTGAAAAATATGCGGGCCTGCCATGCGATGTCGAAATCGCGTCGGAGTTCCGTTATCGCGATCCGGCCCTGACTCCGGGCACCCTGGCCGTAGCGGTCAGCCAGTCGGGCGAAACCGCCGACACACTTGCGGGCCTGAGCTGGTGCAAGGCCCAGGGCCTGAAGACTGCTGCTGTCGTCAATGTCCACACCTCGTCGATGGCGCGCGAAGCCGAAATTTTGTGGCCAACCCATGCCGGTCCTGAAATCGGTGTGGCCTCAACCAAAGCTTTCACCGCACAGGTTGCCGCGCTTCTATCGCTAGCCATTTCTGCCGGTGTGGCCCGTGGCAAGATCGACGAGAGCCGCGAGGCCGAACTGGTCAAGGCCCTGTTCGAAGCCCCGCGCCTGATCTCCGAAGCTTTGCGTATGGATGCGCCGATCCGCAATCTGGTGCAGGATCTGGCCAAGGCGCGCGACGTGCTGTTCCTCGGTCGTGGCCCGATGTATCCGCTAGCCATGGAAGGCGCGCTAAAGCTGAAAGAGATCAGCTATATCCACGCCGAGGGCTATGCCGCGGGAGAGTTGAAACACGGCCCGATCGCCCTGATCGACGAATACACCCCAACCATTGCTCTGGCCCCGATGGACGACCTGTTCGAGAAAACGTCCTCCAACCTGCAGGAAGTTGCGGCCCGTGGTGGCCCTGTCATCATGATCGCGCCTGAAAGCGCCCCTGATCCGTATGGTGCCGGTATCCGCCGGGTTCACGCACCGGATGCCCATCCGATTGCGACCCCTCTGGTCTATGCCGTGCCGATGCAGTTGGTGTCATATTATACCGCCGTTCAAAAAGGCACAGACGTCGACCAGCCCCGCAATCTGGCCAAGTCTGTCACGGTCGAGTAACCGGGACGTCAAACAACAGTCGTTGGACCTATCCGGAAATATGCCTATGACAGATCAATCATAGACTTTTTCCGGATACTCAATGTCCTCTTCCCCCGCGCGCCTTCGCAAGGCGGTTCTTCCCGTTGCTGGCCTTGGCACCCGTGTTCTGCCAGGAACCAAGACAACGCCAAAAGAACTGCTGAACGTCGTGGACAGACCCATCCTGTCCTACATCGTCGAAGAGGCGCGTGAAGCCGGTATTGAACACATCGTCTTTGTGACGGGCCGCGCCAAGGAAGCCATTGAAGACTATTTCGACCACCAGATCGAACTGGAAGCCCAGCTTCTGGCCAAGGGCAAGACCGACATTCTGGACATCATGAATGCCGAACTGGCCCGCGCCGGTGAAATGAGCTTTACCCGCCAGATGAAGCCCAAGGGTCTCGGCCATGCCATCTGGTGCGCGCGCGACATCATCGGCCATGAACCGTTCGCCGTCATCCTGCCGGACGTCATTGTCGACAGCCAGCCGGGGGCCTTAAAGCAACTGGCCGAGGTCTATGCCGAGGTTGGTGGCAATGTCATCGGTGTCGAGCAGGTGCCGGACAGCGAAACCCACAAATACGGCATTATCGACCCCGCCGCCCATGAGGGCCGCCGCTATGCCATGAAGGGCATGGTCGAAAAGCCAGCCCAGGGTACCGCCCCGTCGAACATGTCGATCTCCGGTCGCTACATCCTGCAGCCAGAAATTTTCGACCTGCTGGAAACACAGGCCGCCGGTGCCGGTGGTGAAATCCAGCTGACCGACGCCATGGCCCGCCTGATGAAGCAGCAAAGCTTCACGGCCTATGAGTATGAAGGCATCACCCATGACTGCGGGGACAAGATCGGTCTATTGAAAGCCAATGTCGCGCTGGCGCTTAAACGCCCGGATCTTGGTGCCAAGGCTCGCGCAGCCATCGAATCACTTCTTTAAAATACGCCTGCGAAACCTTGCCGAGACAGTGTGACGCCTTGATCGTCATGCTTTCTCGGTTAGGCATAATGTCGGCGTTGTTTATCAGGACGGTACCATGCGCGTAATGATCCTCGGCGGTGACGGCTTTTGCGGTTGGCCCACGGCTTTGCATTTATCGGCAAAAGGTTGGGACGTAATGATCGTCGACAATCTCAGCCGGCGGAACATCGACAACGAACTGGGCGTACAGTCTCTCACCCCCATCACCTCGATCCACGACCGCATCGCAGCGTGGCATGAGGTATCCGGCCAGACCATCGCCTTCGAGAACCTGACTGTCGGAAAGGATTTCGAGCGTCTGGTCAGCCTGTTGCAAGACTGGAAGCCGGACAGCATCGTCCATTTCGCCGAGCAGCGCGCCGCGCCCTATTCAATGAAGTCAGCGCGACACAAGCTTTACACCATCGACAACAATTTGAACGCCACCAGCCACCTGCTGGCCGCCATGGTCGAAAGCGGTCGCGATATCCATCTGGCCCATCTCGGCACCATGGGCGTCTATGGCTATACGACGGCGGGGCTCAAAATCCCCGAGGGTTATCTGAAGGTCACGGTCGATACCGATTTTGGCCCGACCGAGCAGGAAATCCTGTTCCCGCCCAATCCGGGCAGCATCTATCACATGACCAAGACGCAAGATGCCCTGCTGTTCCAGTTCTATGCCAAGAACGATCATCTGCGTATCACCGACCTGCATCAAGGCATTGTCTGGGGAGCCCAGACTAAACAGACCAGGTTGGACGAACGGCTGATCAACCGCTTCGACTATGATGGCGATTACGGCACGGTCCTGAACCGCTTCCTGATACAGGCAGCTGTCGGCTATCCGTTAACAGTCCATGGATCAGGCGGTCAGACACGGGCCTTCATCCACATTCAGGACACGGTCCGCTGCGTCGAACTGGCCCTGAACAACCCGCCACAAAAGGGAGAGCGCGTCAAAATCCTCAACCAGATGACCGAGAGCCGTCGCGTGCGCGATCTGGCCCAAATGATCGCCGACATGACCGGCGTTGAAATCGCCAATCTGCCCAACCCGCGCGCTGAAGCTGACGAGAACGAACTGGTTGTGGCCAATGACGGCTTCAAGGCGCTGGGTCTTGAGGCCACTACACTCCAAGCAGGGCTGATGGCCGATGTTACCGAAATCGCCCGTCGCTACGCTGACCGCTGTGACCGCTCCAAAATCCCGTGCGTTTCGGCATGGAACAATAGCCGTGCCCATGCACTGCTTTCAGTCAGACCCTCCACACACCAAAGCCTCCCTTCCGTTGCCAGAACAGCCCTCTAAAGCATGACATCCCCCTCATCTCTGCTGGTTTTCGGTGGCGGCTATCTAGGGCGTGCTATTGCTCGCTCTGCCCGTGAAAAGGGCTGGGAGGTCGCCGTCACATCGCGCCAGCCGCAGCGCAGGGCCGATTTCGAAAACCAGGGCTGGAAGGCCGTCGATCCCGATAATCCCGATGCCTTGGCCGCAGCAGGCATGGCTGCAACTGCCATCCTGGTCACCGCCCCGCCCGATGCCCACGGTTGTCCGGCCATGCGCGCTCTGTCTGACCTGCCTGCGGGCAAGGCCTGGCCCGACTGGATCGGCTATATTTCATCGACCAGCGTCTATGGGGACAGGGCCGGTGGCTGGGCCTTTGAAGGGGATGCCCTGAACGCTGCCACCTTAGAGGGCGCACGGCGCGCCAAGGCCGAACGCGACTGGCTGGATACCGGACGGGGCATGGGATTAACTGTGCAGATTTTCCGTCTGCCCGCCTTTTATGGCCCGGACCAGAATATCTTCCTGAGACTTCGGGCCGGTAAAGCCGCTCTCGTCCGCAAGCCCGAGCAGGTGTTCAACCGCATCCATATCGACGACGTGGTGTCCGGCCTGTTTGCCTCAATGGCGCACCCTCACCCCGGGGGTATCTATAATCTGTGCGACGATACACCCTCGCCTGCCGAAGATGTCGTCTTGTGGGCCGCCCGCAGGATCGGCATGGAGCCTCCCGCCGAAGTGCCTTTGGATGATCCTTCGGTGAGCGATGGCATGCGGCGCTTTTATCGCGACAACAAGCGTATCTCCAATGCGCGAGCCAAGGCCGAACTGGGCTGGCGACTCCGCTATCCCAGCTATCGCGAGGGACTGGAAAGTTTGATCTCCACCCTGAAATAACAAAGGCCGCAGCATCATGCTGCGGCCTTTGATTTCTGATCCCTGCGACGACTTAGAACGGCAGGATGTTGCGCTGACGGCTATAGCTCATCGTGCCGACATTGGCACCCAGACGCAGACCGACACCGGTGCGGACAGGGGCCAGAACAATGCCGTCCGCACGCTGGTAGTTTACGCCCAGACCAGCAATCGCATAGGCCGAGCCTTCAACGCCCGGATAGCGGCGATAAAGCATGTCGGGATGATAGAGGCCGTAGACCAGCGTGAAGACGCGGCTGGCATTGCCACCCCAGTCCCAACCGATCGACGCGCCTTGCCAGAATACTTCCTGCGAAGCCGACATGTCCTTCATGTGAAGGGCACCGCGGCCATAGCGCAGACCGGCTACAACCGCGCCCGCACCCTCTTCACCGGCGATATAGGCTGTGGGCGCGCCGCCCTGATCAGCAAAAATACGTTCAATCGCGCCGCCGATGGCTTCGGAAGCAATACCCATCTCGCGCGAACCGGCAGCGACCAGTTCGTCAAACGTATAGGTCTGGGCCGTCTGGTCCGCGGCAATCGGATAGTTCGGATTGGCGGGTTGACCACGTGTGGCACAGGCCCCCAACCCCACGGGCAGGGCGCTGGCGGCGGCAAGGCCGAGGCTGGAACGGATCAGTTGGCGGCGGTGCATGGCGTCAAACTCCCATCGGCATGGCGGTTGCCCGATGTCCCGGGCGAAAACATACCGTCACGGCCTTTTGCGGCAGACTTGGGGCTTTAGGGTTAACCAATCATTGCCATTGATAAAAAGCGACACGAAACGCAAAGAAAAAGGGGCTGGAAGCCTGTGCTTCCAACCCCTTTATTTTTCTTGAACCGATAAGCTAGTGTTTGTCGGTCTTGGAGGCGACCCAGTCCATCAGGGCCAGCAACACACCCGAGGCCACAAAGGTCAGGTGGATCAGCACCCCCCACAACATCGCCGCCTGATCGACCACATAGCCCGGCTTGCCGATATTCATGAACGACTTCAGCAAGTAGATGGCCGAGATTGCCACGATCGAGGCAATCAGTTTCATCTTCAGGCCCGAAAAATCCACGCTGCCCATCCACGGCGGACGGTCCACATGGTTTTCATCCAGATCCAGCTTGGAGACAAAATTCTCGTAGCCGGAATATAGCACGATCAACAGCAGATTGCCCGCCAGTGACAGGTCTACCAGCGTCAGCAAGGCCAAAATCGCCTGATCAGCCGTCATCCGTCCTTCGCCAAAGACGAAGGCCTTGGGCAGGTAGTAGGCCACTTCCTGCACAAACACCGACAACAACATGACCAGAGCCAGTACCAACCCCAGATAGAAGGGGGCCATCAGCCAGCGGGCGCGGAACAGATTGCGCTCGAAAGACGTCTCGGCCCACGGTTTCTTCTCGACCATCTTAGCTCCGCAGCACTGCGCCCGCCTTGGTGGCGGCGGCAACGACCTTGGCCATGAGGGCCTCGATCTCGGCATCGGTCAAGGTGGCTTCGCGCGGCTGGATCTCGACCTCGATCGCAATCGATTTCTGGCCTTCCGGCACGCCCTTGCCGCGATAGACGTCAAAGACGCGCACATCGGTGACCAGGGCCTTGTCGGCACCCGAAACGGCCTTGACCAGATCGCCTACGGCCTTGGCTTCGTCCAGAACGAAGGCAAAGTCGCGCGACAGAGGCATCAGGTTCGGCAGATTGGCCGCACCACGCGCCTTACCGCCCTTACCCTTGGGCTCCGGTACATTGTCGAGAACGATTTCGAAGGCCAGCATCGGACCATCGGCATCCAGCGTCTTGAGAACCGACGGATGCAAAGCGCCAAACTCGACGATGATGTTCTTGGGGCCCAGTTGCAGGCGAGCCGAACGCCCCGGATGCCACCATTCGCGGTTCTGGCCTTGAACCAGTTGCAGCGAGCCGACCGGCGCACCGACCAGTTCCAACAGTTCGACCAGATCACCCTTGAGGGTAAACAGGGCATCATCGCCCGCACCCTGCCAGTGACGGTCCGCATGCGGAGCCACCAGACCGGTGATCGTCGTGCGCTGATCCTTCGGACCATCACCCAGATAGATCGGGCCGATTTCAAATAGGGCTGCATCAGCATGACCGCGCGCGGCATTGCGGGCCGCCGCCTCGATCAGGTTCGGCAGGGCCGACGGGCGCATGCAGTCGAGGTCCGAGGCAATCGGGTTTTCCAGCACCAGCCTGTCATCGCCGCCACCGAACAGAAGCGCCTTGGACTGTTTGGTGAAGGACCAAGTGACCGCCTCCGCATAGCCCATCGCGGCCAGCGCGCGACGTGCCGTGCGCACGCGCGACTGACGTGTGCTGAGGATACCTCCAGCAGCCGGAGCCACAGCCGGAAGCGGCATTAACGGCAGCGAGGCAAAGCCTTCGATGCGGGCCACTTCCTCGACCAGATCGGCCGGACCATGAGCATCACGACGCGCAGTCGGCGGCGTAACCGTCCACGACGCGCCACGCTCGACCTTGAAGTCCAGCGCCGTCAAAATATCGGCAATGCGGTCTTCCGACAGGTCCATACCCGTCAGGCGCTTCACAAAGGCCGGATCAAAGGCAAAGCCTTCAGGGGCGGTTGGGGCTTCACCCGCCACCACGATTTCCGAAGCTTCGCCACCACAAAGCTCTAGGATCAGGTTGGTCGCCAGTTCCAGACCCGGCACTACCGAGTGGGTATCAACACCACGCGCAAAGCGATATTGCGCATCCGAGCTGATGCCTAGCGAGCGGCCCGTCTGGGCGATCACGATAGGGGTAAACCAGGCGCTCTCGACAAAGACATCCACCGTTTCTTCGGAACAGCCGGTGCTTTCGCCGCCCATGACGCCGCCGAGACCGATGACGCGCGCGCCACCGTTGTCGGCGATGACGCAATCGGCTGCCTTGGGTGCATAATCCTTGCCGTCCAGCGCCGTCAGGGTTTCCTCGTCCTGACCGGCACGCACAACGATTTCCGAGCCTTCCAGCTTGGCAATGTCATAGACATGCAGCGGACGGGCGCGGTCATAGGAAATCAGATTGGTGATATCGACCAGCGCATTGATCGGACGCAGGCCAATAGCCGTCAGACGCTCCTGAAGCCACTTCGGCGACGGGCCATTCTTGACCCCGCGGATCACACGACCGGCAAAGGTCGGGCACAGGTCCGGCGCATCGATACGCACCGAGATGCTGGAAGAACCCTTGCCCGCCACAGGCTTGATAGCCGGTGTTTTCAGCGTACCAAGACCGGCAGCCGCCAGATCACGGGCAATACCGGCCACGCCGAGCCAGTCGGGACGGTTCGGGGTCACTTCAAAGTCGATGACCGGTTCCAAACCGAACACTTCGGCCGCCGTCGTGCCGACCACCAGATCGTCCGACAGTTCCAGTATGCCGTCGGTTTCATCGGGCAGTTGCAGTTCGCCGCCCGAGCACAGCATGCCGTTAGACACGATACCACGCACCGGTTTCTCAACCAGCGTGACATCCAGACCCGGCACATAGGCCCCAATCGGTGCGTAGATGGTGGTCAGGCCCGGACGCGCATTGGGCGCACCGCAGACGATTTCCTTCATACCGTCGACGGTATCCACCTGACAAACCTGTAGACGGTCGGCATTCGGGTGACGCTCGGCCGAGACGATCTTGGCCACACTGAACAGAGCCAGAAGACTGACCGGATCCTTGACCTCTTCGACTTCAAGTCCGGCCATGGTCATGGCCTCGGCCACGGCATTCACATCCGCCGAGGTTTCCAGATGGTCTTTCAGCCAGGAAAGCGTGAACTTCATTGCGCGCCTCCGGTCAGCACCTGCTGGATCTGGCCCAGAAAATCAGGCGTGCCGGTGAAACCAACGCGAATGAACTGGCAGTTGATGAACTGGCAGTCCTGGAAGGCGACCGTGCCGGTGACCTTTTGCGGGCCCATGGGTTGCAGCAGCAAGTTGCGGATATCGCCCTGCGCGTCGCCCATATTGCAGCCGTCAAAATTACAGGCCCCCAGTGGTAAGAGAACCGCCGGACCTTCGATCATGCAGTTGCGGAAGGTCTTGCCAATAACAGCGTTCTCGCCACGACGTGCAGCCTCGACGGCCAAGGCCGGAAGCCAGATGTTGATGCCCTCATATTCAGGGCCAGCACCTATGGCAGGAATGGTGATGTCTTGCGTATCGGACATGGATCAGGCCTCGCTAGCTTTTGTGAGGCCTTCGGCCATGCCCGTGATGAAGTCGGGATGGCCTGTAAAGGCTATCTGAGAAAAACGGCAATTAATGAAGCGGCAGTTTTCAAAGGGAACAGCCCCCACCAAAACAGGGCCCTTAGGCGTATAGAACAATGAGTTCAGGTCTTTCGCTGCACCCATATTGCAACCATCAAAATGACAATCACTAACCGGCACCATCAATGCTGGCCCTTCAAACAGGCAGTCGGTGAAGGTCTTGTCTTTAATGATCGGTTGGCCAGCATTCTGGTGATGAACGGCCATCAGCGGCAGCCAGATGGCTTCCTTCACGAATTCGGTTTTCTCGACAACGGCGCGGCCGGCTTCTTCGGAGAAGATATCAGTCATGAATACAATCCTTAGCTCAGGCCAGAGGCCGGATTGGGAGCTTGAAAAGCGGTAAAGCCGTAATGTGCCAGCCAGCGGGTATCGGCATCGAACATCGGACGCAGGTCCGAGACGCCGTATTTCAGCATGGCCAGACGGTCCACGCCCATGCCGAAGGCAAAGCCCTGATACTCGTTCGGGTCGAGGCCGCAGGCGATCAGCACGTTCGGGTGCACCATGCCGCAGCCCAAAATTTCCAGCCAGTCTTCGCCGGTGTTCAGCACCAGCTTGCCACCCGAGCGGTCGCAACGGATGTCCATTTCCGCCGAGGGCTCGGTGAACGGGAAGTGGTGCGGGCGGAAGCGGGCCTGCACATCGTCCAGTTCGAAGAAGCGCGCCATAAAAGTCTCCAGCGTCGTCTTCAGGTGGCCCATATGGATGTCGCGATCGATGACCAGACCTTCGATCTGGTGGAACATCGGGGTGTGGGTGGCGTCAGAGTCCTTACGGAAGGTGCGGCCCGGCGCAATAATACGGATCGGCGGCTTTTGCGACATCATCGTGCGCACCTGGACCGGCGAGGTGTGCGTGCGCAGAACCTTGCGCTCGCCCGTCTCGGCATCCGGCTTCAGGAAGAAGGTATCGTGCATTTCCCGCGCGGGGTGCTTTGGCGGGAAGTTCAGCGCGGTGAAGTTGTGGAAATCGTCTTCGATGTCCGGTCCTTCGGCGACGGCAAAGCCCATTTCGGCGAAGATGGCGATCATCTCGTCCATCACCTGCATGGTCGGGTGAACCCCGCCCTTGCGGCGCGGACGCGACGGCAGGGTCAGGTCAACACGCTCGGCCAGCAGGCGGGCGTTCAGCTCTGACGCTTCCAGATCGGCTTTGCGGGCATTCAGCGCCGTGGTCACACGGTCGCGCAGGCCGTTCAGCACCGGCCCGCGCTCGCGGCGCTCGTCGGGACTGAGCTGGCCCATGCCTTTCAGCAGCAGAGAGATGGAGCCGGATTTGCCAAGGGCGGCAACGCGCACCTCTTCGAGGGCAGCGACAGTCTGCGCCGCGCCGATGGCAGTGATGAGTTCGGTTTCAAGTTGGGCGAGTTCGGTCATTTGCGCTGTGCTTTATCGGGCCACGGCCCGTTCGTCACCCTCTTAGCAGAGACTTCGTCCCAGAGGGGCAGCCAAGATGCAAAAACGCCCGCTCCGGTGACCGGAACGGGCGCTTTTAACGGATCGAACCGTCTCTTAGGCCAGAGACTTAGGCCAGAGCGGCGCGGACCTTGTCAGCAATGGCTTTAAAGCCAGCTTCGTCGGCAGCGATCGCAGCCAGAACCTTACGGTCCAGAACGATGCCAGCCTTGTCCAGGCCGTGAACGAACTGCGAGTAGGTAAAGCCTTCGATACGGGCCGCAGCGTTGATGCGCTGAATCCACAGAGCGCGGAAGTTGCGCTTCTTGTTGCGACGGTCGCGGTAGGCGTACTGACCGGCACGGTCAACAGCGGCCTTGGCGGTGCGGATGGTATTCTTGCGACGGCCGTAGAAGCCCTTGGCTTGCTTCAGGACCTTCTTGTGCTTGGCGTGGGACGTAACGCCCCGGGTAACGCGAGCCATGTTGTTTTCCCTTTTGGGGGTCTCTAGCGCTCGGCCCGCGGGGCCTTGCTGAGAGACATCAATTCAAATTCAGATGCTTGAGAAGTTCAGAAACAGCCGCGCCTTAGGCGTACGGCATGTAGCTCTTGATCTTCTTGGCGTCGGCGTCGGCCATGACCGAAGTACCGCGGTTTTGGCGGATGTACTTCGAGTTGTGGCTGATCAGACGGTGGCGCTTACCAGCAACGCCAGCCTTGACCTTGCCCGTAGCAGTGAATTTGAAGCGCTTCTTGGCGCCCGACTTCGTCTTCAACTTCGGCATTTTCACTCTCTCTGATTGAGGGTCCGCCATTTGAAAATCTTGGGACTTTCATACAGCGTCCGTTTCAGAACCGCCCAGGCATGCCTATTCGCCCGGCGGTCCGTAGATACGAAGGGGCGGCTTGTACGCCATCGCCTGTTGCAAAGCAAGTGACTCAAACACCACCACAAAAAGCAAAACGCCCCGACCTTGGTAGAGGTCGAGGCGTTTGAAATCCGGTGGACGGATCAGATCTTAGCGCGGTGCCAAGATCATGATCATCTGACGGCCTTCCATCTTGGGTGCGAACTCGACTTTTGCGATTTCGTCAAAATCAGCCTGCACCTTGTGCATCAGCTTCATACCCAGTTCCGGGTGGGCCATTTCACGACCGCGGAAGCGCAGGGTCACCTTGACCTTATCGCCATCCTCGAAGAAGCGACGCATGGCCTTGGCCTTCACTTCATAGTCGTGCGTATCGATATTCGGACGCAGCTTGACCTCTTTGAGCTCGACGACCTTTTGGCGCTTGCGGGCCTCGGCCTTCTTTTTCTGCTCCTGAAAGCGATGCTTGCCGTAGTCCAGAATCTTACAAACCGGAGCATCCGGGTTGTTCACGATCTGAACCAGATCCAAACCGGCTTCTTCCGCAGCCTCCAGCGCAGCAGACAAGGGCATAATGCCTTGCTTCTCGCCGTTCTGGTCAATGAGCAGAACGCGGGGGGCACGGATATCTTGGTTCATCGGCGGGCCGTCCTTTACGGGCGGCGCTTGCATTGGACGGCGAATGGGCGTCGTTTCCTTGTGTGGTCAAAAAGCTTTGCCGGAACCTCTGCGCTCCCAGAGGGATACCAGCGGCGCGAATATGGCGATGAAAGCCCGAAAATTCAAGCTTCCGTCGCTAATCAACGGCCAGAACGCACAAAGGTGTCGTAAAGCGCCAACACCTCGGCAAAGACCTGATCGACGGACAGTTCGGTAATCGGGGCGAACTGGCCGCGAATAGGGGCCGCCGCCAGAACTCTGCCCTTGGATCCATAGGGTGCCTTGTGCCACCACTCGCTGGGACCAAACAGACCCAAGGTCGGCGTACCGGCTGCGGCCGAGACATGCATCAGGCCACTGTCATTGCCGACAAAAAGAGTGGCCCGTTCAAGCAGGGCAGCCGAGCCGAGGATGTCGCACTTGCCCACCGCATCGATACCGCGATCACCGGCCACAGCCAGAGCAGGCGCGGCGGCGGCGTGGTCGCCCGGACCACCGACTGGCATGAACCGCCAGCCGTCAAAGCGCGGCTCCAGCATTAGCTTTTGCGTCAGCTCGGCCCAACGTTCGGCGGGCCAGCTTCTGTCGGCTGCCGTCGAAATCGGGGCCATGGCCAGAATGGGCGCAGCATCATCGCCGATAATCGCTGCCGCATCGGCGCGGGCCTTGTCGTCCAGAAAGATTTCCGGCTCGGCGGTTTGGGTGGCCTTCATCATATTGGAGAAGGTGACGACCTTCATCTCGCCCTTTTCCAGCTTGCGGCTGTAGAGACGACGCTGATCGGCCTTAAGAAAGAACGACATCACCGAACCACGCACATCGGCCACCATGGCCCAGTGCGTGCCGACCGTCTGTTTCCACAAGGTGCGCCAGTGACCGGACAGTTTCTGCTTCTTCCACGGAATAACCTTCACCACCCGAGGCGCGGCACGAAATAGGGCCGCCGCCGTCGGGCCGACAGCCACCGTGATTTCGGCATCGGGGATCTGGCGACCGATCTCGCGGACCGCACCGATCGACATGATGGCGTCACCGATACGGTCGGCACTGATGAACAGGACCTGCGGCTTTTGTTGGCTCATCTGGTCCCCGCATAGGTGTCGTAAAGTTTGATTGTCGCGGCAAAGACGGCATCCACCGTCAGGTCTTCAATCGGCGCAAACTGGCCACGCGTATTGTTGGACGCCACCGTCATGGTCTTGGCACCGCGCGGTCCATACAGCCACCATTCGGTCGGACCGAACAAGCCAAGCGTCGGTGTGCCTGCTGCCGCAGAGACGTGCATCAGGCCACTGTCATTGCCGACAAACAGGGTGGCGCGAGAAATGGCTGCCGCCGAGGCCAGAATATCGCCCTTGCCGACAAAATCGATACCGCGATCACCGGCTGCCGCCAGAGCAGGTGCGGCCGGTGCATGGTCACCCGGACCACCGACCAGCATGAAGCGCCAGCCATTAAAGCGCGGCTCGGCCTTCATCTTCTCGACCAGTGCGGCCCAGCGGTCGGCAGGCCAGCTCTTGCCCTTCTGGTGGGCAATGGGGGCCAGCGCAATGATCGGGCCCTCGCCCGAACCAGCGGCCAGTTGCGGGTCGATGACAGCAGCAGCCTCGGCGCGCGCACGATCATCAATATAGAGTTCTGGCTCCAGCGAGCGGGGCGCGTGCAACAGGCGGGTAATGACCTCGACCTTGGGATCGCCCTTTTCCAGTTTGCTGGAATAGACAAAGCGCGTCTTGGTCGGGATCAGGAAGGTGGTCGCCGAGCCGCGCGTATCAATCGCCACATCCCAGCGGGTGCCGCGCACGGCCTTCCACAGCTTGAGCCAGTGACCACCGCGCTTTTCCTTGTTGACGACAATGATGTCCTCGACACCCGGTGCGGCCCGATAAAATGGAGCGGCCATACCCGAGACGGCCACCGTGATATGCGCATGAGGCCACTGGCGGTTGATCTCGCGCACAATGCCGGATGCGATCACGCTGTCGCCGATACGGTTGGGGCTGATAAACAACACACGCGGACGGGCGGGTGCGGTGTTCAAATCGGTTTGGGTCACGCGGGCTTGGCCTTCACTTCACAGTCCAATATCCGCTACCAGTTTGCCGAGCCTTGCGCGAGACACCTTGAGGAAAGCATGACCGACATCCAGCACCTTGCCCGCCCCGATGGCGAAACTCTTGCCTATAAACAGGTCGAAGGCGACGGCCCTGTTGTCGTCTGGGTCGGCGGTTTCCGCTCGGACATGGAAGGCACCAAGGCGCTGGCTCTGGATGAAGCCGCCGAGGAAAACGGCTGGGCCTATCTGCGCTATGACCATTTCGCCCATGGCGTATCCTCCGGCGACTGGAAGAAGGCCACCATCGGTCGCTGGCGCGAGGACTGTATCGCCCTGATCGATCACCTTAACCGCCCCGTTATTCTGGTCGGATCAAGCATGGGTGGCTGGGTGTCGTTGCTTGCGGCAGTTGCCCGCCCCGAGGCTGTGGCCGGTCTGGTTCTGGTCAATCCGGCGCAGGATTTTACCGAACGCCTGATGTGGCCGACCCTGCCTGACCATATCCGTCAGGCCATTATGCGCGATGGCGAGGCCCTGATCACCGACCCCGGCCTTGGCGACTATCACCTGACGAAAAACATGTTCGACGAGGCCAGAAACTGGCTGTTGCTGGATGGCCCTGTCGCCATCCCTGCCCCGACCCACATCCTGCAAGGCAAGCTGGACGAAAGCGTGCCGTGGGAGATGCAACTGCGCCTGCTGGAAAAACACGAGGGCGGCGATGTGCGTCTGGATATCATCAAGGATGGCGACCACCGCCTGTCCAAACCGCATGAGCTGGCACGACTGGTCGATGCCGTGGCGCAAATGAGAAAGGCCGCCGCAGCCTAAGCTGCGACGGCCCCATAAGTTCGGCTTCAGTCGCTATCAGAGAATATAGCGGCTAAGGTCCACGTTTCCGGTCAGTTCGCTCAACTTCTCGCGCACCACTTCGCCGGTAAACGCGATGGCCTGACCCGACAGATCGGTGGCGTGGTAGCTGGTTTCTTCCAGCACATGCTCCAGCACGGTCTGCAGACGACGCGCACCGATATTTTCGATGGTCGAGTTGGCGGTCACCGCCGCATCGGCCATCGCTTCAACTGCATCGTCGGTAAAGGTCACGGTGACGTTTTCGGTCGCCAAAAGGGCCTGGTTCTGACGGATCAGATTGGCCTCCGGCTCCGTCAGGATGCGCTTGAAGTCATCTCGGGTCAGCGCCTTCAACTCGACACGGATCGGCAGACGGCCTTGCAGTTCCGGCAGCAGGTCCGACGGCTTTGCGACGTGGAAAGCACCAGACGCGATAAACAGCACATGGTCGGTTTTGACTGGACCATATTTGGTCGAAACCGTTGTGCCTTCGATCAACGGCAACAGGTCACGCTGGACGCCTTCGCGCGAAACATCGGCCCCGCCACGATCCTTGCCCGCCGCCACCTTGTCGATCTCATCAAGGAAAACGATGCCTTCGTTCTCGGCCAGCGACACGGCCTCGCGGGTCAGGCTGTCCTGATCCAGTAGCTTGTCACCTTCTTCGGCAATCAGGGGCTGGGTCGCATCTTTCACAGTCATGCGCACGCTCTTGGTGCGACCACCGCCCAGCTTGCCCAGCATGTCCGACAGATTGAGGATGCCGACATTACCGCCCGGAATATCCATGCCCTGTATGGGCGAGGCATTATCGGCCAGCGTCAACTCGACTTCCTTGTCGTCCAGTTCGCCCGCACGCAGCTTTTTACGGAAAGCATCGCGGGTCGGTGCGCCCGATCCCGGTCCGACCAGAGCATCCAGCAAGCGTTCTTCGGCGGCCGCCTCGGCCTTGGCCTGAACCTCGACGCGGCGCTTGTCGCGCACCATAGCAATCGCGGCTTCCACCAGATCGCGCATGATCTGGTCCACGTCGCGGCCGACATAGCCGACCTCGGTAAACTTGGTGGCCTCGACCTTGAGGAAGGGCGAACCGGCCAGCTTAGCCAGACGTCGCGCAATCTCGGTCTTGCCCACACCCGTCGGGCCGATCATCAGGATGTTCTTGGGCGTTACCTCATCGCGCAGGTCATCACCCACGCGCTTACGACGCCAACGGTTCCGCAGCGCCACGGCCACAGCCCGCTTGGCATCCTGCTGACCGACGATGAAGCGGTCCAGTTCCGATACGATTTCGCGGGGAGACAGATCGGTCATAATCTCAATCCAAATCTAAACAGCGAAGCCCCTCAAGCAACGAGCCGCCGCGCGGCGAGTGTTAGGGGCTGAGCGTCATCTCACGATTGAAAGCCCTTAGAGGCTTTCAATCGTGAGATTTCCATTCGTGAATACATCAATGCTGGCGGCGATCTTCATGGCCTTGCGGGCGATGGCCTCGGCATCCAGCGGCGTATCTTCGTCGATCAGGGCCAGCGCCGCCGACAGCGCATAGTTTCCACCCGAACCGACCGCGGCCACGCCCTGTTCCGGCTCCAGCACATCACCCACGCCGGTCACGGTTAGGATGGTGTTCTTGTCGGCCACCAAAAGCATGGCTTCCAGCTTGCGAAGATAGCGATCCGTGCGCCAGTCCTTGGCGAGGTCCACACAGGCGCGGGCCAGCTGGTCGGGATACTGTTCCAGCTTGGCTTCAAGCCGCTCGATCAGGGTCAGGGCATCGGCGGTGGCCCCTGCGAAACCGGCAATCACCTTGCCGCCGGCCAGCTTGCGCACCTTGCGCGCCGAGCCTTTGACGATGGTGTTACCCATAGAGACCTGACCGTCACCGGCGATTATGGTCTGGCCATTCTTGCGCACGGCCAGAATAGTGGTGCCGTGCCAGTCGGGAAATGAGGGAGCGTGCTGCGTCATAAACCGGATGTGGCGAGCGTCGCGCTTTACCGCAAGCGCCAAGCCGGTTTGAAAATGCTACAGCGACAAGATGAACCAGACGCCCACCCCTAATTCCCATGGCCGCTTTTCCGACGATGAAGTCGAACGCTATGCCCGCCATCTGATCCTGTCCGAGGTGGGCGGACCGGGCCAGCAGGCGCTGAAAAAGGCACGGGTGCTAGTGGTCGGCATGGGCGGCATCGGCAATCCGGCGGCACTTTATCTGGCCGCCGCAGGGGTCGGCCATCTGGGCCTGATCGACGACGATGTCGTGTCTTTGTCAAACCTGCAACGACAGGTGATTTTCGGAGCCGACGATATCGGCAAGCCCAAGGTCGCCGTCGCCAAAACCCGCCTCAATGCGCTTAACCCGCACACCGCCATCGACGTGTTCAACCAGCGCATCACGCCGGACAATGCGCGTGAGCTGATCGGCCAGTATGATGTGGTTCTGGACGGCACCGACGATTTCGACACCCGCTTTTGCGTCAATGGTGCCTGTGTGCAGGAGGGCAAACCGCTGGTGTCAGGCGCCCTTGGCCGCTGGACCGGTCAGGTCGGGGTCTTTACCGGCCTGCCCTGCTATCAGTGCCTCGTGCCGGAAGCCCCGCCCGAGGCCGAAACTTGTGCCCGCGTAGGCATCATCGGGGCGCTGGCCGGTGTCATCGGCACCATGACGGCACTCGAAACCCTCAAGATCATCACCAGCGCGGGTCAACCGCTGATAAGCCGCCTTCTGATCTATGACGGCCTTGAAGCCACCAGCCGCGTCGTCAAACTGGCCGCTGATCCAGAATGTCCGGTCTGTAGCCGGTAAGCTTTAAAGCATGGCCGGAATGACGCGGTCGGGCGGACGGTGGCCGTTCTGGAAGGTCATGATATTGGCGATCACGCGGTCGCCCATGTCCTGACGGGCCTCGATCGTGGCAGAGCCGAGATGAGGCAAAAGCACCACATTGGGCAGACCGATCAGACCGGGATGAACCAAGGGTTCGCGCTCGAACACATCCAAACCGACGCCGAAAATAGCTTTGGACTTCAGAGCCTCGGACAGGGCCTCCTCGTCGATCAGGTCGCCCCGCGCCGTGTTCACCAGAATCGCATGCGGTTGCAGCAGGGCCAGACGTTCTGCCGACAGCAGGTGATGGGTTTCCTTGCTGGCCGGACAGTTCAGACTGATAACATCCATGCGCGCCAGCATCTGGTCCAGATCATCCCACCATGTGGCACCCAGTTCCTCGGCCACCATGTCGGGCACTGGTTTGCGGTTATGATAGTGAACCTGCATGCCAAAAGCCTTGGCGCGTCGGGCAAGAGCCTGACCAATGCGGCCCATGCCGACAATGCCCAGACGCTTGCCATACAGTTTGCGTCCGCACATCCATGTCGGGGTCCAGCCCTTGAACTGACCTTCGGTGACCACATTGGCCCCTTCGACGATACGGCGACTGACCGACAGGATCAGCGACATGGCGATATCGGCCGTATCTTCGGTCAGGACACCGGGCGTATTGGAGACAATGATCTTGCGGGCCACGGCGGCATCGACATCGATGTGGTCGATACCGGCTCCGAAATTGGCGATCATTTTCAATTGCTCGCCAGCGCCATTGATAAGGTCGGCATCAATCCGGTCGGTAATGGTTGGGACCAGAATATCAGCCCGTTGCAAGGCTGCCGCCAAAGCCTCGCGATCCATCGGTGTGTCCGTCAGGTTCAATTCGGCATTGAACAGTTCGCGCATGCGCGTTTCAACAGCATCGGGAAGACGCCTGGTTAATACGACATTAAGCTTGCGGACGGACATAGGGTACCTGGGTTTCCTGCGGGTTTGGGCCCCGCCGATCTTTAGAGTCTGAATGTGTCTATCAAAGCTACGAGCAGCGTCAAAAACTTCCGTCGCCTCGGAATCGTAGCGGCCATGGCCGGACTGGCGGTTATGAGTGGTGGCAGCACCATCATGCCCTCCGGTCGCCCGACCCCTACCGGTCTGGAAATCCCCCGCTGGATTACTTTGAAGTCCAACCGTGTCCGGGCCAGACAGGGTCCGGGGCTGGATTACAATATCATGTGGGAATACCGCACAGCGGGCCTGCCTGTACAGGTTATTGCCGAAACACGCGAATGGCGAAAAATCTGTGATCCTGACGGATCAGTGGCCTGGATTCATCGCACGGTCGCGTCCGGGCGTCGCAGCGTCTTCAACCGCACCGATGAGGCTATCCCCATCCATACGGGCCGTTCCAGCACATCCTCGGTGCGTGCGACCTTAAGTCCGCGTTCGATTGTTTCACTGGATGAATGCGAAGATGGCTGGTGCCGTGTACGCGCCCGGAAAATAAGAGGCTGGGTGGCCGAAGGTAGCGTCTTCGGCACCCAGAGCCGCGCCCTTTGCAATGCCAATCGTCCAGCGGGTCCCGGTCGGCACGAAGACTAATCCGGCGATACCGCCTCTAAAAAATCTTGTTTTGGTAGCTCCAATATCCAAATTACGGCATTGGATGCGCCCTAGAGGGCCACGAAGCTGCGGCTGCTGTTGAGCAGACACGCTGCGTCGTGTAACCCCCGACCAAAGCTTATCGGAGCCCTTTGACTTTGAGCCAGTCCCAATACCCCTCGTCGTTTGACCTTGACGGTCTTCTGGCCTCCGGCCGTGGCGAACTGTTCGGCCCAGGCAATGCCCAGCTGCCCGCCCCGCCGATGCTGATGTTCGACCGTATCGTCACCATCAGCACCGATGGCGGCAATTACGGCAAGGGCTATATCGAGGCCGAACTCGATATCCGCCCCGACCTATGGTTCTTCCAGTGCCATTTCATCGGCGACCCAGTCATGCCCGGCTGCCTCGGCCTGGATGCCATGTGGCAGATGGTCGGCTTCTATCTTGGCTGGCAGGGCGGTCCAGGCAAGGGCCGCGCGCTGGGCGTGGGCGAGGTGAAGTTCACCGGACAGGTCACGCCGGACGTCAAGAAAGTGGTCTATAAGGTTCACCTGAAGCGCGTCATCAACCGCAAGCTGGTCATGGGTATCGCCGACGGCGTGCTCGAGGCTGACGGCGAAGTCATCTATACCTGCAATGACATGCGGGTCGGCCTGTTCGGCGCTACCGCCGAAAAGACCGAAGCGTAATCAAGAAATAACGAGGAAACGCCCATGCGTCGCGTCGTCGTCACCGGCATCGGTATCGTCTCTTCCATCGGCACGGGTCAGGACGAGGTTACCACATCGCTGAAGGAAGCCCGCTCGGGGATCCAGCACGCACCGGACCACGCCAAGTACGGTTTCCGCTCTCAGGTGTGGGCACCGCCTGCTCTTGGCGCGACGGCCGAGGACTGGGCTCCGCTTGTGGACCGACGCGCCGCGCGTTTCCTCGCCAATGGTACGGCTTGGGGGCACATTGCCTTCGAGGAAGCCCTGAAGGATTCCGGCATTGATCCGGAAGACATCAAGAACGACCGCACCGGCGTCATCGTCGGTGAAGGCGGCCCGTCGACGCAAGTCATCCTGCAATCGGCCCAGACCACGGTCGAGAAAGGCTCGCCCAAGCGCGTGGGTCCGTTCGCCGTGCCCAAGGCCATGGCTTCCGGCCCGTCGGCTGTGCTGTCCACCTGGTTCCAGACCAAGGGCGTCAACTATTCGATCTCGTCGGCCTGCGCGACCTCGGCTCACTGCATCGGTGCCGCTGCCGAACAGATCGCATGGGGCAAGCAGGACATCGTCTTTGCCGGTGGCTGTGAAGACATCGACTGGTCCATGTCCAACATGTTCGACGCCATGGGAGCCATGTCGTCCAACTATAATGACACCCCGTCGGTCGCCTCACGCGCCTATGACAAGGACCGTGACGGCTTCGTCATCGCAGGCGGTGCCGGCATCGTGGTTCTGGAAGAATACGAGCGCGCGGTTGCCCGTGGTGCGACCATCTATGCCGAGGTGACCGGTTACGGTGCCAATGCCGATGGTCACGACATGGTTGCTCCGTCCGGCGAAGGTGCCGAGCGCTGCATGAAGATTGCGCTGGAAACGGCCGGCAATCCCAAGATCGACTATTTGAACCCGCACGGCACCTCGACGCCGGTCGGCGATGCCAAGGAAATGAACGCGGTCCGCAACGTCTTTGGCGATGCCATGCCGATGATCTCTTCGACCAAGTCTCTATCCGGTCACTCGCTGGGTGCCGCCGGTGCTCAGGAAGCCATCTATTGCCTCTTGATGATGAAGAACGGCTTTGCGGCCAAGAGTGCCCACATTGAGAACCTTGATCCCGAGTTCGAGGGCATGCCGATCCTTCAGGAGCGCCATGACGGTGAACTGAAGCATGTCATGTCCAACAGCTTCGGTTTCGGTGGCACCAACGCCACCCTGATTATGTCCAAGATCTAGGATTTTCGGGATTTTGAGATTTTCGGGGCCGCACGATTTTTTTATCGGCGGCCCCGAATACCTTCAAAGTGACACGGTTCGGTCCAGAACTTACCCGGATACGCATCAATGATCCTCGTGTCGGCTCGCTGGCACCGGATAGATCCGGACCCTGAACAGCCCCCCAGCCCCCCCCTGGGTTTATCCGCCAAGGCGTTGGCGGGCCGACAACTCCAGATTAAAAAAGCCCGCTGACTCTTCATCAGCGGGCTTTTTTGTACCGGTACTTCAGGCGTTAACGGGCCAGATCGAAACGCTGTTCCTCGCCATCACGCAGAACCGTAACAGCCAGCTTGTCCTGACCTTGGACCAGACGTCCGAATGTGGCCAATCCATCTATATTCGCGTCGTTGATACGCGTGACCACATCGCCCGCCTTCAGGCCCGCCGATGCCGCCAAAGAACCCGCCTCCACCACTCGTATCTGCACTCCGCCCGACACGGCCTTGACCGTCATACCGCGGGCAATCGCCTCATCATGCCCCAAATAGGTCTTGCCATTGGCTGGCGCTTCGACGGTCAGGGTTGTGCGAGCTTCACGACCATCGCGCAGATAGACGACCGGCAGACGCGTTCCCTCCGTGGTAATCCCCACGGCTGCCTGGACAGACCCACCATTGCTCATCGGGCGGTCCTGCAAACTGACAATGACATCGCCGCGCTTCAGTCCGGCATTTTCAGCCGCCGATCCCGGCATCACGTCATGGACCACGGCCCCGCGCACAATATTCAAACCCAGTTCGCGCGCGCGCGGTGCGGTCAGTGAACCGACCCTCAAGCCAACCTGACCGCGCTTGACCTCGCCATGAGCCAGAATCTGTTCCACCACAAAACGCATGATGCGGGTTGGAACAGCAAAGGCGATACCGTCATTGCCGCCGCCCATACCGCCCGACAAAATTGCGGTGTTAATACCGATCAGACGGCCACGGCTGTCCAGCAGAGGACCGCCCGAATTGCCAGAATTTACCGCCGCGTCAGTCTGGATATAGTCCTCGATTGTATCGCCGCGTCCTGTACGGTTCAGGCCCGAAATCACCCCCATGGTCAGGGTCTGGTCCAGTCCCAGCGGATAGCCGACCGCAAAGGCCAGATCGCCGGTCTGGAGATCATCAGAGTTAACCTGCGCGACCTGCGCCAGCCCGCTGCCGCGTACACGCAGGACCGCAATATCGGTGTCCTCGTCGGCTCCGACCAGTTCGGCATCGAGGAAACGGCCATCGGGGAGGTCGATCGTAAAATTACGCCCGCCATCAATCACATGGTGATTTGTGATGACGATGCCGTTGGCGGCATCGATAATAACGCCCGAGCCACCCTGTAGCGCCTTGGGGCCATCGTCCATGCCTGATGCGGCACGTCCCATGGTCGTGACCTTCACAACTGCCGGAAGCGCATGTTCAATACCCGAGGCAAAGGAATAGACGCCGCGACGGGCATCATAGGTCAGTCCGCCGGAACCACTCTGTGCCACAGCCTGTCCGTTCCATCCGGCACAGGCTGCAACCGCCAGCATCAGGGCGGGCAGGGCAACAGACAGGTTTGCACCGCGTTTACGGGCGACAGGCAGACATTGGGACGACATTCGGCTCTCCATATTGGTGGTGCCATAGATTTCGGTCACCAGCTTAGGCTGTGTCCGGCACAGCCGGAAAGCCCGTCTGTCGATATTTTGCGAACCGCAGCCCGCTAAACAACGGGACTACCCATGCCATGTTCCCGACAGGACGGGGCATTTATGCACCCGCCCTGTAAAGCCATCATCAGAACGCCGCTTCGCCTGTAATGGCGCGGCCCAGGATCAGGGCGTGGACGTCGTGCGCACCCTCATAGGTGTTCACGGTTTCAAGGTTCATAGCATGGCGCATGACATGAAGCTCGCCGGTGATACCGGCCCCGCCGTGCATGTCGCGGGCCTCGCGGGCAATGGCCAGAGCCTTGCCGCAGTTGTTGCGCTTCATCAGGCTGATGGCCTCTGGCACCCAAGCGCCGGTATCCAGAAGACGGCCCAAGGCATAGGCGCCCTCGAAGCCGAGGAAGATCTCGGTCTGCATGTCGGCCAGCTTCTTCTGCACCAGTTGGCGTGCCGACAGCGGGCGGCCAAACAGGATGCGCTCGGACACATAGTCACGCGAGGCATGCAGGCAGAACTCGGCAGCCCCCATCGCACCCCATGCAATGCCGTAACGCGCCTTGTTCAGGCACGAAAACGGACCGCGCAGGCCCTGAACGCCCGGCAGGATGTTGGCTTCGGGTACAAACACATCGTTCAGTCCGATATCGCCCGTCACCGAAGCACGAAGCGACAGCTTGTCGCCGATCTTGCCCGTGGTGAAACCCTCGAAATCGCGCTCGACGATGAAGCCACGAATCTTGCCATCCAGCTTGGCCCAGACAATCGCAAGGTCGCTGATGGGCGAGTTGGTGATCCAGTATTTGCCGCCGTTCAGGCGATAGCCGCCATCAACCGCCACTGCTGTCGTTTTCATCGACGCAGGGTCCGAACCGCCATCGGCCTCGGTCAGACCAAAGCAGCCGATCAGGTCACCCGCCGCCATCTTGGGCAGGTATTTCATCTTCTGCTCCTCGGAGCCGAAGGCATAGATCGGGTACATGGCCAGCGACGACTGCACCGACATGGCCGAGCGATAGCCGCTGTCGATCGCCTCGATTTCACGGGCGATCAGGCCATAGGCCACATGGCTGGCTTCGGACCCACCATAGACTTCCGGCAGCATGGCCCCGAGGAAGCCCATCTCGCCCATTTCCGACATGATGGAACGGTCGAACGTCTCGTCACGGAAGGCAGCCACCACACGCGGCAGCAGGGCATCGCGGGCATAGGCGCGGGCCGCGTCCTGCACCATACGTTCCTCATCGGTCAGCCGTCCTGTCAGATCAAACGGATCATCCCAGCGGAAGGTCTTTCCCGAAGCGTCGCCCATGGCATTCCCTTTATATTTCTGTGGCTTGAAGGCATGATCGCGACGATTTCATCGTCCTGCGACCACGCAACCCCTGTTATCTTGATCCATTTAGGGCAAAATACCCTTGTCGGGTAGAGCCATGCCCGAGGTAACTTCCGGTTCTGTTGCTATGTCCAACCGCTTCCATCGTTTGTTTGTCGAACACCCCCAAGAGGTGAACGAAACCTATGTGGAGCATATGGGCGCGTCACTGGGCTTTTGCGGCAAACTCTTGAAACTGGCCGGATGCGCCTTTGTCCACGCCATAATTCCGGGCCTGCACAAATCGACCGTTTCGGATGCCGTGCGTGAAATGGCCCCCGGCATGACCCGCCGCGCCCATGAAGCCCGCGACGAGCGCATGCGTAATGCCGGCGTGTGGGACGTCGGGCTTTAAGCCTCAGTCCGGCATGTCCTGACGCTTATAGAAGCCGTCCAGTTGGCTGCCCATGCCGCATAGTTTGGCAGCAGCACCGTGGTCGGTCACAAACGCCCCTTCCGGCCCGATCATCACATCGACCTTGAGCGGGGTTGGGCCGATATCGTCAGCGGTCATATCGCCATAGGCACCGCTGGACGGGACCACGCGCCCGCGCACCACGCCCTCGTTGTCCTGTGGCCCTGCAATCGTCACGGCACAATCGGCTGCGGTTGCCGCGCCCGATGGACGACCGCCCGCCACAAGTGTCAGCACAAATTTCTCGCCCGTTTCTTCGAGCACCAGTGTGCCACGCGAGGGATCGGTACGCTCAAAGCGTGCGGAGGTATCATCAGGCGCAGCCGCCTTGACCTCGCTCGCTGCGTCTTGGGCACCCACCGCAGCACTCACAGGTTTCCCTGCTTCGGTTACGGCTTCTGGTGCGACCGCACCCGCTTCGCCCTGTCCGCTACAGGCCGCCAGAAAAACGGCCCCAGCCAATGCACACACAATACGCATACCTACCCCCTACATGGCCCACAGCCACAGCACCCATGACAGGATGACCATGGCCACGATCAGCAACATTCCGGCAATCTGGATCGGTTTCAGGCGTCTTGGCAAGCTGGTCGCGGGATAGCCCGAGGCCATAACCGCAAACAGGGCAATCCCTCGACCCGCCCAGCGGGCCCGTGGTTCGGTCGGTACATCGTCGCCGTCCGTTTCCATAAACTCGCCCTGCCGCGCCCGTTCCAGTAGCTCGCGGGCCTGATCGACGTCCTCGGCATAACCCATCAAACGAATACCCAGCGCTCTCTGCATCAGTGGATCAACCGTCGTCTGGAACCGCTCGGTGACCGACACCTCGATGTCGTAAGAGGCCAGAAACGCCGCCGCCAGATCGGCTTCGTACACATCGGCATAGCGGGCAATTTCAACAAGGCTCATGGGCCAAAGCTATCAGCGCACCAGTCAAAAGAAAACGGCGGCATCCGAGGATACCGCCGTCTCTATTTCCGGTGATCGGAAACCTGTTCTTACAGGTCCAGCAGAGCGCGCTGCGGGTCTTCCAGCAGTTGCTTGATGCGGACCAGGAAGGTCACGGCTTCCTTGCCGTCGACGATGCGGTGATCGTAGCTGAGAGCCAGATACATCATCGGACGGATCTTCACTTCGCCATTGATGGCCATCGGACGCTGCACGATGTTGTGCATGCCCAGAATGCCCGATTGTGGGGCGTTCAGGATCGGCGTCGACATCAGCGAACCATAGGTGCCGCCGTTGGTGATGGTGAAGGTACCACCTTGCATCTGGTCCATGGTCAGGGTGCCGTCACGGGCAGCCTTACCCAGAGCGCCGATGCCCTTTTCGATACCGGCCAGCGACAGCGTGTCGGCATCACGCAGAACCGGAACCACCAGACCCTTGTCGGTGCCAACGGCCACGGCAATGTCATAACGGTTCTTGTAGATGATGTCGGTGCCGTCGATCTCGGCATTAACCGCCGGGATTTCCTTCAACGCAGCAACCACAGCCTTGGTGAAGAAGGACATGAAGCCCAGCTTCACGCCGTGCGACTTCTCGAACTGGTCTTTGTACTGGGCGCGCAGGGCCATGACATTGGTCATGTCCACTTCGTTGAAGGTCGTCAGCTGGGCCGCGGTGTTTTGCGATTCCTTCAGGCGACGGGCGATGGTCTGACGCAGGCGCGTCATCTTCACGCGCTCTTCGCGGTCACCCAGCGGACGCGGAGCCGACGGAGCAGCAGCCGCCGGAGCGGCAGCCGCAGCGCCGATAGCGGCAATGGCATCAGCCTTGGTGATGTTGCCCTTCGGACCCGAAGCGGCGATCGAGGACGGGTTCAGATTGTTTTCCGAAACCACGCGCTGGACCGACGGCGACAGGTGAGCACCAGCGGCAGCCGGAGCAGCGGCCGGAGCCGGTGCAGCAGCCTTCGGAGCCGCAGCCGGAGCGGCAGCACCCGAGGCCGAGATTTGTGCGATGACCTGACCCGGGGTGACAGCTTCGCCAGCCTGTACGTTGATGGTCAGAACGCCGGCTTCCGGTGCTGACACTTCCACGGCGACCTTGTCGGTTTCGATTTCGACCAGCAGCTCGTCCTTGGCCACGGTGTCGCCCGACTGTTTCAGCCAGGTGCCAACCGAACCTTCGGCCACGCTTTCGCCCATGGTCGGAACAGCCACGTCAACGACAGCGCCGTCGGTCGAGGCCGCAGCAGCCGCCGCCGGAGCGGTTGCCGGTGCTACTTCGGCCGCCGGAGCCGACGCGCTGGCTGCGCCGCCTTCGGTCACAGCACCCAGAACGGTGCCCGGAACCACGGTGTCGCCTTCGGCGGCGTTGATGGCGGCCAGAACGCCGTCGGCAGGTGCCACGACTTCCAGCGAAACCTTGTCGGTTTCCAGCTCGACGAGGATTTCGTCCTTCTTAACCGCGTCGCCGACCTTTTTGGTCCACTTGGCGATGGTCGCTTCGGTTACGGATTCGCCAAGGGCGGGGGTCAGGATGTCAGCCATTTTTCGGGGCTCTTTTTCGTAACGTATTCAATCAGATAAATGCGGCGATCGCTTAGGCCATGGCCTCGGCGAGGAAGGTCTCGAGTTCCTTCAGGTGGCGGCTCATGAGGCCCGCAGCCGTCGAGGCCGAAGCCGGACGACCAACGTAACGGGCGCGCTTGGCCTTCACGTCCATCTTCTCGAGCGTCAGCTCGATCCACGGATCGACGAAGGTCCAGCCACCCATATTCTTGGGCTCTTCCTGACACCATACCAGATCAGCGTTCGGGAAGCGTGCCAGTTCCGCAGAGATCGACTTGATCGGCCACGGGTAGAACTGTTCCAGACGCAGGATGTAGATGTCGTTGATGCCAGCCTTTTCGCGGGCGTCGAGCAGGTCATAGTAAACCTTGCCCGAGCAAACGATGACCTTGCGGATGTCCTTGTCGGACTTCAGCGAGACACCGGCCACGCTTGGACGCAGCTCGGCATCGTCGCGCAGCACGCGGTGGAACGACGAACCTTCGGCCATGTCGGCGATGGTCGAGACAGCCTTCTTGTGACGCAGCAGCGACTTCGGCGTCATCAGGATCAGCGGCTTGCGGAACTCACGGTGCAGCTGACGACGCAGGATGTGGAAATAGTTGGCCGGCGTCGTGCAGTTTGCGACCTGCATGTTGTTCTCGGCGCACTGCTGCAAGAAGCGCTCAAGACGTGCCGAGGAGTGCTCGGGGCCTTGACCTTCATAGCCGTGCGGCAGAAGCATGGTCAGGCCGGACATACGCAGCCATTTGCGCTCACCCGACGAGATGAACTGGTCGATCACGACCTGTGCACCGTTCACGAAGTCGCCGAACTGGCCTTCCCACAGGGTCAGGGTGTTCGGATCGGCCAGCGAGTAGCCGTATTCGAAGCCGAGTACGGCCTCTTCCGACAGGGCCGAGTCGATGACTTCGAAATGGCCCTGACCTTCGCGCAGGTTGTTCAGCGGATAGTAGCGCTGTTCCGTGGTCTGGTCGGTAATGCCCGAGTGACGCTGCGAGAAGGTGCCGCGTACCGAGTCCTGACCGGACAGGCGGATATTGTAACCTTCATCGACCAGCGAGGCGAAGGCGAGGCTTTCAGCCGTGGCCCAGTCGATATTCTCGCCCGTTGCCACGGTTTCGCGGCGGGCATCGATCACGCGCTTCAGGGTCTTGTGGACGTCCACACTGTTCGGGATCGAGGTCAGGCGGGCACCGAAGTCCTGGAGCTTTTCAGCGGCAACAGCGGTCGTGCCGCGCCATGCAGCGTCTTCCGACTTCTCTGCGCCCAAGCCCTTCCACTGGCCGTCCAGCCAGTCAGCCTTCTTGGCTTCGAAGGTCTTGCCAGCTTCGAACTCGGCATCGAGGAAGGCTTCGAACTTGCCAACCATTGCATCGACTTCGGCTTGCGAGATAACGCCTTCGGCCACCAGACGGTCCGTGTACAGCTCACGGGTCGAACGCTGCGCGCGGATCTTTTCGTACATCTTCGGCTGGGTGAACGTGGGGTCATCGCCCTCGTTGTGACCGAAGCGGCGGTAGCAGAACATGTCCACCACCACGTCCTTGGCGAATTTCTGGCGGTATTCGGTGGCCACCTTGGCCGCGAACACGACAGCTTCCGGATCATCACCATTCACGTGGAAGATCGGGGCCTGAACCATCAGGGCCACATCCGACGGATAAGGCGTCGAGCGCGAGAAGTGCGGTGCAGTCGTGAAACCGATCTGGTTGTTGATCACGAAATGCAGGGTGCCGCCGGTTCGGTAGCCCTTCAGGCCCATCAGCGCAAAGCACTCGGCAACCACGCCCTGACCGGCGAACGCCGCGTCACCGTGGATCAACAGCGGAGCAACCTTGGAGCGATCCAGCTTCCATTCGGAATCCGGCTTGCCAATGTTTTCCGGCATCTCGCGGATGTCGAAAGCCTGTTTGGCGCGCGACTTACCCAGAACAACCGGATTGACGATCTCAAGGTGCGACGGGTTGGCCGTCAGCGATAGGTGAACCTTATTGCCGTCGAATTCGCGGTCCGACGAGGCCCCCATGTGATATTTCACATCGCCCGAGCCTTCGATGTCCGACGGGACGCTCGAACCACCCTGGAACTCGTGGAAGATGGCCTTGTACGGTTTACCCATAACGGCAGCCAGCACGTTCAGACGGCCACGGTGGGCCATACCTAAGACGATTTCGTCAACACCGAGGTTGCCACCGCGCTTGATGACCTGCTCCAGCGCCGGAACCATGGCTTCACCGCCATCGAGACCGAAACGCTTGGTGCCGGGGAAACGCTTGTGCAAGAAGCGCTCGAAGCCCTCTGCCTCGATCAGCTTGCCCAGGATGGCCAGTTTGCCTTCCTTGGTGAAGGCGTTCTTTTCGAACTTGTCGGCACCTTCGATGCGTTCCTGCAGCCAGGCCTTCTCGGCCGGCTCGGTGATATGCATGTATTGCACGCCAATCGTACCGGTATAGGTACGCTTCAGCAGGGCAATAATCTCTTTAAGCGATGCGGTCTGCAGGCCCAGCACGCCGTCGAGGAAAATCTTGCGGTCCAGATCTGCGGCGGTGAAGCCGTAGAATTCCGGTGTCAGTTCCGGATGCACGACCGGCTTTTCGATACCCAGAGGATCAAGGTTGGCCGCGAGGTGGCCGTTCACGCGATAGGCGCGGATCAGCATCAGGGCGCGGATGGAGTCATGCGCTGCGGCACGAACATGTTCTGCGGTCAGAGCGCCATCGGCGGCCGGAGCCGGAGCTGCAGGGCGTGCGCCCGGCTTGCCCGCCTTCGGGTCAGCCTTTGGAGCGGGCCAACGGCCGTCAAAGACAGCGGTTTCCTCGGTCGGCTCTTCGCCACGGTTGCGGCCCCACGAACCGGCACCTGCCGACTGCTTAACCAGTTCGGCATTGTCTTTCAGCTGATCGAAGAACGAGCGCCATTCCGCCGGCACGGATGCCGGGTCATTGGCCCATTTTTCGTGCAGATCCTCAATGAAGGCCGCGTTGGCACCGTAAAGGAAAGAGGTCTCGGCAAAGACCTGATTCAGCCGACCTGCATCGTCCGCCATTTTTCTCACACATCCTATTCCACCGCGCACACCCCACGGCATGCACGAGCGAAGTCCATATAGGCCCACTTTCACCGATGGTCATGGCCCTAGAATGGCCAAGTGGGCGGAAATTCGTCGAATACGGCACAAAAAGTGGCATTTGGCGCTTTGTGGACCGTAACAAACGCTCACAAAGCGCGAAAATCGTTCTTTGCGCATGCGAGAGCCTGTCAGAATAGACGTCTAGGCCCATACGGCTTCACCATTCCTTAACGCGCAAAAAAGGGCGGCGAAGCCGAGGCCTCGCCGCCCTGATTTTCAATCCCTGTCTGTTACCAGACGGAAATCATTAGCCCTTGAGGACTTCGACTAGGGTCTTGCCCAGACGTGCCGGCGACGGCGAGACACGGATGCCAGCGGCTTCCATGGCTGCGATCTTCGACTCTGCATCGCCCTTGCCGCCCGAAACGACTGCACCGGCGTGGCCCATGGTGCGGCCCTTCGGAGCGGTACGACCGGCGATGAAGCCAGCCATCGGCTTTTTGCGGCCCTTCTTGGCTTCGTCGATCAGGAACTGGGCGGCGTCTTCTTCGGCCGAGCCGCCGATTTCGCCGATCATGATGATCGATTGGGTTTCATCGTCAGCCAGGAACATTTCCAGCACGTCAATGAACTCGGTGCCCTTGACCGGGTCGCCGCCGATGCCAACGGCCGTGGTCTGGCCCAGGCCTTCATTGGTGGTTTGGAAGACGGCTTCATAGGTCAGAGTGCCCGAACGCGAGACGATGCCCACATTGCCCTTCTTGAAGATCGAGCCCGGCATGATGCCGATCTTGCACTCGTCCGGGGTCATGATACCCGGGCAGTTCGGGCCCAGCAGGCGCGAGTTCGAGCGGTCGAGGCGAGCCTTGACGCGAACCATGTCCTGAACCGGAATACCTTCGGTGATGCAGGTGATGAACGGGATCTCGGCTTCGATCGCTTCGATGATGGCGTCGGCAGCACCTGCCGGCGGCACGTAGATCACCGAGGCGTCAGCGCCGGTTGCGTCGCGGGCTTCGGCAACCGAAGCGTAGATCGGCAGGGTTTCGCCGTGCGAACCGGTCCAGTTGGTGCCGCCCTTGGTCGGGTGCACGCCGGCAACCATCTGGGTGCCGTGGTAGGCCAGAGCCTGTTCGGTGTGGAAGCCGCCGGTCTTGCCGGTCAGGCCCTGCACGATGATCTTGGTGTCTTTATTGACGAGGATGGACATGTGTCTGTTCTCTGAATTCTGGTGTGCAGGGCTTAGGCGACAGCGGCGACGATTTTCTGGGCGGCGTCGTCCAGATCGTCAGCAGCGGTGATGGCCAGACCCGACTCGTTCAGGATCTTCTTGCCCAGTTCGACATTGGTGCCTTCCAGACGGACAACCAGCGGAACCTTCAGGCCGACTTCTTGCACAGCGGCGACAACGCCTTCAGCGATGACGTCGCACTTCATGATGCCACCGAAGATGTTGACGAGGATGCCCTCGACCTTCGGGTCAGCGGTGATGATCTTGAAGGCTGCAGCAACCTTCTCCTTGCCGGCACCGCCGCCGACGTCGCAGAAGTTGGCCGGCTCTTTGCCGTACAGCTTGATGATGTCCATGGTGGCCATGGCCAGACCAGCGCCGTTCACCATGCAGCCGATGTTGCCGTCGAGAGCGACATAGGCGAGGTCCCACTTCGAGGCCTCGATTTCCTTGGCGTCTTCTTCGGTCTCATCGCGCAGGGCGCGGATGTCTTCGTGACGGTACAGGGCGTTGCCGTCGAACGATACCTTGGCGTCCAGAACGCGCAGGTGGCCGTTTTCCATGACGATCAGCGGGTTGATCTCGAGCATGTCCATGTCCTTCTCGACGAAGGCCTTGTACAGGATCGGGAACAGCGACTTGCCGTCTTCGGCAGCCTGACCGGTCAGCTCCAGAGCGGCGTTGATCGCAGCGACGTGTTCGTCGGTGACGCCGGTTTCCGGATTGATGGCGATGGTGTGGATCTTCTCAGGCGTGGCGTGGGCCACTTCTTCGATGTCCATGCCGCCTTCGGTCGAAACGACGAATGCGGTCTGGCCAACCGAGCGGTCAACCAGCAGCGAGCAGTACAGTTCGCGGGCAATGTCGGCACCGTCTTCGATGTACAGACGGTTGACCTGCTTGCCAGCTTCGCCGGTTTGTGCGGTGACGAGCGTGTTGCCCAGCATTTCCTTGGCGTGAGCGACGGCTTCTTCGATCGAGAAGGCCAGACGGACACCGCCCTTGGCGTCAGCCGGCAATTCCTTGAACTTGCCCTTGCCACGGCCACCGGCGTGGATCTGCGACTTCACGACGTAAAGCGGGCCAGGCAGTTGCTTGGCAGCAGCTTCGGCTTGGTCAGCCGAGGTAATGGCGACGCCTTCAGCGACCGGTGCGCCGTAGGCCTTGAGGACCTGTTTGGCCTGATATTCGTGAATGTTCATATTGGATCCGCGCCAGTGGAGAGGTTTGGGGAAACTTTGGTCGCGCTTATAGGCACCCGCATGGGGCCTGCGCAACAGTCTGTCTCTTTTCCGGCCCCGGCTATTTCATTGTTCGACTAAAAAAGCCGGACAGTTCAACTGCCCGGCTTTGTTTCACAATATATTTCCGCGCACCGCGGGCTAGTCGATCCAATCCTTTTCAAGCGTTCTGGAGGCACAGAAGTGCAACAAGGACGCCATCAAATAGAAAGCCATACCCGTATAAATGGCCCAGCGCAGGCTCTCGTCACCGAACATCGGGCGGAGCAGGTCGCTCATCCAGCCAAAGTAGAAAAACCCGACTGCAAGCCCCAGAAGGTTATTGATCAGCAAAAAAATGGCCGAGGCGGTCGAACGCATCGGTGCCGGAGCCAGATGCTGGACCGCCGCCGTGATCGGACCCAACCATGCCAGATTAAGGCCCGTCGGGATCAGGAAGATCAGGAAGGCCAGCACTAGAGCCATAGCATGGCTGCCACCGCCCGGCATCAGACTAATCAGAGCCGGAGAGTTCATCGCCAGTATGAAACACGGTGCCGAGATGATGAAGGCCACGGCTGGAACCAGCGGATAGGCTCCCTTGGACTTCTTGGCCATACGGTCGGCGATTGCGCCGCCCATCCAGATACCCAGCAGACCGCCGATCAAGGCGATACCGGCATAGTACCAACTGACCTGCGAAAGGGTCAGGTCAAAGCTGCGCATGAAGAATAGCGGAAGCCACCCTGCCACCCCGTATCCGCACACCGATGAAGACGCAGCCCCCAGAGACAACAGCCAGAAGCTCTTCTTTCTCATGATGACCGAACCGGTCGACTTGGCGATCCACAATGAGATGCCGATGACCGTCATCAGGCCCGCGCCAAAGAACGGGATGACGGGATTGGTCATGCCGATCTTCATCAGGGACAACAGACCCAGTGCCACAAAAACCCCGCCGATACCAAAGCAGGCCAGTGCCACCTTGCGGCCCAGACCCGTATCGGCAACAGGCTCAGAAACCAGCGGCTTGGCTGCAGGTGCTTTAGCCGCCACAGTTGCTGCAGCAATAGCATCCGTACCCCCGCGCTTCGGATCACGCACCGTCAAGCGAAGGATGGGTGCGACCAGAACACCCAGAATACCGACCACGATAAAGGCGGTCTGCCAGCCGTATTTCACGGCCAGTAGCCCTCCGATCAGAGTACCGCCCGCTGTGCCCAGCGGAATACCGAACGCAAAGGCCGCCATCGCGCGCGCCCGCTGGTTCGGCGGGAAATAGTCCGCGATCAGCGAATAGGCCGGAGCCACACCACCTGCCTCACCGACGCCCACTCCCATGCGGAACAGAAACAACTGACCAAATGATCCAGCCACACCACACAGGGCGGTAAAACCCGACCAAACCGCCAGTGCGCCGGTCATAATCCAGACGCGACTGGAGCGGTCTGCCAGCCAAGCCAGAGGAATAGCCAAGGTCGAATAGACCGATGCAAAAGCAATCCCGCCGAGCAAGCCGAACTGGCTATCGCTCATCTGGAAATGCTCTTTAAGCGGAGCCGCAAGGATGCCGATGATCTGGCGATCCACAAAGTTCAGCATGTAAACAAAGATCAGGATCGCCAGCACATAATAGCGGTAGGCTGGCGAAACATCCTGACCCGAAACGGGCTGGCCGCTGGTTGCGTCCGTTGTAGCGTCTGCGCCCATGGCTCTCCTCAATTCTCTATTTCGCTACACGCTAGAGCCGCGCAGCCGAGATACCAAAAGAATAAAGGGCGACGGCCTGAACCGACGCCCTTTTTCCAAATCATACAATCAAGCTCAGGCCTTAGTATTTGGCGGTGAACTTGACCATCCAGGTGCGCGGAGCACCGAAATAGGCCGTACGGATGTTGCCGATCGAAGAGAACTCCTGCGCGTCGGTCTTATAGACTTCGTCGGTCAGGTTCTGGCCATACAGACCGATGCTGTAACGGTCCGAGCTATCCGACCAGACGACGCGGGCATCATACAGCCAGTAGCTGTCCTGATACATGCTTTCCAGCGGGATCGCCGAGTTGGCCAGGGTGTTGTCCACCGCCAGAGCCATACGCGAACGATACTTGGCGGCAGCGCCAACCACCAGCGACGAGCCACCATTCAGCGACCACTCGTACTGACCGCCCATACGCAGGGTCCATTTCGGCGAGAAGGCCGGATCCTGGAAGGCGCGCGAGCCGCCAAAGTTAGTGAAACGCGCATCGTTGAACTCTTTATAGTCCGCTTCAAGGAAGCCGAGCTGAGCATCAAGCGTCAAGGCCGCTGTCGGCTTGGCCACAGCTTCCAGCTCGAAGCCAAAGATATCGAGTGCACCCGCATTGATCACCGACAGAACGCCGACCGGAACGCCGGTAATCGGGTCTTTCTCGACACCCGAAACGCGGGCTTGGAAGTCTTCATACTTGGTGAAGAAGCTGGCCATGTTCAGGCGCAGGCGACGATCAAAGAAGCTGGTCTTGGCACCGACTTCTATGGTGTCTGCAGTTTCAGGATCATAGGCCGTCGCCTCAGTGCCTGAGTTGGCGCGACCGTTGAAGCCGCCCGACTTGAAGCCTTGAGCATAACGGGCATAGACCATGGCATCGTCCGACAGCTGATAGTCAGCCGACAGCATGATCGAGGTGTCCTCCCATGTGCCCTTCGGCGGTGCGAAACCGTACTGCGAAATCAGGAACGGCGACGACGACTCCACATAGGTGAAGCGGTCATAGGTCTTTTCCTCTTCCGTATAACGTACGCCCGCCGACAGACGCAGAGCGTTCGTCACGTCATAGCTGACATTACCGAAAATGGCCTTGGACGTGGTTTCCAGTTCATCATCGATAAAGCGCGTAAAAGTATAGTCACCGTTCCACAACGGCGGGAAGACCAGTCCGGCAGTCAGGTCGTCATTATAGCTTTCCTGATGCGAAGAGACTTCTTCCTTCAGGTAATAGACACCCGCCACAGCGTTCAGACGATCACCCGTATAGGTCAGCTGGAATTCTTGGCTGAACTGGTTTTGGTCAACTGCGACAAGCGCATCGGCGATTTGCAGCTCGGTGGCGTCGAAGTCGATATAGTCGTCCGTATTCAGTTCGCGATAGCTGGTGATCGACTTCAGAGACAGACGGTCCGAAACATCCCAGGTCATACGCAGGGCTGTGCCCCAGGTTTCCAGACGGGTTTCGTTCGGCAGGCCCGGCGTGGTGCGGGTCTTGAAGTTGAACTCCGGCGTCGGGTTCGGCACAGCATAGGCCGGAACACCCAGCAGGTTCGTCAGGCTGTTCTGGGCTTGGCCCACAGTCAGACCCGCATCATCCTTCGAATAGTCGGCATTGAAATCGATGCGGAAATTCGACGCCGGATCCCAAGCCAGGCTTGCACGCGCCGCTTTAGAATTCTTGTCGTTATATTCGGCACCGGTCACCGGATCGGTGACATAGCCACCACGTTCCGAGCTAAGTACCGACAGGCCCAGAGCCAGTTTATCGGTCACCGGACCCGAGACAGCGCCTTGCACCTCGATCAGGTCATAGTCGCCATAGGCTACCGAACCGCGGGCACGGAACTCTTGGCCCGGACGGCGCGACACCAGCTTCATGGCACCACCGATGGTGTTCTTGCCATACAGGGTGCCTTGCGGGCCCCGCAGGATTTCAACGCGCTCGAGGTCGAGCAGGTCAAACTGGGTGCCGCGAATACGCGAATAATAAACGTCGTCGACATAGACGCCGACAGCCGGGTCAAAGGTCTGCAAGCTGTCCGGCTGGCCTATGCCGCGGATGTAGATATTGGTCGAATTGGACGAGCCACGGCCCTGAACAAGGTTCAGGTTCGGCACTGCGCCTTGCAGGTCGGTGACCTGCTGCGCTCCGGTCCGTTCCAAGGTTTCACCCGAGAAAGCCGTCAGAGCCAGAGGCGTCTTTTGCGCCGACTCTTCGGTACGGCGGGCTGTTACAATGATGTCCTCGACGGCCACAGCCGTATCTTGAGCGGCATCCTGAGCCTGCGCCGCAGTGGCCATGGCACCAAACGCTGCGCCTGCCAGCAGGGCGCACTTCATCAGTTTCTTCATCTGAGTCCCTTAAATTCCAACCCTGTTGACGCTTTTTATTCAGCGTTCAATGATTTTTATTAGGTGTGGCGGTTATTGCGGACTCTGTCAAACGCCAAGATACAGGTACAGACAGCCTTAGCCGTGCACTGTGGCACCGTTGCACACCCCTGCCCTTCATGCGACGACAGCATATGACCGCCGATACTACCAAGGCTTCCACGGCCGACACCCCTACATCCGTACCATCCAAGAGCGCCGAAACCGGTCGCCCGACAAGTGCGGCTCGCCCGCGCAATGCCGGCGCAACCTCCGAGACAGGGCGTCGGGGCCGTCCCAAAAAAACAGCGAAAGCGCCTGCAGGCGATACCCGCGAGGCCATTCTGAATTCGGCAGAGGGTCTGTTTGCCCAGCACGGGTTTTACGGTGTCACCATTCGCGAGGTCGCTCGCGAAGCGGGGGTCGATACCGCGCTGGTCCACTATTATTTCGGCTCGAAAAAGGAACTGTTCGACGCGGTGTTCAACCGTCGTGCCGAGGTCTGGAACGATGATCGCGTCGCTGCCATTGACCGCTATGCCGAAGCCGCTGGCAATGACATGACTCTAGAAGGCCTGTTCGAAGCCTTTCTGCGTCCGCCCTTCCAATGGTCTTTGAAGGGCGGCCCCGGCTGGAAACACTATGCGGCCCTTGTGGCCCAGACCAATGCCAATCCGGCCTTTGGCGGCGAGACCATGGCGCGCTATTTCGATCCGGCTATCCGCCGTCTGCTAGAACTGGTCAAGCGCATCATGCCCCAAGCCAGCGAGACGGACCTTTATTGGGCCTATCACAACCTGTCCGGGGCCCTGACCCTCACTCTGGGCGAAACAGGGCGTCTGGATCGCCTGTCAGGTGGACTGTGCCGGTCCGGTGATCTGGATGCGGCCTGTGACCACATGGTCAAGTTCGCCGCCGCCGGTTTCCGCGCCGTCTGCCAAAAGGACTAAGGCAAGCAAACATGGCCTCGCTGCTAGAGCGTCCCTGGGTTCGCGGTCTTGGCGTCAGCATTGTCGCGGGCGGTTTTCTAGCCTTCAGCGGTGCATTTGGCTCTATCGGCGCACCTTTATGGTGGCGGCTGCTCTACTGGATTCCACTGATCATAGCGGGGGGCTTCTGGAGCCAAATCTGTAACCGCATTGTCGAACAATTTATCGATACCGAAGCGCGGCCATGGGTCGGTATAGCCGCCCTGTCCTTGCTGATGTCGGTGCCGGTCACGATTATGGTCTGGGCCGCCACCGCACTGGTGTTCTGGCAACGCATCCCGCAATGGCATGCCTTGCCGGACTATTTTCTACCCGTACTGGCAGTTGTCCTGCCCCTATGCGCCATCAATGTTTTTCTGGAACGCAGGCAGCCGGTCGAAACCCATGCTGCGCCCTCGCACGCGCCCGCACGCTTTCTGCAGCGCCTGCCCGCAAAACTAAGAAACAGTCGTCTGCTGGCCGTGCAGTCCGAAGACCATTATCTTCGTCTCTACACAGATCTGGGGTCAGACCTGATCCTGATGCGGCTGTCCGATGCACTGCAAGAGCTGGACGGCCTGGAAGGCGCACAGACACTCCGCAGCTGGTGGGTGGCCAAGGATGCTGTCGCCCATGTGTCGCGAGGCGACGGAAGGGCCAGCCTGACCCTTTCTGACGGCACTATAGCCCCCGTCAGCCGCCGCTATGCCCGCGCTCTTCGCGAAGCAGGGTGGTGGTAGCCTATAGCCAGCGCTTCTTGCGGAAATAGAGATATGGCAGGGCTGCCGACAGGACCATCGCGCCCACCGCCAGAGGATAGCCATACTGCCATTTCAGTTCCGGCATAATCTCGAAATTCATTCCATAGATGGACGCGATCAGGGTGGGTGGCAGCAACGCCACCGAGGCTACCGAAAAGATTTTGATGATCTGGTTCTGTTCCAGATTGATCAGACCCAGTGTCGCATCCATCAGGAAGGTCACCTTGGCCGACATCGACACACTTAACTCGCCAAGAGCGGCGGCATCGCGCTGAACCAACCGCACCATCTGACGCGCCTCGCGGTCGCCCTTGCCGCCTGCTTTCGCCCCGGACACAGCCGCATGATAGGCCAACAGCCGTTGCAGATTGGACAGACTTTCACGGATCAAGGCCAGAAAATCCCCCGCACGCCCGATGTCACGGATCACCAGTTGCAGATTGTGGCTTTCCATCGCCTTGGGGTCGCGTTTGCGAAAAATCAGGCGTGAAATCGTATCCAGCTCTATGCCCTTGGCCTCCAGCGCATCGGCATAACGGTCCACCACCGCCTCGATCAGACCCATAAAAATGGCCTCGCCATTGGCCAGCTTTTCATTGGGCTTGTTCATGGCACGGGTCACAAACAGCCGAAAAGAGCGTGGCTGGCCATAACGGACTGTCACCAGCCGGCCGCCCTTCAATATGAAGGTCACAGGCATCTTGACCGGATCAGGGGTTTCCAGATCGGTCACCACCGATGCAATCATGAAGACCGCACCGTCTTCGGTATAGAAACGGGCGGACGGCTCGACATCGTCCATGTCGTCGCGACTGGGAATTTCTATGCCGGTCAGGGTTTCCAGCGCGGCCACCTCGGCAGGGGTCGGCGAAACCAGATCAATCCAGCAGGAGGTGTTGTGGGCGGCAGCGTCGTCAAGACGCACGAGCCGATCCGTACGCCATTCATAGACGTTCAGCATAAGGCTTCCTTTCACGAGACACCCCGTGATCGAAAGCCGGGATATCTCAGAAAATAGAGGAAAATGAAGACAGACTTCGGTCTTCGGGGTTCATCTGAGAGTTTCCAAAAAACGCCGCCTTAACGCACATAGCAGAGCGGCAGGGCCGGTCTTGGACCGCCCTGCCACAAAGGTCAACCACAGCCGCTAGACCCAATTCCCGTGGAAAGCCGCGGGCAGGGCCACATCGGCCCGCCATGTACACACCGGCCCGTCCTGAATATGCGCCATGTCCAGAATGTGCAGTTCGCTGACACCCTTTTCCAGATTGACCGTAGGCCCGATCAACCAGCCGTCGGCCTCGGCGGATGATCCGGCCTTGGGCACATAGACCATTTCATCGACCACATGGTTTTCGCCAAAATCGAAACTGCGGGTGCGACCCGATGACCAGTCGGTCACGCCAATGGCCGTGGCCAGTGGACGTCCCGCCCGCTCGCCCGTCGTATGAACACTGAAACGACGCGACAGACCTGCACGGCGCGGATCGCTGCGTAGAAACTCGCCGACCACGCCGGTGCGTTCCAGACGCCCGAGGCCATCACTGCCCAAAACCACCATGGCCATCTCGGCCGGTTCATGATGCAGCGGCACCCCGTTCAGAACCTCTTGCGCGCCTTGAGCGGCAAACATCATGTCCTTATGCGCCGCGACGTCGAAACGGATTGTGCCATCCGCCTCTTCCCACGCATCACCGACATGGAAAAACCCAAAGGCCGGTATCTCGAACACACGCTGCTTTGTCAGGTCATCCTTGTCGATCACCAGCACCTTGCCGCCCTGTTCCGGCAGCCACTCAAAGGCTTGCGACAGAGGCAGGGTGTTGCGGGTCTGCACCCACGGTTGCAGCAAAATCACCAGATGACGCTGCGTGGCCGTAAAGTCATGGATATAGCTGGCCATCGGCAAGTCGATCATGCCGGTGTCGCGCAACTGTCCATCGGCTGCCAGATGCCAGACAATCGCCTTGCCTCGCGCCACACCAAGGTTCCAGATCGTGCCATCCGGCTCTATGCGCGGATGGGCCAAAAACGGCATGGCCTTCAGGTCGGGACGAAGGGTGACAAAGCCTTTGGTTTCCAGTGTCACCGCATCCATTTCCAATGGCGATCCGGCTTCCCACAGCGCCCAGATTTTATCGCCCACCTTGTGCACCGAGGTATTGGCAGGGCTGGCATCATCGGCCGAACCTATGCGGGCACGCGGATCAGGCAGGGTGCCAAAGCCGGGCATCAGCATGGCCCCCGCTTCTTCTTCCTGACGACGCTTGGGCGTGTCGGCAAAACGGGCTGTCAGTTCGACCTGACCATCTTCGATATTCCATCGGCGCACCATGCCGTCGCCATCAAACCAATGGTCCGACGAACGACTAGGTCTGCGAAACTGGGCCGGACCATTGCGGTAAAGCGTGCCCTTCAAGCCTTGCGGCACACGGCCATGCACCAACTCCAGACGGCGCGGCGCGATATCACCCGCCACATCTGCCGTGGCCAGTTCCCAGTGGGAGGCATGCGCCAGCGCAGCCGCCGCACGCACCACATCCGGTGTCAGCACCGAAACCGCCGCCATGGCTGCCGAGGTGCCCAGAAAAGAACGACGGGACAGTTGCATTGATCCGCCTCCCTTAGCGTAGGTTCAGCGTCTGGAGCGTCTGTCCCGACACTTCGAAACGCGCACGATCCCATTTGGCCGGCCCCATATTGCCCACGGCATTATTGGAGAAGGCATAGGGTTCGACCGGCATACCGAAAGGATTGGTGTCCATGCGGCCATTGCCGTTCACATCGTGAAACGCCTTGAGACCATAGGTGCCGGCCTTTAGCCCCTCGATCACGGTTTCATGTTGACCGGCAGCAATATCCAGTTCCACGGCGCGGACAGGAGCACCGCCCTCATAGGCTGCCTCGCTGTCATAGAGGACCACCATAACCTTGCCGGTCGCAGCGGCAGTTTCGACCTTGAGATTCAGACTGGCGGCCTGTTCGGCCTGAAGGCTAGTCGCATGGACGGATGTTGCTGCCATCATCAGAAAGAGGGCTGGGGCGATATTTCGGGTCAGGACATTCATAACGGATCGCTTTCAAGCTGGCGGTGTTGCCTCCATGAGCCACCGCCGGTTTTGGTCCGCCAGCGCCATTGCGCCTGATGCCGCCTCCTGTTCGCCAATGACCGCGTCGCGCCATTCGCGAAGCGCCAATAACCACACGTTTCACGACACATCGCTCGGCTTTGGTCACCTGTGCGCTTGGCACACCTTGCTCCTTGGGCCGCAGGGACGTAAATCCAACCTCCATGACCCACCACACCGCTCCCCTGATCTGCCCGTCCATCCTCGCCAGCGATTTTTCCAAGCTGGGCGAGGAAATCCGATCGCTCGAGGCCGCAGGCGCGGACTGGATCCATGTCGATGTCATGGACGGCCATTTCGTGCCGAACCTGACCATTGGGCCGGATGTGGTGAAGGCCCTGCGCCCGCACACCTCGCTGCCGTTTGACGTGCACCTGATGGTTAGCCCCGTCGATAACTGGCTGGAAGCCTATCGCGCCGCCGGTGCCGACATTATGAGCGTGCACCCCGAAAGCGGCCCGCACGTTCACCGTACACTGGGCCAGATCCGCAATCTGGGAGCCAAGGCCGGTCTGGTCTTCAACCCCGCCACGCCGCTCAGTGTTCTGGAAGAATGTGTCGATCTGGTCGATCTGGTGCTGATCATGTCGGTCAACCCAGGCTTTGGCGGCCAGAAATTCATCGACAGCTCGCTGCGCAAAATCGAACGCGCTCGCGCCATTCTGGATGCTGCTGGTTCCAACGCCCACCTGCAGGTTGACGGCGGTGTCGTCGCTGCCAATGCCGGTGCCTGCGTCGCCGCCGGTGCAGACGCCCTTGTCGCCGGGTCCTATGTGTTCAAGGGTGGCCCCGACGCCTACGCCACCAACATCCAAGCCCTGAAAGCTGCATGAAGCCAATCGGCCCCTTCGCCCCGCGCGATAGTGAAACACCGCTGACCGAGGGACACATCCCCGGCCTCAAGGGCGCGCCTGTGCGAACCCCCATGCCCGCACGCGGCATCCAGCACACCTCGCCGGCCATGATGGGGGCGATTGCCAAGGCGCTCGTCTCGCGCCAGTTGTGGATCGAACTTTATGGCCTTCCGGGTTATGGCCTGACGCTGGGCAATAACAAGTCACAGGACTTTGCGCTCTCCCCCAAAGACTTGCGCCCCGTCGCCAAGGAAGCCCCGCGCCCGTTACTGGGTGGCAAGCTGACCCTGATGGGCCTCAGCCTCGAGACCGACGATCCGCGCCGGATATGGGATCAGCCGACACCCAATCGCAGCTTTGCTGTAGAACTGCACAGTTTCAACTGGCTGCCGCTCATGATGGCTCAGGGCGAGCGCGGCATGCGCGATGCGCTGGACATGACCTTCGGCTGGCTGGACAGCTTTGCCGACTGGTCGCCGTTTTCGTGGGCACCCGACATTCTGGCCCGCCGCGTCTATAACCTGGCCTGCGCGGCCAAGCGTCTGACCCAGCACGCCGATCCTGCCGACCGGTCAAAGCTGGCCAATAGTCTGGCGAGACAGGCCAAGCAGCTTTTGCGGCCACCCCATACCGTGCGTGGCCGCGCCGAACGTCTGACAGCCGCCGCCGTGGCCGGTTGCGCTCTTGGTGAGCCGGTTGGCAGCAAGCTTCTGCACAAGGCCCTAAAACGTCTGCCGTCCGCGCTGGAACAGACAGTTCTGACCGATGGCTCGCATGCCTCGCGCTCTGCCGAGCAGGGTCTGGAACTGCTGCTGGACATGCTGACGCTGGACGATGCCCTTTCCCAACGCAGCCTGCCCACCCCGTCTGAAGTCGCCAGTGCTATTTCGCGTCTGACCATTGCCCTGCGCAGCCAGGTTCTGCCCGATGGGCGCCTGTCGGTCTTTCAGGGCGGAGGACCATCCAGCCGCGAGCGGATTGCCGCCGCCCGCGCCCATGACGATACCCCTGCTGCACCGCCCGCCAGTGTGGTTGGAGGGATTGTACGTGTCTCCAGTCCGCAACTGACGCTTTTGCTGGATGTTGAGGCTCCGGCCAGCGGCGTCTGGTCAGTGACCGCCTGTGGCCAGCCTGCTGCGCTTGAGCTTTTGTGCGGCAAGGATCGTCTGTTCACCTCGGCAGGATGGACGCCGCGATCTTCGGATCGCCACGCACTGAGACTGTCGGCAGGGGCCTCGACCCTGACATTGGGAGAGCGCCCGATCGGTGAACCCTTGAGCGGGTGGAAAAGCGAGCTTCTGGGACCGCGCCTGGTCAGCAATCCCCTGCACATCACCCGCGACCATCAACAGACCGACAACGCCATCTGGCTCGAGGTCGAGCATGATGGATGGGCCCCCCTCTATGGCCTGATGCATCAGCGCCGCATCTATATCGATCAGGCTCAGGACGAAATCCGTGCCGAAGAGTGCCTGCTTCCCAAGTCGGGACATGCCGCACCCGAACGCATTGCCGCCCCCTATGCTTTGCGCTTCCAGCTTGATCCCGATGTTCAGGCCTCTGTAGCCCGCGACCGTCGCTCGATCCTGTTGCGCGGCAAGTCCGGCAAGGGCTGGTGGTTCCGCAGTGACGGCCCCGATATCGCAGTTGAAACCGCGGTCCATGTCGATAACGGCCTGACCCGTCGCTCGCTACAGATCGTGGTACGCGGCTCGGCTCGCACCGATGCGGAAACCAAAATCCGTTGGAAACTGGCCGCGGCCAGCGAGGATTAGACCAAGGAAAGCCTATTCCGTGCACGGAATGGGCTAACTGCGCTCTACGGAGGGGTGACGCGGCGGGTCTGCGGTGCTAGAGCGCCGCCATCTCCTGCTCCCAGCTGTAACGGACGTCGCCATGCCCGCCGCTCCCGATTTTCCCCCCGCCCCTAATGCGGTTGCGCCTGCGCGCGCCCTGATTTCCCTGTCCGACAAGACCGGACTGGAAGAAGTCGCCCGCACGCTGCACGACCTCGGTGTCGAACTGGTCTCGACCGGTGGCACCAAGTCGGCCATCGCGGGCTTTGGCTTGCCGGTGAAGGACGTGGCGGAGCTGACGGGCTTCCCGGAAATGATGGACGGTCGCGTCAAGACCCTGCACCCGATCGTGCACGGTGGCCTGCTGGGCGTGCGCAACGCCCCGACCCACGCGGCAGCCATGACCGAGCACAATATCGGTGCCATCGATATCGTCTGGATCGACCTGTATCCGTTCGAAAAGACCGTTGGATCGGGCGGTGGCTTTGAAGCCGCCATCGAGAACATCGACATTGGCGGTCCGGCCATGATCCGTTCGGGCTCCAAGAACCACGGCCACGTCGCGGTCGCTGTCGATGCCGAGAGCATCAACATGATCGTCGATGCCCTGAAGGCTGACGGTTCGACCACCCTGGACCTTCGCAAGAAGTTGGCCGCCCGCGCCTTTGCCCGTACCGCCGCCTATGACGCCGCTGTGTCGTCGTGGTTCGCTGGCCAACTGGAAGACATTGCACCGGCCCGCAAGTCGATCGCTGGCGAGCTGGCCCAGACCCTGCGCTACGGTGAAAACCCGCACCAGACCGGCAGCTTCTATCGCACCGGCGAGAAGCGTCCGGGTGTTGCCTATGCCAAGCAGATTCAAGGCAAGGAACTGGGCTATAACAATATTGCCGATGCCGACGCCGCTTATGAGCTGGTCGCCGAGTTTGCCGAACCGGCCTGCGTCATCGTCAAGCACGCCAACCCGTGCGGCGTGGCCGTCGGCAAGGACCTGTCCGAAGCCTACGCCCGCGCTCTGGAATGCGATGCTGTCTCGGCCTTTGGCGGCGTCATCGCCGTCAACCGTCCGCTGACCGAAGATGCCGCCAAGGCCATCACCGAAATCTTCACCGAAGTGGTCATCGCGCCGGGTGCAGACGATGCGGCCAAGGCCGTCTTCGCCGCCAAGAAGAACCTGCGCCTGCTGATCACCGACGGTCTGCCGGATCCGCACGCTGAAGGTAACGTCTTCCGCTCGGTCGCCGGTGGCTTCCTGGTGCAGTCTCGCGACCGCTCGAACCTCAAGCCGTCGGACCTGAAGGTCGTGACCAAGCGTCAGCCGACGCAAAAAGAAATCGAGGACATGCTCTTCGCCTTCACCGTCGCCAAGCACGTGAAGTCCAACGCCATCGTCTATGCCAAGGACGGCCAGACCGCCGGCATCGGTGCCGGCCAGATGAACCGTCGCGACAGCGCCCGCATCGCCGCCATCCGCGCCAAGGAAGCCGGTGAAGCCAAGGGTCTGGACGTCTCGCTGGCCGAGGGTTCGGCCTGTGCCTCTGAAGCCTTCTTCCCGTTCGCCGACGGCCTGCTGGAAGCGGTGGCTGCTGGCGCCACCTGCGTCATCCAGCCGGGTGGCTCGATGCGCGATGAGGAAGTCATAAAGGCGGCCGACGAAAAGGGCATCGCCATGGTCTTCACTGGCACCCGCGTTTTCCGTCACTAATAGCGGGCCTAGCCCGCTATTAGCTCTCTTTAAGTTTCCCTACCGCAGACGACGCGGTCGTCTGCTGCTTGAGGGAGATAGTTTCCCTACCGCAGACGACGCGGTCGTCTGCTGCTTGAGGGAGATAGTTTCCCTACCGCAGACGACGCGGTCGTCTGTTACTTGAGGGAGATAGTTTCCCTATCGTGGCTGACGAGATCACTCACGGCTTGAGAGAATATGGCAACCAACAGAGAAAGGAGCGACAGGCGACTGTGGCTCCTTTTTCTTTGCGGATCTTACGCCTATGTCCAGTACCATGGACACCCTTTCCTCCCGTTGGGCCTTGCTCGAACCGTATGTGACTGTCGTCGGCCCCGACGATGATATTGCCCGCCCTGCGGTGCTTTTATTCCATGGTTGCGGAGGATTGCGGGACCATCTGCCGCGTTATGCCGAGGCGGCCAAGGCAGCGGGATGGCGCTGTTTTATCGTCGATTCCTACGGGCCGCGCGGCTGGACGCGGCTGCGGACCCTGTTCACGGTCTGCACCAATCTGGCCTTTCGTGGCATTGATCGGGCCAGCGATGTCGCGGCTGCCTATTATGGCATTTCCCAACGCTCCGATGTTGATGCCGACACGATGGTGCTGGCGGGCTGGAGCCATGGCGGCTGGTCGATCATGGAGTTAATGACACTGGAACCTAAATCCAGTGCGTCTAACCTTGCCGATTTCGATAAACTCGACCTGTCCAAACTGGCCGGAGTGTGGATGGCCTATGCCTATGTCGGGCCCCTGGCCCCCAACCGGCTCAAGCCGTGGCGGCACCCGCAACAGGTCTATGCTGTGACGTGTAGTCGCGACCATCTGACAACCGTGCGCAATGCCGAAAAGGTCAATGACGCCATCCGCGCCAATGGCTCGACGGTCGAGCACTGGGTCGCCGATGGCACCCATGCCTTTGACGAACCAACCAGCAACGGACCGATGAAACATCACCCCGAACGCACGCTGGAAGCCCTCGACCGCTTTACATCCTTCCTGAAAGGCATCGCGGCCAAGGGCTAACGGGGCGATTACTGCGGCTCGACCGTTACGGTCGAGCGCACCGAGTTACCTATATAGCAGGCCTCATGGGCGCGGTGATGCAGGTCCGCAATCTGTGCAGCATCCGGCACCTTGTCACCCGACCAGCTAACGGCAGGGCGCAGCACAATATCGGTGATGGAGATCTTGCCGCGCTCGTCCTTGCCCAGCGTGCCTTCGGCGGCATCGCGATAGCTATCGACGATGAAACCATCCTTGCGGGCATAGGCGAGGAAAAACATCATGTGGCAGCTGGACACAGCCGCCACCAGCGCCTCTTCGGGATCGACCGCCGTCTCGTCCGACAGGGGCGGCGGGATCATGGCCGAGGGCGTGGACGAGCCGCGCACCACGGCACCCCCGTCAAAGGTCCAGTTGTGGGCGCGCGAATATTTGTTGTCGCTAAAGGGCTGATCGCCCCGCTGCCATTCGATGACGGCTGTGTGCTGGCTCATATCTCTCTCCGGTTCATACCCTGAAGAAGACTTAAGAAGCCCGTCAGCCTTTTGCCAGCACCCGCATATTCACCCGCGCCCGCTCGACAAAGCCCAGTCCGTGATAAAGCGCCATAGCACCGGCATTGTCAGGATAGGAATGCAAAAAGGCCCGTTCGCCACGCGACAGAATGCGGTCCGTTACAGCTTTGATCATAGCTCCCGCATAGCCACGGCCACGCGCAGCGGGATGGACGCAGACCCCCGACACCTCGGTAAAGCCATCCGGCTTCATCCGTTCACCCGCCATGGCCACCAGACGTCCGCCATGCCGCACACCGACAAAATCACCCAGTCGGTGCGTCTTGTCGTAAAATGGACCCGGCTCGGTCAAAGTGGCCAAAGCCAACATGTCGGCAGCATCCGCCTCGCCCAGAGGCTCTACCGCGATATCGGTACGACTGAACCGCGCCGGAGCGGTCAGCAACATCTGGGCCAAAATCGCATCCTTGGTCACGACCATCCCCTGCGGCACAGCCATATCCTGCGCCTCGACGGTGATCAGTAACCCCTCGGGCATATCCAGACGCACCAAGTCATCAAGTGCCTGTGGCACTGGATCGGGGCAGACCGCAAAGGTGGCATAGCCGGGAGAAAAGCGCATGGCAGCGCCCGTCGTGATGGCCAAGGAGGCCTGACGGGCACCGCACAATGCACTCAGGACCGGACGGTCCAGAGGGTGCGACAAGGCCTTAACCCTGCCAGAAGCCGACGATCTTCTTGACCTCTTCGACCACAGGCTGAGCCACTTCGCGGGCCTGTGCCGCGCCCTTGGCCAGAACACGATCGATTTCAGCCGGATCATTCAGCAGACGGCGCATTTCGCTGCTGACCGGTGCCATGGTGCTGACAGCCAGTTCCGACAGCTTGGGTTTGAAAGCGCCAAAGCCCTGACCGCCGAACTCGGCTAGAACCGCCTCGCGCGAAATCCCGGCCAGCGCCGCATAGATGGCCACAAGGTTCTTGGCCTCGGCGCGGCCTTCCAGACCCTCTACCGTTTCCGGCAGGGCATCCATGTCCGACTTGGCCTTCTTGATCTTGTTGGCGATGGTTTCCGCATCGTCGGTCAGATTGATGCGCGACAGGTCCGACGGGTCGGACTTGGACATCTTGGCGGTGCCGTCACGCAGGCTCATGACGCGCGTGGCCGGACCTTGGATCATCGGTTCGGGCTGCGGGAAGAAGTTCGGCACGCCGAAGTCGTTATTGAACTTTTGCGCGATGTCGCGGGTTAGCTCCAGATGCTGTTTCTGGTCTTCGCCAACCGGAACACCGGTTGCCTTATAGAGCAGGATGTCAGCGGCCTGCAGCACCGGATAGGTATAGAGGCCGACCGACGAGCGCTCTTTATGCTTGCCCGACTTTTCCTTGAACTGCGTCATGCGGTCCAACCAGCCAAGGCGGGCGACACAGTTGAAGATCCAGGCCAGCTCGGCATGGGCCGGAACCGCTGACTGCGGGAAGATCACCGACTTGGACGGATCAAGACCGGCCGCCAGATAGGCCGCAGCGATTTCGCGCGTCTGGGCGGTCAGCTTGTCCGGATCCTGCCACACAGTGATGGCGTGCATATCGGCGACGAAGACATAGCAGGGGTCGCCTGCATTCTGCATTTCAACGAAACGCTTAAGCGCACCCAGATAGTTGCCGAGGTGCAGCGCACCCGAGGCCTGGATACCGGACAGGATGCGGCGAGGGCCAGTATAAGGGGCCGGAGTTTGATCAGTCATGGAAAAGCTCTGGACGAAAATCGTTCGGGAAAGAGTGATCGCTGGCCATCAGGCAGCGACAGGCAAGGCAGCAGCTGAACATTTCAGCCGCGCCATCGTCCTGTCAGGCGAGGCAATCCACAAAGCATGGGCGCACAGATCATGGACAGTGGCTTATCGCCTCTCTGGATCAAGGGCAACCTTCGCACATCACCCTCCGCGACGAACCAGACGTTTGATATCGCGCAGGGTCACAGCACGGGTCGCAAAAGCCAGAGCCACATAGGCCAGACCACCCAGACCCACAACCAGAAGCATGGCCAGTTCCTTGACCCCGCGCTCGGTGCCGATCATAGCCAGCACATCGGCAATCGGGGCCTCGATCCACGGACGCGCCCAGCTGCACAGGGCCACAAATACCCCCATGCCGATACTGGCCAGCAGGATACGCGACAGGCGCGACATGGAGTTCTTGCTGGGGCGGTAATAGTCCGTGCGCCACAGATTGGCGGCCAGCAACAGGGCATTGACCCATGCCGAGGCACTGACTGCTGCGGCAATGCCCGAGACGCCCATACCCGCAAAGAAAAGGCCCACAGCTAGTGCCGCATTGACCGCCACCGAGACCAACGCATAGCGCATCGGCGTGCGGCTATCGGAACGGGCATAGAAGGCCGGTGCCAGAATACGGATTAGCACAAAGGCCGGAACACCCCAGCCGAACTGGAACAGAGCACGGGCCGTGTTCTCCGCGTCAAAAGCCAGAAACTCGCCGCGTGTGAACAGGCCGTCGATCAGGAACAGAGGCATCCCCATCAGAGCCGCCGCTGCCGGAAGCGTCAGAGCCATGGACAGGATCATGGCCTCGTCCATCGAGCCTTGTTGTTGCTTGTGATCGCCGGTCGCCACCGCCGCCGACAGACGCGGCAGAAGGGCAATACCGATGGCCACCCCGACCAACCCCAGCGGCAACTGGTAAAGACGGTCGGCGGTCGCCAGCCATGTGCGCCCCCCGTTCACAAAACTGGACAGGTTGCCCGAGATAAAGACGTTGATCTGGGTAGCCGAGTTACCGATGGCTGCTGGAATGGCGGTGATAATGATGGCCTTGACCGCCGGGGTCATGCGCGGGATGCGGATACGGATATTGGCCCCCGCCTTGCGCACCGCCCACCAGCACAGGCCCGCCTGCGCCACACCCGCGACCAATACCGACCAGCTGGCCATGGTCGCAGATGCCACAGGACCATCCTTCACCGGCAGGATCATCAGCAGCATGATGACGTTCAGCAAAATAGGATAGGCACCGGACACCACAAACCGCCCGCGTGCATTCAAGACGCCACTAAGCAGGGCCGCAATCGCCATACAGGGCAGATAGGGCATGGTGATCTGGGTCAGCACCACCGCCAGCTTGAAGCGATCGGGATCATCGAGGAAACCGACATTGATGACCGTCATCAACCACGGCATGGCCAGTTGGGCGATGACCGTCAGGACCAGAGTGGCGGTCGCGATCACGGCCATGGCGTCCGTCGCAACCTGATCGGCGGCCTCTGCGCCTTCGGTTTTCAGCTTACGTGAATAGGCCGGCACAAACGCCGCTGCAAACGCGCCCTCGGCAAAGATGCGGCGAAACAGGTTGGGAAAGTTCAACGCCGTGTAATAGGCATCTGCGGCCGGACCTGCCGAGGCCCCCAGCGCTGCCGTAATTACCGTATCGCGGGCAAAACCGGCCAACCGGCTCAACAGGGTCATGCCACCGAAAATCGCCGAGGACTTGGCGACGCCCGTGCTTTGCGGTGCCATATCCGCCTGATTTTCCACCGCCGCCTGTGCAGCATCCGCCTCGGGCGACAGGGTTTGAGGCAGACTTTGGGGCAGACTGTCCGGCAAGCTATCTGGCAGGTTTTCTGGCAGGTTTTCCGGTGGGGTATTGTTTTTGTCGTTCACGGACGGCTCCTCGTCCCTTGTCGCTTAGCGCGGCGCAGGCGTCTTGGATACGGGGTTGGTGCCGATTACTGACACATCGCGAATACTGGCCCTCACTGGCGTGATCGGACGCCCCTCCGGCCCCAGCAGCGGCGCGTCCAGCGCCTCGATCAGAGCCTGACGCAAAACATCCAGTGCCGCAGCATTTGTCGGCTTTTGCCCATCATTGTCGGTCAGATAAAACGCATCTACGGCCCGCTCGCCAAAACAGGCAATATGGGCCGAGCGCACCGAGAAATTCTGGTCGGAAAAGATATGTGCCAGATCGGACAGCAGGCCCGAACGGTCCGCGCCCGACACCTCTACGACCACAGCATGCGGTACAAATCCGGTATCAATGCGCACCACCGGACGCACATCGAAAACGGCCCGCCGTGCACTGACCCGTTGTACCGTATGGGCCGAACCGCGCGCACCTTTAAGCGCCGCGCGTTCCAGCGCCCTTGCAAGAATGGACAGGCGACGCGGTTCCACCAGCCCATAGGCTTCGCCAGCCGAGTTCTGGATTTCAAACACTTCCAGCGCCATGCCGTCATCCTGCGTGGCCAGATGCGCGCCCACCACATCAGCACCGGCCATGGCCAGCGTGGCCGTCATATCGGCAAACAGACCGCGCCGGTCGTGGGTGGCCACCACGATGCGCGAGGTCGCCTCCAGAGGTCCTTGCGGTAGGGTGGTCTGGATCGCCACACCGGCAAAGCGCGCTTTCTCGATCAGGGCCGCATGGTCGGGCAACAAATCATCGCCACGTACATCCCCCCCTCTGAACAGAGCCTCGGCCTTGTCGAACAGGGCGCGCATCAACTGCCCTTTCCAGCCGTTCCATACCCCCGGCCCGACGGCGCGAATATCGGCCACCGTCAACACCATCAGCATCCGCAGACGCTCCAGATCACCCACCGCTTCGGCAAAGGCCCGCACCGTATCAGGGTCCGACACATCACGCTTTTGGGCATAGTCGCTCATCAGCAGGTGATTGCGCACCAGCCAGACCACCAGCTCGATCCGGCGCGGATCAATACCCAGCCGCTCGCAGGCACTTCGGGCGGCAATGGCCCCTTCTTCCAGTTGACCGAGATCGCCGCCCTTGCCGACATCATGCAGCAGCATGGCCAGCATCAGGGCTTCGGGATCGACGATACTATGGATGACCGCCGAGGACGCCGGATGGTCGTGTTCCAGCGTGCCCTTCTTGATGTCGTCGATAATGCCGACAGCCTGAAGCGTATGCTCGTCCACCGTATAGGCGTGATACATGTTGAACTGGGTCTGGCCGACGATCCGGCCCCATTCCGGCAGGAACCGCCCCAAAAGCCCCGTCTCGTTCATCAATGACAGCACCCGATAGGGCCGCCGGCTATGTGCCAGAAGATGCAGCAAAAGCTCGCTGGCCCTCGGATCACGCCGCACGGCCGGTGTCACCAACGACAGCGAACGAATTACTGCCGCCACCGCATCGGGATGCAGGTCGATATCCAGCCGGTCGGCCTCGACAAACAGGATCAGAAGCCGCAGCGGATCGCGAGCAAACACATTGGCGCTGTTGACGCTGAGGCGGCCCTGTTCGACCACCAGCCCGTCAAAGGCCAGTTTGACGCGTCTTCTTTGGAACAGGCGCGACAGGCCTCGCGACAGGCCCTCGGCTTTTTTCTGCTGGCGGGCTTCCAGTTGCGCGGACACGGCGCGGGTCAGCGCCCCCACCCGCCCGGCGACAAGGAAGTAGCGGCGCATGAAACGCTCGACCGCCAGTTCGTCACCACGACCGCGCCAGCCCATGCGCCGGGCAATCTCGGGCTGGAAATCGAAGGTCAGTTTCTCTTCGGCACGGCCCGCGACCAGATGCAGATGGATACGCACCTGCCACAAAAAGCCGATAGCCTCGCGGAAGCTGCGCATCTCGCCCGCCCCCAGAAAGCTCTCCAGCGCCTTTTTGCCCCGCGCACTGTCAGGGTCTACCGACAGGGCAATCCAGAACAGCGTGTTCAGGTCGCGCAGGCCACCCTTGCCGTCCTTGACGTTGGGCTCAACGCGGTTGCGCACCCTGCCCGCCTTGCTGATGCGGACATCGCGTTCCGACATCTTGGCGGCGATAAACGGCGTCGGATCGGCATCGCGTACCCGCGCCCGAAACCGCTTTAACAGACCCTCACCGAGTCTGGCGTCACCCGCCACCAGCCGCGCCTCCAACAGAGTGGTGCGAACTGTCATATCGCTCTGGGCCAGGTCCAGCGTCTCGCGCAGGGACCGGAAACTGGAGCCGAGCTTCAGACCCATATCCCACAGTACATAGTGAATGAATTCACTGACCTTGGCGGCCCGCTCGGACACCTGTGGTGCAGGACGCAATATCAGCAGATCAAGGTCCGAATACGGGGCCAGAACCCCGCGCCCATAGCCGCCCACAGCCAGCAGGCTGAGTCGATCTCGCATATCGGGATACAGCACCTCGGTCGCAAAGCGCCACAGACTGACCAGCAGGTCATCGGCGGCCTCGGCATAGAGACGCGCCACCTCGGCCCCGTCACCACCGGACTCCAGACGCCGCCGCGCCCGCTCGCGACCCGCCTCATAGCCCTCGTGCAGATAGGCCGTTACCGCCCCGCGCACATCGGCAGGCGATGCGGCTTCCAGCAGGCGCGGGTCCAGAGACATTATTGGGCTAGACCTTTCAGACGGTAGAGTACCTCCAGCGCCTCGCGCGGGGTCAGGTCGTCGGGGTTGATGTCCTTCATGGCCAGATCAAGCTCCGACGGACCCGCCGGTTCCGGCACGGGCTGGACCGCGGCAAACAGGGGCAAGTCGCCAAGGCTGGCCGAAGAAGTTTTTTCCTTCTCAAGCTTTTCCAACACCGACTTGGCGCGCGCCACCACCTTGGGCGGCACACCCGCCAGACGCGCCACCTGCACACCATAAGAACGGTCTGCGGCGCCCGTGACAGCTTCGTGCAGAAAGACCAGATCACCGTTCCATTCCTTGGCCGCCATCGACAGGTTGGAGACGTAGTCCAGCCGCTCCTCCAACTGGGCCAGTTCGTGATAGTGGGTGGCAAACAAGGTGCGCGCGCGATTGGTTTCGTGCAGCGCCTCGGCGGTGGCCCATGCAATGGCCAGACCGTCATAGGTGGCCGTGCCGCGCCCGATCTCGTCCAGCACCACAAAGCTGCGCGGCGTGGCCTGTGTCAGGATGGCAGCGGTTTCGACCATCTCCATCATGAAGGTCGAGCGCCCACGGGCCAGATCATCGCCCGCACCCACGCGGCTGAACAGACGGTCCACCACGCCCAACTGCATAGAGCGGGCAGGCACAAAGGCACCGGCTTGTGCAAGGATTACCAGCAATGCGTTCTGGCGCAGGAAGGTCGATTTACCGGCCATGTTCGGGCCGGTGACAATCGACAGACGACTGCCCGATGCGCCATCTCCAGACAGGCGGCAGTCATTGGGGGTATAGGGCAGGCCTTGCGCCTTTACCGCCGCCTCGACGACCGGATGGCGACCGCCCTCGATGGCAAAGGCCAGACTGTCATCAACGCTCGGGCGCACGGCGCCGACTTCCTCGGCCCACTCCGCCAAACCTGCATGGGCATCCAATTCGGCAATGGCCACAGCCACGGCCTGAAGTTGGGGGGCCAGACGCGTGACTTCACGTCGCCAGCCCTCGAAGGTTTCCGTCTCGATGGCCAACGCACGATGGCCCGCCTGACTGATCTTGGCGTCCAGTTCCGATAGTTCGACCGTGGTGAAACGCACCTGATTGGCGAGTGTTTGACGATGGATAAAGGGACTATCAGGCCCTGCCCGCATCAAGGGTTCTGCGGCCTTGGCAGTCGCTTCAAGGAAATAGCCCAGCACCGCATTATGGCGCACCTTGAAGGCCACACCGCTGTCGTTAACGGCGCGGGTTTCCAGATCGGCAATCACGCGGCGGCTGTCATCGCGCAGCGCGCGGGCCGCGTCCAGTTCCGGGCGATGGCCTGCCTCGACAAATCCGCCATCGCGCACCAGATGCGAAGGCTCCTCGATCAGACCTTCTTTTAGTTCGGCCAGCAGATTTGACAGTTCGCCGTCCAGAGCCAGACGATCCAGCCCCGCCGAAATCCGCACTGGCGGCCCCGCCAGCGGGTCACGCAAAGACGTGGCGAACAGCGCCCCCAGGCCTTCCGCCGTCATCAGACCCGAACGGATCGCCGCCAGATCACGTGGCCCGCCTCGCCCCAGCGCCAGACGCGAGGTGGCCCGCGCCACATCGGCGGACGCGCGTAACAGATCGCGCAGATCACGACGCAGCGGGCGGTTCTCGACCATCCATGCCACCGCATCCAGATCGGCATTGATCCTTGCTGGATCGCACATGGGCCGCGAAATACGCTCGGCCAAGGATCGTGCCCCGCCCGATGTCACTGTGCGGTCAATGGCGTGCAGCAGCGAACCGTCGCGCTCGCCACGCTGGGTACGGTCGATTTCAAGACTGTTACGGGTGGACGGATCAATCGCCAGATGGCCGACATCGCCGGATCTGCGCGGTGCGGCCAAGGCCGGTATCTTGCCTGCCTGCGTGGTTTCCAGATAGGCGGCGATCAGGCCCAGCGCCGAAACCTCGGGCTCTTCAAACGCACCAAATCCATCCAGCGCCGAGACGCCATAAAGACGCTGCACACGGTCGCGCGCCCCTTTGGGTTCGGCCAAGGCCTGCGGCATGGCCTGAATCACACCGCCCGAACCATCCAGCGCCGCTTTCATATCGCCGTCGCTGAACAGGCGGTCGGGCACCAGCACTTCGGATGGACGAAATGCCGCCAGCACCGCGCCAAGATCACCCACGTCGCAGGCGACCGAGTCCACCATGCCCGCCGACAGTTCCACCACCGCAACCGCTGCCCGCCCTTTGCGGATCACCACAGCCGCCAGACGGTTGGCCCCACGTGCATCCAGCAGATTGTCTTCGGTCAGGGTGCCGGGGGTCACCACCCTCACCACATCACGACGCACCACCGCCTTGGAGCCACGCTTCTTGGCTTCGGACGGGTCTTCCATCTGCTCGCAGACAGCAACCTTGAAGCCTTGCCGGATCAGGCGGGCCAGATAGCCGTCCATCGCGTGGGCGGGTACACCCGCCATCGGAATGTCTTCGCCGCGATGCTTGCCGCGTTTCGTCAGGGCAATGCCCAGCGCTGCCGCCGCCTGTGCGGCATCTTCAAAAAACAGTTCGTAGAAATCGCCCATGCGAAAGAACAGCATGGCATCGGGATGGGCTGCCTTGGCTGTCAGGTATTGCGCCATCACCGGCGTGGTGCTGGCGTCCGGCGTCAGATCGATTTTAGGCGGGTGGGCAATGGGCGCGTTCATGTGCCGACAAGGTGACGGATCGGCTGGACGACCTCAAGGGCAGGGATGTATGATCTGCATTTTATGTTGCCTATGCTCGGCTCGCGGAGCCTCGCGGCTTGAGGCCTTTATATTTTGCCTATACTCGGCTCACGGAGCCTCGCGGCTTGAGGCCTTTATATTTTGCCTATGCTCGGCTCGCGGAGCCTCGCGGCTTGAGGCAAGTCGTTTTCCCGTGTGCGGTTCGTGCGCTTAAGCCGCGTTCACCACGCGCAGGCGGGCGCTGAGAGCCGCTGAGCTGTCTTCCAGCGCCATGCTGGACCAGTCAATATCGGCGCAGGGCGCATAGGAGGCCGCCAGAATGGCGCGTAACTGCGGTGCCGAGTTGACCTTCACGATTACCCGCTCGACCCCCGGCAGGTTCAGTCCATAGGTCAAGGCCGCCTGCATCGGATCCACACAGGCCTCGGCCATGCGGCGCCGCACTCGCGACAAAGACGGCGCAAAGGCCCTGAACCCTTCGGGTAAACGATCCGAGGTTGTAAACAACAATCCCTTGGCAAAAACCGAGGACAGGTGAACCTTCACTCCCATCTCGGCCAGACCTTCGATGGTGCCGTTCTTGCGCGCGCGCTGGTCCAGCACATTACACGGTAATTGCACCACATCCGGCTGGAAGCGACGGGCCAACACAGCAGGACTGTCCTCGATAGACGCAATAAAGCCGATTTTGCGGAACAGGCCCTTGTCTTTCAGACCTTGCAATCGGTTCCACAGGGCACGGCCCTCTTCACCCGCCAGATCAGTGGCGTTTTGCACCAGCACCACATCACCGCGAGGCAGGCCCATATGTTCCAATGAGCGACGGGCGCGGGCCTCTGTGCGGTCCAGTCCTTCGGCCAATTCAACCGTGCGCACAGAAACGCGGAAGGGCGACGGGAAGGGCCAGGACTGTCCCAGTAAACGCTCGCCATCTCCCCCCGGTTTGGTGGCCACCATAGAGATACCGGCATCCGACGCCGTTTGCAGAATCTGGCGTACAGAATCTTCGCGCTGCCGCAGGGGCAACGGGCGATAAGGATCAGACTCTACGGCCACAGCAAGGGCCAGTCTGTCTACCGGATTATGACTGTCTGAGAATCTCACAGGACCAATCTGGCGCCGATTGGTTTACGTGAGATTGACCGCTGGTCGGTAAAGAGGGTGAAGTTTGCCTTCACCTTCTTTTTTCATGCGCCCGCCCTCTTAGGCCGGATCGGCGTCCGGCTGCTGGTCGGGATGTGCCGCCACAAAGGCGGGATGTTGTTCGGCCCGTTTTTCGATGGCTAACAGATGCGGATAGGCCGACAGGTCGATATTGAAACGTCGCGCCGAATAGATTTGCGGCAGCAGATAGCAATCGGCCAATGTTGTCTGATCGCCATAGCACCAGCCCTTGCCGTGCTTTGCGACCAGAACCTCCAGCGCGGCAAAGCCGTCATGAATCCATTGGCCAATCCACTGGCTGGTCGCCGCGTCATCGGCCCCCAGACCCTTGATGGCTTTCAGCACGCGCAGATTGTTTAACGGGTGGATGTCGCAACCGACCACCGCCGCCATGGCCCGCACCTGCGCCCGTGCCACCGCACCCGACGGCAGGAGCGGCGTTTGCGGATATTGCTCTTCCAGCCATTCCAGAATGGCGGGGCTCTGGGTCAGGACAGTCCCGTCATCCATCTCCAGCGCCGGAACAAGACCTTGCGGATTATGCGCCAGATAGGCGTCGGACTTTTGCTGTCCTTTCCGCAAGTCCACCGCCGCCTGCGTATAGGCCAGACCCTTGAGATTCAGTGCGATACGCGTGCGATAGCTGGTGCCCGAGCGCCAATAGCCGTGCAGGATCATCGTGCCATCACCTTAAAGCTGAGCGAGGGCAGGCCCTCGATTTCGGCCTCGACATAATCACCGGCATTCAAAGGCCCGACCCCTTCGGGGGTACCGGTAAAGAACAGATCACCCGCCTGCAAATCCCACAATTGCGCGGCCTTGCCTAAAATACCGTCCACATCCCACAACATGTCACCCAGATGACTGTTCTGACGCACCTCGCCATTCACCTTAAGGCGGATCGCGGCATTGGCAGGCGGTGGTGTCAGGCTGAGCGCACCACACGGGGCCGACTGGTCAAAGGCCTTGGCGGCATCCCACGGACGCCCCGCCGACTTGGCCGCCGATTGCAGGTCACGGCGCGTCAAATCCACACCGACACCCCATGCTACAGGCGTACCGCCTTCGCCCAGCGCCACCACCAATTCGACTTCATAATGCAGATTGGCCGTCGCCAGCGGATAGACCGGATCGGCCCCGTCTACGACCACCGCATCGGCGGGTTTGGTGAAAAAGAACGGGTCGGGCTTGTCGCCAGCAGCCCCCATTTCACGCGCATGGGCCGCATAGTTCTGACCCACGCAGACAATCCGGCGCACGGCAAATCGCCGCACATCATTATCAAGCGGTAGGGAAGGCGCGGGACGGGGTGCAATCAGCCAATCGGTCATAGACACGACTTTATGGGACAAAGCCCAGATCATCCAGTAGCATAACAGCAAACTTCTGGACCCTGCTTCCCATTATAAACAAACCACTTAATCATTTCGAGGCGGAACGGCTTGTTGCCTATAGCGTTGGGTTCATAGACCCCTTATCTTATAGCCAAGCTCATTACGGAGGCGATGCCCCATGGCGACGTCCAAGACTCGTGAAGCCATCAAAGACGACCTCAAAACCCTGAAGGAAGATGTTGTGACCTTGAAGGACGATGTGAAGCTCGGTGCCCGCGAGGAAGCCGCCAACCTCAAGGCCAAGGCTGCCGAAGCCAAGGCTGCGGCCCGCGTAAAGGCCGAGGAACTGAAGGGCAAGGCAAGCGAATATTATGCAACCGCCCGCGAGCGCGGTCGCGACTATTATGACGAAGCCTCCGAACGCTTTGACGACGCCCAGCGCTATGTCACCGAGCGGGTTCAGGAACGTCCGCTGCAATCGACCGCCATTGCGCTTGGCGTCGGTGTGGTGATCGGTCTGCTGCTGGCTGGCCGTCGCAACTGATGATCCGTCATCTCGTCAAACGTATGATAGCCGGAGCGGTGGCCGCAGGCGCTGCTCTTGTCACCATTATCGCTCTGGGCGCGACGGTATTTTACGCGCTCTGCCTTGTTGTGCCGGTCATGGGGGCAGCAGCCATTACGGCGGGTCTGTTTGCCATACTCGCCCTGATCGCCTTTCTGGTCTTTGCCAACAAGATCGGCGACGACGAGGATGACGAGGACTATGAGGATATGGAATCCGAAGGCCTGCCAGGCCGTCTGCTCCATCTGGTCCAGCAGCGTCCGGTGATTGGCATAGTTGCGGCTCTGGCCGCCGGGGCTGTTCTTCTGAAAAAGCCCGGCTTGGCGGCCTTGGCCCTGACAGTCTTCAGCGACCAGGGCAGAGAGTCTTCCAAAGATCGTGATCGTCGATCCCGCCGTAACCGTCGCCGCTGAAGCACCGCGACACTCTAATCCTGCATGGCGTAGCCTTAAGGGGCTGCGCCATTTGCAATTCAAGCCTCTAATATTTCCGTTTTACGGAACACCTCGCAGTAAAGCTGCGTTCTACTCCCGATCCTCGCTGTCATCTGAACACTGGTGACTGCACCCCATAAATAATTAGGGAGTTTCAATATGCTGCGCTGGGCCATTATCTTTTTCATTATCGCTCTGGTTGCTGCCCTTCTGGGCTTTGGCGGCATTTCTGGCACCTCGATGGAAATTGCCAAATTCGTCGCCATTATCGCCGTGATCCTCTTCGTGGTGTCTCTGGTGTTTGGCGGTCTGAGAGGACGCGGCCCCCGCTAGGGCCAGGCCTTGATACCAGTACAACGGGTCGCCTTTCCAAGGCGGCCCGTTTTACTTTTTGTCACCCCCGCCATTGAGCCGGATCGCAGACACTGGCAGGGTCCGCGCCATGACTGATCCCGCTGCCGATCCCGTCCTTTTCCCCCGTACCGCGCCCCCTGCCCGCTCTGTCTCCGGCGGCCTCTATCTGGTGGCGACGCCGATCGGGAACCTGCGCGACATCACCTTGCGGGCACTGGATGTGCTGTCCGCCGCCGATCTGGTTCTAGCCGAAGACACCCGTGTCACAGCCAAGCTACTGAGCGCCTATGGCATCAAGGCCAAGCTGGAACGCTGTGATGACCACACCTCGGCCCGCGCCGCCGAAATAGCCGTCGAGCACCTGAGGGACGGGGCCGTGGTAGCCCTTGTATCCGATGCCGGAACACCGATGGTATCCGATCCGGGCTTTGTCGTCGCCCGCGCCGCCATTGCTGAAGACCTGCCCGTCCATCCCATTCCCGGTGCCTCCAGCGCACTAGCGGCCCTGTGTATAGCGGGCCTACCGTCAGACCGTTTTACCTTTGCCGGTTTTCTGCCGCCCAAGTCAGCCGCGCGTAAAACGGCCCTTGAAGAACTGCGCACTGCCCGCCAGACACTGGTCTTCTTTGAAAGCGGCCCCCGCTTGAAAGACAGCCTGACCGACATGGCCGAAGTGCTTGGCCGCCGCGAGGCTGCGGTCGCCCGCGAACTGACCAAGCTTTACGAAGAATGCGTGCGCGGCACCCTGCCCGAACTGGCCGCCAATCCGCGTTGCGATGCCCCCAAGGGCGAGATCGTTATCGTCATCGCGCCGGGTGCTGACGAAGTGGCCAGCGAGGCCGATATCGACACGGCCCTGACCGAAGCCATGACCCGCTTGCCCTTGGGCGAGGCCGCTTCGGAAGTGTCCAAAGCACTCAATCTTCCGCGCAAAATGCTCTACAAACGCGCCTTGGACCTACAGGGAAAATAGGCAGGACAAATAGGGCCGACGGGGGGCAAGAAATATCTGTGGCAGTATCCGAACGCAGCGGGCGAGGCCGCAAGGCCTGGCGCACCGGCCACCGCAATGAGTGGCTGGCGGCGCTATACCTGATGCTCAAAGGCTATCAGATTCTGGGGTTTCGTCTGAAGACCCCCATGGCCGAGATCGATATTCTGGCGCGCAAGGGCGACAATCTGGTCGTCGTCGAGGTCAAGTCCCGCACCCGTCTGGATCAGGCCGAACTGTCGCTTTTGCCCGACCAACAGGATCGACTGTTACAGGCCGCGACCCGCCTGTGTCGCAGCCGCCCCGCCTTGAACCGTCTCACCCCGCGCCTTGATCTTATTGCCCTATCGCCCGGTCGCTTTCCGCGCCATGTTCGCAACCTGATGAGCAGTGGACGGACGCGTTTTGACCCGTGAAGAGGCGATAGCCATTCTGGAAACCGCCGGACTGGCCGATGACAAGGTCTTCCCGACGCTGGAAGCCACCATTGCCTGTGCTCTGCACGACACCCCTTTTCGTGACGCCTCGGCGGTACGTCAACTGGTAGAAGCCTCGTCGAAACGACTGCGCGAACGCGTCGAAAAAGAGTCACCGGACGAAGCGCTGACTGAAACCATGGCCGGAGATTTCCGGTTGAATGGCGACCTTCTGAACGGTGAAACCCTGCACGGCACCGATATTATCAATGTCACCCAGTCGCGTCGGGGTTTGTCGGCACTGCTGGTCATCTTCTATCTGGAGGCCGCCCGCCGTGCGGGTCTGGAAGCCGCCGCCGTCGACTTCCCCGGCCACGTCCTGTTGCGGGTGGAAACCCCCGAAGGGCCGGTGGCTCTGGACCCCTTTAGCCAGGGTCGTCTTGTCCTGCCCAGCGAATTGACCCGCCGTGCCCTGCATGCCGGCTTGACCCTGCATGTGGCCGATCGGCTGGACCTGCTGATGGCTCCGATCAGCGACCGACAGGCCCTGATCAGACTGCAGAACATCGTCTTTGCCCGCGCTATGCAGGGTCAGGCCTATGATCTGGCCGAACGCTCGGCCCTGCGCCGCGCTCTGCTGGACCCTTGCGACCACCGCCCGTGGCTGGATGTCGCCGCCGCACGCGAGCGTCAGGGCATTTTAAACGGTGCCATGGAGGCCATCGCCCGCGCCCGTGAAATCAGCGATGCCGTCGAGGCCAGCACAGCCTATAGCCTGCACAAAATCCGGCTGAGACTGAACTAGCGGCATTTATCGCCTCTGCGGTCCTTGCGAACCCGCACCCGCATCGCCACACATGATCCATAGCCTTGGTTGCACCCTGCATCAAAGCCTTGCTCTTCACACCACGCGGCCCGTTAAAGGAAACGCCATGCTCAAAGTCGCCATCCAGATGGATCCGATCGAGGACGTCAATGTCAGCTCGGACACCACCTTCCTGATGGCCCTGACGGGGCAGGCACGCGGCCACAAGCTATGGGTCTATGACTTCCGCACCCTCGCTCTGGACGAAGGCCGCCTCTATTGTCGCGCCCGTCCGGTCACCGTGAAAAAAGCACAGGGCGATCACGTCACCTTTGGCGACGAGGTCAAGCTGGACCTAGAAAACGATATCGACGTGGTGCTGATGCGGCAGGATCCGCCGTTCGACATGGCCTATGTCACCGCCACCTATCTGCTGGAACGCATCCATCCCAAGACCCTGGTGGTCAATAATCCCGCAGAGGTCCGTTCGGCCCCAGAAAAACTGGTCGCCACCCTGTGGCCACAACTGCAGCCACCTACACTGGTCAGCAGCGATCCGGTTGCCCTTGTGGACTTCCACAAACGCCACGGTGATGTGGTCCTGAAACCTCTGCATGGTGCGGCGGGCTCGGGGGTGGTGCGTCTGAAAGCCGATGATCCGAACCTCGAAGCACTGATCGAAATCCACGCCTCGGCTTCTCGCGATCCGCTGGTGATCCAGAAATTCATCCCCGCCGTATCGGCTGGCGACAAGCGCATCCTGATCGTCGATGGCGAGCCTATCGGGGCCATCAACCGCATTCCGGCCAAGGATCAGGTGCGCTCCAACCTGCGCGTTGGCGGCACCGCAGCCCCCGTCGAACTGACCGAACGCGACAAGGAAATCTGCGCCACTATCGGCGACTATCTGAAAGAACGTGGCCTGATCTTTGTCGGTATCGACGTGATCGGCGACTATATGACCGAGATCAACGTCACCTCTCCGACCGGCGCCCAACAGCTTCTGGATTTTTCGGGTATCGACGCTACGGCTGCGATGTGGGAAGTGATCGAACAGAAGCGGCAAGCGTAAGCCCTAGAGACAGCCGCTCTGCGGGAGAGAAACCATGCGTTCGATACTCATGACGGCCGTACCGATGGTGCTGGCGACCCTGACGGCTGTTCCCGCCATGTCACAGGACGCAGAACCCAAACGACCGTCACTGGACGTCCTGAACCGCATCATCGAAGACCACAGTCCGCAAACGCGTATCGAAACTCCGGACCATAACCGGATAAGTGCGCGGCGTATCGATATTGTCGATGCTGACGGCACTATCCGCATGACATTGTCGGGAGAAACACCCGCGCCGATCATTGACGGCATCCAGTACAAACGCGCCTTCAATGTCGCGGGACTAATCCTTTATGATGACAAGGGTAGTGAACGCGGCGGCTTCGGCACTGCCGATGTCGAGGGCGGCATGGCGGTACTGGCGCTGGACCATCCCGCCATGGATGCAATTGGCTGGCGGGTTTCACCGGATGGATCGGTGGCCTTTTCGATCAATCAAGCTCCCCCTCTGGTACGCGAGCCGGCACTGGGCAATGCGCTTGTCCCCGGCGTGTCCACCCCCACCCGTATGCGGTTCACCGTTGCCGCTGACGGTACCCCCGCCGTTTCCCTCTCGGACAAGAACAACAAACCCCGTATCAGGATAACCGTTACCGAAGAAGGCTTCGGCTCGATCCAATTCCTCGATGCTGAGGGCACGGTCATTCACAGCATCACGCCCGAAGCGGATTAGATATTTAAAATATCGGCGCTATTGCAAAGCCTATAAGTTCGTGATTTGTTCCAGTCCGGAAGCGGTGGGGAACAAACATGGTGGCACGCGTGGTGACGCTGGCATTTGACGGGGCCGAGGCCCGCCGCGTCGATGTCGAGGTGCAGTTGGTGGCCACGCCACAGGGGGCCTTCTCCATTGTCGGCCTGCCGGACAAGGCTGTGGCCGAAAGCCGCGAGAGGGTGCGCGGGGCGTTTGCCGGTATCGGCCTTTCCCTCCCACCCAAAAAGATTATCGCCAATCTGGCCCCCGCCGACCTGCCCAAGGAAGGCAGCCATTTCGACCTGCCGATTGCTCTGGCCCTTCTGGCCTCGATGGGAGTGATCGGGCCGGATGCCCTCGACGGTTGGTCGGCCATAGGAGAGCTGGGGCTAGATGGCCAGATTGCGCGCGTCGGCGGGGCCCTGCCTGCTGCGGTGGCCGCCTCCGCCATGGGGCTGGGTCTGATCTGTCCCGAAGCCAATGGTCCCGAGGCGGCATGGGCGGGCGATGTACGCCTCTTGGCCCCTCGCTCGTTAATCTCGCTCATCAATCATTTCCGTGGCCAGCAAATCCTGACCGCTCCCAAGCCGGGCGATATGAACGAAGCCAAGGCCGTGGCCGATCTGCGCGATGTCAAAGGACAGGAAGGGGCCAAGCGGGCCTTGGAGATTGCCGCCGCCGGTGGGCACAATCTGTTATTTATCGGTCAGCCCGGTTCGGGAAAATCGATGCTGGCCCAGCGCCTGCCCGGTCTGTTGCCGCCCCTGACGCCTGCCGAGCTTTTGGAAACCTCGATGGTATGGTCTGTTGCGGGCCTGATAGAGCGAGGGTCCTTGAGCCGAGACCGGCCTTTTCGCGCCCCGCATCATTCTGCTTCAATGGCCGCATTAACAGGCGGCGGTCATCGCGCCAAACCCGGCGAGGCGTCATTGGCACACAATGGTGTCCTCTTCCTCGACGAACTGCCTGAATACTCGCCGCAAGCTCTGGATTCCCTGCGCCAGCCTCTCGAAACCGGAGAAATCATGGTCGCAAGAGCCAATGCCCATGTGCGCTATCCGGCACGTTTCCAGTTGGTCGCCGCTATGAACCCGTGTCGCTGCGGCATGGGTGGTGCAGGAAAAGGGGCGTGCGGCAAGGCTCCACGCTGTCAACGCGATTATCAGAACCGTATTTCAGGCCCGCTGTTCGACCGCATCGATCTGACGATTGATACCCCGCCAGTCACCGCCGCCGATATGGCCCTGCCACCCCCCGCCGAAGGCACAGCCGAGGTCGCCGCACGCGTCAGCCGCGCCCGCGATCTGCAAACCCGTCGCGCGACAGATTTCGGTATCGACAGCCGTGAGGGCCTGAATGCCCGCCTGAGCGGCGAGGCCTTCGAAACCTTCACCCGCCCTGATGCCGACGCCAAGGTCTTGCTGACCCGTGCGGCCGAAAGCAGCGGTATGAGCGCACGCGGCTGGACCCGTACATTGCGATTGGCGCGCACCATTGCCGATCTGGAAGGCTCCACCACCATCGCACGCCATCATGTCGCAGAAGCCCTGATGTACCGTCGCAACACCTTGCAAGCAGAACAGGAATTCTCGTTTATGAAACCCGCAGTGTCATAAATTAAAAAATCGATGTTCGTCAGTTTTTTACATTCTCTCTCCTAAGCTTCAGCTTATGGCTTCACGCGCACGAACATCTTCCGTCACCATGACCGCACTCGACAAATTGTCGGCGGGGGCTCCTGAACAGCAGTTCTTGCGCTTGATGAGTCATGAAATGCGAACGCCCCTGAACGGGGTTATCGGGATGCTAGGCCTGTTGTCGCGCACACGTCTTGACGGAGCCCAGCGCGCCTATACCGAGGCGGCCCAGAAATCTGCGGAGCACCTGCTGGGCCTCGTCAACGACCTTTTGGACTATGCCCGTCTCGAAGCAGGGGCGCTGGAGTTCGATCTGGCCCCCGTCGATCTGGAGGGCCTGACACGCAGCGTTGCCGAACTGCTCAGCACCCGCGCCCATGAGCGCGGGCTGGAAATCATGTGGTCGGTCGACGCCAATGCACCCGATATCATTGCCGATGAAGGCCGCCTGCGTCAGATTCTATTCAATCTGGCGGGTAATGCTGTGAAATTCACCGATCATGGCGGCGTGCATATTTCCATATCGCGTTGCGGCGGCACGGAGCTGAAGCCCAAAATCTGTTTCCTGATTGACGATACCGGCCCCGGCGTTCCTGAACAGGCCCGCCGCCGCATCTTCGAGGAATTCGGTCATGCCGACCAGTCCGATGCCGCGCGGCATGACGGGGCAGGACTGGGCTTGGCCGTTGTGCGTCGCCTTGCCGAGGCCATGAAGGGCAAGGTGTCGGTAGAAGACCGGCCGGATGGACCCGGCGCACGCTTTCGTTTCGAAGCGCAGTTCAACCGCGCCGCCACCCCCGAACGCAGCCGTCCTCTGGGCGGCATCACGGTTCAGGTTGCCACCCCCGACCCGATGTTGTGCACCAGTATTCATAACCAGATCATCGCCAGCGGTGGTAAGGTTATCAAACAGGCCGAGGTGATCCTGATCGATCATACACTGGCCGATGAAAACCAGCGGGTCCCCCTGCCGTCCAATCAACGCGCTATTATCCTGCTCAAACCCTCCGAACGGGATTTAATCTCGAGCTATAAACGCGACGGCTATCACGGCTATCTCATCAAACCCTTGCGTCGTGAATCCCTTGCCGAGCGGATCAAGGTCGCCTCGCAACGGACCGATATAACACCGCTGTCGATCCGCCATCTGGAAGACGACCGTCTGGCCGCAGGCTCCTTCAAAGGCGTGCGGGTGCTGTTGGTCGAAGACAATCCTGTCGGTCAGTTACTGGCCAAAACCTTGCTTCGCCGCGAAGGCTGTACCGTCCAGACCGCCGCAGACGGACACGAGGCGCTGGAAGCCGCACGGTCGCACCTGTTCGATATCATCTTCATGGATATGCGAATGCCGCGCATGGATGGCGTCGCCGCCACCCAACAGTTACGGGCGCGAGGTGACGCCACCCCCATAGTCGCGCTGACCGCCAATGCCTATGCCGAAGACCGCGCGGCCTGTCTGGAAGCGGGTATGAACGATCATCTGACCAAACCACTGGAAATTGATGCGCTCCGAATGGCGCTATCGCGCTGGACGAACGGATATAACCACGCCAAATTGGCCGCCACGACCTGATGCCTGACGCCTCCGGTCATTTGCCGGAGTCCTGTATGGTACAGCCTGAACAAACGCCCGCCGGAACCCCTGTGTCTGACAGCGCAGCCAAAGGTAAAGCCGGGGCCGGACGTCTGGCGGGACTTGCGGTCTATGCCGAGCGCCGCCCGTTTTCCATGCTGTTGCTGGGCTTCTCTGCGGGTCTGCCCTTCCTGCTGATCTATGACACCTTGTCAGCATGGCTGCGCGACAGCGGCGTTTCGCTGGAAATGATCGGCTTCTTTGCGCTGGCGACTCTGACCTATGCGTTGAAATTCGTCTGGGCCCCATTGCTGGACCGGACGAACATTCCGCTTCTGTCCAAATGGCTTGGCCATCGCCGCTCGTGGATGCTGGCCACACAAGGCGTCATCATTCTCGGCCTGTGGCTGATTTCGGGCCAGAACCCCAATGACAATCTGGGCATGGTGGCGCTGTTTGCTGTCATGGTCGGTTTCTTTGGTGCGACACAGGATATCGCCATTGACGCCTGGCGCATCGAGGCCGTGGACGACAGCCGCCAAGGGGCCATGGCTGCGGCTTATCAACTGGGTTATCGCGTCGCCCAGATCGTCGCCGGTTTCGTGCCGCTGGCCCTGGCCGAGTTCTATAACTGGAACCTGTCCTATGCCGTGATGGCCGCCCTGATGGGGATCGGCGTCATGGGGGTACTGCTGGCCCCGCGCGAGCAAGCCCATGTCATCCGCCCCATTCCGGTGTCGGACATCCCGTCGCGCCCCGTCGCCGAAAAGATCGAATGGGTCATCCGTATCGGCCTGATCTTCCTTGCCGCCATCCTGATCGGCACCGGCCTGACCGACAAGATTTCTGCATTTGAATGGGCACTGAGTCCGGTCTTGCCCGATGCGCTGATGGCCCAGTTTGCAGGCGGTCTGGAAACGTCAGGCGGTCTGGGCGTACTGATCCAATTTGTCTGGATCATTGCCGGATTTGGCCTGCTATTCTGTGCCTGCTCGCCCGTTCCCAACTATCGCACCCGCCCGGGGGCCTATCTGGCCGCTTCATTCGGTGCGCCAGTGAAGGATTTCTTCGTCCGTTTCGGCAAGCTGGCCGGGCCGATCCTTGCGCTGATCTGCCTTTATCGCCTGTCCGATTTCGTCCTGAACATCATGAACCCCTTCTATCTGGATCTGGGGTTCAGCCTTCTGGAAATCGGCGAGGTCCGCAAGATCTTCGGCGTGGTTGCCATGTCGTTGGGTGTCTTTGTGGGCGGAGCGATGGTCGCTCGTTTCGGACTGATCCGCACCATGCTGATCGGGGCCTTTATGAGCCCGATTTCCAATCTGGTCTTTGCCTGGCTGGCCACACAGGGCCATGACCTGCACGCCTTGTTCATTTCTATTGGCATCGACAATGTGGCCACCGGCATCGCGGGCACGGCCCTGATTGCCTATATGTCCAGCCTGACCTCGGTCGGTTTTACTGCCACGCAATATGCCCTGTTCAGTTCGCTCTATGCTCTGCCCGGCAAGCTTGTAGCCTCGCAATCTGGCAAGATCGTCGAGGCCTCGGCCCGCTCGGCCGACGCCGGTGGGTTCACCGCTCCGCTGAAGGGCTTTTTCACCGCCCTGCCCGAAGGCTCTCTGGTCGAGGGAGCCGCCAAGAGCGGGGTCAGTGTCGCGGGCCTGGGCGCGGGCTATATGACCTTCTTCTTCTATTCGATGGGGATCGGCCTGTTTGCCATTGCGCTGGCCTTCTATGTCGCGCCGCGCCACTTGGCGCTGAAGAAGGCGCAGGAACAACAGGACGCCTAAACGAAAAAGGGCGGTGCCATTGGCACCGCCCTTTCTCTTTGGTTCTCGCCCGAAGATTACTCTTCGATACCAGCGCCCGAATAGGCCGCAAAGGTCGCCGAGGTGATGATCTCGCTGACCGAGGCACCCAGCGGCACGATCTGCACCGACTTTTCCAGACCGACCAGCAGCGGACCGATCACGGTCGCCGCGCCCAGCGACTGAACCAGACGGGTCGAGATGGCAGCTGAATGAATGGCCGGCATCACCAGCACATTGGCATCACCGGTCAGACGCATGAACGGATAGTTCGCACGCGCATCGGGGTTCAGCGCCAGTTCCGGCGGGATTTCGCCTTCATATTCGAAGTCTACATCCATACCGTCGAGGATACGGATGGCTTCGCGCACCTTCTCGCCGCGATCACCAGGGGGATCACCGAAGGTCGAGTAGGACATGAAGGCGACGCGTGGCGTACGGCCCAGCTTGCGAACCGTCGAAGCCGCCTTGATGGCGATTTCGGCCAGTTCCTCGGCATTGGGCAGTTCATGGATCGAGGTGTCAGCCACAAACAGGGTGCGCCCCTTGGCCAGCACGATCGACAGGCCGATCATGCGCCCGCTCACGTCCAGAACGCGGCGGACCTCTTTCAAGGCCATGTTGAAGTTGCGGGTCACGCCCGTAACCATGCAGTCCGCCTCGCCGCGCGCCACCATGGCGGCACCGAAATAGTTGCGGTCCTGATTGATCATGCGTTGTACGTCACGGCGCAGATAGCCGCGACGTTGCAGGCGGTTATACAGCCAGTCCACATATTCGGTATTACGTTCCGAGATGCGGGCATTCATGATCTTGATGCCCAGATCATCGAAATTGAAACCCGCTTCGGCGGCGTTCTGGCGGATCAGTTCTTCGCGGCCGACCAGGATCGGTTCGCCCAGCTCGGCCTGTTTGAAGGCCCAGGCGGCACGGATCACCGACTGCTCTTCGCCCTCGGCAAAGACCACGCGCTGTTTCGGGCCCATACGGACGGCCGACGAGATCTTCTGCATCAGGGCAGCCGACGGATCGACGCGCTGGCGCAGGGAAATACGATAGGCCTCCATATCGTCGATCGGGGTACGGGCCACACCGGTATCCATCGCCACTTGAGCGATAAAGGGCGGGATGTACCAGATCAGACGCGGATCGAACGGCGACGGAATGATGTAGTCCGGACCGAATTTCAGTTTTCGACCACGATAGGCTGCTGCCACCTCGTCCGGCACATCCTCGCGGGCGAGGGCGGCGAGGGCCTCGGCGCAGGCCACCTTCATTTCGTGGTTGATCTGGCGGGCGCGCACATCCAGCGCACCGCGGAACAGGTACGGGAAGGCCAGTACGTTATTGACCTGGTTCGGATAGTCCGAACGGCCGGTGGCGATGATCGCGTCATCGCGCACTTCTTGAATCTCTTCCGGCGTGATTTCGGGATCGGGGTTGGCCATCGCAAAGATAATCGGACGCGGGGCCATCGTGGCCACCATTTCCTTGCTGATCGCGCCCTTGGCCGACAGACCGATCACCACATCGGCACCGACCATGGCCTCGGCCAAAGTGCGGTGCTGGGTTTCAGTGGCGTGAGCGGCCTTCCACTGGTCCATACCGCTTGGGCGGCCCTTATAGACCACGCCGTCGCGGTCACAGATGACCGTGTTCTCGGCCTTAACGCCCGCCGCCTTCATCAGTCCGATCGTCGACAGACCGGCCGCACCGGCACCCGACAGAACAACCTTGAGGTCTTCCAGCTTCTTGCCCGCAATGTGCGCGGCATTGATCAGACCGGCCGTGGCGATAATCGCCGTACCGTGCTGGTCATCATGGAAAACCGGAATATCGAGTAGGTCCTGAAGCTGGGCCTCGATCTCGAAGCATTCGGGAGACTTGATGTCCTCGAGGTTGATGCCGCCCCAAGTGTCGCCGATGTTTTTCACAACGGTGATAAACTCGTCGGGATCGGTCGTCTTCACCTCGACGTCGAAGCTGTCGACATCGGCAAAGCGTTTGAACAGGACCGACTTGCCTTCCATCACCGGCTTGGACGCCATGTGACCGAGATTGCCCAGACCCAGAATGGCCGTGCCGTTCGAGATCACCGCAACAAGGTTGCCCTTGGAGGTGTAATCATAAGCCTTGTCGGGATCTTCGGCGATGGCACGCACCGGCACAGCCACGCCTGGCGAATAGGCCAGCGACAGGTCGCGCTGGGTCGCCATCGGCTTGGTTGGTGCCATGGAAATCTTGCCCGGCGTCGGGACGCGGTGGAAATCCAGAGCGTCGTCATCCGAGAAGGTCTGTTTATCGGTCAAATCAGGCATTTATTCTCAAACCAAAGGCGTGTGCAGCCTATTGTTCCTAGAGCGTGGTTTCCTCAGGGACAACCGCTCATTACTCACACTGCATTACAGCACAGACTGAAATTGTGATGTCAGTTCAATTTCAACCGGTCCCGTCATAAAAACGTGGCCCGTCGCGTCATCCCATTCAACAAACAATTCACCGCCGTCGAGGATCATTCTGGCAGAGCGGTCGATCAGGCCCTTGCGGCTGGCGGCAACCATGGCCGCACAGGCCCCCGTTCCACAGGCCAGCGTCAATCCAGCGCCACGTTCCCAAACCCTCAAGCGAATGGTCTGGCGGTCCAAAACATTGGCGAAACCGACATTCACGCCCTCAGGAAACAGGGGGTGATGCTCCACAAGTGAGCCTGTGCCGCGCACAAAGACATCATCCTGACGGTCCGTAAAAAACACCACATGCGGGTTGCCCATCGAAACCGCGCCCGGCGTATGCACCAGCGGATTGTCGATCGGCCCGACCTGTAGCTCGATACCGCGTGTGTCCATTTCCTCGGCCAGCGGGATCTGCTGCCAGTCCAGACGCGGTTGGCCCATATCCACCGTAACCTGGTGCAGGCCGTCACGATCTCCAGCAACACGCGCCAGCGTCGGTCCGGCCATGGTGTCGATCTTTACCTCGGACTTTCCGGTTGCATCCAGCATAAGCCAGCCGACACAGCGCAGGGCATTACCGCAGGTTTCCACCAGCGAACCGTCCGAATTCCACACCCGCATGAAGGCGTCACCATCGACGGCCTTCTCGACAGCGATCAACTGGTCAAAGCCACCAAGGGCGGCTTCGACGGAAGCCAGACGGCGTACCTCGTCCTCGGATGGTCGGAATGGCGTCTCCATCGCATCGACCACGATAAAAGCATTTCCCGCACCATTCATGCGCACATAGCCGTATTCAGCGGTTTTCCGGTGCTGGTGTTCGCTCATTATCTGGCACTCATCCTATGGGATTTCCCTGCAACTCATGTATCGCTTTGGCTATGCGTGTCAGCGACCCACATTCCCCCCCGCCGCCCAAAACCATCGAGGGTCTGCGCCTGAGAGCGCGCTTGCGCTATCTGTACCACGGCACCCAGCCTGCTGCGGTGAAATTCCGCCTGATGGTCATCATAATCGATCTTGCCATCATCGGCTTTTTTATCGCCGCCCCCATCCTCAAAGAAGCCGGATGGGTTTTCTATGCCATCGACTATCTGGTGGCCTTGATCCTCGGACTGGATCTGGCGGCTCGCGCCTATGCCTACCACTCGCTCAAGGAATGGCTGAAACGGCCTATCGTCTGGATAGACCTGTTTGTTCTGGCAACGCTTCTATTCCCCGCATGGCTGGCTAATTTCGGTTTCTTGCGCCTCCTGCGGTTCTGGAGCCTTTTGAACAGCGATCTGTTCTGGCGCACGCTGGGGCGCAAGTTCGACGATACCCGCGTCGAGGAAATCACCCGCGCCATGGCCGCGTTGGTGACCTTTATCTTTGTGACCACAGGCTTCGTCTATGCCTATTTCCGCGGCAAGGCCGAGGGTATCAACGGCTATCTGGACGCGCTGTATTTTACAGTCGCCACCCTGTCGACCACCGGTTTCGGCGATATCACCCTGCCAGGCAATTGGGGCCGCGTGATTTCTATCGTCATCATGCTGGTCGGGATCACCCTTTTCATCCGTCTGGCCCAGACCCTGATCCGTCCACATAAGGTCAAATTTCCCTGCCCGTCCTGCGGTCTTCAAAAACATGACCCCGATGCGGTCCATTGCAAGGCCTGCGGGCTGTTGCTGAATATCCCCGACGAAGGCCACTAGGCCGCCCGCCCTATTTGTCGCCTTGCCCCGTGGCACGACCACAGCCAAGGTGCCGAAAAATCATAACCCATAGGGAAATCATCTGAATGCACCGTAAATTGGCCCGTCGCTCGGCAGTTGCCGCTGCTGCGCTTCTTCTCGCTTCCGGAATTCCTGCTGTCGCCATGGCCCAGACCCCTTCTGCACCCGCCGCTTTTGCGACGACCGACGCCACCGATCCCTATATTTGGCTCGAAGATGTGCAAAGCCCTCGCGTCGATGCATGGGTGGCCGAGAAGAACAAGCATTCGCTGGGCACGCTGCAATCGGACCCGCGCTATGAAGGCCTGTACCAACAGGCGCTGGACATCCTGCAATCGCGCGATCGCATTCCGGGCGTCAGCATCCAGCGCGACGGCTCGCTCGAGAATTTCTGGCAGGACGCCGAGCATGTGCGTGGCATCTGGCGCCGCACCTCGATGGACTCCTACAACACTGCCAATCCGCAGTGGGAAACCATTCTCGACTTTGACGCCCTCGCCGCTGCCGAAGGCGCAAACTGGGTTTATAAGGGCGCGACCTGCCTTGCCCCCGAAGGCCGCTATTGCCTGATCTCGCTATCGGACGGCGGCAAGGATGCCGTGACCATTCGCGAGTTCGACAAGGTCACCAAACAGTTCGTCGAGGGCGGCATCAACCTGCCGGAATCCAAGTCGGGCGTCAGCTGGATCAACCGCGACACCCTGCTGATCTCCTATGCCTATGACGAAAGCTCGCTGACCACGTCGGGCTATGCGCGCACCGTGCGCATCCTCAAGCGCGGTCAGACACTGGATCAGGCGGTTCAGGTCTTTGAAGGCGAAACCACCGACATGTCGGTCAGCGGTTACACCCTGCGCGATGCCGACGGCGTGGTGAAGGCCACCTTCGTGCAGCGCATGCGCGACTTCTATAGCAGCGACAAATACATTCTAAACGCCGACAACTCGGTCACTCAGGTGCCGATGCCGGCCAAGGGCGGTATCAATGCGCTGGTGGCGGGCAAGCTGGTCATCTCGACCGACGAGGACTGGACCGCGCCGTCGGGCCAGACCTTCAAGACCGGCGACATCTTCGCCTATGATCTGGATGCGTGGCTGGCCGACAAGTCGGTTCAGGCCGAACTGGTCCTCAGCCCGGGCGAGCGCGAAGCGGTCGAAGGCATCAGCGCCACCCGCAACCGTCTGGTCGTCGCGCTTTATGAAAACGTGCGCGGCTCGATCTATGTTTATGATCCTGCAGACTGGTCGCGCACCCGCGCCAACCTGCCGGAAAACGTCACGGTCGGCATCGGCTCGACCTCCAGCCAGAACGACCAGTTCTTCGCCTCGGTCAGCGGCTATCTGACGCCGTCCAGCCTCTATTTCGGTGATGCCGCGACCGGCCAGATGGCCCTGTCCAAGTCCCTGCCGCCCAAGTTCGATGCTACCGGCAAGATCGTCGAACAGCATCAGGCGGTCAGCAAGGACGGCACGCTGGTGCCCTATTTCGTCGTGCGCAGCGAGAACGCGCCGATGGACGGCTCCAACCCGACCCTGCTCTACGGCTATGGCGGCTTCCAGTCGTCGCTGCTGCCCTCCTATAGCGGCCCGATGGGCAAGCTGTGGCTGGAGCGCGGCGGCGTCTATGTCATCGCCAATACCCGTGGCGGCGGCGAGTTCGGCCCGCGCTGGCACCAGGCCGCTCTGCAAGAAAACCGTCAACGTGCGCACGAGGACTTCCAGGCCGTGGCTCTGGACCTGATCGCGCGTGGCATCACCAGCCAACCGCACCTTGGCATTATGGGCGGCTCGCAAGGCGGTCTGTTCATGGGCGCGATGCTGACCCAGCGTCCGGACCTGATCAACGCCGCCGTCATTCAGGTGCCCCTGTTCGACATGCTGCGCTTCCACAAGCTGCTGGCCGGTGCGTCGTGGATGGGTGAATACGGCAATCCCGACATTGCCGAAGAACGTGCATGGATCGCCGAATACTCGCCGTATCAGCGCCTGTCGGCCGATGCGCCCTATCCGGAAGTCTTCATCCACACCTCGACCAAGGATGACCGCGTCCACCCCGGCCACGCCCGTAAGGCAGCCGCCCGCCTTGAAGAACTGGGCCATCAGGTCCTGTTCTACGAGAACACCGACGGCGGCCACGCTGCAGGGGCCAACCTGCGCGAAAGCGCCCGCCGTCTGGCCCTTGAATACACCTATCTGACCCGTCGTCTGATCGACACGCCTCAGTCCACCGAAGCTCAGGGAAACTAAATCCGATGATGAAAACACTTATCGCTTCGGCCTGTGTGCCGGTCCTGCTGATGGCCTGCGCGCCTGCAGCTACCGCCGTGCAAAACGCTTCGACCACCGTGGTGCAATCGAACGCCATGCCGCCGCACTTCCCGAAGGATCTGTCGCCCGCCGGTGTCGCTGCGGCCGATGACCATCTGGCGCTGGAACAGGTACAAGGCACCGAGGCCATGGCCTTTGTCGCCGAGACCAACCGCAAATCGCTGGGCGCTCTGACCACCGATGCCCGTTACGAGCCTTTCCGCGAGCAGGCGCAGGCCATCCTGACGGCCACCGACCGTATTCCGGGCGTCAGCTTCCTTGGCGATGGTCTTGGCAATTTCTGGCAGGACGGCACCAACCCCAAGGGTGTGTGGCGCCGGACCTCGCTGGACAGCTACCGCACCGCCACGCCGCAGTGGGAAACCCTGTTGGACATCGACGCTCTCGCCAAGGCCGAGGGTCGTGACTGGGTCTTCAAAGGCTCGTCCTGCCTGCAGCCGGACGAGACGCGCTGCCTGATCAACCTGTCGGACGGCGGCAAGGATGCCGTGCGCGTGCGCGAGTTCGACACCACCACCAAGAGCTTTGTCGCGGGCGGTTTCGACCTGCCCGAAGGCAAGCACCGCATCAGCTGGCTGGATGCCGACACCCTTCTGGTGGCCACCGATTTCGGTGCGGGCACCATGACGGAGTCTGGCTACCCCTTCATCATCAAGGCGCTGAAGCGCGGTCAGTCTCTGGCACAGGCCACCGAGGTCTATCGCGGTGAACAGGCCGATGGCGGCTATGGCGTCTCGCCCATGGTCATGCGCAATCCGGACGGTGTGGTACAGGCGGTGCTGTTCAGCCGTCCGCTGGACACCTTCCGCTCGGAAACCTGGGCGCTGGGCCGCGACAACAAGCCCTATAGGCTGAACCTGCCGACCCGCGTCGGTGTGCAGGGCATGCTGGGCGACAAGCTGGTCTTCTCACCGGATCAGGACTGGAGCTTTGACGGTCACGACTATAAGGGCGGCGAACTGCTCGCCATTCCGTTCAACCTGCTGGGTGAAATGCGTCCGCGCATTGCCTATCCGCGCAATGCGGCCCTCGTCTTCTCGCCGACCGAGCGCCAGTCGCTTCAGGACGTGCGCGTGATGAAGGACGGCATTCTGGCCGCTGTTTCGGACAATGTGGTTGGTCGCCTGTCGCGCTTTAGCGAGAGCGAAAACGGCTGGACCGCCACAGCCATCGCTGTGCCGGACAATATGGCTGTCAGCCTCGGCTCCAGTTCGCGTACCACGGGCCGCGTCTTTGTTTCGACGCAAGGCTTCCTGACCCCGCCGACCCTCAGCTTGACCGATTTCAACACCGGCACCACCACCGAGCTGAAATCCGCTCCGGCCAAGTTCGACGCTTCGACCCATATGGTCGAACAGTATGAGGCCACCTCGACCGACGGCACCAAGGTGCCCTATTTCATCGTGCGTCCGCGCGATCTCGCCATGGATGGCAAGGCCCCGACCGTCATGCTGGGCTATGGTGGTTTCCAGGTCAGCCTGACACCGGCCTACAAGCCGGAAATGGGCAAGCTATGGCTGGAGAATGGCGGCGTCTTCGTGCAGGCCAACATCCGTGGCGGCGGCGAGTTCGGCCCGCAATGGCATCAGGCGGCCCTTCGTGAAAATCGCCAGCACGCCTTTGACGATTTTGCCGCCATCGGTCGTGACCTGATCGCCCGCGGTATCACCTCGTCGCGCCACCTCGGCATCTATGGCCGCTCCAACGGTGGCGTTCTGACCTCGGTATCGATCACCCAGAACCCCGACCTGTTCAATGCGGCTGTGATCGAAAGCCCGCTGATCGACATGATGCGCTATCCGGAAATGCCCGCCGGTGCCTCGTGGATCGGTGAGTATGGCGATCCGCGCATCCCTGCCGATGCCGAGTTCATCTCCAAATACTCGGCCTATCAACTGCTGCGTCCGGAAGTGAAATATCCGCGCGCCTATATCACCACCAATACGCTGGACGACCGTGTCCATCCGGGCCACGCCCGCAAGTTCGCGGCACGTCTGGGTGATCAGGGCCACGACCACCTCTATTACGAAGACACCGTCGGCGGTCACTCCAACGACGCCGATCCGGTGGCCAATGCCCGTCGCTGGGCGCGCCACTATGTCTATCTGGCCCAACAGTTGATGGACTAAGGATCCGCGCTTTGCGTGATCTTATGGAGGGCGGCAGGACAACCTGCCGCCCTTCACGCTTTTATGAGCAGTACTTTTATAAAAGCAGTGCTTAATCTGGCCGCCATGCAAAAATGGTCCACCCGTATCGCCCTTGGAGGTCTTGCCGGTGCTGCCCTGCTTGGGGCCAGCGCATCCTGGGCTCTGACCGCGGAAGACCGGCCCGTCGTGGTGGAACTCTTCACCGCACAGGGCTGTAGCGCCTGTCCCGACGCCAATGCGACTCTGGAACAGGTCGCCCGCAATCCCAATGTCGTGGTTTTGACCTATGGCGTTGATTACTGGGATTATCTGGGGTGGCGCGATACCTTTGCCCGTCCCGAATTCACCGAACGTCAGCGCGGCTATCGTCAGGCGCTCGGTCTTCGCAGCGTCGCCACCCCGCAGGTCGTTATCAACGGCCAGCGCCAGTTGATCCCGCGTCGCGCCCCCGATCTGGACAATGCCCTCGCCCAGACGGCCACCAACAGCCTGCCGCCGCCCGATATCGAATTTCGTGAAACCGGTGATCGTGTCGCCGTTGGCTCTGGCCGGTTGCCACAAGGCGGAGCCGAAGTGGTCGCTGTACGCTATGCACCGGGTCTTCAAACCGTTGAAGTTCGAGCCGGTGACAATCAGGGACAGTCGGTCAAACATATAAATGTTGTGAAGGAAATCCATCACTTGGGCGATTGGAGAGGGCGTGCCTCCCTTTATGAACTGCCTCGTGAACTGTCCGCACGCGGATTAAGCAATGATGCTCTGGTCGTCATCGTCCAGGGCAAGTCCGACCGACGCATTTTGTCGGCCGCGCGTCTGCCGGAACTTCATCGCGATTGAACCGCTGACAGAAAGGGGCTAAAGGCCCGCCGCTCTTAATGGGTGCGTCTCCTCACGCCGCCCGGAGGTTTTGCATGGTCGGGGACCAACCCCGCGACGACCGACAATCGGCCGCCGCAAGTCAATCCGCTTCTTCTGACAACGCGCCCAATCCGTCCCACGATGGACCGCACGGCACGCCTGTCAGCAAGCATGCCCAACGTGCGCTTCTGATCGGTGCCATCGGCGTCGTCTTTGGCGATATCGGCACCAGCCCGATCTATGCCCTGCGCGAAGCCGTCGGACATGCCCAAGGGCTGGGCGATCCGCATCTGGCCATTATGGGTGTCGTCTCGCTGGCCTTCTGGGCGCTGATGATCGTGGTGACGTTGAAATACGTCCTGTTCCTGATGCGTGCGGACAACCGTGGCGAAGGCGGTGCCCTGTCGCTGATGGCGCTCGCCCAGAACGCTCTGGGTCGCCGCAGTGCCTTCCTGTTTGTGCTGGGCCTGTGCGGGGCTGCGCTCTTCTATGCCGATGGCGTGATTACCCCCGCTATCTCGGTCTTGTCCGCAATCGAGGGCATCAAGGGCGCCCCCGGCATCGGCAATGCCATCAACCCGTTTATTGTGCCGATTGCCGCCGTCATCCTGATCGGACTTTTCATGGTCCAGTCCCATGGCACGGCGGGTCTGGCCAAGTTTTTTGGCCCCATCACACTCGTCTGGTTCCTGTCGCTGGGCGCGCTTGGCCTGTTCCATATCTTTGACGACCTGTCGATCATCACCGCCCTGTCGCCGCACTATGCGCTGACCATGCTGGCAGCCAAGCCCATGCTGGGCTTTGTGATCCTCGGCAGCGTGTTTCTAGCCGTTACCGGTGCCGAGGCCCTCTATGCCGATATGGGCCATTTCGGCAAATCGCCCATCCGCAAGGGCTGGCTGTTTATCGTCCTGCCCTGCCTGACCCTGAACTATTTGGGACAGGGTGCCTATCTGCTGGCCCATCCGTCGGCCATGGACAACCCGTTCTGGAACATGGTGCCGCACTTGATCTACTGGCCGCTGCTGCTTTTGGCGACCGCCGCCACCGTGATCGCCTCGCAGGCCGTCATCACCGGTGCCTTCTCGGTGACGCAACAGGCTGTGCAACTGGGTCTGCTGCCACGTCTGGATATCCGCAACACCTCGGAAACACAGGCGGGACAAATCTATGTTCCGGCCATTAACGGCCTGCTGATGGTCGGGGTGCTGTTCCTGCTGGTCACCTTCCAGAACACCCACAACCTGACCGCCGCCTATGGCGTGGCGGTGACCGGCGTGATGTTTGTCAACACGCTGATGGCCTTCACCGTGGCACGCCACAAGTGGAAGTGGCCGCTGTGGGGCGTACTGGCCGTGCTCATTCCGATGGGCTTTGTCGATCTCGTCTTCCTCAGCTCGAACCTGCTGAAACTTCCTGACGGGGCATGGATGCCGCTGCTCATTGGCGGGCTTCTGGTCATGCTGATGTGGACATGGGTACGCGGCACCCAGATCCTTGGCGAAAAGACCCGTCGCGACAGCCTGCCGCTGACGGATCTTATCGACATGCTGTCGGCCCGTCCGCCGCATCGCGCTCAGGGCACAGCCATCTTCCTGACCTCGGACCCGACCGTGGCACCGGTGGCGATGATGCACAATCTCAAGCACAACAAGGTGCTGCACGAGAAGAACATCATCATGACAGTGCACACCTCTCACAAGCCGCGTGTCAGCGACCAGAACCGTATCGAAATCGAGGTCATTTCCGACGATTTCAAACGCGTGACGCTGACCTTCGGTTATATGGAAACGCCCAATGTGCCCAAGGCTCTGGCCCAGTGCCGTCGTCAGGGGCTGAAGTTCGACATCATGTCGACCAGCTTCTTCCTTGGGCGCCGTTCCGTTGTTCCTTCCGCCCGTCAGGGCATGCCCCTGTGGCAAGACAAGCTATTTATCTTCCTTATGCGTAACGCCGCCAATCCGACCGACTTCTTCCGTATTCCCCCCGGCCGCGTGGTCGAGCTTGGCACGCAGGTGTCGGTATGAGCCGCCCGCCTGTCAAAGGCGGCGACAAGGGCCGTCCGCAAAACCGTGGCTCCAACCGTGGCAGCGCCCAGCGTCGCCACGCCACCAACCATAAGCCCTCCAGCCGTCCGCAGGGCGAGGACCGCTATCCCGAGGTCGGGGTGCAAGCCCGCCTTGTGGCCGGTGTCCTGCTGAATGCCGCCCTCGAAAAGCGCACCGGCCTTGACGAGGAAATGGCCAAGAGCCCCGCGCGCGACCTATCGCCCGCCGACCGTGCCTTTGCCCGCGCCTGCGCTATGGGGGCCCTGCGTCGTCTGGGTGAGATCGACCAGATCCTCGGTAAACGCCTGAAAGCGCTTCCGGGTCTGCCGACCATGACCATTCTGCGCATTGCCGTGGCGCAGATGCTGGTGTTGGAAACCCCGTCCTTTGCGGCTGTCTCGACCGCCGTGAAACTGGCCGAGCGCGACAACAAGACCCGTCCCTACAAGAACCTGATCAATGCGGTTCTGCGCGGCATCGACCGCGACGGTTTCGGCATCACCAAGCCCGAGGCCAATCTACCCGAATGGCTGGCCGCCCGCTGGCAGGCCACCTATGGCGACGAGGCCTTTGTCGGTCTGGCCGAGGCCACCCGTTTTGAGCCCGCCACCGATATCTCGGTCAAGCCTTCAGCCGACAGCGCCGCCCTAGCCCAAGCTCTGGAAGCCAACATCCTCGAAGGCGGTACACTGCGCACAGACCGTCGCGGCGATGTGGCCTCATGGCCGCATTTCGAAGAGGGTGACTGGTGGGTGCAAGACGCCGCCGCCGCCATACCAGCCCGCTTGCTGGATGTGAAATCCGGCCAGACAGCTCTGGACCTGTGCGCCGCCCCCGGTGGTAAAACCCTGCAACTGGCCGCCGCCGGAGCCTCGGTAGTGGCTCTGGACCGCTCGGAAAGCCGCCTGAAACGCCTGCGCCAGAATTTCGAGCGCACCAAGCTGAGCGCCGAAGTCGTCGCCATCCCTGCCGAAGACTGGGAAGACGACCGCCAGTTCGACGCCGTACTTCTGGATGCCCCCTGCTCGGCCACCGGCACCTATCGCCGCAATCCCGAAGCCCTGCGGGCTGTGCGCCCTGCCGACATCGCTAAACTGGCCGATGTCCAGCATCGCCTGCTGGATGTGGCCGCACAAAAGGTCAAGGTCGGCGGCAAGCTGGTCTATTGCGTCTGTTCGCTGGAACGCGAAGAGGGCGAAACCCAAATGATCGCCTTCCTGCGCCGTCATGCCGGTTTCAAAACCGTCGCCGCCGATCCGGCCTCGGTGGGTGCCCCGCTTGAGGCCCTGACCAAAGAAAGCTGGCTGCGTGTCCTGCCCGGCCAATGGGCCGAGAAGGGCAGCCTGGACGGCTTCTTCATCGCCTTGCTGGAACGCACGGCCTAAAAATCAAAAGGCGGTCCTGACGGGCCGCCTTTTTCATGCTCCGGCTGTTACGCTGGCCTCAATCAGCATCGTCCTCGACGTCATGAATACGCTCATCATCCATCCCCATATGGTGGCCCAGTTCGTGGATCAGCACATGAGAGATGAGTTCATAAAGCCCGACATCGCCCCGCTCGCACCATTCGTCCAGAATAGGGCGACGATACAGAAAAACGCGTGACGGTTCGGCGGCAGGTCCCAGCCCATCTCGCTCGCCCACATGCACCCCGACATATAGGCCGGTCAGTTCGAAGCCATCCTCGATTTCCAGATCGCGCAATATCTCCGCGTCTGGAAAATCATCAATCCGAATAACCACATCTGCCGACGCCTGCCGGAACAGGGCGGGTAGTTCGTCAAACGCCTTGCGGGCCAGACGGTCAAAATCGTCCAATGACGGGGCGGTCTGGTCGAGCCATATCTGTTGCATGCAAAATATATTGCCCGCGCCGCTTCATACGGCAATGCGGCATCAAGCGTCGCCGAATGCCCCCGCACAGAGTATGGTAAACGCGAATCAACCATTTTCCCTCTGGAGCGCGTATGGCCGAGGCCAACATCGCCGCAGACATTGCCTATGTGGCCACCGCAGGAGCCGCAGGTCTGGCCCTTGCTGTCACAACATGGGCGGCACGTCTGCACAGAGGGATCAAGCGCCGCGAACAGGAAGTGGAGTTTCAGGCCTCGCATGCGCTGATCCAGTCCGCCGCCTGTACGGGCGCGCTGAACGCCTTTGATGATCTGCGGATTGCTCTGTCACCCGAAGGCGATGTTCGGGCCATTTACGGCCCGTTCGAGCCCCTGTTCCAATTGGTCGAACAACCGCTCCCCACGGCGCGTCACCCCAGCACCGAGGATATAAATAAGGCCGCAGCCCAACTGACGGCGCGCCTGCAGCGTCTGCACCCCGAGCGCATGGCCAGCCTCCTTGATGAGGGGGAAGGTTTTGAAACCGTTATAGAATCTACCGATGGATCATGGGCTGTCGAAGGCCGCGCCCTTGGCGGGGGGGCATGGGTTCGCCTGTCGCGTATCACCCATGCCATCGGCATGGAGGCAGGCCCCGGTGTTCTGGCCGAGCAATCCCCTGCCCCGACATGGGTCGTGGACGGTACCGGCAAGCTGGTCTGGGCCAATAGTGCATGGCTGAGGGAAACCCGCGCCGAAAGTCTGCAACAGGCCCGCGACAACGGTATCAGTTTTGATCGCGGGGCCGATGCCATCATTAGCGAGGCCCTGCGCCTGAACAGCCATCAGGAAGGCTTCCGCTGGTCCTCCTCGGATGGGCGCCGCCGTGCGTGGAAGATACTGGCCGAGCCGCTGATCGGCGGGCGCGGTGCGGTCATCGTCTTTGCCATCGAGATGACCGAGGCGGAGGAAACGCGCGACACCCTGCGCCGCCACGTCGAGGCCCATGACGAAACGCTGAACCATCTGGCCGATGCCGTGGCTATTTTCGGTCCGGCCAAACGTCTGGCCTTCCACAACACCGCCTTCCAGCAGTTGTTCAACATCGACGCCGCATGGCTGGACGAGCGGCCAACCCATGGCGAACTACTGGACCGCCTACGTCAGCGCCGCCTTCTGCCCGAAGTGGTCGATTACGCCCAGTGGAAGGCCTCAGAGCTGGAATTCTATGGCGCAGCACAAGTTTCACCCGATGACACATGGCGCCTGCCCGACGGCCGCACCTTGCGTGTGGTGCGCCAACCGCACCCGCTGGGCGGCATCCTGCTGATCTTCTCGGACATTACCGACGAACTGAACCTGCGCAGCCGTTACAACGCGCAAATCCAGGTCCAGACCGCCACCCTCGACAAACTGTCCGACGCCGTGGCCGTGTTTGGCTCCGACAGCCGTCTGCGTTTACGTAACGACGCCTTCGAGGCCTTCTGGAACCTGTCCAAGGACCGGCTGGATGTGGCTCAGGACTTTGACGATGTGGCCCAGCTGTGCCGCTCCTTACTGCCCGACAATGCCTTGTGGATGGGCCTGAAGGCCCGTGTGGCCGATCCAGACCCCGAAAGCCGTGTGCCGGTCTCGGGCGAGGGGCGTACTCAGGACGGACGCCATGTGGTGTGGAAGACCCGCCCCCTGCCCGACGGTGCCACCCTTGTCGCCTTCTCGGACGAAACCGCCCGCCGCGCTCTGGAACAGGCTCTAGCCGAAAAAGAAGCGGCATTAGCCGAGAGTCAGGCTCTCAAGCGCGAGTTTGTCGGCAGCGTCTCCTATGAGCTGCGCACGCCACTGACGACCATTGTCGGCTATTCGGAACTGCTGGAAGCCATGGGCGACCTGCCCGACCGCAGCCGCCAGCATGCCGGTGCCATCCGCGTGGCCGCCAGCCATCTGGCCAGCTCGATCGACGACGTGCTGGACATGGCCCAGATCGATGCAGGCGAGATGGAGCTGAATCTCGGCGATGTGCGCTTGCCCGAGCTTCTGGCCCAACTGGCCGAAGACATCCGGCCCAAGGTCGAGGGGCGTGGCGGTAATCTGAACCTGTCACTGGGCGAGGGGCTGCCTGTGGTGCGGGGTGACGAGCGACGTATCGGTCAGGCGGTCGGGTACCTGCTGGAAAATGCCTGCCGCGCCATTTCGGATGGCGGTGCCGTCGAACTGGAGGCTACAACCTCGGGCGAGGATATTCTGATCCGCGTCAGCGATACCGGACGCGGTATTCCCTTCCACCTCCAGGCCCACGTGTTCGACCGCTTTGTCCGTCGCGAGCGTGGTGGACCGGGTGTAGCTCTGGCTCTGGTCAAGGCTCTGGTTGAGCTGCATGGTGGTTCGGCCGAGGTCGAGAGTGCACCCGGCAAGGGGGCGACCTTCATCCTCAAGCTTCCGACCAAGGCCCATAAGGCCAGCGCGACACCGGAACTGATTTTGGAATGACTTCGTGCTACAGGGCCGTTCCAAGAGTTTAGGAACCCCTGCCCCCATGGCCGATCAAGCCCCGCTGAAGACCGCTATCATCTATGATTTCGACGGCACACTTGCCCGTGGAAATATGCAAGAAGTCAGCTTCATTCCTTCGGTCGGTATGGATATCGGCGCATTCTGGGGACAGGCTGAAGCCCTGACCAAGTCCGCAGATGCCGACGGCATCCTGATGTATATGCAGTTGATGCTGAAACATGCCCGCGACAAAGGCATCTCGATCACCAAGGACATGCTGGCCGATCACGGCAAGGATGTGGCCCTGTTCGAGGGCCTGCGCGACCTGTCATGGTTTGATCGCATCAATGAGTTCGGGGCCAAGTACAATCTCGAGATCGAGCATTACATCATCTCGGCAGGCCTTGAGGAAATGATCGACGGCACGCCGATCCGTCCGGCACTGCGCCATGTCTTTGCCAGCCACTATGTCTATGACGAGAACGGCGAGGCCGCATGGCCGGCGGTGGGCGTCAACTACACCACCAAGACCCAGTATCTGTTCCGCATCAACAAGGGCGTGAAAAACCACTGGGAACACGAGCGGGTCAACCACTTCATCCCTGACGAAGATCGTCCGATCCCGTTCGACCGTATGATCTTCCTTGGCGACGGCGACACCGATGTGCCGACCATGAAGATGATGCACACCAAGGGCGGCTTCTCGATTGCCGTCTATGATCCGCGTTCGAACGAGAAGGACCAGAAGAAGGTCTATTCGTTGATCTCGGAAGACCGCGTGAACTTTGTAGCCGCCGCAGATTATCGCGAAGGCTCGGCGCTTGATCTGATCGTAAAGGGTCTGGTGGGCCGTATTGCCATCAATTCCGGCACCATGCCTGCGGGTCTTTAAGACCGTTTCCAGATATCCCGCGCGCGCGACAGCCGCGCGGGCACCAGACCCGCCAGATTATGGCTGGCGGTGATGTCCAGCCCCACCTCCAGACCTTTGATGGCATCGATCCGCGCATCCAATGCCAGTCCCCGGACGTGGTCCACCACAATCACCGACCCTGCGATATTGGCTGTACGGCTGAGGACTATGGTCATCCGCGCTCTGGACGCCTGACGGATCACACAAGGATACTCCATACGCCCCGCACAGAGAGTCGCAGGACTATTCAGGGTTTCCATTTTGGGAGCCGCTTCCGACCCGCGTTTAAACAAACCAAGCACTGAACCAAACTCTAAAACCGGACCCCGTACTCGGGCCTAATCAGGTTTCAAAGATAGGTCTTTCGCGTGTCGTCGCAACAAGCTGCCGACTATCGTCCAGTTGGATTTCAAGGCTTGTGGTAAGGCCGCCCTGCATCATCCAGCGGGTCAGACGCTCAAAACGAGCGATGAACGCGGCCAGAGCTTTACGCCTGTCCGCATCTATCGCTTTCACGCCCAGCAAGCCTGCCTCCTGCTGGCAACGCCAATCCAGAACACGCTCGAAACTTGGGGCCTTCAAATAGATCAGTGCGTCCAGACGCGATCGCAAACGGGCATAATCTGCTGAAAGAGCGGCATTGATAGCCCCGCGCCAAACACCATCCGGGTCATGTTCTCTCTCCATAGCATTTACGGCTATGGCCAGACGCTCTTTCGGCTCCGGCTCTGCCCCGAGACACCAGCCCTCGAGGATAATCAGGCTGGGTTTTCCGATATAGACCGGCCATTGATTTTGCGGACGTCGATCATCGGCCAGTTTGTCAAAAGAGGGCAGGGGCGTTCGACTGTCAGGTCCGGCCCTTTTCAAAGCTTCCAGTACCTGATCCAGCAGTCCCAGATCATGCGTCAGAGGTGGTCCGCGCGTCTCGAACAAGGGATGCACTGTGCGGCCCAATGTCTTGCGTTCCGCCTTCGTCAGATAAACATCGTCCAGAGACAGGCTGACCCCGCCAAAGGTCGCCGCGAGATATTGCGCCAAGGTGCTTTTGCCCGAGCCTTGTGACCCGGCAATGCCGATCAGGGCTGGACACTCGGCATGCAGATACGGGCAAAGAAAATCCCCGACCACTTGCAGCAGTCGGGGATCAATCATCTTAGTGCTGGTTTTCCGGCAGACGGACAATCAAGCCATCCAGATCATCGCTGACCCTTATCTGGCACGAGAGCCGACTGTTGGGCTGCACATTTTCAGCGAAATCGAGCATGGACTCTTCCATCGCTGACGGGCGGCCCGTCACATCCAGAAAATCCTCGTCAACATAGACGTGACAGGTGGCACAGGCACATGCCCCGCCACAGTCCGCGTCAATGCCCGGAACGTTATGACGTACCGCGCCTTCCATGACAGAGAGGCCGTTCTTGACCTCGATCTCATGCTCGCGGCCGTCGAACTCGATATATTTGATCTTCGCCAAGGGGTAGGGCGGGCGCTTACGCGCTCGCCTTCTCCTTTTTGCGCGACGGCGAAACCATCAGCTTCTTCGTCTCGGCGATAGCCTTGGCAGGGTTCAGACCCTTCGGGCACACCTGAGCGCAGTTCATGATGGTGTGGCAGCGATAAAGCTTGAAGGGGTCTTCAAGATCATCGAGGCGCTTTTGGGTCGCGTCGTCGCGGCTGTCCGAAATCCAGCGATAGGATTGCAGCAGGGCTGCCGGGCCGAGATACTCTTCCTGGTTCCACCAGTAGCTCGGGCATGAGGTCGAGCAGCAGGCGCACAGGATGCACTCGTACAGGCCATCCAGCTTCTCGCGGTCTTCCGGCGACTGCAGGCGTTCCTTTTCCGGATCCGGAATGTCGGACTGCAGATAGGGCTGGATCGAGTCATACTGGGCGTAGAACAGCGACAGGTCGGTCACCAGATCCTTGACCACCGGCTGGTGGGGCAGGGGAGCAATGGTGATGTTGTGCGACTTGCACTCTTCCCAGCCCTTGGTGCAGGCGAGAGTATTCGAGCCGTCGATGTTCATCGAGCACGAACCACAGATGCCTTCACGGCACGAACGGCGGAACGACAGGGTCGGGTCGATCGTGTTCTTGATGTGGATCAGCGCGTCCAGCAGCATCGGGCCGTGCTCGTCCGATGACACCTCATAGGTGTCCCAACGCGGATCGGCGTCCACTTCAGGATCGTAACGATAGACCTTGTAGGCCTTCACGTTCTTGGCACCAGCCGGAGCCTTGTGGACCTTGCCGGTCGTCGGCTTGGAGCCGCGCGGGAGGTTGAGTTGAACCATGTTTCAAATCCTCCTTAGTACACGCGGGCCTTGGGCTCGATATACGAGACCTCGTCCGACATGGTGTATTTGTGAACCGGACGGTAGTCGATCTGGACGCCTTCGCCCGGACGCTTCCACGCCAGGGTATGCTTCATCCAGTTCTCGTCATCACGATCCGGGAAGTCCTCACGGGCGTGTGCGCCACGGGACTCGGTACGGTTGGCCGCGCCTTCGATGGTCACAACAGCCTGAGCGATCAGGTTGTCATATTCGAGAGTTTCCATCAGGTCGGTGTTCCAGATCAAGCCACGATCCGTGGTCTTGATGTCGGAACCGGCCGCGTCGATGGCGCGCAGCTTCTGGACGCCTTCTTCCAGCGTCTTGCCGGTGCGGAACACGGCAGCGTCGGTCTGCATGGCGCGCTGCATTTGCAGGCGCAGTTCCGAGGTCGGGGTCGAGCCCGAAGCGTAACGGAAGCGGTCGAAGCGAGCCATGTGGGCGTCGGTCTGCGATTTCGGAGCGTCTTGGACCTTGGCGGCCTTGTCGACGACTTCACCGCAACGCAGGCCGACAGCGCGGCCGAACACCACAAGGTCGGTCAGCGAGTTCGAGCCCAGACGGTTGGCACCGTGCACCGAGACGCAGGCGGCTTCGCCCACAGCCATTAGGCCCGGAACCACGCTGTCGGGGTTGCCGTCGCGCAGGGTAAGCACTTCGCCGTGATAGTTGGTCGGGATACCGCCCATATTGTAGTGAACGGTCGGCAGAACCGGGATCGGCTCCTTGGTCACGTCAACACCGGCAAAGATCTTGGCCGACTCCGAGATACCCGGCAGGCGGGCATGCAGGATGTCCGGATCCAGGTGATCGAGGTGCAGGAAGATGTGGTCCTTGTTCGGGCCCACGCCACGACCTTCGCGGATTTCCAGCGTCATCGAGCGCGAGACCATGTCACGCGGTGCCAAGTCCTTCACGGTCGGCGCATAACGCTCCATGAAGCGCTCGCCTTCCGAGTTGGTCAGATAGCCACCTTCACCGCGAGCACCTTCGGTAATCAGGCAGCCGGCACCATAGATGCCGGTCGGGTGGAACTGGACGAACTCCATGTCCTGCAGCGGCAGGCCGGCGCGCAGCACCATCGCATTACCGTCGCCGGTGCAGGTGTGGGCCGAGGTCGCCGAGAAGTAGGCGCGACCGTAACCGCCGGTGGCCAGAACGACCATCTTGGCGCGGAACTGGTGCATCTGGCCATTGTCCAGCTGCAGAGCCGTGACGCCGGTGCAGACGCCGTCTTGCATGATCAGGTCGAGCGCGAAGTATTCAACGAAGAATTTCACTTCACGACGAACCGACTGGCCGTACAGGGTGTGCAGGATGGCGTGGCCGGTACGGTCGGCAGCGGCGCAGGTGCGCTGAACAGGGCCTTCACCGAAGTTGCGGGTCATACCACCGAAGGCGCGCTGGTAGATTTTACCTTCCTCGGTACGCGAGAACGGCACACCCCAGTGTTCCAGCTCGTAAACGGCTTGCGGCGCGTTGCGGACCAGATATTCGATCGAGTCTTGGTCACCCAGCCAGTCCGACCCCTTGACGGTGTCGTACATGTGCCATTGCCAGCTGTCCTCGCCCATATTGCCCAGCGACGCCGAAATGCCGCCTTGGGCGGCCACGGTATGCGAGCGGGTCGGGAAGACCTTGGTGACGCAGGCGACCTTCAGGCCCTGCTGGGCGGCGCCGAGTGCGGCACGAAGGCCCGAGCCACCCGCACCGACGACAACGACGTCGTATTCGTGATCAATAAGCTCGTATGCAGCCATGGTCGATTAAGCTCCTGCGGCCAGCGCAGCAGCGGCGCGCACGATGAAGTAAATGCTGGCAGCAGCCAGCGCTACAAAGGCGATCAGCGCGACAAGACTCAGCGACTTGCGCGAACCCGGAGCCGGGACATAGTCCTCGATGATCACCTTCCAGGCGAGATAGGCAAAGCCATAGAAGGCCAGAACCGTGACGATCAGCAGCAGGCGGTTCAGGCCGCTGGCGAACCATGCGCCCACAGCCGCCGCGTCAGCACCGGCCAGCGTAAAGCCGGTCGAGGCGACCCACAGGCTCAGCGGCATCAAAAGCAGCAGCAGCGCTTTTTCGATCTTCCACTCTCCGGCACCGTGACGCTCGGAGATTTTCACATTGTTTTTGAACTTGGGTGCAGCGCTCACAGCGAAACCTTTCCGGTTGCGAACAGGGCAACCCAGAACAGAACAGCAAGAACCAGCGGCCCCCACACAGCGATGCGCGCCATCAGGTTGGCCGACTTGACGGTCAGGCCATAGCCGAAATCGTTGATCAGGTGACGGCCGCCGTTCAGGAAGAACGAGAACAACACAACCGTCAGGCCAAAACCGACAATCAAGCCCAGAGGCGAGGCAAAGCAGGCCGCAAACTTGGCATAGGCTTCAGCACCATTGGCGGCCGTCGCCAGCCAGGCCAGCACCAGTACCGCGCCAACTGTCGCCGCGCCGATGGTCACACGGAACAGGATGGAGGCCATCATGGTGATGTGCCAACGCCATACCGAGGTGAAAGGGGACATGGGCGTAACGTGCCCGTTGGGGTGGCGAACGTAGCGGCCGGTCCGGTCGCCGTTGGTTCCACCCGCTGCCTGCTGATTGGACATGCGAATGATTCTCAAAAAACCTGTGGAAATTCAGGGTCAGACTGTTGCAAAGGCTTTTGTGCCGTGCAGCAGGCGATGTCAACGAAACCGCACCAATAGTCGGGATATTAAGTGCGTCGCGCCCCGTTCTAGCGGCGAACAATGATTTCCTTGCGAGCCTGAAGCTGATCCGGCGCGCAAGAAATCGCCCCGGGACGCCCCCAGACCGGATCCGGCCACAGCGGATCGTCACGCCTGCGTCCCACCACATGCACATGAAGTTGCGACGTCACATTACCCAAGGCGGCCGTGTTGATCTTGTCCACCGGACAACCCTCGGCGGCGGCCATGGTGGTCACAACTTCTCCTGCACGAACAATCTCTTCCATGAGGCCCGCCCGTTGGGCTGGATCGAGGTCAGACAGTTCCACGGCCGTGTTCACGCGCGGCAACAGGATCAGCCAGCAATAGCGGGCGTCATTTTGCAATCGCACATGGCACAACGGCCATTCGGCAACAGGAACGGAAGCGGCCTCGAAGGCGGGATCGGCGGCAAAATCTTTCATAGCGCCTTATAACCCCAACCTTTGCGGGCGGGTATCATCTCTGAATTCGGGCACTCAAGAAAACATTGCTCTCAAAATCGTACGACCTAAGTCGAACGACTTGCTCGCATCGCCTGTCGGGTTTATGCCGCGGCCACGTTCCCTTGTTGTCACTACAAGACTGGAGAGACCTTAAATGGCTCGTGCAAAGATCGCCCTTATCGGCGCCGGTATGATCGGCGGCACCCTCGCCCACATCGCAGCTCGCGAAGCTCTGGGCGACGTCGTCCTGTTCGACATCGCTGAAGGTACCCCGCAAGGCAAGGGTCTGGACATCGCCGAAGCATCGGCCGTCTTCGGTCAAGACGTGGCCCTGAAGGGCGCGAACGACTATGCCGACATCGCAGGCGCAGACGTCTGCATCGTCACCGCAGGTGTGCCGCGCAAGCCGGGCATGAGCCGCGACGACCTGATCGGTATCAACCTCAAGGTCATGAAGGCCGTTGGTGAAGGCATCAAGCAATACGCCCCGAACGCGTTTGTGATCTGCATCACCAACCCGCTGGACGCCATGGTCTGGGCGCTGCAAAAATTCTCGGGCCTGCCGAAAGAGAAGGTCGTCGGCATGGCCGGCGTGCTGGACTCGGCACGCTTCGCCTACTTCCTGGCTGAAAAAACCGGCGTTTCGATCCAGGACATCCACGCCTGGACCCTCGGCGGTCACGGCGACGACATGGTCCCGATGGTTCGCCACTCGACCGTGGGCGGCCTGCCGCTGCCGGACGCTGTTGCTGCTGGCTTCCTGACCCAAGCCGAACTGGACGCTATCGTCGAGCGCACCCGTAAGGGTGGCGGCGAAATCGTGGCCCTGCTGAAGACCGGCTCGGCCTTCTATGCTCCGGCTGAATCGGCCATCGCCATGGCCCGTTCGTACCTGCTGGACCAAAAGCGCGTCCTGCCGTCGGCCGTTTACGTCAACGGCGAATACGGCCTGAAAGACCTGTATGTCGGCGTACCGGCCATGATCGGTGCCGCTGGCGTCGAGAAGATCGTCGAGTTCACCACCAACGACGAAGAGAAGGCCATGCTGGCCACCTCGGTCGCCTCGGTGAACGGTCTGATCGAAGCCTGTAAGCAAGCAGACCCGTCGCTGGCTTAATTGACCAAGGCCCGCTTCGGTGGGCCTAAAGTCTCTTCCTCAAGTAGTGAGCGACCGCGTCGCGAACGATAGGAAGAGACGTCGCAAAAAATAGGGCCGCGTCCTTCAGGATGCGGCCCTATTTCTTTGCCCTATTTAAGAGCTTCCGGTTCTTGCTCCAGCCAGCTTTGGCTACGCATTTCGTTCAGGCGCGAGACGGTGCGTTCGAACTCGAAGGCTCCGTCGCCTTCGGTATAGAGGACCTCCGGCTCAGCCTCGGCCAGAACCACCAGACGGGTCTTGGCCTCGTAGAGGGCATCGATCAGCGTCACCAGACGGCGCGCTTCTTGGCGTTTGTTCGGGCCCAGTTTGGGCACGTCTTCGAGGAACAGGGTGTGGAAGCGTTTAGCGATGGCCAGATAGTCCTGCGGCCCCAAGGGCTTTCCGCACAGGTCGGCAAATGTCGCGCGTGCCATACCGCCGACCGTACGATCCACCTTCACTTCGCGGCCCAACACAGTCAGGCTGGTCGGCTCTTCAGTCTCTCCCCCCTTGAGATCGGACCACAGCAACTCGTAGGCTGCGATATTGCCCTCGACATCGGTGGCGAACCACACCTTGTCACCCGACAGGCGATCCAGACGGAAATCCTTGGCCCCTGCGGTTTCGACCACCACGGTCTTTTCGCGCAGCATGTCGATAAAGGGCAGGAAGAGCTGGCGGTTGATGCCGTTCTTATAGAGGTCTTCAGGCGCACGGTTCGAGGTAATGGCGAGCACCACCTTCTTCTCGAACAGGGCATCGAACAGTCGACCCAAAATCATCGCATCGGCAATGTCGGTGACCTGAAGCTCGTCAAAGCACAGCAAGCGCGCCTCGGACGCAATCAGGGCGGCCACCGGCGGGATGGGATCATCGCCCTTGTGCTGGCCGAACACGGCCTTGCGGGTGGCCTTGTCGCCCTCGCGCCACTGGCGCACCAGATCGTGCACACGCGCCATAAAGGCGTGGAAGTGGGCGCGAACCTTTTTCTGTTCCGGCGTCGAGGCAAAGAACAGGTCCATCAGCATAGACTTGCCACGTCCCGGCGGACCCCAGATATAGATGCCGCGAACCTCCGGCACCGAACCGAACAGGCCCTTCTTGGCCAGATCCAGTTCCAGACGTTCCAGTTCCGCAATCAGACCCTCCTGGGCCGGATCGGGATTGATCACACCTTCTTCGAGGCGGATGTCATAGGCGTTACGAATGCGGGAAGTCATAGCCAGCAGATAGTCTGCCAAGCCTCAGGTTGCAAAGATACCGTCCAGCAAAACAGCGATCTTGGATGTTTTTGGTTGCACTGCACCCACGAAAGCACCAAATGCAGAAACTCTATTTCAACAACCCTCCCAAAAGGTAGATTTTATCATGGGCTATCGCGTCGCCATCGTAGGCGCCACCGGCAATGTCGGTCGGGAAATGCTGTCCATTCTCGAGGAGCTGAACTTTCCTGTCGAGAAAATGCACGCGATTGCTTCACGAAAATCGAAAGGCATGGAAGTCGCCTGGGGCGACAAGACCATCTATTGCGAAGACATCGAGCAGTTCGATTTCTCGACCGTAGATATCGTATTGATGTCGGCTGGCGGCTCTGTCTCGCGCGAGTGGTCGGAAAAGATCGGCAAGCTTGGACCAATCGTCATCGATAACTCCTCGGCCTTCCGTCAGGACGACGATGTGCCGCTGATTGTGCCGGAAGTGAATCCGGACGCGGTCAAGCTGGCCAAGAAGAAGAACATCATCGCCAACCCGAACTGCTCGACCGCGCAGCTGGTGGTAGCGCTCAAGCCGCTGCACGACGCCGCCAAGATCAAGCGCGCTGTTGTCTCGACCTACCAGTCGGTTTCGGGCGCCGGCAAGGAAGGCATGGACGAGCTGTGGAACCAGACCAAGGCTGTCTATGGTCTTGGCGATACCACGCCCAAGAAATTCCCCAAGCAGATCGCCTTCAACGTCATTCCCTACATCGGTTCGTTCCGCGATGACGGCTATACCGACGAAGAAGCCAAGATGTGGGACGAGACCCACAAGATGCTGGACCCGAATATCAAACTGACCGTCACCTGCGTGCGCGTGCCGGTGTTTGTCGGCCACTCGGAATCCGTGACCGTCGAGTTCGACCGCCCGATCGAGCCGGACGAAGCCCGTGATATCCTGCGCGAAGCACCCGGCGTTCTGGTCATCGATAAGATGGAGCATGACGGCTATATCACCCCGGTCGATGCCGCCGGTGAACACGCCGTATTCATCTCGCGTATCCGCAAGGACCCGACCGTCGAGAACGGCCTCAGCTTCTGGGTTGTGTCCGACAACCTGCGCAAGGGCGCGGCCCTGAACGCCGTTCAGATCGCCCAGTTGCTGGACGAAACCGGAACCATCACACCGAAATCCGGTGTGCGGACCATGATCGTTTAAAAACCTTACGCCCCGAAGCCCGCCTTCGGGGCGTTTTCCTGTAAACCCGAGTGCGGCCATGCGCCCATAGGTGCCTTAGTGAACGCGTCCTCCCATCCCCACCCTGAATCCCGTCAGGCCCTGACCGCCGGTATCATCTGCTATCTGATCTGGGGGGTTATCCCTCTGGCCTTCCAGCAGATGGGCGCGCATGGGGCCGATCCTTGGGAAATTCTGGCGCACCGCTCGATGTGGGGTGTGGTCTGGGCCGCCGGCCTGGTCATTCTGGCGCGTCAGTCCAGCCAGATACTGGCCGTTCTGCGCGATCCGCGCACCTTCGGTTTTCTAGTGCTGTCATCACTGGTTATCGCCACCAACTGGGTGACCTATATCCTTGCGGTGAATAATGGGCGCACTCTGGATGCGGCGCTGGGCTATTATCTGAATCCGCTGCTGAACATGGCCGCTGGCGCATGGCTGTTCCGCGAAAAGATCACCCGTATCGGCTTTGTCGCCATCGGTCTGGCGATCATCGGCGTGGTGATCCAGACCATCGCCCTTGGCCATGCCCCGTGGATTTCGCTGATACTGGCCTGCAGTTTCTCGCTGTACGGGATCATCCGTAAACGTGTTTCGGCTGATGCCCAGACCGGACTGTTTATCGAATGCCTGATCTTGTCCGTTCCGGCTCTGGCATGGGTGATCTGGATACAATTGTCGGGTCAGGGCCATTTCGGTCAGGACTGGACAACCAGCCTGTGGCTGCTCTTCTCGGGGCCGTTAACAGTTATTCCGCTGATGCTGTTTTCTTGGGCCGCGCGTCGTATGCCGCTCTCGACCATGGGCTTTCTGCAATATATCGCCCCCACCATGGTGTTTGTGATCGGCATGATCCAGGGCGAGCCCTTAAGCCTGCTGCGCGGCATTTCATTCGGCTTTATCTGGGCGGCTGTGGCCGTCTTTACTGCCGGTGCGGTCCATAATGCCCGCAAGAAGGCCGCGGCCATCACCGAGTTCGAGCCGGGCCTCGTCACCACACCCCAAGAACGCAATCCGGACAATCGGCCAGACTAAGTGCGGCACAAAGATTGAGTGCGGACCGTAGGTCGGCCATGATGGGGGCGATGAACATTTCGCGCTCCCTCGCCACCGCCACGCTGTCTCTGCTCATTCTGACGGGCCTTCCGTCCTGTGCCACGGCGCAGGACGAGATCATCCGTACCGCGCGCGACGCCCAGCCGCTTGAGGCCCGTGAACAGGTCAGCCTGAACCCGACGCCCTCGACAGCCGTGATCTTTGACCAGATCAGCGACACGCTGGATGCGGCCGCCGCCGCCTGGTCGGGCGGCGATGTCGACGCCATTATGGGTTTTTACACCGAGGACCAGCCCTTGCTGGTCATGCTGGGTGACGAACCGTTCAAGGGGCCCGAGCCTGTGCGCGACTGGCTGACCACCCGTCAGGCGGCTACAGGCGGTCTTGGCACCATGAACTATGAGTGGTTCGAGACGCTGCAACTGGACGACTATACGGCCATTGCCTCGGGCCGGATGATCCTCACCATCAATGGCCAGCATCACCGCGCCCTGTTCACGCGCCTGTTGCGTCGTTCGACCGACGGCTGGCAGATTCTGCATGACCAGATCGCCTTGCCACCGTCGGCCTATGCCGTCCCTTAAGGTTTAGAGCGCGGCGTAAACCGCGTTCACCAGCGCGACAGCCCGCGGGTCGCCCAACAGGTGCGGCGACTGGCGGTTCATCACATAGGCCCCCGAAACGCGCGCCTTGGGGTCTGCCCAGACCAGCGAGCCACCCCAACCGCAATGGCCAAGGGCGTCGGGATTGGTGCCGAAAATATCCAGCCCCTCATTGCGCATCAGGCCCGCCGCCCATGACAGGTTGAACGGCAGGATCTTGTCTTGTCCGTGGATGCGCTCGCGCGACAGTTGCGACAGGGTCTCTGCCGACAGGATATGCTGGCCGTTAAAGCGGCCCTCATTGGCGATGATGGACAAGATGCGCGCCAGATCGACACCCGCTGCATGCATATTGGCCGACGGGATTTCCGCCTCGCGCCATTCGGCCGAGCCGCGCCCGCCGGGGGCCGCGCCCTTGTTCACAAAGGCCGCCATCTTCAGTTCGTCCAGCTTGCCAAGATTAGGCAGGCTGCTGGGGCGTTTCATCTCGGCGGCGCGGTCATGCTCGCTGGCAGGGGTGCCGATCCACAGATCAAGGCCGAACGGCTCGCAAAACTCTTCGCGCAGGGCGGTGCCCATCGAACGGCCATCGGCAATACGGAAAAGCTCGCCCGCCATCAGGCCAATCGAGATCGGGTGATAGCCAGAGGCCGTGCCCGGTGCCCACATCGGCTTTTGCGCCGCCAGCCGCGCCAATACAGCGGGCGGATCATACCAGATGGCTGGATCAACCGGCTCGTCAAAGCCCGGCAGGCCCGCTTGGTGGCTCATCAATTGACCCACCGTCAGCTCGCCCTTGCCGTTCTGGGCAAAGTCCGGCCAATAGGTCGCGACCTTTTCCTCATAAGACAGCAGACCGCGTTCCACGCAGGTGGCGATCAGCAGTGCCATCACCGCCTTACCGCTGGAAAACACCGGCACCAGCGTCGTCTGGGTAAAGGGCTTGTGGCCCGCCACATCGGCAGAGCCGCCCCACAGGTCGATCACCGTCTCGCCCTCGATCGTGATCGAGAACCGCGCACCGACCTCGTTGAGGCCTTCGGGTGCATCGGTGAAATTGGCAGCAAAGGCATCCTTCACTGCGCTGAACGGGGCGGGGCAAAGGCCGTGGATTTCGACAGACTGGGTCATGATCCCAGACTTAACCCGAGAGGCGTCCAAGGTCACGACCCGATCACATCACCACCTCAGGGTTGGCGTCGCGCATCGCTTTGCTTGCGAACAGCCTCAAATTCGGCACCCGCCGACCATTGCGGCCAGTCCGAGCTATTGGCCAGATCGCGCCCGACCTCGAACAGAAGCTGCACGTCGGCGGCGGCCCCCTCCATCGTCCAGTCCGGTGTCCACTCGTCGGTCGGCTGGTGATAGCGGTTGGCCACATAGTCACGGCTGGCGGCATTATGTCCGGTAAAGCCCGCCGCCGCGAACAGGGCGGGGACGCCCGAACGCGCCAGAGGGAAGTGGTCCGAGCGATAGAAGGCCCCCGCCTGCGGGGCCGGATCGGGGATCAGACGGCGCCCGTCACGCTCGACCTTGACCTTGAGACGGCCATCCAGATCGGACTTGTCCGGCCCGATCACCACCACCGTCGGGTCGATTTCCGCCCCCGGCAACAGGCTGTCCATATTGATATTGGCCACAGTCGTTTCCAGCGGCCAGACCGGATTGGCGGCATAGTATTCCGCCCCCAGCAGACCGTTTTCCTCGGCGGCCCAAGAGATGAAGCCGACCGAACGGCGCGGTTTTGGCCCTTCGGCAAACAGGCGGGCCAGTTCCAGAACCGCCGCTACGCCCGTCGCATTATCGACCGCGCCATTATAGATGTCGTCGCCGTTCTTGGGGGTGGCGCGGCCATAGGCGTCCCAGTGGGCACCATACATCACCACCTCATCGGGGCGTTCCGATCCGGTGACGCGGGCCAGCACATTGCGGGTTTGAACACGGTCGTGCTTTTGGCCAAATTCGATGGTCATGCCGACGCCTGACAGCTCGACAGGGCGGAAGTCCTCGCTGCGGGCCGCCTCGCGCAGTGCCGCCAGATCATGCCCACCCATCGCGATCAGCTTTTGTGCGGCACCCTCAGAAATCCAGCCTTGCGCCGCCACGCGCTCCTTCATCGGATCGGCACGGACAATATCGAAATCGGGGGCCGTCGAAGACGCTTCCAGCGTGGACCACGGATAGCCCGCGCCCGCCGTGTCGTGGATGACCAGCACGCCCGCCGCGCCCTGCGCCGCCGCTTCCTGGAACTTGTAGGGCCAGCGGCCATAATAGGTCATGGCGCGGCCATCGAAACGGTTGGCCACCGGATGGCCTTCGGGCGCACCGAAATCGGGATCATTGACGATGACAAGGATGATCTTGCCCGCCACGTCCACGTCCTTGAAATCGTCCCAGCCGCGCTCGGGGGCCGAGACGCCATAACCGGCAAACACCACCGGTACATCCTGCAAGCTGATGCGGTCCACCGGACGGTCCGAGGCGACAATGATGTCGCTGGCGCGGTTAAAGGTCAGGGCATGGTCGCCATGACGGGCGCTGAGGGTCGCAGGGCCGTCCTGCATGGTGCGGCTGACCTCGGCCACCTGTACCCAGCTACCGTCAGAGCCACCCGGCTCCAGTCCCAGAGACGAGAATTGCTGGATCAGCCATTCAATGGTGCGGTCTTCGCCGACCGTCACCGGCCCGCGTCCCTCGAAATGGTCGGACGCCAGTTCGCGGGTCAGATTATTCAGACGATCCGGATCAATGGTTTGAGCAAGAGCGGGCGTCGCCGCCATCAAGGCCATCAGGCCCGCACCGAATAAAGCCGAACGCAGCATAATCATCTCCCTTGGAACCCTGTTCCGAAGGTGCGCGTGTTTTAACGGCCCTGTCGAGCCTCAGGGTTGCAAATAATCCACCACACCCTCGGCGACGCGCACGCCGGAGGCAAAACAGGCCTGAAGCAGATAGCCGCCTGTGGGGGCTTCCCAGTCCAGCATTTCGCCACAGACAAACACGCCCGGCATGGCCTTCAGCATCAGGCGGTCATCGATCTGGTCCAGCAGGATGCCGCCCGCGCTGGAAATGGCCTTGTCCAGTCCTTGCACACTGTCCAACCGCACCGGCACCGCCTTGATATGCGCCGCCAAGGCTTGCGGGCTATCGGGCAACGGTCCCACCTCGCGCATCAGCGCCACAGAGGCCGCATCCAGATGGACGGTCTTGCGAAGATGGTTGCTGAGGCTGTTCTTGCCACGCGGCTTTGACAGACGGCGCTCCAGCTCTTGCACTGTCAGATCGGGCCGCAAATCAATGCGGATATCCGTATGGCCATCGGTATTGATTGCCTCGCGCAGGCCCGCCGACAGGGCATAGATCGCACCGCCTTCCAGTCCATAGGCGGCAATCATCGCCTCGCCGCGCACCGCACGGTCCTTGTGCGAGATGACGATATTCTTCAGCGGATGGCCCGCAAACCGCTCTCGCAGTACGTCCGACCACGCCACTCCAAAGCCGACATTGGCGGCCTGTAGCGGGCGAACGGCAATGGCGTTTTCCTCCATCCCGCGCACCCAGCCGCCATCCGACCCCAGACGGGCATAGGAGCCACCGCCCAGCGCCAGAATAACGGCATCGGCCTTGAGGCTTTTGGAACCCTCGGGCGTATCGAACAGCCAGTTGTCACCTTCGCGCCCGATCCAGTTGTGACGGGTATGGATGACGACATCCAGTCCTTCCAGCCTCGCCAGCCAAGCCCGCAACAGGGGCGAGGCCTTCATCACCTTGGGAAAGATGCGACCCGATGATCCGGTAAAGGTCTGCGCATCCAGCCCGTCGGCCCAAGCCGTCAGGGCCGCCGCATCAAACCCGTCAAGCCAGCGGGCCACAACAGGCTCTGCCTCGCCATACCGACCATCGAAACAGGGGCGTGGCTCGGAATGTGTCAGGTTCAGGCCCCCACGCCCCGCCATCAGGAATTTGCGCGCCACCGACGGCATTTTCTCAAACACATCGACCCTGTGTCCGGCCACGGCCAAGCGCTCGGCGGCCATCAGTCCGGCAGGACCGGCACCGATAATAAGAATGCGGGAGGAGGGAGCAGCGGGGGTATTCATGCGCCCTTCCTACCGGAACACAGCCAAACCGCCTATGATGCTCTTATGAGCGTAGCTTTTACCCGTGAAGAAGACCTTGAAGCGACTGCCGCCGATCTGGTGGATCGCCCTGTCTCGACCCATCCCAACTGGGTGACGAAACAAGGTCTGGAACAGATCGAAGCCGAACTGGCAGCGGTCCGCGCGGCCTATAATGCCGCCCAGACCTCCGGCTCTATCGAGAGCGACCGCACCGCCATGGCCCGCGCCACGCGTGATCTCCGCTACTGGATCGCACGGCGGTCCTCGGCACAGTTGGTCGAAGTGCCCGCCGACGGACGCGTGCGCTTTGGTGGAACCTTCACCATTGAGCGCGAGGATGGTCGCACCCAGGCATGGACCATTGTTGGCGAGGACGAGGCCGATCCGGCCAAGGGCTCGATCAGCCATGTCTCGCCTCTAGCCCGCGGCCTGATGGGCAAACGGGTCGATGACGAGGCCGAAGTGGCGGGTCAGACCGTCGCTATCATCGCCGTCGATCACTAAAAAAGGCCTCCGATAGAACCGGAGGCCTTCTTCATTTCAGCAACGAGGGCTTAGTGGCCGCCAGTGCCCTTTTCCTTCGCCACCGGCTGGAAGTCGCGCACGAGGCGCTCCAACAGACGCACCGACCAACCCGCAGAGCCCGCCGGTTTCACATCATTGCCGCCGCCATAGGCCATATTGGCCATGTCGATATGGGCCCAAGGCGTTTCAGGACGCACGAACTCGCCAATGAACTCGGCCCCCAGACCGGCACCCGGTCCCGGCTCGCCGCCATTGCGGTAATCGGCGATGGGAGAAGAAATACGGCTGCCATAGGCAGGGTTCATCGGCAGTTGCCATACCTGCTCACCCGAGGCCTTGCCCGCAGCCACAACCTGCGCGGCCAGTGCATCGTGACGGCTGAACAGGCCCGCATAGTCCGGCCCCAGCGCCCCGCCGACCGATCCGGTCAGGGTTGCGACATCGATAATGGCCGACGGGTTATAGGTGGTGTCCGCCCAGGCAATGGCATCGGCCAGCACCAGACGTCCCTCGGCATCGGTAGAGCCTATTTCGATGGTCTTGCCGTTCATGGCGGTCAGCACGTCTCCAGGTCGGATCGCATTACCGTCCGGCATGTTTTCAGCCACAGCGGCCACAGCCACCACGTCCACCGGCGCACCGGCCTTGGCCAGTGCCAGCACGGCCCCGACCACGCCCGCAGCACCCGACATATCCATCTTCATATTGCCCATATTGGCGCTGGGCTTGATGGAGATGCCGCCGGAGTCAAAGGTGATACCTTTGCCGACCAGCGCCACCGGCGCATCGGACTGCACACCGCGATAGCGCACGGCCACGATCGCAGGCGGACGCACCGAACCGCGACCAACGCCCAGAATGGCACCCATGCCCAGACGTTCCATGGCGGCACCGTCCAGCACCTCGATGGTCACGCCCGGAATACCGGCAAAGGCTTCGCGAGTGCGCGCGGCAAACACGTCGGGATAAACGACATTGGCCGGTTCGTTGGAAATGTTGCGGGTCCAGTTCATCGCCTCGACAATCGCCGCACCGCGACCGCGATAATGGCTCTGCGCCTCGGCGCTGTCGGTGATGACAGTGACAGCACCCGCTACCGGACGGCTTGCCGTGGTGTTGTAGAAATCAACGCGATACTGGCCGATACCCAGCCCCGTGACGATTTCCGAAACCGTGTCGTTGGACTGGCCCTTGGCCGCGACGGTCAGGGTCGCAGGGTCCGACATCAGGGCGCGGCCTGCAATCGTGCCGGCGGTCTGCATGTCTGCGCCCGTGGCGTTTGCGGACAGACCTTGCACATAGATGCGGTCCCAACCGGCCACACCGTACAGGCTGATATTCTTGCGGGCACCATAGGTATAGCGGGCGCCCGTCAGGCCGGTCTTGATGGCATCAACCGTGGCGGCATCCAGACCGCGCGCGGCCAGATCGTCTTCGCCCGACACGAACAGGACCAGCGTGCCCGATGCCGACGGCATGGTCTGGGCAAAGTTCACATCGCGGACGGCGCTATAGCGGGCCGGTGCGCCAGAAGATGCGGCCACAGGGGCGCTGGCGGCGGGCGCACGGCGGGACTGGGCCTCGGCCGGAAGGGCAACGGTCAGCCCTGTTGCGACGAGAACGGCCGCAACCGCCATGGAATATTTTTGAATATGTTGATGCACTGGCCCACGCCCCTCAATTGCAATCCGCCCTTATGGGGTGCTGCGGTCCGTGAGGGCAAGCCTGTGCCTAAGCCCTTGTAAAGACGCGGCGTCGTGTCGCGGTCAGGCGCGGCTTGGCGGCCAGTTTTTCTTTCGTGGCCCAATGGGCCAGCAGAACAGAAATCCAGCCCCATGCGGGTTCCTTATGTGTGCGGTGCGCTTCTTCCATGGTTCGATCTCCTTTCAGATAAGATATTATTGGCAAACGCGGCATTTCATAGCAAACGAGACTCTGCGAATATACATAAGGTATGCTTATGATAGACAATCTCGCCCGTATTCCACTGGACGCTATCCGCGTGTTCGAGGCCACGGCCCGCCTCAACAGCTTCACCCGCGCCGCAGAGGCTCTGGGCATGACACAGGCCGCCGTCAGCTGGCGCATCCGTGATCTGGAGCAGCGTTTGGGGGTGGCCCTGTTCGTGCGCGAAACGCGGCGCATCGCCCTGACACTGGAAGGCCAAAGACTGGCCTCGGCATCCAGCGAAGCCCTGAACCTTATGCGGCGGGCGATCAATGATGTGATGGAGCAGGACCAGTCGGTTCTGGGCATTACCACCCTACAGACGCTGGCGACCCAGTGGCTGGCCACGCGCATAGGCATGTTCCAGTTGGCCAATCCCGATCTGGCCGTGAAAATCGATGTCGATAATGGCCTGTCCGACTTTTCGGATCATGGCACGGATATCGGCTTGCGGTTCGGTTCGGGCCAGTGGCCGGGGCTGGAAAGCCGGTTTCTCATCCCGGCCCTGTTTACCCCTCTGTGTAGCCCCGAACTTCAGGCCAGTCTGGATATCCGCACCCCTGCCGATCTGAAATCGGCCCCGCTGGTCGGACTGCCGCAAGAATGGGCAGAATGGTTTGCCCGCGTCGGCATGGCCGATGACCGGAACCCGCCGCCTCCTCGCGTCGTCAGCGAGAACCAGGCCATGGAGGTCGCCACTGCTATCGCCGGACAGGGCATCGCATTGGGCAATCCGGTCTTCTATGCGCGCGAAATCGCCAACGGCCAGCTGGTGCGATTATTTGACGAGAGTGTCTCGCTGGGCGGGGGTTATTGGCTCAGCTATCCCAAGGAACGTCGCAGCGTGCCCAAGATTGCCCGCTTCCGCGACTGGGTGCTGGAAATGGCCCGTACTGACCCCGCCAATATCGAGGCCTGCCGCGCCAGCGGTATGGAAGTCGGCACTCTTGGCTAGGCCGCAAAAAGAAAGGGCGGGAGCTTTCGATCCCGCCCTTCCGTAGTCTCAGCGTGAGATGGCTTGAACTTAGAAGTCCATGCCGCCCGCAATATCGGCAACACCGATACTGCCCACCTTAAGTGATGGGCGTCGCGATGGACTTCCTTAGAAGTCCATGCCGCCCATGCCACCCATACCGCCCATGTCCGGAGCGCCGCCGGCCGAGGCCTTCTTCGGTGCGTCCGCAATGGCGGCTTCGGTGGTGATCATGATACCGGCAACCGAGGCTGCTGACTTCAGGGCCGAGCGCACAACCTTGGCCGGGTCGATCACGCCCATGTGGACGAGGTCGCCATAGGCTTCGGTCTGGGCGTTGAAGCCAAAGTTGACTTCATTCGAGTCCAGAACCTTGCCGACCACGATCGAGCCTTCAACGCCCGAGTTTTCCGAGATCTGACGGATCGGGGCTTGCAGGGCACGGCGAACGATGTTGACGCCAGCCTTCTGGTCCGCATTGGCCACTTCCAGATCGGCAAGGATCTTCGAAGCCTTCAGCAGGGCCACGCCACCACCCGGAACGATGCCTTCGTCGGCAGCGGCGCGGGTTGCGTTCAGGGCATCGTCAACGCGGTCTTTCTTTTCCTTCACTTCGACTTCGGTCTCGCCGCCGACGCGCAGGACAGCGACGCCACCGGCCAGCTTGGCCAGACGCTCTTGCAGCTTCTCGCGGTCATAGTCCGAGGAAGTCTCTTCGATCTGGCGCTTGATCTGGCCAACGCGGGCTTCGATCTTGTCCTTCTCGCCAACGCCTTCAACGACGGTGGTGTCTTCCTTGGTGATGACGACCTTCTTGGCCTTGCCAAGCATGTCGAGGGTCACGGTTTCCAGCTTGATGCCGAGGTCTTCCGAGATGACTTCGCCGCCGGTCAGGATGGCGATGTCTTCCAGCATGGCCTTGCGGCGATCGCCGAAGCCCGGAGCCTTGACGGCAGCGACGCGCAGGCCGCCACGCAGCTTGTTGACCACCAGCGTGGCCAGAGCCTCGCCTTCGATGTCTTCAGCGATAATCAGCAGCGGACGACCGGCTTGGACGACAGCTTCCAGGATCGGCAGCATCGGCTGCAGCGAGGTCAGCTTCTTCTCGTGGAGCAGGATGAGCGGCTCTTCGAGAACAGCTTCCATCTTGTCCGGATTGGTAATGAAGTACGGCGACAGGTAGCCGCGGTCGAACTGCATGCCTTCGACGATGTCGACCGAGGTTTCAGCCGTCTTGGCTTCTTCCACAGTGATCACGCCTTCATTGCCGACCTTGGCCATAGCCTGAGCGATCAGGCCGCCGATTTCTTCATCGCCATTGGCCGAGATGGTGCCGACCTGAGCGATTTCCGAGTTGTTGGAAACCGGCTTCGAGATCGACTTTACTTCGTCCAGAACCGCGTCGACGGCCTTGTCGATACCGCGCTTCAGGTCCATCGGGTTCATGCCGGCAGCCACGGCCTTCAGGCCTTCCTGCACGATGGCCTGGGCCAGAACGGTTGCGGTGGTGGTGCCGTCACCCGCCTTGTCGTTCGCCTTGGAAGCGACTTCGCGGATCATCTGGGCGCCCATGTTCTCGAAGGCGTCTTCCAGCTCGATCTCTTTGGCGACCGATACGCCGTCCTTGGTCGAGCGCGGAGCGCCAAACGACTTCTGGATGACAACGTTGCGGCCCTTCGGACCCAGGGTCACCTTGACGGCATCAGCCAGGATATTGACGCCCTTGAGCATCTTGTCGCGGGCATCGGTGTTGAACTTTACGATTTTAGCGGCCATGCGGGCTGCTCCTATCTAAATGTTGTTATTCAGGAATTCAGAAGACAACCGGTGCTTACGAGAGCACGCCCAGGATGTCCGATTCCTTCATGATGATCAGGTCTTCGCCTTCGATCTTGATTTCGGTACCCGACCATTTTCCGAACAGGATGCGGTCGCCGACATTGACGTCCAGAGCGACGAAATCGCCGTCTTCGTCACGGACGCCCGAACCCACGGCGATCACTTCGCCTTCTTGCGGCTTTTCCTTGGCCGTGTCGGGGATGATGATCCCGCCCTTGGTGGTGGTAGCTTCTTCAACGCGCTTTACCAGCACGCGGTCGCCGAGCGGACGAAACGCCATCTGAGGATCTCCGGTATAGATTATCGTGTAAGCTCTCAAGGAAGCAGGCTTAGCAGTCTGCCCCCGCGAGTGCCAATGCAGGGCAGTTAGGCAGCCCCCTGTTCAGGGTCAAGGGCATGCCAGCGAAATTTCTAAGACAGTTTTTCAAGGGGTGCCCGAAATCGCGGGCCACAACATGAAGCGAATATGAACAAGGGCCGCTGGGCTTGTTCAGATAGCGTCAGCTACAACCGTCATCAGAGTTCAAACACCGGCCCTGAAAGGAGCCCGCACATGAAGACCCTGTCGAAGATCGGCGTCGCTGCAATCGCCCCGGCTCTTGCCCTGACCCTTCTGGCCTCGCCCGCCTCCGCCCAGCGCTATCACGACCGTGATCGCAATGATTCCGGCAAGGACGCGGTCATCGGCGCCGTGGTCGGCGGATTGGCCGGTGCCATTATCGGTAATGGTGACGGCCGCTATGTTGCCGGTGGTGCCCTTGCCGGCGCCGCTGTAGGTGTTGCCTCGTCCGACAATAACCGCGACTGCAACTATTACCGCGGCGGCCGTTGCTATCGTAACCAGGGGCACTGGGAACGCGAGCACGGCATTAACAGCCGCGATTACCGTTATGGTGACCGCTACGATCGTCATGACCGTCGTGACCGCCGCTATTACAATAATGGCCGCTACAACGACCGATACGACCGCGATTACCGCTACGACCGTCGCTGGTAAAGGTCCCCGCCAAGACCAGCGATGTTCCCTGAAAGGCCCGACCGTTCACCGGTCGGGTCTTTTTTATGTTGATCCGTCTATCAGGTCAGATGGTCCAACAACGCCCGCGTAGAAGGGTCCAATTCTTCGGCCTTGCCAGAAGCAGCCGACACCACCGAACGCGCGACAGACTTGCCCAGTTCGACGCCCCACTGGTCAAAGCTGTTAATGTCCCACAGCACGCCCTCGACAAAGGTTTTATGCTCGAAAAGGGCGATCAGTGCCCCGAGCGTGTGCGGCGTTACGCGGTCCAGAACAATCGCGGTCGAGGGGCGGTTGCCGGGGAAGGTCTTGTGCGGGGCAAGACGTGTCGCATCGGCAAAACTATAACCCGCAGCCAGCATCTCGGCCCTGGCCGCCTCTTCGGACTGTCCCACCATCAGGGCGCGCGATTGGGCCAGCGCATTGGCCCAGAGTTGCTGCTCGGCTCCATCATCATGGGTCTGGCGCACAATGATGAACTCGGTCGGAACCACCTGTGGTCCCTGATGCAGTTGTTGGAAGAAGGCATGCTGGCCGTTAGAGCCAACCTCGCCAAAAATCACCGGGCAGGTCATCCGTTCGATCGGTTCACCATTGCGCGTCACCCGCTTGCCGTTGGACTCCATTTCCAACTGCTGCAGATAGGCAGGAAAGCGCCGCAACACATAGGCATAGGGGGCGACAGAACGCGCTGTGCGGCCCAGCCCATCAACATTATATATTTGGGCCAGTGCCATCAGCACGGGCGCGTTCTTTTCCAACGGAGCCGAAACAAAATGCTCGTCCATCGCTTCGGCACCGGCCAGAAGTTTTTCAAACACCTCCCAGCCCAGCCCGATGGCACATGAAAGACTGACCGGCGACCACAGCGAAAAGCGCCCGCCAACCCAGTCACAGAACGAAAACGTCCGGCTGCACCCAAAGGCTTGCGCTTTTTGGGGGCGAGCGGTTACGCCGACAATCTGTCGCGCAATGTCAGCCCCCGCAGGCAACTCACTCTCCAGCCAGTCACGAACCGCCCGAGCATTTGCCAAGGTTTCCAGCGTGGTAAAGGTCTTGGAGACGATAATGACCAGTGTCGTCTCGGGGTCCAATCCCGCCAGCGCTTCCTGACGATCGGCCGGATCGATATTGGCGACAAAACGCACCAGAAAGTCGGGCTGTCTGGGACGCAGGCCTTCCCAGACCACACGCGGGCCAAGGTCCGATCCGCCAATACCAATATGAACCACCGCAGTGAACGGCTTGCCCGTTACGCCGGTGATTGTGCCATTACGCACCCCCGTGGCAAAGGCTTTCAACGCCTCGCGCTGGGCCATCACGCCTTCGGAAATCGGTTCTCCAAGGGCGCTAAACTGTTTTTGCGGCGAGGCTCTCAAGGCCGGATGAAGCACGGCCCGACCCTCGGTAGTATTCACCGCCTGTCCTGCAAAAAGGGCCTCGCGGCAAGCTTCCACCTTGCGTGCCCGTGCCAGATCCAGCGTCGCTTCCAGCCCCTGCTGTGTCCAACTTTGTTTAGACAGATCAATATATAAGCCTGCCGCTGTCAGGCTCAGACGTTCGAGACGTTGCGGGTCTCGTGCGAATTGCTCGGCGATTAGGGCATCTTTATCGCGTTCGGCAACGGCCTGTAACTGCGCCCATGCGTCATCCGCCAAGAGGCTCGTTCCAGTTTCAACCAAAGGTTCCAGTCCCCGATTATCCGCGACATTCAAAAACGGACACTATGGACGGCCCGAAGTTTGCAGACGCTTCTATCTTATTCTCTCGAAGTTTGGATCGAAATTTCAAATGTCCTGCAATCTGGCCGTCGCCGCAGTCCTGTTTTTCGCGTCTGATCCGGCAACCAGCGCCCTGCCGGATGCTGTCGCCGCTCAAGCCCCCGCCGAGGCTTCAGCCCTATCTTCGGAACCGGCCTTTGCCGCTTTGGTACAAGAAGCCCAAAGCCTGAAAGCCATCACCGACGACTGGATGGTGGCCGATAGTTTGGCCGACGCGCATTTCGTGCACATGCCTGCCTTCACCGCTTTCAAAAGCCGTATCGCGGCCTTGGCTGTGGCCGATATGAACGGGCACCTGACGCTGAAAGAACGCGGCACCGATAGCGATCTGACCTGCATCATGCGGGGTATTGCCGAGGACATGCCTCAGAAACTCGCACAACTGGAAGAGGCTGCTCCGGGTGCAGCTCGCAAGATGGCTCTGGAAGAGTTGTCCTATCTGCTCAACGACAATGCCGAGGTCATTCTGGCCCCGCCGCTTGCCCACTAGGCAAACGGCGACGCCAGACGAGACTCAGGCTTCGGCCTTGATCGTTTCGGGGTATTTAATGGCGCAACCATAGGGCTGGGCAAAGGTCGTTGTGACCGGACGTCCCGCCTTGTGATCGGTAAGAGCGGCCTTCACATAGTTGGTCGCCGCTTGCAGGTCCTCGACCTTGCTTGTGGGCTTGTCGTCGATACCGCCGACAAAGATCAAACGCCCCTCGGCATCGATCACGCGCATATCCGGCGTGGTCTTGGCGTCATACAGCTTGCCGACCTCACCGGTCGGGTCCAGCAGCAGGTGGCTAAAGGCGGCATTGTGCTTGGCTTTCCACGCCTTGGCTTCTTCACCCTCGACATAGCCTTGAGTGGTCGGAGCCGAAGAGATGATGGTCAGCCATACCACGCCGTCGGCAGTGGCATCGCGCTGCAGGGCCTGCATTGCCCCCGTATAGTGCTTCTTCACATAGGGGCAGCCTTCGTTGGTCCATTCCAGAACCACCGTCTTGCCGCGATAATCCGACAGCTTGTGCGAGACACCCTCGGCATCGACGAGCGTGAAATCAGCGGCCATATCGCCGGGACCGGCCACCGCCGACACGGGTGAAACCGCCGCCTGTTCGGCCGGAGCCGCCGGTTTTTCAACCTGCTGGCACGCGGCCAGTGCCAGCACAATGGCCGAAGCCATTACGAGTTTACGGATCATCGTCTTCCTCCCTCTCAGTCCTGTTTGGTCGCCTCCGACAGAGCCTTGCCGACCAGCCCCTCGGTCAAAAGCTGCGGCAGGATGCGCGGCTCGGCCACGCCCGGCGTGTAGAGCAGATAGAGCGGCACACCCGAGCGACCATGGCGTTCCAGTTCTCTGGTGATGGCATCATCACGGTTGGTCCAGTCGCCCACCAGATAAACAGCATTGGCACCGGCCAGCGCCTTGGCAGTTCCCGCTGTGGCCAGCGCTGTGCGCTCATTAATCTTACAGGTCACGCACCAGTCGGCAGTAAAGTTCACCAGCACCGGACGCCCCTCGGCCAAAGCCGTCTCGACTGCCGCGCTTGACCACGATTGCGATGCCAGTGCCTTGCCTTCCTCATTCACAACGGCGCTCGCGACAGGCGGGGCCTTCATGGCAAGGAATATGGCAGGAACCGTTAGCACCGCCGCGAAAATGGCCACGGCCAGCATCAGGCGACGCCCGCCCGACTGGTAACGGCCCCATAGCCACAGCGTAAAGGCCAGCAACAATCCCGCCACAAACAGCAAGCCCAGTGCTTCGCCGGTCTGGCGGGCAAACACCCAAGCCAGCCACAGGGCCGCACCATACATCGGGAAGGCCAACAGATTGCGGAATGTCTCCATCCACGAGCCCGGCTTGGGCAAACGCGACAGAATGCGCGGCGAGAAGCTGACCAGCACATAGGGCAGGGCCAGACCCAGACCCAGCATCACAAATACAATCAGCGCCATTGGCCACGGCATGACCAGAGCCGCCCCCAGAGCCAGCGCCATGAAGGGCGCGGTACAGGGCGCTGCCACCACCACCGCCAGAACGCCGGTGAAGAAGGCCCCGACCACGCCGCCCTTGCCCTGCGCCAGACCGCTGCCGACACCTTGCAAACGCCCGCCGATATGGAACAGGCCCGACATATTCAGGCCCACGGCCAACATCAGCAGGGACAGCGCCGCCGTCACCGCCGGTGACTGTAGCTGGAAGCCCCAGCCAACGGCCTGTCCTCCGGCACGCAGCGCCAGCAACAAGCTCGCGAGCGCCCCAAATGTCACGAGCACACCGGCCAGAAAACCCAGCCCGTCCTTGCGGGCTTCGCGCGGATCATGGGCCGAGCGACCAAGCGCCGCCGCCTTCATGGCCAGAACGGGAAATACGCACGGCATCAGATTGAGGATCAAACCACCCAGAAGGGCAAACAGCGCCGCCTTCAGGAACCCAGACGATGCCGGAGCATCCTTTGAAGACATGTTCTCGCCGCTATCCAGTGCGCCTAGACCAGATGTTGCCGGCAGCATATCGCCTTCGGTCGCGGTGATTTCCCACGCTCCCAGATCAGTGGCCAGAACGCCGCTGATGCCTTCGCCCAGACCCTTGGCCTTGAGACCCCGACCCGCCACGATATTCAGGCTGATACCGTTCTCGCCGCGCTGGCCCTGTTGGAGAGCGGCATGGTCCACCTGCCCGCTCTCAAAGGCGAAGAAATAGGCCCATTTCGGGTTCATGCCAGCCAGAGCCCCGCCGGACGCCGACAGTTTCAGCACGCCCTCTTCCAAATGCGCGCGCGCCGTGATCTCAGCCGGGCGAGGTGCCGTCTCGAGGACCTTTTGAATGGCCGCTCCATGGGCTGCGGTCAGGGGCGGCGTCCCCTCGGCCACCGGCAGATTGACGGCCAATTCCATCTCGTCCGGTACACACATCTCATCCGAGCAGACCATGAACAGCACCTTGGCGCTGACGAGGACGCTCTCGCCCGCCTTTGCACTGGCGGGCACCTCGATGGGCACCGGCAGATAGACGACACCGCTATAGCCATAGTTCATCAGGGTTTGCAGACGCTGACGCTCGGGCAGGGGCCAGACAATATCACCCGCCTTATAACCTTGCGGTAGCGTCCAGTGGGCCTCGGTCGGCCCGCCGCTATCGCCGGGATTACGCCAATAGGTGTGCCAGCCCGGCTGGATTTTCTGGCGTATAGCAATAATAGCTGTCGAGCCGGGCACGGCCCACTGGCCCATCGGGACCAGTTCGGCCTCGATCCGTTCCGTCTTTTGGGCCCCCACCTGTGCATGCAGGGGCGTCGCCCCGAACAGGATGAAGATCACAAACAGAACGGACAGAAATCTTGGCAAGGTCATACCCTCGTCTAGCGCGCCAAGAGACTAACCGCAAAAAGCCCGCGCCCACTGTCCGTCAGTATAGACGCGACAGCAGGACGCAGGCGTTCAGGGTTTAAGACCTATCGTCGCGGCGGAGATGCCACCACCACTACCTCGGTTCGACGGCGCAGCGGCTCGTTCACCGATCCCGCACGCGCACCCTCGGCACCGACTGCCGCTGTCGCGATGACAGGTGCGGGCCAACCGGTGGCCGCCATAGCCTCGCGCACAGACTGGGCACGTTGTTCTGAAAGATTCTGGTTCACGCTGGCGCTGCCGGTGGCATCGGCCAGACCCGTAACGGTGACGCTCTCGACATGGCATCCAACCAGCCGTTCGGCCGTCATTGAGATCGCAGTACGCGCCGCCGGTGTCAGGCGAGCCTGCCCCTGGTCGAAATAGACCTCGAAGGTCTGATTGCGACAATTAACCGGTGCCACCAGCGCATCGCGCGTGGCGTATTCGCTCTGGGCTGCACACGCCCCCAAAAGCCCCGATGCCGCCAGTGCGACAAGGGTTAAACCTTTTAACGCCTTACCCATTTCAGCCCTCTTTCCTCACAGCCCCATGAAAGAAAAGGGCGGCCCGAACGGACCGCCCTCTGCACTACCGGAAGACCGGCAATATGCGTCAGCCCGGTTCTAGTAACGGCGCTGGCCGTTTTCCCAATAGCATTCGCTTTGGCGGTTATCGTAGCAATAGTAGTAGCGACCCTGGTTGTCGCGGTAACGCTGCTGGTTGTTACGGTCCTGGGAAGAACCACGCACAGCCCCTGCCGCGCCACCCAGAACGGCACCAATCGCCGCGCCGGTACCGGCATTGCCGCTACCCGTATTATTACCAATGATTGCGCCTGCCACAGCACCCAGTGCCGCACCGGTCGCGCCCTGACGGACGGCCTGGCTATTGGTATTGATGCCGCCGCCATAATAGGGGTCGGAAGCACACGCCGAAACCAAAAGTCCAGCACCAGCCAGAGCGATAAATGCCTTGTTCATGGGGGAGTCCTCTCCAATGTCCAATATTTCAGCCCTCTTGCCTTGACGAACGATCCTGAGGGACTGTGGTTCCCTGCGGAACAGGGAATGGCAACGCTAAAACTCGGAACCTAGACAGAGGATGAACATTCTCTGCCCATGACCGATAATGTTGCCGGACCGGATATTTCGGTACCCCCAAACAGTACGCCTGACCTCAAGTCCGTCACTTCCAAGACGCGGCTGGACAATATTATTGTGCTTATCAATCCGATGTCTGGGGGCGTCGGCAACGGGGCCGCAGATCAGGCTCGCGCCATACTGGATGATTACCCGATCACCGCCGATATCCGGACACTGGATGGTGACAGTTTTAACCAGACCATAGACGAAGCCATCAAGGCTAAACCCGATGCACTTCTGGTGCTGGCAGGTGATGGCACAGCGCGCACCATTGCCACGCTGGCGGGCCAGAACGATATTCTGGTCGCCACCTTACCCGGCGGCACCATGAACATGCTGCCAAAGGCCCTTTATGGCACGGGCGACTGGAAAAAAGCCCTACGCCGTGTTCTCGAAGATGGCGAACCGCGCAAGGTGGCGGGTGGCGCGATTGGCGACGAATATTTTTACTGTGCCGCTATTCTAGGGGCACCAGCCCTGTGGGCACCCGCCCGCGAGGCCATTCGTTCAGGGAAGATCGGACAGGCCTTCTCCAAGGCCAAACTGGCCTTTAATCGCGCCTTTTCGGGCCGCATCCGTTTCAGTCTTGATGGACAGCCCGCAGAAAAGGCCGAGGCTTTGGTCCTTATCACCCCCCTGATTTCCAAGGCCTTTGACGAAAATACAGCTGGCCTTGAAGCCGCTGCGATGAAAATCGACGATGCGGGACAGGCTGTACGCCTTGCTGCCAATGCCTTGTTTACCGACTGGCGCAACGATCAGGCTGTAGAGACACGCAAAACCCGCAGTGTCGAAGTGTGGGGCCGGTCGCGCATTCCTGCCGTGATCGACGGGGAAACCGTACCGGTTGGAAAATCGGCCAAGGTGCGTTTTGTCCCCCATGCTTTCACGGCGCTGGCCTTGTCTGCCGATGCCTTGGAAAACGTAGAATAATGGGCGTTATACTCCAGTTTTCCGACATCCATTTCGGATGCGAGCACAAGGCCGCTGTCGACGAGGCCATGGCCTATGCCCATGCCTATAAGGCCGATCTGAACCTGATTACCGGTGACATCACCCAAAGCGGCCTGAAACACGAGTTCGAAGCCGCCGCCGAATGGATCAAGGCCCTGCCTGATCCGGTCTTCGTTACGGTCGGCAATCACGACGTGCCCTATTGGGATGTTCTGGCGCGATTGTTCTGGCCGTGGCGGGCGTTCGAGAGCGCTACCGGACACCCCGCCCACGACCATGAACTCAAAGGTGCCGACTTCATGGTGCGCGGTGTGACCACCGCCCGTGGTTGGCAAGCGCGCCTAAACTGGTCCAAGGGCGTGATAGATCTGGAACAGACCGCCCGCGCGGCTCAGGCTCTGCGCCAGACCCCGCCCGATACCTTACGCATACTGGCCTGCCATCATCCGCTGGTAGAGATGATCGATGCCCCTATGACCGGCGAGGTCAAACGCGGTGACCGCGCCGCGCGTATTTTTGGCGAGGCGGGCGTGGACCTGATTACCACGGGTCATGTGCATGTGCCGTTTGCCCTGCCCATCGATATGAGCGAGCGGCGTTGCTACGCCATAGGTTGCGGCACCTTGTCGATGCGCGAGCGTGACAGCTATCCGCCCAGCTTTAACCGCATTGAATGGGATGCCACCCACATTACGGTCACAGTGGTCAAATGGGATGGCCTCGGTTTTGTCGATGGCGAGAACTGGACTTTAAAACGCCGTCAGGACACCCGCCATAGCGAAACCGCGCCCGATCCGGCCCATGCAGGACCGCTGGAACACGACACCCTTCCGGATGCACCTTAAGTCAAAAGCCGTTTGAGGATGCTGTCCAGCACAGGACGCCCCTCACGGGTGGCGCGAATACGCCCCCCCTCATATTGCAGGAAACCTTCGGACAGCATGTCTGACAGGGGGCCATCATTTACGCTCAAACCCAGACGCGACAGCACCGACAGCGGAACACCCTCGACTGTGCGAAGTCCTAATAGAACCCGCTCTTCGTCGGCGTCGCATGCATCCATGAGCTGATGCTCGGCCCACGGACGGTTTTGGGCCACGCCTTCGATGTAATCGCTAATCTTGCGATAGCTGACGGTCGCGGCACGGCCTTGATCTGTGGTCAGACGCCCATGAGCCCCCGGTCCCGCACCAATATAGTCGCCGCCGCGCCAGACATGCAGGTTGTGACGCGAACGGGCTGCCACAGTGCGGGCGTGGTTGGAGACCTCATAGGCTTCGAAACCGGCCCCCTCCAGAACCGCCTGCGTGGTTTCATAAAGGGCGATGGCCAGATCCTCGTCCGGCGGCACCAGCTGGCCCCGCGCAAAGGCACGGCCAAAGGCAGTCGTGGATTCAATGGTCAACTGATAGGGCGAGATGTGCTCGAATCCCAGATCGAAGGCGGTGCCCAGCTCGGCCTTCCAGTCGGCAATCGTCTGGTCGGGGCGGGCATAGATCAGGTCGATCGATAGACGCGGGAAAATGCGCGCCGCCGTCTGTGCCGCCCGTCTTGCCGAGCCCGCACTATGGTCGCGGCCCAGAAATTTCAGCGCGGCATCATCAAAGGACTGAATACCCATAGACAGGCGCGTCACCCCCGCCTCGGCCAGTGCGGCATAACGGCCCGCCTCGGCATCCGTGGGGTTGGCCTCCAGCGAGACTTCCATATCGGCAACAGGCGCAAATAATCCGGTCGCGGTTTCCAGCACTCTCGCCACGGCTTCGGGCACCATCAGCGACGGGGTGCCGCCGCCAAAAAAGACCGAGGCCAGTTGGCGTGGCCCGATCCGTTCGGCCTGGGTTTCTATATCGCTTACAATGGCATCGACCAGCCGCGCCTGTTCCTCGACGCGCCCGCGATCGCGCACGACATTGAAATCGCAGTACGGACAGATGCGCGCGCAATAGGGCCAGTGGACATAGAGGGCGACCTGCCCGTCCGTGTCCGGCACAGGATCAGTCAATCAGAACGGCCTTGAGGCGATCAAACGCGAGCGCGCGGTGGCTGATGGCATCTTTGTCAGCAGGGTCCATCTCGCCAAAGGTCACATCATAACCATGGGGCTGGAAGATCGGATCATAGCCAAAGCCCTGATCGCCCCGCGGCGGGAAAACGATGGTGCCATCCACACGGCCCTCGACCACCACACAGGTGCCGTCCGGCCATGCCACGGCCAGTGCCGAGGTAAACCAGGCCGACCGGTCCTTGGAGCCAGTTTCTTCCAGTCGTTCCTCGACCTTTTGCATGGCCAGGTCAAAATCCTTCGCCGGACCGGCCCAGCGCGCCGAAAAAATACCGGGTGCCCCGTCCAACGCCGTCACCGACATGCCACTATCATCGGCCAGACACACCTCGCCCGACAGGGCCGCCGCATGACGGGCCTTCAGCATGGCATTGCCGACGAAGGTGCTCTCCGTCTCGTCCGGTTCAGGCAAATTCAGCGAGCCCGCCGTGACAATCTCGTAATTTCCATCCAGCAGCGCTTCGATCTCGCGTGCTTTGCCCGGATTATGGGTCGCAGCCACCAGCCGCATCCCTTTGATAAGACGAAGTTTCATAGGGCGCTTTTATCCTGACTTCGCACCTTGCGAAAGTTTAATATCGTTAAACGATATGTAACGTGTTTTCCCGAAGAGGCGGGCGTATGTTTGTTTTCAAGAACGAGGGGTCGCAACGTTCCCAACCTTCACTCAATAGCGAAGGTTTATTCCAGCGACATGTTGAAAAATAAAATTAACGCCCTCTTTGGAGAATAGACATGCAAGCGATGAAAACCTCCCTGTTTATGGACAAGTTCTGCGCCCTTTTCCTCAACACTGTCCTGCTGGCTGCCATTCCTGCCGCAGCTCTGGCCACCATCCTGCAAGCTTTTTGATTGAAGCATGGTTTTGAAGGACGTGCAGAACGTGAAAAGAATAGCTGCGTCCCGTAACGGACCGTTCGGGCGCAGCCTCTTTCACATCTGTTCAAAACCGGTCACACACGTTCCATGGGTCTGAAGCTTTCCACAAAACGCCTGACCGGCACCCCGCGCCATACGCCGCTGGTGCCCGCAACAGGTATTTCAGGTTGGAGCCTACCCGCCCGCCTTCTCAGAATCATCATCGACACCGCCTTTATGGCCACGGTCTGTCTGACTGTGCTGTTCGCCATTGTTTTTGTGGTTTCGATCTTCCTGCCCCTGAACAGTTTCAGCATCACCATTGATAATGGGGCCAATGCCCGCCAGATGCCGCTGACGCGAACCCTGGTTCTATTCGTCATGGCCGTCGTCACCACCTATTTCGGCGGCACTGCCACTATCCTTCATTATTTGCGCTTATTGTTCCGCACCTTGCTGGCAGGTGATCCCTTCCAGCCCGCCAATATTCTGCGCCTGCGCCTGATCGGCGGAGCACTGGCGTTTGTGACCCTGCTGGGATGGGGCGCACGTTATATGGTCGCCGAGAAACTGGCTGTCGGCGCGATTGAGTCCCCGGGTATTGGCGAACTGATTACCCCCGCCTTTGCCATCATCATCACCTTCACCCTCGCCGAACTGTTCCGCGAAGGCGCACGCCTGCGCCGCGAAACCGAACTGACGATCTGAAGATTACACGCTAGAAGTATTGAATCATGGCCATCCGCGTTCAACTCGACCGTCTGCTTGCCGAACGGCGTATGTCTCTGACCGAGCTTGCCGATCGGGTCGGCGTGACCGTCGCCAACCTGTCGATCCTCAAGACCGGCAAGGCCCGCGCCGTGCGTTTTTCGACCCTGGAAGCGCTGTGCCGCGAACTGGATTGTCAGCCAGGCGATCTTTTGGCCTTTGAACCCGGCCCTCCCACAACCTTCACCGAAGACTGAGACTGTGGCGCGTCGTCCCCCCAGGCCCAGCGAGGATGACCGGCGCCTGTGGAAACGGGTGGCGCGCACTGTCACACCCCAAGCTCCCGTAAAATCAGCCTATGTCGCCAATGATGCGACCGAGGCGGCCCTACAAGAAGCAGCTCGCGCCGAACTGGCCGAGTTGATGGGCGAGGTTACGCCCGTCACCAAGGGTAAGACCCGCGCCAGCAAACGCTCTTCGGCCAAGACAGCATCCGTGGCCATGCCGACCGCAGCGTCGGTGGGTCTGAGCATCAAGCCCGTCGCCAAACACCCCGCCGACAAACCCCCGCCCGAAGAGTTGGAGCCGCGCCGCAAGCGCCGTCTGTCGCGCGAGCGTGATCCCATAGAGGCACGTCTGGACCTACACGGCTTTGGCCGTTTCGAGGCCGAGGACCAGTTACGCGCCTTCCTGATGACCAGTCAGGCGCGCGGTCTGAAAGCCGTACTGGTGATTACCGGACAGGGGCGCAGAGGCGGCGGTGTGATCCGCGCCTCCATTCAGGAATGGTTGGCCAGCCCCTATTTGCGGCTGATTGTGTCCGGCTATTCGGTCGCGCACCAGAAGCACGGCGGCGACGGGGCCTTCTACATCACCCTGCGCCAGCGGTAAGAACTAGGACTGGACGTTGCGGATCGCAGCTGCCCCCGCCAGTGGCGCAATCACCAGTGCAAACAACACATAGGCCATTAAAAAAGCGACCGCCGAAGCGACCGGCTGTTCCAGCCCCTTGCGGGCCAGAATACCCGCACCGAACACCACCGGCGGAATAAACAACGGCAGCACAATCACCGCGATCAGTACGCCACCCCGCTTGGCCCCCAGTGCCAGTGCCGCGCCCAGCGCCCCCGTCAAGGCAAAGCCCAAACCGCCCGCCAGCGCCGTCAAGGTCATCAGGCCAATCGCGTCTGCGGACTGCCCCAGCACCACCGCGACCAACGGCACCGTCAAGGCCAGCGGCACACCATTGGCCAGCCACTGACACAGCGCCTTCAACAGCACCACACCCTCCATCGGCACCGGTCCCAGCGCCAGAATATCCAGCGAGCCATCTTCCAGATCGCGCTCGAACATCCGCTCCAGCGATAAAAGCGAGGCCACGGCCAGTCCCACCCATGTCACCCCCGCCGCCACTGGCGACAGCACGGTCGCGTCTGCCCCCACGGCCAAAGGCAGGATGACGGCAAAACACACCATGAAACCGCAGGCCAGCAACGGCCCGCCACCACCCCCCCAAGCCAGTGACAGTTCTCGTTTGAACAGTTCCGCCACCGCCCTCATGCGAACTCTCCCAGATCAAACGTCCGCGCTGCAAAGGGCAGGGGGTCATGCACAGCGGCGATAATCATCCCGCCACCGGCCAAATGCGCCTGCATCTGCTTCCCGGCACGTTTACGCCAGTCACCATCCAGCGGGCTGAGCGGTTCGTCCAGCAACCACAGTGGGCGCGGAGCCGACACCAGCCGCGCCAGAGACAGGCGCCGCCTCTGCCCCGCCGACAGACGCCGCGTCTCCAGATCCAGCAGGGGGGCCAGATGGAACGCCTCGACCGCCTTTTGCATATGGACGTCATCGCCCCCCAGATAGCGACACTGGAAGGCCAGTTCTTGAGACGCCAGGCGGGCAGGCTTCAACCCTTCCAGATGTCCCAGCATATGCAGCCCCTTGCGCCGCACTTCATCCGCATCCTGTAGAGCCGATTTGTAGGCAAAATCGATCTGTCCACCCTCAGGCCGGATAAAGCCCGCAATTGCCCGCAACAGACTGGTCTTACCCGCCCCATTCGCCCCCGTCAGGGCCACGGCCTCGCCCGCTCGAACGTCCAAAAAAAGCTTTTGGAACAATCGCCTGTCACCGCGCGACACGCCAAGGTTCGCAATATTCAGAGCGTCTATCATTTGCGAACCTTTCTCAATATCCACGACGATGATGTGGATACATGGACGTTATGCCCATGCGAGCTTATATGCATTTCTGTCGCAGCAGGCTTTCGCCGCGCGCGCAAGGGACCTGTGCGCCCTTTCGTTCTGCGCGCGAAGGCGCAACCGAATTGTCGGGCGGCGTTTGTCAGAGGACTTCCCTATGCCGTCGATTGACAGCCTCAAGACCCGTCAGGACCTTACGGTCGGACGCAAGAAATACGCCTATTACAGCCTTCCGGCCGCCGAGGAAGCGGGTCTGGCGGGTATTTCTCGCCTTCCGCGCTCGATGAAGGTGCTTCTCGAGAACCTGCTTCGCAACGAAGATGGTGTTTCCGTCACCGAAGCCGACCTCAAGGCCGTGGCCGCCTGGATCGAGAACAAGGGCACGGTCGAGCACGAAATCGCCTTCCGTCCGGCCCGCGTACTGATGCAGGACTTCACCGGCGTTCCCGCCGTGGTTGATCTGGCCGCCATGCGCGATGCCATGTCCAAGCTCGGTGCCGATGCCGCCAAGATCAACCCGCTGGTGCCGGTTGACCTGGTCATCGACCACTCGGTGATGGTGGACCATTTCGGTAACCCGCAAGCCTTCGACCAGAACGTAAAGCGTGAATACGAGCGAAATATCGAGCGCTACAACTTCCTGCGCTGGGGCTCGTCCGCCTTCAACAATTTCCGCGTTGTGCCCCCCGGCACCGGCATCTGCCACCAGGTGAACCTCGAACACCTTGCCCAGACCGTCTGGACCGCAGACGAAGGCAAGAAGACCGTCGCCTATCCGGACACCGTCGTCGGCACCGACAGCCACACCACCATGATCAACGGTCTGGCCGTTCTGGGTTGGGGCGTAGGTGGCATCGAGGCCGAAGCCGCCATGCTGGGCCAGCCGATCCCGATGCTGATCCCCGAAGTCATCGGCTTCAAACTGACCGGCAAGCTGCCGGAAGGTGCGACCGCGACCGACCTCGTCCTGACCGTCACCCAGATGCTGCGCAAGAAGGGCGTCGTCGGCAAGTTCGTCGAGTTCTTCGGTCCGGCCATCGCAGGCATGACCATCGAAGATCAGGCGACCATCGCCAACATGGCACCGGAATACGGCGCCACCTGCGGCTTCTTCCCTGTTTCGCAAGCCACCATCGACTATCTGACCGCCACCGGCCGTGAAAAGGCTCGCGTCGCTCTGGTCGAGAACTACGCCAAGGCCCAAGGCCTGTGGATCGACGAAGAGTCGGAAGACCCGATCTTCACCGACGTTCTGGAACTGGACATCTCGACCGTTGTGTCGTCGCTGGCCGGTCCGAAGCGTCCGCAGGACCGCGTTGAATTGACCTCGGCTGCGCCCGAGTTCGAAGGCCACCTGACCGACACCTTCAACCGTCTGGCCGATGCCCCGCGCGTTGAAGTCGAAGGCGAAAGCTTCACTGTCGGTGACGGCGATGTGGTCATTGCGGCCATTACGTCCTGCACCAACACCTCGAACCCGAGTGTGCTGATCGCCGCTGGCCTTGTGGCCCGCAAGGCCAAGGCTCTGGGTCTTTCGCCCAAGCCGTGGGTCAAGACCTCGCTGGCCCCCGGCTCGCAGGTCGTCACCGACTATCTGACCGACGCCGGTCTGCAAGCCGACCTCGACGCTATGGGCTTTAACCTTGTCGGTTATGGCTGCACCACCTGCATCGGTAACTCGGGCCCGCTGGATCCGGCGATCTCGAAGGCCATCAACGACAACGGTCTGGTCGCCACCTCGGTGCTGTCCGGCAACCGTAACTTCGAAGGCCGCGTGAACCCCGACGTGCAAGCCAACTATCTGGCCTCGCCGCCGCTGGTCGTGGCCTATTCGATCGCCGGTTCGATGCGTATCGACATCACCAAGGACCCGATCACCCAAGACAAGGACGGCAAGGATGTCTTCCTGAAGGATATCTGGCCGACCTCGGAAGAGATCGCCGCCATCCAGAAGAAGTCTGTCACGCCGAAGATGTTCGCCAAACGCTATGCCGACGTCTTCAAGGGCGACGAGCACTGGCAGGCCATCGAGGTTTCGGGCGGTCAGACCTATGAGTGGGACAACAGCTCCACCTACGTCCAGAACCCGCCTTACTTCGAAGGTCTGTCGATGGAACCGGCTCCGGTTCAGGACATCGTCGAGGCCCGCATTCTGGGCATCTTCGGTGACTCGATCACGACCGACCACATTTCGCCAGCCGGTGCGATCAAGAAGGCCTCGCCTGCGGGTGTCTATCTGACCGAGCATGGCGTCGATGTGCTGGACTTCAACTCGTATGGTGCCCGTCGCGGCAACCACGAAGTCATGATGCGCGGCACCTTTGCCAATATCCGCATCCGCAACAAGATCACGCCCGACATCGAAGGCGGCGTGACCAAACACTTCCCGTCGCAAGACACCATGTCGATCTATGACGCCGCCATGCGTTATCAGGCCGAAGGTCGTCCGCTGGTCGTGTTTGCGGGCAAGGAATACGGCACCGGCTCGTCGCGTGACTGGGCGGCCAAGGGCACCCGTCTGCTAGGCGTTCGTGCGGTCATCGCCGAAAGCTTCGAGCGTATCCACCGCTCGAACCTGGTCGGCATGGGCGTGGTTCCGCTGCAGTTCAAGGAAGACGGCTGGCAAAAGCTGAACCTGACCGGCGAAGAGATCGTCACCATCCGTGGCCTAACCGACGCCAACATCGGCAAGCTGAAGCCGCGCCAAGACCTGTGGGTCGAGCTGTTCCGCCCATCGGACGGCAAGATGGCCCGCTTCCCGGTCCGCTGCCGCATCGATAACCAGACCGAGCTGGACTACCTGCTCGCCGATGGTGTCATGCCGTACGTGCTTCGCAACTTGGCTGGTGGCGAGAAGTAAAACTTCTCGCCTAAGCCGCGTCGGGTCGAGAAGGCGAAGCCTTCTGACCGCGGCCCACTAAGAATGCGAAACCCGCACAACAGAAAGGCCCGAGGAGCAATCCTCGGGCCTTTTTCTATGCAATCAGAAACATCTATCTTGACGACTGACTACAATGATCCTTCATACTCTGATCCAAAATAAATAACGTAGATTTTCAAATGGATCATTCTGCGCCACTCAACATTGACCAACTACCGCTATTCGCGGAAATGGGCAGCGAAACCACTCACCCCGACCGCCCTCAGTCAGAATTATTCGGGAAATATATCGTATATGTCGATGAAAGTGGCGACCACGGAATGGTCACAATAGATAAGCAATATCCTGTATTCGTTCTAGCATTTTGCACTTTCAATAAAGATTACTACTCTAGATCAGTAGTAAACACTGTTGAGAGATTCAAATTTGATAATTTTGGTCACGACATAGTTATTCTTCACGAAAGAGAAATTCGAAAAGAACTTGCGCCTTTCAACTTTAAGTCAAAAGAACTTAAGGATAAATTTCAAAAACTTTTATCAAATATAGTTCACGCTAGCAATTTTGTTTTAATTTCGGCCGTAATCGATAAAACAAAATTGTCTAAAATCGAAGAAACTTCTCAAAACCCTTACCATATTGCTCTCAGGTTTTGCTTAGAACAACTATATGCGTTTCTTAAGGAAAAAGGTGAAGAAGAAAAAATTACTCACGTGGTCGTGGAGTGCAGAGGTTCAAAAGAGGATAAGGAATTAGAATTAGAATTTAGACGTATCTGCGATGGTGAAAACCGTCTCGGTTTTCCATTTCCTTTTCAGATCATTTTTGCAGATAAAAAAGCCAACTCATCTGGCTTACAGCTTGCCGATCTTGTAGCTCGCCCAATCGGTCTAAGCGTCATTCGACCAGACCAGCCAAATCGAGCTTTCGACATCCTAAAACACAAATTCTTTTGCCGAGGCGGGCGCACCAAAACAGGAAAAGATTACGAGGGCCTCGGATATATGGTTTATCCACAAGCCCTAAAAAAGCGAAAAGCCCCGGTGATCGCACCGAGGCCATAACGCCGACCGGGAACCCCCAATCCACTTGACGAATCATATAACTCATGAATTTAAAAAAATCAATGAATTTTCGATCAGCTCGATCGACAAAAAAGCCCTCTCGGATCACTCCGAGGGGGCTTCTTCATTTTCAACGCTAACCGTTGTGCCGAGACTTATTCAGCCGCAACACGGTCCGCATATTCTTCGATCTGGTCGAAGTTCATGTAGCGGTACACTTCATCAGCGTTCTCGTTGATGACGCCCATTTCGGCCATGTATTCGGCCACAGTCGGCAGGCGACCCAGTTTCGAGGCTACAGCCGCCAGTTCGGCCGATGACAGGAAGACGTTGGAGCCCTTGCCCAGACGGTTGGGGAAGTTACGGGTCGAGGTTGAAACCACGGTCGCGCCTTCCTTCACCTGTGCCTGGTTACCCATGCACAGCGAGCAGCCCGGCATTTCCATACGGGCACCAGCGCCGCCGAGGGTCGAGTAATGACCTTCCTTGGTCAGTTCCGAGGCGTCCATCTTGGTCGGCGGGGCAACCCACAGACGGGTCGGGATGTCCTTCTTGCCCTTCAACAGCAGCGAGGCAGCGCGGAAGTGGCCGATATTGGTCATGCACGAACCGATGAAGACTTCATCGATCTGGGTGTTCTGCACGTCCGACAGCAGGCGGGCATCGTCCGGATCGTTCGGCGCGCACAGGATCGGCTCGTTGATCTCGGCCAGATCGATTTCGATGACGTGCGCGTATTCGGCGTCGGCATCGGCTTCGAGCAGGTTCGGGTTGGCCAACCAAGCTTCCATGGCGTCGATACGGCGTTGCAGGGTGCGGGCATCCTGATAGCCGTCCGCGATCATGTTCTTCATCAGAACGATGTTCGAGGTCATGTACTCGATGATCGGCTCTTTATTCAGCTTGACGGTGCAACCCGCCGCCGAACGCTCGGCCGAGGCATCGGTCAGTTCGAAGGCTTGCTCGACCTTCAGGTTCGGCAGACCCTCGATTTCGAGGATGCGACCCGAGAAGGCGTTGATTTTGCCAGCCTTGGCAACGGTCAGCAGGCCCTGCTTGATGGCATAGTAAGGGATGGCGTGAACCAGATCGCGCAGGGTGATACCCGGCTGCATTTCGCCCTTGAAGCGCACAAGGATCGATTCCGGCATATCCAGCGGCATGACGCCGGTGGCAGCACCAAAGGCCACCAGACCCGAACCCGCCGGGAACGAGATACCGATCGGGAAGCGGGTGTGGCTGTCGCCGCCGGTGCCAACGGTGTCCGGCAGCAGCAGACGGTTCAGCCACGAGTGAATGACGCCGTCGCCCGGACGCAGGGCCACGCCACCACGGTCCGAGATGAAGTGCGGCAGTTCGCGGTGGGTCTTGACGTCAACCGGCTTCGGATAGGCAGCGGTGTGGCAGAAGGACTGCATCACCATGTCGGCCGAGAAGCCGAGGCAGGCGAGATCTTTCAGCTCGTCGCGGGTCATCGGGCCGGTAGTGTCTTGCGAGCCGACCGTGGTCATGCGCGGTTCGCAATAGGTACCCGGACGGATGCCTTGACCTTCCGGCAGCCCGCAGGCGCGGCCAACCATCTTCTGGGCAACGGTAAAGCCCTTGCCGGTATCGTTCGGAACGACCGGCAGGCGGAACTCGGTCGACGGCGCCAGACCCAGCGCTTCGCGCGCACGGGCCGTCAGCGAGCGACCGATGATCAGGTTGATACGGCCACCGGCTTGAACTTCGTCCAGCAGGACCTGCGACTTCAGCTCGAAGTCAGCAACCTTTTCGCCGTTCTTCTCGATCTTGCCTTCATACGGATAGATGTCGATGACATCGCCCATGTTCAGGTTCGAAACGTCCACTTCGATCGGCAGGGCACCGGAGTCTTCCTGCGTGTTGAAGAAAATCGGAGCGATCTTGCCGCCCAGCGTCACGCCGCCAAAGCGCTTGTTCGGCACATACGGAATGTCTTGGCCGGTGGCCCAGATCACCGAGTTGGTGGCCGACTTACGCGACGAGCCGGTGCCGACAACGTCACCGACATAGGCGACGAGGTTGCCCTTGGCCTTCAGGTCTTCGATGAATTGCATCGGACCGCGCACGCCGTCTTGCTCAGGCGTGATGCCGTCGCGCTTGTTCTTCAGCATGGCCAGATAGTGCAGCGGGATATCCGGACGCGACCAGGCATCCGGTGCCGGCGACAGGTCGTCGGTGTTGGTCTCGCCGGTCACCTTGAATACGGTGACGGTGATCTTCTCGGCGACTTTGTCGCGCGAGGTGAACCATTCGGCAGCCGCCCAGGATTCCAGAACGCCTTGAGCATTGGCAGCGCCCGGCTGCTTGCCCGACTTGGCCAGCTCGGCAACATCGTGGAAGAAGTCGAACATCAGAAGGGTCTTCTTCAGACCCTCGGCAGCGACCTTACCAACCACTTCGTCGTTCAGCAGGTCGATCAGTGGCTTGACGTTATAGCCGCCAACCATGGTGCCCAGCAGCTCGGTCGCACGTTCGCGCGACAGGGCAGGGACTTCGAAGTCGCCATGGGCCACAGCCGACAGGAAGGACGCCTTGACCTTGGCCGCATCATCCACGCCCGGCGGTACGCGATAGGTCAACAGGTCCAGCAGTTCTTCGGACGAAGCCTCTGCAGTCGGTGCCTTGATCAGTTCGATCAGATCAGCGGTTTGCTGGGCCGACAGCGGCAGGGGCGGAATGCCCATAGCGGCGCGTTCGGCAACGTGTTCACGATAGTTTTGCAGCATCGGTGATGACCCGTTTCTAAATCCCCGGCGGCGTGTGAGGAGGACCGCCAAATAAATATGCGTGGCCTTTCCCACATAAAGAATAGGGTCGCAATAGAAGGGCCTCGCCTGCGCCTTTGATCTCAGACGTAAGTCGTGGCCCGAAGGGTTCTAAAAGACCTCAGTCCAGTTTCAGGGCCTCGGCCAGCAGACGGGCCTCTGCGGCACGGCTGGAACCGGAGCGCCACGCCACCACGATCTCGCGATGGGGGCCATGTTCAGAGATCGGGCGCACCACAACTCCCGGATTGTCGGCCAGACCCGCATTCACCGCCATCTGCGGCAGGAAGCTGACCCCCAAGCCCGATGACACCATCTGAACCAGTGTCGGCAAGGTAGTGGCGGCAAACACATCGTCACCGCGCGGCGCTTCGATGTTTATCGCCGCCAACGCCTGATCGCGCAGACAGTGACCGTCCTCCAGCAGGATCAGGTCTTCGGATTTCAGCATGACTTGCGGGATCGGACCCGTTCCGGCCAGCGGGTGCCCCTTGGGGGCCGCTGCAACGATCTCGTCATCAGCAATGTGAGCATGGTCGATACCCGGCGCATCATAGGGCAGGGCGATCACCGCCGCATCCAGCTGGCCCGCCTTCAGACCTGCAATAAGACGCGGGGTCAGGTCTTCGCGGATATACAGGCGCAGGGCAGGGTGCTGCTCGCGCAGGCTTACCAGTTTTTGGGGCAGCAAATAGGGCGCAACCGTCGGGATCACACCCAGACGGAAACGTCCCGACAGTGGCTTGCCCGCATTGCGGGCCGCCTCGACCAGGTCTTCGGTGCGCGCTAGCACATCCTCGGCGCGCTTGACCGCCTCGGCACCGACAGCGGTCAGCAATACCGCGCCGCGCGTGCGTTCGACGACAGGGGCACCCAGTATGCGCTCCAGTTCCTGAACACCTGACGACAAGGCCGGTTGGCTGACATGGGCCGCCTCTGCGGCACGGCTGAACGAGCCATGCTCGGCAAGGAGCTTGAGATACTGGAGCTGTCGCAGGGATGGGAGCATAGAGCCGACATAGGGTTTCATCGGCCTAAGATCAAAATTCATTATGGTAAAAAGACGGGGCTTCTTCGGTGTGAAGAAGCCCCTGTCCTGCCTTTAGGCTTTCAGATCAAAGCGATCTGCGTTCATCACCTTGGTCCATGCGGCAACGAAGTCCTGAACAAACTTTTCCTTATTGTCGTCCTGGGCATAGACCTCTGCATAGGAACGCAGGATCGAGTTGGAGCCGAACACCAGATCGACGCGCGATGCGGTATATTTGGTCTGACCCGTTGCACGTTCGCGGATGTCATAGCTGTTCTTGCCAGTCGGAACCCACGAGAAGCGCATATCCGTCAGGTTGACAAAGAAGTCGTTCGTCAAGGCACCCAGGCGGTCGGTAAACTGACCCGCCTTATCGCCACCGAAGTTCGTGCCCAAAACGCGCATACCGCCGACCAGTACCGTCATCTCGACTGCCGTCAGGCCCAGAAGCTGGGCGCGATCCAACAGCATTTCCTCCGGCATGACGATTTCCGAGAACTGGGCCAGATAGTTGCGGAAGCCATCATGTTTTGGCTCCAGCACGTCAAACGATGCGGCATCGGTTTGTTCGGCGCTGGCATCTCCGCGACCGGGCGCAAAAGGCACAGCCACATTGAAGCCAGCCGCCTTGATGGCGTTCTCCAGACCCACATTACCGCCCAGAACGATCACGTCCGCCACGCTGGCACCGGTTGTCGCCGCGATCCCTTCCAGAACCGACAGTACGCGGGCCAGACGGGCTGGCTCGTTCGCGACCCAGTCCTTTTGCGGAGCCAAACGGATACGGGCCCCATTGGCACCGCCACGCATGTCGGAACCGCGATAAGTACGGGCGCTATCCCAGGCCGTATTGATCAGGTCGGCATCCGACAGACCCGACGCAGCGATTTTAGCCTTCACAGTCGAGATGTCATAAGCCGTATTGCCCGCCGGGATAGGATCCTGCCAGATCATGTCCTCTTGCGGGGCATCCGGACCGATATAGCGGCTCTTTGGTCCCATATCGCGGTGGGTCAGTTTGAACCATGCACGGGCAAAGGTTTCCGAGAAACCCTCGAAATCGTTCATGAAACGCAGCGAGATTTCGCGATAGATCGGATCGACCTTCAGCGCCATATCGGCATCGGTCATCATCGGTATGGTGCGGATCGACGGGTCTTCGACGTCAACCGGCTTGTCTTCTTCGGCGATGGTGATCGGTGCCCATTGCGAAGCCCCTGCGGGGCTGCGGGTCAGGGTCCATTCGTGCTTGAACAACATTTCAAAGAAGCCGTTGTCCCAGACCGTCGGGTGGGTGGTCCATGCGCCTTCGATGCCCGAAACCACGGTGTCACGGCCAATGCCGCGTCCTTTGGTGTTCATCCAGCCCATGCCCTGCGCTTCCAGTGCGGCATTTTCCGGATCGGCACTCAGGTTAGAGGCATCGCCGTTGCCGTGCGACTTACCGATAGTGTGGCCACCCGCGGTCAGGGCGACGGTTTCCTCGTCATCCATCCCCATGCGGGCAAAGGTTTCGCGCATCATGGCCGCCGTGGCCATCGGATCGGACTGACCGTTTACACCTTCCGGGTTCACATAGATCAGACCCATCTGCACAGCAGCCAGCGGGTTCTCCAGAGACTTGGCATCCTTCACATCGGCATAGCGATTGTCGGATGGCATCAGCCATTCTTGCTCGTCACCCCAATAGATGTCTTTTTCCGGATGCCAGATGTCTTCACGACCGAACGCGAAACCGAAGGTCTTCAGACCGGCAACCTCGTAGGCAATGGTGCCCGCATAGGAGATCAGGTCGGCCCACGAGAGCTTGTTGCCGTATTTCTTCTTGATCGGCCACAGCAGGCGACGGCCCTTGTCGGTGTTAACGTTATCCGGCCATGAGTTCAGCGGGGCAAAGCGCTGGTTGCCGGTACCATTACCGCCACGGCCATCGGTATTGCGATAGGAACCCGCCGCGTGCCACGAAACGCGCGCCATCATACCGACATAAGAACCCCAGTCAGCCGGCCACCAATCCTGACTGGTCGTCATCAGTGCGCGCAGATCGGCTTTGAGCGCGTCCACATCCAGCTTTTTGACTTCTTCGCGATAGTTGAAGTCCGTGCCCAATGGATTGGTCTTGGTGTCGTGCTGGGACAGGATGTCGAGGTTCAGCGCGTTCGGCCAGAACGAGAGAGAGGCCGCCGTCGCCGTGGTCGCCGCACCGTGCATGACGGGGCATTTTCCAGTCGGTTTGTCGATTTGTGTCACTACATATTCCCCTTGCTGATGGGCAGCGATTGATGACCTGTCACGAGGATAGGGGCCCCACCGTCACGCTCTCTGCAGACCCGCGAGCCGTGCTTGCAAAAGGCGTTCAGTGCCATGAACCTCTTCCATCGGGTTGATCGATGATGCGACCTTAGGCACGGGTTTCAAGAAAGCAAAATCGATTAAACCGTTCGTGACTAGTAGAAAAATTTATACCCGAACGCTGCAATGCAAAATCACACACGATGCATAACAACCGACTATGACAATGCCCCTATTCATAGTGTTGTTTTTTATGTATAAGTTACGTTTATAATAATCTTCAAAATCATTGATTTGACTTCGCGACTGCGAAAGGCCATCTGAGGCATCGTGATCACGCCCCTTCCGGCGTGTCCTCACCTCACATTATTTTTACGGATGGAGTTCCTGCTATGCTGGGCGTCGGTCAAAAACTTCCCGAGTTCAAAATCACTGGCGTGAAGCCGGGCTTCAACAGCCACGAAGAAAATGGCGTGTCGGCTTTCGAAACCGTCACCCAAGACTCTTTCGAAGGTAAGTGGAAGGTCATCTTCTTCTATCCGAAAGATTTCACCTTTGTTTGCCCGACCGAAATCGCGGCTTTCGCCAAGCTGAACAAAGAATTCGAAGACCGCGACACCGTCGTGCTGGGCGGTTCGACCGATAACGAGTTCACCAAGCTGGCATGGCGCCGTGACCACGCCGATCTGGACAAGCTGCCGATGTGGCAATTTGCCGACTGCGGTGGCAAGCTGGCCCGCGAACTGGGTGTTCTGGACGAAGAAAACGGCGTCGCCCTGCGCGCAACCTTCGTGGTTGACCCGCACAACGTCGTGCAACACGTCTACGTCACCAACCTTAACGTCGGCCGTTCGCCGGAAGACACCCTGCGTGTTGTTGACGCCCTGCAAACCGACGAACTGTGCGCCTGCAACCGTCCGGTTGGCGGTGAAACCCTGGCTGCCTAAGGCCAGTACAGGATTACCGGCCGCGTGAGCATGGCCGGGTCTACCTGCCGGTAACGGCAGTATCCTTCAGAGAGGCGGCGGCGGGTGACTGTCGCCGCCTTTTTGATACCTTGCTGGCTAAGTGTTCCAGACGTCCTTTTTTCACGGAGTCCTTCCCATGTCCCTCGACGCCCTGCGCGAACTGATCCCGTCCTATGCCAAGGACATCTCGCTGAACCTGTCTTCGCTGGCCAATGAAACCATTCTGACCGACCAGCAAAAATGGGGCTGCTATCTCGCCTCGGCGCATGCCATCGGTGTGCCTCAAGTCGTGAAGCTGATCGAAGCGCAGGCTGCGACGGTTCTGTCTCCCGAAGCCATGAATGCGGCCAAGTCGGCTGCCGCTATCATGGGCATGACCAACATCTATTACCGCTCGCTGCACCTGGTGAAGAACCAGGAATACACCACGCTTCCGGCCAAGCTGCGCATGAACGTGCTGGCCAATCCGGGCGTTGAAAAACTGGATTTCGAACTGTGGGCCACTGCTGTCTCGGCCATTAATGGCTGTGGTGCCTGCCTTGATGCCCACGAAGCCGAACTGCGCAAGCACGGCATGTCGAATGTTCAGGTTCAGGCTGCCCTGCGTATCGGTGCCGTCGTGCACGCCACCAGCCGTGTGGTCGCCTCGGCTATCGCTGCTGCCGAATAAGCACAGCCTATAAAGCTAAAAGAAAGGGGTCGGCTCCTGACGGAGACGACCCCTTTTCTGTTTAGGCCCGATTGGCCTGAAGTGCCGGTTCCGATCCTTCGCTGGACGCCACCATTTCACGCATCATTTCCAGAACCAGTTTTTGCTGGCGCGCCGTCAGTCGCGGTGCCAGTTGGCTGATTTCGATGCTTTGACGTGTCATCGGAAAATCATGGACGAAGACCTCGGCCCCATCCTCCGCCATTCCAGGCTGTGTCGTCAGTCCATCAAAGAAATAGCTCACATCGACGCTGAAGAAGCGCGCAATGTCCCAGAGCTTGGATGCAGAAATACGGTTGGCACCCTTTTCGTATTTCTGAATCTGCTGGAATGTCAGCCCCAAAGCACGCCCCAGATCGCTCTGATTATAACCCAGAGCCATCCGTTTTTCGCATACCTTTCGACCGACATGGCGATCTACTGGATGCGGCCCGCTCTCCCCCGCGTCTTTGACCATGCAGCAACTCTCTCAATACTGTGGAGCTTCACACATGCTGTGCATCGCAGATAATGTCACTCCAAATTTGACAAACTCGCCCAGTTTGCGACGCTTTTTAACCCCTTTGCAAGGTAAGCGGGAACGCGTTTCTATATTCCCGCTCTTCGCCCTAGACCTCGCCTCGAAATCACGCCGCGCGTGAAAATATAGGCAAGACTTAGCGCACCCATCAAAATCCAGTACGGGATTTGCCCCCACAGGCCAAAAGGCGTCACGGAGAGTGGTTTTGAAAGCCATACATCTACAGCCCGCGCCTCTCCGCGTCCGATCCGGCTGCCCTCGACAATACGGCCCAGCGGGTCGATCAGTGCGCTGACACCGGTCGGCGTGGCCCGCGCCATGGGCAACCCCGTCTCGATCGCGCGATACGAAGCCAAGTTCAAATGCTGTAGCGGACCGGATGTCTGACCAAACCAGGCATCATTGGAAACATTCACAATCCATGCCGGACGGGTTGCAGCCCGCGCATCGGTAAAGCCCGGAAACAGGCTTTCATAACAGACCAGAGGCTGGACCTGCGGCATGCCCGGTATCGATATAGGAGACGGGCTTGGCCCAGCCGAAAGGTCAGCCGGCATCTGCACCAGAGAGCGCACACCGATCGAGCCCATCAGGTCGCCCAAAGGCAGATACTCGCCAAACGGCACCAGACGGTGCTTGTCATAAATGGCGTCGATCCGCAGTCCTTCTTCGCCCAAAGCGGTCAAGGCAAACAAAGAGTTGAAATACTGGACGTCCTGACCCGGCACGACATCGGCACGGCTCAATCCGGCCAGCAGCACCTGTCCTTTCTTCAGGGAGGCAGCGATGGCGCGCGCATCCTCGCGGGCAAAGACATTATTAGCCAGATCAGGAAGGGCGCTTTCAGGCCAGATCACAACATCGGGCGTCCGTTTCGCGGGCTTGGCCGTCAGGTCCAGATAGCGTTGCAGGATGTCGTTATAATAGTCCTCGGACCATTTGTTCTCCTGCGCGACATTGGCCTGCACGATGCGGACCATCATATTGGAAGGCTGCACCTGCGTCGTCGCCAACCGATAGCTGCCAAAACCGAACAGGCCCGCCAATAGCGCGACGCCGCATCCTGCCACCAGCCACGCCTTGCGATCCCTGCCTGCCAGCATCAGGGGACCGAAGCTACAGGCCACCAGCAAAGTCACCACCCCCAGACCATAGACACCGGTTACAGAAGCAAGTTGTGACGGAGCCGAACCCGCGATCCAGCTGGCCCCTACAGGGTTCCACGGAAAGCCCGTCAATACATGGCCGCGCAACCATTCGAAGCCGCTAAAACAAACCACAAACAACGCGATGCGTGCCAAGCCGTGCGGTTTGAAGGCGCGATAGAGGGCCGTCGCCCCCCCCACAAACAAGCCTATCCCTGCGGGGAGAAGACTGGCCGCAAACGGGGCCATCCAGGCCTGTGCCGGATTGACGAAAAAAGCTTCGGCCACCCACCAGCAACCGATCAGGAAATAGGCAAAGCCGAACAGCCACCCCATCCAGAAAGCGCCGCGTACCCGAACCGATCGCTCGGCCAGCAACATCAGCACCGGATAGCCAAGCAGGCCGATCCAGATATTGAACGGAGGATGTGCCAGACCCGCCAGAAGGCCCGCCACCAGCGCCAGACCGATGCGGCCCCAGCGGTTACCTAATACCCTGTCCCACACCCGCATCATCCTGTGTTCAGTCCCGCTCACCAGCATAGGGGTCGGCTATGCCAAGGCTGGCGAGAATTTCCCGCTCCTCGGCTTCCATCTGTTCGGCTTCTTCGTCTTCGACATGGTCGCGCCCCAGAAGGTGCAGCACACCATGCACAACCAGATGCGACAGGTGATCTTTCAGGGTCTTGCCCTGCGCCTTGGCTTCCTCGACGCAGTATTCCAGTCCCAGCACTACGTCACCCAGATGGGGGAACGCGCTTTCGGCCGCCGGAAAGGACAGCACATTGGTTGGGCGGTCCTTGTCACGAAAACGCTTGTTGAGGTCCTGAACGGCTTCATCATCGGCCAGCAGCACCACCACATCGCCCTCGACAGAGCCGAGGGCCTTGGTTGCAGCGACATCGACAACAGCCTCGGCATCGGCCAGAGCCGCGTTCCAGCCATCGGCCTCGATCTCGATCTCGATCATGCCTCTTCAGGCTCCAACTCGTTAAATGGACGGTTGCGCGCCGCATCGCCGTCATAGGCGCGCACAATGCGCTCGACGAGGGCATGGCGCACCACATCCTCGGATTTGAACTGGTGAATACCGACGCCCTCGACGCCGTTCAGGATGCGCAGAGCATGGGCAAGGCCACTGTCGCGCGGGTTCATCAGGTCAATCTGGGTCGGATCACCCGTCACCACCATCTTGGCCCCTTCGCCCAGACGGGTCAGGACCATCTTCATCTGCATCCGCGAGGTATTCTGCGCCTCGTCGACAATGACAAAGGCGTGGCTGAGCGTGCGGCCGCGCATGAATGCGATGGGAGCCGCTTCGATCTCGCCCTTTTCGCGACGACGGGCCACATCGTCCGCACCCAGAATATCGTTCAGCGCTTCCCAGATCGGGGCCAGATAGGGATCGACTTTCTCGTTCAGATCCCCTGGCAGGAAACCCAGCTTTTCACCCGCCTCGACGGCAGGGCGCGTAATGACCAGACGATCCACCTGACCGCGCTTGAGCAGCGAGGCACCGTAGGCTGCCGCCAGAAACGTCTTGCCAGTGCCCGCCGGGCCAACCCCGAACGTCAGCTCGCACCGACCCAGCAGTTCCAGATATTTGGCCTGCGAGGCTGTCTTGGGTGCAATCGCCCCGCGACGTCCCACCGGCAGGGCCGCAGCATCGGGCACAGTGCGGCCTTCACCGGCACGGGGCGTTTTGAACGCCTGTCCAAGAGCGGCGCGAATATCGGCCTCGCCGACCTCGGTGCCGCGATCGGCCAGAATGGCGAGATTTTCAACCACCCGTTTGGCCTGCGCACGATCACGTGGAGAGCCGTTGATCGACACCCCGCCGCCGGGGGTTTCGATCAGGACTTTGAACGCATCCTCGATCAAAGCCATATGGCGGCTGCCATGGCCGATTACAGCCCGCAGGGCCTTGTCGCTCAAGGACAGAAACTCGGACTCGCGGGCCATCAGTTTTCCTTTCGATCCGTCATGGATACCCAACGGCTCGCATCAGGATTGGATCAGTTTTCCGCTCAGGCTGTTTTGCTTGCCCGATAGAATTTCAACATTGGCGATCTGTCCGATCAGGTGATCACCACCTTCGACGTGAACCGATTGCAGGTAGGGCGAGCGACCAATGGCCTGCTGATCGTGGCGCCCCTTCTTCTCGAACAGTACCGGCAGCACGCGACCTGCCAGCGACTGGTTGAACGCCACCTGTTGTTCGCTCAGCAGAGCCTGCAACGCATAGAGGCGCTCCTTGGCGACTTCTTCGGGTACATGCGCCGCCATAGTGGCCGCTGGCGTGCCCGGACGCGGCGAATAGATGAAGCTGAAGGCGCTGGCATAGTTCACACGGCGCACCAGATCGAGCGTATCCTCGAAGTCTCGGTCATTCTCGCCGGGGAAGCCGACAATGAAATCACCGGAAATGGCAATATCGGGTCGCGCTTCACGGATGCGGTCGATCAGGTCGAAATATTTCTGGCGACCATGTTTGCGGTTCATCAGGCGCAGGATGCGATCAGACCCCGCCTGAACCGGAAGGTGCAGATAGGGCATCAGAGTCTGAAGATCGGCATGGGCCGCGATCAGGTCATCCGACATGTCGTTGGGATGGCTGGTCGTATAGCGGATACGGTCGATGCCTTCGATCTCGGCCAGCGCATAGGCCAGCTTGGCCAGCGTAAACGGTTTTCCGTCCGGACCTTCGCCATCATAGGCGTTGACGTTCTGGCCCAGCAAGGTGATTTCGCGCACACCACGACCGGCAAGCGCGCGAGCCTCTTCCAGAACGGCCTTGACCGGGCGCGACCATTCAGCGCCGCGCGTATAAGGCACCACACAGAAGGTGCAGAACTTGTCACACCCTTCCTGCACGGTCAGGAAGGCCGTCACACCTTCTGTGCCACGGGTGACGGGCAGGGCATCGAACTTCTCATTGGGTGCAAAATCGGCACCAATACGCTCTCCGCGGGCGCGGGCCGTGCGGGTCAGCAACTCGGGCAACTGATGATAGGCTTGCGGCCCGACCACCAGATCCACTGCCGGCTGACGGCGCATGATTTCCTCGCCCTCGGCCTGGGCGACACAGCCGGCCACTGCAATGGTCATGCCGTTGCCACCCTTGGCGACACGCTTCTCGCGCATCTCGCGCAGCTTGCCGAGTTCCGAATAGACCTTTTCGGCGGCCTTCTCGCGGATATGGCAAGTATTCAGAATGACGAAATCGGCACCCTCGGCCGTATCCGTCGTGGCATAGCCCAACGGGCGCAGGACATCGGCCATGCGCTCGCTGTCATAGACATTCATCTGGCAACCATAGGTCTTGATGAACAGCCGCTTGGTCGCGCCTGTTGCCTCTACGGTATTGTCATCTTGGGCTACGGCCGGATCGAGAATATCGGTCATAGGCGGCTTATGATGCCCTATGCGGGCATCTGCAAGGCAGGGATGAGGCCTTAGCCCTCATCCTTGGCCACATCACGTTCGCGACGATAGATCAGACCTTCACGTTCACTGGGTTCCACGCCCGGAATCCGGTGGCCATAAAGCTCCAGCTTGTGACCCACCAGCTCATAGCCCAGCTTACGGGCGATCTCGTTCTTCAGATGTTCGATTTCGGCATCAAAAAATTCGATCACGTCACCGGTCTTGGTGTCGATCAGATGGTCGTGATGATCTTCGCCCGCTTCTTCATAGCGGCTGCGACCATCGCCGAAATCATGTTTTTCGACGACACCCGCTTCTTCGAACAGGCGCACAGTACGATAGACCGTGGCAATCGAAATATGCGGATCAATCGCCGAGGCGCGTCGATACAACTCCTCGACATCGGGGTGATCCAGGGCATTCGACAGAACCCGTGCAATCACGCGACGTTGTTCGGTCATCCGCATGCCACGATCGGCGCAAAGTTTTTCAATCCTGTCCATGCAGCCAAGATAGGTCGGACTGGCGATTTATGGAAGCTATTGAAGAAAGTTCAGCACCATCACGAGCGCATGTTCAGAACTTCCGTCCGTGCGCGTATAATAGTTCTTGCGCAAACCGACCTGTTCAAAGCCGCAAACAGTATAAAGCCCGATCGCAGCAGCGTTATTTTCTGCCACTTCCAGAAACATCCTTTCGGCCCCTAAGGTCGCCGTCGCCACCACAGCGTGCTCGACCAACAGACGTGCCAAGCCCTGACGGCGGCATGACGGGCGCACAGCAAGGGTCAGGATTTCTGCTTCGTCGGCAATGGTGCGCGTCAGGATAAATCCACGCTCATCGCCCAGTAGCGAAATACCGGCGCTGTCCAGTAACCGTGCAAAGGCGGCCTTGTCCCATGGGGCTTCAAACGCCTCGGCATGGATTTCGGCCAATTGGTCCGATGAAAGAGCGGGGTGGTCCATTAAACTGGGGCCGTGCGCGGCTGTCCCGGCAGCCGCGTGGGCGGCGTCGCATCGGGTGCACGCAAATATAGAGGCTTGGGCGGATGGGCGGGTGCATTCAGTGTCGCCGTCAACAAGGCCAGTGCCTCGGCGCTGGGTGCGGGCAGGGGATAGAGACGGGCCTTTTCCAACCGCGCATCATGAGCCAGCAAAACCTCTGCGCCCGAACCGACCAGTGCCACATCGCCATCCGGTGCTAAGGCGAGGATTTTAGCGGTCGCATCCTCTATGGCCAGAGCCTGCGCCTCGTCGACAGCCTCACCATTCTTGAACACCCGCATATAGACCTGCCCGCGACGGGCATCGATAGCGGCCACCACCCAACCGCTCGTGGGCACCGAAGCGGCCAAGCCGTCCAGCGTCGAAATCCCGACAACCGGACAATCCAGTGCGGCTCCTAAACCCAGCGCAAAGCTCAACCCTACGCGCAGACCAGTAAAACTGCCGGGACCGACCGTCACCCCGATCCGTTCAATGCCGGAAAATCCGCCCGCATCGCGCGACGCATCTCGTGCGAAACCGCCCAGATGCTCCTGATGCCCCTTGGTCATATTCTCTTGGCGCACGCCAAGCCCCTCGACGTGACCGCTTTCGACGCGAAAGCTTCCGGCGAGACAGGTGCCAAGGGACGTATCAATGACCATGAGTTTCATGGCCCTGTCCTAGCGCTCCCGTCAGGTCTGCGCCAGCGCCTCTATGATATGGGCCACCGAGCGGCGCAGGGCCTTATCCTCAATACGGATGAAGTTCTGCGAAATCGTTCGCTTCTCTGCTGTCATTGAAACGGCCTGAGCGGGGACAGGACCAGGTGGGAAGAAATCCCCGATGCTGCATTCCAGCACGGTTGCCAGCTCAAACAGGCGCCCGGCCGACAGGCGGTTCTGGCCGCCCTCGTATTTCTGAACCTGCTGAAAGCTAAGCCCGAGGCTTTTGGCCAGTGCGCTTTGCGACAGGCCTCTTTGTTGACGAAGCGAGGCAAGTGCCCGCCCGACCCACATATCGACCTCTCCGCACTGGCGTGACATCGGCACCCCCTCAAGATTGCAACGAAACCGTTGCACAGCTTAAGGTTTGATACAACGATTTTGTTTCAATCTGGCTCTAGACGTGCCGTCACTGCCGAGACCGCCACGATATCGCGCCATGAAAACTGTGTTTGGATGCCATCGGCATTGGCCAGAACCACACCCCGATCATCCGAACCCTGCCACAGACCCAAATGCAGGCGACCGTCCCGCAATTGCACAACCGCGCCGCCACCCTTTCTGGGCGGTCGATCTTTTTCATACTCAATAATCGTACCCGCGAAAGCCCACGGCCCCATATCGTCCGTATCCAGACGATAATGTTCACGCCGGATTTTGGGTGATGCAACCGGATCGAAATCGCGCCCCTTTGATTGAACACTCGAGCCATCTACCACAGGTAAAGCTATGGGCGAGGGGGCCGCTTCCGCCAGCAACATCAGGTCTTCGGGGGTGGCATCCAGTGCCGAGGTCAGACGCTTCTGCATGTCGGGGCGAAACAACCCCGCACGGCGCCCCGCTTCATAGAGGCTCCAGCCCTGACTGGTCATGCCAATACGGGCACCCGCCTCGGCCTGGCTCAAACCCCGCTCGCGCCGTAACCGGCCCAAGGCCTCGCCAATCCGTATTGCCGCTTCCTGTTCGTTCATGGATGCGAGACTGCCATCTAAAAACCGCCGTTACGAGTGGTTTCATGTGAAACATTAAGAGCCGCTGGCCCTTGAAGTCCGCCCGCGAAAGCCGCATCTGGCTAGCATGTTCATCCAGACCGAACCCACCCCGAACCCGAACGCCCTGAAATTCATTCCGGGTCGCGAGGTCGCGCCCGGCACATCCATCGAATATCGCACCATCGAAGAAGCAGCCGCTTCGCCGCTGGCCGAGGCCCTGTTCGAACTGGAAGGTGTCGACGGTGTTTTCTTCGGCGAGGACTACGTCTCTGTCACACGCCACGAACGCGGCCCCGGCTGGGGGGATATGAAGGCGTCGATCCTGTCGGTCATCATGGATCACTTCGTCTCGGGTGCACCCTTGCTGCGCTACGAAGCCAAGCCAGAAGGCCATGCCGAACAGGAAGACGACGAGATCATTCTGGAGATCAAGAACCTGCTGGACAGCCGCATCCGCCCTGCGGTGGCGCAGGACGGTGGCGACATTCTGTTTGACAGTTTCGACCACAAAACCGGCATTGTGCGTCTACGTATGCGCGGGGCCTGCTCGGGTTGCCCATCATCTTCGGCAACTCTCAAATCGGGTGTGGAACAGATGCTGCGCCACTATGTACCCGAAGTGAATGCGGTAGAGCAGGTTCTGTAGAACCTGCCCAACGGCCTCAGGCGACATCGTCGATATCGGCGTCCGTCATTTCGCCCGGCACAATCGTCACCGGCAGTTTACGCCCTTCGACGCCAACACCCTGTTTTAGAATGGCCGAAACCAGTGGCCCCGGACCTCGGGAGCCGGATGCGGCCGCCAGTACCAGAATCTTGATGTCTGGATCTTCGGCAGCTGCTCGTCTTATAGCCGCCAGCGGATCGCCCTCGGCAATCAGAAAGACGGGCGCGTGTCCGGACCTTTCCACCACCGTTTCACTGAGCCGGGCCAGCAAGGCCTCGGCCTCCTCGCGGTTCTGGCGGCGTATTTCATCACGCACGCCTGACCAGTGTTCGTCTGTGGCTGCAGGCGTCACACGCAACAACACGACCCGTCCGCCGGTAGAACGCGCGCGCTGCGAGGCATAGCCCAGCGCCGCATTCATCTCAGGTGTATCGTCAACAACGACCAGAAATTTCCGGATCAAATCCGCCGCTCCGCCAATGGTTTGAAACATCAGCTAAACCAAAGCCCGCCCTTGCGCCAACCCCCATCACGGCCTCGTTAGCGACCAGAAAAAAGGCGGCCCCGTCAGGAGCCGCCCATTTCCTTTGTTCAAAAACCTGATCAGGCCGCGCTGGAGATCACCTCGCGAATGCCCGAATTGGCAATCGTCAACTTGGCGAAGGTCCAGCCCGCACCCGAGGTTTCGATACCGTCCACCGAAGCCCGCAGGGCCTCGACTTGCGGCAGGCGATCACCAATCCAGCTGTCCACTGCAGCTTCCGCATCGGCTTCACTGATCGAAACGCTTTCATTGACCGAGGCGGCAACGGCGCGGGTCAGCTGCTGCTGTTCGGCCATCAGGTCTTGAATCAGGCGACGCACGGCCAGACGGTCAAAATGGTCACCCGAGGCGATCGAACCGGCGGCCACACGCAGACGGTCAAAGTCGAACGCGGCACCCACCTGGTGATAGAGGCGCGCCATTGCCGGTGCGTTCCAACCCATTTCAGTCGCCAGATCACCAATGTCGGCGGTTGCCACCATCGGACGCAGCATAGCGATATCGCGGGCCAGAGCTTCGGGAGCCCCCAGACCCACAAAGGTGGCCACACGGCTCTCATAGCGATCCTGCTCGTAACGCGACAGCACGTCCGGCCCTGCGGCACGCAGGGCGTCCGCTGCGGGCTGATAGGCCGCAATCATGCTGCCTACAGTCGTTTCCGTGCGAGCGGCACGGCGAGCCAGCCAATAGGTCTGACGACGCAAGACCAGTGCGATCTCGCGATACAGAGCGGTCTGGGCCTCTGCCGGAATCTTGAGATCCAGCGCCGAAACATCCTTCCATGCCTGATCCAGACGGAAGACCTGACGGGCAGTTTCAAACGCGGTGACCATAGCCGCCGTGTCGCATTCCGCTGCCGCACGCAGGCGATCAGGGAAGGTGGCACCGGCCATGTTGACGATCTCGTTCGACAGCACAGTCGCGATGATATCACGACGTAGGCGGTGACCCTTCATATCCTCTTCGAACTTCGCCAGCGGTGCCGGGAAGTAGTGGACCAGCATATCTTCGAAGAAAGCATCGTCCGGTGCCGCCGAGGCGACAATCTCGTCAAACAGTTCCAGCTTCGAATAGGCCGTCAACACCGCCAGTTCCGGACGGGTCAGGCCCGTACCTTGCAGCTTCATCTCGGCGATGCGGGCATCGTCGGGCAGATATTCCACGGCACGGTTCAGCTTACCGAGTGCGGTCAGGTGCTGCATGAAGGCCTGCTGGGCGTCCAGAGCCGCTGCGCCTTCAGCCTGCTGTAGGGTCACAGCCAGGGTCTGGTCGTAATTGTGCGCCAGAACCTTTTGCGCCACTTCATCGGTCATCGACTTCAGCAGGGCATTGCGGTCCTCGGCCTTGAGGTGACCCGAGGCGATAGCACCGCCGGTCAGAATCTTGATGTTCACCTCTTGGTCCGAACTGTCCACGCCCGCCGAGTTGTCGATGGCGTCGGTGTTCAGACGGGTACCCGCACGGGCGGCTTCGATACGACCCAGCTGGGTCATGCCGAGGTTGGCACCTTCGCCGATAACCTGTGCACGGACATCGCCGCCATTGATACGGATCGCATCATTGGCCTTGTCGCCGACCTGGGCGTTGGTTTCGCCTGCACCCTTGATGTAGGTGCCGATGCCGCCGAAATAGAGCAGCTCTGCACGGGCCTTCAGGATGGCCTGCATCAGGGTGACCGGATCGACCGTATCGGCCTCGATATCCAGCATTTCCTTGATCTGCGGGGTCAGGGTGATGGTCTTGGCCGCACGCGAGAAGACACCCCCGCCTTCAGAGATCAGGCCCTTGTCATAGTCCTGCCAGGTCGTGCGCGGGGTGTTGAACAGACGGTTGCGCTCTTCCCACGACTTGGCCGGATCAGGGCTCGGGTCGAGGAAGATATCGCGGTGGTCAAAGGCTGCCACCAGCTTGATCGCCTTGGACAGCAGCATACCGTTGCCGAACACGTCACCGGACATGTCGCCCACGCCGACCACTGTGAACGGGTCGTTCTGGATGTCCTTGCCGGTTTCGCGGAAGTGGCGCTTGACCGCTTCCCATGCGCCGCGCGCGGTGATGCCCATTTCCTTGTGGTCGTAACCGGCCGAGCCGCCCGAGGCAAAGGCATCGTCCAGCCAGAAGCCGTAAGACTGTGACACGCTATTGGCGATGTCCGAGAAGGTCGCCGTGCCCTTGTCGGCGGCCACCACCAGATAGGGGTCGTCACCTTCCCAGGCGATGACGTTTTCAGGACGTACCGGCGCACCTTCACCGACGATGTTGTCGGTGATGTCGAGCATACCGGACAGGAAGGTCTTATAGGCGCGGATCGCTTCGGCCTGCATGGCGTCGCGGTCACCACCGACGGGCAGTTGCTTCGGATAGAAGCCACCCTTGGAGCCGACCGGCACGATGACCGAGTTCTTCACCTGCTGAGCCTTTACCAGACCCAAAACCTCGGTGCGGAAGTCGTCGCGACGATCCGACCAGCGCAGACCCCCACGGGCCACAGGACCAAAGCGCAGGTGAGCGCCCTCGACATGCGGTGCGCAGACGAAGATTTCGCGGAACGGCTTGGGCAGCGGCATTTCCTCGATCTCGCGCGGGGCGATCTTGATCGAGATATGCGGCTTGCCTTGATAGAAGTTGGTGCGCTTTACGGCACCGATAAGATCGGCAATGCGACGCAGGGCTCGGTCGTGGTCCAGGCTGGCCACACCCTGAAGCAGGGTCGTGATCGTCTTCTGGATTTCCGCCACACCGGCTTCACGCGAAGCCGCGTCACCGCCTTTGGCCGGATCAAACTTGGCCGCGAACAGGGACAGGATCGCGCGCGAGACCTGCGGATATTCCCGCAGAGCCACTTCCTGAACCGCCTGCGACGGATCAAGACCGGTCTGCTGGCGATAGCGGGCAAGGGTGCGGATCAAAGCCGCTTCACGCCAGTCGATCGCCAGTTCCAGAACCAGACGGTTGAAGCCGTCGCTCTCGGTGCGACCATTCCATACCGCTGCAAATGCCGCCTCAAACGGTGCCTTGATATCGGCAAATTCGAGCTTGTCGCCACGCGGGTCTTCCAACAGGAAGTCGTGGATATAGATCGGTTCATCACCTTGCGGACGCACAACGTGGTCGGATTCTTCCAGCGTCTTGAGACCCATATCAGCCAGGATCGGCAACACATCCGACAGAGGCACAGCCGAACCGCGGCGATACAGTTTAAAGCGGAACTGCAACGAGGTTTCGCCCTCGGTGCGGAAGGCGCGCACAGCCACCGGCTCGGCGCTGATACCGTCAGCTGCTGATCCGTCATTCAGACGGTCAAATTGACCCAGATCGGCCACGGCCTCCGTAGCGTCATAACGGTCGCGGTAACCGGCGCCATAGCTTTCAGCCCACTTGGCACTGGTCGGACCAACAGCCACTTCATCGAAATCAGCGGCGCGCAATGCGCTTTCGAAACGGTCAACCCACGAACGGCCAGCCTCGGCTACTGCCGCTTCCAGTACCTTGGCATCGGGCGTCGGGTGGGCCCCCGGCGTCACGCCGATAATGTAGTGAACACGGGTCAGGGGCTGATCCGACAGTTGCGGATACCAGGCCGAAACACGACCGCCCCAAGCCTCGGCCAGAATCTGGCCGATACGGGCCCTCAAGCTTGCATCAAAGCGCTCTCGCGGAATGAAGGCCAGAACAGAGACAAACCGGTCGAACGGGTCACGGCGCGAGAATAGACGGATACGCGGACGGTCATACAGGTGCAGAATGCCCAGCGCCGTATCCAAAAGCTCGTCTTCCGAGATCTGGAACAGCTCGTCGCGCGGATAGTTTTCGAGAATGTTCTTCAGGCGCTTATAGTTGTGGCTGCCCTCGGCCTTGTCCGCACGCGCCAGCGCATTGGCCACCTTGCGACGGATCAGAGGGACGACCGACGCCATCTTGTCATAGGCTTCTGCCGTGAACAGACCCACGAAACGGGTCTCTCCCACAGCACGGCCCTGCGCGTCGTAGCGTTTGACACCGATGTAATCCATTACGGCACGGCGATGGACACGCGAACGCAGGTTGGACTTGGCCACCGTCACCGGATCACTGTGGTCCATCTGCTGCTTCATGGCCGGGGTCAGAACAGCCGGCTCAGAGGCACGGCGCAGAACGCGACGCTCGGGATCGCTCAGGATACCCATGCCGCTTTCGTTTTCGCTCATCGGCGCTTCGGCCTGAAGCTCGCCATTGGCACCGACCGGGAAGTCGTAGTCGCGCGCGCCAAGGAAGACGAAATGGTCACTCTTGACCCAGCGCAGGAAGGCGATGTTTTCCTCGCGCACCGCCGGATCGATCCGGTCCGAATTATGGGCTTCCAGTCGGCCAATCGCCTGCTGCATGGCCTCGACCATGCGGGCATGGTCCTGAACCGCCAGACGCACATCGCTCATGGCCGAAGCCAGGCCCTCGCCCAGAACGTCGCGGCGTTCCTGTGGCAGCGGATCAATAATCAGGATGATCAGCGAGTCACAGCGACCTGCGCCCATCTCGACAATAGGGTGGTACAGGGCGCGCACCGTCACGCCCGCATCGGCCAGTTCACCCAGCACGCTGTCCACCAGGAAGGGCGCGTCGTCCTGAAGGATCAAAACCTGATCATAACCCGTCGCGCGACCGTCGGCACCGTTCAGCGGTCCAACTGTCACAAAGGCCTGCGAACCGGCTTCGCGCTTGCTGGCCTGTTGCCATGCCTGATTGATCAGGGCGGCCAGATCGTTCAGACCGACTTCTGGGGTTTCGTCCGCTTCGTAATCTTCGATCACCTGCTCCAGCAGGGACGCCTGTGCCGCTCCCGGCGGGCCTGAAGCAACCTCGGAGAAGGCTTTCAAAAGCGCCTCCAGATTGGCCTGACCGGCGGAAGCAGAACGCGAAGCGGCTGACATAATCTATTCTCGTCAAACGGGGCCACACAGGCCACCTGATCGGGCCACCTTAGCGCCCTGCGTGTCTATGCCTAGTGGCCTTTTGGCCCATATCTCTGTGTGCAGCGCACAATGTTGCGCGAACGGCCCACCTGACGAAAGGCCGATCCATAAAGCTGCCATAATGTTGAAGATTTCGCCCCAAATCCGCCCCGTCTACGGTGACCCATGAGACATGTTGGAGGCTGAATTGAACAAGGCCGTCGAACGGGGTCCGACGGCCTGCTCAAGTCCGGCGCTAGGAGGGGAAGCGCCGGCCATTTAACGCGCGGCCCGGGGAGGGGAGGGGAGGGCCGCGGCGTCTGATTGTTGATTTAGAGACCGATTACGGCGAATCAAGGACAGTTCGAAGAAATTTTTCGACCAAATTCAGGATTTGCGCCGCAATTTTCCGATCAATCGGTCAGATAGTGACGCTTTCGTGTCAGTTTTGCTGGATTCCGGCGTTCCGTCACCTGCATAGGGATTGCCATCACCAGAAAGCAATACGGCCATCCAGCGCGAGCCTTTGAACTCTGCCAAAATGGCCATGGCCATCACAGCCAGCGGCGTGGACAGGAACATACCTACCACACCCCACAGCTTGCCCCAGAAGGCCAATGCCAGCAGCACCGCAATCGGGTCAATATTCTGGTTGTCGCCCTGCATACGCGGCTGGATCACATTCCCCACCACAAACAAAAGGGTCTGCAATCCCACCAACAGGATCAGGGCTGGCCAGTAGCTCTCGAACTGGACCAGAGCAAATAGCGGTGGTGCCAGACCGGCAATCGCACCGCCCAGGATCGGAATAAAACCGACTACAAAGATCACAAAGGTCCAGAACTCGGCATTCTGCAATCCTACGACACGCATCAGTATCCAGGCTACAAAACAGATCATCACACCGGTAACAGCCTGCACCCATAGATAGCCCTCGACCCCGCCGCGTACACGCTCATAGACTTGAAGCGCTTCGTGACGATGTCCGCGATCCGGGAACAGGCCGACGATCTTCTTTTTGAAGCCGTGACGCGAAGCCAGTAGAAAACCCAGATAGATCAGAACAAAAAACGCGCTGGAAGCAATGCCCTGCGCCTGCAACGCCGCCGTGGTCAGCCAGCCGCGCAGATCGATCCCTGCAATCATCTCCTGCAAGGTTGGAGGATTTTCAACGCCGAACAGGCTGCTAATATCAAGGCTGATCTGGTCGATACGCGGACCGATACTCCCCGCCACGCCCGAGGCATCGGTAAAGAAGCCCGCCGCACCGTCGATGATAATCCAGATCGAGATCAGAAAACCTATAACCACCAGTCCGATTGCGGCCAGCCCCGCAAATCTCGTCGGAATGCGCGCCCTGTTCGACAGCCAGCGTTCAATCCCTCCGATCATGATCATCAGAAAGATAGCCATGGCCAATGGCGTCAAAATATCACGCAGCCAGTAAAGCGAGGCCCCCGCGGCGACCACCGCGACAATGACAATCGCATTGCGACTGGAGACAGCGATATTGGACGTCAAAGGTAATTTCATGAAAACACGGTCCGGCTGAGAGTATCTGCTCCCTCAATCACACAGGAAACATGATAGTTCCCATTCTCATAGCTTCCCCTTGTGTGATCGTCACGGGCGCCGCAGCGTGATGCCTCAAACGGAGACCCTGTATGACCGATACCCCTTCGCTTTTTCTCGGCCAGTCTTTTGATGGTCAGCCACAGCGCCTTTTGCTGAACCGTGCCAACCGTCACGGTATCGTCGCGGGTGCCACCGGTACGGGTAAGACCGTCACGCTGCAAATCATGGCCCAGGGTTTTGCCGATGCGGGCGTTCCGGTCTTCTGTGCCGACGTCAAAGGCGATCTGTCCGGTATTTCGCAGGCAGGCGGTACCGAAAAATTTGCCGAACGGGCCGCCAAGCTCGGCGTGGCACTGCATGGACGGGCCGCCCCGACCGTGTTCTGGGACCTGTATGGTGAAAAGGGCCACCCGATCCGCGCCACGGTTTCGGATGTCGGCCCCTTGCTGCTGGCGCAGATGCTGCAACTGAACGAGGTGCAGGAAGGCGTCCTGTCGATTGCCTTCCATGTGGCCGACAAGGAAGGCCTGCTGTTACTCGACCTTGAGGATCTGCGCGCCCTGCTGACCTATCTGTCGGAAAACGCCAAGACCATCGGTGCCGAGGTCGGCAGCGTCTCGCCGCAATCTGTCGCGGCCATCCAGCGCTCGATCCTGCAACTGGAACAACAAGGGGCCAAGAGCTTCTTTGGCGAACCGGCCCTCAAACTCGATGATCTGATCAAGACCCCCTACGGTATGGGCCAGATCAATGTGCTGGATGCCACGCGCCTGATGAACAGCCCGCGTCTGTATTCCGCCTTCCTGCTCTGGCTGTTGTCAGAACTGTTCGAACAGCTTCCCGAGATCGGCGACCCCGACAAACCCAAGCTGGTCTTCTTTTTTGATGAAGCCCACCTTTTGTTCAACGATGCGCCACGCGGCCTGCTGGAGAAGATCGAGCAGGTTGTACGCCTGATCCGTTCCAAGGGTGTCGGCGTGTATTTTGTCACGCAAAATCCGGCCGACATTCCCGACACCGTGCTGGCGCAATTGGGCAACCGCATCCAACACGCCCTGCGCGCCTATACGCCCGCCGAACAAAAGGGCCTGCGCGCCGCTTCGCAGTCCTTCCGCACCAATGACACCTTTGACACCGCCGAGGCTATTCAGGCCTTGGGCGTCGGCGAGGCTCTGGTTTCGGTGCTGGATGAAAAAGGGGCCCCCACCGTTGTTGCCCAGACCAAGATCCGTCCGCCGGATTCACGTCTGGGCCCCGCTACAGATGCCGAACGCGCCGCCATTATCCAGAACAGCCCGGTGCGCGGCATCTATGACACCGCCATCAATCGCGAGAGCGCCGAAGAAATCCTAAAGGCCCGTAAGGCACAGGCCCAGCGTCTGGAGGCCGACACCAAGGCCGCTGTAGAAGCCGAAAAAGCCCGTGCCAAGGCTGAAAAGGAAGCGGCCAAGGCCGCAACGGCTGCCCGTGCGCCCGCGCGTCGCTCGACCCGCGAAACCCCGACCGAGGCCCTGACCAAGTCGGTGCTCAGGACCGTCGGCACCACCCTGACCCGCGAGCTTTTGCGCGGGGTGCTGGGCGGTCTGAAGAAGCGCTAGGCTTAAGAGAAGACGACCTTGCCGCCTTCCTTATAGACCTCGCTGACCTTGATCCCGGCAATACGGTCGGGATCAATGGTTACGGGGTCGTCTTCCAGCAGCGTCATGTCCGCCAGCTTGCCCGCCACAAGCGAGCCCTTCTGGTCGTCCTCATAGTGCTGCCACGCGGCCCACAGGGTCATAGCCTTCAGGGCGATCTCGACGGGTACACATTCATCCGGTCCCAGAATATCGCCCGATCGCGTGCGCCGCGTTACCGTCGCCGACAGTACCCGCATCGCATCGGGATTGGCCACCGGCGCATCATGATGCGAAGTAAAGCGCATTCCGCGTCGTACCACCGACATACAGGGCGAGATAAACTCGGCCCGACGTGGCCCCAGCACGGAATCCCTGTGCCAGTCCCCCCAATAGAAGGTGTGCATAGGGAAGAGCGACGGCACGATGCCCAGCGTCTTCAGATCGTCCAACTGGTCCTCGCGCGTGGTCTGACCGTGGATCAGAACGGGTCGGCGGTCCTCCTGACCATGTTTGCGGGTCGCATCACGAACGCCGGCGATTAACAGATCAATCGCTGCATCCCCATTGGCATGCACCTCGATCTGCCAGTTATTGGCAAAGGCCAGATCGACCATTTCCAGCGCTTTTTGCTCGCTGACCGCCGGATAGCCGCGATAGGAAGCAGGCTGACCTTCGGGCGGGATGAAATAGGGTTGCGACAGCCACGCGGTTTTGGCCTGTGGCGAGCCATCCAGCGTCAGCTTGACCCCGCCAATGCGATAACGGCCTTCATAATGGCGCCGGAACAGCGGCGTCGCCATCACATCTGTCGATGTCAGGATGTCGGGGAAAGACAGAATGTCGATCGGCAAAGCCCCTTCGGCGGCCAAGCTTGCAATCATGTTGCAGGTGTCCGTCGAGGAGCGTCCGTCCTGGGCGGTGGTATAGCCGAAACGGGCATAGTAACGCGCGCCCTCGACCAGCATCTGCCGGTTGGCCTCAAGGCTCAGGCGGGTGAACAGGCCCCCCATGACGGCAAACAGGGCCGTCTCCTCCATCACCCCATTCGGCTCGGACGAGCCGTCGCGGCGACGAAACACGCCATTGTCCGGATCGGGCGAACTGGCACTGATCCCCGCTGCGGCCAGTGCGGCACTATTGGCCGATCCCATATGGCCGGACTGGTGCAGGAACAGGATCGGCACATCCGTAGAAATCGCATCCAGTTCGTCGCGTGTCGGGTGGCGCTGTTCCTTTAATTGGGAATCGTCATAGCCGAATCCGATCACCAGACCCGTATCACGCACCAGATCGGCATGACGGTCCATCCACACGCGCGTCACCCGTTGCAGGGCAGGGATGTCGTTGCCCTCGCCATCGGGCGCGGGCAGCAGGTTAGCATAGCGCGCCTGTAGACCCACCATCGACACATGGCCGTGCGGATCGAAAAAGCCCGGCAGCAGGGTACGCCCCTGAAGGTCCACCATGCGAGCCCCGCGTCCAACCACGGAGCGGACATCATCAAGCGCACCAACGGCAACAATCCGGCCACCACGCACCGCCAGCGCTTCGGCAACAGGCATGGTATCATTGATGGTACGGATCATCCCGCCCGAGAAGACCGTCGTCTCCTGTCGCGTCTGTGACCATACCGGAGAGGCCACGAGCGCCGATGCGCCCAATCCGGCACTGGCTCCGGTCGCTGCCAGAAAACTGCGACGGTTAAACCCTTCAAAAGCAGAATACGGCATGGGGGAGTGCCCTCAGTAATTGACGATAAGGTTGACGAAGCCACCATGCCAGGTGGGAGCTTTCGCCTGGGTCACGATTGAATCGATGCCGGGTCCGGGCACCGAAAAGGAATAGCCTGCGGTCAGATAAACGTTTGGTGTGACAACCCGCATGTATTCAACAAAGATATCATCCGACAAATGTCTGCGTGTGACGCCGGCAATTGGATTGACGATCCCTTGATCAACCTCGACGCGGGTCGCCTGACCAAATTGGATGGGGCTAAGGCGCTTGTCGGCCAAAACCCGCGAAAACTGCACGCTCACCTTGTCCTGTGCCGTAGGCCACATGCCAAAGCCCAGATTCCATGACGAAACATTGGAGTTGATGAAAACCATCGACGACTTTGAACCCGTTGACCACGATTTCGGATTGCCCTCGTAATAAAGCGGATCAAACCGCTCCAGACGCGTCGTATCGGGATCATCACCGGAAAATATCTGCTAGCCAAAGCCCATGGACGGCTTCCAGCGATGATTGAAATCATAACCGGCCCAAGCCCTACCGCCCCAGGCACGCATGTCGATACGGTCATTATTCTGGAGCGACACCTCTGCCACCACAAAGGCTCCGGGGAGGGCGTCGGCAAAGGGACGCGCCCGCATATACAGATCGACAAAAGTCAAACCGTCGCGGCCATTCTCCAGAATAGATGGCACCCCGATCCCGCCAGGTGCGGCGACGGGATAGGGTGCACGCGATTCCAGCACCTTGCCGATCGTCGCCCCGTAATGGGTCATTGGATCAGGGTTATAACGCAGGTCAAAACCGGCTATGGTCGTACCATTGTCATTATCGGGCGCGCTGTTGGGATCAAGATAAAAGGCGGTACCCGAAACATCGCCGCGCTTGGCCCGCGCCAGAACGGCCATGGCCCATGCCTTACGTGGTCCCAGTTTCAAAGCCCCGCGAGAAAAGCCGTTCGAGCCGCCATTGGACAGATGCATGCCCGTGCCCGCTTCAAATTCCTGAGAGCCCGCCGAAAGATCGAAATCAAAGCCCCCCTGACTGAAGCGTACGCCCGCATAGGCTTCTTCCAGCGTCACCCGACCGGTATCGCCCGCCCCAAAGGCATCGTCACCTGCCGTCCATGACCCGACGACCGACAAGCCCCCATACAGGGTCGCTCCACTATCTGTGGTTCTTTGATAACTCAGCCCCGGTTTCACATAGGCTTCCAGCCATTCGGTATCAGAGGTGAAGTCTTCGGCCTGCGCTACAGTTTCTGCAAAACGCCAAAACAGGTTGCGTTCGACCACCGCGTTTACGCCGCCCTGAAAGCGGAGTTTCACGCCTTCCTCGTCTGTCGTCTCGGCAACCTGCGCGTGCGCTAGTCCTGAAAATACAAGACTGAAGGCACCGACGACACCTGCTGGGACATGGCGTAATCTGAACATGGCACAATCCTCAACATCGAGGACCACGGATCGTGGCTATCTAGAGTAGCACTGATATTTTAACAGTAATAGTGCTGCAAAAACCGACCAATCAATACCGTGGGATCAGCCGCCACATACGCAAGGGGTGGCGCACAGCCCCTGCCTCGCGCCCGGCCGCATCGCCGGTGCCTATATAAAGATCCGCCCGTACAGGCCCGCGAATGGCCGATCCGGTATCTAGTGCCATTACCAGCCCGCGATAGCTGGCCAATGCCCCCACCAGGTTGCCGCCATCAGCCTCGATCCAGACCGCCTCTCCATAGGTCCAGTGAGAAGGGTCAACCGCAATCGAACGCCGCGCCGGAAGCGGAATTGCAGCTGCCCCGACCGCTTCGCGTCCGTTATCTGGCGTCATCGTAAAAAAGATGTAGCGCGGATTGAGGTTCATCACTTCTCGCGCCTGAGGGCCACGATGGGTCGCCAACCAGTTGCGGATCGCATCGCCCGAAGTGCCGTTCTGCGGCAACAAACCCCGCTCGGCCATCGGACGGGCAATACCGACAAACCTCTGGCCATTATCGGCGGCATAGGCCGCGCGCATACGGCGACCATCAGGGAAGGTCAGGTTCCCTGATCCTTGAATTTGCAAGAAAAACAGGTCTTCGGCCCGCATCCATGCCAGGACTGTAGAACGCGCAGAGCCTGCTTCAATGGCCGCACGATCACCTACACCGGCCAGATTATCGGGACGGCTGAGAACCGGGGCATCGAACTCGGCATCCGGTGTGGATCGTGCTTGATATTCTGGTGCGAAATAGGCCGTGAGCATCCCCGCAGTGCCATCTTCCTTACGAGCCTCGACGGCGACAAACCTTTCTTCCAGAAAGGCACGCGCGTCACTGGGGCTGGGACCCGGACGCGAGTTCAAAAACTCGCGCGCAACCTGACAGGTCAGATTGACCGTGCTGCGCAAGGCCCTGCACCCCTCGCCATAGGCCCGCAATGCCGACAAGTGGTCTTCGTTGGACCAGCCCGGCAGCGCACTTAAGGCTATAGAGTAGGGTTGGGGACCACCCGTATCCGGAGGTAGAACCGGAGGCGAAGTGACAGGAGGAACTGTCTGCGGCGGATAGGGATATTGCGGCACCTTGGGGCTAGATGCACACGCCGCCACAAACAGCGTCAGTGCCGCAATAAGAATACCGGATGGAAAACGCGACACCGAACCGTCCCTGTCCACCGTGGTCATCAGGCCGTTGCGGCCTCGACGCGGGCCAGCGACCAGTTAGGGTCACTGGTGCCCAGCTTGCGTTCAAACGTCCAGACCTCGGCGGTACGGCGCTCGGTCGTTTGGCTTTCGCTTCCGTCCTGCGTCACCGTACTGCGAACCTCGGCGAGGAAGCGCACGCGGGCCTTGGCCAGATTGTCCTCGACCGTAGCCAGCTCAATATCAGCACGCGGCGGCGAAACCAGTTCCACCGCTTCGACAATACCAGCCTGTTCGCGCTGGGTGATACCCGCATCGAACGAGGTCATCACCTTATCCGTCAGCAAAGGCCGCAGGGCCTCGCGCTCCCCACGCGCATAGGCGCGAACAATGGTTTCATACGCCTGACGGGCACCTTCGACAAAACGAGCCGGATCGAAGGCCGGATCCCGTTCTTTTAGGCCCGAGATCGCCGCCGCCAGAGCAGGGTCCATAACCGGTCCCTGCTGGGCCTTGGCATCGACGGTCTTGGGTAGACCGGGAGCTAAAATCGCTGCCTTGGCCGATTTTGCCTTATGGGCATTATCTTCAGGCTGGCGGCCAACCTTCTTGCCCAGCACATTGTAGAGCTGGAACAGCAGCACGGCTGCGATCACAGCGAAGAACACAATAGAGAAGGTCTGGGACACGGGTATTCCTTGGGGTAATCAGCGCCTTACCGCGTTGGAGACTGTATCACTGCAAAAGGTTTACACCCCTGCAATGCCCGCAGTCCCTTCACGGACAGGCCATCTTTAATATAGTGATTAGGGGGCGATCCTGTCCGGCGCAAGGCAAAGGCCCCCATAGAAGCCCCTCCAAACATTGCGACCGATAGCCTCAACGTGCTACCGCCGCGCCTCATACCTGCCTCAATCGGGGCATTTCGCAGCATACTTTTCAAAGACGGCCTTTCGAAATGACTGACGCTACGCCGCCCGCCGACACCAACGGCCAAAACCCTCAAGCCGATCAGGCGCAGGGTCAACCGCAAGGTCCGGGCTTCCGCATCCTCACCCAATATGTCCGCGACATGTCGTTCGAAAATCCGAAGGCACCGGAAAGCCTGCGTATCGAAGGCAAACCGGCCATCGACATGGGCGTTGAAATGAATGCCGGTGGTCGTCCTGACGGCCTGTTCGAGGTGGACCTGAAGATTTCGGTCAAGGCCACCGCTGACGACAACTCGCCGGTCTTCCAGGTCGAGCTGGTTTATGGCGGTCTGTTCGCCCTGCAAGGCGTGGCCCCGCAAGACATCGAGCCGATGCTGCTGATCGAATGCCCGCGCTACCTGTTCCCGTATGCGCGCCAGATCATTTCGCAAGCAACTGCAGACGGTGGCTTCTACCCGCCGTTCAATGTCGAGCCGATCGACTTTGCCGCCATCTATATGGCCCGCCAGCAGCAGATCGCAGGCTCGCCGGCCGAAACCGGCCAAGCCTAAACGGCCTCTGCCGGACAAAAACAAACCCCGCCTTGGTGATCGAGGCGGGGTTTTTTGTATTCAGGTTTCATCCTTGGCAGGCAGTTCAATACCGTATTGCGCCCAGACAGGGTCCTTGACCCACTGGCCTAGAAACGCACGGTGTGCCTCGTCCTCGGCCGCGCTGACCTGAGAGGGCAGGGGGCGCGGGCGCGGACCATAGGTCTTGCGGCCCTTGGGAACCACAATACCGCTGGAGGTCAGGGTCTGCCCGCCCCCCAGATCAAAGCTGCGCTCCTTGCCGCCCCGCAACTCCAGATAGACCTCGGCCAGCAAGCGGGCATCGATCAAAGCGCCGTGATAGGTCCGGTCAGCCAGCGAGATTTTGTAACGCTTACATAGGGCATCCAGCGTATTGGGCTGGCCCGGAAACTTGGACTTGGCAATGGCCAGCGTATCGATCCAGCGCGGCTCACCCGTGATAGGCCTATGGGCCAGCGTCAGTTCCCAGTCGATGAAGTTGCGGTCAAAGCCGGCATTGTGCGCGATCAGGGGTGCATCTCCGACAAATTCCAGAAACTCGTCGGCCATCTTGGCAAAGATGGGCGCATCCTTGACCTTATCATCGGTAATACCGTGAACCTTGATCGCCTCCTCGGGAATCGAGCGCTCCGGATTTACAAAGCTGTGATAGGTCCGCCCCGTCGGCAACAGATCGACAATCTCGATACAACCGACTTCGATGAGGCGGTCGCCGGTCTTGGGATCAAAGCCGGTGGTTTCGGTATCAAGAACGATTTCACGCATGGGTCTTACTGCCCCATCCGGCGCGGCGATGTCCACGCCGGATCGAGGACTGTTTTCACAACCGCTTCAACCTGCTGGCGAGCCCGTTCAAGGCCTTCACCCGTATTGATGATGAAATCAGCCCGCTGGCGCTTTTCGCCGTCAGACAATTGTCGCAACAGGATGGCATCCAGTCGTTCCTGCGTCATACCCGGCCGCTTCAGGACACGCTGGGCCTGAATATCGGCCGGTGCCGACACCACCACCACCGCATCGACATGGGCATCGCCACCCGTTTCGAACAAAAGCGGAATGTCCAGAACTGTCAGCTTGGTGCCGTCCTCGCGGGCCCTGGCCAAGGCATTGGCTCGATCCATACCCACCAGAGGATGCACGATCATTTCCAGTGTTCCAAAAGCTTCGGGGTCTTGCCCCAAAGCGGCAGCCAACAAGTGCCGGTCCACGGCATCATCCACCACAGCGGTCGGGAAGGCTTCGGCAATCATGTCTACGGCTGCGCCGCCCTTGGCATAGAGGCGATGCACGGCCTCGTCCGCATTCCAGATCATCGCGCCGTTTTCGGCAAAAAAGCCAGCCGTGGTGGATTTTCCCATACCGATACTGCCGGTCAGGCCCAGAATAATCATTGTGCCTCTCCCAGATGCGCCATCAGCACGGACCGCATATCCATAACAGGTGGCTTCTGCCCATAAATGGCTTCAAAGCCTGCGCCGGCCTGACCGATCAGCATGGCCAGACCGTCTACAATCGTCAGACCCCGATCCCGTGCTGCTTGAAGGAAAGGGGTCACCAACGGACGATAGGTCATGTCCATAACCACCGCCTGAATCTTTAAACGAGACAGATCAATCTGTGGCGGCACACTGAGAGCGTTGATCACTAGATCGGCTGTCTCCAGCACGCCTTCGTCCTCGGCCACGCTCACACCAGCCCCTAAATCTGCGGCCAGATCAGCGGCCCTCTGGCGGGTGCGGTTCAAAATAGACAGCCGCGCTCCGCCTTGCAGCAAGACTCCTGCGGCGGCGCGACTGGCTCCGCCTGCCCCCAGCATCACCACATGGGCACTGTTCAACGACAGGGCAGGGGCCTGTTCAGCCAAGGCATAGAGCACACCCGCACCATCAGAACTGTCAGCCAGAACCTGACCATCATGAAACGCCAATATATTGGCCGATGATACCAGTTTCGCTGCCTTTGAAACCTTATCAGCGCTGGCAAAAGCCTGTTCTTTAAACGGCGCGGTCACATTCACACCGGCGATCAGACCCGCACGTCCAGCCGCCACCAAAGCAGCAAATCCGTCCGCATCCTTGGGCGCAAAGGCGACATAGGCCCCGTCGATACCGCCCGCTTCCAGCCACGCATTATGGATGACGGGACTTAAGCTATGGTTGACCGGCTGCCCCACCACGCCGCCCACCCTGACGGCCCCTGTAATACGGCTCATTGCGGCAAGACCCCGAAGCGGCGCAACTGCTCCAGCACCAGCCAGAGCGGCATGCCCAGTACGGTGAAATAATCACCGTCCACCTTGTCGAACAGTTGCGCGCCCATGCCTTCCAGTCGGTAGGAGCCGACACAGTGCAACAGCTCGTCGCCTTCGGTGTCGATATAGGCATTTAGGAAATCATCCGAAAAATCGCGCACTTGCATATGGGCGGTATCGGCATCGGCCCAAAGGATTTTCCCGCCCTTGGCCAGTGCCACGCCTGAATGAAGTTGATGCGGCTTGCCGCGCATATCGGCCAGACGCGCCTTGGCAGCCTCAAGACTTGGGGCCTTGGAAACCAGCCTCCCCTCAAAGGCCAGTGTCTGATCGGCCCCAAGAACTACCGCATCGGGATACTGTGCTGATACTGCAAGAGCCTTGGCCTTGGCCAACTCAATGGCCAGATCGCGAGCATCCACCCCCGGTCGTTTCAGCGCGTCTTCGTCAATACCGGCAACCTGAATGTCAAAGGCCACTCCGGCATTGGCCAGTACCTCGCGCCGGGCAGCGCTTTTGGAGGCAAGGATCAAAGGCTCTAGACTCATGCGGGGACTCCGATACGACGGTTACGACGGGCATTGACCAGATTGACTATGGCCGCAGCCGTTTCTTCTACTGAACGACGGGTGACATCGATCACCGGCCAACCACGACGCTCGAAATCGCGCCGTGCCTTGATGATCTCGGCACGCACCGCATCGTGGTCAACATAAGAGGTTTCCTGAATCTGGTTCAGGCTGTCCAACCGGTTGCGGCGGATCTGTACCAGACGGTCCGGTGAAACTGTCAGGCCCACAACCAGCGGGTTTTTCAGACGGGTCAGGCGCTCGCCATCCTCGCTGCCCGGCACCAGAGGCACATTGGCGGCGCGGATACCGCGATGGGCCAGATAGATACAGGTCGGTGTCTTGGAGGTGCGGCTGACCCCGCACAACACCACATCGGCCTCTTCAAGGTCTTCTGTCGAGCCCTGACCGTCATCATGCGAGATGGCATAATCCAGCGCACTCATACGGTTGAAATAGCCGGTATCCAGCGCGTGTTGCGCCCCGACACGCGTCGAAACATCTGCGCCCAGATAATGGGACAAGGCGCGCACCAACGGGTCCAGCGCGCCGATCTGGGGAATGCCCAGACGCTTGCAGCCCTCTTCCAGCTGTTCGCGCAGTTCAGGATTGACCACCGTATGCAGGACCAGACCGGGCGCATCGGCTACCTCGGCCAGCACATCTTCCATCTGCTTGTCGGAACGCACCAGCGCATAGATATGCTCGATCGGGATCACACGATCAAAGCGCGCCACCACGGCCTTGGCCATGGCATTCAGCGTCTCGCCGGTCGAATCCGATACCAGATGCACATGGAAATAGGTCGCCAGACGTGATGATCCGGCCGGACGGTCAGGGCTCATGACTGCTTCCTTGGCTCAATAAGCGGTTGCTTACGGTTCTAGACCCGTTCGCTAGGGGCCGACCATCCCCGCATTCTGTGGAAAAGCCGGGGCGCCAAATTCAAAACAGCGGGCGCCGAATTGGGCGCTATCGGGCACCAGCGAATTCCAAACAGAAGATCGGGCGCCAAACTTATAAACGGCGCCCCGCTCGTCAATTGGGCGCCAGTTATCTATCCCGTGCTGTGGGCAAGATTCATTGTCCAATTTGGCGCCAAGAGACTCACCCACAACGGCGCCCAGAGGAGAGCCCAATTAAACTGGGTGTTTCACGGGTTTTCCCCACAATCCACACACAGGTTTGAAGGGGCTGGAATCATTCTTGCCGCGATCAGGAAAAGATCGTCCACGGGCGGGACAACGAAAAACTGTCCACGTCGTCCCCCGCCCTAATTCAAACCTCCAATTCTTAATTCTATAATTTAGATTAGAGATTGAGGTTCGGTGGTGTGGGGGGCTAAAGCCTTGGCCTATGAGCACCCCACTTATGATCCAGGCTCTTCAGGGCCAGACGACCTCGCGTCCTCCCGTATGGTTTATGCGTCAGGCGGGCCGTCACCTTCCGGAATATCGCGAACTTCGAGCCAAGGCGCCGAACTTCATTTCGTTCTGTCTGAACCCTGAAATGGCTGCCGAAGCGACGATGCAGCCGATGCGTCGTTACGGTTTTGATGCGGCGATCATCTTTGCCGACATCCTGTTGATCCCCGGCGCGCTGGGTCAGGATGTGTGGTTTGAAGCCGGTGAGGGTCCCCGACTGGGTGCATTGCCTTCAATAGAGGAAATGCTTGAAAAAGCCCCCCATGCCGGAGAAGCCCTGAAAGCGGTCGGACAGAGCCTGTCCTTGGTCCGTACACAGTTGGACCCATCAAAGACCCTGATCGGCTTTGCAGGGGCTCCCTGGACCGTTGCAACCTATATGCTGGATGGCGAGGCCCGAACGGTTGGCAAGGGTGAACGCGCCGCTGCGCGTGCCTATGCCTATGCCGATCCGCAAAAAGTTCAGGCGCTTCTGGATGTGCTGGTCGAAAGCACGGCGCATTATCTGAAAATGCAGCAGGATGCGGGCGCCATGGTGCTCAAGATTTTCGAGAGCTGGGCCGAGGGTCTACCCGACGATCTCTTCGAAACACTGGTTCTTTGTCCGCACCAGAAACTGGTGGCCCGTGCCCGTGAACTGGGCGTGACCGTACCGATCATGGGCTTCCCGCGGGGTTCGGCAGCTCTGGCCGAGCATTATGCGCGTGAGTGCGATGTGAATGCGGTGGCACTGGATACGGCCTGCCCGCTGGAAGTCGGCGCGCGTGTTCAAAAGATCAAACCTATTCAAGGTGCGCTTGATCCGATGCTGTTGCGTGTGGGGGGCGAACAACTGGATCGCCGCGTGGACCAGTTGTTGCAAGCGTGGGGCAATGGTCCGTGGGTGTTCAATCTCGGGCATGGGGTAACGCCCGATGTGCCGATCGCCCATGTCGAGCAGGTTCTGAAACGTATCGGAGCGCAATAAGCCATGTCGGTCACACCCCTAAAATCGGGCTCTGGTCGCCGTATTGCGGTGGTATTGACCAATCTGGGCGGACCGGATGGTCCAGATTCCGTAAAGCCGTTTCTTTTCAACCTGTTCAATGATCCGGCCATTATAGGTCTGCCGGGTCTTTTCAGGACACCTCTGGCTAAGTTGATCTCCTCACGCCGTGAAAAACCGGCGCAGGAGAACTATGCCCTGATGGGAGGTGGATCGCCGCTTCTACCTGAAACGCGTAAACAGGCGCAGGCTCTTGAACTGTTGCTGAACGGTCGAATGCCGCATGATGAAACACGCGTGTTTATCGCCATGCGCTATTGGCATCCGATGACAGATGAAACGGCACGTGCCGTTGAAGCTTTCCGGCCCGACGAAGTGGTGTTTCTGCCGCTCTATCCGCAATATTCGACCACGACGACGGCGTCGTCGCTGAAACTGTGGCGACAGACCTATAAGGGTTCGGGCCGTTTGAGCGTGGTATGTTGCTATCCGCAAGCCGAAGGTTTCATTGCCGCGCAGGCCCGGGTGATTGGCAAAGCCTTGCAAGAGGCCGATGGTAAGCCGGTTCGTGTTCTATTTTCGGCCCACGGTATCCCGTCCAAACTGGTCAAACAGGGCGACCCCTATCAGGCCCAGATCGAAGCCACGGTGGCCGCTGTGGTCGAACGGATGGGGCTGAGTGACTGGGCGATCTGTTATCAGTCCAAGGTTGGCCCAATGGAGTGGCTGGGACCGGCAACGCCGGATGCGATCAAACAAGCCGCAGCCGATGGAGTGGGCGCGGTTGTGGTGCCTATTGCCTTTGTTTCGGAACATATCGAGACCCTGGTTGAACTGGACATCGAATATGGCGAGCTGGCACACGAAGTCGGTTGCAGCCCGTATTTGCGTGCACCGGCTGTCGGGATTGATGCAGACTTCATCGGGGCGCTGGCCGACGAAACTGTGAAGGCTCTACAAGGCCAGCAGGGACCGCGTTGCGGAAATGGCAGTTGTGCTTGTGATAACCGGTTTGCAAAGCTGGAAACGACGGGAACGGACAACGCGGCCAGTCTGGCCTAGGGAATAAACAATGAACGCTTATGATCTGGCCCGTGGTCTACACATTCTGGCGGTAATCGCATGGATGAGCGGTATGCTTTATCTGCCGCGCCTGTATGCCTATGACGCCGAGCAAAATGACAAGCCCGAGCCGCTGCGTTCGGAAATGCAGGGCTTGTTGCGCCTGTGGCAGACGCGCCTTTTACGCATCATCATCAATCCGTCGATGATCCTGGCCTTTGTGCTAGGCCTGTGGCTGTTCTGGCTGCGTTCGGGCAATGGTGCAGATTGGTCGTTCGCCCATCAGCCGTGGATGGTCGTCAAGCTTCTGGGCGTGATTGCCCTGTTTGGCTGGCATGGTTTTCTGGCTAAAAGCCGCAAGAAGATCGCCAATGGCACCTCGACCCGTTCCAGCAAGTTCTGGCGCATGAGCAATGAAGTGCCGTTCCTGATCGCCATTGTCATGGTTTTGTCCGTGACCATGGAGTGGGGCGCTTAAGCTTTGAGCGTGATTGTAACGGCGGTGCCTCTTGACCCGCACCGTCTTTCCGTGGTTTCGCTTGTTTGAACCGTGGGGCCGGACTGGCTGTGCGGTGCCTCTCTTTCGGTGACGCCTGCCGGTTTGAAGCTGCGGGACCTCGTCATCTTCCCTTCGGCCTTACGGCCATCCATTGCCGAGATTTACCGCCCTGTGCGCCTTATGGCTGTGCAGGGTGAGCACGAGCCCGCATCATGTCCGATACGCCTGAAAACGAAGTCACTGAAAACGCACCGGAAAATACTTCCGAGCGTCCGCGTCGCACCCTGACCCTCGGTGGGTCCAAGGCTGCACCGGTTGAGGCTGAACAGCCCGCAGAAGATGAAGTGATCCAGAACGATTACAGCGGCATCGACACCTCGGCGGAGGAAGACGAGGACGATGATGGTGAGCCGATCGTTCCCAATGGTCGTATCACGCTTCAGGAACTGAACGAAAAGACGCCGGAAGATCTGGTCGCCTTTGCCGAAGGTCTGGACATCGAAAACGCCGGCAACCTGCGCAAGCAGGACCTGCTGTTTGCGATCCTGAAGACCCTCGCTGACGAAGAGGTCGAGATCATCGCCTCGGGCGTTCTGGAAATCCTGCCGGACGGTTTCGGCTTCCTGCGCAGCCCTGACGCCAACTATCTTCCGGGTCCGGACGATATCTATGTTTCGCCGTCGCAGATCCGCCGTTTCGGCTTGCGCTCGGGCGATACTGTTCACGGTGCTGTGCGTGGCCCGCGCGAGGGCGAGCGTTATTTTGCTCTGCTCAAGGTCGACACGATCAATTTCGAAGACCCCGAAACGGTCAAGACCAAGGTTCTGTTCGACAACCTGACGCCGCTCTATCCGGAAGAGCGTCTGCATATGGAAATCCAGGACCCGACGCTGAAAGATCGCTCGGGCCGTGTAATCGACATCGTTGCACCGCTGGGCAAGGGGCAGCGCTGCCTGATCGTGGCACCGCCGCGCGTCGGTAAAACGGTGATGCTGCAGAACATCGCCAAGTCGATTGAAAAAAACCATCCGGAAGTTTTCCTGATTGTTCTGCTGATCGACGAGCGTCCGGAAGAAGTGACCGACATGCAGCGTACCGTGAAGGGCGAGGTTGTGGCCTCGACCTTCGACGAGCCGGCATCGCGTCACGTTGCTGTGGCTGAAATGGTCATCGAAAAGGCCAAGCGTCTGGTCGAGCATAAGAAGGATGTTGTGATCCTGCTGGACTCGATCACCCGTCTGGGCCGTGCCTATAACGCCACGGTTCCGTCGTCGGGCAAGGTGCTGACCGGTGGTGTGGACGCCAACGCCCTGCAACGTCCGAAGCGCTTCTTCGGTGCTGCCCGTAACGTGGAGCAGGGTGGTTCGCTGACCATCATCGCCACCGCTCTGATCGACACCGGCTCGCGCATGGACGAAGTGATCTTCGAAGAATTCAAGGGCACCGGTAACTCGGAAATCGTGCTGGACCGCAAGGTCGCCGACAAGCGCATCTTCCCGGCCATCGACGTGCTCAAGTCGGGTACCCGTAAGGAAGACCTCATCACGCCGAAGGATCAATTGGCCAAGACCTATGTCCTGCGCCGTATCCTCAACCCGATGGGTCCGCAGGATGCCATCGAGTTCCTGCTCGACAAGCTGCGCCAGTCCAAGAACAATGGCGACTTCTTCCAGTCGATGAATACCTGAGTAAGCTTTGCAGTAACACCTAGGCATACCCGTGGTGTTTCACGTGAAACAATGGAGCCCGTGCGATGAAGGTCAATATCGAGATTGATTGCACTCCGGCCGAGGCCCGCGCCTTTCTGGGCTTGCCGGATGTGGCTCCGTTGAACGAACTGCTGGTGCAGGAAATGCAAAAACGCATGGCGGAAAACATGACCGCCATGCAGCCCGATGAACTGATGAAGTCCTGGACGTCTTTCGGCGTTCAGGCTCAGGACCAGTTCCGCCGCCTGATGGAAGCGGCCGTTTCGGGCCAGACCAAGGGCTAGGCTCGCTTAAATGACCGACACGATTTTTGCACTTGCGACACCTGTGGGTCGCGGGGCGGTGGCCATTATCCGCATCTCCGGCCCGGACACAGCCCAGGTGCTGGAGCGCATCGGGGCAGGGGGCGTCAAGCCGCGTCTGGCCTCGGTTCGCAATATCAAGCATGAAGGTCGGCTGGTCGATCAGGCCCTGATCCTGCGCTTTGTCGGCCCCAACTCCTATACGGGTGAGGACAGCGCAGAACTGCATCTGCATGGGGGACGTGCAGTGATCGAGGCGGCCAGTTTGGCGTTGATCGACCATGGTCTACGCCCTGCCGAAGCGGGTGAATTTACCCGTCGAGCCTTCCAGAATGGCCGTATGGACTTGGCGCAGGCCGAGGCCGTGGCCGACCTGATTGACGCCGAAACCGAGGCCCAGAAAGCGCAGGCTCTTGGCCAGTTGGATGGGGCGCTATCGCAAACCTATGCCGGTTTCCGCCGCGATCTTCTGAAGGCCCTGTCTTTGGTCGAGGCCGAAATCGACTTCCCCGATGAGGAAGTGCCCGACAATCTGGCCCGCACCGCAGGGCCGGTTCTGGACCAGTTGATGGCCGATTTGAATGCAGCACTGGCCGATTCCGACCGCGGACGCCGCGTGCGCGAGGGCTATCGCATCGTCCTGATTGGCGAGACCAATGCGGGCAAGTCCTCGCTGTTCAATGCTCTGACCGCGCGCGAAGCGGCGATTGTGACCCCTATTGCAGGGACAACCCGCGATGTTCTGGACGCCGATATTATGATCGGCGGCTATGCGGTGACACTGTCCGATACGGCGGGCCTGCGCGACAGTGACGATGTGGTCGAGGCCGAAGGCATCCGCCGTGCACGCGCGCGTGCCGAGGGTGCTGATCTACGTTTATGGGTGCGCTCACCATCGGAAACCGCCATCGATGATCCCGCGGCGCAGTTTGCCAAAGCTGACGATCTTCAGGTGCTCAATAAAGCTGATCTTGGTGCGTTGGCTCCGGTTGAAGGCATGCAGCATCTGGCGGTCAGTACGCAAAACGGGCAGGGGCTATCGGAACTGCATGACTGGATTGCTGCGCGATTGGCGCGTGATCTGTCGGGTGCAGACTTCCCTGCGGTAACCCGCGAACGTCATCGCCGCCGTCTGGTCGAGGCTCTGTCTGCCGTCGAAGCGGGTCGTCGTGCACTGGATATTGCGCCCGAAATGGCCGGTGATGATTTGCGTCGTGCAGCCGACAGTCTGTCGCGTGTGACGGGGGCTATTGGTGTCGAGGACATTCTGGGAGAGGTCTTTTCCAGCTTCTGCATCGGTAAATAGCCGTTTCACGTGAAACCGTGATCCTTGTGGCATAGAGATTTGATGCCGGATGCATTATGTGTCCGGCATGAGCTTTACCCCGGATCATACCTTCGACGTTGTTGTCATTGGCGGCGGCCACGCCGGTTGCGAGGCCGCGACGGCTTCGGCGCGCTTTGGTGCACGCACCTTGTTGCTCAGCCAGAAGCTGGAAACCATCGGCGAGATGAGCTGCAATCCGGCTATTGGCGGCTTGGGTAAGGGGCATCTTGTGCGCGAGATCGACGCGCTGGATGGTGTGATGGGTTGTCTGGCCGATGTTACGGGCATCCAGTTTCGTCTTCTGAACCGCTCCAAGGGGGCCGCTGTGCGCGGCCCGCGTAGCCAGATTGACCGTAAGCTTTACCGTGAGGCCATGCAGGCCGAACTGGCCCACTATCCAAACCTGACCCAGATGGCCGGTACGGCCGAGGGTCTGATCATGGATGGCGAGCGCGTGATCGGCGTCACGACCGCCAGCGGTGAAACCATCAGGGCAGGGGCTGTGGTTCTAACGACCGGCACTTTCCTCAACGGTGTCATACATCGCGGCGATCTGCGTATTCCGGCGGGCCGTTATGGTGAAGATCCGTCTACGGGTCTGGCCGCCGATCTGCATGCTGCCGACCTGATGATGGGCCGGCTGAAGACTGGCACGCCCGCGCGTCTGGATGGCCGCACCATTGCGTGGGAGCGTCTGGAGATGCAGGCGGCGGACGAGCAGCCCGTGCCGTTCAGCTTCCTGACCGACAAGATCGAGGTGCCCCAGATCGCATGTGGTGTGACCCATACGACCGAGGAAACCCATCGCATCATTGCTGAAAATCTTGGTGAGAGTGCTGTTTACGGAGGGCACCTGTCGGGTCGCGGTCCGCGCTATTGCCCGTCGATCGAGGACAAGGTTGTCCGCTTTGCCGACAAGACCAGCCATCAGGTTTTCCTGGAGCCGGAAGGTCTGGATGACCCGACCGTCTATCCGAACGGTATTTCGACCTCGGTTTCGGATGCCACCCAGATGGCCTTCTTGCGCACCATGCCGGGGCTGGAAAATGTCGAGGTGTTCCGCTTCGGCTATGCCATCGAATATGACTATGTCGATCCGCGTGAACTGACCCCTGCGCTGGAAGTTAAAAAACGCCCCAACCTCTATCTGGCGGGCCAGATCAACGGCACGACCGGATATGAAGAAGCGGGGGCGCAAGGCCTCGTGGCGGGCTTGAATGCGGCACGTAAAGCAGCAGGTAATGACCCGGTCATCTTCGGTCGCGACCAAGCCTATATTGGCGTCATGATCGACGATCTGGTCACGCGCGGGGTAACCGAACCCTACCGCATGTTCACCAGCCGCGCCGAATATCGCCTGACCCTGCGTGCCGATAATGCCGATATCCGCCTGACACCGTTGGGAATTAAGGCCGGTATCGTCGGCTCGGATCGCGAGAAGGTATGGCTGGACAAGGCAGACCGGTTATACTCGGCTAACACTGTTTCACGTGAAACACGCTTCACACCCAAGGAAGCGGGCGCGTTGGGCATTCAGGTCAATGCTGACGGCCAGCGCCGTTCGATCCGTGATCTGCTATCCTTCCCGACAGTGACGCTTGAGCATTTCGTCTCTGTGAAGCCGGAGATCGCTGACTGGCCCGCCGATGTGCGTGAGCAGGTCGAGATCGACGCCGTCTATGCAGGCTATCTGGACCGTCAGGCTCAGGACGCCGAGGCGCTTCGTCGCGAGGAGGGGCTAAGCCTGCCTGCTGACCTCGACTATGCCGCCATTGGTGCCCTGTCCAACGAAGTGCGTGAAAAGCTGTCCATGGTGCGTCCACTGACATTGGGGCAGGCGGGCCGTATCGAGGGCATGACGCCCGGTGCCCTGACCGCGCTTTTGGCGCACGTGAAAAAGATCAAATCGGTCGAAACCGATCTGGCCACTGTCGTCGCCTGATCGCGACACCGGAGTATTTATGTCTGATCCTATTGCGGACTTCCGCGCCAAGAGCGGTGCGAGCGACCAAAATATTACTGATCTGAAAGTCTTTCTGGATATGCTGACCGAGACGAACGCGGTGATGAACCTCGTGGGTCCCGACAGCCTGCCGGACTTCTGGAACCGCCATGCCTGGGACAGTGCCCAACTGTTGTCGCTTGAACCGGACGCCCTGACATGGGCCGATCTGGGGGCGGGGGCAGGCTTCCCCGGTGTGGTACTGGCCATCATGCTGAAGGGCCGCGAAGGCGCGCATGTCTGGCTAATCGACAGTCTCGGAAAGCGTTGCCGCTTCCTGCAAACTGTCGTGGATGCGCTTGATCTGCCCGCCACGGTCATCAATGGCCGCGCCGAGGAACAGCAGGTCAAGGTCGAGATCGTGACGGCCCGTGCTGTCGCCGCGATGGAAAAATTACTGGGTTATGCACAGCCATACTTCCAACGTGGTGCAAAAGGCCTGTTCCTGAAGGGCGAGAAGGCCGAAGCAGAGTTGAAAGACGCGGCCGGTGTCTGGCACTTTGAAGCCGGTCTTTCGGTGTCGCGCAGTGACCCGCGCGGCCGTATCGTTTCAGTGGGGAGTTTGCGTCGTGTCCGTTAAACCGAAACCGACCCGCGTCCTTGCGGTATCGAACCAGAAGGGTGGGGTGGGTAAAACCACGACCGCCATCAATCTGGGTACTGCCCTGGCCGCCATCGGCGAAAAGGTTTTGATCGTGGATATGGACCCGCAGGGCAATGCCTCGACGGGTCTGGGTGTTCCACGTGAAACGCGCAAGATCACCATTTACGATGTCATCGTTGATGGCCGCTCGATCAATGAAACGGCGGTTGAAACGGCTGTACCGGGCCTGTTTATTGTCACGTCGGACCCCGATATGTCGGGCGTCGAGATCGAACTGAGCCAGGCGGATCGCCGCTCATATCGTCTTCGCGATGCGCTGGAAGCACAGGCCAATGGCGATGAAAAACCGTTTGACTATGTGCTGATCGACTGTCCGCCGTCACTGAACTTGCTGACGCTGAACGCGATGGCTGCGGCCGATGCGGTTCTGGTGCCGCTTCAATGCGAGTTCTTCGCGCTGGAAGGCCTGACCCAGTTGATGCGCACCATCGACATGGTGAAGCAGAATCTGAATCCGTCGCTGGAAATTCAGGGGCTGGTTCTGACCATGTATGATCGCCGCAATGCCCTGTCGGGACAGGTGGCGGCGGATGTCCGCGCCCACTTTGGCGACAAGGTGTATGAGAGCGTGATCCCGCGCAATGTGCGCGTGTCGGAGGCCCCGTCCTACGGCAAGCCCGCGCTGATTTATGATCTGAAATGTGCAGGCAGCCAGGCCTATTTGAAACTGGCGCGTGAAGTGGTGGCGCGTGAGCGTCAACGCCGTCAGGCTATTGCGGCCTGAATTGAGGTAGCCTGAAACAGGGCGACCTGAGAGTAAGAACAGAGAACGGAATACGCATCGTGTCTGAACGTCAACGCGGTCTGGGTCGGGGCCTTTCGGCCCTGCTGGGAGAAAATGCACAGGAAGCTGTGGCGCTGGATGCAGCGTTTGCGGCCCCTGCGGGCGTGAATCGCGTTCCGATCGAGAAGCTGAAGGCCAATCCGGATCAGCCGCGTAAGGTCTTCAAAAAGGAAGATCTGGACGAGCTGACGGCGTCGATCCGCGACAAGGGTGTGCTTTTGCCCATCCTCGTGCGTCCGCAACCGGGCGAGCCGGGTCACTACCAGATCATTGCCGGTGAGCGTCGCTGGCGCGCAGCGCAGGCCGCGCGGGTTATTTCGGTTCCGGTCGTTGTGCGTGAAATGGACGATGTCGAGGTGCTGGAAGTCGGCATTATCGAAAACGTCCAGCGGGCCGATCTGAACCCGATGGAAGAGGCCAATGCCTATGCCCAGCTGATGGAAAAGTTTGGCCGGACACAGGATGCTGTGGCGGGCGTTGTCGGCAAGAGCCGCTCGCACGTCGCCAATACGCTGCGTCTGTTGCAACTGCCGTCCGAAGTCCGTGAGCATGTGATCCATGGTCGCCTCAGCGCCGGTCACGCCCGTGCCCTGATTACTGCTCCGAACCCGCTGGAGCTGGCCGACGAGGTCATTTCCAAAGGCCTGAACGTGCGTCAGACCGAGGTCCTGGCGCGTCGCGCTGTCGAGGGGCCGAAGCCGGTCAAGGCCAAACCAGCCATCAATACCGAGGGCGCTGCCGATATTGCCGCTCTGGAGCAGGATTTGTCGGATGCGCTGGGCCTGAAGGTTGCGCTGGCCGATAAGGGCGGTAAGGGCGAGATCACGGTCAAATACGGCACGCTGGAACAGCTCGACGACCTGTGCCGTCGTCTGATGCGTAACTAATTGACTGAAGTCACAGTTTAAAACGTGTAACGGGCCTTTCGGGGCCCGTTATGCTATGGTGGAGCCTATGAGCACTCAAACCCCCAAGTCCAGCCTCGCCGAGAATATGAAACGCGCTCTGGAGGCCAAGAAAGCCGCAAGCGGGCAGGGGCTTGGTGTGTCTCGGGGTGTGGATGCCAAATCGCTGGAAAAACGTCTCCAACACGAAGCGGCCGCCTTGAACAAGCCCGCCTATAAGCGCATGTCGCATCGCGGGTAAGTCCGATTACAAGCCCATACGGCGGGCACGGGCGGAGATTTCCAGCAGCAGGCGCTCTGCAATCAGATGTTCGGGCATACCGGTCGTCTTGGTGGCGATGTCGGCGGTATTGATGCTGTCGAGCACCTCGTCGAGATATTCCAGACGCCAGCTGCGGGCCTGACGCAGCATTTCGGCTTCCTGTTTCCAGAACACACCTGCGGCCTTGGCGGCTTCTTTTGCGCCACTTCCTGTGGCTTGCAGGACGTTGATCTTGCGTATTTTTGCCGCGTGCATCGAGATCATGCGTACCGCCATGACCGCGCTTTCGCCCTCGGCCAGAGCGCGGCGCAGGCCCGCCTGTGCGGGACCGGCTCGCCCGCCAAACGCCTGTAGCGCGGCATCGGACAGGGAGGCATCCGGCTCTACGCCCAGATGCAGGTCCAGTTCGGCGGTGTCGATGGTCTTGCCCGATCCGGGACCGATATAGAGGATTAGCCGCTCGATTTCCTGCCGCATCAGGCCGCGCTCACGCGGCAGACGGGCGACAAAACGGTCCAGTGCGTCGGAGGTCAGCCCGACCTTGTCGGCCCCCAGCGCATCGCGGGTCATACGCGCGACATCACCCACCTCGTCCTCGTAACAGGCGATGGCGGCGGCCCCACTGGCCTTTTCGGCAGCTTTGCGAAGCGCCGACTCTCGCCCTAAGGCACCCGCTTCGATGACCAACAGGGCGTCGGGGTTATATTGCCCCTCGGCATGGGCGATAACGGCGGCGGCCAGCGCCTTGTCCGTCCCGCTTTTGGGATCGCCCAGACGCACCCGCACAAGGCGCCGGTCGCCCAGCATGGACAGCGCCGTAAGGGCTTCTTCCAGCTTGATCGGGTCGGCGTCGATATCGGTTTCGGTCAGCGAGGTGACGTTGAACGGATCGTTCAGATCGGACGTGACGGTCTTACACAGTATGACCGCGCGTTCCTGTACGCCCGAGCGGTCCTTGCCGTGCAGCAAGGCCACCCGGATATGAGGCTCGGGCGTCTTGAGAAAACGGTCAATCTCGGGCCGCTTGGACAGGATCACGCGGCGTTCTCCATGTGATCAACGGCTGGAGAGCGCGCGCATCAGATCCAGGCGGATCAGGCGGGCCAAATCGGCTGCGGCACGATCTTCGCCATCCTGTTGGGCGGCAATGGCAGCATAGGGTTGGTCAGCCGAGGAATAGGTGGTTGTGGTGGTGCGCTCACCTGTTAAAGGCGTGCCACCGGAAACCGGAACCAGCTTCCATTTGGCCACGACTGTAAGTTGATAACGGGTTGCGGTGTCGTCGATGCGGCGACCTAAAGACAGACGCGATTGCTCGACCGCGGTTTCCAAGCGCCACTGTGGGGGCAGGGCAGCATTGCGCCCGAAAGCGTCTTCCAGCTGTTCTCTAAGGCGATAACCCAGACGGTCATCCGGTGTAGAGACGGCAATCTGCGAGAGCTGGCTGCCAATGGCACCTTCCCCCGTCTGGCCATAGATGGGCGTAAACCCGCAGGCCGACAGAAGGACTGCCGAGGCTGCAAGGACAGACAGGGGAAGGATGCGTTTCATCAGTTGGCTACCAGGTTCACAATGCGGTCCGGCACCACAATCACCTTGCGGACCGTCAGGTTGTTGGCCTCAAGATAGGCCTTAACGGTCGCATTGGCGAGCGCGGCGGCTTCGACATCGGCTTGAGCAGCACCACGAGGCATTTGAACCTCGCCACGACGCTTACCGCCGATCTGGACGGGCATAGTGACCTGATCGTCAGCGGCCAGTTTAGCATCAAACACAGGCCATTCGGCATCCAGAACCATGCCGTCCAGACCCAGACGGGTCCAGCCTTCTTCGGCCAGGTGCGGCGTGAACGGCGCGACCAGACGGGCCAGAACCGACAGGGCGGTCTTCTTGGCTTCGCCACCGGCCTTGGCGTGGTCTTTCAGCACACCGAGGAAGGCGTAGAGCTTGGCGATGGCGGAGTTGAAGCGGAAATGCTCCACGCCTTCGTTGACGGCCTTGATGGTCTTGTGGGTTTCGCGGATCAGGCTGGCATCGACATCGGCATTGGCCGGTGCGGCAGGATCAAAGCCCTCGAACTCGGTCCAGACGCGCTGGACGAACCGCGAGGCCCCCTCCACGCCACCGGCCGACCATTGAACGTCGCGCTCGGGCGGGCTGTCCGACAGTACGAACAGGCGACCGGCATCCACGCCATAGGTCTCGATGATGTCGACAGGGGCGACGACGTTTTTCTTCGATTTCGACATCTTTTCGACGTCGCCGATGGAGATCTCTGCACCAGTTGAGAGACGACGCGCAACGCGCTTGCCGTCAACATGCTCGATCTGCACGTCCGAAGGCTCTACCCAGCGCGGCTTGCCACTGTCTTCATGGCCGTCGAAATAGGTTTCGTGAACCACCATGCCTTGGGTGAACAGACCCGCAAACGGTTCTTTCACGTCCATCAGGCCGACATCCGATAGGGCGCGGGTAATGAAACGGGCATACAGCAGGTGCAGAACCGCGTGCTCGATGCCGCCGATATACTGGTCTACCGGCAACCATTTGGCCGCTGCTGCCCCATTGATCGGCGTGGTGGCTTTCGGGTCGGTAAAGCGGGCGAAATACCAGCTGGAGTCCACAAACGTATCCAGCGTATCCGTCTCGCGGCGGGCCGGCTTGGCGCAGGTCGGACAGTTGACATGTTTCCATGTCGGGTGGCGGTCCAGCGGGTTGCCCGGCACGTCAAAGGTGACGTCCTTGGGCAGTTCAACCGGCAGTTGGTCGGCAGGCACCGGAACCACGCCGCAGTCTTCACAGTGGATGACCGGGATCGGGCAGCCCCAATAGCGCTGGCGGCTGACGCCCCAGTCGCGCAGGCGATAGATGGTCGCGCCCTTGCCGGTGCCGGCGGCTTCGATCTTGGCGATCGCGGCGGCCTTGGCGTCTTCGATCTCCATGCCGTTCATAAAGTCGGAATTGAACAGCACGCCGGGGCCCGTATAGGCCTCGTCGGCAACTGTGAAGCTGTCATCCGCATCGGCGGGACGCACCACGGCCTTGACGGGCAGATTGTATTTACGGGCGAAATCCAGATCGCGCTGGTCGTGGGCCGGACAGGCGAAGATGGCGCCCGTGCCGTATTCCGACAGGATGAAGTTGGCGATCCAGACCGGCACTTCTTCGCCGGTGAACGGATGGACGGCCTTGAGGCCGGTGTCCCAGCCAATCTTCTCGGCCTGTTCGATCTCGGCTTGCGAGGCGCCGCCCTTGCGGCATTCGGCGACAAAATCAGCCACGCGCGGATCGGCGTCGGCTAGTTGTTTCGAGATCGCATGGTCTGGTGCCAGACCCAGGAAGGAGGCACCATAGAAGGTGTCCGGACGGGTGGTGTAGATTTCTACGCCGTCTTCAAAACCGGCAGGCGCGGTGCCGGCAAAGGCCCACTTCATCTGCAGGCCTTTGGAACGGCCGATCCAGTTTTCCTGCATCAGGCGCACCTTGTCCGGCCAACGGCCTTCAAGGTCTTTCAGACCGTCGATCAGGTCATCGGCATAGTCGGTGATCCGCAGGAACCACTGGGTCAGCTTGCGTTTCTCAACCAAGGCACCCGAACGCCACCCGCGTCCGTCGATCACCTGTTCATTGGCCAGAACGGTATTGTCGACCGGATCCCAGTTGACGGTGCCTTCTTTGCGGTAAACCAGACCGCGCTTGTACAGTTCGAGGAACCAGCCCTGTTGCTGACCATAATATTCCGGATCACAGGTCGCCAGTTCACGCGACCAGTCCAGCGACAGGCCCAACAGTTTCAACTGACCACGCATGGTGTCGATGTTCGAATAGGTCCAGTCGCCCGGATGGACACCACGCTCCATGGCGGCGTTTTCGGCAGGCATACCAAAGGCATCCCAGCCCATCGGATGCAGAACATCAAAGCCTTGCGCGCGCTTCCAGCGAGCAATGACGTCGCCCATCACATAGTTGCGGGCATGGCCCATATGGATGTTGCCCGACGGATAGGGGAACATCTCAAGGACATAGTATTTCGGGCGACCGGTATCCTCGTTGGAGACGGAAAAAGCATCAGCCTCGGCCCAGCGGGCCTGTTGGCGAGGTTCGGTGATTTTAGGCTCGTAGCGGGCCACGGCGTATCCTAGGCAATGCCTCAGGCGGGACGCGAGAGGCAGGCCTGAGGACTAGCAAAAAGTGAAAAGGGTGGAGGCGCGCAGCCCTTAGCGGGCTGCGTTGGTAAGGTTGAGCTGGCGGGCCTTGGTCAGGATGGCGTTTTCCAGATCGGTTTCGGTCTGGGCCGCAACAGGGGCCGAAACCCAGTTACCGGACGCATCTTTGACTTCCTTGGTCACAGCGACGTTCAGCGCATCGGCGCGCAGACGGCGGTCAAGGATGAAGACGGTGGCTTTGAAACGCTCGTTCGGCGTTTGCGGGTTGGTGTACCAGTCATAGTTCACAACACCGCCCCAAGGATCGGCGCTGGCCAGCGGCATGAAGGACAAGGTGTCCAGCGTCGCGCGCCACAGATAGGCATTCACGCCGATGCCCAGACGATCTTCGACCGTAGCGACCTTTTCGGACTTCTTGCCTACGAACGGCAGGCTGGAGCAACCGCTAACAAGTAGGCCGGTAGCGACCAGAGCGAGAGCGGCGCCGCGAACAAAAGCCATTCCAAGATCTCCAAAAAGGTCTCGATGATTAATTGAGGCTAAGGGCCACACGGATATCGACCGGGGCCAAAGCACTGGAAAGATGCTCTATAACACGCTGAAAAGGGGGTGTGACAAGCGCGGGTGATCGCTGTGCGATTTATATATGTCGCCGCACACCTTGAAACGCCCCCTCTATGATTAAGCGCCTGTGCCATCTGCACGGAATCCGTGACGGATGTGACACAGGTGGACGCGGACTTGGTCTGCAACCCCTTATTCGTGTCTGCATTGGCCAAGAGTCCGTTGACCACAGGTGGCAGCGGTGTCTAATCGACCCCATCTGTTCCTGTGGACAGATAGTTCGGGTTGCCCAACCGCATTTATCGGTACGGGCGTTTTTGGATGATGGTTTGATGCGCATCGGCGTAGCAGGTCTGGCAATCGCAGGCGCTCTGGCAATAGCCGGAATGTCGTCGGCGGCTCATGCCCAGTCGGCTTCGCGCGGTCAGGTCAATTTGGCCCAGGCCATGAACACCCCCGTTTCGACCGCAACCGAACGCGCCGCTACGGTTCAGCCGCAGCGCCGTGGTCTGCGTTTGCACGAAAATGGTCGCTGGGGTCTGAACCTCAACCTGAACCAGCCTGTCGGTCGCGAGACTGAATGGGGTGATGTCGAGGCCGGTGCCTATTACCGTCTCAGCCCGCGTCTGCGCGTGGGTGCCGCCGCACAACTGGCCACGCCGGAACGTGATCCGGCCCGCGCTCAGGAAACCGATCGCCGCACTCAACCGCGTGTGCGTCTGGAAACCATCTTTAAATTCTAATCAGCGGCCGAAGGCCCGCATAATGGATTCGACGCCTGCGATGCCGCAGGCGCGTGTGGTCAATAGCTGTGCCGCATTGGCCGGATGGATGCCGCCCAATCCGTAGGCAGGACAGGGCAGGGTGTCGATAATCTGCGAAAATAACTCAATTCCCAGATCGGGCTTGGCGCGCGAGGCTCCACCCGCCCTAAAGACGGGCGAGACGACAAAGGCATCCAGCCCCGTGGCGCTGCGTCCATCCAGCGGTCCATGCAGGGCACAGGTCAACAGCCAGTGCGGATACTGCTTCGCCAAGTGTTTGGCCCGCGCCATATCTATTTCCGGCAAATGCAGACCGTCGGCCTTGATGGTGGTAGCCAGCGTCTCGTCCTTGCCGACCAGCAGCTTAACCCCCGCACGATCACAGACGGCGCGTAGTTTCAAACCCGTCGCTTCGGCATCCGCGCGGGAAAAGGCGCGATAGACCACAGCACTGCCCTGCGGCAAGTTTTGCGCAATCTTCCATGGTTCGGGGGTACGATCAGGATCGGTAAAGAACAGTAGCGGCGGCAAAGCATGTCCGCGCGGGCTGACACCGCACGCCCGACGCGCTAGTGCGAGGGCGGTCCCCCAAAGGATGTCTGCGTCACCGGAGAAAGACATGAGCGTCACTAATCCTGCTTTTTCGGCGTCGTCCATCCTTGAAAATTTTACGGCTGTGCGCGGCCAGATCGAAACTACCTGTCATCAGGCCGGACGCGATCCATCTACGGTTACTCTGACGGCGGTTAGCAAGACACAAGCTCCGGAAGCCTTGGCCGCAGCCTTGAGTGCGGGCCAGCGCGTGTTTGGCGAAAACCGCGTGCAGGAGGCCTATCAGCACTGGGCGCATCAGCGCGGGGGTCTGGAACTGCGCCTGATCGGCCCGCTCCAGACCAATAAGGCGCTGGAGGCGGTCGAACTTTTCGATGTTATCGAGACGCTGGATCGCGAGAAACTGGCCAAGGCCTTGGCCGATGCCATGGCCAAGACCGGCACGTCTGTGCGGGTTCTGGTTCAGGTCAATACAGGAGCCGAGCCGCAAAAGGCCGGTGTGCTGCCCGCCGATGCCGATGACATGATTGCCATGGCGCGCGATACATACGGGCTGAATATCGAAGGGGTAATGTGTATTCCGCCCGTTGACCAAGACCCTGTTCCCCATTTCCGCATGCTGAAAACCATCGCCGATAGTAACGGGCTGAATGTGATCTCGATGGGGATGAGCGGCGACTTTGAAGCTGCAATTGCCTGCGGAGCCACCCATGTTCGTGTCGGTTCGGCACTGTTTGGGCAGAGAAACAGGTAAAAACAGCTGTAATAGGCGCTATTACTGTTGCCGCCTCTTGGCTTAGAGCGTTTGGGACGCCATTGTCTGATTATGCCGACGCCCAAGACGATCCTGATCATCGACGACGACGACGATCTGCGCGAAGCCCTCGCCGAGCAGCTCGCGATCCACGAAGAATTTCGCCCCGTTCAGGTTGCCAATGCCACGGACGGGATCAAGCAAGCGCGCGAATCTCGCGCTGATCTGATCCTGTTGGACGTAGACCTGCCGGATATGGATGGCCGTGAGGCCTGTCGTCTGATCCGCAAAGCCGGTGTTTCGACACCGGTGATTATGCTGACCGGACAGTCGTCGGATTCCGACGCCATTCTGGGGTTGGATTCCGGTGCCAATGACTATGTGACCAAGCCTTTCCGGTTTGCTGTCCTGCTGGCCCGTATCCGCGCCCATCTTCGCAGCCACGAACAGTCCGAGGACGCCGTCTTCCAGATCGGCCCCTACGAGTTCCGTCCGGCCTCCAAGATCATGGTCGACGCTTCGGGCAAGAAGGTGCGGTTGACCGAAAAAGAAACCAACATCCTCAAATACCTCTATCGCGCGGGCTCCAAGCCGGTATCGCGCGAAGAGCTGCTGACCGAGGTGTGGGGCTATAATGCGGGTGTGACGACGCACACGCTGGAAACCCACATCTATCGTCTGCGCCAGAAGATCGAGGCAGAGCCGGGTCAGGCCCGTCTGTTGCTGACCGATGCGGGCGGCTATCGCCTTCAGCCCTGATCGGCAGACACGTTATAAAAAAGCCCGCCTCCGATAAGGAAGCGGGCTTTTTTGATGCCTTAGCCGATAGGTTCTAGCCGATGCGGGGCGTTTTCAGACGGCGCTTATTGGCATGGGTTTCTGGTGCCGTGCCCAGTTCCTCGGGCACTTCGCCCTTGAAGTAATAACGTTGCCAAGCCTCTTTCACGGCTGCGGGGTCGTGATTGGCCAGACGGTTGTTAAAGTCTGTGCGGGCGCGGTTCCACGCGTCGAACTGGTCCCGCATCACCGGATTGGATTCCAGCGTGCGGATGACCGGCTGCATATCTTCCAGCTTGCGATGCTCGATCGGCAGGATGAAGCAGAACGGCTCACCCTTGGCGAACTTCACGCGCCCCGGACGGGTGAACATCCAGTTCATCGTGAAGGGGAAGGGCAGCCAGTCCGTCTCGACCACACCGGCCAGAGGCTGGATACCGTCCTTGATATGGTTGGGTGCGCCCTGTGCGATCAGACCCCAACCGGGCGGGGTGCGAAACAGGTATTGCGGGTGCATGGTGATGATCCCGCGCGAGAAGTGCGAGGTCACGAAATGCGCCAGATCCGGCACCGGATGGTCGGGCGTGATGGTGATGTCGGTCTGGGACGGGCCGCCATTCCATTCGGCGGTAAAGCCGAACGGGCACAGGATTTCCCATCCGGTGGTATTGGCCATGTTCAGCGGCAGACAGCGATAGGGGTGGCGCGCCGCAAAGGCGTCCATCCAGTCGCGCGACTGGCGACCCGGCACTAGATCGCACGGCCGCGCGTGCATCGGATAGCATTCCAGTTCCAAGTCTCGGCTCCACAGGCTATCGGTTGGTTCTATCATCTTCCCCTAACGGTGCTTCACCCTGCTCGACAAGGTCATGACTGACGTAACCGACGCTTTATCGCCCGACGCCCTGATCCAGACCGTGCCAGCATATGACCGGAACAGCCTTCTGGCCTATCTGGCACAGCACGAAATTGAACAGACCACCCACGACCATCCCGCCGTGTTCCGCGTGGAGGAGGGGCTGGAGCTCAAGGCCGACATGCCGGGGGCTCACACCAAGAACCTGTTCCTGAAAGACAAGAAGGGTCGTCTGTGGCTGATCTCGGCGGCACAGGACACGGTTATCGATCTGAAGCGCGCCCATAAGGTGTTGGGCTCGGACCGGCTGTCCTTCGGCAATGAGCAACTGATGTGGGAGTATCTGGGGGTGCGTCCGGGATCGGTGACGGCGCTGGGCTTGATCAACGACCCCGCCCACGATGTGACCTTTGTTCTGGACCGCGCCTTGTGGGAGGCCGACATCGTCAACTTCCACCCTCTGGTCAACACCGCGACAACAGCCTTGGCACAGGCGGATTTCCGGCGTTTTCTGGAAACGCTGCAAAGACCCGCTTTTGTAGTCGATTTCGAAGCGATGGAGCGTATCGTTTGACGCACGGGTCTTGAGTCTGGCCCGCATCAGAACCATCTGGTGAACTAATGTTTTTGTGTTTCGTGCTGGGAGCCGAAATTAATGAGCCTGTCTGACCCGTCCGCCAACCCGCCGTCCGATCTGATTGTTGATGGTACGGACGCCACCTTCATGCGCGATGTGGTCGAGGCCTCCAAGACCCAGCCTGTGATCGTCGACTTTTGGGCCACTTGGTGCGGCCCGTGCCGTACGCTTGGCCCGCTGCTGGAAAAGAACGTCCGCGCGGCCGGTGGTGCGGTCAAGATGGTCAAGATCGACGTGGATGCGAACCCGGCCTATGCGGGTCAGCTTCGCGTGCAGTCGATCCCGACCGTCTATGCTTTTGTGAACGGCCAGCCGGTTGACGGCTTCCAGGGCGCGGTGCCGGAAAGCCAGATCAAGGCCTTCATCGACCGCCTGACCGGCGGCAAGGGTGACAATCCCGATGTCGAGCAATTGCTGGCTCTGGGCGAGGAATCCCTGACTCTGGCCGATCTGGGCGGAGCCGCACAGGCCTTTGCCCAAGCCCTGACACTGGACCCGAAAAACGAAAAAGCCATTGCCGGTATGGCCAAGGTCTATCTGGCCGATGGCGATATGGAACAGGCGGCCCAGACCATCGACATGGCCCCTGTCGATTCCAAGGAGCCGTCGGTGCAGGCCGTGCGCGCCCAATTGAGCCTCGCCTCCAAGGCATCAGGAGCCAGTGCCGAGCTTCAAGCCAAGCTGGCGGCTAATCCCGCCGACCATCAGGCGCGGTTCGAACTGGCGCAGGATCTGGCAGCGAGCGGTAATTTTGCCGGTGCCGTCAATGAACTGCTGAACATTATCGAAGCCGACCGCGAGTGGAATGACCAAGCCGCCCGAAAGGAACTGCTGACGGTCTTTGATGCTGCGGGCACCATGAGCGATGTTTCCAAGGACGGTCGCCGCCGTCTGTCCTCGCTCTTGTTCGGATAGGATGGATTAAGGATGGCTCAGGGCTATGTCAGATCGTCGGACCTGCCACAGGTCATTCCGGTCTTTCCCTTGCCCGGAGTCATCCTGTTGTCCCGTGGTCAATTGCCGCTCAATATTTTCGAGCCGCGCTATCTGAATATGGTTGACGACGCCATGGCGGGTGATCGGATTGTCGGTATGATCCAGAGCATCGGCCCTGCCGGGGAACGGCCGCCTCTGATGCGTGTAGGCTGTGCGGGACGCATTACCAGCTTTGCCGAAACATCGGACGGTCGATACCTGATTACCCTGACGGGCATTTCGCGGTTTCGGATTGCAACCGAAATCCAGTCCAAGGCCCCTTATCGTCAAGTCAGGGCCGATTTTGCCGAATACGAGCACGATCTGGATGGGCCGGACCCGTATGAGAACTTTGACCGCGAGCGTTTTCTGGGCGCGCTACAACCCTATCTTGGGGTGCGTGGACTGGATATTGATTGGGACGCAGCCAAGGCGGCCCCGCCCGAAGCCCTGATTAACAGCCTGTCCATGGGCTTGCCGTTTGAAGCCGCCGAAAAACAGGCCCTGATCGAGGCGCGTTATCTGCATGAGCGCAACGAGGTGCTGACGGCCCTTCTTCGTATTGACGGTGCGGGAGCGCCTGATGAAGATATTCCGCCAAGCGTACAATAGTCCTGTCTTGGCTATAGGCGACCATAAGGCTAAAATCCGCTCATGAGCGATGATTTCAACACCCCCGTCACCGTGGACCCGCGTCTGCTGGAAGTCCTGATCTGTCCGGTTACGCGCGGGCGTCTGACCTATGATCGCGAACGCAACGAGCTGATTTCGCAAGGTGCAAAGCTGGCCTTCCCGATCCGCGAAGGCGTGCCGATCATGCTGGTCGAAGATGCACGCAGCCTAGAAGACTAGGCTGCATGTTTTTTTAGTTTCGCACAAAGGGCCGCCAGCTTTGCTGGCGGCCCTTTGCGGTTGGCGCTTCGCGCCGCGCTATCGCTCGGCCCGCGGGGGCTTGCTGCTTGAGCGCAAGGAACAGACGGGAACTGAAGCAGGGGGCGGTTGCTGACGCGCGGGCTTTCAGCCGCGCGATGCCAAGCGCGACGTTGAAAAGGGCCTGCTTCTAAAAAAATCCGCTCAAGTCGTGAGCGACCGCGTCGCGAACGTAGCGGCGAGCCGCCGTGCGGCTCGGAGGCTCAAAGAGCCTCACCTCTAAGAAGCCGCGGGAGGTCGCCGGTAGCACCGCCGGCTTCGTGCATGAAGGCACGGCGCAGCGGGCCTATGCGGTTCACGATGGCCATGCCGGTGTCGCGGGCAAACCGGACTGGGGGAATATCGTTGGAAAACAGGCGCACAAAGGCGTCAAAACCGGCAGATAGGACGGCCGTATCAAAGCGGCGCCAGCGGGCATAGCGTTCCAGTACCAGTTCCGAGCCGATGTCTTCGCCCAGACGCAGGGCTTCGGTCAGAACCTCGGCGAGAGCCGCGGCATCTTTCAGGCCCATATTCAGACCCTGACCGGCGACCGGATGCACACCGTGGGCGGCATCACCCATGATGGCGATACGCGGCGCGATCAGATTTTCAGCCAGTTGCAGGCTGAGGGGATAGACAAAGCGTGGCCCCACAACTTCGAGACTGTCGAGGAATTCGCCAAAGCGGCGGAAGAGATGCGCGTGGAACGCTTCGTTGGAACAGACTTTCAGCGCTTCGGCGCGGCGGGTACTTTCGGTCCAGACCAGAGACACCCGTTGTTCGGTCAGGGGCAGGATGGCGAAGGGACCATCCGGCAGGAAATATTCATGGGCCACATTGCCGTGATCCTTGCCCAGCTTGACGGTGCAGACCACGCCCGATTGTTTATAGGTCCAGCCCAGTGTCTGGATACCGGCCTCGCGGCGCACGGTCGATCCGCGCCCTTCGGCCCCCACAACCAGCGGGGCCTCTAGGGTGCGACCGTCATTCAGGGTCACGCGGGCATGGCCCGGCTGGACATCCACCTTTTTGACCGAGGCAGGGATTATCATCTCCACGCCTGCCTTGGGCAGAGCTTCGGCAAGAGCCTGACGGATACGGCGGTTTTCCAGCATATAGCCCAACGGCTCACCGCCATTGCGGTCGCCGATCTCGTCGGCATCAAAGCGGATAAAGGCCGGAGAGGGCGGACGGCTGGAGGCGCTGGGGCGCTGGCCGTCGGTCACCAGAATATGGTCCATCCGGCAGGCATGTGGCCTCAGGCTTTCGCCCAGACCCAATGCATCCAGCATCCGGAAGGTCGAATAGGCAATGGCGGTGGAGCGACCGTCAAAGTTTGGTGCAAGCTGGGTCTCGAAAGGCTGTGGATCCACCACGGCAACCTTGAGACCGCCCTGTGCCGCAGCCAGAGCAAAAGCGGCACCGGCAAGGCCGGCCCCCGCAATGATGATGTCGTAGTCAGAACCGCTCATGGCGTCTGTGTCGCCTCATTGCTGCGTCACGTCCAGCCCTGTGATCGACCTGATCGCGGTAAAGGTCAAACTTGGTCACGCAGGAGGCTGGTAAATAGGACATTAACCCTAGTCGGTCACAAGACAGTCTAGTCTTGCCGGAGGTCCGCCTTCATGTCCGCTGCCGCTTTCGTCCAACAGTCTCTCCATACCGTTCGCATTGTGTGGGCGGCTCCCTTTGCCGTGCGCGTCCGCGGGATCATTCAGGCGGTGCTTGCCGCACTGGTTCTGGTGGCGCTGGGTTCATGGAACCCGGCTGATCCCAGCTGGAACACAGCCTCTACACAGGCCGTGAAGAACTGGATGGGCGGCGGGGGCGCGGTGCTGTCCGATCTGCTGATGCAGTCATTGGGGCTGGGGGCGTGGCTGGCCGTGTTGCTGGTCGGAGCCTTTGGCGTGGGGGTAGCGCTCGGGGATTCTGTACCGCATCGTCTGCACCCCACGCGTTTAAAAATCTTTGCCGCGATTATAGGTGTATTGCTGGCCTCGGCAGCCTTTTCGGCTTTGGCGCAACCGGCGCACTGGCCGCTGGCGGCGGGTCTTGGCGGTATATGGGGCGATGGCATTATCGGCCTGACCGCGAATGGTTTGAGCGCCCTGCAAGTGCCGTTTGCACGGATTATTCTGGGTGTTCTGTTTGGCCTGCTGGCGCTGTGGAGCCTTGGCTATACAGTGGGGCTGCGCCTGATGGATTTCAGGGACACCGCTGGATGGGCCGCTGAAAAAGGCGCCAATGTCCGCGTTCCCGCGCGGGCGGTCAAACCGGCCCGCAAGGAAAAGGCTACCAAAGCCGCTGAGGCACGAAAACCCCGTCACCGTCTGCCGGAAATGGACGAGGCACCGCAAGCCGAGGGTCATGCGCCCATGGTCAGCCAGGCAGCGGCGCAAGCGGCGGCGGCTGCGGGTCTGTCTGCCCCCCAGCCGGTAAACGCCGCGCCACAATCTGATGATTACGGGGATGAGGCCGATGACCAGATGCCACCGCCTTGGGAAGATCCCGAGCCGGTGGCTCCGCCCTCGGCCAAACCTTCGCGCATGGCCGAACCCAAGGTTTCGGCGGTCAAGGCACCCAAGCCTGCCGTGGATGTCGACCAGCAGGCCTTCCGTTTCGAGAGCGAGAACGGGTTTGAGCTGCCGTCTCTGGGTATTCTGGCCAAGCCTGCCCAGCGCGGCGGCAATATCGACGAGGCGTCGCTGAAATCCAACGCCAAGATGCTGGAGGAAGTCCTTCAGGAGTTTGGCGTGCGCGGCACGATCGACCAGATCCGTCCGGGTCCGGTCGTCACCCTGTATGAACTGGTGCCTGCGCCGGGTGTGAAGCACGGGCGCGTGGTGGCACTGGCCGACGATATTGCCCGCTCCATGTCGGCTCAGGCCTGCCGTATCTCGGTGGTTCAGGGGCGCAATGCTATCGGTATCGAACTGCCCAATGCCAAGCGCCAGACAGTGTATCTGCGCGATCTGTTGGCGTCGGGCGAATACGACAAGAAGACCCATCTTCTACCGCTGGCACTGGGCGAGACCATCGGCGGTGAGCCTTACGTGGCCGACCTTGCTCGCATGCCCCACCTGCTGATCGCCGGTACGACGGGTTCGGGTAAGTCGGTGGGCGTCAACGCGATGATCCTGTCGATCCTGTATCGCTACAGTCCCGCCGACTGCCGTTTCATCATGATTGACCCCAAGATGCTGGAACTGTCGGTCTATGACGGTATCCCGCACCTGCTGGCGCCGGTTGTGACCGATCCGAAGAAGGCTGTGGTCGCGCTGAAATGGACCGTGCGCGAGATGGAAGACCGCTATCGCCGTATGTCCAAGCTCGGCGTGCGTAACGTGGCGGGCTATAACGAACGCGCCCGCGAAGCCCAGGAAAAGGGCGAGCATTTCGAACGCACCGTCCAGACCGGCTTCGACGAGCAGGGCCGTCCCGTCTACGAGTCCGAGAAGATCCGCCCCGAGCCCATGCCCTATCTGGTCGTGGTCATGGACGAGATGGCCGACCTGATGCTGGTCGCCGGCAAGGAAGTGGAAGGCGCCGTCCAGCGTCTGGCCCAAATGGCCCGTGCCGCCGGTATTCACCTGATCATGGCGACCCAGCGTCCATCGGTGGACGTTATCACCGGTACCATCAAGGCCAACTTCCCGACGCGTATCTCCTTCCAGGTGACGTCCAAGATTGACAGCCGCACCATTCTGGGCGAGCAGGGCGGCGAGCAGCTGCTGGGTCAGGGCGATATGCTCTATATGGCGGGCGGTGGACGCATCACCCGTCTGCATGGTCCGTTTGTCGGCGATCAGGAAGTGGACGAGGTGTGCAAACATCTGCGGGCACAGGCCGAGCCGGAATATCTGGACCTCATCACCGACGAGCCGGACGGTGACGGCGACAATGCCTTTGGTGATGAAGGCGGCGGTGGTTCGGGTGATGACCTGTATGACCGCGCCGTGGCTGTGGTCACGCGTGATCGCAAGGCCTCGACCTCCTATGTCCAGCGCCGTCTCCAGATCGGTTACAACCGTGCCGCAACCCTGATCGAGCGTATGGAGCAGGAAGGTGTCGTCACCCCCGCCAACCATGCAGGCAAGCGCGAGGTTCTGGCCGGTCCGCCGCCGATGGTTTGAGGCCATACAAGGCTTTGCGAACAGAACGCTGTATGGCAAAACGCGGACATGAAAACACTGACGGTCTTGGCGGTGCTCGGCACCTGCGTTCTGGTTTCGGCTTGCACGGATAGCAAACGTGCAAGCATGGAAACCAAGTTCAAGGATCAGCCTGCGGAAATCACCTGCTGGAGCTTTGGTACCGAGATATTCAACGGCAAGTCTACGGGCCGTGTAAGCCGTGATGACGGCGGTGCGGTGTTTGTGGATGCTGCCAATGGCCGACTGACTGCCATTAATGGCGAGTGCCGTATCGTCTATCTGCCCAAGTTGAATTGATCTCTGACCCCGCGATAAAGCGAAGTGGGAACAGCACATCTGTTTGCGGGTTTTGGAGTGACGCCCTTAACCCGCGAGCCACCCAGTTGTGCGCGTTAGGGCAAAAAGAACCCTGAACAAACCTTCATTCTGTCGCCGAAATATGGTCTGGCTTGCGTCACGAGGACGCCAAGCCGACGGGGCAGGGTGGGGGCCTCGATAATCCCGAACGGGAGACTATGACATGATGATTTCTCGACGCACCTTGGGTCTGGGCGCTGCTGTGGCCGTGGCTATGAGCGCCCTGCCGGCACTGGCACAGTCCAATCTGTCGGCAGATGACAGGGCGGTCCTGCAACAGGCCCAGACCTATCTGACCGGTCTGACGGCGGCACAGGGAACCTTCGTGGAGACCGGTCCGAACAACCAGCGCCGCGAAGGCCGTTTCTGGCTGTCGCGTCCGGGCAAGATGCGTTTCGAATATACCAGCCCCGCCGGTCTGTTGGTCGTGGCCGATGGTAATAACGTCAACCGCTATGATCCGCGTCTGAACAGCTTCCGTCAGGTGCCGCTGGCCCAGACCCCTTTGTCCACCTTCCTGGCGCGCAATGTGCGTCTGGATCAGGGCGTGCAGATCGACCGTGTAACGCGCATGGATTCGGGGGCCTATGCCATTACGGCCCGTGATGCCCGCCGCCCGAACGAAGGCTCGGTCATCCTCTCCTTTGCTGGTGGTCGTCTGCAAGAATGGACCATCACCGATGCCCAAGGCGCACGTACGCGTGTGCAATTGACGACCCTGCAACCGGTCTCGGGTCTGGCATCCAGCCTGTTCACCTTGCGTGATCCGACCCGTCGCCCGTCGCGCGACCGCTAAAGACAGACTGCATTCTATTCAAAGCGCCTGATGGAGACATCGGGCGCTTTTTTTATGTGCGTCTGCTAAGGCTGGGCCATGACCCTTCGCATCGTTACCTGGAATATCAACTCGGTCCGCCTGCGCATTGACCAAGTGGCGCGCTTTGTTGCCGAATACGCCCCTGACGTCCTGTGTTTGCAGGAAATCAAATGTCTGGAGGACCAGTTTCCCCGTCAGGCCTTTATCGATATGGGCCTGCCCTACATGATTATAGGGGGGCAAAAGGGCTGGCACGGCGTGGCGATTGCCAGTCGCTATCCGATCAGCGAGGCCCCGATCCTTGATGTATGCCGCGAAAAACACGCGCGTAACGTGGCGGTGATGGTCAAGGGCATCGAGATCCAGAACTTCTATATTCCGGCAGGCGGAGACATTCCCGACCGCGTGCTGAATCCGAAATTCGATCACAAGATGGATTTCTACGAGCGTCTGACCGCCGAGGCCAAACGCCGCGATCGTCAGGCCCCTCTGGTGCTGGCGGGCGATTTCAACATCGCGCCAGGCGAGTATGATGTCTGGAGCCACCGCCAGATGCTTAAAGTGGTCAGCCACACGCCGATTGAAATCGAAACGCTTTACCGCCTTCAGGATGCGGGCGGTTTTGCCGATGTGCTGCGTGACCAGCATCCCGAACCGATGAAGCTGGCCAGTTGGTGGAGCTATCGCGCCAAGGATTTCCGCGTCTCCAACCGTGGTCTGCGTCTGGACCATTTGTGGACTTCACCGGGCCTGACGCCCTCTGTGGTCAAGGGCAGTGCCCGCGTTCTCGATACGGTGCGCGAGTGGCCACAGCCTAGCGATCATGCGCCGGTGGTGATGGAACTGGACGTTTAAAAAGGCGACGCCCCGGCTGCGGATTGCAACCGGGGCGTTCAGTCCTCCGCAGGAGGGAGGCTTCGGGGAGAAGTCTTATTTGGTCGTCGGGCGGGTTACGCGCGGCGACAGATTGGCAATGACCTCGCGAGCATTGAAGGCATTGGCATCATTGTTCGGCTTTTCACCACGGCCCATCTTGATCTCGGCCGAGGCTTCGTAGCGGTCTACCTGACGGTAATCGATTTCATTACCCCATGACGGACCCCATGGGCTCCAGTAGCCACGGTGATAATAACGCCAGCGCGGACCCCAGAAGCCACCATAGGGCGAATAGAAGGGATCAGGTTGTGCGATCACGCGGCTGTCACGGTCGGTGGCGCGGTCTACAGTCTGGAACCAATCATAACCGTTCTCGACGGTCAGTTCCGCCGCACGCAACAGCAGCGACATCTCTACCTGCTCGCGCGAGGTGACCGAGTTACCGGCAAAGCTGACGCGATAGCGATCTTGTTCGAGGCGCTGCTCGGCATAACCGCCGCGTTGGCCATTAAGGCCCGCAGGCTGATAGGGCGTAGCCGTCGATGCACAGGCACCCAGTGCCAGCGCGCCCGTCACTGCTAGCAGGACTGGAGTTTTGCGAAGTGTCTTCATCGAACTCTCTCCTTGAACCCTCATAATGCATGCTTCCATCTGAACGGAGGGTGAACGATCCGGTTCCTAAAGCCGCGTTGCCATCAGTATGGCGGCCGTCAGTAACAAAACCCCTACACCAATTCCGAACAGGCGCTGAAAGCGCACCGAGGACATATGCCGCGCAAACGCGGCCCCACCTAGGCCGTATGCGCTCATAGAGATGGTGTCCAGCCCAAGCGTGGCGACAGCAAAGAGAGCCAGTTGTGGGACCGGCGGTCGATCAATGTCCAAAAACGGCGGTAGGACGGCGGTGAAGAACAATATCGCCTTGGGATTGGCGATCTGGACCATAAATCCTGACAGATAGGCATTTCGCGCCTTGTCGAGAACGGGCGTGTCCAGAGCTTTGTCCGCGGCCTTCATGGCTCCGCGAATGGCTGAAATGGCCATCCATACGACATAAAGAATGCCGCCATAGGAGATGATCCGGAACACCTCTGGAAAGGTCTTGACCAGAGCGCCCAATCCAAGGGCCGCCGCGCAATACCAGACAAAGGTGGCTGTGTTCATGCCCGACACCGCCATCAGCGCCGCAGCCTTGCCGCGCTGCATACCTGTCGCCACGGCAAACACATTGGCCGGGCCGGGCGTAAAGGCCATGACCAGCATAGTGCCCAAATAGGCCAGATACAGCTGTGGATCGACAGGAAGTGTGTGCATGATTGGGGCGTTTGGGCCGATCATCTGAAACGGTCAAGCCCGCCTCTGAGACAGAAGCGGGCTTGATAAGATTTGTTTTGAAAACGGATGCTATTTTGGGGCTTTGGCGTATTCTAGCGTAGCGGCGCGGATTTGTTCGGGCAGGGTGCGTAACATGGGCACAACCTGTTCGCGAACGCCTTGGTATTCCTGTTTCTGCGCGTCTGTCTCGGCACCGTCGATCGCTGTTGTGAAATAGGTATCCATCATATTGGCAAAGGCATCGATATCGCCCTTGTAGCGGGCGATGGTTGTGTCAATGCCCGCGCTCATGGCTTCGGGATTACCTGTATTGGCCGCAACCACCGCTTCCAGATCGGTTTTCATGGCTTCCATACGTTCTTTGAAGCGGACGGAGGCCTGTTCCATGTCCAGTTCTTCGCTTTGCTGTGCGGCCGTTTGGGCCGTAACGGGGGTGGCTATTACAGCCTGAACCGGAAGGGCAAGGCCGATCACAGCGGCGACCGACAGGATTAAACGCAAGGACATGGCAGCTCCGAAATTGACGCCGGTGGCGTAATGTCCTGCATAGTACAGAACGCTGTCATCCACACGAAACGCTTTTATTGCGGGTGATACCGGTGTGTATGCCGACATAGGCTGGACGCAAAAGCGATAGGGTGGTCAAGGATCATGGCTTTTAGGCATGGGGCGCAGATAATGCGCGGGGTCGCGCGGGGGCTGGCTCTCTCGGCTGTGGCATTGGTCCTGACGGGGGCGGGTCCCTCGCGAAACTATGCGACACAGGGGCAGTGCGGGGGCTATCCGGCCACCACTGTCGGGATGACGGATGGAGCCTGTATGGGGCTTGTCTGGCAGGGCCCGAAAGAGGGGGAGGGAAGTGAGGGGCCACGGATGCCCCGCGGTCTTCTGGCGCTGGACAACGGTGACTGGCTGGTCAGCGATCTGGGCGGTTGGGAAGCGGGCAAGGGCGGGCTGTGGCAACTATCCTTTGATCGCCAGCGCATCCCACAATGGCGCAAGCTGCTGTCGGGTCTGTCGATGCCCCATACGATTGCGCGCGGACCGGACGGGCGGATCTATGTGTCGGAGATGAACCGTATCCTGACGCTGGACATTGGCGCGGCCGATCCCGCCAGCACGCTGCGCACGGTCATAGGCGGCCTGCCCGACAACCGATTGCACGATAACCGCCATCCGTTGTCCAGCTTTGTGTTTGATACGAATGGCGACCTGCTGGTCAATGTTGGTGCCCCCAGCGACCGTTGTCTGGATGCACGGGGCAGGGGGCGCACCGATACGCGCGGCCGCTGTGTCGAGGAGGTGCAGACTGGTCAGGTGCGCCGCCATGCCTATCAGGGCCATGGCCGCTGGGCCGAGGACAGCACCGTTTTTGCCTCGGGCCTTCGGAACTCGATAGCTCTGGTGCGGCACAGTTCCGGCACCATCCTGCAGGCCGAAAATTCGGTGGACCTGAACGATCCGGCCCATCCGTTTGAGGAGGTCAATGTGCTGCGCCAAGGGGGCCATTATGGTTGGCCCTATTGCGTGGACATGCAGACCCCTCTGCCGGGCTGGAGCGCAACCCAAAGCCGGTGCAGCCAGCGTGATAAGCCGGTGGCTCTGATGCCGCCGCATGCGGCACCGCTGGACATGGTCTATTATGCGGGGGCGATGTTCCCCGAATGGCGCGGGCGGCTTTTGATGACATGGCACGGTTATCGCCGTACGGGAGGACGCATCATGGCCGTCGAGGTCAATGAGGCGGGTGTGCCCTTGACGGATATTAATGGCTACTACGCCATCTATCCGCGCGGGGCGCTGCGCTACCCGGCCAATACGCCCAGTGTGCGGGGCAAGATCATTACCCCGCGCTGGGACAATGTCGCAGGCCAGCATCCGCGCGGCACACCGGTGGGTATGGCGGTGGCGGCTGATGGCTCTATCTGGGTGACTGATGACAAAAGCCGGGCAATCCTGAGGATTGCCCGGCCTTGAGATTCGACACTGAAAAGTGAGGATCAGCCTTCGCGGTTATTGCGCTTGGCCAGTACCCGCAGGCGCAGGGCGTTCAGCTTGATGAAGCCTTCTGCATCCTTGTGATCATAGGCCTGCACGCCCTCTTCGAACGTCACCAGATCCTGATCGTACAGGCTGTAGGGGCTTTCGCGACCGATGACGGTGGTGTTGCCCTTATAGAGCTTGACCGTGACCGTGCCGGTAACCTTTTCCTGCGACTTGTCGACGGCGGCCTGAAGCATTTCGCGCTCGGGCGAGAACCAGAAGCCATTATAGACGAGGTGTGCGTATTTGACCGCCAGCTCGTCCTTCAAGTGCATGGCGCCGCCGTCCAGCGTAATGGACTCAATACCACGGTGGGCGGCCAGCAGGATGGTGCCACCCGGTGTTTCATAGACACCGCGCGACTTCATGCCGACGAAACGGTTCTCTACGAGGTCCAGACGACCGATGCCGTTGTCATGGCCATACTTGTTCAGGGCCGCCAGCAGGGTTGCCGGGGACATAGCCTCGCCATTGATCGAAACGGCGTCGCCCTTTTCAAAACCGATGGTGATGACGGTCGGGGTATCCGGCGCGGCTTCTGGCGACAGGGTGCGCTGGTGGACGAACTCGGGCGCTTCGACCGCCGGGTCTTCCAGAACCTTACCTTCGGATGAAGAGTGCAGCAGGTTGGCATCGACCGAGAACGGGGCCTCGCCGCGCTTGTCCTTGGAAATGGGGATCTGATGCTTTTCAGCAAAGGCCAGCAGGGCCTCGCGTGAGCGGAACTCCCACTCGCGCCACGGAGCGATGACGCGGATGTCCGGCTCCAGCGCGTAATAGCCCAGCTCGAAACGAACCTGGTCGTTACCCTTGCCGGTGGCACCATGACAGACGGCGTCGGCACCCAGTTGGCGGGCGATTTCGATCTGGCGCTTGGAAATCAGCGGACGAGCGATCGAAGTGCCCAGCAGGTACTGGCCTTCATAGAGGGCATTGGCGCGGAACATCGGGAAGACGAAGTCGCGCACGAACTCTTCGCGCAGGTCGTCGATGAAGATGTTTTCCGGCTTGATGCCGAGCTTCAGAGCTTTTTCCTTGGCCGGAGCCAGTTCTTCGCCCTGACCCAGGTCAGCGGTGAAGGTGATGACTTCGGCACCGTATTCGGTCTGAAGCCATTTCAGGATGATCGAGGTGTCGAGACCGCCCGAATAGGCGAGGACGACTTTTTTCGGAGCAGGGAGGCTCATCGTCGGCAAATCCTTGAATCTGGAAAGCCCCTACGGGCAGGTTTGCCGCGCTTAAAGGACCTAGCGCCCCCTGATGCAAGCGTATGTTTTCGCAAGGGGGATAAAAAAGAGGGTGCAGAGGCATAAACCTCCGCACCCTCTGTGAATTTCGAAGAAATCAGACTTTAGGCGACCAGCGCTTTCAGCTTGTCGACCAGATCGGTTTTCTCCCACGAGAAACCGCCATCGGCATCGGCTTCACGACCAAAGTGGCCGTATTTGGCGGTGCGCTCATAGATGGGCTTGTTCAGGCCCAGATGCTGGCGGATCGAACGCGGGGTAGCGCCACCGATCAGGCCCAGCAGTTCCTTTTCAAGGACAGCCGGATCGATCTTGCCGGTGTTATGCAGATCAACGTGGATTGACTGCGGCTTGGCCACTCCGATGGCATAGGACAGCTGGATGGTGCAGCGGTCGGCAAGACCGGCCGCGACCACGTTCTTGGCCAGATAGCGCGCGGCATAGGCTGCCGAACGGTCAACCTTGGTCGGATCTTTACCCGAGAAGGCACCGCCGCCATGCGGGGCTGCGCCACCATAGGTGTCGACGATGATCTTACGACCGGTCAGGCCGGTATCACCATCGGGACCGCCGATTTCAAAAATGCCGGTCGGGTTGATGTGCCAGACCGTCTCGTCGGTGATGAAACCCGCGGGCAGGACGCTTTCGACGACGGGGCGTACAATGGCGGCCACTTCGTCTTTTTTGCCCTTGGCGTGCTGGGTCGAGACGACGATCGAGGTCGCGCGTACCGGCTTGGCGTTTTCATAGTGCAGGGTCACCTGCGCCTTGGCATCCGGTTCAAGGATAGAGCCGCCCGCGTGACGGATTTCCGAAAGCTTTTTCAGGATGTTGTGGCTGTAGGCGAGGGTGGCTGGCATCAGTTCCGGCGTCTCGTTCGAGGCATAGCCGAACATGATGCCCTGGTCGCCTGCGCCTTCATCCTTGTCGTCGGTGGAATCGACGCCCACAGCGATGTCAGCCGACTGGCCGTGCAGGTTGTTCTGGAAGGTGAATTCCTTCCAGTGGAAGCCGTCCTGCTCGTAGCCGATTTCCTTGACGACGCGGCGGACCGTGTCTTCGATTTCCTGCTCGATATTGCCGACCCAGCCGTTGTTTTCCCAGATGCCCTTGCCGCGAATTTCACCGGCCAGAACCACCAGTTGTGTGGTGGTCAGGGTTTCACAGGCCACACGGGCCTCTGGGTCCTTGGACAGGAACAGGTCGACGATAGCGTCCGAAATCTGGTCTGCCACCTTGTCGGGGTGACCTTCGGAAACGCTTTCGGACGTGAACTGGAATGCAGTACGGGCCACGGATCGGCTCCTGAGAATTAAGATGCGCCTAGACATATAAAGATATGCTTATATGTGCAAGCCATCACCGACCCGAGACTCTTTAGCTATTCTCGTTCCAGACCTAGATTTTCGTCGGGGGCGTCTCGCGACGGCCATCAGGATAACGGATAAAGCGCCCTTCATTGCCATGTGTATGGGCCAGGGTCGGCCATGGCCAACGACCAAAGCCCTCGGACTGGTAACGGACAACCGTCTCGATCATCTGTTCGTTGGTGTTCAGAACAAATGGCCCGCGCATGACAACCGGTGCCTCGATGGGGCGTGATTGCAGAATGAGGATACGAACCTTTTCCTTACTGTCATTTGTGATGACGCTGGGGCGGGTGGCATCCAGATCGACCAGATGTTTGGCCGGTTGCACATCGCCGTCAAAGGTAGCGACCCCTTCGAAAATGTAACCACGACGCAGTGACTGGTCGGAGGCGACCGGCAGGGTAACCGTGCCGCCCTTGTCTATATCCACCAACCAGATGGCCAGTTCATTTTCCGGATTGGCTGCCCACGACGCCGAGGGCGGTGCCAGAGGTTTCACATCGCCGAAAGCACCGGCAATAACGGTGACCTTGGCCCCCTCCTGTTCGATGACCGGGATGTTCTCGGCCCAGAACATTTCAAATCCGGGCCTGGCCGACTTGCCTTCGGGGGGAAGGTTTAACCAGAGTTGGAACATCTCCATGGTGTTGGGGCCATCGGTATGGACCAAAGGGAACATCTCGCCGTGTTCGACGCCGCCGCCCGTGGTTAGCCACTGAACGTCACCCTGACCATAACGTGCCGCGACACCGAGGCTGTCGGCATGGTCGACATAGCCTTTCAGAACGATCGAGACGGTTTCAAAGCCACGGTGCGGATGAGCCGGAAAGCCCGGCACATGCTGACCATGATACATCTGCCAGCCTTGGCCCTCCTTGGCGCGGTCTTCGGGTTTGATACCCAGGCGACCGTCACCGGCGGGATAATGGTCGACGTGGTGAACGGCAAACAGAAACGGGTCTAGTCCCTGCCACGGAGTGGCAAGGGGCTTACTGCGAACGACGCTCTTGGTCATGAGCAAACTCCTTAAGTTGCCCTATATGTAATCGTTTCGGTTACCAATTCAAGGCGTGCTGTAAGCCGACGGGCAGGCGATAACATCCGCTTTAAAATGCGGCCTTCGCACTTGCGAACGCGGCGGTATTATGACAGCAGAATGCGCTCTTACCCAATAACGAACCAATTTCGTGCGCTTTGCGAGGTTGGTTGCCTTGATAGTTGGAATAAAATGTCTAACCCGGATATCTTGAAAGCCGCCCTGACCCGCCTGGATGACGCAGCGCGTCATGTTCAGATCGACAGTGACGTGCTGGAGAAGCTGAAATATCCGCGGGAAACCATGAAGGTGCGTTTGCTGATCCGCATGGATGACGGGTCGCGCAAATCCTTCCTCGCCTGGCGCTGTCGCTATGACGACACGCGCGGGCCAACCAAGGGCGGTATCCGCTTCCATCCGGATTCAACCGCCGAGGAAGTCGAGACGCTGGCCTTCTGGATGACGGTCAAATGCGCGGTCACCAACCTGCCCTATGGCGGGGGTAAGGGTGCGGTTCAGGTGGATCCCAAGAGCCTGTCCAAGGCCGAGTTGGAGCGCCTGTCGCGTGCTTATGTGCAGGCTTTTGCCAGCATTATTGGTCCCGATCGCGATATCCCGGCCCCTGATGTCTATACCAATGCCATGATTATGGGCTGGATGAGCGACGAATACTCGACCATTCGCGGGGAGCCTCATCCAGGCGTTATTACGGGCAAGCCTATTGCGCTGGGCGGCTCGCTGGGGCGAGAGGATGCCACGGCGCGCGGCGGATTTTATCTGGTCCAGCACCTGACCGAACGGTTGGGCCTGCCGCCCGAGGGCCTGCGGGTCGTTGTGCAGGGCTTTGGCAATGCTGGCCAGCACGCGGCGCGTCTGTTCCGTAGTATCGGTGCCAAGATTATTGGTGTTTCGGATTCTCGCGGGGCTGTCTATGCGCCGGGAGGACTGGATCTGGATGCTTTATTGGCGGCCAAGACCCAGGGGCGTTCGGTGCAAGATGCGGAGCATGGCGGAAAAGCGATTTCAGCCGATCAGCTATTGGCTCTGGAAACCGATGTGCTGGTCCCGTCGGCCATGGAAGACATGATCCACGAGGGCAATGCCGATAGCATCAGGGCCACTGTGGTTCTGGAGCTGGCCAATGGCCCGATCACACCTGTGGCCGATGAAATTCTGGCTAAGAAGGGCGTTATTGTCCTGCCGGATATTCTGGCCAATGCCGGTGGTGTGACTGTGTCCTATTTCGAATGGGTCCAGAACCGACAAGGCTATTACTGGACGCTGGAAGAGGTTCACACTCGCTTGAAAACCATCATCGAGCGCGAAGGCGACGTGGTCTGGAACATTGCCAGAGACAAGAGTGTCACCTTGCGTACCGCCGCCTATATCCACGCCCTCAACCGCCTGGCCACCGCTATCGAAGCCCACGGCACCCAACAGTTCTTTGCGAGTTGATGGTTTGGTTCGTTGAGACCTGCGCCTCCGATCTATATCGGGGGCGTTTTTTCAGGGGCCAAACTCCAAGTCATATCGCAGGAAGCGGGGGAAATTATTCCTCAATTTTAAGGTCTATACTTGGTATGATATAGATTTAATTTAAACGATAATAAAAATTTAGCGATATAAAATCCGCAAATCATAAATGTCTATTATTTGCTCACTGTAATGAGTGATTTGTATTAAAGCTTAACATTTATTTTTTAAAAATTTTTCCCTGCGCTTTATTCGTATGGATAGAAGGACCCCCCATCAAGTTGTGGGGTCCAACAGATGTTCAAGACGCGATTTAAACTGGTTCTGCTTTGCAGTTCGGCAGCCATCATAGGCGGTGCATATCCGGCTCTTGCCCATGCCGACACGGCATTGACGGCTTCGGTCGAGATGCAGAACCGTGTGGTGGGTGTGGTCACCAATGCCGAGGGCACTAATTTCCTGGTCGGTGCGGAAGTCCGCATCCCCGGTCAGGATCAGGTTGCCGTCACCGATCGCGAAGGTCGTTTCTCGCTGCATGCTCCGGCAGGACAGCACAATGTGGTTGTCAGCTATTTTGGCCGCCAAACCCAGCAGGTGCCGGTTCGTATTGCAGAAGGCGAAGTGGCCCGTATCGCGGTAGCTATGCCGATTGAAGCGGCCTCGTCTGTTGAAGATGTGGTGGTGACCGGGCGTCGACCGCAGGCAGAATCTGAGGCCGCAGCCCTTCAGATCCAGCGCGCTTCAACCTCTCTGGTGAATGTCGTATCGGCGGATGGTATCGGCAACTTCCCCGACCAGAATATTGCTGCGGCTCTGAGCCGCTTGCCGGGTGTTGCTGTCGAGCGGGATCAGGGGCAGGAACGTGCGATCAGCCTTCGTGGGGCCCCATCACGCTGGGCCACACTCTCTTTTGATGGCCTGAACGTCGTCTCTCCGGGTGGAAAGCGCGCTCGCACCGACACTATTCCTGCCGCTATCGCCAAGACGGTTACTATTCGCAAAGCCGTGACCGCAGACATGTCCGGTGAGACGCTGGCCGGCAATATCGATATCTCGACGCGGGGCGCATTTGATTATCCAGATCGCGCAGTATCGTTGAACCTAGGCTATGGCTACAATGACCTCGGCGGCGGTACGCAGCACGATCTATCGGCTTTCGTGGCGGACACCTTTGCTGATGGCAAGTTTGGTGCCGCACTGTCGTTCTCGACCTATGAGCGTGAAATGGTCACCGACAATTTCGAGACGGATTGGGAATCTGCTTCGGAAGACCGTGAAGCCGGATCGGAAACCCGTTTCTGGGCCGATGCCCACCAGAACAAACTCTATCGCCTGACGCGCTCGAACACTGCCTATGCCGGTCGTTTCGATTACCGCCCGTCGGATGAACATCGTTTCTATTTCTCGAGCATCTATACCGAGTTCACTGACGACGAGATGCGCAACGCGCACGAGTTTGACTTTGACGATAATGCTATCCGTACAAGCGCCGGTGCCACGCGTGGTTATGCCGACATACGTACGGGCAATACCCCGATGAAGGGCACTATCTACGGAGTTGAGCTCGATAGCTCTCTGAACATCAACCACACGGTGGAAAGCATTTTCACCAATACGCTCGGCGGCGATCACTTTGTTAAGGGCTGGGACGTGTCCTGGCGCCTGAATTATACGCAGTCGCAGGCTGAAAGCGGTCCATCGTTTAATTCCTCGTGGCGTAGCCCACGCCCGAACGGCGTCATTGATTACAGCCAGCGCCCGACCGTGATTTACGATTACACCAATCGTGACCAGCACGGGGTCCAGCTGTTCGATACAATCGTCAATCCTGACGGCACTTTCTCGATGGGGGCTTTTAAACGCTCTCTGGACCCGCAGGACTATGAGTTCGTGAACCTGCGCTCGACAGCACGTTTGCAGGATAGTGAATCTATCAGTGCGCGTATCGATCTGACCCGTGAGTTGGAACTGTTCGGCCGTTCGACCGAGCTGAAGTTCGGTGGCCAGTATGACAGTCGCACAAAGACAGACGAGCGCACGACGCTGGAAATCCTGCCCGCTATGTTGGCTGGGGCGAATGTGCCCATGCCATCGCCTGCCGACTTCGCTATCAATGACCCGTATAAAGGCGACATGCCTCTGGGCTATGCCTTCCGTTACTTCTCGGAAAAACAGGCCAAGGCCTTGTGGGGGCGGCTGCACGAACAAGGCTTGAGCCGCGTACAGCCCGGTGTGTCGGAAACCAACAACTACGAAGTTTCAGAAGACGTGATCGCGGCCTATGCCATGACGACCACCTATTTTGACTGGGGTAATCTGGTGCTGGGCGTCCGCGCCGAGCAGGTCCAGAATGAAGGCTCGGCTCTGGTAAATTTCGGTAATGGCTTCGAGCCTGTCATGGTTGGCGATGATAATCTGGTCATCCTTCCGAGCGCCCACCTGAACTGGGATATTAACGAGCAGATGAAGTTGCGTGTGTCGGTGAATACCGGTGCAGCGCGTCCAGACTATTCTCTGTTGCGTCCTAACTTCGAATTAAACGACGAAGACATGGAAATCAGCGGCGGTAACCCGTCGGCGGGTCCCGAAAAGGCCATCGGCGCGGATGCCTATCTGGAATGGTATATGCCGTCCGGAGCCTTCTTCTCTGTCGGAGCCTATTACAAACACCTGCAAGACGTTCTGTTTGACGTCGAGTATTCCCGTTATGGTCGGGACGACCTGAACTCGGGTGGTATTAATCGCTCTGACTATACCTATTTCACCACGGATAACGGTGGTGAAGGCTATCTGGCCGGTGTCGAATTCGCCTTCTCGCAAACCTTGGAGCCGTTCGCAGAGCGGCTGAATCTGCCAGACTGGGCATCGGGTTTTGGTCTGCGTGGCAATGTCACTCTCAACACCACAGAAACCGAGACTCCGGATGGCCGCAAGGTGGCTCTGCCGGGTTCATCGGATTTCATCTACAACATTGCGGCATCTTATGAGCGCTATAGTTTGTCGACCAGCCTCAGCTGGCAATATCGCACGGAGTGGCTGGACAGCCTTGGTGATGGTGACGCGCTGGGTGACAGCTTCTGGGACGAAGTGGGCCGTCTGGACTTCAAGGTCAGCTATGCTTTCAACGATCGCGCAGAAGTCTATTTCGACGCCAACAATCTGCTGAACGAACCGGGTATCCGCTATCAGGGCGACCGCATGCGCGTCTCGGAATATGAGAGCTTTGGCGCGCGTTACATGATGGGCCTGCGTCTGAACTTCTGATGCGGCTCGCTTGGCCGCCGGTGTGTTCAACCCTCCCCGGGACCGGCGGCCAGCATCCCTTTCCTCGCAACTTCAGGGCTGGACCTCGAGAGGGGCCAGCGCCTTTTCGAAAGACGAGACGATGAAAAAGACGGCTAAGATTTTGATGGCTTCGGTCGCTGTTTCTGCCGCTATGCTGATTAGCCCCATGGTGGCTATGGCGCAGAATATTCCGGCTGCGGTAGTGACAGAAAATCACGCTCCACGCACCAAGAACGTGATATTGTTTCTTGCAGATGCGAGCGGTGTAGCCGCGCTGAATGCGGCGAGCCTGATGGCTTATAATGAGCCGATGAAGCTAAACATCCAGAGCTGGCCGCATCTGGGTCTTAGCGAGACTTCGCCAGTCGATAATTTCGTATCGGATTCTGCCAATGGCATGTCTTCGATCGTCACGGGCGTTAAGACGCGCAATGGTGTCATCAGCCAAGGACCGGACGTGATCCGTGGCCAGCGCGACGGCACGCCGACCAAGACTCTGCTGGAATATGCTGAAGAACGCGGCCTGTTGACGGGGGTAGTCTCGTCGCAATCTATTGCGGATGCCACGCCCGCTGCGAACTATGCCCATTCCAATGATCGTGGCAAACAGGGCGAAATCTTCATGCAGGCGTTCACCCCGCGATATGGCGATGGCGTGGACGTATTGCTGGGGGCGGGGCGCCAGCGCATTGGCGGTCTTTTGACCCAAGCAGGCACCAGTTTTGACGCTTTGGCCAGCGCCCACAACCGTCCGGTCTATACGTCGCTGGAAGACGCGGCGGCTAATAATACCCGTCCTATTGTCGTCGCAGACCGCATTGATGTTCGCGCTGCCACCTTGCGTGCGCTTGATCTGCTGGAACCGTCCGAGCAGGGCTATCTGCTGGTCGTTGAGTGGGATGCCCACACGGACGACGTGCGCAAAGGTCTTCAGAATATCGTCGATTTCGACCGCCTCATGGCCGAGATTGCAGGGCGTGTGAATCTTGATGAAACCCTTCTTATCTTCACCTCTGACCACTCGTTCGGTGTTCAGGTTGATGGCGGCAAGCGCGGCCAAGATCTGATGGAAGGTTATGATGCGTGGAAAGCCTCGGGTTCGGACGCTGACTTGGTACGCCTTGAGAATGTTCTGGTGAACCGGACCCACACGGCAGAAGAGGTCCCGACACTGGCTATCGGTCGTGGTGCAGAACAGGTGCGGGGCTATTTCCCCAACACCCACCTCTTTAACGTGATTATGAATTCTTGGGGTTGGGAAGCGAGCCAGTAACTGTTCATTCTATGCCCCTGGGGCGCAGTTTGTAGCGCGCTCGAGGGGGGCGGGTTTCTTTCCGGTGTTTGATAGGCGGGGCTGCTTGATGCAGCCTTGCCAAACCGCCCAGCCCGACCTCACGGCTTAAGGCCATATCGGCTTATGGCGCATCAAACCGGAAGTGCGATCGATCCTTCGCATAAACCCCCAGTTTGTGCTGGCCCTGATACATCTGCATGGTCTCCTTGTGCGTATTCTACAGGCATAAGGAGAGCTCTATGAATGTCGCCATCACATATGTTCTGACGCTTGTGGTCTTTGCCATCATTGATACGGTATGGCTGGGCACCATGGCGGACCGTATTTACCGCCCGCTTATTGGTTCGATGCTTGCGGATAATTTCCGTCTGGTACCGGCGGTCGTTTTCTACTGCATGTATGCAGCGGCATTGACTGTGTTTGCTGTCATGCCCGGCCTGAATGCAGGTGACTGGAAGAAGGCCTTGGTCTGGGGGGCTTTGTTCGGATTGTTTGCCTATGCAACCTATGATCTGACCAATTTGGCGACGCTGAAAAGCTGGAGCACCAAGCTGGTCGTGATCGATATTGCATGGGGCGTTGTCGTCAGTGCCGCATCGTCGTCGCTGGCTTGTCTGATGGCGCTGAAACTTCTGAAGTAATACTCAGCGGGCCGGGGGGCGCAGAAAGAAGCGGCTGGTGCGGCGAGCATAGTTCGCAAAGGCTTCCGGCCGCGTGCGCTGCATATGGGCTTCGACCAGCGGCACGCCCGAGACGTGGTTCAAGATCCAGTACATGTAAAGTGGTGCAATGAAGGCCAGCCATCCCCACGGCCAGTGTCCCGATAGATTAATGGCAAATAGTGGCCAGGCGCACCAGGTCAGCCATTCGAAGAAATAGTTTGGATGGCGCGACCAACCCCATAGACCAACATCGCAAATCTGGTGACGCTTTGTCGTTGCAGCTTTGAAAGCCTTCAGTTGCTGGTCTGCTATGGTCTCCCCCGCAAACGCGACGAGGAAAATAGCAATAGCCAGATAGTCCAGCAGGCCGAGTCCTGAGGACGGATTGTGGGCTGCCAACAGGACTGCGAGTGCCAGAATACTGGCAGCACCAGCCTGGAGCATCATAAAGCCGAACATCTTGGCGCGGTACGCATTTCCCCATTCGTCGCGCAATCGGGCATAGCGGGCATCTTCCTGCTCACCAGCCGCGCGTCTGGCGATATGGGTGCCCAGACGGATGCCCCATATGCCGATCAAAAGAGCGACAACCAGCTGTCGTGCAGACCAGCCGTCAGGCCCGACAGGAAAAAGACTGATGCCGACACCGGCTACACCCAGTCCATAGGACCAGAACACATCGGCCCAGCCGCCTTGGCCTGTGCGCATCTGGACGATCCAGGCCGTGCCCATCACCAAAGCGAGAAAGACAACAGCACCGCCCCAGATGACAATAAGGCTTATCACAGGCGCACAAAGGGCTGGATCAGCCGCCCGACCCAGCCGTCGATTTTGATCTGACCGTCTAGGGCGACAACACACAGGCAAGGTTCGTCGGAGATCACACGTGGCTGGTGCAGGACGTCGCCGTCGGCTTCTTCTAGATCGCCGACATCGAAACGCTCTGTCTCGGTCGCATAGGCCCCAGAAAGGACGCAGGTCAGCTCCACCCCCCCGTGAGTGTGTTTGGGCGTCTCGCAGCCAGGGTTGATTTTGAGAAGAATGACACGCGTATCGCCATCACGCGGGGCATGGACGTCACGCACGCGGATACCGGGGCCGACCCAGCGCCATGGACCCAGAGCGTAACGGCGTAAAGGTTCGGGTAGCTCGCTCATCTCGTTGAGTGGAGGTTGCTGTTCGACCTCGCTGGCGCAGGCATCCAACATGGACAAGGTGCGCGTCAGGGCCTGATCCGACATCGCCGCAGGCGCGGCAGTGTCCAGTAGTTCGCCGCCGATGGCCTGTAATTGGCGTACCCAAACGTCATGGGCCGGGCGCAGCGCTAGATGCGTAGAGACAACAAGGGCTTCCGGTGCGCTGATTGTGCCGTTGGCATAGGAAGTCAGTAATTCTTCGGAAATCATACGGGTCGGGGCCATTATAAAACGTCCCTCTCTGGTTCAAGCATCTGTCGAAGTTTGGCCATGGCATTGCGTATTCTGGATTTTACTGTTCCGAGGGGCAGGTCGAGCTGGCTTGCGATTTCTGAATGTGGGCGGCCAAAGAAAAAGGCCATTTGCAACAGTTCGACCTGATGGGGATTCAGTTTGTCCAGCGCCATACGAACCCTGTGTGCATCTTGTGAACTGGCCAGCAGATCATCCGGACGCGGCACCTCTTCCATATCGAAAGTGATTTCCGGAACGGGCAGGGGGCGAGAGTCCCGACGGAACTTGTCCAGACGCTTGTTGCGCGCAATCGTGAAAATCCACGTGGCAGCCTTGGCCTTGAGCGGATCAAACAGGTCTGCCTTGCGCCAGACGGTCATCATTGTCTCCTGAGCGAAATCTTCGGCATCAATTTCACTGGCACCGGATCGCATCAGCCAGGCTTTCAGCCGCGGAGCGAAGTGGTCAAACAAACGTGCGAAGGCCTCGCGATCCCTGTGCAGGGCGACCGCTACAATAAGCTGTTCGTGACGGGGCGTGTCACAGAGCGGGTCGTCTGCGGACATACAGCGAGTAGCCTTTGCAGAAACAGGGATTTGCGCGACATCTGTATGCATAGACCCTGATACGCACACTTAAAATGTTTGGATCACTTCGCATCCACCAGGAGGGCTGACGCGTATGACAAAAACGAACTGCCTGTGACGGCGGTGCTCTGGAGTTGTCATGCCGCCTTTGTCCAATCGTCAATCCGACAAGATGTTGAATATTGCTGTTGTGGGCTCGGGTATTTCAGCCCTTTCGGCGGCCTGGCTGTTGTCGCAGCGCCATTCGGTGACCCTTTATGAAAAGGCCGATCGACTAGGCGGACACTCCAACACGATCACGGCATCATTGGCGACGGGCAAGGTTGCGGTCGATACCGGCTTTATCTGCTATAACGATGCGACCTATCCCAATCTGATCGCCCTGTTCGATCATCTGGATGTTCCCAGCTGCGAGACGGATATGTCCTTTGCCGTGTCGCGTGACGGCGGGCGTTTCGAATATGCGGCACCGGGCCTTTTCGCTCAGAAACGCAATATCTTGCAGCCGAAATTTTGGTCGATGTTGCTCGAGATTGTTCGTTTCTATCGCAAGGCCCCGAGCGACCTTGGGGCCTTGGTGGGGACCGACATTTCCCTTGGCGAGTATCTGCTGAGAGAAGATTATAGTGCGAGCTTTCGCGACGATCATCTTTTGCCCATGGCGGCAGCGATCTGGTCGTCTCCGACCGAAACCCTGATGGATTATCCGGCGGAAGCCTTCATCCGTTTCTGTATCAACCACGGGCTTTTGAAACTGTCTGACCGGCCTATGTGGAGAACGGTTGAGGGGGGCAGCCGCGTCTATGTGGAACGACTTGCGCGTAGTGTATCGCGTATTCTGCTCAACCGTGGCGTCAGCCGTGTCACGCGCACCGACACTGGCGTGGAGGTTCACGACAGTGAAGGCGGGGTCGAAACCTATGACCATGTGGTCATAGGCACCCATGCCAATCAGGCCCTTCAAATGCTGGAGGCGCCATCTACGGCCGAGCGTCAGCTGTTGGGAGCCTTCAAATACAGCCATAATCTGACGGTTCTTCATACCGATACGAACCTGATGCCGCGTCGCCGTAAGGCGTGGGCCAGTTGGAACTATATTGGCACCCAAGGCGGGCTGTGTGTCTCCTACTGGATGAACAAATTGCAGGGCCTGCAGGGTCAGGATGTGTTTGTAACCCTCAACCCTGCACATGCGCCCAGACCGGGGACGCTGCTTTACAGCGAAATCTATGAGCATCCGATCTTTGATGCTGCCGCTATTGCAGCCCAGAAAAAGCTCTGGAGCCTTCAGGGACAGGGCGGGGTTTGGTTTTGTGGGGCCCACTTTGGTGCAGGCTTTCACGAGGATGGACTACAGTCCGGTCTGGCGGTCGCCGAGCAGTTGGGCGGCGTGCTCCGTCCATGGTCTGTAGAGAACGAAAGTGGCCGTATCCACGTTTCCTCGCCGAAGGATCAAGCCCTGGAGCAGACAGTGTGAGCACCGCTTCGGCACTCTATTTCGGCAAGGTGATACACAGGCGTTTCCGTCCCAAGGCACATTATCTGTCCTATCGGGTGTTCTGGCTTTTTCTTGATCTGGAAGAGGTGGACCGGCTGGCCAAGCACTTGAGATTTTTCTCGGTTGGCAGGTTTAACCTTGTCTCGTTTCATCCGCGCGATCATGGCGATGGATCGGATACGCCCCTGCGCCAACAGATCACGCATTATCTGGAACGTGCAGGCATCGATCTGGGGCAGGGCGCGGTTCGGTTGCTGACCATGCCGCGTCTATTGGGATATGTCTTCAATCCGATCAGTATCTATTATTGCCACCATACAGATGGGCGACTTTTGGCGCTGGTCTATGAGGTCACCAGTACCTTCAAGATCCGGCATAGTTACGTCATTCCGGTGAGCCAAGCAGACAGTGAGCAACGGCGGTTTGTTCAGTCCGCAGCCAAGGCGCTCTATGTCTCACCTTTCATGGACATGGAGATGGACTACAAATTCCGAGGTCATGTGCCGTCGGACATTCTCGACGTCATGATCGATGGTCATGATGTCCAGGGAAAGCTGATCCATGCCGCCATTACAGCTCATAAACGTCCTCTCACAGACAGTTCTCTTCTGCGTGCAATAGCCGGTTTTCCGCTGATGACGATGAAGGTCGTCATGGCCATTCACTGGGAGGCTCTGAAGCTTTGGCTCAAGCGGGTACCGCTGACCTGTCAGCCCTTGCCGGCGGCTGAGCAGGTCACCCTTCAAACCCAACCACGGGAGAGCCGTCTTGGTCGGTGATCCCGTGCGTCCCGTTATTGTCTGGTTCCGCCGCGATCTCAGACTTGCAGAAAATCCGGCCCTAACAGCGGCCGTGGCGACAGGAAGGCCGGTGTTGCCGGTCTATGTGCTGGACGATCATGGCGACGGACGCCCGCATGGTGCCGCTTCGCTGTGGTGGCTGGACAAGTCCTTGCGTGCGCTTGACGCAGACCTCCGCCAACGCGGAGGCCGGCTCATACTGAGACGCGGAAACAGTGAAGCTGAACTTCTGCGCTTAATCGAGCAGACGCGAAGTGCTCATGTCTTTATGAACCGCCGGTTCGAACCGGAAGCCTTCGCCCGCGACGCAGACATTGCCCATACTTTGAAAGCTGTTGGCGTCGAATGTCATGGGTTTAATGCAAGTCTGCTGGCCAAACCGGGCACAGTTCTAAGCGGCGCAGGAAAGCCGTATCGGGTTTTCACCCCTTTCATGAAGGCGCTGCTTCAGGACTTGGCGGAGCGCTCTGCGACGCCTGCCCCCGAGATGTTGATTGTACCGGCGGAGCCAGACACCGACGACATCGACGCATGGGCGCTGCATCCCTCGTCACCCGATTGGTCCCAAGGCTTTGACTGGACGCCGGGAGAGGCAGGAGCCACGGCAGTTTTGTCCGTATTTCTAAAAAATGCGCTGGGGGATTACGCTGTTGGGCGTGACATTCCTGGCCGTCGCAGCACTTCGCGCCTGTCGCCGCACCTGCATTTTGGCGAGATCAGTCCGCGCAGCCTTGTGCGGGCCGTTCGCGCCTCTGCGTCTCAAGGGCATGCCGCCCCCGCACAGGCCGACAAGTTCATTGCCGAGATTGTTTGGCGCGAGTTCTCGGCTCACCTGCTTCACCAGTTTCCCTTTATGTCCGAGCGGGCCTTCCGGCCCGAGTTCGACGCCATGCCTTGGCGACATGATCCCGACGGGCTGATGGCGTGGAAAAGCGGGATGACCGGCTATCCTCTCGTCGATGCGGGGATGCGGGAGTTGTGGGCAACCGGTTGGATGCACAACCGTGTGCGGATGGTGGTTGCCTCTTTTCTGGTCAAGCATCTGTTGATTGACTGGCGCGAGGGCGAGGCCTGGTTCTGGGACACGCTGGTGGATGCGGACTTGGCCAGCAATGTCCAGAACTGGCAGTGGGTCGCAGGGTCTGGTGCCGACGCGGCACCCTATTTCCGTATCTTCAACCCTGTCACACAGGGAGAAAAATTCGATCCCGCCGGAGATTATGTCCGGCGCTGGATTCCGGAATTAAGAACCCTGCCGGATCGTTGGCTGCATGCGCCCTGGACGGCTCCCGGCACCGTTCTTTCAGAGAACGGCGTAAAACTGGGATATACTTATCCGCGACCGATCGTCGATCACAGCCAAGCACGCGCAAGAGCATTAGAGGCACTGAAAGTCGTCTCTTCGCGTTCAAGGGATGGAGAGCAGAATGATGTGTTTATGCGCGAGGGGATTGTGAGGCCATGACCACGACCTACTACGATGAACAAAAGCGGGGAGCTTCTTCGCCCGTTCTCAATCTGTTGTTGCGCCTGTTGTCCTCGAACTGGACGTGGGGCCACCTCACCATTTGCCTGCCTGATGGTACGGTCCACCAGCTAGAGGGTCGTGTAGAGGGCCATGCGGCTGTCCTGCGCATTCGCGACGCACGTTTTGCCCGTCGCGTGCTCAAAAGCGGGGATATCGGCTTTGCAGAGGGTTACATGGAAGGGGAGTGGGACAGCCCTAACCTGCCGGTTTTGCTGGAGACTTTGGTCAATAATTATGACCACATCCGGCGCCTTTTCGACGGCAATGTCTTGATGAAGGCCTTCAACTGGCTGGGCCACCGTTTCAATCGCAATAGCCGCAGTGGATCGCGTCGCAACATCCATGCCCATTATGATCTGGGCAATGAATTCTACAGCGCCTGGCTGGATAGCTCGATGACCTATTCATCGGCCCGCTATAGCCGCGAGGGGCTGTCGCTTCAGGACGCACAGAAAGAAAAATACGCTTCTCTGGCTCGGGTGATGGATCTGAATGCCGGTCAGACAGTGCTGGAAATCGGCTGCGGTTGGGGAGGTTTTGCTGAATATGCCGCACGCGAAGTGGGCGCAAAGGTTACAGGCATCACCATCTCGCAAGAGCAGTATGATTTTGCGCGCCGCCGTATTTTTGAAGCCGGATTATCAGAGCGTGCCGACATTCAGTTGATCGACTATCGCGATGTCGATGGGCGCTTTGATCGCGTGGCCTCTATCGAGATGTTCGAGGCGGTGGGGCGGGAGTACTGGCCGGTCTATTTCCAGAAAATACATCAGGTTCTAAAGCCCGAGGGACGTGCCGGATTGCAGATCATCACCATTCAAGACGATCTGTTCAAAGACTATCAGGCACGTACAGATTTTATCCAGAAATATGTTTTCCCTGGCGGCACCTTACCCTCCGAGCATGTCTTGGAGAGGGTTATTCAACAGTCAGGGTTTCATCGGGACGAGGTCCTGCGTTTTGGACGTGATTATGCCGACACGCTTTCAGAGTGGAGCAAGCGCTTTGAAAGCTCATGGCGCATGATCGAAGCCAGCAACCCGAAATTCGATCAACGTTTCAGGCGCTTGTGGTTGTTTTATCTCGCCTATTGCGAGGCAGGTTTTCGGGCCGCCCGAACAGACGTCATCCAGATCGGATTAAGTGCCAGATAGCCAGCCTTCTCCTAAAGAATAGTCGGGCGCTTTCGAGGCTTACGATGATCCATTTTCCCGCTGCCTGCGTAAATTATGCAAAGCGGGAGAGACGGGATGATTTGCAAGACCATCAAACTTGTAGCGGCGCTGGGGTGTGTGGCTACGCTGGCAGCTTGCGCGACTGCAGACGTCAAACCCGGCTCTGGTTTCCTCTCGAGCTATGAGGGACTGGAAGAACGCACCGACGTAGTGAGAGCCTCTGTTCTACAGCGGCGGGACGAGGCGTTGGTTGCTTCTATCGTGCGGGTCTGGGTGGCTCCCGCAGAGATATTTGGTGAGGTTGACCATACGCTCTCAGAAGAAGAGCGTCGTATGGTTCTCTCAGAAGTGGACCGTCAGCTCTGTTACGAATTGAGCGAGCGCTTTGAAATTGCTGAGCAGCGTGATGATCATTCTGCCCTTGTTCGGATAGGCGTGACCCGCATGCAATCCACGGATCAGGCAGGGTCTGTTGTCGCGGCAACGGCAAACTTCTTTATCCCCGGTCCGATCAAAGTCAGGACACCAATAGGTCTCGGTGGTCTTGGAGCCGAAGCAGAATTGTTAATGCCAGACGGTGCACAGGCTGCGGCCATAGTTTGGCGTCGTGATGCTATGGTGGTCGGGACGGACAAGCCCTCACTGTCAAGGATCGGTGACGCCCACCAGCTTGCAGAACCCTTGGGGGATATGGTTGCGGAAGCTTTCTCTTCCGAAGATCGTGACGGCCGTGAAAGTGCTTCGAACGACCCCTGCAAACGTTTTGGCCCGCGTATACGACCGGAAGGCTTTATTACAGGAATAGCTACAGGTCTCTATCAGCCAGAATTGAGCGGAGGCAGACCTGATCGTGATCCTGAAATGTAATCTATTGAATTTATTGTATGTCGATGAACCCTGATGTCAGGGTACCCACTGCACGCCGGTAACAGCTAGGCCATTTTGTCCGGTTCGGCATTTGTCGGCTTGCTCGCCGTGTCGGAATGCAGGATGACGGCGGTCGATGAAACGGTACCGTAACACGCGAAGCTTTGTAGCTGTGCTGTTTGCACTGCTGTTCGCTGTTACCTTCTGGTCGACCATCCCGCTCGGCTATATGGCTGATATCGATCAGGATGGGTTCAAGGTTGTCATCTGTGACAGTCAGGGCCCTGTCCGTACACTTATAATCGGCGCAGATGGTCAGCCGATTGATGAACATGATGCGGCGTCCGGCGATGGCCCATGCCTTATGGGGCGTTCTCTGGACGATAGTCCCCTCGCGTCGCCATTATTCCCCGTCAAGCTTCTGCGTCCCGCCCATGATGTTGCTGGCGATGATCCAGAGAGGCCCGCGCCCCAGTACACAAGTGCTCAGAGCGTTCCTCCGCCTGCAAGAGCTCCTCCCGTTCTAGCCTGAAAATTCTCAGGGACAGACCCTTGTGGCTGTCCCGGAATGCTTTTGGCGACCGGCAATGGGCCGGTCAGGTTGGAACAACTCTCTCGCGAGCGGGAGGGGCATTTGCGATTGTACAATGACAATAGGATTGGGGGCTTTGGCCCTGATGGAACTCGGCATCCTTGGTGCCGGGGACATGGTTGCGCCGACTGCGCAGGACGTTTCGTGGGTAGACGAGATCGTGGTGACAGGGTCGCGCACGACTGAAACCCACACAGTGGTCCCTACAGGCACTATCGCTTCGATGCCCGATGCTGCGGGGCTGGTCGCACGCATCCCGGGGGGAGCCTTGGTCAATAATGGCGGCTTGTCGGGACAGGTTCAGTACCGTGGCCTTTATGGAGACCGGGTGCTGGTGCGGATCAATGGTCAACGCTTCCACACGGGCGGGCCGAACTCTATGGACCCTCCGCTGCACTATGCGCCCATGCTGCTGATCAACAGCCTTGGTGTGGATCGTGGTGTCAGTCCGGTCAGAAATGGTCCGGGCTTGGCGGGCGGTGTCAATGCGCGCCTTAAACAGGCCGATTTTGCCCAGGGGGAGGTGCTGCAGCCCTATTACGACCTGGGGCTGAGCTATCGTGCGGTGGACGACAGTTACGGCATGGGCGGGGTCGTAGGCCTATCGAACCAGTACTCTCGAATAAACCTGTTGGCCTCTCGAGAAGAAGGCGGCGACACCCGCCTTGCCGGCGGCAAGCTTAAAGGCACGCGCTATGACAGAACGCTTTATGGCCTGTCGGGAGGCCTCAAGGGACGACTGGGCGAATTAGGTCTTGATCTGCGTCGGCAGGAAACGGGACCTAGCGGCAATCTGCCGTTTGCTATGGATATCGTCTGGTTCGACGCTGATTTCGGCAAGTTGACCTACCAAAGTCCCGAGCAGGGCTTGTATCGCCTAGAGGCCACATTGGGCTTCAATGATATTGATCATGGCATGAACAATTACGGGCTGCGGCAAGGCCCGACAATGACATCCATGAAGCGGCTGTCTTTAGCATCTGCGAAAACGCGAACCGCAGATCTACGCGTCGTACGAGGCCGCAGCGAACAATATATCGCGGCGGGTTTTGATTTCGAGCAGGCCGACAAAAACGTCCTGATTACCAATCCCGACGTGGCTGGTTTCTTCTTTGCCTCTCTACCTGATGTGGACATGTCCCGTTATGGAGGCCATGTCGAATGGCGTGGTGCCTTAAGTCGTATCCAGTCGGAAATGGGCCTTCGATTGGATCATCATGAGATATCTGCGGGGGTGGTCTTGCCGGGCGATGCCGTACCCGTCGGACCTCGTGGATTGGCCAGCCTTTTCAATGCGGAACAGAGACAGTGGAGCGGGCAAACCGTAGATGTTGTTTCGCGCTTTTGGCTGGATATGGGGAATTTCACGCCACGATTGACCTTGGCCCGAAAGACGCGCGTTCCGAATGCGGTAGAGCGTTTTGCATGGATGCCCACGGAAGCCAGTGGAGGGCTGGCGGACGGCAACAACTATGTTGGTGATCTGAAGCTGAAACCCGAAACCGCATGGATTATCGAAGGGGGTCTGGACTGGTCGAGTTCGCGAGCCTATGCGCGGCCGACGATCTATTATCGCCGGATCGACGGCTATATTCAGGGCGTGCCATATGATGACACCCCCGGCGTGATCGACACCCCCGTCGAGCGCGTATCGGCTATGAGTGATGATACGACGCCATTACGATTCGCCAATGTGGATGCGGAGCTTTGGGGGGTCGATCTCGACTTTGGCGCGGCCCTTACCCAGCGTTTGCGCCTTGATGGCGTTGCAGCCTATGTTCGGGGCAAACGACGCGATCGCGATGACAATCTCTATCGCATGGCCCCGCCCAATGTGCGTCTGAAGGCCACTTGGCAAGAGCGGGCATGGTCTGTGGGTGGGGAGGTCGTCGCCGTCGCAAGTCAGGACAGGGTTTCACACGTCAACGGTGAGCAATCTTCCGCAGGCTATGCCCTATTCAACCTGTCCGGAGATTGGCAGCTTCGTCCGGGCGTAAGGCTGGAGGCCGGGGTCGAGAACATATTCGACAAGGCGTACCGCGACCACCTGTCTGGCCGTAACCGGACGGTCCAGCCGGATGTAGCTTTAGGGGAGAAACTGCCTGGAGCAGGCCGTGGTGCCTACATAACTGTGCGTTTCCATCCCTCAATATAGGCCGCAAATTCGATAAAAATGCCTGCTCTCTAAACTCGCCACATGCGACGCAGAGAGCAGGCAGTCGGCACACATTTTCCACTCGCTTGGACAGGCTTACGGCCTTCGGCTCAGGGCATAGAAGAAGCGGTTCTGGCTTTGAAAAACAAAATTTTTGAAAGAGCTATCGAGCAAATGATCTGTTCTTGATGCCGGATCGTATGAACAAAGCTGTGTTTTTGGCTTTGGTATCGCCGTATGGCTCAGGGAGATTCAGATGCGCCTTTCTTCCGTTTTTGCGATTTCAGCGGCCCTGTCTTTGTTTGCAACGAGCGCTTTGGCAGAGGGCATCTCCACCCATGTTCTAGATTTGGCGCGCGGCGTGGGCGGAAAAGACATTCCCGTTACGCTAGAGATCAAACAGGCAGATGGTTCGTGGAAACAGCTGGCGCAGGCCAAAACGGATGAAAATGGCCGTGTGCGCTCTTTTGGTGACGATGTTCATGCCCAAGCCGCTGTTTATAAACTGACCTTTGACATGTCGCAGTATCCAGCTGCGGGCAACGAGCCCTTCTTTCCTGAAATCGACGTTGTATTTCGAGTGACTGACCCTATGGCCCATCACCACGTGCCTGTTGTAGTCAGCCCCTATGGATACAGTACATATCGCGGTAACTGACACGTCGTTACAGACGTAAAGAGCGTTCGTTTAAACCTATTTTCAGCGAATGCACCCTTCGTCGCTTGCCAAGTCATGAGCATTTTTAGTGCTCAGTACGAGATACAAGCTTCCAAGGCACACAACAGCTTTAAACAAAGTCATTTACTGCCTGAAAGTAGTGGTGCCGCTTACGTGACTCGAACACGTGACCCCCGCATTACGAAATATGGGGAAGCGGCACATAAAATCTATATATTACAATGCATTGATGAGTGTTTGGGGCGAGGTTTTTGACCCTACCCATCGACGACCCACACTGGCCTATAGGGGTAATTTAGGCGCTTCCTAAGTTACGATCGTTAGCTAGGAAGCGGCCCAAATTTCGACCCGCGCTATACCCGCACGATAGAGGCAATAGGCTGTCGCTCTATTTTTCTAGCGAGGCGGTAGTTCGCGGCCTTTTTTGAACATCTCGAGTTCGATAGTTTCGGGAGAAACGCCACGATTTCGAGAAGCCACGTGGATAGCTTTTAGATATATCCCATATGTATGTTCTTGTTGTTGCGGACTAAGATCTCGAAGCGACTTGTTCAATATAATGGAAAGATCGGAAAATTCATCTCCGGCACCTCTTGCAATTGTTCGACGCACCATTGAGTCGTATATTAAACATCTTCCTTCGGTAGATGACAAACCTGCAAAATAAGCAATTTTTGTTGTTGTTGCGGTTCCGATCCCTTTTACGCAACCATTAAGCAATCTTACCGTCTCAGGTGCTGATCTAGGATTTTTGCGTAGTATATTTAAAGCTTCGACAATATTTTTAGTACGAAATGCATCTGAGAAAGCTTGCCATTTTCCCATGGTCAGGCTTCCCTTAGGATATCCCCACTTAATAGTTGAAATGACTCCTTTAGCATCATTTTCTTGGAAATGCGCGAACACCATAGCGCGTGTAAACCGTTGACCATCTAATTCCACGTACTCGTTTGCATGAGGGTAAGGGGAATTGTGACGCTCATCCGTTAAGTGTTTTTGCCAATTTTTCAGGCGAAAACTATCGTCTGTTGCAAAATCTAGAATATCTGTCTGCATAACCTATTATTTCGCTCTGTTGGTTTTGGATTATCTATATTATTTGCTTCAAATAGGGGGGAAGCGAGCTTCATGTTCGGCGAGAAGTGTCTCGTACAAATCGGGAATATGCTGATTGGCCAACACGTTTAACAAAGATATTTGTTCTGCTGTGTACCCATCTGGTCGGGCATCAGACCTGTGATGGATGGTGGCAAAGAGAGCGGGGACCTGGTGGTCTGAATCTGACAAAAGAGCCATCCTTAATTTTATTGCAAAGCTATCTAATATAATGCTGTTACGTGCATTTACATAAGGTATCGCGATGTCTCAACAAACCTATGAAGCCAAGATTACGCCTGCAGCGGGTGGCTCACCCATAGTGGTTACCGTGCCGGCCAACGATCCTTTCCAAACACGGCGAATGATTGAGGGGATGTATGGCCCAGTGAAGACTTGGTGGCGAACACCAGCGCCCCAACGTTGAGGTAGGCTATATAGCGCCAATGTGCGTCATTACTGGACGCATCCCTTGCGGACATAGCGCCTTAATCGGCGCATTGGCTTTGGCTCGGATGCGCGATGCCTTGGCGTGAGCATCAAGCTCGGGGTTGTGGCGCTTGATTATATGCGCCTTGAACTGAGCCAGCCGCAACCAGCCCGGAGGGTGGAGGTGATCACCAAACCTTGTGCTTCACCTTATATGCCTCGACAGCCTTATGCCCGGTATCACAGAGATATTTTTAGTCAGTTTTTAATAGCTCCTAACTGATGTTGAAGTCATAGATTTTTGATGGGGGTGGGTATGAATATAAAGCGTGTCTGGAATGATCTGCTTGAAAATACACCAATTCAACTCAAGCGCCTGCTGTTGGCGTTTACGGCTTTGTATTTTGTAGGTTTTCTATGGGTTTACACGGGAGGGGTAGTGCAACGCCTATTTATCCCTTTCCAATGGAAAAACTTCTTTGAAATGCGTCAGATACAGACCGTTTTAGGCGACGAGTGGTTTTTCTACGGAGACAGTGTGTTGGATTTGTTCGCTAATTGGGCAAAAATCCTAATTGCTGTTTTCTTTGCATACCATCTCTATCGGTGGGTGATGATGAAGAAGTCAGTCTCGCGAGGCTAGGGACGGTCCTGCTGCTGTGACCGGTTACGATTGCTAGTGATGTGAGTTTGCATCCTTAAATGCACTTGGCCCTGCCCTCCGAACCAGCCGAAGCCAACCCAGAGGGCAGAGGTGATCACCAAGCCTTGTGCTTCGCCGCACCGGCCTCGACAGCCTTCAGAAGCGTGTCATTGGCGAGGTGGCTGTAGCGCTGGGTGGACTGATAGCTGGCGTGTCCCAGCACCTTGCCGACCGCGAACAGATCGACCCCACTGTTGACCATGAAGGACGCCGCTGAGTGGCGAAGGTCATGGATGCGAAGGCCCGGAAGGTTGGCCGTCTTGATGGCATAGGCCCAAGCGTTCTTGATCGAGACGAAGGGTTTAAGCGTGTCAGGGTTCGGCACCAACCACGGGCAGTCCTTGAAGCGAGGCAGGCTTTCGATGATGTCGATGGCCGCTTGCGATAGAGGCACGTGGCGAGGCTTGCCAGTCTTGGTCGTCGGGATGAACCACGATCGACGCGCCAGATCGATATTCTCCCACTTGGCGTCCAGGAGCTCGCGCTTGCGGGCACCTGTCAGGAGGAGCAGTCCAACGATGTGCTGAAGTTGCGGGTTGTTGGAGACGATGCAGGCTTCCCGTAACCGTTCGGCCTCATCGGCAGTCAGGAAGCGATCGCGGGCATTGTTCAGAGGCTTACGAGCAATGCCACGTGTCGGGTTGCGATCAGTGCCCGGTACACCCCAGTTCTGACCGAGCTGATAGGCCCGCCCCATGATGACGCGGATTTTCTCAACGGTGGCCGGTGCAAGGGTCTTGCCCAGTTCCTGAAGCCAAGCGGCGACAGCGCGGGTCTCGATCTCGTTAACCGGAACCTTGCCCCACTTGGGTCGGATATGGATCCGAACGTACATCTCATTGGTGTCATGGGACTTCAGGCGGGCCTTGGAGTCCTCCAGATACATATCCAGCAAGACACCACACAGAGGGATGGCTTTCACCTCCTTCTTAGTGGCTAGAGGATCGCCGCCCATGACGACTTCTGCCCGTAGCTGTTGGGCTTTCTTACGGGCTTGGGCGATGGTGACGTCATTGAAGCCGCCAATCTTGATCTGCTTCAGTCGATCGGAAGGATCGCGGTAGCGCAAGTAATAGGTACGCCCACCTGATGCGCGGCATTCTAGCGTGAACCCAGAGATCGTGGTGTCATAGTAGACGGTCTTGTTTTGACCAGGCAGGCATCGAGCTTGGCTTACAAATGCATAGTCCAGGGTAGCTTTAGGCATAGTGTTTTCCTTTCGAGGGAGAGGTTCAGACGTGCGCCATCGCGCGGTGCCGGAGAGGCGCAGCGGGAGGCCAGCAGTGGGGTGTTGAAGGTTGCGGTTGCCCCAGAGTGGCCCGCCTGGGCGGGGGCTTGAGGGCGGCGATGGTGTCCCCATCCAGTGCCTCACTGAGCGCTCAGCGGGGCAGGGACGTGGGCCGGGTTGGGCGGCTCAGGGCCGGGTTCGAAAGGGGTGAAAGAGGCGTCCCCCTTTCCCCCCTTTTTTTTGAGCCCGTCGTCAGCCCGGCGGGACCACGCGCCATGAACGACGTTCAGTGCTGTCGCCGGTATCTATGTAAAACCCTTCCACGATGCGGCCACGGTTTTTACGCAAATACCAACCCAGCTTATTAGCGTTGATATAGCGTCCATCCATGATCGGCAGAGCCATCAGAGCGGACTTCAGATCGTCGTCCAGTTCGGCATCATTGACGATGGTCCGAACAGTTACAGATCGTTTGCCATAACGCTTCCAAAGCTCATCAATAAGGTCCTTGAGGGCTTCTGCGTCCACATCATGGCTTACTTGATCGATCAGGCTTGTGGCCGGGTCTGGAAGCCCCAACCAAATCAGCGGTTCGCGGCAGAACCTCGACCACTGCTTGTATGAGCCAATCGGTACGGGTGTCTGATCGAGTTTTCCAACAGTCAGATAGGCCCGAATGATTGTGAGGGCGAAGCCCACATATGCCTCTCGAAACTTTTGCAAGTGCTCCAGCGGATCAAAATCGAAGTTGCGTAAGGCAGCGGCCTGCTCTTTGGGCGAGAGGCGTATAGTGACGACACGACGCCTCATGTCGCGTTCGGGTTCAATGTTGTTGCCTGTGCCGAGGATTAGGATTCTTGTCGGCGCAGTTGCAGTGCGATTACTCCCTAAAATGCGTTCTGTAACAGTTGGGCTGGTGAGCAGCCGGTTTATGGGGCCGTGTGATTTCCAGTCGTGCTGCATGTCATCGAATAGGACCACGGATGGTTGTTCGAGACAGACGGCTATAACTAGTTTGCTCGCTTCCTCTGACTTGTATGGATACGTCGCCACATATGGATCATGCGGTGATGCAAACGTACTGATCTGACTGGCGAGATGGCTCTTGCCACTGCCAAAGACAGAAGCGGTGATGTTGTATGCCGGTGCCTGCTCCAAGCATGGTCGGACTACAGCGGTAAGGAAGCCTGACAATGCTGCGGATCGATCGGCTTCGGTTTCAAAGGGATAGTCTGAAAGCAAACTCTCCATCAAACCCATGGCCTGCTGTGCCGCCTCTAGAGTTGGCTCGCCCAGATTAAAGTCTGAAGGATTAAAGGCCCCGTAGAGTTGGGTGTCTGGATTGTATCCGGGCTGATCGATGAGCTTCTCGTCGTGATCAAAATTCGGATGTGATGCTATGCCTTTGAGCTCGCGTAGATGCTTCCTGTCCTGATTGTAGAGTAGGTTTTTGATGATGCGGGCGGGTACGTTGATCTTGCCCATGATCACACGGATGCACTGACTTGGCGCCAATCGATCATGGCTGACAAAATGACGTACAGCGTGTGCTCGTTGAGGACCTCGATTTTCGTTGCCCCAGCCTTTTGGGCCAGCCGGACAAGTTGCCCGCCCATGTGAAAGTACTCCCCTATGTCCGCTAGAATGCGTTCTGCTTCTGCGATGGCGACGTGATCCTCGCCGGGTGGCATCAGGATGATGGGCCTGTCGGATGGGGCGGGCTGGACCGGTGTCGACAAAAGGGGCGGAAGTGGTGGAGCTGGGGGCGTGGCTCCCCCTTTTGCCTCTTTTGCGTCGGGTGTTTGAGTTGGCCTTGAGGAAGGCGGCGGCTTTAGGTCGCTCATGACGAGCTCCTTTTAAGGTGGGTGTATGGGTTTGCCCTCCGCATTTGCGCTCCCACGTAAAGACTTTCGGACGAAAAGCCGGGGAGGGAATGTCTAGCGACATTCCTTACAGTCAGCCCGTGGGCCGATATCGATTGGTTAGCCGATTGATCTGGGACAGGTCAAGGTGATTATTTCTAAAAACGATGCTAAATCGTCGTTTTAAGTTTCATTCTTTTTATTTGGCAGATGAAACTATCTTATAATTTCCTTTGTGTAGAATTATTTCCTTCTAGTGGCACATAAATCTTGTCTCGATTTGGCACCGAGTTTACGTGCCACTAGAAGTTCGCGTCGGTAGCTCCTTGTTTATGTGTCTTTGATAAGCAGGCGTTTGACCTCACGGGTTTGAGGCTTCGGCCTGACTACGATCATCACGATGATGATGGCTGCGATCATGACGATGCACAGGCCGGGTCTGGCGCTCGCTAAGCTCATGACGGGTATCATGGCCAAGGCAGTAAGCGTGGCTCTTGGTCTTAGCACCAGACATCCAAGCAACAGCCCCAAGGCTCCTAGAGCCAAGATGATCAGTAGGCTCTTGGTCAGTGCCAGCAACAGCAAGACGATAACCAGTGTGATTAGCTTACTCGTCATGAGGTAGGCGGATTGTTGGAGAAGGCATTGGTGACCTTTCAGGCATAAAAAATCCCTCGACGGCGAACCGTGAGGGCGTGGGGTTGGATGGGCGTCGGTGAGCCTCACATGTTGGCGAAACACATCGTCAGTAAGTCTTGATCGGTGTCTGGATGGACCTCAATGAAGATCCGTTGGTGTGGAGCATCGTCTCGAGCGTAGGCTAGTTCGAACCACTGACCGCCGTGATCTTCAATGGACACGAAGGAGGGCGGCTCTGCATCGTCACCTGTGATGGCAAAGCCAAGGGTGGTGTTGATGGTGTCGGCCTTATCGCCAGCCTGGATGACATGGATAAGGGCGTCTGTGCCGAGTTCAGCTTCATGCTCGACAACCATGTGCCAAGCGCGAAACCCGAGAAGGGCGCGTAGGTGGACGTCTAAGCTGCCGTCCTCGAGAGCGGCTGACACCTCGAAGATGTCGGTGAGGGTGATCATGGTGGGAGTTCCTTTGCGGGCATAGAAAAACCCCCGCAGCGGGTGGCCACGGGGGTCAGTTGGGATTGGTGTAGTGATTGGCACCTAAGCTGAAGCGGGGTCACGCAACTCTGGCCGCAAAAGGGGGAAAGGGGGTGCGTCCACTTCGACTGGCTTTAGCCGTTTAGCTTGCTGACGGAACGCTCGGAGTGATGGCCGTCGCCGCCTCTGAAAGCCGTTCCCTCAAACGCTTTGAACGAGACATACCCGATAGAGGCATAGTCCCGCTGTGGCTGACGTTGAAGTAGTAGCCACTCTGCACAGACCCATCACCAGCCCGGCCCCTTGAAGGCACCATGGTGGCAACAATCTGATGGCTATCGAACAGGAACTTGATGGTGGCCTGATAGCCTTTGTTAGGGGCTTCAACGCGCACAATTGGCGCGGTTCCGAACTCTACGTTCATTGCGTCCACCAGGATCTGATCGGCTTGAGCTTCGGTGATCAGATAGACAGGCTCGCTTTGGCTGACATAGGTGCCGGGTGTACGTGCTGGAGCAGAGGCACAAGCGCTAAGTGCTAGGGCACCAACCACGAGGGCGGCAGATACAAGCGCTCTCATTGGGCACCTGCTTGGGCTGCCTTGCGACCACGGGTCAGGAACAGGACACCGCCACCAACGGCTAGAGCGATGGTGCCCCACAGGATAATGGAGCCAAAGCGACGTGCCTTCAGTACTTTGCCCTCATAGCTCAGGACGTTGTTGAGCAGGTAGGCTTCTGTTTTCTGGTATTCCTCGGAGTCATAGGCTGCTGAGAAACCCATCTTTTCTATGAGCTTTTCTTTACGTGCCATCTGAGCATCGAACTGCTTTAGCGGAATGAAGTTGGACGCCCATAGGCCACCAACCACGACGTAGAAGGCTGCAATGGCGGCAAGCACCATGCGTTTGGTGTTGTTATTCATAGTTTTCCTTGTGTTTATGCCCTTGGGGCGTGGCTATGTTTTGAGTGGAATGATGCTGGACCTCCCCCAAGTCCTGAGCATCGTTATTATGGAGATATTCCATAATGAAATAGGGAAAAACTGCCTAAACGATTTTTCCATATAGTTGGGTGGCCGGTTCACACTCGGCAGTCCCCAGATGTCCAAAACGATCTTTGGTGGTGATCATAAGCACCTCGTTCAGGTGCTCACCGAAGCGCGTAAGGCTTCAGGCTTGACGCAGACGGAACTGGCCAAGCTGGTAGGGAAAGATCAGACCTACATTTCCATTATCGAACGCGGTCAGCGCCGGGTGGATGTGTTGGAGTTTGTGGCCCTCGCCAAGGCGATGAAAGCCGATCCCGAAGGCTTGTTCGAGCAGGTGCTGAAGCGGCTATCGAAGCATATATCAATCTAAAGGAGCTTAGATTTGCGGTGCATCATATAAGATGGCTTGGCTTGCGCGAGTTGCCGTCATGGATCATTACGCGATATTATCGTGTTCTATCGCTTCAACGCCACGGTTGTAGGGTGGGCACGTCACTGCGTTCGAGCTAGCCGCTCGCCGGGGGAGTTCAAAGCATAAAAAGGCGGGGGCGAGCGCTAGGCCTTAACTAAAAATCGGAGAACGCGGCTTCGTTTATAGTAACTTCTTCGACCATCCGAACCGTCACGCCGAGCCCCCGATCCTTCAACAATTCGCAGAGGTCGTCTCCGTCGACTAGATCGATCGCCGGCGCACCATCGCGTGTGGCTTCACGACGAGCATCGGCGGTGAAGGAACCGGTGGTAATAATTAACCCTTTGTCGGTGCGACCAAGCCGATCGCCGGAGTGGTTTTTAGCGGTACTAGCTAGGCATAGGAGCGCCATAGATATGGGGGAGGCGGTCCAAGTTTGCCGGAACCAAGCTACAATACATATAGCCACGTTATATGCATATTGAAAACGTAGAGGTTGCCTTTGCGGTTCGCATATCTAAAACTTACGTTTTCCTGCTACCGTCATCTTGCATGACAGGTCCGCTATAGCGTGTATCGAAAATGAAAATTTTATTTTTTCTTGAGCCATCTCTCGAGCTGAACGATCCATATTTTCGTTACCCGACGCTTCGTAATGTAATCAAATTACAGGCTCATGCTCTAGTAGAGCAGGGACATGATGTTCATGTGCTTGCAGCGGAGCATCTTCTTCTGCAGGCTGCAAAGGACGGGCATGAAATTCCCGGACCTATTGGGATTTCATCTCACAGTTATACTGCCGCTTGCATTAATATTGGCCAAATTCCGGCAAGCCGCCTTAAAGAACCATTACAACCTGAGCTAGCTGCGATCATAAAGACCGCTTTGCCCGAAGGATATGAGCCAGACCATGTTATTATTTGGGAATCTCCTGCAGAATATTTAAAGAAAGTTTTTCCTAGTGCTGCGGTAAAATACCAAATGCCGGGTGTATTCAGCCGTCCTCCATTTGGAGATAGTGTTACATATACTGATAAACTTCTGGAGCCCATTCCTTCGGAATATTGTAACGGCGAATTATTTCAAGTAGAAAATCTAAGAAAATGCGTTGGCGAATTTTATGACGACTATAATCCCTTTTCAAAAGACATAAGAAATATACGTTCCTCTTATGATCACATCGTCCTGGTCCCACTTCAGGTCGATGGCTATTTTATGGTTGATGCGTTGGAGAATAATTTTTCCACTCAATTCGACTTCTTAGTATATGTTCTTGAGAACACTCCATCCGATATAGCTGTTATTGCGACCCAATATAAAGGTCGTAATGGATTGGGATCTGTTCTCAATGATGGCCATATTCGATACTTAAAAGAATCCTATAAGAACTTCGTTTATTTGACGAAATCAGATGCCGTGCCTTACTGCAGCCAATATTTAGCGCCGCATGTCGATGGTATCGTCGGGTTGTCATCATCTATCATCGCTCATGGCGCACTGTGGCAGAAACCGGTGCTGGCATTTGGTCGCTCCCACGTTTCCGAATTTGCGACTGCGGACACGTTCAATAAATTTGTTGACCAGGTTCGGTTGCACCAAGCTATCGATCGAGACGCCGAGATTCTGTCTTTTGTGAACGCGAGCCAGATATCGGTCTCCGATATCCTCGCTAACCCTACGCGTGCATTGGGCTTGGATGCGACTGTCGATAGCAACATCAATACCTGTTTTGAACATCTGGACTTTGAAGCCGCGCTAGCCTCGCAACCTGATACTCAGCGAGCAAGCTATACCAAGGCTATAGTTGACGCCGCACGGGGCTGTTCGGTTGTATCGTTCGATATTTTCGACACTCTGCTCGTCAGAACCTATGCTAAGCCAGTGGACGTGTTCGAAGTTGTCGGTGCTCGATATGCTGATAGCTTGGGTCTAACCGCACAGCTTTTCACTACTTATCGACGTGATGCCGAGCGACGAGCATTCCAGCAGGCAGTGAGTGCCGGACGCGGTGAGATTCATCTTCAACAGATTTATGATGAACTTGCTCGCATCATTGGCGTGAACCCGCATGACCTCGACGCGGTTGCGCAGTACGAGATTGAGGTTGAGCTTCAATGTCTGACGCGTCGAGAGCCTGTATGTGCAGCGTTCGACAAACTGAAGACGCAAGGTAAGCGCATCGTGCTTGTCTCTGACATGTACTTGCCTTCTGAGGTGCTGCGCGCTGCGTTGGAGCAGAATGGTATTGAGGGGTACGAGAAGCTGTACCTATCGTGCGACATTGGCCTGAAGAAGCATAGCGGCAAGCTCTTTGAATATGTGCTTTCGGACTTGCAGATTGCGGCTGACCGTGTCCTCCACGTTGGTGACAATGAGCATGGCGATATCAAGATGGCCGCGGCTCAAGGTATCAATACTATACATGTAATGCGGCCTTGGGACACGTTTGAGAAATCCGCCCTGTACGAGAATGTGTGGAGTTCGACCTCCGTCCGTCATGAGCTTGATCTTCGCCGCGTCTTAGCTGTGATGGCGAAGGACGAGTACGCTGATGCTCACGTGCCGACATCGTGGTTCGATGGTGATGCTAGTAAGCTCGGATACTTTGGTCTGGGTCCTCTATTATTTGATTATACGAACTGGCTAATTCAGATGTCCGTTAAGAACGGAACGAAGAAGCTGTTCTTCTTGGCCCGTGATGGAAAGATCATGAAAGAGGCATATGACCTCCTTGCCATGAACGTGCCAAATGCACCAAAATCAGAATATCTCTTATGCTCGAGAAGAGCTGTTAACGTAGCTAATTTGACAGATGGGAAGGCGCTTGAACGTCTACTCGAGCTTGAATACACGACAGGAACTCTAGCGGCTTATATTGAGGGACGATTTGGTATTCCGGCCCATCGAATTCCAAAAGATATACTAGAAAAACACGGGCTAGAGTTAAACACGGTCGTTGGTACTTCGTCTGGCATCGATGCAAAGCCGTTGGTTCGGGATATTTCGCCGATGATCCTTCAGAATGCCTCTGAAGAGCGAGCGTTGTACCTTGAATATCTTCGAGACGTGGGGTTTAGCGGGGCCGACATCTCCGTCGTCGACATTGGTTACGCCGGAACGATGCAGGAGTCGTTACTTGACCTAGCGGGTCTTGAGCATCTGGCTGGCTACTATGTTGTGACGTTCCGACCGGCGCTTGATCGGATGCGGCGTGCTCCGCTGTCGTTTTATGGGTATCTAGGTAACTTTGTGGACCGACACGACACAACACAGTTGTGGGCAAGGCATGTCCCGCTCTACGAAACGATGTTCTCAACGGAAGAGACGTCGTTTATGCGCTTCATGGTCATGGAAGGGCGGCGGGTTCCAGTATACATGAACGCTGGGCGTGGTGACGCCCTTCGTGTGGATGTTGTGAAAAATATCCGACGGGGTGCCCTGCGATTCATTCGTAGCATGACAGCGGCTTTCGGGGACGAAGCATCGACCATTAATATAGGCCCAGAGAAAGCACTTAAAACGCTCGCCTCCTATTTCGCCGGTCCGTCTAAAGAGGATGCCAAGATTCTGCAGGGGGTGGCTTTCGAAGACGCGTATGGCGGTGGTCGAGGTACCGTTATACTGGCCCAGGATAGGGTTCCCGGTGAGGTATGGCGTGCCGGCCGTGCCGCGCTAACCGGCGAAGATGATCGTCGCGGAGGTAGGCATTCGGCTGTAGTCAATGCAGCAGAGCCTATCTCTGGAGGCGTGATGTTCAATGCTAACCACCTCCAGACAAACATTGGGCTTCGCGAACGTACTTCATATCGCGTTCCCGAGGGGGCATCTGATGGCATGTTGTGCTTCGGGCCTTATCGTAGGTTTGAAAGGGGCAAATGGACTGCAGTTTATGTCATTCACACCGATCGATCTGCTGACGTGTCCTTGAACATCGAGGTTGTGATGGGGCAGTCGGACATTCTTAGCAGACAGAAATTGACGTCGAGGACAATCGAAGGGGTGCACTCATTCAGTGTAGATTTTGATGTTCCGAGCACTGATAGAGATATTGAATTCCGTGTGTGGGTGAAGGATGCGGCTTCGGTTGCAGGCCTTAAGGTATTGTCTGTAAGTGCTTATCCGTCGTTTGAAGTGGTGCAGAAAGTTCCGCGTAAGAAGTTTAGCCTTATGGGAACAAAAGTCGGCAGGGCTTAATGCCCTGCTGTTAAACTATATTGTTCCAATATTTGTATTTTTTATGTCTTCCTGTTTCCAAACAAATTGGGTCCCGGGAAGTATTCTGTAGGTTTCAGACGACAGATATTTTCCAGTTATCTCTTTGTATTTATTGGATAATGGGAAGTTGTATATTTCCGGCCACCCAACGCTATCGACAAGCGCGCTCCCTTTATGGATAGCCTCAAAAGGAAAGTATTTGTTGAGATTTCCGACATCTCCAACGACTCCACTCTCTACAGTAAATTCATTCGACGGAATCTTCTTATTCGGAACTATTATAGATTTCTCAAATTTTCCGTTACATATTATCGCGTCTGAGCAGTCAAATCCCGATACAACTATAGAGTAAACGAGAGTTGCTAGTGACCAAGTAGATATATGTCCAGATAATAACTTATTCAAATGGGCTCGTGGGACTATTATGCAGACGTATCCGTCGTCTTCGCATATAGAAAAAAGTTTCTCTATAAATTTACCTTGATTTCTAATGTGTTCGAGTACATTAGAACAATATACGTACTGAAACTTTCTGTCGAAATCCACTTTCATAAAGTCTCCCGGATAGTTTTGCCCGGTCAATCGATCATCAAAATCGTTCGTATAGACTTCATCGAAAAATAACCTAAAAAAGTTCTTGTGATGTTCACCGCCTGAGCCGACATCGATTATGGATCTATGATTTTTACCATCGCAGGCAATGCGGCACGCAGCTTCGAGCCCGTTTCTTAGATTAATATTGTATATCATGCTATAATTCTCGGCCCTCAAATCCAAATTCTATACTAATATACCGTGGTTATGTGCAGTTGTCTATGCGATCCCTCAGCGAAGAAAGGAATAAAGGAAACAGTGTCAGCCTACCGTTGAGCGCATCCTGAAACATGATATTCCTGAAGTCGCTTCCCGAGCATTACTAGAACAAGTCGTAGCCCGATACTGCACTATCCTCGTCGATGAAGGTCAAGACTGTGACTATTTTGTTGGAATACTTTGCAAGGAGAGCTGAAAAGACGGTGGTGAATGAGTCCTAGTCGCTAACTCGACGCAGGATGTTTATGGCACGGCGAGCGCGTGGACTGATAACGCTATGCAGGGTGCCAGCGTAACTGGCGGTAGGGTCGCGCTCAAGGCTAGTTATCGTTTACCCCGCGTGGCAACGGAGATGGCGCGTACTGATGACCAAAGGGCTGGGGCGGAGATTGTATACTTCGGCTCTAGGAGTGGAAGCGAAACGAAATAAGATGGGTTTCTGGATGGGTGATGCTCGAGTGAGGGTAACAACACTACACAGTTTCAAGGGATAGGAATCGCGCCTACTCGTGGTCCGCATTTCCCAAGCATTCACCGATGAAGCACGCGCGCTTATTTACGCAGGCCTCACCGAACTGAGGTGCAGCGTTGAGGGTAGTATTCTCACTGTAGTCTGTTCAGCGCCTGAGTTGGCTAGTTTTGGACGGAGTTCGCCAGAGCAGGGACAGCGTTAGACGGGAGGCCGTATCGTCCTTTCCACTAGGAACCCACGATGGACCCTTGCCAAAGGCACGTTAGCCTTAAGCGAAGTTCATTTGCTTATTGGAAGGGTGGTGCCGCTTACGTGACTCGAACACGTGACCCCCGCATTACGAATGCGGTGCTCTACCAGCTGAGCTAAAGCGGCTCTGGTTCCGCGTCGGCGATGCCTGACGGGGCGGAGAGGCGGGTTTCTTATACGGGACTTGGCGCGTTGCCAAGGGTTGTCAGCACACCTTCTTCATCTGGTGTGGGAGAAGTGCGGATTTCGCCGTTAAAATGGCCGTTTAGCGGGGTGGTGGCGGCGTTGGAGATGGTCACGATCGCTTCGGCGCGAACCGGATGGCGGGCACAGAGCAGGCGCGCAGCGCGTGGCGAGTGAATCAGAATGGCGGTGATGTCGTCGGGATGGGCTATACCGGTATCGGCGGTTTCATAGACAGGCAGGCGAATGACCTGATGGTCGGGTAACAGGGCGGGCAGGTCGCCGGCGGGCTCTAGAGCGCCCGGTGCGAAGATGCGGCCTGCGGGTATGTTACGGGCAATCAGGCAGGCGAGAGCATGGATGTCGCCCTTGGCCGATTGCACATGGGCAAGGCCAATCTTGCGGGCGGCGTCGGCGGTCGTGTCGCCCACTGCAAAAACGGGCAAGTGGCTATAGGCCAGAAGCTCTGACCCGATCATGTCCAGTGTGTTGGGGCTTGTCAGGGCCAATGCGACCAGCGTGTCGGGCGCAGGGGCTGTGCCCATAGCGCCCTTGATAGGACGCACTTCCAAGAGGGGGGCCACAACCGGTTCCCATCCCATAGTTCGAATACGTTTTGCTGTGGCATCGGCCCCCGGTTGCGTGCGGGTGATCCAGACGCGCGGGGCCGATAGGGGCATGCTCAGATCTCGATTTTCTGGTCGCCGGCTGCGGCCTTGACGGCTTCGCCGAGTTGGCGACCCAGCGCAGTGACATCGGCTTGCGAGGCAGTGGCGCTGATGGTGCCGCGCTCGGTCCAGCGGCCTTGACCGTCAGGGGCCAGCATTTCGGTGCCGATACGCAGGGTGCTGTCTTCGATATGGGCAAAGGCCCCGACAGCCGTGCGGCAGGAGCCTTCAAGCGCCAGCATGGCTCCCCGCTCGGCCGCAACAGCCAGAGCGGTCGGGGCGTGGTTCAGGGCCTGTGCCCAGATGCTGTTGATGTCGTCTGCGCGGGTTTGCAGGGCCAGGGCCCCTTGACCTGGGGCGGGCAGGAAGGCGGTCAGGTCCAGACGCTCGGTAATCACATCGGCCAGACCCAGACGGTTCAGGCCCGAACAGGCCAGAAGGATGGCGTCGAAATCACCGTCCTTCAGACGGCGCAGTCGCGTATCGACATTGCCGCGCAGCATCTCGATCTGTAGGTCGGGACGGATCGACAAGAGCTGGGCCTGACGGCGCAGGGAGGCCGTGCCGACTTTCGCGCCCTGAGGCAGATCGGCCAGTGACGACCAGTTTTCCGAAATAAAAGCATCGCGCGGATCTTCGCGCTCGGGGATGGCGGCAATAGCCAGACCGTCCGGCTGTTCGGCAGGCACATCCTTCATGGAATGGACGGCCACATCGATGCGACCATCCAGAAGAGCTTCTTCGATTTCCTTGGTGAACAGAGACTTGCCGCCGACTTCGAGTAGGCGACGGTCTTGGATCCGGTCACCGGTGGTGACGATCTCGACCAGAGGCACGGCGTGGATAATGTCGTCTTCGGGCACACCCAGAGCGCGACCAATGGCGCGCTGCATCATGCCAGACTGGGCCAGCGCCAGTTTGGAGCGACGGGTACCAATGCGAAGAAGGGGTGCCATAAAACGTCCCAGCCGTTGCGAAAAAGGGTCCGGATCGCTACCTCGACCCGATGGATAAGGCCGCGAACTATAGCAGGGAACCCGAAGGCGCAAATGCGACGCCTGTAAACCGTCAAAATGACGGGGATCAGGTACTGACCGTCTTGGGTCTGGAAACCAGTTGCGATGAGACGGCGGCCTCGGTTGTGCGTCTTGGTCCTGATGGTGCGACCGTGCTGTCTAGCGTCATTCACAGCCAGATCGACGAGCATGCGGCCTATGGCGGTGTGGTGCCCGAAATCGCGGCCCGTAGCCATGTGGAGATGATCGACACGGTCACCCGTCAGGCTATGGAGCAATCCGGCCTCGACTGGAGCGAACTGTCGGGCGTGGCGGCAACCGCCGGCCCCGGTCTGGTGGGCGGGGTGATGGTGGGCCTGTCCTATGGCAAGGCTGTGGCCTTGGCGCGCGATCTGCCGCTGGTGGCGATCAACCATCTTGAAGGCCATGCCGTATCGGCGCGTCTGGGGGCGGAAACCGCCTATCCGTTCTTGTTGCTGCTGGTGTCGGGTGGTCACTGCCAACTTCTGGAGGTGCGCGGCATTGGCGATATGAGCCGCCTTGGCACCACCATCGACGATGCGGCGGGTGAAGCCTTTGACAAGATCGCCAAGGCCATGGGTCTGGGTTATCCGGGTGGTCCGGCGCTGGAGAAGCTGGCGGCATCCGGTGATGGCTCGCGCTTTGAACTTCCGCGCGCGCTGTTGGGGCGCAAGGATTGTGATTTCTCGTTTTCGGGTTTGAAGACGGCGGCCTCGCGTCTGGCCCAGACCTGCGAGACGGATCAGGATCGCGCCGATCTGGCCGATGCCGTTCAAAAGGCGATTGCCCGTCAGTTGATGGAGCGCACCGAGCGGGCCATGAAGGCCTATCTGGAAAGCCATCCCGAGCTTGTGGCCCATGGTGAAGCCCCCAGCGCCCTCAAGCAGCCGAGCCCCGCGGGCGAGGCGGTAGGGCAAGATAACGCCCTCAAGCAGTCGAGCCCCGCGGGCGAGACGGTAGGGCAAAAAAGAATATTCGTGGTCGCTGGCGGTGTGGCGGCGAATAAGACAGTTCGGGCGACGCTTCAGAAATTGGCGACAAAATACGGCTTTGGTTTCTTTGCGCCGCCCATGGCTTATTGCACCGATAATGCCGCTATGATCGCGCTGGCAGGGGCCGAGCGGCTGGAAAAAGGCTGGGTTTCGGACCTCGATGCGGTCGCGCGGCCCAGATGGCCTCTGGACGAAGCGCGCGCGACGGGCGATCCTGTGCACAAGAAACAAGGGCGCAAAGGCGCCAAGGCGTGAGACCTGCGGGGAACCTCACTGCCTGCGGAGAGACTATGAATTTCAAAACGGCAGGTGTTATCGGCGCCGGTGCATGGGGAACGGCACTGGCCCAGAGCGCGGCAGCAGCGGGCCTTCAGGTTACGCTTCAGGCCCGCGAGGCCGAAGTGGCCGACAGCATTCGCAAGACGCGGATCAACGAAGCCTTCCTGCCGGGGATCGAACTGGATGCTTCGATTGCTGTGACGTCCGATTTGGCCGATCTGGCCGGTTGCGATTTGATTCTGGCTGTGCCGCCGGCCCAACACATGCGCGCGACGCTTGAGGCCTTTGCGCCCCATGCCCGTGAAGGTCTGCCGATTGTCCTGTGCTCCAAAGGTATCGAGCGCGGCTCGCTGAAGCTGATGGCCGATGTGCTGGCCGAAACCATTCCGCATGCGGTGACGGCGGTCCTGTCGGGCCCCAGCTTTGCCGCCGAGGTGGCCCGTGGCCTGCCCAGCGCCGTGACGCTGGCCTGTGCCGATCTGGACATGGCCGAAAAACTGGCGGGCGCTTTGTCCGGTCCGGTGTTTCGTCCTTATTATGCCGACGACATTATCGGGGCCGAGACGGGCGGGGCGCTGAAAAACGTGCTGGCCATCGCCTGTGGCATTGTTGAAGGCCGCGAAATGGGCCGCAGCGCCCATGCCGCTGTCATCACACGCGGCTTTGCCGAGATCGTACGAGTCACCGAGGCACTGGGTGGTGATCCGGCGACGGTGACAGGTCTGTGTGGTCTGGGCGATCTGGTGCTGACCTGTTCTAGCCCGCAATCACGCAATATGAGCCTCGGTCTGGCACTGGGTCAGGGCCAGACTGTCGAACAGGCTCTGGCGGGCAAGCGTTCGGTGGCCGAAGGTTATGAGAGCGCGCCGGCTGTGCGCGAACTGTCCAGGAAACTGGGTGTAGAAACCCCGATCATCGAGGCGGTGGCTGCCGTTCTTGCGGGTGAAACCACGGTGGATGCGGCGATTGAGAACCTGCTGACGCGTCCGCTCAAGCCGGAACGCGAATGAGCGAGGCCGAAACCGCGCCCGTCGCCGAAGAGCGCAAGCGTGTCTGGAAAACACCGGCCAATGTCGCGCTTTGTGCATTCGACGATCTGGCCGACCCGTCTTCGCGCGGGTTTGTGTTGCAGATCGGCGAGGCGTTTTTTCACGGCTTTGTGGTGAAAAAGGATGGCGAGATTGCCGGATGGGTGGACCGCTGTCCCCATGCCGGTTTTCCGATTGCCATGGAACTGGACCGCTATCTGTCCAATGACGGCTCGGTCATCTTGTGTGGCTGGCACGGCGCGGTGTTCGAGCCGCTGACGGGGGCCTGTGTCGGTGGTCCGTGTGCGGGTGGCAAGCTGACGCCTTGGCCGGTTCAGGTGGTGAACGGGATCGTTCGCACCGCCTGACCCACTCTTGCTTGAACTAGTCTTTCAGGCGCTTGGCGTTTTCGGTTACGCGCGCATGCAGCGGGGCCATGATCTTGGCCTGTGCCGACAGGCCTTGTGACCACAGAGCCATGCCATCCACCATGGCCTGACCCCAGAACTGGGCCACCTGTTCGGTTTGCAGGGCCAGCCGCTTGGCCTCGTTGGTTTCACGCGACAGGGCATCCAGATTGGACTGAAGCTGCTCGCTATTGCGGCGGGCAATATCGGTGCAGGCCTCGCCCATTTCAAACGCGGCGTGACTGGCGGCACCGGCCGAGGCTGTGAAAGCCTCGACCTTTTCCGAACCCATCCGGCCGATTTCCGCGTGGTCGGCCCTGATGGGATCGACGGCGGCTCCGGCCAGTTTCTCCAGACGTTTTTGAACGACGAAGGCGCTCGCCTCGGCCATTTCCTGACCGGTGCGAAGATTGGCTTCGGCATTTTGCAAAATGTCGGAGACGGGTTTTTTCATACGGGTGTCCGAACTCAGGCTACGGGCAGGACTTCATTGGCAAACGCGTTCACGTCGGCAATCAGGGCCGGTACAGCAAAATCGATGATCTGCTGGCCCTTTTCAGGTGTGGCCTGTGCAGGGTCTGACCCGATGCGGCCATCGGGGAAGCGGGCGCGATAGTCATTGGCATCGCGGATCGGGCCGTTCGGGGCGATTTTCGGCTCGTAACTGGCCGTCTTTAAGCGCTCCGGATAGGCGGCATAGGTGACGGCGATTTCCGACGGCGTGGCGTGCGAGCCGTGGCCGACGGGGAAGATGTCTTCGCACAGCTTCTGGACGCCCGGCAGGTCCCACCAGTTACGCAGCTTCATCACGAACGGCGGACGCTCGGCCCACGGCTCGGGCGTGAACGACCATTCGGCATAGATTTCGGCAAAGGCGGCTTCGATGGTGGCGACATTGCCGCCATGACCATTCAGGAAATAGATGCGCTCGAACCCGTGGCGGGCCAGCGACGACACCCAGTCGGCAATCGCGCCCATAAAGGTGGACGGGCGAAGCGTGATGGTGCCGGGGAAGGCCAGATGGTGCTGAGCCATACCGATATTGAAGGTCGGGGCGACCAGAATATTTTCGTCAGCTTTTTCAGCAGCGTGGGCAATGATTTCCGGGCAGAGCCAGTCTGTGCCCAGAAGGCCGGTCGGGCCATGCTGTTCGTTCGAGCCGATCGGTACGATGACCGTCTTGGCCAGCACTTGGCCGGACTTCAGATAGGCATCGATTTCAGGCCAGGACGAAAGGTGGATCAGCATTTAAGGCTCCGCAGGGCTGCACCGGCAGCCATTCGAAAGAAACAGAGCCTATATCTAGGCTGATCTGCGCCTGATGGCTATTGCGGGCGCGGTCTTATCGTGTGCTTACACCGCATAGGCGCGTACAAATCGACGGGCCGTCTCATCGGCATGCTGGGCCATGTCCTTTTCGGGCGTTTCCAGCCCCAGAACCATACGCAGATGGGCATGCCCAAGAACCATGCCGACAAAGATTTCGGCGGCCTGATCGGGGTTCTGGATGGCCAACTGCCCCTGTGCGTTGCGGTCCTCGAGCCATTGCGACAGGCGGCGCAGGCTGCGGGCGGGACCGGCATCAAATACGGCCGCCGCCAGTTCATGATCCTCGCGCGAGACAAAGGCCAGTGCCCGCAAATGCTCGGAACTGTTGGCCTTCACCACCTGTGTCAGCAACCCCATGGCCATTCCACTGAGCGCCTGCTGGGGGCTGCCGGTATTTTCCAGCGGCGAGGTGATCGACAAGGAGCGCCGGGTCAACAGCGCCCGCGCCAGCTCGGACTTGGACGGATAGCGGTTATAGAGCGTCTGTTTGGACACGCCCGCCATGCGCGCGATCTCGGCCATGGACGCCTTGGCCCCCTTGCGCGCGAACAGGTCCATGGCGGCGGCCATGATGGCCTCGCTTTTCTGTTCGTCGATTTGGCCGGGGGCTCGTGGCATCTAGTGGATCTCGGCGGAGGGCGCGGCCCCGTCGGTTTTGGCGGGCCGAGCAAACAAGGTGACAAAGGCGGCAAACGCACACGCCACCGCCAAAAGGGCAAAGGCATCGCCGAAAGCCTGCGTGGTCGCCTGCTTCTGGAACATACCGTAAACCGCTTTGAGCGCCGAGGCGTGCGGGTCGATCGAGGTTGAGAACCTTGCGGTCATGGCCTCGATCATCTGCCGCATCTGCACATGGGTTTGATCGACCCGAGAGGTCAATTCGGCCATATGTCGCGCCGAGTTCTGGGTGATGCTGGTATTCAGGATGGCCAGACCAAATGCCCCGCCCACATTGCGCGACAGATTCACCAGACCCGAGGCATTCTTGACCATGTGCGGGGGCAGGGTGGCCATAGTCACCTGTTGCGAGGCGATCATAGCGATCATCACGCCCGCGCCGCGCATGGCCTGCACACCGGCAAATTGCCAAAAGCCCCATTCGTCGGTCACCAGACGGGCATCCCACATGCCCCACGAAGCCATGACAAAGCCGACAAACATCAAGATACGCGCATCGAACATACGCACCAGACGCCCCGCAAACGGGCCCATGGCAAACATGGACAGGCCCGACACGATCATGGTGGTGCCAACCTCGGATGCCGAATAGTCGCGCACCCGCCCCAAAAACAGCGGGATCAGGAACGAGCCACCGAACAGGGCTGCCCCGACGACAAAGGTCATGATGACGCCGACCACAAAGTTGCGGTTACCAAAGGCCCGTAACTCTACGATCGGATTGCTGGACTGTAGCGAGCGCCAGATAAAGGCCGGCCCGCAAATGGCCGCCACAACAGTCAGCAGCAGGATGTGGTCATTGGCGAACCAGTCTTCCTTGGCCCCTTCTTCCAATACAAACTGAAGGCTCATCAGGAAGGCGGCCATAAGGAACAGGCCCAGCCAGTCAAATCTCTTGGCCAGCGACAGGTCGCCCTTGTCGAAATTGCCATAGCGACCGACCAGAAACAGCACGATCATGCCGGGGAAGATGTTGATGAAGAATAGCCAGCGCCAGCTAAGCCATTCCGTCAAATGCCCGCCCAGCGTCGGCCCCACGGTCGGGGCCAGCGTGACGATCAGGCCCATAATGACACTGGCCGTCACCCGCTTTTCGGGCGGGAAGGCGGTAAAGGCCACGGCAAATACGGTCGGGATCATCGCCCCGCCGACAAAGCCCTGAATGGCACGGAAAAAGATCATCATCTCGATGGATGACGACAGACCCACCAGAACACTGGTGATCAAAAACCCGATACAGGAGGCCAGAAACACCTTCTGGGTGCCCCACAGGCGCGACAAGAATCCCGATAGCGGGATCATCACCACTTCGGGGATCAGATAGGCGGTCTGAATCCAGCTGATCTCGTCGGCCGAGGCACCGACACCGGCTTGAATCTGGGGCAGGGAGGCGGCGACGATCTGGATATCCAGAATGGCCATGAACTGGCCGATTACCATGCCGGCAAAGCCGAGCAGGAGCATAGTCCAGTTGATGGGGGCCTCGTCCCCGTTTGCCGTGATTGCGGGGGCGCTCATCAGCGGTCGGTCGGTTGGGTGTTCTGGCCGCTCTTGAGGTCCACGGTGACATGCACCGACAGGCCGGGGCGCAGACCCAGACGGGTGGCATCCTCAACGGCGATCCGCACCGGCACGCGCTGGGTGATCTTGGTAAAGTTTCCGGTCGCGTTCTCGACGGGGATCAGGGCAAATTCCGAGCCGGTGGCGGGGGCGAAGCTGTCGATCACGCCGCTGATCTTGCGGTCGGGGAAGGCATCGGCCTTGATGGAGACATGCTGGCCCAGTTGCATGCGGTTCAACTGGGTTTCCTTGAAATTGGCCACGACATAAATCTCGCCCAGTGGCACGATCGACATCATCTGCCCGCCCGCCTGAACCACCTGACCCACACGCACACCGCGCGCGCCAACGGCACCCTTGATCGGGGCGCGGATAATGGTGCGCTCCAGCGTCAGACGCGCCTGTTCGACGGCGGCCTCGGCCTTTTGCACGGCCGCAGAAGACTGGTTGCGTGATGAGGACAGCACGCCAAGGGTGCGCTGTTCGGCAGTCATTGCGGCCTGAGCCTGAGCCACACTGGCACGGGCGGTGTCGGCCTGTGCGCGCTGGGTGTCCATGCGCTGGGTCGAGACCCAGCCTTGGCTGGCCAGCTGGCCGTAGCGGTCCACCTCCTTGCGGGCCAGATCGGCCTGTGTGCGGCTCTGGTCCACGGCGGCGGCGCGGGCGGCGATGGCGGCTTGTTGCTGTGCAAGCTGGGCATCGACATTGCCGACAGCGGCTCTCAAAGCGGCCAGATCGGCCTCGGCCTCGGCAAGGGCCGCCTTGGCATCGGCATCGTCCAGACGCACCAGTATCTGTCCGGCCTCGACCGTCTGGTTGTCCTTGACCAGAACCTCGATCACCTGACCGCTGATGCGCGGCGCGACCATGACGGTGTCGGCCTCGACAAAGGCGTTGTCGGTCTTTTCCCATCTTTGCTTGCTGATCCACCAGTAGCCGCCGCCCACAACAAGGGCGATGGCAACAATGACAGCAATGATCAGGGGCAGGCGTTTGCGCGGGGAGGCGGCCATGGAGAACAACTGGGCTTGGGGAAGGTTATGAAATCGGCGCGAAAAATGGACCCATTGGTCCAAAAATCAATAGACGACTTTTAGCCAAGTGAATTTTAGTTGCCGGGCCATGCTGGCCATGTCAGGCAAAGGCTTGCTTCCAAAGGCTTTCGCGGCCAAGCCATAGGGACCATGACCGATGCCAAACGCCCCGTTTCAAAGTCTGTTCGCGCCGCTTTGACGCCGCTATCCAGCGTGCGCAAATCCCGACAGCCGAAAAAAGCCCCTGTAGGGGTGATCGTGCGCTGGCCGCCGAGCAAGGCCAAGGTCGAGACGGTGTTCGCCCGCCTGTCGGCCATCATGCCCGAGCCCAAGACCGAACTGGACTTTGTTAACCCCTATACGCTGGTGGTGGCGGTGGCTCTGTCGGCACAGGCGACCGATGTGGGGGTCAACAAGGCGACCAAGGCCCTGTTCGAGGTGGCCGATACGCCCGAGAAGATGCTGGCGCTCGGCGAGGAGGGGCTGATCCCCTATATCGCCTCCATCGGGCTTTACCGCACCAAGGCCAAGAATGTGATCGCCGCCGCCCGCATGTTGGTGAACCAGCACGGTGGACAGGTGCCGCTGAACCGTAAAGACCTTCAGGCCCTGCCGGGGGTCGGGCGCAAGACCGCCAGCGTGGTGCTGAACGAGCTGGATATCGAACCGGCCATTGCCGTCGATACTCATGTGTTCCGCGTTTCGCACCGGCTGGGGCTGGCCAATGGCGCAACCCCCGACAAGGTCGAGGACCAGCTTCACCAGATCGTGCCCAAGAAATGGCTGGCCAAGGCGCACCACTGGCTGATCCTGCATGGCCGCTATACCTGTCTGGCACAGCGGCCTAAATGCGGGGGCTGTGTGCTGTCCGATATCTGTCCCTCGCGGGCCAGTTTCGCCGATTAAAGACGGGCTTTGACCGCGTCGGCAAAGCGGGCACCGGCCGTGGGGGCGGCGGCCAGATAGAAGTCCGGCTCGATCAGTTCTGCCTCCATCAGCACCCAGCGACCCGTCTCGTCACGGGTCAGATCAATACGGGCATAGAGCAGGTCATCGCCAAAGGCCTTGAGCACCTGTTGCGCCAAGGCCAGTGCTTCTGGCGGCGCACTGTCCAGTGCCTGATACTGGCCGCCGAACTGTACCTGAATGCGGAACTCGCCCTCAATGGGGCGTTTGTTGACGACGTGGGACAGCTCGCCACCAAAGAAGAGCAGGGAGGTCTCGCCCTCGGTTTCGATGGTGGGCAGATAGGACTGGATCATCGCCGCCCCTTCAGGAGCCGTGGCCAGTTTTGACGCCCAGTCCGTATTGCGGTCCAGACGCAGCGTCCGGTATGCCCCCGCCGAAATCGTCGGTTTGACGATCAGAACACCGCTGGCCAGATCATCAAAGGCCATCTCGATATCGCGGGCCGTGACGCGCTCGACAAAGCGGGTGGCGGCCATCGGAATGCCAAGGTCGATCAGACCCTGTAGATAGGCCTTGTCGGAGTTCCACATCAGGGTGTCGGCGCTGTTGGCCAGCGGCAGGCCCTCGCGTTTCCACAGATCGCAGGCCTTGAGCCATAAGGCGTGATCGCGGTGATAGCCCCAGACAATCACCGGCAGGATCAGGTCATAGTCTTTCAGACCCGAGGCATCGTTCGCATGTGCCGTCCACGGTTCGGCATGAACTTCCAGACCCGCCTCGACCAGCGCGGCTTTCAGAACCTCTAACACCTGTGGCCACTGTCCGGCATAGGACGGGTCGGCAGGGTCGGGCGTCAGGATAGCAATCTTGGACATGGGACTCATCGGGGCAGGTAAAAATCTGAGAAAGCGATATTTCACGTGAAACAGTGGCGCGAAACCTATCTCGTGATTAAGAAGCCGGTATGACCCAAAACTCCTCTGATGTCCGTTTCGATGTGCTGGCTGTCGGCAATGCCATCGTTGACGTTCTGGCGCCGTGCGAGGCCGCCTTCCTTGAACAGCGCGGCCTGGTGCCCGGTTCGATGCAACTGGTGGACGAAGTCCAGAGCGCGCAACTGTATGACGGCATGGCACCGGGGGTCGAGGCTTCGGGTGGTTCGGCCGGTAACACTGTAGCGGGCGTGGCCTCTTATGGTGCGCGTGCGGCCTATATCGGCAAGATTGCCAAGGATCAGCTGGGCGAGGTGTTCGCTCACGATATCCGTGCCGGTGGTGTGCATTTCGACACGCCGGTTCTGGAAGGCGGCGCCGGTACCGGCCGCTGCCTGATCAACGTCACCCATGACGGCCAGCGCACCATGTGCACCTTCCTCGGTGCCGCCAACCAGTTGACCGTCGCCGATATCGACGAGGCCCTGATCGGTTCCAGCGCCATCGTCTATCTGGAAGGCTATCTGTTTGATCCGGCACCGGCGCGTGCGGCGTTCGAAGCCGCCGCTGCCGCCGCCCACAAGGCCGGTCGCAAGGTTGCCATCACCCTATCGGACTCGTTCGTGGTCCACCGCTGGCGCGCCGAACTGCTGGACTTCATCAAGGCCTCGGCAGACATCGTTCTGGCCAACGAAGCCGAACTGGCCGCCCTGTTCGAGACCGAAGATTTTGACGCCGCTGCCGACCAACTGTCCGCCATTGTCGAGATCGCTGCCGTCACCCGTGGCGCGCATGGCTCGGTCATCATTTCGGGCGAACAGCGCGTGGCTGTCGCAGCCTTCCCCGTGGACAAGGTTCTGGATACGACCGGTGCCGGTGACCAGTATGCGGCGGGCTTCCTCGTCGGTCTGGCGCGCGGCCTGTCGCTGGACGATGCGGGCAAGCTGGGTTCGCTTGCTGCCTCCGAAGTGATCGCCCACTGGGGCCCGCGTCCGCAGGTCAAGCTGGTTGAACTGGCGGCTGAACACGGCCTGACCCTGTAAAAACCGGTCAGCTAAAAACGAGGGCAGCAGGTGCGTCATGCGTCTGCTGCCCTTTTTCTTTGGGGCGTGCGGTTCGGTCCGCTTGCTGTCCTGCGCGGGGACGGGTAATCGGCAAACCATGTTTGGTCTCGCCAATCCCGATCGTTTCATGCGTTTCACCGGCCCTCTGGTTCCGGTGCTCTGGGCCGTCGCTATCGGCCTGTTGCTGTGGGGGACGGCGCTGAGTTTTTCAGTGCCGGAAGATTACCAGCAGGGCGATACGGTCCGTATCATGTTCATCCATGTGCCGGCGGCGGTTGTCGGCCTCGGGGCCTATCTGGCTCTGGGTGTGTCCAGCTTTTTTGCACTCGTTTTCCGCCATCCGCTGGCCGATGCCGCCGCCCGTGCCGCCGCCCTGCCGGGTGCGGCCCTGACCGCATTGGCCCTGTTCACAGGCTCGCTCTGGGGCAAGCCCATGTGGGGCACATGGTGGGTGTGGGACGCCCGCCTGACCTCGGTTCTGGTGCTGTTTCTTTTCTATATCGGCTACATGGCCCTGCGCTCGTCGATCGACGATGAACAGCGCGCCTCCAAGGCCGCGGCTGTGCTGGGCATGGTGGGTCTTATCAACCTGCCGATCGTGAAATTCTCGGTGGACTGGTGGAACACCCTGCACCAACCGGCATCCCTGATCCGCTCGGGCGGCACCAGTGTCGATCCGGCCTATCTTCCGGCCCTGCTGGCGATGATTTTCGGTTACGGCCTGTTCTTCGGCGCCATTTGGCTGACCTCAATTCGCAGTGAAGTCCGCCGCCGCCGCGTATTGTCTCTTAAGGCCCGTGCGGCCCAATACGCCTGAGGAGTTCCAGATGTTCGATTTCGACATGGGAAAACACGCGGCCTATGTGTGGCCCGCATGGGGCGCGACCGTGCTGGTCCTTGTGGCTCTGGCCGTTCGCGCGGTCATGCAGTCCTTGCGCATGAAGCGCGAACTGGCCCGTTTGGAAGCTGACAGGAAGCCCCGATGAACCGCTGGATCGCTGCCATACCGGTCGCGGCCCTTGCGGCGCTCGGGCTGTTTCTGGCTTTCCAGATGCAGCAGATGTCCAAAACGGTTGCCGACAGCCGCCACGCCCCTGCGGCTCTGGTGGGCCAGCCGGTGCCGGAAACCGTCCTGCCGCTACTGGAAGGCGATGTGGTGTCAAACCGGATGCTGGATATCAAGACCGCCGCCGTCGGCAAGCCGATGGTGCTGAATGTCTTTGCCAGCTGGTGCGCGCCATGCCGTCTGGAACACCCACAACTGATGGCGCTCAAGGCGCAGGGCATCAAGGTCGTCGGCATTGCCTATAAGGACGATCCGATCAAAACCCGCGCCTTCCTCGACGAACTGGGCGATCCGTTCGATCTTGTGCTGGTCGATCAGGAGGGCCGAGCAGGACTGGACCTTGGTATCTCAGGCGTACCGGAAACCTTCGTCGTCGATGCCTATGGACAGGTGACCTACAAGGCCTCGGGCCCGATCCTCAGCGATGCAGACCGTCAGGCGCTGGAACAGGCCTATAAGGCCCGCTAAACATGATGAATCCGGCATTAACCTTAATTTAGGGCCACTCAGGCAAGGCTTGTCGCATGTCGGCCATTGCCCCAGATCGTCCGTTCTTTCCTCCCAACCCGACAGGGCAGGGTGGAGCTTCCGCGTTTAATGCGACGCGAGCGCTAAAAGATGCACAGGCGGCCTTCTTCAGACCGGTCACGGCCAGTATTACGCCTGCGGCGTCGGCTCCTGTGGCCCAGCCTGAAACCCCGATCCTGCCCGAACGGGACGCCCCGCCGGTTTTCAAACGGCCGGGTTCCTATCTGGATATCCGCGTCTAGGATTCAGCGGGCTTTTCGGCTTCGTCGGCGACCGGCTGGATCTTGAGTTTTTTGGATTTCTTGATCGGCTCGCCGTCATCGGACTTGGCAGACTTTTTAGCCAGTTTTGCAATTTTGCGCGCCTCCTTATCGGCCTTTTTCGCAGCCTTCTTGGCGGCCTTGACCTCTTCGGGGGCGCTGTCTGCGACTTGGGCCAACTGTGCAAGCGTTTCAAGGAAGGTCTGGCGGCGACCTTTGGACAACATGGCCAGAAGACGCTTGTCGGCTGCGGCGACGCAGGGCCTCGTGGCTTCGAGAGCCGCCAGTCCGGCTTCGGATATACGCACCGCCTTGGCACGGGCATCCAGCGCAGATTTTTCGCGCTCCAGCAGACCCTTGATCGTCATGCGGCTGACCAGATCGGCCAGGGTCGAACGGTCAATACCGGTGGCTTGGACCAGTTCGGTCTGGGTCAGACCCTGACGCTGGGAGACAACTTCCAGAACCGCATACTGGCGCTGGGTGATACCGCTCTGGGCCGATTCCTCCGCATAGATGTCCAGGCACAGTTGCAAGGCGCGATGCATCAAGTGGCTGGGCGATTGAGCCAATTCGGTGATCGGGGTCTTGTGTTTGGCGGCTTTGATCATCGGCTCTTTTTCGCGTGAAGCTTGATCTGCTTTGGCTAACAACCAGGCTTGAAGCTTTGACGACGGTTCAAAGGCGGTGCGCTGACATTTTTAGCGGGGACGGAAAACAACAAGGCCCGCCGTATGATGACGGCGGGCCTTGGGAACAGGTCGGCTTGGGGATCAAGTGTTTTGTTCGGGCTCTTCATCCTTGATCAGGTGCTTCATTATGAAGAAGACCTGCCAGATGCCAAAAGCCGCTGAAGCCACCCATAGACCGCCGCGGAAGGCGACCCAGAAATCGTCCGACTGGGTGCGCCAGATGGTTTCGTTGACGATGGCCACGCACAGGAAAAACAGCCCGTAGCGCAGGGTCAGCCCGCGCCAGCCCTCATCGGTGAGGTGAAAGGCGCTACCCAGCAGATATTTGAACGCCGCCTTGTTGAAGGCCAGCGAGCCCAGCAGAATGACCGACAGGGCCAGATTCTGGATCGTAATCTTGATCTTCAACAGATTGGGATCATGGAAGACGAGTGTCAGGGTGCCAAATACCAGTGCGAACAGGCCGCTGAACAGGGGCATGGGCGCAAGGCGCTTTTCCAGCAGCCATCCGGCCAGAAGAGCAATGATAGACGCGCCGACCAGTACCCATGTGGCCTGAAACATCGCGTCGGTACTGTCGAGCTTTTGCACAACGCGCGAAAACAGATAGGTGCCCATAAAGGCGACCAGCGCACCGAAATCGATGGCTTGGCGCAGGTTTGAATTTTGTTTGGCTTCGGCCAAGTATCAGTCCTCCAGACCGACGAGAGAGCGGGCAAAGGCATTGGCGTCGAAGTCTTGCAAGTCTTCAACCCCTTCGCCCACGCCGATCAGTTTGATGGGGGCGTCCGAGGCCTGTGCCACCGGCACCAGCACACCACCGCGGGCGGTGCCGTCCAGCTTGGTCATGACCACGCCCGACACATAGGCGGTGCGACCAAAGATTTTTTCCTGCTCCAGCGCATTGCGACCCACCGTGGCGTCCAGCACCAGCAGGGTTTCGTGCGGCGCATCGGCATCGACCTTTTTCAACACGCGCACAATCTTCAAAAGCTCGTCCATCAGGGTGGACTTGTTCTGAAGACGGCCCGCCGTGTCGATCAGCACCACGTCAAAGCCCTCGGCCTTGGCCTTGGTATAGGCATCAAAGGCGAGGCCCGCCGCATCGGCACCGTCGCGGCGGCTTTCGAAATGGGCCCCTGAGCGGTCGGCCCAGACCTTGAGCTGTTCGCGGGCGGCGGCACGGAAGGTGTCGCCCGCCACGATCATCACCTTGGCACCCTTGGCCGTCAGATCGGCGGCGATCTTGCCCAGCGTCGTGGTCTTGCCCGAGCCGTTGACGCCGACGAACAGCACCACATAGGGCTTTTCGCCAATCAGAGGATCGAACCTAGCCTGACGCGGCAACAGTTCTGCCGCGACCGCCTCGGCCAGCGCTTCCTTGATCTCGCGCTCGTTCGACGTCTTGCCGAACCGCAGGGCGCGGAAACGCTCGACGATACGGGCCGACGCAGCCGGACCCAGATCGCTTTCGATCAGATGTTCCTCGAGTTGTTCGAGGTGTTCTTCGGACAGGGGTTCCTTGGCGAATGTCGAGACGACCTGCTCGGTCATCTGTTTGGAGGATCGGGACAGACCCTCGCTCAGTCGCTGGAACCAGCCTTTTTTCGGCGTATCGCTCATAGACCCTGCTCTAGCCGACGATGGTTCTCAGGTCACGCGCGAACCTATATGGATAGACGTCCTGTTTCGCTTTCCGGAAAACATCGATGGTCCAGTCGAGGCATCCTTTCTTTGAAGCCCGCACCCACGGCTTTGTACGCACAGCCGCGGCCACGCCTGTAGTGCATGTGGCCGATCCGGTCAGCAACGGGGATGAACACGAGGCTCTGATCCGCAAGGCGGCCGACGAAGGCGTTGATCTTGTGGTGTTTCCCGAGCTGTCGCTCAGCGCCTATGCGATTGACGATCTGCACATGCAGGCTGCGCTTCTGGAGTCCGTCGAGGACCAGATTGCCCGCCTGTGCGCCCTGACCGAACAGTTCGATCTGGTGGCTGTGGTGGGCGCGCCCCTGCGACATGGTGACAGCCTGTTCAACTGCGCCGTGGTGCTGGCGGGTGGAGAGGTTTTGGGCGTGGTGCCCAAATCCTATCTGCCGAACTATCGAGAATATTACGAAAAGCGCTGGTTCGCCCCCGCAGCCTCGCGCACCGAAGACGCCATCACCCTGAACGGAGAGCGCGTCGATTTCGCGCCGGGCCTGGTGTTCGAAGCCGTCAACCGTCCGGGCTTTATCTTTTCGGTCGAAATCTGCGAGGACTTCTGGGCTCCCACGCCGCCGTCGACCCGCGCGGCCATGGCGGGGGCGCGCATCCTGTGCAACCTGTCGGCCTCCAACATCGTCATTGGCAAGTCGGATGACCGCGCCTTGATGTGCGCCAGCCAGTCGGCCCGCACCTTGTCGGCCTATGTGTTTGCTGCCTCCGGCTGGGGCGAGAGCACGACCGATCTGGCTTGGGACGGTCAGGCCATGATCCACGAGCTTGGCGTAAAGCTGGCCGAGGGCGAGCGGTTTTCGATGGAAAGCCATCTGACCATTGCCGATGTCGATGTGGACCGGATCGGTCTGGACCGACTGCGTAACGGTACCTTTGCCGACTGCGCCCGTCTGGAAGGCGAGACGGCAGTGATCGTGCCATTCGAGGCGGGTGAGGGACCGCAGGAAGGAGCATTGGGCGATGTGATCCGCCCGCTGGACCGTTTCCCCTTCGTGCCCGACGATGCCGCGCGTCTGGATCAGGACTGCTTCGAGGCATTCAATATTCAGGTGCAGGGCCTGATGCGCCGCATGACGGCAACGGGGGCGCAAACTCTGGTGATCGGCGTTTCCGGCGGTCTGGATTCCACGCAGGCCCTGTTGGTGGCGTGCCGCGCCTTTGATCGTCTTGAAATCCCGCGCACGGGTATTCTGGCCTATACCATGCCGGGCTTTGCCACCTCGGACGGCACCAAGTCCAATGCATGGGCGCTGATGAAGGCGCTGGGCGTTTCGGGCCACGAGATCGATATCCGTCCCGCCGCCGCCGCCATGCTGGAAGGCATCGGCCATCCCTATGCCAAGGGTGAGCCGGTCTATGACATCACGTTTGAAAATGTTCAGGCGGGTCTTCGTACCGACTATCTGTTCCGTCTGGCCAACCACAATAACGGTTTTGTGCTGGGCACGGGCGACCTGTCGGAACTGGCCTTGGGCTGGTGCACCTATGGTGTCGGCGACCATATGAGCCACTACAACGTCAATGGCGGGGTAGCCAAAACCCTGATCCGTCATCTGATCCGCTGGGTGGCTGATAAACAGGTGGTCGGTCGCGATGCCAGCCCGACCCTGTATTCTATTCTGGCCACCGAGATTTCGCCCGAACTGGTTCCCGCAGGCGCGGACGGCAAGATTCAGTCTACCGAAAGCACGGTCGGCCCCTATGCGCTGAACGACTTCTTCCTGTTCTACATCAGCCGCTTCGGCATGGCCCCGTCCAAGGTCGCCTATCTGGCCCATCAGGCGTGGTCTGATGCCGCGCGCGGTCTGTGGCCTGTGGGCACGCCGGACGAAGAAAAGGTCGCCTATGACCTTGAGGTGATCCGTTTCTGGCTGCGGAAATTCCTGATCCGTTTCTTCCAGACCAGCCAGTTCAAACGCTCGGCTGTGCCCAATGGTCCCAAGGTGGTGACGGGCGGTTCGCTGTCGCCGCGCGGCGACTGGCGTGCGCCGTCCGACAGCTCGGCACGGGTGTGGCTGGAGGAACTGGACGGTAATCTGCCGCCTGTTACCCTCAGCCGCGTACAATAAACCCTGTTCTGAACATGGTTTTTCCGATCGCAGTCGGATAAAGGGGCGTTTATGACTGATGAAATCACACGCGATAGCAACGGCGCAGAGCTGAAAGACGGCGACAGCGTCACCCTAATCAAGGACCTCAAGGTCAAGGGCTCGGGGGGCGTGACCCTCAAGCGCGGCACCAAGGTTCTCAAGATCCGCCTGACAGGCGATCCGGAAGAGATCGAGGCCAATGTCGAAAAGGTACGCGGCCTCGTGCTGCGGACCGAGTTCGTCAAAAAGGCCTGATCTTTACGGTCCGATGAAATCAAAAGGGGCGCTGGTCACAGCGCCCCTTTTTTCATGCCTGTCGGGACAGGAAATCCAGAATGGCCTCGCTGGCCTCCGGTTCGTCCAGCATCGGGGCGTGACCGATATCGGGCACTTCGATCAGGGCAGCATGCTCGCCCTCGTCCAGCATCCGCGCGGCAATGGATGGGCTGAGCAGGTCGGACGTGCCGCCGCGTACGATCAGGGTCGGACGCTCGGCCAGAGTGCGGAACAGTGGCCAAAGGTCCGGCACCAGGGCTGAGGCACCGGCGGCGCGGATCGGGGCGGAGATATCGGGATCATAGGCCAGCACAGGAATACCCTCGGCATTCTCGACGAAGATGCGACGGGCAAAGGCTTCCCAGTCGCTGTCATCATAGTGGGGGAAGGCCACTTCGTTGATAATGCGGGTATAGTTCGCCGCCTCAAGCCAGTTGGTGATCTTGACGGGCTTGCCTGTATAGGCGGCGATACGAGCCAGACCCTCGGGAGCCACTTCGGGGCCGACATCGTTGAGGATGGCGGCTGCGATGGCCTGTGGGCGCACACCCGCAAGACACATGGTGATCAGGCCACCCATAGAGGTGCCCATGAACACGGCCCGTGCGATATTTTTCTGGTCCAGCAGCGCCGCGATATCGCCAGCATAGACCGGCGGCACATAGGTCATCGGATCGCCAGCACGTTCGGACTTGCCGCGCCCGCGCACATCGACGGCCAGTACACGATAGCCTTCTTCGCACAACAGGCTGGCAATATTGTCGAAGTCGGCGCTGTTGCGCGTCAGGCCGTGAATGGCAATGACGGGCAGGGGCCTTGCTTCGCCCTTGGGCTGATAATCGCGACCATAGAGTTTCAGACCGTCTTCACTGGTCCAGTAAAACTCTGAAAACACGATACCAGACATCCCTAACCCGTCCCTGTGGCAATGCGATAGGGCGCAGGTTATTCATCAAAAGAAGAAATGTCGATCAGCCGCCGACTATGGTCGATACGAGGTCGTTCAGATTACCGCCAGTGAAGTGAAAGCCCCGTACGCCGGCATTTTTGGCGGCCTGCATGTCCGACAGATTGTCGCCGATCATGATCGAACTTTCGTCGAGGGCGAGGTCCAGATCGGCCGCCGCCCGTAACAACATGCCGGGGTTCGGTTTGCGATCGGGATGGTCGGGATGTTCGTAGCGATGCTCTACCGCCACCTTGTGGAAGGGGCAGAAATAGATGGCATCAATGGTTGCCCCTCCTTTGGCCAGTTCCGCCAGCAGCAGCTTGTGGAAGGCATGCATGGTGTCTTCGGAAAAATATCCGCGGGCAATGCCTGACTGGTTGGTGACGATAACGGTGACATAGCCCGCATCGTTTAGACGTTTCACGGCTTCGACAGCCCCCGGCATCATCTGTAGCTGGTCAGGACGGTGCGGATAGCCGCAGTCGTGGATCAGAACGCCGTCGCGGTCGAGAAAGGCAGCAGGGCGGCTCATATAATCCATCACCATTCAGTTTCGGGGCTGGTGGTGCCATACCTTGCCTGTACAGGTTTGGCCACGCCGCTATGTGACAAGTTCGTTGCATCCGGCAACGCGAAGTGACCTTCGGACGTTTTACTGCATGGCATCGTGTTTGCTAGGACAGCATCAATTCTTTGACGCGCGTGATGAGCGCCGCCCCCGACCGTGTGGAGAGCGAAACCATGATCCCCTTTATTGACCTGCAAGCCCAACGTGTACGCCTGAACGGCAAGATCGAAGCCGCTGTGGCCGAGGCTGTCGTCGGCGGCGCATGGGTGATGGGCCCGCAAGTGCGCCAGTTCGAGGCCGACCTCGCTGCCTTCGGCAAAGCCAAACATGCGCTGGGTTGCGCCAATGGCACCGACGCGCTGGCCCTGCCGCTGATGGCATGGGACATCAAGGCGGGCGATGCCGTCTTCGTGCCCAGCTTCACATTTGCCGCCACCGCCGAAGTGGTGCCGTGGTTCGGTGCCGAGCCGGTGTTCGTGGATGTTGATCCGGTCACCTATAATATGGACCCCGCCAAGCTGGCTGCGGCCATTGACGCCATCAAGGCTGAAGGTCGTCTGACCCCGCGTGCGGTCATCGCTGTGGACCTGTTTGGTCAACCGGCCGACTATCCGGCCATCAAGGCCATCTGCGACCAGCACGGCCTGAAACTGATCTCGGACTCGGCGCAGGGCTTCGGCTGCACGATTAACGGCCAGCATCCGCTGACGTGGGCCGATGTCACCACCACCAGCTTCTTCCCCGCCAAGCCGCTCGGTTGCTATGGCGACGGCGGCGCGGTTCTGACCAATGACGACGAACTGGCCCAGCTGATGGATTCCATCCGCGTTCACGGCAAGGCCGTCGGCGTGGACCTTGAGGGCCGCACCTTCGATCACGACCCGAAATACCTCAACATGCGTATCGGCCTGAACAGCCGTCTGGACACCATTCAGGCCGCGGTTCTGATTGAAAAGCTGAACGTGTTCGGCCAGGAGATCGAATGGCGTAACCGCATCGCCAAGCGTTATAACGACGCCCTGCGCGCACACGTTGCCAAGGTGCCGGACGTGCCGGAAGGCAATGTCTCGAACTGGGCGCAATACACGATCGAGCATCCGAACCGCGATGCTCTGGCCGCGCATCTGAAGGAACAGGGCGTGCCGACCGCCGTCTATTATCCGATCCCGCTGCACATGCAGCCGGCCTATGAGATGTTCCCGCGCGGTGCCGGTGGCCTGCCGGAAACCGAGCGTCTGATGGATGTGGTCATCAGTCTGCCGATGCACTCGGATCTGGACGAGGCCACGCAAGACAAGATCATCGCCGCCGTTCTCTCGTTTAAGGCTTAAGATTATGAACGCACTGAAACTGGGTGTCGCCGGTGCCGGCGTTATGGGTCGCAACCATGCCCGCGTGGCCAATGACATGCGCGAGTTCGACCTGACGGCGGTGTTCGACCCCGATGGCGTGACCGCCGACGGTGTCGCGGCCGCCTATGAGGCCAGCGCCTATACGGACCTCGATGCCTTTGCAGCCTCGGGCATTGATGCGGCTGTGGTGGCCACACCCAACCGCTTCCATGCCGATACGGCTGTGGCGCTGCTGGAACGCGGTGTGCATGTGCTGGTCGAAAAGCCCATTGCCCCGACGGTTGCGGAATCCCAGCGCATTATCGACGCCGCCCGCGCAAATAACCGCGTGCTGATGGTCGGCCATGTCGAGCGTTTCAATCCGGCGGTCGAAACCGTAAAACGCGCCATTGCCGATGACGAGATCATCTCCATCCAGATCACCCGCGTCGGCCCGTTCCCGCCGCGCATGGGCGAGGTCGGTGTGGTCATCGATCTGGCGGTGCATGACATCGACATCATCCGTCACCTGACCGGTTCGGAAATGGCCGAGGTGCAGTCCTTACTGGGCCATACCCACGCCTCGCGCGAGGACTCTGCCCTGCTGCAGTTCCGCATGGACAACGGCACCATCGCCCACATCACCACCAACTGGGTCACGCCCTACAAGACCCGCACCCTTCAAGTGGCGACCAAGTCCCGCTTCGTGGTGGCCGATCTGATCACCCGTCAGGTCACCGAATATTTCGGCCAGCAGCCGGACGGTTCCTATTTCACCCGCATGCTGAACTCATGGCCGAACGAGCCACTCAAGAAAGAACTGGAAGCCTTCGCCACCGCCATTAAGACCGGCGAAGCCCCTGCCGTCACCGGCGAAGACGGCCTCCGCAACCTCGAAGTGGCCCTGCGCTGTCTGGCTGAATAGTCGAAACCTCGACTTGGAAAAATGAAGCGGCGGCATGAAATGTCGCCGCTTTTCCTTTGCCTGCTGAGCCTAAATGACGGCTGTTATCAGCGACTTGGTTTCACGTGGAACATTAAGAGCGGCTTTGGACGCCGTGGGCTCAATCGCCCTCACGCACCATCTGCATCGACAGCCAGTCGGCGAGCAGGGCGGGCTTGTCTTCGCCTTCGATCTCGACCGTTAGTTCGTGGGTTAACAGCCAGCGGGTGTTGGCACCGTCCGAGCCCTTGTTCTGGGCATCCTTCAGCACAAAGCGTCCACGCACACGCTTGCCCGCTTTGACGGGGGCTAAAAAGCGCAGGCGGTCAAAGCCATAGTTCACGCCCATGACCACGCCGTCCAGAGTCGCCACCGCATCATAGCTCATGGCCGAGGCAAGGCTGAGGGTCAAAAAACCGTGGGCAATCGTACCGCCAAACGGGTGTGTTTGGCCATGTCGGGATCGACATGGATGAACTGCTCGTCCTCGGTGATCTTGGCAAAGGCGTCGATGCGAGCCTGATCGATCTCGAACCAACGGCTAAGGCCGACCTCGGTGCCGACAAGCGACGGTAGGTCTATGGATTTCGTCATGACGCAAACCTCCCCAAGCGTTTGATGAAGGTTTGCGCGTGATTTTCCGAAAGGCAAGCGGCTACGCCTAGCTGTTGAAACGCCCCGTGATGATGTCAGCGAACTGTTGTGGATCGACATTGCCGCCCGAGACGATGATGGCGGTGGTCTTGTCCCGCGCCTCGATCTTGCCGGCCAGCAGGGCCGCCAGCGAGACTGCGCCACCCGGTTCGATAACCAGTTTCAGATGGCGGAAGGCAAAGCGCATGGCCTCGCACACCTCGGCATCCGAAACCGTTAAAGCCCCCGACAGGCGCTGGTTGATGGGGAAGGTGATCTGGCCCGGCGCAGGAGCCATCAGGGCATCACAGATGGACGGCGCGCCCTTGGGATGCGGGGTAGGGGTGCCCGCTTCCAGCGAGCGGCGGGTATCGTCAAAAGCCTCGGGTTCGACCACATAGACGGCGGTATCGGGGCTGCGCTCGGCCATCACCAGATTGATACCGGCGATCAGGCCCCCGCCGGATGCTCCGCACAAAAGCTGGTCGATCGGGCCATCGGCATCATCCAGAAGCTCCAGCGCACAGGTGCCCTGACCCTCGATAATGAAGGGATCATCGAATGGCGGAACAAGGATGCTGCCGCGCTCGCGGGCGATCTCGGCCCCGATAGCCTCGCGGCTTTCGCTCCAGCGGTCATAGAGCCGTACCTCTCCGCCAAAACTTTTGACGCCCTCGATTTTAATCTTCGGGCTGTCGGACGGCATGACGATAACGGCGGGCGCATCCATGGCCTTGGCGGCGGCGGCAGAAGCCTGCGCATGGTTGCCGGATGAATAGGCCACGATACCGCGCACCCGTTCCTCGGCGCTCAACCGGCTGATGCGGTTATAGGCCCCGCGATATTTGAAGGCACCGGCCACCTGAAGGCTCTCGACCTTCATCAGAACGCGCCCCCCGACCACGGCATTCAAGGCCGGATGTTCGATCAGCGGCGTGCGAGCAATAGCAGGAGCGATCTGGCGGGCGGCGTCGAGAACACCGGCATAGGAAGGTGTGTGCATAACAAACCTCTTAACGTGTGCCGGTGTCATCTGCATAACTGTGATGATGAAAAATGCGCTCATCCTGTCGATTGACCAAGGCACCACCTCCACCCGCGCCATCGCCTTCGAGGTATCGGATACGGGCGTGTTCTCGGTGCTGGCTGTCAGCCAGATCGAACTGGTCCAGCATTTCCCGCAATCGGGTTGGGTCGAGCATGATGCGGCCGAAATCTGGCGGGCTGTCCTTCAGACCTGCCGTGAAGTGGTGCGCAAGGCAGGCGGTATCGAGCGTTTCGCCGCTGTCGGCATTACCAACCAGCGTGAAACATCGGTGGTCTGGGATGTGCAAACCGGCGAGCCGCTGCATCGGGCCATTGTCTGGCAGGATCGCCGTACCGCACCTGAAATGGATGCGCTGAAAGCGGCAGGGCATGAAGACGCGGTGAGGGCGCAAACGGGCCTGATCCTAGATCCTTATTTCTCGGCCTCGAAATATGCGTGGCTATTGGACAGGGTCGAAAATGGCCGCGAGCGGGCGCGGGCTGGGGACATCAAGCTCGGCACTATCGACAGCTGGCTGATGTGGAAACTGACCGGCGGGCAAAGCCACGTCACCGATGTGACCAATGCGGCGCGCACCAATCTGATGGCGCTGCAAACCCTCAACTGGTCGCCGTCCCTGTGCAACCTGTTCGATGTACCGGTTGAGGTCCTGCCGGAAATCCGGCCCAGCGATGCCCGTTTCGGGGACTGCGAACCCAGCCTGTTGGGCAAGGCCGTGCCGATCCACGGCGTTGCCGGTGACCAGCAATCGGCTCTTGTCGGGCACGGCGCGCTGGAGGCGGGAGAGGCCAAGATCACCTATGGCACAGGGGCGTTTCTGGTCGCCAATACGAGCGAGAAGATCGTCAAATCCAAGGCCCGACTTTTGGCCACTATGGGCTGGGCGGCGGACGGCAAGGTCCGCTATGCGCTGGAAGGTTCGATCTTTTCAGCAGGCTCGGCTGTGCAGTGGCTGCGCGACGGCCTGAAGGCGCTCTCGGATTCACGACAATCCGAGGCCATGGCCCAGACCCTGCCCAATAATGGCGGTGTCTATCTGGTGCCGGGCTTTACGGGTTTAGGCGCGCCGTGGTGGGAGCCGGATGCCCGTGGCACAGTCATCGGACTGACCCGCGACAGCGGTCCTTCCCATCTGGTGCGTGCAGCTTTGGAAAGCCTCGCCTACCAGACCTTTGATCTGCTGGAGGCTTTGGAAAAAGACGGCGCGCCAAAGCTGAAGCGCCTTAGGGTGGATGGCGGCGTGACGGCCAATGCCTTTGTCATGCAGTTCATTGCCGACATATGTGCCATCGAGGTGGAGCGTCCGGCGTTTCAGGAAATGACCGCACTGGGCGCAGCCCGTCTTGCGGCCTTTGGTGCGGGTGTCACCGATACGGTCTGGAGCCCGCCGCAAACCGCCCCTGCTGTCTGGAAACCCAGGATGGACGAGGATGAAAGAACGATGCTCCTCAAGGGCTGGCGCAGGGCTGTAAAAGCCGCCATCGTCGCCGCACAGGACGAATAGACGGCGAGGGGAAAGTATGGACGCACAGGCGACGTTTTCTGGCACGCGCGAGGTCGATCCTCGCCATGCGCTGGATATGCCGTTTCTTGAAAGCTGGATGAAAGCCCATGTCGAGGGGTTTGAAGGCCCGCTTGAGGTGCGCCAGTTCAAAGGCGGCCAGTCCAACCCGACCTACGAGCTTGTTACCCCGCGCCAGAAATACGTCCTGCGTCGCAAACCACCGGGCACGCTGCTGGCCAGTGCCCATGCCGTTGATCGCGAGTTTGCCGTGATCTCGGCCCTTCATGCGCAAGGTTTTCCGGTCGCCAAACCCTATGCGCTGTGTACGGACGATACAGTTCTCGGCTCGATCTTCTATGTCATGGACAAGGTCGAAGGGCGTATCTTCTGGGATTTGAAACTGCCCGACTGCACACCGGATGAGCGCCGCGCCATCTGGTTCGAGCAGGTCGACACCTTGGCCGCGCTACACCGTCTGGAGCCACAAAAGATCGGCCTTGGCGACTATGGCAAGCCGGGAAATTATTTCGCCCGTCAGGTCGGGCGTTGGACCAAACAGTATCGTGCGTCCGAGATTGATCCGGTTCCGGCGATGGATCGTTTGATCGACTTCCTGCCCGATACCCTACCGCCCGAAGGCCCAACCCGCATCGTTCACGGCGATTTTCGCCTCGACAATATGATCCTCGACGCCCGCGAGGCCAAGGTCAAAGCCGTGCTGGACTGGGAGCTGTCCACGCTGGGCGACCCGATGGCGGACTTTTCGTATCTGCTGATCGCCTATGCCATTCCGGCCAGTTTGCGAAATGGTCTGTTGGGGGCCGACATCAAGGCGCTGGGTATTCCCTCGATTGAGGAACTGGCCGAACGCTATGGCGCACAGACAGGCTTTGGTGCGCCTCAAAACCTCGACTGGCTGCTGGCCTATAACCTGTTCCGTCTGGCGGCCATCTGTCAGGGTATTGGCGGGCGGGTGCGCGATGGCACCGCCGCCAGCGACCACGCCAAGGCCATGGCGGCGCAGGTTGGCCCGCTGTCCGAGGCTGCATGGGCCTATGCCCTTAAAGCGGGCGCATAACAGACCTTAGACTATATATGAAACAGTCATTGATGCGGATCGGTTGTTAAACGGTAACAAAACGCCTACCTTAAGGGCTGGAGCCCTATGCATCATGTCTGACAGCCAAAAATTTCCGGTCGCCGCCCATGCCCTGGCCTATCTGGCCCACAAGGGGGCCTATGAAGCCAAGGACGCTGTAGCCAGCGCCATTCTCGCCTCGTCGGTGCCGACCAATCCGGTGGTGATCCGCCGCGTGACGGCCTTGCTGGCCAAGGGTGGCCTGATTGCGACCCGACCGGGGGCCAGTGGTGGGTCGTGGCTGCTGCGTCGCCCCGAAACCATTCCGCTGGACGAAGTGCTGCGGGCCGTCAACGGCTGCGCGCATCTGGGTTCGACCCCGCTGGGGGCGCAGGGCTGTCCGGTCGGCCAGCATATTCCCCGTCAGGTCGCCAAGGCGCTGACTGCGGCGGATAATGCAGCGGCTCTGGCGCTTTCAAAGATCACCATTGCCGACCTGCTCGAAGAAGATCCGGCTAGCCTCAAGGGGTTGATGCCGCACGCTTCGTGTCCTCAGGCGGCCTAAACACCAAGGCGGGGGAGCCGATGGGGACGCGTAAAACGATTGCCATTACCGGCGCGTCGGCAGGCATCGGCGCGGAAATCGCCCGTGTCTGCGCGGCACGCGGTTATGACTTGATCCTGATCGCCCGCCGCGAAGCGCCGCTTTTGGCTCTGTCGGCGGAACTGGAAGCGGGACATAATATCCGCGCCCATGTGGTGACCGCCGATCTGGGCGCAGCCGATGCCGCTCGCACACTGGCCGATGCGGTCGAGGCGCGCGGCCTTCAGGTTGATGGCCTCGTGAACAATGCGGGCTTTTCCAAAACGACCGGCTTTACGACGACCGATCCTGCGGCCCAGCAGGAGATGATCCGCGTCATGCTGTCGGTGCCGGTGGAGCTGGCGCGTTTGTGGCTGCCGGCCATGAAGCAACGCGGCTGGGGCCGGATTGTGAACGTGGCCTCGATGGCGGGCTTTCTTCAGGCGACGGGTGGCGACACCCTCTATGGCCCGATCAAAAGCTTTATGATCAAGTTTTCCCAAGGCCTGTGGGTCGAGAGCCAAGGCTCCGGCGTGCATGTCTCGGTGGTCTGCCCCGGCTATACCTATACCGAGTTCCACGATGTGAACGGCTCGCGCGAGGCGGTGTCGGCGGCCTATCCGAAATGGATGTGGCTACAGGCCGACCGTGTGGCCCGCGACGCATGGGATGCCGTCGAGGCCGACAAGCCGCGCTGCATTCCGGGCAAGCGCTATCAGTTCCTGTCGGTGGTTTCGAAACTGTTGCCCGACAGTGTGGGGCTGAAAACAGCAGCCAGCCACGCTCGCAAGCTCAATCGGGTTTGAACTCTGGCGGGTCTGAAACGAAAAAGGGCGGCTCCACCGAGCCGCCCTTTTCATATCCGGTTTTAGCTGCCCGAAGGGTAGGGAACGGTTACCCCCGTCGAGATCATGCCCGGCAGGGCCTCGCCAAGACCCATCAGCATGAACTGGATGGCCAGTGCGCACAGGATCAGGCCCAGAACGCGCACGATGATGGCCATGCCGACCTCGCCCAGAATACGGCTGAGCCAGCCTGTCATGGCAAAACAGATCATCGAGACAAGGCAGGCGGCACCGATCGCTACAACCGACCATGTGGTCCCGATGGGGCCGAGCTTGGCCGCTTCACCGGCATTGATGATGACCGCCGAAATCGCGCCCGGACCAATCATTAGCGGGATGGCGAAAGGCACGACCAGACGCTGGAAGCGGCGACGAGCATAGCCGCGCACATCGTTCTTGTCGTGGTTGGCATCGGGGTCGGCGAACATGCTGAGGAAGTCGCCGCGCGCCATGTCCAGACCGAGGAACAGCAGCAGGATACCGCCCGCAATGCGGAAGGCGGCCAGCGAAATGCCGAAAAACTGCAACAGGCCAAGGCCTGTGAACACGAAGAACAGCAGGAAAAGGAAGGCAAAACCGCAGATGAAGAACGATACCGACGCGCGTTGGCGCAATGTGGCACCCACTGTGGCTGCGGCAAAGATCGGCAGGTTGCCGATCGGGTCCAGCAGGGCAAACAGTGTGACGAAGAGGTTGACACCCAATTCGCTCGCGTTCATCGCATCCCTCACCGCAAAGTGACATGTCGCGACGATCGCGACCTTGCCATACCCCTATCGGGCGATCCGCGCCCGCCCGCAACCCGCAGAGTGAACGCATAATGTCCGCAATTGCCACCCCAGACATTCCGAACCGCCCGTTTGATGCGCGCGTCATCTGTGCGCTGGATGTGCCGACCACGGACGAGGCACGGGCTCTGGTGGATCGGATCGGCGATGCTGTGGGCTTCTACAAGGTGGGTCTGCAACTGTTTGCGTCCGACGGTATGGCGCTGGCGCGCGAACTGAAGGCGTCGGGCGCTCAGGTTTTCCTCGATTGGAAACTGCACGATATCGGCGCAACTGTCGAAAAGGCCACGGCGGTTCTGGCCGGTGCCGGTTGCGATCTTTTGACCGTTCATGCGCGTCCACAGGTGATGGCCGCTGCTGCCCGCGCGGCCGAAGGCTCTGACCTCAAGGTGCTGGGCGTTACGGTGCTGACCAGTCTGTCCGAGGACGATCTGAAAGCGGACGACCACAGTCTCTCGGCTGCCGAACTGGTCGAGCACCGTGTGCGTCAGGCGCTGGAGGCCGGTATCCACGGTGTGGTGTCCAGCCCGCACGAAGCGGCTCTGGTGCGCAAGATTGCTACGGAAGCCGGTCGCGATGATTTCCTGATCGTGACGCCGGGTGTGCGCCCGACCGGCGCGGCTCTGGATGACCAGTCGCGCGTCGCCACTCCTGCCAGCGCTCTCGAAGCGGGCGCGACCCATCTGGTGATCGGGCGCCCGATCACGGCGGTCAGCGATCCTCGCGCCGCCGCTCAGGCCATCACCGCCGAGATTGCCCTGATCTAAAAACATCTGATCTAAAAGCGATTGTTCCATGTGAAACAAAAACGGCGGCCCATTACAGGCCGCCGTTTTCGTATGGATGAAGGGAGTACGATCAGAAATCGATCGCGATCCCTTTTTTCTCCCAGTCGCCGAAACGGGTCGGCTCGGGGCCACGCGGCCCACCATGTTCAAGGGCGCGCTCGTCCGAGGCGAAATCTATGGCGCGACGTTCTGCCGCTTCGATCAGGGCGCGACGGGCGGCCTCGCTCAAAGGGCGCTCGCGCGTGGCGTGCGGCACATCCTCGTTGAAGGTTGGGGCATCAACCGTCTCGTGGTGGTGGTCATGTCCGTGGTCATGGCTACAGCCACAGGAAGGGGTGGGATGTTCGGTCACAGGCTTACCGTCTTGAGAGCGAAAGGTTTGCAGCCCAAATAGGAGGTGACGGCACACTATGCCACCTCTCAAACGTCGCAAGTCACATGAACCATCTCAAGACCTTCATTCTTCTGGCCGCGATGACAGCCCTGTTCATGGGCATCGGCTTCATGATCGGCGGCACGGGGGGCATGGCCATCGCCTTTGTGGTGGCCGCAGGGATGAACCTGTTCAGCTACTGGAACGCCGACAAGATCGTGCTGAAAATGTATAAGGCCGAGGTGGTGGACGAGAGCCACCCCAATGCCGTGGTGCGGGCCTATGTGGCGGACGTAAAACAGATGGCGACCGATGCCGGTATGCCTCTGCCCAAGATCACCATCATCCCGAACAACCAGCCAAACGCCTTTGCGACGGGGCGTAATCCCGAGAATGCCGCCGTGGCGGCGACGACCGGCCTGCTTGACATGCTGAACCGCGCCGAGATCCGCGGCGTAATGGCGCACGAACTGGCCCACGTTAAAAACCGCGACACCCTGACCATGACGATCACGGCGACCATCGCCGGTGCCATTTCTATGCTGGCCAACTTTGCCATGTTCTTTGGCGGCAATGACCGCGAGCGTCCGGGCGGCATGATTGGCACGATTGCACTGATGTTGCTGGCCCCGATGGCGGCGGGTCTGGTGCAGATGGCCATCAGCCGCTCGCGTGAATACGAGGCCGACCGTGTGGGGGCCGAGATCGCCAATGACCCCGATGCCCTCGCCAGCGCCCTGCAAAAAATCGAGGCCTATGCGCGTGGCAATATGAACCCGCAGGCCGAGCGCAATCCGGCGACGGCCCATATGTTCATCATTAACCCGTTGAACGGCAAGGGTGCGGACAACCTGTTCTCGACCCACCCTGCGACCCATAACCGCGTCCGCGCACTTCTGGAACTGGGGGCCAGGATGGGCATGGGCCGTGGCCAGACCACGCCGGGGTTTGCCGCGACCAGTGTCCCGCAAACCTCGGTGCCCCAAACAGACAGCCGTCCGTTCACCAGTGTGCCGACCACGCCGCAGGACGCACCGAAAGGACCGTGGGGCTAGGTCTCATCCGTTTCTACACTTTGCGTGAGCGCGCTTAATCGGTTAGGGCGCGCACATGACCGATACGCCCGACACCCCCGAACACAACGAAGACCGTCCCGACTGGGCCAAGCCCAATGGCCCCCTGCGCTCGTTCGGGCGTATCAAGTCGCGCCCGATCAAGGCCAAACAGGCGGCTCTGTTCGACACCCTGATGCCCACGATCGCCGTGCCTGATCCCAAGAACGGTCCAATCGACATCAAGGCCTTGATGCCGGACGCCAAGGGGGCATGGCTGGAAATCGGCTTTGGCGGCGGCGAGCATCTGGCCCATCAGGCCGGACAAAACCCCGACATGCTGATGATCGGCTGCGAGCCTTTCCTCAATGGCGTGGCCTCTGCCCTGCGCCATATCGAGGAGGGCGAGCTGAAAAATGTACGCCTGCATGCCGATGATGCGCGTGCCGTTATGGCCGCCCTGCCGGATGCCTCGTTGGATCGCGTGATGATCCTGTTCCCCGATCCGTGGCACAAGGCGCGCCACAACAAGCGCCGCTTCCTGCAGGACGAAACCGCACAGGAAATCGTTCGCTTGCTCAAGCCGGACGGCATGGTGCGCTTTATCACCGACTGGTTCGACTATGCCGAATGGACACTGGAACGACTGGCCCGCACCGACGGGCTGGAGCGCATCGAAACCGAAGGCGAAGATTGGTTCGTGGCACCGGCGGATCACTTTGTGACCCGCTACGAGGAAAAGAAGCTGGGCGATACCGACCCGATCTTTATCCAGTTCCGCCGCACCTGATCTCTTTGATTTAAGCCCTGTTCTTGTCGTTTGCCGTTTCAGGGGCTGACAAGGGCAGGGCTTTGTTCTATATCGACCTCTACATCGTTAGACCGACGTCCAACGGCGTCGTTTCAGCGGCGGCCCGGACGGACCGTCGCTTTTGTTTTTTCGGAGGTACCGCGTGCGGGCCAAAACCGTAGAAGACCGCGCTCTTCTCGAAATGATTGATCCGGTGGCTGAAAGCCTGGGTCTGGCCGTCGTGCGTGTACGTCTGATGGGCGGCACCCTGCGTCGTCGTCTACAAATCATGGCCGAGCGCAAGTCCGATCACGACATTTCTGTCGAGGAATGCGCCCGCCTGTCGCGCGCCGTATCCGAAGTGTTCGATGCGGCGGACCCGATTGCTGGCGAATATCTGCTGGAAGTTTCCTCGCCGGGTATTGACCGTCCGTTGACCCGCCTGATGGATTTCGACCTGTTCGAAGGTTATGAGGCCCGTCTGGAAACCGACCGCATGGTCGAGGGGCGCAAGCGTTTCAAGGGTATTGTGGCCGGCGTCGAAGGCGACCACGTCGCCATTGACCTTGATGGTGAAGAAGACACCGCCCTGATCCCGTTTGAATGGCTGGCCGATGCCAAGCTGGTTCTGACCGACGAATTGCTCAAGCGTGGTGCCGCCCTGCGTGCTGCCCGCGGAGAGCCCGAAGATGACGGCCTGCCGGAAGGTGCGCCTGACAATAACAACCCTGACCTGTCCAAGGACGACGCCTGATGGCCGTGACCGGAATTTCCGCAAACCGTCTGGAACTGCTCTCGATCGCCGACGCTGTCGCGCGTGAAAAGAACATCGACCGCGAGATCGTGATCGACGCGATCGAGGAAGCGATCCAGAAAGGCGCCAAGTCGCGCTATGGCGCGCACCACGACATCCGCGCCAAGATCGACCACAAGACAGGCGAGCTGTCGCTGACCCGTCACACCACCATCGTGGCCGACGACTGGCAGCCTGAAGACGAACTCGAAGAGTTCAACGACAGCGCCATGGTGCGCCTGCGTGACGCCGCCAAGCGTGATCCGGAAGCCGTTGTCGGTAAGGAATACATCGAGGTTCTGCCGCCGTTCGAGTTTGGTCGCGTGCAGACCCAGATGGCCCGTCAGGTCGTGACCGGTAAGGTCCGCGAAGCCGAGCGTGCCAACCAGTACGAAGAGTTCAAGGACCGCGTCGGCGAGATCGTCAACGGTACCGTCAAGCGCGTCGAATACGGCAACACCATCGTCGATCTGGGCCGTGGCGAAGGCATCATGCGCCGCGACCAGTCGATTCCGCGTGAAGTCTTCAACGTCGGTGACCGCGTCCGCACCTACATCTACGACGTTCGCCCTGAGGCCAAGGGCCCGCAGGTCATGCTGTCGCGCGCCCATCCGGGCTTTATGGCCAAGCTGTTCTCGCAGGAAGTGCCGGAAGTCTATGACGGCGTGATCGAAATCCGCGCCGCTGCCCGCGACGCCGGCTCGCGCGCCAAGATGGCCGTGCTATCGAACGACAGCTCGATCGATCCGGTCGGCGCCTGCGTCGGTATGCGCGGCTCGCGCGTTCAGGCGGTTGTGGCCGAACTGCAAGGCGAGAAGATTGACATCATCCCGTGGGTTGATGACGAGCCGACCTTCATCGTGAACGCTCTGGCTCCGGCTGAAGTATCCAAGGTGGTTCTGGACGAAGACGCCGACCGCGTTGAAGTCGTGGTTCCGGACGATCAACTGTCGCTGGCCATCGGTCGTCGCGGCCAGAACGTGCGTCTGGCGTCGCAACTGACCGGCTGGCAGATCGACATCATCACCGAGTCTCAGGATTCCGAGCGTCGCCAGAAGGAATTCGCCGAACGTACCGGCCTGTTCCAGGAAGCGCTGGATGTTGACGAGACCATCGCCCAGCTGCTGGTGACCGAAGGCTTCGCGACCGTGGAAGACCTGGCCTATGTCGAGGCCTATGAAGTGGCCGAGATCGAAGGTTTCGACGAAGACACCGCCGAAGAACTGCAAACCCGCGCCCGTGAATTCCTCGAGCGTCAGGCCACTGAACTGGACAACAAGCGCAAGGCGCTGGGTGTCGAGGACGGCGTGCTTGTGATCGAGGGTATAACCCCGCAGATGGCTGTGGCCCTCGGCGAAGGCGGCGTGAAGACCATCGAGGATCTGGCCGATCTGGCCACCGACGAAATCCGCGGCGGTCACGAAATGCGCGGCGGCGAACGTGTGAAGATTGCCGGTGTTCTGGAAAGCTTCAACCTGTCTCAGGAAGCGGCCGAGCTGCTGATCCTGCGTGCCCGTGTTGCTGCGGGCTGGATCGATGCTTCGGAACTGCCGCAACCGGAACCGGAATACGAAAACATTGAAGGCGAAGACGCCTTCGAGGGTGAATTCGATGCCGCTGAAGGCGATATCGAAGAGGTCGCGCCGCAAGGTGATACCGACGAACCCCAAGACGCGTGATGAGGCCTGTAGCTGTCCATGACTATATCCGAGGTGCTGATCGATAGAGAGCGTCAGGATCTGGTGTCCCGCCAGATCCTCGATGAATCTCGTCTGATCCGCTTCGTTGCTGGTCCGGACAGCACGGTCTATCCCGATCTGGCGCGCAAACTGCCCGGTCGCGGCCTTTGGGTCGCGGCCGATCGCACCAGTATTGATGCGGCAGTCAAAAAAAATATGTTCGCGCGGGCGGCCAAGGCCCCGCTGAAACCGGCAGCAGAATTGTCGGATATGGTCGAAAACTTGCTGGTAAAGCGCTGTTTGGACCAATTAGGCCTTGCCCGGCGCGAAGGCGTGCTTATCTCTGGCTTTGAAAAATCGGCTGCTGCGATCCGCAGTGGCAAGGCTGCCTGGATGCTTGAAGCGTCCGATGGGTCAGCAGATGGCCGCAATAAGCTGATAGCACTGGCCAGACATGTGTCTCCGGCGCCGAAAATTTGCGGCGCGTTCACTGCAGACGATTTGAGTTTGGCCCTTGGGCTGGAAAATGCGATACACGCCGTCTTGCTGAAAGGCGGGCGGGCTGATCGTTGGACCCAAGAGGTCGAACGCTTGGCAGGATTTAGGGCTCTAAGCCCGCAAGATTGGCGCCGGGTCGAACCGGAAGACAGCGATGCGGGCGGTCGGGGAATGTCTCCGACAGACGAGGGCTGAGGGTTTTGGCGGGTGCGGGCCAGTTTCCGGTTACGGAGACGGGGCCGCATTCGTGTATGGGTATGAAGGACGAGGCGGGATTTTCCGCCCCAAGTAAAGCGACCGGATGAGCGACGAAAACGACAAAACCAACGACGGCAAGACCCCTGGCAATGCACCTTCGCAAGGCGGCGCACGCGCGCCTCTGACGCTGAAGCCGCGCGCAGCAGGCTCGGTCTCGACCGGAACGGTGAAGCAAAGCTTCAGCCATGGCCGATCGAAGACGGTTGTTGTCGAAACCAAGCGCCGCCCGGGTGCGGGTGGTGGCCACCAGCGCCCGCAAGGCTTTGATGTGGCCCGTCCGCGTCAGGACGGCAACGCACCGCGCAACAATGCGCCGCGTGGCCAGTCCAATGCCGGTGGCCTCTCCGCCGAGGAGATGGAAGCCCGCCGTCGCGCCATCGCGGCCGCTACGGCTGCAGCCGCCGATCGCGAACGCCAGAAGGCGGCTGCCGAAAAGGCTGCGCAGGAACAGGCCGCTGCTGCAGCGGCTGCTGCTGCAGCCGCCAAGGCCGCCGAAGCCGCTGCTGCGGCTGCCAAACCGGTAGAGGCACCCAAGCCGGTTGTCGAGGCTGCCAAGCCCGCCGCACCGGCCGTTCAGGCTCCCAAGCCGGTAGAAGCCGCCAAGCCTGCTGAAGCGCCCAAGGCTGTCGAGGCTCCCAAGCCCGCACCGAAGCCGCGCCCGCAGGTCAATTTCGGCCAGCGCACACCCAAGATCCCGACTGGTCGTGCACCGGCCCAGACAGCCCTTGGTGGCCGTTCGGCCCGTGAACAGGCCCAGGGTGGCAGCGAGCGTCCGCAAACGGAGCGCCCGCAGAATGAGCGCCCGCAGGGCAATCGTCCGCAAGGCAACCGCCCGCAAGGTCAACGCGGTGGCGAAGGTCGTGGCGAGGGCGGTGACCGTCCGAACCGTCCGGCCCAGACTGTCCGTTATTCGGCCCTCAATCCGCGTCCGGCTCCGGGTGCGGCCAAGGGTCCGCGCACGGGTCCGGGTGGTCGCCCCACCCCGAACCAGCCTCCGGCCACGCCGGAAGTTGCCCGTCCGGTTCGTACCGCCGGTGCAGGCTTCAGCCGTCCTGATCGCGATGGCGACAGCCGCGAGAAGCGTTTCGGCGAGAATGCTCCGGGCAAGGCCGTCAGCCGTACCCGTGGTGAACCCAAGCGCCGCGAAGGTCGCCTGACCATTCACTCGGTTGCCGGTGATGATGCCGGTGCCGAACGTATGCGCTCGCTGGCCTCGGTCCGCCGCGCCCGCGAACGTGAAAAAGAAAAGCGTAAGGGTTCGTCCACCGACGCCCCGAACCGTCCGCGCGAAGTCGTCATTCCTGACGTCATCACCGTGGGGGAACTGTCGAACCGTATGGCCGTCCGCGGCGTCGACATCATCAAATTCCTGATGCGTCAGGGCCTGATGATGAAGATCAACGACGTGATCGATTCCGATACCGCCGAACTGGTGGCCTCGGAATACGGCATGACCGTCAAACGCGTTTCGGATTCGGACGTTGAAGACGGCTTCCTGTCTGAAGCCGATGACAGCGATGCCACCGAAGCCCGTGCACCGGTCGTGGCCATTATGGGTCACGTCGATCACGGTAAAACCTCGCTGTTGGACGCTCTGCGTACGACCGACGTCGCCGCTGGCGAAGCCGGTGGCATTACCCAGCATATCGGCGCCTATCAGGTCCGTCTGGCCGATGGCCAGCGCATCACCTTCCTTGACACTCCGGGTCACGCCGCCTTCTCGGCCATGCGCGCTCGCGGTGCCAATGTGACGGATATTGTGGTTCTGGTTGTGGCCGCCGACGACGGTGTCATGCCGCAGACGGTCGAAGCTATCCAGCACGCCAAGGCTGCCGGTTCGCCGATCATCGTGGCGGTCAACAAGATCGACAAACCGGGTGCCGATGCACAGAAGGTCATCAACGAACTTCTGCAACACGAGATCGTGGCCGAGGCCTATGGCGGTGACACCATGGTGGTGGAACTGTCGGCCAAGGAACGCACCAACCTGAACGGTCTGACCGACGCGATTCTGCTTCAGGCCGAAGTGCTTGAACTGCGCGCCAACCCGGACCGTTCGGCTGAAGGCGTGGTCATCGAAGCCAAGCTCGACAAGGGCCGTGGTCCGGTGGCGACCGTGCTTATCAAGCGCGGCACGCTCAAGCGTTCGGACATTGTCGTAGCCGGTTCGGCTTGGGGTAAGGCCCGGGCCCTGCTCAACGAGCGTGGCGAACAACTGACCGAAGCCGGTCCGTCGGTACCGGTCGAGATTCTCGGTCTGTCCGAAGCGCCGACCCCGGGCGATGCCATTGCTGTGGTGGAATCCGAAGCCCGCGCCCGCGAACTGGTCGAATACCGCCAGCGCAGCAAGCGCGAGAAGAGCCAGATTTCGGGCGGCGCACTGTCGCTGGTCGATATGATGGCCAAGCTTGGCTCCAAGAAGATCAGCGAACTGCCGGTCCTCATCAAGTCGGACGTGCAGGGTACGGCTGAAGCCATCTCGGCTTCGCTGGACAAGATGGGCACCGACGAAGTGCGCGCGCGTATCGTTTCGGCGGCTGCGGGCGGTATCACCGAGAGCGACGTGAACCTGGCCAAGTCGGCCGGTGCACCGATCCTCGGCTTCAACGTCCGTGCTTCGAAACAGGCCCGCGAACTGGCGGATCGTGAAGGCGTCGAGATCCGTTACTACTCGATCATCTACGACCTGCTGGACGATATTAAGGGCGTTCTGTCGGGCATGCTGGCACCGATCCAGCGCGAAACCTTCCTCGGTAATGCCAAGGTTCTTCAGGCCTTCGACATCACCAAGATTGGCCGCGTGGCCGGTTGCCGCGTCACCGAAGGTGTGGTCCGCAAGGGCGCTCGCGTCCGTATCATCCGCGACGACGTGGTGGTTCTGGAACTGGGCGTGCTCAACACCCTCAAGCGCTTCAAGGACGAGGTCAACGAAGTCACTGCAGGTCAAGAGTGCGGCATGCAGTTCGCTGGCTTCCAGGACATCAAGGAAGGCGACTTCATCGAGTGCTTCACCGTGGAAGAGATCAAGCGCACCCTCGACTAGGGTTCGCCGGTCCCGTGCGGGAAATGAAACAGGGGCGTGGTGTCGAAAGGCACCACGCCCTTTTTCATGACTTCTCGCCACGCTTCATGGTGGTTAGGATCGAGACGGGGCTGCGTAACGATCTGCGGAAAGGCGCACATGCGTAAAGTGAACAAGGTGGCGGCCGTGCTGCTGTTAGGGGCTATGGCCACGGCAACGGCGGCTCAAGCCAGTGTGCGCTATCTGGCCTATGATGCCGATAACCGGATCACCCAGTCCCTGACGCGTGGCATTACTTTGGAAGTCGAACGGGGCATGTTCGGCGCGACCCGCGTCAAGGGTTTGTTCTCGACCAGCAGCCGTGGCTCGGCCCGCTTCGAGAGCGACAATCCATCGGGTTTGGGCAATGTCCTGCCTGCTGGAAACCGTCTCGGCAATGGTTATAAAATTCTGCCGGAAGGCGATGGTCGCGCACTGGCCAATGCCCTGTGCCCGGGATCACAGACCACATGGTTGGTGACGGGGCGTGTGCGCTCGGGTCATCCGCTGAAGGTGCAGGCTGTGGGACTTTGGCAGGATGGCCAATACCGCCACTGCGTCGAACTGAGCTATCGTTATCGCGGTGAGTGGGCCTCGCTCCCGACAACCCTGGGCGAGGGGCCTTCCGACCGCTAATCCGCACATGAGGGATGCAACCGGTGTGGCCAAACTGGACTTGGTCGCACAAGATGACTAGACCGCGCCCTTCGCGTTGGTCAGTCGGTGTCCGATCCCCGACGGCGCGAGACTGAAGGAGGCAGGTCACATGGCCCGCAAACAACACACCCGCAACGCCACCGGCCCGCAAGGCCCGAGCCAGCGCCAACTGCGCGCAGGCGAGCTGATCCGTCACGCTTTGGTTGATGTGCTGCGTGAAAACGAAATCCACGACGAGGCTCTGATGGGCGTGTCGCTGACGGTCACCGAGGTTCGGATGAGCCCGGACCTGCGTCACGCCACGGTCTTTGTCGAACCTCTGGGCGCGGGCGTCACCACGGCTGATACGAACGGTCTGGAAGAAGATGTTGAAAAGGCGCTGAACGAGCATTCGAAATTTGTGCGTGGCCTGCTGGGCCGTCGCATCGACATGAAATACACGCCCGAACTGCGTTTCTTGCACGACAAGAGCTTCAACGCCGCGCACATGATGGATAAGCTGTTTGCCGATCCGCGCATTCAGGCGGACCTTCAGGCCAAAGACGAACCGCAGGAAGATTGATGGCCCGCCGCAAGAAGGGCGATATCGTCAACGGCTGGGTGTGCCTCGACAAGCCCTATGAAATGGGCTCGACCGAGGCTGTGACCAAGGTGCGCCGCCTGTTCAACGCCCAGAAGGCCGGTCATGCCGGTACGCTGGACCCGTTGGCCAGCGGCATTCTTCCCATTGCCTTGGGCGAGGCCACCAAGACTGTGCCTTTTATGATGGAGGCGCAGAAGATTTATCGCTTCGTCATCCATTGGGGCATTTCGACAGACAGTATCGACCGTGAGGGTGCTGTCATCGGCCGCTCCGATGTGCGCCCGACGCCCGAGCAGGTAAAAGCCGCCTTGCCGCAGTTCGTCGGCGAGATCGATCAGGTCCCGCCAGCCTTTTCCGCGATCCGCGTGAATGGCGAACGTGCCTATGATCTGGCCCGCGAAGGCGTTGAAGTTGAACTACAATCGCGCCGCGTAAGCATTCATGAGGCGGCGGTTACCGACGTTCCCGACGAAGATCATATCGAAATCACCATGCGCACGGGCAAGGGCGTCTATGTCCGCTCGCTGGCGCGTGATCTTGCTGCGGTCCTCGGGGCCGAGGGGCATGTTTCGGTTCTGAGACGCGAGATGGTGGGACCGTTTTCTCTCGAGAACGCCGTCACACTGGATTTTCTCGTGGATTTGGCGCATAAGGGCCGCGCCTTTGAAGGCCTTCTGCCTGTCTCGACCGCTCTGGACGACATCCCGGACTTGGCCGTGACAGACCAGGAAGCCTTCTCTTTGAGGCAGGGACGTCCCATCGTTCTGCTTCCCGCACAGGTTGAGCAGCTTCACGACCGGTTTAAATCCGGTTCGGGGCAGGTCTCGGCTTTCGCAGGTGAAACGCTGGTGGCGCTCTGTAGCCTCAAGGCCGGTCGGCTAGAACCTGACCGTGTTTTTAACCTCCAATAACGGAGACTACGATGTCGATCACGGCTACCCGTAAAGCTGAAGTCATTGCTGAAAACGCTCGCTCGCAAGGCGACACCGGTTCGGCTGAAGTGCAAGTTGCAATCCTGTCGGTTCGCATCGCGAACCTGACCGAGCACTTCAAGACCCACAAAAAAGACAACCACTCGCGTCGCGGCCTTCTGAAGATGGTCTCGCAGCGTCGTCGTCTGCTCGACCACCTGAACAAGGTGGACAGCGCCCGTTACGTGGCGCTGATCACCAAGCTGGGCCTGCGTCGCTAAGGCGCCCCGGTTGCGGATCGGATGAAAATTCCACGAGGCGCGGGCGGTCACGTCCGCGCCTCGTTCCGCTCCTAGTATAGAGTTTCCCGGCGCTGTGGGACGATACAGCGCACCCGAAGCGAGAGCCGAGATCATGGCTCTTTTCACCATCCGGCGATGAAGGCATCACCGGATATACGGGGACCGAAGGACTGAACGACCTGAGGCTCCGCACACCCCCGACGGGAATACGCCCGCGGGAGACGAAAGAAGAAATATGTTCGATATCAAACGCAAGACGATCGAGTGGGCCGGCCGCCCGCTGACGCTGGAAACCGGTCGCATCGCCCGTCAGGCTGACGGCGCTGTGCTGGCCACCTACGGCGAGACCGTAGTTCTGGCCACCGTCGTCTATGGTCGTGCACCTAAGCCGGGAATGGATTTCTTCCCGCTGACCGTGAACTATCAGGAAAAGACCTTCGCTGCGGGCAAGATTCCGGGTGGCTACTTCAAGCGTGAAGGCCGTCCGACCGAAAAAGAAACCCTGGTTTCGCGCCTGATCGACCGTCCGATCCGTCCGCTGTTCGTCAAGGGCTTCAAGAACGAGACGCAAGTCATCGTCACCGTCCTACAGCATGATCTGGAAAACGATCCGGACATCCTGGGCATGGTCGCTGCTTCGGCGGCTCTGACCATCTCGGGCGTTCCGTTCATGGGCCCGATCGGTGCCGCCCGCGTCGGCATGATCGACGGCGAGCTGGTGCTGAACCCGTCCATCGAACAAACCGAAGCTTCGGATCTTGATCTCGTCGTGGCCGGTACTTCCGACGCCCTGATGATGGTGGAATCCGAAGCCAAGGAGCTGTCGGAAGACAAGATGCTCGAAGCCCTGATGTTCGCACATGCGGGCATGCAGCCGGTCATCGACGCCATCATCGACCTGGCCGAGCACGCTGCCAAGGAGCCGTTCGACTTCCAGGCCGAAGACCACTCGGACGTCGTCGCTTCGATCAAAGCTCTGGTGGGCGAAGACATCAAGGCGGCCTACGCCCATCCGGGCAAGTATGATCGTCGTTCGGGCGTTGACGCGGCCAAGAAGAAGGCCTCGGAAGCTCTGGTGAAAACCGAAGAGAACCCGGACGGCGTTGACTCGTCCAAATTCTCGGCGGCCTTCAAGGAATGTGAAGCCGACGTTCTGCGTCGCGACATCATCGAAAACGCGCACCGCGTTGACGGTCGTGCGCTCGACAAGGTCCGCGCCATCGTGTCGGAAGTTGGCGTCCTGCCGCGTACCCACGGTTCGGCCCTGTTCACCCGTGGTGAAACTCAGGCTCTGGTCGTTGCCACCCTCGGCACCGGCGAAGACGAGCAGTACATCGACAGCCTGACCGGCACCTACAAAGAAAACTTCCTGCTGCACTACAACTTCCCGCCGTACTCGGTTGGTGAAGCGGGCCGCATGGGCTCGCCGGGTCGTCGCGAAATCGGTCACGGCAAGCTGGCATGGCGTGCCATCCGCCCGATGCTGCCTGCGAAGGAAGACTTCCCGTACACCATCCGTCTGGTGTCGGAGATCACCGAGTCGAACGGCTCGTCCTCGATGGCAACCGTCTGCGGTTCGTCGCTGGCCCTGATGGACGCGGGCGTGCCGCTGATCCGTCCGGTGTCGGGTATCGCCATGGGTCTGATCCTGGAGCCGTCGGGCGAGTTCGCCATCCTGTCGGACATCCTGGGTGACGAAGATCACCTGGGTGACATGGACTTCAAGGTGGCCGGTACCTCGCAAGGCATCACCAGCCTTCAGATGGACATCAAGGTCGCCGGCATCACCAAGGAGATCATGCAGCAGGCTCTGACGCAGGCTTCGGCCGGTCGTCTGCACATCCTTGATGAAATGTCGAAGGCCATGGACGCGCCGCGTACCGAACTGGGCGAGTTCGCTCCGAAGATCGAGTCGATCAAGATCGCTGTCGACAAGATCCGCGAAGTGATCGGTTCGGGCGGCAAGGTCATCCGCGAGATCGTGGAAAAGACCGGTGCCAAGATCGACATCGCCGACGATGGCACGATCAAGATCGCTGCCAACGAGCAAGAAAAGATCGACGCCGCACGCGACTGGATCAACTCCATCGCTGCCGAGCCTGAACTGGGTGCCATCTATACCGGTAAGGTTGTGAAGGTTGTCGACTTCGGTGCGTTCGTGAACTTCTTCGGTGCCCGTGACGGTCTGGTTCACGTGTCGCAAATGGCTCTGGAACGCGTTGCCAATCCGGCGGACGTCGTATCCGAAGGCCAAGAGGTCAAGGTCAAGTTCCTTGGCTTCGACGATCGCGGCAAAACCAAGCTGTCGATGAAGGTTGTTGACCAAGCCACCGGCGAGGACATCACCGACAAGATCAATGCCGAACGTGCTGAACGTGGCGAAGCCCCGCTGTCGGAAGACACTGGCGGTCGTCCGAAGCGTGAAGGTGGCGACCGTGGCGGTCGTCGTCCGCGCCGCGACTAAGAGAGACATTTAGTCACTCAAAGAGAAACCCGCCGGACATTTTGTCCGGCGGGTTTTGCTTTGTGGTGCGACAGGAGTCACAACCCTATGTCGGGCGCTAAGTTCGCTCCGCAGGACTCACGACTTGAGTGCTTTTTAGAGGCTATGTTCGTGACGCAGCCGCTTACGATTTGAACACATTATAGCTAGTAAGAGGCTGGTGTTCGGGCTGGATTAGGCCGCGCATTCTGTGGGTTTGATTTCGGTCGGGCCATACATGTCGCAACTACGTTTGATCTCGTTCTCGATCATGGCGCAGGGGTTCTGCACATTGCAGGGCGGGCGCGTGGCGGGGGTGACGGCGAGGCAGCGCTGAACCAGATTATCGGCCTGCTGGCGACCCCGTTCATCCAGACAGGAGAGGGGCTGTTCCAAAGGTTGGCCCTCTGGCGACAGGCTGGGATTGGCCGGCTGGGCTGCCCTTGGCATCGCCTCTGAAGCCGCTGGGGCTGTTGTCGGTGGAGCAACAGAGGGAGGCGCGGGATCGGAGGGCGGGTTGGCCGGATTACAGGCCGCCAAGGGCACGACCAGTGCAGCGGCAAGCCACAACCTGCTTATCGGGTAAGCCATACAGTTTCCTCCTCATATCGTCTTAAAGAAGGTGCGGCGTATGGGGCCGGTTCCAAGAAAATAAATGCGGAGCCTGATACCAGACCCCGCATCCTGATTGATCAGGCTGCAGCCACAGCCGCTTTTTGCAGGGCGAACAGTTCGGCGCAGCCCTTTTCGGCCAGAGCGAACAATTGGTCGAACTCGCCACGCGAGAAGCCGCGCTTTTCGCCCGTGGCCTGAATTTCCACGATATTGCCATCGCCCGTCAGCACATAGTTGCTGTCGGCCTCGGCGGTGGAATCCTCGTCATAGTCGAGGTCCAGAACGGCTACGTCGTTATAGATACCGCAGGACACTGCTGCCACCTGATCGACGATCGGGTTTTCGCTGAGGACACCCTTGTCCACCAGACTCTTCACGGCGATGGCCAGCGCCACATAGGCACCGGTGATCGAGGCTGTGCGGGTGCCGCCATCGGCTTGAATGACGTCGCAGTCGATCACGATCTGGCGCTCGCCCAGTTTTTCCAGATCGACAACGGCGCGAAGCGAGCGACCGATCAGACGCTGGATTTCTTGCGTGCGGCCCGATTGCTTGCCGGCAGCGGCCTCACGGCGGCCACGGGTGTGGGTGGCGCGCGGTAGCATGCCATATTCGGCTGTCACCCAGCCCTTGCCGGAGTTACGCATCCAGCCGGGGACTTTTTCATCGACAGAGGCGGTGACCAGCACCTTGGTATGGCCAAAGCTGACCATGCACGAGCCTTCGGCATAGCGGGTGACGCCGGTTTCCAGCGTGACATGACGAAGTTGGTCGGGGGTACGCTCGGAAGGACGCATGGGGAGCCTCGAAGATTGCAGTTATAAGGGGGCAGCGCCTTGCGCGCCGGTCATGGCTGCTTATCCTGAATAAGAGAGGGCGCGTCCATGCTGCCCGTGCATTTTCACCTTCGGTTGCCTGCCCATGAGCCTGCTGTACCCGTCTGCGGGTCTTGCCACCCTAGATAGCCGCGCCCGCGATATTTTCCGTCGCGTGGTCGAAACCTATCTGGAAACGGGTGAGCCTGTCGGCTCGCACGCCATCCAGAGGGCGGGTGTGCAACTGTCCTCGGCCTCGATCCGCAACACGATGCAACAGTTGACGCTGGCGGGGCTTCTGGCGTCTCCGCATACGTCGGCGGGACGTGCCCCGACCCATGCGGGCCTTCGCTTGTTTGTCGATGGTCTATTGGAGGTCGGCGATATCGGTCAGGACGAGCGCCGCGAGATCGATGCGCGTCTGGCCGGTATGGGCCACAGCCACGGCACCAATGTCGAAGAGGCTCTGGAAACGGCGTCCTCGCTATTGTCGGGCCTTGCGGGCGGGGCAGGGATCGTCGCTTCGCCTGTGCGCGAGGCAGGCGTGCGCCATGTCGAGTTTGTCGCCTTGGGGGCCGAACAGGCTCTGGCCGTGCTTGTGGCCGATGACGGCACAGTTGAAAACCGTCTGATGCCGCTGAGTGCCGGTGTCACGCCCTCCACTTTGCAAGAAGCCTCCAACTTCCTGAACCATCGCCTCAAGGGGCGGCCCCTGGCCGATGCCCGACAAGAGATGCGTACCGAGGTGGATGCCGCGCGGCGTGACTTGGACGAGGCCGCCGCCCGTCTGGTGGAGCAGGGCCTTGCCGCATGGAGCGGCTCGGGAGAGCGTGACCGAAGCCTGATCGTGCGCGGTCGCGGCAATCTGTTGCAGGATGCCCGCGCTGCTGAGGATCTGGAACGGGTGCGCGTTCTGTTCGATGACCTCGAACAGAAGGAACAGTTGATCGGCCTTCTGGACGATGTCGGAGGGGCACAGGGTGTCCGCATCTATATCGGTGCCGAAACGCGACTATTTTCATTATCGGGTTCCGCTGTCATTGCGGCACCCTATATGTCGGGCAGACAGCGTGTTCTTGGCGCGATTGGCGTGATAGGACCCGCTCGGCTGAACTATGCCCGTGTCATTCCGCTGGTGGACTATACCGCCCGGGTGCTGGGCCGAATTCTGGACGGACAGGAAACGTGACGGATCATAACGAAGAGACCCGGGACCAACTCGAGCAGGACATCAACGAGGCCGCTGACGCCACCGAGATGGCCAATGACGAAGGTCTGGAAGTTGTCGATGCCCTGATTGCCGAGCGCGACCAGTGGCGCGACCGCGCCCTGCGTGCGACCGCAGAGGTCGAAAATACCAAGAAGCGCGCCGAAACCCAGGCCAATGATGCCCGCGCTTATGCGATCCAGCGCTTTGCCAAGGATCTGCTGGGCGTGGCGGACAACCTCGAACGCGCCCTTCAGGCTGCGCCCAAGGATGGCGATGCCGCGACCAATGGTCTGGTGACCGGTCTGGAACTGGTGCAAAAATCCTTGCTGACCGCGTTCGAGAACAACAATCTCGTGCGCGTCGCCCCCGAGGCCGGTGAGGCCTTTGACCCGCACTTCCATCAGGCCATGATGGAACAACCGTCAGACACGGTGCCGGGTGGCGCGATCATTATGACCTTGCAACCGGGCTATGCCCTGTTCGGTCGTACGGTGCGCGCTGCCATGGTGGTTGTGGCCGCTAAGGGCTCGGGCGCGGGTTATGCAGGCGGTGACAACCGCACCGGTGAAAACCTCGACGAAAAAGCCTGAGGCTTTCACGGCTGAATCAAAAGGCCCGCTGTCCTCAAGGATGGCGGGCCTTTTTATTGATCTAAAGCCAGCGCTTGAAGTGGTCGAACATCATTTGCTGGCCCGCTTCGGCGGCCTGTTTGCGATACATGGGGCGATAATCGGCATGAAAACCGTGCGGGGCCCCTTCAAACAGGGTGATGTGGCTGTGGGTCTGGCCTGCCTCGCCCAGAGCCGTATTCATGGCCGCAACCGTATCATTGGGAATACCGCTGTCCTGATTGCCATAGAGGCCGATGACGGGGGCTTTCAATTCGCCGACCAGATCGATTGGCCAGGGTTGACCCGCAATCTTTTGTTCCTCGGTCGCATTGGCGGCGGGGCTGAGCCGACCATACCAGGCCACACCGGCCTTGATTTGAGAAAAGCGGGCACAGGCCTGCCACACCACCTTGCCGCCCCAGCAAAAGCCGGTAATGCCGATACGGCCCTTATCGGCAAAGTATTGGGAACCCCACCAGTCCAGACTGGCCTGAATATCACCCATGACCTGTTCGTACCGGGCCTGTGCGACAATGGCCATGACAGACTGTATGTCTGCCAGTGGGGCAGGATCGCCCGCCCGCACGAAAAAAGCGGGTGCAATCGCCACATAACCGGCATGGGCCAGTCTGCGGCAGGTGTCGCGGATATATTCGTGAATGCCGAAAATCTCCGACACCACAATGACAACAGGATAGGGACCATCGCCAACCGGACGTGCCACATAGGCGGGAAGCGCAAATCCGTCTGCCGCCGGATAAGAGACCTCCGAGGTCACCAAGCCATCGGACGAGGTATGGACAGGATGGGCCTCCTGTCCCAATGCGGCGGGGGCATAGGCAGCAAAACTGGCCCCTGCGGCGGCCAATAGACCTAGACTGCGGCGGCTGGGCCGGATCTGGTCGAGGTTTAAACCCTCGGGACCGGTGATGATGGTCATGCATTATCCTCCCTGTAATTCGAGAGTGAACACGAACTACAGGACACGGCAAATCCTATTGCGCGACCCGCATCGTCAGATTGATCCGTCCGCCATGCGGCAACAGCTGCGATGTGCCGCTGATAATACGATCCACCCCGTGACGGGCCAGCCGTGCATGCCCTGCCAGCACACAGACATCCCCCGAAGACAGTTTGACGGTGTGGCTGGGTCCGCCTTCGGCAGGAGCCAGGCGGAAGATGGCGCTGTCTCCTAGCGAGATGGAAACCACGGGCGCTGAAAAATCCGCCTCGTCCTTGTCTTGATGCAGGCCCATTCGGGCGTCGGCATCGTAAAAATTGATCAAGCAGGCATCCGGCTGGCGCGCATAGTTTGCCGTCGCCCGCCAGATATCCAGTAGAATTTCGGGCAATGGCGGCCACGGCGCGTGCGTAAGCGGATGGGTCTTTTGATAGCGGTAGCCGCTTTTGTCCGAAACCCAGCCCAAAGGCCCCCAATTGCTCATCCTGACCGAGAAGGCCCGCCCTCCCGGCGTCACGGGTCGATAAAGGGGGGCAAGCCGTACAGCGTCACGTACATGATCAACAATTTGTTTTTGCTGATCTAAATCTAAAAAACCCGGCCACAGTAAGAACCCGTCCAAACCGGTCGGCACAGGTGCAGGCGGGGAGGAAAAATCAGCCATACAAGGCTTATAACGCGCATTGGCGGCGTATGCGCGGCGGGGCGTAAAGGTCCGGCACGCGTGACAAGCCACATAAATCGCAATCTGTGTGCAACAAGCCCTTGCAGCGGCTAGGGACTTTCCCATATCCGAACACGACAGGGGTGCTTCCCGTGACGGTATCGGTTTTCTGAGCTGTTACAGGATGTGCCCTGACCCAATCACCCGCCAATCCGGTCTTGCCGGAGCGGCGTCTCTAGCCCAACTGGGGGCGGTCAAGCGCGGCGCTTTCTCAAGGCCGCCGCATCGCCCGCCGCAAGGAGTTTAAGACAAGGCCATGGCCAAGATTATCGGCATCGACCTCGGTACCACCAACTCGTGCGTCGCCGTCATGGACGGCAGCAATCCCAAGGTTATCGAAAACGCTGAAGGCGCTCGTACCACCCCGTCGGTGGTCGCGATTCAGGACAGCGGCGAAGTTCTGGTGGGTCAACCCGCCAAGCGTCAGGCTGTCACCAACCCGGCAAACACCTTCTTTGCGATCAAGCGCCTGATCGGCCGCACCTTCGCAGATCCGGTGGTTGCTAAAGACAAGGACATGGTGCCCTTCGAGATTACCAAGGGCCCCAATGGCGATGCCTGGGTGAAGGCCCACGGCAAGGACTACTCGCCGCAACAGATTTCGGCCTACACCCTCACCAAGATGAAGGAAGCCGCAGAGGCTTATCTGGGTGAAACAGTCACCCAGGCCGTTATCACCGTTCCGGCCTATTTCAACGACGCGCAGCGTCAGGCCACCAAGGATGCCGGCAAGGTTGCCGGTCTTGAAGTCCTGCGCATCATCAACGAGCCGACTGCGGCTGCTCTGGCCTATGGTCTGGACAAGAACGACGGTCAGAAGATCGCCGTTTACGACCTCGGCGGTGGTACCTTCGACGTGTCGATCCTCGAGATCGGTGACGGCGTCTTTGAAGTGAAGTCGACCAATGGCGACACCTTCCTCGGCGGTGAAGACTTTGACATGCGTCTGGTCGATTACCTCGCCGACGAGTTCAAGAAGGAACAGGGCGTCGACCTGCGTGGCGACAAGCTGGCCCTGCAGCGCCTGAAGGAAGAGGCCGAAAAGGCCAAGAAGGAACTGTCCTCGACCACCCAGTACGAGGTCAACCTGCCGTTCATCACCATGAACGCTTCGGGCCCGCTGCACCTGAACATCAAGCTGTCGCGTGCCAAGCTGGAAGCTCTGGTCGAAGATCTGGTCGCCCGCACCATCGAGCCGTGCAAAAAGGCTCTGGCCGATGCCGGCCTGAAGGCTTCGGATATCGACGAAGTCGTTCTAGTCGGTGGTATGACCCGCATGCCTGCCGTGCAGGAAGCGGTGAAGAAATACTTCGGCAAGGAACCGCACAAGGGTGTGAACCCTGACGAGGTTGTGGCTCTGGGTGCTGCCGTTCAGGCTGGCGTTCTGCAAGGTGACGTCAAGGACGTGCTGCTGCTGGACGTGACCCCGCTGACGCTGGGTATCGAGACGCTGGGCGGCGTGTTCACCCCGCTGATCGAGCGTAACACCACCATCCCGACCAAGAAGGCTCAGGTCTTCTCGACCGCCGAAGACAACCAGTCGGCTGTGACCATCCGCGTGTTCCAGGGCGAGCGCCCGATGGCTTCGGACAATAAGATCCTTGGCCAGTTCGACCTGATGGGTATCCCGCCCGCACCGCGCGGCATGCCGCAGATCGAAGTCGCCTTCGACATCGACGCCAACGGCATTGTGCATGTCACGGCCAAGGACAAGGCGACCAACAAGGAGCACTCGATCCGCATCCAGGCCAATGGCGGTCTGTCGGATGCCGACATCGAGCAGATGGTCAAGGAAGCCGAAGCCAATGCCGCGGCCGACAAGGCCCGCAAGGAACTGGTCGAAGCCGTCAACTCGGCTGACGCTCTGGTCCACTCGACCGAGAAGGCCCTGGCCGAGCATGGCGACAAGGTGGATGACGCTACCAAGACCGCTATCCAGACCGCTCTGGACGAGCTGAAGTCGGCCAAGGAAGGCACCGATCCGGAAGCCATCCGCGAAAAGACCAATGCTCTGGCTCAGGCTTCGATGAAGCTGGGCGAGGCCATGTATGCCTCGCAACAGGGCGACGCTGGCGCTGCCGAACAACCGGCAGATGACGGCGTGGTCGATGCCGAGTTCGAGGAAGTAGACTCGGACGACGCCGACAAGAAGGCCTGATCTGCGGGCTTCTAACGTGTGAAGCGGCCCCGTTTGCCTGACGGCAGGCGGGGCCATTTCATAGGACTTGCATCACACGCTCCGACTGCCAATCTGGGTAGGGAGCATCCGCGTTGTTAAGGTTTCAGATATAGAAACTCTCGATGCGGCGGGAAAAGGTTGAGAGAGCGAAAGCCTCATGGCGCAACGTGACTATTACGAGATTCTGGGTGTAGAGCGCACGATCGATGCGGGCGGCCTTAAAAGCGCTTACCGCAAGCTGGCGATGCAGCATCACCCCGACCGTAACGGCGGCTCCGAGGAGTCCGTCGCCATGTTCAAGGAAATTTCCGAAGCCTATTCGGTGCTGTCTGACGACGACAAGCGCGCCGCCTATGACCGTTTCGGCCATGCGGGCGTGAATGGCGGTGCCGGTGGCGGCAACCCGTTCGGTCAGGGCGGCGGTCAGGGCTTCCACGACATCAACGACATTTTCAGCCAGGTCTTTGGCGATGCGTTCGGCGATGCCTTTGGCGGACGCGGCGGGGGCCGCGCCAACCATGGCCCGCGCCGTGGCTCGGACCTACGCTATGACATGGAGATCACCCTCGAACAGGCCTATCAGGGCACCGAGGTCGAGATTTCCATCCCCACCAATATGACCTGTGAGCCGTGCGACGGTTCCGGTGCCAAGGCAGGCAGCAAGCCGACCATCTGCTCCACCTGTGGCGGTGCCGGTCGCGTGCGTCAGGCCAATGGTTTCTTCCAGGTCGAGCGCACCTGTCCGCGTTGCGGCGGTTCGGGCGAGATGATCGCCGATCCTTGCCCTGAATGCCGTGGTCAGGGACAGGTCCGCAAGACCCGCCGTCTGTCGCTGAAAGTACCCGCCGGTGTTGATGACGGCTCGCGTATCCGCCTGACGGGCGAGGGCGAGGCCGGTCAGCGCGGGGGTCCGCGCGGCGACCTTTACGTCTTTATTTCGGTCCAGAACCACGAGCTTTTCGAGCGCGACAATCTTGATTTGCTGGTCACAGTGCCGGTGCCGATGACCGTGGCCGCTCTGGGTGGCACGATCGAGGCCCCGTGCCTTGTCTCGACCTCCTGTGACGGTGCCTGCAAGCAGTCCGTAGACGTGCCTGCCGGATCGCAGACCGGCAAGACGGTCCGTATCAAAGGCAAGGGTATGCCGCACCTGAATGGTCGCACCCGTGGTGATCTGGTGGTGGAACTGTTTGTGGAAACCCCGACCGATCTGACGGCGCGCCAGAAGGAATTGCTGCAAGAATTGGCCGATTCCCTTGGCGAGAAACAAACCCCCCGCAACACCAGTTTTGCGGGCAAGGCCAAACGCTTCTGGGCCGATATGATGGGCGGCGACACGGACAGTTCGAAAGAAGACGCGGCGTGACTGAAATTTTTCACGCCGGTATTTCCGGCTATCGCGGTCGCATGGGCCGCGCGGTTTCCAATGTTCTGGATGCGCGCTCGGACGTTGTGGTGGCGGCGCGTTTTGATCGTGGCGACACGGTCGATCTGCAACTTTGCGACGTCATTATCGACTTCTCGACGCCCGAGGCTTCGGTCGCCTTGGCCAAGGCCTGTGCCGAAGCCGGTGGTCCGGCACTGGTGATCGGTTCAACCGGCCTGAGCGACGAACAACAGGCCGAGATCGACAAGGCTGCCGAGAAGATCGCCATCGTCAAGAGCGGCAATTTCTCGCTGGGCGTAAACATGCTGATCGGTCTGGTCCGCAATGCGGCCCAGCGTCTGGATGCGAAGGATTGGGATATCGAGATCACCGAGGCCCATCACCGTCGCAAGGTGGACAGCCCGTCAGGCACCGCCCTGATGCTGGGTGAAGCAGCTGCCGAAGGGCGTCGCGTGGATCTGGATGATGTCCGCACCAAACCCTATGACGGCGTTCAGGAGCCTCGCGAAGCTGGCAATATCGGTTTCTCCGTCATTCGTGGCGGCGGCATTATTGGTGAGCATTCTGTGATGTTCGCCTCCGATGACGAAGTTCTGACCCTGTCGCATTCGGCCATAGACCGCAGCCTGTTTGCCAAGGGCGCTGTCGCCGCCGCAGCGTGGGTACGTTCGCGTCCCGCCGGTCTTTACGACATGCAGGATGTTCTGGGTTTCCGTCAGGCCTGATCCGGCCTAAGCCCAGATTATGAACCTCCAGACCCGCCAGCAGGGCACAAGTTACGGCATGATGCTGAGAGTGTGTTCCGCTCTCAGCTTTTCATTGATGACCGCCTCCATGAAATGGGCGGCTGATCTGGAAGCTGTGTCCGCAGGCGAGATGGTGTTCTACCGCTCCCTGTTCGGTCTGCCCGTGGTTATTTTCTGGATCATGAGCAAGGGGATCGGTCTTGAAGCCATCAAGACCAAGCGCCCTATGGTCCATGTTTGGCGCTGTGCCTTGGGTGTCTCGGGCATTTTCATGATCTTCGAGGGCCTGCGCCATCTGACGCTGGCGGACGCGATCACTATCGGTTTTACCGCGCCGATCTTTGCCACCCTGTTGTCGATCGTCTTTCTTAATGAAAAGGTCGGACATCACCGCTGGGCCGCGATCGCTCTGGGCTTTTTAGGCGTGGTGGTGGTGATGCGACCGGGAGTAGAGGGCGCTCCGCCTCTGGGCGGGCTGCTGTTTGCTCTGGGCGGGGCCTTCATTGCCGCCTCGGTCACCGTCACCTTGCGTCAACTGGGCAAGACGGAAACAGCAACATCAATCGTCTTCTGGTTCTTTGTTGCCTGTGCGTTGGCCGGAGGTATCTATTCGCTGTTCGACAGTCACGACCACACGCTGAAAGTCTTTGCTATTCTGGCCATGGGGGGCCTGGCAGGGGGCGTGGCACAACTTTTCATGACGATGTCACTGCAACATGCGCCGGTATCGGTACTGGCTCCGCTGGACTACCTGCAGATGGTCGGGGCTCTGGTACTGGGTTGGGCGATGATGAGCGACATCCCCACCTTTGCAACCTTGTGCGGTGCGGCCCTGATCGCAGCCAGCGGCCTTTATACAGCGTGGCGCGAAAGGGTATTGCGTCGCGAGATTACGCCCCCTGCGCCCACGTCCAGCGTCTAGTCCTGCCGGTCAGGCTGGAACGCCAGCCATCTCGATCAGCGCTTCGCGCCATGGCCGGACCGAAGAGGGAGGGCGGGCCAGCATGGCGTCTATAAGGGGATGCGGCGGAACAGAAGGGGCGGGACCGATCATCGACCAGCCGGTAATATCTTTGCGGGCGATCGTTTCTCGCGCCACAATATGGATGTCCTTGTGGCGTTTGTCGAAATGTAGATGCAGCATCAGCAGATCCAGTGCTGAGGGTGCCCCTTCCAAGAGTTGGATAAAATAACCGTTTTGCAGCGTCAGTATGCCCGTAATACCGGCTTCGGCATTTCGATAGGCTGACACCTCGACAATGTCGTCCAACTGTCTGCGGTTTTCGACCGGTGCCAGCGTGGTACGACTAATATAGATCAGGCAGTCCAGGGTGTTCATGGCCCTGTCCTTTCAATGACTGGTCGGGGTAAGCGGTGGCTTAGCGACCGGTTGAACCGAACCCTCCCTCGCCACGCTCGGTCTCGTCAAGTGTTGTTACGACAGAAATGACAGCCTGCTCGTGGCGGGCGATGACCATCTGGGCGATGCGTTCCCCGCGTTTGATCTCGAAAGCCAGCTGGCCATGGTTGATCAGGATCACACCCAGTTCCCCGCGATAATCACTGTCGATAGTGCCTGGCGAGTTGAGTGTCGTGATGCCGTGCTTGAGGGCCAGCCCCGAACGCGGACGCACCTGCGCCTCGAAACCGGGCTCCAGCGCGATCTTCAGACCCGTCGGCACGAGGGCGCGTGCGCCGGGTTCAAGGGTCATGACCTCGCCCTCGCCAATCGCAGCCCTTAGGTCCATGCCTGCCGAACCGGCAGTTTCATAGGCCGGCATGGCCAGACCTTCGGCGTGGGGCAGGGGCAGGATACGCAAGGAGGTCATTACGGATGGGCCTTGAAATGGTCGGTGATATGATGGGCGAGACGGCGCGCGATGTCGGACTTGGACTGACGCTCCCAGGTTTCGGCACTGTCGCGTGTAAACAGGGTCACGGCATTGGCGTCAGAGCCGAAAACGTCCTGACTGACATCATTGCCGACAATCCAGTCACAGCCCTTGCGTGACAACTTGGCGCGCGCATTGGTCTCAAGGTCCGAGGTTTCGGCGGCAAAACCGATCACCAGTTTCGGTCGCCGCGGACCGGATTTGGACACAGCAGCCAGAATGTCGGGGTTTTCGATCAGATGCAGTGCAGGGGCCCCGCCCGGCGCCTTCTTGATCTTGCCGGTGGCAACATTATCAACGCGCCAGTCGGCCACAGCGGCACTCATAATGGCGACATCGATTGGATGCGCGGCCATTTCGGCCTCGACGGCGGCCTGCATTTCCGTGGCGGCCTCGACATTGATACGGCGCACGCCTGCGGGCGCATCCAGAAACACCGGACCGGACACCAGTGTCACCTCGGCCCCCAGTTCAGCCATAACCTCGGCAATGGCATAGCCCTGTTTGCCGCTGGAGCGGTTGGTCAGGCCACGCACCGGATCAATAGCCTCGAAGGTCGGCCCTGCGGTAATCACGACCTTGCGTCCCGACAGCGGGCGCGCGGCAGGGTCCAGTTCGGCAATAATGGCGGCCAGAATCGCTTCGGGTTCGGCCATGCGGCCAAGGCCGAACTCGCCGCACGCCATAACGCCCTCGTCGGGACCGACAAAAGCCCCGCGCTGGAAACCCGAAAATGCTTTCAGGGTTTCGACATTGGCCTGAACCGCAGGATGCTCCCACATCCGCACATTCATGGCCGGGGCCCACAGGGTTTTTTTGTCGGTCGCCAAAAGCGTGGTCGATGCCAGATCGTCTGCCATGCCATTAGCCGCCTTGGCGATCAGCCCTGCCGTGGCGGGTGCCACAACCACCAGATCGGCCCAGCGCGACAGCTCGATATGGCCCATGGCGGTTTCGTCTTCGGGCATGAACAGGTCTTGGCGCACCGGGTGCCCGCTGAGCGCGGCCAGCGTCATGGGGGTGACGAACTCTGCGCCCGCACGGGTCAGCACGGTCATCACCTCGCCGCCCGACTTGGTAATCAACCGGATCAGTTCCAGCGATTTATAGGCTGCAATACCGCCGCCGATAATCAACAGGATCCGGCGACCGGACAGGGAGGGGCCGATAAGGGAGGTCTGGCTCATGACGCAGGTTTATCTGTCAATGGTGACGACGTCGAGACGCATGCATCCATCCCGAGCGTTGCCATATATTCCAATGTGCGCTTACTTGAATACCGTTGTTATTTTCTGTGGTGGGCGGGAATGAAAAAGCGGGTACTGGCCGTCTTGGCGGTTGCCGGAGCCTTTTTGGCGGCATGTGATAATGGCGGATCAGCTGTGCAAACGCGTGATCGCGTGCAGCCTGTGGCCGAGATGCCGGCGGGTGCCGTCCCGTCACAGGATATCGCTCCGCTGGTGACCACAGGCGCAGTGCCTGACGTAAAAGCCACGGGCGTACTGACTGCGAACCGGCGCGAGACGGCCGACGCCAAGGCCGTGCGCCTGTTCCAGCGCAACGGGGCCGATTTTGAGGCCGACAGCGCCGAAGACTATCTGGCCAAGGCCAAGGCCTTTACCAGTCGTCCTCCGTCCGACGCTGAAAAAGTCTCGCGCCCCAATGGCGATGTACTGATCTATCAAGCGCGCACCAACACCTTCGCTGTCGTCGACAAGCGTGGTGTGGTGCGAACCATGTTCAAGCCGTCCAGCGGTGCCGACTACTGGGCGCACCAGAAATCGGCGGCCTCCAGCTTTGGCAACTAGGCGGCGCTGAAGCTTAGCGGCGCGCCCCAGAAGCGGGCGATCAGGTCCGATTGCGGGCCGGGCTGTCCGGTGGTCAGGAAGTCGCGACGGCCGCTATGGCCCAGCTCGTATTCGGGATGGCGCTCGAAATAACGCTCCAGCGCATCGGCCACGGCCTTGGGCTGGCTGATGACCTGAACACCTTCGGGCAGGGCCTCGGCAAACAGGTCGGCGACGATTTCATAATGGGTGCAACCCAGAATCGCCTTGTCCGGATGGCGTCCGATCCGGCGACGCAGGGCATCGACGTGATCGCGTACCACGACACGCAGCTCGTCCTCGGGTGCGCCTAGTTCGATCAAGCCCGCCAGACCCGGACAGGCCTCGGTAAACACCGCCAAGTCCTCGCGGCGCTTGTCGATCTCGATTTCATAGACGCGGCTCATGGCCGTGGCGGCGGTGCAGAACACGCCGGTGATGTCGATGGATTCTTTCTTCTCGCCTTCCAGTCGCCCGTCGCGCTCGGCCTCATAGGACCAGGGCAGGCCGGTCGCCGCCTCGATGGTCGGTACAATAATGCCCAGCACATTCAGGGGGCGGCCCATTTCCTTGGAAAAAGCCGGAATCCATGTCTGTTGCAGACGGCGCAGGGCAATGGCCGAGGCGGTATTGCACGCCAGTACCACAACCGAGGCCCCCGCACGGAACAGGGTTTCGCAACCCGCGCGTGTCAGGTCGACGATTTCCTCGCCATCGCGCCCGCCATAGGGGGCGTGGGCCTGATCGCCCAGATAGATGAAATCACGCTCTGGAAAGCGCGAAACAAGTTCACGGTGAACGGTCAAACCGCCCACGCCGGAGTCAAAAACGCCTATCGCCATATGCGGCCTTTAGACCTCAAGGGTTTCGCCGTCCATCACTTCGCATTACACCAAGGCTGGAAACGCCATAGTTGTGCGCAACATTGGTGACGGATTTATCAGGTTGGGAGTGACCGGATGCATAGACGCCATCTTCTTATCGGGGGCGCAAGCCTGTTTGCACTGAGCGGCTGCGCCGCCACGGGTGCTGATCTGGGTGGGGCGATGAACACCGTGACCACAGCGAACGAAGCCGCGATTGCGCGCGCTGTTCTGCCGACGACGGCCCCGAAGGCCGAGCTGCTTCAGGTCTGGACCGGTCCGTATGAAGGCGTTCCGCCGTGGGACAAGGTCACTGCGCCCAAGCTGCGTGAGGCCATCCTCGAGGCCATCGACCTGCGTCGCGCCGAGATCAACGCTATTGCCAACAATCCCGAGCCGGCGACCTTTGCCAACACCTCGGTCGCCATGCAGATGGCCGGTGAGCCGCTGGGCCGCGCCATGGCGCTGTTCGGTGTGATGACCTCGAACATCGGTTCGGACGATTTCCGCACGCTGGAGCGTGAAATGTCGCCGCTGCTATCGGCCGCCAGCGACGAGACGACCTTCAATGAAAAGCTGTTCGCCCGCATCAAACATGTGGCCGATACCGCAGCTTCGGCTGGCCTGAGTGCTGAGCAGACCCGTATCGCCGAACGTTCGCGCGATGCCTTCGTACGTAACGGCGCGGCTCTTGACGCTGCGGGCAAGGCCGAACTGGGCCGTATCAACACCGCCCTGTCCAATGCCTTCACCACCTTCGGCCAGAAGGTCGTCGAGGACGAAAAGACCTACATCCACGTCACCGGTGAAGCCATGGTGGCTGGCTTGTCGGCGGGGGATAAGGCTGCGGCTGCGGCTGCGGCCAAGGCTCGCAACCTGACGGGTTGGGCCATCACCAATACCCGTTCCAGCGTCGATCCCTTCCTGGCGTTTGGTGACAACCGCGCCATGCGCGAGATCGTCTGGCGCGCCTTCGTCAACCGTGGCGACAATGGTGACGCCAACGATACCAATGCGACCATCGCCGAGATCGTCGCCCTGCGTCAGCAACGCGCCAAGCTGCTGGGCTTTGTGAACCACGCCGAATGGCGCATGCAGGACACCATGGCCAAGACCCCTGCGGCGGCTATGGAACTGATGAACCGCGTCTGGGCTCCGGCCAAGGCCCGCGTGGCTGAAGAGGTCGCCGACATGAAGGCGATCGCTGGTCACGACATCGAGCCGTGGGACTATCTGTACTATGCCGAGAAGGTCCGTAAGGCCAAGTACGACCTCGACCAGAACGAACTGAAGAACTACCTCGTACTGGACAATGTGAAGCAGGGTGCCTTCTACATGGCCGAGCGCCTGTACGGCTTCACCTTCCACAAGATTACCGATGGTTCGGTGCCGGTCTTCCATCCGGACGTCGAAGTGTTCGAGGTGAAGAACAAGTCGGACGGCTCGCACGTGGGTCTGTTCTATTCGGACGACTTCGCCCGTTCGGGCAAGCGTTCGGGCGCATGGGCGACGACCTACCGCTCCTATTCGTCGTATGACGGCGTGAAGAACGTGCTGGCCTCGAACAACAACAACTTCATCAAGGCCCCGAACGGTGCCCTGCTGATCTCGCTGGACGATGCCGAGACCCTGTTCCACGAGTTCGGCCATGCCCTGCACTCGCTGTCGTCGCAGGTTAAGTATCCGGCTCTGGCCGGTACGCCGCGCGATTATGTGGAATATCCGTCGCAGGTTCACGAGCACTGGGTGCTGACCCGTCCGATCATCGACCGCTTCCTCAAGCACGTCGAAACCGGCCAGCCCATGCCGCAGGAACTGGTGGCCAAGGTCGAGGCCGCGGCAACCTTCAACCAAGGCTATACGACGGTGTCCTACCTGTCGTCGGCACTGGTAGATATGGACCTGCACACTCAGACCACCCCGCCGACCGATATCGACGCCTTCGAGCGTGACTCCTTGGCCCGCTACGGCATGCCCAAGGAGATCGTGATGCGTCACCGTCTGCCGCAGTTCAACCACCTGTTCACCTCGGACGCCTATTCGGCGGGCTATTACTCCTACCTGTGGTCGGAAGTGATGGACGCCGACACCTGGGCCTATTTCGAAGAGTCCGGCGACGTGTTCAATCCGGACATCGGTGCCCGCTACAAGGCCATCATCCTGGCCGAAGGCAACACCACGGACCGCGCCGAAGCCTATCGTCGCTTCCGTGGCCGTAACCCGGACGTGGCGGCCCTTCTGAAGGTGCGCGGTTTCCCGACCAACTAGGCCGACCAACTAAGGCCGGAACAGAAAAGCGAACGGGGCCTCGCGGCTTCCGGTCCAGCGGCTGGCGGATTTTCCGCCAGCCGTTTCTGTTTTCATGAGGGTGTCGTATGCAGGACAGCGAACGTAGCCGGGGTGACCGGAGGAGGGGCTTGTGAGCGTTGTTGCTGCCTATGTGTACCGAGAGGGCAAACGGGTCCGCGAAGCCTCGCTAACGCGTGAGGGCCTGACACTGGCCAGAGGAGAGTTTCTCTGGATCGGCCTCTACGAGCCGACAGACGAGGAATTCTCGGCTCTTGTCGAGCGCTTCGGTCTGCACCCGCTGGCGGTCGAGGATGCGCTTCAGGCACATCAGATACCCAAGCTGGAAGTATACGGCAGCGAGTTGTTCATCGTCACCCGTACCGCTGAAGGGAAGGGGGACCAGATACTCTATGGCGAGACACACCTGTTTGTCGGTGCCGACCATGTCATCACCATCCGCCACGGCTCGGCGCGGGGGCATACCCCGTTACGGACACAGCTGGAGGCTTCGCCTGCGCAGCTGAAACACGGTCCCGACCTGATCGTGCACGGCGTGCTGGATTTCATCGTCGATGCCTATATGCCGATCATCGACGGTATCGAGGACAGTGTGCTGGAGATGGAGCAGGTGGCGCTGGACCGCTTCCTGTCGCGCGCCGACATTACCCGTCTCTTCCACCTGCGTCGTCAGTTGTTGCGCTTCAGCCGTCTGTTGGGGCCGATGGAGGATGTGGCCAACAAGTTGCACGCGCTGGAACTTCCGGCCATCGACAAGGACGTGCGACCCTATTTCCGTGATGTGGCCGACCATGTGCGCCGCGTCGCTAGCCGCGCGGCGGGCCTGCGCGATATTGTCTCTTCGGTCTTCGAAGTTTCCAGCCTGCTGGAACAACAGCGCCAAGGCATTATCACCCGCAAGCTGGCCGCATGGGCCGCGATCCTCGCTACACCCACCGCCATTGCCGGTATCTACGGGATGAATTTCGTCCACATGCCCGAGCTGGAATGGCTTCTAGGCTATCCGTTCGCCTTGGCTCTGATGCTGGTCATCTGTAGTGGCCTGTATGCCCTGTTCAAACGTTCGCGCTGGCTGTGAGAACCGCCCGCGTATCCGGTGTCGTTTTTCCATCCACAGGGATTCGACATTGGCTTGCAGATAGGGCATAAGCGCCCTCTTCCGGCGCAAGTGAACCTCGCGTCTCCACCTACACGTCAGCTTTCCTGACCGTGTTACCGCCCTAGCCGCTGTCCCGTATAACGGGCTCAAGTCGGCGATAGGCGGTAGCCCAAAAAAGGAAAGAACGAGGTAGGCGAGAACCCTCTGTCGACGTGTTACGTCCACAGAGGTCGTTGTCGTATGGAGCCGATCTTCATGCCCGCCACGGATTTGAGGTTTTGAATGTTTGATGCTCTGAACGAGCGGCTGACAGGCGTATTTGACCGGATCACCGGTCGTGGCGCGCTGTCGGCTAAAGATGTCGAAGAGGCCCTGCGCGAAGTTCGCGTGGCCCTGCTCGAAGCCGACGTCGCTCTGCCGGTCGTCAAGGACTTCATCAGCCGCGCCAAGGAACAGGCGACGGGCGAGGAAGTCATTCGTTCGGTCAAACCCGCCGACCAGGTTATCAAGATCGTCTATGACGGTCTGGTCGAAATGCTGGGTGGCGAAGAGCCGGTCCCGCTGAACATCAATGCCACCCCGCCTGCGGTCATCCTGATGGCCGGTCTGCAAGGCTCGGGTAAGACCACCACCTCGGCCAAACTGGCCCTGCGTCTGACCAAGTTCGACCGCAAAAAGGTGATGATGGCGTCGCTGGACACCCGTCGTCCGGCCGCTATGGAACAACTGGCTACACTGGGCCAGCAGATCGAGGTTGCCACCCTGCCCATCGTGGCCGGTGAGAGCGCCGTCCAGATCACCCGTCGTGCGCTGCAATCGGCCAAACTTCAGGGCTTTGATGTCCTGATCCTCGATACTGCCGGTCGTATCACCCTCGACGAAGGCCTGATGAACGAAGTCGCCGAAGTGGCCGACATCGCCAAGCCTGTCGAAACCATTCTCGTCGCCGACAGCCTGACCGGTCAGGATGCGGTGCGCACGGCCACCGCCTTTAACGAGCGTCTGCCGTTGACGGGTCTGATCCTGACCCGCGCCGATGGTGACGGTCGTGGCGGTGCCATGCTGTCCATGCGCGCCGTGACCGGCCTGCCGATCAAATATCTCGGTGCGGGCGAAAAAGTCGACCAACTGGACGTCTTTGACGCCCGCCGTGTCGCGGGCCGTATCCTCGGTCAGGGCGACATTGTTGCGCTGGTCGAAAAGGCCGCGGGTGAACTCGACCAGGCCAAGGCCGAGAAGATGGCCCGCAAGCTGGCCAAGGGCCAGTTCGATCTGGACGATCTCGCCGGCCAGCTGAACCAGATGAAGAAGATGGGCGGTCTTCAGGGCATTATGGGTCTTCTGCCGGGCGTGGCCAAGCTGAAGAACCAGATGGCCGACAACAATGTCTCGGACAAGCTGATCGACCGCCAGTTGGCCGTCATCTCCTCGATGACCAAGCAGGAGCGCAAAAAGCCCGACCTGCTGAATGCCAGCCGCAAGAAGCGTATCGCAGCCGGTGCCGGTGTCGACGTTCAGGACATCAACCGTCTGCTGAAACAGCACCGTCAGATGTCTGACATGGTCAAGTCGCTGTCCAAGGGCGGCGGCAAGAACCTGCAAAAAATGGCGGCCATGATGGGCGGTCTGCCCGGCATGGGCGGCGGCGGCCCCGACATGGCCCGACTGAAATCGCTGGGTGGCGGCAAGATGGCCGAGCCGAGCGGCGACGAATTGAAAGCCCTTCAGGACCGTATGTCGGCTCTGGGCGGCGGACAACTTCCCGGGGGCCTTCCAGGTCTACCGGGCTTCCCGAAAAAATAACGATCAAGCTTTCCTAGAAAGAGACTAAAATGCTGAAGATCCGTCTGGCCCGTGGTGGCTCCAAGAAGCGTCCTTACTACCACATCGTCGTCGCCGACGCCCGCGCCCCGCGCGATGGTAAGTTCCTCGAGAAGGTTGGCTCGTACAACCCGATGCTGCCGAAAAACAGCGAAACCCCGCGCGTGACCCTGAAGGTCGAGCGCATCAACGAGTGGCTGGGTAAGGGTGCTCAGCCGACCGACCGTGTCGCTCGCTTCCTGTCGCAAGACGAAGTGCTGGGCCAGAAGGTCAAGTGGGTTCAAGGCAACAACCCGAACAAGGGTACCCCGGGCAAGAAGGCTCAAGAGCGTCTGGCCGAGCGCGCCCAGCGCGAAGCGGACCGTCTGGAAGCCGAAGCGGCTGCCAAGGCTGAAGCTGAAGCCGCTGCGGCTGCTCCGGCTGCCGAAGAAGCTCCGGCTGCTGAAGAAGCTTCGGAAGCCTAAGTCTTTCACAGCCCTGCTGTGTTTGAGGAAAGCAGCGTCCGCAAGGGCGCTGCTTTTCTGCTATGAGGGGCCAGGTTTGATAAGGAGCCCGTCTTGAGCGGCGACGACAACTATATTCTGGTGGCCCAGATCGGTGGTGCATTCGGGGTGAAGGGCGAGGTGAAGATCACCGCCTATACCGCCGATGCCCAGTCCCTAAAGGCCTATTCGCCCTTGCTGGATGCCAAGGGCAAGCCGGTGCTGACCATCCTGTCGGCGCGTCCCGACAAGAATGGTCTGGTGGCCAAGGTCAAGGAGCTGACGACCAAGGAGGAGGCCGATGCCGCCCGTGGTCGCAAACTGTATATCCATCGCGACCAGTTACCCGAAGCGGACGAGGACGAGTTCTACCTGACCGATCTGATCGGTCTGGAAGGCCGTGATGCGGAGGACAAGGTGATCGGCAAGGTAAAGGCGGTGCAAAACTTCGGTGCCGACGACATGCTGGAAATCGCACCGGCCGAAGGTGGTCCGACCTGGTATCTGCCCTTCACCAAGGCGGCGACACCCGAGATCAAACCCTCGGAAGGCTGGCTGCGGATTATCCGCCCCACAGAGGTCAGCGAGCGCGACGAGGACTAAAACCTCGCGGAAATTTAAAAAGGGGACACATCCACCGGATGCGTCCCCTTTTTTGTATTGGAAGCGGATTTAGGCTTCTTCGATCGGAGCGTCACCGACATATTTCTTGATCGACTCGATGGCGCGCTTGGCACCCGACTTATCCGAATAGCCTTCGGTCGAGAAAATGATCTCGGAGTTATATTTGAAACGGACGCGGAACTCGCCGGCCTTGTCCTGATAAACTTCGAACTTGTGAGCCATAATTGCCTCGTGAAAGCTGCGGCCGCCTGTCGACCTTCGGTCAAGCTGCCACGGAGCGCTGATCGGTAAAAGACCGCAAAATGTAAAACCGCGTCAGGAGATTATCACGCCTTGGTGTGCAGCCAGCGCTTGGCCGCCAGTGCGGCAAAACCGACCACCAGTCCCCAGAAGGCCGAACCAATGCCGAATAGGGCCATACCCGATGCCGTGGCTGCAGAACTGAGTATGGCAGCTTCGCGGGTGTCGGGCGTGTGCATCATGGCGGTGACGGCTCCTGTCAGGGGTGCAATCAAGGCCAGGCCGGTGATGATGGCCAGAGCCTGTGTCGGCATGGTGATGAACAGGCCCGCCAGAGGCGCGGCAAAGGCGGCCACGACCAGATAATACAGTCCATAGATAAGGCCGACCTTCCAGCGCTGGGCGGGATCGGGATGGGCATCGGGTTCGGTACAGATAGCGGCAGTAATAGCGGCCAGATTGACGCCATGAGCCCCGAACGGGGCGAGCAGGGTCGAGGTCAGACCGCCCCAGAAAATCAGCTTGGAGGCCGGTGGATTATAGCCTGCAGCACGCAGGACCATGAGACCGGGCAGGTTCTGCGAGGCCAGTGTCACCAGATAGAGCGGCAGGGCCAGACTGATGGCGGCCTTCCAGTCAAACACGGGTAGGGTTGCACTCAGGTTGCCGAACAGGCCGGTGCCATCGGGTAGGGACACCTGCTGGCGCAGGGCCAGAACCGCAAACGCAGCCACCAGAACGGCGGGCAGGGCCCAGACCGGATAAAGGCGGCGCATCACCAGAAACACGACCAGAAGACCGGCTGCCAGCCACAGGTCCGCCCCGAAGGCGAGAAACAACTTCATACAGAAGGGCAGCAGCACCCCGGCTAGCATGGCCGAAGCTACCGCTGCCGGAATACGCTCGGCCAGTCGCCCCAGAGCCGGCACAAGGCCGGTCAGCACCATCAGAAGGCCCGCTAGAACAAAGGCTCCGACCGCACTGCCCCAGCCCATATTGAACACCGAGGCGGCCAATAGGGCCGCTCCCGGTGTCGACCATGCCAGCACGACCGGCATCTTGAACCGCCAGCTGAGGAAGGCCCCGCTGGCCCCGATGCCGAGGCATAGGGCGGTGACCATCGACATGATCAGCGTGGGACTGGCCCCCAAGGCTTGGCCAGCCTGAACAATCAGGGCCACCGTGCCGCCAAAGCCGATCACGGTGGCCACAAGGGCCGCAGAAAAACTGGCAGGAGGGGGCAGGGAAACACGCATGATCGGTCCGCATCAGGCAAACAAAAAGGGGAAGCGAACGGGCCGCTTCCCCTTGATAGAATGGAAAAATCTTAGACTTCCATATCGTCCGGCAGACCCACAGCGTGGAAACCGGCATCGACGTGAACCACTTCACCGGTAGTCGAGCGACCCAGATCCGAGGTCAGCCACAGGGCGGCACCTGCAACGCCCTCCATCGAGGTCTCTTCCTTGATCAGCGAGAACTGGGCCGACTTGGAGTGCAGACCACGGCCGCCCGAGATACCGGCCAGCGACAGGGTGCGCATGGCCCCCGCCGAGATGGCGTTGACGCGGATGTTCTTCGGGCCAAGGTCACGCGCGATATAGCGGGTGGCGGCTTCAAGGCCAGCCTTGGCCACACCCATGGTGTTGTAATTCGGGATCACACGTTCCGAACCCAGATAGGTCAGGGTGATCATCGAGCCACCGTTTGGCATCAGCTTGGCCGAACGCTTGGCCACGTCCACGAAGCTGAACACCGAGATGTTCATGGCCAGCAGGAAGCTGTCACGGGTGGTGTTGTCCACGAACGAGCCTTGCAGTTCGTTCTTGTTGGCGAAGGCCACCGAGTGCACCACGAAATCGATGGTGCCGAAGGTCTTTTCCAGCTCGGCAAAAGCAGCGTCCATCGACGCGTCGTCGGACACGTCGCACGGGATGATGGCCTTGGCACCGACGCTTTCGGCCAGCGGGCGCACGCGGCGCTCCAAGCTTTCACCCAGATAGGTAAAGGCCAGCTCTGCGCCTTGGGCTGCCAGTTGCGAAGCAATACCCCAGGCAATGGAGTTGGAGTTGGCAACGCCCATGATCAGGCCTTTTTTGCCCTTCATCAGCTCGCCCGTGGGCATGTCCCAGCCGTCAGCCATGGATTTTCTCCTCGAAATCAAATCTCTTGATCTGCCTTTTGGACCTCGCCGTCCAGACTGACAAGACGCTAGGGAAACCTTGCGGGGCTGTTCAAGCGGATATGTCGGCGTAATCTGGTTTCTATGAGCATGGATATGACACCGGAAACGCCGCTGGCCGGCCCTGTCTTCTGGGAGCGCCGCGAACTGGACCTGTTGCTACGGGTCTATGGCCGGATGGTCGCACAGGGTGAATGGCGTGACTATGCCATGGCAGGGCTTAAGGATGTGGCCGAGTTTGCCGTCTTTCGCCGTTATGGCGATGCACCGGCCTATCGCGTCGAGAAGCGCCCATCCTTGCGCCTGAAACAGGGGCAGTATGCGGTTATGGGCGAGGGCGGGGTGATACTGAAACGGGGGCGCGAACTGACTCAGGTACTTAAGGTGTTCGACGCTCGACGGTTCACGGTGGTGGAATAAAAAAGCCCCCGCCGGATGGCAGGGGCTTTTCGAAATCAGGCCTCAGCGCGCTCAAGTTGGCGGCGACCGCGTCGCCGCCATAGCGCAACTAAAAAGACCTACTATTCACGCTGGCCCATGAAGGCGAGCAGGAACTGGAACAGGTTGATGAAGTTGATGAACAGGCTCAGCGCACCAAAACCGGTGGCCACGCCCATGGCTTGCTTGTCACCGCCCAGAGCATAATAGGTCATCTTCAGGCGCTGGGTGTCATAGGCAATCAGACCCGCAAAGATCAGCACGCCCAGACCCGAAATCACCAGACCGAACATGCCCGACTTGACGAAGAAGGCATTGACCAGGGTGGCAAGGATCAGGCCGATCACACCCATGATCAGGAAGGTGCCCATACCTGTCAGGTCCTTCTTGGTCGTGTAACCAACAAGGCTAAGGCCGGCAAAGGCGGCGGCCGTGACAAAGAAGGTCGAGGCCAGCGAACCACCCGTATAGGTCAGGAACAGAACGCCCAGACCCGCGCCGATGGTGGCGACCACAGCCCAGTAAAGGATGTTCACACCACGTGCGGTCGGGTTCTTCATGAAGAACATCGAGCCGAACAGCATGACCAGCGGCGAGAACTGTACGATCATGCCCAGCAGGGTCAGGCCGATACGGCCGTCCGCAGTGCGGGCAAACAGCAGTTGTTGCACCGGCTCGACATTGCCGGTGACATAGGCGAGGGCACCTGCAACCGCCAGACCAATGGCCAGCTTGTTGTAAACGCCCAGCATGAAGCTGCGCAGACCGGCGTCGACGGACATGTCCGCCGACTGAGGGATCGGGCGCGCATAGCCGTTGTTGAAGTCGCTCATCGCGAAACTCGTCTCCTAAATGGCCGGATTATGCCGACCTTGAGTGAAATATCGTGTCGGACCGGGTCCAATGCAAGAAAAACCCGACTTTCAACCGGTCGTTCCAGCCGCTACCAACGGTCGCATGCTCAGATTATTCACCGCGCTTCATGTGCCCGAACATATTGCCGAAACGCTTGCCCGCCGCCAATCCGGTCTGCCGGGGGCGAAATGGCGGCCGCTGGACCAGCTTCACATCACGCTGGCCTTCTATGGCGAGGCCAATGAGCGACAGGCCGACGATCTGGTCTCCGAACTGGTCAAGGCCGAGGGACGCGGAGCGTTTGAGCTTGAATTGTCGGGCGTCGGTGCCTTTGGCGACAATCATCGCAGTCAAACCCTGTGGGCCGGCGTCAAAGCTTCGGAGCCGCTGAACCAGCTGGCCGCCCGCTGCAAGACGGCGGGGGATCGCGCAGGTCTGCCGCCCGAACGGCGCGACTACCGCCCGCATGTGACGCTGGCCTATCTGAAACCCCATGTGGACCCTGATCGTGTGGGCGCATGGATGACCGGCCACAATATGCTGCATTCGCCGCCGATCCGGTTCGAGACATTTGGCCTCTATTCCAGCATCCTGACCGATAGCGGCAGCGTCTATACGCTGGAGAGGGAGTATTACCTTTGAGTGTTGCGGTGATCCTTGGCCCCACAATTGAAACCGACCGCCTGATCCTGCGCCCGCCGACGCTGGAAGACTTCCCGCGCTGGTGCGAGCTTCTGGCCGATCCGGAAGCCACCCGTTTCATCGGCTGCGTCCAGTCCAAACATCAGGTCTGGCGCACCATGGCCTCGGTGGCCGGTATGTGGGCGCTGCATGGCGAGGGCATGTTCTCGGTGATCGAGAAATCAACCGGTCTGTGGCAGGGCCGGATCGGGCCACTACACCCCTATGACTGGCCGGGCCGCGAGGTGGGCTGGAGCCTGCACCCCGATGCCCACGGCAAGGGCTATGCCGTCGAGGCCTCCATCGCCTGTATGGACTATGCGTTTGACGTTCTGCACTGGCCCGAGGTCATCCACTGCATTGATCCGGCCAATATACCTTCGCAAAAGGTGGCCGAAAAACTCGGCTCCTATAATCAGGGACCGCGCTCGATGCCGGTACCGTTTGATGACATGCCGGTTGATATCTGGGGCCAGAGCCGCGCAGAATGGTCGGTCAATCGCGCACGGCTGGTCGGGTAAGGCCATGACTGAAAGCTTGAACATCGAACTGGTTTTCAGCCGCCCCGACACCACCCATGCGATCACCAAGGGTGTCGCCCGCCTTGTGGCCGATATGGGCTATGCGCCCCTGACCGAGGTCTGCCTGCCCAATAGCCGCAGGGCCGATGTGCTGGCGCTGGGCAAAAAGGGCGACATCATTATTGTCGAGGTCAAATCCGGTCTCGACGACTATCGCGTCGATCGTAAATGGCAGGAATACGCGCCCTTTTGCGATGCCTTCTATTTTGCCGTTGCACCGGAGTTTCCGACCGACATCCTGCCCGATGATGTCGGTCTGATCGTTGCGGACGGCTTTGGCGGCGCCGTCATCCGCGAGGCCATACCCGCTCCGCTGGCCGCCGCCCGCCGTAAAGCCATGCTGATTGGTTTCGGCAGGCTAAGCGCTTTTAGGATGATGCGCAGCGAGTCTTGAAATGGAGTCCCTGCCCTCAAGTAGCTATCGCCCGTGGTGATAGCGGTAGGGCAAAGATAAAGCCCTCAAGTAGCTATCGCCCGCGGCGATAGCGGTAGGGCGTTCGAGGCAAAGCCTCGAACAAACTCAGCGAGGAGCGCGCTTGGCCAAGATGCGCTGCAAGGTTCTGCGGTGCATACCCAGACGACGCGCCGTTTCCGAAACATTCTGGTCGCACAGTTCGAACACGCGCTGGATGTGTTCCCAGCGTACACGGTCGGCGCTCATCGGGTTTTCCGGCGGCTCGGGCGCTTCACCCGAAGACAGCAGCGCCTTAACCACATCATCGGCATCGGCGGGCTTTTGCAGATAGTCCACGGCACCGGCCTTTACAGCGGCCACTGCCGTGGCAATCGCGCCGTAACCGGTCAGCATGACAATGCGCGCATCCTCGCGCCGGTCGCGGATCGTCTCGACGATCTTGAGCCCGTTGCCGTCTTCCAGACGCATATCCAATACGGCAAAGGCAGGCACCTTCTGGCGCAAGGCGTCCATTGCCTCGGCGAGCGAACCGGCTAATGTGACCTCGAATCCGCGCCCTTCCAGCGCACGGCCAAGGCGTGTGCGCAGGGCCTGATCGTCGTCGAGCAATAACAGGCTCTTGTCGGCAAGGCTGGCAATCTGGGTTTCGAGTTCGGACATTAAGGGGTTCTCCTGAACCTTCAGGTCGGGGTTCGCGCGCTTGAGGTCAAGGTTTTAGCCTCAAACTGCGACATCTGGTTCCATCGCAGGATCATCGGGCGTGGTGGCTTCCAGCCTCTGGCGGGGCCAGCGAACCGAAACATGGGCACCCTTGTTCTGGCCTTTTGCGACGGGCGGACCATCACCGATAGACACTTTTGCGCCGGTACGCTCCAGCAGGGTGCGGGCAATGAAAAAGCCCAGTCCCATACCGCCCTGACTCGGGGCGATGGCAGGTTCGATCTGGCGCGGTCCGGCCGACAACTGGGCGGCCAGTGCACGGCGGGCCTTGCTTTGCGGGCGGGTGGTCACATAGGGCTCGCCAAGACGCGGCAGCACATCCGAGGCAAAGCCCGGCCCGTCATCGACAATATCGATAGCAATCCATCCGGCATCGACGCTGGCGCTCAGACTGACGCGCGAGGTGGCAAAATCGGCGGCATTTTCCACCAGAGCCGACAGGCCGTGAATGATTTCCGGCAGACGTTTAACGCGGGGCAGGGGCTGGTTGCCCGCACTTTTGGCATCAATCTCGAATTCCAGATCAAAGCCCAGATGCGGCTCGGCCACCTCTTGTAACAGGGCCTTCAGGGCCACATCGGCATAAAGGGCATCGCCCTCGTCGGGCGACGAAGACAACTGGTTCAGGATATCGCGACACCGTCCGGCCTGTTGGAGGATCAGGGCGGCGTCCTCGGCGGCGGAGCTTCCCTCCGGTGCGCTGCGTAACATTTCGCGCGCGACGATCTGGATGGTGGCGAGCGGCGTTCCCAGCTCATGGGCCGCCGCCGCGGCAAGGCCGCCAATAGCGGCCAGCCTTTGCTCGCGTTGCAAAACGTCCTGCGTGGTGGCCAGCGCCAGTTCCAGCTTCTCGGCGTCGGCGGCGACCTTCCATGTATATCCCGAGATGAAAAGCATCCCCGTCATCAGGGCCAGACCCAGTTCCAGACGGTACAGTCCCGGCAGTTCCAGTTGCTCATGCACCAGCCACGGCAGGGGCAGGGACCAGTGATAAAGCCCGACCACACAGGCCACAGCCATCGCGCCCAGCGCCAGAGCCTGACGGATGCTCAAACTGGCCGCGGCCACCGATACGGGGGCCACCAGCAACAGGCAGAACGGATTGGTCAACCCGCCCGTCAACGCCAGAAGTACGCTGAGCTGCAAAATGTCAAAGCCCAGATGCAGTCCCGTGCGTGGCCCATCGGGCAGGCTGAGCCGCATGTTCCGGGCGCGCATCATGCTGATGATATTCATCACCGCACTGGCCCCGATGGTGGCCAGACATTCCCACAGAGGCAGCGGGAAATGCATAACAAAATAGGCGCTGAGGACAGCCGTAGCCTGACCGATGATGGACAGCCAGCGCAGAGCGATCAGGGTCCGCATGGGCAGACCGCGTCCACGTCTGGCAGCATCGGACAGACCAAACAGGTTTGATGCGCCGTTGTGGGCAGCAGCGGCGACGGCCTGCGACAGGGAGGGGGCTTCTGTACGGTTCACAGGTCTTTTATAGACTGAAATAAAGCCAAGACGCACTGCGGTCTGTTGTGGCCACCGGTTTTGTTGCGCGTGAGAGAAATATGCCCCGTCGTTCGATATTCCTGCTGGCGATTGCCTGTCTGCTTGTGGCCATCGCCTTGGCCCTCGTCACCCTGTTCGTCCACAACAGCCGTGCGCCCGCCCAGACCGATAAGGGTGTATCCACGGGCCAGCCACTGGTCGGCGGGGATTTCACTCTGGTGAACCAGAATGGCGAGACGGTGGACCAGACCCTGTTGAACGGCAAATGGACGCTGGTCTTTTTTGGCTTTACCTATTGCCCCGACTACTGCCCGACCACGCTAGGCGTGCTGAACGCGGTTCAGGAAGGTCTGGGCGAAGATGCCAAGGACCTGCAGATCGTCTTTATCAGCGTCGATCCGGAACGCGACACGCCGCAGATGCTCAAGGACTATCTGTCATCGGAAGGCTTCCCAGATGGCGTGATCGGCCTGACCGGCACCCCGGAACAGATCCAGACAGCGGCCAAGGCCTATCGCGCCTTTTACAAAAAGGTCGGCGAGGGAGAAGGCTATACGATGGAGCATTCGCTGACGACCTATCTGATGGGGCCGGATGGCCAGTTCCGCACCGCCCTGACCCATGATCTGGGCCCCAAAAAATCGCAGGATGTCATTCGCGCGGCCATGGCGCGCGGCTAAGACCAATCGCTGCTTTCCTTGCGGCGTCGGGCGTGGTTCATTGTGCAGCGCAGTATAATCCTGCGCGTGTCTGCCTGCTTGTCAGGCGTGTCTGCCGGTAAACCATGCTCTACGCCTTTCACGAGCTTGCCTATCATTCGGCCATGCCGCTGCGTGTCGGTGCACAGATGGCCCGACAGTTCTGGACCTCGCCGCTGAATGCCGCGTCCGATACAGCCATCGGACGCACGGCCTTTGCGACAGCAGAACTGGTCGAGAGCCTGACGCGGCGCTATGGCAAGCCGGACTGGCGACTGGAAACCATACAGGTTGAGGGCCACACGATCCGCACCGAGCAGGAGATCGTTTGGTCTTCGCCATGGTGCAAGCTGGTGAAATTTGTCCGCAACCGCGATGATCTTAAGGCGGCTGGACGCACTGTCGATGCGCCTTCGGTGGTGATCGTCGCGCCCCTGTCGGGCCACTATGCCACCTTGCTGCGCGGCACCGTCGAGACCTTCCTCAGCGATTATGATGTCCATGTCACCGACTGGACCAATGCCCGCGAAGTGCCCCTGTTAGAGGGCCGCTTCGACTTTGCCGACTATATGGACCATGTGCGCGACATGCTCGCCGCCTTGGGAGGCCGTAGCCATGTGATCGCCGTGTGCCAGCCGGGGCCGCCGGTATTGGCCACCTGCGCCCTGATGGCCGAAGACAACCACCCCAATCGTCCGGCCTCGATGAGCTTCCTCGGCTCGCCTATCGATGCGCGCCTGTCGCCGACCGTGACCAACCAGCTGGCCGAGGAAAAACCCTTTACCTGGTTCAAGTCGAACATGATCCACACCGTGCCCTTCCCCTATGCGGGTGTCGGGCGCAGGGTCTATCCGGGCTTTGTGCAGCTCTACAGCTTCATGTCGATGAACGAGGGAAAGCATATCGACGCCCATCGCCGCTATTTCGACAGTCTGGTCGATGGCGATGGCGACGGCGTGGACAAGCACGAGGAATTCTACGACGAATACCTGTCGGTGCTGGACCTGACCGAAGAGTTCTACCTGCAAACCATCGACTATGTGTTCCAGCAACACCTGCTGCCACGCGGTCTGTTGACCTATCACGGGCATCCGGTCGATCTGGGGGCCATAACCGATATAGGTCTGGCCACGATCGAGGGCGAGAATGACGACATTTCGGGCGTCGGCCAGACACAGGCCGCCCACGTCCTGACGCCGAACCTGCCCGATACGCGCCGTCTGCTTCACGTCCAGTCCGAAGTGGGCCACTATGGCGTGTTCAATGGTCGCCGCTTCCGCGAGCAGATCTATCCGCGCCTTCGGGATTTCATCACCAATAATGAAGCTCTTTCAGCCGAAATATAAGGACGGGGACCGCCTGTCGCTGAAGGACGGGCAGACCCTGAGGCTTTCGGTCAATAAACGGGCGCGGCGCATCTCTATCCGCATTGATGCCCGCGAGCGTGAAGCGGTGGTGGTGGCACCCTCTGCCGCAACCCTGTCGCAAGGTGTGGCCTTCGCCCTGCAAAAAGCCGACTGGATTGGCCAAAAGCTGGACAGCGCCATAGAGGCCCAACCCTTTATGGCGGGCATGAGCGTCGGCTATCTGGGGCAGACCTTGCGGCTGGAGGCCGTATCGGGCGTCTCTGCGGCGCGTCTCTATGACACCGATACCGGCACTGTGCTTCGCGCAGGTGGCGAGGGCGAGGCCTTTTCGCGCCGCATCGAGAACTGGTTCCGGCGTCAGGCGCGGGCCTTCCTGCTGGAGCGCACCGAACACTATTTACAAAAACTGGGTCAGGGACCGGTGCGCGTGTCCATCGTCGATACCCGCTCGCGCTGGGGATCATGCAGCCCGCACAACCGCTCGATCCGTTATAGCTGGCGGGTGGTCATGGCCCCGCGTGCGGTGGCCGACTATCTGGCCGCCCACGAAGTGGCCCATCTGGTCAGGGCCGACCACAGCCCCGAATACTGGGCCGTGGTCACAGGTCTGATCGGCGATCACAAGCCCATGCGCCAGTGGCTTAAAGCCCATGGCGCACAGCTTCACGCTATAGGCGGTTAATAGAACAGAGTATCGGGCTTGCGCTCGGCCTCGGGTTTGGGCGTTGCCGCCTTGGGCGCTTCCTGAACCGGTGGCGGGGCGGCGAAGGTCGGCATGCCGTCCTCGTCCAGAACGCCCGTGTCCTGCTGGGCATACGGATCCTCGATCTGGCCAAGGGCATCGCCAACCGGATCGGGCGGCAGCCAGCCTTCCGGCAGGGCCGGGCCATTAGGAATGCTCTGCACGGCCAGACGCGGCAGGGCGGACTGCATGAAGGTGGCCCAGATGGCGGCAGGCGCACCACCCCCCGAGACACGGCTCATAGCGGTGTTATCGTCCTTGCCGACCCAGACGGCGGCGGTAAAGCCACCGGTATAGCCTACGAACCACGCGTCCTTGTAATCCGAGGTCGTGCCAGTCTTGCCCGCAATATCGCGGCCACTGATGGCGGCGGCGCGGCCCGTACCGCCAGTCACTACACCGCGCAGCATCTGGTTCAGATAATAGAGCGACGGGTTATGGATGACCTGCGCACCTTCGGCAGGACCATGTTCAAAGATAACGCGACCGGCGTTGGTGCGGATACGGCTGATGCCCCAGGCCTTGACCTTGCGACCGCCATTGGCAAAGGCATCAAAAGCCTGTGCCATTTCCAGTGGCGAGACTTCCACCGCCCCCAGAGCCATGGAGGGCGACTGGCTAATGGGGCCGCTGATACCCAGACGGCTGGCCACATTGGCCACGTTTGAGCGGCCCACCTGATCGGCGACGGCCGCAGCGACCGTATTGGTCGATTGCGCCACGGCCTGTGCCAACGTCATTTCACCGGCAAAACGACCGGAATAGTTGCGCGGCGACCAGTTACCGATGGTGATGGGTTCGTCCACCACACGGGTTTCGGGCGTATATCCGGCTTCCAGAGCGGCCAGATAGACAAAGGGCTTCCATGCCGAACCAGCCTGACGACGGGCCTCGGTGGCGCGGTTGAATTGGCTGTCAGGATAAGAGGCACCGCCGATCATGGCGCGCACACGGCCATCGCCGTCCAGTGCCACCAGTGCGGCCTGTTCCACGCCCTTGTTCTTGTCGCGGTCCAGAATGCGGCGTACGGCGCGCTCGGCATCGGTCTGGATGGCCAGATCAAGCGTGGTCTCGACGATCAGGTCCTCGGTCTGTTCGCCGACCATGCCGCGCACCTGCTTGTCCAGCCAGTCGATGAAATACTGGGCATGCTGGCTGGCGAGGGTGCGGGAGACACGCACCGGCTCGGCCACAGCGGCATCGCGCTGGGCATCGGTGATAATGCCCGTCTCGACCATGCTGTTCAGCACGACCGTGGCGCGGGTGGCGGCGCGCTCGCTCTCCGAGACTGGCGAATAGCGCGACGGGGCCTTCAGCAGACCCGCCAGAAGCGCCGCTTCACCGACGGTCAGCTCTTCGGCTGGTTTATCGAAATAGCGCTGGGCAGCCGCCTCGATTCCATAGGCACCGGCACCGAAATAGACGCGGTTCAGATAGAGGGCCAGAATCTCTTTCTTGGTGAATTTCATTTCCAGCCAGACGGCCAGCATCAGTTCCTGAACCTTGCGCTTCAGGTTCTGGTCCGGCGTCAGGAACAGGTTCTTGGCCAGTTGCTGGGTGATGGTCGAGCCACCCTGAACCACACGACCGGCCTTGAGGTTGGAGGCCATGGCGCGGCTCATGCCGATGGGGTCAAAGCCGGGGTGTACCCAGTATCTGCGGTCCTCGATGGCCACAAAGGCGGCGGGCACATAGTCGGGCAGGGCGTCCAGATCGACCGGCGGTGCCATCTGCGATCCGCGCACGGCAATCAGCGAGCCGGAACGGTCCAGATAAGTGATCGACGGCTGGCGATCGACTTCATACAGGCTGGACGTATCGGGCAGATCGCGCGCGAAAATCGCAAAGAACACGACCGCAAAGATCAGCCCCCAGACGGCCATAACCGCCCCCCAATAGAACAGCCGTCCCATAAAGGAGCGACGGCGCTTGGGTTCAGTGGGGGAAGAGCGGTCTTTACGCGCCATGGGGTGTCCTTATCGTCTGGCTTCGCCGACCCTAGAGGCTGGCGAGAGCTTGGCAACTGCCATAAACCCTCGGCAGAACGATGGCGACTTAATTGGACTTCAGAAACGTGTCGATTTCGGACGCAAACACTTGCGGCTGGTCGAACATGATGAAGTGGGCGCTGTCATCGATCCGTTTCAGCGTCACACCGGGCTTGTTGGCAAAGCTGGCGGTATAGATGGCGTCGGTGACCTCATTGGTCATGCGGGCATCGTTGAACTTGACGTACAGCACGGTGGTCGGGACGGTAATCCGGCTTATTTCCGGACGAAGATCGGTGACGATCAGCTCACGGAAGGCTGCCGCCGAGACGCCCTGATCGCTGTCGCGCATATGGCGCAGTGCCTCTTCGCGACGGCTTTGTGTGTTGATCATGCCATTTATGGTCTGGGTGGCGGCCATCACATAGGCCGCATGCGGAATCTTGGCCTGTGCCGACCAGATCTGATCGGCCACAGGGACCATATCGGCTGCGCTGGCATTGGGGTTGCCGAACATGGCCCCGACAAACGGCACCATGTCCACCACCATCAGCTTGCCGACCAGATCGGGATGGCGCGCCGCCAGCATCATGCCCATGGTCCCGCCCATGGAATGACCGATCACCGCGGGTTTTTTCAGGTTTTGCTCGCGGATATAGCGGGCGATTTCCTCGGCCACGGGGGCCGCGACGGGCACCGGTGTCTGGCCGTTCTGGGCATTGTCACCGGCGGAGCTACCGGCAAAGCCGTTCACATGGATGCGGTGGATACGGTACTGGCCCTTCAAGGCATCCACGGTCGGCTGCCAGATTTCCGGAGAGGAGGACAGGCCGGGGATCAATATCAGATCGGGCAGGCCCGCTTCGCCGTCCACGCGCACCTGCAGACGGCCCGATTCAAAAGCCGCGTGTTGGTGGCCATGGTGGGCACCCTGCTGGATGCTAGGATCGCTGTTCTGGGCAACCGCCGCTGAACAGGCGGCAGAGAGGGGGGCCAGAGCCAGCATCAAGGCGATCATGCGCGACATGGATATCTCCGGATGTTTCCAAAATGGCATTCTTGACGTGCAGATGCCTTGTCATTGTCGTTTCGCCAAAGCTTTTGTCTGGCAGTGGGGACAGGCGGGTTGTCCCTTGCTAGGATTATCCCATGAATAGCCGTGCTGTTGAACCTGAAAACGCCCCGTCTGGCCCCCAAACGGGCTCCATGTCCGGTCCCGATGCTCCCGATGTGCCTAAAGGACCGTCGGGCGCTTTCGGTAAGGGCTATGTGACCGATGCCTGGTATTTTGTGGCTCTGTCGCGACAGGTCGCCAAGGGCAGTCTGAAGCGTTATGAAATTCTGGGTGAACCGGTATTGCTGGGCCGTACCCAGGCCGGTGCTGTTTATGGCCTGCGCGATATCTGTCCGCACCGGGCCGCGCCGTTATCGGCAGGACGTCTGGTCGAGCGCGAAGGCGAGGGCGAGACGGTTGAATGTCCCTATCACGGCTGGCGCTTCCGCACGGACGGCACCTGCGCGGCCATGCCGTCCCTGTGCGAAGGCCAGAATGTCGAGGTCGAGCGCATCAAGGTGCGTTCCTATGCGGTCCGCGAAAGTCAGGGCATGGTGTTCGTCTGGATGCCGGCAGACAGCCGCAATCCCAGCACGCCCGATCAGGATCCCCCGCTCTTCCCCGGTGCTGAGGGCGAGCCGCAACTGGTCGAATGGATGGATTTCGACAGTCATATCGACCATGCAGTGGTCGGACTGATGGATCCGGCGCATGGCCCCTATGTGCATAAGCAATGGTGGTGGCGCTCGGAAAAATCCATGCACGAAAAGGCCAAGGCCTTTGCGCCGCGTGATTTTGGCTGGGCCATGGTGCGCCATGCGCCCTCGTCCAACAGCCGCCTTTACAAGGTGCTGGGCGGGGCGCCGGCGACCGAGATCACCTTCCGTCTGCCCGGCTATCGCTGGGAACATATTCAGGTCGGTGCCAAACAGGTTCTGGCCCTGACCCTGCTGACGCCGGTCAATGAAAACAGGACCCGTATCACGCAGGTCTTCTGGTCTGATCACTGGGTGTTCGCGCTGGCCAAGCCCTTCTTGCGGGCCGGTGTGGTGGCCTTCCTTCATCAGGATGGCGGGATGGTCAATCTACAGAACGAGGGACTGAAATATGACCCGCCGCTTTTGTGGATCGACGATGCCGACAAACAGGCAAAGTGGTACCAGCAACTGAAAAAAGAATGGCTGAAAAGCCGCGCCGAGCAACGGCCCTTTGTCAATCCGATCAAGGAAACCGTGTTACGCTGGAAGAGCTAGGGCGAGCACAAAAAAGCCGGAAGGGTCATCCCTTCCGGCTTTCTTTTTGGGGCGGAGAATGTCCGGTCTTACTTGGCCAGTTGGCCCGCCAGAACAATGTCCATCTGTTTGGCAGCATGCGGGGTCAGTTCTTCAATGCCCCAGTTGTCAAAGGCTGCGCGACGCAGGTTCGACAGATAGATGTCCCACACCATACGCGACAGCAGGGCCACATCGGCATCCTGACGCAGTTCGCCCTTGGCGATACCGGCCAGCAGAACGTCGCTGATGGTGGTCATGATCGGGGCCAAAAAGTCGCGGACGCGCTTGTCGGCATCTGCCGGTTGGAACCACGAGCGGGCCACCATGGCCTGCATCAGCGGCAAGTGATCCAGAACCTGGTGGTAACCGGCGCTCAGGCCACCCGACAGACGGGCAGCGGTGGTGTCTTCAATGGCAACGCCAGAGGTGAAGGCTTCCGACAGGGCCGCCATTTCATCAGCGAAGACGGCTTCGAACAGTTCGGCCTTGTCTTGGAAGTTGGCGAATACTGCGCCGGTCGACATACCGGCACCCTTGGCGATATCGCGGATGGTGGCGGCGTCGTAACCACGTTCTGCAAACAGGTTGCGGGCGGCTTCCAGCACCTTTACGCGGGTGCGAGCCTTGGCAACCTGACGGCGGTTTACGCGGGGCTTGGCTTCGGTTTCGGCGGTCGCGGCAGCGACAACGACGGTGTCGGTCATTGGTCTTAAACTCTATTCACTAAACGCATGAGGGTCTGGAAGGCCCGACAAATTTCAGTCTGGCTATCCGGCACATCGATCAAGAACGGCGACCGACGAACACAGGTATGACCCGACATTCTGGAGCGAACTTTCATCATCGAACCGTGACCAAAATGGGTCTGAATTCCGTCTAAATGCATGCGTTCTGACAAAAAACCGGTCGCTCTATTACGTAGAAATACGCAGCTCTTGAAAATTTTTTGCAGATTCCCGCTTGTCGGGAATGGTTAAGCAACAATGTTTTGCTTCACGCTGATATGCGAAAATCTATTGCCGAGAATTTTTCAAAGAATCTTGTTTCCGACCAATGTCTTGATTGTGAACCTGCCGCAATTGACCGGCGCGCTCAACAAGGCATGGTAGAAAGGTATCAGTTGGTTTGATGGCGACGGAAAAGGATCGTTGACCACGTTGAACCGACTTTGAGAGAGGGATTCTTTGTATATGAAGAAATTATTGGCCGGAGCGGCCCTTGCTGCTCTGCTTATGCCTGCTGTCGCTGTGGCGCATAGCGCGGATCACAATCACGGCTGCATCGACGCCCAGTGCGAGATGGTCAGCCTGATCGACATGCCGATGGCACAGGCCGCAAGCGGTGGCTGGCAGGGAACCGACGCGCCGCGATACGGCACCTGGGGTTTTGACCTGAACGGTCGCGATACCTCGGTGCAGCCGGGCGATAACTTCTTCCGCTATGCTAACGGTACGGCGCTGGATCATCTGGTAATCCCGTCCGACCGCTCTTCCTATGGCTCGTTCCCGCTGCTGCGCGAACTGTCCGACAACCGTATGCGCGAACTGGTACTGGGTCTGGCGGCCCGTACCGACCTGGCCGCCGGCAGCGACGAACAGAAGGTTGCCGATGCCTATCGCTCCTATATGGATGCAGCCCGTATCGAAGCTCTGGATGCCCAGCCGCTTCAGCCCTATCTGACCGCTATTCGCGCGATCGACAGCCACGATGCCATGGCCGCCTATATGGGCGCGCATAATGGTGACTTCGGTGGGGCCCTGTTCGGTGCGGGGGTTGGTGCGGATGCCAAGAATCCGACCCGTCACGTTGTTTCGACGCGCCAGTCGGGCCTCGGTCTTCCGAACCGCGACTATTATCTGGAAGAACGCCACGCAGGCACCAAGGCCAAGTATCAGGTCTATGTCGCGGACATGCTGGGCATGATCGGCTGGGACAATCCGGCTGAAACCGCCGCCCAGATCGTGGCTCTGGAAGACCGCATCGCTGCGGCCCACTGGACGCAGGCCGAAAGCCGCAACCGCGACAAGACCTATAATGACTACACCATTGCCCGTCTGGCCGAAGAGGCTCCGGGCTTTGACTGGCAGGGCTTCTATGATGCGGCGGGCCTTGGCCATGTCTCGCGTCTGGTCGTCGCCCAGAACACCGCCTTGCCCAAGATGGCGGCTGTCTATGCCGAGACCCCGCTAGAGGTTCTGCAAGCCTGGCAGGCCTTCCAGACGGCAGACGAAATGGCCCCGCTGCTGTCGCAGCGTTTTGCCGACCGCCGCTGGGAATTCCGTGACCGCGATCTGTCGGGCCAGCCTGAACAGCGCACCCGCGAAAAGCGCGCCATCTCGTTTGCCGAGAGCGCACTGGGCGAGGCCGCTGGCCGTCTCTATGTCGCCCAGTATTTCCCGCCGGAATACAAGGCCAAGATGGAAGAGCTGGTCGCCAATCTGCGTCTGGCCCAGGCCGAGCGTATCCGCAACCTGACCTGGATGGGGGACGAGACCAAGGCTGCGGCTCTGGAGAAACTCGAAAAATTCACCGTCAAGATCGGCTATCCGGACAAGTGGCGCGACTATTCGGCGCTGCAAATGCGCGGTGACGATCTGGTCGGTAACGCCCTGCGCCTGCGCCAGTGGAGCTATGCCGACCGCCTGTCGCGCCTCGACAAGGATGTGGATAAGACCGAGTGGGGCATGACCCCGCAAACGGTCAATGCCTATTATAACTCGGTCAATAACGAGATCGTCTTCCCGGCTGCCATCCTGCAACCGCCCTTCTTCGATCCGAATGGCGATGCAGCGGTCAACTATGGCGGCATCGGTGGCGTGATCGGTCACGAGATCGGCCACGGCTTCGACGATCAGGGCTCCAAGTCCGACGGCAACGGCATGCTGCGCGACTGGTGGACGGCCGAGGACCGCGCCAATTTCGTCGCTTTGACTACGCGTCTGGGTGAACAATATGCCCAGTTCGCGCCGGTCGAAGGCCACAATATCAATCCGGCCCTGACCATGGGCGAGAACATCGGCGACGCCTCAGGTGTGGCCGTGGGTCTGCATGCCTATCGTCTGTCGCTGAAGGGCCAGCCGGCTCCGGTGATCGACGGTCTGACTGGCGACCAGCGCTTCTTCTTCGGCTGGGCGCAGGTCTGGCAGTCGAAATACCGTGAACAGGCGCTGATCCAGCAGGTCGCCACCGATCCGCACTCGGCCGCCGAGTTCCGCGTCATCGGTCCGCTGCGCAATGTCGATGACTGGTACGAAGCCTTCGGTGTCAAACCGACGGATAAGTATTACCTCGCACCGGAAGACCGCGTTCGTCTCTGGTAAGATTGAAAGAGCTTCGATAACGGAAGGGCCGGTCCTGCGGGACCGGCTTTTCTTTTGTCGCGACAGCTCATTGACCCAATGCGTGCGCTGATCGAACCGATCAAGTCTGCATCGAAAGCGCGGTAAACACTCATATTTAATGCGGTTTCAGGCTTCAGGCATGAAAAAGCCCGCTGCGGGGGATACATCGCAGCGGGCTTTCTCGCTCTCTGTGGAGCGGACGTTTCCTCCCCGAAACGCCTCCAAGTGACTGCTGCGCTATCAGCGCCGCGTCCCTCGAGTAGGACCAATTGACCCAATAGGTGCCCTTGGGTCAATCGGGCTCAACATCGAAATCGAAGCTTTTATAAGTTATCGCTGATTATTTGGAAAAAACGGCGATAATTATCGAAACTTATTCGATAATGGATTTGATGGTCGAAACCAGCGCCGAACGGGCCACCTTCATTTGTCCCGGACGGGCGGCTTTCCATTCTTCATTGTTGGAAATGGCCGCAGCCTGGGCCCGACCGGCATCCAGATCCTTGATGGTGACTTCGCCCGCAGCGATTTCGTCACCGCCCAGAATGACCGCTGCGGGGGACCCGCGACGGTCGGCATATTTGAACTGTGCCTTCATACCGGCACGGCCCAGATACAGCTCGGCGGCAATGCCAGCATTACGCAGCTCCGATACCGCATCCAGATAGTGCTGCATGTCGTCATCCGAGAAGACGATGACCACGACCGGACCACGCGTCTGCGGGCCGCTGCGACCCGCCGAGCGCAGGGCTGCCGCCAGACGCGACACACCGAACGAGAAGCCGGTGGCCGGAATGGTCTGGCCGGTAAAGCGGGCCACGAGGTCGTCATAGCGACCGCCGCCACCAATGGAGCCGAAGCGGATCGGGCGACCCTTTTCGTCCTTGGTTTCCAGCAGCAGTTCAGCCTCGAAGACGGTGCCGGTATAATATTCCAGACCGCGCACGATGGTCGGGTCGAACTTCACAGCATCCTGCGCCACGCCCATGGCGTTCAGGGCACGGTCAATGGCGGCCAGTTCTTTCAGCGCCGCATCACCGGCCTCGCCCAGACCGGCACCGATATTGGCAATCGTATCCAGAACTTCCGAACGCGAAGCTTCGCTATTGCTGACCGAGGCAAGGAAGGTCTCGACCCCGCCGATCAGGTTCGAGGGCAGGTTGGCCCCCTTTGTATAGTCTCCCGATTCATCCAGACGGCCCTCCCCAAGCAGCAGCCGCACGCCCTCGATGCCCAGACGGTCGAACTTGTCGATGGCGCGCAGGGCCGTCAGGCGCTGGTGGGTGTCGGTAATGCCACCTGCATCGAACAGGCCGTCAAACAGCTTGCGGTTCGAGACGCGGATCACGGCTTGGTCAGGGGTCAGGCCGGTAGCCAGCAAGCCCTCGACGCCCATGGCGAGGATTTCAGCATCGGCTTCGGGGCGGTCTGAGCCGACCGTGTCGGCATCGCACTGCCAGAACTGGCGCAGACGGCCCGGACCCGGCTTTTCGTTGCGCCAGACCGGACCATAGGCATAGCGACGATAGGGCTTGGGCAGGGTTTCCCAGTTCTGTGCCGCAAAGCGAGCCAGCGGGGCCGTGTGGTCATAGCGCAGGGCGATCCACTGGTCGTCATCGTCCTCCAGCGCCAGCACGCCCTCATTGGGGCGGTCGGTATCGGGCAGGAACTTGCCCAGCGCATCGACATATTCAAAGGCTGGCGTTTCCAGACCTTCAAAGCCCCAGCGTTCATACACTTCGGACACGCGCGCAATGATACGGCGTTCGGCGCTCAGGTCGCTGCCACGGCGATCCTGAAATCCACGGGGCGAGCGGGCTTCGGGGCGTTGAATGTCGGTCATGGGTTGGCGATTAAGCCATCCCCCGCATCGCTGCAATCCAGCTTTAGGCTGCGGCGCGCGAAAGTGACAGCTTGCGCCCCTCGGTCAGCGAGCGCCAAACCCACTCAAACGGCCCCCAGCGATAGGCTTTCAGCCACAGATGGGCAAAGACGATCTGCACCACCCACACACAGGCGATCACGCCCCACAAAGCGGCCGGTCCCATCTGGCCGTACCATTTGGGGCCCCACGGCATATAGAACAGCGTGGTCATGATCAGGGTCTGGGTCAGATAGGTGGTAAAGGCCATCTGCCCCACAGGGCGTGCCCATACAAACAGGGCGGGCAGCTTGATGATAATGGCCGCATAGGCCAGCGAAATCAGTACCGCCAGAGACGAGCCAACCATGTTCAGGCCACGCGATGGCAACAGTTCGGGCGAGACACCCCCCTCGACCCATGCCGCCCAGCCTTTGAGCGCCAGCGCAGAGAGGCCAACCGCGATGATGGCGGCATAGATTTTGTTGCTGAGCTGTCCATGGAAAAACCCGACCTTAAACAGCCCCATGCCCAGCACCATCAGGGCAAAGACCGCAGGGGCCATAATGGTCAGGCTCATGCCTTGAACCATGGCCCAGCTGATCAGGTTTTCCATCATGGCTGCGCCATAACCGGAGCGAACCTTGGCCACATCGGCCAGCAGGCTGGCGGTTGTGACCTCGGCATGCCCCTCGAATGCGGACGCGATCTCTGGCGGCATGACGGGCATCAACAGACCCAGCGAGGCCTGAATAAAGATCAGGGCGGCGGTAATGCTGCCGCCGACAATCAGCAAGACCTTGCCGGACAGACCACGCATCAGCATCACAAACAGGCCGGTCCATGCGTACAGCATCAGGATGTCGCCAAACCAGAAGGCCAGCCCGTGGATCAAGCCGAAAACGGCCAACCAGCCTAGGCGACGCAGCAGTTTGCGACCGCGTTCCTTGTCACTGCGTTCGCCGCCGACCAGATAGATGGACACCCCGAATAGCAGGCAGAACAGGGTGCGGAACTTGTCGGCAAACAGGGCCTCGATGGCCCATGCGCCGATACGGTCGCTGCCCTGTAAAATGCCATCGACAGCCATGGGCAGTTTCTGCATGGCCATCATGGCGTCCATTGGCCAGCCATAGGCGAGGGCGTTGACGACCAGAATACCCAGAACGGCGACGCCGCGTACGGCGTCCAGATTACTGATGCGGCTCACAGTCCCCATTATGTCCCCCGACAATGGTGGCCGCCTAGAACGGGCGACGTATAGGCGGCGCGGCCTTGCTATAGGCAATATAGGCGACGCAGATACCGCCCCACAGCGCATAGCTGACCCCGACCATCAGGGCCAAGGGCACGCCAATGACGCCAAAGGTCAGGACAACGGTTTCGATGGCCCCCAATGCCTGAACAAAGCTTTCGCCCGCCAGACCAGCGATCACGGCCAGAGCCAGCGTCATCAGAAACTGTAAACAGGCCGCCAGAATGCCACCATAGATGACATAGCGACCGACCACGGCACGACGTGTCCACGGGGCATTGTTCGGACGCTTGGCCTTGGCCAGTCGGCTGATCGCCACCGGCGCGGCAATCAGGCCCACAGCCAAAAGAATGATCCGCCAGTCGGTATCCAGACCCGACCACAGATTATGTGGCGGCCAGAACGGAAAGGTCAGCAGCAAGGGCGGCCATGCCGCCGCCACGATGGAAGCGATGATCTTGGCTTGCAGAGACTTGCGTGGCGTCACGCGTTCCGCACCCGGAAAATGGTCGAGGATGCTGGGTGGATTCTGGTCTTGGGGCGCAGTGTGTTCGGTCATCAGCGTGTCGGTACCGGCGTTTCACCCGAATAGTCATAAAAGCCGCGGCCGCTCTTGCGACCCAGCCAGCCTGCCTCGACATATTTTACCAGCAGCGGGCACGGGCGGTATTTGCTGTCGGCAAGGCCTTCGTGCAGCACGTTCATGATGGCCAGTGCCACGTCCAGACCCATGAAGTCCGCCAGTTCCAGCGGCCCCATCGGGTGGTTGGCCCCCAGTTTCATGGCGGTGTCGATCGAGGTGACCGTGCCGACGCCTTCGTACAGCGTATAGATGGCCTCGTTCATCATCGGCACCAGAATACGGTTGACGATGAAGGCAGGGAAATCTTCGGATGCGGTAGTCTGTTTGCCGACGCTCTCTGCAAAGATGACAGCCGCATCATAGGTGGACGCAGAGGTGGCAATGCCACGTACAATCTCGACCAGACGCATGACGGGCGCAGGCTTCATGAAATGAAGGCCGATAAAGCGCTCGGGGCGGTCGGTTTCTGCTGCCAGACGGGTAATGGAGATGGACGATGTATTGCTGGCCAGCAGGGTGTGCGGTGCCAGATGCGGGACAATATCGGCCCAGACCTGTTTCTTGACGGTTTCGTCTTCCAGAACCGCCTCGATCACCATATCGGCCTGTGAGACGGTGGCGGCCAGTGTATCGCAAACCTTTATATGGCCTAAGGTTTCCTGAGCCTGTACATGGGTCATCACGCCCCGTTCGACGCGACGCGCCAGACTGGCAGCGATCTCGCCAAGGGCGAAAACGGCACGGCCCTCGGCTGTGTCGTACAGTTTTACCTCATAACCGCCACCGGCAACGGTCTGGGCAATGCCCGAACCCATCTGGCCCGCACCGATAATGGCAACTGTGTTGATCCCGCTCATCAGACTCTACAGGTTCGCACCCCGCGAGGGGCATAAGGTTTCCAGCTTAGGACCCATAACAGGGCACGCAAGCTCCGAATGGCATTGCAGATATGAATCCGTTCAGGCGTGTCCGCCAGTCAACGGGGCATCCGGGTGTCAGGATTAGCCGCCGATCAGGCGCAGCGATGTCAGATGAAGGGCCGGAATCACATAGATTTGCAGGCCCTGAATGATAATAAGCGCCACCACAGGGGTCAGGTCGATCCCGCCCAACGGCGGAATGAAACGGCGCAGCGGGGCCAGGATTGGCGAGGTGATACGGTCCAGAGCCGTGGCCAGCTGATAGACGAAACGGTTGCGGTAATTGATGACATCAAAGGCAAACAGCCAGCTCAGAATGGCATTGGCGATGATGGCAATCAAAACCAGCTTGAGCGCGGCACCGATCAGAAAGAACAGAAAGCCGACAAGGCTGGCAGCAAGGGACATGAACAGGTTTCCCGGGAAAGAGTTATCCTGTTCTAGCCTCGCCTTGCGGTCGCGCCAAGGCATGCTGTGCGAGGTGGGGCCACGATGTGTGCGACCTTTTGGCCTTAAATCCTGCCCGCAACCCTTTCGGCAATGGCATTTGCGATGGATGGAGAAGGCGCAATCACGGTCCCTATAATTATAATGTGTAAAGACCGGCGGATACTACACCCAATATCAATGTAGTTCAGCGACTGACGATGGCAGGTATCGTGAGCGATTTTTGATTCTGATAGATACATATCGATGATATTTCAAATATTGAGAGTTGTTAAAAGTGTAAAATTCGAGGTTATTAAATTTTACAAATGTCAGTGCATTATCGAGCGCCGCATGCAGTGACCATTTCGAGTGTGAATAAAGGAACTGCATTCTTTGAATACATTTTGTTACAGCTCCAAGCGTAGCCTTTTTGGGTAACATGGCGCTAAAAGCTCCATAACCGGATCGGTGGGCGATGTGGGGTGACTGGAAGCGTCAGGCTTATGGCCTGGCGCTGATTTTCGTCACGTCACTGGCCCGACCGTCGTCGGACTGGAGACTTTGAGAAGTGCTGAAATTGCTCGGTTTGATAAAGCGTGTTGCGTTGCGTGCAATGCGCGTGGCCGCGCCACTGGCTGTGGCGGGTGTTGCGGGGGCGGCTGCGGCAGCCGACCTTCAGGTGTCAGACTATCGGTGGGATCCTGATCCCGTGGCGAATGGCGGTCAGGCCAAGTTTACTATCGCTGTGGCCAATAACGGGCCGGGCGTTGTGAACGATGCTGTCGTGACGATCGCTGTTCCGTCAAACTTCTCTGTCCAGGCCGGCGAGTTTCCAAGCTACTGCACCCTGTCGGGCGTAGTGGGTAGCCAGTCGCTGACCTGCGCTCTTCCCAGTCTGACGGGCGGTACGTTCGAGTTCGACTTTATTGCGGACGCCAAGGAAATTGGTTCGCGCACAGCGTCGGCGACGATCTCGTCACCGACCAATGTCGATAACAACCCTGCTAACGACGCCTTGGCGGTTTCTCCAGCTGTCGAGGCCGGCGCGGACTTGGTGGTTTCCAACCAAGACAATCGCCCGACCGGCAGTATCCCGGCGGGCGGGACGCTTAATTATACTCTGAAGGTTGTGAATAATGGCCCCGACGCAACCGGTGCCATTCGTCTTGTCGACAACCTGCCAGCAGTCAGCAATTTCGCATTTATCAGCGCTACCGGTTCCGACTGGAACTGCTCGCACTCCGGTGCCACGGTCACATGTCTTTATACGGGGCCTGCCAAACTCGGACCTCTACCGGATGTAACAGTGTCGGGTCGCGTATTGGCCACCGGCGGCACGATCACCAATACCGCTTTCGTAGTCGTGGACGGAAACGGTGTTCAGGATCCGCGCCCCAATAACAACACAGCCACGCCGGTTGTGACAAACATTGAGCCGGGCGCAGATTTCGAAGCTGAAAAATCGATGCCCGGAACGATCATCTAGGGCGAAACGGTCAATATTACACTCGGTATCCGTAACCGCGGACCTTTGGCCGTTGCTGGTGCGAGCATCGTTGATGTTATCTCGCCGAATTTCCAGATCGGTACCCTGCCTGCAGGATGTACGGCCAGCGGCAATACGGTCACCTGTATTGCTGGCATGCTCGCAACGGGTGAAAATCAGGACTTTATAATTCCGGTTACGGCTCTCACGCCGACGGCCGGTACGGTTGTGAACTCGGCTGTTGTGACCCTGCCTGCGGGTGTCACCGATCCGACGCCGGATAATAATACCTCGAATGTCAGCTACGAGATTGCGGCCCCTAGCTCTGACCTGACCCTGACCAAGAACAAGGGTCCGAATCCGGTCGCGGCTGGCGGCATCATGACCAGCACGATCACCGTGACGAACCGCGGACCGTCGATACTGAGCTATGATCCAGCCAATCCGCTGCGTATCGTGGATACGGTAGGCCCGAACGAAACCTTCAGTTCAGCCGATGCGCCTTGGACCTGTGCGCAGGCGGGGTTGGAAATCACTTGTGAGCTGGCTGGACCGGGCACACTGGCCGTTAACGGCAACATCGCGCTCAGCCTGAAAACGACTGCAGGCAATGCTGCGGATATGGACCTGTCCAACACGGCGTGTACCGGTACGACCGGCGGCTCGGGCGCTTTGCCTGCTGACGGCAATATTGCAAATGACTGTGCATCTGCCGATACGCGTTCGACACCGAACGCAGCCGATCTGACCATTGTTAAAGAAGTCAGCCTGGACAAGGTCAGCTGGACCCAAACCCCGGCCATTATTGTCAATGACAATGTGGACAGTTTCTATATCCGTCTGACGGTTGCTAATGCTGGCGGCAACCTTGCCCGCACGGTGAATGTGCGCGACCCGCTGCCGAACTATCTGAACTCGGGCGCGATGGTCACGGCGGTTCAGCAGGATTCTATCACCAAGGGTTCGATGGGTTATGAGGCTGGCAGCGGTCTTATCAGCTGGAACCTGAGCGATCTGGCTTCAGGCGACAGCGCTACTCTGGTCGTGCGTGTCAACCGTCCGTTCGAAAGCGGTACCTTTAATAATAAGGCTACGGTTTCTTCGCCGGACACGACCGAAACCAACACCGCCAATAATGAATCGACGGCCAGCTACACGATCGAAGCTGTTGCTGACATTACGCTGAACTCTAAATCGATTGCCCCAAATCCCGCGCGCGTAGGTGTCGTTTCGACCTATACGATCAGCGTGCGCAACCTGGGTCCTAATCCGGCAGCAGATGTTGTGGTTTCGGATACGATCGATCCTGCACGCTTCGAACTGGTCGGCGATCCCACTGCGACGCGCACCGGCGTCGTCTGCACCAAGAATGATGTGACGGGCACAATCCAGTGTCCGATGGGTACGATCAATCGTGGCGTAACCTATCAGGTCAATCAGAAGGTTCGCGCGCGTTTCCCGTTCGCGGGCGTAACAAGCTTCCCTGTTAGCCACACAAACACAGCGACGGTCACGACCAGCACGCTGGAAACCAACACCGCTAATAACAGCGTATCGGAGACGCACAGCGTGGCGGGTCCGCAAATGGATCTGGCCATTACCAAGACCGAGCCGAGCTCGGCCTATGATCCTGTGCCGTACGGTTCGAACCTTGTATACGATGTGCGCGTGACCAATTTCGGCCCGTCGCGTGCATCGAATATTGTGATCACGGATACGCCGGCACCGCCTACGGGCTATACGATGACGCTGTCTGGCAATCTGGACATCAATCCTGTTCCTGCCAATGGTGGCAATACACTCTACACACCGCCGGCACCGGCCTGTTCAACCTCGGGCGGCAACATCGTCTGTCGTCTGCATGGAACCGACGACAGCCAGAACTATCTGGATGCCCAGCATCAGGTGATCTTCCGACTGACCTTTGCTGTGGCCCCGGAAAATGCATCAGTGCTGCCGCCGACCGGTCCGTTGACATTCTCCAACAGCGTCAATGTGATTTCGCTGGAGCAAAACAACACCTCGCAAATTCAGGCCGACAGCGAGTTGGCAAACAATACCGCTGTACAGACCACGACGATTATTCCGTCTACCGATCTGGAAGTGGTCTCCAAAACGCGCATCACGGATTCGCCGGTTCAGATTAACCAGCCGGTCGAATACCAAGTCGTGGTTCGCAATAATGGTCCGTCGCCGACCACACAGATCCGCGTTTCGGATCAACTTCCCTCGGGTTGGACCCGCGTCAGTGGTGAAACCTTCGTGCCGTCGGCAGGTGTGACCGTCAGCGGCATGACCTGCACGGGCACCAATAAGGTGAACTGTGTGCTGGACGGTCTGTTCCCCGGCAACGGCGAAACCGTGACCCTCACCTTCTTTGCCAAGGTTAGTAATCCGTATAACGGCGCTTTGAACACCAACCTGACCAATATGGCCGAGATCAAGCCGGGTCAGGATGCTGTCGGCAACGAGATCAGCCGAGATACGGTTCCGAGCAATAACTCCAAGACCGAAGTGACCCAGGTCACTGTCTCTTCGATTGCCGGCACGGTTTATCGTGACGACAATCTGAACGATACGATCAACAGTGGCGAAGGTATTGGCGGCGTCACGCTCAGGCTGACGGGTCAGGATAGTTTCGGCAATGCGATTGCCGCGCGTACTGTTACGACGGCCGCCGATGGCAGCTTCATCTTCAATCGTCTGCCTTCCGGCACCTATACGATTGTTGAAACCCAGCCCGCAGGTACTTTCGACCGTATGGAGACGGCGGGTACGGCTGGCGGTACAGTCGATAATTCGGTCTTCAGCAGCGCGGCCCAGTACAACACGATTTCGGATATCGCCCTGCCGGCGACGACGGCTGCCACCGGCTATATTTTCCAAGAAGTCGGCGCGGCCCGTGTGTCCGGTTACATCTATGGCGATGTGAACAATAACGGTTCTCTCGATGCCGGAGAGGCAGGTTTTGGCCCTTCCGCCTTTACTGCGACACCGCATCTGCGGCTGACCGGAACCGACTATGCCGGTAACGCGGTCAATATGACGGCGAATGTCGATGTAGACGGCCACTATGTGTTCAACAACGTCGCGCCGTCCAATGGCAATGCCTATACGGTGACCCAACTGGTTCAGCCGAACGGGACTTCCGATGGTCTGGACAGCAACGGATCGGGCAATGTGATTGCCGGTTCGCGTGGCCGTGCGGCTCCGGAAGATATCGTTGTTGGCACAGTTGCGCCTTCGGCGGACCTGACCCAGCGTAATTTCGGCGAATTGCCGACCTCGACCCTCGGCGGGATGGTCTATCTCGATCCGAACGTCGATGCGGTCCGCTCTACATCGGAAACCTCGGGTCTGGCCGGTGCGATCCTGCGCCTGACCGGCACCAACGATCTGGGCGAGCTGGTTGATTGTTCGATCACCACCACGGCGACAGGTCTCTACCAGTTCCCGAATGCCGCAGACACGACAACCAACTGTCAGGTGCTGCGTCCGGGTGATTATGAATTGGAAATCACGCCCGCTCTGGGTCTGAGCCATACGGGGGCCTATGTCGGCTCGCTGGGTGGTACGTCCAATGGCGTCAGCGGCATCAATACGCCGTCAGTGGGTGCAGGTGCACTGCGCATCACCAATATCGTTGTGAACGCAGGCAATGACGGCATCACCTATGATTTCGGTGCGACCGGTCAGGGCGTCAGCGGCTTTGTCTATATTGACCGTAATGCCTCGGGCATCCGCGATGCGGGTGAAACCGGTATTCCGGGTGTGACGATGACCCTGTCGGGCACAACGGCCAGCGGTCAGGATGTCTGTACCCTGATCGACTGTACGGCAGTCACCGATGCCACAGGGGGTTTCTTGTATCTGGCTGTTCCGGGTTCGGACGCCACGGGCTACACCCTGACCGAACAGGCCCAGAACACCGCACCGCTGTCGAGCTTTACCGATGGTCTGGAAGCTGCGGGTAATCTGGGCGGGACTGTGGGCAATGATGTCATCAGCAATATTGTGCTGGCGACGGGTGCCCTCGGCGCAAACTACAGCTTCGGCGAGCTGTCAGGCTCGCTGGCGGGTTCGGTCTTTATCGACGCCGACAATAATGGTGTGCGCCAGTCGGGTGAAAAAGGCATCGAAGGTGTCGAGATCACCCTGTCGGGCACGACCAAGGACGGTCAGGACATCTGTGCCTGGCGCGCGGCTCTTGACCCCGCATTGACCTGTACGACCCGTACGGATGCCAATGGCAACTATATCTTCGACGATATGCCGGAGGGGAATTACAGCCTGATCGAAACCCATCCGGGCCAGTTTGCGGATGGCAAGGAAGGTCCGGGTTCGGCAGGCGGTACGGCGGATAATTCGGTCTTTGACGGTACGCCTGCGGCCAACACCATCAGCAACATCACGCTGGGTGCGGGTGAAAAGGGTACCGACTATGTGTTCGGCGAGCGCGCCGTCGTCATCAACGGCCATGTCTATAAAGACATTGACCGCGATGGCACGCGCGATCCGGAAGATACGCCGATCCCGGGTGTGGTGATCGAACTCTATGAAAACGGCACCCTGATCGCCACGACCACGACCGATGCGGATGGCAATTATAGCTTCACCGACCTGCCGTCGGGGAACTATACGATCCGCGAAACCCAGCCTGACGGCTATGGCTCGTCGACCCCGAACGAGGTTCAGGTCAACCTGACCCCTGGCGTCGAACAGTCGGTCGATTTTGGCGAAACTGTCAGCACCATGTCGGGCCACGTCTTCGTGGACGCCAATAATGACGGTATCCGCCAACCGGGCGAGGCACCGATCGAAGGCGTGGTTGTCACCCTGACGGGTACCGACGATGCCGGTAATCCGGTGACCCGTACGGCCACCACCAATGCGCAAGGCGAGTGGGTCATCGACGACCTCAAGTCGGGCACCTATCAACTGGTCGAGACCCAGCCTGAAGGCTATTCTGACGGTGCGGACAGCGCCGGCAGCGTAGGCGGCACGGTCGAAGCCGATGGCGACCGCATCTATGACATCACCCTTCCGGTGGGGACGGATGCGACCGACTATGCCTTTGGCGAGCGTGGCCAGAGCCTGACCGGTAATGTCTATGTCGACATTGACGGCAACGGCACCTTTGATCCGCAAGACCGCCCGCTGGAAGGCGTCGTCATCGAACTTCGCACCCCGAACGGCGATCTGGTGGCAACCACCACGACCAATCCGGATGGCAGCTACAGCTTTGGCAACATCCGCGGCGGTGACTATGTCGTCGTGGAAATCCAGCCGGACGGTTATGGCAATGGTCGCGAAAATCCGTCCAACCGCGTTCCGGTCACCATTGTCCATGACCAGACTCCGCCGGTCGTGAACTTCGGTGAACGCACGGGTTCTTTGTCGGGCCTCGTCTATAACGACACCAACAACAACGGCATCCGCGATGCCAACGAGCCGGTGATTGGCGGCGTTACTGTGACGTTGACCGGCACCGATGCCCGTGGCGAAGCGGTCACCCGTACGATTGTCACCAATGCAGATGGCACCTACACCTTTACCGACCTGCAGGGCGGGACCTATTCGGTCACCGAGACCCAGCCGGACGGTTATGATGACGGTATCGACACGCCGGGTTCGGTCGGCGGTACCTCGGACGGTGCAGACACGATCAATATGATCGTCCTGCCGCCGGCGACCGATGCCACCGGCTACCTGTTCGGCGAACGCGGTGCCGAAGGCGCGATCTCGGGTACGGTGTGGATGGATACCAACCACAACCGCGCTCTGGACGGCGGTGAAGAGGTTCAGTCCGATTGGACGGTCGAACTGTTCCTTGGCGATGTTCTGATGGACACCACCAAGACCGGTGCCGATGGCCGCTATGCCTTCCCGGGCGTGGCTCCGGGCACGGGCTATTCGGTCCGCTTCCGTCACCCGCAGAACAATGCGGTCTATGGCGGCGCGCGTCCGAACGAGACCGGCGGCAACTTTGTTGACGGCACTGTCTCGACCTCGAACCCGGGTGGCGCGACCATCCGTGACGGTGAACTGGCCGATATCACCCTGCAACCGGGTGCCACTGTTCCGCAGCAGTCCCTGCCGCTGGATCCGTGGGGTGTCGTCTATGATGCTGTGCGCCGTACGCCGGTGCAGGGTGCCATTGTCGAGATCAACGGTCCGGCAGGCTTCGATCCGGCCCAGCACCTGCTGGGTGGTGAAGCAGGCCTTCGTCAGGTCGTCGATGCCAAGGGTCTTTACTACTTCCAGCTGGTCAGCTCGGCTCCGGCGGGTGTTTACACCCTGACGGTGACCCCGCCGAACGGCACCTACAACCCGATCCAGCCGTCCAGCATGCTGCCGCCTTGCGTCGGTCCGCTGTCGGTCGGAGCCTTCCCGAACCCGATGCTGGTTTCGACCAGCAACGGTGCCCCGCCGATCGGTACGCCGGAAACCTGCACCACAGGTACGCTGACGACCGGTTATGTCCTGACGCTGGACCTGACGCCTGGCCTGTCGGCCAATGTCGTGAACAACAACATCCCGCTGGATCCGATCCTTGAGGGTGCCATCGAAGTCACCAAGACGACCCCGATGGTCAATGTGGTTCGCGGCGGTCTGGTCCCGTACGTTGTCACCGCCCGCAACACGCTGGCTGGCACTGTACCGGGCGTGACGGTGACCGACCGTGTTCCGGCCGGCTTCCGCTACCGCGAGGGTTCGGCCCTGGTGGATGGCGTGGCAGTCGAACCGCAGCAGAACGGCCGTCTGCTGAGCTGGCCCGACCTGACCTTCGCGGCAGGCGAGACCAAGCGCTTCGAGCTGATCCTTGTGGTCGGTGCGGGCGTGGTCGAAGGCGAGCATACCAATACGGCGTTTGCGCTGAACCCGACGGTGGACCAGATCATCTCGAACATCGCCGAGGCGACCGTGCGTATGATCCCCGATCCGGACTTCGACTGCACCGACATCCTCGGTAAGGTGTTCGACGACCGTAACGGCAACGGCGTTCAGGACGATGGCGAACCGGGTCTGCCGGGCGTGCGTCTGGCAACCGCTCGCGGTCTGCTGATCACGACCGACGCCGAGGGCCGTTATCACATCACCTGCCCGATGATCCCGAACGAGGAGCGTGGCTCCAACTTCATCGTCAAGCTGGATGACCGCACCCTGCCGACCGGCTACCGCGTCACCTCAGGCAACCCGGAAACGGTTCGTCTGACCCGCGGCAAGTTCGCCCGCCTGAACTTCGGCGCCAGCCTGCACCGCGTTGTGCGTGTGGACCTGAACGCCGAAGCCTTCGAAGGCACGGAACTGCGTACAGAGTTCGAACAACAGTTCGAAACCCTGCTGGTCACTCTGGCCGAGCGTCCTTCGGTCCTGCGTCTGGCCTATGCCTCGCGCGGTGAAGATGCCGATCTGGTCCGTGACCGTATCGCCAAGGTGCGTCGCATGATCCGCGACCGCTGGAACGATCAAGGTGACCGTTACCGTCTGGTGGTCGAGGAAGAGACCGTCATTGCGTCCACTATGAACGACGGAGGCGTGCAATGATCCGCGCGTCGAATAAACTGCTGACCGCCCTGTTTATGGGCGGCTCGGCCATCGCCCTGGCCTCGGCTGTTCAGGCTCAGCAAGCCTCGGACAGCCAGGATCAGGTCTATTGCGGCCGCGATACGGATCGTCCGTGCGGTCCGGTGGCCGATGATGCGGCGGTAGAACGCCGTGGCCTTGGCAACAATCTCGAAGCCGCCGATCGCGGTGCCTCGACCCCGTTCCGCATCAGCGTGGACGGGGAAGGGGATGCCGATGACCTGCGCGCCGACCGCCAGCGCCGTCAGGATATGGCCCTCAGTGGCGCAGATGTGCGTGTGCAGGCCTCGGGTTTTGATATCCGCCCTGTGCTCAGCATTGTCGCCGACCAGCCTGTGATCCGTGCCGGTTATCCGGTGCGTTTCTTCACGCTTAGCAACTATGCGGCTTATGTGGAGCGTGCAGAGGTCCGCATCTTCCGCGCCGACCAGAATACGGGCGAAGCCCCTATGACGGTCATCCCGCTGAAGGTCGGCGAGAGCGTCACCTGGTCCACCGACCGTGAACAGGCGGGCGAGCAACGCTATCGCTACCTGCTGCGAGTCTATGGGGTCGATGGCCGCTATGACGAGACGGCAGCCACCACGCTGGATGTCACCCACGCCATTTCGGTGACCAAGCCGGACATCCTCGAAGGCCCGTCCTTCGAGAATATGCGCACCGTCGATTCCATCGCTGTGCGCGGTGTGGCCGTGACCATCAGCGGCGAAGTCGAAGACGTGAATACCGGCGTCAAAGCCTTTGGCGCTCCGGTTCCGGTGGACCGTATGGGCCGCTTTATGATGCAGCAGATCGTGCCCGCCGACACGACCGCCATTGCTGTTCAGGTCGCCCGTCCGCAACAGGCTCCTGTTGAACTGATGCGCGAAGTGGTCCTGCCACGCAGCGACCGTTTCTTTGTCGGTATTGCCGACATCACCGCCGGCAGCCGTAGTTTCGATGCCGCCAAGCACGAACTGCTGGGCGATACGGGCGATCATCGCACCGACTTCGTGGATGGTCGTCTGGCCTTCTACTTCAAGGGTCTGGTCAAGAATGACTGGCAGGTCACGGCCTCGGCCGATACGGGCGAACAACGCCTGAAGAACCTGTTTGACGGCTTCCTTGAAAAAGACCCGCGCTCGGTCCTGCGCCGCCTTGATCCGGATATGCACTATCCGGTCTATGGCGATGACTCCGTCACGGTTGAGGACGCGCCGACCTATGGCCGTTTCTATATCCGTGCCGAGAACGAGAACACCGACGCCATGTGGGGCGTGTTCCAGAGCCATCTAGGTGGTAACGAGCTGATCCGTCACCAGCGCACGCTGTACGGTGCCAATCTGGACTGGCGTGGCGAGGCTGTGACCGAGAACGGCGAGCGCCGTACCGAGGTCAATGTCTTTGCCGCCGACCCCGGCACCATTGCCAGCCGCGAGGACTTCGCCTCGACCGGCGGCTCGGTCTACTACTTCCGCAACCGCGACATCGCTCCGGGTTCCGAACGCGTCTACCTCGAGGTGCGCGACAAGGATTCCGGTCTGGTGCTGGAGCGCAAGGAACTGATCGCCGCGCGCGACTATGACGTGAACTACCTGCAAGGTCGCGTCGTCATGCGTAACCCGCCGCCGATGACGGCTGGCTCGGACAGCTTCGTCCAGCAATCGACGCTGGCCGGTAATCCGGTCTGGGTTGTGGCCACCTATGAGTATTCGCCGGGTCTGACCCGTCCGGATGCTTTCACCACGGGGGCCCGTGCCCAGCACTGGCTGAATGACCGTATCCGTGTGGGCGGCAGCGCCTATCATCAGGGCGAGGATCAGGCTTCGCAGGACCTGTTCGGTGCCGATGTGCTGTACCAGCATGGACCGAACACTTTTGTGAAACTGGAATTCGCACAGGCTGATGGACCGGGCGACGGCTCCTTCGTCTCCTCGACCGGCGGTTACGACTTCACCAAGCTTCAGACCGTGGCCGATCAGGCCAATGCCGTCAGCCTGACCTTCGGCGGCAAGCTGGATGAGGTGGGAATGGACCGCGATGGCCGCTTTGCCGGTTACTACAAGACCCGCGAAGCCGGTTTCTCGGCTCCGGGCGAGCTGACCTTTGGCGAGACGCTGGACCAGTATGGCGGCTCGCTGGATGTAGCCATCAGCGAAACCCTGCGCCTTCAGGCCAAGGGTGACGTGACGGACGGTCGTCTGACCGAACGCCACGCCATCGAGGCCGGTCTGCGCCGCGAGGTCGCTCAGGGCTGGTTCGGATCGATCGGCGTCCGTTCAGACAAGCAACAGGGCCAGCGCACGGCCTACAGTCCGCTGTATGTGCCGCCACCCAGCGAAGGTACGCGGACCGATGCGGCTGTCACGCTCGGCTATCGCCACACGCCCGCTGTCGACAATCAGGAACGCGACATCCACGATGCACCGTGGGCGGTCTGGGCTCTGGCTCAGGCGACGCTGGACCACGATGGTGGTCGCCAATCGAATGACCGTTACGGTATCGGTGGCGAATATCAGGTCCATGACCGCCTGAAGTTCAAGGGCGAAGTGTCCGACGGCGACATGGATTTCGGGGCGGATCTGCGCGCCGATTTCGCCATGACCGACCGCGGCAGCCTGTATCTGGGCTATGCCCTTGCGGGTGAAAATCCGGATGCTTTGTCGGGTGGCCGTCTTGGCCGTCTGACCGGCGGTGCCCGTCAGCAGATGGGCGAAAAGACCAGTGTCTTTGCCGAGCAACGCTATGACCACGGTGAAGGCCCGACCGGCTGGACCCAGGCCTATGGTGTGGACTTCAGCCCGTTCGAAGGCTGGACGTTCGGTGCCCGCTATGAGACCGGCACCCTGAGCGATGCTCTGGGTCAGGAAATGGACCGTATGGCCATCGGCGCAACGGCTGACTATGGCAGCGATCGTCTGCGCTGGGCCTCGGGTCTGGAGTTCCGCAAGGACGACGGCACCACGGTGGGCGAGCGCACCACGGTGACCACCCGCAACCAGATCACCTATAAGGCGACCCCTTCCTTACGTCTGTTTGCCAAGGCCAATATCTCCATGTCCAATTCCGATCAGGAAATGGCCATGGATGCGGACTTCTACGAACTGGCTCTGGCCGGTGCGTATCGTCCGGTGGACAATGACCGCTTCAACATGCTGGCCAAATACACCTATCTGGCCGACCTGCCGTCGCCCGCTCAGGTGGACGCTCTGGGCCAGAACCTCGACTATGCGCAACGCAGCCATATCGCGGCTGTGGATGGCACCTATCAACTGACCCCGCGCCTCGCGCTGGGGGCCAAGGTGGCCTACCGCATCAGTGAACTGCGCGCCTCGCGTGACGAAAGCGCACAGTGGTTCGACAGTGAGGCCATGTTCTGGGCCGTGCGCGCCGATTACCAGATCGTGCGCCGCTGGGATGTCATCGTCGAGATGCGCGACCTGCGTATCAAGGAAGCGCAAGACAGCCGTCTGGGCGCTCTGGTCGGCGTGTATCGCCACTTCGGCGACCACATGAAACTGGGTGTCGGTTACAACTTCACCGACTATTCGGACGATCTGGGCGACCTCAGCTATGACGAGAATGGCTGGTTCGTAAACCTGATCGGCAAGTTCTGATCAGATGAACGCCTAAATGAAAACGGCCCCCTCATATGAGGGGGCCGTTTTTGTTTGGCTAAACCGGCTGATATTCCGACATTCAGATGGCGGAGGTCATGACATCAGCCGGAAAAAAGCAGGCGCGGACTAAAAGCCCGCGCCCTGTACCGTCAGGCCTGTGGATCAGAAGAAGCCCAGCTTGTCGGGGCTGTAGCTGACCAGCAGGTTTTTGGTCTGCTGGTAGTGGTCCAACATCATGCGGTGGTTCTCGCGGCCAATGCCCGACTTCTTGTAACCGCCAAAGGCGGCATGGGCCGGATAGTGGTGATAGCAGTTGGTCCAGACGCGACCGGCCTGAATGCCGCGACCGGCGCGATAGGCGGTGTTCATGTCACGCGACCACACGCCTGCGCCCAGACCGTATTCGGTGTCATTGGCGATGGCGATGGCTTCTTCCAGCGTCTTGAAGGTGGTCACGGCCAGAACGGGGCCGAAGATTTCTTCCTGGAACACCCGCATGTCATTGGTGCCCTTGAAGATGGTCGGCTTGATGTAATAGCCGCCCGCCAGATCGTCCTTCAGCACGGCCTGTTCGCCGCCGGTCAGAACTTCTGCACCCTCGTCCTTGCCGATTTGCAGATAGGACAGGATCTTCTTCAACTGCTGGGCCGAAGCCTGTGCGCCCACCTGTGTTTCGGGGTTCAGCGGGTCGCCCTGCTTGATGGCCTCGACGCGGGCAATCGCCTTTTCGATGAAGGCTTCATAGATGTCTTCGTGGATCAGGGCGCGGCTGGGGCAGGTGCAGATCTCGCCCTGATTGAGCGCGAACATGGCAAAGCCTTCCAGCGCCTTGTCGAGGAAGGCGTCATCGGCATCCATCACATCCTTGAAGAAGATGTTCGGCGACTTGCCACCCAGTTCCAGCGTCACCGGAATGATGTTCTGGGTCGCATATTTCATGATCTTCTGGCCGACAGCGGTCGAGCCGGTAAAGGCGATCTTGGCGATGCGCGGATTGGTGGCCAGCGGCTCGCCCACCTCGATGCCGGTGCCCGAGACGATGTTCAGCACGCCCGTCGGAAGCAGGTCCTGAATCAGCTCGACCAGCAACAGGATCGATGCCGGTGTCTGTTCCGCAGGCTTCAGCACGATGCAGTTACCGGCGGCGAGGGCAGGGGCGATCTTCCACGTCGCCATCAGGATCGGGAAGTTCCACGGAATGATCTGGCCAACCACGCCCAGCGGCTCGTGGAAGTGGTAGGCGACCGTGTCGTTATCCAGCTGCGAAAGGCCACCTTCCTGCGCGCGGATGCATCCGGCGAAATAGCGGAAATGGTCAATCGCCAGCGGAATGTCGGCGGCAAGGGTTTCGCGCACCGGCTTGCCATTGTCCCAGGTTTCGGCCTCGGCAATGGCTTGCAGGTTTTCTTCCATGCGGTCGGCGATGCGGTTCAGCATCAGGGCGCGCTGGGCGGGGCTGGTGGTGCCCCATGCATCCTTGGCGGCGTGGGCGGCGTCCAGTGCCAGTTCCACATCGGCGGCGTCCGACAGGGCCACTTCACACAGAACGCGACCGTTCACCGGCGAGGTGTTCTCGAAATAGCGGCCATTAACGGGGGCAACCCACTCACCGCCGATGAAGTTGTCGTAGCGGGCTTTGTATTGCGGCGTCACGCTGCGGGTAAATTCGGATTTGGTCATCGAATGGCCTCCTGCTGTTTCCTGTGCGCCGGTGGCTCGGCGTCGTTCAGGAGACGTTGGGACGACCATGGGGCGGTTGCCAGAGGGCGCGCTCATGGTGCGGCGCACACCTGTCGCAGGATTGCGACAGGTCAGTGCAACTCGATCAGGCCCAGCTTGTGCAGCTTGCGATGAAGGGTGGCGCGACTGATGCCCAGTGCCCGCGCCGCCGCCGAGACATTGCCGCCGGACCGGGCCAGAGCCCGCCGTACCGCTCCGCGCTCGGCCTCATGCAGATCGGTTTCGGTTTCAGCATATGGTGCCTGTGCAGGGGCCAAAAGATCAGCCGCCGGAAGCTGGGTGGCAATCCTTTCATCGGTAATCAATAGCGACAGCCGCGCGGCTCGTGTCGCCCCGATTACCAGATCGTCGCGATCTACAGCTAAAAGCGCTGCCGTGTTGCGCTCGTTGGCATCACCGGCCAGCACAATCCGCGCATCGCTGAAGGCCTGACGGAAGGTCTGGGCCTCGATGGCACGGGCGGCATCGGCCACTGTGGCCGAGATCAGACCGAGAATGCTCTCGGTGGCATCGGCCCGACAGGAAGAGACATCCAGCGATCCCACCAGCCGCCCTAGATGGTCATGCACGGGATAGGTGACACAGCTCAGGCCGGTATTGCGCGCATGGAAATGCTGGTCGCGGTGAATGGTGACGGGGCGATGCTCGGCCAGAGCCGTGCCAATGCCATTGGTGCCTTCGACCGCCTCGGACCAGACTGCCCCCGGCCACAGGCCCCAGCGATGGAAGGTCTGATCATCGGCCACAGCGCCGCGCCGTTCAACCGGAATGCCGTCCGTATTGGTCAGCAGCACGCAACAGCCCACACCGCCGACGGCCTGAAACAGACGGTCCAGAACCCCTTCGGCGGCGCGCGTTACAGGCTCCATCGCCTGTCGTGCCTCGCGCAGTTGCAGGTCGGTAATGGTCTCGACCTGACGGTGCCGCATCGGGTCCAGCCCATACAGGGTGATGGAGCGACGCCAGGATGCGGCCAAAGCCGAGCGGGCCCCGGCATTATCATCCAGTGCCTGACGGATCAGATTGGCATGGTCGCTACGCGAACAATCATTCACATTCGGCCTCCAAGGCTGCGTCCTGATGGATCAGACGCGTCATGACGGCGGGCGTCAATGCATCATGGCTGCACGTCATCGGCTTGTCTTCTCCTCGGAAGCTTTCCCAAAGCAGATGGGTACGAAAACCGCCCCATGCAAAAATGCCGGACCTGCCAGCCAACCCGTTCGTCGGGTGATGGCAAGACGAGGGGAAATACAGCTCTATGCGTATAGGTTTATAGGCTGTTATTGGCGTGTGAAACGCATCCGGGGGAATGATGAAGGTTCTGCGATATTCGACCCAGATCCATAAATGGATCGGCCTTGTCGTGGGGGTGCAGGTCCTGTTCTGGGTGGCCGGAGGTCTGGTCATGACCGCCATCCCGATCGAGACGGTCCGCAGCGAGCATCGTCTGAAACAGACCTCGCCAGTGGCCCTGCCTGTAGAGCAGGTCCTGCCTCTGGCCGATGTGGTGCAGACCGCAGGCATTGCACCGGCGCGTGCCGAACTGAAGAACATACAGCGCGGTCCGGCATGGGTACTGACGCCGCGCGATGGCGAACCTGTGACCTTGAACGCCACGACGGGGCAACCCTTTGCCGCGATGGATGCGAACGAGGTCACGGCGCTGGCGAAGGCGGCCTATCGCGGCAATGCAAGCCCACAAATGCCTGTCCTGCTGGATCCGGCCCCCAAGGAAACCGGTCGCGACGGGCCAATCTGGCGGGTGGATTTCAACGATACCGAACGCACCAGCTTCTATCTGTCACCCCAGACCGGCGAGGTGGTCACGCGACGTTCGGCGGTGTGGCGCTTCTATGATTTCTTCTGGCGGCTGCACATTCTCGACTTCAAGAATGGCGACAATTTCAACCACCCGCTGCTGGTCGGTCTGACGGTTCTGACGCTCAGCATTGTGGTGACCGGCTTTATCCTGTTGTGGATACGCCTGTCGCGAGATCTGAAAATGGCACGTGCCGTCCGTGCCGCCCGTCGCAAGGCCCATTGAGGGGTCTAGTATACGGCCTGGACTGTGTCCGGTTCGGGCGGCACTAAGGCTTCTCCCGAAGACGGGCCTGACAACGAAAACCACGTCAGGCCTATCGCCGCTACAATGGCGGCAATGCTGAGAAACCGGATACGGACCTGTTCGCGCAGGCAGAGAGGGTCGTTCCGCATAAGCCACCCCGATGGCTGTTGGTGAGCAATCCTGACCCAAGGTTAAGACAGAAAGCTTGACCGTAAAACCTAGGATAAATGCTTAAACTGAACCTGTGGTCGGGGCATCGGCAATCGGCCACTCCAGGATGTGGCGAACCTTTACATTTCGCGGTGGACAGCCTTGGGCCAAGGCGCGTCTGAAAGGTTATGCTTGGCTTGCTTCAAAGTCTTTCGTGCCCATGTTCTGCCCTAAGCTTGCTGATTTTTGACGGAGTTGTCCTTGCCCACCCTGTACTATGCCGTAGGCGCATGCTCGCTGGCCCCGCACATCGTTCTGGAATGGATTGGCGCGCCCTATGGGGCGGTAAAGGTGCAGTATGGCTCGCCGGAACTTCTGGCCGTCAATCCGGCGGGGGCGGTTCCGACCCTGCGCGAGGACGATGGCTGGCTACTGACCCAGGCGGGGGCCATCCTCGACTATCTGTCGCAAAAGCATCCCGAGGCCAATTTGTCGGGTGGTGACAGCCTGCGCCAAAAGGCAGAGAACCATCGCTGGTCGGCCTTCCTGACCTCGGACATGCACGCCGCCTTCTGGCCGGTCTTTATGCCGTACCGCTATACGACCGACGAGAGCGAGGAGGCCCGCGCCAAGGTCGTCGCGGCCGGCCATGCCCTGGTCCACAAACAGTTCGCCACCCTCGACAAGCATCTTGAAGGCCGTGAATGGATTTTGGATGGCAAGTCGGTGATCGACGCCTATGCCTTCCCGATGATCCGCTGGGGTAAGAAACTGATGGAAGGGCATCTGTCCCAATATCCGAACGTGCTGGCTCTGCACGACCGTCTGGCTGCCGATCCGGCTGTTCAAAAAGTGCTGGATCGCGAAGCGGGCAAATAGGCGGGTTGAACGGCCCATGTTTCTAAACATCCCGTCCGGTGATTGGCCGGACGGGGTGTCTGATTGAAAGAATTCCGATGACGACCGGCATCCATCACGTCACCAGCATCACCGCCGATGTTCAGGCCAATGTTGATTTCTACATGGGCTTTTTAGGTCTGAACCTCGTCAAACAGACCAGCGGTTTCGAGGATGCCGAACAGCTGCACCTGTTCTATGGCGCACCCGATGGCCGGCCCGGCACCCTTGTCAGCTTCATGGTGTGGGAGGCCACAGGCCGTGGCCGCACAGGGCTGGGTCAGGTGTCGGAAATCGCCTTTGCCGTACCGACCGACAGTCTGGGCGAATGGATGATGCGGGCGATCTCGGCCAATATTGTCGTCGAAGGTCCGATCAAGGAATTTGGCGAACCGGTCCTGCGCCTGAAAGACCCGGATGGCCTGATTATCAAGTTGGTGGCCAGCGAGGTGGCTTTGGGCTCGGGCTCGGTGACAGCCCCTTGCCATATTCGCGGCGTGACCATCCTCAGTGATCGCGCCGAAGAAACCAGCCATTTCCTTGGCTATTTCGGTTATGAAATCTCCAGAACCGAAGGCAGCATGACCCGTCTGAAGTCGGATACCGATGTGGTGGACGTCCACAGCGTCACCGGCTTTGTGCCCTCGGTAAAGGGTGCCGGTGTGCCCGACCATGTGGCCTTTCGTGCACCGGACACGCCGAGCCTGAATCACTTGCGCGACCGTCTCAAGGATCATGTCCCGACGATGGTGCGGGACCTGCAATATTTCAGCTCCTTCTATGTGCGCGACAGCAGCGGCCTATCGATTGAATGTGCCACAGACCTACCGGGCATGACCGTGAATGAACCGGAGGAACAACTGGGGCTGGCGCTGCAATTCCCGCCCGAGGTCATGTTCTTTCTTACGGACGGACTACGCATCAAGATTCCGCAGTTCTCGCGGCCGGGCGAAATGCGCGGCCCCAAACGCGACCTGCCGTTCGTGCACCGGTTCTACTGGCCGGAAGACCCCGATGGCTCGACCATTGTGCTGCTGCATGGTCCCAGTGGTGACGAGGCCGACCTGATGCCTTTGGCGCACCGGATCAATCCGCGTGCGGCGCTTCTGGGTGTGCGCGCCCGCGCCACCGAAGAAGGCAATCTGCGCTGGTTCCGCCGTCTGGGAGAAGGCGAGTTCGACCAGAAGGATATCCGTTCGGAAGCTGCCGCCTTCAACGCCTTTCTGGCGGGGGCCATCCGTGGCTATGCGCTGGAAGCCGACAGACTGATGCTGCTGGGCTATTCCAACGGGGCGGACATGATCGGGGCCATGGCGCGCCTTTATCCCGACAGCGTCAAACAGGCGGTGATGATACGGCCCACTGCGGTGCTATCGGGCGAGGTGTCACCCGAGGCAGGCAAGGGGCGTCTGCTGGTATTGTCGGGGAGCGATGACAATCTGGCCCCGCAGCAAGATAGCGAGACATTGAAAACCGTGTTGGAGGCCCATGGCCATCAGGTGGATCACCAGATCCTCAGCGCCGGTCACTGGATGGTTGATGCCGACGAGGTCGCTATACGGGCGTGGCTGACGGCCTAGACGTCTTCGTCAAAGCGGCGGGCGACCAGATCCGACAGGGCTGTGATGGCGGCTTCGGCGTCGCTGCCCTCGGCCTTGACCTCGATCGAAGAGCCGATACCGGCCCCCAGCATCAGCAAACCCATGATCGAGCGGGCATCAACGGTGGTGCCATCTTTCGAGACGTGGATTTCCGCATCGAATTCCGAGGCCGTCTTTACGAACTTGGCCGAAGCACGGGCATGAAGGCCGCGCTGGTTGCAAATCGCCATTTCAGCGCGGACGGCTTCGCTCATTTATCGCCTGCCAGAACCCATGACGCGACCGAGATATATTTGCGTCCCGCATCCTGCGCATGGGCCACACAGGCCTCAAGGCTCTCGCGGCCGCGCACACTGGCCAGCTTGATCAGCATGGGCAGGTTCAGACCGGCAATCACCTCGGCCTTGGTCTGCTCCATGACGGAAATCGCCAGATTGGACGGGGTGCCGCCGAACATGTCGGTCAGCAAGATCACGCCGTCGCCGTCATCGACCGCCGCAGAGGCGTCGAGAATATCGCGCCGGCGGCGCTCCATATCGTCTTCGGGACCAATACAAATAGCCGCGACACCGCGCTGCGGGCCGACCACATGCTCCATCGCCGAGATGAATTCGGAGGCCAGACCTCCGTGGGTGACGATCACCAGACCGATCATAAATCTAAACCGAATGGCCCATATCTGCCGAACATCAACAAAAAGCGGTCAGGTTGAACCCTGTTAGACGCCCCTTGTTCCGATGTCTTAAGCCAAAGCCACAAAGGTTCAAAGGGCTTCCAGTGCACGGATGACCAAAGTCGGCGCGCTGGCAGGGCGTGGATCAAGCTGTAACAGAGGCACATCCACCCCGCACAGCGTGACCTTCTGCGTTTCGGGCATGCGCTCGGCGGCATGGTCGATCAGGTCGATAACCAGTGAAATAGAGGCTGTTTTCAACGGTGTGACGGTACGGATGCCCAGACCGCGCACCTCGATCAGACCGGCAATCGAGGCCGGAGCCGTGGCATATAACCGGCCGGAACTTGTCCACAGATGGACGTAATCATCCCCGATCAGTCGTGCACCTATGTCCATAAGTCGCAGGGCCAGATCGCTCTTTCCGGCCCCCGATGCCCCGCGGATCAATATCCCGCGCCATGCATTGCCCAGCCGCAGGGCGACCGCACTGGCATGGATGGTGGGGGTCATGCTACGCGACGCCCCGCCAGCGGCAGACGCACAATAAAGCTGGCACCCTTCACCTGATCGCCTTCGCTACGATTGATGGCGACAACCGTGCCTTCGTGCGCCTTGACGATCTGGCGCACAATTGACAGGCCAAGGCCGGAATTGGTGCCAAAGGCTGTGCCCTTGGGCCGCGAGGTATAGAAACGCTCGAACACGGTTTCCAGATTGTCGGGCGGAATACCGGGCCCGTCATCCTCGACCCGCACGCGCCAGAAGTCCGGATTGTCGTCCTTCTCCAGATAGACGCGCACCTCGGACCCTTGCGGGCTGAACGAGCGGGCATTATCGATCAGGTTGCGGAACACCTGACCCAGCGGCGTGTCGCGTCCCACCACCTGTGCGGGCATGGACAGGTTGTTGATCAGCCGGACCGGAATATCGCCTTCGCGCAGGCTGTTCTCGTAGACGCCGATAATGTCCGACAGCAGCTCCCCCAGATCGATCGCGCGCGGACGATCACGCGACAGTTCGGCATCCAAACGCGAGGCGTTGGAAATATCCGTAATCAGACGATCCAGACGGCGCACATCATTTTGCAGCAGGTTGGTCAGGCGCGCCCGCTGCTCTTCGGTCTTGACCAGAGGCAGGGTCTCCAGCGCCGAACGGATCGAGGTCAGCGGGTTTTTGATCTCGTGCGAGACATCGGCAGCAAAGCGTTCGATGGCGTCCATACGCATGGACAGGGTGTCGGTCATGCTTTCCAGCGCACGCGCCAGACCGCCGACCTCGTCCTTGCGGGCGGTCAGGTCGGGCAGGGAAATGGCGCGGGCGCGTTGTAGACGCACTTGGTCGGCGGCCGCCGACAGTCGCAATACGGGCCGCGCCACAAACAGGTGCAGCACCAGCGACGCAAACAGGTTCACCCCCAGCGCCACAAAGGCAAAGGGCATCAGGGCGCGGCGCTGGGCGGCCAGAATGGCGTTCACATCACCGGCTTCCAGTGTCAGCACGCCCAGCACCTGCTGGACGTGGCGCACGGGCAGGGACACGGACACCACGCGCTCGCCTTCTTCGTTACGACGCAGGTTCATCTGCGGCTGCCCTTGCAAGGCTTGCTCAACCTCGGCGGCAAGGGCGGCATCGGCCTCGGAGCGGGCCTTTTCGATATCGGCTTCTGAGGGCGGCGGCGGTGCCTTGGTGCCCGAGGGCAGGGCAGGGGGCAAAGGCTCGCCCGGAATATTGTCCGAGACGTTGTAGGAATCGGAGACCTGAATCCCGTCCACATCGAACAGACGGGCGCGCTGGCCATAGGGAATAAAGTTGTCGCGCAGCCAATAGGCGGCGGCGCGGTCGTCCAGCATGGGATAGGGGTCACCCTGGGTAATACCCAGTTCCCCCAGCACGTTGGACAAAAGCTCGGCCTGTACCGACAGCGATTCCTGTCGGGCATTGATCAGGCCACGGCTCCACTCGTTCAGAGCTAGGGCCCCGCCGATCATAATCAGCAGACTTAGAAGGTTGAGAGCCAGCATAAAGCCGCCCAGTCGTGACCCGCCAAAACGAAATCGTCTGGCAGGCCGTCTGGGCGGCTTCTGGTTCTTAGGCTTCGCGGTAACGGTAGCCGACGCCATACAGTGTCTCGATCGCGTCGAATTCAGGGTCAACCATGCGGAACTTCTTGCGCATGCGCTTCACGTGGCTGTCGATGGTGCGGTCATCGACATAGACTTGGTCGTCATAGGCCGCGTCCATCAGGTTGTCGCGGCTCTTCACGAAACCGGGACGCTGGGCCAGTGCCTGAAGCAGCAGGAACTCGGTGACGGTCAGTTTGACCGGCTTGCCTTCCCACGTGCATTCGTGGCGCGCCGGATCCATCGATAACGGGCCACGCTTGATGGCCTTGTTGGCATCGGCATTGGCCGAGGATTCGGTCAGGTCGATACCCTCGACGCCCGCACGGCGCAGCAGCGCTTTCACGCGTTCCAGCAGCAGACGCTGGCTGAACGGCTTGTGCATATAGTCGTCGGCACCGAGGTTGAAGCCGAGAATCTCGTCGATTTCCTCATCCTTGGAGGTCAGCATAATGACCGGCAGGTTCGAGGTCTGGCGCAGACGGCGCAGCACTTCCATGCCGTCCATACGCGGCATTTTCACATCGAGAATGGCCAGATCGGGCGGCGAATTTTCCAGAGCTTCCAGACCCGAGGCACCATCGTGATAAGCGGTGACCGTATGGCCATGACTTTCCAGCGCCAGGGAAACGGACGCGACGATATTTTCGTCATCATCAACCAGGGTGATGTTAGCCAAGGGCTTCTCCTTGCGAACGAACGCGGACGGTGTTGCCGACACAACGCACGGCGAGCGGTACAGTTCGATATGATTAAGGCAGATCAAGACCTGAGGAAATGGGAAGTTGTAACTTTCCCTGCAAGTGCTGCGCGTGATGATAGACTGAAACCCTGCCTTAAACTCCTTGAGCGATAACAGGCCACTGACAGATTTGGCGGGAAACCTATGGCGGGGCCGATCCATTATGAAATCTACGTTCGCAAACACGCGAATGCAGAGTGGTCCCTGTTGATGGCCCATGAGGACCGTCGCCACAGTATTGATACTGCCGAAGAGATTATCCGTGACAAGATCGCTGCGGCGGTCAAGGTTACCAAGGAAATCCTTGACCCTGTGACGATGGAGTTCTCCAGCATCAGCGTGCTGCGTCTGGGGGCTCCTGATCCGGTGCGTAAAAAGGCCAAGACCGAAGCGCCGGCCGGTCCGGCCTGTCGTTCGCCCGCCGAGCTATACACCGTCCATGCGCGTGAAAATCTGGGCCATATTCTCGAAGACTGGCTGCGCCGTCAGGGCGTGACCGCATTTGAGCTTTTACATTCTCCGGTGCTGGCCGAACGTCTGGATGCCGCAGGCGTCGAGGTCCAGCACGCTATCCAGAAGGTCGCCGTCCCCGAGGCACAGGCCACAGGGCAGGACCTGCACGGGCTGTTGCGCCTCTATCAAAAACTGTCCGACCAGACGGTTGAACAGATCGTCAAGGCCGGAAGGCGTGGCGATTTTGTTGACCCCGCGATTGTCCCGCTCGCCCATATAGCCGAAAACCTTCAGGGTGATGCCGACCGTGCCTTTAAAATGGGTGGCACAATCGCCCATGCGCTGAACGGACTGCGTGGTTCACGGGCGCGTCTGTCGGCGCTTCTGGATCTTTGCGATCAGGCTCCGCAGGAAGGCACGAATCGGGCCATGGTCATGGTGCCGGTCGAACAGATACTGTGCGAAATGCTGGCCAGTAGCTGGAACCTGCCGGACCTGTTCGGCCCCTCTTTGGACCAGGGTTCGACACTGGCCGCGGTGGTACGGATGGTGGCCCCCAACGAGGTTGCTGCCATTGTCGCCCATGATCCGCGTCTGGCCGTGATGGTGCCGCCTGTCGATGGTCCAGGCGCGCGGTTGGGAGAGCGTCTGGCTGTCGGCGAGTTCCCGCTGGTCGCTTCGGCCCTGGCCAAGATGGTGCTACGTGAACTGACCAGTCCACGCCGTTTGCGACCCGGCGATGCCGAAGGCGAGATCAATATTCTGCGGGCACTGGCCATGTCGCTGACCGCGGCGGCAGGGCGGCTTTTGACGCTGGAAGAGGTGCAGAACGCCTTTATCGAGCGCTCCCGCCTTCTGGTGACGGCCGATTTTGTCGCCGCCTATGTGCGCGGCAGCAGCAGTGTTCTGGAAGAGGCCGAGCGTCTGGCGCGGCTCAGTGACAATGTGACGGGCGGCTCCAGCAAACGCGCGGCGGCCCGCTGGCTGGAGGCCTGTGTCTCTTCGCTGCGCTTTGAGGCTGAACTGTGCACCAACACCATACCGCCGTTACATCGCTTGATGGCGCTCCGGCGTTTGCAACGCACGATCGAAGGGGCTGGTCTGGTAGGCAAGAGCGCCGAAAACACCACCGAAGCTCTGGGCCGGATCGGTACCAAGATCGCCGAGGAATCAAGAGTGCTGAGCCAGATCGGCAAGGCTTCCGCACCCGTCCAGCAAAGGTTGACTGTCCTGCTCCGACTGGCTTCGGCAGATACGGCACCGGTGGGCAAGGTCAACGAGATGGCGCGAAGCGAGGCCATGCGCCTGATGCGCCTGCCCGAAACGCGGCAGAGCCTGCAAGCGGCACCCGAGGCGCTGGCCACCCTGATACCGATGTTGAAATCGGTCGGCATGGCCAGCTAGTCGGACAACGGCAAATCAGTCGAAAATGTCGAAGATATCGAGGCGCTTTTTCTTCTTGTAATAGCGCTCGTCCTCCTTGTGACGACGATAGTCATCCTCGCGGCTGCGATAGGGGGCCTGCTGGGGGTGTTGCTGGCCCCATGGTTGCGGATGCTGCTGTGGCGGCGCTTGCGGGGCAGGGGCCGCCATCGAGGCGCGACCTTCGTTCGTTGCCCCTTCCATCAGCTTTTCCAGCTCTCCGCGATCCAGCCACACACCGCGACAGGTGGGGCACATGTCGAACTGCACACCGTTGCGCTCCAGTGTCTGCATGGAGGCATTGTCATTGGGACACATCAGAAGAGGCATAGTGATCCTTTCGTCTTCTTGCGGGCCGACATCATCCGGCACATGCCGGACCAGAGGGGCCCGTCCCGCATTTTCGAGCTAGGAAGTCTGCCGTGACAACGCAACGTGCCCGCATGTCGCAGGCATCATCAGCAGTGCTGGCCGCACACCCAGCCCGACGACCACGCCCACTGGAAATTATAACCGCCCAGCCAGCCGGTAATGTCCACGGCCTCGCCGATAAAGAACAGACCGGCGACCGTCTTGGCCTCCATGGTCTGCTGGTCCAGTTGCATCGTATCCACGCCGCCTAACGTCACCTCGGCGGTGCGATAGCCTTCGGAGCCGACCGGCTTGACGCCCCACGCATTGGCGCTTTCGGCCAGCAGGCGCAGCTTCTTGTCGCCCTGTTCGGCCAGCTTGCCCTTCAAACCCGCCCGTTCGCACAAAACCTCGGCCAGTCGGCGCGGTACAATATGGCCCAACGCCGTATGTACCATCTGTTTGCCGTTCTCGTTCTTGGCTTCCAGCAGCAGGGCGGCCACATCCTTGTCGGGGGCCATGTCCACAGTGATGGCCTCGCCCTCGCGCCAGTAGGAACTGATCTGCAGGATCGACGGGCCGGAAAGACCACGGTGCGTAAACAGCATCCCCTCGCGGAACGCGGTCGGCTTGGCGGGGCGTTTCGGGTCGGCATCCTTGGGGACTTTGTGGCGCACCACAGCATCCAGCGACACACCCGCCAGCGGCTTCAGGCTTTCCAGCAGGGTCGGCTCGAAGGTCAGCGGCACCAGACCGGGGCGAGTATCGGTCACACGCAAACCGAACTGTTTGGCCACATCATAGGCCCAGCCCGTGGCCCCCATTTTAGGGATCGACTTGGCACCCGTGGCAATCACCACAGAGCTGGCCTGCACACGCGATCCGTCATCCAGATCGACCGTATAGAGGCTGCCATCATGGCTGATGGATTTGACCCCGAGGTTTAGCGACAGAGTGACCCCTGCGCGCGCCATCTCGTCGGTCAGCATCTTGATGATGTCCTTGGCGCTGTCGTCACAGAACAACTGGCCAAGGGTCTTTTCGTGATAGGCGATACGGTGGCGCTCGACCATCGTGATGAAGTCGTGCTGCGTAAACCGCTTCAGCGCCGACAGGGCAAAGCGCGGATTTTCACCCAGATAGGCCGCCGGATGAATGCCCGTATTGGTGAAGTTGCAACGCCCGCCGCCCGAGATGCGGATCTTTTCGCCGGGGGCCTTGGCATGGTCGATCACGCGCACGCGGCGTCCGCGCTTGCCCGCTTCGATCGCGCACATCATGCCGGCGGCACCGGCCCCGACAATCAGGACATCAAGGGTCTGGAGTTTCATCAGCAGGCCCTAGCAGGGCGGGACGTAAAAACGAACCCCGCCCTTGGGATGGGTTCTTTATTTCAGGCCTAGAACAACCTTGTATCCGTCCTGAACCAGATCACCATATTCTTCGGGATGCTTCTGGATATAGGCGGCAAAGAAGGTGCAGGTCGGCAGGATTTTGAGCCCCTTTTCGCGCAGGTCCGCCAGAACGTGCTTGGCCAGACGCGAGGCAATACCGCGCCCTTCCAGAGCCTCGGGCACAACCGTCTTGGAGATTAGGCGACCGCCCGCAACATTGTTGTATTCCACATAGGCCACATGGCCATCGATATGCAGTTCGTAACGCTTGGCGTCTTCGAGGTCTTTGATCTCGTTATCGAGCGACATGGGCTGTCCTTGTGCTTGGGGAGTTAGTGCGCCTGATCCCAGTTGGCGGCGGCCTTGGCTTCCACTTCCAGAGGAACGCTGAGGGCGACAACAGGTTCTGCGGCGCGTTCCATGGTCTGTTTGATGACCTTAAGGGCGCGATCGGCCTCGGCCTCGGGCGCTTCGAACACCAGTTCGTCGTGCACCTGTAACAGCATACGGGTTTCAAGACCCGCATCCTTCAGGGCTTGTGGCATGCGGATCATGGCGCGGCGGATAATGTCGGCGGCGGCCCCTTGGATGGGGGCGTTGATGGCGGCCCGCTCGCCGAACTGGCGCTCGGCCCCCGACTTGGAATGGATGGCCGGAATATGGATACGGCGACCAAAAATGGTCGAGACATAGCCGTCGCGTTTCACCGTCTCCTTGATGCGATCCATATAGTCGCGGATGCCGGGGAAGCGCTCGAAATAGGTGCGGATATAGGCTGCGGCCTCGCCCTGTTCGATACCCAGTTGATGGGCCAGACCAAAGGCCGAAATGCCATAGACGATGCCGAAATTGATTGCCTTGGCGCGGCGGCGCGTCTCGGCAGGCATGCCCTCTACCGGCACACCGAACATTTCGCTGGCGGTGGCCGCGTGAATGTCCAGCCCCGCCTTGAAGGCGCGCTTCAGTTCGGGAATGTCGCCGATATGGGCCAGCAGACGCAGCTCGATCTGGCTATAGTCGGCGCTGATCAGCACATGGCCGTCCCGCGCGATAAAGGCCTGACGAATTTCACGGCCTGTCTCGGTACGGATCGGAATATTCTGAAGGTTCGGATCACTCGAGGCCAGACGCCCCGTCGAGGCGGCTGCCAGCTGATAGCTGGTGTGGACGCGCTCGGTCTTCGGGTCCATCGCTTCCAGCAGGGCGTCCGTATAGGTGCTCTTCAGCTTGGCCAACTGGCGCCAGTCAAGGATGGCGCGCGGCAGGTCATGTGTCAGGGCCAGATCTTCCAGCACCGAGGCATCGGTGCCCCATTGGCCGGAGGCGGTTTTCTTGCCGCCGGGCAGGTCCATCTCGCCAAACAGAATCTCGCCGATCTGTTTGGGGCTGGCGATATTGAACGGACGGCCCGCAATCTCGTGGGCCTTCTTTTCCAGCTCGTCCATCCGCAGACCAAAGCTTGAGGACAGGCGACGCAACAGGTTCGGATCAATGCGGATACCGGCCAGTTCCATATCGGCCAGAACCGACGGCATCGGGCGCTCCAGTGTTTCATAGACATTGAGCAGACCCTGCTCGGCCAATTGGGGCTTGAGCAGTTGCCACAGGCGCAAGGTCACATCGGCGTCCTCGGCGGCATATTCGGTCGCAGGGGCCAATTCCACATGCTTGAAAGACTTGGCGTTCTTGCCCGTGCCTGTGACCTGTTTGAACGGGATCGGTTCGTGGTCGAAATGACGACGCGACTGTTCGTCCATGCCGTGTGCGTACAGACCGGCACCCAGCACATAGGAGATCAGCATGGTATCGTCCTGCGGGGTAATCTCGATGCCCTGACGACGCATGACAGCCATGTCGTACTTGCCGTTCTGCATGACTTTCAGAACCGTAGGATCTTCCAGCAACGCCTTCAGGCGCGGCAGGGCCTCGGCCAGCGCAACCTGTTGCGGAGCCGCAGTGCTAGTGCCACCGAAATCAAGACCGCCTCCAAAGTCCAGACCGCCCGATCCGGCCTCCGGTATGTTTTCGTGGGCTAGCGGCACATAACAGGCCTGATTGGGACCAACCGCCAGCGACAGACCGACCAGACCGCTATGGGTGGCCGACAGGGCATCTGTTTCCGTATCAAAACCGACGACACCTGCGGCTCTGGCGCGGGCGATCCACTGGTCCAGCGCCTCCAGGGTGGTCACGCATTCATAGGCCGAGCGGTCAAAGGGCTGCGGACCGGAGGCGGGGGCAGGGGTGTCGCCTCCGCCATAGCGCGGCGTGGCCACTGGTGCGCTCATGGCCGCCTTTTTGGGAGCAAAGGCCGAGGTGCCGTTGGCGGTCGCCTTACCGTCACCCACGCGACGCGCCAGCGTGCGGAACTCCATCATTTCAAGAAATTCGCTCAACACCGCAGGGTCGGGATCACGCAGGGCAAAGTCCGACACCGGTTCCGGCGCAGGCGCATCACAGGTCAGTTTGACCAGCTCGCGCGACATACGGATTTGATCGGCGAAATTGATCAGTGTCTCGCGACGCTTGGGCTGTTTGATCTCGCCCGCGCGGGCCAGCAGCGTATCCAGATCGCCATATTCACCGATCAGCTGGGCCGCCGTCTTGGGACCGATACCGGGCGCACCGGGGACGTTATCGACACTGTCGCCGATCAGGGCCTGCACATCGACCACGCGGTCGGGCGCGACACCGAACTTTTCCATCACGGCGTCTTCGGCCAGCACGCGATCCTTCATCGGATCATACATGACCACGCCGTCGCCGATCAGCTGCATCAGGTCCTTGTCCGAGGACACGATCACGACTTCACCGCCCATGTCGCGCACCTTGCAGGCATAGGTGGCGATCAGGTCATCGGCCTCGAAACCGGGCAGCTCAATCCCGGCCACGCCAAAGGCCTTGGTCGCCTCGCGCACCAGAGGGAACTGCGGCACCAGATCTTCGGGCGCAGGCGGGCGGTGGGCTTTATAGCCCTCATAAAGCTGGTTGCGGAACGTCTTTTCCGAATGGTCGAACACGGCGACCAGATGGGTCGGGCCATCCTCGCTCTTGGTATCCTGCAACAGCTTCCACAACATGTTGCAATAACCCTGAATCGCTCCCACCGGCAGGCCATCCGACTTGCGCGTCAGAGGGGGCAGGGCGTGATAGGCACGGAAAATATAGGCCGAGGCATCGATCATCCACAGCCGCACGGGCTTGTCCGTGGCAGGGGCGTCGGTTGCGGCGGGTGTGTCGGTGGTCGCTTCGGTCATGGTGCGAACATAGGCGCGGTTTGGCGCGGCGTCATCCGCTCAAAGCAAACCCCGTCCCGCCTTTCGACGGAACGGGGTTTGAAAAGGCTCATAGACCCGATGCGCTTACATCGGCGACCAGCCGCCGGGGGTTTCAAAGACGGTATCGTCTTCTTCTTCGACGACCACATCGCGATCTCCGCGCAGCTTGCGCACCTCGGCATAGGCGACGCGCAGCAACTCGGTCACGCCTTCGCCCGAAACGCCCGAAACCAGCATCGGACGGCGCCCCGCAACGGCCTCAAGGGCATCGGCCTTCTCGACCCGCTCTTCTTCCGACAGCGAGTCGATCTTGTTCAGAGCCAGAATCTCGGCCTTTTCAGCCAGACCATCGCCATAGGCTTCCAGTTCGCCACGGATGATCCGATAGGCTTCGGCCACATCGTCCTGCGTACCGTCGATCAGATGGATCAGGCTGGCCGAGCGCTCGACGTGGCCAAGGAAGCGCGTGCCAAGGCCCGCACCTTCGCTGGCCCCTTCGATCAAGCCGGGAATGTCGGCAATGACAAAACGCTCGGTCGGCGACAGGTCCACCACGCCAAGATTGGGCACCAGCGTCGTAAACGGATAGTCCGCTACCTTGGGCTTGGCTGCCGAAACCGCTGACAGGAAGGTGGACTTGCCCGCATTGGGCAGACCGGCCAGGCCGATGTCGGCAATCAGCTTCAGGCGCAGCCAGATCCAGCGTTCCTGACCTTCCTGACCGGGATTGGCGTGGGTCGGGGCCTGATTGACCGGACCCTTGAAGCGGGTATTGCCCCAGCCGCCATTACCGCCAGCCAGCAGCTTCACGCGCTTTCCGGCGCGATCCATATCGACCAGCACGGTTTCCTTGTCCTCGTCCAGCACCTGTGTGCCGACCGGAACGCGCAGAACAATGTCCGCACCCTTGCCGCCATGCATCTGGCGGCCCTGACCGTGATGGCCGGTCTGGGCTTTGAAGTGTTGTTGGTAGCGATAGTCGATCAGGGTGTTCAGGCCATCGGCGGCCTCGACCCAGATGTCGCCGCCCTTACCGCCATCACCGCCGTCCGGACCGCCATTGGGAATAAATTTCTCGCGTCGGAACGACACGGAACCTGCGCCGCCGTTACCTGAACGAATATAGATTTTGGCCTGATCGAGGAATTTCATGTGTGCCTTATGGCCGAACTCCGTGGCTTTTTACAGGTCACAGGCACGCAAGGGCCGCAAACGTGTCTTTGGCGCAGCAAAAAGGGGCTTTTCCGGTCGGAAAAGCCCCTGATTTCAGAGCGAAATCAGTTTTTGCCGTCACGGGCGGCATCTTCGACGGCAGAACCCGCCGCCTGTGCATCGCGACCAACACCCGCAACCGTATTACAAGCGGCGGTGGTCAGGGCGGCAGCCACAACGGCCAGAACCATAAGTTTGCGCATCTTCATCTCCTCGAAACGTGAATGGGGTGTCTCAGTCTCGGGTCAATAAACGCAGGGATCAGCGGTCTAGTTCCGGCGTCTGGCGAACCGGAGTCTCTTCAGTGGACGGGGTTTCAAACACCAGGGTGGCTATCGTGCCGCCATTATCGGCCTTGCGGGTAGAAGCTGTCCCACGCAGTTGCTTGGCAAAGGCGGTCATCAGGGTCACGCCGACACCGGACGTAACATCGCCCATGCCCGGCCCGTCATCCTCGACCTCCAGTGTACTGGTCTTGCCATCGACCTTGAACCGGACCTTGAGTTCGCCGCCGCGACCGGCAAAGGCATGCTTCTGGGCATTGGAAATGGCTTCGACCAGCCACAGGGCCATCGGGGCCAGTTTTTCGGGATCGATGCTGAGCGTATCGGCCTCGATGGAGCTTTTCACCAAGGGCCCGCGCAGGGACTCGGATGCCACCAGATGGCCAACCAATTCGTTCAGGAAGGTTTCTGCATCGGCATGGCGCACATCCTCGCCCTGGTAAAGGGTACGATAGATCAGGGCCAGGGCCGAGATTCTCTGGCGCGTATCGCCCAGAGCCGCCCGCGCGGCAGGGTCTTCCACCACCCTTTGCTGCATCGACAACAGCGATGAAATGATCTGCAGATTGTTCTTCACGCGGTGGTGGATTTCGCGCAGCAGGGCATCTTTTTCTTGCAGCGCCTCGGTCAGGGCGGCATCGCGACGCGTAATATTCTCGGCCAGTTCGTCCATGGTCCGCGCCAGATGGCGAATCTCCAGCGGCGCATTTTCGGCCTGTACCGGCCGGATGGTATATCGGCCGCGCGCATAGATGGCGGCAATCCGGTCCAGATAATCCAGCCAGCGGATGACGATACGCTCCGACGCCAGCATGGCGGCCGCAAAAGCTGTCAGCCACGCCGCCAGAGGCAGCATCAGAAAGCGGATCGGATTGCTCTGGGCCCAGAACCACGGCGAGGCCGCCGGTGCCGAAATCACGGCATAGACATTCTGGCCTTCCAGTTGGGAGGCGGCAAACAGACGGTTTACCCCGTCTGCGCCCTTGGCGCGCAGAACGGCCTGTGGCTCGCGACTATGCGCGGCCAGCCAGGCTTTTAACGGCGTAAAGCTTTGCCCGAAGGACAGGCCCTCCACGGGGGTCAGGGCGCGCCCCTGGTCGTCAAACAAACCGGTCTGCGTGTCGGGCGGCAGCGGCATGTCCTGTGTGGACAGGCTGAATATGCTGGTCGGAATAACAGCCACCAGCACACCGTCAAAATCGCCCAAAGGGCGCGTGGCCCGATAGGCGAGGGCCAGTTGGCTGCCTTCGGTATCGGTTTGCAGGAAGATTTTCGAGGTGGCGCTGCCATTGGCCAGCGCCTTGAACCAGGCACTGTCGCTCACTTGGCCGAACCGCTCGGACTGTTTGCCATGCGAGGCGCACAAAACCGTGCCGTTGGTGTCAAACCGGTAAAGGGCCTCGACCTCGTCGACCCGGTTGGCCAGTCCGTACAGGCGCGTATTACAGTCAAAGGCCTGACCTTCGGGCGCTATAATGCTCAGCAATATGCCCGCGCGGTTAAAAGCGCTTTCGGCTTCGCGCACACTGCGTTCGGCGGCCAGTTGCAGATCGGCCTTCAGATCGGTGGTCAGCTGCTGGTACTCACCACGGACCTGTATCAGCCCCAGCAGTATAAAGGGCAGCAACGACAGGGCCATGGAAAAGCCCAGTCGCGCACGAATACCCTCAACGCGCCTCTGGCGACGTCCCAGCCATTTCCGCAACAGCGGCGGCATGGGCTCAGTTCCGCAATGAACTGCTCAACCGATCGGCATCGGCGAGGATAGAGCGCATGGCATCACCGGCGGCCTTGCCGTCCCGATCATAACCGCCGCGCTCCAAAGCCGTCTGCAGGGCCTTGCGGGCGCGTGATACGCGGCTTTTGACGGTACCGACAGCGCACTGGCAGATTTCCGCCGCTTCTTCATAGGCAAAGCCACCGGCTCCCACCAGAATCAGCGCTTCACGCTGTTCTTCGGGCAGGGTTTTCAGAGCCTGACGCAGCTCGTCCAGAGCCACGGGGGCTTCGGGATCGTCCACCGCGATCAGGGTGCGTTCAGCGGCTTCCTGATCCAACTGGGTCGAGCGCCACGAACGACGCTTTTCCGAATAGAATTGGTTACGCAGGATCATGAAGGTCCAGGCCTTCATATTGGTGCCCATCTGATAGGATGCGCGGGCATCCCACGCCTTCATCATGGCTTCCTGAGCCAGATCGTCGGCGGCTGTCGGGTCACCTGTCAGTGTGCGAGCAAAAGCGCGAATGTGAGGGATCAGTCCCACAAGCTCTTTTTTGAAGGCATTATCATCCGCTGAAGGCGGTTTGGGAACCGCGCCGGTTGAACTCATGCCCCACCTTTTTCATTTTGGTCAGCGCGCCTCAGAATGGACAGAAATTCGTCCGGCACAGGCTCATTGACGACCTCGTCAAAGAGATGTCGCAGCTTCACACCGATGGCTTGCTGACGCAGTCTCGCTTCATCGAGATCCACGTCGTCAATTTCTATAGTGTCTTGCACTCGTTGAGATTTTTCAGTCATTAACTCTCGGACCGTCCCCCTGCCCGGCAGACCTCTTCCCGGACACGCTGTCTACTTAACGCCCTTACGGGCTGTACCGTTCCGACAGCCTAGCTGAAAAATGTAAAATGGGCAGCAAAAGGCGGAACTGTGGTCAAGGTTCTTCGTTTACCTGTACTGTCTGATGATCTGGGGGGTAGCTTCGGTCATCGGACTGCTTCAGACATTGGGGATTCTAGGAATGAGCCTACTGGCTAGATTAGCGCCTCACCTTCCGTATGTGCGACGCTTTGCGCGGGCTCTCACGGGTGATCAGGCTACGGGCGACCACTATGTGCGCGTAGCCTTAGAAGCCTTGGCCGCGGGCGAGCGACAATTGCCGGCGGATATGACGCCGCGTGTCGCTCTCTATCATATTTTTCACGCCATCTGGTCTTCCAGCGGTGCCCAGCTTGAGGACCACAGCGCGCCATCCGGCAATGCGGTCGAGGACAGTGCTTCGCTTCGCCTGCTCAAGATTTCGCCGGCTTCGCGTCAGGCTTTCTTGCTGACCTCGCTGGAAGGTTTCACGCCGTCCGAAACGGCACAGATTCTCGACATCGATATTTCGGCTGTAGAGCGACTGGTTGCACAGGCCCAGACCGATATCGATGCCGAACTGGCCACCGATGTGCTGATCATCGAGGACGAGGCTATCATCGCTGCCGACATTGAAAGTCTGGTGCGCGAACTGGGTCACCGCGTCACGGGCACAGCGGCCACCCATACCGAGGCGGTCGAGGCTGTGCGCCAAAAACGTCCGGGTCTGGTTCTAGCCGATATTCAGCTGGCTGACGGGTCGTCGGGTATCGATGCCGTGAAGGAAATCCTGCAAGACCTGGACGTGCCGGTGATCTTTATTACCGCCTTCCCCGAGCGACTGCTGACAGGGGAACGCCCCGAGCCGACCTTCCTCATTACCAAGCCGTTCCAGCCGGAAACGGTCAAGGCGGCCATCAGCCAGGCTCTGTTCTTCCATCCGGCGCAACGCCAGTGATCTGAACGGGTCGGTGAAGATGAGGGAACCTCGCCAGAGCTATAGCGTTCCAAAACCGTAGTCCTTGGCTATTCAGCCACGTCCATCTTCTGCCTGTTTGCTGATCCGGTCGTGACTGTACCTCATTTCTCGATGATGCACCTTTTAGGGCGGCCCTCCGGGGTCGCCCTTTTTTAATGGCTGTCTGCGCCTCGCCCATCTTTGTTGGACAGGCTTGTTTGCATGGGCCAACGGGTGCCATGGTGGCGCAACCTTTGCGGCAGGGACCGGAAATATGGACGAGCTTCTGAACATCCATTTCGAACAGATCGAGGTGGGTCAGGTCATTTCACTGGGCGTTGTGGCTGTCGATGAAGCGTCGGTAAAAATCTATATCGAGCGTTTCCTGCCCAGCTGGAATGACAGCTATGGTGCGCCGGACGGCATGCTTTACGCGCTGTGGAGCAGGCTTTCTTTCGAGGCCTGTCGCCGCTGGTCCGGTTTCAAAATGCTGGCCGTTGACGGTGTGCGTTATCTTCGTAATCCGCCTGCCGGAGAGCTTCTGCGTGGTCGCGTGACCATTATGGGCAAGGACCCTGTCGGCGATAATAAGGGTGTCGTGATTGCCCAGCAGGACATGCTGGACGAAGCGGGCCGTCTGGTCTTCTCGTGCCTGACCCGTGCTCTGGTGGCACGCCAGTCCTGAGAGTTTAGGCCATCTACAAAGAAAAACGCCCCGCAGTTTCCTGCGGGGCGTTTCTTTTAGCTTACAGCGCCGATCAGGCGTTGCCAGCGGCCTGACGGGTCAGGGCCAGGGCGATCAGACGATCCCAGCCCGCCAGCGACACGAGGTGCGCATAGATTTGGCCCAGAGCACCGTTGTCGCGCAGTTCGACCAGCTTGTCGGCCGGCAGAGCTTTCAGCTTGTCTTCCGAAACGGCGAAATACTCGGCCAGTTTCTGGGTCTGGCCCGGCGTGCCGTCGGCATTGCGCGGGGTGAAGTTGGCTTCCTTGACTTCGAACAGGTCCAGATCGGTCAGAACCTTGACGAACGACTCGGTGCGCAGGCGCTCCTGTTCGAAATTGTTGCAGAACTCCATGGCGTTCTTGACGTAGGCGCTCGGCTCGTTGCCTTCGAACAGCGGGGTGTCGCCGCCTTCAACGAAATACGGTGCGGCGCGGTCGATGCACAGGATCATGCGCTGTTGTGCGTCGTCATTGGCATAGACGAACGGATAGCGACGGGCATAGGCCGGAATATAGGCGTCCGAACGGAACTCGCCGTCGGTCACGAACAGGTTGTCATTGGCGTTCAGGCCCATGGCGACAACCGGTTGCTTGCTTTCGCCGACGAAGATCACCGGATAGGACAGGGCGGCTGGCGCGAACTCGGTCACAGTCAGCGGCACAATATTGGTCTGGCCGATGAAGGCATAGGGCTTGTCGACAGCCTTGACGCCCAGCTTGCCGTGCGCCTCGACCGACAGCGGTTCCGGTTGCGAGTAGAAAAGGACGTTACCGGAGAGGCCGCCGGCGTTTTGTGCAGTCGTGTCGGTCATAAAACTTCTGGTGTTCTGGACAGAAAGAAGGCGCGTTCTAGCCCATAGAGTGACCACGGGCAAACGCGGTACGAATCTTTGTGAACCACGTTTTGCAGTCCTCTGCCACCCCTGATGCCCAATGTGGTTGCGGCAAGCGGCGGGAAACCTTAGCTCTAGGCCATGACCAAGGCTTGCCAACACGATCACGACGGCCACGCACGCGGTGCGAACGAGGTGGCGCGCATTCTTGCGGGCTTCGAGACTTCCTGCGTGACCCAGGGTGAACGCATGACGGCCCCGCGTCGCCGGGTGCTGGAACTACTGTTGACCGCAGGCGGGCCGGTAAAAGCCTATGACCTGATCGCCCGCTATGGTGCGAATGGCGAGGCGGCCAAGCCGCCGACCGTCTATCGGGCGCTGGAGTTTCTCGAACGCTGGGGCGTGGTCCACCGCATCGCCTCCATCAGTGCCTATGTGGCCTGTTCGGTCCATGAGGACGATGTGCAGGCCCACGCTGCCGCCTTCCTGATCTGCGACTGCTGCGGTTCGACCGCCGAGGTGGCCGTGCCGCTCAGTGATCTGGGACTGGCCGGTGCCGCCTCGCGGGTTGGCTATGACATCGAGCGCACCACAATCGAGGGCCACGGCAAATGCGCCCAGTGCAAGGACGCGGCCTGATGGATGGCGGTATCGATGGCTCTATAGCCATCCCGCCGCGCCGTCTCTCTGTTCCGGTCAGCAACCGTTATGGCGAGGGCCGCATGGCCGTGCTGGACTTCGGCCCGACCGACCGTCCGGTGGATCTGGTCTTTGCCCATGCCAACGGCTTCAACGCCTATACCTATCGCCATCTGCTGTCCGGTCTGGCGGGGCGCTTGCGGATATGGGCTGTCGATCTGCGCGGTCACGGGCGCACCACCCTGCCGACCCGCATTCAGGGGCGACGTAATTGGAGCGACCATCGCGAAGACTTGATCTCTCTGCTCGACACCATGGACGGCCCGCCTGTGGCGCTTTGCGGACATTCGATCGGCGGTACGTCCAGCCTGCTGGCCGCAGCCAAGGTGCCGCACAAGGTTTCGCGCCTGATCCTGCTTGATCCGGTGATCTGGGCCTATCCGACCATGGCCGTGTTTAATACGCCGGTGCTGAACAAGCTGGCGGGTCGCGCACCGATCGTGAAATCAACCCTGCGCCGCCGGGACCGCTTTGACAGCCGCGATCAAGCCTTCAAATCTTGGCGCGGACGCGGTGCGTTCAAGGGCTGGCCCGATGCCGTGCTGGCTGACTATCTGACCGATGGCCTATTGGAAGAAGACGGCGAGGGCCTGCGCTTGGCCTGCACCCCCGCATGGGAAGCCTCCAACTATTCGGCACAGGCCCATAATCCGTGGAAGGCGCTGCGCCAGTATAAAGGTCCGGTACAGTTGCTGCGGGCCGAAACGGGTACGCTCTGTGCCGTCACCCGACCGTCTGCGGGACCACAGCTTGCCATTCGCACGGTCTCGGGGGGCGGGCACCTGTTTCCAATGATCCATCCGCAGGTGGTGCGCGAGGTCTTGTCGGACCTTGCGTCTTAACTGCCCTGTCCTGCACGGCCGGACCGGTGCAGCCTTGGCCGCAGGCATCGGTCTGGGCTTGCTGGTTGCGGGCCTGATGATTGTCATCTGGTGGACCCTGACCCAGAAGGACCGCCCCTTGCGCGTGGTCCGCGACGATCCGGCACTGGAAACCTTGCTGGCCTCGGCCCCTGCAATCCGCCTGAATGGGGGCGAGCGTCCCGTCACGATTATTTCGCCGCGTGCGGCGATGGCGTTGGAACAGTGGCTGGGCGCGGACGCTGCCGAACTGGCTGCCAACGGGCGCGAGGTTCGCGCCATCATTGTCCCGTCCGGTCATGGCGGAACCAGCGAGGAGGCCACGGTGGCCCAGCTGTGGCAGGGGCGCGATGCCGACCTGCTGCGCCAGTGGCTGTCGATGCGGGGCGAACACTGGACCGCCGTGGGTATAGAGCCTGTCTCGGACTCGGAAACACGCATGGCGGCTTTGGCCGAGGCGGCAGGTTTCCGCCGCTCTATATTACAGCGTCTGGGTCGTCCGGCAGATGACAACCGCTGGCCTCTGGTCATCTGGCGCGACGGGGCCGGACAGCTGGCTGTGTGCCATTGCCACACGCCTCAGGCGGTGGCTGAGGCCCGTCTTGCTTTGGGTCTAAAGGGGGAAAGCCCGCCGGTTGTCCCGGCTGCACCCGTGCCGGTAAGGGCTGAACCTATGACGGCGCAAGCCGAAATAACGGGAGCCTATCCGCGCCTTGGCGATATGTCGGCCGTAGAGCCGTCCGGCTCCAGCCCCTATGGCGAAGTATCGGAAACCCGCAGCCCTGCGGTCCCTGCGCCAGCCTTGCCGGGGGATGCTGCTCCTGTGGCTCCCCCTCCGGCCAAGGCGGCCTCGCGTCCGGCCACCCGCCCCGCGCGCGCTGCAAGACCACCCCGCACGGATGTGAACACGGCAGCCCCCAAGCCTGAAAAAGACGCCGAAAGCCTGTTCTACTAGACAGACAGGCAGGTGGCGATCAGTCGCTCCACGTCCGCTTCATCCTGATAGGGACCAAAGCCGAACCGGATCACATCGTCGCGGACATCGGTAACGATATGCGCCTCCAGCAAGCGGTCGCGAATGGTCGCGGCTTCGGGATGTTTGAGCGCCAGAAAACGGGCCCGGGCTTGTTCGCCCATCACCGGATTGAGCCAGCGGGCCGCCGCCAGTAGTCCCTTGTCCGAGGCCTGAATGGCGCTCTGGAACTGCTGCTGTAATTGGCGCGAATGTTCGGCCAGATCGCCAATCGCGATCCCCTCGGCGGCTAACATGTCCTGCACGGCATTGAAGCGGTAAAGGGCGCTGACATCGAAGGTCGCCCCCCAGAACCGCCCGCCATCGGTACGATAGCCGACACTGCCCACCGGTCCTTCCAGATCGCCAAACTCGGCAAACCATCCGGTCACCACAGGGCGCGGCCCATAGCCGTCCGGTGCATGCAGGAAACACGCCCCTTCACCCGCCATGGCATATTTATAGCCACCGGCCAGATAAAACACGTGGTCATGGATGCCCGACAGATCGGTCGGCGTGGCCATAAAGCCGTGATAGCCGTCAATCACCACCCACGGCCCTTCGGGACGCGACAGGGCCGCCAGCGGCTCAAGATTTCCGGCCAGTGTGCCGGTGCGGAAAAAGACCTGACTGACAAAGATCAGATCATGGCCGCCCTTTTGGGCTTCGGCCAGAAAACGCGCCTCGAAACTGTCAAACGGCTCGATTGGCACGGTGGTCAGTTCGACCGCGCCCGTTTCCTCCCAGCGCTGGCTCTGGCGCCGGAACGAATGAAACTCGGCATCGGTCGTCAGTATGCGGACAGTTGATTTTTCGACCGCTGAAACGATACGCAGCAACAGGTCATGCGTATTGGGCGCAAAGACGATGCTGTTGGCATCGGGTAGCCCCAACAGACGCGCCACATGGCCTTGGGCCGCGGGAATGACCTCGCCAAAGATCAGGTCCCATTTGCGATCCGCATGGCGATTGGCATCGTCCCAAGCTCGCCCTTGCGCCTCATAGGAGGCATCCGGCCACAGATGGTGGCTGTGCGCCGCAAAATGCAGACGCTCGGGAGACAGTGACAAGGCGCGGGTAAAACGGTGTTTCAGCATACACGCACCTTAGCGCGATACTTGACGCGACCAACTGAAAAGGGCGGAAACCGAAGTTCCCGCCCTTAAAATTCACAGTGATTTTTATCGCTCAAGCAGCGAGCGACCGCGTCGCGAGCGTTAGCGGCGGCGGGCAAAGCCCGCCAACTTTCTGCTTGGCCGCGGTCAAAAGGCTCCGCCTTTTCGATCCGACGCGGCCTGTTAAATCAAACTACCGTGGCAGTGCTTGAACTTGCGGCCCGAACCACAGGGGCAGTCGCCATTGCGGTTGGTGCGTTCCCAGCCGACGGGCAGAGCCTCGACCGGCAGGTTGGCGCGGTCATCACCGGTCAGCATGCCTTCGGGATTCTGGGCCATCGGATTGGCCATCTCGTTCTCGCCCGTGCCCGGGTTCAGGTGGATTTCCTGAAACTCCGGCATTTGCAGTTCCGGCGGCGGCTGGAAGCGGAACTCGACCGTCATCAGCCAGCGCGTCACATTGTGACGCAGGTCGTGCAGCAGGTTTTCAAACAGGTTGAAAGCCTCGGTCTTGTATTCGTTCAGCGGATCGCGCTGGCCATAGCCACGCAGACCGATGACGCCGCGCAGGTGGTCCAGATGGACCAGATGCTCACGCCACTGCATGTCGATCATTTGCAGCATGAACTGCTTTTCGAGATTGCGGGTCTGCTCGACGCCAACGATTTCCAGACGCTCGGCGGCGCGGGCATCGGCGGCTTCGTTCAGACGCTCCTCGATCTCTTCGTTCGACACGCCTTCCTCGGCGGCCCATTCGTGCAGCGGCAGTTCCAGACCGAGGATGTGTTTCACCTTCTCGTCCAGACCGTTGATGTCCCACTGCTCGGCATAGGCCTTGGGCGGCATGAAACGCTCGACCAGATCGGAGATGGTGTCCTGACGGAAGTCGGCCACCAGTTCGGACAGGTCGTCGGAATCCATGAACTCCTGACGCTGTTCGAACACGGCCTTGCGCTGGTCGTTGACGACGTCGTCATACTTCAGCACGTTTTTACGCATGTCGTAGTTGCGCGCTTCGACGCGCTTCTGGGCGGTCTCGACGGCGCGGTTCAGCCACGGGTGGCTGATGGCCTCGCCCTCGGCAACGCCAAAGCGCTGCATGATGGCGTCCAGACGATCACCGGCAAAAATACGCAGCAGGTCGTCTTCGCACGACAAATAGAATTTCGACATACCCGGGTCGCCCTGACGGCCGGTACGACCACGCAGCTGGTTGTCGATACGGCGGCTTTCGTGACGCTCGGTGCCCAGAACGAACAGGCCGCCTGCGGCCAGACCCTTCTCCTTGGCGACGGCAATCTCGGCCTTGAACTCGGCTTCCTTGGCGGCAAGCTGTTCCGGCGTGACCTCGATGGCGAGGTTACGCTGTTCCTGACGCCAGCGTTCGATACGCATTTCGAGGTTGCCGCCGACCTGAATATCGGTCCCGCGACCGGCCATGTTGGTGGCGATGGTCACTGCGCCCGGCAGACCGGCATCGGCAACAATATAGGCTTCCTGTTCGTGCTGGCGCGCATTCAGGACGTTGTGCGGGATGCCCTTGCCGGTGGCATAGGTGATGTCATAGGCGGCATCGCCGACCTTCTGGGCTTCCTTCTCGCGACCGGCATACTCGGCTTTGAGGGTGCGGCCCGTCTCAACCTTGTATGCATAGGTCTTGAGGATTTCCGACAGCTCTTCGGATTTCTCGATCGACACGGTACCCACAAGGATCGGCTGGCCACGCACATGGCAGTCAGCGATCTGGGCGGCGATGGCGTCGTTCTTTTCCTTGAAGGTGCGATAGACCTCGTCGTCATAATCCTTACGCAGGATCGGACGGTTGGTCGGCACTTCCAGAACATCCATCTTATAGATGTCGAGGAATTCCTGCGCCTCGGTGGCCGCTGTGCCGGTCATGCCCGACAGCTTTTCATAAAGGCGGAAATAGTTCTGGATCGTCACCGAGGCCAGGGTCTGGTTCTCGGGCTGGATCTTGACGTCTTCCTTGGCTTCCAGTGCCTGGTGCAGACCTTCGGACAGACGGCGGCCCGTCATCATACGGCCGGTATATTCGTCGATCAGGACGATCTCGTCGCCCTTGATAATATAGTCCTTGTCGCGCTGGTACAGGGTATTGGCGCGCAGGGCCTGGTTCACATGGTGGACCAGCGAGACGTTCAGCGGATCATACAGGTCCTCGGTGCCGTCGGTCAGGTGACCGGCTTCCTTGAGCATCTCCTCGATGCGCTCCGAACCCAGCTCGCTCAGCAGCGCCTGACGCTGCTTCTCGTCCAGCTCGTAGGTGTCCTTGTCCTTGATGAGTTCCTTCACCAGAACATCGACAATCTTGTAGAAGTCCGAACGGTCCTCGGTCGGGCCCGAGATAATCAGCGGGGTGCGGGCCTCGTCGATCAGGATCGAGTCAACTTCATCGACGATGGCAAAGTGGTGGCCGCGCTGCACCATTTCGCGACGGTCATAGACCAGATTGTCGCGCAGATAGTCGAAGCCGAATTCGTTATTGGTGCCGTAGGTAATATCGGCCTGATAGGCCATCTGGCGCTGGCCTTGGCTCAGGCCGTTGACGATCACGCCCACTTCCAGACCGAGGAAGCGATAGACGCGGCCCATCTGTTCGGCGTCGCGACGGGCCAGATAGTCGTTCACGGTAATGACGTGCACGCCCTTGCCGCTCAGGGCATTCAGATACACCGGAGCCACAGCCACCAGGGTCTTGCCCTCACCGGTGCGCATTTCGGCGATACCGCCTTCGTGCAGGATCATACCGCCGGTCAGCTGCACATCATATTGGCGCTGGCCCAGAACGCGCTTGGAGGCTTCACGCGCCACCGCAAAAGCTTCCGGCAGGATTTTCTTGGAACTTTCGCCACCCTCGATGCGATCGCGGAAGGTCTGCGTCATCATGCGCAGTTCGTCGTCCGAAAGCGCTTCGAACTTGGGTTCGAGGGCGTTGATCTTCTGAACCTCGGCCATAAAGGTTTTGACTTTACGGTCGTTCGAGGAACCAAAGAATTTCTTGGCGATGCCGAGCATGGGTGATCCGAAACGGTCGAGCGGCTGAAGGCTCAGAGAAAAGACAGCTCTCGCCCGCATCGAGATATTGAAAACGCAAGGATTTCCAGTACCTGCCCTTCAGGCGGCTCCATCCTTACGCATTCAATCGAAAATCCCTCGACTTGGGCGCAAGCCGGACTTAAGCACCGACCTGTGGCCTGTCAACGCGAGCAGTGTTTTGGTAGGGCTATCTGTGCCTTAAAAGCACAGTTTCACGCAGCTGTTATCCGCCCCGACACGGGAGTGTTTGATGCGATTGTCGCACCCGCCCATCCATGCCGATCACAATTTTCGCAAAGCTGTAAACCGGCCTTCGCTTCTGGGGGGACTGGTGGCTGTACTGTTGGCTGTCTCGGTGGCGGCCTGTGGCGATAATCCCGATAAGGCGCATCCGGATGCCGGTGACCGCGTGGTGGCACGTGTCGAAAAACACGAAATCTGGGCCTCTGATGTTCGCCGCGAAGCGGTGGCGCAAGGTCTGATCGGCGATGCAGAACCGCTGGATGTCACCTCCGAACTGTTCCGGCGCGTGCTGGACGAGGTGATCGACCAGACCCTTCTGGCGCGAGAAGCCGAACGTCGGGGTCTTGCCAATAGTGCGGCGGCCCAGCGTCGGCTGGAAGCGGTCCGCCAGCGCATTCTGGGCGACATGCTGGTGGAATCCGCAGTCGACAAGGCTGTGTCCGACGAGGCTGTCCAGCGCCTCTATGCCGAACAACAGCGCCGCGCCAAACGCTCCGAAGAGGTGCGTCTGCGCCTGATCCTCAGCCAGAGCCGTGCAGAGGCCGATGCGGTTCTGGCCCTGTTGGGGCAGGGGGCCAGTTTCGAAGCTGTTGCCGCCCAGCGTTCGGTCGATCAGGCTTCACGTGCCCTGGGCGGTGATCTGGGTTATGCGACACCCGATCTTTTGCCGCCCGTCTATGCGGCGGCCATTACCGAAAAACCGGCAGGCAGCGTCATCGGACCGGTCGAGGCCAGCGGTCGCTGGGCCATCCTGCGCGTCGAGGATCGCCGCGCTGAAACCCCGCCGACACTGGAACAGGCCCGTCCGGTTATTGTGCGCTATCTGACCTATGAGGGGGTCCGTCAGCTCTTGGAACAACTGCGCGGCAAGGCCAATATCGAATTCGAGATTGACCCGCCGCGTTCTGCGCCGCAAACGCCACCCCCTGCTTCGACGGCTGTTGCGGCAGCGCCTTCGCCCGTAGCATCTTCTTCTGCTGCCTCTACCAAGTCCCCGACTGGATCCGCCTGATGAGCCATCCCCCTGCCAAACCTTCTTCGACCGGCCACATGATTGAAGCCGCCATCGAAAAGGCGCTCGATCCTTTGACCTCGGCCATCAAGCGCGCCACCCAGCCTGCGGCCAAACCGGCGGCAGGAAAGCCGGGCCTGATGATCTCGCCACTGGCTGTACCCTTCCCAGAGCTTCCGGCCATGGGCGGTGTCGAAATCGCCACGGCCCGCGCCGGTTTTTACAAGCACGAACGCGACGATCTGGTGGTGTTCCACTTCCCTGATGGTGCCAATTGCGCGGGCGTCTTTACCCGTCACAAGGTCGGCTCGGCACCGGTGGACTGGTGCAAAAAGCAGCTCGACGCTGACAAGGGCGGCGAGGGCGTGCGCCTGATGGTCATCAATGCGGGTTGCGCCAATGCCTTTACCGGCAAGCTGGGGGCCGATGCCGCCCGCCGCACCGCTGCCGAGGCCGCCAAGCGCTTTGGCTGCCGCCAGCGCGACGTCATGCTGGCCTCGACCGGCGTGATCGGTGTGGTGCTGGACGACAGCAAGATCACCGCCAAACTGCCCGACATCCAGGCCGGTCTGTCGCCGGACAACTGGGCCAAGGCCGGTTCGGGCATCATGACCACCGACACCTTCCCCAAGGGCTCGACCGCCGAGTGCGAGATCGAGGGTGTCAAGGTGCGTATCTCGGGCATTGCCAAGGGCTCGGGCATGATCGCGCCGGACATGGCGACCATGCTGGCCTTTATCGTCACCGATGCCGATATCGCCCCGCCGGTGCTGAAGGCGCTGCTGAACCTGCATGTCCGCACCACCTTCAACTCGGTGACGGTCGATGGCGACACCTCGACCAATGACACGGCCCTGATCTTTGCCACCGGCACGTCGGGCGCACCGCGCATCGGTCGCGTCGGTGATCGCCGCCTGAAAGACTTCTCTCGCGCGCTTGAACAGGTCATGCTCGATCTGGCCCACCAGCTGGTCAAGGACGGCGAGGGTGCAACCAAGTTCGTCAAGATCACCGTCGATGGTGCCGCATCGCCCGCCTCGGCCCGCAAGCTGGCCAAGTCCATCGCCGACAGCCCGCTGGTGAAAACCGCCATTGCCGGTGAAGACGCCAACTGGGGTCGTATCGTCATGGCCGTCGGCAAGACCGACGAGGCTGTGGACCGCGACCGTCTGGCCATCTTCTTTGGCCCGCACACCGCCGCCGTCGATGGCGCACCGGCCACCGACTATAATGAAGAGGTGATGAGTGCCTATATGAAGAATGACGAGATCGACATCACGGTCCACGTCGCTTCGGGCCGCGCCTCGGCCACGGTTTGGACCTGCGACCTGACCAAGCGCTATATCGAGATCAACGGGGACTACCGTTCGTGACAGGGGCGCTCGTGACGGAAGTCGAAAATGCGGGGGCGGTTCCGACCGTCCTCGTCGTCGCCGTGGCCCTGATCGATCCGGATGGCCGCATCCTGATCGCCCAGCGCCCCGAGGGTAAGCAACTGGCGGGCCTGTGGGAATTCCCCGGCGGTAAGGTCGAGGCAGGCGAACGCCCCGAACAGGCCCTGATCCGCGAACTGCACGAAGAACTGGGTATCGACGTCAAGGAGGCGTGCCTCGCCCCCTTCGTATTTACCAGTCATGCTTACGAAAAATTTCACTTACTGATGCCACTCTACCTTTGCCGTAGGTGGTCGGGCACGGTTGTGGCCAAGGAACATACGGCACTGGCGTGGGTCAAACCGGACAAGCTTCGGGACTATCCCATGCCGCCTGCCGATGAGCCGCTGATCGCCTGGCTCAGGGATTTGATTTAAACCGGCCTGTCCGGAAAGGGTGGCCTATGCGCACGATGCTCAAAGCATTTGCCAATGACGATAGCGGCGCGACGGCCATCGAATATGGCCTGATCGCCTCTCTGATCGCCATGGTCATTCTGGTGGCTTTGTCGGCCACAGGTGACGGCGTCATGGCCAAATGGGATCTGGTCATGAAGCGCGTCAGTGCGGCTCTCAGCGGCAATGGCGGAGAGGGAGGCGGTGAAGGCTCTGGTGAAGGCGGCTGATCTGCCGCCTATTCGTCCGTCACTTCCTTCACACCCAGCGCATCAGCCAGCCGCATCTTGGCCGAGCCACGCTTGGCGGGCTTTTGCTGGCTCTCGTGCGGGGCCCAGCCCGCCAGATGCACCATCTCGAATGTAGCCGGAATCCGGCCATCGGCCTCGGCATGGCGCTCGACATAAAGCGCCGCCGCCCGCGCCAGAATATCACGGCTGAGCGGCTTGATCTGACCGGCCAGCACATTGGTCTCGCCCATGGCCCGCAGATCGCGCATCAGTGAAAACGGATCGCGATACCGCACCGTCACCCGATCCACATCCGAAACCGGCAGGGCAAATCCGGCCCGTTGCAACAGACCCGCCCCGTCAAAACCGTCGGCAAAGGGCGATATCCGCGCCTGCGCCCCGCCACGTATCTCCAGCTCCGCCTCGGTCAACACGCCGCGCAACTCCTTCAGGGTCGCCGCCCCAAACAGGCTGCCGATAAACAGCCCGTCCGGCCGTAAGGCCCGCCTGATCTGCGCCAGCGCGCCCGGCAGGTCATTGGCCCAGTGCAGACCAAACAGGTTGATAATCAGGTCCGCCGACTGGTCAGCCACCGGCAAGGGGGCCGCCCCCGGTGCCGCCCGCTCATCCAGAGAGCCGATCGATTCAATCGCGCCGATCCGTTCTGCCGCTGGCATGCCGTGTAGCGCCTGCGCCACCAGTCCCCCATGCGGAGACAGATCGACGCCGCGCGGAAACTCGCGCAGGATGGCCGACAGGGTATGGGCGGCATCCTCGGCGGCCCTGCGATGCAGAAAATCTGCCTGCGGGAACAGGCGCTGCGCGCGGGCAAGACGATGGACACGACGGCTGGCGTCGAAAATATTGGGGGGACCGGAGGAAGGGGCGCTCATGACGGGATTAGATGGCCGTTTGCGATCGGGAATAAAAGCCCCGTGGGCCATTCGCCTGCGCGATTATGGTCGGGCCTTGGTCGATATTGTCCTGCCACCCGCCAGTTTGGACGGGTTCGAGGGCAGTCTTGGAGGCCTCAGTGCCTCGGCCTTTAACCGCATCACTTTTCTGGAAGACCCCGTTTGTGACGGCTGCGGTCAGGCCTTCGAATATGAACTGGCTTCGGGGGGAGGGCGCTGTATTCCCTGCCAGACCACGCCCCAACTGTTTTCACGCGCCCGCGCGGCCTGCGTCTATGACGAGCATTCGCGCGGCCTGATCCTTGGCCTCAAACACGGCGATCAGCAGGCCCATGCCAAGTTGTTTGCCCGCTGGCTCAGCCGCGCCGCCGATCCGCTCATCCTCGACTGCGATGCGGTGGTGCCGGTGCCTCTCCACCCCTCGCGCCTCTTGCAGCGCCGCTTCAACCAGAGCGCCGAGATCGCCCGCCCCTTGGCCGCTCAACGCGGCCTGACCTATCTGCCCGACAGCCTCAAACGCATCCGCGCCACCCAAAGTCAGGGCGGCAAGTCCCTTGGCGGTCGCAAAACCAATGTGCGCGGCGCATTTCGCGTGACGGCCTCGGGGGCCAAAAAGATCGAGGGCCGCCGCATCCTTCTGGTGGACGATGTGCTGACCACAGGGGCCACCGCCAATGCCTGCGCCAAAGCTTTGCTAGACGCCGGAGCCCGCGCCGTTGATCTGGCGGTGATTGCGGGGGTGCATGGCGCGCGCGAAATGCCTAAATAGGGGTAAGTGTTGATACCCCCTGTAAGGAGATCCCATGGCCGAAGTCGTTATCTATACCAAGCCGGGCTGCCCGTATTGCATCCGTGCCAAGTCGCTGCTGGACCGCAAGGGTGCTGTCTATACCGAGATCATCGCCTCGAATGATCCGGAAAAAAAGGCCGAGATGGTCGCCCGCTCGAACGGTGCTGCCACCTTCCCGCAAATCTTCATTAACGGCCAGCACATCGGCGGTAATGACGACATGCACGCGCTTGACGCCAAGGGCGGCCTCGACCCGCTACTGGCCGCCTAAGCTCGACAGGAACAGGGAGCGCGATATGAGCGTCATGGTCAAAACGGCCCTGATCCAGACCTGCACACCGGCCACAAGCCGTGCGGGCCTTGCCCATATCGCGCCCCTGATCCGTCAGGCCGCCGCTGAAGGTGCCGAGTTTGTCCTGACCCCCGAAGGCAGCAACTTCCTCGAACAGCGCAAAGGTTTGCGCGAGGCGGCTCTGTCAGACGAGGCCACCGATGAAGCCGTCATCGGCCTGCAAGCTCTGGCAGTGGAGCTGAACATCTGGCTCCTGATCGGCTCGGTGATTGTGTGCTCCGGCATCGAAGGCGATGACCGCGCCGCCAACCGCAGCCTGCTGATCGACCCGCAAGGCCGGATTGTTGCCCGCTATGACAAGATGAACGTCTTTGATGTCGATCTGGATACAGGCGAACGCTGGCGCGAAAGCGCAGTGATCCGCCCCGGATCGCAAGCCGTCGTGGCCGACACCCCTTGGGGCGGCCTTGGCCTGACCATCTGCTATGACGTGCGCTTTGCCTATCTGCACCGCGCACTGGCACAGGGCGGAGCCTCTATTTTAACGGTGCCCGCCGCCTTTACTCGCCCGACCGGAGAGGCCCATTGGGAAGTTCTGCTGCGCGCCCGCGCCATTGAAACCGGCAGCTTCGTACTCGCCCCCGCCCAAGGCGGTACCCACGAGGACGGCCGCAAGACATGGGGCCGCTCCATGGTCATCACCCCGTGGGGCGAGGTCATCGCCAAGCTGGACCATGACCAACCCGCCGTTCTTCATGCGACCTTGGACCTGTCACGTGTCGAGGCGGCTCGCCGTGCTATTCCGGCCCTGACCCACGACCGCGTTTTTGTTTTTGAGCAATGATCCGCTACGCCCTCATCTGCGATCACGACCACGGCTTCGAGGCGTGGTTTGCCTCGTCATCCGATTATGACGATCAGGCCGAACGCGGCTTGGTCGAATGCCCCTTCTGTGCCTCCCGTGCAGTCAGAAAACAGATTATGGCCCCCGCCGTCTCGGGCACCAAGAAGACAGCAACGACCAAGCCCGACGCCTTGAAAACCATGCAGACCATGATGATGGAGGCTGCCCGCGAGGTGCGCGCCCATGTCGAGGATAATTTCGACTATGTCGGCGACACCTTCGCCCGCGAGGCCCGCGACATCCATGAAGGCCGCAGCGAGAAACGCGAAATCTATGGCGAGGCCACACCTGCCGATATCAAGAAACTGAAAGACGACGGCGTCCCCTGTGTGCCGCTGCCGGACCTGCCGCCCGATCCCAAAAAGGCCAACTGAACGACGAGAGGCGTAACTGTAATGCTTCCTTTGATGGCAACCCTTTCCCTGCTGGTCGCCCCGCCACCCGCCGAGGTTCCCGACCTGTCATGGATGGCCGGACATTGGCTGGATTGTTCGGGCGGGCGCGAAGCTTCCGAAGTCTGGAGCGGCCCGCGCGACGGCCTGATGGTCGGTCACACCCTGACCAGCCGTAATGGCCGCAGCGGCTTCGAGTTTTCCCATATCCGACCTCAGGCCGATGGTACTCTCGCCTATGTTGCCCAGCCTTCCGGTGCCCCGCCGACCGTGTTCCGGCTTCTGCGACATGATGCCCAAGGCATTGTTTTTTCTAATCCAGAGAACGATTTCCCTCACCGGATCATTTATCAGCGTCGTGGAGACCAACTTCTGGCCCGCATCGAGGGTGCAGATGACGACGAGAACCGGAGTATGGAATGGACCTTCAACAAAACCGAGCTGAACAGCCGATGCCCGCGCTCAACTGGCGCCCGATGACCGAGGCCGATCTGGACGGTGTAGTGCTGGTGGCCCAGAAATCCTTCCCCGACCATCCCGAAGAACGCGCCTGTTTTGCCAATCGTCTGGACCTGAACCCGAAGGGTTGCTTTGTGCTGGCCGATGACCAGAACGCGGTAAAGGGCTATCTGGTGGCCTATCCGTGGATGCGGAACATGGCTCCGGCGCTGAATGTGCTGATCGACGCCATCCCTGCAGATGCCGACAGCTATTATCTGCACGATCTGGCCATTGATCCCGACGTGCGCGGCGGTGGTTATACCCGCACCGTGATCGAAAAACTGGCCGAACAGGTCAAGGCAGACGGCTGGCCGCGCGTGTCTCTGGTGGCCGTCAACAACGCCACGGGCTTCTGGAATCGCAACGGTTTTGAAGTGCAGACACCCGAAGGTATCGCGGCCAAACTGGCCAGCTATGGCGACGATGCCCGCTATATGGAACGTGCCCTGGTTTGAGTTTTCGGGAACCGCCTGCTGTGGCAGGCGGTTTTACATGTATGAGCCATCATAAAAACCGACTCCCCGCCCTTCTTTTGACCGGCGCTGCACTGGGCGCTCTGGTGGCCTTGGGGGCTTGCACCACCCTGCGACAAGGTCCTTCCGGTAATGCCCGTGTGCCCGAACCGACCAAGACCGTAGAGCTCGATCGGTATCTGGGGCGCTGGTATGAACTGGCCCGCTATGAGCAGAGCTTCCAGAAGGACTGCGAGGCGGTCACTGCCGATTACAGTCTGCGCGATGACGGCCTGATCCGCGTCGTCAACACCTGCCACGAAGGCGCGGTAAACGGACCTGTCAAACAGGCCGAAGCCCGTGCCAAGGTGGTGCCCGACAGCGGGAATGCCAAGCTGAAGGTATCCTTCTTCGGCCCCTTCTATGTCGGCAATTACTGGGTGCTCGATCATGCCGACGACTATAGCTGGGCGATCGTCGGCGAAGGCTCCGGTCGCTATCTGTGGCTTCTCAGCCGTGAAGCCAATCCGTCACCGGAGCTGCGCGAACGCTTGTGGAGCCGCACGGGCGAACTGGGCTACGACCTGTCCATGCTGCGCGTGACCCAGCATTAGGTGTGAAGGCGATCAGGCCTTCTTCACCGCCACCATCATATAGTTGATGTCGGCATCGCCCTCGCTCCACTTATCCTTGAGCGGATTGTAGCTAAGGCCAAACGGGCCGGTAACGGTCAGCGGCTCGTCCTTGAGCATGTCGCGGATTTCGTCGGGCTTGAGGAATTGCTTCCAGTTGTGCGTCCCTGCGGGTACCCAGCGCAGCACATATTCGGCGGCAAACTTGCCCAGCAACAGACCCTTGAGGGTGCGGTTCAGCGTGGCCACGATCATGATGCCGCCGGGCTTTACCAGCTTGGAACAGCTCCGCACAAAGCCTTCCGGATCGGCGACGTGTTCGATGACCTCCATGGTCAGAACCACATCGAACGGACCTTCGCCTGCCTCGACCAGTTGTTCGACCGTAGAGGCCTTATAGCGGATATCCAGACCGACCTGCGCAGCATGGGCGCGGGCGGTGCCGATATTTTCCGACGAGGCGTCCAGCGCGGTCACCTCAAACCCCATGCGCCGCATCGGCTCAGCCAGTAGGCCACCGCCGCACCCGATATCGATCAGAGACAGACCGGCAAACGGCGCGCGAGTATTGGGGTTGAGGCCGTAATGCTCCGCCACGCGGTCGCGCACAAAGCGCAAACGGGCCGGATTGAACCGGTGCAGCGGCGCAAACGGTCCTTTCGGGTCCCACCATTCCGCAGCCTGAGCGGAAAAACGTGCCACATCGGCGGGGTCAATACTGGGCCCCTCGGCACGTTCTGATGCTGTTTCAGGTGAATTTTCGGAAAAACTGGTCACGGTTTGGGGTATGCGCTGGGGGCTGCTGTCGTTAGAAGCGGACATGAGCCAAGGGATGGACTGCCTTTCATCCCGACGCAAGTGACAAGACGCCCCTGATCGGGGCGCCGGTAACCGGGGATAAGGATGACAGGCGCAAGCCAAGAGACGGATCGCAGCCGTCTGGTCATGAAGTTCGGTGGAACTTCGATGGCTGATCTGGAGCGAATTCGCCGTGCGGCGCGCATTGTCGCCGCCGAGGCGGCTAAAGGTAAAAAGGTCGCTGTGGTCGTATCGGCCATGGCGGGCAAAACCAATGAGCTGGTGGCATGGACCGATGGCGCGGGTGCACCCGCAGCCGGTCTGTATCCGCAAGGCGCGATGTCGGATGACGAATACGATGTGGTCGTGGCGTCCGGCGAGCAGGTCACATCGGGCCTTCTGGCCCTGACCCTTCGCAATATGGGCCTGAAAGCGCGTAGCTGGATGGGCTGGCAAATCCCCATCATCACCGACGAGGCCCATGGTCGTGCGCGCATCGAGGATGTGCCCGGCGAAGTGCTGGGCGCGTCTATGGATGCCGGTGAAATCGCTATCATTCCGGGCTTCCAGGGCGTTTCGCGTTCGGGCCGTATCACCACCTTGGGCCGTGGGGGTTCCGACACCTCGGCTGTGGCCGTGGCGGCGGCGCTGAACGCGCCTTGCGACATCTATACCGATGTGGACGGGGTCTATACGACCGATCCGCGTATCGAGAGCCGCGCCCGCCGTCTGGCCCGCGTCTCCTATGAAGAAATGCTCGAAATGGCGTCCTTGGGGGCCAAGGTTCTGCAAACCCGCTCGGTCGAACTGGCCATGCACAAGCGCGTGCCTGTGCGGGTTCTGTCCAGCTTTATCGAGCCTGATGAAAACGGAAAACTGCCGGAAGATGCCGGCACCCTGATTTGCGACGAGGATGAAATCGTGGAAAAGCGCATCGTTTCCGGCGTGACGATGAGCCGGGACGAAGCCCGGATCACCCTGCTGGGCCTCTCGGACCGTACCGACGCTCCGGCTGACGTCTTCACCCGCCTGGCCGAGGCCAATGTGAACGTGGACATGATCGTCCAGTCACAGGCGCGTACCGAGGGCGCGGTCAACCTGACCTTCACCACGGGGCGCCGCGACGCCGCCCGTGCATCGGAACTGATGCAGTCTCTGAAATCGGAAATCGGCTTTGAAGAAATCCGCGTCGATGACGATGTGGCCAAGGTCTCGGTCATCGGTGTCGGTATGCGCTCGCACGCCGGTGTGGCCCAGATGATGTTCCGCGCCTTGGCGGACAAAGGCATCAAGTTCCAGGCCATCTCGACCTCGGAAATCAAGATCAGTGTTCTGATTGAATCGGCCTATGCCGAACTGGCTGTGCGCGCCCTGCATGCGGCCTATGGTTTGGACACACTTTAAAGGTCATCAGGGTCATCACAGATAGAGACAGCGGTGCCGCTTGCTGGCACACTGGACACCAGTCAGCAGAACGGGAGCTGTCATGGTCAAGAATGCGGGATTGACGACACGGGGTCCACGGAACCTGCTGCGCCAAATCCGCGAGGCCTTGGCCGGCGGTTACGGGGCAGGCGGCGTTGCCGTGGCCGGTGCCCAGCAAAGGCTGGATATGGTGGTGGGCATTATCGCCCGCTCCATGGTGGCCGAGGTCTGCTCCATCTATCTGCGACGGGCTTCGGGCGAGCTTGAACTGTTCGCCACCGAGGGTCTGAACCCCGAAGCCGTTCACAATACGCGCCTGCGCCCCGGCGAGGGTCTGGTCGGCGAGGTCGCGCGCCTCGCCCAGCCGATCAGCCTGTCGAATGCGCAGGAACACCCGAACTTCTCCTATCGTCCGGAAACGGGCGAAGATCCGTTCAATGCCTTCCTGGGGGCCCCTCTGTTGCGCGGTGGCCGAGCTATCGGTGTGCTGGTCGTCCAGAACCGCGCCGCCCGCATCTATGACGAGGACGAACTGGAAGACATCCAGAACATCGCCATGGTGCTGTCGGAAACGGTGGCCTCTGGCGGTCTTCTGGCCGATGCCGAACTGCGCGATGTCGAGCTGTCTCCGCACCGGCCCGAACGCCTGTCCGGCCAGAAATTTTCCGAAGGTCTGGCTGTGGGCCGGGCGGTTCTGCACGAAACTCCTGTCCCGCCCGAAAAACTGCTGGCCGATGATCCGGTCATCGAGGAACGCCGTCTTCAGGACGGTCTGTCGGCACTGAAATCCAGTATTGACGCCTTGCTCGAAGGTGGTCAGGCCAAGCTGGGCGGCACCCCTTACGAGGTGCTGGAAACCTATCGCATGTTCGCCGACGACCGGGGCTGGAACCGCTCGCTCGAAGAGGCGGTGCGCTCGGGCCTGACAGCCGAAGCCGCCGTGGATCGTGTGCGTAACGAACACCGCGCCCGTTTTGCCAGTGCCCGCGACCCCTATATCCGCGAGCGTCTTCACGATTTCGAGGATCTGGCCAACCGCCTGTTGCGCGTGCTGATGGGCGATAATCCCGGCGAGCGGCAACTGCCTGATGATGCCATTCTGGTGGCGCGTAATCTCGGCCCTGCCGACCTGCTGGAATATCCGCGCTCCAAGCTGAAAGGCTTGCTGCTTGAAGAAGGCTCGCCCGCCGGTCACGCCGCCATTGTGGCGCGGGCGTTGCAAATCCCCTGTGTCGGACGTCTGACGGGTCTGCGTGACCGCTTGTCCGAAGGCGATCCGGTCATTGTCGATGGCGAAACGGGCGAAGCCTTCCTGCGTCCGCGTCAGGACATGCTGGTGGCGGTCCAAAGCCGGATGGAGGTGCGCGAACAACGCCGCGCCGAGTTCGACCAGTTGCGGGATACTCCGGCGGTCACTCTGGATGGCACCCGCATCACGCTGCTGACCAATGCCGGTCTGGCGGTCGATCTGGAAAATCTGGACATGACAGGGGCCGAGGGCATCGGCCTGTTCCGCACCGAGTTTCAGTTCATGGTCGCCGACGAACTGCCCAAGCTGACAGCCCAGACGGCCCTCTACAAGCTTGTTCTGGATGCGGCGGGCAATCGCCCTGTGACCTTCCGCACGCTGGATATCGGCGGTGATAAAATCCTGCCCTATCTGGAACCGGAACGCGAAGAAAACCCGGCCATGGGCCGCCGTGCCATCCGCCTGGGTCTGGACCGTCCGGCTCTGTTGCGGATGCAGCTTCGGGCCCTGTTGTCGGCTGCGGCGGGTCGCGAGCTGCGCGTCATGTTCCCGATGATCGCCACGGTCGAAGAGTTCCGCCGTGCGCGCGAAATGGTGGACCGCGAGATGGAGTGGGCGCGCCGTCGTGGCCGCACCCTGCCACGCACCACCCGCGTCGGGGCCATGATCGAATGCCCCAGCCTGTTGTGGCACCTTGATGCCCTGTTGCCGCTGACAGATTTTGTCTCCATCGGCACCAATGACCTGATGCAGTATATGTTTGCTGCCGACCGCACCAATCCGCGTGTGGCCGACCGCTATGATCCGCTGTCGCCACCGGCGCTGCGGGCGCTTCAGGAAATCCGTCAGAAATGCACCGACACCAACACGCCGGTGTCTGTGTGCGGGGAACTGGCCGGTAAGCCGCTTGAGGCCTTTGCCCTGATCGCACTGGGCTATGACCGTCTGTCGGCTCCTGCGGGCGGTGTCGGTCCGGTCAAGCGGATGATCCTGTCTGCCGACCTCAAGGCGGCCCGTCGCGGCATGGAGCCACTGCTGGCCTCTTCGGCCAGCAGTGTGCGCGGAGAGCTGGAATCTCTGGCCCGCAAACTGAACCTTGCGGTCTAGACCGGAGCATAAGTTGAACCGGACCGCCGCCTCGTTTAAGCGGGGAAGACAAAGACCTGCCGATAAAGGCAATGGATACCCCGACTGATGGATCAGGATCGGCCCGTGTCGCCAGACAGCGACAGCCAGCCCGCAGAACACGACACCGCCGAAACCGCACACGCCGTGCCGGACGGCGAGAATGTCGTGTCTGTAGAAGCTGACGAGACGGTCGATGCCACCACGCTGGGCGGTCGTTTGCGCGCGGCGCGTATGGCGTCGGGTATGTCCTTTGCCGAACTGTCCACCAAGACGCGCGTCAATACCCGCTTCCTCAAGGCCATCGAACAGGGCGACCAGTCGCTGCTGCCGTCGCGTATTTTCACCATGGGCTATGTGCGTATCTACGCACAGGTTCTGGGTCTAGACGAGCTGGAAGCGGTCGAACAATACAAGGCCGAATTCCCCGAAGCGGGGGCCACGCTACAGGCCCCGACCGGCGCAGCCTTCCAGCAGATGCGCCGCCGCTCGCCCGCCATTCTTGGGGTGATCGCGGCCATCGGACTGGCCTTCCTGTGCTGGAATATCTTCCAGCGCCTGAACCGTATCGAACCGCCGCATCCCTCCGATCTCACGGAAATACCGGCGGTCTGGGCCAAGGACGCCGATCAGGTACCGCAGAGCACACTGGTTCTGGGGGGACCACAGGCCGCGCCGCCGGACCAGACCATCCCGCCTCTTTATCTGACACCGGGTATCGAAGCCTTGATCCTGGGGGATGACCCCGACGCAGCGGCCGTCGCCACGGCACCGGCCCCGCCTGTTCAGGCGGCCTTTAATCCGCGCGGGGCGCTGTACGGCGCTCCGGCCAATAATTCCATCACGACCTTGCAGGCGATCAAGCCCGTCACCCTTGTGGTGCGTCAGGGTGACGGCCGTGTCCTGTTCGCGCGCCAACTGGCCGCAGGCGACAGCTGGCGGGCACCACTCAATGTGCAGGCCATTGTCGATGTGTCTGATCCGAGCGTCGTTGCCGTTTATATGAATGGAGAGCTGGCGGCCCCGCTGGCAGCACCCCAGACACCACTGGCCCGCCTGAATTCACAGGCCGAAGCCTTGGCCCGTCAGGCCGAAAGCCGTGCTGCGGCGGCGGCCGAAGCCGAGGTGCGCGCCCGCAACGCCCTTGCTGAACAGGCCGCTGCCGATCTGGCCCGCTCTACACCGCCTGCGGCACCTGTCGCCACACCTGCCCCCGTTGTGCCCCAATAGGGGCCGACACATAAACTTTGTCCTTGGGGGCGTGGCCATCGGGTACGCCCCGTCCTATGTAACGGCTGTCATGTCAGACCATACCCTCGTCCGTCCGTGGCGCCATATCGAGCGCCGCAAGAGCCGCCAGATCCGTGTCGGCAATGTGCTTGTCGGTGGCGATGCCCCGATCAGCGTCCAGTCGATGACCAATACTCCGACCACGGATGCCAATGCCACGATCAACCAGATCCGGCAGTTGGAAGAGGCGGGGGCCGACATTGTGCGTGTCTCGTGCCCTGATGTGGAATCCACCGAGGCGTTCAAGACCATTGCCAAGGCGGCCAAGGTGCCGCTCGTGGCTGATATCCATTTCCACTATAAACGCGGTATCGAAGCCGCCGAGGCGGGTGCCGCCTGTCTGCGCATCAACCCCGGCAATATTGGCTCTTCCGATCGCGTGAAGGAAGTCATCAAGGCGGCCCGCGATAATGGCTGTTCCATACGGATCGGCGTCAATGCCGGGTCGCTGGAAAAGGAGCTGCTGGAAAAATACGGCGAGCCTTGCCCCGATGCGATGGTGGAAAGCGCGCTGAACCACGCCCGCATCCTTCAGGACAACGACTTTCACGAATTCAAAATCTCGGTCAAGGCATCCGACCCCTTCCTGACGGTCGCCGCCTATCAGCAACTGGCCGAGGCCATCGACTGCCCGCTGCACCTTGGTGTGACCGAGGCGGGCCCGCTTCGCACCGGCACCATCAAATCGGCCATCGGCATGGGTAATATGCTGTGGTCGGGTATCGGTGACACGATCCGCGTTTCGCTGGCCGCTGATCCGGTCGAGGAAATCAAGGTCGGCTTCGATATCCTCAAATCGCTGGGCCTGCGCCATCGTGGCGTCAACATTATTGCCTGCCCAAGTTGTGCCCGTCAGGGGTTCAACGTCATCGAGACGGTAGCCATCCTTGAAGAAAAACTGGCCCATATCTCGACGGCCATGTCGCTGTCGGTGATCGGCTGTGTGGTCAATGGACCGGGCGAGGCCCTCTATACAGATGTCGGTTTTACCGGCGGTGGTGCGGGCTCGGGCATGGTCTATCTGAACGGCAAGATCGCTCACAAACAGGCCAATGACGGTATGATCGACCACATTGTTGAAATGGTCGAACAAAAGGCTGCCGAACTGGATGCTGCCCGCAAGGCTGCCGAGTAAAACGCATTAAAAGGGCAGGGGAAATCGTATGAAGCTCTATATCACCACGCCGTCGCCGTTCGCCCGCAAGGTGCGTATTGTGGCCCGCGAAAAAGGCCTGTCGGATCGTATCGAAGAGATCGTCGTCGATCCCTACGCCAATGCGCCCGAACTGCTGGATACCAATCCGGTGGTGCAGGTGCCGACCCTGATCGCCGAAGACGGCCAGCCTCTGAACGACAGTCCGGTCATCTGCGACTATCTGGATCGTCTGGGGGGCGGTGATCGCCTTTTGCCACAGGACGATGCCAACTGGCTGCGCGTGAAACGTCTGGAAACGCTCGGCAATCAGGCACTGGAAATGGGCGTCAAACTGGTGCTGGAAAAACGCCGTCCCGAACATGAGCGCTCTGCCATGTGGATCGAGCGCTGGACCAACAATATGGGCCGCGCCCTTGATGCCCTCGAAGCCGAAGACCTGTCGGCAGACCGCATCGACCTGGGTTCGATCACGGCCGCCATCGCCGTGACATGGATCGGTTTCCGCCACCCTGACTATGACTGGAAAACCGGTCGCCCTAAACTGGTGGCCTTCCAGACCGCCATGGAAGCCCGCGACAGCTTTAAAGACACCTATCCGAAATAGGCCAAATCAAAGGGAGCCTGAAGGCTCCCTTTTTCTATTTCAGGATCAGGTTCACGCCCTGAAAAATGGCCAGTCCCACCAGCAGGATACCGACCGCATAGGTCAGGAGTTTGCGCGGAACCTTCTTGACGATCAGGCCCGCAAACGGTGCCGCAATCAAACCGCCAACAACCAGGCCGGCCACGGCAGAGGCGTGGTTCTTCAGTCCGTCAGCCTCTTCCCAGTGGCCGCTGACCAGGGCCCAGACAAAGGTAGCCGACACGGCCATGGTCAGAAAAAACTCGGCCGTATTGACTGTGCCGATAGCCTTGCGCGGGTCTTGACCGGAACCGATCATCGACGAGGTGACAGTAGGTCCCCAACCACCGCCGCCGATGGCATCCAGAAAACCGCCAATCAGTCCAAAGGGTGCAGCCACCCAGCGCGGCAGTTTGCGCGGTTTGATGTCATGGCCCGCTCGCCACAGAATCCACAGACCGATCAGGGCCAGATAGCCCACAATAAACGGCTTGATGATCGCAGGATCGATACCCGTCAGCACATAGGCACCCAGACCGCCCCCGATCACACCGGCGATCGCCAGCGGGACAAAAAGACGCCATTCGATGTTCTTGTGCACGACGTGACTGGAGGCCGAGGCTGCGGTGGTGAACACTTCCGCAGCATGGGTGCTGGCCGATGCTGTGGCCGGCGGAACACCCAGTGCCAGAAGAACCGACGTCGAGATCACCCCATAGGCCATGCCCACGGCCCCGTCGACGGCCTGTGCCAGAAAGCCGACCAGAAGAAACAACAAAAAGGTATCCAATCGGCAATCCCTAGCTCATCTACACCCAACGCACGGACAAGGCAGAAATGTCCGTTCTGGAACAACGTTACTAACGGTGCCGAAGTTCAGTTCGCAATCTCGAGACGATGAATAGCGTTCAGGACATCGGCGGTTGAATAGGGCTTGATAATCATAGCGGCCGCCATGTCCGCATGAAGGGCCGCTTGGGTAACATCACCCGACAGAAAGATGACCGGTACCCCCCAACTGTTCTTCAGGCTACGCGCCAGATCAATTCCGGTTGCCTGACCTGAAAGATTGATGTCCAGCAGGGCCAGATCGATGGAATGCAGGGCGGTGGCGGCCTGCGCGGCCTCGGCACTGTGGAAGGGACCGATCACGCGATGCCCGGCCTCGTCCAGCATTTCGGTCAACGTTGCCGCCGTTTCTGCATCGTCTTCGACCAGCAGTACATTCAGGGCCTCGCGTGTCATATCAGCCTCCTCGAAAGTTTCGTTCAAAATAGCGTTGCCGGACAAGGCAGAAGAACTGGGTGCTTGTTTCAGCAACAGGCTGCGAAGCTTGGGCCACAGGCTTTGTGACGGCCCGTCAGAGGCCAGATCAAAAATACGCGCCAGCGCCCGAAGCTCGGCATCGGCCGCAGATGACAGCGGCTCATGGGTATCCAGATGGGCGTCATAGAGGGCACAAAGCCGCTCGACGCCCGGATCGGCCCGAAGGCCCGGACGGTCTTTGGTGTTGGTCATTCAGCCCAATCCCCTGTTACGCAATGCCGGTCACGGGGCGTTGCCAAGCCCTCGGGAGAAGAGGCCAACCGCATCCGGCACCGCTAAAGCTAGGGAGTTGAGCGGGCTGTGAAAACGCCTTTGACGCGGTTGTGACAGCTCATCACAATCTGTCCATGAGGGCGTGATGAGCCGACAAGGGCCGTAATCATGCATCCGAATACATGATCCGGCATAGACTTGGGGCAGGGCGTCAGCGTATTCAGGCCGCTTCAATCTAGGAGCATCCCTTGCGTCTACCCCAGGCCCGTCTCGATCAGGTTCTCGACCGTTTCCATCAGGTGGAAGCGCGTATGGGCGCGGCCACAGACGGGGCCGAGATCGTGCGCCTGTCCAAAGAACATGCCGAGCTCAAGCCGGTCGCCGACGCCGTCACCACGTTGGCAAAGGCCCGTCAGGAGATGGTGGACTTGGAGGCTATGGCCTCCGATCCCGACATGGCCGACATGGCCGCCGAGGAAATAGCTTCTCTGAAAGAGCGCCTGCCGGAACTGGAGCGTGAGGTCGCGCTGCTGTTGGCCCCGCGCGATGCGGATGAAAAAGCCTCTGCGGTTCTGGAAGTGCGCGCCGGTACGGGCGGCGACGAGGCGGCTCTGTTCGCAGGCGACCTGTTCCGCATGTATTCCCGCTATGCCTCCAATATCGGCTGGCGCGTCGAGATCGACAGCGCGACCGAAGGCGAGGCGGGCGGCTATAAGGAAATCATTGCCACCATTACCGGCGACGGCGTGTTCGGGCGCTTGAAATTTGAATCCGGCGTTCACCGCGTCCAGCGCGTCCCGACCACCGAGGCCGGTGGCCGCATCCATACCTCGGCGGCCACCGTCGCGGTTCTGCCCGAGGTCGAGGATGTAGAGATCGAGATCCTCGACAAGGATATCCGCATCGATACCTACCGCTCGTCCGGTGCGGGTGGCCAGCACGTCAACAAGACCGACTCGGCGGTGCGTATCACCCACTTGCCGACCGGTATTGTCGCCACCTCGTCCGAAAAATCGCAGCATGTGAACCGCGACAAGGCGATGAAGAACCTGCGCGTGCGCCTTTACGACATGCAACGTCAGGCCAAGGATCTGGCCCGCTCCGATGCCCGCAAGTCACAGGTCGGATCGGGCGATCGTTCGGAGCGCATCCGTACCTACAACTTCCCGCAGGGCCGCGTGACCGACCACCGCATCGGCCTGACCCTGCACTCGCTGCCGCAAATCCTCGAAGGCGACCTCGACCCGATGCTGAACGCCCTGATCGCCGAAGATCAGGCCGCCCGCCTTGCCGATCTCGAGGCAGAGTTCGGCTAAGCCCGCCTTCTTCTGCGGCGGATCACTTTCGATCCGATGCTCTCGGCATATTTCAGCGTAAAGGCCAGTGCGGCAGGGTTGCCGCGCCGTGCGCCGACGCTGTCGGCCATAATGGCCCCGCGTTCGCCGATCGGCTTGTCGGGACCCACCGTGGTGTCCATGGCGGTCTGGTGTTCGATCTCGGCATTCAGACGCGCACCTATCAGCATGACCTGTAGCGAAATCCACGTCCACAATAGAAAACCCATTGCCGCCGACAACGGCCCATAGGAGTCCGTGCGGACAAAATTGGTCAAGAACCAGCTGAACAGCAAGGACACCAACAGTCCCAATATGGCCGCGACCGTCGCCCCCGGCGTCAGCCAGCGCCAGCGCGGCGAGGTCCGGCTGGGACCGATGCGATAGACCAGATTGAGAAACCCTACATACAGCACAAACACGATCGGCCAGCGCAGGGGCGACAAAAACGCCCATTCTTCCTGCAAACCGAACAGGGCAATCACCACCGGCACACCCACCACCAGCAATGAGACCAACATCACCGCCAGCAGAGCCGAAATCGTACAGGCCATGCACAGCAGATTGTATTTGACGATGTGGCGCTTTTCGACCTCGTGATAGGCAAGGTTCAGCCCGTAAAACAGGGTCTTCACCCCGCCATTGGCCGCCCATAACGACAAGAGCAGTGTCCAGATCAGGGTAAAGGTCAGCTGGCCGGTCGAGCCGCTGGCCAGCCGCGCCATTTCATTGCCCAGAAATTCGGCCACATTGGCGGGCAGCAGTTCATAGATGAAGTCCAGCCGTCCCCATGCGTCTGCCGGATCGGCGAACAGACCATAGATGGTGACAAAGGCACCGATGGCCGGAAACAAGGCCAGCAGCATGAAAAAGGTAATGCCGCCCGCCACAAACGAAACGCGGTCGCCAAAAAAGCCGACGCCGGTACGCCACAAAATATCGATCCACCCCTTGAGTGGAATTTGCAGCGGAGAGGTGGCCAGACGTCCGCGACCGGGCTCGGCGCGGTCATAGCTTTCCGGGCTTTCGTCATCGGCCACCGCATCGGGGCGATAATGGCGCAGGTCCAGACCGATCTTGTGACCCTGCGTATAGAGCAGATGCGCCGCGGTGGCCCCGGCGGCAAGACCGCCCCCTGCGGCGGCCAGATAGCGCATCCAGACCGGCGTGCGCCCTTTAGACGAACGCGGTGCCAGCAGTGCCGAAACCGGGTTCAAAAACGTGCGCGAAGCGGTCGACCGTTTGGCGGTAGATTTATTTCTGCCCATGGCGGTTCAGAACGATCCTGCCTGTGACCTGTTCCGTCTTGAATTTTTTGACATGAGTCCCCAATCAATCCGCATGAACGCGACCTCTAACACTCCTGCATCCGGTGCAACCCTCCTGACCTTGTGGAAGGATGCGATGGCCCGTTTCAAGGCTGCCGGTTTCGACAGCCCTTCCATCGACGCACGCATTCTTTTGGAAGCGGCGACAGGGGCGGGGCGTGTCGATATCCTGACTGATCCCTATCGCGCCGTCACCTCCGAACAACTGGCCGGGATGGAGGGCATGGTCGCACGCCGTCTGGCCCGCGAGCCGGTATCCAAAATCCTCGGTAAGAAGGGTTTCTGGAAGATCATGTTGAACGTCACCCCCGACGTCCTCAGCCCGCGCGCCGATACCGAGGTGATCGTCGATATTGCCACCTTGGCCTTTACCGAAGATCAGGCCTTCGAGATGGCCGATCTGGGTACCGGCTCGGGTGCGATCCTGCTGGCGACACTGGCCGAACGCGCCCGCGCACACGGTGTGGGTGTCGATATCTCTACTGCGGCCCTCGAGGTCGCCCGCGAGAACGCCGCCACTTTGGACCTGTCGAACCGCTGCACCTTCGCGCATGGCGACTGGGCAAAGGGTCTGGCCGATCACTGCTATGATCTGGTGGTGTCCAACCCGCCCTATATTCCGACAGGCGATATCGCCGGACTTGATCCGGAAGTGCGCGAGCATGATCCGCATCTGGCCCTTGATGGCGGTCCGGACGGTCTGGAACCGTACCGTATTCTGGCCCCCGAGATTAAGCGCCTGTTGCGCCCCGAGGGTATTTTTGCCGTCGAGATCGGCTGGGATCAGGGACCGCAGGTCAAGGCCCTGTTCGAGGCCGAAGGTTTTGCCGATGTGAAGGTGGTCAAGGATCTGGGACAGCGTGACCGCGTGGTCACCAATGGTCCAGACCCGCACACCACGCCGCGCCCCAAGGCCTAGGCTCGGACACGCCCCGAACAGTAAAGGCGGCGGCAGGTACATGATCCTGTCGCCGCTTTTTGCATTATAGGTCTTGGCAAAAGGCTTAATCACGCGCTAAGTCCACCTTGTCTCCACCCAAACACAGCGGATGCGGCTGCTTATAGCTTTCATCAGCGTGTCCGGGGCATGTGACGGTCGGGCCTGCAAGGGCGCGGCGGACCACAGGGCGACACTCGTTTTTTCCGAACAGATCGCAACGGGGATTGGCCCCGAAAGCGCGGAACCAGGACTTGGGCCCAGACTGTCAAACGACAGCCAGACCCACACCAGCACGGTAACCTCGATGAGAGATTTCAAGGGCATGAAGCGTCAGCGCGGCCGCAATCGCAAGCCGAGCGGTGGCAACAACGCCAATGCAACCAACCCGAACCGTTCGTGGGACTCGCAAGGCCCCGAGAACATCAAGGTTCGCGGCAATGCCCAGACGGTCTATGAACGCTATATGCAGCTGGCGCGCGATGCTGCCGCTGCCGGTGACCGCGTTCTGGCCGAAAACTATACCCAGCACGCCGAACACTATTTCCGTGTCCTGCGCGCCCTGCAGCCCCTGCGTTCGGTGAGCGAGATCGCCCAGCGCGAACAGGCTGGCCAAGGCTTCGACATCGATTTCGAAGATGAATCCGGCGCACAGGCGGCCGCCATCATTGCCGCACAGCAAGCCGAGGAGCGCCGCGCCGAGGATGAGGCCCGCCGTCAGGCCGAGCGCGCCGAGCGCGACGCCCAGCGTGAACGCGAACGTGCCGAGCGCGCCGAACGCGGCGAGTCGGAAGCTGACTATGAAAGCCGCGAAGGCGGTCGTCGTGAAAGCCGCCGCGAGCGTTGGGAGCGTCGTCGCGACGATCGTAATCGTCGTTTTGAAAACACGGGCGAAGCTACGAACGGCGAAGGCCAGAATGATCGGCCTGCCGATGTTGCCGAGGCCGTTGAAACGGTACAGCCGTCGGTTGCTGCCGTCGAAATCGAACAGGCCGAACCGGCACCGCGCGCCCCGCGTGGCCGCCGTCCGCGCAGCGAATCGGCACCGCGCAACCCAGAGCCGGTTGCCGAAACGGGCGAGGAAACCTCGCGCGACGCCGCCAGCCTGCCGGGCTTTGTGACCCGTCCGGTGGCGCTGGACGATGCCGCCGAAGCGGCTCCGGCCCCGCGCCGTCGCGCGCCCCGCCGCAAGGTCGAAGAAACCACTTCCGAGGACTAATCCCCGCGAAGTTTAAAGACGCCGAGAACCCGCAGTATGCGAATACTGCGGGTTTTTGCTTGCCTTAGGGGTAACTGAAGCTTTCGTTTCAAAGCCAGGACGGCCCATGATGACAGAGACAATGTCATGGCTTGCGACAGCTTTATCCGTCTCACGCATTGCGTACAGACCACCTCCAGGCGGCAAATAAGCCTTATCCATCCCCGCTGTCCTGCAAACAGGACAGATACCGCCCTCGTCGCCCTTGACGCACCGACCCTAAGGCCGTCGAATAGGGTAGGGTGGGGTATGTGCCTGAAACATGGAGAGCCGCGTGGCTTGTTGGCGTCCGAGACCGCGTAAATGGATGGGTACCACAGTCATGACGGGCATGGTCCTGTCGGTACTGGCAGGGTGCGCGTCGGTAAATAGCGGTTCGGGTACCGTCGATGTCATTGCGCCGCCGCCTCCGCCGCCCCCGCCTGTGGGCACGGTCCTGGTCGACTGGCGCGGCGTGATTTCTAGCTTTGATCGTGATCGTCTGAATCGTCGCGACGCGGCGTGGAAGGTGGCGTTGGAACAGGCCCGCAGACTGGGCGGCAGCGGTAATCTCGACGCTCTGGGCGCTCTGGTTGATCCTGACGCCGGTCAGCCCGATCCCTCCATGCCCAGCGGCCACTATCGCTGCCGCACAGTAAAACTGGGCAGTCAGGCCGAGTATGACGGCTTGGGCTATGTCGTTTATGGCTGGTTCCGTTGCCGCGTCGAGCGCACCGATCAGGGCCTTCTGCTGACCAAGCTGTCGGGATCGCAACGGGTGCAGGGATTGCTCTACCCCGAAAACTCAAAATACATGGTGATGCTGGGCGCTATGGCCCTGTCAAACGAGAGTCGCGCACCGGCCTATGGGGCCCGACCCGATCGCGATACGGTGGCGGTTCTGGAACGTATCGGCCCGCAACGCTGGCGTCTGGTCACGCCGTGGCCGCATAACGAGTCCAATCTGGACGTTATGGAGCTGGTCCCGGAATAGGGCTTGCTCGCCGTTTCTCTTTGCCGGAATAAGGCTTTGTTGTTTCTAGAGGGAGGGCAGGATGACCAAGACCCAATACGGGGTAAAGGCGACGATCTGGACGATTGTAGCGGCTGTGGCTGCTCTGGCGATCGTGCTGGTGGGTCTGCCCACCTATAACGTCTATTCCAAACAGATGCAGGGCCGCGCCGCCTACGAAGAAGCTGTGCAGAACCGCCGCATCCGTGTGCTGGAAGCCCAAGCCGCCCTTGATTCCGCCAAGCTGACCGCACAGGCCGAGATCGAACGCGCCAAGGGTGCCAACGAGGCCAACCGCATCATGGCCGAGGCTCTGGGCGGTCCCGAGGCCTATCTGCGATGGTCCTATATCAACATGCTTCAGGAAACTGCGGGCAAGGAAGGTCGCCAGACCATCTACATCCCCACCGAGGCCGGCATGCCCATTCTCGAAGCGGGCAAGCGCGACGCGAAATGAAAAAAGGGCCGGATCATTTGATCCGGCCCTTTTACTTTACCGGCTGCGCGGGACCTTGGTCAGACGCAGGTTCTGATAGTCATACGAGAAGTCGATATCGGGCGACACACCCTTGAGGGTCGCACGGACAGCCAGACCGTTTTCGACCTCGAAGATGAAGAACGCATCTTCCTCGCGCTTGTCGGTAAAGCGGGTGCGGAAGGTATTGCCGTCATATGGCTCCAACCACCCTTTCAGCGCGGGATTATGGGTAAAGGTCACCCACAGACCGGGCCGGTGGTGCTGGCCACGGCCATAGTCCTGCTCGCGGATGATGATGTCGCCATACCACGGGTCACGCCATGTGCCTTCATAGGCCACCAGATGAAGCGGCGGACGCGCCCCCGCGGCCTGTTTGGCATCGATCTCGGCCGCGGCCTTCAGCGACTTCTCGATCCCCTCGGCCTCGATACGTTTGGAATCGGCGATCCAGTCCACATCCACCTTGCCCATCGCCAGATCGGTCAGACCCGAACGAAGCGCCCGCAACAGGAAGCTTTCCTCGGCATTGGTAAAGATCGAAATGCCGATCTTGCGCGCTGTCAGCAGAACGGTCGAGGAGATACCGCCCGGCGATCCACCGCCATGGGTGGCAATACGCTCACCGCGATAATCCTGCACCTGCAAGCCCAGTGCATAGGTATTGGCAATCGAACGGTTCGGCAGGGCTGCCGTCGGACCTTCCGAGGACGAGACGATGATGTTCGGCTTGTACATCTCCTTGGCCACCGCCTCGGAGAACAGACGGGTCCCATCGGGTAGTGCCCCGTTGTTCAGACGCAAGGCCATCCACTTGGCCCAGTCACGGGCGCTGGCACAGATGCCACCAGCCGCGGCCGCATTGTCCCAGTTCCAAACCTCGGCGATGGACTTGGCGATCTGGGTCATCTCGCCCTGATAACGCAGGGGCGGGCCGACGCGACCATGGGGCAGGGCCGACTTCGCAGGGTCTGCCAGACGCGCCAGCGGCACGCTGTCATTCATGCCCAGCTTGTCGAAAATGCGGGTCTGGACAAAGTCTTCCCAGGTCATACCCGAGACGCGCTCGATTACTGCACCGGCGACGACAAACATCAGGTTGCAGTAATGATAGTTGGCGCGGAACCTGTCCTCGATCGGCACAAAGGCCGCCTGACGCAGCACATCCGCGCGCGAGCGGTCGCTATTGGGCCAGAACAGAAGATCACCGGCCCCAAGACCAAACCCCGCACGGTGTGACAGGGTATCGCGCACGGTAATACGCTCTGCGATCACCGGATCGGACAGGGTGAATTCCGGCAGATAGGTTTTGATCGGCTCGTCCCATTTCACCTTGCCCTCATCCACCAACATGCCCAGACAGGCTGCCGTGACGTTCTTGGAATTGGAGGCAATGGCAAACAGGGTGTTGTCGCTGGCGGGCGCATTCTGGCCCTTGATGCGCGTGCCATAGCCCTTGGCCAGCAGGGTCTGGCCATCCTTGACCAGTGCCACCGACACCGCAGGCTGGTCGGGCCATGCCGCCAGACAGCGCTGCACATAGGCATCGAACGCCTCGGCCAGAGAGGCATCGTCATTGGCGGGCCGGAAAGCGAAAGCGGGGCGGGTGGCAAGGGCGCTGGCACCTGCACTCATAAGGGCAGCGCGGCGCGAAAGGCGAATGGACATACAGACTCCGGCGTATAGCGATATCTTACGCTAACCCCCGGCAGGTCATGCGCCAAGCTTCATTGTCACGGGTCTTACAAACGGGTCTGCCATGCGGTCCAGATGGCAATGGCCACCAGTGACAAACTCATCAGGGCACGCGTCACCGGTCCCTGATGTCGGGTCAGGAAGCTGCCACCGGCCCGCGACGCACTCAGAACAATTATGCTGTGAACGGCCACGCTGACCAACACATGTAAACTGCCCAGCAGCAGGGCCTGTGACAGGGGTGAACCGTAACCCGCGCGCATAAAGCCGGGCAGAAGCACGACATAAAGCAGGGCCGCTTTGGGATTGAGCAGGTTGCCGATCAGTCCGCGCCGGAACAACTGCCTTTGACGCGCAACAGGCGGTACGCCCTGCGCCGCGCCTTGATTGCTGCGCCATGCATCCCAGGCAAGATACAGAAGAAATCCGACACCGGCCCAGCGTATAGAATGATAGAGGGCGGGCCAGTGCAGGATGACCTTGGTCAGACCAAAGGCCGCCGCGATCATCCAGATCGACAGGCCGAGGGTAATACCGACCACAGCGGCCAGACCTGCGCGTCGGCCTTGTGAAAGCGACACCAGAGCCAGCCAGCTCATATTCGGCCCGGGTGTAATCTCCATCAACACCACAGCGGCCAGAAAGGGCAGCAGGACGGCTGGATCAACTGGAAACACCACCACAAAACCCCACAGTTTCAGTCGGGAAGAAGCCTATATCCGCTCTAGCCGATGCAGGTGACAGGTGAAAGGGCGGGCGGCAAAAGCCAACCCGCCCGATAGGGTGTCACAGCGTCGCCCGCCATCTTTGCAGATGGTCCAGCACGTCCGAGACAATCTGCTCGCGGGTAAAGCCGGTAATGTCGCGGGGGCGTTTGCTATCGCTGGTGGTGCTGCTCATCCGCCATTCGTTCTGGCGACGGTTCTGGCGCGCTTCGGACGCCGTCAGCGCAGGGCGCGGCCGCGACCGGGGCGAGACGCGATAGAAGAAGGATGTGCCCTTTTCGTTGTCGATAGTCAGGGTGATCTCGTCATCCTGCCGGTCCAGTTGTGCAAACTCGGCATTGGCGCTGAGTGCGGCATAGACCTCTTCCAGTGCCGGACAGGCCGTCTGGTTGATCTGGCGGATAATCTGCTCGCGACTGGCCGGTGCAAAAATAAAGCGCAGACGTGCGCCCAGATGCGGGGCGGCTTGCTCAATCACTTCACCGTGCAGGTCGGCATTCATCTGGCGCACCAGACCGGCCCCCATCAGCAACAGGATGATACCAAAGGGCAGGGCGGCGACCAGTGTCGCGGTCTGCAAGGCCGACAGTCCACCCGCCAGCAACAGGGCCGACGAGACCAGAGCCAGCAGGACCGCCCAGTAGACCCGCATCCAGCCGGGGGCATCCTCGTCATTATGGGCCGAGGACAGGTTGGCCAGTATCAGCGCCCCGGAATCCGCCGAGGTGACAAAGAAAACCATCACCAGCGCAATGGCGAGGATGGAGGTCACGGTCGACAGCGGAAAATAGTCGAGGAAACGGAACAGGGCGGTCGACAGATCCGCCCGCACGGCATCGGCAATCGCGCCTTGTGCGATCCCCATATCCAGCGCCATGGCCGAGTTTCCAAAGACCGTCATCCAGAGGAAGGTAAAGGCTGTCGGAACAGTCAGCACGCTGATGATAAATTCGCGCACCGAGCGCCCGCGCGAAATTCGCGCGATAAACATGCCGACAAACGGTGACCACGCGATCCACCATGACCAGTAGAAGAGTGTCCAGTCCGCCAGCCAGGCGCGCGGCTCATAGGCATAAAGCGTAAAGCTGCGGACGATGAAGTGATCCAGATACAGACCGAAATTCTGTACATAGGCGCGGATCAGGAACAGGGTCGGTCCCGCCAGCATGATGAACAGCATCAGGCAGACGGCGATCACCAGATTAAGCTCTGACAGACGGCGCACCCCCTTGCCGACGCCCGACAGCACCGAAATCGTGGCCAGTCCGACCACCGCGACAATCAGGACCACCTGCATCCACGGCGTTGCGGGCAGGCCGAACACGACATTCAATCCGCTGACAATCTGGCTGACACCCAGTCCCAGCGAGGTGGCGATCCCGAACAGGGTGCCGCAAATCGCAAAGATGTCTATCAGATCACCGATAGGACCATAGATGCGGTCCCCGATCAGCGGATGGAAGGCCGAGCGCATGGCCAGAGGTAGGCCCTTGCGGTGCGCAAAATAGCCCAGAGCCAACCCCACCAGACCATAAATGGCCCAGCCGTGGAAACCCCAGTGGGTATAGGTGATGGCCATGGCCTCGCGCGCGGCTTCCATGGTCTCGGGCGTGACATCGGGTGGATTGACATAGTGTTGTACGGGTTCGGCCACGCCGAAATACATCAGGCCGATCCCCATGCCCGCCGCGAACAGCATGGCCACCCATGACAGGAACGGGAAATCCGGTTCGGAATCGTCCGGTCCCAGTTTCAAACGCCCCATGGGACCAAAGGCGATAACCAGCAATAAAACAAAAAAGACGGCCACTGCCGTCACATAAAACCAGCCAAAATTTTCGATGGTCCAGTTCTGGGCCGATCCGAACACGCTGGCAGCGGTGTCCGGAATGATGAGTGTGACCAACAGCAAAACGCCAATGATCGCACTCGCACCCCAAAAGGTGCGGGCATTGATGGATGCAAGCATGGCAGGGGTAACGGCTTTTTTGTGTCCGGGTTCCCTGGTTTCGGCATGTTGCCACTATCCGAACGGTACGGGGTCAGGCTGCAACAGATTGAAAATGTGGCGTTATGAAAATTTCTCACACCTCTCGCCAAGATTAAATCCCTGTAAGAATATGAAATAAAACAACATTGCTTCGATGTAACTTTCATCGACATGGGACGTTCAGTAAAGCGTGCTTTACAAGTTATTGTCATCGAGACCGATCATGAACCGCCTGAAAACGACGCTCCTCACAGGTGCCGCCCTCGTTGCGATCAGCACGCCGGCCTGGGCCCAAACCCCGGCCCAGCAACCTGCCCAAAGCCCTGCCCAAAGCCCTGCCCAGACACCAGCCCAAACGCCTGCTCAGACAGCTGCGCTATCCAAGGACGCGCAGGAAGAACCGGCCAAGGTCGAAGAGGTCGTCGTCAGCGCCCAGTCCAACGGCATCCGCACCTCGATCGACAGTATCAGCTACAGCCTCGCCAATGACCTTCAGGCGACGACCGGCTCGCTGGCCGATGCCCTTCGCAATGTCCCCTCGGTCGATGTCGACCCGCAGGGCAATGTCTCGCTGCGCGGTAATTCCAGCGTCACTATTCTGGTGGATGGGCGCCCGTCCGGCATCCTCAGCGGCGAAGGCCGCGCACAGGCCATCCAGCAACTGCCCGCCGACCAATATGCGCGCATTGAGGTGATGACCAATCCATCGGCGGCCTACAGCCCCGAGGGCGGTGGTGGCGTCATCAACCTGATCACCAAGCCCACAGCCCCGCGTCCGGGTGTCCAGACCACCGGCTCCGTGCGTCTCAATGTCGGTGATAACGGCCGCTGGAATACCGGTGTCAGTGGCTCGTACCAGAAAGACAAGCTGACCCTGTCAGGCGACCTCAGCTACCGTTCCGATGCCAACAAATTCACCTTCCCCTCGCGTCGTGAACTGCTGGACGCTGCCGGTAATGTGACCAGCACCACCACAGTCGACCAGAGCTCGGACACAGAACAGTCCGGCGGCTTTGGCCGTTTCTCGGCGGAATACAAGCTGACCGATCGCACCCAGTTGACCGGCGAAGTCCGCGCCATGGTGTTCGATATCGATCCGCGTAATGGCGGCCTTTATGAAACCCGTGATGCCAATGGCAATGTGACCAATGCCTATACGCTGTCGACCGGCGGCAATATCACTATCGACAATATCGGCGCGACCGCCCGTCTGCTTCACCGCTTCGACACCGAGGGCCACGAATGGTCCAATGAAGTGCGCTATGACAAACAGGGCAATGACAACGAGTTTCTGTTGCACACCCGCTTTGCCCAGCCGGTAAGCCCCGACACCTATGAGCGTATGAACACCACGGTCGATACCAAGACTGTCGGTTTCACCAGCGCCTATGTGCGCCCGATGGCGGAAGGCGAGAAACTGCGCCTAGGCTACGAGCTGACCTATACATCGCCCGATCAGGACACACAGTTCCGCCGTGGCCCCTCCGAGGCCGGCCTTGTTCTTGTCCCGAGCCTCAGCAACCGTTTCGAAGGGTCGCAGACGGTTCACGCCCTCTATTCGACCTATGAACGCGCCCTGACCCCCAAACTGTCCGCACAGGCGGGTTTGCGTCTGGAACAGGCCGAGATTGAAATCGATGACCTGACCGGTGGTCTGTCTGCCTCACAGGACTATTTCCGCGCCTATCCGACCGGCCACCTGCAATACCAGCTGACCGAGGCCCAAACCCTGCGCGCCAGCTATTCGCGCCGCATCCAGCGCCCGCAACTGTCCCAGTTGAACCCGTTCGTGTCCTATCAGGACCCCATGCGCCGCAACTCGGGCAATCCCGATCTGGAGCCGCAGGAAACCGACGCCTTTGAAGCCATGTGGCAGATGCGCCATGGCCAGTCCTTCTATCAGGCGACCGCCTATTACCGCGACACCAACAAGGCTTTCACCGACGTCGCCAGCGACATCGGCAACGGCATCATCCTGACCCGTCCCGAAAACCTCGGCTCGCGCAGCGATCTGGGTCTGGAACTCAGCGCCAATGGCCGCCTGCTCCCGACCCTGCGCTACGGGGCCAGTGCCAATGTCTTCCAGCAAAAGATCGACGCCGCCGGTATTGCGGGCGGACGCGACCGCGAAGGCACCATGGTCAGTGGCCGTCTCAGCCTGAACTGGCAGCCGACCGACAAGGACTTCATCCAGCTCACCGGCTTCTGGCAAGGCGAGAGCCTGCTGGCCCAGGGCACCCGCGAGGCGGGCGGCATGGTCAATCTCGGCTACCGCCGCAAACTGACCGACAAGCTGTCGCTGAACGTTACAGGCCGCGACCTGTTCAACTCGTTCGACAATACAGTGCGCTACGACACGCCCGCCTTCCGCGAGCTGAACGAGCAAAAGATCAACCTGCGGGCCTTCTATATCGGCCTCAGCTGGCAGTTGGGCTCCAGCCCGCGTCGCCAGCCCGAGCAGTTCGACTTCTCGAGCGGCCCGACCGGAAGCTAAACACGAGCTGATTTCGTTGATGTTTCCCCTTGCGGGGTAACGTCGGCATTCCCAACTGATCGGTATCGGGGTTGCGTTGCTTCAACGGAAGGACGCGACCCCCAAATCCGCCTCTCAGGGGATGCCCATATGAATATCGAACTCTATTCCGACCGCGCCAAACAGGCCATCCAGTCGGCCCAGTCTCTGGCACTGGCCCGCCGCCACCAGCAATTTGCTCCCGAGCACATCCTCAAGGTGTTGCTGGAAGAGCGTGACGGCCTTGCCCGCAATCTGATCACCCAAGCCGGCGGCGATCCCGCCAAGGCCGTGACCGACACCGAAACGGCGCTCAAGAAGCGCGCACAGGTGACCGGTGGTTCCGGCCAGCTCTATATGGACGGTGACACCGCCCGCGTCTTCGCCAAGGCCGAGGACGACGCCAAGGCCGCCGGTGACGCCTTCGTCACCACCGAACGCATTCTTGCCGCCCTGGCCCGCGAGGGTGGTGTGGCCGCCAGCATCCTGAAAGGCGTGGGCGTGACCCCTGCCAAGATGGACGCCGCCATTGCCGAAATCCGCAAGGGCCAGACCGCCGATAGCGCCAGTGCCGAAGACGGCTATGACGCGCTCAAACGCTATGCCCGCGACCTGACCCTGGCCGCCTCCGACGGCAAGGTCGATCCGGTTATCGGCCGCGACGAAGAAATCCGCCGCACCATTCAGGTCCTTGCCCGTCGTACCAAGAACAACCCCGTCCTGATCGGTGAACCGGGCGTGGGCAAGACCGCCATTGTCGAAGGTCTGGCCCAGCGCATCGTCAATGGCGATGTGCCCGAAAGCCTGAAGGACAAACGTGTCCTGTCGCTCGATATGGGCGCGCTGATCGCCGGTGCCAAATACCGTGGTGAGTTCGAGGAGCGCCTGAAAGCGGTCCTCAACGAGGTCGCGGCTGCCGAAGGCCAGATCATCCTCTTCATCGACGAAATGCACACGCTGGTTGGCGCGGGCAAGGGCGATGGCGCGATGGACGCGTCGAATCTGCTCAAGCCTGCTCTGGCGCGTGGCGAGCTTCACTGCGTCGGTGCCACCACGCTGGACGAATACCGCAAGCACGTTGAAAAAGACGCCGCCCTTGCCCGTCGCTTCCAGCCGGTGATGGTCAGCGAGCCGACGGTCGAAGACACCGTCTCGATCCTGCGCGGCCTGAAAGAGAAATACGAAGTCCACCACGGCGTGCGTATCTCCGACAGCGCCATCGTGGCCGCCGCCACCTTGTCGAACCGCTACATCACCGACCGCTTCCTGCCGGACAAGGCCATCGACCTCGTCGATGAAGCCGCCTCGCGTGTGCGTATGGCCGTGGATTCCAAGCCCGAGGCTCTGGATGAAATCGACCGTCGTCTGGTTCAGCTCAAGATCGAGCGCGAAGCCCTCAAAAAAGAGGACGACGACGCCTCGCGCCATCGCCTCGAAAAGCTGGAAGACGAGATCATCGACCTCGAGGCCCAGTCCGACGACATGACCTCGCAATGGCGCGCCGCCAAGGACAAGGTCGGCCAGTCCGCTCAACTGCGCGAGACGCTGGATCGCCTGCGTCTGGAACTGACCAACGCCCAGCGTTCGGGTGATCTCGCCCGCGCGTCTGAAATCGCTTACGGCCAGATCCCGCAACTGGAACGTCAACTCGAAGAGGCTCAAGCCAACGAGGAAGAAAAAGCCTCGACCCTCGCGGCCGAGGTCGTCGATGCCGAACAGATCGCGGCGGTGGTGTCGCGCTGGACCGGCGTGCCTGTCGACAAGATGCTGGAAGGCGAGCGCGAAAAACTGCTCGTCATGGAAGATGCCCTGCGCAGTCGCGTTGTGGGTCAGGAACCGGCTCTACAAGCCGTGTCCGACGCCGTGCGCCGTGCCCGTGCGGGCCTGAACGACCCGAACAAGCCCATCGGCTCCTTCCTGTTCCTTGGCCCGACGGGCGTGGGCAAGACCGAGCTGACCAAGGCTCTGGCCGAGTTCCTGTTCGATGACGACAGCGCCATCACGCGCATCGACATGTCCGAATATATGGAAAAACACGCCGTCAGCCGCCTGATCGGTGCCCCTCCGGGCTATGTCGGTTACGATGAAGGCGGTGCCCTCACCGAAGCCGTCCGCCGTCGCCCGTATCAGGTCATCCTGTTCGACGAGGTCGAAAAGGCCCACCCCGATGTGTTCAACATCCTGCTGCAAGTCTTGGACGACGGTCGCCTGACCGACGGTCAGGGCCGCACGATCGACTTCAAGAACACCCTCATCATCATGACCTCCAATATGGGGTCCGAATTCCTCGCCGCTCAAGGCGAAGGCGACGATGTCGAGGATGTGCGCGAACTGGTCATGGGCTCTGTCCGCAGCCACTTCCGTCCCGAGTTCCTGAACCGCATCGACGAGATCATCCTGTTCAAACGCCTCGGCCGCGAACAGATGGGCGGCATTGTCCGCATCCAGCTCAAGCGTCTCGAAGCCCTCATGGCTGAACGCCGCCTGTCTCTGGACCTCGACGACAGCGCCCTCAGCTGGCTCGCCGACAAGGGCTACGACCCCGTTTACGGTGCCCGCCCGCTGAAACGGGTCATCCAGAAACAACTGGTCGACCCCATGGCCCGCAAACTCCTCCAGGGCGAGTTCGAAGACGGCTCCGTCGTCCACGTCACCGCCGGCGAAGACGGCCTCGTCATCGGCAAACCCCAAGTCCACTAACTCAAAAGGGCGGCCCCACAGGCCGCCCTTTTTTCTTGCCTACTAACCCTTGCTCCTCGCTCTTCGTCATCCTCCGGCTTGACCGGAGGATCCAGATACCCGCGCACCCACCTGCACATTTCTGGATCCCCCGATCTCCGCTACGCTTCGTCGGAGGATGACGAAAACCGAAATGAGCGATAGCGTCACCCTATGGACCCACGCCGCCCCTATATCGCCACCTACATCATGGCTAGCGCACGAAACGGCACCCTCTACACCGGCTCCACCTCGAACCTTCCGGCCCGTGTCTGGCAGCACAAGTCCCACAGCCTCACCGGCTTCACAGACACCTACGACTGTACCAACCTCGTCTGGTTCGAACACCACGGCTTCATCGCCGAAGCCATCCACCGCGAGCGCCGCATCAAGAAATGGCTCCGCGACTGGAAACTCGCCCTTATCGAGCGCGAGAACCCCGATTGGCATGACCTCGCCGTCGACTGGTACCCAGCCCACGACACCGCATGGTCACCCCCAACCCCAACCGACTAACCTACCGTCATCCTCCGACAAGCCGCTTTAGCGGCGCAGATCGGGGGACCCAGCGGCGAGCGTCAGCGCGAAAACTACGTCACCTCGGGATACCAACCAAAACTCACCCCAAAACCGGCATCACCTCCACCCCGTCACAGGGGAAGGGGTTCATATGCGGGTGGTCCTCGAACAGCCTTGCCGCGGCATCAAAGCTATCGGCGCGCACGACCATGAAAACGGTCAGCAGATTGACCACATCCGTCACAACCCCGTCGTCATCGATGCGCTTGGTCGGGCCCAGCGGGCCGCCCTTATAAACGATGGCGTCTCGATGGGCCTCTTCCCATTCCTCCACGGCGGCCACGCCGATACGCGCCGTTTCGGCTTGCTCGGCCTCGCTCATGGCGCGCCATGCCCGCCATTTGGGACCGGTCTTGTCGCTGGTGAAAATAGCCAGATAGTCGGCACTCATGACGGCCTCCTGTTTGGCGCAAAACTCTACCTTCTTTTCGCTTCGGACAAGCAGAGCAGGGCGCACATCTCGCAAAACCCGCAAGCCATAAGGCCACAGCCACCACAGTCCCACGCCAATAACCCGTATGAAATCAACGCCCACGGATGCATTGGCCCCCATCAACGCGCCCTACCTGAACCCTGCGGCATAATCCTCTGTGTCCCGTCGCAGGGGAGGGCTCGCTCGGCCGGCGATCCGATGCGGCGGCGGGATCGTGAAGAGCGGGGGTCATGCGCACGCATGATGCCGGTGGAGCCTGTCGGCGCAATGCGCTTGGACAACGAGGCTCCGGCAAGGGTCGAGGTGGATACTCGGACCGTTCCAGCTTTCGTCGTCTGCGAAAGCTGCCCGCCACGGGCGCAGAGGGTAACCGCCAACAACGGTGCCTGCCTCTAGCGCGTGAATAACTTCCCGCGCGGAGCGTCAATCTTCGTCGAAACGGTAAAACCAAACCTATTCCGGGCGAAGAGTTCGGCGCTCCGCACAGCCTTCCTGTCACCGCCCGCGTCCACGCAGGGCGGTAAAATCCGTGGTTCCAATTTTCTCGATCACGTTTTCGCAACCAGTGTCTTGCGACGGAGTTATTCGAACTGGCCAGCTTGGCGTTGGCCGTTTTCAAGAAACACGAGGGGGATGATCCCATGCGTATTCGTTCGCTTTCCATCGCTGCTGCCGCTGTTCTGGCTCTCGGTGCTGCTGCCTGCACACAAGCCGAGCAAAACAAGGCCGAGGCAGATGCTTCTGCCGCTGCTGCCGATGCAACGGCTGCTGCCGAACATGCTGGTGACGCTGCCGCCACGGCCGTAGACAGCGCGGCTGACGCCACGGCTGCTGTCGCGACCGACGCTGCTGCCGCGACCTCGAACGCTGCCGACAAGGCCGGCGCTGCTATCAAGGATGGTGCCGTCGACGCCGCTGCCGCCACTGAAAAGGCCGCCGCCGACGCCCGCGCCAAGCTCGAAAAGAACTAAGTGGTTTTAGCCCGCGCTGAATCCAGCGCGGGCTTCTGCCCTCAAACAGCGAGCCGCCGCGCGTCGAGCGGTAGGGGCGGTTAAATATAAGTGGCCCGCGTTGGTAGGCCCTTCGGGACCTCCCGACCCGACGCGGGCTATATTCCCCTCAAGTAGAGAGCCGCCGCGCGGCGAGCGTTAGGGGAAACTAATCAAGCACATCTTCGATCAGGGCGACGGCTTCCGGCCCGTTCCAGTCGGCTTCGCCCACCATAACCGCCACCACCCGACCCTCGCGATCAAGGATCATGGTCTGCGGCATGGCCCCCTTGCCGGGGAACTCGAAGGCCAGCTGGAATTTCGGATCGGCATAATATTTCAGCGGTGCATTCTCGGCGATAAAGGCCTTGGCCGCTTCCTGCGCACGGTCGGTATCCATGCTGATAACGGCCACCGCAAAGTCCTCGCGCTCTTCATAACGTTTGGCCAGTGCCGCCAGTGTCGGCATCTCGATCTTGCACGGCGCACACCATGTCGCCCACAGATTCACCACCGTCACCTTGCCCTTGAAATCGGCAAAGCTGACCGGATTTCCGTCCACATCCTGAAACACATAATCGGGGGCAGGGACAGGCTCCGGCGACTGTAATCGCGCCAGCGGTCCCTTGGCATGGGCGGCAAAAGCACCGCTATTAGTCGAAGCGGCATCAGAACCTTTGCTCCCGCCGTCCTGATTGACGTATAGCAGGGCCGCACCGCCGATTGCTGCGACGGCTGCAATACCCGCTGCCACGATCGCCAAGTTCCGTTTAGAGCCGCCCATGTCCGATACGCCTTCCGCCAAGTCTCAAAGCCAGTCGATGTGGGGTGGCCGCTTCAGCGCCAAACCCGCAGACATCATGCAGGCTATTAACGTGTCTATCGGCGTGGACAAACGCCTTTGGGCCCAGGACCTTGCCGGATCGCGAGCACATTGCCGCATGTTGGCCAAGCAGGGCATCATCCAGCAGGCCGACGCCGACGCCATCCTTGGCGGTCTGGATGTGATCGAAGGCGAGATCAAGGACGGCACCTTCCCGTTCCGCGATGCCTATGAAGACATTCACATGAACGTCGAAGCGCGTCTGAACGAGCTGATCGGCGAGCCGTCGGGCCGTCTGCACACCGCCCGTTCGCGCAACGATCAGGTGGCGACCGATTTCCGCCTGTGGGTCCGCGATGCCGCCGACCGCACGATTGAACAACTCAAAGACCTGCAACGCGCCCTGCTGGACCGCGCCGAGCAACACGCAGGTGACCTGATGCCGGGCTTCACGCACCTGCAAACCGCACAACCGGTGACGCTGGGTCACCACCTGATGGCCTATGTCGAGATGTTCGGCCGCGATGCCTCGCGCTTTGCCGATGCCCGCACCCGCATGAACGAAAATCCGCTAGGCGCTGCCGCTCTGGCCGGTTCGCCCTTCCCGATTGACCGCCATGCGACCGCTCAGGCGCTCGGCTTTGACCGCCCGATGGGCAACAGCCTTGATGCGGTTTCGGACCGCGATTTCGCGCTGGAATGTCTGGCCGATGCCTCGATTGCCGCCGGTCACCTGTCGCGTCTGGCCGAAGAGATTGTGGTGTGGATGACGCCGATGTTCGGCTTCATCACCCTGCCGGATGACCTGACGACCGGCTCGTCGATCATGCCGCAAAAGCGCAACCCCGATGCTGCCGAATTGGTGCGCGCCAAGACGGGCCGTATCAATGGTGCACTGATCGCTCTGACCACGGTGATGAAGGGTCTGCCGCTGGCCTATTCCAAGGATATGCAGGAAGACAAGCCGCCGGTGTTCGAGGCTTTCGACGCCCTTGATCTGGCCATCACCTCGATGACGGCCATGATCTCGGCCTTCCGCCCCAATACCGAAAAAATGGCCGCCGCTGCCGGTGCCGGTTTCTCGACCGCCACCGACCTTGCTGACTGGCTGGTGCGCGAGCTGAACCTTCCGTTCCGCCAAGCCCACCATGTGACCGGCGCGGCGGTAAAGCGTGCCGAGCAACTGGGCCTTGATCTGGGCCAGTTGCCGATTGCAGAGCTAAAGGCGCTGGACGAACGCATCCATGACGGTGTCTATGCTGTCCTGACCCCGCAGGCCTCGTGCGCCAGCCGCCAGTCCTTTGGCGGTACGGCCCCCGATCAGGTCCGCGCCCGCATCGCAGACTGGAGACAACGCCTGTGATCCAAGGAAATCCTATGAAAAAGACCCTGATCATGTCCATGGTTCTGGCCTCGGCTGTGACCCTTTCGGCATGCGGCAAGATGGCCGATCTGGAAGCGCCCAGCGCCCGCTCGAACTCCAAATGGACCGAGCGCAACCGCGAACCGGCTACGGTCCTTTCTCCGTCCAGCAGCAACCCCATCGATGGTGGCGCGGCTGATCCGACGGGCCGTCGTCCCGACTTCTAAGCCCCAATTTCCTTCCCTGTAGGCCCCGTGCATTATTTTTATCTGAAAGACGGCGTCCTCCATGCCGAGGGCGTCAATCTGGAAACTGTGACCGAACAGGTGGGCACGCCCACCTATGTCTATTCGGCTGCGACCTTGCGCCGCCACTACGGGCTGATGCGCGAAGCCTGTGACGCCCATAAGGGCGCACTGGGCGATGCGCTGATCGCCTTTGCGGTCAAAGCCAACTCCAATCTTTCGGTGCTGAAAGTGCTGGGGCAACTGGGCTGCGGTGCCGATACGGTGTCCGAGGGCGAAATCCGCCGTGCGCTCAAAGCAGGCATTGCGGCCTCTAAGATCATCTTCTCGGGCGTGGGCAAAACCGATAGTGAGCTGGCCTTTGCCATTCGTGAAGGCGTGCGCCAGATCAATGTCGAAAGCTCGACCGAGCTTGAACGCCTGATCGCGGTTGCGGCCTCCATGGACGCCAAGCCCGACATCGCCATTCGCGTGAACCCGAAAATCGGCGCGGGGGGCCATGCCAAGATCACCACGGGTGGCGCGGGCGACAAGTTCGGCGTGCCGGTTGAAGAGGCCATGGACCTCTATGCCGTGGCATCACGCTCCGACCATGTGAACCCGGTCGGCCTGGCCTGCCATATCGGCAGCCAGATCACCGACCTGACCCCGCTGGAAAGCGCTTTCAAAGTGCTGCGCCAGATGACCGAAACCCTGCGCGAACAGGGCATGTCGGTGACGCGCCTTGATCTGGGTGGCGGTCTGGGCGTGCCCTATTATGGTGAGACCAATACCCCGCCACCCGCCGACTATATCGCTATGGTGGCCGGTGTGCTGGAAGGGCTCGGCGTTGAGGCAGCCTTCGAGCCGGGCCGCCTGATGGCGGCCAATGCCGGTATCCTGCTCAGCCGCGTCGTACATATGAACGAACGCACCGATGGTCGTCGCTTCCTCGTGCTGGATGCGGCCATGAACGATCTGATGCGTCCGGCTCTCTATGATGCCTTCCACGACATCAAGCCGGTCCGTCCCAAGGGCGGCAAGGCCATACCGCACGATGTGGTCGGCCCTGTCTGCGAGACGGGCGATACCTTTGCCCGTGACCGCAATCTTGCGCCGCTTGATGCGGGTGATCTGGTGGCCTTCATGTCGGCCGGTGCCTATGGCGCGGTGATGAGCGGCGAATACAATACCCGTCCGCTGGCCGCCGAGGTTCTGGTGGATGGCGACAAATGGGCGGTGATCCGTCCGCGCCCGACCTATGACGAGATGTTCGCCCGCGAGCCGATCGCGGACTGGCTGTAAAGAAAAAGGCCCTCGTTTGAGGGGCCTTTTGTCTTAGTCGAGGGCGCAGATATCGGGCAGGCCGCGCATGCCGCCCTGATGGTCCAGTCCATAACCGACGAGGAAACGGGCTGGGGCTTCCCAGCCGACAAAGTCCGGTGTCATACGCTCGTGCGCACAGGGCTTGCGGGCAAACACACAGGTCAGGACGCGGGCGGCACCGGCTTCCTTGGTGATGCGGATAGCCTCGACCAGCGACAAGCCGCTGTCCAGAACATCATCGACCAGCAAAACGGTCTTGCCTTCCATCGAACGCTGGAACGGTGCGCGCACCGTGACCTTGCCTCGGCTCTGCTTGTCATCGCCATAGGACGACATCCATACCGCATCGAACTTGACGTTACGGCCTTCGCGATAAAGCGCGCGGGTCAGGTCGGAGCCGAACCACAGCCCGCCCGTTAGCAGCACCGCCACCACAGTGTCATCGTCGATCACAGGGGCGATCTGGCGAGCCAGTTCGGCATTGATACGGTCGATTTCGCTCGAAGCGAGCAGGACGGTCGGCGCGAGGGGGGAGGTATCAGCCATGCCCTGCCGATACCCCGACCGCAGGTCCGGTGTCGAGATCAGAACGTCCGAATGCCGACGAAGGTGTCAATTGACTGAGGCGTCTCAGGCCATCTTCCTGAGGAGGAGGTGCGGCCTTGGCGGCGGTGTCGGCAGCCTTGGTCGCCGCCGGTGTTCCAGTCTTGGGGGTGGACTTCTGTTCGTTCGCCGTCGGCGCTGGATGTTCGGTTAAAGCGGGGGCAGGCGCTTTAGCGGCGGGCTTTTTGGCGCTTTCCTCCGGTGTCGCAAACCGGATGCGGGTTTCGGCGAAACGGCCGTCTGTATTGGGCAGGATCACGGCAAAACCCTGCACTCCACCTGGCAGCACCGGCGCGCCTTCGATGTGGTGGATATGGTGATCATACTCGCGGCCATGACGGTCGATCAGGGCGATACGGATGGGCGGGGCCACGATCTCGCGATCACGCAGATTGCGCAGCGCCGCTGAGACATAGATCTGGCTTACATCATTGCGGGCAAAGCCGGTGGTGATGGCTTCGAAATCCAAACCGATCGGATTGGTTTCGATACCCAGTAACTGATAGGCGCTGGCCAGTTTGGGCACGCGGGCTACGATGCTGTCACGCCAGATATAGGCCATCAGGAAGCCCAGCAGCATCAGCACAGTCATCAGGCCCCAGCCCAGTCCCTGTTTGACAGCCTGCTGTGTGCGACGTTTTTGCTCGGCGCGTGCACGAAAGGCCTGGGTCAGTGGCGCATTGGTAATATCGTCTTCGGTCGGTGCATCGGTGACCGGAGCAGGCTTGGAAGCGGTTTGTTCTGCACTGGCCACAGCCCCTTCATCCAGTTCCAGCGGGGCATCCTCAGGCATGGCACGCCAGTCATTGCCGCAGGCTTTGCAGCGCACACGGCGGCCCGAAGGACCGATTGCTGTGTCGGATACAAAATAGCTGGTGGCGCAAGCGGGGCAGGTCAGTATCATAGGCTGCGGCTACGAGGCGTAACGCCCCCTCCTGTCGAGGGCGAACGCGCCCCGGTCCAAAACGAAAACACCCTATGCCAATCCAAGAACGTCGCCCTTCGGCACCCAACAAAGATATCGATGTCGTCCGCCTCAGAGGCCTAGGGTTCGGTTATGCTGACCGGCCTTCGGTTCTGCGCGATGTTAACCTTATTTTGCCCCATGGCTCTTTCCATTTCCTTACCGGACCGTCGGGAGCGGGAAAGTCCACGCTTTTGCGCCTGATGACCTTGGGCGAGCAGGCCCATACCGGGCGTATCAGCCTGTTCGGCAAGGATGTGACCCGCATACCGCGTTCGGCCATTCCGCCTATGCGCCAGCGGATGGGCGTGGTGTTTCAGGATTTTCGCCTGCTGGATCACTTGTCGGCCTTCGACAATGTGGCCCTGCCATTGCGTTTGAACGGAGAGCGTCCGCGCGATTACGCACAAGATGTCGCCGAGATGCTGCGCTGGGTTGGCCTTGGGGGGCGTCTTGAGGCCTTACCGCCATCCCTGTCTGGCGGTGAAAAGCAGCGTTTGGCCATTGCGCGCGCGGTCATCACCCGTCCGCGCCTGATTCTGGCGGATGAGCCAACGGGCAGTGTGGACCGCGCCATGGGTGAAAAGCTGATGCGGCTGTTCCTGTCGCTGAACAAGCTAGGTGCGACCGTGCTGATTGCCACTCATGACGAAGACATGGCTGAACGCTATGGCGCAGGTTTGCTGCGCCTGGAGGACGGCTATCTGCGGCAATTGGTGCCCTCGCAACGCCCTCTGGTCGAGGAAGGGGTGGCCGTATGAGCGCCAATCCGCCTGTGATCCGTAAACCCCTGCCGGTTCCTGGTTCATTGCTACCACGCGAAAAGTCCGGTGAGCGCTGGCTGGCAGCGGTAATAGCGGTGCTGTGCTTCCTCGCGACCCTATCGGCCATCGGGGCCTTGGCTGCAGATCGCGCGGCCCATGGCTGGGCTGGCGAGTTACGCGGCGAAGCCACCGTTCAGGTGCGCCCGCGCGTCGATGAGACGGGCCCCGCAGCGGCGGCGCGTGCGGCAGAAACCCTTTCCGCGGTTCAAGGTGTCGATGAGGCCTATGCTTTGGACCGCAAGGCATCGGAGCGTTTGCTGGCCCCGTGGGTTGGCGAGGCGGTCCTGCCTGATCTGCCTCTGCCCTATCTGGTCGTGGTGCGTCTGGATGAAAAAGGGCCCGCCAGCGCCCCGACCCTTAGCCGGGCTTTGGCCGAGGCGGGTCTGGATGCTTCGGTGGATGACCATACCCTTTGGCGTGGCGACGTTGAGCGGGCAGCGGGGATTGTTACGGTTCTGGCGATTGCCGCCTTTGTGCTGATTGCGGGGGCCACGGCGGCCGTGATTGCCTATGCTACACGGTCGGGCATGGCGGCACAGGCGGATATTATTGAAACCCTGAGCTTGAACGGTGCTTCGGATCGTCACGTGGCGGGCCTCTATCAGGCCCAGTTCGGTAAGCTGGCCCTGTCAGCAGGTGTGGCAGGAGCCGTTCTGGCCGGACTTGCCATGGCGCTGTTACGCGCATTGGGAGGCGAAGCGGGTTTAACACCAGCCCTGCCGGTACGCTTCCACGATCTTGTGGCGATTATTGTCTGTCCGGTACTGGCTGCGCTAACGGCTGTTTTGGCGGCGCGTTTCACAGCACTGGCGAAGCTGTCAGGTCGTAGGTAGTAGAGGGTAATGAGATTCATCACCCTCATTGCTGCGGTTGTCCTGATGTGGCTGGTTGGTTTGCTCGTCTTTGCCGGACGGGTGCAGGATTTTACGCCCGCAGCTGACCCGGATCGCGCCGATGCTATCGTGGCCCTGACCGGCCCATCGGCGGAGCGGGTCAATGCGGCTATTCGTTTGCTAGAGCAGGACAAGGGTGATCGTCTGCTGATTTCGGGTGTGAACCGCGAGGTTCGCCGTAAGGAATTGCGTGCCCTGACGCCTGGCTCCAACAAGTTGTTCAACTGCTGTGTCGATCTGGGTTTTGAGGCCGAGGACACGGTGGGCAATGCCAGCGAGATTGGCGAATGGGCGCGTCGAAATAATTATCGCAGGCTCATTGTGGTGACCTCCGACTATCACATGCCGCGCAGCCTTTTGGAGGTCCGCAGCGCCCTACCGGGGGTGGTGATGGTGCCCTATGCCGTAGGCACGCCGACACTGGATCGTCCCGACTGGTGGCGACACGAACAGTCGGCGCGCCGAATGACGCTTGAATATATGAAATACTTGGCGGTGCTGGGCCGTGAAGCGTGGCACAGGCTGCGCGGTTTCCATCCTGAACGCCCCGCTGAAAATGTGCCGGTCGCTGCCGGTATCGAAGCTGACAAGGCCTGACCTTTCATGAATCTTATCCGTTCACTGCTGTTTTCGCTGTGGCTGTATCTCACGATAGTTTTGTGCGCTGTGGGCCTGTCGCCCGCGCTGTTGATGCCACATCGCTATGTTATGGGCGTTATTCGTATATGGGCGCGGATGGTGCTGTTTGGTCTGCGTTGGATCGCGGGGATCAAGGTCGAGATGCGCGGTCTGGAATACCGGCCGAAGGGGGGGACTTTGGTGGCGGCCAAGCACCAGAGCATGCTGGACGTGGTGGTGCCTTTCATCCTCATGGACGACCCGTGCTTCGTGCTGAAAAAAGAACTGATGTCGCTTCCCTTCTTTGGCTGGTTCGCATGGAAGACCAAGATGATCCCTGTGGATCGCGAAGCTCACGCCAAGGCTCTCAAGGACATGGTACAACACACGCGCCAACGGCTGGCTGCGAACCGCCAGATTATGATCTTTCCCGAAGGTACCCGCACCCAACCGGGTGTGGAGGGGCAATATAAGCCGGGCGTGGCGGCCATCTATCGTGATGTGGATAGCGCCTGCCACCTGATCGCGACCAATTCAGGCCAGCATTGGCCCGCCAAGGGCATTATAGGCTTCAAACCAGGCACAGTCGTTTTCCAGTTCTTGCCCCCGGTACAGGCCGGACTGAAGCGCGGCGAGATGATGAAAATGATGCAGGAACGAATAGAAACAGCGTCGATTGCCCTTTTGCAGTCGTGATGGTGGCGCTCTGATGCCTTAAAAATCGTCTTTGCACTGAAGCTGCTGTCCACGGCGTGCAAGCGTTGTGGCTTCTCTCAAACAGGAGCTTCATGTGCCGCGTATTCTGGCAGCCCTTATATTCCCGGCGGTTTTACTTTTCTCGGGGCAGGCTCTTGCCCAATCCCAGCCTTATGAGGTGGTCGAGACACCCAAGACCTGGAAGGTCGATGTCGGCGGGGGTTTCGTACGTGGTTTCAGTGCCACCGGAGATAACAGCAAGGATGTGAACTGGACCTTCTGGGGCTCGGCTTCCTACAAGGACGTCGTCTATGCCAACGGGCTGGACGGGATCGGCTGGAACGCCATCAAACGTGACGACTTCCGCGCCGGAGTGCAACTGCGTCCGCGCTTTTCGGCGGGCGATCTCGAAGGGTTCGACAATCGCCCCGAACTGGGAGCCGATGCCACCCTTTATGCGTTCAAGCGCCTGCCGGGGAATGTGGTCGTGGGGGGGCGGGTCTCTCAGGACGTGACGGGCGATGATGCGGGTATGACCTGGAATGCCCAGATCGGGCACCAGCGTATTACGCGGGTCGGACTGCTACAGGTTATGGCCTATGGCCGCGGCGGGGATGCCGACCGGCTGAACCGCTATTTCGGTGTGACCGCCGACGAGGCTGTATCCAGCGGATACCGTCAGTTTGAAAGTGATGGCGGCTTGTCCGCGCTGGGGGCGTCGGCGGTGCTGGCGGTTCCGATCGGCACGCGCTACGGCGTTGGGGCCTTTGTGAACTACGAAGAATATATGGGTGATACCCGCAACAGCCCGCTGCTGGACGAGCCGCATATCTGGCGTGCCGGTATTATTGGTGTGGCCCGCTTTAACGGGATGTAGGCCAACCCTGAAATGACCAAGGCCGCGCCCCGAAAGGAGCGCGGCCTTTGCGTTTTATGATGTACCCGCCTTAGCGGGCTGCAAACTCGCTGAGCGCATCGGCGACCGCGCGGTTCTGGTCCGGTGTGCCGATGGTAATGCGCAGCCCTTGCGGCAGGCCATACCCGCCCACACCGCGCACGATGATACCCTTCTGGTTCAGATACTCGCTGGCGGCATTGGCCTCTGCAGGGTCTTTGAACATCACCAGAATGAAGTTGCCGACCGACGGCAGCACATCATAGCCAAAGCCCTTGATGGCCTGTGTCAGGCGTGGCCGCCATTCCAGCACCAGATCGCGCGAGGCTTTCTGGTGGTCCTCATCCCCCAGGGCGGCGATGGCCGCGGCTATACCGGGCACCGAGACATTGAACGGCAGGCGGATACGGTCCATCGCCTCGGCCATGGCCTTGGGCATGTAACCATACCCGATACGCAGGCCGCCCAGTCCGTGAAGCTTGGAGAAGGTGCGGGTGACGACAATGTTTTCGGCGGTACGCGCCAGATCAATGGCGCTTTCCCATTCCGGCTCGACGACATATTCCGCATAGGCTTCGTCAATGACTAGAATAATATGGGCGGGCAGGGCGGCATGCAGACGACGGATTTCCTCGCCGCTGTGCCAGCTTCCGGTCGGGTTCGACGGGTTGGAGAGATAGACAATCTTGGTGCGTTCATCGACCTGCGCCACCAAGTCCTCCACCTCGGCCTTATAACCGGGCTCGAGGGCCAGCTTGACCTCGGCTTCGCAGCCCAGCGCCGAGATACGATAGGCGAGGAAGGCGTACTCGCCGGTGACGATGTTATCGCCTGCGCTCAAATAGGTCTGGTTCAGCAGGGCGAAAACCTCGTCCGAGCCATTGCCGAAGACCAGACGGTCTTCCTCAATGCCGTGCAGGTCCGCGACAGCGGTGCGCAGCTTGCCGGCATGGCCGTCCGGATAGATGTGGATCTTGTCCAGCACCGAGGCAAACGCCTCGCGGGCCTTGGGACCGGCCCCCAGCGGATTCTCGTTCGAGGACAGCTTCATCGGCTCGGCCACACCGCTCAGAGCGCCCGTTCCGCCGACATAGGGCGCGATCTCGAGAATACCCGGTTTGGGGCGCGGGGCGGAGTGACGGACTTCGGTCATGGACGCTTCCTCGATCGTCTAGAATATGGGAGCCGCACCGATGATGCCGCTGAGTTGGCCGGGAGCGCCCTGAAGTCTCCCGTCTTCTGCCTGCACATAACCGCTTAGCACGAACAGCTTCAAGGCACCTGACTGTGCCAAAGTCTCGGCGGCCAGACCATTGTTCGACAGGCTCTGGATGATGGCCGCATCGGTCATCGGGCTGTCGGTCACCCAGAAGGTGCGGTCATCCCCGGTAGGGCCGCTGGTCTCGTTCGAAATCATCAGGCTGCGCGGACGCGCGCGGGCATCATCGGGCAGTGCGGCAATGACCCGTATATCGGGCGTTGCCAGCAGTTTAGCCCACCACGGACGCGTACCGATATCGACCAGCACACGCGCGCCTTTCTGGGCGGCTTCTATGGCCTGTTCCGGTTCGACCAGCGGTCGGGCAAACGGTCCCCAGCGGTCGGCGGCCAACAGTTGCGAAACGCCGCCACAGGCCATGACCTGTCGACCTAGGCCCGCCTCCATCCGTCCCAGAACCGCCCGCACCGCCGATCTTTGCGTCGGGTGCATGTCTTTCAGGATGTGGCGCAGGGCCAGACCATCGGCATCGGGGCGCGCCCGCGCACCCGCCGCCTGACGCTCCATGACGGCCTTGGCGATGGCCTGATCCAGCGACAGGCGGTGGGGGTCTTCGGACGGGGCTTCAAGCATCAGAACAACTGCGGTGCCGGAGCCAGCGCGAACGGGCCAAGATAGGTGCGGCCCTTGCGGAACATGACGCTCAGTTCGACCTTTTGCTCGCCTTCTTCTTCTTCGGCCCCTTGCGGGGTGCTGGCAGCAGCGCGGGCCGCTGCGGCGCGGTCGGCGGGGGTGCCCTGATGGCTACCCGCCAATCCAACCAGAGCGGCCAGAGGTTTCTCGGCCTTGAACGTGACCTCGCCCTCAAGCTGGCCCTTGTCATTGGCCGTCAGTAGCGGACTGGTCAAAAGGGCATGGGTTTCGCCAGCCTTCATCTCGCCCTTGATGTCGGTGAAGCGCCCACCGGCGGCGGTCCATGCCGATAGCAGACCGGCAGGCGTCGCGGGCTGGCGAAGCGCGGAGGCCTTTTCGACAACGGCTTCAATCTGCAAGGTCAGTTGGTCATTCTGGGTAAAACCTTGAACCGGACCACCCTCGCGACCCTTGGCCTCGATCAGGCGCACCAGAATATCGACATCGTCACCGGCCTCGGTACGGGCGGTAATGTGCGGGCGCATATAGAGCTGGATCAAGGCGGCATCGGCCAACGGGAAGGGCGCGGCCCCTTCAGCGGCAATAAAGCGCGGTTTGACGGCTTCGAAGGCGACATTGGGCCAGCGCTGTCGAAGACCGGACAGGCTCATGCGGATGATATCGGCGCTAACTTGAGTTTCGCCCTTTTCGGCACGGATCAGCGTCACGCCGTCCGACGCACCTACCACCCAGCGCAGCGGATTATAGCTATTGGCCTCGGCCACGATTTCGGGGGCGCGCAGACCGTGACCCGACGGGGCCAGAACATGCAGATCGTGCAGGCCGATACGCGTATGCAAGGGCCAGCCGCGCGTGGAAACCTTGCTGTATTCGATGCTCCAGCCTGCTTGTTCCAACCGCTCCAGACGGATGCGCAGCTCGCTCTTGACCTCATGGGCCAGCCAGAACCACCAGACGGTCCAGATCGCCAGAATGATGCCGAAAATAATAAAGGGCACATACAGGGCGCGGCGGCTGTGGCGCGGTGCAGGCTCGGAAACTGTCGAAGATTGCGTGGTCATGGGGCGCTTATAGATCAGCCATTTGCGAACGTCTTGTGTCGAGATCAGGCGGTAATGTCGGACCATCTGGCATTGGCCGCCAGCCGCGCCCCGTCGGGGGACAGGCCCAGCAACAGACCTCTCTGCCCGCCATTGATCAGGATGGTATCGAACAGTTGTGCGGTTTCGTCGATGACGGTGGGCACGGCCTTGCGCTGACCAAAGGGGCTAACCCCGCCGACCTTGTATCCGGTCAGTCGTTCGGCATCGGCGGGCTTCATCATCTGGGCCGATTTTCCACCCAGACAGGCGGCCAGCTTTTTCATGCTGACCTCGCAGTCGGACGGCAGGACCACACAGACGGGTTTGTCATCCACCAGAACCATCAGGCTCTTGAAGACCTGTTCGGGCGCTATGCCCAAGGCCTCGGCGGCCTGAAGCCCGACACGCGGGGCATCGGGATCATAGTCATAGGGATGCAGCTCGAAACCGACACCGGCCTTGGACAGGGCCAGTGTGGCCGGGGTGGTCTTGGCCATACTATTCGACCTTCAGGAATTCGCGGGTCAGATCGACAGCGTCGGCCAGCCCCATCCGCATGACTTCTGTGCCCTCGGGCAGGGCCGAGAACAGCCGCGTCGGACAGGCTGCATCCAGCATCACAAACACACCCTTGTCGTCGGCACGGCGGATCAGGCGGCCAAAGGCCTGCGCGATACGTCCACGGGCTAGGGCATCGTCATAGGAGCGACCGCCATGGCCGGTCCCGAAACGCTCGCGCCGTGCCTTGTGCAGCAGGTCGGGGCGCGGCCATGGCACGCGGTCAAAGGCCAGAATTCTCAGCGAGCGACCCGGCACGTCTACCCCGTCTCGCACCGCATCGGTGCCCAGCAGGCAGGAATCGTTTTCGGCCCTGAACACATCGACCAGAGCGCCGACCTCTAAAGGATCGACGTGCTGGGCATAGAGCGGGATACCCGCACGGGCCAGTTCCGGCCCCAGCCGCTCATAAACGGACTTCAGGCGCCGGATGGCGGTGAACAGGCCTACGCCGCCGCCGCCCGCCGCAAGGAATAGCTCGCGCATGGCCGCAGCCGTCTGGCGCGGATCATCCTTGGTCAGGTCGTTTACAACGATAATGCGGCTGTGATTGGCATAATCGAACGGGCTTTCGACCTTCAGGGTGCGGGCAGGCTCGATCAACCGTGCGGCACCGGAACGCATACGCGCCATATCGAACGGATCGCTGGCCGACGGATCGGACAGGGTGGCGCTGGTCACCAGCACACCGTGGGATGGCATGATGACCGCCGCTTCCAGCGGAATGGTCGGGTCGATCCAGTGACGGCGCAGGGCGACATCATGGATGCGACCGAATGCAGCCTCTGCCGACAGCCAGTCCACATAGTCGGGGTCTGGCTCGCTATCGGCTTCGTCCAGCGCCGACAGCATGGAGCGCCAGCCGGGCAGGGTCATGCGCGCCCGACGATCCAGCCCCCGCAAGGCCCCCTCGATACGGGCACGGGCGGACGGGTCCAGCTCGGAAGCCTCTTCGTCGAGAATATCTTCGAGGTGACGGGCCAGCGCCAATAGCGGCGCTTCGATATCGGCCAAGGCCTTGGCGGCGGCGCGCGCTGTCTCAACAACGGATTCGGTGACAGGGCGAAGGGCGCATTCCAGCCCGAACTCGGTGCCACCATTTTCAGACGCGCGCGCGCGGAGCTGTTCAAGGGCGGCGGCTAAAAATCGCTCAATCGGCCCGATGGGATTCACTTCGCCGGATGCGGGCGCAATACGGCCGGATACACCCTCACCCGGAAGCTGGGCGGCGGCGGCCAGGGCATCGGTCAGGGATTTTCGGGCCGCTTCGTTGTCGGCGCACAGGTCGCCAAGGCGCAGTTCCAGTCCGCGCCCGCGACGTCCCCGTCCTTCGGGGCCGCGCACCCAGCGCCGCAACTCGGCGGCTTCCTGTCCCGACAAGCTGGCCGAAAAGGCACTGTCGGCGGCATCGAACAGGTGGTGACCTTCGTCAAAGACGATGCGTTTCAGGGCCGCCGTCTCGCCATCCTGCTTCAAGCCGCGTGCGGTGCGAGAGCCATCAAAGGCGGCCTGTGTCATCACCAGAGCATGGTTGGCCACGACCAGATCGGCGCGGCGGCTGGCGCGAATAGTCTTTTCGACAAAGCATAGGCGGTAATGCGGGCAGGCGGCATGGACGCACTCACCGCGACGGTCCACCAGATTGGCGGGGCTGGCCTGATGGGCGGGGGCGACGGCAAACAGGCCCGACAGCCAACCGGGATAGTCGCCGCCGGTCATGTCGCCATCGCGGCTATGGGCGGCCCAGCGGGTGGCCAGCGCCATGCCGATCAGATCGCCATTCCCCAACTGCGCAGCCTGCACCATGTCCTGAAGGTTCAGCAGGCACAGATAGTTTTCGCGCCCTTTGCGCACGACCGTCTTGCGGCGGCGCTCGGCCTCGTCCGGCCACAGAGCCTTGCTCTCGCGGTCAATCTGACGTTGCAGGGCGCGGGTATAGGTGGAAATCCACGCGGCCCCGTGATTGCGCTCGGCCCACAAGGAGGCGGGGGCCAGATAGCCCATGGTCTTGCCGGTACCGGTGCCTGCCTCGGCCAGCAACATGCGCGGACGGCCTTCCTCGCTGCGGGGCGAAAAGGCATAGGCGGCTTCGGACGCATAGTCGGACTGGGCCGGACGGGTTTCGTCCAGACCCGAGGCCTGCAAAAGTTTTTCCAGCCGGATACGGGCGCTCTCGCTATCGACAGGCGTAGAACCCGCTTCGCCGCGCGGGGCCTCGTCCTCCCATTCCGGCAGGCGGGCCCAGACATCCAGACCCGAGCCGCGCGAGGTGCGCTGGCGTATGCCGCCCGCTTCGAGGGCATTGATAACCCGCCCGCCCCAGCTCCATCCGGCACGATCCAACGTCAGGGCCAGACCATAGGCCTCTTCGCGGTTGGGATAGGCGGGGGCGGCCAGTTCTTTCAAAAGTTCGCCCGCGGCTTCGCGCAGGGCCACGGCTTGCGCCTCGGCCCCCTTGGGTTCGGCGCGACCAAGCGCCAGCGCCAGACCTGTTGGCGAAGGCGCACTGAAACGTGCGGGCCTGACAAAGGCGAACAGTTCCAGCGCATCGAGAATATCGTGTGAGCGTTGTGGAGCTTCCAGCCCCAGACGGCGGGCGGTGATGCTGGCATGGGCGACAATAACCGGTCCGCCCAGTAACAACCCTTCGGCAGCACCGCGTCCGATTTTTCGCGCCCCTTCGTCATCGCATACGGCACCGGCACCCGGCGGTGTCGCCAAGGCGGGTGGCAGGTCGATTTTCAGCTCGACAGCAGTGGAGGAAGAGGTGTTGGCGATGCTCACCCGCTAAACATAGTCAACCTGCGAGCGAAACGAAAAGGAAACACCTCGCTTAAAGGCGGCTAAATTTGTGTAACATTGATATGCTCACGTTGCCTTGAAGAAATTTATAGCTTTTTGTCCACCTAGAGTTGTCTCTCTTCATGGTGGAGTGCGCGGTGGAAGTGAAAACGGTCAAAACCGAAGAGCTGCCGATACAGATTCGACGCGCGGGTGAAGGGCCATTGGTTTTGCTGATCCACGGCTTCCCTGATCTGTCACTGGCCTGGCATCACCAGATCGAAGGACTGGCGGCGGCGGGCTATCATGCGGTGGCCCCCGATATGCGCGGCTATGGCGGCACGGGCGGACCGCCCCAGGCCGAGGCCTATTCCATATTCTCGATGGTGGGCGATCTGGTCGCGCTGGTCGAAGCACTGGGATACGAACATGCCGTGATTGTGGGCCATGACTGGGGTGCAGCCGTTGCGTGGCACTGTGCCCTGCTGCGCCCCGACATGTTCCAGGCCGTGATGGGAATGTCGGTGCCTTTCCAGCCACGTCGGAAACAAGGCCCGCCAACGGCGGTGATGAACTATCTGGCCAAAAAGAACGGCGAGGATCAGCTGTATCTGGCGGCCTTTGCGGCCCCTGATGCCCATCTGGCTATGGATGCCGATCCTGAAGCGGCTTTGCGTAAAATGTTCTGGGCCTTTGACGGGGCCACGCCGCAGAGCGATCAGGCCACAGGCCGTATTCCGGCAGGGCGCGATATGCTTGATTTGATATCCGATCGCGCGACATTGCCTGCGTGGATGTCACAGACCCATTTCGATCAGTATGTCGCGGCGTTTCGCCAGACAGGATTTGAGCGTGCGGTTCACTGGTATCGCAAAATCGACGCCAACTGGGCGCGCACCCGCTGGCTTCAAGGATGCAAGATTACGGTCCCTTCCGCATTCTTGGTCGGAGAGCGCGATCCGGTGCGAAACTATGCCGGACATTTCGAGGACGAGCTTTCCGAATGGCTGACCGATCTGCATGCCGTCACGGTGGTGCCGGGGGCAGGCCACTGGGTACAGCAGGAAGAGCCCGAGATCGTGACACAGGCCATATTGTCCTTCCTGTGGGGATTGTCGTTGCACGCCTCGCGTCCTGCCCAGCTTTGTCCAGCCTAGGGACGCGGAAGCCTCTGGCGCATGACGTCGCCCAGAGTGACGCGGTTGGTGCGGTAATCGATGCCGACGCGATCAAAGCGGCCCAATATGTCCGCGCCGATCATCAGGGCCGGTCGCGATAACAGGCCTAGCACCCCAAAAATGTGCAGGTCCGCAAACAACAAAGGCGTTTGAGGTATGCGTTTGATCCCCAGAGTGAGCGAGGGGGCGGGCCCTGCATGTACCAGTATGGGCGGGCCGCTGACACCAAAAAGGGTCCGCACCTGTGTCTGGTCGGGGCGATAGCCTAGGGCTGCGAGCAGGCTCAGATTGGCCACCGAATATTGGGAACCAGTGTCAAGAAAGGCGACGGCCGCGACCGGCCCCACAGTGACGCTCATCAAGAGCAAGCCGTCGCTGCGCTGACTGGGAACGGGCGACATAAGGCGCTCAATGCGGGTGGCATTTGTGATGTCGCCGAAATTGAAGCTGACACCGCGTGACTGTGACGGGTTGAGCGTGGCCTGCTGGCGGCGGATATCCAGCAGCAGGCTGAAGGCCTGAAGGTGGTTGAGGCCCAACAAGCCCTCCGCTCCCAACTGGGCAAAGGGAAAAACGGGGGCAATCACATTGTCGAAGCTTTCGCCTTGCAGTTTCAGGCGCGGCAGACGGGCACTGGGCACCAGACTGGAGGTTGTGACGCTGTGGACCAGCACGTCGGGGCCGCGAGAGAGCCTCATTTCCTCGACCAGCCGGTCCGACAGCGACGTGGCCTGTGCGCCTGTATCCAGCACAAACAGGCTGACACGGCGTGGCTCCAACTGGACGCGGGCAGCAAGGCGGGTGAACAGGTTCAGGGCCAGCGGAATTTCGGGAAGAGCGGGGGCTTCCGACTGGGCGGCAAGGGCGGTTCCGTTATGCAGGACCAGACCCGAAAACCCGCCTATACCGGCCAGACAGGTGCGGCGGCATAGTGCAGTCGGGCCAGAGGGTTCAGGCATGGCGGCGGGCCTCTCCTTGGAGAAATCACCACAGGCTGAACGATGTTATTTAGGGGGCGGTTCCCGCCCTAGCGGCGAGGATGGGCGGCTTCATAGGCCTTGAGCAGGGCGGCGGCATCGACCTGCGTATATTTCTGCGTGGTCGAGAGGCTGGCATGTCCCAAAAGCTCTTGAATCGAGCGCAGGTCGGCCCCCGCTCCCAGAAGGTGGGTCGCAAAACTGTGACGCAGGGCATGGGGGGTGGCCGAGGCCGGCAGGCCCAGCCTTCCGCGCAGCCGCTGTACGGTGGCCTGAACCTGACGGGGCGATAAGGGCCCGCCGCGTTTGGCTCTGAACAGGGCCTGCTCGGAGGCCAGCGGCCACGGGCAAAGGCGCACATAGTCGTCCACGGCCTCGATCACCTGCGGCAGCACCGGAACAATACGGGTCTTGGTCCCCTTGCCGGTAATTCTCAGGCTGTCGCCTAGCGGTGCATCACTGCGTTTCAGCGACAGGCCCTCGGAAATCCGCAGGCCACAGCCATAAAGCAGGGTCAGGACGGCACGATCACGCGCCGCTTCCCATGGCTCCATATCGGGATCAGAGCCGGGTTCCTGAAGCAGACCCAAGGCCTGATCTTCGGTCACAGGGCGCGGCAGGGACGGTTTGACACGCGGCCCGCGCACCAGCGCCAGTTGCGGTGCATCCACGCCACAGCGACGGTCCAGATAGTTATGAAAGCTGCGGATGGCCGCCAGAGTCTGCGCCAGCGAACGCGCATTCAACGGCTTGTCGCCACTGCGCCGTTCAGCCAGATGGGCGCGCAGTTCGGCTGCCGAAATGGTGCCCATATCGGCCAGCATCAGCGTCTCGCCGCGATGGCGTTCCATGAACCCGACATAGAGACGGCCAATATGGCCATAGGCTTCCAGCGTGCGCTCCGACAGGCGGCGCTCATGGGCCAGATGACCCAGCCACGCCATCAGCAGCTGGTCGGCGTTCAGGCTTCCTGAAGCGGCCATCGTCCGGCCATCCGTTCAAACACGCGCGCGACATAGGCGATCAGTTCGCCACCCATGGCGGGGGTAAAGCCCTCGTCTTCGGTCGAGCCAAAGGCACACAGGGCAGGGCGTGGTTCGTCCTGATCGGGGAAGCGCAGGTTCATCCGCACAAGGGCGACCGATTTGACCTCGCCATCGGCAGGACCAAACAGATCAAGGCCGGTAAAGTTCGGACCCAGCCAGTTACGGCCATCCTCGCCCAGAAGGGCATCGACACGGCCCGCCTCCAGCGCCTTCCAGCCAAACGGGATCGTGCCCGGCTTTTCGATAGCAACAGCGGCACCCGCCAGACCGAAACGGGCCTGTGTGCTCATATCCAACTGACGCGACAGTTCGATCAGGCTGGTGGCCTCCATCAGATCCAGAGATGCCACATGGGTCTGGGTCTGGGCGGCGAAATTGGTGCGCGAGATTTCTTCAATCAGGCGACGGGCACCCGCTTCGCGCTGGGCATTAGCTTCCATCTTGCTGACGGCGGCGCGGCCAAAATCGACGACATTGGCTTCGCTGATCTTCAGGCCAAGCTGTTCCAGCAGTTCGCGGTCTTCCAGCAGATGCTGGCCGTAACTTTCCAGCCATAGCCGAACTTCAGGCCAATGCAGATCGGATTGAAGTTCGGCAGTCATGGCAAGATTACCTAGCTCGGAGTGATCCATTGATTGAGACACGTTCGGACCGCTCCATATTCGGTCAGGTTTTACAGGATAGACTGGCCGGTCTTGCCCCAGTCCGCAAGAAACGCATCAAGCCCCTTGTCGGTTAACGGGTGCTTTACCAGAGCCTTCAAAACTTCCGGCGGCAGGGTGGCGGCATTGGCACCGGCAATGGCTGCGGCCTCGACATGGGCGGTGTTGCGCAGGCTGGCGGCGAGGATTTCGGTCTGGAAATCCTGCATATCATAAAGGGCGCGGATTTCTTCGATCAGCAAGCTGCCATCGGCACCGTGGTCGTCCAGACGGCCGACAAACGGGGAAATAAAGGTCGCACCGGCCTTGGCGGCCAGCATGGCCTGGGCAACCGAGAAGCACAGGGTGACATTGGTCTTGATGCCACGGTCGCTAAAGGTGCGGGTGGCGCGCAGGCCGTCCCAGGTCAGCGGCAGCTTCACCACCACGTTTTTGTGGATAGCGGCCAGCTTTTCGCCTTCCTTGACCATGGTCTCATAGTCGGTGGCGACGGCCTCTGCCGAAATCGGCCCCTCGACGAGGGCGCAAATCTCGGCGATGACCTCGGCAATGTTTCGACCCGATTTGGCTATAAGGGACGGATTGGTGGTAACCCCGTCCACCATACCGGTGGGCAGGATGTCCTTGATGACGTTGACGTCGGCGGTATCGAGGAAGATTTTCATGCCTCAAGTCCTAGCGCGGGTGGAGTATTCGTGAAAGTCGCATCTGTGCTCGTCCCCCTGCCGGTGCAGGAAGCCTTTGACTATGCCGTGCCCGACGGCATGGATCTGTCACGCGGCGATCAGGTGGATGTGCCGCTGGGGCCGCGTTTCCTGCGCGGGATTGTGTCGGATGTCTTCGAGACGACCGGATCGAACCGAAAGCTGAAATCGGTCGAGCGGAAAGCCAGTGATCCGTTCTTGCCGCTGGGGACGGTCGATTTTGTCGAATGGGCGGCGCGCTGGACGCTGAATCCGCCGGGGGAAATGGCCTCGCGGGCCTTGCGCGGCCTTCGCGCGCCGCGTCCCAAGCCCGAGCGCAGAGTGCGCCGTATTGGCATGCGCCAGCCCCAGCGGGCCACAACAGCACGAACGGCTGTGCTGGAGGCCCTGCAGAACCGCAGCATGACAGCGGCAGACCTTGCGCGGGCGGCGGCGGTTTCGACCGGCGTGGTCAAGGGATTGGTGGACGAGGGGGTGCTGGAAGTTTTCGAGGTCGAGGCGATTGCCGCATTCGACCGCCCGCGCCCCGACCATGCCCCTATCGTACTGAACCCCGATCAGGCGGCCTCGGCCAAGGCCATGGCCGGTGCGGCTGTAGCAGGTGGCTTTGCGCCCTTCCTGCTGGACGGGATTACCGGCTCGGGCAAGACGGAAACCTATCTGGAAGCGGCCGCAGAGCTTCTGGCAGCAAAGCCGGACGCTCAGGTGCTGATCCTGTTGCCGGAAATCGCCCTGACACAGGCACTGATCGAGCGAATCACAAACCGCTTCGGGGCGGCACCCGCTGAATGGCATTCGGGGGTTACGCCCCCACGCCGCCGTCAGGTGTGGGAAGCGGTCAGAGCGGGGCGCTGCAATATTGTGGTGGGGGCGCGTTCGGCGTTGTTCCTGCCCTATGTGAATCTGTCGTTGATCGTCGTCGATGAAGAGCACGACGGCTCTTACAAGCAGGAAGAAGGACTGGTTTATCATGGCCGCGATCTGGCCGTGGCGCGGGCACGGATCGAAAATGCAACCGTGGTGCTGGCCTCGGCCACGCCGTCTTTGGAGACACTCTGGAATGCCCAACAGGGCCGTTATCGCTGGCTGAAGCTGCGAACGCGACATGGTGTCGCAGTTTTGCCCGATATTGCGCTGGTGGACCTGCGCCAGAACCCGCCTGATCCTCAAACATGGCTGTCACATACCCTGCGCGAAGAGATCGGGGCCAATCTGGCCAAGGGCGAGCAGAGTCTTCTGTTCCTGAACCGGCGTGGCTATGCGCCGGTGGTGCTGTGCCGTGCCTGTGGGCACCGCCTGACCTCGCCGGATACGGATTCATGGCTGGTTGAGCATCGCTATAGCGGGCGACTGGTCTGCCACCTGACCGGATTTTCCATGCCCAAGCCCAAGGCCTGTCCGGCCTGCGGAACCGAGGACACGCTGGTCTCGGTCGGGCCAGGCGTCGAGCGCGTCGAAGAAGAGGTGCGGCAGTTATTCCCCGAAGCTCGCACGGCGGTGTTCTCGTCTGACACCGTACCGGATGCCGAGGCCGCGCGCGCCTTGATTACATCCATGGCCGAAGGCGAAATCGATATTCTGGTGGCCACACAGGCTGCGGCCAAAGGCCACAACTTCCCGCGCCTGACGCTGGTCGGGGTGGTGGATGCCGATCTTGGCCTACGCGGTGGTGACCTGCGGGCGGCTGAGCGCACCTATCAGCTTCTGGCACAGGCGACGGGCCGAGCGGGCCGTGCCGACAAGCCGGGGCGGGCCTTCTTACAGACATGGACCCCCGAACATCCTGTGCTGGAAGCCTTGGCCGCCAATGATCGCGAGGCTTTTGTGGCGGCGGAAATGGCCGAGCGCGAAATGGGTAGCCTGCCGCCCTATGGCCGTCTGACGGCACTAATCTTGTCCAGCGAGAACGGACAGGCACTGGAGAAAGCCGCCCGTGAATTGGCCGCTGCCATACCCAATGCCGAGCGTCTGGAGGTCTATGGTCCGGCTGATGCGCCTTTGGCGCTGGTGCGCGGCCGCAGACGCAAACGGCTACTGGTTAGGGCCGACCGCGATGTAAACATGCAGGCCTTCCTGCGGGCGTGGCTGGGACGGATAAAGATACCGGCCTCGGTGCGCCTGACGGTGGATGTAGACCCCTACAGTTTCCTGTAACGACCAAGAAAAAGGGCGCTGTGTTTCCACAGCGCCCTGATTTTTAGGCTACGGGAGAGTTAGATATCCGCGCCCTTGTCGGCGATAGCCGCCTCGGCTGCATCCTTTTTCATCTTGGCATTTCGCGACATCATGTTGAGGCCTTCCACCAGTGCCGAGAAGGCCATGGCAGCATAGATATAGCCCTTGGGCACATGGACGCCGAAGCCGTCAGCGATCAACACGGCACCGATCATCAACAGGAAGCCCAGAGCCAGCATGACCACGGTCGGGTTCTTGTCGATGAAATTGGCCAGCGGATCAGAGGCGACCAGCATGGCGATCACAGCGATGATCACGGCCACCATCATGATAGGCACATGTTCGGTCATGCCCACGGCGGTCAGGATCGAGTCGATCGAGAACACCAAGTCCAGCATGATGATCTGGAAAATGGCAGAGCCGACATTGTTGATGACAACGTCTTTTTTGTCTTTTTCCAGCAGGTGATCATTCGACGGGGTCGTATCGACGGCGTGGTGGATTTCCTTGGTGGCTTTCCACACCAGGAACAGACCGCCCGCAATCAGGATCAGGTCACGCCAAGAGAAGGCCGTGTCGAAGGTTTCGCCATGGATACCCAGATCAAAGACGGGCTGCGTCAGTCCGACGATCCAACCGATAGTCGCCAGAAGGCCCAGGCGCATGATCAGCGCCAGACCGATACCGATACGACGGGTACGCTGACGATGTTCCGGCGGAAGTTTGTTCGACAGGATCGAGATGAAGATCAGGTTGTCGATGCCGAGGACGACTTCCATGACCACCAGGGTCACGAGGGCCGCCCATGCGGCTGGGTCTGTCAACAAGGGGGTTATGCTATCGAGCATCGAAATTCCTGAGGTTATGTGAAGCGTTTTCGGTAACGCCAGCGTGAACGCGTATCAAGGGGGCAGATGATACCCTGTCGTCGCACCCCAACTCATTTGCTGGCCTGACATCGACCAAGGTCGAGCCGATCAACATACCTAACAGTGCGGCCACGCTGATATCGTTCCGTACGCATTGGTTGCGACTTTCGGCCTTGCGTGGTATTGGCCGCGCGGCTTTGACGAAGGGCGTATCGAAAGATGCGTCCCCGGATTGCTTTTTACAAGCATATCAAACCCTTGATCGGCGTGGGTAACTGCGGCCGGTTTTGACGCAAACGCTAAGATGCGGACCAAACATAAGTGGCGGACGATTTCAGGACGACGGAAGTCGGCGAACGGTATGCTCAGGCACTGTTCGATCTGGCAGAAGAAACAGGCGCTCTGGACGCCGTGCGCGCCGATCTGGCGTCGCTGAAGGCAGCCTGGAAGGACAGCGCGGACTTGCGCCGTCTGGCGACCTCGCCGGTCATCGGTGCCGATGATCAGGCCAAGGGCCTGCTGGCCATTGCCGACAAGGCCAAGTTTAACGCCGTGACCCGCAATCTGCTGGGTCTGGTGGCTGTGAACGGCCGTGCAGCGGACCTGCCGGGTGTCGTGGCCGGCTTTGAGGCGCTGTATGCCAAGAAGACGGGTGTGGTTGCTGCCGAGGTTGTCTCGGCCGTAGAGTTGACCGCAGCCCAGTCGAAAAAGATTCAATCGGAACTGCGCACCGCACTGGGGCGTGATCCGGAACTGACGACCCGTGTCGATCCGTCGATTCTGGGTGGTCTGAAGGTCAAGGTGGGCTCGAAACTGTTCGATGCCTCGCTGAAGACCAAGCTCGACCAGATGACCTTTGCGCTGAAGCGCGCCTAAGCCCGAACCCGAAGATTTAGCCGGGCCGCAAGGCCCGCACCGAAGACGAAAGCCAGAGAGCTCAACATGGATATCCGCGCCGCCGAAATCTCGGCCATCCTTAAGTCGCAGATCGCCAATTTCGGCGTAGAAGCCGACGTGTCTGACGTTGGTCAGGTACTGTCGGTTGGTGACGGCATCGCCCGCGTTCACGGTCTGGACAATGTCCAGGCCGGTGAAATGGTGGAATTCACCAAGGCTGGCGTTAAGGGCATGGCCCTGAACCTGGAACGCGACAATGTCGGCGTCGTGATTTTCGGCTCTGACGCCGAAATCTCGGAAGGCGACGATGTGCGCCGTCTGGGCGAGATCGTGGACGTGCCGGTCGGCAAGGGCTTGCTGGGCCGCGTCGTGAACCCGCTGGGTGAACCGATCGACGGCAAGGGCCCGATCGAGTTCTCCGAGCGTCGCCGCGTAGACGTGAAGGCTCCGGGCATCATCCCGCGTAAATCGGTTCACGAACCGATGCAAACCGGCATGAAGTCGATCGACACCCTGATCCCGATCGGCCGTGGCCAGCGCGAGCTGATCATTGGTGACCGCCAGGTCGGCAAGACGGCTGTGGCTGTCGACACCATCCTGAACCAGAAAGCCGTCAACAAGACCGACGACGAGTCGGCCAAGCTGTACTGCATCTACGTCGCCATCGGTCAAAAGCGTTCGACCGTTGCGCAGATCGTGAAGACCCTCGAAGAAACCGGCGCTCTGGAATACACCATCGTTGTGGCCGCGACCGCTTCGGAACCGGCTCCGCTGCAGTTCCTGGCTCCGTTCGCCGGTACCGCCATGGGCGAGTTCTTCCGCGACAACGGCATGCACGGCTTGATCGTGTATGACGATCTGTCCAAGCAGGCTGTGGCCTATCGTCAAATGTCGCTGCTGCTGCGCCGTCCGCCGGGCCGTGAAGCCTATCCGGGCGACGTTTTCTACCTGCACTCGCGTCTGCTGGAGCGTTCGGCCAAGCTGAACGGCGACTACGGTTCGGGCTCGCTGACCGCTCTGCCGATCATCGAAACCCAGGCCAACGACGTGTCGGCCTACATCCCGACCAACGTGATCTCGATCACCGACGGCCAGATCTTCCTGGAATCGGACCTGTTCTACCAAGGTATCCGTCCGGCTGTGAACGTCGGCATCTCGGTGTCGCGCGTCGGTTCATCGGCTCAAACCAAGGCGATGAAGAAGGTCGCTGGCCCGATCAAGGGCGAGCTGGCCCAGTATCGTGAAATGGCTGCCTTCGCCAAGTTCGGTTCGGACCTCGACGTCTCGACCCAGAAGCTGCTGGCCCGTGGTGCCCGTCTGACCGAGTTGCTGAAGCAGCCGCAGTACTCGCCGCTGTCGATGGAAGAGCAGGTCGTGTCGGTTTATGCCGGTACCCGCGGTTACCTCGACGGTATCGCTGTTGCTGACGTCGGCCGTTTCGAGAAAGAGCTGCTGGCCCGTGTCCACGCGAACAATGCTTCGCTGCTGGAAGGCATCCGCACCAAGAAGGACCTGACCTCTGAGCTCGAAGCCGAGCTGAAGGGTGTTCTGGAAGCCTTCCTCAAGACCTTCGCCTAACCGAAGCCCCAACCGAAGCGAGAGTAACGCCGGATGGCCAGCCTCAAGGAAATGCGCAATCGGATCGGAAGCGTTAAATCAACGCAGAAGATCACGAAAGCCCTGAACATGGTCGCCGCGGCCAAGCTGAAGCGTTCGCAGGAACAGGCTGAAAATGCCCGTCCCTACGCCCAGCGTATGGCTTCGGTGATCGCCAACCTGGCCGCCGGTGTGCAAGGCGCGGATGCTCCGCGCCTGCTCGCCGGAACCGGCGAGGATCAACGTCACCTGATCGTGGTGGCCACTGCCGACAAGGGTTTGGCAGGCGGCTTCTCGTCGAACGTGATCAAGGCCGCGCGCGAGCGTATCAACAGCCTGATCGCCAACGGCAAGGACGTGAAGATCATTGCTGTCGGCCGCAAGTCGCGTGACCAACTGGTTCGCCTGTATGGTGACAAGCTGGTTCGCACTTTTGAACTGTCGGAACACAAGACCGTCGGTCTGCATTCGGCCCAGCCGATTGCCGAGCTGATTGCCGAAATGTTCGAGAACGGCGAGGCCGATGTGGTCCAGCTGTTCTACAGCCAGTTCAAGTCGGTGATCCAACAGGTTCCGACCGGTGCCCAACTGGTTCCGGCTGTGATCGAGAATGCCCAAGCAACTGATTCTGCCACGGCTCTGTACGAGTATGAGCCGTCGGAAGAAGAAATTCTCGAAACCCTGCTGCCGCGCAACCTGACCACCCAGATCCTGGCTGCACTGCTTGAAAACCAAGCAGGCTTCTTCGGTTCGCAGATGGCAGCGATGGACAACGCCACGCGTAATGCGGGCGACCTCATCAATGCACTGACCCTGCAATACAACCGTAAGCGTCAAGCCCAGATCACCACCGAGCTGATCGAGATCATCGCTGGCGCCGAAGCCATCTGATCTTGAACGACACCCTATTCGAACCGGACACATCCATGACCGACACCGCCGCTCCGAAGAAACCCGCCGCCAAGAAGCCGGCCGCCAAGAAGACCGCTGTCACCGTTGCCGCAACCGGCCAGGGCAAGATCGCCCAGGTCATCGGTGCGGTTGTTGACGTTCAGTTCGAAGGCCCGCTGCCTGCCATTCTGAACGCTCTGGAAACCCAGAACGTCGACCAGAAGACCGGCGAGCCCTTCACCCTGGTTCTCGAGGTTGCCCAGCACCTCGGCGAGAACATGGTCCGCGCCATCTCGATGGACACCACCGAAGGCCTGACCCGTGGTCAAGTCGTTGTGGACACCGGCAAGTCGATCATGGCACCGGTCGGTCCGGGCACGCTCGGCCGCATCATGAACGTTGTCGGTCAGCCGATCGACGAAGCGGGCCCGATCCAGACCGAAGAATACCGTCCGATCCACAAGGACGCTCCGACCTTCGACCAACAGTCGACCTCGGCTGAAATTCTGGTCACCGGCATTAAGGTCATCGACCTGATCTGCCCGTACACCAAGGGCGGCAAGATCGGCCTGTTCGGCGGCGCTGGCGTCGGCAAGACCGTCACCATGCAAGAGCTGATCAACAACATCGCCAAGGCATACGGCGGTTACTCGGTTCTGGCCGGCGTGGGTGAACGTACCCGCGAAGGTAACGACCTGTACCACGAGATGATCGAGTCGAACGTGAACGTCGACCCGAAGGAAAATGGCGGTTCGACTGTGGGCTCGAAGTGCGCCCTGGTTTACGGCCAAATGAACGAGCCTCCGGGTGCCCGCGCTCGCGTGGCTCTGACCGGCCTGTCGATCGCTGAATATTTCCGCGACGAAGAAGGCAAGGACGTTCTGCTGTTCGTCGACAACATCTTCCGCTTCACCCAAGCGGGTTCGGAAGTGTCGGCACTGCTGGGCCGTATCCCGTCGGCCGTGGGCTATCAGCCGACGCTGGCGACCGAAATGGGTAACCTGCAAGAGCGCATCACCTCGACCAAGAAGGGTTCGATCACCTCGGTTCAAGCCATCTACGTTCCGGCCGACGACCTGACCGACCCGGCTCCGGCCGGTACCTTCGCCCACTTGGACGCGACGACCGTTCTGAACCGCGACATCGCGGCTCAAGCGATCTTCCCGGCTGTGGATCCGCTGGACTCGACCTCGCGTATCATGGACCCGCTGGTCATCGGTGAAGAACACTACACCGTTGCCCGTCAGGTTCAGGAAACCCTGCAACAGTACAAGGCGCTGAAGGACATCATCGCCATCCTGGGCATGGACGAACTGTCGGAAGACGACAAACTGGTCGTGGCTCGCGCCCGTAAGATCCAGCGTTTCCTGTCGCAGCCGTTCCACGTGGCTGAGCAGTTCACGAACACCCCGGGTGCCTTCGTTGAGCTGGCTGACACCATCCGCTCGTTCAAGGGCATCGTGGCTGGTGAATACGACCACCTGCCGGAAGCTGCTTTCTACATGGTTGGCGCGATCGACGAAGTCGTCGCTAAGGCCGAGAAGATGGCTGCTGAGGCCTAATCCATGACCGGTAAGCTGAACTTCTCCCTCGTCGCCCCGGAACGCGAAATCTTCGCGGGCCAGGTCGATCAGGTCGACGCACCGGGTGTCGAGGGCGACTTCGGCGTCCTGCCGGGCCACGCCCCGTTCATGACCACCCTTCGCGAAGGCGTGATCACGATCTACGAAGGCAACGCCCGTCGTCGCTTCGACGTCAAAGGCGGTTTCGCCGACGTCAACGGTGAGGGTCTGACGATCCTCGCCGAAGAGGCTTCGGAAATCACCGCCTAAGCGGGATAACCGGACAAAAGATCAAGGCTCCCGCAGCGATGTCGGGAGCCTTTCTTTTTGCCTATAGGCGGCTCTTAAGCTGCCAGATGTTTGAAGGCCTCGACCACGGTTTCATAGGCGGGGCGCTTGAACGGTACGATCAGGTCCAGCGCCTCGTGAAGATCGGCCCAGCGCCATTCTTCGAACTCGACCTCGTCATCGGCAAACAGGTCGATCTCGCTGTCCGGACCCGTCAGGCGAAACGCAAACCACATCTGGCGCTGGCCCTTGAAGCCTCGCCACGCCTTGGGGCCCTGCGCATGGTCGGGAAAGTCGTAATAGACCCATGACTGGGTACGGGCCAGAAACGCGACATTGCTGACGCCGGTTTCCTCTTTCAGTTCGCGACGGGCGGCGGCCTCAAGGTCTTCGCCGTCATCGACGCCGCCTTGCGGGAACTGCCAATTATAGGGCGGGGGCGTATTGGCGCGTCGGCCCAGCCACACCTTGCCAGCTTCGTTGAACAAAACGACCCCCACATTGGGTCGGTAATCTCTGGGATCAAACGTCATAACGCCACGCTAAACCGAGGTTCAGCCAAGGGCTAGACGTAACGGGACTTTAAAACGTCAGGGTGCAGACTGGGGTCATGGATCGTCGCGCCCTTCTTATGTTCATGCTGGTGGCCTCTATCGCCTCGAAACCGGCCTTGGCCAGCCCTAAGGGCGAGGCCAAGTCTGGTGGTGGCGAAATGCCCATGCCGCTGGCCACGGCCACGGTGCTGCGTACGCATGGGCGGCGCGGCGTCATGTCCGTCGAAAGCACGCTGGTCTTCACCGACGGTGCCTTGCTGGAACATGCCAAGCTGTCACGCCCGCGCCTGAATGCCGCTTTTAACGAGGCTGTGCGCTCCGAAGCGACGCATCTGCTTGCAGGGGCCCTGCCGGATGTAGAATCCCTGACGCGGGCCTTGCAGCGTGCCGCCGACCGCGTTCTGGGCCGGACGGGTGCCCGCGTCATGCTGGGCGCGGTTATGGTGACCTGACCTAGTCCTTGGTCGGATCGGGGCGGCTGGTATCGCCATAGGTCAGGGCGAGGAAGACGTCTTCCAGATCAGGGTCTTCGGTCGTGATGTCGTGAATGGAAATACCTGCGCCACGCACAGCAGCCAGTACCTGCTCTACACTGGCCTCGCCCGTGCGATAGGTGACGGCAAAGGCCCCATTGGCCCGCGACGTAACGCTAAATCCGTTGAGGACGGGCAGGGTGGTGACGGGCGTCTCGGGCGTGACCACCACATTGCGCGTGTCCAGACGGCGCAGCAACTGCTCGGTTGGCTCGCAGGTGATGACCTCGCCACGATTGACGATGGCGATGGTGTCGCACAGTTCCTGTGCCTCTTCGAGATAGTGGGTCGTCAGGATAACCGTGACGCCTTCCTCGTTGATCTTGCGCACATATTCCCAAAGCTGGCGGCGCAGTTCCACGTCCACACCGGCAGTCGGCTCATCGAGGATCAGCACTGGCGGATTATGCACCAGCGCCTTGGCCACCATCAGGCGACGCTTCATGCCGCCCGACAGCGAGCGCACATAGGCATTGGCCTTGTCCGACAGGCCAAGGGCGGCCAGCAACTCGTCCGAGCGGCGCTCGTCGGCGGGAACGCCATAGAAACCGGCCTGAACCTCTAGGGATTCACGCGGGGTGAAGAAGACGTCGGCGACGATTTCCTGCGGCACCACACCCAGTGCCGAACGCGCATCGCGGCTGTGGGTGTCGATGTCGCGGTCCCAGATTTTAACTGTGCCTTCGGACTTGTTCACCACGCCGGCAATGATGTTGATCAGCGTGGACTTGCCCGCACCGTTCGGACCCAGAAGGCCGAACATTGAGCCGCGTTTGACCGTCAGATCCACACCGCGCAGCGCCACCTTGGGCGGGGCCTTGCCATTGCCCTTGTAGGTCTTTTTCAGACCGCGAACCTCGATGGCGTTTTCGGGCAGGCTGAGAGGTGACGGGGCAGCGGAAGCAGTCATGCGCGGGCTTTGCATATCAAAGAGGAACAGCTGGGCCATAGGTAGGGATGATGTCGGCCTTAGCCAAGGCATGGCAGAAAAAACATCAGACAAGTGTGCTTGACATCGCAAAATAGATAGGACAAGTTATCTTTACATAACGACAAGGTATCTGGACACAGCAAATGACCCAAGCCACCACCGCCATCGAAGCCCCGAAAAAACGTTCGCTGAAACTGCGCACGATCGGTTTTGTCGCCCTTGGATTCTGCGCCCTCGGCTATGCCGGTTTTGTCGCCAGCGTGTTTGCTATCAAGGCTGAAATGATCGCCATGACCGCGGGCCTTGCCATAGCCGGTGTCTTTGCCATTGTCGGCGAGGCGGGACTGTGGATCGGGGCGGCCAGTCTGGGTCTGAGCTTTTATGCCCGTCGTCGTGACCGTGTGGCCCGCTTCTTTGGTCGCGTGAAGTCGGCCTTTTCTTCAAAAAGCTAGAGCAAAGCGAACCAAGGCACAGGCGGCAAGGGTTTGACCTGATGGCGGCGGACGCCTAGGAAGGCGCAAACGCCTATCTGAGGATTGATCCATGCCGCCGCGCCACCTCGACGCCCCTGTCCCTCAAGCCGAAGAAGTTCGGGTCACGCAAAAGCGTGTAGCCTGCGACGGCGGTGGCGGAGCCCTCGGTCACCCATTGGTTTACATGGAAATGGGTGAGGACGATTTCGTCGAGTGCACCTATTGCGACCGCCGATTTGTGTTAGTCGCTGATGCTCAGGACGACAGTCACTATCTGGATCCGGCCGCCCGCCCGCCGGAAGCGCACTAATATCAAAAAGGCTCGCAGCAATGCGGGCCTTTGGTTTGTCACATTTAGGTCGTTGTTCGGGGTAAGCTAGCTCGCATGCGTTATTTACACACCATGGTTCGGGTGAAAGACCTCGAGGCTTCGCTGCATTTTTACTGTGACCTGCTGGGTCTGGTGGAAACGCGCCGTATGGAGAGCGAGGCTGGCCGTTTTACCCTCGTCTATCTGGCCGCTCCGCAAGATGCGGACCGTGCCCGTGCGGAAAAACAGCCGGAAATCGAGCTAACCTATAATTGGGATACCGAAAATTATGATGGCGGTCGTAATTTCGGCCACCTCGCCTTCGAGGTCGATGATGTCTATGCCGCCTGTGAGAAACTGGCGGCCGGTGGCGTGGTGATCAACCGCCCGCCGCGCGATGGCTGGATGGCCTTCATCCGCTCGCCGGACAATATCTCGGTCGAGTTGCTGCAAAAGGGCGAGCGTCTTGCGCCCGCCGAACCGTGGGCTTCAATGCCCAATACGGGTCACTGGTAAGATGGGGGCCGCGCGCCTTCTTCCGGTTTTGTCGCTGGCCTTGCTGGCGACAGCCTGTGCTTCGGTGACCGAAACCAATCCGGCGCGGACGGCAACGGATATGCTGCTGGTCAACCGTGCCGCCGAGCGTGCGGTCGAAGGCTTGATGCTGCCGATCCCGCAAGGGGCGCGGGTCTATGTCGATGAGACCTATTTTCAGGCCGAGAATGCTCGTTTTGCCCTGAGCGCCATTCGCGCCGCCCTGTCGGAAGCGGGTTATGCACTGGTGCGCGAACGCGGTGAAAGCGATGCTGTGTTCGAGGTTCGCGCTGCCGCCCTGTCGCTGGAGCAGATGCGCCGCGTATTCGGTATTCCCGACATGCGTGTGCCGATCAATGACGCGCTGAATGTCGTCTCCATCCCCGAGGTCTCGATCTATTCAAACCGCGACCGGATGGGTGTGGCCGAGTTTTCGGGCTTTATCTATGACACCCGCACCGGCATGCCGCTGGGCGCTGTCACACCCATGATCGGCCAGTACAAGATCCGCAGCCACAAGGCGCTGATGATGATCACCTGGGGCCAGCAACTGGCACAACCAGGCGAACGTGATCCGGGGTCGAGCTGGCGCGAGTTCTGATCGCTCCTAAAACTGGCCGTCTGCAGACGTTTTCGCTGCGTGTCGGGTTTCGTCGAGACAGACCGTAAACCGCATGTTAGGGCAGCCATGAGCAAAAGCACCCTACTGTCACCTCAAAGCCGTAACTGAGCGCCCTTGTCCTTCTTCCATGCCGGACCTGCACCCAAAGGCAGCGGCCTCCGTTCCGGAGCGCTGAGGGATGGATTGCACCTGACGCCGGGTATGAAGGTAGGACTGTTTGGCGGCTCGTTTAATCCAGCACATGACGGTCATGCCCATGTGGCCGAGACAGCTATGCGCCGTCTCGGGCTGGATCGTGTGGTTTGGCTGGTCTCCCCGCAAAATCCGCTTAAATCCTCGCACGAGATGGCCCCGCTGGAAGAGCGCATGCGTTCGGCACGTGACATGGCCCGTGTTGTGGGGCCGCGGATGATCGTCTCGGATGTCGAGACGCGTATGGGGACCCAGTGGACCGTCGATACGCTTAGAACTTTGGTCGCACGACACCCCGGTGTGCATTTCGTGTGGTTGATGGGCTCTGACAATCTGGCGGGTTTCCATCGCTGGAGGGGGTGGACGGATATTATGCGGCTGATGCCAATGGCCGTGATTGCCCGTCCCGGAAGTCTGCTGGACAGCCGTTCGGCCCCTGCCGCGGTACGGTTTGCACGCGCACGGGTGCCAGCGGAGCAGGCGGGGCTTTTACCCAGTCTCGAAGCGCCGGCCTGGACCTATATTGTGGCCCCCTTGAACCCACGTTCATCAACGGCAATCCGCTCGGCAAGCAAGCGTTCAATCGAGGACGGGTGACGTTTTGTGCGATAGGTGCTATAGTAGGCTTTTGGTAAACCCTATCGGAGCCCTCCGCTGAGCCCCCAACCCGCGCACGATGCGCATGACGTCGCTGCCCAATCGGCAGAGCGTGACACGGACGCCCTCGATCCTCTCCATTCGGTAGCGGACGAGTTTGACGACGAGTCTCTTCAGAATGACGCTGGCAACAACCAGCCGCTGCCGGTCGGCCAGACCGAGTTGGAAAACGCCATTCTGTCTAAACTGGATTTTGACAAGGCGCAGGACATTGTCCTGATCGACCTGCGTGGCAAGAGCCCGATGTCCGACGCCATGATCGTGGCCTCGGGTCGCTCGCATCGTCACGTCGGTGCCTTGGCCGACCACCTGTTGCGCCTCTTCAAGGAAATGGGCTTGGGCAAGGTGAAGGTCGAAGGCCTGCCGCACTGTGACTGGGTGCTGCTGGACGCCGGTGACGTCATCGTCCACCTGTTCCGTCCGGAAGTGCGCACCTTCTACAACATCGAAAAGATCTGGGCTGTTGATAGCGCCCACCGCGGCGCTGGCCGTAACTGATCTTTCTTGAATCTGACGGGCTGTCTCGATGAAGCTGGCGATTGCGGCGATCGGTAAACCGGGCCGTGGCCCCGAGGCGGAACTGGCAGACGACTATGCCCGACGGGCGACCCTTGCGGGTCGCCCTTTAGGTTTGGGGCCACTGGAACTGATTGACCTCGAACCGCGCAAGAGCGGAAAGGGACCTGAAGCGGACCTGTTGCTTGCCGCCGCCGAGGGCGCACACCTGATCGCCTGTGACGAGCGCGGCAAGGCCTATTCCAGCCGCGCCTTTGCCGAACATATTGCCGCTCTTCGCGATCAGGGCGAACGCAAGCTGGTCTTTGTGATCGGCGGTGCAGACGGGCTGGATGCCCACGTCCGCGAGGTTGCCCGCTCGACCCTTGCATTTGGGCCACAGACCTGGCCGCATGCCCTGGCGCGCGCCATGTTGGCCGAGCAAGTCTATAGGGCCGTGACGATCATGGCCGGATCGCCTTATCATCGGGACTGATGAAATATCCGGTCCTTATTCTTGCAACAACAACGGCACTGGTGCTGCTGGCCTCGGGTCCGGCGGCGAGCCAGCGTCCGCCTGCGAATGATGAACTGGCGAGATTGAATGCCGAATACCGTGACGAGATGGCACGGGCGCGGCGTTTGAGGGCCGAAGCGGCACAGGCCGCCGAAGATCTGGTCAAGCTGGATATACAACTGGACGAGTTGCGCGGTGAACAGGCCAGCGATGATTTGCAAATGGACGCCCAGCGGGCCCGTTTGAAAGAATTGGGTGACCGCGAGGCCGTCCTGTTATCCCAGATGTCCCGCGAAGGGGCTGCGCAGGGGCGTCTGCTCTCGGCCTTGCAAATGATGTCACGCAAGCCGCCGCCGCCCTTGCTGGTGCCTGCCGATCGCGCTCGAGATACGGTGCGGGCCAATATTATGATCCGTGCCATGACGCCGGAAATCCATAAGCGCACTGCGGTTCTGATCGAGCGGCAGGAAGAGATCAATCGCATCCGCCGTCTGGCTGCCATGTCAAGCGAACGCCTGTTCACGGTTGAAAGCGCGCAGAACCAACGTCGGGCCGAGATTGAAAATCTGACCGCTCGTAAAATGGCCCTTCGTAGTGTGTTGCGGGCCGAGGCGGCCCGGGCCGAGCGCGCGACCAATGCACTGGAGGCCCGTATTCGTGATGTTGGCGGGCGTCTACCGTCTCTGGATGCACAGACCGCCGAGCCGGTCAGCCGTAACCCTGCGGGCCGCGATCGGTTGGCGCGGCCGGTATCCGGGCTTCCGGCCCAGACCTATGGTGCAGGTTCTGTGGGGTGGCGCTGGCATGCCAGCAAAGCTCCGGTCGGCGCACCGGCAGCGGGGCGTGTGCTGTTTGCCGGTCCGATGAAGGAATGGGGCGAGATCGTTATTCTGGATCTCGGACCGGGCTGGCGTGCCGTAATGGCGGGCATGGACCGTGTGGATGTCGAGGTCGGCCAGCGTGTCAGCGAGGGGCAGACGCTGGGCTATACGCCGGAAGATGGCGAAGCCTATTTCGAGTTGCGCCGTGGTGAGCGCCCGATTGATCCTGCACCCTGGCTGGATTGATCCGGGATTGCCTCAAATAATCCGTCATCTACCGATTGTATCTGCGTCAATAGCGCGTCAGGATCGGGCGAATGGATATCGGTCGCCGAACACGGTGGCCGCAGGAAAGAGAACGAATGCGTAAACTGCTTCTCGTGGGATGTGCTGCCCTGGTTCTGGGTGGATCGGCAGCGGCTGTGGCCAGCCAGACCCCGCGCAACGAGACCTTCCGCATGCTGGAACTGTTTGGCGATGTTATGGGCATTGTCGAGCAGGTCTATGTGGTGCCGGTCGATAACAAGAAGCTGATCGAGGCGGCGCTGTCGGGCATGATGACGGCGCTGGACCCGCATTCCAACTATCTGGCTCCCAAGGCCTATGGCGATTTGCGAGAACGTACCGAGGGCCAGTATTCGGGCGTCGGCCTGACCATTTCGGCGGACGGTGCGCTGATCAAGGTCGTCTCGCCGATGGACGAAAGCCCCTCGGCCCGTGCCGGTGTTCAGGCCGGCGATGTCATCAGCGCCATCAACGGCCAAAGCACGGCGGGCATGACCGTCAGTGACGTGTCGGACAAGCTGCGCGGTGCGGCAGGCACCTCGATCAAGGTCACCTTCCTGCGCGACGGCGAAGACCCGCGCGAAGTTGAACTGACCCGCGAAGTTATCAAGGTGAACTCTGTCACCGGTCGTCTTGAAGGCGATTATGGCTATCTGCGCATCTCGACCTTCAACGAGAATACCGAGCGCGAACTGCACGAAACCATTGCCCGCCTGAAGACCGAAAAGCCGGGTCTGAAGGGCTATGTGCTGGACCTGCGCAATAATGGCGGTGGCTTGCTGAACGCCGCTGTGGCGGTGTCTGACACCTTTATGGAACGCGGCGAAATCGTCAGCCAGCGCGGCCGTAAGCCCGAGGACATCGAGCGCTGGTCGGCCAAGGCGGGTGATCTGAGCGACGGGCTGCCGGTTGTGGTGCTGATCAATTATGGCTCGGCTTCGGCTTCGGAAATCGTGGCTGGTGCACTCAAGGATCAGGAACGCGCGACGATTGTAGGCCTGACCAGCTTCGGCAAGGGTTCGGTCCAGACCGTGATCCCGCTGCGTGGTGGTCAGGACGGCGCTGTCTCGCTGACCACCGCCCGTTATTACACGCCGTCAGGACGTTCGATCCAGAAAATCGGTATCGAGCCGGACCTCGAGGTCGCCCGTTCCGAAGCCGAGGCCAAGGTGATCTCGCGCTCCAGCTTCATCTATTCCGAAGCGGCCTATGCCACGGCACTGGACTCCTCGATCGGTGCCGAGCGCCGTGGTCCCCATACGCCGCGTGAAGCGCCGGGCGAGAATTTCGATAAGGACACCGACTATCAGCTCCAGCGTGCTCTGGATGTGCTGAAAGCGGGCGGCGATCTGTCCAAGATTGCAGCGGCTCCCGAAGGGATTGTGATCTCCGATCCGGCCAAGGCCGATGAGTCCAAGGACGAAGGCGCAAACTAAAACTGCGCTTTCGTTAAACGTGGTGAACAAATGTTAGGCTTTCTTAACCCTGACGTGGCTTGATCGAATGTGAAGGTTGCCGTCTTGCGGCAACTGCCCCCATGATTGATCGAGCCTCGCTGTGACCATGTTCGCAAAGAGACAATCTGCCCTTGCCGCTACGGCGGGAACGCCTGTGGCCTCCGCACGCGAACGGTTCAGCCGTGCTATTTTGGCCAAACCCCAAGTAATTGTCGGAGCGGCGGGGCTGTTCGTGGTGGGAGCAGCGGCTCTGTTTATCGCTGTGACGGGTGATCCTCGCGCGGCCATGCCGTCTGCAGGCGCACGTCTGGAAGCTGGCCAGCCCACAGCGGAGCTGGCAAGTGGCGAAGAGGTGTTCGGCTTTGGCGGCATGGACCTCTATCAGACCCTTGATGGTCAGGGCGTGGATGCCGAGGGGGCAGGCGGCTTCGGCGATGCCCTGATTACCTTGCCCGAAGGGGCCAGCGTGTCTTCTACCGGCAGTTTTACTGCCCCAGTACGCCAGCCTGATCCCTTGCCTGCCGCGCCGATGGCTGGCCTGCACCAGCCGGGGCCGGAAGGCCCGCTACCGCGCATTGCTGCTGACGGTCGTGTTCCCGCGCAGGCCTATGCCCGTCCGTTCCGCGCCAATGGCAAGCCAACGGTCTCGTTGGTGGTGGGGGGGCTGGGGCTGAATGCCGTGACAACCCGCGCTGCGATCGAGCGACTGCCCGCCGAAGTGACACTCAGCTTCGTGCCCTATGCCGAGGGTTTGCAGCGCTGGGTGGATATGGCCCGTTCCTATGGCCATGAGGTTCTGATCGAACTACCGATGGAGCCGACCGGTTATCCGAATAACGACCCCGGTCCCTATACGCTGCTGGCCAGTAGCAGCGCCGAGGATGTCTCGGTCAAGCTGGACTGGTTGCTGTCGCGGGCCGTTGGATTCTACGGGGTCAGCAACTATCTGGGCGACCGCTTTGCCACCTCCGATACGGCGACTTCGGCCCTGATGGGCCAGCTGCGCCAGCGTGGTCTGGCCTTTGTCGATGATGGCAGCCTGCAGGGCCGCCCGGGGGCTTTTGCCCGTGCATCGGCGGACCGTATTGTTGATGAGGAACAGTCACCCGCCTCAATCCTGCGTCAGCTTCATGCGCTTGAAATACAGGCCAAGACCGATGGTGCTGCTTTTGGCTCTGCCTTCAGCTATCCGGTGACGATCGAGGTCGCCTCGCGCTGGGTGGCGGGACTGGACCAGCGCGGTTTGCAACTGGCTCCAGCCTCGGCCATGACCCGACGCGGACGCACGGCCTAAAATATCAGGCCGAGATGCTGTCCTTCAGCGGCATGGGTTGAAGATCAAGCATCCGGAACAGGGCCGCGTCGTGATCCTCTTCGGGGTTCGGTGTGGTCAACAGCTTGCCGCCGACAAAGATGGAATTGGCACCGGCAAGGAAGCACAAGGCCTGCATTTCCGCGCTCATGCCTTCGCGGCCAGCAGACAGACGCACTATGGATCTGGGGCAGACCAGACGGGCAACGGCAACGGTGCGAACAAATTCAATCGGATGGATTTCGCCTTCCTGTAGAATCCGCTCGCCAAGAGGGGTGCCACCAACCGGCACCAGAGCGTTGACCGGCAAACTGTCGGGGTGAACGGGCAGGGTGGCCAGTGCATGCAGCAGGCCCGCTCGGTCGCGTCGGCTTTCCCCCATGCCGACAATACCACCGCAACAGGTGTTCATACCGGCATCACGCACATGTTGCAGGGTATCTAGACGATCCTGATAAGAGCGGGTGGTGACGACCTGATCATAATATTCGGGGCCGGTATCGAGGTTGTGGTTGTAATAGTCGAGGCCGGCCTCTTTGAGTTGGCGGGCCTGATCGGCATTCAACATTCCAAGCGTGGCGCAGGTTTCCAGTCCCAGCGCTTTGACGCCTGAAATCATCGCCGCCAGTTTTGGGGTGTCGCGATCCTTTAATTCGCGCCACGCCGCGCCCATACAGAAGCGGCTGGCTCCGCCTGCCTTGGCGGCCATGGCCTCAGCGATGACGGCGGTGGGCTCCATCAGCTTTTCAGCCTTAAGCCCCGTTTTGAAGCTGGCCGATTGCGAGCAATAGCCGCAGTTTTCGGCGCAACCGCCGGTCTTGACCGACAGAAGCTGGCTTTTCTGGACTTCGTTCGGATTGAAATAGTGGCGATGAACGCTGGCCGCCTCGAATACCAGTTCCATGAAAGGCCGAGCAAACAGCGCCTCGACCTCTGCCAGTGTCCAGTCATGGCGGGGGATCACCATCTGCGCGGTGCGAAGGCGGTCGGCGTGGAAATCGTCTGGCATGGTCCGGCTCCTGTTTTGACAGGGCAAACCAACTAGACGCCGACCGCTTCAGTCCCAAGAGCGATTTCAAAAAATCGCCATCGATAATCGATAAGTCGGTTCTTAGGCGACGTGGGTATTGCTGACAGCGAGGCGAACGGCTGGCTCATTCTTTTCCAGTTTGAAGCGACTGACTTGCTGGTTGAGACCGTGGGCTTCGTTGGCCAGTTGACGCGCTGCGGCTGTCGCCTCTTCGGTCATGGCGGCGTTCTGTTGTGTGATATCGTCCATCTCGCCCATGGCACGACGCACGCGTGACAGCCCCTCGGCCTGTTCCTGCGCGGATTTGGCAATACTGCCAGCCAGTGCATCAACAGCGACCACCTTGGCCCCGATCCGCTCCAGCGCCTCGCCGGTCTTTTCGACCAGATCGACACCGTTGGCCACATGGGCACTTGAGGTCGAGATCAGGCCACGGATTTCACCCGATGCGGCGGCTGAACGCTGGGCCAGCGCGCGCACTTCCTGTGCCACGACCGAGAAGCCGCGACCGGCATCGCCCGCGCGGGCGGCCTCGACGCTGGCATTCAGGGCCAAAAGGTTGGTCTGGAAGGCGATCTCGTCGATCAGGCTGGTGAAGCGGGCGATCTCGGCCGAGGATTCGGCAATGGCGTGGATAGCCTTGACGGCGTCGGCCACAACCGAGGTGGTGTCGACGACATCGGCGCGGGCCTCGGCCACGGCGGCTGCTGTCTGGCGTGCGCCTTCGGCAGAGGTGCTGACCTGGGTGGCGATGGCATCGGCTTCATTGACCGTGCGCTCAAGATTGGCGGCCTGACGTTCTGTGCGGGTGGCGAGGTCTTCGGAGGCCACAGCCAACTGGCTGGAGCCGGCGCTCAGGCTCTCGACGCTGTCGGCCACGGCACGGACCGTGGTGCGCAGGGCGCGGGTTGCGGCATGGAAGTCATGCTGCAACGAGCGGTATTCTTCGGGGAAATTACCGTTGATCGTGGTCGAAAGATCGCTTTCGGCCAGACCATGCAGGGCTTTTCCGAGCGCTTTGACAACTTCGCTCTGGCGGGCCTCCGCTTCGCGCTGTTCCTGCTGGGCCTTGTTGCGGGCCTCGGCCAGGGTTTCCAGATAGACGCTGATGGCCATGTCCATATCCAGCATCACGCGCTGGCTTAACTCGGCCATAGCTTCGGCTGTGATCCGGTCGTGGACTTTTTTGTTGGCGAACAGCTTACGCGGACGTTCAACGATCGCGCGTGTCAGATAGGCCAAAATGATGCTGTAGCCACCGATATACCAGCGCGGCTCCAGTCCGATACGGGCATGGACCTTGCCGATGGCGCGTACGGATTCAGCATATTCCGCATCGGCGCGGCCTTCGATAATCGCCTTCCAGTGGCGCTGCTGGGCGGCGTGGGCCGTCTGGATGTGGGCTTCGTCGCGGAAGAAGCGCATGGTTTGCGGCTCTTTACGCGCACGATCATAAAACGCATCAAGCGCCTTGGGCAGTGCGCGTTCGATAATCGGCCCCATAGCGCGGTAGCTGGCAGACGCTCCGGCCAAACCCATGAAATTCATACGGTGTTCCAACGCTTGTATAGACATTACGCGCACAAAACTCCTGCACCGGTGCTGGCCCTGCACTGGTGGCATACTACTCATGGGGGATGGCCTAGCTTATCCATACGCTGTGAAGCCAAACGGAACCTTAATCTGGATCAAAGAACCGAAACGTACATATAAAGATATCTTTATATGATGATTGCCCTGTGGGGCGGCGCGCGGTATAGGCAGTGCAAGTTAAACTGCCATCCATGCCATTTTCGCCTGTGGGCGTAGACACAAGAGACCCCATCGCATGACCGATTACATCGTCCGCGACATCTCACTTGCCGATTTCGGCAACAAGGAAATCGCTATCGCCGAAACCGAAATGCCGGGCCTGATGGCGCTGCGCGCGGAATACGGTGCTTCGCAGCCATTGAAGGGGGCCCGCATCGCTGGCTCCCTGCACATGACCATTCAGACCGCCGTTCTGATCCAGACGCTGGAAGCGCTGGGTGCAGAAGTGCGCTGGGCCTCGTGCAACATTTTCTCGACGCAGGACCACGCCGCCGCCGCCATCGCGGCCAACGGCACGCCGGTCTTCGCCCTGAAAGGTGAAACCCTCGAAGAGTACTGGGACTATGCCCACAAGATCTTCGAATGGGCTGATGGCGGCTATCCGAACCTGATCCTGGACGACGGCGGCGACGCCACCCTGCTATGCGTGCTTGGTCCGAAGGCCGAGAAGGATCCGTCGGTTCTGAACAACCCGCAGAACGAAGAAGAAGAAGCCCTCTTCACGGTTATGAAGCGCTATCTGGCCGAGAAGCCGGGCTTCTATTCGGCCATCCGTGACGCCATCGGCGGCGTGTCGGAAGAAACCACCACCGGCGTGCACCGTCTGTACCAGATGGCAGAGCGCGGCGAACTGCCGTTCCCGGCCATCAACGTCAATGACAGCGTCACCAAGTCCAAGTTCGACAACCTGTACGGCTGCCGTGAATCTCTGGTCGACGCGATCCGTCGCGGCACCGACGTCATGCTGTCGGGCAAGGTTGCTGTGGTTTGCGGCTATGGCGACGTGGGCAAGGGCTCGGCCGCTTCGCTCCGTAACGGCGGCGCACGCGTGATCGTCACCGAAATCGACCCGATCTGCGCCCTGCAGGCCGCGATGGAAGGCTATGAAGTCCAGACGCTGGAAGACGTTGCCGACAAGGCCGACATCTTTGTTACCACGACGGGCAACAAGGACGTTATCCGCGTCGAGCACATGCGTGCGATGCGTAACAACGCCATCGTCTGCAACATCGGTCACTTCGACTCGGAGATTCAGGTCGCTGGCCTGAAGAACTTCAAGTGGGACGAGATCAAGCCGCAGGTCCACCACATCGAATTTCCGGACGGCAAGAAGATCATCCTGCTGTCGGAAGGCCGTCTGGTGAACTTGGGCAATGCGACCGGCCACCCGTCGTTTGTGATGTCGGCTTCGTTCACCAACCAGACGCTGGCCCAGATCGAACTGTGGACCAATGCCAAGTCCTACGAGAACTCGGTCTACACCCTGCCCAAGCACCTCGACGAGAAGGTCGCCTTCCTGCACCTCGAAAAGCTGGGCGCGAAACTGACCGTCCTGAATAAGGAACAGGCCGACTATATCAACGTGCCGGTCGAAGGCCCGTTCAAGCCGGAACACTACCGCTACTAAGCGGCAGTCACTGTTAAAATGCGAAAGGGCCAGCGGAAACGCTGGCCCTTTTCTTTGAACGATCAGACCTGAAACTCGGCAGCCAGATCTTCCAGATTACGCCCCATCAGACCTGTCTCGAAATCCATGAAGATGTCGATCAGCTCATCGACCTGTACGGGTGCGCTATTGGGGCTGAAGCGGAAGCGCCAGAAGCTGACAATATGCTGGATCGCTCCCAACTGGTCGCCCAGTCGGGTGAACAGATGCGGTGCTTCCAAAAGGAAGTCGCGGAAGGCCAGCGGCTCGCCACGCGTGGTCAGGCCCGCATAGGCCTCGTCATAGTAGCGCAGGGTCTGGCTGACCTTGTCGCAGGTTTGCACGATATTGCTGCGAAGCACGCTGCGGCCGCGACGGATATATTCTTTGGACGAGGCATCCACGGGGCCGAACGGACTGATACTGGCCACCTCGTCGGCGACCTTGGCAATGTCCTGTGTCAGGCTGCTGAGCGCCCATTTGTAGTAGAGGAAGCCCTTCCAGCAAAAGACCCCCTCCTGATACTGTTCCGGTTCCAGCCGCAAGGTCAGGCGCAGGGCCTCCAGACGGTCACCGGGGGTGTTGGACAGGATCTTGTTGGCCATCCGTGCCGAGGAGTGTGAAGCGTCCTGATTTTCACCAAGGCTGAGGCGCACCAGAGGTTCAATCTCGCGCTCGACAAAGGCCGACATCTTGGCAAGGTCGGCTTCGGAAATAGCAAAATAGCAGGGAGCCGCCTCGACGCCGCCACGGCGTAATTGTTCACGCAACAGGAAGGGGTCCAGAGAGGGAAGCTGGTCCATCAGGCGAAGTGTGCGGATGTCCGGATGTTCGGGGGGCAGGCCAAAGGCCTCAAGCATGACGCGCTCGAAACCGATCTGGTTTACAAAAACAAAGCGCCCGCCGGTCTTCAGGTCATTCATATCGATGGGCAGCACCAGCTTGGTGGCGACCTGACGGCGACCGGGGAAGCTGTCCGTCTCGTTACGACGCAGGCGGTGCTTGATGATCAGCGACGTATTCAGTGACGGTGTCTGGAACATAGGCCGTTCGGCCCACTCATCGGTATGGCCGTGATCGTCGGCGACCTTGAGCAGGTTGAGCACACGCGCGGTCGAGGCAGAGCGGCGAAGATGTTCAAGATTTCGGATGGCGCGGTCAGTCATGCGGGCATTAATGGCGTCGAAATATGACCAAGGACTTAGCTGGCACGACTTTTGTCGAATACAACAATAAGGGCCACCCGCTTGGGTGGCCCTGACTGGCTCTAAAGGCTGTGCCGTTTAGAAGGTGGTGGTTACCGACACCCAGAGACGGCGTGGTTCCTGATTGTTGGCATACAGGTTGGTATAGCTGACGGCATTGGTATTGGTGTTGCTGACATACGAGCCGTAGGAGACGAAATCCTTGTCCAGCAGGTTGTAGATGGCACCGTTAAAGGTAACCCGATCGTTCAGCTTGTACGAACCACCAAGGTGGAAGACCTCATAGGCGCGATAGTCGCCCCAGGTGGCCTTGGCCGTGCTGGTGGCGGTGTCCGGATCGCGGAAGCGTTCGCTGCGATATTCGCCGCGTAGCCACAGGTTCAGCTTTTCATTCACATCCCAGCGCACGGCGGCATTCAGCATATGCTCGGGCGTGTTGTAGAGGGGCAATCCGGCTTCGGGACCGCTCTTCTGCTCGCTGTCCGTATAGGTGTAGTTGCCGTTTAGCGACCATGCGTCCGCAAAGTTCCAGCGGAAGGCGGCTTCCACACCCTGTGTGACAGCCTCGTCCACGTTTACCGACTGGCTGAACTGATCGACATCGGGCCAATAGCCATAGTCGACGCAGCCGGGACGGTTGTTCTGCGTCTCGTCACGGATGACGGGCGGGCCGTTATCGATGATCGGCGCGAACGAACAGTTCAGCAGGCCGTTGCCGCTGGTGATCTTGTCGGTGAATTTGTTGTAGAAGACGACGAAGTTGGCGCGGAAATTGTCGCGGTTGTCGTAGAAGACAGCAAACTCGGTCGAGGTCGAGGTTTCCGGCTGCAGCGTCGGTGTGCCGATGGTCGGGCGCGTGCCCTGACCGGTGAAGCCGGTGATGCCGGGGGCGATCTGGTCCAGACGCGGGGTCTTGAAGCCTTGGCTGATGCCACCCTTCAGGGTCCAGTTCTCGGTCGCATTCCACACCAGATAGGCACGCGGGCTGAAGTGGTCGCCGAACACATTGTGATCGTCGTAGCGGACGCCCATCGTCAGAGCCAGATTGTCGGCCAGACGCCATTCGTCTTCGGCAAACAGAGCCCATTGCTGGTGGGTATAGGGGGCGGGGGCTACGCCATCGACCATTTCGGCATCCCAGTACTGGCCGCCGAGGGTGAAGGTGTGGTTGCGCCACTGCGACAACAGCTTGGTGTCGAAAATGGTGTTGGTCGCTTCCAGCGTGCGCGCATCGCCTGCCTTACGGTCAGTATCGGGCACGTCGTCGGGCAGGATGCGGCCCAGTGTCTCGCGGGTCGAATGCGACAGGGTGGATTGCAGTTCACCAAACGGCAGGCGCCAGTTGTGGGCGACAACATATTCGTTCTGGTTGAACTCCTGTGAGGGGCCGTAGCCACGTACGCCCAACGTACCCAGCTGGGCGGTGGAGTTGTCGTACCACTGGCGTTGCAGGTCCACATCCACATAGAGGTCGTGGTCGGCATGGGCCGTCAGGTTCAATCGGCCGCCGATGGACCAGATTTCGTTTTCGACAGGGCTGGGGCCGCGCTGACTGATAATGACCGCGCCGCCATCATCCTTTTCATAGGTGAGGCTGGACGCCTCGCGCTGGGAATAGCGGCCGCGCAGGGCCAGACCCAGAAGGTCGGGAACCAGAGGCCCCTGTGCATAGGCGCTGGCGCTATAGATATTGCCGAACTGGTCGTCGCCCTGCAGGGTCGCGTCGGCGCTGAACGAGCCAGCCCATTCGGTTCCGACCTTGCGGGTGATGATATTGACCACGCCGCCCATGGCATCCGACCCGTATAGGGTCGAGACCGGACCACGCACCACCTCGATGCGGTCGATGGCGGACATGGGCGGAATAAAGCTGGTCGAGGTTTCACCAAAGCCGTTCGGCGTGATGTTGCCCGCAGCATTCTGGCGACGGCCGTCGATCAGAATCAGGGTGTAGTCGCTGGGCATACCGCGGATCGAGATATTCAGACCGCCGGTCTTGCCTGCCGAGGCCCCCACATCGATGCCCTCAACATTGGCCAGTGCTTCGGCTAGGCTCTGGTGACGCTCGGAAGACAATTCTTCGCGGGTCAGGACGCTGATCGAAGCAGGGGCCTGTTCAATTTTTTGCTCGAAACCGCCTGCGGTCACGACGATGTCGCTGACGCGGGTGGGCGTGTTCTGATCCACAATTACTGTCTCGGCATTCGCGCTGGTACCGAAGGTCAGAAGGCCTGCGCCAAGTGCGGATGCGGCCAGATATTGGGTACGACGAGAGGTGTACTGGATAGACATGGAAGCCCCGTTTCATTTGCGAGTGCTTCTCAACTCTCTATGAGAACGATTTGCAATAACAACATTGCGAGGTGCGACAGACTGCCGCATACCGAGAGGCTGAACGCGAAGCTGAGATACAGGCTGGTGCCTGCCAGAGGCTCGCTTTAGAAGGAGGGCATGAACGTGATCGATATCCTGATTGTCATTGCCATGATCGGCGTGGTCGCGAGCCTGGTTATGGGCATCGCCAACCTTTATCGCAGCAGCGAAAAGGGAAGTGCGCGTTCGAACAAGTTGATGCGCATCCGTGTGATTTTTCAGGCTGCGGCCATTGTGCTTCTGCTGGTCGGTGTGGCCATCAAGAAATCGCACATGGGCTAAGCCCTTTCTGTTTCATCTGGTTTTTTAACGGAGTTCCCATGGTTACGCTCAACAAGATCTACACGCGCACCGGGGACAAGGGGACGACGCGACTGGCCACAGGACAGGAAGTGTCCAAGACCAGCCATCGCGTTTCGGCCTATGGAGCCGTGGACGAACTGAATGCCATTATCGGCATTGCCCGTCTGCACAGCGCCCAGAATGACCGCATTGATGCCAAGCTGGGGCGTATCCAGAACGAGTTGTTTGATTTGGGGGCGGATCTTGCCACGCCGTTGGAGCCTGCGCCCAAATGGGAGGCGCTGCGGATTGTCGCATCGCAGGTGGAGCGTCTGGAGCAGGAAATCGACTGGATGAACGAGAGCCTCAAGCCGCTGGACAGCTTTATTCTGCCGGGTGGTTCGCCGCTTTCGACCTATCTGCATGTGGCGCGAACCGTTTGCCGTCGCGCCGAACGCGACACGGTGGCGATGATCGAGGCGGGCGAAGTGATCAATATCGAGGCGCTGCGCTATCTCAACCGCCTGTCCGACCACTTGTTTGTGGCTGCTCGTCGCGCCAATGCCAATGGCGCGGACGATATCAAGTGGGTGCCCGGAGCGACGCGCTGAAGGCGCGCAGCGAAAATCAAACCTGGCTGTGACGCGCTAGGACACTTTGAACGACAGACTGTTTGGAAGGGCGCGTTAATCGCGCCCTTTATTATTTGGCGTTTAGAGCCTCGACGCGGGCGCGTTCGGCTTCAGTGGCCGCCTTGCGGGCGCGGTTATAGGCGGCCAGTTGCGCTTCCTTATCCAGCAGGTCCTTGTTCATTTCTGCCGAAGCCTGTGCGCGGGTGACGCCTTCGGGGCGGCCTGTAATGTCCGGAATATAGATAGGCTGGGCACAGATACGGGTTTCCATGTCGTACCAGCGTCCCTCACGGGCACATTTCTCGCCGGGCTCGACCCAGAAATGTTGCAGGATGAACAAGCCGCCCATAGCGACCGCAAACAGGGCTGCAAAAATCAGGGACAGACGACGAAAAGTCAAAAACCGCTTCATATGAGCGCCTATAAATCAAAAAACACCACTTGGCACGGTGCTTCTTCACCTTACGTTACGTTGACAGGCGCGGACTCTCGGTCCACTTCCTCCCCGAACTTTTCGACGACAAGCGGATAGTCTTATGAAGATACTCGTCCCGGTTAAACGGGTGATCGACTCCAATGTGAAGGCTCGCGTCAAGGCGGACCAAACCGGTGTTGATCTGGCCAACGTCAAGATGAGCATGAACCCCTTTGACGAAATCGCCGTCGAAGAGGCTGTGCGTCTTAAGGAAGGCAAGGAACATCACGCGGCTGGCACCGCCAGCGAGATCGTGGTCGTCTCCATCGGCGTCACCCAGGCGCAAGAGACTATTCGTACGGCTCTGGCCATGGGGGCCGACCGCGGCATCTTGGTTCAGTCGGACGCCGATCTGGAGCCGCTGGCCATTGCCAAGCTGCTCAAGGCCGTGGTCGATGAAGAAAAGCCGGACCTGATCCTGATGGGCAAGCAGTCCATCGACGGCGACAACAACGCTGTCGGTCAAATGCTGGCTGCCCTGCTGGACTGGCCGCAAGCGACCTTCGCCGGCAAGCTGGTCATCGAAGGCAACAAGGCTACCGTGACCCGCGAAGTCGACGGTGGTCTGCAAACTGTTGCTGCAGAGCTTCCGGCTGTGGTCACGGTTGACCTGCGCCTGAACACCCCGCGATACGCTTCGCTGCCGAACATCATGAAGGCGAAGAAAAAAGAGATCGTCACCAAGACCGTCGCCGACTACGGCGTGGACGTGGCTGACCGTCTCAAGGTGCTGAAGGTTACCGAGCCGCCCAAGCGTTCGGCGGGTATCAAGGTGGCCGATGCCGCTGAACTGGTTGCTAAGCTCAAAGACGCAGGTGCTCTGTAATGGCTGTTCTCGTGATTGCTGACCACGACGGTTCGACCGTCCGCGACACCACCCACAAGACCGTAACCGCCGCCAAGGCGATTTCGGGCGATGTGGACGTTCTGGTACTGGGCCAAGGTGCCCAGGCCGTGGCCGACGCTGCCGCCAAGATCGACGGCGTTCGCAAGGTCCTGCTGGCCGAAGGCGCTGGCGTGGCCCACGGTCTGGCCGAAGCTGTGACCGCCACCGTTGTGCCGCTGGCTGCCGGCTATGACGCCGTGCTGGTTCCGGCCAACACCGACGGCAAAAACTACGCTCCGCGTATCGCTGCGAAGCTGGACGTGGCTCCGATCTCGGACATCGTGGAAGTCGTTTCGGCTGACACCTTCGTCCGCCCGATCTACGCCGGTAACGCTCTGGAGACCATCCAGACCTCGGACGCCAAGAAGGTCATCACCGTTCGTCCGACCGCTTTTGCTGCTGCTGGCAATGGTGGCTCGGCCCCGGTCGAAACCGTCGCGACTGCCGAAGGCTCCAAGATCGCCTTCGTCTCGGAAGAGATGGTCAAGTCGGACCGTCCGGAACTGGGCGCGGCCAAGATCGTCGTCTCGGGCGGTCGCGCTCTGGGTTCGGCCGAAGAGTTCAAGGCCGTCATCGAGCCGCTGGCGGACAAGCTGGGCGCTGCCGTTGGTGCATCGCGCGCTGCTGTCGACGCCGGCTACGCACCGAACGACTATCAGGTCGGCCAGACCGGTAAGGTCGTCGCGCCGCAAGTCTACATCGGTATCGGCATCTCGGGGGCTATCCAGCACCTGGCCGGTATGAAGGACTCCAAGATCATTGTTGCTATCAACAAGGATCCAGAAGCTCCGATCTTCCAGGTTGCGGATTTCGGTTTGGTCGCCGACTACAAGACCGCCGTGCCGGAACTGATGGCTGCCCTCGGCTAAGCCACCATTCGTATGGATAAAAGACGCGCCGGACGAGAAACTGTCCGGCGCGTTTTCTTTTGGGCAGCAGGCTGGCTATGAGAAGAGATGATTACGCGTATTCCGGTCAAACTGACCCCCAAATCCTCTAAGGATGCTGTCGAGGGATGGGATGTGGACCCAGATGGGCGTCCGGTTCTCAAGGTACGAGTGCGGGCCATACCGGTTGATGGCGCGGCCAATATGGCACTGGTGGCGCTAATGGCTAAAGCCTTGGGGGTGCCGCGCCGTGACGTGAATCTGGCGCGTGGAAGCCAGTCTAGATTGAAGATGCTTGAGGTCAGCGGACTTTCGGACGCAGAAGTGCGCGAAAGATTGTCCGCAGGCTGAATTCGGCCTTTACAGCCGCGCCATGTCACCCCTCAATGCACACAGTTGTCTGCCCGCAGACTGCGGGTGTGAGGGGGCTCACCCATGTTACTAAATCGCCTGCGAGGTCCAAGCCTCGCTGTCCTGTCATGCGCCATGGGCGCATTGTTGTTGTCGGCTTGTGCGACGACGGGTGAGGCTTCGTCCTCGAACGCGCAAACGCCGGTCAAATCCGAAAGCCGTGCACTGGCGACGGGCTTGAACAGCGCGTCGGATCTTAATCCGTATCCGTCCACCTATGCGCCGCTGCCACGCCAGAACATGGCGATTGTCGGCGCGACGGTATTTGACGGCGCAGGCCGCAAGATCGAGAACGGTGTGGTGGTTGTGACCGACGGTCTGATCGCCGCTGTGGGTGATGCCTCGACGCCGGTTCCGCAAGGATACCAGATTGTCGATGGCCGTGGTCGTTTCGTGACGCCGGGCATTATCGACATCCACTCGCATCTTGGTGTCTATCCGTCGCCGGGCGTGCAGGGCATGTCGGACGGTAACGAAGTCACTGGCCCGAACACGGCTAATGTCTGGTCTGAGCACTCGGTCTGGCCGCAAGACCCTGGTTTCCACACGGCCCGCGCCGGTGGTGTCACCACGGTTCAAATCCTGCCTGGTTCGGCCAACCTGTTCGGTGGTCGCGGTGTGACTCTGCGTAACGTGCCCGCCACAACCATGCAGGCGATGAAGTTCCCCAACGCGCCGTATGGTCTGAAAATGGCCTGCGGTGAAAACCCGTCGCGCGTCTATGGCAGCCGCAATCAGACGCCCGCCACCGGCATGGGCAATATGGCCGGTTTCCGTGCAGGCTTCATTGCCGCGCAGGATTACCGCGACAAGTGGGATAAGTACCGCGAGACGGGTCAGGGCACGCCGCCGACCCGCAATCTGCAACTGGAAACCATTGCCGGTGTGCTAGACGGCAGCATCATGGTCCAGAACCACTGCTATCGCGCCGACGAAATGGCGCTGATGATGGATCTGGCCACAGAGTTCGGCTTCAAGATCAAGACCTTCCACCATGCTATCGAAGCCTACAAACTGGCACCGAAACTGGCCGAGGCCGGTATCTGTGCCGCAATGTGGACCGGCTGGTGGGGCTTCAAGATGGAAGCTCTGGACGGGATCGAGGAAAACGCGGCCATCGTGGACGCGGCTCCGAATTCGTGCGCCGTCATCCACTCTGACGATGCTGAACTGATCCAGCGTCTTAATCAGGAAGCGGCTGCCTCGCTGTCGGCGGGGCGTCGTGCGGGTATGAATATCTCCGAGGAACGCGCCATCAGCTGGATCACGCTGAATGCGGCCAAGGCCATCGGCATCGAGGACCAGACCGGTTCGCTGGAAGTCGGCAAACGCGCCGATGTGGTGATCTGGAGTGCCAATCCTCTGTCCGTCTATGCGCGGGCCGATCAGGTCTTCATCGATGGCAGCCTGACCTTTGACCGCAGCAATCCGGCCTATCAGCCGGTGTCCGATTTCGAACTGGGCCAGCCGGGCTTTAACCGCCCTGCCGCAGGCACCGCACAGGGAGCCCGCTGATCCATGCGTATGACCTCGATTATGGCCGCTGTTGCGGCCCTGACCGCTACGCCGGTTCTGGCCCAAGACGTCGCCATCACAGGTGCCAAGGTTCTGACCGGTACCTCGGTGATTGAAAACGGCACTGTGCTGATCCGTAATGGCCGTGTGGTATCGGTCGGCACATCGACTGCACCTGCAGGGATGCGCACCATTGATGCCCGTGGCAAGGTGGTCTCGCCGGGTATTGTGGCGGTGGATTCCGGCCTCGCGACCAGCGAAGTCAGCTCGGTACGCGGCACCAACGACCTGTCTAACAGCGCCAACTCGCTGACAGCGGCGTTCGATGTCTCCTATGGCATCGATCCGTGGTCCTTCACCCTGCCGACGGCGCGTCTGGGCGGTGTCACCCGCGCGGTGGTCACGCCCCAGCATGGCGGCTCAGGTGGTGGTCACAGCCATGACGATTCCGGCTTTGACGATATGACGGCCGGTGCCGGTCATGGCGGTTATCAATCGCCGGGCCTGTTCGCCGGTCAGGCGGCAGTTATCAGCCTGAAAGACGGCACCGATATTCTGGTGAAGTCCAAGGTGGCCATGACCGCCCCGTTCGGTGAAGCCGGTGCCCGTGTGGCCGGTGGTTCGCGCGGTGGCCAGTTCGTGCTGTTCAAGGAAACCCTCAACGAAGTGCGCGCCTATCAGCGCAACAAGGCGGCCTATGACCGTGGTGACATGCGCGCCCTGTCGCTGTCGCGTGCTGACCTCGAGGCCCTGATCCCTGTGATCGAAGGCCGTATGCCGCTGATCGTGACGGTGAACCGTGCCTCGGACATTCGTCAGGTTCTGCGTCTGGCCCGCGAGGAAGGCCTGAAGGTCATTCTGGACGGTGCCGCCGAGGGCTGGCTGGTGGCTGACGAAATCGCTGCTGCCAATGTACCGGTTCTGATCCACCCGATCACCAACCTGCCCGGCAATTTCGAAATGCGGGCTGCGCGTATGCAGAACGCCGCCGCGCTGAATGCGGCCGGTGTGCTGATCGCGCTCAAGGGCAATGAGGGTGCAAACCATCGCGCCCGCGACATCCGCTATAATGCGGGTAATGCCGTCTCGCACGGCCTGCCGTTCGAGGCAGCCATTGCCGCCATTACCGTCAATCCGGCGCGTATCTTTGGCTTTGCCGGTCAGTTCGGCGAGCTGAAGGCCGGTGCAGCGGGCGATGTGGTGATCTGGTCGGGTGATCCGCTCGAACCGCTGAGCCAACCTGAAGCCGTGCTGATCGACGGTGTCGAGCAGCCACTGGATACGGCGCGCAACCTGCAACTGCGTGATCGCTATCTGCCGAATGCTGCGGGCAACCGTGCACCGGCCTATACCTACTGATCATCCGAAAGGGTGAAACAAGGGGGCATCCGGTTCATGGGCCGGATGCCCTTTTGCTTGCGGCTCTTTAGTTTGCGGGCCAGTCCGCTAAAGAGGGGCTATGGCCAAGACCTTATACATTGATGCTGATGCCTGCCCTGTGAAGGAAGAGGTCTATCGCGTGGCGCGGCGCCTGAACTGGCCGGTCTTTGTGGTGTCCAACAGTTGGATACGCACGCCGCAGGAAAGCCTGATCCGCCAGATCGTTGTCGATGCCGGTCCCGATATTGCTGATGACTGGATCGCCGAGCGGGCAGGGGCGGGCGATGTGGTCATCACCAATGATTTCCCGCTGGCCGACCGTTGCCTGAAATCGGGCGCGGAATGTATCCGCCCCAATGGCACAGTGCTGGACGAGAACACCATCGGCTCGGCACTGGCAGGGCGTATGGTGGGCGAACATCTGCGCTCGATGGGGGTGGAAACTTCCGGCCCGCCACCTTTCTCCAATGCTGATCGTTCCAAATTCCTTCAGGCACTGGATGCCGCTGCCGCGCGGGCAGCAAGGAAGGCGTAATGGCTGAACTGAAACGCCGCATCCCTGACGAGGAACTGGAGTTCCGCTTTTATCGCGCCGGTGGTCCGGGCGGCCAGAACGTCAACAAGGTTTCGACTGCCGTACAGATGCGGTTTGATGCCAAAAACTCGCCCAGCCTGAACGACTATACGCGCGAGCGCCTGATGAAAAAGGCGGGCAGCCGCCTGACGCTGGACGGGGTGATCGTGATTACTGCGACGCGTTTTCGTACGCAGGAGCGCAACCGTCAGGACGCTATCGAGCGTCTGGAGGAAATGGTCGCCGAGGCGGCGGTGCGCCAAGCCTATCGCGTGGCCACCAAGCCGACGCGGGCCTCCAAGGAGCGCCGCCTTAAGGCCAAGTCCACCCGCTCTGAGGTCAAGAGCGGGCGGGGCAAGGTCAGTTTCGACTGATTACTGTTCGACCGGACGGAACAACAGGGCGGCGATCTGGTCTTCATTGTCGAAGCCTATCATCCATTCGGTCGCCTGGTTCTCGAAATCCACGCGGAACACGTCAACGCCATCGGGCTGGGCCATATGGCGCACGGATTTGATTTCACCGAACTGGGTCAGCAGGCTGCCGATCTGCGAAGATTGTTCGCGGATTTTGGCGGCAAGATCGGTGCTGAAAGACGTATAATCGATTTCAGCGGATTTCAGATTGGCGATCACTTCCAAAAGCGCCGTTTGCGCACGGGCAATGTCGGGAGCTGTGGGGGGAGCCGGCGGCGCTGGCAGTGCTGCTGGTCGAGCCGGTTGGGGCGTTTGAGTCGGTGAGGTAAAGGCATCGGGCAAGGTCGCTGCCGCTGCGGGGTTTTGCGCGGGGGCTGTTTGGGCGCTGGCGGCGGCGGGGGCCGCCATAGCCATGGCGATCAAGGCAAACAGGGCAGTCGTCTTCATAAAACAGTCCTTTGCTGGCCCGTCGCCGAGCCGATGGATCAGCTCAGAAAATCGGGCCAAAGCGTCAATATCAAGGCTGCTCCCGAGGCACAGGCCGAGAGCGTGGCGATAACCACGACCCAGGCCGGTGTATGGGGGCGCTCGACCACTAACGTTTGGGACTGCTGAGGGTTCTGCGCCAGTTGCGACAAAGCCTTCAGGGTATCGCGGGCATCTTCCAGCAATTCCTTGGCCTGAGCCTGTACGCCCAGTTCGCGACGGATCCAGCGCTCGACAACCGGCTTGGCCGCTTCCCATAGGTCGTGGTCGGGGTTCAGGCGACGCGCCACACCCTCGACCGACACCATGGTCTTTTGCAGCAGCACCAGTTCGGGGCGCAGATGCATGTCGAACAGGGCGGTGATCTCGAACAACTGACCCAGCAAACGCCCCATCGAGACCTGTGACGCGGCACGGCCAATGACCGGTTCACCCACGGCCCGCAGAGCCTGTGCAAAGGTTTCCACCGAATGGTGCGGCGGTACATAACCGGCATCGAAATGGACGCGCGAGATGCGGTCATAATCGCGGCTGATAAAGCCCCACAATATTTCGGCCAGATAGCGACGCTCGGACGGGCGAAGACGGCCCACAATGCCAAAATCGATGGCGGTGATCTTGTCGGCACCGTCGGCGAACAGATTGCCTTCGTGCAGATCAGCATGGAACACGCCGTGGTCCAGTGCCTGAACGAGGAAGGCACGCACCACCTTGTCGGCCAGCACATTGCGTTCAAGCACGGGCAGATCGGCCATTTCAGGGGCCGTCATCGGTATGCCCTGCGCCCATTCCAGCGTAAGAACGCGCTTGCCAACGCCATCCCAGATCACCTTGGGGGCGATCATATAGCCGTCCTTGGCCATGACCTCGCCCAGTTCGGACGCCGCAGCGGCCTCGAGGCGCATGTCCAACTCAAGCTGGAGCGAGCGGGCAATGATCTCGACAAAGGCGCGTGGTTCCAGGCGGCGGGCAGGCTCTACGGCCCAGTCCACCAGCTTGGCCCCCAGACGCATGGCGTCCAGACCCTGCGAAACCTTGCGTTCGATACCGGGGCGCAGGATTTTGACGGCCACCTTGGTGCCGTCCGCCATAGTGGCCGGATGGGCCTGTGCCAGCGATGCGGCGCCTACGGCCTCACCGAAATCGACATACAGGCTATCGGCACTGCGACCGAGAGAGCGCTCGATCTCCTTGCGGGCCTGATCGATCGGGAAGGGTGGCAGCTTGTCTTTCAGGTGGCCAAGGTCTTGCGCAAACTGCAGGCCAAAAATATCGGCGCGGGTGGCTAGAACCTGACCCAGCTTGATCGCCACCGGCCCCAGCTTTTCGCAGGCTGCACCCACACGCTGGCCGGGGCGTCCGGCGCGCAATTTTCGGCTGGCAAAGGCTTGAACGAAACCGGCAAACGGGCGGCCCCATGCGGGCAGAAGTTCATTGGCCTCGCGCGGGATCAGGGCGTCGTGACGCGCCAGAACCCAGCCCCATTGTACCAGCCGCAAGGCCGAACGCACGGGCGTTTTGATCCGCTCGACCTCGGGTTTGGGGGGCGGGGTCTTGAAGGTCAGCCGGCTCAGATCGCCCACCCGTGGTGAATGGCGGCGACGCCACCCGTCAGATTGGTCACCGAGACGCGGCTGAAACCGGCATCCTCGATCATGGTCTTGAAGGTCTGCTGGTCGGGGAAGCGACGGATGGATTCCACCAGATACTGGTAGCTGTCACGGTCCTTGGCGACCAGTTGGCCAATGGCCGGAATGGCGTTGAACGACCATGCGTCATAGGCCTTGCGCATGACCGCCGTGGTCGGGCGCGAGAATTCGAGGCACATGAAGCGGCCGCCGGGCTTCAGCACGCGGCGGGCTTCCTTCAGGGCGACCGGAATATCGGCCACGTTACGGATGCCGAAACTGATCGAATAGGCATCGACCGAGGCGTCCGGCAGCGGCAGGCTCATGGCGTCACCGACGCTCCAGACCATTTCCGGCTCGCCGCCCTTATGGACACCGGCAAGGATCATCTCGGCATTGTAGTCCAGCACGATGACCTTGGCGTCTTCACCGCCGCGACGCTCCTGTGCGGCGCGTGCCATCTTGGAATAGCGACGCGACATGTCGCCCGTGCCACCGGCCACATCCAGAATAACCTCGCCCGGACGGGCATTCAGCTTTGCGGCGGCAGCGTCCTTCCAGACGCGGTGCACACCGACGCTCATCAGGTCGTTCATCAGGTCGTAATTAGAGGCGACCGAGTTGAACACACCGCGCACCATCTGCACCTTCTCGCGCGCATCAACATCGCGGAAGCCGAAGGAGGAGGTCTTGCCCGAAGGCGTGCCCGAGAGCGTGTCTGCAGACTTGTCGGAAGCGGTATCTGAGGAGGTCATGTGGCTGGTTTAGCGCCTGTGATGCGGTTCGTCATCCGTCGATGCATGCGAAGTTTGCAATGACATGCACCGGATGCTTGTCGGGGCAGGAAGAAGCGGGTTACGCCTAGGGGACTAAATGACCCTCAGGGAGTGGGATATGTCTGCTATGCCGCCACAGATCGCCGTCGAACAGGCGCTGGAACAATTGCCGCTGTGGCAAAAGGCCGACGATACGCGCCCTGCCATTTTCCGCTCTCTGCGCTTTGCCGATTTCAATGCCGCCTTCGGCTTTATGGCCCGCATCGCCATTCAGGCGGAAAAGTCCGACCACCATCCCGAATGGTCCAATGTCTGGAACCGCGTGGATATTGTCCTGACCACCCATGATGCGGGCGGTGTGACCCAGCGCGATCTGGATCTGGCGCGTTTTATCGATGCGGCTTCTGACGGCCTGACCCAATGAGCGGTCGGGTTGCAGGTAAGGCGGCCCTGATAACGGGCGCAGCCGGTGGTCTCGGCGAGGCCATGGCCCGCATGATGGCCCGCGAAGGGGCCAAACTGGCCCTGACCGATATCGACGGTGAACGTGTTCAGGCCTTGGCCGACAGCATCAATGCCGACCATCCCGACACCGTCTTTGCCTATGCCCATGATGTCACCGATGAGGGCGACTGGATGCGGGTGGTGGCCGACAGCGCCCGCGATATGGGCGGCATTTCGGTGCTGGTGAACAATGCGGGTATCGGTGGCCAGTTGGTGATTGCCGAGCAGGACACGCTGGAAAATTGGCGCAAGGTCCAGTCGGTCAATCTCGAATCGGTCATGCTGGGATGCAAGCATGCTTTGCCGCACCTAAAGGCCGCGCCGATGGCCTCGATCATCAATATCTCGTCGATTGCAGGCTTGGCGGCGGCACCCGGCATGGGGGCCTATAACGCCACCAAGGCGGCGGTCTGGCTCTATACCAAGACGGTGGCTTTGGAATGCGCCAAGGCGGGCGGCACGGTGCGCGCCAACTCGGTGCATCCGGTCTTTATCAAGACGCCCATCCTTGATCCCTTCATCGCCATGGCGGGCGGTCAGGAAGATATGGCACACGAAAAACTGGCGCGCGGCATACCGTTGAAGCGCATCGGCGAGCCGGATGATGTGGCCTATTGCGTGCTGTATCTGGCTTCTGACGAAAGCAAGTTCGTCACCGGTGCCGAGTTCAAAATCGATGGCGGACTGACTGCCCAGTAAAAGACTTTGCATTACAGCCGTGGCGGTCGATCATCAGGGTTGAGGCCGCACCGCCCTTGCTGTAAGCACCGCCTTCGGCCTCGCGCCGCCAACGCACCCGTAGCTCAGCTGGATAGAGTGCTGCCCTCCGAAGGCAGAGGTCACAGGTTCGAATCCTGTCGGGTGCGCCAGTCTTTCCCAACATATTCAAAACGCTACGGAAAATCCGCCCTCGGGACCGTTTGCCGACGATTGCCCCACAACCCTACCCCACAATGGCGCACTCCATCTAGGACTAAGTCATTCAAGTTATTCGGCTAATCGTCAAAACAGCGTCTACACAAACCGTCTACACAATGTTCGAACGCATTTCGTTCAGAGATATGGACGGATTTATTACCGCCGACGGGTCCCAGCAGTGCTTCAAGGTGCGATTGGGAAGAAGGAAGTCTGGCGATCGTTGGGGACGGACAGCCTAACGGTAGCCAAGCGTCGTGCCCTTAGCGTTGCTGCCGATGTTGAGTGGATGTTTGAGACAGCACGTGCGCAGATCGGTCATGATGTTGATCCGGTTCTGCTAGCGCGATCTGAGGGTCGCTTCGATGGCGTCTCTGGACAACCGGTAGAACCGGTAAGCCTCGACAGGGGCATGACGCTCGGTGATGTCTACGACGCCTACATGAACGACCCGACGAGAAACTGGTCGCCGACGACGCGTATGGCTTATCAGACAACGCGGCGTCTCGTTGTGGCGATCCTTGGCGAAGACACACCGGTGACTGAGATCACACGCACTCAGTGCCGCGATATGATCGAGGTGCTTCGGTGGCAGCCGCGTAATGCGTCCAAGCTGTTTCCGAAGTTGAGCCCAATCGAAATCGCTGAACTGGCGAAGCGGGAGGGGCGCACCGATCTCATCAATGCAGCTAACATTAACACCTACCTGAACAAGTTGGGTGGTGTGTTCAACTGGGCTGTCGCGGAAGAGCTACTGGATCGCAACCCCGCCAAGGGGCTGCGTGTCCCAGACCCAACGGCTCGGCGTGACAAACGGCGACCCTTCTCAACGAACCAGCTTCAAGCCATCTTTGCGGCACCGCTTTACACCGGTTGTCGGGATGACGGGCATGGGTATGCGACGGTCGGCACAGCGCGTCCTCGAAACGCGCGCTTCTGGATTCCGCTTCTCTCCCTGTTCGCAGGGCTACGCCTGAACGAAGCCTGTCAGTTGGATGTGGCGGATGTTCGAAACATCGACGGCGTATATTGCTTGGTCATCAGCGAGCGGTCGGATGATGAGCAGTCCGACAAACGCTTGAAGACATCAGCCAGTGAACGGACTGTGCCTTTACATGCGCAGTTAATGGAATTGGGATTCATCGAGTTCGTCTCGAGCCGGAAACGTGCAGGCGAGGTGAAGCTGTTCGGCGAGGTGGCGATGGGCGCAACCGGATACCGGTCGACTACATTCTCGGCGTGGTTCCGACGCTTCGTTGTCCGAGCAGGTGCCGCTTCCGAGAAGACCTGCTTCCATAGCTTTAGGCATTGCTTCCGAGATGCCTTGCGTGAGGCTATGATCGATCGTGATGTAGCCATGACCTTAGGTGGATGGTCGATCAGTAATGGAGCTTCAGTTTCTGATGTATATGGAAATGGATATAGATTAAAAACGCTTAAGGAAGAAATTGATAAAATTAAGTTTATAGAAATTGACTTTTCTAAACTAAAAAGTGAGTGAATATTAATTTCATAAACATTCACTCACTCAAACTATAATTTAGTTTCCACCAATAGTGTTGAGAATTGAATTCTCTAGTCTGCCTGTGGATACGCAGGAAACAGTTTGTATTTGAGGCGGGTTTGATAGGGAATAGATTGCTTCTCCAACAATTGTATTGTTTACTTGAACAGTCGCTTGATTGCTATTGCCTCGAATTAAGATGTTAATACGAGCAGTTGCGCCGTTTAAACCATAAAATGTAGGTGTCTCGCATGCAGCATATTGACCTTGAACTGTTTTAATATATGCGGCCTCTCCAGATATAATGCCGCTTTCTTTTTCAATTGCTTTTATCGGTATATTCTGAACAGCGAACCATTCTACTGCGCGATCCCAAGCTTGATCTCGAGACATATTGTATGTTCTGGAAGTATCGAAGCGTTCAATAACTGGCGCAGGTGTTGATGCGCATGCGGTCAAAGTAAACGCTAGCGCAGTAATGCCTATATATTTCTTTATGTGGGATGCCATTTTATCTTCTCAGCATGTGGACACTCTGAGTGCTATCGCAGAGATGAGGTTAATATAGCGTTGATATTATCTTGTGGTTTTTAGGGTGAATTTAGCTGGATGAACAGAATCTGGCTTAGACGCTGTTTTGACGATTAGCCGAATAACTTGAATGACTTAGTCCTAGATGGAGTGCGCCATTGTGGGGTAGGGTTGTGGGGCAATCGTCGGCAAACGGTCCCGAGGGCGGATTTTCCGTAGCGTTTTGAATATGTTGGGAAAGACTGGCGCACCCGACAGGATTCCTGCGAGGCGTGATGGCATCGGTCATGGTGTCTCGTGAAGGGCAGCGTTCAGCCTGATCGTGGGCTGGTTATGCGTTCACGCTATAGCGCACGATTAACTGGCGCTGGAGCCACATCGTCGTGTGTAGGCGTGGTCCCTTCCAAGCCGATCTCGACGTGGATGTGCTGCTGAACGTCCCACGATTATAGCGGCCTATTGAACCGGTTGATCGTCGCTTCGTCAGCCGAAGCGAGCATCTTGCTTAGCTGGTCCGACTGAGTGCGGTATCGCGCCAGAAGCACATCCTTCTGTTGCTCGAGCCAGATGGGTGGCAGTTCGCGACGCTTCCAGCGTTCGATGTCTTCTGTCGGGAACAGGGGTAATAGGCATCATCGTCGTCGCTCATCGTAGAGCCTCCGGCTTCAGCCACAGCAATGTCCACGCGACCCTTACAGCAAGCGTCAGGTGACCCTGTCGAACGAGGGTCTGGAAAAGGGAGATGAGCGCGTCAGCCGAAGGGCTGCGGCCTGCGCGGAGGCAGAGGTAATTGTCGGCACGGCCCAGCCATGCGCTGCTGAAGTGACGCTGAGAGGCTGTGAGGCCGCGCCGGTGAAAGAGGTGGTAGATATCCATACCGCTATTTATCTGCGGCCATCCGGCGACATCGAGGCTGATGCCAAACCTATTTTTCAGGTCAACGTCTCGGCGCCTCAGTCGCCACTTCGTTCATTTCAAAGACGGCATCTCGTCCAGCGGGAGGATGAACATCTGGTTGTAGTGCTCGCCATCACTGATGGGAAAGGCTACAAAATCCTCACCTGCCTCGTCGGTGGCGTGGCGCACGACGGCGTTGAACTCGGCGACAAACTCAGGGCTGCCGATTAGCAGGAAGCCGTCGTCGTCTCGCCGAACTTGGTAGGCGGCTGACCCTTCCAACAGACTGTCGAGAAATCGCCCCATAGGCGAATAAGAACATCGTTCGATAAGAATTTCAAGCTTTGCGGCATTATCAAGGCGTCGCCGCTTGGGTTAACTACCTAAACGCTTCCCCTTGGCCGTCGAAAGAAGGGATAGCGGTGGCGTCGTTGGGGGCCGCCATTGAAGCCTCTGCGGCATTGTCCTTATGAGCAGCATCGCCCCCTAGAGATATCCGACGAACAGGCCCACGAAGAGGATGAAGATCATGCCTGCGGCGATGGCTAACGCTTTCAAGGCCACTCTGTCGGTCTTGTCAGTCACGATAGGTCCTTTCGCGTCTGGGCACGGAAATTCTAGGCGGCCTCAGAGAACGCTCGATAAACGCTGGCTCGGCTGATGCCGGTAGCTTTCACGATATCGGCTACCGACATCCCTTCCGCTTTCAACCGGCGGACCTCATCGGCTTTCAAACGCGCAGTTGGAGCGCGCCCCTTATACTTCCCTTCGGCCTTAGCTTTGGCGATGCCGGCGCGTTGCCTTTCAAGCATGATCTCACGCTCCCATGAACCAACTCCGGCTAGGATCGTCAGGATTAGGTTGGATGTTGGATTGCCGGTGTCGAGATGCATGGCAAGAATGCGCACAGTGACTTCCTTGGCTTTCAGCCGTTCGACAATCCCGAGGAGGTCCATGACATTACGTGCCAGCCTATCCGGCTTGGTGACGACAAAGACATCACCGGCACGCACCCAATCAAGCGCAGCTTGAAGTTCAGGACGGGCAGTATCGGCACCACTGACCTGTTCGGAGAAGATGCGCGAGCAACCGGCAGCTTGGAGTTCGGCGATCTGTGCATCCAGTCCCGCCTGCTGATCGGCAGTCGACGTCCTTGCATATCCAACTACAGCCGACATCAGTCCTCCATCGATCTCATATGCCTCTAGGCATTATAAGACGAGGTATCTCAAAAATCGATTCCAATTCTATTGAGACACATAAGGACTACATCACGGAAGTCCCACAAGGCCGTGCTCATGTGAGAGATGATCTGATAGGGGAAAGAACATGTGGCGATGAAAGCCCTACGTTGCTGCACCTTCGGTTTCGCAACTTGGCCTTCCTCGAAGCGCTACGGGAAGCTCGCGGACTAGGCTCATATCTCTACGAGATATCTCGCCTAGCCCTTACCTTCCCTAGCACTTAGCTTCGAAATGATTGGGAAGAGAATAGAATTCTCAATCACATATTTGACCAGATGACATCTTTAACCCCCTCCCACTCAATCCTACGCAAGGCAGCATGTGCCGGCGGTCACGGGAAGAAATGGGAGGGGGAAGTGTTCTGTTACCAGATGTTCATTGCCAGTGTGGGTAGCTACATCCCGTGACAGGCGGTTTCCCGATACCTATCTCGCTTGGCGGACTTCAGCGCATTTCAGCGCAAAACGGTCATCCGGCGGCATCATGAACCAAGCCGACGGATGTGTGGGGTGACAGTGTCGTCAGGGCCCACTCATTGAAGTGAGAAGTTTTTCCAGAGCGCAGCAGCATGCCTCTAGTGAGCCTCCGTCTGAAGGGATCAGTGCGCCCCTTCAATCCGTCTCCGCGGCCGTGTCTGGCCTCATAGCATCCGGTCCGTCGGCTGTCCGCGCCTTTAAGCGCTGCCTATTTCCAGCTTCCGTTTTGCGGCGGGCCACCGTCACAGGAATCCACCTGCTTGAAACACCCTGACACATATGAGAGGCATAAGCCCCTGTTTAGCTACGACTAATATACCGGACCACAGTCTCGGCTGTCATTATTATTTAGCTGCGCGTTTCAGGCGCTCTAGCGTCCTTTTGGCTGCCGCTAGTTTGAGCGTGTAGCCTGAAGAAGGCCAGCAACGGGAATGTGCCCAACTATTCAAGAGCGGGTATTAAGGTTGGCACCTTGAATACGGTTTAGCTTCGTCATAAGCAGATTTTTTGGGGGGAGCTATGTCGTGGAATATGATCTGATCAGGGTCTACGCTCGGAGCGAACAAGAACTGACAGACTTCCTAAACCAAACTGTTGGCCCGAAAGTCTGGTTCAAAGCTAAAAGAGTTGATGTAGGAGGCATACCTCCAGCTCCATACTATGGAGAGTTGCCAAAGTTTGGTGACCGAAATGGCATCTATCGGGCTGTCATCCTTAAAAGCGAGGATGATATGACAATGGTTCGCCTACGTTGCGATGGAGATCAGACTGGTGAACCCGTCATTGTGCGATGCTATCAAAAGATCACCGTTAATCCGACTATCCGGCGATGGGTTATTGGCGAGAGCGGACTGCCATGGGAAGTCGATGGCTTACGTTTGTATCTGGAATCACTTAGCGAAATTGAATATCGCCATTTACTCTCGCACTCGACGCCAGCGCGGAAAGCGAAGTTTTTAAAACTTCGGCATCCAACCAGAGGTGAAGCACCTCCACATTGAGACAGTTATGGCGGACATCACGCGCTCCGAACCAAGAAATCGGACGATAGAGCACCCTGATTGGCATCCAGCCATGCCTTGGGACGCTGGTAGTCGGGCATAATGCTAGCAAGGTAAGACCAGAACTCAGGTCCGTGCGACCGATGTTTCAGGTGAGCTAGCTCGTGCACCACGACGTATTCCAGCACTGATTTCGGCGCGAACACTAGGTTCCAGTTGATCAGAACAGCGCCGGTTGCACCGCAAGCTCCCCATCCTTGCTTCATCTCTGCAACACGGATTGCGCGTGGTTTAAGGTCGAACTTGTTCCGATATCGCGACGCGACTTCCATCACATCGCGACGAACGCGGCGTTTCAGCCAAAGTTTGATTTCGGCAGCGACGATGTGGTCACGATCGTCATCGCCTACCCAATCTGGCAAATCGACTTCAAAGCCGTTTCGATAGGCAATCTCGATGTGAGGCCCATCGTGCCTGCGGACCGTAAGGCGCACGTTTCGGCCCCTGTATGGAATCCGGGCACCGGTCATTAAGCGAGGCACTACAGCCCTCTTAACGGTCTTACTCTCGACCTCGCGCAGCGCATTAAACAGCCATTGCTTTTTGCGGCCGAGGAATGCGTCGATATCGGCTTCGCTATCGCCATCCAGCACCAACACTTCAACGCGTTCCGGTGTAACGGTAATCTTCCGTTCGCGCGCTTTGGATGAGTGCTTAACTTCGTAGACGACCTCAGTTTGTCCGATACGGACCGTGCTCATCAATGCGCCTCGGCGTATGCATGAATAGCATAGTTCTCAATGACGTCACGCACGGCGTTTAAGTCACTCAGTTTCAAAGGGCGAAGAAGTTTACGCACTTCCCGCCGAAGTTCCTTCTTGTAGCCATCCATAAAGAACCACGAAGGCTGGCTGGCTTGTGCGCCGGCATAAAGCTGACCAACATCGACCGCTACGCCACAAAGCACTCCATGGTCGATATCAGGTGCGTGCGGCTCAATTATGCGCAAGATAGCGAACGATCGTTCGTCCATGCCCAAGTCATCATGGGCGTTAGCTTCGGCTTCAATTCCGCCGGTAAGGTCCTCGAAGTCGCGAAGGCCATCAGCTGCAGCAAGCTGCCCTTCCTCGAAGCGTCGTATGATTTCCAGAACCCGTTCCGAGAAACGCCCAAACTGCGCAGGGTTCTTGTCGACCAGTTCGTGCGTTACGCGCTTAAGTTCGGCTGCCTTGCGCACGAACGCTTCGTGCAGTTCCTCTTCGGACTTTTCGCCGGTGCGGAAGTCATCCTTGAACTCAGGGTCTGTGATGTTCCGTAACCGGACCGTTGTCGACAGTCCGGTGGCGCGGACGTGTTCTGCCAGCATTTCTCTAATCTTGCCCGAATAGGACATGTGATCGAGGCTTTCGTCCTTCGTGATCGCCTGCTGGGCCAGTCGAAGGAAGATTGCCGTCCACTTCATATCAGCTGTGAAGTCGAGGATCGCCGGATCGGGCGATAAGTCGGCGTAGGTTTTCACGAAGTGGCGGCCAAGGCGCTGAAGCTCGAACCAGTCGTCTTCATGCCCTTCGGTAACCAGTTTCTCGACTGCGTAGGCGGCGGCTTTCTCGTCCATGCCCATTAGTCCCATCAGTCGCTTCTGGCGGATGAAACCGGCGTGGGTCTGGCGCAGATCACGACGCAGAACATCGAGGTCGCGCATGGCGTTCTGGACGTCCTCGGCGCGGTAGGAGGCCAAGGCGTCTTCGAGATTCTGGGTGACGCCGATGTAGTCCACGATCCGCCCGTGAGGCTTGGACACGACCGAGCCGTCTTCGCGTTTGAACGAATAGGTGCGGTTGGTGCGGGCGATGGCCTGAAGCAGGCCGTGCTCACGCAGCGGCTTGTCGAGATACATGACATGCTCGTTCGGCGAGTCAAAACCGGTCAGCAGTTTGTCGCAGACGATCAGGAAGCTGGGTTCGTCGCTGCTGCTCTTGAACGCCTTCTTCGCGGCTTTCTCGCCGTCGTCGTCGAGAAAATGGGCCTCAAGTTCGGCGCGCAGAGCGGCGACCTCAGGGTCTTCGCTCGGCTTGTTGTCCTCTTGGCTCTTGGAGAAGACGCAAGCGATCATCCGGTCGGCTTTCGCGGCAGCTTCCGCCTCGGCAATGCCGCCCTTGGCCAGATCGGCGGCGATCACATCGCGCAGGGCCGCGCGGTAAAGAACGATGGCCTCGCGGTCGATGGCGACGATTTGGGCCTTGTATTTGTCGGGGCGGCAGACCTGTTTGAAGTGCTCCCAGATGTCCAAGGCGATGAGCCGAACGCGCTCGGGGTGCTTGGCGATCACCGCGAGGCTGACGCCTTTTTTCTTCAGCTTCTCGCGTTTGTCGTCGGGGACATCGACGAACCAGCGGTCAAACAGGATGTCGATCTCGGCCTCATTAATCGACCAGTCGGTCTTGCGGCCCTCATACAGGATCGGCACCGTGGCTTTGTCGCGCACGGCGTCGTCGATGCCGTATTTGTCGAGATAGGTCTCGCCCGACTCGCTGAAGCGGGCGTAGGTGTCCTTGTCCGCCTTCTTGATCGGGGTGCCGGTGAAGCCGAAGAAGCGAGCGTTCGGCAATGTCTTCGACAGGAAGGCGCCGAGGTCTTTTTCCTGCGTCCGGTGGCATTCATCCACCATCACGATCCAATCCTCCGAAGATGGGATCGGTTCGGTCGAGCCTTGGAACTTGAAGATGGTGGACAGCAGAATCTGGCCGTTGCCGCCGCGCGCCACCGCCTCGCGCAGTTCACCGACTGACCCAGCCTGTTTCGGATTGGGGAGGCCGCAAGCGACGAACGTCTTGGAAATCTGATCGTCCAGATCAATGCGGTCGGTCAGGACGAGGATGTTGGGATTCTGAAGCGTCGGCGCATCCAGCGTCAGGTGGGTTTTCAGCTTCAGGGCGAGGAACACCATCGTCAGGCTCTTACCCGAACCTTGGGTGTGCCAGATCAGCCCCTTCTTCTTGGTGCCTTCCGCAACGCGATCCACGCCCTTGTTGACGGCGCGGAACTGCTGATAGCGGCAGACCTTCTTGATCCGGTTCGCGCTCTCGGGATCGGTCTCAAAGACGATGAAATGGGCCAGCAGGTCCAGCAGCCGCGACGGCTCCAATAGGCACCACAGGTCTTGGGTCAGATCGTCGGGGAAGTCACTGGGCTGGCGCGGCCACGGGTCTGGCCACGGCGCGTAGAACTGCGACGGCGAGACGGTCGCGCCGTAAAGCGTCGCCATGCCATCGGTCACGATGTTGAAGGCGTTGGGATAGAAGAGACGCGGGATGTCGCGCTCATACTGTTTGATCTGCTCGAACGCCTGACCGGCCCGATCCGCCATCTTCATTGGCGATTTCGCTTCGATGACGACCAGCGGGATGCCGTTCACGAACACAACCAGATCAGGAATGCGCGACCGCTGGGCCTCGACCTTCAACTGGCTGACGACGTGGTAGTGATTTCTATCGGGCCGCTTGAAATCGATCAGGGCGATGGATTTGTCGCGCGACTCACCGGCCAGTCGTCGTGAATAGGCACCGCGCAGACGGCGTTGCCATTCCTCATTGTCCGACAGGGTGGACAGGTCCGCGTAGATCGCCTCGGCATCCTCTGGTGCCAAGCCTTCGTTCAAGGTCTGGAGTGCCTCGATCAGCACCGGCTTCAACAGGGCGCGGTTCGCTTCCTGCCGCATGGACAGGGCCACCTCGGGCGAAAGCTGCGTATAGCCCATGCCTTTCAGTGCATCGAGCGCGGGCTTTTCGGCAAGGCGGTATTCACTCATGCAGGCACCCTGATGCGGCCAGAAAGGAGATCATCCATCACAGCTATCTTCAAGCTTTCCAACTGGCGGACATTCGTGTTGGCATTCCTAGCAATGTCAGCCGCAGCTTTCAGCGATTCAGATAACTCCGTCATTAAGTTTGGCGGCGGCACAGGGATCAGAAGAGGACGAAGTGTTTGCAGATTGATGTTTTTTTGCGCGTTTTGCGTCGCCGCTCGATCAAGGGCGACCTTGAAGCAAGACAGAACGGAATAGAGCCAGAAAACGTTCACACCATCGTGGGGTTCGATGCCGACGACGCTATCCGGACACGCAACTGGATAAGTGGAGATCGTGAAGTCGCCAATGTTTGCGGCAATGGTTGTCATGATAGTTCCAGCAGGGAACACACGGCTGACGGTCACACCAAGTTCATTGAGCGTCTGGGTGTGGCTGCTGAGATAATCTCCGGCTGCAGTGATGTCCCCCGTCTGTATGAAGGGCGTCCGGCCGCCGAAAAAGCGCGGATCATTTCGTGGGCGGACCGAGAACTTGCCTCGCTCGACTGTAGCAAGAGCTTCGAGAGGCTGGATCAACCAACCAGCTGGGATGTCCCCAAGGTCGCCGTCACGGGTCACCCCTAACAGCTCATGCCGCATAGTCTGGCTCGTCTTTCGGGCTGCTTCTGCCATTGCACGACTAGAGCCAATAGCCTCATCCAACGACCGCAGCACCTCGGCAATCCGCCGCTGCTCTTCGAGCGGGGGAAGGAGAATTCTGATTTCCCGAAGCTCTTTCCCGTTAATGGCGTCAAAAGTGCTGCCCTGCGACAGCCGAGAGAACGTTCTCGATAGCCCAGCAACTGCGTAGAACAGGAAATCAGGTTCGCATTCCTTGGCTCTAATGCCACCAACACCCCGTCCAATACAAAGCGGTCCCTCGGCGATGTTAACCTCGCCTACAGGAGCACGAACGCTGATCAGGACATCTCCTGCGCGAACCACTTTCGGGGTAGTTGATGCTACAAACCTCGGCGTAGGGTGACGTGCGCCGAACTCTGCATTCCCTTGAATAAATGGCAGACCATCGCCAGCTTCAGTCACTGCAGAGGACGGCGGTGACTGCCCCATTATCAGGTCTGCGATCTTGCCTAGGGGCTTTACCGACCATCCATCAGGCACTTCACGCGACATAGCCGAGCCTCTTCAGGTGGCTGAACATCACAGCTTCGGCTTCATTACGTTTGGCAATCAGGTCTTGAAGCTTAGCCACCTCCGACGAAACATCCACAGTCTCAGCATCTGCACCTGTCTGAACGTAACGGCTGATATTCAGGTTGAAGCCGTTGGCGGCGATCTCATCTATCGGCACGACGCGTGCCAGCTTCTCAATGTCAGCGAAGCTGTGGAATGCGTCGGCTAACGTGCGCACATTGGCATTAGTCAGATGGTTCTGCGCCTTGCCCGACTGGAAGGTGGCATCACCATTGATGACCAGCACCTTGCCCTGACGCTCGACAGGCTTGGCCTTGCGGATGATCAGGATCGCCGCCGGAATGCCTGCACCATAGAACAGATTGCCCGCCAAACCGATTACCGCCTCAACGATATCGGCATTCAGCATGCCCTCACGGATACGGCCTTCAGCCCCGCCACGGAACAGCACACCGTGGGGCACTACCACGCCCAGCATGCCGTCGTCCTTTAGTGACGCGACCATGTGCTGGACGAAGGCGAGATCGCCATACCCCTTGGGCGGAACACCATAGACATCGCGGCCAAATGGATCGCCATTGATCCAGACCTCGTGCCCCCAGTGCTTTAGCGAAAACGGTGGGTTCGCCAGCACCCGATCATAGGCACCAATACCGGCAGTGAATTCTTGCGCGCGTGGATCGTAGCGTTTCGGGTCAAGGATGGTGTCGCCCTTGGCGATGAAGGCATCGTCGATGTCGTGCAGGAACAGGTTGATCTGGGCGATGGCCCACGTGTCCAATTCCTTTTCCTGTCCATAGAGTGACAGGCTGCGCGGGTCTTGCCCCTTGTTCTTCAGGAATTGGACTGCTTCCAACAGCATGCCTGCCGAACCACATGTCGGATCGTATATCGACATGCCGACCTCTGGCTGGACGCACTCGACCAGCAGCTTGACGACCTGACGAGGGGTGTAGAACTCGCCGCCTTTCTTGCCGGCACCTTCCGCGAACTGCTCGATCAGATACATGTAGGCATCGCCCAGCATGTCCGGCGGCACGTCGGCGTTGCTCAGCCGGTGCTTCTCGAAGTGCGCCAGCAACTTCTCTAGGCGGGCGTCGGGGAAGCGTTCCTGATTGGCAAAGTCCACATCACCGAACACACCGCGCAGGCGCAGGTTCGCGTCTTCAACAGCGGCGAATGCGTTGTTCAAATGTTGGCCGATCTGGGTGGAGTGCTTGCGCACTTCGTTCCAGTGATGTTGTGGCGGGACGTGGAAGCGGTGCTCGTCAGGATCGGCTGCTTCTTCGCGATCGCCGGTTTCCGCCAGCAGCGCCTCGAACTCTTCGTCCCACACATCGCATAGGCGACGGTAGAACAGCAGAGCGAAGATGTAGTCCTTGAACTTACCGGCATCGACATGGCCGCGCAGAATGTCTGCTGCTTGCCAGAGATGCTTCTCAAGTTCCGATTGCGTGAGTGTAGCCATTACAAATCCAGATCGCGCCGCAACCGGCACATTCAACTGCCCCCTTCGAGCCGGTGCGAGCCTAAGCGTAAAGGGGTTGCGCTTGAGTGAACAGGGATCAGGAAAACGTGCAAGCCGGTGCGATTTCGTGGCGCGGCGTAGCCACGATTAATTTCGACAGGCGTCTAACCGGCCTGCTAAATATGGAAGAACGACGCGACGGGAATGAGCGTGGTTTGGAGCAGGCGTATTTTGGCTTGCCCACCACGACCAGATGTTCCTGTGCGACGATACTTTGAGGATTTTCGATGGATATTTCAGTCGCGTGGTTTAACGGCGTGCGAGACACCGTGCCTAGCATGGTGGTGACAACTTGGGATGAGTTCGCTGAGACACTGGAGGTTGCATCTCAGGGCGAGCGCAGCGTTAGCGAAAAGCTGAACAGCCCGTTGATCAGTCCCGCCCTGTATGCGCAGGGAGCGCATCGTAATAATGCGAATGTGCAGGGCTTCGGTGGGTGGTTTGCTATCGACATCGATGACGCTCCGGGCAGCCTGCAAGATGCTTCGAAGCTTTGCATCGAAGCGAACGTCAACCACGTCATCTGGACTACAACCAGCCACACGCAAGCATCGCCTCGATTTCGGGTGGCGTTTCCGTTGGACCGGTTTGTAAGGGCTGATGAAATGGCCCAGTTCTGGATGGGGACAAACATCTGGTTCAAAGAGTGGGGCGACGCCAAGACCAAGGACCCATCGCGCATGATGATTGCGCCCGCCCACTGGCAAGGCACAACACCTCAGTTCATACGTGTTGATGGGCTCGATACGATGTCCGTCGATCGACTATTAGCTCTTTGCCCAGTGGCACCTGCTCCAGTTGCAGTCGCCCCTGCCGCACCTAAACTTAGAGCACCGGTAAATGGCAGCGTTGCCACTTCACCAGAACACGCCAGAGCGCTGTTAGCGATCAGCAAGTGGAACCTTGGCACGCTAATGAAAGCTGACCTGCAAGGTGTGAAGGCGAAACATCTGATGCCTCCGCCCTGCAAAGCGCAAAAGCATGGCCGAGGTGGTGCCAAGTTGGCGGCAGCCAAAAGGACGCTAGAGCGCCTGAAACGCGCAGCTAAATAATAATGACAGCCGAGACTGTGGTCCGGTATATTAGTCGTAGCTAAACAGGGGCTTATGCCTCTCATATGTGTCAGGGTGTTTCAAGCAGGTGGATTCCTGTGACGGTGGCCCGCCGCAAAACGGAAGCTGGAAATAGGCAGCGCTTAAAGGCGCGGACAGCCGACGGACCGGATGCTATGAGGCCAGACACGGCCGCGGAGACGGATTGAAGGGGCGCACTGATCCCTTCAGACGGAGGCTCACTAGAGGCATGCTGCTGCGCTCTGGAAAAACTTCTCACTTCAATGAGTGGGCCCTGACGACACTGTCACCCCACACATCCGTCGGCTTGGTTCATGATGCCGCCGGATGACCGTTTTGCGCTGAAATGCGCTGAAGTCCGCCAAGCGAGATAGGTATCGGGAAACCGCCTGTCACGGGATGTAGCTACCCACACTGGCAATGAACATCTGGTAACAGAACACTTCCCCCTCCCATTTCTTCCCGTGACCGCCGGCACATGCTGCCTTGCGTAGGATTGAGTGGGAGGGGGTTAAAGATGTCATCTGGTCAAATATGTGATTGAGAATTCTATTCTCTTCCCAATCATTTCGAAGCTAAGTGCTAGGGAAGGTAAGGGCTAGGCGAGATATCTCGTAGAGATATGAGCCTAGTCCGCGAGCTTCCCGTAGCGCTTCGAGGAAGGCCAAGTTGCGAAACCGAAGGTGCAGCAACGTAGGGCTTTCATCGCCACATGTTCTTTCCCCTATCAGATCATCTCTCACATGAGCACGGCCTTGTGGGACTTCCGTGATGTAGTCCTTATGTGTCTCAATAGAATTGGAATCGATTTTTGAGATACCTCGTCTTATAATGCCTAGAGGCATATGAGATCGATGGAGGACTGATGTCGGCTGTAGTTGGATATGCAAGGACGTCGACTGCCGATCAGCAGGCGGGACTGGATGCACAGATCGCCGAACTCCAAGCTGCCGGTTGCTCGCGCATCTTCTCCGAACAGGTCAGTGGTGCCGATACTGCCCGTCCTGAACTTCAAGCTGCGCTTGATTGGGTGCGTGCCGGTGATGTCTTTGTCGTCACCAAGCCGGATAGGCTGGCACGTAATGTCATGGACCTCCTCGGGATTGTCGAACGGCTGAAAGCCAAGGAAGTCACTGTGCGCATTCTTGCCATGCATCTCGACACCGGCAATCCAACATCCAACCTAATCCTGACGATCCTAGCCGGAGTTGGTTCATGGGAGCGTGAGATCATGCTTGAAAGGCAACGCGCCGGCATCGCCAAAGCTAAGGCCGAAGGGAAGTATAAGGGGCGCGCTCCAACTGCGCGTTTGAAAGCCGATGAGGTCCGCCGGTTGAAAGCGGAAGGGATGTCGGTAGCCGATATCGTGAAAGCTACCGGCATCAGCCGAGCCAGCGTTTATCGAGCGTTCTCTGAGGCCGCCTAGAATTTCCGTGCCCAGACGAGAAAGGACCTATCGTGACTGACAAGACCGACAGAGTGGCCTTGAAAGCGTTAGCCATCGCCGCAGGCATGATCTTCATCCTCTTCGTGGGCCTGTTCGTCGGATATCTCTGGGGGCGATGCTGCTCATAAGGACAATGCCGCAGAGGCTTCAATGGCGGCCCCCAACGACGCCACCGCTATCCCTTCTTTCGACGGCCAAGGGGAAGCGTTTAGGTAGTTAACCCAAGCGGCGACGCCTTGATAATGCCGCAAAGCTTGAAATTCTTATCGAACGATGTTCTTATTCGCCTATGGGGCGATTTCTCGACAGTCTGTTGGAAGGGTCAGCCGCCTACCAAGTTCGGCGAGACGACGACGGCTTCCTGCTAATCGGCAGCCCTGAGTTTGTCGCCGAGTTCAACGCCGTCGTGCGCCACGCCACCGACGAGGCAGGTGAGGATTTTGTAGCCTTTCCCATCAGTGATGGCGAGCACTACAACCAGATGTTCATCCTCCCGCTGGACGAGATGCCGTCTTTGAAATGAACGAAGTGGCGACTGAGGCGCCGAGACGTTGACCTGAAAAATAGGTTTGGCATCAGCCTCGATGTCGCCGGATGGCCGCAGATAAATAGCGGTATGGATATCTACCACCTCTTTCACCGGCGCGGCCTCACAGCCTCTCAGCGTCACTTCAGCAGCGCATGGCTGGGCCGTGCCGACAATTACCTCTGCCTTCGCGCAGGCCGCAGCCCTTCGGCTGACGCGCTCATCTCCCTTTTCCAGACCCTCGTTCGACAGGGTCACCTGACGCTTGCTGTAAGGGTCGCGTGGACATTGCTGTGGCTGAAGCCGGAGGCTCTACGATGAGCGACGACGATGATGCCTATTACCCCCTGTTCCCGACAGAAGACATCGAACGCTGGAAGCGTCGCGAACTGCCACCCATCTGGCTCGAGCAACAGAAGGATGTGCTTCTGGCGCGATACCGCACTCAGTCGGACCAGCTAAGCAAGATGCTCGCTTCGGCTGACGAAGCGACGATCAACCGGTTCAATAGGCCGCTATAATCGTGGGACGTTCAGCAGCACATCCACGTCGAGATCGGCTTGGAAGGGACCACGCCTACACACGACGATGTGGCTCCAGCGCCAGTTAATCGTGCGCTATAGCGTGAACGCATAACCAGCCCACGATCAGGCTGAACGCTGCCCTTCACGAGACACCATGACCGATGCCATCACGCCTCGCAGGAATCCTGTCGGGTGCGCCATTTTACGCTTTTCCTATTTTGCGGTCGCTCTTGTCGCAACGACAAGCTGATCAGTTGATTCTGCCTCGGCGCGATCTGTCCTTCTTGTAGATTGAGAAATTGATTTCTCGATAGCGGTGGTTCGCAATCCGGGGTCGAGGCCGTTTCGGTATAGGGCTGGTCGAAACGTGTTGGCAGATGGCCGATTGGGAGAGATCTGAGCTTAATGTCTCGGCACAATTGCGATCGAAGCAGCCGAAAAATAGCCGCTGCGATGTGGTTGAGTACCGATAAGTAGTAATGCGTATACGAACTGAAATGTCTGGTCAGGCGGAACCAAATGCACAATCAACGCGATTGAGCATGGGTATTCGCGCTGTCGCTAAGTGGTTTGAGCGGGGTACTTTATTTTTAGGCCTGTAGCCATCAGGGGGAGCTGAAACCGCGATACCGCAAGGTTATCGTGGTGGTGGCGCGTCCATGACCGGCAAGCTGTAGTGGTTAGAGCATGCAAACTGTGAACACGTCCCGAGCATCGCTGGATGGTCGTCACCTTCGCAGTGAGCGTAGCCGCTCTCTTATCGCGCGCAGCATGCTTGAGCTGGTGCGCGAGACAGGCCAGATGCCCACTACAGACGCCGTAGCCGACCGCGCGGGTGTATCGCGCCGTTCGGTGTTTCGCCATTATGCTGATGTGAGCGAACTGCTGACCGCTGCCTACGAGCTGCAGCGAGAGGAAGCGTTCCGGCGCTTTCCTCGCCGCGACCCGTCCCAATGGTCGCCCGAGGAGCGGATCGTGGCTTTTTCCGAACGCTCCAGTGAGCTGTACGAATATATCAGCCCTGTGCGCCGGGCGGCCATCTATATGTCCCGCGATTATCCCGTTTTACAGCATCTGCTGAGGGGGGATGATTCTGTACACCGTATGATCGTCATTGATCTGTTTGCACCGATGCTGGAACATCGCAGCGATACAGAGGCTTCGATACTGATCTCGGCATTGGTGGCAGCTACAGGGTGGGCCAACTGGGAAGGTTTGCGCCGCGAACAGGGGCTGTCGGTCGAGGTGGCCCGTGCGGTGGTGCAAAATCTGATGCGCGGTATCCTGATGGTTGCCAAGACCGACATGCCCGCAGCGCGCTGAGTACGCGATGAATGCCAAACCGGTGGCCGGTGACAGGGTTCATGGATTGGATCACGATTTGAACTCGTGATGGCTTGCAGTTTCCACGGCAACTGGCGTTATGAAGGCGGGGAAGACGTCATCTGACGCGAGGGAGCAGATGAGAATCTTAGCGGTAGGCGTTTCGCTGGCGGCTGCCTTGTTGATCGTGCTCGGTGCAGGCTGGATCTTTAAAGATGCCTTGTTGCTTCGGATCTCGGCATGGACCACGCCGAAGGTTGCCGACAGCCGTCCGGTGCAGTGGCAAAAGGCTCCCCAAACCCCGATGGCGTCTCCTAGTGAGCGTCCGCCTAATATCATTCTGATCGTGGCTGATGATCTGGGGCTGAATGATATCAGCCTGAATGGAGGTGGTCGCGGTGAGGGCAGCGTACAGACACCTCATATCGATGCGATTGCACGCGAAGGGGTGGTCATGGAAACGGCCTATGCCGCCCATGCGACCGGTGCACCTTCGCGTGCCGGACTGCTGACGGGGCGTTATCCCACGCGGTTCGGTTTCGAGTTCGCACCGGCATCACCCTTGATGTCTCGCCTCGCAGCACAACAGAAACGTGATGACGAGGTCGCGTGGGTCTATCATCGTGAAAAGGCGCGTGGCGCGCCGAGCTTCAAAGACATGGGAATGCCCGCCGCAGAGGTGACACTGGCGGAACTGTTGGGTGGGCGCGGCTACCACACGGTGCATCTGGGCAAGTGGGCGTTGGGTGCGGCCAAAGGGATGCGGCCCGAGGAGCAGGGGTTTGAGGAAAGTCTCGGCTTTATGGGGGCGGCCCAGAAATATGCCTTGCCCGATACCGAAGGTGTGGTCAGTGCACGCTTAGAATTTGACCCGACGGACAAATTCCTATGGGCTACCTTGCCGTTCAGTGTTCAGTATAATGGCAGCGAACCCTTCCGGCCCAAGGGTTATATGACCGACTATCTGACCGAGCAGGCGCTCGAGGTTATTGGCGCAAATCGCAACCGGTCTTTCTTCCTCTATATGGCCTATAATGCGCCCCATACGCCGCTACAGGCGACGCAGGCGGATTATGACGCCTTGTCGCACATCGCCGACCATAACGAGCGCGTTTATGCGGCGATGATCGTGGCGCTGGACCGAGGTGTCGGGCGGATCATGCAGGCATTGAAAGATGAGGGGCTGGATAACGACACGCTCGTTATTTTCACCAGCGATAACGGTGCAACCGGCCAGATCGGTATCGAAGGTTTGAACGCGCCCTATCGCGGCTGGAAGCAGACCCTTTTCGAGGGCGGGGTGAGGGTGCCTATGTTCCTGCGTTGGCCCGCCCGCTTCGAAGCGGGGACCAGGGTGATGCAGACAGTTTCACATCTCGACCTGTTTGCGACAGTGGCGGCAGCGGCCAAGGCACCCTTGCCTGGACGCGAGATTATCGATGGCGTGGACCTGACACCCTATATTCTTGGAGAGCGCACCAATTCTGTCCATGAGGCATTGTTCTGGCGATCAGGCGGTTATCGCAGTGTGCGTTCGGGCAAGTGGAAACTGCAATTGCAGCAGCTGCCCCGACGCATCTGGCTATATGATCTTGAGGTTGATCCCGCAGAGAAAACCAATCTGGCCCAGCAGCGCCCTGAAGTGGTCGATTATCTGACGACCCGTATTCAGTTGCATGACCGGCAACAGGCCGAGCCCTTGTGGCCATCGCTGTTGCAGGTGCCTGTGGCACTGGACAAGACAGCGCGTCAGGAAGTGCTCACCAAGGATGCCTATGTGGTTTGGCCTAACTAGGGGGTTTGAACCCTTGAAAGCAGAAAACCCGCCACGGTGAGCCGCAGCGGGGTTTTCTATGCAGTGAAAGCCCACTTCATTTTCCATCTTTAAAGTGAAGGAAAATGGCGCACCCGAAGAGATTCGAACTCCTGACCCTCAGATTCGTAGTCTGATGCTCTATCCAGCTGAGCTACGGGTGCGCTGTGACTTTCGTCTTCGTCGTGGGGCAGTGCCCCGCGGCGAGGTGGGCTATCTAGCTTTCCCCTTTTGGTAAGGCAATAGGAAAATCGAAAAAACCGAAAGAAAATCTTGGGTTGGCGGAATAGGCCTTAGGCCTTAGGCATGAGTCTTCCGTGACACGGCAGGAGTAGAGTTGATGCGAGCAATATTTGACCGTCCGAATGGCTTGAAGCGCACGGGTGCGCTGTCAGCCCTGTTTTTGGCGGTTGGGCTGCTTGCGGCAAATGTTCCTGATACCGCAATCGCTTACGAGGCACCGGTCGCACAGGATGCTGCCGCTGCCACTTCGCAGCGCGCGCACGGCCCGTTTGTAGCGGCAGCAAACCCTCTGGCGGCCGAGGCCGGTATGAAGATTTTGCGCGCCGGTGGTTCAGCTGTGGATGCCGCTGTCGCCATTCAGGCCACCCTGAGTTTGGTCGAGCCGCAATCGTCCGGTCTGGGCGGCGGGGCCTTCATGATGGTCTATGACGCCGAAAGCGGCGATGTGCATGCCTATGACGGCCGCGAAATGGCTCCGGGCAATGCTACGCCGGAACTCTTCTATGAAAACGGTGAACCGCTGGCCTTTATGGATGCGGTGCTGTCGGGGCGCTCGACCGGTGTTCCGGGCGTGGTGGCCATGCTGGGTATGGCCCACAAGGATTTTGGTACACTGGAATGGCGCAACCTGTTCGGCGATGCCGAACACTGGGCCACTGAAGGGTTTGTCGTTTCGCCGCGTATGGCCAGCTTTATCAATGCCGGACGTGGTCAGGCCGTAACCGAATGGGCGACGCGATATTTCACCAAGCCCGACGGTACCCGCTATCAAGCGGGTGATACGCTGAAAAATCCGGCCTATGCCCACACCCTGCGACGCCTCGCGAATGAAGGCCCGAGCGTCTTTTATCAGGGCGATATCCCCGAACAGATTATCGCGGCCACCCATGCACAGCCGCGCCCCGGTGGTCTGACGCTGGAAGACTTTGCCGATTACCGTCCGCTGCGTCGTGACCCGCTGTGCCGTCCGTATCGGGCCTATGTGGTCTGCGTGCCGACCACGCCGTCCAGTGGCGTGGCCATACTCCAGTTCCTCGGTATGGCCGAACAGACCCCCGATCTGGCCAAGGGCAAGGATAGCCCCGAGGCCTGGGTGGCTTTGGGCCGTCTGCAACGGCTGATGTATGCCGACCGTGACCGCTATGTCGGTGATGGTGATTTTGTCGGTGTGCCGGTCGCAGGCCTGCTTGACCGGGATTATATGGCAGAACGCGCGGCTCTGCTGCCGCAGATCAATGGACCGGTAGAGGCGGGTCGTCCGACCGGATCGGCACCGCAACTGTCGGACGCGACGCTAGAGCCTGCGGGCACCACCCATTTCGTTGTTGTCGATGCAGCCGGTAACGCTGTCAGCATGACCACGACAGTGGAATCCTATTTCGGATCCGGCCGCATGGCGGGCGGTTTCTTTGTGAACAACCAGCTGACGGATTTCTCGTTCACGCCGCTGGAAGATGGTCATCCGGCTCCCAACGCGGTGGCGGCGGGCAAACGTCCGCGTTCGTCCATGATTCCGACGATCATTCTGGACCGCGAGGGTAATCTGGTCGGAGCTATCGGCTCTCCGGGCGGCTCGTCTATTCTGGCCTATGTGGCCAAGACGCTGGTGGGCGTGGTCGAATGGGACATGACTATGCAGGACGCCATTGCGCTGCCCAATCTGGTGGTGCGCGGAACCATGGTTGGCGCTGACTCCGAGCAGATACCGGCCAATATCCGTGATGCTCTGGGGGCTGCGGGCATGGAGGTGCGCCCCAATGCGACCGAAACGTCCGGTCTGCACGGGGCCATGTGGCGCGATGGCCGCTGGGACGGCGGAGCTGATCCGCGCCGTGAGGGCGTGGCGCTGACTCAATAGCTTCCACACAGACTTCAAAGGCCGGATCAAACGATCCGGCCTTTTTTATTATCTGGCTATTGGGGGCGGATCGAGAACTGGAAGGCGAGGCGGGCCTCGTCAACATCGGTTTTCAGACCGCCATAACCGCGCAGGCCGTCAATATCGACCTCGCGATACGCAATCCCCACCGAGCTTTGCATGGCCCCGCGCCGCCACGCCACGCCGATAGCGGCATCGCCGAGCGAGTGGCTGACATCCTGGCTGAGGCCCGCATTACTAAGGCCACCGTCACGCTGGCGGGTGAAATTATAGCCGACCGCGCGTTTTGATCCCGAAGCAAACACATACCAGCGTGGGCGATCCCCGAAAGTGTCCTCGCCGTTCGGAGCCAACGCGTCCAGACTGTCATCAATACCGCGGCCAAAGCGCAAGGTGGCACCGGCGACCGCACTCGAATGACCCTCGGCCCAACCGATACCGGCATGGGGGGTCAGCGAAAGCTCCAAGCCGGACTCTGTACGTTCATGGAGCGCGGTCCAGTTCTTGCGCCATTCCACTATCGTATGAGGGTTTTGACTGTCAGGGCGCTGCAATGCCAGCGGGTTGTCTAGCGGTGATAGCTGCCTCACGGTCCAGCGCTCAGCCCCGTCGGTCGTTTGCGTCGTATAACGGCTTTCCTGCCAGTTCGGACCAGCAAAAGACTGGGTCTGGTGGTCTAGAGACACTGTCCAGTCAGTGTTGTAGGCGACATTTTGAGCGTGTGCGTCAGCAGTCTGGATTACGAGCGCGGTGGTGGTGAATGCGGTTATCATCAGAAGGGCAGAGCCTGTGCCCTTGTGCGGATATGCGCGGTCCATGTGCTGCCTCCCGTATCACCTCCGGCTTCAGTCAAGTTGAAGCCCTCCATGACAATGAAAAACGCTGCCCGAGGGGAAGTTCCCGGGCAGCGTTGAATAAAGGCGGAACTGTGTCAATAGCCTATTGGCAGGCGAGGCACTCGTCATAATCGGTGCGGGCTGCCGAAAAGAGGTCCGGCTGGTTAGGATCGATCTCGGCCTCTTCTTTAGTGTCGGCACCGGCAAAGGCGGCGCGCTGGACCGATTTGGAGCGTAGATAGTACAGCGATTTCACGCCGCGTTCCCACGCCGACCAGTGCAGCATGTGCAGGTCCCACTTATTGACATCACCCGGCACGAACAGGTTCAACGACTGGGCCTGACAGATTTCCGGCGCGCGGTCGGCGGCCAGTTCGATCAGCCACCGCTGGTCCAGCTCGAAGGCGGTCTTGAAGATGTCCTTCTCGTCGTCAGACAAGAAGTCGAGGTGCTGGATCGAGCCTTCGTGTTCAAGAATCGAGTTCCAGGTGGCATCGGTGTTCTGGCCCTTTTCTTCGAGCAGACGCTCGAGGAAAGGGTTTTTGACGGCGAACGAACCCGACAGGGTCTTGTGTGTGTATATGTTGGCCGGGATCGGCTCGATACCCGCAGACGTACCGCCGCAGATGATCGAGATCGACGCCGTCGGGGCAATCGCCATCTTGTGCGAGAAACGTTCCATGACACCACGGTCGGCGGCGTCGGGGCAGGGGCCCTTTTCTTCGGCCAGCAGCTTGGAGGCCTTGTCGGCCTCGCGGCGCAGATGCTTGAACAGGCGCATGTTCCAGCTCTTGGCCATGGCGCTTTCAAAGGCCACGCCCTGAGCTTGCAGGAACGAGTGGAAGCCCATCAGGCCCAGACCCACCGAACGCTCGCGCGTGGCCGAATAGACGGCTTGCGACATGGCGTCCGGCGCACGGTCTATAAAATCTTGAAGCACATTATCGAGGAAGCGCATCAGATCTTCGATGAAGCGCGGCTCTTCACGCCATTCCAGGAAGGTCTCGGCATTGACTGACGACAGGCAGCATACGGCGGTGCGCTCGTTGTTCAGGTGGTCCTTGCCGGTGGCCAGCATGATTTCAGCGCACAGGTTGGATTGCTTGACCGAGAGGCCCAGTTCGCGCTGGTGCTGGGCCAGCTGGCGGTTCACCGTGTCCGAGAAGATCAGATAGGGCTCACCCGTCTGCATGCGGATGTCGAGAATCTTGGTCCACAGCGAGCGGGCATCCACCGTCTTGCGAACCTCGCCATTCTTGGGCGATTTTAGATCGAACGACTTGCCGTCGCGCACTGCTTCCATGAATTCGTCAGAGATCGAAATCCCGTGGTGCAGATTCAGCGACTTGCGGTTGAAGTCACCCGACGGTTTGCGGATTTCGAGGAATTCCTCGATTTCTGGGTGGTGGACGTCAAGATACACCGCGGCAGAGCCGCGACGCAGTGAGCCTTGGGAGATGGCGAGGGTCAGGCTGTCCATCACGCGGATGAAGGGGATGATGCCCGAGGTCTGGCCCGCCCCCTTGACCTGTTCACCGATGGAGCGGACGTCGCCCCAATAGGTACCGATACCGCCGCCGTTGGAGGCCAGTTGGACGTTCTCGTTCCAGACGTTCTGGATGCCGTCCAGGCTGTCGGACACCGAGTTCAGGAAGCAGGAGATGGGCAGGCCGCGATCGGCCCCTCCATTCGACAAAACCGGCGTGGCAGGCATGAACCACAGTTTCGACATATAGTCGTAAACACGCTGGGCGTGCTCGGCATCGTCGGCGAAGGCGACGGCGACGCGGGCAAACATGTCCTGATAGGATTCACCGGCGAGGAGATAGCGGTCCTCGAGGGTTTTTTTGCCGAAATCTGTCAACAGGTCGTCACGCGAGCGGTCTAGTTTGAGGCTACCCGCCACCAGTTCCAAACGGGGCTTGAATGACTTCAAACCCGTTGAAACTGCCGAAAAATCCGTCGTCTTGAGAGCTTCGCCGCCTGCCATTGCTACAACCCGTAAACCTGTGGATAACGCCAGATGTTGTAGTCACAACACCACTTACCTCTAAATCTAGGGTTAAGACGGGGTGGGTTCAAATTTAATTTCAATTCAGCTAATTTTTCACTTGCTATCCAGATGCACGCGAATGGCCAAGCCATTGCTTGGAATGTGTCGGAACATATGCCACGGTTTTGTCGTAATTATCTCGGGAATCGCTCCTGGTCGGGGTGGAACTGAAAACCAGCAGGAGCCGTTGTCGATCCCATGACTGCTCATCCGATTGCGTTCACCGCACGTGTCATCCGTGTCGCTCGCGCCGAAATAGGCACAGTTGCAGGCTTGTTGGCGGGCAGTCTGGGTCTGGCTCTTTTTTCCAGTGTTGCCGATGGTGTGGCCGAGGGTGACGAGCAAAAATTTGACTGGGCCGTCCTGCATTGGACACGTCCCTATGCCGACGCGCCGGACCGTCCGATCGGGCCGTGGTGGCTCCACGAAGCGGCGATTGATATTACTTCTCTGGGTGGAATATCGGTTCTGGCGATTTTCGCTTTAATGGCGGTCGGCTTCTTGTTGATTCACGGCAAACGCCTTTCAGCTTTCTTGATGGTGTTGGGTCTGGCGGGGGGGGTGTTTTTATCGGAAGGCCTCAAGGCGCTGTTTGATCGCCCGCGACCACCTGCGGCCTATCAGGTGGTCGAGACACTGAATGCCAGTTTCCCGTCAGGGCATGCACTTTTGGCGACAGTCTTTTATCTGAGTGTGGGCGTCATGCTGACGCGCGCCTTTCCCCGTACCCGCATGAAGGCCTATACATTGGGGTGTGCGGTCGTGCTGGTGCTTTTGATCGGATTGACGCGTATTTATCTGGGCGCGCACTGGGCTTCGGATGTGGCCGCAGGCTGGGGCATCGGGGCTTTCTGGGCCATGCTTCTTTGGCTGTTCGCTTATGCAATGGAACGACGCCAGCGACTGCATATGGCCCGCTTGCAGGATGAACCCTGATTTGTAGGCCTAGACGAAGGTCTAGGAAGGGCGTGACCCGGAGTAAGGTTACCAAAAGTCATAAGAAACCTAGAGGCGGGTCTCGTTGTTAGGCTTGCTGGACCTTCGAGGGAACTATGACTGACTTTGCTGCACAGTACGCCGCCAAGCTTGTAACCGCCGACGCGGCAGTCAAATCCGTGAACGCAGGAGCAAAGGTCGCCATGGGTCTGGGAATTTCCCAGCCTCCCGCCCTGCTGAAGGCCTTGGCCGATCGGGCCGAGGCTGGCGATATTGCCGATGTGAACATCTATTATCTGCTGTCGGTCAAAACAGCGGGCGATACGGTGTTGCGCTACGAACTGACAGACCGTCTGCGTCCCTACAGCCTTTTCCACGGCGCTATCGAGCGCAAGCTGGACCAGCGTGGTCGTGACGAGGGCCGTCAGGGCGTGTGGTTCATCCCGACCAGCTTCCAGCAGACCCCCGATGTTCTGGTCAATCAGGTCAAGGTGGACACACTGGTAACCACAGTCTCGCCAATGGATGAGGAGGGATATTTCTCGTTCGGGGTGAACACAGACTATGCGACGCCGGTGGCCCGTTCGGGCGCGCGTCTGATCCTCGAGGTCAACGAGAATTTCCCGCGCGTGGCCGGTGATACCCGCGTGCACATTTCCGAGGTCACGGCTCTGGTCGAGAACCATGTGCCGCTGATCGAGGCGGGCAAGGCTCCGATGACCCCCAATGACGAAATCATTGGCGGTATTATTGCCGGTATGATCGAGGACGGCTCGACGTTGCAAATGGGGATCGGCGCGTTGCCGGATGCAGTTTGTGCGGCCTTGTTCGATCGCAAGGATCTGGGGGTTCACACCGAACTGATGACGCCGGGTCTGATGGCGCTGATCAAGGCGGGCGTGATCAATAACAGCCGCAAAGCGATCCATAAAGGCAAGTCGGTCTTTACCTTCGCCATGGGGACCAAGGACGACTATGATTTCATGAACGGCAATGCCGATTTCGAGGCCTATGGCGTCGACTATGTGAACGACCCGGCGGTTATTGCTCAAAACGACAAGGTGGTATCGGTGAATGCGACCTTGCAGATTGATCTGACGGGCGCGGCCTGTTCGGAATATCTGAACGGTCGTCAGTTTACTGCGGCCGGTGGTCAGTTGGATTTTGTACGCGGGGCTTCGCGTTCGAAGGGCGGCAAATCGATCATTGCCTGCCACTCGACTGCAGCTAAAGGCACCGTGTCACGCATCGTGGCCAAGCTTGACGGTCCGGTCACCACGCCACGCAATGATGTGCAGTGGGTGGTTACCGAACATGGCGCAGTCAATCTGCGTGGTCTAAGCGACGATGAGCGCGCCCGTGCTCTGATCGGTCTAGCGGCACCGGAGTTCCGTGAGGAACTGACTGCTCAGGCACGCGAACTGGGTATGATCCAGAACTAGATATGGCCTCAGATAAAAGAAGCCCGCCGTTTGTTGCAAACGGCGGTCTTTTTGTGTCGATGATTGGCAGTCGGATTACTGTGCGTGTTTACGCAGCTGTAGCGACCAGATGACGCCTGCAATACCCAGAACAATGGCCCAGGCTCCGATCACCCATGTGAGGGTGATGGAGGCTTGGGCTGGCGCTGCCAACACCAGAATACCGAACAAGACAGACACGATACCGGCCGGAACCAATATCCATGAGTGTTTGACGGTTTTACGCAGTACGAAGGCTCCGATCATGTCGAACGCGCCCCGAACGATAGCGGCGGCACCTACCAGCATGACAAAGACGAGAGCGGTAAGGCCGGGCATGGCGATTGCAATGCCGCCGGCGACCAGTCCGGCGATGCCGCCAAATACCAACCACCAGCGAGAGCGGGTACCGCCGCCGCGGATGGCTGCATAGAGAGACAAAATGCCGTCCATCAATGCGTAGAAAGCATAAAGGAAAACAAAGGCAATCAGGCTGACCATTGGCCAGACAACGGCAATACCGCCGAAAATAATGGCAAGCACGGAGCGTAGAAGCACAATGTTCCACGCTGCGGACAGATCGGCCTGGATGGCTGAATACAGGTTACCTTGTGTTGGAGGAGTCTCGCTCATTGTGTTCTCCCGCAGCCTGTTAGAAATGTAAAATAAATCCCCACGGCACAGGTGGGTTCCTAAGCGCGATAAATTCGCATGGCGGATGTTTGTTATGCTGGCACAGGTAGCGATGCCGCTTTGTGTCGTGTGGTCGACGAGAATTTATCCTCGGCTTCTCCCACAGGTATATGGTCTAAAGCCCCTATATCTAGTGTCCGTATAAAATTAGAACGCAAAATAGCGGGTGGATTGGGTTGTGCCGATGCGTGAGCTGGCGCATGGTGACCACCAGATTCCTTTCCCTGTTTCTTCCAGTCAGGACCTTGAGCGATGAACGCCCATTCCTCGATCATCCAGCCCGGCACGGCCGGTCTGCTGACCCCTTCGGCCGCCTATAAGCCCTTCCGTTATCCGTGGGCTTTCGACATGTGGAAGAAGCAGCAGCAAGTCCACTGGATGCCCGAGGAAGTGCCACTGGGCGAGGACGTCAAGGATTGGGCCGCCAAGCTGGACGACAGCGAGCGCAACCTGCTGACCCAGATTTTCCGCTTCTTCACCCAGGCGGATATCGAGGTTCAGGACAACTATATGGAGCGCTATGGTCGGGTGTTTAAGCCGACCGAAGTGAAGATGATGCTGGCGGCCTTTGCCAATATGGAGACCATCCATATTGCCGCCTATGCGCTTCTGCTCGAAACCATCGGCATGCCCGAGAGCGAGTTCGGGGCCTTCATGGAATATGAGGCTATGAAGGACAAGCACGACTATATGGGCCAGTTCGGCGTCGAGACCGATGCCGACATCTGCCGCACCCTGGCGATGTTCGGTGGCTTCTCTGAAGGGCTGCAACTGTTCGCATCGTTCGCGATGCTGATGAACTTCCCGCGCCAGAACAAGATGAAGGGCATGGGCCAGATCGTCTCGTGGTCGGTGCGCGATGAAAGCCTGCACTGCGAAGGCATCATCAAACTGTACCACGCCTTCAACAAGGAAACGGGTGCGGTGACCAAGGCCGTCGCCGACGACATCGTTGATTGCTGCAAGACCGTGATCGACATGGAAGACAAGTTTATCGATCTGGCCTTCGAGTTGGGGCCGGTGAACGGCATGACGCCTGACGACATCAAACAATATATCCGCTTCATCGCGGACTGGCGCCTGCGCCAGCTGAACCTGCCGGAAGTCTATGGCGTAACGGAAAACCCGCTGCCGTGGCTGCAGGCCCTGCTGTCGGGTGTCGAGCACGCCAACTTCTTCGAGGCCCGCGCGACCGAATATTCCAAGGCCGCGACCCAAGGGGCATGGCATGGCGCGGACGGTGTATGGGATAGTTTCGATGCGCTGATGAAGAAGCGCAAGGAACAGGCCGAACAGGGAGCCTGATCTTTATCTAGAGACTTAAAAAGGCGCGGAACTTCTCGGGTTCCGCGCCTTTTCGTTGGTTATTGCGGTGTGCAGCGGCTGCGGTCACCCTTGGTGCAGGCTTCCCAATCCGCACGGGCGCGGGCATAGCGTTCTTGCTCGGCCTGATAACGGGCTTGGTGCTGTGCGGTTTCGGCTTCGATGCGCAGGCGCTCGGCTTCAACGCGGGCCAGCTCGGCTTGATATTCGGCCTCGGCCTTGGCGTATTCGGCCTGATTGGCGCGATCACGCATTTCGGCCAGATCGTTCTGGTCCAGAATCTCGGCATTCAGAGCATTGGTAGTGCGCTGTTCCTGCGGATCCTGTTTAGCGTCGTCGGCACGGTGATAGGCTTCGCCGCGCTCGCGCAGCGCCTGTGCCACAGGGTCGGCAGATTGAGGGGGCGCGGCCTTCTGGGCTGCGGCAGGGGCTGCCAGACCCAATACCAGGGCGCTGCAAAGGATGAAGGTCTTAGTCGGCATGGGAAGAGACTCCTGTGTCTTCTGGCATTTTGGCAGGTGCATCGGCACCGGTGACAGGTTGTGGCAGTCGCAGTTCAAACGTTGAACCTTCCGGTCCGGTTTCCACCAGCCGCAGATCGCCGCCGTGATTGGCGGCCAGTTCGCGCGAAATTGTCAGGCCAAGGCCGGTGCCATCGGACTTGGATCCACTGACAAAAGGCTCGAACAACCGGCCCGCCAGACGCTCGGGAACACCCGGTCCATTGTCGCGGATGCGAATGACAGACATGCCGTTCTGGATATCGGCCTCGATGCTGATCTGTCCGACCTCGCCGCTATTCAGGCTTTCGATGGCTTGTCGGGCGTTACGCATCAGATTGACCAGAATGCGGTGAAGCTGGTCGGGATCGGCGCTGATGACGAAACGGGTGGGCAGCTCTGCGATCAGGCGCACCCCCTTATCCGATAGGCCGGCATCTTCTCCTGCGGCGGCTACAACACGAGCCAGCAAAAGGCGGCGGCGTTCCGGCTCAGGCTCTTCGGACTTACCGTATTCCAGCACATTGCGGGCCAGATTGGCGGCGCGGCCCAGCGCTCTTTCCAGACGCGGCAGGGCCTTGGCCACCAGCGGGTCCGACGAAGAGGACAGACGTTCAGAAGCGATCTGGGCCGAGGTTAGCATATTGCGAAGATCGTGATTGATCTTGGCTACGGCCTCTCCCAGTGCCACCAGACGGGCACGCGAGCGCAAAGACTGGCGTACCTCTTCTTGCATACGGGCCAGTTCGCGCTCGACACGACCGATCTCGTCATGACGATCCGAAGGGACCTCGCCACGGATTTCGGGATTGGCGGCAAAGCGCTCAATAGAACGGGTGACCCTTTGCAAAGGCTGCAGCACCAGAAATGACAGGCCCAGCCACAACAGGCCGCCCGCCACCAGTGCAATAATCATCGAGACAATCAGGTTGTTGAGGATATAGGCCCTCAACTCGATCTTGAGAGGCTGGGCAGGGGCCAGAATCTCGATCAGGTCGCCCGAGCGATATCGAGGCGTGGCCTGTACCCGCAGTGACCGGTCAGGATGGCCAAACAGGGTCCGCCACGGATCAAGGAGCTTGCTGCCGATACTACGGTTTCTAAGGTCGATCAGGTCAGGCGTGCGCGGCAGGTTGGGAGCTTGCAACAGCAGGCGCCGTACGCCCTGTTCGCCCACAACAACCGACTGCACCCCACCAATGGTCAAAAGCTGTTCGGCCGTCGTGTCCTCGACGGCGGAATAGGGCAGGGCCTCGACCCCCACAGAGGCCAGTTCGGCGGCCTGTAGCCGGTCCCGTAGCCAGCGCTCCTGGAACGAGGAGGCGCTAGGGACAAGGATCATGCCCGCCACCAGCAGCGTGAAGGCCACCGTCAGCAGCATAAGGCGCGCCGTCAGTCCGTCCGGACCATGCGGGCGCAAGCGCTCGCCCTTGCGGGGGAAGGACGGCAGTTTGAGCTTGCCAATAGAAATGCGGCGCGGATCAGTCACAACGGGTTCAATAGCACGTCTGTAAAGCTTGGTGAGCCTATCTTGGGCAAGAAGCCGAACAGAGATGTATCAGGGCAGACGGTCGGAAGACGACAAGAGCCGACTTTTATACAGTTTGAGGCTCAGAGGCAGGATCATCGACAGGAAGGCTACGCCCATCAGGGGCCACATAAAACGCTGGAACAGGGAGTGGATATCGGGGTCCGGATCATACAGCAGTACGCTGTGTAGCCCGCTCCCGATCCAGCAATAGATGATATGGGCAGGCAGCAGGCCGATAAAGGTGGCTGTGAGATAGGGGCGCAAAGGGGCAGACATGACCCCTGCGGCCACATTGATCATATGAAACGGCACCGAAACGATCAGGCGTGCGGTCAGCACGTACCAGAAGGTGTTGCGATCCACGCCGTCGCAGATGCGCTTGAGAAGACCCGTATCGGCAGCGGCCTTGCGTTTCAGTGATTCTCCAAGCGCCGTGCGGCCTACATAATAGACGGATAATGCGCCAAGGGTGGCAGCAAGGGCCGTGGCAATACCGCCGACCCAGGGGCCGAACAGGTATCCTGCTGTCAGGGTGACAAAGAACACACCGGGCACAACACTGGCGGTTAGAACCGTAAACACCACCATCAGTGCCAGCAGGGCCAGTAGATAATACTGGTCCGCCCAAGCAGACAGCATGGCCCCGTGCAGCCTAAGAGTTTCCAGAGATAGATAGCGGTTCCAGCCTGTCGCAAAGATCAGGGTTGCGACCAAAACCACCAGTGCCAGAGGTATAAATCGGGTCAGACGGGGCAAGGCGGGCATTCCAGATTGCGATGATATAAAAAAACTTGGACGATTCCGGTGCTTGTGGCGCTGACAAACGGCTCCATACCGTTGACTCCGATGCAGGGGGGTTCTATACGCCCGCCTCTCTTCCGCGGTAGATGATCGTATCTATCGTTCAACCTTTATAACCTGGAGCCGACCGTGAAACGGACCTATCAGCCGTCGCGTCTCGTGCGCAAGCGCCGTCACGGCTTCCGTTCGCGGATGGCCACCAAGAACGGTCAAAAGATCGTAGCGCGTCGTCGCGCTAAAGGCCGCAAGCGCCTGACCGCCTAAAGTCACGCGCCCATAACCCAGTCTAAAGGGAGGGCGCATGACCGATCTGATGAAAATCGATCGCCTATTGCGGCGGCCCCAGTTTCTGGCGGCCGCCAAAGGCGTTTCTCAAGCGAGAGGCGCCGTGGTCATCCAACAGCTTGACCGGGCCGACGGCAGCGATGCCATCCGTGCCGGATTTACCGCGACCCGAAAAGTCGGCGGATCGGTGGTGCGCAACCGCGCCAAGCGCCGGTTACGCGAGGCTGCACGCCAGCTTTTGCCTCTTTATGGCGCGCCAGGCTGTGACTATGTGTTGATTGCCCGCATGGGCACGGCTGACCGAGACTGGGACCGATTGCTTGACGATGTGAAATCGGCCCTTACAAGGCTCTCCAAGATGCGCACCGATCCATCCCTTGCTAAGGGTGGTAATTTCGGTGCGCCCCATAATGATCAATCGCGCCCCGCCACACAGGCCGCTGACCAGGACCGCTGATCCCGATGCAAAGAGAAAATTCGCGCAACACAATCATCTTCTTCGTGTGCGCGGCCCTGATTATGGGCTTCTACTATTTCGCCGTGATGAAGCCGCAGGCTGACCAGCAGCGCGCGGCCCGTATTGCGACCGCTGAAATGTCGCAAGAGGCTGGCACTGCCGTGGGCGATGCCGAGGCCACTCTGGCCGGTGGTGCCTATGTCACGGACCGTTCGGCGGCGCTGGGTGCCGCCGGTCGTGTTCAGATCGAAACCGGCACGGTCAAGGGCTCGCTGTCCCTGCTGGGCAGCCGCATCGACGACCTGTTCCTGACCAACTACAAACAGGAACTGGGCAGCGATGCTCCGGTCGAGTTGTTCCGCCCGCAGGGTATGGAACATGCCTATTTCGCCCAATTCGGCTGGCGTGGTGAAAACGTCGCCGGTGGTGTTCCGGGACCGAACACTGTCTGGACCCTGTCCAAGGGCGACAAGCTGACCCCGACCACGCCGGTTGAACTGACCTGGGATAATGGCAACGGCCTGCGCTTTACCCGCACCATTTCGGTGGATGAACAATATCTGTTTACCGTCAAGGATACTGTGGCCAACCTTGGCGCAACCCCGATCACCATCGCGCCGTATGGCCGCGTGGAGCGTCAGGGCATTGCAGATGACCTCGGCAAACAGATGATTTCGCACGAAGGTGCCATCGGCACCTTTGGCGAGGGCAAGTCCTATTCGACCGAGCAGATCAAGTACAAAGACTGGGCCAAGAAGGCGCGTGTGGAGAAGACCTCCACCGGCGGCTGGATGGGTATCAGCGACAAATACTGGCTGGCGGCCCTGATCCCGGCTCAGGACGAAAAGATCGATGCGCGCTTTACGGTGCGTAATGTCCAGAACGTCGATGTGCACGAAGCCAACATGCTGGGCGCGGCCCACATCATCGCGCCAGGCAAGCAGATCACCGAGACGCAACGTCTGTTTGCCGGTGTGAAGCGCAACGAGATTTTGAAATCCTACGAGGAAAACCTCGGCCTGCCGCGTTTCGTCTATGCGATCGACTGGGGCATGTTCTGGTTCCTGACCCGTCCGATTTTTGCGGTTCTGGAATTCTTCTTCGGCCTGCTAGGCAATTTTGGTCTGGCCATTCTGGCCCTGACTGTGGTCGTGAAGCTGGTTCTTTTCCCGCTGGCCAACAAGTCGTATGCGTCGATGTCGAAGATGCGCATGCTGCAGCCCAAGCTGGAAGAGCTGAAGAAAAAGCACGGCAAGGATCCGCAAAAGCAGCAGCAGGAAATGATGGCCCTGTACCAGCGCGAGAAGATCAATCCGCTGGCGGGTTGCCTTCCGATCCTGGTGCAGATTCCGGTCTTCTATGCGCTGTACAAGGTGCTGTTCGTGACCATCGAAATGCGTCACGCGCCTTTCTTCGGCTGGATCAAGGACCTGTCGGCGAAAGACCCGACGACCATCTGGAACCTGTTCGGTGCGATCCCTTACGATCCGGCGGCGATTCCGCTGCTGGGTGGTATTCTGGGTGGTCCGCTGCACCTCGGCGTCCTGCCGCTGGTCTATGGTCTGACCATGTGGTTGCAAATGTCGATGAACCCGCCAGCACAAGACCCGATGCAGCGTCAGATCTTTGCGCTGATGCCGCTGGTCTTCACCTTCATCATGGCTCCGTTCGCGGCTGGCCTGCTGATCTACTGGGCGTGGAACAACATCCTGTCGATCCTGCAGCAGTATGTGATCATGCATAAGTACAAGGCCGAGAACCCTATCGACACCTTCTTTGCCCGTTTCAAGAAGGGCTGATCCGTTGGACGAACCCAAGGTTGGCGAATATTCCGCCGAAGAAGTCGAGGCCGCCCGCGTCCTGTTTTCGCGTCAGGCCACCTTCATGCTCGGCTGCGCCAAGATTGAACAGCTTCCCGAACCCGATCTGCCCGAGATCGCGTTCGCCGGGCGTTCGAACGTGGGCAAGTCCAGCCTGATCAACGGTCTGGTGGGCATGCACAAGCTTGCGCGTGCCTCCAACGAGCCGGGCCGCACCCGCGAGGTCAACTTCTTCAACCTCGACGACAAGATCCGTCTGGTGGACCTTCCCGGCTATGGCTGGGCCAAGGCTTCAAAGACCACGGTGAAAAAGTTTCAGGATCTGGGCCGTGACTATCTGCGCGGCCGTGTGACCCTGAAACGGGTCTATCTGTTGATCGACGCCCGCCACGGTCTGAAAAAGGTCGATGACGAGGCACTGGATGCGCTCGATCTGGCGGCGGTGTCGTACCAGATCGTGCTGACCAAGGCGGACAAGCTCAAAAAGGGCGAGGCCGAAAAGATGCAGGCCGCAACCTTGAAAGCGATTGCCAAACGCCCTGCGGCCTATCCGCATGTTGCCGTGACCTCTTCGGAAAAGGGTGTGGGGCTTCCTGAACTGCGGGCCGAGATATTGCGCACCACCGGCGTTGTCATGGACTGATCGGGTCTCTTAGCGCCGTCGATAAAATTGCAGGGGCGAAATGCGATGGCATGTCGCCCCTCTTTTTTATGGTCGGGCTTACCCCATATCAGTCGCATGACCGCATATTCCATCCTCGACCTCGCTCCGGTGCCTGAAGGTTCGGACATCGGCACGGCCCTGCGCAACAGTGTGGAGTTGGCCTCCCATGCCGAACGGCTGGGCTATCAACGCTACTGGCTGGCCGAACACCATAACATGCCCGGCATTGCCAGCGCGGCGACCTCGGTGGTGATCGGGGCGGTGGCGGCAGCGACCAAGTCCATTCGAGTGGGCGCGGGTGGCGTGATGCTTCCCAACCACGCCCCTCTGGTTATTGCTGAACAGTTCGGCACTCTGGCCGCCCTGTATGGTGACCGGATCGATCTGGGTCTGGGGCGTGCGCCTGGAACTGACCAGATGACAGCGAGAGCCTTGCGTCGGACCCTTCAGGGCGACGTGGACAGCTTCCCGCAGGATGTGATGGAGTTGATGCGCTGGTTCGAGCCTGTGGTCGATGGGCAGCGTATTGCGGCTTATCCGGGGGGGGGTCAGCCGGTAAAGGTCTGGATTCTGGGCTCATCCACCTATGGCGCTCAATTGGCGGCGCATCTGGGGCTACCCTATGCGTTTGCCAGCCATTTTGCGCCGGGCGAAATGATGCGGGCCACCGATATCTATCGCCAGACCTTCCGACCTTCTCCCTATCTGGACAAACCCTATGTGATGCTGGGCTATAATGCCTTTGTCGCCGATACCGATGCAGAGGCGCAAAAACTGTTCAGTTCCGTCCAGCAGGCTTTTGTGAATCTGCGCCTGAACAAGGCCGGCAAGTTGCCGGCACCCGTGGAGGGCTATTACGAGCGGCTGGATGGCACAGCGAAAGCGGTCGTGGATTCGGCCTTGTCGTGTGCGGCTGTGGGGTCGGTGGACACTGTGGCTGAAACCATCAAGGCGTTTGTAGCAAAAACCGGTGCCGACGAACTGATGGTGACCAGCCAGATCTGGGATCCGAAGGCGCGTGTTCGTTCGTTAGAGCTTTTGGCAGAAGCTGTCGGGCTAAACGCGATCTAGTCGTTCTGCGGACGATCGTCTGAGGCCGAGGTAAACATCAGCGGTGAATGCCCCGTGCTTGGGGCCTTGGATGCGCTTGCCTGAAGCAGAAAACCCGATGCTGTGCCGATCAGCATGGCATCGGTAATATCGTTGGCGGTGATCTCTTCGTTGTTCTCCAGCTTGCGTTGCAGATTATCGCATTTTTGCAGTAGCGCAGCGGCCTGACGGACATCTTCGATCGGACTATGACGACCAAGGCCGCTGCGGTCGGCAAACCGCCACCCTGCACCCTCGGGGGCGGCTTGGAAGAGTTCCCATTTCTGGGACGGGGAGAGATTATCAGGCAGCCTTTCCCATGGGGCCTCTGGCCCTTGTGCCCGATAGTTACCCGTCTCTGTCGGCAAACCGTACTGCCGATAAATTTCGAGCGACGCATCACGCACAGAACGGATTTGGCGAGGTAGATCGTCCGGCCATGCCAGATCATTTCTCGGGTCAGGGTTAAGGACCGCAGGCGTGGCGCGAGCGGCTAAGCCCAGCGCCTGACGTACACGGTCCACCACCCCCATTAGTCGGTCAGGGCGTTGTTGGTGACCGACAGATCATAGACGATGCGGGTCATGCTCTGGACCACTTCAAAGAATTTCCGCATTTCAGCCGCACCCGAACGTGGTGCATAGATGATGTCGTCCGGCTCGATCTGGAAATTGCTGGCGATAAAGAAGCCCTGACCTTCATTGAGGTTCAGGCGATAGACTACCGGAACACCGCGCGAGGTCACTGGTTGGGTCAGGCCCAGTGCCTGTGCCACCTCGGGGCGCTCAAAGCGGAAGACCAAGACCGAGCGGGCATTGGCCTGATTGGTATCCAGGCCACCGACACCGCTGAGGGCCTCGCTGAGGGTCAGTGGGCCGGGCGGCAGTTCGCTGCGGGCCACGGCATTAAAGGCACCGAACGAAGAGAAGCGGCGCGGGCGATAGGTCAGGTTGATCTGGTCGCCGCGTTGCAGGCGGATATTCTCGTCAAACTTGGTGGTCACCACCGACATAGGGGCCGAATAGGTGCGACCTTCGCGCATGATCACCACATCGACATCATAGGGAGAACGCGACGAGCCACCGGCGGCGGCGATGATGTCCAGCAGCTGGTCGTGATTGGCATTCAGCGCCTGACGACCCGGATTGCGGACATCGCCCAGAACCGTGACCGAGTTGGAGGCCGAATTGGCAGTGACGACGACCTGCGGATTGGCAACCTTGCCCGCCAGCGAGCGGCGTATCGCGGTGGCCGCCTCGCCGGGCGTCATGCCGCGCACATTGACCGAACCGGCATAGGGAACCGGTACAGCACCGTTACGGTCGACAGTCAGAGGGGGCAGCGAGGGGCCGCTATCACCGCTGGCAAACAGGTTGGTGCCGGGCGCAAAAATGCTGACGGCCAGAGTATCACCAATGCCGATGATGTCGGTCGGTTCATGGCTATCCGCCAGGGCAAGACCAGCAAAGGAACGCGGTGGCGCATGGCGCAGGCGCTCGCTCAGTTCAAAGCTTAGATCGACCATTGCATAGCTGCGTGTGGCGTCGATCGAGGAGGCACCATTGTTCACGCCCGAACCCGAAGGTCCGTCACGCGGCAAGGTCTGGCAACCCGCAAGAAGGGCGAGGATCATCAGGCTTGCAGCGGTTCTGGTCATATGAAGCTCTAAATTCCGTTTCACCGAGACTTACCTCTGTTGGTGCAAAGTCGCCAGAGGCTTGAGTATCCGCTCATCCACAATGGCAAAATGCCGGGCCCAGTCCGGTGCCGTATACTGTGGTACCTCGGGTTTTTGGATGCTGTAATCTTTAATAGCAGACATCCAGCCGAAACCATCCTGCGGATCAATAAGTCGGGCATGACCCACCAGTTCCCGATGCGGCGGAATATCGGAGGCAATCAGTGGCACACCAAGTGCAGAAGCTTCGACGGCAGGCAGATCAAAACCCTCGACGCTGGACGGAGATAAAACAGCTTGCGCGCCCAGCATGAGGCGGGTCAACAAGCGATCAGACATACCTTCGGCCTGATGAACCCTGCCTTGAAGCTCGGGGCAGCGGTGCAGCATGGCCAGTTCGGCTTCATTTTCCCAGCCATATCGTCCGATTAAAACCAGTGAAGGAGTTTGCTCGCCCATCTGCTCGGTCAAGGTTCGCCACACATTCAGGATGAAGGCGAGATTCTTGCGGCCCTCGATCGTGCCGACATGCACGAAATAGGGGCGGGACGTTACCAGGGGTTCGGCTTGCCCAAGATGGCTTTCGAGGCCGAGGTGCGCGATTTCGACCGGTCTTCGCGGCAGGTTTAGGCCGGAGGCAAAGCGTTCCAGCTCGGCGGCGGTGTAGGCACTGTTGGCGATGATGTGGCTGCCCAGCGACAAGGCGTGGTGTATGCGACGGGCATGTTTGGCATCATCTCCGGGACGGCAATACTGGGGATGGGTCACGGGGATGAGATCGTGGACCATCAGCAGGCGGGCAATACCGGCATCCTGAAGCGAGGTCAGGAGTCCCGGTTCGTCCAGCCCTGTGTGTCCAACATTGATATAGGCCATGGCGGGCGGCAGGGCTGTGCGTCGTGCGCGGAAAAACTGACGGGCGACGTGGCGCTTTTTTCGGGTTTCAGTGGTGACAGGCAGAGGGGATCGCACAGACTGGGCAGGGCGCAGGGGTGTGCTTAAAGCCTGAAGCAGGGCGGTGTCCTGTGGGCGGTCCTGCACTTCGGACAGACCATTCCAGCGGGTGCGCAGGTCTTTGATGCGCTCGCGGAACCAGTCATTGGACACCAGAGCCAATTGCCCTTTGCGAGCGCGAACCGGCACCATCCGGTATTGCGGATGGGCGATCAGCCATTCCGCATAAGCCAGACAGACGCGGTCTATACCCGTCGGGGCAGCCCTTTCGGTGCGGCTCAGCAACCGGCTGGCATCCAGCAGGACGGTGGGATGCATCAGGAAACGTAACCGGCTTGCATAAGCTCGGCGAGGTGGATCACGGCCACCGGGCGATTATCCTCGACCACATAGAGGCTGCTGATCTTGTTGGTGGTCAAAAGGTCCACCACATCACGCATACGCTGGTCGGGATCAACGGTGATCGGCGAGCGGCTCATAATGTCTGCGGCGGTGATGTTGGTAATGTCGCGGCTGAAGGCGCGGCGGACGTCACCGTCTGTTATAATGCCAGCCAGTGTCTGGTCTGGGTTGAGTACCGCAACCGTGCCTTTGCGACCGGCCGTAATCGCCGAGACGATGTCGGTGAAATTAGCATCTAGAGCCACCGAGGTTGGCGTGGCAGCGTGATCCCCCATCCATTCACGGACCGATTGCAGACTCATGCCCAGTGCACCACCTGGATGGTGCAGGCCGAAGTCTTCGCGCGTGAAGCCTCGCTGTTCCATCAGGACCATGGCCAAGGCATCGCCAAGGGCCAGTGTCATCAATGTGGATGTCGTTGGGGCCAGACCCTCGGGGCAGGCTTCTGCGACCTTGGGCATTTCCAGCACCACCTGCGAATGGCGGCCCAGAAGGCTGTCCTTGCGCTGGGTGATGCCGATGACCGGAATATTGTTGCGCTGGCAATAGATCAGTGGATCGCGCAGTTCGCGGCTTTCGCCTGAATTGGAAATGGCGAGGACCGTAACATCGGGGCGCAACATGCCTAGATCGCCATGGCTCATCTCGGCAGGGTGGACAAAGAAGGCATTGGTGCCGGTCGAGGCCATGGTGGCGGCGATCTTGTTTCCGATATGACCTGACTTGCCCATGCCAGTTACCACCACATAGCCAGGACGCGACAGGATGATGGCGCAGGCACGCGCTATGGAATCGTCCAGTGTCTCGTCCAGCTTTTGCAGGGCGGCAATATTCAGCTGGATGACGCTTCGGGCTCGCTCGGTCATTGAGCTTGTTACATCGGAAGGGGGGAGCCCGAATAAAGTGGTCATAGTTATTCCAGTGACGCGAGTGTCTTATATCGCGTGATTAACGCCATCCGGTACAGGCTGACAACGACACTTTGGTTTTTTACGATGCATGGCTTTGGTTTTGACGTCATGTTGACCTAAAAAAATGGATTAGAGGCCATGCTTTGTGCCTATACTCCATTCATGTTCATCCTTGAGCGGACTGCGCCTTGGTGAGTTCAATCATCCCCTGGGCTGCACCCATCTCGGGTACGATTTCACCGCTACGGTCGGATATTTTATCAAAACGGGCCGCGACCTGTTCTGCGGCATCGAGACCGGTGATGAAATCACCCTGCGTCAAGGTGATATAGGCGCGTTCGAAGCCGCCTGCACCGGCGGCAAGAATGCAGCGGGTGGGGGCATCGGGACTGACCAGATGTAATAAGCCAGGCGTGACAAGTGCCGGAGCCAGCGCCTCGAGCGGCAGGCCGAGGTCTTCGGTCATGCGGGTATGAGCAGTGGGAGCCAGGCAGTTGACGCGGATATCGTTCTTGGCACCTTCAATCGAGAGGGTTTGCATTAGTCCGACCAGAGCCATCTTGGCGGCTCCATAGTTGGACTGGCCAAAATTGCCGAACAATCCCGATGAAGATGTGGTCATGACGATACGGCCATAATTCTGGTCGCGCATAATGTCCCAGACAGCCTTGGTGCAGTTAACGGCTCCCATCAGGTGCACATCCACCACTAACCGGAAGTCATCAAGTTCCATCTTGGCAAAGCTCTTGTCGCGCAAGATGCCGGCATTATTGACCAGAATATCCACGCGGCCCCATTTGGCCACGGTTTCGGCAACCATCTGGCTGACAGCCTGGAAGTCGGTCACCGATGCAGCGCTCGCTATCGCTTCGCCTCCGGCGGCGAGAATCTCGGCGACGACCGCTTCGGCTGCAGATTGCGAAGCCCCCGATCCATCCCGCGCACCGCCTAGGTCATTGACGACAACCTTGGCTCCGCGTGCAGCCAGAGCCAGCGCATGCTCGCGACCCAAGCCTCCGCCAGCGCCCGTAACAATGGCAACCTGCCCCTTGAACATTTCTGACACGCATGATCTCCCCAAATTGTGCGTCGAAGCCTTTTACATGAGTGTAGTATAGGCACCAACAAAAGTGTTGGAATGGCGCCACAGTTGCCACATTGTGTGATATTTCAAGGAACCAGCGTGCGGCAATGCCGTTCGTTGCTTCGAGCGTCTTTGTGGGAACATGAAGACATCGCACTCATAATTCAGTGAGAGAGGACACCATGAAGCTGAAACTTCTTGCCAGTGTCGCCGCCGCAGGGCTGTTTGCGGCTGGTGCCGCATCGGCTGAGCCGGACGGCTGGTACGGCGCTATCGACGCCGGTTATCACATCATCGACGATATCAATGCTGAGTCGTCGACCACCGGTGCAAACTGGAACTGGGAAGTCAACGATGGCTGGACCGCATTTGCGCGTCTCGGCTACCGCTTCAACCCGAACTGGCGCGCTGAACTCGAAGGCGGTTACCGCTCGGGTGACATCGGCACCGTTCGCGCTGTTTCGGGCGCACAGGGTCTGTGCAACCTGACCCCGGCTACCGGTCCGTGCCACTCGCCGGAAGGTGACATCACCTCGACCACCCTGATGGCCAACGTCATTTATGACTTCGGCACCCCGGAATGGACCTTGCGTCCGTTCGTGGGTCTGGGCGTTGGTGTGAACCGCGTAAACGTCGACACCGTTGGTCGTCTGCGTCAGGCTCCGGGTGGCGCTTTCGCTGCTGACGATTCCTCGACCAAGTTTGCTGCTCAGGCCATTGCTGGTCTGGCATGGGCGATCTCGGATCGCGCAAACATCGACCTGACCTATCGTTACCTGACCGGCGATGCCAACTGGCAGTCTTCCGTTCCGGCCTCGGTTACTCCGGCATTCGGTGAATGGTCGGGCGACTATGACCAGTCGCACGCTGTGACCCTGGGTCTGCGTTATGCGTTCGGTGCGGAAGACGCTCCGCCGCCGCCGCCTCCGCCGCCGCCGCCGCCTCCGCCTCCTCCTCCGCCGCCTCCGCCTCCGCCGCCGCCGCCGCCGGCTAAACCGGCAGCCCGTCAGTTCGTTGTCTACTTCGACTTCGACCGTTCGGACCTGACCGCGGAAGCTCGCTCGGTTGTGACCCAGGCTGCCAACTACGCCAAGTCGGGCGCTCCGACCCGCGTACTGGTCGTCGGCCACACGGATACCTCGGGTAACGCAGCCTACAACCTGGGCCTGTCGAACCGTCGTGCCCGTACCGTTGCTGATGCCCTGGTTGCCCAAGGCGTCAATGGTGGCGTGATCTCGCTGGATGGTAAGGGCGAAACCGCTCTGGCCAAGGCAACGGCTGACGGCGTGCGTGAGCCGCTGAACCGTCGCGCCAGCATCGACATCAACTTCTAATCACTGAAGGGGAGGGTGCTCACACTCTCCCCCATAGTTGATCGAAGATGATTATTGCATTGAGCCGCAGGGTGTTTCTCTAACATTCTGCGGTTCTTTCGTTTGAATATAAATTTCAAGATTACTTTCTGATTGGCGTAAAGTGCGAAGCTGATTACCAAGATTTCCTGAGGGCATTCGCGGTGTGAGCTTCCCTTTAAATCCCGCCTCCCTACGAGAGACTTTCGACTGTTGCTGGCCCCATACGAACCTGAACACACAACTGTTGCCAAAGAACAGGCAAAGGCGTTGCAAGGACGCCGCTTTCTGTTGGTGACTTTGCCGTTCGGTCCTTTCGGGCGACACCTGAACAAGGCGTTGCTGGATATGGGGGCCGAAACTGTGCATCGCATGGTGTTCAATGCGGGCGATGCGTTTAGCTGGGGTATTAAGGGGCGTCGCCGGTTCAGTGGCACGGCGGCCGACTGGCAAAAAGAATTTCCAGCCTATGCGGGCCAATATACGGATGTGGTTATTTTTGGCGAAAGCGGTCCGTATAATCAGGCTGTGGCCGAATTGGCCAAGTCAATTCCGGCGCGTTTGTGGGTGCTGGAGAACGGTTATTTCCGTCCAGACTGGATTACGCTGGAGCGCAACGGGGTCAATGCTTCCAGCCAATTGCCCCGTTCGGCCGAAGGCTATGGTGAACCGGTTCCAGAAATGGCCGTCAGCCACAGTGTCGGCCGTATCCTGCCGTACCATATCATCAATATCAGCATGTACCATATGGTGCAGCTATTGGGCGGTTGGTCTTATCCCAACTATCGCAATCCCTACACAGTACCGGCCTGGCTACAATGCGTGAGCCATATTCAGCGTTATGTGAGGCTGGCCTTGCGTTCGTCACGACAGGTGGTGGATGCAAAGGCGCTTCGCGAGAAAGGTCCCTTTTTTATTGGGTGCCTGCAGCGTGAAGGCGACAATCAGTTGCTGCGTTATTCCAAGTATGCAGACAATACGGCGTTTATCGTCGAGCTGATGAACAGCTTTGCCAAACATGCGCCTGCATCAGCGCGTCTTGTATTTAAAAACCATCCGCTCGACCCGGGATTGGTTGATTTTGGTGCGGTGGTAAAAAATCTGGCTGTATCGAGGGGATTAGCCAACCGCGTTGATTTTATAGATGGCGGGAATCTGGCTGAACTTTGCCGTGCCTCGCAGGGGATGATCGTCAACAATTCGAGCGCGGCCCTTTCGGCGCTAGGTTTCGGTACACCGGTCAAGGTTTTGGGCCGAGCCTTTTTTAATTTCGAAGGGCTGACTTTTCAAAAGCCCCTGCACGACTTCTGGCGGCATCCTAAACCGGCGGACCCTGAACTGTTTAAGCGCTTCAGAGCACATGTGCTGGCCAAGGCACAAATCAACGGCAATTTTCATGAACCGAGGGTCATTCGTCGAACGGCCCGTGCAGTCGCAGCACGGTTTGTGCGCCTAGATGTCTGATTTCTTCTTTTAATTCGGGACTTTCCACAGGCTGTGGCGTCCAGGCCACCCTCGTCGGCTGTCATGTTTCTGTCACGTTTTTGTCGCCCAAACTTATGTTCCAGCGACTAAATCCCCGTTCATCAAATGAACAAGTACCTCCCTCTATTCACCTCGGGGGTACGACAAAGGGGATATCCGTTGTCCAATTTTGCTCGCAGCCTGACCTTTGGCGCATCGGCACTTGCCATCGCGCTCGGCATGGCCACTACCGCTTCGGCCCAGTCGACCGGCTCGGAAGCTTTCGAAGTCGAACAGGTTGTCGTGACCGGTGCTCGTGGCCCGCGCGCCATCGAGGGTGTTGTTGCTGAGAACAATCCGAAGTCGCGTGCTACGATCACCGAACAGTTCATCGGCACTCAGGCTGCTGGTCAGACCATCCTGAACTCGATCAACCTGCTGCCGGGCGTGAACTTCACCAACAACGACGCCTATGGCTCGGCTGGTGGTGACCTGACCATCCGCGGTTTTGACTCTGCACGCGTTTCGCTGACGCAAGACGGTATTCCGCTGAACGATACCGGCAACTATGCCATCTATTCGAACCAGCAGATGGACCCGGAACTGATCCAGCGCGCTGCTGTGAACCTGGGCACCACCGACGTTGACTCCCCGACCGCGTCGGCAACTGGCGGTACCGTGAACTATGTCACTCGTCGTCCGGGTGAAGAGTTCGGCGTGATCTTCCAGCCGTCGCTGGGCGAATACGGCTATCGCCGTGCATTCGGCCTGGTTGAAACCGGCGAGTTCGGCCCGTGGGGCACCCGCGCCTGGTTTGCTGCGTCGAAGACCAAGTACGACCACTTTGTGGGTGCAGGCGGCGTGGACAAGATGCAGCTGAACGGCCGCATTTATCAGCCGCTGGGCGACAATGGCGACTTCGTCTCTCTGACCGCCCACTACAATGAAAACCGTAACCAGTTTACGCCGCGCGTAACTTTGGCCGACTTTGAAAAGGGCGGTGCTTACGACAAGAACGACTACAACACCGTTCGTTCGCAAGCCACGGCTGTGAACCCGTCGAACACCGGTAACATCCGCGGTCAATCGCGTTTCACCCTGTCGGACAGCCTGACCCTGACCATTGATCCGTCGTTCCAGTACACCCTGGCACACGGCGGTGGCACGCACACCACCAGCGAAACCGATCCGCAGCTGATCGGTAACTCTTCGGCGGCCGGTGTGGACCTGAACGGTGACGGCAAGATCGATCCGAACACCCGCGTGACCCTGTTCCGTCCGAACATCACCAACACCCATCGTTATGGCGTGACCAGCTCGCTGATCTGGAACGTGAACGAAAACCATCAGGTCCGTGGTGCTTACACCTTTGACTGGGGTCGTCACCGCCAGACCGGCCAAATGGGCTATATCGACGCCAACGGCTTCCCGGAAGACTGGTTCGCCGGTCGTAACGGTCGCCCGGTCGAGCTGCCGGACGGCACTGTCCTGCGTCGCCGTGATCGTCTGTCGTATGCCATGTTGAACCAGATCGCTGCCGAGTACCGCGGTTCGTTCTTCAACAACGCTGTTGATCTGACCGTTGGCGTTCGCGCCCCGTTCTTCGATCGCGAACTGAACAACTACTGCTACCAGCGTGATACCTTCAACGCATACTGCACCACCCAGACCGGCACACCGGTGGCTGGTACGGACTTGGTAACCTTCCCGATTTCAGCGATGAATCCGCTGCCAAGGCCTACGGCTGATAACCCGAACCCTGCTCCTTATACGTATGGCAAGCCTCGTTCCTTCGACAAAAAGTATGACGCTGTGCTGCCGAATCTGGGTGTGACCTGGAAGTTTGCTGATAGCCAGTCGATCTATGCTTCGTATGCTGAAGGTTTCTCGGCTCCGCGTACCGATGACCTGTACGACATTGTTGACGTCAATCCGGAACCGGAAACCACCAACTCGTACGACATCGGTTACCGCTTCCAGTCGGGCACCCTGATCGCTTCGATTGCTGCCTGGAAGACCGACTACGCCAACCGTATCGTGCGTACCTTCGACGAAGTCGAAGAAATATACCTTACCCGTAACGTCGGTGACGTTACCCTGCAGGGTGTTGACGGCCAAATCGGTTGGGCCCCGATCGAGAACCTGTCGCTGACCGCTTCGTTCACCTACACTGACAGCGAAGTGAAGAGCGACCTGCCTGCTGGTGTGAAGGATGGTGTACCGCAGTTCATCCCGACTGCTGGCAACCAACTGGTTGAGACTCCGGAATGGCAGTTCGGTGGCCGCGTGGCCTACACGATCGGTGATTTCGATCTGGGTCTGCAAGGCAAGTATGTCGGCGAGCGTTTCTCGAACGACATCAACACCGAAGTGGCTCCGGATTACCTGACCTTCGATCTGGACGTCCGTTACAACCTGAAGGCTCTGGGCAAGGGTAACTCCTACCTGCAGCTGAACGTGATCAACCTGTTCGACGAAGAATATCTGGCTGATATCTCGACCGAGACTACGGGTACGGCTCGTTACCAGCTGGGTGCCCCGCGCACGGCTATGATCACTCTGCGCGCTTCGTTCTAAGACGAACTGCCAGTTTGCTAAAAGGAAGGGCGGTCCGGCAACGGGCCGCCCTTTCTCTTTGATGTTCGGTTGCCTATCCATTGAAGTGCAGGGCTAGAAGTCCTATCTGGCCCGTTCGTTTTTCTGTTTTCACGCCCTTTCGAGGACGCCCCGATGACCACCACCTTGATCCCTGCCGAATGGGCACCGCAACGTGCTGTTTGGGTCGGCTGGCCCAGCCATGCCGAGCTTTGGCAAGAAGACTTCGAACAGGCACAGGAAGAGGTCGAGGCTTTGGTACGGGCCCTGGCCGGTGCCGGTGGCGTCAAGGTCAAGCTGATGACTGGCAATCAAGAGGCGCTGGAGCCTGCGCGTGCCCGTTTTGCCGATGTTGCGGGCGTAGAGATTGTGGCCGGTCGCTTTGGCGATATCTGGCTGCGGGATACCGGCCCGATCTTTGGTCAGGGTTCGGCCTCGGCCAATGCCTTCACCTTTAATGGCTGGGGCGGCAAATATGATCTGCCGTTTGACGACGAGGTCGCCGACCAGATCGGCGAACAGTCGGGCGTGGCCATTACCCGCCATGATTTCATCCTTGAAGGCGGTGCGGTCGATCACGATGGCGAGGGTACGGTTCTGACCACGCGCCAGTGCGTGCTGAACACCAACCGCAACCAGGGCTGGACCGAAGAAGAGGCAGAGGCGGCCTTTGCCAAGGCCTTGGGTGCCAAGAAGGTCATCTGGCTGGGTGATGGTCTGCTGAACGACCACACCGACGGTCACGTCGATAATCTGGCCCGCTTTGTTGGGCCGGGTGTCGTGGCGTGCCCGATCGCGTTTGGCGAGGATGACCCGAACGCAGACGTTTACGACGAAACCGCGCGTCTCCTGTCGGCCTCGACCGATGCAGCGGGCCGTCCGATCAAGGTGCTGCGTATTCCCTCGCCGGGTCTGGTCCAGGACGAGGATGGCGAGCCTATTCCGGCCAGCCACATGAATTTCCTCATCACCAATGAGGCTGTGGTCGTGCCGACCTATGGCAATGATATTGCCGCTCGCATGGCCTGCGAAGCACTGGCCACGGTCTATCCGAACCACAAGATCATTCCGTCGCCGTCCATGGCCATTCTGACCGGCGGTGGCTCGTTCCACTGCATCAGCCAGCAGGAGCCTGCATAATGACCCGCACGATTTCCGTCGCCGGTATCCAGACCTCTTACGGCATTGATATTCAGGACAATATCGACAAGACCATTGTCCTGATCCGTGAAGCTGCCGCCAAGGGCGCGCAGGTCATCCTGCCGCCGGAACTGTTTCAGGGACCGTATTTCTGCGTCTCGCAGGAAGAGCACTGGTTCGAGCATGCCTATGAGTGGGACAAGCACCCGTGCGTGACCCAGTTGGCTCCGATCGCCAAGGAACTGGGCGTTGCCATTCCTGTTTCGATCTTCGAGCGTGAAGGCCCGCAGTACTACAACTCGCTTGTCATGCTGGACGCCGATGGCGAGACTCTGGGCGTCTATCGCAAGAGCCACATCCCTGATGGTCCGGGCTATCAGGAGAAGTATTATTTCCGTCCGGGGGATACCGGCTTCAAGGTTTGGGACACGCGTTTCGGCAAGGTTGGCGTCGGTATCTGCTGGGACCAGTGGTACCCCGAAACCGCCCGCGCCATGATGCTGCAAGGCGCAGAGGTGCTGATGTACCCGACCGCCATCGGCACCGAGCCGCATGATGACAGCCTCGACACCGCCGCCCCGTGGCAGCGCGCCATGCAGGGCCATGCCGTGTCGAATGTGGTGCCGGTCGTCGGTGCCAACCGTATCGGCCACGAACAGGTGACCGAGGCGGGCCAGACCTTCTATGGCCACAGCTTCATCGCTAACCATCGCGGCGATCTGGTGGAAAGCTTCGGCCGTGATGAAGAGGGTGTGCTGGTTGCGACCTTCGACCTCGACTTCCTTGATCGCCACCGCGCGGCGTGGGGCTTCTTCCGCGACCGCCGCACGGACCTTTATGGTCCGCTGACCGGCACCAAGCGCGTTTAAAATGAAAAGGCGGGGTCACATGCCCCGCCTTTTTTATGGTCTGCGATTGTTGCGCACAGTGTTGCCGGTGGCGTTGTCGCGGTCATCGACGCTGCTGCCGAATGGATATCCTCTATCGGCGCTGCAATAGGACCTGCGACCATTTCGGGCATTCTCGACCACCAATCGCGGACGCAACCACGAGGCACCGGTAAAATTGTTGTTCTCTATAATATTGTTGGAGGGGGTCTGGTGGCGGATTACGCCGCGCTCGCCACAGTTGCGATACAGATAAATACCCGGTTTGCCATGCAGATCGAAACGGTTGCCGCTGATGGTATTGCCGGCTGATCCATCCACGGCGATCATTTCACGGCCTGTGCGGGTCAGGATGCGGTTGTTGTGGATGGTATTGTCCGCGCTTTCGGCATCCAGATAGATAGCTGTGGCGCTTGTCCGGCCGTCCAGTGTCGAGTCTTCTAGGATCAGTCGCGTCACCCCCGGACCGACATATAGCGGGATGGTGCCATGGGCGGTGATGCGCACCTGTTCCAGTCGGACGTTGTGTGGAGCGGCCTCTTGCACGCGTGTGGTATGGCCCGCTTGCCTCGACGAAAGACGAAGATCATCATAGCTGCCATCTGCGCCCATGCCCCACACACGTACGGCTCCAAAGATGTGACAGTTGCGCAAGGTCACATTGTTTACAGCCCGCCATTTTCCGTTCTCTGATTTTTCCGAACGGATCATGACGGTCGGGCTTGAGGCGTGGACAGGGCTGTTGGGCTGCCCGATGCTACCGCCATTGCAATCCAGCTTAAGATGGGAGGCCTGCGGTCCCTCCAGCACAATAGGACGCAGTATGGACTGCCCGTTCGTCAACTTCGCGCTGCAGGTCAGCGTGTAGGGGTTGGAAGAGGGGGCTGTAAGGGCAATGATCTGTTCGGGCGAACAAACAGAATTTGAAATCTCGGGCGCGTTTAAACTCGCGACCAGAAGCAGGACCGCAATCACGGAGTTTGCAACAGGGCGGCACGTTCGGCGGCACAGCCAGGATTGGTCTTGCCGCTGGCTTTCAGACTTACATACTCCTGACGGGCGAGGGCGAGATCAGCTTGAAAATCGGGTGTAATCGCAGCGCGTTCAAACACCGCCTTGCCGAGTTTTTCGCCAGTTTGGGCATCCAGCGGATAATGCATGCCGCAGATGACACGGCTTAGAGCGATCTGGTGAGCTGTATCGCGTGCGGCTTCCGCATGGTCGGGGGCGATGGCAGCCATGGCCTCGCCATAGGCTGCCGCCACTGTGGCACTGCCTGACGGGTAAGAGGCCGAGGCGCGACCGGTGTCCGACACCCGCTGACAGGCTTCGCGGTTCGGGTCATCGCCTACGGGGCGCGGTCGATGAGCGCGCATCTTGACTATGGTCGATGCGGCCTCGGCATCTTCGAACAGACGTTGCATCAGGCGCGCGCTCGCGGGCGTGGTGTTTTCTGCCGGATTAAAAAGCACACCCAGCGCACAGTCGAAATGTTGCAGAGCAAACGGAGAGCGCACCTCGGCGTGACTAGTGGCCATCAGCCAGCGGTCGGTGTTCTCTAGGACGCGATACGAGGCCGACAAGGCGCGGTCTGCCGCTTCGACTTGGCTGCCGGTCGGTGGAGGCGGCGGCACCGCATCGGCCAGATGCTGTAGTTCGCTTCGGGTTAGATAGCCGTGATGGGCGGGATCGGTGCTCACGGCAGCGGGTTCAAATGCTGCGGGCGTTCCGACGCATGCGCCAAGGACAACAGAGAAACTGGCCATACAGGCGCTCAAAACGAAACCTGTCTTCATGGCCCTTGATCCTCTAGTGACCCGATTTCCAGGTCAGGTGAACCGATGTCTGGTCCTGCTCGCCGGGGGAGGCAACTACCTGAACCTCGGCACCCTTGGCGTTGAGGGCGGCAAAGGCGCGGGCGGTGCCCTGATTCATCGCCATGACCGGATCCAGGCCGTTTGTGTCGGCCAGTGCGCGGTAATGTTCGATAACCTCTTCGGGCGTGGCCGAGGTCGTGAACTCGGCGATACCGCCTGGACCATCCACACCATTGGCTGTGACAGGAGGCTGCAACAAGGTGGCACCGGGATAGAGACTGGCAAAGGCCGGAGCATTGGCGGCCAGAGGTTGCAGGTCGGCAGTTTCGACGGCTGTGACCGTGTTCTTGGATGTATCCTTGGCAGTGGTCGCCTGAGCATCGGCAACAGGCGTGTTGCCCCCCGTATCGCCACAGGCTGCAAGACTGCCCGTCAGAACCATGACAGCAATCGTTTTTGCGTAGACCTTCATATCCCGACTAGATCCCAAACCATGGATTAAACCCATAACTGAACCATTGGAGCGACCGCAGCAAGGCACCATTGCGGTATTCGTGTCTCATTGTTTTCATAGGTAATATTACGGGCACACCCTATGCCAATGTGGCAGACTATTTTGGCAGAGAACTGTCCGTGTGCGGCAAGGCTGATCCGGCATAGAACCTGTTATGACAGGGCTCAGAGTTATTCAGGCAAGAAAAACCCCGATGGATGAACCATCGGGGTTTTCTGTGTTTGGGTGTGTAAACCGCGCGATTTCGACTTATTTACCGAACAGCTTGGCCCAGTTGCGGGCTTCGCGGGTCTTCCATGCACCGCGGTGATAGGCGTCGGAGCCGATCAGCGGAACAACGGTGGTGGCTTCGGCATAGACCATTTGTTCGAAGGTGGTCGAAACCTTGCCCCACGAGGCGGCTTCCTTGAGGGTCGAGGACGAGCAGGCACCGTCACGCACGTCAGCCACAGTGATCTGGATGGCATATTTATGCATTTCGGCGTCGATGCCGAGGATTTCGGCGCAAACTACGGTGTCTTGAGCGAAGTTCTTCGGAACGCCGCCGCCAACCATGAACAGGCCGGTGGTGCCAGCCGCGATCTTGATGTCCGTCAGTTCGCGGAAGTCGGCGACTGCATCGATCATCAGGTAAGGCTTGCCTTCGGCAGCGCGTTCTTTCTGGTGCTTGACCAGACCGAAACCGGCCGAGGAGTCCACGAAGGCCGGACAGAAGATCGGCACGCCCTTTTCATAGGCGGTCTGGATCAGCGAACCCGGCTTCTTGGCGTTGCCTTCCGACAGCCACTTGCCCATCTCCCAGATGAATTCGCGCGAGGAGTAACCGCGCGGCTCCAGACGGTTGGCGATCTCGTAGATCGCGTGGTCGCAGGCTTGCAGCTCTTCTTCGTCGATATAGGTGTCGTAGATGCGGTCGATATAGTTTTCGCGCAGGACGTTGTCGTCCACTTCGCCAGCGGCCTGATAGTGCTTGTAGCCAAGCGCTTCAAAGAAATCCATGTCGACGATCGAGGCACCGGTGGCGACCACGGCGTCGATCATGTTGCACTGGACCATGTCGCGGTACACGTGCATGCAGCCGCCAGCCGAGGTCGAGCCGGCCAGGATCAGCCACGGCGAGCACTCTTTGTCTTCCAGAGCCATGTTGAAGATGTCGGCAGCGCGAGCGGTGTCACGCGACGAGAACGACATCTTGCGCATCGAATCGATGATCGGACGAGCGTCATACGAGGAGATGTCCACGTGCTCGATGGTCTTGTCGAGCAGTTGTGCCTTCATGTTCGACTGAGCGGTCATTTCAGCGGTTTCCCTAAAGATTTGAGCGCCCGTCTTAAGCGAAACAGCGACCCGGACGGAGCGACGGGCCGCTATCTATACAAACGTCTTGCGACGTTTTTGGATCAGTCTCCGAAGAGACTGATCCGTATCGGGTGATTATTTGCGACGCTTGCGCTGGCCAGCCTTGCCCTTGGGACGCGACAAGCGAACGATTTTGCGCGAGTTTTCCTCGGCGGTCGTGCGGACCGTCGGGATCGAACGCGGGGCCAGACCATAGAGCGAGGCCATCGGGGCATCTTCGACCACAGCGATCTCGTGCGAGCCGTAACCGTTGAAGCCGGTCGTCATGGCCACGCCATAGGCACCCATCATGCCGATCTCGATGAAGTCGCCTTCACGGATGTCGGCCGGTAGGTAGAACGGGCCGGGCATGTGGTCGATGCTGTCGCAGGTCGGGCCATAGAAGCGGAAAGGCTTCATTTCCGATGCGCTGTCGCCGTCACGGACCAGTTTGGTCGGGAAGGGCCAGCGCGAGTGCGTCGCATCGAACAGCGAACCATAGGAGCCGTCGTTCAGATAAAGGGCATCGCCTTTACGCAGATCGACACGGCACAGGATCGAGGAGCTTTCGGCCACGATCGAGCGGCCCGGCTCGCACCACAGTTCAGTGGTTTCCGATACCGGCATCTCGGCGAAGCCGCGGTGGATGGCGTCGGCATATTCCTGCAGGTCCGGCGGGACCATGCCCGGATAGACCGACGGGAAACCGCCGCCGACATCGACGATATCGACAAACACACCGGCCTTCTTGATGGCGCGGCTGACCTGAGACATGGCGGCTTCATAGGCCGACGGACGCATGCATTGCGAACCGACGTGGAAGCTGACACCCATCAGGCCGTCCTGAACCGCCTGGCGGGTGGCCAGAAGCAGAGCAGGGGCCTGATCCGGCGAGACGCCGAACTTGCCCGACAGCGAATAGGCCGCACCATCAGCGGACACACCCATGCGTACGACCAGATTCAGGTCGGTCGCAAAGCCGGTCTCTTCAAGGATTTTTTGCAGCTCTTCATGGCTGTCCAGCACGAAGGTGCGGACATTATGGTCTTGATAGGCGCTCTTGATCGCGCCACGGCTCTTGACCGGATGCATGAAGGCCAGACGTGCGTCTGCGCTGACCGAACGTACCAGTTCGATCTCGGCAAGCGAGGCCACATCAAAGGCATTGACGCCGGTTTCTACGAGAGTCTCGATGACCCAGCGCGAAGGGTTCGCCTTCACAGCATAGAAGACGTCGGCCTTAAGATTATTCTGGAACCAGCGCGCTGCTACGGCAACCGAGGCCGGGCGCACAAGGGCGACCGGACGCTCAGGGGACCGCTCACGGACCAGGTCCAGGGGAAGTTGGTACGTGCGCAATTCACGTAACCCCCTGTTAATTGTTAAACCCAGACCGGCGTTAGCGGCGCAAGAGGACCTTACGGGGTCCGCCGGAAGTCGCGATATGGGGGTATTATGCCGTGATGTAAAGAGGTAATTTTAAGGCGCAGCGAGCGTCGTTATAAAGCCTTAAAGTACGTATTTATACGTACAAACTCCATGTCTGAAACAACGCGCACTGGACGAAATCGCCGCATGCGTGTCATTAAGACTTGCCCTTGCGCCTTTCTCGCGTCATGCGGCGCCCCTTTATCTTAACCTCACCCAACGGGTTCATGAGTTCTTCCAACCTCGCCGTCGCGTCGGTACGCGGCGTCTCGAAGACCTACGGGGCCAGAAAGGCTCTCGACGGCGTGTCCGTCGAGGTCGGCGCCGGTGAAATGGTCGCCCTGATTGGTCCTTCGGGTTCGGGCAAGTCTACCTTGCTGCGCTCGATCACCGGTCTTCATCCGATTGATCCCGGCGGGACAATCACTGTTTTTGGCGACGTCGTTCAGCAGAACGGGCGCGTGACCCGTGCTGTGCGTCGTGCCCGCGGTCGCCTGGGCATGATCTTCCAGCAGTTCAATCTGGTGGGACGCCTCAGCCTGTTTTCCAACGTCATGCTGGGTTCGCTCGGGCGTCTAGCCGTATGGCGCGGTCTTTTCGGGGTCTGGCCGCGCGCTGACCGGGAGAAGGCTATGGCGGCTCTGCATCGTGTAGGCGTGTCCGAATATGCGCCCCAGCGCGCCAACACCCTGTCGGGTGGCCAGCAGCAGCGTGGTGCTATTGCGCGCGTGCTTCTGCAAGGCGCGCAGGCCATTCTGGCCGACGAGCCTGTCGCCTCGCTTGACCCTGTTTCCGCCCGCAAGGTGATGGAACTGCTGGTCGAGTTGAACAAGCGCGACGGGCTGGGTGTCATTGTGACCCTGCACCAGGTTGATTATGCGATCCGTTATTGCGACCGCGTTATCGCCCTGCAGAAGGGCAAGATTGTTTATGACGGACCGGCCACCGGTCTGGATACGCAACGCCTGATCGAAATCTACGGTCCCGAATATGAGGACGCGTTCTGGGAGGCCAAGGCATGACCCAATTCAATCTGTCGCGTCGCGCACTGGCCGCTGTCGCCGGTGCCGTTCTGGCTCTGGGCGTTGCCGCCTGCGGTTCGGGCGACAAGCCCGCATCGGGCAACACGCAGGAAATCAAGTTCGCCATTCTGCCGGCCGAAGGGCAATCGTCCTCGGGCCCGCTGTGGCAGCCGCTGCTGGATGATATGTCCAAGTCGATCGGCGTTCCTGTAAAGCCGTACTTCGCATCCAACTATACGGTTCTGGTCGAAGCCATGCGTGGCAACCAGATCCAGTCGGCATGGTTCCCGGCCAAGACGGCCATCGAGGCTATCGAGCGCGCCAATGGCGAGGTTGTGGCCCGTATCGTCGATCCGAACGGTCTGGACAGCTACCAGTCGACCCTGATCGTCAAAAAAGGCTCGGGCATTACGCTTGAAGACGTCATGGCGTGCGGCAAGAAATACGATTTCGGTATCGGTGATGCCCTGTCGACTTCGGGTACGCTGGCCCCGCTGACCTTCCTGTTCAATCCGGCGGGTATCAGCCCCGAGCAGTGCTTCAAGACAGTCCGTGCGGCCAACCATCAAGCCAACTCGTTTGCTGTCGCGAACGGTCTGGTTCAGGTCGCAACGTCCAATACAATCAATGCGATTACTGTGGCGCGCCAAAATCCGGCGATTGCCGCGCAGTTGGAAGAAATCTGGCGTTCGCCGCCGATGCCGGAAGCCGGCATTGTGGTGCGCTCGGACCTTGATCCTGTCGTAAAAGAAAAAATCAGGACCTTCTTCCTGACCTATGGCCGCGGCGAAGGTCCCGAAGCTGACCGTCAGCGTCAAATCTTGCTGGCCCTGAACTATTCGGGCTTCAATCCGGCTGATGAAAGCTATCTGAACCCGATCCGCGAAATGATTGCGGATCAGAAGATGGCCGAAGCGAAGGCCAAGGGTGATGCCGCTGCGGCTAAAACTGCCGAGGCGGAACTAAACCGTCTTCGTGCCCTGCGTGAGGTCCAACCTTGACCGCACCTGTAACTACGCCTGCCAAAGGTACGGCTGTTCCGAAACCGCCGGTCAAGTCGATGGGGGCCTGGGCTCTCGATGTCATGATCTGGGGTGGTGTGGCCGTCCTGCTGCTTATCAGCATCGACGCTGTTGACCTCAAGAACGTCTCGCGCCTGTTCACCAATGCCGAGAATATGAAGGGCTTTGCAGCGGACTTGCTGAGCCCTAACTGGACGGATTGGCGTCTGTATGTCGCCAAGATGTGGGAGACGATCCAGATTGCGCTCTGGGGGACCTTCCTGGCCATCTTCCTGGGGGTGCCCATGGGTCTGGCCGCCGCGCGTAACATTGCCCCGGTATGGGTGGTGACACCGGTTCGCTGGATAATGAACGCCCTGCGTTCGATCCCTGACCTGGTGATTGGTCTGTTGTTCGTCGTCGCCGTGGGCCTTGGCCCGCTCGCCGGTGTTCTGGCCATTACCCTGAACACGGCCGGTGTTCTGGCCAAACTGTTCTCGGAAGCGGTTGAATCGATCGACAAGGGTCCGGTTGAAGGCGTTCGCGCGACCGGTGCTTCCAAACTGCACGAAATCGTCTGGGGGGTAATCCCTCAGGTGGCACCGCTGTGGACCTCGTTCGCCCTCTACCGCTTTGAGTCCAACAGCCGTTCGGCCACCGTACTGGGCTTGATCGGTGCAGGCGGTATCGGTCAGGTTCTGTTCGACCGCATGAACGGCTTTGACTACAGCTCGGTCTCGGCCATCGTAATTATCGTTGTGGTTGCCGTGACCCTGATCGACATGATGTCGCAAGCTATGCGCAAGCGTCTGCTGTAACTGCGTCAGGTTTACACAGACTGTCACAAAAGGTCTGGCCGGACCGTCACAAATCGTCTCTATGCGCATCATATTGATGATTTGAGAGGTCCGGCCATGACTGTTCTTCCGACCCGCCTGTTAAAAGTTTCGGCTTGTGTCGCGGCCTTTGCCGCTCTGGCCGCCTGTGGCGAAGGCTCCTCTTCGGGAGCTCCCGGTAACCAGAAAGCCCGTACGGGCGTTTGGGCCGCCGGTTCTTCTACTGTTTTCCCGTTTGTGACCCGTGTGGCCGAAAACTTCGGTCGCAATAATGCCGGTGGCGCACAGCCACGCGTTGAAGCTCTGGGCACCGGCGGCGGCATTCAGGCCTTCTGTTCGGGTATTGGTCCTTCGACCCCCGACATTGCCAATGCTTCGCGTCCTATGAAGCCGAGCGAATTTGACCGTTGTGTCGAAAACGGCGTCACCGATATTATCGAGCTGAAGATCGGCTATGATGGTATCGTGGTGGCGACGGCCCGCAATGGCGCGTCCTTCGATCTGCGTTTGCAGGATCTCTATCTGGGTCTGGCCAAGGAAGTTCCGGGTGCGGACGGCAAGTTTGTCGCAAATCCGAACACAGCATGGAATCAGGTCAACCCGAACCTGCCGGCGCAACGTATCCAAGTTTATGGCCCGCCGCCGACCTCGGGCACCCGTGACGCTTTCCTTGAACTGGGTATGGCCCCGGGTGGAGAGAAGGTTCCGGCTGTTGCGGCCCTTAAGGGTGACAAGGCTCGTTTTGAGGCCCTGACCCATACGCTGCGGGAAGACACTTTGTGGATCGACTCGGGCGAGAACGACAATGCCATCGTGCAAACCCTGAACCGCACCCCGGGTTCGCTGGGTGTGTTCGGTTTCTCGTTCCTCGAACAGAACATGGACACGGTGAAGGCCGAAACCATTGACGGTGTGGCACCGTCGATCGAGGCGATTGCCGATGGTTCCTATCCGCTCGCCCGTTCGCTCTACATCTATGTGAAAAAGGCACACATCGGTGTCATTCCGGGCCTGCAGGAATTCGTTCTGGAGTTCATGTCGGATGGTTCGGCCGGTCGCGGTGGCTACCTGCAAGACCGTGGTCTGGTGCCGCTGAAAGCCGAAGAACTGGCTGAAGAGCGTGCTAAGGCCACCGGTCAGACGGTTATGGCGCGCCCGAACTAAGACAGTCCAAAATCCAAAAGAAACGCCCCGAAGAAAGTTTCGGGGCGTTTTTGTATGGAGGCTGGATCAGGCCGCCTGTTTGCGTCTCAGGCGGGCAATGCGGCGCAGGCGACGCCAGAAGCGGCCACGTTGCGGTTCGGGATAGGGTTGAAGATTTTCCACGAACTGTTCTGCCGAGGCCCGCCAACTGAACTTCTCGGCATAGGCGCGGACGGCCTTGCGGTCGATTTTCAGGCATTCGAGACAGGCGGTTTTCAGATCATCATTGATGACGCCCGCGCCCGAGCCCGGGATGATGTCAATTGGGCCGTGAGCAGGGAAAGCCGCAACAGGAGTGCCTGTGGCCATGGCTTCCAGAATCACAAGCCCGAACGTGTCAGTCCAACTAGGGAAGACAAACACATCGGCATCGGCAAAGCAGCGGGCCAGGTCGTCACCGAACTTGGCACCCAGGAATTTGGCGTCCGGATATTTTTCCTCGAGTTCTGCACGCGCCGGGCCGTCCCCGACAATGATCTTGGTGCCGGGCAGGTCTTGTTCGAGGAAGGTCTCGATATTCTTCTCGACCGCCACACGGCCCACATTCAGGAAGAAGGGACGCGGCCAGTCCTTGCCACCCAGTTCGTCAAAGATCGGGGCAAGATCGGGATTGAACACTTCGGTATCCACGCCGCGTGTCCACGGCGAGACGTTGCGGAAGCCATGCTCCGTCAGTTCGTCACGCAGGGTCGGCGTGGCCACCATCAGACGTCCCGACGGCTTGTGGAACCACTTCATATAAGCATAGCCGACCTGAACCGGGATCGGGAAACGCGCCGAAACATATTCGGGGAACTTGGTATGGTAGCTGGTGGTGAAGGGCAGTTTCCACTCGATACAGATGCGGCGCGTGGCAATGCCCAGCGGCCCTTCGGTGGAGATATGCACCGCTTCCGGTTCGAACGCGCGCAGGCGCTCGCGGATTTCCTCTTCGGCCCCGAGGGCGAGACGGATTTCCGGATAGGTCGGGCAGGGGATAGTTTTGAACTGGTTGGGTTCAATCACCTCGACCTCATGGCCCATAGCGCGGCATTCAGCCACGGTACGGGTCAGGGTGCGGACGACGCCATTGACCTGAGGTTCCCAGGCGTCAGTGACCAGAACGATACGCATGAAATCGATTGGGCCTTCCAGCCGTTTCGTAGATTCAAACAGTTGTAGCCGCTTGCTGTGACGAAGGCGAGACACCAAAGTGTGTGGCTGAGGTTCGGTTGCCCGTTGCTCGCTTGAAGCATTGGCAGTAAGCGGTGACTTAGGCGGGTTTGCACTCTGCGATTAAGAGGCCGTAAGTTTCTAATTGTGGGTATATCTAAGGATAATTTATGCATTTTTTTCGACGCGCAGCCAAACCTAGTGCCCCGTCAATAAATACAAATTTTAAAAAAGAACGCGAATATTACTATCTGGGCGATGGTTTCGCCCAGGTTCGTCTCAAGAATGGTTACTTTATCTATGTAGACCCGCTCGAAGAGAGTGTCTGCTCGCATCTGATCGCGCATGGTGAGTGGGAACCGTGGATTTCGGATGTGGTATTACGGTTGGTTCGACCTGGTGATCATGTGGTCGAGGTCGGAGGGCATGTCGGCTATTACACCCTTGGCTTGGCTGCTAAGGTCGGTGAAACGGGGTCTGTACTGACTTTTGAGGCCAATGCGCGTCTCGCCAATTTAGCTCAGCGGTCTATCCGTTTTAACGGATTTGGATCTCACGTCCGGATCGAGAACAAGGTTGCTAGCCATCATAAAGGTAGCGTCAAGTTTCTCTTATCGCGTCAATTTGCTGGTGGAAGCCATTTGTATTTGCGGGATGGCCTGCTTGCAAAGGATGCAGAAGTTGTCGAGGTTGAATCGGTTCGACTTGATGATTTGCAATTGCCTCAATTACGACTTTTGAGAATTGATGCCGAAGGGTCCGAGGTTCTTATTTTGCAGGGTGCGTCCCGTCTTCTGGAAGCGCCAAACTTAATTATCTGCATGGAATGGGACTTGGTTCAGATGAAATCTCGTTCTGATCCGAGTGTTCTGGTTGGTGATCTTGTGAAACAAGGTTATATGTTCTGGCAGATTAAAACGGATTCCACGATTGAGCCGGTGGAGCCTGCTGCCATGATGACGCTCCCTGCGTGCGATGTAATCATCAGTCGAGAGGATGTTCCTGAGATTTTGGCATCCGCCGCCTAGTCTAGGGTGAAAAATTCGGTTGCAGGCCCAATGACCCGCAACACATTCGTCCATCTGTTGATTATCAGAGCGATGTCACAGGAGTATTGGCGATGATTCCGAGCGAGCTTCGGTATTGGGATGAACTGGACCGTAACAAGTACCGCGATGAGCGGGAAACGGTCGCAGAATTGCTTGGATGCACCCCTCTGCAAGCTGACGAGCGCCGTGTCGTTTTGAATGAAGCGACTGCGCTTGTCGAACACGCGCGCAAGAGCCAAAAAAAGCAGGGTGTGGTCGAAAGCTTCCTGCAACAATATTCGTTGGGTACGCAGGAAGGGCTGGCGTTGATGACGCTGGCCGAGGCTCTACTGCGCACGCCAGACTCGATGACACGTGACAAGCTGATCTCAGAAAAGATCGGTTCCGCAGACTGGGCTAACCATGTTGGCAAGTCTGATAGCCCGCTGGTGAACTTCTCTAGCTTCGGACTAATGATCGCCGGCAAACTGGTCGAGCCGGACGAAGAAGTTAAGCGCGACCTGCCGAATTACATCAAGGGCATAGCCGCACGTCTGGGCGAGCCGGTCATCCGGCAGGCTGTGGCCACGGCTGTGAAGATCATGGGCGAGCAGTTCGTGGTCGGCCGCACGATCGAGAGTGCCCTTAAGCGTTCGGATAAAGAAGGCTGGCTGTGTAGCTTTGACATGCTGGGCGAAGGGGCCCGCACGGTTGCCGATGCCGAGCGTTACGAAAAAATCTATGCCGATGCCATCGAGGCTGTCGGCAAGACCGCAACGGGCCAAGGCCCCGAGGTCGGTCACGGTGTGTCGGTCAAGCTGTCGGCACTGTCGCCGCGCTATCAGGCCGTGCAGGAAGACCGCGTCTGGGAAGAGCTATACCCGCGCATCCTGCGTCTGGCGCAGATCGCCGCCAAATATGATATCAACTATACGATCGACGCCGAAGAGGCCGACCGTCTGGCCCTGTCGCTGAAACTGCTGGAGCGCCTGTGCGCCGAGCCGTCGCTGGGCAACTGGAAGGGCCTCGGCCTTGCGGTCCAAGCCTATCAGAAGCGTACGACCGAAACGATCCAGTCGCTGATCGACCTGTCCAAGCGCACGAACCGTCGCCTGATGGTGCGTCTGGTCAAGGGGGCCTATTGGGACACCGAGATCAAGCTGGCCCAGGTCAATGGCCGCACCGACTATCCGGTGTTCACCACCAAGCCCGCGACCGACCTGAACTATCTGGTTTGCGCGCGCATGATGATCGAGGCCGCGCCGCACATCTATTGCCAGTTTGCGACCCACAACGCCCACACACTGGCCGCTGTTCGTCGCATGGCGCGTGATCGCAACACGGTCATCGAGCACCAGCGTCTGCACGGCATGGGGGAGGCCCTTTATGACGCCGCCCGCGATATGTGGTCGGACGAGAAAATCATCGTGCGTGCTTATGCGCCGGTCGGTGGTCATGAAGAACTTCTGCCCTATCTTGTGCGCCGCCTGCTTGAAAACGGTGCCAACTCCTCCTTCGTGCACGCCCTGCTGGACGAGCGCGTACCGGCCGCTGATGTGGCGGCCGACCCTATCACTGCTGTCGAGGCCCAGCCCGACCGCCATCCGAAGATCCCTGTACCCATGAACATCTACGGTGACCGCCAGAACTCCCTTGGCCGCGACTATTCGACTGCAGAAGCCCGCGACGCCCATACTGTAGCGCTCAAGGCTGTGGATGCCGAACAGTTGGTGGCTGGCCCGATCATCGGTGGCAAGCTGCTGGCCGGAACCAACGCTCAGGACGTCACTAATCCTTATGACCGCGCGCAGGTTGTCGGTAAAACCTCGGACGCGACGCCGGAACAGGTCGATCAGGCTGTTCGCAAAGCCGCCGAGGCGCAGGTGGCGTGGGATAAGCTGCTGGGGTCCGGTCGTGCACCGGTCCTGCGCGCCATGGCTGATACGCTCGAAGCCGACATGGACCGCATGGTCGCCATCCTATCGCGCGAAGCGGGCAAGACGCTGAACGACGGCGTGGCCGAGGTCCGTGAAGCGGTCGATTTCCTGCGCTATTACGCCATGCTGGCCGAGCGCGACTTTGGCGGTCGCGAGACACTGAAGGGCCCGACGGGCGAAGTGAACCAGTTGGTTCTGCATGGCCGTGGCGTCTTCGCTGCCATCAGCCCGTGGAACTTCCCGCTGGCCATCTTTACCGGACAGATTGCTGCGGCACTGGCGGCCGGTAATGCTGTGGTGGCCAAGCCTGCCGAACAGACCCCGCTGGTCGCTGCCGAAGCGGTACGTCTGTACCACAAGGCAGGCTTGAACCCTGACCTGCTGGCTCTGGTTCCGGGCCGTGGTGAGACGGTGGGTGTAGCTCTGACCTCGCACCCGATGATTGACGGCGTGGCCTTTACCGGTGGCACCGACACCGCCAACGCCATCAACCGTGGTCTGGCGAATCGCCAAGGCCCGATCATCCCGTTCATCGCCGAAACCGGTGGTCTGAATGGTATGTTCGTTGATACGACGGCCTTGAAAGAACAGGTCATCGACGATGTGATCTTGTCGGCCTTCGGTTCGGCCGGTCAGCGTTGCTCGGCCCTGCGTATTCTCTATGTGCCCAATGAAGCTGCCGATGCACTCATCGAGGGTTTGAAGGGCGCACTGGCCGTTCAGGTCATCGCCGATCCATCCGATCCCAAGACCGATATCGGTCCGGTGATCGATGCCGAAAGCCGCGAGAACCTGGAAAAGCATGTCGCGCGTCTGGAAAGAGAAGCCAAGATCATCGCACGCGGCACCCTGCCAGCAGATGCCTCTAAGGGCGACTTGTTCGCGCCGGTAATTGCAGAAATCTCGACGCCTGATTTCCTCGAGCGTGAGGTGTTCGGCCCGATCCTGCACATCTATCGCTATGATGCGAAGAAGCTGAAAGAAACGGCATCGGCACTGGCGGCGCGTGGCTTTGGCTTGACTCTGGGTGTGCACAGCCGCATCGACGCCTTCGCCGAAGAGGTGATGGCACTGGTTCCGGCCGGCAATGTCTATGTGAACCGCTCTATCATCGGCGCTGTTGTTGGTGTGCAGCCATTCGGTGGCGAAGGCCTGTCGGGCACCGGCCCCAAGGCCGGCGGCCCCAACAGCCTGATCCGCTATGCCTCCGAAAAGGCCATTAGCATCAACATCTCCGCTCAAGGCGGTGATCCGGCGCTGCTGAACCTATAACTGGACGTTGCGTTTCAGTTCGCCGTAGTTATGGTGCCGAGGAAATTACCTTCCTCGGCACCAAACGTTTGCAACTGCTAACGAAACACTTGGATACCTGATGATCCGCGCATTCCTGTCTAGGCAATCCCAGATCATCGGTGCGCTCATGATGCGCGAAATGGCGACCCGCTACGGACGACGTGGGGGTGGTTTTTTATGGCTTGTCGGCGAACCGCTTCTTTTCTGCGTCGGCGTGATATTGATGTGGGTCTTTATCCGACATCGTGGCCAGTCCGATGTGGCTGTCGCACCTTTTGTTATGAGTGGCTATATGTGCCTTATTTTGCTAAGGCATAGTATCAGCTTCAGTATTAGTGCTGTTAATTCAAATATTGGCTTGCTGTATCACCGGGCAATTAGCCCGATGCATTTCTTTGTTTCTAGATCGGTTTTGGAACTGGCGGGAACGACCCTGGCTTTTATTGTCGTTTACTTGGCGTTGTTGGTGCTTCATCAGGTAGGTGTCCCCAGTGATTGGCTTTATTTGTATGGTGGCTGGTTCTTGATGTGGCTGATGGCAACAGGAACGGGGTATATACTTTCGGGTCTTGCGATGCGCTCTGATGTGATGGAGCGTCTCGTTCCTTTGGTCAGTTACGCTATGATTCCCCTATCTGGCGTATTTTTCATGATCGACTGGTTGCCGGAAGCTGTGCGCGAAAAATACCTTTTGATACCGTTCCCCAATGCGGTGGAAATGGTAAGGGCCGGTATTTTCGGTGATATGGTGACAACACATTTTAACGTTGGCTATGCCATAGCGTCTGCGCTTGTGCTTTTGCTGGCGGGATTGCTTCTGATCCGAAATGCCGAGGGTTATCTCGATGTGGAATAGCGAATTTGGGATAAATTGGCTTCATGACTGATCAGCTTCGTTATGTCGGGAGCTTGCCAAGTAAGGCTCAGCCTCCCAAGTCGAAACTCGCCCAGTTGGGCAAACGTATCCCTGTGGGGCTTGCGGTCGTTGTAGGTGTGCCGACTGTACTGGCATGCCTATATTGGGGGGTGGTGGCGTCACCGCGCTATGTCTCGGAGGCTCATTTTACGGTACGCAAAACGGATGCCTCACGGCCCAATAATCTAGGCTTGGTCCTACAGAATGTTGGTTTGTCGGCTGGGACATCTGAAGCTTTTGCCGTGCAGGATTTTATCGCTTCGCGGGATGCTGCCAAACAACTTCATAAAGAGTTCAATCTTGACGAAGTGTTCAGCCGAAATGGCGCAGATATCTTCTCGAAGCATCCGGGCGTATTTTCAGGCAAAACAGAGGAAGGCCGCTACAAGGCGTTACAGCGCTATGTAAAGGTGACCTATAATGGCACCAGTGGCATTACCAAGCTTTCCGTTCAGGCGTTTACGCCGCAAGATGCCCGAAACCTCAATCTGGCTTTGCTGACTGCGGGTGAGCAGTTGGTCAATCGTCTGAACGAACGCGCCGCGAAAGATGCGGTTGCGGATGCGGAACAGGCCGTTCAGGATGCAACGGCCAAACGTGCTTTGGTGCAGACGCAGCTAACGGAGTTTCGAAATCGCGAGCGTTTTGTTGACCCGCAACTGACCACAGCTGAATCGTCGCAATTGATTTCAGGCCTTTTGACGACGGCTGCAGGGATCAGAGCTGAGCTGTCGGAATTGCGGCGCACGGCACCGCAAAGTCCACAAATTCCTATACTCGCAGGACGTTTGTCCGCTTATGAGGCCCAGATCGCGGATGCGCGAGCTGAGTTGGTGGGCGAAGCGGAATCTCTGGTGCCGAAGCTTTCGGCTTATGAGGGTCTGGTACTCCAGCGCGAGTTGGCGGACCGTGCAGTGGCAGAGGCGTCTGCGGGCTTGATCACCGCTCAGCAATCTGCGCGTCGCCAAAAGCTTTATCTTGATCGGATCGTCGAGCCGAACCTGTCTGATAAATCGACCCAGCCACATCGTTTGCGTTCTATCCTGATCGTCTTCCTGAGCAGCTTCATAGTATATGTGCTGGGACGCTTGCTGTGGGCTGGATTGCGGGAGCATCGCCAAGAGTGACGTTAGATGGCTTGGCCCCACCGGCAGGTTTGCGTGTGCGCAATGTGTCAAAGGCCTATAAACACGCAAATCGCACTGTTTTTTCGGGCCTGAGTTTCGATCTTGAGCGCGGAGAGCGGATGGCAATCCTAGGCCGCAATGGTCAGGGAAAATCAACGCTCATCAAAATGCTGGGTGGTGTGCTACCCGTTACCAGTGGCACGATTGACTGGCGGATGAGCTCATCCTGGCCTATCGGCTTTTCAGGCGGCTTTCAGGGCAGTCTCTCTGGTCTCGACAATATTCGTTTTCTGGCGCGTCTGCACCAGAAAGACTATCGCGAGACATTGGAACGCGTCGACTCGTTTGCCGAACTGGGCAAGGCCCTTAAAGAGCCAGCCAAGCATTACTCTTCGGGTATGAGGGCACGCTTGGCGTTTGGTCTGTCGCTTGCAATTGAATTTGATTGTTACTTAATCGATGAACTTGTCGCTGTGGGCGATGCCCGCTTCCAAAAGAAGTGTAATCAGGAACTATTTGAGAAACGCGCCGATCGCGCTTTTATGATTGCTTCTCATAATACCAACCTCGTTCTGGATATCTGTGATCGGGCCTTGCTCATTGAGAGCGGGCAATCACGAATATTCGACGATGTGAAAGAAGCACTGGACGTTTATAGCTGGCTGAAAGCGATTTAAAAAATGAGCGCACGCTCAGGTAAAAACGTCGACGTTCAAAACTGGGGTGTTGAGTGTTTCCGCTATGATGATCGTGGTAGCGCGCAACGCGAACGTATCAGCAAGATGGACATCGTTGGGCGTGCACGCTGTTTGGTGTGGGGACCCTATGCGCCTCTGTCGCCCGGACGATGGATGGCGACCGCTAAATTCAGTATGGATGAATGGGCATGCCGGCACCAATTTGCGATCGAATTCGGATCTAAATCAAACTATAGCCGCCATGAATTTCGGGCGGCAAAGCCTGGAATATTTGAATTCGATATCGAATTTGAAGCTACGGACAATGAGAAAGTAGAGCTGCGCCTGATTGTAAATCAAAGCTCTCTAGGCGGAGAATTCGAGTTCCTCGGTGCCAAGATTGCGCGGCAATCAAGTGCCGTTTCTGTGAACGAAATTGTGCCGTCTGCTTAAAATAGCGGTTGCCTTTCGAAGCTTCAGATTGCGCCAAAGCTTCGCTAATCGAGACGTTTCAGCCAGATACCGAAGAAGACAGGTGCGTGTGAGGCTGCGGCTTTTCGGGCTTGAGACCACTTCGTTCTGAACTCGTAGCGGGTCTGTCCCTTGGCATTAAACTGGGTTCGGAAGTTGAAAAAAGGTACCGCGGATAGCTTCGTGGCTCGATCATCATGATGTTCGATGATTTCCATCTTCAAGCGTTTCCAGCGTGGCCATGTCAGCATGCTCTTTGCATAGTCAAACCACGATGCGGTAGGCGGTAACCAAGATATCTCCCATTGCCCTTGAGGCACGGAAAGATAGGGGCCGTAAACAAAATGTGGGTATGTAGCCTCTATGGCTGTTGGGCCTAAACGCTGATGTGCAAGCCCTACGGGATAGCTGAAAGCTTCGGGTGGGATATGCCAGTCAAGATAAGCTGATCTATCAGGGCTTTGTGAAGGCGTTCCGTGTGGCGATACGCACAGGGTTACAAGCCGATAATCTGTGTTGTCTGGATCGTTCTCCGTGAGTGTATATGGTCCAGGGATTGTCTTGCAGAGATAGGCAATATCTTCAGACGAGAAACATTGTGCGCTAGCCGGGTCGTAGGAAGTGTCCAGACGGCAGCCGATGCGGACAGGGGCGCGATGGTGCCTCAACGTAAAATCGAGATAGGCTCGGGGAAAGGCGCACTCTTCGAGACGGACATCCAAGGTTGCGATCCCGTCCTTCGGCTGTCCACGCACGGGATGTGATGCAAGAACCGAAGGCGGGGCACATGGCCCTGCATAGGGGTGGGCGGACAGGGCCACACGGGGGATGTTCTGGAGTAAAACAGCTCGGTGGTCGTCGCTTAAAAGCTCAAATGCCTGATCGAGTTTTGGGGTGTGCTGCAACTGGGTATACAGAGCGCGCGCTGCGGCGATCACAGCTTGAACTGACTGCGAATAATAGGTGACCAGTTTCTGTTGGCGCGCGGGGGGCTTGGCGGCTTGTAACCGCACGCGCAACTGTTGGGCATCGCCGGTGGCCAAGAGGCTGTGGGCCAGCAGATGCTGCACCACAATCGCAACGTCAACCGTGGAAGGTGCGGCTATGTCGCTAGACAGGGTAAGGCTTTGGCCGACATCCAGATCATGGGTCAGGCCGTATCCGCTATAAATGGGTTGTCCGGTCATAATAACCGGCTTGCCTCGCAAGACGGCCTCCAGACCGGCATTGGAGCTATGGACGAGTACCGCATCGCTATTTTCGATTGCGGTGTGGATGCCGATATCGGCAACCATTAAGTCGTCACCGATCTTACTCGGCAGAGTGATGGCATCAGGCGCAGCCTTGGGGTGAGGCTTGAACAAGATGCGCCAGCCCGAAGACAGTTGATCAAGGGCTGCTGTGTAAAGGGCTTGCAAAGAACCGTATGGTCCCAAGCCTACAACTGCATTGGCGTCGCTGGGGACCTGACCGGCTACAAATAGGACGGGACGATTGTCGCGTTCCTTCCATTCTAAAAACGCGGCATCGTATGCGCTGTGCTGAAGATATTTGCTCTGTCTTGCCTGTCGCCAGTTCTGGATGAAGGCATGCGTATTAGGAGTGATTTCAGTAGAGACGGGCTGCGTATCGCTGGCGCAGAGACCTCTGAAAAAATGCGGAGCCTGTGCATCCACATACAGATGGTCGGGGAAGAAACCACTTTCCCAGAATAGGGCTGGAATGCTTCTAAATGCGGCGACCTCGGTGATAAGGCGCGAAATGATTTCGGCTCCGTGAGCAATAAAAATCACATCGGGGCGTTCGCGGTCGAACATCTCGAGCAGGCGCACGGCTATACCGCGCAGACGCTGGTGCCAGATACTTTCCGGCAGCAGCAGATCGGGTGTAATCGGTTCGGTCGCAAAACTGTGCGCGAGCAGTTCCAGTAAATCCAGCGTCAGGTCATGATGGCGCTTGAGTGCAAATTCGGACACGCGTGCTGCCGATCCAATATCGGCTTCGAGCAGAGTGATTTGATTGTTCCACGCATCCTGATCGTCAGGCCAGTAGGGAACCATGGTGACGGATAGACCTGCTTGTTCACCAGTGTGGGCAAGCTTGTGAGCGTTAGAGGCGGATTCTTCGCCCGGAAGCCGAAAGAGAAGCGCGCGTTTGGGAGGGGCAGGGCTATCCGTCATGAAAGGTCAGGACGCCGAAAAACCCAATTTTGTGTACATGCCAGCCAGCGCCTGTTGATAGGCGTCAACGCTGAAGCGGTTGGACTGGATCAGGCCACGAGCCTGTAGATCTTCACGCAGAGCATCATCCGCATCGAGCGTTCTTATACCTGCCGTCATGGCACGTACATCGTAAGGATCTACCATAATCGCGGCATCACCGGCGACCTCTGGCAAGGAGCCGCCGGTGGATGTCAGTACAGCGGTACCCAGCGCCATGGATTCAAGAACCGGTAGGCCGAAACCTTCGTAGAGAGACGGGAACAGGGTGGCCTTAGCGCCTCGGATCATGCTGACCAATAGACTGAAGGGCATGTATTCATACTGGCGAATGCGTTCTGCACTAGGACCGCCATCGCGTTTAACCTGATTGAGAAGCGCCACTTCACCCGCTTCAAGCCAGCCGTTTCCGCCAATCAAGACCAGTGGCGTCTGAGAACCAGAAGCTAGATAGGCTTCGACCACACGACCCAGATTTTTCTTGGGTTCAATGGCTCCGAAATGCAGGAAGTAGTTCTTCCAGCCCAAGCGGAAAATGCCTTCCAATTCGGTTTCGACATCCTCTTGTGGGCGTTGGGTCAGCGATTTAGGAAGATCAACAGCCTGATAGGTGTTGGTGATACGTTTTTCGGGAACATTCAGTATGCGGATCAGATCTTGTTTGGTGGTTTCTGATACGACCGCAATGTGATCTGCGCGTTTTACCACTTCCTGACACTGGGACATGAAGACGTCCTTGTCGTCCATCGTCGCGTGCGGCAGGCGCAACGGTATCAGGTCGTGGAAAGTATAGATGTTGGGAACGCCCTTGGCATAGGTTGGCAAGGGGCATGTCCAGTGCATGAGATCGGGTTTGGTAGAGCCGCTCTGTTCGCTAAAACTTACAGGGCTTGGCTTGCCGTAGGTGCGAAAACCGCGGTGCGCTAGCTCATAAAGGGAATTTGCCACCCAGAAGCTATCTGCGGCAGGTCGATTGCCGCCGGGCCAGATCACTTCCCCGGACGGCTTGACCGGATAGGCCGTGTGTCCGAAGCGCGATGTGTAGGTGCGCATCATGCGCTGGACCTTGGCCTTGCGATTCAGTTTTGAGGGCGGACGGGGCGCATCGATCAATGCGGTTTCATTGACGATGTTGTTAGCGCTGGTCTTCAGGGCGGGGCCGTAGAGGGCCTGGGTTTCGTAGTTCAGGCTTTTGAGATTTGACAGCAGATTACGGCCATAGGTGGCGATACCGGTGCCTTTGGGAAGGGCCAGATTGAAACCGTCGATGCAGATTTTGGTCATGAAGTCTTGGAAACTTTAGGCGGGCCAGCGGCCAGCGCGCGAAAGGGCGCTTGGGGCAGGGCGGTTAAGGTGCTGGCCGATCCAGCGGGCGGTGTCGATCAGAGCGTCCAGATCATAGCCGGTTTCAAAGCCGCCACGATGGAGGGCGTAGACGAGGTCTTCGGTGGCGAGGTTGCCGGTGGCTCCGGGGGCGAAGGGGCAGCCGCCGATGCCGCCGACCGAGGCGTCCAGAATGTCGATACCGGTTTCAATACCGGCATAGGCATTGGCTAGACCTGTATTACGGGTGTCATGAAAATGCAGGCGCAGCTTGGCGTCGTTAGCAACCTTACGGGCGGCCTCGACCTTTTTGGTGACGCTCCACGGATCGGCGACGCCAATGGTGTCGGCCAGTGCGATTTCCTTGAGGCCCATCTCGGCGACGCGGCCGACCATGTCGGTAACTTGATCGACCGAGATTTCGCCATCAAACGGACAGCCCCAGACGCAGGACAGGGTGGCGGACAGGGACGGGATGCCTTCGCCCGCACCTTCGGCATTGGCGCGACCGGCGACGATCTCTGACAACATCTGGATTTGTTGGTCAGGTGTCAGGCCCTGGTTTTTGACACCAAAGCCTTCGCTGACGGACAAGGAGACATTGACCTCATCCACGCCGGTGCCCAGCGCACGATCATAGCCTTTGCCGTTCAGCACCAGTCCGATGCGGCTGCGTCCTGCCTCATAGGGCAGGGCCGCCATGACCTCTTCGGCACCGGCCATTTGGGGTACATATTTGGGATGGACGAAGCTGACTGCCTCAATGCGGCGAGCACCTGCAGCCTCTAGGCGGCGCACGAACTCGGCGCGGATGTCGGGTCCAAGGGTGACCTTTTCGTTTTGCAGGCCGTCGCGCGGGCCGACCTCTACGATTTCAATAAAACGACCCATTAACGCGCCTCGTTACTGTTCTTGGCTTGGCTACGCCCTACAGGGGCATAGACGGTCAGACGTACATCGTCGCCATTGGAATAGTTGTGACCTCGCACTTCCCCGACCGCCCGACCAGACGTTCCCATGTCGGACATGGCGGCGCGGAAGGCCGTATCATCACGAGCCTCTACAATGGCAGGGCGCCCTTCGGCCAGAGCCTTGGCGGCCCCGGCGGCGTCGGTCAACTGCGTCTCGCGTCCGGTCAGGAATACAAAGCTGGGTTCATGAAAACCGGTAATAGCGACTGGACCGGGAAGCTGTCCCTGCGCGGGATGGATGCCGGCCACCTCCATCGTCTTGACCAGTTGCGGAGCCACGGACAGAGGACGAAGCTGACGCAAGGTTCCGGCCAGACCGGCATGGGCGATAATGCCAAAGACCATAGCCGCCAGAACGGCCGTGATCGCAGCGCGGTTGACCAGCATGAAGCCACCGATAGCGGCGGCCATCATGGCGCAAACAATAGTGATATTGGCCCATGTCTGGGCGGTCGAGCGACCGAACTCGGTCAGGCCATACAGCACAATCAGACTGAGTAGACCGGCGACCAGTAGGCCCAGTGCCGCGCCCGCCCAGCGTGAGATGCGCCCGATAGGTTGAGTCAGTGCTGCTGCCATCAAAAGGGCCAAAGCCCCGAAGGTCGGCAAGGTGTAGTGGACCAGCTTGGTCGGGGCCAGTTCGAACATAATCCAGGCTGGTATCAGCCAGCACAGGGCAAAGCGGATCAGCGGCTCCGAGCGACGCTGCCATCCGGTCACAAGCGCAGCAGGCAGCATCAGAGTGGCGGGAAACAGAAGCAGCGGTGCCAGTAACAAATAGGTGCCAAATGGCGCGCCGTGGCTTTCATGTGCCCCCGCCAGTTTGGGGGCCAGATCACCACCCAGAGCTTCGCGCCAGAAGCCTCCATCGGTTGCAATGGTGATGGCAATGGCCCACGGGCCGATCATCAGGGCCAGCAGAGGCAAGCCCCAGCCCCAGCCCAGCTTGCCCAGCCAGCGGATATTACGATCCCACAGGCTGAGAGAAATCATGGTCAGGGCAATGACCATGGGACCAATCGGTCCCTTGATGAGTATCGACAGTCCGATCCCGGCCCAGAATAACAGTTTGTGCAGCCGCTCGGGTGTCTGCCCCGCTCGCGTGGCCAGATAGATACGCGCCAGAGCCGCCAGAGACAGTGTGGTCAGACCACACAACATGGCGTCGGTCTTGGCGATGCCTGCCTCGGTCGAGAGCAGGAATGTGGTTCCGAGAATGGCACCCGCCAGAAAACCGGCGCGATTTCCTAGGGTCGCAGCCCCCAACCATGCCACGGCCCAAGCGGCCAGCATCGCCCCGAACAGCGAAGGCAGGCGATAGGGCTGGATAGCACGATCGGCCGGGTCGGAAATCACGCCAACTACGGCCGCCTGCATCCAGTGGATACCGATGGGTTTTTTCCAGCGGGGATCATCCTGAAAGCGGATGTCGACATAATCGCCCGTTTCCAGCATCTGCGAGGTGGCCTGCGCAAAGCGGCTCTCGTCGCGGTCCAAAGGCGGCAACAGCAACAGCCCGGGCAAACCGGCAAGCATGGTCAGCAGGGCCGCCATTACGGGGCCACGCCATCCGGCGATAAATCGATCCAGGTTCGGGCGCGTCATACGGGCATTGGTATCATGCGTTGCCAAAGAGACGAAAGCTTTTGGCGTGCATAGAATTTTGACGAAGTATCGGACTTTGAAGGAAGTCTGGAATACAGCCCGTTTCGTCTGTCACAAGGATGGGTTACAGCGGAACCATGAGCGGTATTTTGAAACCTGTTTCTTCGTCCGAAACGCCCGATATTTCGGTAGTCGTACCTGTGCATGACGAGGCAGGTGCGGCCGTCACCTTGGCACGGGATATCGCCACGGCTTTTGCTGGACGATCCTACGAAATGCTCTTTGTGGACGATGCCAGCCGCGATGACACGCTGAGCCTGTTGCAGGGCGCGATAAAAGACATGCCGCAATTGCGTGTTTTGGCGCACGGCACCAATGCGGGTCAGAGCCGTGCGGTGCGCACCGGCGTTCTGGCTGCACGAGGCGGAATCATTGTCACGCTGGATGGTGATGGCCAGAACCCGCCCCATGATGCACCGCGTTTAGTGGATCTGCTTCAGGCTTCGCCGGAAGATGTGGCGCTGGTCGGCGGGCGACGCGCGAAGCGTCAGGACAGCGCTGCCAAGCGTCGGGCCTCGTTGTGGGCGAACCGGATCCGCAAGAACCTGTTGAAAGATGATGCCGACGATACGGGCTGCGGGCTCAAAGTCTTCCGTCGCGAAGCCTATCTGCGTCTTCCCTATTTTGATCACATGCATCGCTATCTTCCGGCTCTGATGATCCGCGAAGGGTATCGCAACCTGTATCTGGATGTGGATCACCGCCATCGCGAGACGGGCCGCTCCAAATATACCAACTGGGGACGGCTCAAGGCCTCGATCTGGGACATGCTGGGCGTGATCTGGCTTCAGGCACGCCTGCGCTCGCCGGGCAAGGTTACCGAATACGGTGCACCGGAAGCTTAAGTCCTAGCTGAAGGCCAGAAAGATCAGGCTGACGACAGCGGTTTCAAACAGGCGGCTGGTGACAGACAGGATCGACAGCATGGGTGGCTCCGTGACGTGGTGTCACGACAGTCAGCAAATGCGATGCCACAGATATATCGGGACTAGATTTCGGTTTTCTTGCGCACGCCGGTGGGCGGGCGGCGGTCGTTAGGGCCTGAATATTCGCGGCTCAGATAGGTGCTGCGGGCAGTATCCAGTATCTCTGGCCCACCGCGCAGGCCGCGTTTCTTGCCCGGTTGTCCGAGTATCTGGGCGGCAAAGGCCGCCGGGGGAGGCGGCGATACCGAGGCAGGCTTTGCCGGGCGCGAAGCCGCATCATCTTCATGATTGGATGTAGAGATCAGCGACTTGGTATCGGGCGTGGGTTTCTGGCGGCGCTCGCCCTGCCGACGTTCGCCATCACGTTGCTCCATCGTATCGGCGATGGAGGTGCGGGTGATGGCGTTTACAGGCGGGATCGGCGCGGTCATGCCAGCCTGCTTCAGGTGCCGGAAGACTTGGACAGACGATCCAGCTGTTCGCGCATGGCATCCATCTGGCGGCGCATCTCGCTCAGATCGTCATCCTTGCTGGTGGCTTTGTTGTCATCGGCGGCGTCAGCAGATGCGGGTGTCTCGGTAGAAGCGGGTTGATAGCCAAAACCGGGGAACATACGCATGGTCCGCTCGAAGATGGCCATGTTCTGGCGTACGGCTTCTTCCATGATGTTACTGCCGGGCGTCTGGGCAAAAGCCTTGGTGAACTGTTGGCGCAGTTCGTCCTGCTGGCGGGTAAAACGATCCAGCGACATTTCCAGATAGGACGGCAGGACGGCCTGCATGTTGTCGCCATAATAGCCAATCAGTTGTCGCAGGAACTGAACCGGCAGCAGGGCCTCGCCGCGATTTTCCTGTTCGAAGATGATTTGGGTCAGGATTTGACGCGTCAGGTCTTCGTTCGATTTGGCATCATGGACGGTGAATTCGATACCCTGACGGACCATCTGGGCCAGATCGTCCAGCGTCACATAGCTGCTGGTCGCCGTATTGTAGAGGCGGCGGTTGGCATACTTTTTAATGACGACGGTACCCATTGATCTTCCACCCTCTGAAGACGTGTTTGCCACGCTTTTTCTCGCACTGTTTATGCGTGCACCATCCCGCATTGCGAGTGCGAAGGCGAGTCCGGATTTTCAAACTGTGGTGAAGGGCTCTGCTTAACCGGCAGCGGGAGCCAGCACGACGCCGATCAGAATGGCTGTCCAATGCATTCCGGCACCTGCGACGACAAAGCTGTGCCAGATGGCGCGGCGATATTTAAGGGCGCGGTTGATGAAGAACAGCACACCGACCGTATAAGTCACGCCACCGGCGACCAACAGTCCAAGGGCAACCGGCGATACCGTGTCGATCATCGGCTTAATGGCAAACACAATCAGCCAGCCGAACAGGACATAGACACAGGACCAGAAGATGTCCGACAGACGTGGCACGAACATCTTGGCAAAGGCCCCGCCCAGACCGATCGTCCAGACCAGCAGGGTAAAGCCGACCGATAGCGCACCCTCGAAGCGCTGGGTGGTGATAGGGGTATAGCTGCCTGCAATCATCAAAAAGATAAAGGCTTCGTCCAGACGTCGCAGCACGGGTCGTGCGGCACATGGATGGGTCTGGTTGTAGATGGTCGAAGCGGTCAGCATGCCGATCAGGCACAGACTGTAGAGCAGGGTCGCCGCTACGGCACCGATACCGGCATAGATGCCTGCCAGTGTCGCCAGAACCCCCGCACCGATCAGGGCTAGAACCAGACCGACCGCATGCACCAGAAGATCGGCTCGCTTGGCTCCGAGACTGGCATAATGCTCTTCCATATCCAGCGCGTCGGGCGTGGTCATGATGCGCAAAAGGCGTCGGCCAAGATTGAGCTTTTCTATAGGGGGCATTTCGGTCATCGGGCGGGCTCCCTTTTGGAGAGGCTGTAAGCGAACTCAGTCAGGACACTCTAAGACTATAATAGGCAGGAAGATGTCTGGAAGCTGAATCGTTCCGGCTTGATGCACCAAAGGGCTGCTTGCGCCCTAAATGCTGCATGTGCGAAGAAGGTGAAAATCTTCAGGGAGTGAATATCTTGAAAGACGTTGTCATCGTTTCCGCCGCCCGTACGCCAGTGGGCTCTTTCCTTGGTGCGCTGTCGTCGCTGCCTGCCTCGAAGCTTGGCGAAGTCGCTATCAAAGGCGCACTGGAACGCGCCGGTGTCTCGGGCGAGGAGGTGGACGAGGTCATCCTCGGTCAAGTGCTCCAAGCCGGTGCAGGCCAAGGCCCCGCCCGTCAGGCTGCCATCAATGCGGGTGTCCGCAAGGAAGCGGCGGCTTGGTCGCTGAACCAACTGTGCGGTTCGGGCCTGCGCGCTGTCGCTCTGGGCTATCAGCAGATCGCTACGGGCGATGCCAATATTGTCGTCGTCGGTGGTCAGGAATCCATGTCGCAGGCTCCGCACCTGCAACAACTGCGCAATGGCCACAAGATGGGCGCTGTGACCTTTGAAGATCATATGCTGCGTGACGGCCTGCTGGATGCCTTCCACGGCTATCACATGGGCCAGACCGCCGAGAACATCGCCAACAAGTGGGAACTGTCGCGCGCCGAACAGGACCAGTTTGCGGTCACCAGCCAGAACAAGGCCGAGGCCGCTCAAAAGGCAGGCAAGTTCGCCGATGAAATCGTTCCGGTGACCGTGCCGGGCCGCAAGGGCGATGTGGTTGTCGATCAGGACGAATATATCCGCCACGGCGCGACTATCGAGGCCATGGAAAAACTGCGTCCGGCCTTTGTAAAGGACGGTTCGGTGACGGCGGCGAACGCCTCGGGCATCAATGACGGGGCCGCCGCTCTGGTGCTGATGAGCGCCGAAGAAGCCGCCAAGCGCGGTCTAGAACCGCTGGCCCGCATCGCCTCGTGGGCGACCGCTGGTGTTGATCCGGCCATCATGGGCACCGGTCCCATTCCGGCCTCGATCGCCGCGCTGAAAAAGGCAGGCTGGGAAGTGGCCGACCTCGACCTGATCGAGTCGAACGAAGCCTTTGCCGCCCAGTCGCTATGCGTGGTCAAGGAACTGAACCTCGATCCGGCCAAGGTAAACGTCAATGGCGGTGCCATTGCCATCGGTCACCCGGTCGGGGCCTCGGGTGCGCGCATCCTGACCACCCTGCTGTTCGAGATGAAGCGCTCGGATGCGAAGAAGGGTCTGGCGACCCTGTGCGTCGGCGGCGGCATGGGCGTGGCCCTGTGCGTCGAACGCGCTTAACGCTCAGGCTTGATGCCAAAGGAAACGGCCGGTGGTTCATCCACCGGCCGTTTTGTTTTGAGCCCTGCGCCTAGAAGGCCCGACGCCAGTGGGCGAGGAAGGCATAGCCGGGCTTGGCGTCGCGCTGATGCTGTTCGTTGCGGATGGCGGTGGCCTCGAACTGGAGGGTGGCACCGTCCGACAGGGCGTGGATGCTGCGCATGCTGAAATCGATCTGGCGGCCCGACGGGCTGGCCGAGAAACGGCGCACCGAGAAGGTCACCGGATCGAAATAATCTAGAGGCGTATCGGCCAGAGTAGCGCTGAAGGTGCCGCTTTCAACGCGCAGGGGCTGGCTGATCTGCCAGCTCAACTGCTGACAGCCCAGCAGCTCGAACGGGCACAGTGCCAGCATTTGCAGGCGCCAGTTGCTGCTGATGGCCTTGTCTTCCAGCGACATGAAGCGGCCGTCGATTGCGGTGCTGCCGATACCGCCTTCGGCCACAAAGGCCAGACCGTTGGCCATCTGCCAGTTCCCGCCTATGGCCGCAAAGGTGGTGTTGGCCGGAAGGGCCAGATCACTGCTGGTAGGCATATAGGCACCCAGCGGCCCCATGCGCTCGTCAAGTTGGCCAAGGCTGAAGGACAGGCCGCCCGCGCCCTTGCGCCAGTCCAGACCGAAGCGAGCATATTTGGCGGCGTCGCGCTCGACAGATTGCAGCGGGGCGCGACGGTCGCCGCCTCCACTTTCGGCGGTGACATTGAAATGACCGAGGGTTTCGTCCTGAAAGTTTAGCGAGCCACGCACGGCGTGATTGGCCTGTGCGAGGGCGGTGAAACCATCGCCCGCGCCGGTGCGGAAGGGCGAGCGGGCACCGCCTTCGCCCTGCCATGCAGCAAAGGAAACGTGCGGCGTGTCGATCGCCACCATGGCTTCGCGGCGGGTTTCGGTGCCCAGCCACGGGGCCGAGTACAGGTCATGGCGAGGCAATAGCGGTTCCGGTTCCAGCATGGGCTGGGCGGCGCTCAGCGACAGGGTACTACCGGCAGGACCAAGGGTCGTCACGCGCGTCTGAACGATGGGTGGGGCCAGATCGGGTTGGAAGCTGCGGCGCGGCGCGGCGCGATAGCTGCCGGCCAGATTGACCGTGAACAGGCGTGAATATTGGTCATAGGCAATGGTGCCCAGACTATCGGTGCGGGAAATGGCGTCACCAAAGGCAGCGCCTGCATAGGTGCCCGGCGGCACATCCAGACCAATGGCTGTGGCCGAGGTTGCGCTCGGCGAAGAGGTTCGGCCAATCGGCTGGAAGGCCCGCTCGATATCCAGCTTGCCGCGACCCCAGACGATATCGGTGCCGGTATCACCGGCATCTGCCGCCGAGGTCAGCAGGATATCGACAATCTCGCGCCCCGAAAGGTTGGGGAAGGCCTGTTTCAACAGCGCCATGGCACCGGCCACGGCCGGAGACGAGAAGGATGTGCCGGAAATCTCCCAGCAACTGGTGTCATCACAGTCGGCAATGATTTTTTCGCCCGGCGCGGAAATATAGGCCGTCTGGTTGACACCGGCGCGGTTGGAAAACGAGGACATGCCGCCCGTTACGCCATGGGAGCCAACAACGATGATGCTACCGGCAAAGCGGGGATCCGTCGCATAGCGGCCCGGCCATGACGGGTTGACCTCGCCCTCATTGCCCGATGAGATGGCAATAATGGCACCGGCATTGACCGCCCGCAGCAGGGCCTGTTCGAAGGTGAGCCCCATAGAGCTTTCACCGCCCAGCGACATATTGATGATGCGGGCTCCGTTGGCGACGGCATAATCAAGGGCACGGGCGAGGTCAGAGCTTTTGAAACAGACATCGTCTTCGGGTTTGGTGCATTCGCTGACATCGGCGCGGATGGCCAGAATGGTGGATTCATGGGCCACACCGATGGTGCCGCGCCTGTTGTGCGGGGCGGCGATCACGCTGGCGACACGGGTGCCGTGGCGGTCGGGGCTTTCCAGTGTGTTGCGGCCCATAACGATGTCGGTCGAGGCCGCAGAGACGTTGACGCCAAGGTCGGGATGGTTGGCGGTCATGCCGCTGTCGATGACGGCGACCGATACACCCCTGCCTGTGGCACCGGTCTGCCATGCCGAAATCGCTTTGGCGTCGGCGATGCCCCAGTTGCGCGTGTACTCACGCGAATTGACGTCCGGCACGGTCGCCGGAGGGGGGCGGTGGTGGAGGAGGGGAGGCGGCGGTGGTGGGGGCGGAGGGACAGGCGTAGGCGTTGCTGCGCCTCCGCCACCACCGCCGCCACCACAGGCCGCGAGAGGAACAGCCATCAGCAGAATGGCACTGAATGACAGCGCCAAGGATTTGATCCGCATCCGTTCCATCCTGCGCACTCCATGATGAGGAAGTTTTCGACAGCCAGACTAGGTCACAACAGTTAACCAACCGATGCAATCTTAATGATGCCAGCCATGAAAAAAGGGCCGACCCTGACGGCCGACCCTTTGATCTTGCAGAACGAATATGCGCGAAAACCTTAGTCGCGCAGCAACTCGTTCACACCTGTTTTGGCGCGGGTCTGGGCATCCACGCGCTTGACGATGACGGCGCAATACAGCGACGGACCGCCGTTCGGATCGGGCAGCGAACCCGGAACCACGACCGAATAGGCCGGAACCTCGCCACGGAAGATTTCGCCGGTGGCGCGGTCAACAATCTTGGTCGAAGCGGACAGGAAGACGCCCATGGCCAGAACGGCCCCTTCGCGCACGATCACGCCTTCGGCGACCTCGGCACGGGCACCGATGAAGCAGCCGTCCTCGATGATGGTCGGGTTGGCTTGCAGCGGCTCCAGCACGCCGCCGATACCGGCACCGCCCGACAGGTGGACGTTCTTGCCGATCTGGGCGCACGAGCCGACCGTGGCCCAGGTATCGACCATGGTGCCTTCACCGACATAAGCGCCGATGTTCACGAAGGACGGCATCAGAACGACCGACTTGGCGATGTGCGCGCCGTGACGCACGATAGCCCCCGGAACCGAACGGAAACCTGCGGTCTGGTAGTCGGTGGTGGTCCAGTCACCGAACTTGTTCGGGACCTTGTCGAAGAATGGGCCGATGCCGGGAGCCGGGCTGTTCATGCCACGGTCGCCTGCGCGCATGATGACATTGTCGTTCAGGCGGAAGCCCAGCAGCACAGCTTTCTTCAGCCACTGGTGGGTGGTCCAGACGCCGTCATCGCCACGGGTGGCGACGCGTGCCTCGCCCGAGTCCAGCATGTCGAGAGCCGTCTCGACAGCCTCGCGCACTTCCCCATGGGTAGAGGCATTGATATCGGCGCGGGCTTCCCATGCCGCTTCGATAACGGCTTCAAGCTGAGCGTGTTTGGTCATACGGAATCTCCGTCAAGAATGGCGGTGGTCAGGAAGGGCGGCAGGGAGGCCGCGCGATAATCGATAAACTCGCCCTCGGCGCTGAAGGCTTTGGGCCCGACCAGAACCGTGGTCATGCCGATAGCCTTGGCGGGTTCTAGATTTTGGGGGGTGTCTTCAAAGAAGCAGGCCGTGGCCGGATCAATACCGAAACGGACCAGCATCTTATGGAAGGTACGCGGATCGGGTTTGGGAATCAGGTCGGCGTCTTCGAGTGCAAACACGCCCTCAAACAGGTCATCAATGCCCAGCTTCTTCAGCACGCGATGGGCGTGAACGGTCGAGCCATTGGTGAAGATGAAGCGGCGGCCTTGAAGGCGTTCCAGTCCCAGGCGCAGAGCTGTATCTGGCTCCAAAACGTCTAGGGGCACATCGTGAACTTCGGCCAAAAAATGATGCGGGTCGATCTGATATCGGGTCATCAGTCCGGCCAGCGAGGTGCCATAATCATGCAGAAAGGATTTCTGCATCACCAGCGCCTCGTCGGCAGGCAGGCCCGAGGTGCGCACCACATAATCGTTGATGCGCTGTTCCACGAGACCCATGAACTGGTTCTCGACCGGATAGAGGGTGTTATCGAGGTCGAAAACCCATGATTTTATTCCCCGTAAATCCGTCGAGATATCGGTGGGCAGTGGCTCTATGGAGAGGTTGATCAACGGGCCGTCACCAGCGTACCGGCACCGTTTTCGGTGAACAGCTCCACCAACATGGCATGAGGGCGGCGGCCATCCAGAATAACCACAGCCTCAACCCCTGAACGGACTGCCGCCATGGCGGTTTCCAGTTTGGGGATCATGCCGCCTGTGGCGACACCGTCATTAATCAACTTCTGTGCGTCTTCGAGATTCATCTGGCGGATAATCTCGCCATCGGCACCCTTGACGCCCGGAACGTCCGTCAACAGCAGCATGCGCTTGGCATTCAGCGAACCGGCGATGGCACCGGCCACCGTGTCGGCATTGACATTATAGGTCAGGCCGTCCTCGGCCACGCCGATGGGGGCGATGACCGGAACCCAGTCCTCGGTCTCGGAGGCAATCAGGCCCTTGATCAGCTTGGGGTCAACCTTGGTCGGCTCGCCGACAAAGCCCAGATCGACCTCGTGTTCGATCATGCTGTCGGGGTCGCGCTTGGTGCGGCGCGTTTTCTCGACGGTCAGCAGACCGGCATCCTTGCCCGACAGACCGACGCCGCGCACATCGGCTTCCTTGCCGGCGACGGTGATCCAGTGGGCGATCTCTTTATTAACCGCGCCCGACAGGACCATTTCGGCCACAGCCATCGTGTCTTTGTCGGTAACGCGCAGGCCGTCTACAAAAGCGGATTTGACCCCCGCCTTGTCCAGCATGGCGCTGATTTGCGGTCCACCGCCGTGCACGACCACTGGGTTCACACCCATCAGTTTCAGGAGCACCACATCGGCGGCAAACTGCTTGGCCACGGCGCTTTCGCCCATGGCATGGCCGCCATATTTAATGACCACAGTCTCCCGGTCATAGACCTGGATATAGGGCAGGGCCTCGGCAAGGGTCTTTGCCGTCTCCCAGCTGCGCTCTTCGGATTGCCGATCAACTTCGTTCATAGCCGCGCGCATAGCGCTCTAGCGACCCTAAGTCACCCTCGAAACAGGAATAAGAATACGAAAGCCGTAAAGGTTTTGCGCCAGCATACGGGACGTACCCTAGGCGGCGCGCTGCGTTTCTTCGCAGGGTTGAATGCGCAATTCTTATGTGCTGTCTTGCCCGTTCGCGATGCTAATCGTCTGCCGACTATAAATATTTGGCGTCTTTCGCTCACCATTACCGAGGATTGTTTTGGCGCTTTATCCTGTGATTATGTGCGGTGGTTCCGGCACGCGTTTGTGGCCTGCTTCGCGACCTTCACGCCCGAAACAGTTCATACCTCTGAGCGGTAACCGGTCGCTTTTTCAGGAAACGGTGCTGCGTGTCGTGCCAATGGTTCAGGCTCCTGGCCGTATCATTGTGGTTGGTGGCGTGGTGCACCGTGCACTTATCGTCGAACAATTAGAGGCTATCGGCGTTAGCGCCCAGATTCTGCTGGAGCCGGAAGGGCGGGATTCCGCGCCGGCCATGGCCGCAGCGGCGGCATGGACACTGACCCAGGATGCAGATGGCATTAATGTCTTTGTCTCATCGGATCATTATGTGCCTGATCGTGCCGCGTTCCAGGCCGCGATTACGCAGGCCGTACGCGGTGCCGAAGCTGGACGAATTGTGACGCTCGGTATCAAGCCAAGCGAACCGGCAACGGCCTATGGATATATAGCGCCTTCGGGATCGGGGCTTTCGGATGTTCGCCAGTTCATCGAAAAACCGGATAAGGCGGCAGCCCAGAGCTTGGTCAATGCAGGCTATCTTTGGAATGCAGGCATTTTTATTTGCCGCGCCGATGTGCTGAAAAACGAGTTCGAGGTCTGTGAATCGACCGTTTGGCCGTTGGCCGAGCGTAGCCTTGCGGGCGTGGGGCACCATACGCTGGCGGTTTTAGGTAGCGCCTTTAGCAAGGCCCCTAAAATCTCGATCGACTATGCGGTGATGGAGAACACCCAAAAGGCCAGTGTCCTGGAGGTGGATTTCCACTGGTCTGATCTTGGCTCATGGGATGCCCTGGCGGCGCGTGGAGACGGCGAATACGGCACCCATATTTTTGAAGATGCCGAAGGCTGTATGGTCCGTGCGCCCGAGGGCACGCTGGTGGCCGCTTTAGGCGTGCGTGATCTTGGCATTATTGTCGAGAATGATGCTGTTCTGGTGTGCGACCTGTCGCGCGCCCAAGAAGTTAAAAAGATTGTCGAGCGGGTAAAGTTGCTCTCGCCCCAGCATCTGGATTTTAAAAAAGCCGAAACGCCCTCGTTGCAGGATAGCGGCAAGCGCTTTTTCGAATGGATGAAATTGCGCGCTCTGCCGGTCTGGCATTCAATGGGGCAGGACGAGGACGGTGTTTTTGCAGAGGCGCTGACCCTGTCGGGTGAACAGACGACGCTGACGCATCGGCTGCGCGTTCAAACTCGACAGATCTATTGTTTTGCCGAGGCGGGGGCGTTGGGCTGGGCGGGGCGCTGGCGCTCGACGCTTGAGAGTGGCGTTGAAGCTCTGGAGCGATTTTACCATAAGGGTGGTGCAGACTGGCTACCGGCCATTCATTGTGACCGCTCGCCGGTCTTGGGGGAGACACTGGTCTATGATCAGGCTTTTGTGCTGTTTGCCTTGGCGGCGGCGGCACGGCACGATGTTGCAGCGGAACGCTCAAGGGCTCAGGCAAAATCATTGCTGGATCATCTGCGACAGAATCGTTTGCCACAGGGCGGCTTGCGAGAAAGCGGAGCGCATCCGTTCCAGTCCAATGCGCATATGCATCTGTTAGAGGCTTCTCTGGCTTGGGCAGAAGTGGATGATGATCCTCTCTGGCTGGATTTCGCTGATGAGATCGTGGCGTTGGCAATGGCCTATTTCATTGATGGCGAAACAGGCTGCCTGCGAGAATTTTTTGACGAGCAGTGGAAGCCGGCGGCTGGAGATGCGGGTCGTATTATTGAACCGGGCCACCAGTTCGAGTGGATGTGGTTGCTCAGCCGCTATGCGCAGTTCCGTGATCGCACCGATATTACTACTGTAGCTTTGCGTCTCTATTCATGGGGTCAACGCGGATACTGGGACCCAGCCAGTGTAATGGTGGATACGTTGAATGAGGACGGGTCTGCTCGCGTCCGCCGCGCACGTCTATGGCCGCAGGCAGAGTGGCTGCGTGCTGCGCTTCTTATGGCCGAGATGGCCCCGCGTTCGGAGCGCAAAACCTATCTGGACGATGCTAATTCGGCCCTGCAAGGATTGAACCTCTATTTGACGGATAGAGGGCTTTGGCGGGACAAACGCGTCTCGAACCTAAGCTTTATCGACGAGCCAGCACCGGCGACATCTCTGTATCACATCATGGGAGCCTGTAATCAGTTGGCGAAAACGGACAAGGCGCTGCGGCTGGGGATATTGTCGAACGGTGTTGCTACGGCTTTGTCATGAACCGGGTGATTTGCGACATGTGTTTGTACGATCCGGCTTTCTTTTCTTAACACTTATTTACAGCTTGTAGCCTCAAAACCACGGTTGTCAGTTGATATTGTTCAGCTTCGGTTCATTGCTCGACCTTAGCCTTAGTCACTGATATCTAACTACGCAGGCGCGGCCTTGAGTCTCGTCATCTTTTAACAATTCTTGGAGGGCCGCTTTCATGCGCGTCAAGAGTTTGATTCTGGCTTCTAGCGCGGCGGCCGCTCTGGCGATGTCGGCTGGTGCCGCATCGGCTGAGCCGGACGGCTGGTACGGCGCTATCGACGCCGGTTATCACATCATCGACGATATCAATGCTGAGTCGTCGACCACCGGTGCAAACTGGAACTGGGAAGTCAACGATGGCTGGACCGCATTTGCGCGTCTCGGCTACCGCTTCAACCCGAACTGGCGCGCTGAACTCGAAGGCGGTTACCGCTCGGGTGACATCGGCACCGTTCGCGCTGTTTCGGGCGCACAGGGTCTGTGCAACCTGACCCCGGCTACCGGTCCGTGCCACTCGCCGGAAGGTGACATCACCTCGACCACCCTGATGGCCAACGTCATTTATGACTTCGGCACCCCGGAATGGACCTTGCGTCCGTTCGTGGGTCTGGGCGTTGGTGTGAACCGCGTAAACGTCGACACCGTTGGTCGTCTGCGTCAGGCTCCGGGTGGCGCTTTCGCTGCTGACGATTCCTCGACCAAGTTTGCTGCTCAGGCCATTGCTGGTCTGGCATGGGCGATCTCGGATCGCGCAAACATCGACCTGACCTATCGTTACCTGACCGGCGATGCCAACTGGCAGTCTTCCGTTCCGGCCTCGGTTACTCCGGCATTCGGTGAATGGTCGGGCGACTATGACCAGTCGCACGCTGTGACCCTGGGTCTGCGTTATGCGTTCGGTGCGGAAGACGCTCCGCCGCCGCCGCCTCCGCCGCCGCCGCCGCCTCCGCCTCCTCCTCCGCCGCCTCCGCCTCCGCCGCCGCCGCCGCCGGCTAAACCGGCAGCCCGTCAGTTCGTTGTCTACTTCGACTTCGACCGTTCGGACCTGACCGCGGAAGCTCGCTCGGTTGTGACCCAGGCTGCCAACTACGCCAAGTCGGGCGCTCCGACCCGCGTACTGGTCGTCGGCCACACGGATACCTCGGGTAACGCAGCCTACAACCTGGGCCTGTCGAACCGTCGTGCCCGTACCGTTGCTGATGCCCTGGTTGCCCAAGGCGTCAATGGTGGCGTGATCTCGCTGGATGGTAAGGGCGAAACCGCTCTGGCCAAGGCAACGGCTGACGGCGTGCGTGAGCCGCTGAACCGTCGCGCCAGCATCGACATCAACTTCTAATCACTGAAGGGGAGGGTGCTCACACTCTCCCCCATAGTTGATCGAAGTGTCGACAAGATTGAGGACGATTGGCTTAGCTGCCAGTCGTCCTTTTTCTTTTTGTCACGCAATCATGCGATGTGCTGGATCGTCAGAGGCGTAGCGGCTATTTCAGAGTTGCCTACAGTGAAAGAGGGAAACGCTTATGCGCGTCGCCATGATCGGCACTGGATATGTTGGCCTCGTATCGGGGGCTTGTTTCGCAGACTTTGGTCACGTGGTGACCTGTGTCGACAAGGATCAGGGCAAGATTGAAAGCCTTGAGCAGAATATTATTCCGATTTACGAGCCGGGTCTGGATGATCTGGTAGCAACCAATGCCCGCGACGGGCGGTTGAAATTTGCGCTCGACGGTGCCGAAGCGATCCGTACGGCCGATGCGGTGTTTATCGCAGTTGGAACGCCATCTCGTCGTGGGGACGGTCATGCGGACCTGTCCTACGTCTATGCGGCTGCAGAAGAGATCGCGGACCTGATCGAAGGCTTTACCGTGATCGTCACCAAGTCGACTGTACCGGTTGGTACGGGTGACGAGATCGAGCGTATTATCCGTGCGCGACGTCCTGAAGCTGATTTTGCTGTCGTATCCAATCCCGAATTTTTGCGGGAGGGAGCGGCGATTGACGATTTCAAACGACCTGACCGCGTTGTGGTTGGTACGGACAGCGAGCGTGCCCGTCTGGTGATGGCGGAGCTTTACCGCCCGTTGAATCTGAACGAGACGCCCATTCTGTTCACGGGACGTCGCACATCTGAACTGATCAAGTATGCGGCCAATGCGTTTTTGGCGATGAAGATTACCTTCATCAATGAGATCGCCGATCTATGTGAAACTGTGGGAGCTGATGTGCAGCAGGTGGCCCGGGGTATCGGGCTGGACAACCGCATTGGATCCAAGTTTTTGCACGCCGGGCCGGGCTATGGAGGGTCCTGTTTCCCCAAAGACACCTTGGCCTTGGTGAGAACTGCGACCGATGCCGGTTCGCCTGTGCGTCTGATCGAGACGACGGTGACCGTTAACGAGGCGCGCAAAAAGGCGATGGCGGATCGCATTATCAAGGCTCTGGGGGGTATCGTTGCGGGTAAGAGCGTCGGTGTGCTGGGCCTGACCTTCAAGCCCAATACAGATGATATGCGTGATGCTCCGTCCTTGGACATTATTCCGGCTCTGCAAGCGGCGGGTGCTATCATTAAAGCCTTTGATCCAGAGGGCATGGACGAAGCGGCCAAATTGCTCAGCAATGTTGAATACTGCAAAGGGCCCTATGATGCAGTTGCGGGTACCGATGTGGTGTGCATTCTGACCGAGTGGGACCAGTTCCGAGCCCTGGATCTCGACCGGATCAAGCTGCTGATGAAGGCTCCGGTGATGGTTGATCTTCGCAATATTTATAAAAGCGAAGACATGCGCGCGCGCGGTTTTGTTTATACGTCTATCGGTCGTCCCGATCAGAAATAGGAATAAAAAAGGGCGGCCTTTGCGGGCCGCCCTTTTACATTAAACGTGTCGTGGCGGTCAGCCCGTAAATGGGCGGATGACGATTTCGACACGACGGTTTTGGGCCTTGCCCTCGACGGTGTCGTTGGTGGCAATCGGGTTGCGGGCGCTGTTGCCCGCCACATACATACGCTCGCGCAGTACGCCGTTATTGATCAGATAGTTGGCAACCGAAAGCGCACGATTTTCTGACAGTGGTTGGTTGATGTGGTCACCGCCAGAGGCATCAGTGTGACCAACAATATCCACGGTTGAACGATCATATTCACGCAGGACGCGGGCGACATCATCAAGCACCGGCAGGAAGCGAGCATCAATGCTGGCCTGATTCACCGCAAAGGTGACATCCGACGGCATACGTAGAACCAGATTGTCACCCTGACGGGCAACGCCTACGCCAGTGCCGGACAGTTCGGCCTCGAGAGCACGTTGCTGGCGGTCCATATATTGGCCCACGCCGGCTCCGGCCAAGGCACCGATACCGGCACCAATCAAAGCATTCTTGCGACCCTGCTCTGAATTGTTTGTGTTGGTCAGATAACCCAGCACCGCACCGCCCAGTGCACCGGCAATAGCTCCGGTTCCGGTATTGTTGCGGCGTGGAGCCGAGTTGTAGGGATCTGTAGTCGTGCAGGCCGCGCCCATGAGAGCGGCGATGCTGATGCCGATGACGGCGACTTTGGCGCGCATATAAAACCTCTAAGGCAGAAAACTGACCTGCTAAACGGATAGGTATGGTGCAGGTTCCTGACTGTATACAGGATGAACAGCATGAGTTGGCGTAACCGTTCAAGGCATTGATTTAATGTGCAACGGTTCCCATTCTATAATTGTTGGACGTCATGGGGCCGTAGGCACGCGGCGTTCGGGTTGCTGTATTTCAGGACCGCAGGAGTAAGTAATGAGCCGTACCCCGTCCTTTATGGATGCCCCTTTTCTGCTGGGCTTCGATCAGACCCGAGCTTTGATCGACCGTGCGCAGAGAGCGGCATCGGATGCCTATCCGCCCTATAATGTGGAACAGATCGGCGAAGGTGTTCGCATTACACTGGCGGTGGCTGGTTTTACGCCGGACGAGCTGAATGTCACTGTCGAGGGGCGTCAGTTGACTCTGACCGGCAAGCGCGACGAGGCGTCACGACTTGAAGGAGCCTTCCTGCATCGCGGCATCGCGTCACGCGGATTCGTGCGGACCTTTGTGTTGGCCGACGGACTGGAAGTGAAGGGCTCGCGCCTGCTTCACGGTCTGCTTCACGTCGACCTTTTCCAGCCGGATCAAAAGAAAGCCACACGCAATATCCCGATTTCCACGGACTGAGCAGATTCGCTCCACAGGCAGCAGATACGCCAAGCTTGCGTATCGCTATGGCTGCTATCCTAGTTTGAGGAGGCGTTCCCAATGATGCCGATGTTGGATCACGATTTCAGCGCTTTTGAAGTGCCGGGTCTTGTCTATGTGCGCGAGGTTCTTGCGCGCGATATCCTGTCGGATATCGAAGATGACGATGTGGACCTGTCGCCTGACCAAGTTCTGTACGCGCTTTATGGTGCCGACGGAGAAAGGCTGGCGGTAATGCTGGACCGCGAGACAGCCTTCAGGGCCGCAGAGGCCCACGACATGGCCCCTGTCTCCGTGCACTGAGCGCGGGACAAGCCGGCTGAAACGAAAACGGGGCCCCATAGGAGCCCCGTTTTTTTGTCTGTATGATCTTGCGCTTAAGCGGCAGCGGCGCTGCCCGTCTGGACGAACAGTGCCTGCACGCCATCGACCGTCTGCGCCTGACGTAACCGTTCGCGCAGTTCAGGCGAGCGCATGGCGCGCGACACGACCGCAAGCGCTCGCAAATGTTCCGCACCGGCCGAAGGCGGTGCGAACAGGCCGAACAACAGGTCCACAGGGCGGTCGTCCAGAGATTCGTAAGCGATCGGTGTGTCCAGTCGCACAAAGACTCCGCAGACCCGCTCCAGACCCTCCACCCGGGCATGGGGTACAGCGACCCCATAGCCAAGGCCGGTCGAGCCAAGAGCTTCACGTTCCAGTAAGGCATCCAGTGCTTTGGCGGCGTCCAGATCAAAAGCGTTGGCCGCCAGATCGGCGACAGCGCCCAAGGCCTGGCGTTTTGAAGATACGCCCCCGCGCAAGACAACACCGTCGGGCGACAGCAAATCTGCGATATCCATATCGGTCTCGTTCAACGGCCCATAGGGTACAGGGCGCCGCCTTTTAGGCGGTTTGGCCCCAATACAAAAGCCACTTTAATGCTCTTTGCCAGTCCTCACGACTTTCGTGCGGAAGTGCGCTCGGGATCAATCCAGCCCACATTGCCGTCCGGACGTCGATAAACCACAGACAGACCACCATGTGCCGCGTTGCGGAACATCACGACCGGATAACCGGTCATATCCAGTTCAGCGACGGCACGACCCACAGTCAGAGTGCGGATTTCGGCCTCGGTTTCGGCAATGACCATACCAACCGGAGGTGGCTCATGGGCATTGTCGACATCCCCGAACTCGGCTTCATCCTCGACCTTGTCGGGGTTTTTGAAAATCGTCAGCTGTGCGACTTCACGCGCGGCATTTTCAGTTTTTTCGGGCGACAGACCTTTTGGCCCGATGTGGTGATCCTTCAGCCGACGCTTATAGCGACGAACGCGCTTTTCCAGCTTGTCGAGGCTATCGGAGAATGCCGAATGCGCATCGCTTCCCTGACCTGTGGTGACCAATGACTGTCCCGATGCCAGACGGACCCAGCTGTCTACACGAAAGCCGTACCCGTCCTTAGAGACAACAACCTCGGCGTCTTGCGCGCCTCGGGCAAAATATTTGCCGACTCCATCTTCAAGTTCCTGAGAGATGCGCGAGCCTAGCGCTTCGCCAACATCGACTTGTTTACCGGTGACCTGAATGTTCATAGCCATGCCTATACAACGCGACTGTTCCAACTTGGTGTCAACGTCGATCACTGAAATGTGGTGAGGCATAACCCCAGCAGGGGCAGGGACTTAGGCCGCTTTGCGCATGCGACGGCGCTCGACCGACGAAGGAATTCTCAAGGCTTCCCGATACTTGGCAACCGTGCGACGGGCGATATCGATACCGGTTTCCTGCAAAATTTCGACGATGCGATCATCGCTCAAAACCTCGCCTGTAACATCTTCGGCATCGATCATGGATTTGATCCGGTGGCGGACGGCTTCGGCAGAGTGTGTTGCCCCGCCATCGCTGGACTGGATGGCAGCGGTAAAGAAGAATTTCAGCTCGAAAACACCGCGTGGGGTGGCGATGTATTTATTGGATGTAACGCGACTGATAGTCGATTCGTGCATCTCGATGGCTTCGGCCACGACCTTGAGGGTTAGCGGACGCAGGAACTCGACGCCGAAGGCCAGAAACGCATCCTGCTGGCGTACAATCTCGCTGGCGACCTTGAGGATGGTACGGGCGCGCTGGTCCAGTGATTTCAGCAGCCAACTGGCCTGGGCGGCGCAATCGGCCACAAACACCTTGTCATCGTCCGAGCGGGCGCTGGCCGAGACTTCGGCATGATAGCGCTTGTCCATCAAAAGGCGGGGAAGGGTGTCGCTGTTCAGTTCGACCTTCCAGCCGCCAGCGGGGTCGGAGCGCACAAACACATCCGGCACAACTGTCTGGGCCGGTTCGGAGCCAAAACCGGCCCCCGGACGTGGGGTCAGACCCTGAATCTCGGCAATCATCTCGCCAAGGTCTTCCTGATCCACGCCGCACACCTTGCGAAGGGCGACCAGATCGCGGCGGGCCAGAAGATCGAGATTGTCCAGCAGCGAGGCCATGGCCGGATCAAACCGGTTTTGCTCGACCAGTTGCAGCTTCAGGCATTCGGGGATGCTACGGGCCATCACACCGGTTGGTTCGAAGCCCTGACAGCAGGTCAGGATCGTTTCGATGCGTTCGCAGGCAACACCCAGTCGGGTGGCGACCTCTTCGAGGTCGGCGCGCAGATAGCCGGCTTCATCAACGCTATCGATCAGGATCAGTGCAATGGCATGGTCGCTGGGGCTGAAACCGGCCAGCGAAGCCTGTGCCTGAAGATATTCCGACAGGGTGGTTTCTTGCTTGTCGGGACGATCATGGTCGTCACTGTCGAACGAGCCGCCATTACCGGTGCGCGACCAGTCGCTGAGGCCGGGCTGGGCGTCGGTGCGGACTTCATTCTGTTCGCCGGGGGCGGCGTCATAGACGGCCTCCTGCGGGGCATCGAGGGCGTTCTCACTGCCTTGGGCAACACCGTCCTGAAACTGGATATCACTGTCGGAGGCGTGGGACTCCGGGGCTTCAGATGTCTCGGAGGGCGCTTCGTTCTCGACGCGCGACAATAGGGGATTGCGCTCAAGCTCGGCCTCGACAAAGGCCTCAAGCTCGAGATTGGATAGCTGCAACAGTTTGATGGCCTGCTGAAGCTGGGGGGTGATAACCAACCCCTGCCCCTGCCGGACCTCAAGCCTCTGCCCGATCACGCGTCATTCCCCCTGCCGGTGCGCCAGATTGGCCCGGAACTTGCTTATCGGTCATAACATGACCGATAGCCAGTTAACGACTGGTGTGTGGCTAGGCTTTCACAGGTCTTAAAGGGATAGGGAGGCGGCCCTTAGCCGTACATCTCGCCCAGATAGGCGCGGCGGACCTCGGCGCTATCGACCGCTTCTTGGGCGGTGCCTTCAAACAGGACCGAGCCGGAAGTGATGATCGACACGCGGTCGATAATGTCCAACGTCTCGCGCACATTGTGGTCGGTAATCAGCACGCCAATGCCCTGACCGGACAGATAGCGAATGACCGAACGGATATCGGCAATGGCCAGAGGGTCGATACCGGCAAACGGCTCGTCCAGCAGCATGAAGCTGGGCTTACCGGCCAAGGCGCGGGCGATCTCGACACGGCGGCGCTCGCCACCCGACAGACCCGTGGCAGGCGCGTGACGCAGATGGTCGATACGCAGCTCTTCCAGCAGACGTGTGGTCTCGTCTTTAATCTCGCGCTCTGACGAGTGGCGCAGTTCCACCACGGCGGCGACGTTCTGTTCGACCGTCATGCCGCGAAAGATCGAGGCTTCCTGTGCCAGATAGCCAAGGCCCATGCGCGAGCGCTGGTACATCGGCTGATGGGTGATGTTTTCGTTGTCCAGCCAGATGGTGCCGCTGTCGGCGGGGATCAGGCCGGTAATCATGTAAAAGCAGGTCGTCTTGCCCGCGCCGTTGGGTCCCAACAGGCCGAAAACCTCGCCGCGCTGAACGGTCAGAGACACATCGCGCACGACCTGACGCGGGCCAAAGCTGCGGGCAAGATGCTCGACACGCAGGCCGCGCTTGGCACCATCATTCACCGGCAGATCGGAAGCCTGTTCCGGCTCCGGCGTGATGTTCAGGGCTGACAGTTCCTTGCGCGCCAAGTGATGCCCCTTAGTTCGACGGGTAGAAGACGCCGCGAACGCGGGTGCCGGCGCTTTCGATGCGGGCTGTCTCGGTACGGACATTATAGACCAGACGCCCGCCGGTCAGAACATTCTGACCCTGCGTCAGGATGACATCGCCAGTCACCAGAACCTGACCGTTATTGAGCGTATAGACGGCGTTATTGCCGCGCATGCTCTGGTCAGGGGTGACGAAATAGACATTGCCGGTGGCTTCGACGCGGGTCAGTTCACCATTGGTGGTATAGCCGCGAATAGCATCGGCCCGCAGGCGGTTGGTGCCTTGCGTGACCTCGGCGCGGCCACGCAGGGCAAAACCGTCGGCGGTATATTCACCGGAGTCCGCACCGTACTGGACGGGCTGACGTGTGGCGTCGGCCGGATTGCTGCTCTGGGCACCGGTCACAGCCGGAACGCCAAGGGCGAGGATCAGCGCAGCGCTGGCAATAAGGGTGCTGGTCTTAGACATAGTTTACCTGCCCGGCCCCGAGGGGTTGATGGTTCCGCTGATCTTTTGGTCGCCTTGGCCTTTGAATTCAATACGGCGGCCGTCTTCGTAAATGGCATAGGACGACGCATTGATGGTTCCAAGCGGGCCGTTACCGACAACGCCCTTGTCGCCGGTGACGATCCCGGTCTGGGTGTCGATAACCGCTTCGGGCGTTTTCAGCGAGAAGCCGGATGCGCCATCGGTGATCTGTACATTAGGACCGATAACGACCTTGCGTTCGCCTTCGTCATAGCGGCCGCCATCTGCCGTCAGCTTGGTGATTTTCTGGCCGCCAAGGTTCAGTTCCAGAACGGGTTTAATCAGCCTGTACTGGTTGGTCTCGGGCGCGCGGACTGCCCCTTCTGCACCAATACGGAAGCTGCGACCTTGCGCGTCCTGACCGTGGAACATGGGGTTGTCGAGGCGTAGTTCGCGGCTTTCGCTGGCGCGGCGCTCTACGCCCGACATTACGGAGCGGAACACGACCCAGGTTACGGCACTCCCGGCGATGAGCAGGATAATGATAGGCAGAATTTTACGCAGGCGCTGCACGCGCTCGGAGCGTTTGCGCCAGCGTAGGCCAGCGGCGGCCACGCGCGCTTCGTCGGCGTCTTTCAACGCTTGCTGATGCGGGTTGTGACCTTCGGGTTCGCTCATCGGTGTCTCTAAAGCCTGATCAGGCGTGGGCGAAGATATCGACTTCGTCCCAGCCTGCCAGATCGAGGCGGGAGCGAATCGGCAGGAAATCGAAACAGGCGGCGGCCAGCTCGGCGCGGCCTTCGCGCGCCAGCATGATGTTCAGACGCTCCATGACGACGTGTAGATGCAGCACGTCGGAGGCAGCATAGTCCAGTTGCGCCTGTGTCAGGGTTTCGGAGCCCCAGTCCGAAGATTGTTGGGCCTTGGACAGGTCCACACCGGCCAGTTCGCGCACCACGTCTTTCAGGCCGTGGCGGTCCGTATAGGTGCGGGCCAGTTTGGAAGCGATCTTGGTGCAGTAGACCGGACGGGTTTCGACGCCGAGGTGCAGTTCGAACATGCCGATGTCGAAACGGCCAAAGTGGAAGATTTTCAAAACCTTCGGGTCGGACAGAATGCGCTTCAGGTTCGGGCAGTCATAGGCCGGACGGCGCATGCGCACGACGTGGGCATTGCCGTCACCCGACGACAACTGCACCACACACAGCTCATCACGACGGAAGCGCAGGCCCATGGTCTCTGAATCCACAGCCACAACGGGGCCAAGATCCAGATCGTCGGGCAGGTCACCTTCGTGCAGATAAACGGTCATGTGTCGAACTCGGTTTGCAGCGTATCCGTGGATACGACAAAATGGGGCCTGAACATAGACGAACCACGTCTGACCGCTAGGTGGTGTGCCCAAGAAAGCACCCGAGACGGGACAGACGGGAGGTCCATAGACAAATGGCGCTGCATCTTGTGATGCAGCGCCATTTGAATAAATGGTGCCCAGAAGAGGACTCGAACCTCCACGGCCGTTAAGCCACTGGCACCTGAAGCCAGCGCGTCTACCAATTCCGCCATCTGGGCCGGAGGGAGCGTTTCCGCCCCGCCGATGAGTGGGGTATAGGGGGCGCTTATTCGGCGGTCAACAGAGTTTTTTCAGTTTCGTGAAAAAACACGGTGATTGGCGAAACTACCGTGATTACAGCGACCTATCAGGCAAGCCAGACCATGCGACGGGTGTCGGTCAGGCTGTTGCGAGACTGGCTGAATGTGCGACGGGTTTCGCCAGTATAGAGGAAGCCTGCCTTTTCCAGAACGCGACCCGAAGCGGGGTTGTCGGCAAAATGTCCGGCGACCATCGCGCGGCGTTTCCACTGGCGCGATGCCCAGACCAGAGCGCCTTCCAGAGCCTCGGTGGCATAGCCGCGACCCCAATATTCGCGCCCGATCCAATAGCCGGTTTCGGGAACAGGATCGCTATCCTCAAACATGCCGATGACGCCGACGGGCCCGTGATCTTCGTGTTCGATGACAAAGGTATTGGCGCGGGAAGGATCCTGACTGGCGACATGCAGGACGAAATCTTCGGCGTGGCCGGACGTAAAGGGGTGCGGCATGCGCAGGGTCATGCGTGCGATGTCGATATCGTTCGCCATACGGGCGATGCGCGACACGTCTTGCGATTGCGGCGCGCGTAACAGCAGCCGCCGCGTCTCGATGACGGGAGAGGTTTCAATCACGCACATAGGTACTGCCTCGATCTCTCTGTGCCGTCTCCTTGAAGGGTTCGGACGGCTTTCGAAGCGGGGAAACGCAAACGGGGAGCCTGGTGATCCAGACTCCCCGCGGAATATTTTCCCTAGGTCCGGATCGGCTGCTGGTTGAGCAACGCGATCCGAATCAAAGTGCAGATCGCGTTACTCGGCGGCCATCGCCTCGGCGGCGTCATTGGCAGCCACGATGGATACGTAACAACGGCCACCAGCTTTGGTGGTGAACTGCACAGCGCCGTTCGCAGTGGCGAACAGGGTGTGGTCACGGCCCAGGCCAACATTGGTGCCCGGGTGGAACTTGGTGCCGCGCTGACGCACGAGGATGTTGCCAGCGAGAACCTTCTCGCCGCCATACTTCTTCACGCCAAGGCGTTTCGACTCTGAGTCGCGGCCGTTACGCGACGAACCGCCGGATTTTTTGTGAGCCATCTTGCTGCTCCTCTGTTTGACGAGGCTCCGGTTCGAGAACCGATATGAGCCTGTCTATCGTTACTGGCGGCCCGTTAAGGATAACGGTCGCATGTCCTGTGTGGGGACCCTTAAAGGCCCCCGGCGAAACTCTTAGGCCTCGGTGGCCTTGGCTTTTTTGGCCGGAGCCTTTTTAGCCTTAGGAGCTTCCTCAGCTGGGGCAGCTTCGACGCGCGGGGCCAGGCCACGAGCGCGAGCATTGATTTCAGCCTTGGTGATCAGGTTGACCGTACCATCCCATTTTGCAGTCTCGCCAGCACCTTCGATGCCGGTGATTTGCAGAACGGTTTCCATCTGACGATGGCCGTTGGTACGACGATAGCCCTGACGACGGATCTTCTTGAAGATCTTGATCTTTTCGCCCTTGCGGGTTTCGATCAGGGTCGCAGCCACCTTGGCGCCTTCGACAACAGGAGCGCCAACAGTGACACCCTTGTCGCCGCCCAGCATGAGGACTTCGTTAAAGGAAATAGCAGCGCCTGCATCGCCGTCGAGCTTTTCGACAACAACAACATCGCCCGGTTGAACCCGGTACTGCTTTCCGCCGGTCTTGATCACCGCGTACATATGAAGCCTCAGCGTGAACGCAAAAAAGAATGCGCCCGCCGGGAAACCCGCGGGCGAAGAGCGGCGACATATACGGATGATGACGAAAGAGTCAACGGATATCGGGCATTAAACGCCATGTAGTCGTCACTGAATGTAGGATGTGGCCTGATTGCACGTCTGCTGCAAGGGAAATGGCGGTAAGTCGGTGCGCGCAATCCTTTTGCGGGCAGTTTTCGTTATAAGGTATCTCGACTGTTACATCATAACACTATAGAGCGTCGGCGATGATGACCTCCGATCTTGCCCAGCCGCTTGTTCTGTCCCTGCTCGGGGGCGGCTTTATAGCGGCGGCTCTCCATGCGGCCTTGCCCACGCACTGGCTGCCTTTTGTATTGGTCGGGCGTGCGCAAGGCTGGACGATGCGGCGTGTGGCGATGGTGGTGGTCGCTGCTGCACTGGCACATGTGGCGACAACGGCATTGATCGGCGGTCTGGTTACGATTGCGGGTGTGGCGCTTGACCGCTGGTTGCATGGTGTCTTGCCCCATCTGTCCTCGGCGCTTTTATTCCTGTTCGGAGCCTTTTATCTGGCGCGCTACTGGCACCGCACCACAGTGCCTGACTGTAAAGGGTGCGAGCATGACGAGCCCAAGGTATCGGACCGCACGGCAACCCTTGGCCTTATTGCCCTGATGGCAGCCTCGCCGGGGGAAGTGCTTTTGCCGGTCTATTTATCATCGGCTACTCAAGGCTTGAGCGTGTTTCTGGCCCTGACGGCCGGATTTGTGCTGGGGACGATTGTCGGCATGTTGGTCCTGACCACGCTGGCCATGGCGGGCTATTCCATTTTGCGACTGGAACGCTGGGCACGATATGAGGGCGTGGTGCTGGGCGCGGCCCTGATCGTACTGGGCTTTATTATGGCCTTCCATCCGGCATAACCGGTGGGCGCTATACCAAAACTAAAATAAAGCGTCGGGGCTTTTCAACGTACGCCTGAAGGGCCATCTAGCGGCCATGACCCAAAAGACCCCAGTGACCGTCCTGACCGGCTACCTCGGTGCCGGTAAAACCACGCTTCTGAACCGCATCCTCACCGAGGATCACGGCAAGCGTTATGCAGTCATCGTCAACGAGTTCGGCGAGATCGGTATCGACAACGATCTGGTGGTCGGTGCCGACGAAGACGTGTTCGAAATGAACAATGGCTGCGTCTGCTGCACGGTGCGCGGTGACCTGATCCGCGTGGTCGGGGGCCTGATGAAGCGCCAGCGTCCGGGTAAGCCTGCTTTTGATGCCATCATCGTGGAAACAACGGGTCTGGCCGACCCCGGTCCTGTGGCCCAGACCTTCTTTGTCGACGAAGAGGTCAAGGCCAAGACCCAGTTGGACAGCGTGACGGCTCTGGTGGATGCCAAACATGTCATGGCGCGTCTGGATGACAGTAAGGAAGCCCGCGAGCAGGTGGCCTTTGCCGACCGCATCATCCTGAACAAGATTGATCTGGTGGACGAAGCGGCGTTGAAAGCTGTGGAGCTGCGCCTGCGTGCGCTGAACCCGCTGGCCCCGATTGTGCGGGCCGAACGTTCGAATGTGCCGCTGGATCAGGTTCTGGGCCTGCATGCTTTCGACCTGGAGCGCATACTCGAAGCCAATCCGAACTTTGTGAATCCGCCGCATGGCGAGGCCGGTCATATCCATGACGAGCACTGTGGTCACGACCATGGTCACGGGCATCACCATCACGACCATGATCACGTCCATGACGAGAACTGTGGTCATGACGATCATTGCGACCATAACCATGCGCATGATCACGGTGCGCGTGGCCATAACCATAATGACGACATCAAGGGCATCTCGCTGACGCTGGACCGCCCTCTGAATGGTGCCAGATTCACCGCATGGTTGGACAAGTTGTTGGGCGAGCAGGGCCAGAACATTCTGCGCGCCAAGGGCATTATTGATGTAGCCGGTGAAGAGCGCCGTTTGGTCTTCCAGGCCGTGCACATGATCCTTGAAGGCGATCTGCAGCAACCGTGGGGCGACGAGCGTCGCTGGAGCCGCGCCGTCTTTATCGGGCGTGACCTGGACGAAGCCGAGCTGAAAGCCGGTTTCGAAGCCTGTGCCGCCTAAGGAGGGTAAAATGACGGAAGCATTCAAACGCGAAGCCAAGCTGGTCTATCACTCGGGCAGTTTCGATGTGGTCCAGTCGGGCGACCATGTCGTTTGCGCGGTCAGCGGCCAGCTTGTGCCGCTGGAGGCTCTGAACTACTGGAGCGCCGAGCTTCAGGAAGCCTATGCCAAACCGGCGCTGATGATCGAACGCCTTAGAGGGTTGGATCGTTTGTAAGCGGCCTATTTACCCATATTGCAATGGTCACTGTCTCGAGACAGTGGCCATTTTTGCTCTCAGAGGGTTTCCAGCCAGCCTGTCATGACACGGGCCAATGCATCCGGCTGTTCCAGCGGGATCATGTGGCCGCTGTTGGGGATGGTGACCAAGGATGCGCCTGTAATGCCGCCCACCAGTTCCTGAGCCTCGGCGGGGCTGCGCAGATCATCGGTGTCGGCGGCAATAATCAGGGTGGGGGCGGTAATGTCGGACAGGCGGTCCAGATCGCCATCGCGAGCCATAGAGGACTGGCGGTGAAACACATGACCACCCAGTGCCACGCCCATATCGCGCACACGGGCCAGCATGTCGGCATCATCGCGCATGGCCGGATGCAGGGATGACTGGATGGCGGGGCGGCTCAGGCCCTTGAAACGTTCGGGCGGCGATTTCAACGCCGAACGCCGCTGGCGGATCATCTCTTCGGTATCGCCTCGCGCCGAGGTGGCAATCAGGATCAGGCTTTCGATCTGCTCGGGCAGCCGTCTGACAATCTCGCGGGCTACATAGCCGCCCATGGAAAAACCAACGATATGAAACCGTTCCGGCAGGTGAGGAATGATCGCTTCGGCCATGGTTTCGATCGTATCCCCCTCGCGCAGAGCAAAGGGCAGAACAGGGCCATAGTCGGTCAGAGGGTCAACAAGGTCATCCCACAAGGTTTCATCGGCCATGAAGCCGGAGACGAGAACAATTGCCATCGTGCAACTCCCTTTTCGCCTTTCCTATAGAAGCGTCTGCCCGCCACGGCTATGAGCAGAGACAAGACTGTTTGCACCCATTCCAGACGACCCGAGCCCCCTGATGAACTTTACCTTCGACGCCCAGATCACCGCCGCCCTGTTCGACAAGACACAGGCTGTGTTTGCGCTGGGAGATGGCTCGGTGCGGTTCGAGGACGGCGCACGCAATGAAGTGCATGATGGGGCCATCCTGTGCGCCTGTGTCCACCCGTCGGGCGAAGGCATTGTCACCGGCGGCGATGACGGCAAGGTCGTCTGGAGCCGCGTGGGCGAGGCCATGGTTCTGGCCGAGGGCAAGGGCTGGATCGATTCGATTGCGGCCAGCTCTGACAGCGGTCTGATCGCGTTTTCGTCGGGTCGCACCTTGTCGGTGATCGACACCAAGGATCCGGTATTCCGACGCGACTTCCAGCACGAGCGCACGGTTTCGGGCGTGGCCTTTGATCCCAAGGGGCGCCGTATCGCCACCTCGACCTATGGCGGGGCGTGGCTGTGGTATGCACGCATCGAGCAGCAGCAACCGGTGAAGCTGCAATGGGCAGGTTCGCACCTGTCGGTGGCCTTCTCGCCGGACGGGGCCTTTGTGGTCACCGCGATGCAGGACAACCAGCTTCATGGCTGGCGTTTGAAAGACCAGCGCAATATGCGCATGGGCGGCTATCCGTCCAAGATCAAGAGCTTTGCCTTCCTGTCCAAGGGCCAGATGCTGGCCACTTCGGGTGCACAAGGCGTAGTGCTGTGGCCGTTCATTGGCTCTAACGGTCCGATGGGGCGCGAAGCCATCGAGATCGGCTATGACGAGACGACCCTGATCGCCCATGTGGCGGCGTCCAACGCGCAGGGGCGTCTGGTGGCGGGTCTGGAAGACGGTCGTGTCTGGTGGGCCGATCCGGCAGGTCGTGGTCTGGACTTTATCAAAAAGGACAAGGGTGCGGCGATCACGGCTCTGGCTGTCAGTGCCGGTGGTGCGCGCATGGCATGGGCCGATGAAGACGGCCATGCCGGTGTGCACAGCTTCTAAATTCTAGGCGGGGGCCAGATGGCAAAGTCGGATAATCGCAAGCGGCGACCGCTGTTGAAGCTGTTTCTGTTTATTCTGGCCTTTCCGTTTCTTCAGGTGGCCCTGTTCCGTTTTGTGCCGCCCCCGCCGACCGTCCTGATGATCGAGCAGGCCATCAAGGGGAGCGGGTTGGACTACCGCTGGCGCTCGCTGGATGACCTGTCTCCTTATCTGGTGACGGCAGCGATTGCGGCCGAAGATGCGCGCTTCTGTTCGCATAACGGCTTTGATTTCGAGGCTATTCAGAAGGCAATGAAAGCCAATGAGCGGGCCGAGGCGCGGGGCTCGTCCAAGATGCGCGGTGGCTCAACCATTTCCCAGCAGACGGCCAAGAATGTCTTCCTGTGGCCGGGCCGCTCCTATGTCCGCAAAGGTCTGGAGGCGGGCTATACGGTGCTGATCGAGTTCGGTTGGGGCAAGAAGCGGATCATGGAAATGTATCTGAACGTCGCCGAGTTCGCGCCGGGCGTATACGGTGCAGAGGCGGCGGCACAGCACTGGTTCGGTAAAAGCGCCAAAAATCTGGATCGTCGTGAGGCGGCGCGGTTGATCGCGGTACTGCCCAGTCCGCGCCGCTATAATGCGGCATCTCCCGGTCCCTATGTGCGTCGGCGCACGGCGCGTATCGAGGCCAATGCTGGACAGGTGCGGGCGCAGGGCTTGAACCAGTGTGTTATTGGCCGCTAGGGCCATTGTGAAGCGGGAAGGGCAGGTACAACCGTGGCGTTAACCCTTCCTGTTGATCGTCTATAACCCATTTATCGTGCATTTTAGGCTGTTCGACCGAATGGAAACCCGGTGCCGGAGATTATAATGAACAGCTTCACAGGTCGTCTTGTGCATTTGTTGCAACGATTTACACGTTCGCAACAAGGCAATGTGGCGATGATTGCAGGTATTGCCCTGCCTGTGCTGCTGATGATCTCGGCTGGCGCTATCGATCTGCACAATGCCGCCAAGGTGAAGAGCGAGCTTCAGGATGCACTGGATGCCGCAACGCTGGCTGCGGCCCGTTCAAACGCTACGACCAATGCCGAGGTGCAGAAGGTCGGCATGGCCTCGCTCAAAGCCAATATGCCGAACTATTTTCTGACCAATCCCGGTGATGTCGCCAGCTTTACCGTGAATAACAGAACCGAGGTTCAGGCCACCGCGACCGTTCAGGTCAAGACCATCATCGCCAATGTCTTCCTGCCGCCCTATGGCCAGTTGTTTGACGACTATCTACCGATGGGGGCGTCATCCAACGTGCTGCGTGCCTCTCGCAATGTGGAAGTGGCGATTGCGCTGGATGTTACCGGTTCGATGAGTACTCCGGTCAACTACATGCCCGCTCTGAAAGACGCGGCCAAGGAGTTGATCAGTATTGTTGTTCAAGGAAATCAGGATCCCTTTACGACCAAGGTGGCTCTGATCCCCTACGCGGCCGGTGTGAATATGGGAGATGAAGCGCGCGCTTCGGCGATGCGGGGTGCGCTGGTTGGTAATAAGACGATTACGTCGGCCACACGACTTGAAGCTTCGCGCCGTGTGGACTCGGTTAATAACACGACCAAAGTATTCACTTTATCCAATCACGGCTTTCAAAATGGCGATAGAGTTTATGCGACCGGCTTTAGAAGCCAGTCAGGCATTAATGATCAGATTCATACTATAGGAAGTGTCACTGCATCGACATTCAAGTTGAGTGGCGTTGGCAGTAATACCAATCTTTCTACCACCCGCGGTAATATCCAAAAATGTATCACCCGTGACTGCGATATGGTGGTCACAGCCGATAATCACCAACTTGTAGATCGTGAGTTGGTTCGCATCTCTGGAACATCCAATGTGAATATCAACACAACTCAGGATGATCCGAGAAATTCTCGATATTACGGCACCGAAGTTAGAATTTTAGACGATAATCGGTTTACTGTATCCAGCGATGCCTCGACGACCGCCTCGTTTTCAGGGAATGGGACTCTGACATGCGGTCGGGATGGCTGTGCGACACGTATCTTCACCAATATGAATGGCAGGACGTGGCGTCATCCCTCCAGCACCTGCGTCAGCGAACGGGTCAGAGGGCGCAATGCACCGTCCGATAGGGCACCTGGCAAGGATAACTATCTGGGCCGTGTTTATATCGACAATACCTGCCCGAGTGAGCCGTTTTTACCGCTGACCAACTCTGTGGCTGACTTGAATGGTGCTGTGAACCGTTTGACCGCTGGGGGTTCGACGGCGGGCCAAGTCGGAACCGAGATGGCTTGGTATGCTATTTCTCCTAATTTTGGCTCGATCAATGGTGTGAGCCCCTTGCCGAATAACCCGCAGGAGACGGTTAAGGCGGTAATCCTGATGACAGATGGCGAGTTCAACATCCCCTTCTGTGAGGGGGTGATTGCGCGTGATGCTTTGTCGGAGGGTTCGGGCTCGAACAATCACAAGATCAATTGCAATGCCAGTAACGGCAATGCTTTTACGCAGGCCTACGAAACCTGTCAGGCTATGAAGAAGCAGGGCATCGTGGTCTATTCCGTCGCATTCAATCTCGGCAGCAATAACAGGCCTTCTGGAGCCATCGATACGGCATACGAGGTCATGTATTTCTGTGCGACTGATCCAAATGAAAACTTCTTTGATGCCGCGAGTGGAGCGGACCTGAAGGAAGCCTTTAAGCAAATTGGTCGCGACATCACGCGTTTGCGTATTGCCCGCTAAGGCGAGGGCGCATCGGATACAAGAAGGGCCGGACGATTGATCGTCCGGCCCTTTTCGTTTTGATTGTGCTGGGATCGCTTAGATCAGCTTGATCTCGCGCAGACGCTCGGTGAGGAAGTCCTCGGCCAGAATGGTCTTGCCGGCATAACGGTCCGGGTTTTCTTCGGTAATCGTCGACGGCAGGGTCTCGATCGGGAAGTCCGGATTGAAGTGCAGGAAGAACGGCGTCGAGTAGCGTGCAAAGCCGCGACGTTCCGGTGCCGGATTGACCACGCGGTGGGTCGTTGACGGCAGGACGTGGTTGACCAGACGTTGCAGCATGTCACCGATATTGATGACCAGCGCGCCCGGAGGCGGCGCTATGTCCAGCCATTCGCCGTCCGAGTCCTTCAGTTGCAGACCCGCTTCTTCGGCTCCCAGCAAAAGTGTGATGACGTTGATGTCTTCGTGGGCACCGGCACGCACCCCTTCGGCATCAGCCGGAAGCGGCGGATAGTGTAAGAGGCGCAGGATCGAGTTGCCCAACTGAACCTTGTCCTCGAAATAGTCGTCGTCCAGCTTCAGATAGCGGGCAATGGCCTTGAGGATGCGGCGGCCCAGCTCGTCCAGAGCAGAGAACATGCCATAGACATTGTCCTTGAAGGTCGGCACCTCGGTCGGCCAGACATTGTCGCGCATGTATTTTTTATAGGCGTGACCTTCCGGCAGTTCGCGGCCGGTGTGCCAGAACTCTTTCAGGTCGCGTACAGAAGCGCCCTTGGCGGTTTCCACGCCGAACGGGGTCAGGCCGCGAGCGCCGCCGGTGCCGGCCTGATGGTATTGGCGCTTGGTCTCTTCATCGAGTGCAAAGAAGGCCTTGGCGTCGGCGATGGCGGCGTCGATGACAGCTTGGTCAAGACCGTGATCAGACACAACGGCAAAGCCGTAACGCGCGAAGGATGCGCCCAGTGCATCCGCAAAGCCCTGGAAGTCGGCATCATAGCGGGTCATCGAGACCGGTACGATGGCCTTGGTGTTGCTGCCTTCGGCAGTTTGGGCGGTGATGGTGCTCACAACAGTCAGCCTTTAATCAAGAATATGGCCTGCGTTTTACAGCAATATGTGGCCAAAAGGCAGCCGCAGGGACGAAAGGGCGAAGCTGTGTCTGTAAATCTGATCTGGATCAAGCGTCCTTAAGGACTTCGGGTGTGGCCTGACAGATGGGGAATTCGCGGTGGAAGCGGGGCCACAGGGCGGCGGTGCCGCTGGCAACCATGGCGCAGTTCACCTCGGTATAGTCGGGGGTCCAGCAGATGGCGGTGATGCGCTCATAGCTTTGACCGATATTGCGGCAGGACAGGGTTTTGCCGCTGACCAACCCTTTCAGGGTATCGGTCGAGGCGCGCGCCGAGGCAGCAGGGCAGGGGTGGCCCTGCGAGCAGGTTTCGTCACGCTCTCGGGCGGAGATACCGTGCAAGCGAATGCGCTTGCCATCCTTGCAGCGCATAGTGTCGCCATCATTCACCCGATCGACGCGGCAGGTAAAATCGGCCGTGCGGGCCAGTTTGATATTGGCGGGTGGCGGTGCCATGGCGGGCGAGAGGGTGCGCCCAATCTGCTGCGCTGCGGTGACGGCCTGTTCGGGCAAGCCGACCCTTTCACCGTATTGCGACACCAGCCAGATTGCTGCCAGAGCCAGCAGGATCAGTCCGATTGCCAGCGGTCCCTTGGGGGGCTTGGGGCGACGCGGTGGCGGGCTGTTACGCGGGCGGAAGCGAACGACGTTGGAAGGTTTTTGTCGGGACATGAAGGGTAATCGGCGAATCGTCGGGAAGGGGGCACTCTAGTCGATCGCGGCGCCAGATAGACAAAGGCCCTGCGGATGTCCGCAGGGCCTTTGATGGTGGAGCTTAGCGGGGTCGAACCGCTGACCTCTTGCATGCCATGCAAGCGCTCTACCAACTGAGCTAAAGCCCCGAACCTCTTCGGTCGGGTGAAAACCTTGAAACAGGGCTTTCATAAAAATGGAAAACCCCCGCTGTGTTCCAGCGAGGGGTTTATGGTGGAGCTTAGCGGGGTCGAACCGCTGACCTCTTGCATGCCATGCAAGCGCTCTACCAACTGAGCTAAAGCCCCGAACCTTCCGGTCGGTCCCTTCGGGTTTATTGCCCGTCGAGGTGGCGGAAACTAGGGAGTTCCGACCGGAAGGTCAAGCGGTTCTGAAAACTTTTTTCCGCTTAGTTTTCAGAACCTTGTTTTTACTCGTCGTCGAGCGACGGCTTGGTCAGTTCTTCGTCCAGACCATCGTCGTCTTCGTCCTCGATGAACGGCACGGAGTCGTCATCTTCGTCGAGAACGTCGTCGTCGTCGCCATCGGTGGTGTTAAGGCCAGCGTCGTCGTCGACAGGATCGGCGTCGTCGTCGTCCGGCGTCAGGATCGGCTCGTGGCCTTCCTGATCGATCTCGGGCGTAGAAGCCTCGCCATCGTCCTCTTCTTCTTCGTCAGCGTCTACCGACTTGTCGGCGACCTGATCTTCGTTTTCGTCTTCGTCGGCGGCATAGCCGGCACCACGACGGACGCGGCGGCTCTTAAGAGCCTCTTCCATCGGGTCGAATTCGGTCTCGCACTTGGGGCAGCGCGCCGGACGACGGTTCAGGTCGTAGAATTTGGCCTGGCAGTTCGGGCAGAGCTGCTTTTGGCCCAGTTCAGGATTAGCCACGGATGAAACCTTCGGCGGGAGTGGAGTTGAAAATCGGGAAATCGGTCGGCTCCCTTGCCACCCGAAGAGCCCACTGTCAAAAGCCTTTATGTGACGCGCCTGCGTCCTGTTTTCCAGATATAATCGGAGCCGAGTAGCCGGGTGAGCGAATCCAAGACCTTTATTGCGTCCTCAAGCCATGCCCTGAAGGGGACGGTGAAGGCTCCCGGAGATAAGTCTATCTCTCACAGAAGTCTCATCTTTGGCGCTATGGCCGAAGGGATGACCGAGATCGACGGCCTGTTGGAAGGCGATGATATTCTGGCGACAGCGCGGGCTATGGCGGCCCTGGGGGCCAAGGTCGAAAAAATCGGTCAAGGTCACTGGAAGGTGACGGGCAAGGGCCGTCTGCAGTCGCCGTTCGATAAGATTGACTGCGGCAATGCCGGAACCGGCGTACGTCTTTTGATGGGGGCGGTGGCCGGTTATCCGGTTGAAGTCACCTTCGATGGCGATATTTCGCTGCGCAAGCGTCCGATGAAACGCGTGACGGGGCCGCTGGCCTCTATGGGCGCACGCTTCGAATGGAAGCAGAACGAAGACCGCTTGCCGGTGGTGGTCAAAGGTGACCAGTTGTCGGCGATCGAATTCGAGCAGCCGGTGGCCTCGGCGCAGGTGAAGTCGGCCATTTTGCTGGCCGGTTTGAATGCCGAGGGCACGACCCGCATCATCGAACCCGAAAAAAGCCGCGACCATACCGAGCGCATGCTGACCGCCTTCGGGGCCGAGGTCGATGTGCAGGAAGTGGGCGAAGGCTGGGTGATTTCGCTGGAAGGCGGTCAAACCCTTTATGGCACCAAGGTTTCGGTGCCGGGCGATCCGTCGTCTGCAGCCTTCCCGCTGGCGGCAGCACTGATTGTGCCGGGCTCGGACGTGACGGTCGAAGGCGTGATGCTGAACCCGCTTCGGGCCGCCCTGTTTGATACTTGGGTCGATATGGGAGCCGACATCACGATCTCGAACCGCCGTATGGCAGGTGGCGAAGAGGTGGGCGATGTGACGGCCCGTTATTCGCAGCTGAAAGGTATTGTGGTACCGGAAATGCGTGCGGCAGCCATGATCGACGAATATCCGATTCTTGCCGCGACGGCGGCCTTTGCCGAGGGGCAGACGGTGATGCGCGGCATTGGCGAGATGCGCGTGAAGGAAAGTGACCGTATCGCCCTTATGACGGCTGGCCTGCGCGCTTGCGGTGTTCAAGTTGAGGAAGAGCCCGAAGGCTTTATTGTCACGGGCGGGCCGGTCAAGGGCGGTGCCACGGTGGATACCGCGCACGATCACCGCATCGCCATGAGCCATCTGGTTCTGGGTCTTGCCGCCGAACATCCGGTGGCCGTGCGTGATCCGGAAATGATTGCGACGTCCTTCCCCGGTTTTGTGTCGTTGATGAACGGTCTAGGGGCCAGGATCGGGTGAACGGGTTTCTGTCGACAAGACCGTGAATGACTTGCCGGAACGCTCGGGTATGAAATGGAAGAAGGCCGTCAGCGGCTTGCTGGCAGGCGGCCTTCTCTCATGGTGTGTTTTCCAGGGCGTTCGCGGGCTTTTCCAGATACTGGAGCAGGGCTGGATCAGGAACCGGCGTGGTCCGGACATCGATGTTCGCGAGAACCCTCTTGTATTTTGGGCCCTAAACGGCTTTTTCGGGCTCTCGATTTTGCTGGCGGCAGGATTGGCAGTGATCTGTCTGTATTCTGTGCTCCAGAGCCTGACAAGAAAGTAGCGCCCTGTCCCAGTCCTTCGTCATCGCCGTTGATGGTCCTGCTGCATCCGGCAAGGGCACGATCGCTTCGCGTCTGGCCGATCATTATGGCCTGCCGTATCTGGATACGGGTCTGCTGTATCGTGCTGTGGGAATGGGCGTGCTGGATGCCGGTGGTGATCTGGCCGACGAGGCAGTGGCCGGTGAAGTCGCGCGTAATCTGAAAGCCGAAGGCCTGTCGGAAGATGCACGCCTGACCACAGGTGAGGCCGGAGAAGCGGCCAGTCGTGTGGCGGGCCACAAGGCTGTGCGCGAGGCGCTGCTGAAGCTGCAACAGGACTTTGCCGCCCAAGACGGTGGTGCAGTGCTGGACGGTCGCGACATCGGTACGGTGATTGCGCCCGATGCGGTGGCGAAACTCTTTGTGACAGCCTCTGCCGAAGTGCGGGCCGAGCGCCGCTGGAAACAATTGAATGCGCGCGGGATACTGATTTCGTTCGAAGAAATGCTGGCCGATATCCGCAAACGCGATGCCCGTGATGCCGGTCGCGATTCTGCACCGATGATTCAAGCGGACGACGCTATCTTGCTGGATACGACTGAAATGGGTATAGAAGCCGCCTTCGATGCGGCCCGCCGTATCGTCGAGACGGCACGCGCTAAGCACGGCGTCTGATCATCACGGCCCGCCTGTCCAGGACAGGCCCGCCGGATCGGGACCGCAGTTCTATAGCAATTTCAACGTGCTGATCCTCGTCGGCTGTGGGCGTTACGGGTGAGTTCAAGCCGCGCTTGCGTGCGCCTCGTATCGTCCGACCTACCGAAAATCTGAAGTTTCACCCCCTTCGTGACCGGCTGCTTGCGGCCGTTCGCAAAGACCCTTCCCATCAACCCCAAGAGTCATATGACCGAAACCTTTAACCCCACCCGCGATGATTTCGCCGCTCTGCTCGACGAACAACTGCAAGGCCGCGACCTTGGCGAAGGCCAAGTCGTTCACGGTCGCGTTGTCGGCATCGAAAAAGACATCGTCATCATCGACGTCGGCCTGAAGACCGAAGGCCGTATCGCCATGCGCGAATTCGGCCAAGGCGAAGGCGCTGTCCTGCCGAAGGTCGGCGACAACGTCGAAGTTTACCTGGAACGCGTTGAAAACGCTCTGGGTGAAGCCGTCATCAGCCGCGACAAGGCTCGCCGCGAAGAAGCCTGGACCCGTCTGGAAGCCGTCTTCGCCGAAGGTCAGCCGGTCAACGGTGCTATCGTCGGCCGCGTCAAGGGTGGTTTCACTGTCGATCTGGGCGGTGCTTCGGCCTTCCTGCCGGGTTCGCAAGTCGACATCCGTCCGGTTCGCGACGTCACCCCGCTGATGGGCAAAGAACAACCGTTCGCCATCCTGAAGATGGACCGTCCGCGCGGCAACATCGTTGTCTCGCGTCGTGCGATCCTGGAAGAAGCCCGCGCTGAACAGCGCACCGAGCTGGTTGGTCAGCTGGCCGAGGGTGAAATCCGTGAAGGCGTTGTCAAGAACATCACCGACTACGGTGCGTTCGTTGACCTGGGCGGCATCGACGGCCTGCTGCACGTCACCGACATGTCGTGGAAGCGCGTGTCGCATCCGTCGCAAGTCCTGGCTGTTGGCGACACCGTCAAGGTCCAGATCGTCAAGATCAACCCGGACACCCAACGTATCTCGCTGGGCATGAAGCAACTGCAGTCGGACCCGTGGGACGGCGTGGAAGCCAAGTACCCGGTCGGTGCCAAGTACACCGGTCGCATCACCAACATCACCGACTACGGCGCATTCGTTGAGCTGGAAGCCGGTGTTGAAGGTCTGGTCCACGTTTCGGAAATGTCCTGGACCAAGAAGAACGTCCACCCGGGCAAGATCGTCTCCACCTCGCAAGAAGTGGACGTCATCGTTCTGGACGTCGACAGCGCCAAGCGCCGTATCTCGCTGGGCCTGAAGCAAGCTCAAGCCAACCCGTGGGAAGCTTTCGTTGAAGCTCACCCAGTCGGTTCGACCGTCGAAGGCGAAGTCAAGAACGCCACCGAGTTCGGCCTGTTCATCGGTCTGGACAACGACATCGACGGCATGGTCCACCTGTCGGACCTGGACTGGAACGTGTCGGGCGAAGAAGCCATCCAGCGCTACCGTAAGGGCGAGGTCATCAAGGCCAAGGTTCTGGACGTCGACATCGAGAAAGAACGCGTCTCGCTGGGCGTCAAGCAACTGGGCGCTGACCCGATGGAAGGCGACGTCTACAAGCGTGGCCAACAGATCACCGTCACCGTTTCGGCGATCGAAACCGGCGGCATCGAAGTCAAGTTCGGTGAAGACGACGCTCTGGTCACCGCCTTCATCCGCAAGTCGGATCTGTCGCGCGACCGTAACGAGCAACGTCCGGAACGCTTCAATGTCGGCGATCGTATCGACGCCATGATCACCACCGTTGACAAGGCTACCCGCCGCGTTTCGGTGTCGGTCAAGGCACTCGAAATGAAGGACGAGCAAGAAGCCATCGAGCAGTTCGGTTCGTCGGACTCGGGCGCTTCGCTGGGCGACATTCTGGGCGCAGCCCTGAAGAATGCCTCGAAGGACTAAGTCCTTAAAGCGTCCTGTGCTGTGGCCCGCAGGGCCATGGTTCGGAAATCATGAGGGCGGTCGGAGCAATCCGGCTGCCCTTTTCTTTGGGTTACATTTCAGGGGGCTGATTTCGGCCTAATCGCAGAAAATCGTTCTTTGAGACGCAATTTTCCTCTTTCTTCCAAAGTCATCAGGTGTTTAGGTGGTGTTCCGAGGCTGGCGAATGCGCCAGACGAGACACATACGGGGGCCTGTATGATCAAGTCCGAACTGATCGAGAAGCTGGCGGCTGAGAATCTCCATCTCACCCATGCCGAAGTCGAACGCGTGGTGAATGTCATTCTTGGGCAAATGACCAGCGCCCTGTCAGAGGGCGGTCGGGTTGAGCTTCGCGGTTTTGGCGCTTTCTCGGTTCGTAGCCGCCCGGCACGTTCGGGGCGCAATCCGCGCACTGGTGAAACCGTCGAAGTGCCCGCCAAGGCGGTGCCCTTTTTCAAAAGCGGCAAGGAACTGCGTGTGCGTCTGAACGCTTCTGGTGACGCCTGATCTTCCCTATAGGGGGTGAACAGATTCTGGTGCGGTAGTGCCGCACCCCCTAACGGAGCATTTCAATGAGCCTTAGCAGCGAATTCAAGGAATTCATCGCACGCGGTAACGTCGTAGATCTGGCGGTCGGTGTGATTATTGGTGGCGCGTTCGGCAAGATCGTGACCAGCCTGGTCGATCAGATCGTTATGCCTCCAATTGGCTGGTTGATTGGCGGGGTGGACTTTGCAGCGCTGAAATACACCCTGCCGGTCAATCCGACGAACCCGACCGGTGATCCGGCGGTGATCGAATATGGTGCCTTCATCAATACCTGTATCCAGTTCATCATTGTGGCTTTCGTCATCTTCATGATGGTGAAACTGGTGAACAAGCTGCGTCGCACACAAGAAGCAGCTCCGGCGGCACCGACGCCTACCGAGGCCTTGCTGGTGGAAATCCGCGATGAATTGAAGAAGCGCCCGTAAAGAGCCATTTCGGGCAAACAAAAAAGGCCGCCGGATCGTTCCGGCGGCCTTTTTTTGTATGGAGCTTCGATTAGCTCGAGGCCGTTTCCCAAGCGGGTGGGCAGCCTTCGAAATCACCGGCATCTACAACCGTCAGGGTTTTCATATTCAGCGGCATGGCGGGTCGCATTGAACCACGACCATGGCCGGTAAACAGGTCGATTTTGGCACCGCGGATGGCACCGCCTGTGTCCGAGGCATACCAATAGCCATCGTGCTTGGTGCCGTCGGCCATTTCTAGGCCAACCGTCTCGCGAATAAACAGGCGGGTACGGCGCGGAATGACGCGCGGATCGGTGGCAACGGTGCGCATGGCAATCGGACGGCATCCCAACGAATCGTTACCGGTCGCACCACCACCACCGGCGTGGTAGAGGCGGGCCGAGGCGCGCCAGTCGGCCTCTTCGAGCATATGGGCTTGCTGTTCGTCGCTCAGGGCCGCGATTTTATCGGCGGCGACGGCTTCGGTGTCGACTTTGGCTGCGAGGGATGCGGCTGCGATTTCGTTTGCAACAACAGCCTCGTAAGGGACAGGTCCGCTGGAAGAGGCGAACGACAGGGCCCATAGGGCGGCCAGAGCGGCGACCGTATTCAGCATCTAATTCACATGAGCAGCACCGGCACCAACGCCCACCGGCGGGAGAGCTTTTGACGATAGAATATGGCAAAATTGCGTCAAATAAGATGATGGCTAGGCGTGGCGCAATTGCGGCAGGCATTGCCACAGCATACTCGCATTTATGTTCAGAATAGAGTGTATTATTGAATACAGTATTAGATGATGTTGCTAATCTTTTAGTGGTTATTAACTTAAAAAACATTTCTGATCACGGCGTTGTGAAAACTTTATTGCGAAGATTTCCGTTTATGGGTGCAAATAGTCCCGCGTAGATGTTTCTTTAACGACCTGAAATCGAGCGTGCCTACAAAGGTTTTGAGGGCATTGGTGGCGGGCTTTGTCCGAATGGGATAAATCGGCACACGATTTGACCCTATCCACCGGAGTTCGCCATGAAGCGATCCATCAAGCCCCTGATGATTTCTGCCGCAGCGTTGATGCTGGTGACGGTGCCTGCTGCTCAGGTTGTGGCGTGGGGGGCTTCGGGCCACCGCGTTATCGGCGTAACCGCCATGCAGGCTCTACCGGACCATTTGCCTGCCTTCCTGCGCTCGCCGGGGGCGGCTTCGGATGTGGGCGAGTATTCGCGTGAACCTGATCGCTGGAAGGGGGCGGGCCAACCGCACGACCGCGAACGTGACACCGCACACTTTATCGATATGGATGACGAAGGCCGTGTAATGGATCATCGCGGTATGACGATGGACCAGTTGCCGCGTCTCAAGTCCGAATATGATGCCGCACTGACCAAGGTTGGGCTGGATGTCGATAAGGCCGGTTATCTGCCCTATGCCATTATGGATGCATGGCAAAATCTGGAACGCGACTTTGCCTATTGGCGCGTGCTGAATGCAGCCGAAGCGCGCGAAACCGATCTGGCCAAGCGCGAATGGTATCGTGCCGATCGTCTGCGCCGCGAGCAGTTGATCCTGCGCGATATCGGTGTTCTTAGCCATTATCTGGGGGATGCCTCGCAGCCGCACCACACGACCATTCACTTTAATGGCTGGGGCGGTGAGACCAATCCGGAAGGATTTACGACTTCACGCCGCACACACGGCACGTTTGAAGGGGCCTATACGTCACGCAATCTGAACCCCGCGACGGTGCGTGCGGCTATGGCTCCGATGAATGTCGAGGGCTTTGACCTTAAGGCCCGCACGGTGGGTATGCTGAATACCACTTTGGGTACCGTCATTCCCTTCTACCGTATGGAGAAGCAGGGCGCGTTCAATGGCACCGATCCGCGCGGCGTCGAGTTTGTGAATACCCGTTTGGCCGCCGGTGCAGAACAGGTGCGCGACTTTACCGTGGCGGCATGGAATGTGTCGGGTACGGCATTGGTGGGTTGGCCAGCTGTCAAGGTGGCCGAGGTTGAAGCGGGCAGTGTCGATCCGTGGATCGCTCTGGTGGGCGAAGACTAAATCGTCTCCAATCGTCGTAAATGGACCGCTCCTGCCTTCGCAGGGGCGGTCTTCGCGTTTAAAGAGGCGGCCATGAGCGCAATCACCCCTCCCGTCGTCATCCTGGATCGATCGCAACTGGCCGATAACATCGGCTCGGTGGCCCGTGTCATGGCCAATTTCGGTCTGTCGGAATTACGTCTGGTCAATCCGCGCGATGGCTGGCCACAGGAACGGGCATGGGCGACCGCGTCCGGTGCTGACTGGGTGCTGGAGGGGATCAAGGTATTCGATACCGTGGCGGACGCCATTGCCGACCTGAATGTGGTGTTTGCGACAACGGCTCGCCCGCGCGAGACGCGTCAGCCGGTACGCACACCGCGTGAAAGCGCCCGCATCCTTTATGACGAGACCGCTTCGGGCCTGAAATGCGGCCTTTTGTTTGGCGGGGAAAGGGCGGGTCTGGAAACGGGCGATATCGCACTGTGTGCAGGCATCACCACCATTCCAATCGATCCGCGTCACCAATCTCTCAATCTGGCGCAGGCTGTGGCTATCAATGCCTATGAGTGGCGCACCCTTATTCTGGATGCACCACCCCCATGCTTCCGCGAGGCCGAGCCACCTGCCTCCAATGCGCTGTTGATGGGCATGTACGAGCATCTCGAAGCCGAGCTGGATAATGGCGGCTTCTTCCACCCGCCCGAGAAGAAACGCTCCATGAGCCAGAACCTGCGCGTCATGCTGGGCCGTGCCAGCTTTACCGAGCAGGAGGTGGCGACCTTCCGTGGTGTAATCCATGCCCTGTCCAAGGGCCGTGGTCGTGTGCTGGCCAAGATGGCGGCTAAAGCGGCTGCCGAGGCTAAAAAAGAAGACTAAGCCTTATTTCGAGGCGGAGAGGGCGTCGAGAATACGCTCCAACCCTTGAGGGGGGACGGCCGTGCTCCACAGGCTGCCGTTCAGGGCCATGCCCTGTCCGGTTTCGAACAGGGACTGCATGGCGGCAGTGTCGAAATTCATCAGGTTCACCCCGTCCGGCAGGCGGGGGATCGAAGCCGTTCGCAGCGGCAGGCCGCGTGCGGCACACAGGGTGACCGCCGTGCTGAGCGCCTGACGGTAGGAAAACCGCAACATGGCATCGAAGCTGCGGGTGGTGACGGTGGCCATGTTGGGCGCTGTCGTCTTGGGGGCCGGGTCCAGCACCGTATTGATGATCACATGCACACGCCCGCCTTTCAGCCGTTTGCCCAGCTTCTGCCAGCGCAGCAGGCTTTCGGGCATCAGGAACAGGGGCGAGGCAAGGCCCCCGTCCACATGCATTTCCTGATAGGTTTGGCCGTCCACCTCTACATCGATCAGGCGGGGCGAAAAGACCACAGGCAGGCTGGCCGAGGCCACCAGAATATCCTTGAACAGGCGCAGGGCTTTTTCGCCGCCATGGCTGGCGATGGCACCCATATCCCAGATACAGGCTGACTGGCTGTCGAGATCGGTGGTGGCCACCAGCAGTCGGCGTCCGCGTTCATGTTCGCGGGCAATGGCCTCGATCAGTTCCATGTCCACAAAGGGCGTGATCAGGGCCTCTAGGGCCTCTGCCCTTAACAGGCCGCCGCTCAGGACAGGGGCGAGGCGGCGCGGGTCCAGCAGGGATCGGGCATGGCCGCCCGTATAGGCATCGCGCAGCTTTTCATCATAGGCCGCGCCCAGAAAGGCCAGCGGCGCAATCAGGGCTCCGGTGCTGACGCCGGTGACAAGGGCGAACCGGGGGCGGTGGCCGCTCTTGGTCCAGCCGCACAGGGCCCCTGCGCCAAAGGCTCCACCTGCCGCGCCCCCTGACAGGGCCAGAATGTCGAACCGTTCCGAGGCCCAGTTGGCGCGCGGTAATGACAACCGGTCGGCGGCTTGTTGCAGGGCCTCCTCGGCGGTATCCGCAGACAGGCGGATATCGGTAAACCCCTTGATCTGTGCATTGCTGACAGGCGGATAGGCACGACGTCCACGAACAGAGCGCGTTTCGGAAGATGCCGGGGCAGGGAGCTTTACCATGCCTCAACTTCTCCCGAGACGCCGTGCCTTGGCAAGTGCCGCCTAGTAGCGTCGAGCCTTGGCCAGTTGCTCGGCGTGGAAGTGGCTATCGCCGAGAGTTTCGTTCAGCACCCTGACCCGTTTCATATAAAGGCCGATGTCGAATTCGTCGGTCATGCCAACGCCGCCGTGCATCTGCACCCCTTCTTGCACGGCCAGTTCGGCCACGCGGCCGGCCTTGGCCTTGGCCACCGAGGCAGACAGGCCAGCGGTTTCCTTGCCCTCGTCAAGGGCTTGCAAGGCCCCGAGCGTTGCGGCCTTGGCCAGTTCCAGCTCGGTATAGAGATGGGCGGCGCGGTGTTGCAGGGCTTGAAACTCACCGATCAGCTTGCCGAACTGCTGGCGGGTTTTCAGATAGTCGAGCGTGATGGCAAAGGCTTGGTCGCCCGCACCGTTCAGGCCCGCTGCGGCACAGGCGCGGCCAAGAGAAAGCGCCTTGTCCAGCACCGGCTGGCCCGTGCCGACCTCGCCGATCAGGGCGTCGGCATCGACCTCAACGTCTTTGAAGGTGATGCGGGCGGCATTATGGGCATCGACCATGACGGTGCGCTCGATGCTGATCCCGTCTGTTTTGGGATCGACAAGGAACAGGCTCAAACCTTCATCGGTCTGGGCCGCAACAATCAGGGCATCGGCCACATGGCCGTCCAGCACCAGCGCCTTGGCCCCGTTCAGCTTGAAGCCGTTACCGCTGCGTTCCGCGCGGGTTTCGATGCGGTGCGGGGCGTGTTTGGCCCCTTCATCGACGGCCAGAGAGACAATCGCCTCGCCCGCCGCGATCTTGGACAGCCAGAATTTCTGGTCATCCGATCCGGCGTTCTGCAAAATATTGGCCGACAGGACTGCGCTGCCAAAGAAAGGCGAGGGCGTCAGGGTGCGGCCAAGGCTTTCGGCGATCACACCCGCCTCGACGGCTCCAAGGCCCGAGCCGCCATGCTCTTCGTCAATCAGCACACCGGCAAAGCCCATTTCGCCGAACTGCTGCCACAGGGTGCGAGAGAGGCCGTCAGCATCGTGGCTGTCGCGCAACTGGCGCAAATGTTTGATCGGGGCGTGCTCGCTGAGGAAGCCGTCCACGGCATCTTTCAGCATCACCTGTTCGTCTGTCAGGATCAAAGGCATGGATCAGGCTCCCGGCAGGTTCAGAAGGTGTTTGGCGATGATGTTGAGCTGCACCTCGGTGGTGCCGCCCTCGATGGAGTTGGCCTTGGTGCGTAGCCAGCTGCGGGCGGTTTCACCCTCGTGCGAGCGCTCGCTCTCCCATTCCAGTGCGTCGATGCCGCCAGCGGCCATCAACAACTCGTATTTGCGCTTGTTCAGTTCCGAGCCGTAATATTTCAGCACCGAGGCCAGCGCCGGATGGGCCTGACCGGCCTTCATGCGGTCAACGGCGCTGTCCATGGCCAGTTTGAAGGCGGCGGCATCCACATCCCATTCGGCGATGCGGGCGCGCAGCATGGCATCTTCAATCCTGCCTTGATCATCGGTGCCGAGGCTGTCGCGGGCTACCTCGCCCAGTGGGCGGCCCATGCCTTCGCCCATGGCCCCGATCATGGTGCGTTCGTGGGCCAGAAGGTATTTGGCGACGTCCCAGCCACGGTTCAGTTCGCCGACCAGATTTTCTTTCTCGACGCGCACATTGTCGAAGAAGGTTTCGCAGAAGGGTGACTTACCGGAAATCAACGTGATGGGGCGTGTCGAGACACCCGGCGTTTCCATGTCGAACAGGACAAAGCTGATTCCTTTGTGCTTGCTCGACGGATCGGTGCGAACCAGACAGAATATCCAGTCTGCCTTGTCGGCATAGGAGGTCCAGATCTTCTGGCCGTTGACGATCCAGTGGTCGCCCTTGTCTTCGGCGCGGGTTTGCAGCGAGGCGAGGTCCGAACCTGAACCGGGTTCGGAATAGCCCTGACACCAGCGGATTTCGCCGCGCACAATCTGGGGCAGGAATTTCTTTTTCTGTTCTTCGGTGCCGAAGGCCAGAAGCGCCGGACCCAGCATCCAGATGCCAAAGCTGTTCAGGGCCGGTTGCGCCTTGATACGGCGCAGTTCCGAAGACAGCACCTTGGCCTGTTCGCGGCTGAGGCCACCGCCACCATATTCGGCGGGCCATTCGGGGGCGGTCCAGCCCTTGGCCCCCATGGCGTCCATCCACGCCTTGTGGGCGGGCGTTTTAAAGGTGGCGCTGCGGCCACCCCAGATCATGTCGTTTTCGGATTCGATCGGCCCGCGCACCTCGGCGGGGCAATTGGTTTCCAGCCAGTTCCGCACTTCGAGGCGGAAAGCTTCGAGATCACTCATAGGCACGTTTCCCCTTCGGTATGGCCTCTTCGGGCCATCTTCGGGATCGACGTTATCACATGGGTTTTGATTGGCTACGGTCTAGATCAATCCGTGTGATCACCCCTTCGTGGGTACGAAGGGCGAGAAGGTGATGACCGTATAGGTGTCGCGGATGTTCGGGCGGGTCTGAACCTGTTTGGTCACGAAGGTGCCAATATCCATGTCCTTGGGAAGGTGGAACTTGGCCAGCAGGTCATGGTCGCCCGAGATCGAATAGACCTCGCTGATATATTGCACATTATCGACCAGATCGGCCGCCACATCATTGGCAAAGCCCAGTTCGCATTTCACGAAAACAAAGATGGCGGTCATCATGGCGGCAACACTCCTTAAGGTCTGTCTGCCTTAGCGCGATGACGGCAGTGCGCCAAGAAAAAGGGCGCTACGGTGATCCGCAGCGCCCTTATATCGATTAACCTGTGCCCGTTTTACTTGGCGGCCAGCTTGGCCTGATGCGCAGCCTGACCGGCAACGATCAGGTTGGCAGCTTCTTCGGCCGATCCCCAACGGTCGATCTTGACGAACTTGCCCTTCTCCAGATCCTTGTAGCGGGTGAAGAAATGCTCGATCTGCTGCAGTTGGATGGCCGGCAGTTGCTCGTAGGATTTGATGTCCGAATAGAACGGGCTCATCTTGTCGACCGGCACGCACAGGATCTTCTCGTCGCCACCGGCTTCGTCGGTCATGATCAGCACGCCAATCGGACGCGAGCGCAGGACGCTGCCCGGAACAACCGGATACGGGGTCAGGACCAGAACGTCGCAGGGATCACCATCATCCGACAGGGTGTGCGGGATGAAGCCGTAGTTGGCCGGATAGATCATCGGGGTCGACAAGAAGCGGTCGACGTACAGAGCGCCCGATTCCTTGTCCATCTCGTACTTGACCGGCGTGCCGCCAGCCGAGATTTCGATGATGGCGTTAACGTCCCACGGGGCGTCCTTACCAACCGGAATGGCGTCGATGTTCATATTTGTGCTCTATTGCAGATGCGAAAGATGTTGGCGGGCGTGATAAGCTCTGCGCGGGCTGACGGCAAGCGTCACGGCCTGGTTGTGTGTGGGGCAATGGTAATCGGGAGGCTTTGAGGTCGATGTCGGTTCTGGATTGGGTCGCTCTTGTCGTCTTTCTTGTGGCCTGGCTGGGCTATGACCCGCTGTTGGGGCTGATGTCGCGCCGCAGCGGTACCTTGAATACCGATATGCTGACCGTTCGCCATAGCTGGATGGCGGCGATGACCAACCGCCAGATGCGTCTGGTGGATGCCCAGTTGATGGGACACACAATCTCGTCGGCTTCGTTCTTTGCCTCAACCAACCTGCTGCTGATTGCGGCGGTTGCAGGGGTGTTGTTTGGCGGGGATGTTGCTTTGCGCAACATCGCTGCTCTTGGCGCTGAAGTGACGACCATCAAGGTGATGGAAGCCAAGCTGGCCCTGATCCTGTTGTGTCTGGCCCGCGGGCTTCTGGACTTCATCTGGGCACTGCGACAGCTGAACTATACGGTGGCCCTGATCGGAGCGGCTCCCGAAGTGCATGAAGAAGCCGATCGTGCTTCGTATGGGGTAGCCGTGGGCAAGGTGCTCAATCCGGCGCTGTCTTCATTTAACCGGGGCGAGCGGGGCTATTATTTCGCCCTTGCAGCGGCGGTCTGGATGTTTGGATCGGTGTGGTTGTTGCTGGCGGTCATTCTGGTGACCAGCCTGTTATTGTGGCGACAGTCGGCATCGCCATCGGCCCGTGCCGTTCGCGCGGCCCGTCGCCTGCTGGAGCGACACTAGACCTTGGTCGAGTGCGGCTGCGAAATTGAACTGAATAACGTCGGAATGTAACGAATTCGCTCAATTATTACAGGGTTTGAAACAGGGTGTGAAACAAAGCCGTGAATCCGAGGCTTGATATTTTGTGCACTGCAACCTAGGTTGTTTTTCGACGCTTTTGAGCGTCTCGCCCTTCCTGGGCGTTTCCTCCCTATAGACTTTTATAGCCGCGCCGGTTCTGGCGCGGCTTTTTTTTATTTTCAGTCAAGCTAAGGTCGGTTACTCGCGGCCAAGGCGCTGGGCGTGGATGTGGCCTAGCTCGGCAATCACCCGTTTCAATGCGCTATGGCAGCGTTTCCAGCCGATAGCGGGCTGGTGGTTGATCTCATCCCAATATAGGCGGCGATTGACCTCGATTTGCAGGGCGTGAAGCCCTTCTTCGGGGTGGCCCCATTTCTGGGTGGCATAACCGCCCGCATAGGGACGGTTCAAACCGACACGCCAGCGCTGCGCCTCGCACAAGGCGCGTAGTGTGCGGGTCCAGAACACGTCGCAACTGGTGCCGTGGCGGTCACCCAGAATAATGTCGGGACCATTTGCGCCGGTGGCTCTTTGGGGCATGGAGTGCCAGTCGATCAGGAGAGCCTGTCCGTACTGGTCTTTCGCCTGTGTCATCAGTCCGGCTAGGGCGTCATGGTAGGGGCGATAGACGCGATCAAGTCGCCCATTGGCTTCTGCCAACGTCAGTCGTCTCTGGTAGAGGGGCTGCCTGTCACCAGCCAGACGGTGCAGCACACCATAGCCCGCCAATGTCTTGGGGGATGGCTCTAGTGACGGGCAGTCACCGATAAGGGCGGGATCGAGATCGGTTTCGGCGCGATTCAGATCGACATAGGCCCGACCGTATCGGGCGATCAGCAGGGTCGCGCCATGATCGGGGCCGCTGGCAATCAACTGGTCCATGGCCGCATCCTCGACGCTGCGGACTGTTGCCCTGTCGGCCGCGCAATCCATGTCGGCAGGATAGAAGTTGCCGGAATGGGGCGAGGCGAAAATTAGGCCGGATGCAGCGGGGGGACGGGCCTGTCTGATCTCGAACGCCACATGCGGCGCATCCGGATCGGTATCGACTACAGGGGACGAGTTGAAGGCCATAGGGCGACATACAATGTTTGATGCTTTACGTCGCCTTTGCCGTTTCTTTCATGCGCGGTTTACAGGTCAGTGTTAGACGGAAGTCTTGCAACTGATTCAACGGGCAACCGGAACCACTCATGGCGCGAATTCTTCTGGCCGAAGACGATTCTTCTCTGCGCGGCTTTCTTAAGCGGGCGCTTGAGCGGGCCGGTCACGATGTGATCGATTGCGAAAATGGTGACGATGCTATCGATGCGCTGGAAGCGCATGGCTTTGATCTGTTGCTGACCGATATTGTTATGCCGGGAGCGGATGGTATCGAGGTGGCCCGCACCGCCAGTACCCGCGATCCGGGCATGAAGATCATGTTCATCAGCGGTTTTGCCGCAGTGGCGCTGACGGCGGCCCAGGCCTCGCCACAGGCCAAGGTGCTGGCCAAACCGGTGCATTTGAAAGACCTGGTGGACGAGGTTGATCGTATGATTGCGGCGTGATTTGAAAAATAACGGAAAAGGTTGAAAAAACCTCTTGCCGGAACCAGAAAAGGCGGGCTATACGACCGGCCTTCCCGCCCACCAAGGCAACTTGGACGGGCCGCAGAAAAGGCGGACGCGTAGCTCAGCGGGAGAGCACTACGTTGACATCGTAGGGGTCACAGGTTCAATCCCTGTCGCGTCCACCATTTCCTATTCTCCAGACATTCCGACACAGCAGTTCTGACAAAGAGCTATTTTCAAGCGTCTGGATCAGGTGCTCTGCGCACCTTGGAGATTTGCCTCCCTTTTTGGATAATCTTCGGCGAACCTTGCGAGATTAGACGGATTTTATCTGACCCTTTCGTTATATCGCTGGTTTACATTCGGGCTGGATTGCCGCCACATTTCACTATGGTGCTGCCTTAGGCACCACGCGCTCGAGGGGAGTGCGGATGTGTATGAGGGGCTTCAACTTGAAGAAACTGGTTATTGCCGCCGTGTCGGCATTGTTGCTGGCGGGGCCAACAATGGCTCAAGGCCAAAGTCAGGCTTCGGGCGACGCGCGCAGCGAGGGAGCCGCTTCGCGTGAACGCCCTTCGCATAATATTCCGCCGCCAGTGGTTTCGACCACCCGCCATACGGGCGTGTTTGGCGGGCAGCGCATTGCCTATCGCGCCATTGCGGGCGAGACCTATCTGAAGGACAAGGACGGCAAGCCGCTGGCGGCCATCACCTCCTATAGCTACATCAAGGAAGGTCCGACCGATCCGAACCGTCCGGTGACCTTCCTGTGGAATGGTGGTCCGGGTTCGGGTTCGCTGTGGCTGCAGATGGGTGCCTTTGGTCCCAAGCGCGTGGTTGTGCCGTCGGATGCCCGCGATGACGGTGCCGCCCCGTTCCCGATGATCGACAATACCGAGTCGCTGCTGGATGTCACCGACATCGTCTTCATCGATCCGGTTGGTACGGGCTTTAGCCGCGCTCTGGGCGATACTGATCCGGCCAAATACTGGGGCGTGACGCAGGACGCCAAGTCGATGGCCGACTTCATCCGTCTGTGGCTGAATGAGCATGGCCGCTGGAACGCGCCAAAATTTATCGGCGGTGAAAGCTATGGCACCACCCGTTCGGCGGCGGTCATCAATGAGTTGGAAGGCACCTATACGGATGTGTCGATCAACGGCATCCTGCTGATCTCGTCGATCCTGGACTTCAGTCAGGCCGCCAATGTTCAGGGCAATGAACTGGGCTTTGTCACTAACCTGCCGACCTATGCGGCGACGGCCTGGTACCACAACAAGGTGCCGAACCGTCCGGCGACGGTGGAAGCCTTTGCGGCCGAGGCCCGCGCCTTTGCCATTGGTCCGTATGCTTCGGCCCTGCTGAAGGGTAATGACCTGACGGCTCAGGAGCGTGCAGCCATCCTGCCGCAACTGGCGCGTTATACCGGCATTTCGGAAACCTATCTCGATCAGGTCAATCTGCGCCTGTCGCCCAGCCGTTTCTATAAAGAGCTGTTGCGTGACCGTGGCCTGTCTGTTGGTCGTCTGGACACCCGCTATACCGGCGTTGATTACGACAATGGCGGCGAGCGTCCGGACAATGACCCGAGCTTCTACGGCATCGATGGTGCCTATACGGCGGCGATGAACAGCTGGGTGCGCGAGACACTGAAATACTCGCCGGACGTGGTCTATTCCTCGATCGGCGGCACGCGTAGCTGGGACTGGACTCTCCCCTCAGCCGGGCGCGGTGGTGCCGAGTATCTGAACGTCGCGCCTTACATCGGTAAGGCCCTGCGCGAGAACAGCGCCCTGCGTGTCTTTGTGGGTCAGGGCTATTACGATATGGCCACGCCGTTCTTCGGTGCGGAATACTCGCTGAACCGTCCGGGCTTCCCGACCGATGGCCGTATCGAGTGGCACTACTATGAATCCGGACACATGATGTACGTCCGCGAGGATGATCTGCGTAAATTGTCAAACGACATCCGCACCTTCATCCGTAACCGTTAAGCCGTCTGGGCTTATGATCCTTGGCCCCGCAGCTTCGGCTGCGGGGCTATTTTTATGCCCTAATAGGTCAGGCGCACACCGGCCCGTACCGTGCGCGGGGCGGTATATCCGGCAATACCGGTGCCGGTCATCGCAGTCTCGATATCCTCGTCCAGCAGGTTGTCGGCGGCGATCCACAGGGCGGCATGGGACAAGACCTGCCACTGGGCGCGGGTGTCGATGGTCCATGCGGACTTGAGGGTGCGGCTGTTCAGATCATCGTCGAAGCGGGCGGATTCATAACGGGCATTGGCCGACAAGGAGAGGCTGGGTGTTATCTGCCAGTCCGCCCCGATATTGGCGCTCCATTTGGGGGCCTGTGCGGGACGAAGGCCGGTCAGTTGCGGGGCCAGCATACCGCCGTCCATTTCGGCATCCGTCCATGCCAGTGCGGCCTTGAGGCCAAGCGTGTCGCTGGCCTCATAACGGCCTGCCAGTTCCAGACCTGTGGCCGATACCGATCCGGCATTCTGGCGCTGGCGCAACACGCCGCCCGCCGGCACAAAGCCCGCACGCGGGAAGGTGCCCGGACCCTCGGCAAGGGTGACATTGACCACCACGTCGTCGATCATATTGCGGAACAGGGTGGCCGACAGGCTGTGGCGTTCGCCCCTATGGCCCCACTCCATTTCGAAGCCTTGCAGGGTTTCCGGTATCAGTCCCGCATTGGCTTCGGTCAGGTCGTTACCGACGCGGAACGGGCGGTGAAGCTCGTTGAGGGTGGCAGGGCGAAAACCGGAATAGGCCGAGGCGCGCAGCCAGCTATCGGCCCCCAAGGCGCGGCGAATACCCAAGCGGGCGCTGACGACCTTGTCGCTGCGGGCAGGGTCGGTTTCATCAAGCGTGATGGCCCCTGATTGTAGGTCATTTTCAAATCGGAAGCCGTTTTCATTCTTCCACTCATCGAGACGCAGGCCACCGGCTACGATCCACGGGCCATTATGCCATGAGGCATCGACATAGCCGCCAATGACCGAGGTTTCGCCGCCCGCCATGCGCCCGCGCGTAAAGATGCCGCCCATATAGCGGAACATTTCCTGCGTCTGGCCCTCGTTAAAACGGGCATCAAGACCAACCTCCCATTCCAGCAGGCCGTTCAGGTCCAGCGTGTTGCGAAGCGCGACATTGGCCCCGCGACCGCGGGCTGGGGTGCGGTATTGTTCATTGGCGGGGGTGACGGTGGTGCGGTCGGCCGAGACGGCACCGGAAGTGTTGAGCAGGTTGCTGTGGTTCTCCCACAACTGGATGCGCCAGGATGGTCCTTGGGTGGCCTGTTTGGACAAGGTTGCCGAAACGCTGTTTCCCGACGCATTGGCACGGTTGCGGCCAAGGCCCGATCCACGGTCTTCTTCCCAGCTGGCGGCCCGCAGCGACAAGCGGGTTTCGTCACCGACAGCATAGTCCAGACGACCGGACAGGCTTTCAAGCTTCAGGTCCATCGGCACATCGGCGGCACCGGCATCGGGGCCGCGTACGGGCACATAGCCGTCGCTGGTTTCGTGGTTACCGGACACGGTCAGCCCAAAACGGCCATGCTCAAATCGGGTGTTGGCGGCGGCGCGCAATCCACCACGGCTGGCCACCGACAGGTCGGCTATGCCCTGAGGACGGTCGCTTTCGCGTAAGGCAATCGTGCCCGTCAGGGCACCCGCGCCATAGGGGCCGGAGCCTGCGCCGCGCATGACATCAATGGCCTCAAGGCTTTCGGGCGTGATCTGACCCCAGATGATCCAGCCGCCAAAGGGATCATTGATCGGCACTCCATCCAGCGTCACCAAGGCGCGACCGGCTCCTGTGGGGGCAATGGCGCGAAGAGACAGGCCTTGGGTGGTCGGGTTGGCCGCCAGACTGTCTGCGCGCCGGAAAAGGGTAACGGCTGGGATCTGGCGCAGAGCCTGATCTATTCGCGACGTGGCGGTCAGATCCTCGCTATGGAGCGTAGTATTGTCAAAAGTGAGCTGGGCTATAGGCGGGCTCAGACGGGCAGCTGTGACAACGACGTCTGCGAGGCGGGTGAGTTCAGGAGACGGAGATTGCGGTGGTTGGGGGACATCAAACAGCACGCAAATACTCCATCAAACCCGGGGAGCGTCACAATAGACTTGGTAAGTCTAAAAGAAGAACCCCGCTGACAGTGCCAGCGGGGTTTTCCCAGATCACATCAGATTAGTGGCTGGGGGTTGACGGAGCGTCCTTTGCGCTATCGCGGATGGCGTCAGCTTTTTTCTCAGCGGCTTCACCCACAGCATCAGCCTGAGCATCCAGCGATTCCTGGGTGGCGTTTGATGCGGCGGCGTCAGCCTGATTTTCCAGCTGAGTCACAGCCACATCAGCCTGAGCCTCTACAGCATCCGCTTTGGCGTCTGCTTCTTTTTCAGCGGCATTCTGGCACGCGGCCAGACCGGTCATTGCGGCAACGGAAATAGCAGCCAGTACAATCTTACGCATTTTGAGCTCCTCCCAAAGGTTGTGGAGACTGACTAACGCGCAGTGTGCGGATTCAGTTCACGCATCCGTGAACTTTGATTGATCGATAATATGGACGGGAAAGAAAAACGCCCCGCATCTTAGTGATGCGAGGCGCATATTTTTTTTGAAAGATAGAAGCCTAGTTGATTTCTGAAACCGACAGGGTGCCTCTGGCCATCTGTCCACCAACGGTGCCGACCCAGATGTCGTATGTGCCGGTCTGGGCGCGGCGATAGGTAACACGCGGATCCAGATTGCCGTCGCTGTCGTCGTCACAGGTCCATTCACCATCCGGGCCGTTAATGAGCAGCACGGCGTCATCATCACTGACGAAGGTGAAAACAAGTGGAGCGCTGCGGTTGCCGGTATAGGTCACCGAATAGTCCGGTGCCGAGGACACCGAACCGGGACAGCTATCATCCACCGAGGAAATTGGCACGCTGCCACCGGCAACGATCTCGATATTGTGCGGATCGGGACGGAAACCGCTGCGCAGGGTCACGCCGCCAAAATTGGAATCAAGGCTCAGATCGATCTGGCCACCCGAAGCATAGGTACCTGAATCCGAGAGTTCCGAGATTTCCAGCGTGGCGCGGGCGCGTTCATTGCCATAGGTGCCGACCCAGATGTGATAGGTGCCGGATTGCGGGCGCGGGAAGGACAGTTCCGGGTTCAGGCCGTTGGTATCGTCGTCGCACTGCCACGAACCTTGCGGATCACGCACGACTAGCGTGGTGTCAGAGTCCGAAGTGGTGCGAATATAGAGCGGCATGTCGGTCGCCGAATAACGCAGCGCATAGTCCGGATTATTGCCGATCATACCGGTGCAGCGTCCGCCACCCAGTTCCCCGGCATCATTGGTGCCGCCAGCGGTGATTTGGACGGTATAAGGGTCGGGTGTAAAGCCGCCGCTCAGTCGGGTTTGACCGAAAACCGGCGTGCCACGCCAATCCTGAGCCTGAACGGTCGCTACCGGTGCGAGGACCAGGCAAGCGGCCAGTACAGGGCGGATGAATCGCGACATTGTGTGTCTCTCCAAGGACGAACGGGGCGTTCGCAGGGCGGTTGGAATATTCAGCGTCACTATAAAAAGCAAAGCACAGCCATGTTACCGCTGCGTGTATGACAGTTCGTTACCCCGAAGGGTTATTTTTCACGCGATTTCAGAACGTCGATGACATCCTTAAGTTTCATGCTGCGCGCCTGAAGCAGGACCAGCAGGTGGTAGATTAAATCCGCAGTTTCGCTGGCCACTTCCTCGTCGGGTCCGTCAACAGCAGCAAGCGCGGTTTCAACGCCTTCTTCGCCAACCTTTTGGGCGATGCGTTTGATGCCTTGCTGCATCAGGCGGGCGGTCCAGCTTTCTTGTGGATCGGCGGCGGCACGGACGGCAATCGTGCGTTCCAGTTTCGCCAGTTGCCCGACACCGGGGGCGACTTCATCGCCAAAGCAGGATGTGCGGTTCAGGTGGCAGGCATTGCCGACAGGGCGCACCTTGACCACGACCGCATCAGCGTCGCAGTCGGGCGTGACGGATACTACATTGAGGAAGTCGCCCGAGGTTTCACCCTTGCGCCAGCGACCGCCGCGCGACCGTGAAAAGAAGGTGGCCTGACCTCTTTCCAGTGTCTCGGCTAGGGCCGCCTCGTCCATATAGGCAAGGGTCAGGACCTGAAGCGTATCGGCATCTTGAACGATGGCGGGGATCAGACCGCCGCCCTTGGCAAAGTCGATGCTCTTGATGTCGAAATCGGTGATGATGGCGGTCATATCCGCACCTCTATGCCGTTGGCGTCCAGATAGGTTTTCAGGTCGGGAATGGCGATGGCCCCCGAGTGGAAGACGCTGGCGGCCAAAGCACCCGAAACATCGGCCTCTTGGAAGGCGCTGAGGAAATGCTCCATGGCACCGGCTCCACCAGAGGCTACCAACGGGATGGTCAGGCGCTCGCGTACGGCTGAAAGCTGGCTGATATCATAGCCTTTGCGCACGCCGTCCTGATCGATACAGTTCAGCACGATCTCTCCGGCCCCAAGACTTTGGGCTTCCAGAATCCAGTCCAGCGTTCGCTTGCCGGCACCTTGGCGGGCATCGGGATCGCCGGTGTATTTGTGGACCTTCCACTCGCCGTCCTGAAAGGCGCTGTCCACGCCGACAACAACGCACTGGCGACCCAGTACCCGCGCCATCTCGGTGATCAGTTCGGGGCGCTCCAGCGCCGGAGAGTTGATCGATACCTTGTCAGCCCCGTGGTCGAGGCAGCGCGAGGCCTGTTCGACGGTGCGGATACCGCCCGCGACGCAGAAGGGAATATCCAACAGGCGGGCAATGTCCTGCACCCATGAATAATCCAGCGTGCGGCCTTCGGGACTGGCGGTGATGTCGTAAAAGACCAACTCGTCCGCGCCCTCGTCACGATAGCGGGCGGCCAGTTCGGCGGCATCGCCCATATCGACGTGGCCCTCAAAGCGGACGCCTTTAACGACGCGGCCGTCTTTTACGTCGAGGCAGGGGATTATTCTGCGTGCGGTCATGCAACCGCTTTCAGGGCTTGGGCGACGGTAAAGTGGCCCTCATAGATGGCGCGACCGGTAATGGCTCCGTCGCAACCGATCGCCTTGGCTCTGGTCAGATCGTCAAGCGAGGCGACACCGCCTGAGGCCTGAATTTTCAGTTCGGGTCGACGGCGCAGGGCCTCGGTCAGTAGGTCAAGATTGGCACCGGTCAGGGCTCCGTCTCGGCTGACATCGGTCATCAGGACGTGGCGCAGATACTCGGACGGATAGCGGTCTAGCACGGTCCAGAGATCGACACCGGCTGACTGGGTCCAGCCCTTGAGGGCAGGCACGGGAATATCGTCCTCGTATTTGACATCAAGGGCGAGCGTGATGGCTTCGGGGCCGAACTGGTCCAGCCAGGCCAGAACCTGATCCGACTGGGTGACGGCCAAAGAGCCGACCACGACGCGACTGACACCGGCATCCAGAAGACGCTTGATATCATCTTCGGTGCGTACACCACCGCCGCACTGAATATTGATGTCCACGGCGCTGGCCATCTCTCCAACCAGTTCATACTGGCGGGCGGCACCGGCCTTGGCCCCGTCCAGATCGACGATATGGACCCATTGCGCGCCCTCGGCAGCAAAACTGGCAAGGCGGCTGGCAGGATTGTCGTCGTAACGGGTGACCTGATCGAAATCGCCGTGCATCAGGCGCACCGCAAAACCGTCTTTCAGGTCGATGGCGGGATAGATGATCATGCGGGCAACTCGAGGAAGTTTTTCAAGATACGGGCACCGGTCTTGGTCGAGCGTTCGGGGTGAAACTGGCAGCCCCAGCGGTTGGCGCTGTTGACGACAGCGGGGACGGTCTGGCCGTAATCGGCATAGGCGACGGTGGCATTGCCATCGGGGCAGACGAAGCTGTGAACGAAATAAACCCATTCACCAGCCTTCACGCCCTCCATTAGCGGATCGTCGCGACGGATGTTCAGGCGGCTCCAGCCCATATGGGGCGAGGGGCGCGAAGGGCCGGGAATGACGGGGGTGACGCGACCGTCGATCAGGCCCAGCATATCGGCCCCGCCGTCTTCGTCGGAGGTTTCGAACAGCAGTTGCTGGCCTAGGCAGACACCGAGCAACGGGCGCTCGAAAGCTCGCAGAGGCTCGATCAGACCCAGCGCCGATAGCTGCTTCATGGCATAACCTGCCGCCCCTACGCCCGGCAGGATGACACGCTCGGCCTCGGGGATGTCGGCAGGGTCATCTGTCACACGCACCCGCGCTCCCAGACGCTCAAGCGCGAACCGCACCGAGGCGATATTACCTGCGCCATAACCGATCAGGGTGACATTCATGGCTATAGCACACCCTTGGTCGAGGGAATGGCGTCGCCTTCGACCTTGATGGCCTGACGCAGCGCGCGGCCAAAGCCCTTATAGCAGGCCTCGGTCTTGTGGTGGTCGTCGGTGCCGGTGACCTTGATGTGGACGGCGGCACCGAGGTGTTCGGCCATGGAACGGAAGACGTGGGCGGTCATGTCGGTGCGATAGTCACCCAGATAGGGCGTATCGAACGTGCCTTCGAAAACAGGGAAGGGACGGCCCGACAGGTCGATGGAAACAACCGCATTGGCTTCGTCCATCGGCAGGACAAAGCCGTAACGCTGGATGCCCTTGCGCTCGCCCAGTGCCTGTTTCAGGGCCTGACCCAGAGCAATGGCGCTGTCCTCGATGGTGTGGTGCGGATCGGTGTGCAGATCGCCCTCGCATTTGAGACGCAGCGAGAAGCCACCGTGAGCGGCGATCTGTTCGAGCATGTGGTCAAAGAAGCCGACGCCGGTTTCGATTTTGACTGGCCCTGTTTCATCAAGGTTTACCGCGCAGACGATACGGGTTTCCTTGGTGTCGCGTACCGACTGACCGGTGCGGGCAGGGCGGGCGCTGGAGGGCATCAGTCCAAAGGCTGCCAGAAGGCGGTCATTGACTTCGGGCTTGAGCGCGACCGGAAGGCGCAGGCGCTCTTCGGACACATCGGCACTGATGCCGTATGTTTTCAACGCGGCCAGAGCGCTGTCGATATCGGCGGGTCGGGCGATGATGATCGGGCCGATGCCGTTATCGACGGGCATGAGGCGCGACAGCTCGCGCACGAGGCGTTCGCGTTCACGGCGGACCGTGGCGATACGCTCATGGCTTTCCAGCATCCGCGACGGGTCCAGCACCTGCTGCGCCAGCTTCACCAGCGGGGCGGGCAGGGCATAGGGTTCCAGCACGCTTTCAAGGCGGGCGAGGATTTGCGGTTGGGCAATGGCGGCCCCGACACGCGCACCGGCCAGACCATGGGCCAGTGACAGACTGCGCAGCACGACGAGGTTGGGTGTGTCTTTAATGACCGTGACGGCCGAGGTGGCCTCGGAAAACTCGATCATGCCCTCGTCCACCACTAGCAGGGAGGGAGCGACGCGGGCAGCCATTTCGGTGATGGCCTCAAGTGATCCGACGGCGCGCGCGATAACGGCCATTGCATCGCCCTTGGCTGGATAGATGGCCGACAGGCGCAAGTAAGGCTCGGCCTTGGGGGCCTCGACCGAGCCACCGTCACGGGCCGCCAGGCGCCACACCAGTTCCAGCGCGTGGGTCAGGCCGCGAACAGGCAGGACCTGCTCGGGATCGACGCCATAGATATCGGCCATGCGTGCCGCCAGAGCCGCAGGACTGGCCGGATAGGTGTCCAGACCCTCGGCACCCGAGACGAGCGGAGGAAAGGGGGCGGGCAGGCTCATTCTTCACACCTGTAATCTGCGGCGCGGGCGTGGGCTTCCAACCCTTCGAGACGGGCAAGGCGTGCGGCCACGGGGGCAAGGGTGTATGCGCCTTCCTCGTTGACATATTGCACCGACATCGAGGTCATGAAGCTGGCGGTGGTGATACCGCCAAGGGCGCGGGCGCTGCCATCAGTGGGCAGGACGTGGCTGGGACCGGCGGCGTAATCGCCGAGGGTTTCTGCGGCCCATGCACCGACGAAAATGGCACCGGCAGCTTCGATCCCGTCTACCAGATCACCGGCATCCTCGGTTTGCAGGGCAAGGTGTTCGGGGGCGTAGAGGTTGATGGCCTCCAGTATCGCCTCGCGGTCACGGGCAAGGATGCCGCGGGCATTGGCCAGCGAGGCGCGGGCAATCTCTGCGCGGGGCAGGGTGGTGATCTGGTCTTCGACCTCTTCGATAATGGCGTTGAGGGCGGATTTGGATGTGGCGACCAGAATGACCTGTGCGTCGGTATCGTGTTCGGCCTGACCCAGAAGGTCGGCGGCGGCGATGATCGGATCGGCGGCGCTATCGGCCACCACCATCAGTTCGGACGGACCGGCGGGCATGTCGATGGCTGGACCGGAAGGCAGGGCAGCGGCCTGTTTTTTGGCCTCGGCCACATAGGCATTGCCCGGCCCGAACAGCTTGTCGCAGCGCGGAATGATGCCATCTGCCAGTTCGACGCCATAGGTCATGGCGGCGATGGCCTGTGCGCCGCCCATGGCCCAGATGGCCTCAAGGCCCGCCTCGGCGGCAGCAATAATCATGGCGGGGTGGACGCCTCCATCCTTGGAGGGCGGGGTCACGACGATGCGGGTGGCCACACCGGCCACCTGCGCCGGGATGGCCTGCATCAACAGGGACGAGAACAGGGGGGCGGTGCCACCCGGAACATAGATGCCTGCCGTCTTGATAGCGCGCCATGCCAGCTTGGAGCGCACGCCTTTGGTGGTTTCGATCAGGTCTGTATCCGACGGCTTGGTCGCCTGATGGAAGACGCGGATATTCTCGGCGGCCATGCGGATCGCGCGGGTATCGGCAGGGGCCAGCAGATCGCGGGCGGCGTTCAGCGTCTCGATATTGATCACGATGCGACGCGGCGGGGCACCGTCCAGCTTGAGGCACCAGTCGGTTACGGCGGCACCACCGCGTGCGGCGACGTCATCCATGATCTGGCGCACCACATCCGTCACATCGGCGGCGACGCGGTTGGCCGGACGGGCCAGTGCCTCGCGCTTTTGGGCGGCATCCAGTTGGGACCATTCAAACGTCTTCATCACATCATCTTCTCAATGGGCAGGACAAGGATGGCCGAGGCCCCGACGGCCTTCAGCTTTTCCAGCGTTTCCCAGAATACAGCTTCCTGACACACGGCGTGAAGCGCCACGGCATCATCACGACCCGCCAGCGGCATAATCGTGGGCGATCCAGCCCCCGGCAGGATGGCGATGATGTCGTCCAGTGCGGCACGCGGGGCGTTCATCATCACATATTTCGCACCCGAGGAGGCGATAACGCCGCTCATGCGCTCCATGATGCTGTCCAGCAGATCGGCCAGTTCCGCCTCGGGCGGTGTGGGTGACTTGATCAGGACGGCCTGCGATTCAAACACGGTGTCGCGGGCCACGAGGCCGTTGGCTTCCAGCGTGGCACCGGTCGAAACCAGATCGCAGATACCGGTCGCCAGCTTCATGCGCGGGGCAACCTCGACGGCACCGCGCATTAGCACCACATCGGCCTTGACCCCTTCACCCGCCAGATATCGCTTCAGGATATTGGGATAGGAGGTGGCAATGCGCTGGCCTTGCAGCGACTGCGGACCCTGCCAGTCGATGCCCGGCAAGGTGGCCAGTTTCAGCGTGCAGCGGCCAAAGCCCAGCGGCATGACCACTTCGGCATTGGGGCCGCCATTACGGCCTTCTTCGAGGACGTTCTCGCCGACAATGCCCAGATCGCACACGCCATCGGCGACGAAAGTGGGGATGTCGTCATCGCGCACGCGGATCAGGTCGATGGGATAGTTCTCGACGCGGTAAAGCAGTTCGTTGTGACCCTTGACCCATTTCAGGCCCGCATCGCGGATGAGGTCCAGCGAGCGGTCGGCCAGACGGCCGGATTTCTGAATGGCGATACGGAGCCGACCTTGTGCGGTGCTCATGGGGTTACTCTTTCGGGTAGAATTCAGTCAGCGGACGAAAGGCGATCAAGGGCGATGCGATAGCCTTGATGCGGCATGTCCTTCAGGTAGCGGGCCACGCGGACAACGGTGGTGGGGCTGGCCTCGGCTTCGGCGGCAATCTCGCGATAGGACTTGCCGCCTCCGTCCAGCAAACGGGCCACCTGCCAGCGCTCGGTAAAGGCCCGTAGCTCCGCCGGTGTGCAAAGGTCGGCCAGAAAGGCCTCCATTTCCTCGGGCGACTGCATGGACAGTAAGGCCTCCAGAAGGGCCGCGCGGGCGGTGTCCTTTGGGGCGGGTGTCGAGGCAGGGCGTGAGGGCTGTGTCGTCATGAGTGTTCCACTATGCTGTAACAGTGGAACGGTCAAGGGGGCAGAACGGATCGGGTGCGACAAATTTGCACACCTTTTAAGCGTGATAATGAGAACGGTTATCATTCGACTTGCGACAGTCTGACGCAGCCTATATGCAAGCGCTTCTCATTTTTACATCAAGGGCTGAACCCGATGTCCGATACCCGAGCCTTGGCACTGAAGGCGCTTTTCCTGGCTGGCGGAGCCGCCGGTGTGCTGGCCGCAGCACCCGTCATGGCCGAAGACATCGCGCCCCTGCCCGAAGCGCAGGACAGCACCAATCTCGGTACTATCGATGTTAACGGTCACAAGGCCCGTCGCGAGCCGTCGGGTAACAAGTTCGTTGCGCCGCTGGTGGATACGCCGCGCGCTGTGACCGTGATTCCGCAACAGGTGATCGAGCAGACGGCAGCCATGTCGCTGCAGGATATTCTGGCCAACTCGCCGGGCATCACGCTGGGCGCAGGCGAAGGTGGCCAGCCGCTGGCCGACCGTCCGGTCATCCGTGGTCAGGCCTCGGGCAACAACATCTTTGTCGACGGTCTGCGTGATGCAGGTGGCCAGCAGCGCGAACTGTTCAATCTTGAACAGGTAGAAGTCGTGAAGGGTCCTGATGCGGTCTATGCGGGCCGTGGCTCGGGCGGTGGCAGCATCAATCTGGCCACCAAGCAGCCGCGCCTGACCACCTTTACCAACGCTTCGATCGGTGCGGGAACGGACGGCTATCTGCGCGGTACGGTGGACGGCAATTATCGCGTTGGCGAGAATGCGGCCCTGCGTTTGAACATCATGGGTGCCCAAGGCGACGTGCCGGGCCGTGATACGGTTGATTACGACAAGTGGGGCGTGGCCGCAGCCTTTGCGGCGGGCCTTGGCACCGACACCACCTTTACGGCCAGCTATTACCATCTGACGTCCAACCAGATGCCGGACTATGGCCTGCCGCTATTCACTAAGACCAATGTGCGCGATGACGAAAGTGGTATTCTGGATGTGCCGCGCGACGCCTTCTATGGCCTGAAGGACCGCGACTATCTGGAAAATACGGTCGATACCTTCTCGGCCATCTTTACCCACGATTTCAGCGACACGCTGCGTATCCGCAATGTCAGCCGCTATTCGCAAACCCTGAACGACTATGTCGTCACCAATCCCGGCGACGGCGGCAATGTCACCAATGGTGGCGTGGCCAATGTGGACGGCGTCTGGTGGATGAAGCGCGGGACCAAGTCGCGCTGGAATCCGGCTGAAACCATTGCCAATGTGACCGACCTGACCGGCAGCTTTGACACCGGTTCGATCCGCCACAACTTCAATGCCGGTGTGGAACTGTCGCGCGAAAAGAACCGCAACGCCTCCTATACGGTGGTCACGACATCGGGCGCGGCCTGTCCGGCACCGCTGACGGGCATGGATTGCACGCCGCTTTATGCACCGAACACTTCGGATAGCTGGTCCGGCACCATCACGCGCGGACCCGTCAGCCGCAACACGACCGACACTCTGGCCCTGTATGCGTTCGATGCGATCAACCTGACCGACAAGCTGATCCTGAATCTGGGCATCCGTTACGATGACTATTCGGTTGAAGGTGTGGATGCCATTGTGCCGCGTGGCGGTGGTGAAACCACCTATGAAGCGCGTCAGGGCGACTGGACCTTCACAAACTATCAGGCCGGTCTGGTTTACAAGCCGACGCAGAACTCCAGCATCTATGCTTCGTGGTCTACGTCTTCGACCCCGCCGACCATTTCGGCAGGTGACCAGAACACCGGCAGTGGCATTGGTTCGGGCAATCTGTCCGACCGTCTGCTGGAGCCGGAAGAAACCGAGAGCTTCGAGATCGGGGCCAAGGCCAATCTGTTTGACCAGAAGCTGTCTCTGGGTATTGCTGCCTTCCAGCTGACCCGTGAAAACGCCCAGATCCTGACGGCACCGAATGTGTACGCACAGGCGGGCGAGGTCGAGGTGAAGGGTGTCGAACTGTCGGCAGCCGGTAACATCACCGACAAGTGGCAGGTGTTCGGTGGTTATACCTGGATGGATTCCGAACTGACCAAGGGCGCTTACAACAGCACCGTGGTTGGCGAGTCCCTTGCCAATACGCCGGAACATTCGGCCAGCCTGTTCACCACCTATCGTCTGCTGTCCAAGCTGACTGTCGGAGGCGGCGTCTATTATGTGTCCAAGTCGTGGGGGGGTAATCAGGGCGGTGCCGGTGGTGGTAACAACCGCGTCTATGCGCCGGAATATACCCGCGTGGACCTGATGGGCACCTATGACATCAATGATACGGCGTCGGTGACGCTGAACGTCAAGAATGTCGGCGACGAGCGCTACATCATGCGCACCAACGGCGTACACCACGCCGATGTGGCACCGGGCCGTCAGGCTTTGCTGACGCTGAACCTGCGTTACTGATCGCGGTCTTGAAAACCGAAACTTATGGCCCTCTCACCTTTGCGGTGGCAGGGTCATTTGCATCTTTCCTAGGATTGATCCGACATGCTGCTGCACATTCCTGCTGTCTTCACCAAGGACGAAGTGGCGCGTTTGCGCTCGGTTCTGGATGCGGGGCCGTGGGCGGATGGCAATATGACCTCTGGCCACCAGTCGGCGACGGCCAAGCAGAACCGGCAACTGCCCGAAGACTGTGCCGAGGCGAAAGAGATGTCGGCACTGGTGACACAGGCGCTCTATGCCCATCCGATGTTCATGTCGGCGGCCCTGCCGCACACCCTGTTTCCGCCGCTGTTCAACCGTTACGAGGGCGGGGACACTTTTGGTCTGCATGTCGATAATGCCATTCGCCAGCGCGGCAATATGCGTATCCGCAGTGACCTGTCGGCCACCCTGTTTCTGAGCGAGCCGGAAGATTATGACGGCGGCGAACTGGTGATCGAAGAGATGTATGGCGAGCAGAGCGTCAGACTGCCCGCCGGTGACATGGTGCTGTATCCGTCAAAAAGCCTGCACCGTGTCACGCCCGTGACGCGCGGCGCACGGGTATCCAGCTTCATGTGGCTGCAGAGCCTGATCCGCGACGATGCCGACCGCGAGAGCCTGTTCCGCATGGATGTGGCGATCCAGCGTCTGAACATCGAGCGTGGTCCGAAAGATCAGGCTGTGATCGAGCTAACGGGCGTTTATCACAATCTGCTTCGGCGCTGGTCCGAGGTCTAAGGCCTTAATAGACGTCGCGTCGGTAATAGCCGCTGTCGGTTAGGCCATTCAGTATGTCCTCGCCCAGCGCCACTTCGAGGGCCGCGTGGACGCCCTGCGACATGCCTTCCAGACTGCCGCAGACAAAGATCGTCGCCCCTTCTTCGACCATGCGGACGATCTCGCGGGCATTTTCCGACACCAGATGCTGGACGTAGCGGCCATCGCTTTCGTCACGCGACCATGCGCGGTCCAGTCGGGTCAGGCGCTTGTCGGCCAGCATTTGCTGAAGCTCGACGTCGAACAGGGCATCGTGTGCCTCAGTGCGTTCGCCGTACAGCAGCCACGTGGGGGCCTGTCCGGTGCGGGTTTTCAGATGGGCGCGAAGCCCCGCAATGCCGGTGCCGTTGCCGATCAGGATCGCGGTGGATTGCGGTGAGACCGGACGGAAGGCGGGGTTACTGCGGACCCGCATTTCCACTTCGCCGCCCATTTTCAGGGTTTGGATCATCCAGCCGGAACCGGCCCCAAAGCCGCCATCGGGCAGGGTGGCCAGACGCACGCAAAGTTCCAGACTGCCGTCCTGTGGCAGGCTGGCAATGGAATACTCGCGGTGCAGATCGGGGGCGTCACCTGCAACCGGAATCACTATTTCTGCAATGTCTCCGGCCTGCCAGTTCGGGCTGTGGCCCTTGGGCGTAAAGCGTAAGTGCCATGCCTCGCCGCCGGGGCTGCCGAGGTTCATCAAGGTGCGCTCGGCCAGTATCCACGGATCATAGGCGGGCGGTGCCCAGTCATGATCGGTGGTCGAGCCGGTCAGGGCCGACAGGTGGTGCTGCCAGTGGTGGATGTCTTCGATGCGGCCATTATCGACCTCGATCCGCTCGAAGATGGGGCTGGCCTTGCTGGCGGCCAGCCAGTGGTCCAGCGCGCGGCCAAAGGCGCAGTAATGCTCATAGCTGCTGTCACCCAGTGCCAGTACGGCATAGGACAGATGCGACAGGGCCATGGGCTGACCCATATGCCGACGCAGGAAGCCCGAAGCATTGTCAGGTGCATCGCCTTCGCCCGTGGTCGAGGCGATGAACAGGATGCGGCGGGCAACCGACAGGGTATCGGCGTCCAGTTCGCTGAGCGCGATGACACGCGCCGCCACACCGGCATCGGTCAGGGCCGAGGCGGTCTTTTCTGCCAGTTCCGAGGCCAGACCTGTCTGGCTGCCATAGGCGACCAGCACGGTGTGGGCCGCACCGGATTTCAGCTCTTCGGAGCGGGCCTTCTTGGTGCGAGCCAGCTTGCGGGACTTGGCAAAGGCCCAGCCTGCATGGGCCAGCCACAGGGCGGTCAGGCCACCGGCCCACATCCAGTTGCTAAGATCGGAAGTCACAGTCATGCGGTCACAAACAAAGGTCTTACTGGTCGGGCGAAGCGGTCGCTTCGTCGTCCATCATGGCGGCATAGGCCGGGGTATAGGCTTCGCGAAGGCCGTCTTCGGTGCGGATCAGGAAATGGGCGCACAGGTTCATGGCGCGGGCCAAATCAAGGCCGTCATTGGGACCAAGAACGGTCAGCGCCGTCGCCAGAGCATCGGCGCGCATGGCCGAAGCCTCGAATACGGTGACCTGTGCCACGCCGTTATTGACCGGATAGCCGGTCGAGCCGTCGATCGTGTGGCTATAGTTTTTACCATTGTGGCTAAAGCTTTTGCGCCAGTCGCCGGATGTGGCCACGGCCAGATCATATAGGGCGCAGACGGTGCGCGGGGCAGGGCTGTTCTCGACGGTTTCGATCTCGACCCACCATGGCTGGGCATCGGGTTTGACGCCGCGCCCTTTCAACTCGCCACCGATCTCTACCAGATGCGAGGTGGCCCCGAGACGGGTCAGGAGGTCGGAAATCCGGTCGACAGCATGGCCCTTGGCGATGCCGGAAAAGTCCAGCTTCATATTGCCCGCTTGCAGCGCCGAGCGTTCGTCGCGGTTCAGGCGCAGGCGGTTCCAGCCACTGACCTTCAGGGCCTCGGCAATATCGGTTTCTAACGGGACGGGGAGGAGCGACGGGCGCGGACCCTGCGGGCCAAAGCCCCACAGATCGACAAGGGCACCCAGTGTAGGATCAACCGCACCGTTCACATCGTCGGCAAGGTCGAGCGAGGCGGTCAGAAGCGACCAGAATTGTTCGGATAACGGCACAAAGCCGGTATCGGCATTATTGAAGCGCGAGATTTCGCTGTGGTCTACCCACGGGCTGAACAGGGCAATCACCGTGTCCAGTTCGGCCTCGATGGCGGCGCGGAAGGTTTGAAGGTCCGAGGCTGGCGGTGGCACAAAGCGCACCTGCCAGCTCGTCCCCATGCTCAGCCCGTCCAGCGACCAGACCATGTCGCTGGGCGGGCGTTCAGGACCGCCCTCTACCGGTGGGATCAACACGCGGTTCTCGCCGAAATCATTGGCGACTGGATCGCCGATAATGACAGGCGAGGGGGCGGAACTGGAGCGTTTCATACTTACGGCAGGACTTCGATCGTGCCGTTATAGGAGGCATTGGTGCCCGGCTGGCCATTGGCACCCTCCGAGCGGACCGAAGCGCCGATCCAGTGCAGACCGGCACCCGACCATGCGACCGAGAAGGTACCGTCAGCAGCGGTCTTGACGGTGACTTCTTCAGGGTTGCTGCGATAGCGGATGCCTTCGCGGGCGATGGTGACATCCACACCGGCAGCCGGTTGACCGTTCAGCAGCAGTTTGAAGGTCGAGGTTTCACCCTCGGCCGCATCGTTCGGGTGGGTGACGGGGATCAGTTCCAGACCTTGGTTGGTCGGAGCCAGCGCCGTATCATTCGGGTTGCCCAGCGTCACAAAGGTTTCGGTGCGCGAGGCGGTACGGGTCGGCACCACATTGGTGGCGTCAGCCGGAATGGCGGTGGCGAACTCGGCCTCGGTGCCACGGAAGCGCTTACGCTCGCCGCCCTGTTCGTACATGGCCATAAAGCCCTGTGCGACATTGGCGATGCGGTAGGTGCCTTCCTGCTTCAGTTCGATATCGAACATGGAGCGGTAGCGGCCCTGTGCGCTGTTCTGTGCTTGCAGCTTGGTGCCGTCCGGTGCGGTGATGTCGAGGCCCGACAGGCGCATGGCGGCATGGTCGGGATGGAAGACGATGTTGGACATGCCGGCATCAAAGCCGACCCATGCATCATTGCCCGACAGGACGGTGGCCGTCGGGGCCATCCATGCGCGGTGAGCCTGAGCGGCCATCGGGGCGGCCAGAGCGGCCGTCAGGGCCAGAAAGGCGAGGGTCTTTTTCATGAAACTGATCCTTAGCGGGTGACGTTGACGCGCACAGCGCCGAGTTCGGAAGAGCCGGAGCCGTTGGCCGTGTTCGGGCCGCCCCAGCGGAAGGGAACGCGGACGATCTCGCGACCGCCCAGCTCACGCGCGGCCTCGACCGCAATCACATAGTTGCCGGGGGCCAGATTACGCAGGCGTGCGGCAGGCACAGTGACCGTATGGCGACCCGGAGCCTTGGTTGGGCCGGAAACGCCGTCGGCCGGAAGCTGCATGGCGCGACCGCCCTTGCGCCACCATGTGCGCATATCCTTCAGCCAGTCCTTGCCATCGCCCTCGGCATTGCGGGTCTGTTGATACCAGACGGCGAGGCTGCGGTTCAGGGACTGGTCGGGGTTCTCGATCCACACAGCCACATAGGGGCGGTGGTAGGAGGCCGTGTTCAGGCGCGGAACGTCCACAGTCACCGACAGGTCGGCGGCCAGTGCCGGAGCGGCAGCGGCCGTCATGGCGGCGGTGGTCAGGACGAGAGGAAGCTTACGCATAGGAGGATGCTCGTCAGTGGATAAAGATAAGGGCGATAACGACAGGAATAAGCAGTCCCAGACCTACCAGTGGCCATGAGGACGGGCGGCTGCGGGCATGCAGCCAGACAAGCGCAAGGCCGGTCAGGGTGAAGATCACACAGGCGACGGCAAACACATCGATGAACCAGAACCACACCGTGCCACTGTTACGGCCCTTGTGCAGGTCGTTCAGATACGAGATCGCGCCGCGCGTGGTCTTTTCATAGACGACTTCACCTGAGGTGCGGTCCATCGTCATCCATGCATCGCCACCCGGCATGGGCAGGGCGACATAGATTTCTTCCGCCGTGGTTTCGGTCGGCTTGTCGGCGATGTTGACGCTCAGAATCTCGGAAGCCCAACGCACCATATAGTCGGGCACCGGATCGGTGGTTTCCTCGGGAAACTCTGCGAGGCGCCGGACCAGAGGGGTCGGGATTTGCGCCAGGGTTTCCTTGACCACCGGGGTCGAGGGAATGCTGGCGGCGTGGTTCAGCGTAATGCCGGTAATAGCAAACAGCATCATGCCGACAAGGCTGATGGCCGCTGAAATCCAGTGCCATGTATGAAGCTGTTTCAGCCAGAACGAACGACGCGCGTTCATAGCCGCCGCAGGGCGGGCTTCGGCAGTCTCGGACGGGGAGGCAACATTGTTCACAAAATGGCTGTGCCATAAATTGAGAACGATTTGCAATACCAAAAGAGCGCCAGCGTTACTATGTTCGCTGATGTGGGTGGGAAACCTTAAATCCGGTCCAGAATATCGCGCGCAAAAACAGACAAGGTGTCGTCGCGGGCACCCATGACCAGAATGCGGTCACCGCCTTGGGCCAGTTCTACAATGCGGTTGCCGCAGTCTTCGCGGGTTTCCAGCGCTTCGGCGGTTTGGCCGCGCTGGCGGACGCCTTCGGCAATGTCTTCGGAGGTGACGCTGCGGTCGGTGGTGCCGCCATAATAGACGGGCTGCGGCATCAGAAGGACGTCACCGTTCTTCATCAGCGAGGCAAAGGTGTCGATGAACTCGGCCTTCATCAGCTTCAGCGGGCCAAAGCCGTGCGGCTGGAACATGATGATCAGGCGACCTGCATAGCTGTGCAGGGTATTCAGCGTGGCCGAGATCTTGTCGGGGTTATGGGCAAAATCGTCGATGACGGTGATGCTGTTCTTGGTGCCGACGGTTTCCAGACGGCGACGGATGCCCTCGAAGCTTTCCAGCGCCTTGGCGGCATCGGCCACATCAAGGCCCAGCGCCTTGACGGCGGCGATGGCGGCCAGAGCATTGGCGATGTTGTGAGCGCCCGGAACCTTGAGGCGTAATGTGTCGGTATGGCCCTGATCGATCAGGTCGAAGCGGATACCGTCGGCCAGTGGCTCGATGTTGCGGGCATGTAGATCGGCGGCGGGATTGTGCAGCGAGAAGGTCAGGACCGGCTTGCCGGACAGACGGGCGGCCAAGGCGGCGCTTTCATTATTGTCGAGGTTCAGCACGGCAGCCTTGGCACGCCCGACGAAGCCGCCGAACAGGTCGCGCAGTTCCTCCATCGACTTGTGGTCGAGCGAGATGTTGGAGACGACGGCGACCGTGGCGTCATAGCGGGCAATAGAGCCATCGGACTCATCGACCTCGGCGGCGAAGACCTCGGGGCTGCCGATGAGGGCCGAGGCAAAGGGGTGATCCTCGGTGGCGAAATTCTTCATCACAGCGCCGTTCACGACGGTCGGTTGACGGTCCAGTTGATGCAAGATCCAGGCGATCATGCCGGTAATGGTGGACTTGCCGCTGGTGCCTGCCACACCGATCGAGGTCGGGGCGGTATTGAACAACTGGCTCAGCATTTGCGGGCGGGTGATGATGGTGGCACCCACGGCCTTGGCGGCAGCGATATCGGGCACTGTGTCCTCGATGGCACCCGAGGCGACAACGATCTGGTTTGGCGAGATCACGCCCGAACCGTCCTGAGCGAACAGGGCCACACCATGTGCGCGAAGCCAGTCGAACTTTTCAGGGGTACGTCCCTGATCCAGCGAGCGGTCCGAACCGGCGATGCGATGGCCTTGCGATTGTACGATCAGGGCCAGCGGCATCATGCCGGATCCACCGATGCCACAGAAATAGTAGTCTTTAATCATGGGCCTGATCTTGACGCAGGAGGTCGGGAGTTGTCCGGTGCCTGACTAGCACGCAAGACGCTTTGCGCCACCCCAGAACACCATTCCCGTTGACGAGATCCGACAGACCATGACGACCAAAGCTTTCCGTATCGGTGTGGTCAATGCCAGCTCGCGACTTGATCCAGTGCGCGGACAGGCGATTGCGGACTGGGCGGCGCGTCTATGGCCTGCGGGCGAGGTGGAACTGGTGATGCATCCGTCGCTCTATGAGGTGCATGGCCATTTTGGCGGTGATGACGCCACACGGGCGGCGGCTTTTGTGGACTGGGCCAATGATCCCGATCTCGATGCCGTCTGGTTTGCGCGCGGGGGCTATGGCGCATGCCGGATTGCCGAGGCGGTGATCCCGCAGTTGAACGAACACGCCCGCGCCAAGCGCTATATGGGCTATTCGGATGCCGGAACCTTGCTGGCGGCCTTGTACAAGGCGGGCATTGGTCAGGTGGCACACGGGCCGATGGCGGCAGATGGCTCGCGCAATGACGAAACGGGTTTGCGGGCGGTGAACTGGCTGCGAACTGGCGATGCGTCTTCGCTGGAAGGCAATCTGGCGAGTGATCCGCGCCCTGCTGTGGCGTTTAATCTGACCATTCTGAATGAGCTGGTGGGCACGGCGGTCGAGCCGGACCTGTCGGGTCATGTCATTATGCTGGAAGAGGTTTCCGAGGCGCTTTATCGTGTGGACAGGATGATGTTCCACCTGACGGGGCAGGCCTCGATCCGCAAGTGCGCGGGTATCCGCATGGGGCGCGTGTCGGACGTTACCGAGAATGATCCCGACTTCGGTATGACGGCGGTGGAAATCGCCCGCTACTGGTGCGAGCGTTCGGGCATTGCCTATCTGGGGGAGGCCGATATCGGCCATGACCGCAATAACAAGGTGGTACCGTTTGGCGCGCGCTAGGGGTTAACCCTTCAGGACGATGCCATCGGGGCGGGCCTCGAAGGCGGACAGGCGACCAAGGAAACTCATCCCCAGAAGCGGCGCGGGCAGGTCGCGATCAACCACAACGGCCTCGACATTCTTCATTTGCACACCGGCGATGGCGATATCGCGCAGAACGACGGGGGCCGCACGAACCGGCCCTGCGGCTGTTGTCAGGGTTTGCGAAAAATCGCTGTCGTGCGGGATGACGCCCAGCTTGCGGGCGTCGTGACGGCTGAGTGTGACCAGGCTTGCACCGGTGTCGACCAGCATACGCATGGACCGGCCTTCGATGGCGGCCTCGGCCCAGTAGTGGCCGTCGGCTGCGCGCAACACGGCGGGCGCAGCAATGGGCGTCAGCGAGGACGAGCGCAGCGCGACGGGGCTTTGTGGCTCGGCGCTATAGGCCAGATGCAAGGCACCGACGCAGGCCAGCGAAGTGGCTACTGCGGCGATAAAGATTGTGATAGAGCGCGTGTCGAAGCGGATCATGAGCTGATCCTGCCACCTTGGGGTTCTTTTGGTGTGAACCGACGTGGCGAACAAAAGGTTTACGCGGGAACCTTGTTCTTAGCGCAGTTTTGGATGGATGCGTTCAATACGGGAGGGTAGCTCCAGCATCAATTGCTGGCGGCGCTGTTCTCCCATCCGGCTCCACTCCGCAATCTCGCCCAAGGTACGGTAACAGCCGAGGCATAAGCCGGAAGACCCATCGACTGTGCAGACCATGATGCAGGGACTTGTTATCGAACGCGGGGGCGCGGGGCACTTATCGGGCATGCTCTCTTCTATTCTGAACTGCTTTTATGACAAGGGTGCGACAGATGCTCTGATCTCTGAGCATAATTGTTGACTTTCTCAACCTTTAGTCTATATAGGACCCATTACACGAACTGACTTCACAGGGTGAGAGTCCCAAAAAGCAAGCGTGTTTTCTTTCTCGTTCAACTGAAAGGAAACGCTATGAACGACAAGAACCGTAAACTCCAACACGCCATGATGTCCTTTGCCCTTTTTGGCGGCATGCTGGTGAACACAAAGAATGTGAATGGCGCAGGTGATCGCGTGATCAGCCATCCGTCCAACTTTGTGCCGATCAAGTTGAATAAGGCGCGCGCGTAGACGCGAGACCTGTTTGGCTTAAATATCGAACCCCGGTCAGAACGGCCGGGGTTTTTTGCATTTTAGGGTCCTGTGGCTTGATGCCGGGCAGGGAAGGGTTGAAAGAACCCGTCGTCATTCTTTCCTTGCGGAGTTCCCATGGCCCTGATTACCGAGACGCGCGAAGGCTCTGTCGTTATCTGGACGTTTAGCCGCCCGGAGCGTTTAAACGCCTTGCCGGACCTGACCGATGGCGACGAGATGGCCAATGCCTGCGAGCGCGTCAATGCCGACCCCGGCGTGTCGTGCGTAGTGCTGACGGGCGAAGGGCGTGCCTTTTCGGCAGGGGGCGATCTTAAGGCCATGAAGGAACGTCGCGACCTGTTCGAAGGCTCGGGCGCGGCTATTCGCGAGCGTTATCGCCGTGTCGTACATCGTATTGTGCGGGCGCTTTATGGGCTGGAGGTGCCGTTGGTGACGGCGGTGAACGGTCCGGCCATGGGCTTGGGCTGTGACATTGCGGGCCTTGGCGATATCCGCATTGCTTCAGACCGAGCCAGTTTCGGTATTCCGTTTATGAAGCTGGGCATTATTCCGGGCGATGGCGGCTCGTGGCTACTTCCGCGCAATATTGGTTATAACCGTGCGGCGGAGATGCTGTTCACGGCTCGATCGATCGATGCAGCAACGGCGGACAAGTGGGGTCTGGTCAATCGCGTGGTGCCGCATGATAACCTGATGGAAGAAGCCATGACGACCGCTCGCCAGATTGCGGGCCAGCCGCCCCAGGCCGTGCGTATGGGCAAGTCATTGTTGCGTCAGGGGCGTGATACCAATTTCGATCAGATGCTGGAAATGAGTGCCGCTATGCAGGCATTGGCTCATCTGACCGAGGATCATATCGAGGGCGTGACAGCGGTTTTGGAAAAGCGCCCCGCTTCGTTTGAGGGCCGCTGATCGAAGATCACCGTGTAAGAAAAAAGCCCGCCTTAATGGCGGGCTTTTTGATTGTAGTTAGTCGCTTAGCGACGGGCTGGGGTCTGCATGGCGCGATTGGCAGGAACGCCGATTGCAGGTTCGCGCTTGGCACCGGCAGTCTCGCCCGGCTTCATGAACTTCACCAGCACGCGCTGACCGATCAGCAGTGGGGCGTCACCGACGTCTACGACCACCTCAACGACGCGCTCGTCAGTGCGTTGTGAGGGGTCATCCGAAGCCAGCTTACGGGCCCCGAAGACGGCGGCACGGCGCAGAACCTTGCCGATATAGACCTTGGAGGGATCACCTTCCGGCGTAACTTCGACCTGTTGATCGGCGGCAACATTGGGAATGTCGGCCTCGACGATTTCAGCACGGGCGATACGCGGGGCTTTCGGCTCAAGGTCGAACATGTTCGACACGTTCAGGGTCGAGGCACCGGCCCCCGGATTGGCATAGCGGCGCACGATACGGCCATCGGCAGGCGCACGGATGACCGTCATTTCAACATTATAGGCGGCCTGATCGCGACGCGCGCGGGCCGTATCGACGGATGCCTGTTGGGCGCTCATACGCGCACGGGCCGAAGCCACAGCATCGCGGGCTTGGTCAAGACGCTGGGCCGCAACGAAATTGGTTGCCGCCAATTGCTGCATGCGGGCCAGCTCACGTTCGGCAGCACTAATGTCGACTTGAATCTGACGAAGCTGGCTCTGGGCGCTGGCCAGATCGGCATTGGCGGTTTGCAGTTGCAGGCGCGGTTCGTCGTCTTCCTGACGGGCCAAAACCTGGCCGGAGGTGACCATGTCGCCTTCCTGAACCAGAACATCGCGCACAACGCCGCCGCGACGGGCTGCGATCTGGATGATGCCGCCCTCAACGTCGATCTTGCCGTTGGCAATCGCCGCATAGGGGCTTTCGATTTTCTTTTCTTTTTGAGCGGCTTCTTCAGCTTTTTTGGTGGCGCTGGCCTTCTGGAAGGAGCTGAAGCCGACGACGAGTACGATCAGCAGCACGAGGCCGATCCAGAGCCATTTGTTTTTTAGGAAAGCGGGCATGTGGGATGTCCTTGAGGATCGGGGTTAGTGCGAGGCCAGAACGGCGTCGGGATTAGGGATGCGGCGTTGATCATCAATGATCACACCGTCCTCGATATGGATGACTCGGTCGGCCCAAGCTTCGAGGCGCGGATCGTGGGTCACGCAGATTACGGCCGCACCATGTTCGGTGGCGGCACGGCGCAAAAGCTTGATGACCACCTGTCCGTTTTCGCCGTCCAGTGCCGAGGTCGGCTCGTCCGCGAACAGGATTTGCGGGTCTTTGGCGAGGGCGCGGGCAATAGCGACGCGCTGTTTCTCGCCGCCCGACAGGGCTGCGGGGCGCTGATGCAGGCGGTGGCCAAGGCCGACTTCTTCGAGAGCAAGCGTAGCGCGTTTTTTGGCCTGATCGGGCGTCAGTCCCTGAAACTTCAGGACGGTGGTGACCTGTTGCAGGGCGCTGAGCGACGGGAACAGGTTGAAGCCCTGAAAGATAAAGCCACAGTGATCCAGACGGAACTTGTCGATCTTGCCCGAAGACAGTTTCCACATGTCGTCAACATCAAGCGCATCGACGCGGCCTTCTTCGGGCCTCAAAAGGCCGGACAAGGCGGCGATCAGGGTCGATTTACCCGAACCGGACGGGCCCATGACCATGGTCAGGTCGCCGTGACGGGCGTCGAAACTTACGCCTTTTAGCACTTCCACATAGGATTTGCCGGACTTGAACCGTTTGACCAGACCCTTGGCCTCGATGGCGAACTCGCCGTGTTTTCCGTGAACTTTAGTGGTCATCGCAGCAGGTCCGCAGGTTGGCTCTTCTTCAGAATGCCCATCGACAGGAAGCCTGACAGCATGGCGATGGCGATAAGGCCGCCGCCCACCACGATCAGCAGCGGCAGAGGCAGGGCGATGATAACGGCATTGGCCATGGCAAATAGCGAAACCAGCCAGGTCAGGAAGATGGCGGCACCAACGCCGACCACACCCACCCAGAAGCTTAGCTCCATGACGATACGGCGCAGGCTGCCCATGCCGACGCCAAGCGCGCGCAACGAAGCGAATTCCTTGATATTGGCCATGATGGCGCCGCGCAGGGTCTGCCAGGTAATGGCCACTCCGATGATGACACCCAGCACAACACAGCCGCCGATGATAATGACCAGAATACCTTCTTCGAACATGGCACCGGCATTGGCATCGGCCAGTTCCTGACGGGTCCACGCCTTCCACTGGCCATTGCCGGCCGTGTTCAACTGGGCGGCAACGATTGAGGCCTGTGACGGATCGCGTAGCTTGACCATCAGAGGCCCGACACGCGGACCTGTATCGGCCTGACCGACCATACGCAGTGTGTCGCGTGACATGACGACACCCGGCTGCATCATGTTGGGATACCCACGGGTCACGCCGACGACCGTGACAGTCTGGCCGTTATAAAGGGCCTTGTCGCCCAGCTTGACACCAAGCGTTTTCAGCGCGGTTTCATCGACCGCCACCGTATAGGGTTGGCGCAGGGCATCGACCAGTTCTTGCGAATAGTCGGTCGGGATGGTGACGGAACCGGGGGTTGTGTCGATGATACTGGACTGAACGAATTTTTGACGCGGGGCCCCCTGTTTGGCGCGATCGGCCTGACTGCGTGTCGGATCCACTTCCTTGATGGACTGGAATGTGCCGCCAGCACCATCCAGCGGCTGCACCTCGACAACGGCCGGATGGTTATAGGCCAGCGGGATAAAGCGGCGGGGCACACCCGATGGCCCGCCAATCAGGCTTTTGGCACCGGGCTGCATGATTATGATATCGGCAGCTGAGCGCTCGATCTGGGCCGTGAAGCCCTTGCCTATACCGATGAAGACACCGGTCATGGCCAGCACCAACAGACCTGACAGGGCCAGAGCCATAACGGCGGCCATATATCTGCGCCACTCGAAGAGCAGCGTGGACAGCGCAAGCGACATTTCAGAACGACCCTCGTAATATGGGAATGTTCTGGAGGCTGGTTGTCGCAAGGCCAAGTTAAATCGGGGTAAGACTGTGACTTTCCTCGGGCACGGCTTGGGATTATGGCTGTGCGCGGATACCACCCAATGCGGTGGCAGGATTTTTCGAAGAGGGGGAGGGCGTGGTGCCCTGTCCGTGTTTCGAAGGGAGCCCCTATGTCGCTTCGTCGTACGATTACCTTCTCGGCCTCGATGGCCGTGCTGGGCATGGCCGCCGCCATGGTCAGCGTTCCGACCTCTTCGGCCCGCGCCGAAGAAGGTATGTGGACCTTTGATAATTTCCCGATCCAGGCCGTCAACACGACCTATGGCACCCGTTTGGACCAGAAGTGGCTGGACAATGTGCGTGAGTCGGCTGTGCGTCTGCAAGGTTGCTCGGCATCGTTCGTATCGGGCGAAGGCCTGATCCTGACCAACCATCACTGTGTGGTGTCGTGCATTCAGGACCTGTCGAGCGCAGAAAACGACTATGTCAAAAATGGCTGGGTGACGGCCAATCGCGAAGAAGAAAAGACCTGCCCGGGCCAGACCGCTGAAGTCCTGACCGAGATCGTCGATGTGACGGATCGTGTTCTGGGTGCCGGTGCCGGTCTTGAAGGCGGTGCCTTTGTGCGTGCCCGCTCCAGCGAGATCGAAAAAATCCAGAAAGAAGCCTGCGGCGACGATACCAAGCGCACCTGTCAGGTGATCAGCTTCTATCGTGGTGGCCAGTACAAACTCTACAAGTTCAAGAAATACGACGACGTCCGTCTGGTGTTCGCGCCAGAGTTTCAAGCCGCATTCTTCGGTGGCGATCCGGACAATTTCAACTTCCCGCGCTATGCCCTCGATGCGGCCTTCCTGCGTGCCTATGAAGATGGCAAGCCGGTGGCTTCGCCGGTGCACCTGAAGTGGAATGCCGATGCGCCGAAGGAAGGCGATCCGGTTTTCGTCGCGGGCAATCCGGGCACGACCCAGCGCTTGCTGACTGTTTCTCAACTGTCGCAACTGCGTGACCAGCAACTGCCGGTGACCTTGATCCAGTCGTCGGAACTGCGTGGTCGTCTGACCGAATATGCGACCACTTCGGAAGAAGCGCGCCGCGTGACGGTAGACCCGCTGTTCGGTTTGGAGAACAGCTTCAAGGTCTTCTACGGCCAGGTCGGCGCGCTGACCGATCCAAACTTCTTCGGCAAGAAGGTCGCCGAAGAGAACGAACTGCGCGAGCGCGTGGCGGCTGATCCGGCACTGGCAGAGCGTATCGGTAATCCGTGGGCCGATATGGATGCGGTCGTCGCCACCCAGCGTCGTCTGTACCTGCCGTATCGCCAACTGGAAGCCGCGGCTGGCCAACGCTCGTCGCTGTACTCGTATGCCCGTTCGATCGTGCGCGCCTCCAAGGAACGCGCCAAGGCCGCCGACCAACGCCGTGCCGGTTATTCGGATGCGGACATCGCGGCCATGGGCCGTCGCCTGTCCACCGAGGTGCCGATTGCCAATGATGTTGAGCGTATCGCGCTCAGCTTCTGGCTGACCAAGACCCGCGAATACCTGACGGCCGATCATCCGCAGGTGAAGGCTCTGATCGGTGCCGAGAACCCCGAGGAGCTGGCCACCCGTCTGGTGGAAGGCACCCGTCTGGCCGATCCGGTCTTCCGTGCTCAGGCTCTGGCTATGACGCCGGAACAGATCGCGGCCTCGGACGATGCCTTGCTGAAGTTCGTACTGGCCAATGACGATGCGGCCCAAGCTGTTCGCGCCCAGTATGAAGCCGAGGTTTCGGCCCCGTCTTCGCGCGCGGCTGAAAAGATCGCTCAGGCCCGTTTCGCCGTTTATGGCACCAACCTGTATCCGGACGCGACCTTTAGCCTGCGTCTGTCATACGGCTCGGTGAAGGGCTGGACCGAGGGTGACAAGACCATCACCCCGTTCACCAATATCGGTGGCCTGTATGAGCGTCAGACCGGTGCATCGCCTTATGATGCCTCGGAGCGTTTCATGGCGGCGCGTGACCGCGTGAACAATGATGCGGTTTATAACTTCGTTTCGACTAATGACATCATTGGTGGCAACTCCGGTTCGCCGGTGATCAATGCCAAGGGTGAAGTGATCGGCGCGGCCTTCGACGGCAACATCCACTCGCTGGGTGGCAGCTTCGGTTATGACGGCGAACTGAATCGCACGGTTACGGTTTCGACCTCGGCCATCACCGAAGCCCTGCGTACGGTTTACAACCAACCGCACCTGCTGCGTGAACTGGGTGTGCGCCGCTAAAACCGGCTAAAGCGTCACGTTTACGGGAGGGGGTTGTCTTTGGCGGCCCCCTCTTGTCTTTTCAGCGCAATTCACGAGGGACCCCCTTCATGCGCCATTTTGCATTCTTCGCTTCTGCTGCTGTTCTCGCTTTTGCTGCCTCGGTTACGCCCGCCGCAGCCGAGGAGGGCATGTGGACCTATGACAACTTCCCCATCGCCAAAGCCAATCAGCAGCTTGGTACCAATATCGATCAAGGCCTTTTGGATCGTCTTCGCCTGTCGTCGGTGAAGTTTGGCGGTTGCTCGGCCGGTCTGATTTCGGGTGAAGGCCTGATCATGACCAATAACCACTGCGTTGCGACCTGCGTGGCCAACCTGTCCACGCCGCAACTTCAGTATGCCGAGACGGGCTTCCTGCCGAAGAGCCGCGAGGAAGAGCTGAAATGTCAGGGCGCGACGGCGGAAATCCTGACTGACATCACCGATGTGACCGAGCGAGTTAACAAGGCCGCTGAAGGTCTGGACGGCCAGGCCTTCACCCGCGCCAAGGAAGCCGAAGCCGCCCGCATTGAAAGCGCGGTCTGCGGCACGGACAAGACGATCCGTTGTCAGGTGGTCAGCCTGTATCGCGGCGGTCAGTACAAGCTCTACAAGTTCCGCAAATATGATGATGTGCGTCTGGCTTGGGCACCGGAAGACCGAGCGGCCACCTTTGGCGGTGACCTAGACAACTTTTCCTTCCCGCGCTTTGCCATCGATGCGGCGTTTATTCGTGTTTACGAAGACGGCAAGCCGGCAGTGACCCCAACCCATTTCACATGGAATGCTGACAAGCCTACCGAGGGCGAACCTGTCTTCCTGTCGGGTAATCCTGGTTCGACCCAGCGTCTTTTGACGCAGGCCCAGTTGATGACGATCCGTGATGTGGTCCTGCCCATGGACCAATTGATTGCGTCCGAACTGCGCGGTCGTCTGATCCGTTATTCGGAAGAAGGCGACGAGCAGGCCTTTATCGCCATGGACCCGATTGTCGGTGTCGAGAACACCTATAAGCGCGGTGTAGGCCGTATGCGCGCCCTGACCGATGCAGACTTCATGGATCGTCTGGCAGGTCAGGAAACGGTCTTCCGTCGCAGCGTTGCCGAGAGCGAAGCGCTTTCGGCGCAGGTCGGCGATCCGTGGGCCAATCTGGCCGCTGTCCAGTCGGACGCCCGCGAGCTTTATGCGCCGATGGCGCTGCTGGAAGGCGGAACCGGCATGGGCACGACGTCGGTGGCCGGTGGTTCCAACCTGTTCGGCTATGCGAAAACACTCGTGCGTGGTGCACAGGAACGGGCCAAGCCTTCGGATCAACGCCTGCCCGAGTATTCGGACAGCCGCCTGTCGGGTGTCGAGGCCCGGCTGTTTGCCGAAAGGCCGACATATCCGGAACTGGAACAGATCCGTCTGGAATGGTGGCTGTCCAAGACCCGTGAGTGGCTGACAGTCGACAGCCCCTATATGGCGGCCTTGCTGGGCAAGGAAAGCCCTGAAGGTTTGTCGGCCCGTCTAGTTGAAGGCTCGAAACTGGCTGATCCTGCGGTGCGCCGTGCCCTATGGGAAGGAGGCCTCGCTGCGGTTCAGGCATCGGAGGACCCGATGATCCAGTATGTGCTGCGTATCGATGCTGATGCCCGTGCTGTGCGCACGGACTGGGAAAATCGTGTTGAGGCCCCGACCGTTAAGGCATCGGAACAACTGTCAGCGGCCCGCTTTGCTGTTTATGGCGACAGTGTTTATCCTGATGCGACCGGCACGCTACGCCTGACCTATGGCAAGGTTGAAGGCTCTGATGTACCGGGCCAGCGCTTTGGTGCTTTCACGACCTTTGCAGGTCTGTGGGACCGTGCGACGGGTGCAGAGCCGTTCGTTCTGACACCGGGTCTGCAAGCCGCGCGCGACCGGATCGACCCTAATACGGTAATGAACATGGCTGTCTCGACGGACACCATCGGTGGCTCTTCGGGATCGCCGGTGCTGAATGCCAAGGGCGAGATCATCGGGGCGAACTTCGATTCGACTGTGCTCAGCCAGCGCAATGCCTATGGCTATGACATCCGCACCAACCGCAGCGTGATCGTGACGACCCAAGCGGTCACTACGGCCTTGCGTGAGGTCTACGGCCTTGATCATCTGCTGATCGAGCTGGGTGTAAAATAGGGAGTTACACCGTGGGGGACGTGACGTTTCGCGCCGCGACGACTGCCGATATCGAAACCCTGCATGCCTTGGTTGAAAGCGCCTATCGCGGTGCTTCGGCCAAGGTGGGCTGGACGCATGAAGCCGACCTTCTGGACGGCCAGCGCACCGATGCTGACGAACTGTCGGACATTATCAACGATAAGGAACAGACGATTACGCTGGCCTTTATTGATGATGAGCTGGCGGGTTGTGTGAACGTCTCGAACCGGGGCGACGGACGCGGCTATCTGGGGATGCTGACGGTTGATCCGCAACGTCAGGCCGGTGGTCTTGGCCGCCAACTGATCGAAGTAGCCGAGCAGGGCGCTGCCAGTGGCTTTGGCGCAAGGGTGATGGAGATGACTGTCATCGCCCAGCGTAAGGAGTTGATCGCCTATTACGAGCGCAGAGGTTATGTGCTGACATCAGAGACACGGTCCTTCCCGCTGCATGATCCACGTTTTGGCGATGCGAAGCGTGATGACCTTTACTTCGTCGTGATGGAGAAGAAGCTGAGCTGAAATCTCCGTGCGAACCTTCAATAAAAAGGCGCTGACTGCGAAGTCAGCGCCTTTTGTCTGTAAGTGGTTGATACGGCTTACAGGTCCTACATTTGCTTTTTGGCAGCCGAGAAATACTGCCAGCCGGTCCAGATGGTGGCGATAGCCGCCAGCCAGATCAGCACGTCCGAAAACAGCTGGAAGTGCGGCAGATAGTCGAAGGGCAGGCCAAAGCCGTCCCAGTTGCGAGCAAACAACTGGCAGCCCAGAGCCACCATTTGCAGCGTAGTCTTCCACTTGGCGGCCAGCGTGACCGGCAGGGTGATACGACCGGCCATGGTTTCGCGAAGGGCGGAAACAGCGAATTCCCGGAAAAGGATCAGACCGCAAGGAATGATAATCTGTTGCACCGAACCGGAGGTCAGCACGCCGAGAATAGCGCCGGTGACTAAAATCTTGTCGGCGATGGGATCGAGGATAGCTCCCCAGCGGGTGGTGGCATTCCAGCGACGCGCCAGATAGCCATCGATCCAGTCGGTCGAGGCTGCGATGACGAAAATCCAGAAGCCGATGCGATACATGGCAAACTGGTCATCGGGGCTCAGCATTGCCGAAACGAAGGGGATTCCGCTGGTGGCACCGGCCAGTAGCAGGAACATCACCACACCGGCGGCCAAGCGAAGGCCGGTCAGGATATTGGGGATGGGGTTGGGCTTGAGGGCAGTCGCCATAACGTCTTCCGTAAGTGAGCCACCAGATGTGCCACGCTTTGTGGGCAGAAGCGAGGTCTGCCACAAAACGGGGCATTCAACCTAGTCGAGAGGCTCGAAACGGGGGGCGTCACCGGCGCGCGTCAGCTTGCCATCGGCAATGCCGAAATGCAGGCCGACCAGTTGCAGTTCGCCGCGCTCGACCTTGTCAGCAATCCAAGGGAAGGTGCGTAGATTGTCCAAAGACAGGCGCACAATGGCTTCTTCGGCCACGCGCTCGGCCTGATCGGCAGGCCAGTCCTCGCAAGCACGGCGCACGGTCGGCACACCCTGTTCCACCCAAGGCAGAACAAAGTCGCGGCAGTTGTCCGGCGTGCCATTGATCATCGCATTGACGCCGCCACAGCCTGCGTGACCCATGACTACGATCTGTTTGACACCCAGAACATTGACGCCGAACTCGAGGGCTGCCGAAACACCGTGCAGCTTGCCGTCCGGTTCATAGGGCGGCACAAGATTGGCGACGTTGCGCACGACGAAAAGTTCACCGGGGGCTGTGTCGAAAATCAGGGCTGGATCGGCGCGGCTGTCGGAACAGGCGACGATCAGGGTGTGCGGTTTCTGGCCCTTGGCCAGCAACTCGTATTCAGCTTTCTCCGAGGGCCAACGGTCCTCACGGAAGCGGCGGTAACCTTGGGTGAGCTTTGTAATCATGCGCGGTGTCAAGCAGCAGAGATTCGCGTAACTCAACCCGAAACCTTACATTTGTGATCGAAAAAACAGGGCGAAGTTTGACGGTTTAGCGGGCGAAGAAGGCGTGGATACGCTCGGCCATGGCCATGTTGATACCGTCGATCTTGGCCAGATCCTCGACCGAAGCACGCGAGACACCCTTGGCCGAACCGAAGGCATGTAAAAGCGCCTTCTTGCGGGTCGGACCAATGCCTTCGATTTCGTCCAGGGGGTTCTTCTTGATGTCGATCGAGCGGCGCTTGGCGTGGGCACCATTGGCGAAACGGTGGGCTTCGTCGCGTAGGCGCTGGATGTAATAGAGCGCGGGTGACTTGAGCGGCAGCATGAAGGGAGGTTTGCCCCGCATGAAGAAATGCTCTTTACCGGCATCGCGGTCCGGTCCCTTGGCGACACCGACAGCTGTGATGTCATCCAGACCCAGTTCGTCCAGAATGGAGAGAACCTCGGCTAGTTGCCCCGCGCCGCCATCGATCAGCAAAAGGTCGGGACGTTCGACGATTTCACCGGCATCCTCGTCCTTGACCAGTTTACCAAAGCGACGACGCATAACTTCCCGCATCATGCCGTAATCGTCGCCGGGGGTGAGGTCTTCGCCACGAATATTGAATTTGCGGTACTGGTTTTTGCGGAACCCTTCGGGGCCAGCCACCACCATGCCGCCCACGGCATTGGAGCCTTGAATATGGGCGTTGTCGTAGATTTCGATCCGCTCGGGACGGCTCTCCAGACCCAGAGCCTCGGTCATTTCATCAAGGATTTTCGACTGGACCGAGTTTTCGGCCAGCTTGCGACCCAGAGCCTCGCGGGCATTGGTTGCTGCGTTTTCGACCAGTGACTTCTTGTCGCCGCGCTGGGGACGGGCGATCTCGACCCTGTGGCCCGCCTTCATCGAGAAGGCTTCTTCAAGCAGGGTGTGTTCCAGTGGTTTGCTGTTGGTCAGGATCAGGCGCGGGACCGGTTTGTCTTCATAAAACTGAGCCATGAACGCAGAGATGACATTAGCTTCGTCATCACTGCGATCAATGCGCGGGAAATAGGCGCGCCCGCCCCAGTTCTGGCCTGCACGATAGAAGAAGACCTGCACACAGGCCTGACCGCCATCCACATGCACAGCCATGACATCGGCTTCTTCAATACCATAGGCGTGGGCACTGGATTCCATTGCGATGGCTGACATGGCGCGGATACGATCACGTAGGCGAGCGGCGGTTTCGAACTCCATGTCATCAGAAGCCTGCTGCATCTCGTCGGACAGGTGTTTGATGATGGCGCGAGATTTACCGCGCAGGAAGTCGCCCGCTTCTTCGACCATGATGTTGTAGTCGGTAAGACTGATCTCACCGGTGCAAGGGGCCGAGCAACGCTTGATCTGGTGCAGCATGCAGGGGCGTGTGCGGCTTTCATAAATCGCATCGGTGCAGGTGCGCAGCAAGAAGGCTTTTTGCAGCGTCGCCAGGGTGTGGTTGACTGCCCATGTTGAGGCAAACGGGCCGAAATAGTCACCCTCAATAGTGTGCGCGCCGCGATGTTTACGCACCTGCGCGGCGGGATGGTCGCGACGGATCATCAACTCGGCAAACGACTTGTCGTCACGCAGCAGAACATTAAAGCGCGGCTTGAGCTTTTTGATATAGCCCGCTTCCAATAGCAGAGCTTCGTTCTCGGACTTGGTGACTACCAGTTCCATTGAACGGGTCAGGCTGACCATCAGGCCGATACGCTGGGTGTGAAAGCGCCCTTGCGCATACTGGACGATGCGCTTCTTTAAGGACTTGGCCTTACCGACATAGAGGCATGAGCCATCCTCGCCATACATGCGATACACGCCCGGTTTGTCCGGTGCTCGGCGCGCTTCGTCGGCGATCAGGGCGGTGGCCTGCAGGGGAAGGGGGGCGTCGGTGGATTCGGTCATTCAGGTTTGAATATAGGATCAGCCGCGCCGGATCAGAAGCATGCCGACGATCACCAGTGCAATTCCGGCGATGCGGGTCAGACTGACTGGATGGGCTTGCGTCCCCATCGCCCCGAAGTGGTCGAGGATGACGCCCATGACCATTTGGCCGGAAATGGCCAGAACAAGGGTGGTCGCAACGCCCAGTTTGGGAACGCCCCAAGCCAGTGCGGTGACAAGAAGACAGCCATATAGACCGCCCAGCCACCCCCACCATGGCAGGGTGCGTAGGGCCTGGGCATCCGGGCGGGCCTGAAGAAACAGGGCCACAAGACCCAGAGCGATCGTACCGATGGCGAAGGAAACAAAGGCGGCATTGATGGTCGAGCCTGCGGCCAATGCCAGTCGGGCATTGGTGGGGCCTTGAAACGCGGTCGCAGCTCCTGCCAGCACCAGTATCGTCATGATCAGTAATACGGGCTGACTCACGTTTTTCACCATTCGGGGGTGGCGGCCTTCTGGCCCAGATATTCGAGGATGCGGTTACGGCTGGCGACGGTGATGTCATCGGGCAGGGCATCGGGGGCGAACCAGCCGGTTTCGGCAATCTCGCCATGGCTGGTGCGTTCAGTCATTTCAAACCTGTCGATGTGAAAGACGGCCACATGGTCGCCGGGAAAGAAGCGTTCATTGGAATGGATAGACACGAGGCGCGGTTCCGACGTGGCGATCAGGCCTGCTTCCTCGCGTACTTCGCGAACCGCCGCCGCGTGGGTGGTTTCGCCTCTGTCCACGCCGCCGCCCGGCAGCCACCAGCCATGCAGATAGGTATGTTTGACCAACAGGATATGGCCACGCTCGTCGGTGGCAATCACCCGTACACCTAGCGTCATGCCGCGGCTCAACCGCGACCAGACAAAAAACAGGGGGCGGGTGAAAGGCTCGATGCGGGTGCGCCATTGGGTCATGGAATAACGATAGGCTGTGGACGGGTGGCTTGAATAGGGGCCGCACTGCCTCTATTCGGAAGCGAACAGGGAGATTTCACCATGCTGGCCATCGCCATCATTTTTGCTTTTATCGCCGTTATCGCTGCTGTGAACTTCTACGAGTTCGGCCGCATTGACTAAGATCGGTATGGAGGCTGGCGTCATGGACTGGCGAACGGCCTCCGACCATGTGCGGGTTTTCCTGAAGGATGTCGTGGTTGACCTCAGTGTCGGCCTGCATCCGTGGGAGCGCCATCCCGAGCGCCCGACACGCCTGATCGTTAATGTCGAGATGTTCGCGTCCCTGCCGATGGCAGAGGGCGCTTTCATTAATTACGACCATGTGCGCCAGAAAATTCAGGGATGGGCGGGGCGCGAGCACGTCGAGCTTTTGGAAACCTTGGCCGAGGAAGTCGTCGGCACCTGTTTCGAACTGCCGCTGGTGGAAGCCTGCCGCGTTCGGATCGAGAAGCCGCAGGTGTTTAACGAGGCTTCGGGTGCGGGCGTCGAACTGTTCCGCAAAAGGTCGCCTCAATGACCGGTAAGGTCGTGCTGGTAACCGGCGCGGCGCGGCGCGTCGGAGCGGGTCTGGCCAAGGGTCTGGCCGCAGCGGGCTGGACGGTTGCTATCCACCATCGCGGTGGTGCCGAGGATGCACAGGCTGTGGCGGCCGGTATTCGTGATGCGGGTGGGCAGGCCGAGACCTTTTATGCCGATCTGGCCCAGGTGGGCGGACGCGAGGGGCTGATCCCTGCGGTGGTGGCGCGTTTCGGGCGCATCGATGCCCTGATCAATAACGCCTCCATGTTCGAATACGATAATCTGGAGACGCTGACCGACGCCCTGTGGGAGGCCCATATTGCCGCCAATCTGACCGCGCCGGTGTTTCTGGTCCGCGATTTTGTGCGCGCGGTGAAGCAGCAGGGCGGGCAAGGCGCGGTGGTCAATATCCTTGATCACAAGCTGGTCGCGGCCAATCCCGATTTCCTGTCCTATACGGCGGGCAAGGTGGGCCTGGGCGGACTGACACAGGCGCTGGCACTGGCGGTGGCCCCCGAGGTGCGGCTGAATGGAGTCTCGCCCGGTCTGGTACTGCGTAGCGGTGAGCAGACAGACGCCGATTACGACAAGGCGTGGGTGGATACGCCGCTGGGCCGTGGCACCAGTCTGGATGATCTGGTGTCGAGCGTACGTTTCCTTCTGGAGACGAAGGGTATTACCGGACAGATTATTACGGTCGATGGTGGCGAGAGCCTGAAACCGCGCGGTCGCGACATCTCGCTGGATCCGGCGCTGAAAGACTGAAGTACGCCTTTACTTTGTCGCGTGTGCGGTGTTGATGCGCGAGCCTTTTAATCTCCCTATATAGGCCCTGTTGGTCACCGAGTTTCTGAATGCCTGCTGTTCGTTTCACCCGCCGCTTTTCGATGGCGCACCGGCTTATTGCCGATGCGGCGTCCAAGTGTGCCGTGCCGCACGGGCATAACGAGTTTGTTTCGGTGACGCTGGAGCCGTTGGCCGAGATCGACTTTGGCGGGGCCAACTATGCCGCCAGCTTCGAGCGCCTGAAGACGCGTTGGCACGGGTTTGTGGATCGCAGTCTGGATCATGCGTTCCAGTTGAACGCGACCGACCCCCTGCTGAACTATTTCAAAGACCATGAGCCGCAGCGCCTGAAACAGGTGCTGGTGGTGGATGGCGATCCGACGACCGAGGCACTGGTCATCGCCCTGTGGCGCAAGATGGAAGCCATCATTGCCGCCGAGGCCCTGCCGTTCCGTCTGGCGGAACTGGGGATTGAAGAGACGCCGACCAATACGGTTCTGGCGCGTGGCCTGACGGATGCCGAGCGCGCATGGCCGCTGGCGGGCTGGTGCGACCGTGCCGATAACAGCATCAATGACATCCTGCCGCCGGAGAGCTGGGCATGACAGTAACGGCTCTGTCGCTTGCGGAAGGCTTGCCGCGCCGTCAGGGGATGACGGTGCATGTGCGCGGTCTGGAGGTTCAGGCCGGTATCGGTGTCTATGCCCACGAAATGGGCCGCCTTCAGCCGCTGGTTCTGGACGTAGAGCTTGATCTGGGCGCAGCACCGGTGCGGGAACTGGCCGATACGCTGGATTATGACGGTGTGGCGCGCATTGTGCGGTCGCTGGCATCGGGCGGGCATATAGAGTTGGTGGAAACCTTTGCCGAACAGGTGGCGCTGGCGTGTCTGGAAGACATGCGGGTGCTGGCGGTGCGGGTGAAGGTGGACAAGCCCGAAGCGATCGCCGGTGCACAGGCGGCAGGCTGTACGGTTTCTTACGCGCGTTAATTGCGACTTCGGCGATTGCTTGCGGGCAGGGTGCCGGTGCATGATCGGTGTCGCGTTTTTATCCTCCAGAGGCATTCAATGACCGAGTTCAGCCGCCGTGGCGCGATTGTGGATCGTATCGGACTGTCGGCGACCTATGCCTTGATCCTGTTGACGGTGCCGACATTTGGCGTAGCGGGCGTAGTGGGTCTGGCCAGTGTGCTTTGGGGTTCAGAGCAGGAAGATGCTCTGGGGCGCAGCCACCGCGAGTATCAGAAGCGCACCTTGATGATTGCTCTGGCGTCGATTGTGATCGGGGCGATCCTGATCGTGGTCAATGTGGGTGTGTTTGTGCTTTTTGCCATGCTGATCTGGACGCTGGTGCGCGGGATGCGGGGCTTGCGGGCTTTGCAGCAGGGGCAGGTGATCGCCAATCCGCGTGGTTGGCTGTAGCAGAGAAAGTAGGCTGATGGATCTGAGAGACGTCGTTTCCGAGCATCGCTACGAGCAGGATTTTGCCGATGGCGAGGGGCAGGTTCGCATCGTGTTTGCCGATTATGCGGTGCGCGGCGATACGCGGGTTTTGCTGCATGTCGAGGCCGATCCGGCGCTGCGCGGGACTGGCGCATCGGGCAGGTTTATGCAGGCATTGGCCGAGCATGCGCGGGCGCAGGGGCTGAAGCTTTATCCGCAGTGCGGCTATGCGCGGACATGGTTGCAGCGGCATCCCGAATATCGGGATGTGAGTTCATTTTAAGTTGGCCCTAATGCTCGACGCGCATTTTTAGTGGCCCGCGGTCGTCGGCCCTGCGGGACCTCCCGACCCGACGCGGGCTGTCCCGCCTCCAGCGGGTGCCCTCAAGGAGCGAACCGCCGCGCGGTGAGCGTTAGGGCACTTCCTTAAACATGCGCCTTGGAGACGATGACCTTGATGGTTTCGGCCTTTGAGGGGAGTTCTTCGGTGAGGCGCGAGGCGATTTCGCGGGCACCGACCGGATAGGCATCGCCGCCTTCGGCGATTTCGCGGGCCAGTTTGGCGGCAACCATCAGGGCGTCTTCCAGTGCGGTCACCTGTTCCAGAGCCAGTGCGCGGGCTTCGGCCTGAAGGCGCTTGACGCGCTCGGCAGTGCTCTCGGGCGCGCGCATCAGGTCGTAAACCGCCGCGCTGGCGGGTTCGGTGACGAGACGCAGATTTGCGGTGCGGTCGGTGTCTTTGTCCGGTTCGGACATTGTACTGGTTCCCTGCTTGGAAAAGCCTCTGTTTCGATAGGTCGCAAGGAGTTAACTGCCGGTCGGTGCGGCGGTTCCGCTGTTGTTACACCTTGACCGATTTTAGACACATTTGCCGAACGGGGTGTGGTTATTTGCACACTCTTTATGTTTGGCCAGCGGTCAAAAGGCTCCGCCTTTTCGACCCGACGCGGGCTTGATTAGTGGCTCGCGGTCGTCGGCCCTAACGGGACCTCCGGACCCGACGCGGGCTTGATTAGTGGCCCGCGGTCGTCGGCCCTAGCGGGACCTCCCGACCCGACGCGGGCATGTTTAGTGGCCCGCGGTCGTCGGCCCTACGGGACCTCCCGACCCGACGCGGGCGGGGGAGTAGAGGGGGCGTCTATTCAATCTGATGTGGGGGCTGTTTCGCGGTTTGCGCGCCGCTGGGTTCCTCGATCAAGTCGGGGGATGACGTTAGGGGGCCGTAGCCTTTGGCGTCGGCGATGATGAAGAGGTGGTCGATGCGTTGGAGGAGTTCGCGGCGTAGGCGGCGTTCCTCGCGGGGGCTGATGTATTCGGGGTGGCTCGGGTCTGTGTGGGGAGCCAGCGCGACGGGTAGTTTTTGGGTTTGGGGCGGGTCATTTTTGTTGGCCCTATGCTCGCGTCGCGGACGCTCGCGGCTTGAGGGCGGTTTCCTTTCTTTCTTCGCCCTAGCGTTTGCCGCGCGGCGGCTCGCTGGTTGAGGGCGTGCGGGGGGACTGGATCCTCCGATCAAGTCGGAGGATGACGAAAATCATTTAGGCACGACGAAAGCCACATCGCCCGTCGGGCGTGTGGTTGGAGGGCAGGCGGGGCGCGCGGGCTTTGCCCGGCATAGGTTTTGGTTCCGTTTCGGCAAAGGCACGCGCCCCGCGCAGACGGTTATTCACCAGCTTTCCTAGCTTGGCCGCGATCGTCGGCCCCTTTGGGGACCTCCCGACCCGACGCGGCTAGTTTTTACCAGGGCAGGCACCGCTGTTGGCGGTTACTCCCAGTGCCGGTGGCGGGCAGCGGACACCTGCGGCGTCCTGCTGGCACGGTCCGAGTTTCCACCTCGACCCTTGCCGGAGTTCTAGCCCGCGTCGGGTCGAGAAGGCGGAGCCTTCTGACCGCGGGCCACTCAGAATGTTGCCGGACTACACGCACGACCTAGCGGCGCTGACTCCAGACACTCCAGTGGCCGTTCGATGCGAACGTTACTGCAAACTCCATCGGCTCCGGTCCTTCCGGCGGGGTTTGGTCCCCTTGTGGGGCCAAGCCTCAGCCGGAGGGGCGGACCCCGCTCCATCCACTCCCGTCACCGCAGGTCCGCAGGCCTTACGTGCCCTCCATGCGACGGGACGCGAGAAGGATGGCACGGATGGAAGGTAGGGCGAGCTTAATGGCGCGAAGGTGTGTTGGAGCCTTTGCGGTTGGTGGTTTGGGATGAGCGTTAAAAAGTTTTGCTAGTGGCTGCAAACAAGGTTGTGCAGGGTTGCGCCGATGTCGGCCAGCGCATTCAGGCCGGAGCCGAGAGCGAACACGGCAAGGGCGGTGGCCAAGGCAAGGATCAGGATACGGTCGGACTTGGCGAGCGCGTTGAAGCTGAAAGCGTTCATAACCCCTCCGTGGATCAGCGAGATACAGGAGGGGTTAGAACGGCGTGGGCGTCAAGCGTTGTTGCGGGGCCAAGCCTCAGCCGGAGGGGCGGACCCCGCTCCATCCAATCCCGTCGCCACGCCCGCGTCGGGTCGGGAGGTCCCGTAGGGCCGACGACCGCGGGCCACTCAGAATGCTCCGCTTCGTGCAAGGTTTGGTGTTGCTCTGGATCCTCCGATCAAGTCGGAGGATGACGGCGGGTATGGGTGACTGGGTTGGTTGCGTTGCGTGGGGCCAAGCCTCAGCCGGAGGGGCGGACCCCGCTCCATCCACTCCCGTCGCCGCAGGTCCGCAGGCCTTACGAGCCCTCCATGCGACGGAACGCAGAAAGGATGGCACGGGTGGAAGGTAGGGCGAGAAAAGAATTGCGCTAACAGTGATGTATATACTTGACGGTAGGATAAACGTCAGAAAAGATGAATGAATTCATTCGTAGGGGGAAGCTATGGCAACATATCAAAGAGTTGCACTTTTTATTTTATTTGACTCAATGGAAACCGATTTGATTTCTCATCTACGAGACATATCCATTGTCTCAGATGAGCTTCTAAATTCAATTGAGCGCAATAAAGCATTGCTTCGGCTTCAAAAACGAGAAAGTCAAATTTTTGATCCAAGTGATGACTTCGAGTTAGTTAAAGGATTGGATTTAGGGGATAAGTATCAAATATTGATGCGAAACAAACATCTGTTAGATAATTCTAAGTCTGATTACTTTATAGGTATAAATTCTGTTATTTAAAATCTAATTCCGATTAGAAATTCCGCTATGCATGGTCGCCCATTGACGACTACTGACTATAGCGTAGCATTTTCTTCAGCTGAAGATTTTATAAAACATCAGAATTATTGGCCTCATCTTCATCAGTCTTATAAAAAATATAATGAAAACCCAGACTACTTTATGTCTAGAAGCGTATCGTTTTTGGATGGTGAGTATGCCCCTTCAGTTACTCTTAATAATCTCCCTCTTCCAGATTATGAGGATACAGGATTTGTGCCTCGTCCTCAGTTGGAAAGAGAGCTGAAGAAAAAACTCTTAGGGCGTCACCCGGTTGTCACTGTTCTTGGTGAGGGCGGAAGTGGAAAGTCTGCATTAGCTTTGCAGACTCTATATGGAATGATCGATGCAAATGATCATGATTTTGACGCCATCGTTTGGTTTTCAGCTAAATCTTCTAAACTATCAGTGCACGAAATTACTAGAATTGAAGGTGCCATTGCAGATTCTTTAGAGTTATTTGAGGAAATTGCAGACCAGTTGGAGCCTGGAGATGGTGATTCTTTATCGCGAATTAGAGATCTGCTTTCTTCTAATAAGATACTTCTTGTTATAGATAATTTAGAAAACATTATAGATGATAGAATAAAAAAATTCGCTGAAGATGTTCCTGGCGAAAGTAAAATACTATTTACACCTCGCGTGCCACTTGGCCACGATCTTTCTGTTCATGTTGGAGATTTTGCAGAAGGAGAGGCAAGGGGTTTTCTAAAGAGACTTGCTGAATCTTACGGTATACCTTCTATAAGAAGGATGAATGCAAACACTATTTCAAGGTATATGAAAAAAATCGGACACAAGCCTCTGATGTTGAAGTGGTTTGCGCTTGGTGTCCATTCTGGCTTGGATCCAGATAAGATTACAGCAAATCCGAAGGTGGCTCTAACATTTTGTATTGAAAATATAGTCGAATATTTAGGCGCTGACGCGAAATCTGTAGCAATAGTTATATCATCAATACCAAATTCTTGTTCCGCGGCCGTAATTTCTCATATATCGGGTATGGATCCGCTTAGGGTAGAGGCTGCAATATAGGAATTGACTAGATTTGCTATCATCGAGGTTGATCCGCGCTCAAAATTTGAAAATGCGTATACAATACGACAGCTTGTGAAGGCGTATATCACTCGTGTTATAGGCATTAAAGACAGCGATGTCTCTGAGTATGTTTCGGCGTATAGGAAGTTAGAAGGGCTTCTGCAAAATGAACGGGCTAATAATGTAAAGAGGTATAATAGAAAAAACTTTATTGTAAGGTCTAGATCCGAAGCTTTGGCTGCAACAAAGTTAAGGCAAGCATATTCTTTTGCTAGAGATGGTAAATTTGATGACGCTGATAGATTAATATCTAGCTGTAAAGTGTTAGTTCCTGACTACTTTGAACTTTATCGAGCCGAAGCTTTTGTAGCGTTCGAAGGAGGCGATGTTAGCCGAGCGAGCGATGCTTTTGAGGCTGCGTTAGATCTAGATAGCTCTCAGCCGCAACTTCATTTTTGGTATGCAGGTTTTATTTCAAGAGCGCTTGCTATGTACGAAAAAGCCGGTGATCATTACGCAATTGCTCTAAATATGGATCCAGATAGTCCTGAAGTAATTAGAGAATCTATACGGAATAACTTTTTTCAGTATAAATTCGAAGAAGCTTACAAGCTAATTGAAAAACTTAATAATCTAAACTTAAGAGATATGAGGGATAGAAGGGTTAATGCAGATATAGAGGCTCAGTTGTTCGTAAGATGGTCTGAGTTTCATGTAAGAAACGATGATTTTGAATCTGCTCTAGAGAAGATTTGTTCTCTTCTGTCATGCCTTTGTGGTGTTGATGTTGCTCTAGTAGATCAGACATATATTGATCATCTAGCAAAGATATCGCCAACGTTAAATATCATTAGACGATCTGGTCGAGTGAGCCGCTTGGACTTAGTAGATGAGATTGAAGCCAAGATATCTGAAATATCAAAGATCGTATTGGGTGATCATGCTTCGACAACTGATAACAAGGTCGGGTCTAGGCAGTTAGGTGTATTAAAGGATGCGGGGCGCCAGGAGAAGTATGGCTTTCTGCGGGATGTAGCTGGGATTGATACATTTGTTCACTCTGCAGACGTTGAGCACTCAGTTTGGGTATCGATGTGCGGGGGAGCCGATGTTCATTATGACGTAATCTCAAACGCGGATGGGCGTCTTAAAGCAGTGAATGTCCGTCTTAGAGCAGACGGTTAGCTGTCTAACGCCCCCGCCTAAACGCCTCCGCCTTCTCAGCCGCAGCCTCCTTGCGCCAGCGTTTAGGCGCTGACTTGTCCACCTCTTCTCCGGCACCGGTCAGCGCCTCGTTGGCGAACTCGAGGTCGAGCAGCTTCATGCGCTTGATCTCGTCGCGGAGGCGGGCGGCTTCTTCGAACTCGAGGTTGGCGGCGGCGTCGCGCATGCGGGTTTCCAGATCCTTGAGGGCGGCTTGGAAGTTGGAGCCGGTGAAGGGCTTGGTTTCTTCCTTCACGCCCGGATTGGTGAAGCGGTCGATCTCGCGGGACTCGTAAGGGGAGTCCATGATCTCCTTGATGTCGCGCTTGACCGTGGCGGGGGTGATGCCGTGGGCCTCGTTATAGGCCTGTTGCTTCTCGCGGCGGCGGTTGGTCTCGGTGATGGCGCGTTCCATCGAGCCGGTCATGCGGTCGGCATAGAGGATGACGCGACCATCGACGTTACGCGCGGCGCGGCCGATGGTCTGGATGAGGGAGGTTTCCGAGCGCAGGAAGCCTTCTTTATCGGCATCGAGGATGGCGACGAGGCCGCATTCGGGGATGTCCAGACCTTCGCGCAGCAGGTTGATGCCGATGAGGCAGTCGAAGCTGCCCAAGCGCAGGTCGCGCAGGATTTCGATGCGTTCCAGCGTGTCGATGTCGGAGTGCATGTAGCGGACGCGGACGCCTTGCTCATGCATATATTCGGTCAGGTCCTCGGCCATCTTCTTGGTGAGGGTGGTGACGAGGGAGCGGTAGCCCGCGCGGGCGGTGGCCTTTACCTCGTCAATGACATCATCGACCTGATTGCGGGTCTCGCCGGTGACGGGGCGGATTTCGACCGGAGGGTCGATGAGGCCGGTCGGGCGGATGACCTGTTCGACAAAGACGCCGCCGGACTGTTCCAGTTCCCACGGGCCGGGGGTGGCGGAGACAAAGACCGACTGGGGCCGCATGGCGTCCCATTCCTCGAACTTCAACGGGCGGTTGTCGATGCAGGAGGGCAGGCGGAAGCCATACTCGGCCAGTGTGGATTTGCGGCGGTAGTCGCCTCGGAACATCGCGCCGATCTGGCCGACGGTGACGTGGCTTTCGTCGACGAACAGCAGGGCATTGTCGGGGATGTATTCGAAGAAGGTGGGGGGCGGCTCGCCGGGGGCGCGGCCGGTGAGCCAGCGGCTGTAGTTCTCGATGCCCGCGCAGGATCCGGTGGCCTCCATCATTTCCAGATCGAAGCGGGTGCGCTGTTCAAGGCGCTGGGCCTCCAGCAGCTTGCCGTTCTCGTTCATCCAGTCGAGCGTTTCCTTTAGCTCGGCCTTGATGCCGGTGATGGCCTGATTGAGCGTCGGGCGCGGGGTGACGTAGTGGCTGGCGGCGTAGACGGTGACCTGTTCCAGCGCATTGGTCTTTTTGCCGGTGAGGGGGTCGAACTCCTCGATGGCTTCGATCTCGTCGCCGAAGAGGGAGATGCGCCATGCGCGGTCTTCCAAGTGAACGGGGAAGATTTCGAGGGTGTCGCCGCGCTTGCGGAACATGCCGCGCTCGAAGTGGAGGTCGTTGCGTTTGTATTGCAGGGCGATGAGGTCGGCGCGGAGCTTGGCTTCGTCGATGGTGTCGCCGACCTTTAGCGTGAAGGTCATGGCGGTGTAGGTCTCGACCGAGCCGATACCGTAGATGCAGGAGACGGAGGCGACGACGATCACATCGTCTCGCTCGAGGATCGCGCGGGTGGCGGCGTGGCGCATCCGGTCGATCTGCTCGTTAATGGAGCTGTCTTTCTCGATATAGGTGTCGGTGCGCGGGACGTAGGCTTCGGGCTGATAGTAGTCGTAGTAGGAGACGAAATACTCGACCGCATTGTCCGGGAAGAAGGCCTTGAACTCCGAATAGAGCTGGGCGGCGAGGGTCTTGTTGTGGGCGAGGATCAGGGCGGGGCGCTGGGTCTGTTCGATGACCTTGGCCATGGTGAAGGTCTTGCCGGAGCCGGTGACGCCCAGCAGGACCTGATTTTGCTCTCCCTCGGTGGCTTGCTGGACAAGCTCTGCGATGGCTTGCGGCTGGTCGCCGGCGGGGGTGTAGCGGGTTTCCAGACGGAAGGGCTTGGAGAGCTTGCTGCCGCCGCGCTCCGGTCTGTGGGGCTGCCAGCCTTCGGGGGTGCCGGGTGCGATCTCGGGGACGAGGCGCGGGCCGGTGAGGGGGCTGGCGGCAGGGGTGTCGTGGAGGAAGGGGATGCCCGCCTCGGAGACGCCGATGGTGCCGGTCGGGGTGTGAACCGGCTTGGGGGACTTTGCGGGCGATTTCGAGGGGGAACGGGCCATGAACACACAGGTAATGCACATGACCGCGGGGCGCTAGGGGCTGGTGGCTGCGGGCGGGCTGGAAGCGGGTTTTGGGCGGATCAGGGGCCGTATAGCGACGATATCCGTGTATTTCGCCGTATGTGCAATCAGACGATAAATTTCTTGCAGTTCTGTAATGTTGGCATGTTATTGTGTAAATTCGAGTTATTGTCGCAAAAATAATCCAATAAACTTGATTATTTTAAGAAAACGACATTACATATCTTTGATTTATGAAATAATATTGTTGCGATTGTGTTGCGTAAGTCATAGCCCGTTCTTCTGGTCGCGCTTTTAGATGAGCGCGGATCGCAGCACGGCGTTCGATGATCGGCGTGTGGTATTGTAGTAAGTAAAACAGGTACAGAGTCTCTATGCGTACACGTAAAGACTATCTGCTTGGCTCGACGATTGCGGCTGGTGCTGCTGCGGTTTCGATGGCCATGCTGGTTCCGGCAACTGCGGTTGCTCAAGATGCTGGCGTCGAAGTGACGCAGGTTGAAGAAATCGTCGTAGTTGGCTCGCGCATTCGTCGCGACAACTATAATGCGCCGTCGCCGACCCAGGTCGTGACCCGCGAAGAAGCGACCCTGCAAGGCTTTGCCTCGACCACGGAAGCGCTGCAGTCGACGGCCATCACTGGCGGTACCTCGCAGATCAACAGCTCGTACGGTGGCTATGTCACCAATGGCGGTCCGGGTGCCAACACCATCGGTCTGCGTGGCATGGGCCCGAGCCGTACACTGGTACTGTTGAACGGCCGTCGCGTGTCGCCGGCCGGTTCGCGCGGTTCGGTGGGCTCGGCTGACCTGAACGTGCTGCCGACCTCGATGATCGACCGTGTTGATGTTCTGCGTGACGGTGCGTCGTCGGTTTACGGTTCGGACGCTGTGGCCGGTGTGGTCAACATCCAGACCCGCAAGAATTTCGAAGGCCTGACCTTCGAAGCCCAGATGAACTCGCCGATGGACGCCAACGGCAATGGCGGTTCGACCCGTCTGTCGCTGACGGCCGGTGCCCGTGGCGATCGCTGGCGTGCTGCCGGTTCGATCGAGCGCTACGAGCGTGACGAACTGACCCTGCGTGACCGCGACTTCACCAGCTGCCAGACCGACGGCTTCCGTTTCGGCAACGACTATGTCGATCCGCTGACCGGCCAGTCGAAATGCTATCCGCTGACCACGACCGGCTCGAACGGTGTGACCATCAACACCATCGGCACCGGTAGCCTGGCCGGTATCGGCGCAGCCGGTGTGCCGGACATTGCCTATGCCAACGGCGTGACCTTCAACCGCTGGCGTCCGAACTCGGCCATCACCTCGGGCGTGATCGGCTTCGAGGGCGTGGGTGGTTCGTACATCAACCCGAACGATCCGAAGAAGAATGTGGCTCTGGATGTGAACATCCGTGACTCGTTCGAAGATCGTATGCTCAATGAATCGCTGATCTCGCCGGTCGACATCACCACCCTGTACGGCGAAGCCGGTTATCAGCTGAACGCACTGGGCAATGCCGAAGTCTATGGCGAGCTCCTGTTCAACAACCGCAAGTCCAAGCAGACCGGCTACCGTCAGCTGGCTCTGGACTATGCCAAGGGTTCGGCGCTGATTCCGGACAACCTGGCCTGGAGCACCGCCTTCGGTGATCAAGGTCTGAACAAGGGTGCAGATGTTGGCGTCCGTGCCTTCATCGGCTTCGGTAACGACGTTTCGCGCCAAGAGCAGAACTTTGCCCGCGCAGTCGGCGGCATCAAGGGTGACTTCTTCATCCCTGAATGGCGCTATGACATGTCGGTCAGCTATTCGCGCTCGCGTTCGGAATATACCAGCCACCAGTTCCTGACCGACCGTATGGTCGAGTCGCTGGACGTGGTTGAAATTGCTCCGGGCAAGTTCCAGTGCGCTGAGCTGGCCTCGAACCCGGGCTGCGTGGCTGCTCCGGCCCTGTCGACCGACGTCATCGGCGGCAAGCTGCCGAAGGACTGGGTGGACTATGTCTTCCGTCCGGTCACCGGCGTCACCGTCTTTGAAGAGAAGATCGTCAGCCTCGGCGTCGATGGTCCTCTGTTCTCGCTGCCGGCTGGTGAAGTCATGGGCTTCTTCGGTGCGGAATGGCGCGAGTCGGAAATCGACGACACCCCGGGTCTGGATTCGCAGAACGGCAACACCTACAACTTCTCGACCTCGGCGATCACCCGCGGCAAGGACAATGTCTGGGAAGTCTTCGGCGAGCTGGAAGTGCCGTTGCTGCGCGATGCGCCGCTGGCCCGCGAACTGACCCTGAACGGTTCGTTCCGCTATACCGACTATGACTCGTATGGTGATGACACCACCTACAAGATCGGTCTGGTTTATCAGCCGATCGACGGTGTGACCTTCCGTGGTACCTATGGCACCTCGTACCGCGCGCCTGCGCTGTTCGAGCAGTTCGTGGGTGCAACCACCGGCTACCTGTCGAACTCGGCAGACAGCTGTAACGAATACGGCAAGCCGAACGTCAACCCGAACCGCGTCGCCAACTGTGCGGCCGAAGGTCTGCCGACCGACTGGCAATCGACCACCAGCGTCGAGGTGATCACCTCGGGTGGTGCCGATGCCGGCCTGGCCGCTGAAACCTCGACCAACATGACTGTGGGTCTGGTTCTGCAGCCGACCCTGCCGCAGGGCTGGGGTGATCTGGCGTTCGCCGTCGACTATTACGAGATCGAAGTCGAGAACGGCGTGTCGCGTGTTGGTGCCCGTCAAATCCTGTCGCGTTGCTATGACTCGCGTCCGGAAGACTTTGCCAATGACACCGGTTTCTGTGGTCTGGTCAGCCGTAATGCCAATGATGGTCAGCTGATCGTCAACGACAGCTATGTGAATCTGGCCACCGACAACGTGAAGGGTCTGGACTACACCCTGCGTTACCGCAACGACGTCGGTCCGGGCTCGGCGCTGTTCAACCTGGCCGTCACCCAGTACACGGAAATCTCCAGCAAGCTGTTTGCTGAAGACCCGCTGGAAGATGCCAAGGGCATGATCAACAATCCGGAGTTCACCGCAACGGCAGACATGTCGTATGCGTGGAGCAACTGGCGCGTGCGTTATGGTGTGGAATGGATCCAGGGCACTGAATCCTACACCTATTACGAAGAAGATCCGGCCACCAGCATCTACGATCTGGCTGTTGACGACTACTGGCTGCACAATGCTTCGGTCCAGTACAACAACAATGACTGGACCGTGACGGCAGGCGTTCGCAACCTGTTCAACGACAACCCGCCGACCATCTCGTCGGGCGTTTACAACCGCGTTGGCAATGCGCCGCTGTATTCGGGTTATGACTATCTGGGCCGTACGGCCTTCATCAACCTGGTCAAGTCGTTCTAATTCTAGACTGACATGAGCGGTCCGTCCTTTCGGGGGCGGAGATGAAATGGAAAGGGCGGTGGATCGAAAGGTCTGCCGCCCTTTCTCTTTGCGTGTAACGGTGCCAAGGTCGATTTCTGTATTTCGCCGGGGGAGCGACAGATGACGTTGAATATCAGTTGGATATGGGCCGCACGCATTGCCAAGGTTCTCGCCTTGCTGCTGTTCCTGCTGCCCTGGGTGGCGGTGAGCTGTAACGGGCAGCCCCTGATCGAGGCCACAGGATACCAACTGGCAACAGGTGCGCCCGAAGTGGCGGACATTCCGGTGCCCAAGGAGAAGCTGGAGGCTGCATGGTGGGCCATTGCGGGGGCCGTGGTGATCGCGCTGGGTCTGGTCGGCAGCTTTGCCCTGAAGGGGGTCAAGAATGCGGGCCGTGCGGTACTGGTCAGTAGTGTGCTGGCGATTGCGTTGCTGGGCGGCGGCATGGGCCAGATGGTGGGCCAGATGCGCGGGGCGATCGAGAAAGAGACCGGTAAGCCGGACAAGGGCGGATCGGAGATGGAGGCTCTGGAACGTCAGCTGTCGCAGATGATGGGGCAGGCCATTCGCGTCGAGATCAAGAACGGCTTCTGGCTGACCCTCGTGTTTCTGGCAGCGGCGGGGGCATGTGGTGTGGCCACGCAGGTGCCGCCGCGCGGGCGTCGCTCGGAGACTGCGGTCGATAATACGGGCGGAGCCTGATCCATGCCGAAAACGCGACGCTTTCTGACTTCGTTGAGTGTGCAGGTGCTGTCGGCGCTGGCGCTGGGGCTGGTGGTCGGCATGGTCGCCCAGCGCTGGGGTCTGCCCGGTGGGGCCGAGACAGCCGACTTCATCCAGTCGATCGGCCAATTATGGCTGAATGCGTTGCGTATGACGATCATTCCGCTGGTTTTCAGCCTGTTGGTGACGGGGGTGGCCTCGATTGCCGATGCGGCCAAGGCGGGGCGGATGGCGATGAAGGCGGTGGCGTGGTTTGCCGTGCTGATTACGTTCTCGGTCTGTTACTCGGTGGCGGTATCCTATGGGCTGCTGACCCTGTGGCCGGTGGATGCGGCGGGGGCCAAGCTGTTGTTGGCGGCGGCTCCTGACGGGGCGCAGGTCGGGGCGGGGGCACCGTTTGGCGAGTTCCTGAAAACCATTGCGCCGTCCAACCCGATCAAGGCGGCGGCGGAAGATGCCATCCTTGGTATCGTGGTGTTTGCGGTCTTTTTCGGCTTTGCTGCGTCGAGATTGCCGGAGCGTTTGCGGGTGCCGTTGACGACCTTTTTCGAGGCGGTGGGCGAGACGATGATTATCATCGTGCGCTGGGTTCTGGTGGCGGCCCCGATCGGGGTGTTTGCCCTGTCGCTGGGGGTTGGTTTGACGGCGGGGGCCAGCGCAGCGGGCGTGTTGCTGCACTATGTGGTGGTGATTTCAGCGGCCTGTATCGGCATCGGCCTGTTGTTCTATCCGCTGGTCATGGTGTTTGGCCGTGTCAGTCTGGGCCGCTTTGCGCGGGCGGCGGCACCGGCACAGGTGGTGGCGTTTTCGACGCAATCCTCGCTGGCCAGCCTACCGGTCATGGTGGAGCGGGCCGTGGATATGCTGGGCGTCAAGCGGGCGACGGCGGGTCTGGTCCTGCCGCTGGCGGTGGCGGTGTTCCGCATTACCTCGCCGGTGGCGAACCTCGGGGTGGCGCTATATTGCGCGCATCTGTTCGGTATCCAGCCGAGCGCGGGCCAGTTGATTGCCGCCATGCTGACGGCGGCGCTGATCTCGGTGGGGACGGTGGGCTTGCCGGGGCAGGTCAGCTTCTTTGCCTCGATTGCGCCGATCTGTATCGCCATGGGCGTGCCGCTGGAGATGCTGCCGCTGTTGCTGGCGGTCGAGGTTATTCCCGACATCTTCCGCACGCTGGGCAATGTGACGGCGGATCTGGCCGTGACCCGTATGGTGCAAGGGCAGGACGACGTGCCGGCGCAAAGCTGAGCCGTACACGCAAATGTCAGTCGCTTGCGAGGCGAGCGGCTTTGACAGCGGTGCGGGCGTGGTGCTGACTGCGGGGTGGAGGGACCACCATGCTGTCAGACTACGACCTGAAACCACCCAAGGGCGAGGGGCGCTGGACTTTGTTGCAGCAGCGCTCTGATCGATGCATGTGGCAGTGGGACCGGACGGCGAGCGATGGCCATGTCGTGGTGACGCGCTTTGTCATCATCAATGATCCGGCGCGGCTGGACTTTGATGATTTCGAAGAGGCGGAAGCGATCTTCGAGAAGATGGGCGATTGAAGACGGCAACGAGGATTGGTGGGGCGGGCGCAAGGCTCGCCCTTTTTTATTGCGCGCGATAATTCGTAGACCGGCGTTCTTGACTCTTGTGTTTGCTGTGCTGCATACACTGTGTGTCACACACTATGTGGCGGCAAGGGTGGCGGGTGCGTTGTGGCCAATGAGGACCTGTTCGAGAGTTTGAGGCTGGAACTGCGGCGCGGGTCGCTGATCCTGGCAGTGCTGGCCCAGTTGAGGCGCGAGCAATACGGCTATTCGCTGCGGATGGCGCTGGCGCAAGCGGGCGTCGAGATGGAGGAGAGCACCCTCTATCCGCTGCTGCGCCGACTGGAGAGCCAGGGGCTGTTGGTCAGCGAGTGGCGCGAGGAAGAGAAGCGCAAGAAGCGTTTCTACCAGCTGTCTGAAGAAGGCGAAGAAATGTTGGGGCGACTGGCGGCTGAATGGCGCGCTCTGTCGGCTTCTGTGGAGGGAATGCTATGAGCACATCCGACAAGTCTATGGACATGATCGATACCTATCTGGGCGTAGTTGCGGCGCAACTGTCGAAGGATCAGGCCGAGGATATTGTCGCTGAACTGCGCGACGAGATACTGGCGCGTAAGGAGGACCGCGAGGAGGCTTTGGGGCGTCCGCTGATCGAGGCGGAGCTGGAAGTTTTGCTGCGCGAGGTGGGCCATCCATTGGTGGTGGCGGCGCGGTATAGTGAGCGTCCGCAAGGGCTGATCGGGCCGGAGCTTTATCCGTGGTGGATGTTTGCGGCGCGGCTGGGGCTGATTGCTCTGGTGCTGCTGGCGCTGGCGCGGTTGATCCTTGCGGTGCTGTTTGGTGGCGAGGAGCTGGGGCGGGCTCTGGGCCATGCGGTCAGCGGCTTTGTGAACGGGGCCATCAGTGTGGTCGGTGTGCTGGCCATTGCCGGATGGGTGGTGGAGCGGCAGCCGAAAAAGCCGGACTTCCTGACCGACTGGAAGGTGCGTGATCTGGGCCTGTTTGCATGGGCAGGCACGATGGAACGCAGCGGGCTGGACTTCCTGCGCGGCAATGTGGCGGCGCGTAACAAGGCCAAGGACACGCCTGTGGCGGACCGGTCCGACTTCTCGCCGGTGGCGGGGGCGGCGACCAGTGCGGTGTTTACGCTGATTGTGCTGTTGTGGTGGATCGGGGCGTTGGGTGGCGTGCGGATTGATGCATTGTTGCTGGACACTGGGTTTGATCTGGGGGCGGCGTTCCGTGATATCCATCGTGTGGTTTACTGGCCGGTGGTAGCGGTGTTGGCGGCAAGGGTGGCCTTTGATGTGCTGCGCGTGGTGACGGGTAGTCCTGTGCGGTTGACGGCGATGGGGGATTTCATCTTCGCGCTGGCCAATATGGCGATACTGGCGTGGATGTGGATGGCATCGCCCTTGTCGGAACTGATCCGTGTGGCGTCGGCCAATGACTTCTGGCAGCGGATGCTGAGCCGTGACAGCTGGGCGCTGGACACGGTACCGACCCTGCTGATGGCGATTGTGGTGTTCGGGTTCATTTGCGAGGCGGTGCGGGCGGTGCAGTCGCTGGCCTCGCTGGCGCTGGATCGCCGGATCGGTGCGCGCTGCTAGGGCGCTTGTCGCGGGATGAAAACGGGTTCAGGCTCGTTTTCGTCCGGTCCAGAAGACAGTCGCGGAGACGGTGATGGTGCAGCATAAAGGCGAGACAATCGGGGTGGGGCAGATGGCCACGCCTCTGGGCGATATCCGTCTGGCCTTTGATGGCGATGGAGCCCTGATGGCGCTGGAATGGAGCGTGGATCACGGGCGGCTGGAGCAGCTTTTGGGCAAGCAATGGCCGGGGGCGGTATTCGAGGAACAGACCGTGCCGGAGGCTTTGCGAGTGGCGCTGGAAGGTTATTTCGCCGGTGATGCGGCGGCGCTGAACCGGATTGCGGTGCGTACCCATGGCACGGATTTTCAGGAGCGGGTCTGGGCGGCCTTGCGGGCTATTCCGACCGGCGAGACGCGCAGCTATAGCCAGATTGCCGTCGCGGTGGGCAGCCCCAAGGCGGTCAGGGCCGTGGGGCAGGCCAATCGCTATAATCCGGTCGGGCTGGTCAATCCGTGCCACCGTGTGATTGCCACGGGCGGCGGACTGGGTGGCTATGAATGGGGCCATGAGCGCAAGACGTGGCTGCTGGCGCATGAGGGCGTCAAATCCGCAGACTGACGCCCCCAGACTGACGCCCCAAACTGACGCCCTGAAGTTTGCTATCGCGCGGGCTTGCGGATCGTGAAGGCGAGCTTGAAGCCGAGGCGGCTGAATATCTGGGTGAGCAGGAAGGCGACAGGCCATGCGATGGCCCAGTCGCGCGGCCAGACGCCAAGGAAGGTGTCGCCAAAGCCCATATGCAGGATGCCCATAAAGGCGGACATCGTGCCGGACATGAAGAAGGTGATGAAGACCTGTGCCAGAAGCAGGGTCTTGGGGTCGGGTTTGCCCATAGGGACGTCTCGTAAAAATGGACGGCGTGCCATGGGGAACCCGTGGCGACGTCATCCTGTGAAAGGAAATGACGTCGCGGGTTCAGGGCGTTTGGCCCTAACTGATCTCGAACCGCGAGAGGCGGGGCGAGGACCGGAATAACCAACCGGCCTGAAAATCTTTTCGACACAGTCGGGTTAGGGCTGTGGCCGGTTCAGGTCAAGCGGGTCTAACGGTTCGCGGTTTGCTGGGCGATATAGGTGAGCTGGCTGCGTGAAAGCTGATCGTCGGGGTTGAGTTCGAGGGCGGCTTCATAGCTGGCCTTGGCGTCGTCGAAGCGGCCCAGTTCGATCTGGCAGTAGCCTTGACGACGCAGGAACAGATCACGGTTCATGGCAAGGACAAGGTCTTCGCTGGCGAGGGCCTCGCCCGCGAGTTTCAGGCCGGTTTCGCATTGGCCCATCTTGGAATAGGCGACAATTCTTTCGGCCTGAACCTGAGGGTGGTTAGGCTGGATGGCCAGCAGACGGTCGGCATAAGCGATGGCGGCGGGGTAGTCCTGACGTTCGACCGCCTCGAAGGCCAGTATCTGCGCGACCATGCCATAGGTGTTTTCAATAGCGTGGATGCCCGAAGCCTTGCGGCCTTCGTCGGTGGCAAGCAGTGCCAGTTGTAGGGGGAGAAATACCTTCAGATCGGCGCTGCGGACGACGATGGCATCCCCGATATGGGCGACGATCGTATAGTCGGCGGGTATGCGATCAAGCGCGGCCTGAAGCGCGGGAACATGTCGGCGAAGAGCCGAGGGGCCCGAGCGCTGCATGTCCTGCATGACCCGTTCGAGCAGTTTCTTCTCTTCGAGTTCCTGCGGGGATTGCAGCACCGGCATGGCGGTTTGTGCTGAATCGCGGGTGGTGGCCGAGGCGAGTGGCGCGCTCGCTTGGGCGGTAACGGTGGCCGGTAAGGCAAGTGAGGCCAGCAGGGCAATAATGGCAAGGGGGCGAACGGACATGGGCGGCTTCGAAAGATTCGGAAGAACGCTGTCACGCCAACGTAAATGGCGCAATGGCCTAGCTTGCGGCGAAGGCCGGATGATAGGTGACGGTGCCGGAAAGTGCCGGGCCGTTGAGGGGCAGGGACTGGAAGTATTCGGCCGGAACGCCCGGATAGACGAGGGTCGGACCATCTGCGGGGGCGGCGCGGAAGCCGAAGCGGGCGTAATAGGCGGGATCGCCCAGCAGGACGCAGCCATTGGCCCCCATGGCGGTGATCTGGTCGAGGGCGGTGCGGATCAGTTTGCTGCCTATGCCCGTGCCATGATGATCGGGATGGACACTGATGGGGCCAAGGCCGAGCCAGTTGTGATCTTGGTCGTTGATCAGCACAGGCGAGAAGGCGATATGGCCGAGAATCTCGCCGTCCTGTTCGGCAACCAGCGACAGGGTCATGGCCTTGGCCGCGCGAAGGGCGTCGATAATGGCCGCTTCGGTTTGCTGGCTGTGTGGGGCGGTGGCGAAGGCCGCCTTGGTCACGGCGCGGATGTCGGCGATGTCGGCGGGGGTTTCTGGGCGGATCTGCATGGTGTCACTGTCGTCTGCACGCGGCGATGTGACAAGATGGCGGGCAACGGAACGGGGGCTGGATCGTTGGTTCGGGTGGGAGTGTTTTATCCGAGGAGAAGTCGATGATCCTGCCTAGCAACAGTCTGGTCGCCGTCGTGGATGGCGAGGTGCTGCGTCTTTACCGAAATACCGGTACAGCGACCGAGGTGGCGTTGAGCGCGGTGGATATACCGAAGCTGGAAGAGCGCGTTGTGGGATCGGCGGGAAGAATTTCCACCGAGGCCAATCCCGATAATGACACCCAGGCCGAGGACGGCCATGCCATGAGTGTGGCGCTGGCGCTCAATGACTGGGCGCTGAAGAACAGGTTCGACAAGTTGGTGGTGATTGCCGCACCCAAGACCATGGGCGAGTTGCGCAAGCATTGGCACAAGGAGGTCGAGGAGAGGCTGCTTGGCGAGATCACCAAGACCCTGACGGGGGCCACGACCGAGGACATTATCCGGACGATCGAAGCGGCCTAGGGCGCGAAGGTGTGAGTAACGAACGGTCCGGTGCGATATCGCCGGACCGTTTTATTGGATGCGGCTGTGCGAAGATTTTTGCGGACGGGTAGGGATGGAGGTCGCGGATGACGCAGGAAGACAGGGACGCCAAGCTGAACAATGACGGGCGGCGGGTGCTGTTTTATCTGTCGCTGGCGGGCGTGGCGGGGCTGGTGCTGTGGACGGTGGTGAAGACCGAACTGCGGGTGCGAGAACTGGTGGCGCAAGGCTTTACCGATGTGGCGATCGATAGTGTGCGCAACCATGCCTATTTCCCGATGTTCGGCAGTTTGCTGGGGGCGGCGGTGATGATTGCGCTGGTGTTTGTGGTGAAGCGCGGACTGGGCGTGAAACGGTAAAAATAGAGAACTCAAGGCCGGTTCGGGGGATCGATTACGGCGGGCGTGACGTTGATCAACGGTCGATAAGGACCCTGTAACGGAGGCGTCATGTCCCCTTTGTCTTTTGCTCTATTGGCTATGGCTGCGTCGGCTCAGGTCGGCGCGATCGATATTGGCCCCGACTTGATCGAGGTGGTGGGGGATGGCCATCACCGGACTATTCCGTGCGAAGGACGCGCGGTCGAGGTGGCCGGTGTGAACCATGTGCTGACCTTTACCGGTGAATGCGCCAGTCTCGAGGTTGTGGGCAGCAATAATCAGGTGACCGTGAATCTGGCTCCGGGGGCCTCGCTGGAGGTGGCGGGGACCAATCACAAGGTGCGCTGGCAATCTTCGGCCCGACCGCGCCTCAGTATCGAGGGCGTCAATAATAGCGTCGAGCGTTTGCGCGACTAGGCACTAAGGAAAAAGGGCTCCGTCATTAGAGACGGAGCCCTTTTTCTATCAGGCGAGGAACAGCCGTGCGGCGGGGTTCATGGTTTCCTCGATATAGGGGTAGCCGAGGGTGTCCAGTGCGGTGGTGACGGCGGCGTATTGGTTGTCGGGGGCGTGGATGCCGGCGAGGACGCGGCCGACGTCGTCGCCGTGGTTGCGGTAGTGGAACAGGGTCAGGTTCCATGCCGGTTGCAGGCTGTTCATAAACTTCAGGAAGGCCCCCGGACGTTCGGGGAATTCAAAGCGGAACAGGCGCTCGCCGGACAGTTCGGGGGCGCGGCCGCCGACCATATAGCGGACGTGCAGCTTGGCAATTTCGTTGTCGCTCATGTCTTCGACGCCGTAACCGGCCTCGCGCAGGGTGGCGCACAGGGCGTGGCGTTCGTCTCTGTCGCCGGACAGGGCGATGCCGACGAAGATTTGCGCTGTGCCATTGCCGCTGTAGCGATAGTTGAACTCGGTGATCGATCGGCCTTGCAGGCTGTTGAGGAAGCGGTGATAGGCGGCGCGGTCGTCCGGCATGGAGACGGCCAGCAGGGCCTCGGTGCCAAGGCCGATCTGGGCGCGTTCTGCGACATGGCGCAGGCGGTCGAAATTGACATTGGCTCCGGAGTTGATGGCGGCCAATGCGCCTGTGCCCGGATTGCGGCTGGCCCAGACTTTCAGACCGGCCAGAGCGACGGCACCGGAGGGTTCAGCCACGGCGCGGACATCGTCGAAAATGTCTTTGACGGCGGCGCAGATGGCGTCGGTATCCACCAGTACGATGTCATCGAGCAGGTCTTTGCACAGGCGGAAGGTTTCATCGCCGACGCGGCGCACGGCCACGCCGTCGGCGAACAGGCCGACTTGATCGAGAGTATAGACCTCGCCCGCAGCGATTGCGGCCTTCATGGAGCAGGCCTCGACCGGCTCGACGCCGATGATCTTGGTTTCGGGGCGCAGGAAGCGGATGATGGCGGCAACGCCCGCCGCCAGACCGCCGCCGCCGATGGGGATGAAGACGGCATCCAGAGGGTCGGGGTGCTGGCGCAGGATTTCTAGACCCACAGTGCCTTGGCCTGCGATCACATAGGGGTCGTCGAACGGGTGGACGAAGGTGGCGCCGGTTTCGGCCTCTAGTTTGCGGGCATGGGCATTGGCATCGTCGAAGCTTTCGCCGTGCAGGACGACCGTGCCACCAAGAGCTTTCACCGCCGCGACCTTGATGTCGGGGGTGGTGGTCGGCATGACGATGGTGGACTTGGCCCCGCGCTTGGAAGCGGACAGGGCGACGCCTTGGGCGTGGTTGCCTGCCGAGGCGCAGATGACGCCCTTTGCCAGTTCGGCATCCGTCAGGTGGGCAATGCGGTTATAGGCTCCGCGCACCTTGAACGAGAAGACCGGTTGCAGGTCTTCGCGTTTCAGTAAAACCGGACGTGCAAGGCGGGCCGACAGGCGCGGCATGGCATCAAGCGGGGTTTCCACGGCCACGTCATAGACGCGGGCGGTCAGGATGCGGCGGACGGTTTCTTGCACGATTTTAGCTACGGTATAGGCAAATGGGGAGTTTGTGTGTTGGTAGCGTTCTGAAACATACGCGTCGAGGAATAATTTTCTCTTTTGCAGAGATGCGCAAACGGGGCGTGGAAAATGAGAGAATCGTTGGTAATCAGCACAATGCTCGTAACGGCCCGTCACTGTCGGTTGGTTTTGTTTATCTTGATTATTTCATTATGATGATAGATTCTAATACATGTACTTATAATCGTTGCAGTAATAAATAAAGCCGTACCGATGTATTTATTAAAATCATTTTCATGATATTTGAAATCTGAAAATAATATTGTAAATATTGATATTGCTAAAAGACAAAATGTAAATAATTCTAATATTTTAGCTTTACTTGAGGTGGCTTTTTTACTTGGAAATGCTCTCAACTCTTTGTTGAAAGAGATATTTATTAAAATATAATTTGTTTTAAAAATGATAATAATTGCTATAGTTAAAACTATACACAAAATTATTGTATAAATATTGTAAGTGTTGTATAGTAAAATAAGTGATATTAGTGCTATGTGATATGAAATGTGGCCAGCAATAATATCGTTTTTAGAAATTTTACTTAAATTCATGATTTAAATGTCCTGCAATCATTTTATTTGTTCAAATTCCCATATCAATGATTTTTATGATGTCAAGTCTTTGGGAAATCGACATTAATTGTGGCGACTATTTTCTACTGGGGTAACGATTTGGGGCAGATCATAACTTCTGTCCCCGTAGGCGCTGGATGTGCCGCTGGGTGATCTGTTTCGATTGGTGCGCTGATGGTTTGATCTTGCGTCAGGCGTTGGAAGGCCTATTGTATGCCCACCTTATGCTAAAAGTGAGCATAAGGGTGTAGGGAGATGGTCATGGGCGCTGCATTCGGCCTGACGAAGGAACTGGCAGAGGAAACTGCCGCTGTGTGGGAGAAGGTCAAGGACCACACCACACCGATGGAATGGCCCGTTCAGGCGGCGCTGATCAGCGAGATCAATGCGCTGAAGAAAGAGCGCAATGCGGTCATTCTGGCGCACAACTATATGACGCCGGACATCTTCCATGGCGTCGGCGATTTCGTGGGCGACAGTCTGGCGCTGGCAAAGGAAGCGGCCAAGGTCGATGCCAAGGTGATCGTTCAGGCGGGCGTTCACTTCATGGCCGAGACGTCGAAGATTCTCAGCCCTGAAAAGACGGTTCTGATCCCTGATTTGCGGGCCGGTTGCTCGCTGGCCTCGTCGATTACGGGGGCGGATGTGCGCCTGATCAAGGAGCGCCATCCGGGTCTGCCGGTCATCACCTATGTGAACACGACCGCAGATGTGAAGGCCGAGACGGACATCTGCTGCACCAGTGCCAATGCGGTGCAGGTGGTGGAGTGGGCGGCCAAGGAATGGGGCGTGGACAAGGTGATCCTGATCCCCGACGAATATCTGGCGCGCAATGTCGCCGCGCAGACCAGTGTGGGCATTATCGCCTGGGCCGGTCATTGCGAGGTGCACAAGCGGTTCACCACGCAGGACATTGCCGATATGCGCGAGGCATGGCCGGGGGCCGAGGTGCTGGCCCACCCTGAATGTCCCGAAGAGATTTTGCAGGCGGCGGATTTTGCAGGCTCGACGGCGGCGATGATTTCCTATGTCGAGAAGAACCGCCCCAAAAAGGTGGTGCTGATCACCGAATGTTCGATGGCGTCGAACATCAAGGGCGATGTGCCGGAGGTCGAGTTTGTCGGGCCGTGCAATATGTGCCCGCATATGAAGCGCATCACGCTGGAGAATATCCGCGACTGCCTGTTGCACATGCAGTTCGAGGTGACGGTCGAGCCGGAGATGCAGGAGAAGGCGCGGGCCGCGGTGCAGCGCATGATTGACCTGCCGCCGCCGTCCAAGCCCGCGCGTTATGATCTGGTGCGGGCCAAGCACTCGGTCGCGGTGGAGTTGATCTGAGTGACAGATCAGGGACACCAAAATACGGGACCCCAAGATACTGGCCCATGGGGACGTCGGGACGGTCGTGATGCGCCTGTGATGGCATCGCCGTCCGCATCATCGTCTGCACCCGCGCCCGAGCAGCCGCGCGGCAAGGGGCGGGTGACGCTGATCTTGTCCACCCTGCTAATGGTGGGGTTCCTTTGGTTCCTGACCCAGAGCTGGGTCATTGCCGTGTCGCTGATGTTTGCCCTGTTCGTGCATGAATACGGGCATGTGCTGGCCATGAACCGGCTGGGTATGGGACCGGCGCGGATCTATGTCATTCCGTTCCTTGGCGGTCTGGCCAAGGCGACGCACGAGCCGAAGAATGAATGGGTCGGGGTGCTGGTGTCGCTGGCGGGACCGGCCTTTGGACTGTTGGCCATGCTACCGCTGGTGGCGGTCGGGCTGGCGACGGGCGACGGGCAGTGGATGGCCGCGGCGTTTTTCGTGGCCATGCTGAACCTGATCAATCTGGTACCTGCACCGCCTCTGGATGGCTCCAAGGCGCTGGGTCCGGTGCTGGCGCGGGTGCATCCGATGCTGGAAAAGCTGGTCCTGCTGGCTATCGGTGTGGCGGTCGTCTGGTGGGGGATCACCACGGGGCGCTATATTCTGGCGGTGTTTCTGGCGCTGGCCATCTGGGGCCATCTGAGCAAGGGTGGCTTGCGTAGTATTCGTGGGCCTTTGAGTTGGAAACAGGCGGCGATGTCGCTGGGCCTGTTTGTGGTGACGGCTGTGGCCTGTGGGGGGGCGGCGGTGGCGTCGCTGCTGGCCATGAATGGCGGGAGCGGTCAGGCCAGTGTGGACATGATCGCCCGCTATCTGGGTATCAACCTTTAATGGAAACGCGGGTCCATAAGGGGCCGTTGGTGATCGGGGGCGGTCTGGCGGGCCTGTCGGCGGCGCTGGAGGCTGTGCCGGTTAAAGGGGTGTCGGGCGGGGTGCTGGTGGTGACGCCTGCGCCCTTGCTGGATGCCTGTTCGTCTGCATGGGCGCAGGGCGGCATGGCGGCGGCTTTGAGCGCCAATGACAGCCCGCAGCTTCATGCCCACGATACCGAGGCGGCAGGTGCGGGTCTGGTCGAGATGGAGGCTGTGCGCGAACTGACGGGGCGCGGGCGCGAGACGGTGGAATGGCTGGCGGACTTGGGCGCGCCGTTTGATCGTGCGGAAGATGGCGGTTTTGCCGTGTCACTGGAGGCGGCCCATTCGATTGCGCGTGTGGCGCGGGTGGGCGGCGATGGCGCAGGACGGGCCATCTTGTCGGCGGTGGTCAAGGCGGCCAGGGCGGCAGACCATATCGAGATTTGGGAAGACGGGCGGTTACGCGCGCTGGTCACGGACGAGACGGGGCGTGTGCGCGGGGCGGTGATCGAGCGGACAGACGGGCTGGTTCGGGTTCTGGCGCAGGCGGTGGTGCTGGCGACGGGCGGGATCGGCGGTCTGTTCGAGGTGACGACCAATCCGTCGGCCCTGAAGGGCGAGGGAATGGCGCTGGCCTATCTGGCGGGCGCGGAAATCCTTGATCCAGAGTTTGTGCAATTTCACCCGACGGCGATTGATGCGGGGCTGGACCCTGCGCCGCTGGCAACCGAGGCCCTGCGGGGAGAGGGGGCGAGGCTGGTGGATCGCGAAGGCCGGTTCCTGATCGGGATGGCGGCGGATTCAGACCTTGCGGCGCGTGATATTGTGGCGCGTGCGGTGCACGAGGCGCGGGTATCGGGGCGCGGGGCGTTTCTGGATGCCCGCAAGGCGGTGGGTGCGGAGTTTGACCACGCGTTTCCGGCGGTGTTTGCGGCCTGTATGGCGGTCGGGGTCGATCCGCGTGTGCAGCCTATTCCGGTCGCAGCGGCGGCGCACTATCACATGGGCGGTATTGCCGCTGATGACGAGGGACGGACCAGCCTTAAGGGGCTGTATGCCATTGGCGAGTGTGCGGCGACGGGGGTGCACGGGGCCAACCGTCTGGCATCCAACAGTCTTTTGGAGGCGGCGGCGTTCGGGCGTATGGCCGGACGGGCGGCGGCGCTAGAGGTCGGTGACGGGGCGGCGGCTTTGTTGCCGGTGACGATTGGTCGGGATTTGCCCCAAGAGGCCATGCAGGGTCTGCGGGCGGCGATGACGCAGTATTGCGGCGTGGTGCGCGACGCGCGGGGGCTAGAAGCCCTGCTGGCGGTGCTGGACGATCTGGCGGGGCTGTATCCGCAGACGGCGGCGATTACAGCGGCCAAGCTGGTGGCGCAGGGCGCACTGGCACGGCGCGAGAGCCGTGGTGGACATTTCAGGGCGGACTATCCGCAAACCCATAAGGAGGCGCGTCACACACGGATGCGCCGCAACGAACAAGAACGGGGAAACGGGCAATGACAAGAACCTTGCCGGATCTGGTGATCGAGCCTGTGGTGCGTCTGGCGCTGGCGGAAGATCTGGGGCGCTGTGGCGATGTGACGGCGCAGGCCTGTATCCCCGAAGATGCCCGTATGAAGGCCCAGTTCCGCGCGCGTCAGGATGGCGTGATGGCGGGGGGCGCGGTGGTGCGGATCGCCTGTCAGATGATGGACCCGAAGGCGCGTGTGGATGTGCGGGTCAGCGATGGTGCGGACATTGCCAAAGGCGATGTGCTGGTCGAGGTCGAGGGCTCGGCGCGGGGATTATTGGCGGCCGAGCGGACGGCGCTGAATATTCTGGGCCGGATGTGCGGCATTGCCACCCAGACGCGGGCCTATGTGCGGGCGGTGGCGGGCACCCCTGCGAAGATTGCCGATACCCGCAAGACGACGCCGGGCCTGCGGGCGCTGGAGAAACATGCTGTGGTCTGTGGCGGCGGGATCAATCACCGCTTCGGGCTGGATGATGCCATCCTGATCAAGGACAACCATGTGGCCGTCTGTGGCGGGGTGGGCAAGGCTGTTCGCGCCGCCAAGGCCTTTGCGCCGCACCTGATGAAGGTCGAGGTCGAGGTGGATGGTCTGGATCAGCTGGACGAGGCGATTGCCGAACAGCCCGACGTCATTATGCTGGATAATTTCAACCTGACCGACATGGCCGAGGCCGTGGCGCGGGTGAAGGCCAGCGGGGTCAAGCTGGTGCTGGAAGCGTCGGGCGGGGTGAACCTCGATACCGTGGCGGGCATTGCGGCCACCGGCGTGGATGTCATCTCGGTGGGGGCGTTGACCCACTCGGTGATCCAGTTGGATATCGGGCTTGATGCCGTTTAAAAACAGCGTTTTCTTTTAGGATTCAAGGAACAAGAAATCGGCGCGGGGGTTAATTACCCGCGCGCCGATGATCTGTTTTCCTGTTTTCAGGTTGTAGCCGCAAGCGGGGCGGTCTGGACAGAGGCCGCGCCCGCAGCGGTCTTGATGACCTCGGGGCTGGCTGGCGCAGTGACCGAGATTGCCGCAGCGGCTTTTTCGGCAGGCTTGGCGTCGGCCACATAGGGGCGCGGGCCAGTCGATTCGCTGGTCAGCGAAGCCTGCATAACGCGTGGCACAGCCGCAGACGCCTGAACCTCGTTGGCGAGGGCGGCAGAAGAGCCGTTACGACCGCCAAAGCGGTAGAAGACGTGGCTGCCAACCTGATTGACCTGCACCAGACGGTGACGCCACGACGGCGACACAGCCGTGGTGTGGAAGTGGGTGGCCGTACCAACAGCGTTATAGACCTGACCCGACAGGGCCGCCGAAGCGACGTCGCGGGCGCGGTTCCATGCTGCGCGGTTTACCGGCGCACGCATGGCACCATTGCAGGTGAAGGAGAACTGGCAGCCGGTCGAGCGGTTGGAACCCTGAAAGACCACGCTGCAAACCGTCTTGGGGAAGGCCGGGTGGCGGGCGCGGTTCAGGACCACCTGAGCCACAGCCTTCATGCCGTTGGTGCCTTCGCCACGGGCCTCGTAATAGACCGCCTGGGTCAGGCAATCGAGGTCACGCGACTGGTCGCGGGCACCGGTCATGCGGAACGGGCTGGCCGGATCGGATGTTTTTGCAGATTGCAGACGCGCCGTCAGAACTTCCGACTGGCGGTCACGCAGGGCCGCGCCGTCCACGGCATACGGATCGTGACGTTGAGCAATCGCCAGCGCGCTGGCGTCCAGTCCGCCGGCGGCGAGCGCCATGGCTTCCTGGCTGTACCCTTCCATACCGGCAGTCGAAATGCGCTCGGCTTGGGTACGGGTGGTCGAGGCCTGGGCAGATACGCCGCCCATATAGGCTCCTCCGACCGCGAGCGTGACAAGCCCGCCAAAGGCAGCGGTTGCCGCGACAGGGCGCGGGTCCAGCTTGCTTAAGGCGTGTTTGATCTCACGCAGGGGCGAAGAGAGTAACAATAGACAAATCCTGTTTGGCAGGGCGAGGAACGCCGCCCCTTATTTCCGGTGCCCGCTGTCGAACCATGTCCGCACAACAACACCAGAACCGCGTTCACCAGACAGGGTGGGCCGCGGAAGTCGGGTCTTAAGCCATCCACTTATGGCAGAAATGTGATCGATTCGGATGTTGTTGTGAAGATGTGGATAAAAGTCGTAAGGCTTTGAGACGGGGTTCAGTGCCCCCTGAGCGACCATATGTCGAATTCTTAGATGATCTTGCGAATACTGTATTTTTAAGTTCAGCAATTATCTGCATCGAGTGCTGTGAAGTGCTGAAAACGGTTTTCGTGAAAGTGTGAATACTTGGAAATGGCGGGCTTTGCGTAAGGGGAACCTTGACGCGAATTGCGAGTTTAATTTCAGATGATTCAAGGAGTTCGATGCAATGACGGATTCGCGTTCTAAAATTCAGGTTCGTATGCTGCCGGTTTTGGCGGTGACGATGGTGTCGGGGTTGCTTTTGGCGGCCTGTGGACACACGATTGAGCAGAAGGCAGCGACGGGCGCGGTAGCGGGTGCCGTTGTCGGCGGTCCCGTCGGCGCGGCTGTGGGGGGTGCGGCCGGTGCGGCAGTGGGTCATGCCCAAAAGCCGAAATAGGCACTGCTGAAGGTTTAGCCCCAAGGGGCGAGCAGGCTTCTTTCGCCTTGGCGAAGAAGACGGCAACTGGCCAGATCCTTTAGGGGGTCTGGTCTTTTTTGTGCGCCAGAAGCGCGCGCAATTGGCCCGGCGTGTAGGGCTTGGGCAGGAAGGCCCACGGGGTCTGGCGCAGGGCCTCGACCTCGCCGGGGTAACCGGATGACAGGATGATGTGTACGTCGGGCCATTCCGCGGCGACGCGACGAGCCAGTTCGATGCCGCTGATCCCGCCCGGCATCAGGATGTCGCTGAGCAGAACATCATATTCATGGGTCTGAAGGCAATTTACGGCCTCGGTGGCATTGCGCGCCAGATCGACGGCAAAGCCTTCGGTGCGCAGGAAGGTGGCCGTGACCTCGGCCACGCCCGGATCGTCTTCGACCATCAGCAGGCGCACGGGCGTGGTGTCGGCGGCTTGGCGGGTTTGGTCCGGTGAAACCGACTCTGCGTCGCGGGCTTCGCCATCGGGCGAGGATTCGGCAAGGGCGGGGCTGAGGGTGTGCCACGGCAGGAACAGATTGATGCGGGTCCCCTTGCCGGGGCTGGACTGGATGGAGATGGAGCCGCCGCTCTGGCGGGTAAAGCCATAGACCTGTGACAGGCCAAGCCCTGTGCCGTGACCGACCCCCTTGGTGGTAAAGAACGGCTCGAACACCCGTTTGAGCACATCGTCGGTCATGCCCGCGCCATTATCGGCCACGGTCACGCGGATATAGCGACCCGGAGGCAGGTCCGAAGGATGGATGCTGCCGGTATGGGCAGGCTCGGTTTCCGGAAGGTTCAGGGCCAGCATAGGCGGGCTAGGCGGAATGACGATATAGTCTGCCGTTTCCACACAGATGCGCCCATCGGAAGGCGAGGCGTCGCGGGCATTGACCAGGAGGTTGATGAGGGCGGCTTCGAACTTGGCGGCATCGACCAGTGTCGGGGCCAGACCGCGTTTCAGCTTGAACTGGAGCGTCATGCCGTCGCCGACAGCCTTGTGCAGCAAGGGCTCGCCTTCGCGGATCAGGGCGTTGAGGTCGATGGAGGCGGGGCGCAGATTCTGGCGACGCGAGAAGGCCAACAGCTGTCCGGTCAAGCGTTCGCCGCGTCGGGCCGCAGCCAGAGCGGCTTCGGCCATTTTCTGGCGACGGGCGGGGTCGTCGGTTTTGCGGATGATTTCGAGGCCGCCCATGATGACGGTCAGCAGGTTGTTGAAATCGTGGGCGACGCCGCCTGTCAGGCGACCGACGGCTTCGAGACGATGGGCGCGGACCAACTCGGCCTCGGCGGCATCCTTTTCGGCGAGGACGGCATTGACGCGTTCCTCAAGTCTTTCATTGCTGCGTTTCAGCTCGCGTTCGGCGCGCTGGCTGTCGGTGACGTCCAGACTGACACCGGTAAAGCCGGTCAGGTGGCCTTGCAGGTCATAGCGCGGGGCCGCTTCGGTATGCAGCCAGCGGGTGCCATAGGCTGGATGGTGGATCGGGCCGAGATAGGAGAAGCGGCGCTTGGCGCGCATGGCATCCTGAATGGTCCGGTCAAAGGCGGGCAGGTCTTCGGGTGCGGTCATGTCCCGCATGGCGCTGATGAGGTGCTGTGGGGGCTGGCCTTTGAATATCGAGCGGAAGCGGCGGTTGCCGAACTCTGTATTGCCGTTGGCATCGACCATCCAGATGATGGCGGGGGCGCTATCGGCGATGGTGCGAAAGCGGGCTTCGGATTCCTGCACTCGGGCGGCGGCTTCCTCGGCCTCGGTCACGTCGAAGGCCGTGCCGATAATACCCTGTTGAACACCGTTGCGATCATAACGGGGCTGAAGGATCGAGCGCACCCAGCGGTATTGCCCGTCATGGCGGCGATAGCGGGCGAGGAGCTGGAAGGGCTGGCCGCTTTGCATATTGTGTTTGAACAGGTTGACGGTGGCGTTGTGGTCGTCCGGATGGACCAGCTCTTTCCACTCGGCTCCTGTCATCTGTCCGGCGGGCTTGCCGGCAAAATCGAAATAGGCGCGATTGACGAAACGGATCTTGTTATTGGCATCGGCGAGCCAGAGCATGACGGGGACACTGTCGGCGACGCTGTAGAAATTCTGACGGGTTTGCGACAGGGCATCTTCGGTCTGGCGGGTCGAGAGGGTGCGCTGCTCGTGGATCGCGCTCTGCAGATGGTTTCGGGCCTTGTAGAGCGTGTAAACCCCGTGGCGCAGTGCCGCGCCGGTTATGCCGCAGATCGATCCACCAAGGATGAACCCTGTAAGCGCCGCCGTTGTGGGTGCGGGCACAGGCAGACCCGAATGCGGCAAGCTCCATAGACCGGCCAGACAGAAGGTCAGGGTCAGAAAGGCTGTAAGAAAACCGCCGCCCAGTCCGGCCAAAAGGATGGCGGGGACCAGAATGGCCAGATCGCTGCGGACGGGCATGATGGCAGACAGGCCCGTATGCAAAGCCACAAATGTCAGGGCCAGCACCGCAGCAAGCAGGATACAGACCGGCCATGCAGGCATAGGGCGTGCGGCCAGTTTTTCCAGAAAACGGTCGATGGATGTTGCGCCTTGAAGGGCAGCAGGCTGGGACATACGGGATGCAAACATGTCGGCCCCGCATTCCGGCAGGGAACCGAATTAAAGGTAGAGTTTGTGCAACGCCGCGCGCTCGGGGACGTTCCATGCAGGCGATTGGTCAATGAGCGTGGTCGTTTTGGGTCGAGGTTTTGGGGCCAGTATTGGGGCCAACATGAACGGCTGTGGGTTATGGATTTGCGCGAAATCAATTCCCCGCTTGCCGCGGCATTCGGGGTTTAAAATCCCGCCTTCGTGCTTACATTCTACTTATCAAACACCAAGTCTATGCAGGGAAGATTATGAGCGATATGATCGATACCGGTTTCAACGATGCCCAACGCGAGACGGTTGCGCGCGAATTGTCGAAGGTGCTGGCCGACAGCTATGCCATCTATCTGAAGACGCATGGCTATCACTGGAATGTGCGCGGACCGGAATTCTTTAGTCTGCATGGCCTGTTCCAGCAGCAATATACGGAAATCTGGGCAGCGCTGGACGAGATTGCCGAGCGTATCCGTGCGCTGGGTGAACTGGCCCCGCAGTCGGGTTCGGCCTTTGGCAATCTGACCTCGATTGCGGACGGTAATCCCGACAAGAGCGCCAACGAGATGATGTCCGAACTGATCCGCGACCACGGCACGGTCATCAAGACCGCCCGCGCGGCTCTGGAAGCAGCGGCCGAGGTTGGTGACGAAGCCACCGTGGACCTGATGACCCAGCGTCTGGCCGCGCATGAAAAGGCGGCGTGGATGCTGCGTTCGAGCCTCGGTAATCGCTAAAATCCAGTGATTTGTGCCGAATTCGGTGCAAGTCTCAATAAACCTTAATCTCGACGTCCGAAAACTGCCGGAAAATCTCTGTTATAAGACAGGGTCCGACAGGTTTCGGACGTTTTGCATTCAAGAGGGTAAATGACCCCTGTGAGAGCCAGTGCGAAATCAGGACTGCCCGCGCGTCGCCGCGCGGTGGTGCCTGTTGCGCTAGCGGGTGGCGCGGCGCTGGTGGCTGCATTGGCCACGGGGGTATCGGCCCGTTCGGAAAGCGTACTGGATTTTGTCCGCACGGCAGAGGCGGTGGCCGAGGCATCGGGTGGCGATTATGGCACGCGCGGTCTGGCGGGCGTGATGTCGCGGCTGGACGGGGCGCAGTTGTCGCTGGCCCTGCGGCATGATCCAGCCATGGGCATGGCGACGGTGCCGGGGCTGACTCCCGGCTGGGAAAGCCTAAGTCTGGGTGGCAAGCCCGATCCGTTTGTGACGGTGAACGGGCTGGAAGCCTTGCGGTTGAATGCGGCCATGGCGGGTGATGCGGTGGTGCATGCCGCGCCGCCTTTTGCCTTTAGGCCCACCACTGCAGATGATCGCAGGCGGGCCATGCGGTGCCTTACACAGGCGGTCTATTACGAGGCGGCGCTGGAACCCGATGAAGGTCAGGCCGGTGTAGCGCAGGTGGTGCTGAACCGCGTGCGCGACCCCAACTATCCCAACAGTATTTGCGGGGTCGTCTATCAGGGTGCCGAGCGCAATACGGGCTGTCAGTTCACCTTTACCTGCGACGGATCGCTGTCGCGGGCACCGGTGGCATGGGCATGGACCCGCGCGCAAAAGGTAGCTGAAAAGGCGCTGGCCGGTGGTGTGGCCGACAAGGTGGGTTCAGCGACCCATTACCATGCCGACTATGTACGTCCTTGGTGGGCCCCAAGCCTGACCAAGGTGTCGCAGTCGGGCGCGCATATCTTTTATCGCTGGAAGGGGGCGGCCGGAATGGTGGCCTCCCTGACACAGGGCTATGGCGGGCGCGAGCCGGTGATCGACGAGGCGCGGTTTGCGCGCCCGCGTGATCTGATGGCGCTGGTCGAAGACACGTCGCTTGCCGATAACAGTGCCGAGCTGGCGCGTCAGCTTTTGGGCACGGGCAACCGCGAGGTCGAATATGAGGGCACAACGCGTATTGTTGGCGCGCCCAGCCTCGGTGGACGCCGCCAACCGACCGCCAAGGAAATCTCGGACATCAACGAGCGCCTGAAGGCGTTTGAAGAGGGGCGCACCGCCGAGCCTCGCGACGCTGTGGCACAGAACTAAACTGTGCTGAACGTCAGCCGGTCTTGAGGGCTTTGGGCCTGGCGGTTTCTTCTGTGGCGGGCCGGTATTCAAGGATGTCGGAGGGCGCGCAGTCCAGATAGCGGCAGATGGCGTCCAAGGTCGCCAGACGCAGGCCGCGGACCTTGCCGGATTTCAGTAGCGACAGATTGGTTTCGGAGATACCGATAGCGCGCGCGAGGACATTCGAGCGCACCTTGCGCTGCGCCATGACCACATCAAGACGTACGATAATGGGCATTAGACAAACCGCGAGGCATCGTCGTGTATGTCTGCCCCCCAAGACATAACACGCGCGATGACGAACAGGATGAGGCCCAGAGCCAGAGCCTTGGCACTGTCTATCCGCAACCAGCCCTCGTCATGAAAACCGGCTAGCGTCACCAGTATATGGCCAATCGTCGGGGCGACGGCATAGGCGATCAGCCAAAGGGCGATATGGCTCATGCAGCGGGCGTTCTCGTGCGTCAGGACGATACCTGATCCATAGAGGCGAAACAGCCGCCTTAGTCCCCATAATACGGCCAGAGCAGGGATCATCATGACGCTGGCCGAGACGGCAAGCGCGATCTTCTGGATCCAGGGCAGGGCCCCTACGGTCGTCCAGCCGGAGCGCACCGGCGGCACGATCGCCTCGATATAAATCTGTATTCCACCCGGACGTACCTGCAAGCGGGTTCCGACATAGGTCAGGACCGCGATGATGGCGACAGCCAGCAGAGCCGCACCGAGTGCAAAAAGACATGTGAACAGCCATTCCAGCGGGCGGCTGAGTTGCCGGATGCGGGCAAAGGCGTCTGGTTCACGCGCTACCGGCGGAGGCAGGGTCACGACGACCGTCATGGGATAACGTCGATCCTTTTTGATTGACGAATATATTTTTATGTATTTCGATATGTTCAATCTCTTATATCGAGGATACGCCATGTCTGGTCAATGCCAAATGGGTTCGGTGTCTGTGCTCTTGATCCTGAGCTTGGGAGCGGTGTTGGCTGGGTGTGCAACGCCCGCCAGTCGCCATCCGGTAACAGTATCGGATATGGGGACGGCGTCGCGGGCCTCCGAGCTGGAGGCCAGTCTGGTGCGGCCCGGTATTGTGACTTTCGAGCGGCTCCGCTTTGCGCAGTGGACGGGTGGGCGGGGCACTTTCATCGACCGCAAGGATGCCCGCACAGACAGCGTGCCCAAGGGAAACGAGGAAGCTGTCATCTATGCCTATGTGGTGGACCATCCCCGTTTCGGGCGGGTGATGATCGACAGCGGTGTGTCGGCAGATTTAGGCGAGCGGTTGAACGGTCTGATGCGGCGGGCGGTATCTGATCTCGACATTCGTATTGAGCGCACTACGGCCCAGTGGCTGGGGGGGCAGGCACCGCCGCGCGCGGTCTTTCTGACCCATTTGCATTTTGACCATGTCGGCGGTTTGCTGGATCTGCCTGTCACGACACCGGTCTATGTCGGGCAAGGCGAGGTGCAAGAACGCAGCCGTGTAAATCTGTTGCTGGGGCATCCGGCGGATGCCGCCTTGCAAGGCTACGGTCCTATGCGCGAATGGCAGTTTCAGCCGGACCCCGATGGCCGGTTTGCTGGTGTGCTGGATATTTTCGGAGACGGTTCGGTGTGGGCGATCAGTGTGCCGGGGCATTCTGCGGGCTCGACCGCCTATCTGGTGAATGCCGTGGACGGGCCAAAACTGGTGCTGGGTGATGCCGTCAGTACGCGCTTGGGCTGGGAGCAGCAGATGCCGCAGCCGGTCGCAGCCGGTGCCCGTGTCGATGCCGAGGCGTCAGCAGAGCGGTTGCGCCGATTTGCGGCAGACAATCCGGCGGTGACCGTGTTTTTAGGACACCAGTCACGCACAGGTCAGGCCGAGGCCTATTAGGTGGCATAGTCGCTCCATGCTTGCTGGAGGGCGGGGATGGAGGCGGGCAGGTTGTGGGCGGGGCCTTGGGTGGCGAGCCAGTTTTCGAAGGTATGACCTTGCGAGATCGCCTTGGTGATGTCGGCGATGATGGTCGGGCGGCCGGAGGTCTGGATGAGGAAGTCGGCGAAGGCCCTGATCTGGATATAGAAGAGAGTTTCCTTGCCATTGGGAGGGCCGCTGGCGGTTTGACCGGCGGGGGTGAAGCTGACGGCGACGCCGCCGGACTGGCGGGCTTGTTCAAGGGCGGGCGCTGCGCGGTCAAGGCCTGGGTGTTGGCGTGTCAGCAGGCCTGCAAGATCGAGCAGGAAGGGCGCGCCGTCATTGGCCCCGACAGCGGGGACAAAGCCGCCAGCCATCAGGGTTTTGAAATGGGTGCGGCGCTGGTCGGCGGTGGGAGCGTCTTCGAGGAGGATGCCTGCGGCTTCGTCGAGCCAGTCGGGGGCGGGGCTGCCATAATGGCGGGGCGTGTCCTCGTCTTGCACGTGGTCGGGGGCGCTCCAGAAGGCTTGGTGGGTCCACAGGTGGCCCAGTTCGTGCGGCATCATTCCAGCGTCGATGGCGGCAAGGGATTCCGGTGTGGGCAGTTGTGACAGGGCGCGGGCGACGACCTGTTCGGTCTGTTCGGCGCTCATATTCATTCCGGCGGCGAATTCACGGGTCTGGGCGGTGACGCGCTCGCGGATGGAACCGTCAATGGCTTGAGGTGCAGGCCAAGGCAGGACGGTGTGGAAACCGGCGGCGTTCAGGGCTTGGCGCGGCGGGACGGGTGGAATGGAAAAGACCACATAGGGGGCGATTGGTTGATCGAAATGTGTAGCAAATCGGCCTTCGGCGTCGCGGGCATAGCGGGCCAGATTGGCGGCATGTTCTGCCGATGGGGCCAGTGCCACGCCGTAGGTTGCGGGCGCGCAGTGCATTTCGGGGGCGACTTCGAGCGCCTTGGTGCAGAGCGGGTCGGTAAGGGTGGCACTGGCGAGCAGAACGAGAAAAACCATGGTCAATCCTTGATACGGGAGGTGTCAGGGGCAGCCTTGGCTGTATGGAACAAAGAGTCAAGTTAACTTGACATAATGAGGCTTGAGGATGTCGTTTTCGCGCTTTCGCGCGCCGCTGGGTCCCCCGATCAAGTCGGAGGATGACGGAAGAGGGTGGTGGGGATCATGCCCTCAAGTAGCGAGCCACCGCGTGGCGAGCGGTAGGTCTGACCGCTTATGCGGTTATAGAAAAAAGATGCCCTCAAGTAGCGAGCCACCGCGTGGCGAGCGATAGGGCAAAAAAAGACCGCCCATCGGGCGGTCTTTTTTCTTATCAAGCCTGAGATTTTTTGTGGTCTTCTTCCGCAAGAAAACGTCCGGCGTCGAGAGCGGCCATGCAGCCCATGCCGGCGGCGGTGACGGCTTGGCGATAGACGTCGTCGGTGACGTCGCCAGCGGCATAGACGCCTTCGATCGAGGTTCTGGGGGTGCCTGGCTCGACGACCAGATAGCCGCCTTCCTTGATTTCCAGCTGACCGGCGAACAGGTCGGACGACGGAGCGTGGCCGATGGCGATGAAGACGCCGTCGGCGGAGATTTCGGAGGTTTCACCGGTGACTGTGTCTTTCAGGCGCACGCCGGTGACGTTCTTGGCCATGCCGTCGGTGACGCCGAGGATTTCCTCGACGGCGCTGTTCCAGATGATGTTGACCTTGGGGTGGGCGAACAGGCGATCTTGCAGGATTTTTTCCGAACGCAGGGTGTCGCGACGGTGAACCAGCGTGACACTCTCGGCGAAATTGGTGAGGAAGAGGGCTTCTTCGACAGCGGTATTGCCGCCGCCGACGACCACGACCTTTTTGCCGCGATAGAAGAAGCCGTCGCAGGTGGCGCAGGCCGAGACGCCAAAGCCCTGATAGGCATTTTCCGATTCAAGGCCTAGCCATTTGGCCTGTGCGCCCGTCGAGATGATGACGGTTTCGGCCAGCATTTCGGTGCCGCTATCCAGCGTCAGGCGGAACGGGCGTTGCGACAGATCGGCCTTGGTGACGATGTCGTGGATGACCTCTGTGCCCACATGCTCGGCCTGTTCCTGCATTTGCTGCATCAGCCAAGGACCCTGAATGGTCTCGGCAAAGCCCGGATAGTTTTCCACATCCGTGGTGATGGTCAGCTGGCCGCCCGGTTGCAGGCCTGCGATCACGACAGGATTCAGCGAGGCGCGGGCGGCATAGATGGCGGCGGTCCAGCCAGCAGGACCAGAACCGATGATGGCGACGCGGACAGTGCGGGGTGTTTGGGTCATGGCGGCTATTTAGGACGTGATTCTGTGATCCGCCATGGCCCAAAAGCGATCTTATCCGGCCAATGTAATGCGGGCGATGTCGGTATCGCCTCTCTGACAGGGGCCGTTGCGGTTGACTGAGGCGCTTATGCCCGACGAAGCCAGTTCTGCAAGGAACCGTTCACCGGTGGTCACGGGGGCGGTATTGTCATCGTTCGCCGGCAGGCTTTGCGGATTGCACAGGCTGATGACGGGGCTGGCATGCCAGCGGGCAAGCGCCCAGATGGTGCGCTGGCGAAGGTCTGCATCGTCCAGATTGACAGGGGCCAAGGGGGCGACCGGCGGGATAACACGCACATCGAGGCCGTCGAAGCGGTCGCGAAGGGCCTGTTCCAGTCTGAAAGCGGCAGACAGGTCCAGACCTGTGGCGGAGGTCAGGGGAATAATGGCGCGATTGCCATCGGCATCCATCAGAACGCCGTCGGTCTGGAAGGGAACGGCATCGGCCAGACGGCGCGCCAGTGCCTGTTTGGGATCGGGCGGAGCAACGGCCAAGGCCCGTGTCGCGGAGGGGTCGGCAACGACGATCTGGTCAAGCTTGGCCGTTACGGGAACATGCAGGGCGGCCGTCAGGCGGTCTTGAAGGCGGGTTTGGGCATCGGCCACCAGACGACGGGTGGAGACAAGGGCGGAGACACTGACCTCGCCGTCATCGGCGCGGGCTTCCAACAGGGTGATGCGAGAATCCGCGTCGGAGAAAATCTGTTCAACAGCTAGGCGGGTCTCGGCGGTGGCGCGGCTTTCGAGAGCAATGGCGCGCAGAGAAAAGCCCAGCGGGATGGCTAGAATGACAAATACCAGCAACACGGCAATACCCCGCCAAGGACGCGGGCGCTCCAGCAGACGGGGACGGAAACCGTAAAAGCCTGCGGTCAGGGTGGCCGATAGGGCGATGGCTACCAGGTTGGTCATGAACAGGAAGAAAGCGCCACCCGCGATGCTGAGATTTCCGGTGCCCAGTCCGAAGCCGACAGTGGCAATCGGGGGCATCAGGGCGGTGGCGATGGCGACGCCTATAATGGTGTCACCGCGTTGGCGGATCACCGCATAGGCACCGGCCACGCCCGAAAAGACCGCAATCAAAAGGTCAAAGAAGTTGGGGCGCGTGCGGGCCAGAATTTCAGAAGTCGGTTCCTTGAGCGGTGACAGAAGGACCAGAAGGATGGCCACGCAAAGGGCCAAGATTACGCCGACAATGATGGAGGTCAGCGACTTCCTGAGTTGGGAAAAATCCAGCAGGGCCAGTGAAAAGCCCAGCGCCACAATCGGCCCCATCATCGGAGAGACGAGCATGGCCCCGATGACGACAGCGGGCGAGTTCAGCATCAGACCGAGGGCCGCGATCGAGGCCGAGATCACCGTCATGACCAGATAGCGGCCATCAGTTCCGCCATTGGCATAAACGGCCTGGGCCGTGTCGTCATAGTCTATGCCGCGACGGGCGCGTGCCAGAGCGCGCAGCAGGATGTGGCGCGCTTCGCGCACAGTGCGGGTTTCGGGCCTTGTTTCAGCCGGTGAAGAATGCGTCATGCCCGAGCGCCCCGAGAAAGTAATCCAGCAACCTAACTGTCGGATAAGTTTGCGGTTCCGGCAACCGACATTTAGCGGCGCCGTACAGCATCCAAAATAGCGCGGGCGGCGCGGGCTGTTTCACGCAAAGGCGTGTAGGTCCAGTGCTCCAGACGGCCTTCGAACGGGCGCGCGGCACCGTGGTCTTGCAGGGCCTTGTGGAGCTGCGTGAACTTGGTTTGGGGCTTTAACGGCACCATGGGCAGGACATGGACGGGTTTGCCGGTCGAGGCGGCCTCTGTGACCATGTTGGCGCTGTCCTCTGTCACCAGAATATGATCGGCGGCGTCGAGGAAGGCGAATAGCGGGTTCTCGCCTGCGCCATCCCAGATGAGGCCCGGCAAGGCCGACAGACGCTGGGTCATGACCGTCTGGGACAGTAGCGGGGTGCGGCGCGAGAAGGTGACGAGCAGCGAGCCGCCCGCTTCCTCGACCGTTTCGGCGATCAGGTCCGCGAGGATGGCGGCATGGTCGAGAGGCAGATCAAAAGCCTTGGACGTACCGCCGATCATGACCGCGACGCGCGGGTGCGGCAGGGGGGCGATCTTGTCGGCAAAGGCGGAGGCGGCGGCCTTGAGGCGTTCGGGGGTGATGCGGTGGGGGCTGCCGATAATGGAGAACACATTGGGGCCGCTCAGACCATCATGCTCGGGCGCGACAATCAGGTCATAGGCGGCGTGTTTCCAGCGGGGATCCTGTGTCTGGACGACAAAGGTCTTGCCCTTCATGCGTACGGACAGGGGCAGGGTGGCGCGGCCTGTGGCGATCCAGATATCGGGTGGCGGGGCGTGCAGGAGGTGTTGGCCCTGTTGCAGCATCCACATTTGTTTGAGGGCTGTGGGCAGGCGGTCGAAGGCGGGTTTCCACCTTACGACATGACGGCTGATGGTGGCCGGGGTCAGGTCTGCAATGGCTTCGGCCAGACCTAGGGACTGGTTCTCGATGCCGGTGCGGCCATCGGAAACGACCCATATAGAAAGAGGGCGCACGGTTGAACCGTGCGCCCCGTTTTCGTTCGCGATGGAAGGGGTTACTTCCACTCGACCTTGAGGATTTCGTAGGCCTTTACACCGCCGGGGGTGTTGACCTCGACCACGTCGCCGACCTCTTTGGAGATCAGGGCGCGGGCGATCGGGGAGGCGATCGAAATCTTGCGGGCCTTCACGTCGGCTTCGTCCTCGCCGACGATCTTGTAGGCGGACTCCTCTTCGGTGTCCTCGTCTACCAGATGGACGGTCGCACCGAATTTGACGGTGTTGCCGGACAGTTTGGAGACGTCGATGACCTGGGCGCGGGACAGCTTGTCCTCGATCTCGGCGATAGAGCCTTCGATCCAGCCCTGACGTTCCTTGGCGGCGTGGTATTCGGCATTTTCAGACAAGTCACCATGCTCGCGCGCCTCTGCAATGGCGGCGATAACAGCGGGTCTTTCGACCGACTTCAGATGCTTCAGTTGATCGTCGAGAGCGCGATAGCCCTCGTCCGTCATCGGCACTTTTTCCATTGTGTCGTGAATTTCTTGCTACGCCCGAAGACAGGTGGAAGTGGATTACCAGTACTCGCGGCCACTGGGCGGTGCGTGACCGGGGGCTAAGAAGCTAGGCGAAAGCAATGCAAAGTCAAGATGGCGTTCTTTTTGTCCGCGACAGACATACACCCTAACAGCCCGGCTTGGGTGGGGATATCACACCATTTTCCGGCTTTTGTGAAGGCTCGGTAGATGGCCCGGACGAGTGGCCCTGAGGCGCGTGATGACTGTGTGTCAGGATAAAATGGCAAAGAGCGCGCAGCGCGATGATGCCCACCCATACCACAAACCCTAGTGCAGTCAGAGTGAACAGGACAGGCAACAGACCCATCCCTTCGGTCATATAGGCGAACAGAAAGGACAGGGCCGAAGCCAGCAAGGCAATCACAGGGGCTAGAGACAGGCGCATGAAAAGTTAACGGGTATAAATCCGTTTAGTTTCAATGCTCTGGATATAGGCGGAAGGGTGGCGCAATAGAGGCAGCGGGGCGCCAGCCTGACAGTGAAAAGGGACAGCAGCGCCTGAAAAAACGGCGATTCCGACACAAAGGAGCATTAAAGCGGGTGTCTGCGACGGCGGTTGTGGCGGATCGGACCTGTGCCTGCTTTTGGCGCATTGGCCGACACTGTCGCAGAGCGGTTGCGCTGATAGCTGCGCCAGAGTTCCCACGCGCCGAGGGCCAGTGCCAGTTTTCCGGCGTTACGACCGGCAACACGGCGCGCGCCGTGTGACAGGAGCAGGCCGCTGAACAGGGGCAGGATCGGTATCGGCATCAGTATGGCCTTTCAAGTGGATACGGGTGCCGTAGATTAACGAAGCGGCCAATGGATTGGTTCACTGGCCGCTTCGTCGCAGGTCCGATTAGCGGCCGCTGGTGAACAAATCCTCGGCGGCGATCACTGTGGCCTCTACACCGGCAATGATCGAAGCCTCGGGATCAATGCGGAACAGGGGCGAATGGTGCGGTGGCGGGGTGTCCTTGAGGTCTGCGGGCAGACCGCCGACGGCGAAGATCACGGCTTTGACGCCATGCTCGGGTGCGCCATAGAAAGCGAAATCCTCGGCTCCCATGCCCTGACGCGAGACATCCAGCACTCGTTCGGCACCCAGTTGGCCGGAAATGGCGGCCTTCATGCGGGTGGCGGTTTCGGTGTGGTTGATGGTGGGCGGGGTGGATTCGGTCGGCGAGCGCACGACGACCGGCAACTTGTCTTCGGGGACATTGAGGGCGCGGGCCGTGTTCAGGGCGATACGGTCGATACCGTCCAGCAGGGTGTCGCGGACCTCGTAGCTGTCCGAGCGCACGGTCAGTTGCAGGTTGACTTCTTCGGGCACGATATTGTGCTTGGTGCCGCCGTGGATCGAGCCGACGGTGACGACCGCGCCCTGTAGCGGGTCAACCTCGCGGCTGCGCAGGGTTTGCAGGGCATTGATGATCTGGGCCGAGATGACGACCGGATCGACGGTGGATTGCGGGCTGGCCCCGTGACCGCCGATACCGCGCACCTTGATGTCCACGCTGTCGGCGCTGGAATAGGCGATGGCGGGCGGCACCCAGACTGTGCCCGCGGGCAGGGCGGAAGCGACGTGGAAGCCGATCGCATATTCAGGCTTGGGGAAGCGGGTGAACAGGCCGTCATTGATCATGGCGCGGGCACCCTCGACGCGCTCTTCGGCGGGCTGGGCGATCAGGACGAGCGTGCCGGACCAGTTGGCCTTGCGCGCGGCCATCTGGCGGGCGGTGCCGATCAGGGCGGTGATGTGGGTGTCATGGCCGCAGGCGTGCATGACATATTGCTCGACGCCGTCGCGGTCGATCTGTTTGTGGGTCGAGGGATTGGGGGCACCCGAGCGTTCCTGAATGGGCAGGCCGTCCATGTCGGCGCGGATGAGTACAGTGGTGCCGGGACCGTTTTCCAACACGGCGACGACGCCGGTGCCGCCGACGCCTTCGGTGACCTTATAGCCCAGCGCTTTCAGCTCGGCGGCCATGCGGGCGGCGGTACGGGTTTCCTGACCGGACAGTTCGGGATGGCGGTGGAAGTCGTCGAACAGGCCCGCCAGATTGGCCTGATAGTCGGCGCGGACAGCCTGAGACAGGGCTTGATCGGCCGCGCTGGCAGGCAGGGCGGCGGCGGCAAGGCCGAGCATGGCGCAACCGGCCAAGAGGTGTTGGGTGAAACGAGGCTTTTGGTGACGCATGAAATCCCCTCCCGTGGGTAAACTCGGAAGACAGACTAGTGCGGCAACGCTGTTCGGCAAGGCTTTCAGAGCAGCAGGGTGACGGTAAAGGCGACAAGCATCACATGCAGAACCGCCAGAATCTCGGCATGGCGGCGGAAAGGCTGTTTGCGGGTCTTGTGGCGGATCAGGCCCGAGGCCGTTATCGCGCCGACGCCGCCCACAAAGGTCAGACCCAGTAGATTGGCCTCGCTGATGCGGCGATTGCCGCGGACGGCGGCGACCTTGTCGATGCAGAAGGCCATGAAGGCCCACACATTTGTACCCAGACAGATCATGAGGAAGACAGGCAGCGTCATAAATGTCAGGGTGTGGCGAACTGGAAAAACGCGCAAGGAGGGATTTGCATGGGCAGGATTGTGACCGGCACGGTTATGGCCTTGACGGCGGCGATGCTGCTGGCGGGATGTGCGAGGGTCGACAGCAAGGTCCATGAGCGTGTCTTATCCTCTGATGGCAGTATGGAGGCGGTGGTGATGACCTGTCCCGAGGCTGCAGATCCGTCTGTGCCGGTTCTGGTCGGGGCGATCTTCGCCAAGAAAGGTCAGGGCTGTAAGGACGCGACGGTGGATGGTCTCAGCTATTTCATCGCCACCATGGCACCCGATATCGAGGCACCGGGAACCCAAGTGATTTGGGAAGGGGGTAAGGCGGTCTTTGATATCGAGGGTGACCGCTATGTCTATTCGCGCGGGGCGCAGTCGAATGCGGCGCTGGACCTGATCCAGCTCAAGGGCAGTTTCGATGGCGCGGATATTTATGACGAGGACTAGATATTGACCGGGGCACTGACGAAAGCCGCTGTGGGGGTCGCTCTATTGGCACTGGGGGGATGCCAGACGGCCAAGGAACAGGTGCATATGCGTTTGACGTCACCGGACGGAGCCTATGAAGCTGTGCTGATGGTCTGTCATGCGCCGTCGGACTTTACGAGCAATGATCTGGTTGTGGCGGTGTTCGGCGAAAAGGGTCGCGACTGTGACAAGCCCTATGTGCATGCGGTGACGGCCGTGCGCCTGACCCATACCTATAGCGCGGATGATCCCAAGGCGACGATCCGATGGGACGGGCAGACACTGGTGATGGACTCTCTGGAGGCGCGGGCGCTTATTAGCGGCACCAAGGACGACGAGGTGCCGATCCGTCTGGAGGGGCCGGTGAGTGCGCTCTATGACTGGAATGACCGGAGTTTGGAGGCGGGCGGTTGAGCCCTCAGCCAGTGTGAGAGGGTTTCTTTATGCTTGGCCGCGATCGTGGGCCCTGCGGGACCTCCCGACCCGACGCGGCTTGATGTTTGGCCGCGGTCAAAAGGCTCTACCTTTGCGATCCGACGCGACCTGACCGCCTTTGGCGGTACCCTCAAGCAGTGAGCCGCCGCGCGGCGAACGCTAGGGTTAAGATATAACGCCCTCAAGCAGTGAGTCGCCGCGCGGCGAGCGCTAGGGCTCTTAAAAACTACAATAAAGAAAAACCCCCGATGGCGAGGCCATCGGGGGTTTTGTCTTTAGTTGTAGCTTTGGATGGGTCGGACATCCATTTCGCCGTTGCGGATGGCGGCGATGGCCTTGGCCGCCGCGATCGCGCCATAGGCGGTGGTGTAGTAGGGCAGTTTCTGCATCAGCGCGGTGCGGCGGATGGCGAAGCTGTCGGCCAGAGCCTGTTTGCCCTCAGTCGTGTTGAAGACCAGCTGGATTTCGCCATTCTTCATCGCGTCGACAATGTTCGGACGGCCTTCCAGTACCTTCTTAACCAGACCCACTTCGAGGCCTTGCTGGGTCAGATAGGCGTGGGTGCCGCCGGTCGAAACGACCTTGAAGCCTTGGGCCAGAAGGGTTTTGACGGCTTCGACGATGAACGGCTTGTCGGCGTCCTTGACCGAAACGAAGGCGGTGCCTTCGGTCGGCAGGATGGTGCCGCCACCGGTTTGCGACTTGGCAAAGGCGCGGGCAAAGGCAGGGGCCAGATCGGCTTCGCCTTCACGTTTCCAGTCCAGACCCATGACTTCGCCGGTCGAGCGCATTTCCGGGCCAAGCACCGTGTCGACGCCTGCGAAGCGGGCGAACGGGAAGACCGCTTCCTTGACAGCGATGTGGTCCAGTTCCTTGTCGACCAGGCCGAAGGAGGACAGCTTTTCACCGGCCATGACCTTGGCGGCGATGGCGGCAATCGGCTGGCCGATGGTCTTGGCGACGAACGGGGCGGTACGCGAGGCGCGCGGGTTCACTTCCAGCACGAAGATGCGCGGGTTGTCGCTGTGCGGCTCTTCGATGGCGAACTGCACGTTCATCAGGCCGCGCACCTTGAGGGCCTTGGCCATCTCGGTGGTCTGGCGCTTCAACTCGGCCACGATAGCCGGTGACAGCGAGTGCGGCGGCATCGAGCAGGCCGAGTCGCCCGAGTGGACGCCGGCTTCTTCGATGTGTTCCAGAACGCCGGCCACGAAGACGGTTTCATCGTCGCACAGGGCGTCGACGTCGACTTCAGTCGCGCGGTTCAGATAGTGGTCGATCAGGACCGGATCATCGCCCGAGACGCGCATGGCCTCGCCGACATAGCGGTCCAGACCTTCGCGGTCGTGCACGATCATCATGCCGCGGCCACCCAGAACGTAGGACGGGCGCAGGACGATCGGGTAACCGACTTCTTCAGCCTTGATCGCGGCTTCTTCAGCCGAGCGCGCCAGGGCGTTCGGCGGCTGTTGCAGGCCGATGGCTTGCAGCATCTGTTGGAAGCGCTCGCGATCTTCGGCCAGGTCGATGCTGTCGACCGAGGTACCGAGAACCGGAATGTTGTCCTCTTGCAGGGCGTGGGCCAGCTTGAGCGGGGTCTGGCCGCCGAACTGGACGACGCAGCCGATCAGTTCGCCCTTGGAGCGTTCGACCTCGATCAGCTCGAGCACGTCTTCGGTGGTCAGCGGTTCGAAATACAGGCGGTCCGAGGTGTCATAGTCGGTCGAGACGGTCTCGGGGTTGCAGTTGACCATGATGCTTTCGACATTGATGTCGGCGAAAGCAAAGGCGGCGTGCACGCAGCAATAGTCGAACTCGATGCCCTGACCGATACGGTTCGGGCCGCCGCCGAGGATGATGGCTTTCTTGCGGTCCGAGACGTCGGCTTCACAGTGCGGAACCTGACCCAGAATGCCGGTCTCGTAGGTCGAATACATATAGGCGGTCGCCGAGGCGAACTCGGCGGCGCAGGTGTCGATACGCTTGAAGACCGGACGCACTTCGAGGGCGCGGCGGGCGTGACGGACAGCCTTTTCGGTCGAGCCGGTCAGTTGGGCCAGACGGGCATCGGAGAAGCCCTTGGCCTTGAGGCGGCGGAACTCGGTGGCGTCGGCGGGCAGGCCCTGAACGCGGATGTGACCTTCGGTGCGGATCAGGTCGGCGATCTGACGCAGGAACCACGGCTCGTAGAAGCAGGCGGCGTTGACTTCTTCCACGGTCAGGCCGTGGCGGAAGGCCTGGGCGATGACGCGGATGCGGTCCGGCGTCGGGTTGCCCAGAGCGCGGATGACGGCGGCCTTGAGGGCGGCGTCGTCCTCGGCACCGGCCACGCCTTCGATCTCGATGTCGTCAAAGCCGTTCAGGCCGGTTTCCAGACCGCGCAGGGCCTTTTGCATCGACTCTTGGAAGGTGCGGCCAATGGCCATGACTTCACCGACCGACTTCATGGCGGTGGTCAGGTAAGGCTCCGAGCCCGGATATTTTTCAAACGCGAAGCGCGGGATCTTGGTGACGACATAGTCGATGCTCGGCTCGAACGAGGCAGGCGTGACCTTGGTGATGTCGTTGGTCAGTTCGTCCAGCGTGTAGCCGACGGCCAACTTGGCGGCGATCTTGGCGATCGGGAAGCCGGTGGCCTTGGAGGCCAGAGCCGAGGAGCGCGACACGCGCGGGTTCATCTCGATGACGACCATGCGGCCATCGGCCGGATTGATCGCCCACTGGACGTTCGAACCGCCGGTTTCGACGCCGATCTCGCGCAGGACGTTGATCGAGCCGGTGCGCATCAGCTGGTATTCTTTGTCGGTCAGGGTCAGGGCCGGAGCGACAGTGATCGAGTCGCCCGTATGGACGCCCATCGGGTCGATATTCTCGATCGAGCAGATGATGATGCAGTTGTCCGCCTTGTCGCGGACGACTTCCATTTCATACTCTTTCCAGCCCAGCACCGACTCTTCGATCAGCACTTCGGTGGTCGGCGACAGGTCCAGGCCGCGCTCTACGATCTCGTGGAATTCCTCGACATTGTAGGCGATGCCGCCGCCGGTACCGGCGAGGGTGAAGGACGGGCGGATGATGGCTGGCAGGCCGACAAAGGCCAGGGCCTCATCGGCTTCTTCGATGTGGTGGATGGCGCGCGAACGCGGGCTCTCGAGGCCCAGCTTGTCCATGGCGTCACGGAATTTCTGGCGGTCTTCGGCCTTGTCGATGACCTCGGCCTTGGCACCGATCATCTCCACGCCGTATTTGGCCAGTGCGCCCGAGCTTTCCAGAGCCAGCGCCGTGTTCAGCGCGGTCTGGCCGCCCATGGTCGGTAGCAGCGCGTCAGGGCGCTCCTTGGCGATGATCTTTTCGACCATTTCCGGCGTGATCGGCTCGATATAGGTGGCGTCGGCCACCTCCGGGTCGGTCATGATGGTGGCCGGGTTCGAGTTCACCAGCACGACGCGATAGCCTTCGGCCTTCAGCGCCTTACAGGCTTGCACGCCCGAATAGTCGAACTCACACGCCTGGCCGATAACGATCGGGCCAGCGCCGATGATGAGGATGGACTTAATGTCTGTACGCTTGGGCATCGGCGTCTACTCAGCTTGCGACCACGCACTCCCAGCCCTCGTAATCGAGCTGGAAGGCCGCGGCCCAGGATTGCATCATGGCCGACACAGGCGCGAAAGACGCCTCGTCGACCGGCATGGTTGTTTCCAGGACGGTCATGTCGCCCTGGCCCCGCGTCAGAAACCCTGCACGGCGCGCGACCTCGCAGAGATCACCGTGCATATCCTCGTCGCCATAGAAATAGAACAAGGTATGGCGTGGCGTAATCCCGCTATCGCCCTTTTCGGCGAGTGCGGCGCGCACCATGGCGTCCTTTTCCTCATGGCTCTGGTCGGAATACAGCGGCTTGGTCTCCACGCGCGCGAAAAGACGGACACGAGTGTTGGCTCGCGGCCGATCCGTTTGGGTTGTCGGTTAAGCGGCCCGTTTAGAGAGCGATGTCCCCCTCGGCAAGAGGCTATGTGAGCCTAACAGGGGAAAAGACGACCAATGTCGGCATCGTGGCGTCCGGCACACAGCAAGTGTGGCAGCTTGGCGGCGAAAATCGCGATCTAAGCAGGGGAGACACTAAAAAGGCGGCCCCCCGAAGGGAGCCGCCCGATAGGCTTGGAGGTGTCGTCGTTCGATTAGAACGGACGGTAGTTCACGCCCAGGAAGAAGCGACGACCATAAGGGTCGAAGTTCGAGTTGATGGTGGTGCCCAGGATGTCGCGTTGTTCGGCATCGAAGATGTTCACCACACCGGCACGCAGGGTCAGGTCGTCACGGACGTTGTAACGCACGGTCAGGTCATGACGGGTGAAGTTGCCGGTATCCAGCTGGTCGCCCAGACGGCTGTCGGCATTGTTGATGAAGTCGCGGGCGAACACGATGTTCTGGCTCGACTGCCAGTCAGCGGTCCAGTTGACGTTCCAGGTATCGTTCGGACGCCAGGTCAGCGACGAGGACAGGCGGACGCGCGGATAGAAGACCGTGCTGGCCAGTTCGTTATAGTCGCCCGGATCGGACTCGTTCAGGAACTGCTTCTGCTCGATCAGCCACGAACCGCTGAGGCGGTAGTCGAACTCACCCCAGTTCTTGCCCCAGTCCGCCGTATCCAGACGATACAGGCCGGTGAAGTCCAGACCGCGGGTTTCCAGAGCGGCATAGTTGAACGAACGCTCGATGAAGCCGCCGACTGGATCGCTGCCCGGAGCGCCAACGCCGAACTCGATGTTCGGATTGTTGCGGAAGATGGAGTTACAGGCATCCATGTTCAGCTCGGCACCACTGACGCAGTTGGACGCAATGGTTGCGGCCGAGACAGCGGCGATAACCTTGTCGATGCGGATTTCATAGTAATCCAGCGACAGGGTCAGGTTCGGGATGAAGCGTGGCTGCAGAACCGTCGAGAAGGTGAAGGATTCCGACTCTTCGGGTTGCAGGTTCGGGTTGCCGCCCGACGAACCGGCGATGCCCGAGGTGTAGTTCGGACGGAAGTCGTCGGTATTGGTGGCGGTGGCACCGGCGAAGTCGAACTCCAGACCTTGCTGGGCCGCCAGAGCGGTACAGTTCTTGATGCGGTTGGCCTTGACCTGCTGGTCGTCAACGCCGGCGATGCTGGCGGTGGCGCAGGGGTCAACAAAGTTGTTGGCGAAGGTCTGGCCCAGCGGCGAGAAGTTTTCCGCCAGGTTCGGCACGCGCACCGAGGTGTTGAACGAGGTCTTGAAGGTGATGTCCGAGATCGGACGATAGACCAGGTTCACGCCATAGACATCGACATTACCCACGGTCGAATAGTCGGCCCAGCGGTACGAGCCGCTGAGTTCGGCATATTCACCCAGCATGCTGTCACGGAACAGCGGGACCGAAAGCTCGGTGAAGAGTTCCTTCGATTCATAGCTGACTTCCGGCATGTCGGCACCGGTGTTCAGGAACAGCAGGCGATCACCGGCCGAGGCCGAACGACCGACGGCTTGGGTCGATTCCTTGCGCCATTCACCGCCGAAGGCGAAGCCGATATTGCCGGCACCCCAGAAGTCCCACAGTTCCGACGACATCGAGGCAATGGCCTGATGCTGTTCGTTCTGTTCCTGCACGGTGACGAAGGCGTCAACATATTGCAGGGATTCGGCCGACTGGTTGCCCGCGCCGAAGACGTTCATCGGGGTACACTGGGACAGGGCCTGACGACCGTATTCGGTATCTTGCAGGTTGCCGCCGCGAACGCGGTCCTCGACGCCGAGGCCTTGCTTGTCCAGCAGGGTGGAGCGGCAGACGATAGCACCGGCCTGACCCAGCAAACCTGCGGTATCGACCACAGCATCGGCAGCCAGAGCCATGCGCTGGACGTCTACGGCGCGTTCGATGTTTTCGACCTCGACCTTGCCATAGGTATAGCCGATGTCCCACGACCACGACTTCATGAAGCCGAGTTGGCCATGATCGCCGTTGATGCCTGCAGTGTAGCGTTGCAGGTCACGGGTGTTCTTTTGCGAACGCTCGGGACCGAACAGGGTGTGGCGGGCGATTGGCAGGGCCTGCGTGCCGATCAGGGCACCCGGCGCATCTGCCGTCGGCGGAGCATAGACGTCGATGCGGTTGTTGGCGATCGCATCCTTGATGTTCTGCGGCAGGTAGGCGTTGTCATCCCAGCGCAGGTCGAAGGCCGAGGTGGCCCAGATCGAGTTGCTTTGGTCGGCATCGTAGGAGCTGTTGTCCAGATCGATGTCGAAGAAGGTGCGCTGGCCGCGCATGAAGGTTTCTTCGGTGATGTATTTGGCCGAAGCGTTCATGCTGATTTCGTCGGTCAGGCGGAAGGTGCCGCCGACCTGATAGCGCTGTGATTCCGAAGCCGGAATACGACTGAAGCCTGCAACCTCGCCCAGCGGCATACCGTCGCCGCCGACATTGTACGGACGGTTGATGCCGGTATTGCCGACACGGTCACCGAAGTCGGCGAGGCGACCGGTATTGCCGTCATATACAAAGGTCTTGCCTGGCATGATGCCATAGCAGTTGGCGGCATAGGAGAAGCTGCCACCCGGCAGGCAGTCCTGATACGGCACGTTCGGATTGGTCAGGTCCGACGGACGTTGCAGGTTGGCCAGCGTGGTCTGGCCCCACGGAATGATGTCCAGACGGTTGACGCCATAGAAGACCTGGGCATCGAGAATGCCGTCATACGGATTGGTGGTCGGGTCGGCGTCCACGCCCAGACGGATCGGTGCGCGACGGATCCAGTCGATATCGTTGGAATCGACATTGTCGATTTTTTCGTATTCGGCGTGGGCGTAGACGTTCAGACGGTCGTCAAAGAAGTTATGACCGATCAGGCCCGAAATACGACGGGTCGCTTCACCATTATCGTTGATCTGGCCGTAGTTGGCGTCGAGTTCCAGCCCTTCGAAGTCTTTCTTCAGGATGAAGTTCAACACGCCCGAGACAGCGTCGGCACCATAGACCGACGAGGCACCGCCGGTGATGATTTCGACGTTCTGGATCAGCAGACGCGGGATGGCGTCCACGTCGACCGACAGTTCGCCGCCAGAAGAACCGACATGGCGGCGGCCGTCAACCAGGGTCAGGGTGCGGTTGGCACCCAGCGAGCGCAGGTTCGGCAGCGACAGGCCACCGGTATTCAGAGACGAGCCGGTGGTGTCGGACGGGACCTGCGAGTTCGACAGGGCCGGAATGGTGGCCAGATAGTCGATGAGGCTGGTTTGGCCGGTCGACAGGATTTCTTCTTGAGTGACCTGAATCAGCGGTGTCGGCGCATTGGCAGCGTTGCGGCGGATACGCGAACCGGTGACGACGATCTCGCCGAGATCGGCGGCCTGTTCCGGGCTGGTGTCTTGGGGAGGTGTTTCCTGAGCAACGGCACCAGTGGCGACGAGGGCACCAGCAAGAACTGTGCTGGCCAACAAACGGGGGCGGGTAAGGCGCATCGGGGAATAGACCTTTAAGATAGCAACAGAAGTCGAACTCAGGTCTTTTAATGGCTTTTACTGTGCTTCTCGGGTCAAGCTGTGCTGTTTCTCAAGGTGTTCTAATTATGGCTCTGTCGTTATCAATGTTTCATTCGTGTAACATAATTGCTTCGATAATTGTCATAAAGAGGCACAATTGTGTCTAAGCTTAGCTATAAATGATGATTACTGTGTCTTGTTTTGAGGTTTTGAGCCTCTCGGTGTCGAATACTGTTCGTCATTTAAGATTTTGACGTTATGTGATCTATTAAATTATCAAGTTCATCAATGCTGCTAAGCGAAAAATAGCGCGGGTGGCCTTCGGGGGCATCGGCGAGTTCATGCGCCCAGGTGATGTGATAGGGGATGTGCACGCCCCATGCGCCAGCTTCGATGGCGGGCAGGACATCGGACTTCATGGAGTTGCCGACCATGACGGCTTCCGAGGGGCCGGTGCCGTGACGTGAGAAGACGCGCTCATAGGTGGATCGATCCTTTTCAGACACAATCTCGACACCCGAAAAATGTTCGCCCAGTCCGGATGCGGCCAGCTTGCGTTCCTGATCCAGCAGATCGCCTTTTGTGACGAGGATCAGGCGATAGTCACGGGCCAGACGCGCGACGGTCTCTTCGACACCGGGCAGGGGCTCGACCGGATGGCTGAGCATTTCGCGACCGGCGGCCAGAATCTCGCGGATGATGTGGGGCGGGGCGGCACCGTCGCACAGCTCCATGGCGGTTTCGATCATCGACAGGGTAAAACCCTTAACGCCATAGCCATACAGGCGCAGATTGCGGCGTTCGATAATGGCGAGGCGGTCCATCAGGACCGGTTCTTCGGCATGGTCGGCCAGCAGTTCGGCAAAGCGTTTCTGGCTGAGGCGGAAGATGGTTTCGTTGTGCCAAAGGGTATCGTCGGCATCGAGACCGATAGTGGTGATGGTCATGGGTTTGGCTCTCGCTGTCAGAACGGTTGACGCATAGTGTCGGAGGGATCGATGTCGACAATTGGTCGAGGGGTAAAGGGCGATAGCGACGGCAGCGTAATTTAGCGCTATGGCGGTGCTTATGAGCCAGATCGACATCATTTCCACAGATAACCGCCGCCTCGGATGGGGCGTGGCCGCACTGGTTGTGGCGGGCAATATGATCGGGTCGGGAGTTTACCTCCTGCCTGTGACGCTGGCCCCGACGGGCAGTTCCAGCCTGATCGGCTGGATCATATGCGGCATTGGTGCGGTGACGCTGGCTCTGGTGTTTGGCGGTCTGGGGCGGTTGATGCCGACCGCAGACGGCCTGTCGGATTTTGCCGCGCAGGGGCTGGGCCGTTTTCTGGGCTATCAGGCAGGGCTGTTTTACTGGGGCGCGTGTCTGGTGGGCAATGTGGCCGTGGCGGTGGCGGCCATCGGTTATCTGGCCTTCTTCTTTCCGGTCCTGAAGGAGCCTCTGTGGGGGGCGCTAGCCAATCTGGCCCTGTTGTGGATGACGACGGCCATCTATGCGCTGGGCACACGTTCGGCGGCGCGTTTCGGGGCCATCAGTCTGGTGGTCGGTCTGGTGCCGATTGTGCTGGCGATTATTGCCGGTGCCATTGCCTTTGACGGCCAGACCTTTGTGAATAGCTGGAGCCCACAGGACCTGCCCCTGTGGCAGTCGGTGCCGGCATCGTTGGCCATCATCTTCTGGGCGTTTCTGGGGGTCGAAAGCGCGGCGGTACTGTCGTCACGGGTCAAGGACCCTGCGCGCGATGTCGGTCGTGCCTCGGTCGCAGGAGTTCTGCTGGCCTTTGTGGTCTATGTCGCGGCCTGTGTGGCGGTGTTCGGGGTTATTCCGGCTGGGGTACTGGCGGAATCGACCAGCCCGTTTGCCGATCTGGTGGCGCGGGTGATGGGGGCGTCTGTGGCTGGACTTGTCGCGGCCTGCGCTGTGGTCAAGACGACGGGTACTATCGTTGGCTGGACCATGACCGGCGGCGAGACGGCGCGTGCCGCAGCCGAGCAGGGTTGGCTGCCGCGTCTGTTTGGCGGCAAGGAGACGGGGCGCACGCCTTTGACCAATCCGCTGATGATGGGTGTGATTATGAGCGCTCTTCTGCTGGTCAGTGTTCAGCCCAGCCTTGGCAAACAGTTTGAAATGCTGATCGGGGTGACGTCTGTTCTGACTCTGTGCCTTTATGCCGTGTGTTCATTGTCATTGCTGCGCCGCGCCAAGAGCATGACCCACAAGGTGCTGGGCGTGTTTGGTCTGGTGTTCTCGGCCTTTGCCGTGGTGGCGGCTGCGGGGGGTTATGTGGCACCGAGTGTTCTGTTTTTTGTCGTAACGACGATTGCCTGGTTCTGGGTGCGTGATCGCAAGTCGGCCTCAGTGGCGACCTAATACGCGATTAAGACAGAAGGCGGGTTGACCCGACCCGCCAGACTACTTAGTGACCCCGCCGTTTACCTGCTGTTTTCCCCCCTTAGGAGCCTGTGCCATGACGTCGAAGATTTTGTCCGGTGCAACGGGTGTTCTGGTATTGGCAGACGGCACGGTCCTGTCGGGACTGGGGGCCGGTGCGACCGGCTCGGCTCTGGGCGAGGTGGTCTTTAACACCGCCATGACCGGCTATCAGGAAATCCTGACCGACCCTTCCTATATGAGCCAGATCCTGGCCTTCACCTTCCCGCACGTTGGCAATGTTGGCGTGAACAGCGAAGATGTGGAGCAGATGGCCGATGTGGCCGGTAAGGCGGCTGTGGGCGCGGTGTTCCGCGACCTGCCGACCGATCCAGCCAACTGGCGCTCGGGCGGTGATTTCGATGCGTGGCTGAAGTCGCGCAACACGGTGGCGCTGGCTGGTGTGGATACCCGCGCCCTGACGCAACTGATCCGTGACAAGGGCGCACCGCACGCGGTCATCGCCCATGATCCGGAAGGCAATTTCGATCTGGACGCTCTGGTCGCCAAGGCCAAGGCATGGACCGGTTTGGTCGGTCTGGACCTCGCGAAGGAAGCCACCACCCTGCAAGCCTTTGAATGGAACGAGGGCGTGTGGGAATGGCCGGCCGGCTATCCCAAGGTGGAAGCCAGCGACAAACATGTCGTGGTCATAGACTATGGCGTAAAGCGCAACATCCTGCGCGCGCTGGCCTCGACCGGCTGCAAGATCACGGTGGTTCCGGCCACGACCTCGGCTGAAGATGTTCTGGCCCGTAATCCGGACGGTATCGTCCTGTCTAACGGCCCCGGCGATCCGGCGGCAACCGGCGTCTATGCGGTGCCCGAGATTCAAAAACTGGTCGCCAGCGGCAAGCCGATCATGGGCATCTGCCTTGGTCACCAGATGCTGGCCATTGCTCTGGGTGCCAAGACCATCAAGATGGATCAGGGCCACCACGGCGCGAACCATCCGGTCAAGGACCTGACGACAGGCAAGGTCGAGATCGTGTCCATGAACCACGGCTTTGCCGTGGATCAGGCCAGCCTGCCGGACGGTGTGGTGGAAACCCATGTCAGCCTGTTTGACGGCACCAACTGCGGCATTGCGCTGACGGGCAAGCCGGTGTTCTCTGTCCAGCATCACCCGGAGGCATCTCCGGGACCGACGGATAGCCTTTATCTCTTCAACCGTTTTGCGGATTCAATGCGAGGCTAAATGGCATCTTCAGCGGTTAAGTCGGTCTATCTGGATTGGCTATCTGCTGCGCTGGCGAAGGTGAGGGGGGCATCCTCGACTGTCACAGCGGGCCATCAGGATCTGGTTCTGGGCTATGCGACCGGTTACGACGCCGCCGATATTGCCATCTTTGTCCGGTCCCTGCGTTCTCATTACAGCGGACCTGTCGCCCTTGTGGTGGACAAGAATGCAGACCTGCGGGCCTTTCTGGCCGAGCATGGGGTCGAAGCACTGGATGCGCCCTGCGCGCAGGGCGTAGCCAGCGGCAAATCCTGGTCGCCCCATCCGGTTGTGTCGCGCTTTGCAGGCTTTGATATCCTGTTGAACGAACGTCCGTGGGTGCGAAACGCGCTGCTGACGGATGTACGGGATGTGGTGTTTCAGGGTGACCCCTTCGTGCCCGAAGTGGCCGGCCTGGAATTCTACGCTGAATGCGATGCGCCGTTGAAGGCGCACGACTTCAATATGAAATATTTGCGCGCGGTGGCGGGCGATTGTTTTGCCGAGTCTATGGCGGAACAGCCCTGTATCTGTGTGGGTACGGTTATGGGGCCACGCGAGGCTCTGTCGCGCTTCTGCCGGTTGATCCTGATGTTGGGGGCTATTCCGCGCTCGGAGATTGGCGGGGCGTTCGGAGCCGATCAGGCGTCGTGCAATCTGGCGGTGCATCTGGGCCTGATCGAGGGACAGGTATTCGCCAATCACAGCCGCGTCGCGACACTGGGAATGGTTGCGGGCGACAGGCTGGCCTTCGTTGACGGCGTGATCTGTAATCCTGACGGTTCGGCCAGTCCGGTGGTGCACCAGTATGATCGCCATCCCGAGCTGATGGCGGCCATGTGGCAGCGCTGGGCTGCGGATATGGAGCGGCGGGAGCGATGCCGCCCGCGCACCCTCGGTGAGCGTTTTGATCGTGTTCGGCAGTCGGTACGCCGCCGGACGGTAGAACTGCGCTAATTTAATTAGCTGAACAATTATATTGACGGTACGGGCTTGCCTGTGCGGCAATGGCGTCAGAAATGACGGCATGATTGTCGCGTGTGGGGAGGTTTTATGTGGCTCTGATCGATCTGGAATGGAATGGCGATGTCGCCATTGTGCGACTGAATGATCCGCAGACCCTGAATGCGGTCTCGATTGCTATGATGGATGAACTGGTGGCGGTTCTGGATCAGGTCGAGGCGCGGGCGCGGGCCATGATCCTGACGGGTGCGGGCAAGGGGTTTTGTTCGGGGGCCAATCTGGCCAGTGGCGGTCTGGAAGGTATAGGCACGGCAGACTATGACGCCGGTTCGGGGCTGGAAAATCCGATCAATCCGTTGATCAAGCGCCTGACGGGTTTGTCGGTGCCTTGGATCGCGGCGGTGAACGGGGCCGCAGCCGGTATCGGGGCCAGTTTTGCCCTGATGGCCGACATGGTTGTGGCGTCCGAGAAAGCCTATTTCATGCAGGCCTTTGCCAAGGTGGGTCTGGTGCCGGATGGCGGCTCGACGCATCTGTTGGTGCGCACGATTGGCCGTGTGCGGGCCATGGAAATGATGCTGCTGGCGGGCAGGCTTCCGGCGGCCAAGGCGCTGGAATGGGGGCTGGTCAACCGTGTGGTGGCCGAGGACGTGCTGCTGGACGAGGCCCTCGCACTGGCCAGCCAGTTGAGCGTCGGCGCGGCCAGCCTTGGCGAGATCCGTAAACTGGCCTGGACGGCGGTGAACGGCACGTTTGAGAACAGTCTTCAGGCAGAGCGCGAGGCTCAGTACCGCGTGGGCCAGACCAAGGACCATGTCGAGGGGGTGATGGCCTTTCTGGAGAAGCGTCCGGCCACCTTTACGGGAGTCTGAAACCATGAGCGTCAGCTTTGACTATAGCGGCAAGGTGGTGCTGGTGACCGGCGGCACACAGGGGATCGGTTTGGGTATTGCCGAGGGCTTTGCCCGTGCGGGGGCCACGGTCCACATCACCGGCACGAGAGCCTCGGCTGCGGACTATGACGGTGACCTGTCGGGCTTTGTCTATCATCGCGTGCGGATGGATGACGAGGCCGAGCGGGCGGCTCTGGTAGCGGCTGTGGGGACGCTGGATGTGCTGGTCAATAATGCCGGTGGCATGCGCGAGGACGAATATACGATCGAGGGCTTCCGCACCCTGATTGATCTGAACCTGAATGCGGTGGCGGACCTGTGTTTCCGTTTCCATGATGCACTGGCGGCTTCTAGGGGTGCGATTGTGAATGTGGCCTCGGTCAGTGCGCTGGTGACGCTGAAGGATACGCCTGCTTATACGGCGTCCAAGTCAGGTCTGATGGGGCTGACGCGGGCCTTGGCGGACCAGTGGGCGAAGGACGGCATTCGTGTGAATGCGGTTTCGCCCGGTTTTATCGCTACCAAGCTGATTGCCGGTGTGGCCGAGAACGAGGAGCGCCGCAAAAAAACCGAGCGGGCCATTCCGGCACGGCGTCTGGGGCAACCGGAAGATGTGGCGCAGGTGGCCATGTTCCTGGCCGCCCCCGAGGCCAGCTATATTGTCGGTCAGGGTATTGTGACCGATGGCGGGCTGACCCTGCGTTAAATGCGGGTCAGGCTTTGGGCGGGACCGGTGTCGCGCACGGGGTGGCCGAATAGCGCGGCGCGGGGGCCGGTTGATCCACGCCGCCCACGGTGATGAAGGTGTTGCGGTCGCGGTTATGGGGCGCGGCCAAGGCCTCGTTCATGCTCAGGACCGGTGTGACGCAGGCGTCCTGTCCGTCGAAAATGGCGGCCCATGCGTCGCGGGTTTTGGTGCGGATACGCATCGCCAGAGCGGCCTTTTGAGCGGGCCAGTTTTGAATATCCATCTGGAAGGCAAACAGCGGATCGTCCGACAGGCCAAGGCCGTTCAGCATCAGGGCATAGAATTGGGGTTCGATGGCCCCGACGGCGATGTGTTTGCCGTCGGCTGTCTCGTAGACATCATAGAAGGGGGCGGCAGTGTCGAGGATGTTGCTGCCGCGTTCGTCCTGCCAGAAGCCGCTGGCGCGAAAACCCCACATCATGGCGGTCAGCAAGGCCGAGCCGTCGGTCATGGCGCAGTCGATGACCTGACCCGCAGTGCCGTTTTTGACGGCCAGAAGGGCGCTGACCATGCCGAAAGCCAGCATCATGCCACCGCCGCCGAAATCACCGACCAGATTGAGCGGCGGCACAGGGGCTTCGCCCTTGCGACCGATCATGTGCAGGGCACCCGAGGCGGCAATATAGTTGATGTCGTGACCGGCGCGGGCGGCATAGAAGCCGTCCTGCCCCCAGCCCGTCATGCGCCCGTAAACCAGTTGCGGATTGTCGGCCAGCAGCACATCTGGGCCGAGGCCGAGGCGCTCCATTACGCCGGGGCGGAAGCCTTCGATCAGGCCGTCCGAAGTTTTGACCAGATCACGCAGGGCCGCTTGCCCGTCCGGTGATTTTAGATCGAGAAAGCGGATGGTGCGTGACCGCAAAAGGGGATCGCGGCTTTCGATATGGGCACCGGGGCGGTCGATGCGGATGACCTCTGCACCATGGTCGGCCAGCATCATGGCCGCAAAGGGCGCAGGCCCAAGGCCGGCGATCTCGATAATGCGAAGACCCTTGAGGGGACCGGACATGAGAGGCTCCATAGTGTCGAGGGGCGAGAAAGCGGGTTCGATTGTCTTGATAGCAGTGTGATCTGTGGCTGACGATGTGCCGTGATAGCGCAAAAATCAATTGAGCAATTAAAATCAGCTTGCCATATCCAACGAGCGCATCTTAAAAACTCACTAAGCAATTAGTTATTTGCGCCCGCTTTGGGCGTGATGGCGGGGAGCAGGGTGATGGGCGAGGCCTTTATCGTATCGGCAGTGCGGACGGCGGGGGCGCGCAAAGGCGGGCGTCTGCGCGAATGGCATCCGGCGGATCTGGCGGCATCGGTTCTGGATGAACTGGTGGTGCGCTCCGGTATTGATCCGGTGCTGATCGAAGACGTCATCATGGGTTGTGTCAGCCAGGGCGGCGAGCAGTCCAACTCGGTGGGGCGCAATGCGGTGCTGGCCTCCAAACTGCCCGAGAGCGTTCCGGCTGTGACCATCGACCGTCAGTGCGGCTCGTCGCAACAGGCCCTGCATTTTGCCGCTCAGGCCGTGATGGCAGGCACCATGGATATGGTGATGGCCGCAGGCGTCGAGAGCATGACACGCGTGCCGATGGGATCGCCCACGGTGCTGTCGCTGAAGGCGGGCTTGGGTGGCTCGACCTCGCCGGGGATGGAGGCGCGTTATCCGGGCGTGGTGTGGAGCCAGTTCAATGCGGCGCAGGCCATTGCCGACAAGCATGTTTTCACGCGCGAGCAGATGGACCGTTTTGCGCTGGAGAGCCACCAGAAGGCGGCCCGTGCCATTGAGGCCGGTGTGTTCAAGGCCGAAATTCTGGCGCTGAACGGCGTAGATAAAGAGGGCAATCCCGTCGTCCACGACGCCGACGAGGGCGTACGCGCCACGGCGACCTATGAAGGGATTGCAGGCTTGCAGCCGCTGATGGAAGGCGGGGCGATTACGGCCGGTAATGCCAGCCAGATGTGCGATGGCGCGGCCGGTCTGCTGGTCGTCAACGAGCGTGGCCTGAAGCAACTGGGCGTGCAACCTCTGGCGCGTGTGCACCAGATGACGGTTTATGGCGAAGACCCCGTCATCATGCTGGAAGCGCCGCTGAACGCCACCAAGCTGGCCCTGAAGCGGGCGGGGCTGAGCATCGACGATATCGATCTTTACGAGGTCAACGAGGCCTTTGCTTCCATCCCGATGGCATGGGTGAAGGCGCTGGATGCGGACCCTGCCAAGCTGAACGTTCATGGCGGCGCGATTGCGCTGGGCCATCCGCTGGGCGGAACAGGGGCCAAGCTGATGACCACCCTGATCCATGCCCTGCGTTCGCAAGGCAAGAAATACGGGCTTCAGACCATGTGCGAAGGCGGCGGTCTGGCCAATGTCACCATTATCGAGGCGCTGTAAGGCGCACGACTAGAGCGAGGAAAGACTATGAAGTTTCAAGGACAAGCCGCGATCGTAACCGGCGCTGCCAGCGGTCTGGGTGCCGCAACCGCCCGTGCGCTGGCTGCACAGGGTGTGAAGGTCGCCATCTTCGATCTGAACGAAGAAGCCGGTGAAGCTATCGCCAGCGAAATCGGCGGCGTTTACTGCAAGGTCAACGTCACCGACGATGCCTCGGTCGAGGCCGGTTTTGAAAAGGCGCGCGGTGCCCACGGCCAAGAGCGCATCTTCATCAACTGTGCCGGTATCGGCAATGCCTATAAGACCGCATGGCGCGACCGCGAGACGGGCGAGCACAAGCATTTCCCGCTCGACGATTTCAACCGCATCATCCAGGTCAATCTGGTCGGCACCTATCGTTGCGTGGCCAAGGCCGCCCAAGGCATGCTGTCGCTGGACGTGATGGAAGACGGCGAGCGCGGCGTGATCATCAACACCGCATCGGTTGCCGCTGAAGACGGCCAGATGGGCCAAGCGGCCTATACGGCGTCGAAGGCGGCCATCGTGGGTCTGACCCTGCCGATCGCGCGTGACCTGATGAGCGAGGCTATCCGCGTCAATACCATCCTGCCGGGTATCTTCAGCACCCCGCTGATGAACGCAGCCCCCGAGCATGTGAAGGCCGCGCTGGCCGCCAGCGTTCCGCATCCGAAGCGTCTGGGCAACCCGGAAGAGTATGCTTCGCTGGCGCTGGAGATGGTGCGCAACCCGTACTTCAACGGCGAAGATGTGCGCATCGACGGCGCCATCCGTATGGCTCCTCGCTAAGGGGGCGCTGTCTGCCCCAGTGGCAGCGCAAAAAAGGGATGGAGGGGAGTAGGTAGGCTACCCCTCCAGCCCGCCTTTTTTACCGTTTCAAGCTGGATGGCGCCTGTGATGGCGACGCGCTGAAAACGGATCTGGATTTTGAACACGGTGGCCGCGAGTGCCACATCGAACAAGCAGGGAGTGAGGGCCATGAGCGCAATCGGTTCAACCGAGGTCATCGGACAGGTCGGTATTCTGACCATCGACAGCCCGCCGGTGAATGCACTGGGTCATGCTGTGCGGGTGGCCCTGCATGAAGGGTTGGCCGAACTGCTGGCCGATGACCGCGTGAAGGGGATTGTGCTGACCTGTGCCGGTCGCACCTTCTTTGCCGGTGCAGACATCACCGAACTGGGCAAGCCGTTCAAGGAACCGAACCTTGATGTGGTGTTCGAACAGCTGGAGAACCGTGAAAAGCCGGTCGTGGCCGCCATCTTTGGTACCGCTCTGGGTGGCGGTTTCGAGGTGGCTCTGGCCTGTCATCGCCGTATTGCTGTGCCGTCGGCCAAGGTGGGCCTGCCGGAAGTTCTTCTGGGCGTGTTGCCGGGTGCCGGTGGCACCCAGCGTCTGCCGCGTCTGGTGGGCGTAGAGGCCGCGCTGGACATCATCACCACCGGTAAGCCGGTAGGTGCCAAGAAGGCGCATGATCTGGGTCTGGTCGACAAGCTGGCCGAGGAAGGCAAGCTGCTGGAACAGGCGATTGCCTATTGTGAAGAGCTGATTGTCGAGAACGCTGCCGCCCCGCTGTGGCGGGTGCGCGATCTGCAGGACAAGGTCGAGTTGTCGCGCGGCAAGCCGGAAATCTATGCGGACTTCCTCAAGAAGAATGCGCGTGCCTTCCGTGGTTTCAAGGCTCCCTTCAACATCGTCAAAACCATCGAGGCGGCTGCCGAGCTGTCGTTTGACGAGGGTATGAAGCGCGAGTGGGAGCTGTTCGAGGAACTGGTTTCCTCGACCGAAAGCGCGGCCCAACGTTACTTCTTCTTTGCCGAGCGTTCGACGGCCAAGGTGCCGGGCATAGGCAAGGATGTGGAAAAGATGCCGATCAAGTCGGTGGGCGTTCTGGGCGCGGGCACCATGGGTGGCGGCATCACCATGAACTTCCTCAATGCGGGGATTCCGGTGACGTTGGTGGAAACCAATCAGGCGGCGCTGGATCGCGGCGTGGGTGTGATCCGCAAGAACTACGAGAACACCGCCGCCAAGGGCCGCATGACCAGCGAGCAGGTCGAGCAGCGTATGGCGCTGATCACCCCGTCGCTGTCCAAGAACGATCTTGGCGAGACCGACCTGATCATCGAGGCCGTGTTCGAGGAACTGGGGCTGAAGAAGGAAATCTTTGGCGAACTGGACCAGATCGCCAAGAAGGGTGCCATTCTGGCGTCGAATACCAGCTTCCTTGATCTGGATGCGATTGCCGCCGCCACCCGCCGTCCCGAGGACGTGGTGGGTCTGCACTTCTTCTCGCCCGCCAATGTGATGCGCTTGCTGGAAGTGGTGCGCGGGGCCAAGACCCGTCCGGAAGTGGTCGCCACGGCCATGAACCTTGGCAAGATCATCGGCAAGGTGCCGGTGCTGTCGGGTGTATGCCACGGCTTTATCGCCAACCGCGTAATGGCCGAGCGCGGCTATGCTGCCGACCAGCTGGTGCTGGAAGGCCCGACGCCGCAGCAGATCGACAAGGCGCTTTATGACTATGGCTTTGCCATGGGTCCGTTCGCGATGATCGATCTGGTGGGTCTGGATGTGATCGGTCGCGGCTCGAACGAGCGCACGCTTTATTCCGATCTCGTGGCGCTGGACCGTCTGGGCCAGAAGAAGAATGGCGGCTTCTATGACTATGACGAGAAGCGCAATGCGACGCCCAGCCCGGTCGCGGCCAAGGTCATTGCGGACCTTGCTGCCTTCAAGGGCGTAACCGCGAAGGGCGAGACGTCCGACGAGCAGATCGTGGCGGCCTTGCTGTATCCGGTGGTCAACGAGGCGGCCAAGGTGCTGGAAGAGGGCATTGCGCTGCGTGCCAGCGACATCGATGTGGCCTGTATCCTTGGCTACAACTGGCCGGTCTATACGGGCGGCCCGATGTTCTGGGCCGATACGGTGGGTCTGACCAAGATCGTGGATGGTCTGAAGGCCATGGGCATCGAACCCGCCAAGCTGCTGCTTGAGAAGGCCGAGAGCGGCGCAAGCTTTACCCGCTAAGTTTCAAAGATTTAAGGGAGTATCATCATGGGCGAGGCCCTTATCATTGACGCCGTTCGCACCCCGCGCGGCATTGGCAAGCCGGGCAAGGGCGCACTGTCGCACCTGCACCCGACCCATCTTGGCGCAACGGTCCTGAAGGCTATTGCAGAGCGCAACAAGCTGGACACCAAGACCGTGGACGATGTGATCATCTCCACCTCGGTGCAGCGCGGCAAGCAGGGCGGCGATCTGGGCCGTATGGCGGCGCTGTCGGCCGGTTTTGATGTCACCACCTCGGGTGTGACGCTGGATCGTTTCTGTGGCGGCGGCATTACGGCGGTAACGCTGGCGACGGCAGCTGTGGCTTCGGGCCATGAGCAATGCGTGATCGCAGGCGGCGTCGAGATGATGTCGTATCATGCGCAACTGGCTGCCGAAGACGCCAAAAACGGCACCGCGCCGGCGCTGATGGGCGCAGGCTATGAAGAGTTGGACAAGCTGCACCCGCAATCGCACCAGGGTGTGTGCGGCGACGCGATTGCCGCCATTGAAGGCATCACCCGCGAGGAGCTGGACGCACTGGCTCTGGTTAGCCAGCAGCGTGCGGATCGCGCCATCAAGGAAGGCCGCTTCGACAAGTCGCTGGTGCCGGTATTGAACCCTGACGGTTCGGTGGCGCTGGACCGCGAGGAGTTCCCGCGCCCGTCGACAACCGCTGAAGGTCTGGCCGCGCTGAAAGGCAGCTTTGCCGGTCTGGCCGAATGGGATCAGGGCAATGGCGTGACCTTTGCCAGCCAGATCAAGCGTCGCTATCCGGACGTGAAGATTGAGGCAGTTCACCATGCTGGTAACTCTTCGGGTGTGGTGGACGGTGCGGCGGCGGTGCTGATCGCGTCGCCTGAATATGCTGCCAAGCACGGCCTGAAGGCTCGTGGTCGCGTGGTCGCTTATGCCAATATCGGTGACGACCCCACCTTGATGCTGAACGCACCGGTTCCGGCAGCCAAGAAGGTGCTGGAAAAGGCGGGTCTGACGATTGCCGACATCGACGTCTGGGAAATCAACGAGGCATTCTCGGTTGTGGCCGAGAAGTTCATCCGCGACCTCGGTCTGGATCGTGAAAAGGTCAATATCAACGGTGGTTCGATGGCGCTGGGCCACCCGATCGGTGCGACCGGCTCCATGCTGATCGGTACGGCTCTGGACGAACTGGAACGCTCCGGCGGTCGTTATGGCCTGATCACCATGTGCGCCGCTGGCGGCATGGCCCCTGCCATCATTATCGAGCGCGTCTGAGGGGTTAGGCTGTCTCGATAATGCAAGGCCCGCTGCGGGAAATCGCAGCGGGCCTTTTTATTTGCTCTGCAGTGAATGGATAACGGGAGTTGCTAAAATAATTTAATTAAGCAGTTAATGGCGATGAGGCTCCGAAGAGAGCTGCAACCGGGAGGGGTGCCCATGGGGCAAGTGGATCATGTCATGGCCGATATCGATTATGATGCCATGTCGACGCTGGGGGATATTCCTCGCTATTACGGACGGATGCGGCCCGACAGGATGGCCAGCGTCTATGAAGGGCGCGAGACAAGCTGGGCGGAGTTGGACAGGCGTTCCAACCGTGTCGCCAATGCCCTGATCGCGGCGGGGGTCCAAAAGGGCGAGAGGATCGCTTTTGCGGGCAAGGGCAGCGACGAGTTCTTCGAGCTGTATTTCGGGGCGGCCAAGATAGGGGCGGTCATGGTGCCGACGATCTGGCGGCTGGCCCCGCCCGAGATTGCCCATATTGCTAAGGACAGCGAGGTGCGTTTGCTGTTTGTCGCGCCGGACCAGTTCGAGCGGTTGGAGACGTTCGGCGCGCTGTTGCCGCAGGTGCGGATGGTGACGCTGGAAGACGGGGCGGCGGGCTATGAGCGGTTTGCCGACTGGCGCGACGGGGCGGCCGATAGCGATCCCATGGTGGATGTGAAACCGTCGGAAGTTTGTTTGCAGCTCTACACATCGGGCACGACAGGTCTGCCCAAAGGCGTGATGCTCAACCATTTCAACATATTGGGCAGTCGCGAAATCCCCGATCAGGAGGATATGGACTGGGCGCGCTGGGAGGCCGACGATATCAATCTGGTCGCTATGCCGCTGGGTCATGTCGGCGGGGTCGGGGCCGCGACCATGGGCTATTTGAACGGGGTGCGAAACATCATCCAGCCCGAATTCGTGCCCGACAAGGTTCTGGAGGCACTGGCCGCAGGGGTAAACCGTCTGTTTGTGGTGCCGACAGCGCTGCACATGCTGTTGCTGCATCCGCGTGTGCGCGAAGTGGATTACAGCCGCTTGCGCTATATCTTGTACGGGGCATCGCCGATTGCGCTGGAACTGTTGAAAGAGGCGACAGAGGTCTTCGGCTGCGGTTTTTGCCAGCAGTACGGGGCCACCGAAACCAGCGGCACGATTGCCTATCTGCCGCCGCAGGACCACGATCCGCAGGGCAATAAGCGAATGCGCGGGGCGGGCAAGCCCATGCCGGGTATCAAGTTGCGTATTGTCGATGGCGAACGCCGTGTCGTGCCGGTGGGGACTGTGGGCGAGATTCAGGTCCTGTCGGGCAGCACCATGGTTGGATATTGGAAGCGCGAGGCTGCAACAGCCGAGGCAGTGGATACGGATGGCTGGTTCTCGACCGGAGATGCCGGTTATCTGGACGAGGATGGCTATCTGTATATTGCAGACCGCTTTACCGACATGATCTGTTCGGGGGCGGAAAACATCTATCCGAACGAGGTCGAGAACGCGATCTTTGGCCATCCCGCGGTGCTGGAGGTGGCGGTGATCGGTGTGCCGGACGAGAAATGGGGCGAGACGGTCAAGGCTGTGGTGGTCTTGAAGCCCGAGGCCGTGGCGAGCGAGGACGATATCATCGCCCATGCCCGTGAACGGATCGGCGGGTTTAAACTGCCCAAGTCGGTGGATTTCATCGCCGCCCTGCCACGCAATGCGACGGGTAAGGTCCTGCGCCGTACCCTGCGTGAGCCGTATTGGGGTGATCGCGAGCGCAAGGTGAACTGAAACAGGCATACGCAAAGGCCCGCTGCGGGAGATGGCAGCGGGCCTTTTAATATTCAGGCGTCTCTGTGCAGCTTAGTCTTCGGCGACGAAGGGGCCGTAGAAGCGCGGATATTCGCGGTTCAGCGTGTCGCATTCTTCGATGAGTTTGGGGAAGTTTGCGCTTTCGCGGCCTTCTGCATAATGCTCTTCGAGGTAGGTCATCATGTTCATGGCACCCTGTTCCTGAGCGTCGTTGAGCGCGCTTTTGCTGATGCCCTGGTTTTCGCCGCGCTCAATCACACTCATGCCGAAAGGGCCAAGAACATCCCAGTTGATCGTGGTGTGCTCGATCGCCTCGCAGGCCTGCCCGAGAGTGGCCTTGCTGGTGAGCAGACGAAGCTCGTCAAGGACTTCGTTCGGGGATTGGAGCAGGCTGAGCGAGGCGATAAGCGTAAGGATCATGCCGGAGCGAGCCCTTTGGTCAGGGTTTGATAGATGTGATCCACATAACGGCGTTTCAGATCCTGTGTCACCTCTTGCACGCCAAAGACATGATCGAGGGTGGCACGGCCAAAGAACAGGTAGTCGCAGGCCCCAACCAGATGGAAATAGAACATCAAAGGATCGGTCTCGAGGAACAGGCCCTGTGCGTGGCCTTCCTTGAGGATGGCGGTCTGGGTGTCGACCAGAGGGCGGGCGAATTCCTCGGCGATGATCTTGCCGTATTCCTGACCGGCCTCGGTCATCAGATAGTGCATCAGCCGGTTGACATACGGGTATTTGAAATAGGTGTTCACCACACCATTGATGTGGATGCGCAGCTTTTCATTGGGGGCCATCGGCGCGTGGATCAGCGGCTCCAGTTCTGCCATGCGCGGGCCCAGCACCTTGCGCAGCAGTTCGACCAGCAAACCGTTCTTGGAGCCGAAATAGTATTTCACCAGTGCCGAGTTCAGGCTCGAGCGTTCGGCAATCTCGGCCAGCGAGATGTCGATGGTGCGCTGTTCGGTCATCAGGGCGCCGGTGGCGTCCAGTAGCTGGTCGCGCGCCGAGGGTGTATCGGCGTCCATATTCTTGCGCGAGGGACGGGCCAAGCCTTGCTCCTGTTACCGCATACCGGCGTCGGAACCGAAGGGGTCGGTCCGCAAACGACGAATCGTTAAGCGGTATTTCTACCGCAAAACAGGGCCGGAAACTAATCGCGCAACTAAGAAGATGTCTTTAGGGTAAGGGCAGGGCCTGCGGGCGCATCTGGTTGGCCTTGATGACAGCGGCAAAGGCGGCACCGATCCAGTAGTGGGCGTCGTCTATCCGGTGTTCGCTCAGGCGCTGTAGGCCGCGCTGGCGACGCAGGGCGGCGTTTGACAGCAGGCGGGCATGAAGCGCACGCGGGGTCAGGTTGACGGTAGCGGGGGAACCGGGGACGGCAACGGCATCGGGGCCGACCGGAACCACCGCAGCGGGGGCGATGGCAAAAGACATAGAACGCTCGCTTACAATGATCCACAAGGCTTGTGGATAAGTCTGGGTAAAGAACAATGTCGTTCAGATTCAGGCGCTTGGTATCGCAAAGATGCCGCAGGTCTTACCGAAAGCTTAACAGGATTGGCGGGCGGGGCCTGTGCAATTGAGGTCGCTAAATCGCGCAGGTTTGCCTAAGATCAGGAACTGTTTCCCGAGGTAAAACGTGCGGTTTGACGAACGCTTCATTGAAGAGCTGAAAGCACGGCTTCGCCCGTCCGATGTGATTGGACGCTCGGTGAAGCTGAAGCGTCAGGGCCGCGAGTTCGTCGGGCTCAGCCCGTTTGCCAAGGAAAAATCGCCCAGCTTCTTTGTGAATGACGACAAGGGCTTCTTTCACGATTTCTCTTCCGGCAAGCATGGCGACATCATCAGCTTCCTTCAGGAAACCGAGCGTCTGAGCTTTGTCGAGGCAGTGTCGCGGCTGGCTGCCGAGGCGGGTATGCAGTTGCCAGCCGAAGACCCGCAGGCCGCCGAGCGCGAGCAAAAGCGCGCGGGCCTGTCCGACTGGATGGATCTGGCGCAAAAATGGTTTGCGGCCAATCTGCGTCGCCAGACGGGGAAGAATACCCGCGAATATCTGGAACGGCGCGGGCTGCCTGAAGACCAGTGGGAGCGCTTCGGTCTGGGCTATGCGCCCAATGACCGCGAAGGGCTGAAAAACGCTTTGATCCAGCGCGGGGCCAAGCCCGGCGAGCTGGTCGAGGCGGGTTTGCTGATTTCGCCGGAAGGCGGCGGCCAGCCCTATGACCGTTTCCGCGACCGGCTGATGTTCCCCATCCATGATGCGCGTGGACGGATCGTATCGTTTGGCGGACGGGCGATGAACCCCGATGACCGCGCCAAATATCTGAACGGTCCGGAAAGCCCGCTGTTTCACAAGGGGGCGACGCTTTACGGTCTGCCAGAGGCGCGGCGTATTCTGGGGGCGGAAAAACGCGGCGAGCAGGGGATTATCGTCGTCGAAGGCTATATGGATGTGATCGCCTGTCATCGGGCGGGGCTTCCGGCGGTGGCCCCGATGGGTACGGCCCTGACCGAAGAACAGATGGAGCGTCTGTGGCGGGTATCTGCCGAGCCGGTGCTGAGCTTTGATGGTGATGCGCCGGGATTGCGGGCGGCGTACCGCGCCATCGAGCGGGCCTTGCCGTTGTTGAAGCCGGGGCGTTCGTTCCGCTTTGCCCTATTGGAAGGCGGGCAGGACCCTGACGATATCTTGCGCGACAAGGGCGCGCCGGCCCTGCGTCAGGCCATGGCCCAGACGCGCACCTTTTCGGCAGTCTTGTTCCAGCGCGAGGTCGAGGCCGAGCCGCTGGATACGCCCGAGCGCAAGGCGGGGCTCAAGGGGCGTCTGCGGGCCGCGGCCAATGCGGTAACGGACAAGGATCTGGCCGAGCAATATCGCCGCGACCTGTTCGAGCGTTTCGATGGCCTGTTCCCGCGCCCGTCGAATGCACCGCAAGGGGCATCCGGCGGTTATGGCGACCGTGCGGGTGGACGCTGGAAAGGCCGCAATGTCTTGCTGGGCCAGACGGTCGAGGGGCAGAGGGCCATGCATGCCTTGTCGCGCGCGATCGAGCCTGTGGCGGCGGCGCTGGTGCATGGGGTGATCGAGGACCCCGAGCGCCTGGATGACCATATGGAGGCGATTGCCCGCTATGGTTTCGGCGATCCGGCCCTGTCTGATCTGGCAAAAGAACTGGTACGACTACGTTTCTCGGGTCGGAGCCTTGACTCTGCGGCCTTGCGCCGCCATCTGGCAGGTTCGGGTTACGATGTCTTGATGCATGAGGTCGAGAAGGCGGCGGCAAAGTCCGGCGCGCCATTCCTGGCTGCAGACAAGCCCCTCGGCGAGACACGCAACCTTTGGTCGCAGGCGTTTGATGTCCTGACCCGCGCAGCGGCGTTGGACGAAGCGTTAGCGTCAGCAAAATCGGAGGCCCATAAGGTCTTCGATGCCTCGGCTTTCGCATTGGTGAAGGCCGAGCGCGATGCGCTGCGACGAGCTATCAAAACGGGAACGATTTGGAGCGACGATGCTTCTTCTTAGCGAAGAAGTTTCAGCCGTTGTATTTTTACCGCAGGGGTCTGATCACTCCCTGAAGGTGCTGGAGAGAGACTTTAAATGAGCGCGCAGACCGAGACGCAGGAAAACGAGGCCCAATCCGATGGCCCGCTGCTTGATCTGACCGATGCCGGCGTCAAGAAATTCATTAAGCAGGCCAAGACTCGTGGCTATGTCACGATGGAGGAGCTGAACAAGGTTCTGCCGTCCGAAGAAGTCAGCGGTGACGCTATTGAAGACACTCTGGCCATGCTGTCGGAGATGGGCGTCAATGTCGTCGAGGCCGAGGAAGATGCGGCCGAGGCACAGGGCACCGAAGTGGCCAATGCGGCTGAGACGGCTGTCGCCGAGGCTCCGGCCAAGTCGCAATATGACCGCACCGATGACCCGGTGCGTATGTATCTGCGTGAAATGGGTTCGGTCGAACTGCTGAGCCGCGAGGGCGAGATCGCCATCGCCAAGCGGATCGAAGCCGGTCGCGATGCCATGATCTCGGGTCTGTGCGAAAGCGCCCTGACCTTTGAAGCTATCATGGTGTGGCGCGAGGAACTGGCGAACAACCGCATCCTGCTGCGCGATGTGATCGATCTGGACGCCACCTATGGTGTGCTGAACCCATCGTCCCTGCCGCATAATCAGCCCGATCCGTCGCAAGAGCCGGAAGAGAAGCCGGAAGGTGAAGGCGACGACGAGGATGATGACGACTTCGACGATGGCGGCGGCATGTCGATCTCGGCTCTGGAAGCCGAGCTGCGCGACGGCGTTATGGAAGTGCTGGATGCGATTGCCGCTGACTTTGGCAATTTCCGCAAGCTTCAAGACAAGCTGGTCGAGGCGCGCCTGAAGGGCGAGGTTCTGGCCGCCAAGGATCAGAAGGCTTACGAGACCCTGACGACGGCCATTTCGGACCGTCTGAAGACCATGAAGCTGAACAATGCGCGTATCGAGTCGCTGGTCGAGCAGCTCTACGCCATCAACAAGCGTCTGATCGGTCTGGAAGGTCGTCTGCTGCGTCTGGCCGATACCTATGGCATTTCGCGCCCTGAGTTCCTGAAGGCCTATTTTGGTTCGGAGCTTGACCCCAACTGGTCCGAGCAGATCAAGGAAATGGGCGTGCGCTGGACCAAGTTCAGCGAGAACGAAGCTGCCCAGATCGCCAAGATCCGTGGTGACGTGGCCGCTATTGCTGCTGAAGCCGGTCTGCCGATCGATGACTATCGCCGCATTGTGCAGATGGTGCAGAAGGGCGAGCGCGAAGCCCGTCAGGCCAAGAAAGAAATGGTCGAGGCCAACCTGCGTCTGGTTATCTCGATCGCCAAGAAATACACCAATCGTGGCCTGCAGTTCCTGGACCTGATCCAGGAAGGCAATATCGGTCTGATGAAGGCCGTCGATAAGTTCGAATATCGTCGAGGCTATAAGTTCTCGACCTATGCGACCTGGTGGATTCGTCAGGCCATCACCCGCTCGATCGCCGACCAGGCGCGCACCATCCGTATTCCGGTGCACATGATCGAGACGATTAACAAGATCGTGCGCACCCAGCGCCAGATGCTGCATGAAATCGGCCGCGAAGCGACGCCGGAAGAACTGGCCGAACGTCTGGCCATGCCGCTCGAGAAGGTCCGCAAGGTCCTCAAGATCGCCAAGGAGCCGATCTCGCTGGAAACGCCTATCGGTGACGAGGAAGACTCGCACCTCGGCGACTTCATCGAGGACAAGAACGCCATCCTGCCGATCGATGCGGCCATTCAATCGAACCTGCGTGAAACCACCACGCGCGTTCTGGCCTCGCTGACCCCGCGGGAAGAACGTGTTCTGCGTATGCGCTTTGGTATCGGCATGAATACGGACCACACGCTGGAAGAAGTCGGCCAGCAGTTTTCGGTGACGCGCGAGCGTATCCGCCAGATCGAGGCCAAGGCGCTTCGCAAGCTGAAGCACCCGTCGCGTTCGCGTAAACTGCGTTCGTTCCTCGACAGCTAAGACGGATCAGGGCAAAGGCTAGGGGTGGTCCGTGTACGGACCGCTCCTTTTTGGCCCTGTTCAAGGACGCGAATGACGACGCCCAAACTGGTCATCTTTGATTTCGACGGGACGTTGGCAGACACCTATGGATGGTTTCTGTCGATCCTCGACGATGCGATTGCACGGTTCCGCCTCTATAAGCCGGGGCCGGATGAGGTCGAGGCTATGCGTGGCCTGTCGGCCCGTCAGGTGATGACCAGAATGAAGGTCCGCCCGTGGAAACTGCCGGCTATCGTGCGCCATACGCGCCGCGAGAAGCTGAAAGCAGCGGCGACAACCCAGTTGTTCGACGGTATCCCCGAACTGCTGCGTGATTTGCGCGCGGCGGGCATCAAGGTGGTGATCGTTTCCTCCGACACGACGGAATCTGTGCGTCAGGTTCTGGAGCGTGAAGGGATCGAAGTGGACATGCTGAACTGTGGTGCGTCGGTGCATGGCAAGACCAGCAAGTTCAAAAAGGTGCTGAAGGCCATGGGCGTGGATGCGGCCGATGCAGTCAGCGTCGGTGACGAAATCCGCGACATCGATGCGGCCAAGCCGATCAATATGCGGGCCGGTGCCGTGTCATGGGGCTATACGCTGCCCGAAGCCTTGGCCAAGCATAATCCGGCCTATCTGTTTAAGGATGTGGCGGATATGCGCCGCATTCTGTTAGGCCAAGAATAAAGATCAAAGGCGGCTCTTTGCGGAGCCGCCTTTTTCTTTTTTGATCAGGTTGCGCCGTTGTTGAAGACGGTTTCGAAACCGCCCCACATCATGCGTTTGCCATCGAATGGCATGTCCATATCGGCAAAGGCAGGGTCTTTTTCCATCGAGGCCCATGCATTATCGGCGGTGGCCTTGTCGGGCCAGACCAGCCACGAGAAGACGACGACTTCGCCCTCTTCCTGTTTCACGGCCATGGGGAAGCTGGTGACCTTGCCGTCGGGGACATCAACGACCCAGTTCTCGACATGGGCGGTGGCCCCGTAACGCTGGAAATGCGGCCATGCGGCCTCGGCCGAGGCCACATAACGCTCTTTGTTCTCGGACTTAACGGGGGTGAGGAAGCCGGTGACATAACCCATCTTGGATTCTCCTTTGGAGGTTGGCCCCCCTAATGCTCGCCACGCGGTGAGGGGCAGGCTTGGAAATATTCAGGCCGCGTCGGGTCGGGAGGTCCCGTAGGGCCGACGACCGCGGCCCACTCAAAAACTCCGCGTCGGGTCGGGAGGTCCCGCAGAGCCGACGACCGCGGCCATTCTTGATTGGCCGCGGTCAGAAGGCTCCGCCTTCTCGACCCGACACGGCCTATTAAGATGCGGCATCTGCCGCGGCCTCGATCACACCGATGTCGATTTTCTGCATGGTCATCATGGCTTCGAAGGCGGCTTTGGAACGGGCAGGGTTGGGGTCATCGAAGAACTCCATCAGACGGCGCGGGGTGATCTGCCAGTTCACGCCCCAGCGGTCCTTGCACCAGCCGCAATCACTGGCGCGGCCGCCATTGTCGATAATGGCGTGCCACAGGCGGTCGGTCTCGCTCTGGTCCTCGGTCAGGATCATGAAGGAGACAGCTTCGGTTTGCGGGAACATCGGGCCACCGTTCAGGCCCATAAAGGCGCGACCGGCGAGGGTGAAGTTGACCACCAGTTCCTCGCCTGCGCCGGTTGAGGGATTGTCCGTGGGGCTGTTGCTGATCTTGTCGATATGGCTGTGGGGGAGATCCAGCGACATATAGAACTCGGCGGCCAGTCCAGCCTGTCCCTTATCGAACCAGATACAGGTGACGATTTTGTCGCTCATAGGCCCGGACTTTCATTTGCGAGGCGTTCGGCGACCTCGGCCAGTTGATCGGCGGCCATGCCCCAGCCCTGCTCGAAGCCCATGCCGCGATGGGCCTTCATGGCGTCTTCATCCCAATGGCGGGCTTCGGCAGTGTATCGTGTGCCAGCACCCTCGCGCTCGAAGGTGTCGATACGGACGAAATTCATATCGCCCGCCTGTGGCACCCAGCCTTGGGTCATGGCTCCGGTTGTCACCAGTTTGCGGGCGGGAATGACTTCGAGGACGACACCGCGATAGCTGTGACGCTGCCCTTCAGGTGACTGCATCACCACATCTGCCCGTCCGCCGGGCTGTAGGTCGTAATGGACTTCGGGTGTGGTCCACGGACGAGGAGTGAACCATTCGGGCGCATGCTGGGTGTAGGCGCGCCAGACCGTTTCCGGTGAAGCCTGGATGAAGCGGCTGACCTTGAGATCAAACAGCTCGCCCATGGCTCAACCCTCGAATGCGTCTGGTGTGGGCGGTGCGGCGGCGGGGTCCATCCACATGACTTCCCAGATATGGCCGTCCGGATCCGCAAAGCTGCGGCTATACATAAAGGGGTATTCGACGGGATGGTTGGGGTCGGCGGTGCCGCCATGGGTGCCCGCAGCCTCGACAAGACGGTCCACCTCGGCGCGGCTGTCGGCGGAAATGCAGATCAGCACCTGCGCCGTTTTGTGCGCGTCCGGAATAGCCCGCTCGGTAAAGCTGGAAAATTTTTCATGGGTCAACAGCATGGCGTGGATGGTGTCTGAAAACACCATGCATGCGGCTGTATGGTCCGAGAACATCGGATTTTTCTGCCCGCCGACACTTTCGTAAAAGGTCACAGATCTGGCGAGGTTGTGGACGGGCAGATTGATGAAAATCAAACGCTGCATCACTTCACCTTTTTATTCGGGCGAACGCTGATCCTGATTTAACGCAGGGTCAAGTTAAAGCGACGGCTCAGCTTGAAGTTGTGATGCCGAAATAGACGAAGCTCATCTTGTTGCCGTCGAGGTCGCGGACATAGGCCCCGTAGAAGTTGGGACCATATTGCGGGCGCGGGCCGGGGTCGCCTTCATTGCTGCCGCCGTGGGCGAGGGCCGCCGCGTGGGCGGCCTGAACCTGTTCTTCGCTATCACAAAGAAGGCCGACCATATTGCCGTTTCCGGGGGTGGCGGGTTCCTGATTGTACGGTTGGGTGATCCACAGGCGACCGCCATTACCCATCTGGTAGCAGAAGCCATGGGGCATGAAGTCCATAATGACCTCACCACCAATCACAGGCAGGACGGCATCGAAATAGGCCCGCGCCCTGACTACATCGTTGGAGCCGATCATTACGTAGTTCATGGACATGGGCTTGCTCTTGATGGATTGGAACATATCAAGAACATTGATTGGGGGTGAGCGTCAAGGGGAGTTTGGCGAAGTTGGCCTTCGACCCTCATCCGGCCCTGCGGGGCCACATGAAAGCCCTTAGGCCTTCATGTCGAGCAGACTGCCCATCATCACATCGGCGGTGCGGGTGACGGTGAGGCTGGCGGAGAGCTGGGTGCGGGCGGCGGCGGCTTCGACCGATCCGGTCTGGACATTTTGCAGGGGGGCGACAGCGGTTTTGCGCGCGGCGGCCTCGAAGCGCTCGAAGGCGTTTTCGATGGCAGCGGTGTTCATCGTCAGGGCTTGCATCCGTGGCCTCCTGTGCGATTGCGGCGGTTCTGTCAGTGGGGCCAGATTGCCACGCTTTGCCTCAATGGGGAATGAAGCAAGATGGTGAATGTCGATTTTGCCCCATCAACGCCTTGTTTCGTGTATAGGAGCGCCCATTCGCCCGGCTCGAGGAACTGTCCTTGGCCGGGCGCGTCTTTTTTGTGAAGACGCGCAAAGTTCTATTTAGATCGTATATCCATGCCCTTTCCAGCCGTTCATCCTGCGTTAGACCGCGCTCTCTCCAAAAAAGGGTACGCTGAACCGACTTCGGTTCAGGCTGCCGTGTTGGAAGTCGGGCATGGGGATGCAGATCTACTGGTTTCGGCGCAGACAGGTTCGGGTAAAACCGTCGCCTTTGGTCTGGCCGCAGCACACACTCTTTTCGATGGTCAAGACACCCTTGGTCAAGCTGGCGCGCCGCTAATGCTGGCCATTGCGCCGACCCGCGAGCTTGCCTTGCAGGTCGCCGCAGAGCTGACCTGGCTCTATGGCGAAGCCGGTGCCAAGATCACCACCTGCGTCGGAGGCATGGACTCGCGTCGCGAAGCCCGCGCTCTCAGCTTTGGCACGCACATTGTGGTCGGCACGCCGGGCCGTCTGAAGGACCATATCGACCGCGGGGCTCTGGACCTGTCCGCTGCTCGCGTCATTGTGCTCGACGAAGCCGACGAGATGCTCGACATGGGCTTCCGCGAAGACCTCGAATACATTCTCGAGCAAGCACCGGAAGACCGCCGCACCCTGCTGTTCTCGGCGACCATCGCGCGTGACATCGCTATTCTGGCCAAGCGCTACCAGAAGGATGCTGTGCGTATCGACACCGTCGACCGCAGCCAGCCGCACAACGACATCGAATACCGCGCCATGCGCCTGTATCCGAACCAGATCGAGCACGCGGTTGTTAACGTGCTGCGCTATTTTGAAGCGCCGGCCGTTCTGGTCTTCTGCTCGACCCGCGCCAGCGTGAACCATTTGCAGGCTGCCCTGCTGGAGCGTGGCTTCGGTTCGGTCGCCCTGTCGGGTGAAATGGGCCAGCGTGAGCGTAACGAGGCGCTGCAAGCGCTGCGTGACGGCCGTGCCCGCGTCTGCGTGGCCACCGACGTGGCGGCTCGCGGTCTGGACCTGCCGGATCTGGGTCTGGTGATCCACGCCGAGCTGCCGATCAACAAGGCCACCATGCTGCACCGTTCGGGCCGTACCGGCCGTGCGGGCAAGAAGGGCATCTCCGTCCTGCTGGTCCCGCAATCGCGTCGCCGCAAGGCCGAAATGCTGCTGGGCTCGGCAGGTGTTGAGGCGGTCTGGTCGGGTGTACCGAGCGCCGACGAAATCTTGGCCAAGGACGAACAGCGCCTGCTGGCCGCACCGATCTTCGCGCAGGCTGCGGACGAGGACGATGCCGATCTGATCGCACAAATGGTCAAGGAGCGTTCGCCGGAAGAGCTGGCGACGGCCGTGATCAACATGCTGCGCAAGAACCTGCCGGCTCCGGAAGAGGTCAATGATCCGGGCGAAGGTCCGCAGCGCAAGCGTCGTGAAGACGGCTTTGACAAGGGTGCCGCTGGTGCCTCGCCGTTCGAGCGTCTGTCGTCGGACGATTGCAGCTGGTTCCGCATGGATATCGGTCGCAACCGCAATGCCGACCCGAAATGGCTGATCCCGATGATCTGCCGCATCGGTGGCATCACCAAGCAGCAGATCGGTTCGATCAAGACCTTCCCCGAAGAAACCCGCTTCGAGATCGCCAACACCCACGTCGAGGCCTTCAAGAAGCTGGCCCAGATGAACACCGAAGAGGCGAACATCACGCCGTCGGACGCGCCGCATGCGGGCATGTTCAAGGGCAGCCGCGACCGTGATTTTGGCGGTCGTGAGGGTGGTCGTCCGCCGTTCAAGCGCAAGCCGTTTGGGGACAACGACCGTGGCCCGCGCGGTGATCGCCCGGACCGTGGTCCGCGCGCTGAAGGACGTGGCGAGTGGAAGGAACGGGGCGAGTTCAAACCGCGCGAGGGTGGTGACCGCCCTGACCGTGGTGCCAAGCCGTTCCGCCCGCGTGGCGACTTCGACGGCAAGCCGTCGGGCTTCAAGGGCAAGCCCGCAGGCGGCAAGCCGTATGCAGGCAAGCCTGCCGGTGGCAAGCCGGGCTTCAAGAAGGCCCGTCGCTTCGACTGATAGCTAGACTGCTAACGCGGTTCTGTGATTTGCCTCCGGTGAAAACCGGAGGCATTTTGCGTTTATGAGCATGCATCCAGCCGAGGGGCGGTTCGCCTCGTTCCAAGCCTTCTATCCCTATTATATCCACGAGCATTCCAACCGGACGTGCCGCCGCATCCATGTGGTGGGGACCGGACTGGTGATTGCGGCCTTCGCCGTCTTTCTGGTGACGCGCAATCCGTGGTGGCTGCTGGCCATGCCGCTGGTTGGCTATGGCTTTGCCTGGGTGGGACATTTCTTTTTCGAGAAGAACCGGCCCGCGACGTTCAAATATCCGTTGTGGAGCCTGATGGGTGATTTCCGGCTGTTCTGGGAAACCGTCAGCGGCAAGCGTCGGTTCTGAAAATCAGGCATACTCAGGTCTGCGGTCACTGATAGGGTTGTCTTAGGGTGAAGCTGTAGCTGCCTTCGAAGGGGGTGGGTTGCCAGTCGGCAAATCCGGCCTCTGGTGCACTGAAATGGGCAAAGGCATGACCCCAGCCGCCTTCATTATGGGCCAGACCGATTGTGGAGCCTAGGGCGGCCTGAGTTCTGGCCGACACCAGTGGCAGGCGGAGCTTGGCCGCCTGAAGTTTGCGGGCCGCCAGTTTCAGCGCGCGGATCAGCGTCGGGATAGCGGTTGCGGGCGCGCGTTTCAGCGCGATCAGATCGATGATTTCGAGTGTGACCACTTCGATCGGACCGACCTTGGACAGTTGCCCCATCGCATAGGCGCAAAGCCCCTGTTCATCATAATAGCCCAGTAGAACGGGCCGCGAGGTCAGGTCCGGCATGGCCAACCGCCAGCGCAAGAGGGCCGGACAGCGTTCGGCGACCAGTTCGCCATCCACTATCAGTTGCTGCCAGAAGCGCGCGAAAGCCGAGTTGTCGGACATGTCTGCGATAGCATGCACACCGGCAGGCCAGGCGACACTGCGTGCATCAAAAGCGGGTACAGGGCGGGGTAAGAACCGCTCGCCCAGCATTGGATAAAGCGAAGGAAGACGTGCCGCCAGACTGCGCAGGATTTTGGCGACCACAATCCGGTGCGGGGCCAGTAGCCAGGCCAATTTGATATCATGCACCGGCGCGGAAAAAGGTTTCAAGCCATAGTGCCGGTAGATGGGCGAGCCTATTTCATTCGCGTTGAGGATGCTGACGGCAAACAGGTCTTTCTGGCTCAAAAAGGGTTGGATCAGTTCGCGCAGAGCCCCTTTGACGCGAGGCGAGACAATAATCGAATGACCGGTTGCCGCTGAGAGCACGGCGGAATCCCGATAATAGGTCTGCCGAAAATTGCCCAAAAAACCGTCTATGCGGCCATGATTGTCGATCACCCATCCCATGGGCGATGTGCCGCGTGCAGGGTTGGAAGCCAGCCATTGCCACTGCTCGGCACTGGGGGCGGGCCAGTTGATCTGGGTGTGGAGGGCGTTGACGCCTTCGATATCGGCAAGTTCGAACGGGCGGACAGCCACGGCAGTTACTCTGTTACACAACAGCGATCGTTCAGCGTGTCACAAGCTTGGCCATGTGTCGAGGTGACGCACCCTGGCAAAGGCGCAGTGGTAAAGATTGTTTGCAATCTACGATTTTGTGACCGTTTTACGCCGGACATAGGACGAAAATCGACGTTAACATCTTGTTACACGGCGCGTGTCGTGCTGTTTCTGACCGCTTTCGCGCCCGGTGGGGGCGCCAGACATGGAGTTCCGCGTGTCAGCGACGGAAAGTGGGGGCGCCCTAGACGCCGCGCCCCGTAAGACCTTCCTCGGGCATCCCCGAGGGCTGGTGGTGCTCTTCTTTACCGAGATGTGGGAGCGGTTCTCCTACTATGGTATGCGCGCCCTGCTGACGGTTTACCTCGTCCAGCATTTCCTGTTCGGCCCGAAAGAGGCTCAGGGCATCTACGCAGCCTATGCGGCGATGGTTTACCTGATGCCGGTTCTGGGCGGCATGATTGCCGACCGCTATCTGGGGGCCCGCAAGGCGGTCATCATCGGTGCGGTCATGCTTGTGGCCGGTCACTTTGCCATGGCCTTTGAAGGCACCGGTGGCAAGGAACGTATGATCGTCGACGGCACGACCTATCAGGTCGAGGTCGATGGTCGTGACCAGAACCGCAAGATGTTCGTCGTTAACGAGGCGGGCGAACGCGCCGAGATCAAGATTTCGGGCGAGGGCGTGACCCGCGTCGAGCCGCTGGCCGCAGGTCAGAGCGGCTTCCCGAACATGGTGCCGACAGGCGGTTACACCACCGAAATCACCCGCGATCTGGGCTTTGGCGAACCGATCCTGTTCCTGGCCCTGTCGCTGATTATCGTGGGCGTGGGCTTCCTGAAGGCCAATATCTCGACGGTGGTCGGGGCTCTTTACGAAGAGAACGACCCGCGTCGTGATGGTGGTTTCACCATCTTCTATGTCGGTATCAACCTTGGTTCGCTGCTGGCGACGGCGGCGTGTTCGTACCTCGGCTACAACTATGGTTGGGCCTATGGTTTCGGTCTGGCCGGTATCGGTATGCTCGCCGGTCTGGCGACCTTCCTGCTGGGTCAGTCTTGGCTGGAAGGCCGTGGTGGCCCGCCGCAGCCGATCAAGGGTCGCCGTATCTTCGGCGTACCGGTCGAGCCGTTCTTCTGGATTGCGGCCATTGTGTCGGTCTTCCCGATCTGGCTGTTGATGCAACGCCACGGCATTATCGAAGCGGTGCTGATCCCTGTGGCCGCCATCACCTTTGCGCTGGTGGTGGGCACGACCGTCTTCACCCTGAAGGGTGCAGAGCGTTCGCGCATGCTGGTTGCGCAGGTGCTGATCTTCTTCTCGGTGCTGTTCTGGGCGTTGTTCGAACAGGCAGGCTCGTCGCTGACCCTGTTTGCGGACCAGTCCACCCAGATGCCGAACTGGTTCAATGCCGGTTACACCCAGATGTTCAACCCGGGCATCATCGTCATTGGCGGTCCGCTGGTGGCAGCTCTGTGGGTCTGGCTGGGCAAGCGTAACAAGGAACCTTCGACGCCGGTGAAATTCTCGGTGGCGCTGGTGCTGGTCTCGGCTGGCTTCCTGCTGTTGGCATGGGCGGCGGCAACACAGGCGAACGAAGCCTTCAAGGTGCCGTTGATGTTCCTGTTCCTGACCTATCTGCTGCACACGCTGGGCGAGCTGTGCCTGTCGCCGGTCGGCCTGTCGATGATCACCAAGCTGTCGGTGGCGCGCATGGTCGGCATGATGATGGGCGTATGGTTCCTGTCCTCGTCGGTGGCGCATATCGTGGCCGGTGTGATCGCCAAGGCGACCGCGACCGACACGATTGCCGGTGTTGTCACCGACCCGTCCAAGGCGCTGGAAAGCTATACCTCGATGTACAACACGATCGGTATGACCGGTGTTGTGGTCGGCGTGGTGCTGCTGGCCCTGTCGCCGCTGCTGAAGAAGGGCATGGCGGGCGTCCGCTAAGCCCTCTGGTCACGGCTGGAAAAAAGAAGGCGGCATCCCGAAAGGGGTGCCGCCTTTTTTAGTGGCCTGACATTTTGCCGTTGAGGCAGGGAAGTGTCAGGTGTTCCGGTGGCGCGACAGGATCGCCACGCTTGGAAGCCTTAAAACGTCTTGCGAAGACGGATCTGGTAGAAGGTGCGCGGGTCAACGAAACGGTTCTCGATGAAGGCGACCGGACGGGTAACGCGGTCGCCATAGACAGTGCGTTCGATGTTGAAATCATCCCAGATATTGACCTGTGCGCGGATCGACAGGGTGGGGGCGGGTTTGTACTCGGCCCACAGTTCGTAATAATCGCTGCCGGTCCAGCCCGAGGTCTGGTCGGGTTGATAGTTCATCTGGCCCAGACGCGGGATCCAGGCACCGCCCCATTGCAGTTTCCACGAGGCGATGTCCTGCCGGAAACTCAGCGTGGCCTGAGAGGCGCGTACGCCAGAGATCGGACGCTTTTGGCCGGTCGTCGGGTCGGTGACCTCGGTTTTGTTCCAGGTGTTGCGGAAGCCGAACTGGCCGCCGCTAATGCCCATCTTGTTCAGCGGCAAGGTGATGTTCAGGGCCAGCTGATCGAGTGTGGCGTCACCGATATTGCCGACAGCGGCCAGACCGCCGTCCAGCGGGATCAGGTCGATGGCGTCGCGGATTTCATCATGGCGCAGACCGATGCTGACGACGCCTTCGTCCCAGAAGCGTTTCTCATAGGTGATTTCGCTGATCCAGCGCTGTTCGGGGCTGAGGTTCACATTGCCGCCCATGACGTTCTCTTCGGACAGGCTGGCCGAGGCGGCAAAGTCCTCGAAGTTCAACTGGCCGACGACCCGCTCGAAGCGCAGGCGCAGCTGGTTCTTGTCATAGGGGTTCCACGTTACCAGCAGGCGCGGCTTGGCAAAGAAGAAGCTTTCTTCCTGATCGGCATCACCGGACTGGCTGATGGTGGAATGTTCAAGGCGCAGGCCGCCTTCGAGGGTCCATTTCGGATTGATGCGCCATGTGCCCTTGCCGAACAGCTCGCCGCGCGTTTCCTCGACCTTTACCGAGGCCGAGGGCAGAGGGATGTTGGTGCCGCCGACCGAATAGGCCTGATCGGTTTCCAGCATATTATAGGCCACCTCGCCGCCCGCCTCGAAGTCCATGCTGGCATTGCGTTCGAAACGAACCAGGCTGCGTAGGATGGTTTCGGACGCATTGCCGTTGGAGGTGAAGCGCTGTTCGGGATCGCTGACATTGTCGATGCGGGTGTTGGATACAGACACATTGTCAAAGTCGCTGAACTCGTGGATCAGGCGGGTTTCCAGTTTGGTACGGGTGGTCAGCGGGCGAGTGAAGACGATACCGATCTCGCCGCTGGAACCGTCATTGTCGGAGCGGCTGTCGCGAAGCACATTGGGGGCGGTTTGCAGGTTGATATTGTGCCAGTCATTGATGCCGTAACGAGCGGTCAGGTCCAGCTTGCCGCCCAGCACCGGACCGGACCAGTTGCCGCGGATCGAGTTGCCGCCGCCATAGCCGTCGTTCCAATAGTCTTCGGCGCGGATGAGATTGCCTGCGCCATCGACGCGGCGCAGCGGGCCGGACCCGTTGGAATCGCTTTGGGAGATGCCATCGCCCAGCGTGACGCCCCAACTATAGTCGCCACTGCGGCGGGTATATTGGTAGGTGCCGCCGAACAGGTCCTGACCGCCTTCGAACAGATGGGCGTTAAAGGTGGCGATATGTTCGTTGCTGGCGGTGTTCTTGAGGATCACGTTCACAACGACGGCATAGCCCTGCATCTCGATGCCGGGGGCACCGCCGCGGATTAGCTCGATGCGCTCGACCTGTGCGGCAAGAGTGCGGCCCAGAACGTTGGAACCGGTATCGTTTTTGGAAGCCGGACGGCTGCCATTGATAAGGACGTTGCCGACGGCCCCTTCGAAGCCGCGCGCGCCGTCACCGTCATTGACCGAGAAACCGGGAACACGATTGACCATGTCCAGCGCGGTATTGGGGCTGTAGCCGGTAAAGAATTCAGGTTGATAGATGAGGACGCCGTGGTCACCGGTCTGCGGCATATAGGCAGGCGGGGTATCGGCCCGAGCATCGGACGGCAGGACCACCACCGGGACCATAAGGGCGGCAATAAGGGCGGTACCGGTCAGCAGGTGATGGCGCATTACTTCCTGTTCCTTGAACTTCGTTGCACAAGGAAATGCGGCTTTTAATGTACGATCTCCAGTTACAAGACAGACAGGTGGGTTACATCGAAGACAGGATTACATGACTGTAATGATTATATATTTCGGTTTGGGATAAGAGAGTTTGATGAAAACTTCCTTGGCCGTCATGGCTGTTTCGCTGCTGTTATCGCTATCGCCTGTGACGGCCTTGGCCATGGCGCAGGACAATAGAGACGATCCTGAAAACCTGACCGAAGACGCTCCGTCACAGGTCGAGGAGATTGTGGTGGTGGCGCGTCGGGCGGGCCTGCCGATCTGGACGGTGCGGCGCGGTGACGAGGGCGTCCTCATACTGGCGGGTATGATCCGCGAGGTGCCCAAGGATTTTGAATGGCGGGCGCAAGCCTTGGAGGATGCGGTGACGCGCTCCGACCGTGTGCTGTTCGCGCAAGAGGGGCGGGCCTCGCCTGCGGATATATTCCGTATCATATGGCGTTCGCGCACGATTGCTATCCTGCCCGATGATACGCGGGCTGCGGATTATCTGTCGGTTGAGGACATGGCGCGTCTGACGGCGCTGATGGCGGGCCAGCGCAATGATAACTGGCAAAGGACCAGTTTTCTGCTGACGGCCATTGAACTCATCAAGGACAAGGGTGGCGAGAAGGATGCCAAATCGCCGCGTATTGAACGGGCGGTCGAGCGCGCCGCGCGCCGCGCGGGTGTCAAAACGCACCATATCGGGGTGGTGCGTGGCAATGAACTGGTGGAAACCCTGATCTCGGCCCCGCCGCAGACGCACATGCCCTGTCTGGATGCGGCCATGTCGGTGGCGGAATATGGCCCCACCGCAGTTTCGGACCGCGCCGCCGCATGGAGCCGTCTGGATGTGAAGGGGGTGCTGGCCTCGCCGGTCGATCTGGCCATGGATGTGTGCTGGCCTTGGGGAGATCCCGAGGTGCGCCCGCGTGCGCGTGCCGAATGGGTCAATGCCATATCGACCGCTATTGCCGACGAGGGCGTGACACTGGCGGTCGCACCGGTGCGGACACTGGGCGAAGCGGGCGGGGTGCTGGATATGCTGGTGGCGGCCGGTTTCGAGATTGACGGGCCGGAATGGAAATAATGGTAAAATAATTTGACGTAATAGATTGTGCATCCGAGTGTCTATCCGTGAGGGAGGACGGATGATGATCGAGCTGCACGGGTGCGATACGCCCAATGGCCACAAGGTGGCGATCCTGCTGGCGGAGTTGGAGCTGGCAGGGGTGGGACTGGAACACAGCACGACCAAATATAACTTATTGGAGGGGCGGCATTTGGAGGCGGACTTCGCACGGATCAATCCGAACCGCCGACTGCCCGCCATTGTGGATCATGCTCCGGCAGGGGGCGGCGAGCCGGTGGCCGTGTTCGAAAGCGGGGCCATCCTGCTTTATCTGGCGGAGAAAACAGGGCGGTTCCTGCCGACAGATACGCGAGAACGGGCGCAGGCCCTCAGCTGGCTGTTCTGGCAAATGGCGTCGTTGGGGCCGCAGCATGGTCAGGCGCACCATTTCCTGCGCTATGCGCCCGAGCCGCCGCAATATGCGGTTAACCGCTATACCAAGGAGGCGCATCGCCTGTTCGATGTGCTGGAGGGGCGGTTGTCTCAGGGGGACTATCTGGCGGGCGAATACTCCATTGCCGACATGGCCGTCTGGCCGTGGGTGAGGGCCAGCCGCGCCATCGATATGGATGTGTCGCAATGGCCCGCCCTGAAACGCTGGTTTGACCGCGTGGGTGCGCGCGAAGCGGTCAAACGCTATGGCGAGGTGCCCAAGGACCATCCCGCACAGGCCCGTCATATGAAGCTGTCGCCCGAGCAGTGGTCGGTGCTGTTTGGCGAGAAGATGTGGGACGCGGCCAAGGGCTGATTTGCCGATCCGGTTGTTCTGCGCCACCTTACCCTCAAGCGTTCGAGACGGAGATGCGGATGAGTGCGGCAGAGGCTGTTTTGCACGGTGTGGTGCACGAGGTGGCGTCAGATATGGAGGATGCTCTTCGTGCGGATGATGGCGCGTTTGCGCTCTGGCAAGGGTTGACCCCGCTGGGGCGTAACGAGTTCATCTGCTGGGTCGAAGATGCCAAACAGGCCGCGACGCGGGAAAAACGGATCAGGCGCACTATCGAAGAAATGCGAGAGGGGAAACGCCGCCCCTGTTGCTGGCCCGGCTGTGTTCATCGTACGGACAAGCCGCCTTCAAAATGGCAACAGACCACAATGGGCAGCCGGAAGATTTGAGCCGCACATCGCGCGAAAGAAAAGGCCACCCGTCGGGGTGGCCTTTGGTTTATGCCTGATGAGGGTGGGTTCTATTGCGGGCCGAGGAAGGGGAAGGCGCGCGCATTGCTGAACTTGGCGGTGGCGTCACCTGAGTGCGTGTTGATCTGGTTTTCTCCCAGTTCGAGACGTTTGACAGGCGCGTTCGGCGAGAAGTCGATCTTCTTCAGGTCCACCCAGAAGGTGTTCGGCGTCAGGGCCGACTCGAAGAAGTACAGCTTGCGCTTGTGATCCACGACCGTGCGCCAGCGGGTTGACGAGATGTTTGGCTGGTCAGGGGTCGAAATACCGAAGGGCACCGAGACGTTGCGGATCACGCTGAACACGCTGGCCACGGCCATGTTCTGGTCTTCGAACTTGGGAATGGCGTTGGTGTAGAAGGAGGCACGCGCATAGCGGTCGGCCGCCCGGTTGGTGCCCGGCAGCATGACCGTGCCGCCGATGCCCTGCCAATAGGTGTTCAGCGCCAGTTGCTGGTCGAAGGTCGGCGAGTTGGTCATCACCTGATAGTCGCGGCTGTGGTGGATCACCAGCTTGCCGTCGATATATTCGAAGATGGCGCTGTCACCGCCAGAATCCGACAGGGACAGGTGCAGGGTGGTCAGGCGTTCCTGACCCGGCACATTGTCGCTGACCAGAACGAACGGCTCGTCACGAAGCGCTGCCACGGCCTCGGCCACGGTGGCGTAATTATCGAGGGCATATTGTGCCCATGCGGCAATGCTGAGGGCGGGCTTGTTCGGATCGTGGGCCGGATATTCGGACTCGACCAGCCACAGAACGTTGGCGACCAGACCCATCTCGTTCACGCCATCGACGGTCGAGATGTCGTAGCCGCTGGAAATGACGCTGCCGTATTTCGAAGTCCATTTGAGGGAATTGGGGCCACCGGCTCCATCGCGGTCCATGCCGCGGGGAAAGATCCAGAGATTGGTCATGATCTCGTCTTTCCAGTCCATGGAGCGGGCGGTAATCACCCCGCCGTCATGACCGTGATAGACAAGGCGGGTGCAGGCCTCGGCAGCCGGAACGGCCAAGGCGAGAACGGCGGCGAGCGCAAGAGCGCCTTTCTTCATTCCATTACGCATGTGTCGTATCCTTTGGTGGGTCAGTAGGTGAGTGACAGGCCCAGAACGGGACCGTGGCGCGATACCTTCCAGTCAAAGCGCTGACCGGTAAAATCATCCTGCTCATAGTTTTGCTGGAGCAGGCGGTATCCTGCATTGACGGAGACTGCCCCATCGCCCAGCGGGGTGCGATAGGAGGCCAGCGCCTGCCAAGAGACGCTGTTGCGGTCGTTATCGCCCAGACCACCGGCATCGACCTGAGCACGCAAGGTCCAGCGATCGGTGACATCACCCTCGACCCTCAGGCCCAGCATGAGATCGGTCCATTCAGCGCCTTTGCGCGTGGCCCCCAGCGGTGTGGCGAGATCGGCCTGCACCTTGCTCCAGCGGGCCCCGACAATAGGTTCGACACGCAATGAGCGCAGGTCGCCAAAGGCAGTACGTCCGCCAAGCGGGTCATCGATCAGGCGGTATAGCAGGCCGCCGGATAGGGTGGTTGTACGGGTACCGAGATTGGCAGGTATTCCCAGCAGGGACACATCTTCGGCAGTCTTGGCATATTGGTAATCGACATAGCCGCCCCAGCGGCCCTTGCGAACTTCAACATCGCCCATGACCACGCTTTCCAGCTGGTCGAAGGCATCCGAGAAGGGCACATCGACAGGGGCTCTGTGCCCGGCCAATGTAATATTGCCATCCAGTGATGTGGCCCAGACATAGGGGCTGACGGTTACGCGCCACTGATCGGTGTTCTGGGCGGTTGCGCTGCCAGCATAGGCACAGGCAATCAAGGCAAGACAGGCGGTGGCGGAACGATGGGGGATCATTCGGTGTCAGCTCACTATGACTAGATAACTGACCTTGGATAATAAGCTTGGGTTTAACTAATAGTGTAGCGTTATCCCGATGTGTCTTTTTGTAGCGCTGCGGGTACAAAAAAGGCCACCCGTTGCGGGTGGCCTTTGGTGTTTTAGACGGCTGTGCCGCCGACGGTGAGGCCTCCCATTTTGAGGCTGGGCTGGCCGATGCCGACGGGGACGCCCTGTCCGGCCTTGCCGCAGGTGCCGACGCCAGGGTCGAAGGCGAAGTCGTCGCCGATCATCTCGATCTTGGTCAGGGCGGTGGCGCCGTCACCGATCAGGGTGGCACCACGCACCGGCGTGGTGATCTTGCCGTCTTCGATCAGATAGGCCTCGGTGCACTGGAACACGAACTTGCCATTGGTGATGTCCACCTGACCGCCCCCGAAATTGGCGGCATAGAGGCCGCGCTTGGTGGACGAGATCATGTCGGCGAACTTGTCCTTGCCCGCTTCCATAAAGGTGTTGGTCATGCGCGGCATGGGCTGGTGGGCGAAGGACTGGCGGCGGCCATTGCCGGTGGCCTTGGCCCCCAGTTGGCGGGCCGACAGGCGGTCGTGCATCAGGCCGACCATGATGCCGTCCTCGATCAGCACGGTGCGCGAGGTTGGGGTGCCTTCATCGTCAAACGACAGCGAGCCGCGACGGTCGGCAATCGAGCCGTCATCGACGACGGTCACACCGGGGGCGGCAACGCGCTGGCCCATCTTGCCAGTAAAGACCGAGGAGCCCTTGCGGTGGAAGTCGCCCTCAAAGCCGTGGCCGATGGCTTCGTGCAGCAGCACACCCGGCCAGCCAGCACCCAGCACCACATCCATTTCACCGGCGGGGCAGTCGATGGCTTCGAGGTTGACCATGGCCTGACGGATGGATTCATCGACCTGAGCCTGCCAGCGTTCCGGCTTGATCCATTCCTCGAAGGGTGAGCGGCCACCGGCACCGGACGATGCGGTTTCGCGACGGCCGTTCTTTTCGACGGTGACCGAGACGTTCAGGCGCACCAGAGGGCGGATGTCGGACAGGATACGGCCATCGCCGCGCAGGATGTCGATGGAGCGGCGTTCGCCAACAATCGATGCGGACACTTGCACCACATGCGGGTTGCGCGCGCGGGCAAAGGCGTCGATTTCGGCCAGCAAGGCGATCTTGTCCGAGAAGGACGGGGAAAGCAGCGGATCAATCGGAGCATAAAGGCGCTGATTGGTGGCAAGCGGAGCCTCGGCGACAACGCCGGCATGACCGCGCTTGGCCAGAGCCGCGCTGTCACCGGCACGACGGATGGCGGCAGCGGAAATCTCGTTGGCGTGGGCAAAGCCTGCGGTCTCGCCCGCGACGACGCGCAGGCCGAAACCTTTGGAGGCGTCATAATTGGCGTTCTTCAGGCGGCCGTCATCGAACAGCAGCGCCTCGCTCTCGGTCTTTTCAAGGAACAACTCGCCATCGTCCGCACCGTCCAGCGCGGTTTGCAGGATGGACAGGGCCTCCGGGGCATCGACACCGGCAGCGTCGAGAATAGGAGAGGGCGAGGAAGCATTAGCCGATTGGGTCATGCCCGCTAGATAGGCATGAAAGCCGCGTTCGTCATCATGGTGCGGGCCTCACCCCATAAGAAAAGCCCCCGTATCCGGCAGCAGGAACCGGAAAACGGGGGCTGTTGCACTTTAATCAGGACCGCGCGGGGGAGAAAGGCGACCCTTTTTAAAGTGATGCTAGTTGGTGACGACCTCGGCCTCGCCCGACAGGGTCTGGCGTAGTTCGCCCGGCTGGCGGGTCAGGCGGACGCGGGTATCGCCCGAGCCGTCGATCTCGACCTTGCCATCTGCCGAGGTACGCACGCTGGCATCGCCGCTGACACGGATGGTGGCATCACGGGTCAGAAGCTCGTCCAGCTTGACCGAGTTGTAGCCGGAGGCATCGACCTTGAGGCTCTGGGTTGTGCCTTTGAACTCGGCATCGGCATTGCCGACCAAGGTCAGGTCCAGCGACGGTTGGTTATAGCCGTTTACTTCCAGGTCGGTCTGGCCCGACAGGGTGAAGGCCTTGACTGCGCCACCCTTGATACGGACCGTCAGACGGTCGCGCTCGCTGGAGCCGGAAACACCTGCGCCGGTCCACTGGATATAGCCGCGCGAGGGCAGGTCGTTATCGTCCAACGTCAGGCGGTCGCCATCCAGCTTGACGGCATCGACATAGTCTTTGGGGCCCGAGACAAAGATGCCCGTTTCGCTGCTGGCGGCATCATAGATGACCGTGACGGGCATATCGATGTTCAGGCTGTCACTACCGGTCCAGGCGATGGTGCGCTTGATATCGGGCTGTTGCGGACCGGCGCGCTCGAAGCGGAAATTGTCGTCCTTTTCGCTGACGACCCAGCTCCAGCTGTGGCGGGTCAGGTCGGCCCCGCCGAGAGCAAAGGCTCCGCCGATGCCGACAATGGCCAGAACCAGACCGGCACCGGAAATGATGAGGAGATTGCGGATCATGATAGGTATCCTCTTCTTTCGTTAGGGCGCGATCAGGCCTTGGCCGGTTCGAGCGCAGGTTTGATGACGCGGTAGTGCAGGCGGGCGTACCAGATGGTGGCGTCGATCATCCATTTGATCAGGATGGCCATCAGGCCGATCATGAAGATGCCCAGACCCATCAGGCCGACGCCCATCAGGATGGCGGCAAAGGCTCCGCCTGGCAGACCGGCAAATGGGCCGACCACCATGACAGCGCCACCGGCGATAAAGACGCCGACACCGCCCAGCAGGAAGCCGATCACCGTGCCGAAGATCGGCAGGACCAGCGGCAGCAGGATCAGGATGTCGATGGCCCCGAGGCCGATAATGCCGAAGATGGCCCCCATGGCATTGGAGGCGGTCGGTTGCTGGGCCCATGCCTGTGCACCGGCTTCGGCTTTCAGTTCGCGGGCGATGCGGTCGGGGTTACCGAGAGCTGCGGCCACGTCCTGTTCGCTGCGCCCGGCGGCGCGGCCTTCATCGAAATGGGCCTCGTAGTCGGCCACGATGTCATCAGCGGCGGCCTGGGTCAGGCCGACAAGGCCCTTGCGAAGGCGGGCGAGGAACTCGTTGCGGTTCATTATTCAGCTCCCTTGTCGGAGGCGTCGCCGGCCACGGCCGTCAGGGCCAGTACGGGGTCCGGTGCGCCGGCATTGATAGTGTCAGTCTGGGCTGCCTCGTTCAGCAACCGGTCCACGGAACGGGCAAAGCTTTCCCATTCCGCGCCCTGTGCCTTGAGGGCCTCGTGGCCACGAACGGTCAGGCGGTAATATTTGCGCGAAGGGCCGCTGGATGATTCGACCAGATAGGTCTCCACCAGTCCGTCGCTCTGCATCCGGCGCATCAGCGGATAAATCGTGCCTTCGCCCATGCCGATGGCATCGGACAACCTTGAGGCGATTTCGTAGGCGTAACTGTCTGTGCGGGCCAGCAGGGCCAGGACGCACAGCCCCAAAACGCCCTTCTTGAGTTGGATATCTACGGTTTCGGGCATGGTCTTCCCTCGGTTGCTGATCAAAGGGGTAACGCAAGGTATCTTGTGAAGCAAGGTACCTGCCTAAACATGAACACCTTTTAATCATGCATTTCCCCAATCCTTGTGAGGTGGAAATGTCCTGACCGCTTGCCCCGAGGCTATTCATCCGATAACGACCCCTCAAACGCTGCGGTTTTTGTGGGCTGCAGCGCGTTTGCGATTGGATCGCAAATGTCTGCTGCGGAACGAATTAAGAGGACTTCTCGAATGGGGATGGGCACGCGAGCGATAACGCGGATGGGGGCGGGGATCGTCACTGCTGCGCTTGGCGCATTCGTCGCTGCGCCGACTTGGGCGCAAGCACTTTTGGGGCAGCCGACCCCGGGGGCAATCGGCCTTCAGCAGAGCGCGTCTCCGCTGAAGCACGAAGTCACCTTCTTCCATAACTATGTGCTGCTGCCGATGTGTATCGGTATCAGCGTTCTGGTGCTGGCCCTGCTGTTGTGGATCGTGGTGCGCTATAACAAGCGCGCGAACCCGGTTGCGGCCAAGTGGAGCCACAATACGACGATTGAAGTGATCTGGACGGTCGTGCCGATCCTGATCCTGTTTGTGATCGCCTTCTTCTCGTTCCGTCTGCTGTTCGCCTATGAGAACATGCCGGAACCGGATGTACGCGTGAAGATCACCGGCAACCAGTGGAACTGGGCCTATGAGTATCCGGACCACAAGGTGCCGGAATACATCTCGAACATGCTGCCGGAAGACAAGACCACCAAGCAACTGTACCGTCTGGCGGCTGACGAGCCGATGGTGGTGCCAGTGGGTGCAACTGTCGAACTGCTGATCACCGCTTCGGACGTGATTCACGCCGTGGCCCTGCCGGCATTCGGTATCAAGGTCGACGCCATTCCGGGCCGTACCAACCACACCTGGTTTAAAGCCGAAAAGACCGGCACCTATTATGGCCAGTGTTCGGAACTGTGCGGTGTTGATCACGCCTTCATGCCGCTGCAGGTCAATGTTGTGACCCAAGCCGAGTTCGAAGCCTGGCTGGCCACCAAGGGTGGTTCTATGCCGGGTGCAGAAGAGGCGGCCGCTGCCGCTGCTCCGGCTGCTGTCATCGATGATGCGGAGGCTTCGGCTGATGCTGCTGCCGTTCCGGCCCCGACCACCGCCGCACCTGCGGCTCCTGTTGCCGCGCCTGCCGCGCCGGCTGCCCAGTAATAGAGCGAGAGCAGACCTAAAATGGCTAGCGCTAGCGCAACTGACAATCACGTGCCGGGATTCTTTACCCGTTGGTTCTTCTCGACCAACCACAAAGACATCGGCGTTCTGTACCTTATCTTCGCTATCTTCACCGGTCTGGTGGGTGGCGCTCTGTCGGGCCTGATCCGCTGGGAACTGGCCGAGCCGGGCATCCAGCTGTTCAAGGAAGGCACGATCATCCAGCAACTGGGGATCGTGGAAGCCTCCAAGCACGGCTTTAACGTCACGGTCACGGCCCACGCCCTGATCATGGTGTTCTTCGTGGTCATGCCGGCCACCATGGGTGGCTTTGCCAACTACTTCACGCCGATCATGATCGGTGCGCCGGATATGGCCTTTCCGCGTCTGAACAACATCTCGTTCTGGATGCTGGTGGCGGCCTTTATCCTGCTGGTGATCTCGATGTTCGTGGACGGTGGTCCGGGACGTGGCTTTGGCGGCGGCTGGACAGCCTATCCGCCGCTATCGACCATGGGCCATACCGGTCCGTCGTTCGATATGGCGATCTTCTCGCTGCACATTGCCGGTATCTCGTCGATCCTTGGCTCGATCAACTTCATCACCACCATCTTCAACATGCGCGCACCGGGTATGACCCTGCACCGCATGCCGCTGTTTGCGTGGGGCGTGCTGATCACCGCCTTCCTGCTGCTCCTGTCGCTGCCGGTTCTGGCGGGTGCTATCACCATGCTGCTGACCGACCGTAACTTCGGCACGTCGTTCTTCGATCCGGCCGGTGGCGGTGATCCGGTCATGTACCAGCACCTGTTCTGGTTCTTCGGTCACCCTGAAGTGTACATCATGATCCTGCCGGGCTTTGGCATGATCTCGCACATCGTCTCGACCTTCTCGAAGAAGCCTATCTTCGGCTACCTCGCCATGGCCTACGCCATGGTCGCCATCGGCTTCATCGGCTTCATCGTGTGGGCTCACCACATGTATACGGTCGGTATGTCGATCGAGCTGCGCACCTATTTCGTGGCTGCGACCATGATCATCGCGGTGCCGACCGGTGTTAAGATCTTCTCGTGGATCGCCACCATGTGGGGCGGCTCGCTGACCTTCAAGACCCCGATGCTGTGGGCTATCGGCTTCATCTTCCTGTTCACCGTCGGTGGTGTGACCGGTGTGGTGCTGTCGAATGCCGGCATGGACTACTCGCTGCACGACACCTACTACGTCGTCGCCCACTTCCACTACGTGCTGTCGCTGGGTGCCGTCTTCTCGATCTTCGCCGGTTTCTACTACTGGTTCGAGAAGATGTTCGGCGTGAAGTACAACGAGTTCCTCGGCCAGCTGCATTTCTGGATCATGTTCATCGGTGTGAACATCATCTTCTTCCCGCAGCACTTCCTGGGTCTGCAAGGCATGCCGCGTCGTTATATCGACTATCCGGAAGCCTACACCCTGTGGAACCACGTTTCGTCGGTGGGTTATCTGATCACCATCGTTGGCGTCGGCGTCTTCCTGATCATGTTGATCGAAGCCGCTATCCGTCGTCGTCCGGCAGAGGCCAATCCGTGGGGCGAAGGTGCCACCACTCTGGAATGGACCCTGTCTTCGCCGCCGCCCTACCACCAGTTTAATGAACTGCCGGTGGTGAAAGCGGACGATCACCACTAATATCCCTCTCCAAGGGATAACAACGGAGAGGCCGCCCTTTCGAATACCGAAGGGGCGGCCTTCGCCTTTTATGAATATGACCGAACGCCAAGCTCCCATCGTTACGACCGCCCAGCCTGAAGACTTCTTCCAGCTGCTGAAACCCCGCGTCATGTCACTGGTCGTCTTTACGGCGGTGACAGGAATGATTGCGGCCCAAGGGCACTTGTCCCTGCTGAACGCCGTGGTGGCGGTGATCTGTATTGCTGTGGGGGCGGGCGCTGCCGGTGCCCTCAACATGGCCATCGAGGGCGAGACGGATGCCCTGATGCGCCGCACACGCGGTCGCCCTGTGGCGGCGGGCCGTGTCCGCAAGAATGACGCCATGAGTTTCGGTGTCATCCTGTCGGTCTTCTCGGTCATGCTGCTGGGCATGACGACCAACTGGCTGGCCGGTGGCCTGTTGGCCATGACCATCGTCTACTATGCAGCCTTTTACACGATGCTGCTGAAGCGCCGCACACCGCAGAATATTGTTATCGGTGGAGCGGCCGGTGCCTTTCCGCCAGTGATCGGCTGGGCGGCAGCGACCGGTTCTGCACCTTGGGAAGCGTGGCTTCTGTTCCTGATTATCTTCCTGTGGACCCCGCCGCATTCGTGGGCGCTGGCCCTGTATTCGACGGGGGATTATGCCAAGGCCGGTATTCCGATGATGCCGGTCGCACGCGGGGCCAAGTCCACCCGTCTGCAAATCCTGATCTACACCCTGATTTTCGTGCCGGTGGCCATCTTGCCGACATTTGTGGGTGTCGGCGGCGTGATCTATGGCGTGGTGTCCATTACGGGCGGGCTGTTCTTCCTCTATCTGGCCTTGCGCCTGTGGCGTTCGCGTGCGGGCGACCAGCCCGACAAGGCCGATGCGGTAGGACGAGAGGCCGCATTGTACGATGTGCGTCTGGAGGCCAAACCGGCCCGTAACCTGTTTGCTTTTTCTATCCTGTATCTGATGGCTTTGTTCTCGGCACTTCTGGTCGAACAATTGCCGATCATTGGAGTCTGATGCCCATGAGCCAGCCCGAGTTCATCAAACTGACGGACGAGCAGGTGAAAGCCCGCAAACGCCGCAATATCGCTATCGCCTTTGGCCTGCTTTTGTTTATTGCCACGGTCTATGCGATCACTGTTTCGCGCCTGCATGCCAATAACGAGGCCCGCAAGGTGCAAGAGGCGGCGGAAAATACGGCCGCTGGCGTTGTGGCACCGGAGGCCAACTAAATGACTGAACAGAGCGCTGCGAAGGCGCAGAACCGCAAGAACCTTGTGGCTATTCTGTGTGTTTTTGGCGTGATGGCGATGGTCGGAGCCGCCTTTGCGGCGGTCCCGCTATATCGTCTGTTCTGCCAGGTTACGGGCTTTGGGGGCACGGTGATGCTGGCCGAAAAGGCCCCCGATACGGTGCTGGATCAAACGGTTATGATCCATTTCGACACCAATGTGCGCAATCTGCCCATGACTTTCGAGGCCGAGCAGATCAGCCAGCGTGTGCGGATTGGCGAAACCGGCATGGCCTATTTCAAGGTCAAGAACACCTCGAACGAAACGCTTCATGCCACCGCAGCTTATAATGTGGTGCCACTGAAGGCCGGACCCTATTTCCAGAAGCTGCAATGTTTCTGTTTTGAGGGACAGGAAATCGCTCCGGGGGCGGAGATGGTTTTCCCGATCCAGTATTTCATTGCCCCCGAACTGGCGACCGACCGTGAAGGGCGCGGCGTGAAAGAAATAACCCTGAGTTATACCTTTTACCCAACCAAGGGCTTTGATCCCGAGGTTTCCGCCCAATAGGCATTGGCAAACGCCATTCGGCAACGCTATAGCCTCACATAACTCGACTCTTGCCTTAATTCAGAGACCCTGGAATGGCCCACGCGAAACCACAACACGACTACCACCTGGTTGACCCCAGCCCCTGGCCGCTGGCCACCTCGATGACCGTCGTGGTCATGTTGACGGGGGCTGTTGTCTGGATGAAGGGCATGTTTGGCCTGCCGGAAGGCACCAAATGGATGTTCTTCGCCGGTCTGGCCGGTGTTCTTTTCTGCATGTTCGGCTGGTGGCGTGATGTCATCCGTGAAAGCCAGAAGGGTGACCATACACCGGTCGTCCAACTGGGGCTGCGTTATGGCATGATCATGTTCATCGCTTCGGAAGTGATGCTGTTCGTCAGCTTCTTCTGGGTGTTCTTCGATATGGCCATCTTCAACGAGGCCCGCACCCTGATTCCGGAAATCGGCAACTGGGCCGAGACGGGTGCTGCTTGGGCGACCTGGCCGCCCAAGGGCGTCGAGCTGCTGGACCCGTGGTCCCTGCCGCTGCTGAACACCGTGATCCTGCTGCTGTCGGGCACGACGGTGACCTGGGCGCACCACGCCATCATCAAGAACGACCGTGACGGTGCCAAGCTGGCCCTGTGGATCACGGTGGCTCTGGGTCTGATCTTCTCGGGCGTCCAAGCCTATGAATATTACCACATCATCCACGCCAAGCTGTTCTTCAATGAAACGGCGATGAATTCGGGCCTGTACGGTTCGATGTTCTTCCTCATCACCGGCTTCCACGGCTTCCACGTTGCCGTCGGTACCATCTTCCTGGCTGTCTGCCTGCTGCGCCTGTATCTGGGCCAGATGTCGCCGGAGAAGCATTTCGGCTTTGAAGCGGCGGCCTGGTACTGGCACTTTGTGGACGTGGTCTGGCTGTTCCTGTTTGCCTTCATGTATGTCGTTTACGGCTGATAGGCAGACAACAGTCTGATACCTAGAGACGGCGCGGAGCTTTGGTTCCGCGCCGTTTTTTATAGGTGAGCCGGATGACCGATAAGCCGATCTTGCGGGGGCGTACTGCCGTGTGGGCCGGTGTGCGCGGTCTGTGTCCCCAATGCGGTGGCGGGCCGTTGTTCAGCGGTTGGCTGAAGGTGCGCGAGACGTGTACGGCATGTGGCTTTGCCTTGGGCAAGGTCGAGACGGGCGACGGCGCGGCCACCTTCATCATGCAGATCACCGGCATAACGGTGGGCATGTCGGCTGTGGCGTTCAATCTGGCCTATCGCCCGCCCCTGTGGGTCAATCTGGTTTTCTGGCTGCCGCTGGTGATTGTGGTGGCTGTGGGCTTGATGCGACCGGGAAAGGGGTTGATGACGGCGCTGAACCTGTTGCGATGCCGCGCGGACGATTGAGGGGCTATCTATTCATGAGCCAGAAACGCTTTCCTGTTGTGCTGACCGTGCTGACGGTGGCCATGCTGGCCATCCTGATCGCTCTAGGCGTGTGGCAGGTGCAGCGCCTGCAATGGAAGGAGGGGCTGCTGGCGGCGTCGGCCCGCTCCGAGCAGATGGCACCGGCTCCGGTCGATGACGTTCTAGACTCGCAGGCTCCCGAGTTCCGCAAAGTGCTGATGATGTGTCGCGGGCTGAACACTGCTCCGTTTGTGACCCTGCGCTCGATCGAGGAGGGCCAGCCCGGATATCGACTGGTTTCGGCCTGTCCGCTGGAAGATGGCACGACAATCATGGTGGATCGCGGCTTTATCGCCGAGGGCATGGAGGCACGCCCTGCCGAGCGGACGGATGCGGCCATGCCATTGGCCTTTACCGGCGTGGTGCGTTCTGTCTCCAAGCCGTCGAGCATGACACCGCCACCAGAGGGGCGTCTGTTCTATGGTCGTGACAATCAGGCCATGGCCAAGGCGCTGGGCGTGACGGGGCCGGTATCAAGCTGGTTGGTCTATGCCGCCACTCCGATCAATCCCGAGGTCGAGGGTCTGCATCCTTCAGTGCCGCCTGCCGCTTTCAGCAATAACCACGCCGGATATGCCGCGACGTGGTTCGGCCTCGCCCTTGTGCTGATCGGTGTCTATATAGGTCTGCTGCGCCGTCGCCTGATGCGACCGGCCGATCTGCAAGGAAATACCCCCTGACTGTTCGCCTGCACACGCTGTCCAACGGCGTAAGACTGATTTGCGACCCGCTGGCCGGCCGTCGCACCTTTGCCCTGAATGTTGCCGTCGCAGGCGGAGCGCGTATGGAAAGCGAGGCCCAGTCGGGCTGGTCGCACTTTCTGGAGCATCTGGTCTTCAAGGGTGCGGGCGATATGGGCGCGCGAGAGATTGTCGAACGGATCGAGGCGACCGGCGGGTCGATCAATGCGTCCACCGGCTATGAGCGTACCAGTTTCGATGTGCGCGGTGTGGAGGGCTCGTTGGGTCTGTCCATGCAGGTGTTATCGGATCTGGTGTTCCAACCGACGCTGGATCCGGCCGAGATCGTGCGCGAGAAGGACGTGGTCGCACAGGAAATCGCCGAAGCCTTCGATACGCCCGACGACCATGTTTTCGAAATGGCGCAGGCCACGGCCTTTTTCGACCAGTCGCTGGGGCGGCCTATTCTGGGTTCTGTCGAGAGTCTGAAGCCGGTGACCCGCGAGATGATCTCGCAATGGCGGGCGGCGCTGTATTCACCGGATCGCATGGTGGTGTCGATCTCGGGCGGTGTGGACGAGGATGAGTTTCTGAAGCTGGCCGAGCAATGGTTCGGCACGGCGAAAGCGACAGCGGCTCCAACGGTTGACGCAGCCGAGTTTATCGGGGGCGAGGCCCGCATGGCCCGTAAGATCGAGCAGGCCAATCTGGTATTCCAGATGGTCGGCCCCGATGCCCGTTCACCGGACATGCCTGTGGCGCGGCTGTTTACTGAAATTCTGGGCGGGGGCATGGCATCGCGCCTGTTCCAGTCGGCCCGCGAGGAGCGCGGTCTGGCCTATGCCATCGACGCCTATATGGAACCGTATGACGATATTGGTCTGATCGGTATCTATGCCGGGGCCGCCGCCGAGCGGTCGCAGGAACTGGCGCAGGTCTGTGCCGAACAGGTGGTGGAACTGGCGACAGGTGGTCCGACCGAGGCCGAACTGCAACGGGCCAAGGCCGTGATGGCCGCAGGGCTATGGATGGCTGACGAAAGCGCGGCCAACCGCTCGGCCTGTCATGCCACGCAGGCGCTGGTTTACGGTGCGCCTGTGGCATCGCAAACCCTGGTCGATTCGCTGGAAGCTGTAACCGCAGACGACATGCGCCGTTTTGGTCAGGCTCTGCTGGCGGACGGGCGCACAGCGTCGGCGGTTCTGGGACCAAAATCGGCGATCAAGGCGGCAAAAGCCTTTGCATCCACAATCAGCGCCCATGCAAGTTGAGACTTCGCTCTTCGCGAGAGCCTCATAAGGGCGTAAAAAAGGGTGCGATGGCCCTGTTTGACTGGAAATCTGCAAATGACGGGCCGGTTCTGCATGGACCGGATGTGATTTTGCGTGCACCGCGAGCCTCGGACTATCGCGAGTGGTCGGAACTGCGCGAGGCGTCGCGGGATTATCTGCAACCTTGGGAACCGGCTTGGGGCGCAGATGATCTCGGTCGGGCCGCTTTCAAACGTCGCCTGTCTATCTATGATCGTGAAATGGAGATGGGTAGCGCTTACCCGTTTTTCGTGATGGACAAGATGACCGGTGCGCTGGTCGGCGCGATTACCCTTTCCAATATCCGTCGCGGTGTGGCCGAGACAGGGACGCTGGGATACTGGATCGGCCGCCCCTATGCAGGGGAAGGGCGCGGGACCGCAGCGGTGCGGACCATGTTGGACTTTGCATTTGACAGCCTCGTCCTGCATCGTGTCGAGGCGGCCTGCGTGCCGCATAACCATGCTTCGAAGCGTGTTTTGCAAAAGGCCGGTTTTCGTCATGAGGGAACGGCAAAAGCTTATTTGAAAATTAACGGGGTTTGGGCAGACCATCTTTTGTTTGCCGTTCTGGAGTCCGACCTTGGGGGGCGGAATCTGCCGGAGTGCACCCTGTGAGGCCATTTTGAGCAACCAAACCCGATCACTGGGTGGATCTATGAAAGGATCGGGGGCGCTGTCCACGCGCTGGGATCCGACGATGGCGCTTGAAGCTCTGGCGGCAGCGGATACGGCGCTATGGGTGTGGATGCCGGCGCAGGACAGCATCAGCTTTAACGGGGCGACGCCGTCTCTGGGGCTGGGACCGCTTGCACCGGAGTGTTCGGCGGCAACCTTTGTGGCCATGACCCTGCCGCAGGACAGGGCACTGGCCGAACGTTTCCTCAAACCGCGCGAGGAGGGTGCCGAGATTTCGGTGCGCTTGCGGATGCGTGGCGGTGATATGTGCCTGTGGCGCGGCATATGGCTGGAGGACGGGCTGAGGGCAGCCGGTATTGTGACGCTGGAACGGCATGTAGCGAGCACGTCCCGCTGCGGTCTGACCCAGCTTCTGGATCGCTATAGTTTTCTGGGCCGTGTAACCGAAATTCTGAAAGTGCCCGGCGAGTACGAGATGGTGATCGCCGATCTGGATCGTCTGAAACGTCTGAACGAAGCTTTGGGGCCGGAACGGGCCGATCTGGTTTTGTCGACACTGGGTTCGCGGCTGTCAGCGGCCTTCCCCAGCGAGGCGGCACCGGCGCGCGTCGGAGAGGACGAGTTTGCCGTTTTTGTGAGCCGCGACCGTCTGGCGGGCAATACCACAGCCGAAAAGGTGCGCGAGGCGCTGGAACTGCCTTTGTCGGTGGCGGGGTATGATATTTATCCGACTGTGGCGATCGGGGCAGTGACCGCCGAGGGCGGGCAGGATGCACCAGCGGCGGGCGAGTTGCTGCGTCGGGCGTCTCTGGCGCTGGAGCGGGCCAAGGCGGCCGGGCGGGGCGGGGTGGCGGCCTATGGCCGTGCGCTGGAAAATGACAGCCTGTCGCGGCTGGCGCTTGAAAGCGAGCTGCGAAATGCCTTTAGCCGGGGCGAGATCGAGCCCTTCTTCCAGCCGATTGTGAATCTGTCGACGGGGGCGGTGGCCGGTTTCGAGGCGCTGGCCCGCTGGCGGCATCCTGTGCGCGGACTGGTACCGCCGGACGAGTTCCTGTCGCTGGCCCAGGAAATGGGCCTGATGGGAGAACTGGGTCTGGTGATGATGCGCCAGGCTTCACGCCAACTGGCAGAATGGCTGGGGCGGCATCCGGCCGCGGGCAATCTTTTCTGTAGTGTGAACCTGTCTGTGGGCGAGATCGAACGTCCGCATCTGGTGGATGATGTTGCCGAGATTATCGGCACGGTAGGCCTGCCCAAGGGGGCACTGAAGCTGGAGGTGACCGAGAGCGACATCATGCGCGATCCGGTCAAGGCGGCCGATATTCTGGCTTCGCTGCGCGAGGTCGGGGCGTCTCTGGCGCTGGACGATTTCGGCACCGGCTTCTCGTCCCTGTCCTATCTGGCGCGTCTGCCGTTCGATACGCTGAAGATTGACCGCTATTTCGTTCTGACGATGGATAAGGACGAAGGTTCGGCCAAGATCGTGCGCTCGATTGTCAATCTGGGGCGCGACCTGTCACTGGAAGTGGTGGCCGAGGGCGTGGAAAATGCCGGTCTGGCCTATCTTCTGGTTCAGGACGGCTGCCATTATGGGCAGGGCTTTGGCTATGCGCCCGCCTTGCCGGCGCAGGAAGCCGAGGTCTATCTTAATGAATCATTGGCCGACGGGGCTGCGCCGATCAAGGCGAGAAGCTGAGGCGCAGAGGCGTCAGGCGTTGCCACCGTGAGATGACAGATTGGCGGCATCCACGCCCAGCAGGGCAAGGGCGCGACTCCATTTGTCCGTATAGTTTTCATCGAAGATGAGATCGGTATCGGCATCCAGTGTCAGCCAGATATTCTCGCTGAGTTCTTCTTCCAGCTGTCCTTCGTCCCATCCGGCATAGCCCAGAATAAGGGCAGATCGGGCCGGTCCGGTAATCTCGCCCATAGCCGACAACGCATCGCGGGTGCCGGTGATAGCCATACCGCCGTGGATTCGCAGGCTGGTCTCGTCACTGAGCCAGTCGTCGGTGTGCAGCACAAAGCCGCGCTCGGGTTCGACCGGCCCTCCCATCAGTACCGGTCGGCCCGTGGCCCCGTGATGTGAAACGTTCAACGAGTCCAGCACAAAGGCCAGATCCACTCCGGGGGCGGGCAGGTCCAGACGCACGCCCATGGCGTGGTTGTCATCATGGGTGCAGACCAGAATGACCGCATATTCGAACCGTTCGTCATCAATGCCGGGCATAGCGACCAGAAGACGCCCCGCCAGAGAGGGCCATTCGGTAGGGTGCAGGTCGGAGGTGGGGGCTGCGCTCATAGTTCTATAGTCGGGTGTGCAGGGGGCGGACGCAAGGGGCGAGGCTTTACAGAATAAACAAAGCCTCGGTGTGTTTTTACGCGATACGGGCTTGGCGGCGCAGGCGGCTGCACTATGTTCAGGGCGAACCGTTATCCGGATGTGCCGGCTGCGGTGTCTGGAGGAAACCCCATGACCATCAAGACCGGCGAGCGCCTGCCCGAGGCCAACCTGACCCAGATGACGGCCGATGGGCCGCGTCCGGTGTCGACGCAGGACTTCTTCAAGGGCCGTACCGTGGCCCTGTTTGCTGTTCCGGGTGCCTTTACCCCGACCTGCTCGGCGCGCCACCTGCCGGGCTATAAGGACAATCTGGCGACCCTGACCGACAAGGGCGTGGACGCTGTAGCCTGTGTGTCGGTGAACGACGCCTTTGTTATGGGCGCATGGGCCGAGGCCAACGACCTGAACGGTAATGACGACATCGTCATGCTGGCCGACGGCAATGGAGCCTTTACCAAGGCCATCGGTCTGGAAATGGATGCGTCGGGCTTTGGTATGGGCGTGCGCTCGCAGCGCTATTCCATGCTGGTCAAGGACGGTGTGGTCGAGAAGCTGAATGTCGAACAGGGTGGCGAGTTCAAAGTCTCGGCAGCCGAATACCTGATCGAACAGCTGTAAACACAGACTTTTGCCTGTGAGAAAAGAGCGCCCTGTTCGGGGCGCTCTTTTTGTTTGCGTATCAGGCGGCGTTTTGCGACGCGGCCTGGGCGGCGGCCTGTTCCAGCGTGGCTTGCAGGACGGCAATCAGGCTGGCGGGGGTCAGGGGTTTGGCCAGATAGGCTGTCATACCCGCTGCTGAACAGGCCAGCTGGTCTTCGGGGGCGTTGTCGGCGGTCACGGCAATAACGGGTGTCGAGGCGTTTGGTCCGCCGCTCTTACGCAGTCGACGTGTGGTTTCACGACCGTCCAGTTCGGGCATGCGGACATCCATAAAGATGACGTCAAATGTCGAATGGGCACAGATGTCGAGCGCCGAGCGCCCGTCGACGGCCATAGAGATATGACAGTCAAAGCTTTGCAGGATCAGCTGGATGGCCCGCCGGTTTATCTCGTGGTCATCGACGATAAGAATGCGCAAAGGAGCGTCTTCGGGGACTTCGCCATCTTGAGCTTCTGCGTGCTCTGTCGTCTCGTTAATAACGGGGGGAGCTATATAGCCGGTGGATGGCTCGGCGACCGAGGGCGTGATTGTGACTGGAGGGATATCCGGGATGAGGTCGGGTTCAGCCGTAGTCACAGCGGGAATGAAGGGCAGGTTCAGGGCCGCTGGAACCGCGCCGACAGCGCTGGCCTCGGCCGGTTCGAGCGTAAGGGCGACGGTGAAAATGCTGCCCTTGTCCGGCTGGCTGCGGGTGGTCAGGCGGCCATCCATCAGGCGAACCAGATCTCGGCAGATCGACAGGCCAAGACCTGAGCCGCCATACTGGGCGGTAATATCGTTTGCGGTCTGGTCAAACGGGGTGAACAGACGGGCCAGCTGGCTGTCCTGCATGCCGTGTCCGGTGTCCTCGACCTCCAGAGTCAGGGCATGGTTGTCGTCATCGTCCACCCAGCAGCGGCAGCGTAGGGTGATGGCCCCGTTTGATGTGAATTTCAGCGCATTGGACATCAGGTTGTTGAGGACCTGACGCAGGCGGACCTCGTCCCCCAGCAGGGCGACGGGTAGGTCTTGCGGAATGTCCTGATGCAGTTGCAAACCCTTGGCGCGGATCGGATCCTGCCACAGGCGCGCGGTCTGGGTCAGCATGCGGCGCAGGTCGAAGGCCTGTTCATTCAGGGTCAGGCGACCGGCATCTATGCGGGCCTGATCCAGAAGGTCGTTGAGCAGGCTGTTCATCATTCGCCCGGCATCACCGATCATAACCAGCTCTTCGCGGGCTTGCGGCAGGGCTGTGTCCCGCAAGGTATCGGCCCCCGTCAGAATGGCGGTGATCGGGGTGCGCAGGTCATGGGCGATGGTGGATAGAAAGGCTGTACGCGCGGCAACAGCAGCCTCGGCCTCGGCGCGCTTGCTCTCGGCCAGAGCATAGGCGATGCGCTGGTCATGGTCGGAACGGTAAAGGCGCTGGGCCGCCCCCAGACAGATTCCCAGAAACACCAGACAAGCCATGGTGATGGCTACGATCTCGTTGGTCGTGGCCCCCATTTGTTGCAGCATGAACGGCGTGGCCAGAATGGCCACAGCCGTCGGTGTCGTGGTGAGCAGCGTAATCCGAAGAGAACCGGCCCCGTTGATGATCGACTGGACCATGCCCGCGCCCAGATAGATACAGGCACATAGTCCGCCATAGATTCCCGCGACAAACCATAACGGAATGGTGACCCAGGCAAAGGTGAGGACCGATGTGAACAGGATGGCGTCGTAGAGAAAACCCTGCAGGCCGCGCGGACCATGTTCATCTGTAGCGCTGGAAACGCGGACAACCGTCCGTTCCAGCCCGATGATCAACATATAGCAGCAGACCCAGGCCAGAATGGTGGTGACGCCGATAATAGGTGCCATGACCACAGCCGAAGCCACCGCCGCAGCGATGCGGTGTGTTACCGTCCTGTGGCGTGCAGCCATCGCTGTCGCCCAGCCCGTCGCGTGCGTTTGCGCTGTTTGCACGGCCTCGGCCATATGTTTCCCCACGCGCGTTGACGTTCTTGCTACCTTGGGTAGCATTATTAAACGCGATTATGGGCGACGAGCCCTAATGGACTGTCAACGTAACGTCGATATTGCGTCACTCAACGTGTTAAAACCGTCCGCACGCAGACGAGCCAGCAGGTCGCGTTTGATCTCGCCCACCAGAGCCGGACCTTTGAATACCAGAGCCGAATAAAGCTGGATGGCGGATGCGCCCATGCGAATACGCTCATAGGCCTCGGCACCGCTGTCGATACCGCCGACGGCGATCAGGGGCAGGCGGCCCTGCGAGGCCTCGGCGGCGGCTTGCAGGGCGCGGCGGGCAAAGGGTTTGACCGGCGCACCCGACAAACCGCCTGCCTCGCCTTTGAAGGTCGATTTCAGATGGGCGGGGCGCTCCAACGTGGTGTTGGAAACGATCAGGGCGTCGATCTTGTGGGCCAGTGAGGCCTCGACAATCATGCCGATTTCCTCGCCGACCAGATCGGGAGCGATCTTCAGAAAGACCGGCGCACCGTCTTGCGGGCGGGCGGCATTGATGCGGCCCAGAAGATCATCCAGCGCCTCACGGCCTTGCAGGGCACGAAGGCCCGGCGTGTTGGGCGACGAGATGTTGATGGTGAAATAGTCGGCCAGACCCGCAAGGCGCTGTAGGCCCGTCACATAGTCGGCGGCCTTGTCCTCGGTGTCCTTGTTGGCCCCCAGATTGGCCCCGATCGATACATTGCGCGGGCGATCCTTCAGGCGGGCTGCGAACGGCTCGAGGCCTTCGTTGTTGAAGCCCATGCGGTTGATGACCGCTTCGTCTTCGTTGAGGCGGAACAGGCGCGGTTTGGGATTGCCGGACTGGGCCTTGGGCGTCACCGAGCCGCATTCCACAGCGCCAAAGCCCAGTTTGGCCAGTCCGTGCAGGGCCTCGCCATTCTTGTCGAGCCCTGCGGCCAGACTGACCGGATTGGGGAAGCTGAGGCCCGCAATCGTAACCTTCAGGGCCGGATCATCGGCCTTGGGCGCGGGAAGGGGGAACAGGCGGGCCGCCTGCACAGCCGCACGGTGGGCGGTCTCTGGATCGAGCTGGCGGAACAGGGCGGTGCCAAGGCTGGTCAGGGACATGGTGCGGCTCGAAACAATCAGGACAGGATGATCCGGCCGTCTTGGGTGACGGCCATAGGGGTGGCTTTGACGCAAGCCGAGGCGGGCAGGGGACCATAGATGTGCGGGAACAATGCCCCGCCGCGCGAGGGTTCCCATACAAGGGTGTTGCCCAGAGGCGGCAGGGCCACCTCGACCAGCATCAGATCGTTCAGACCCGCATAGTGTTTGGCGGCGGTCTGTTCCAGCTGGTCTTTGGTGGACATGTGGATATAGCCGTCGGCCAGATCGACCGCCGAGCCTTCATAGTGGCCCTCGGCCAGTAATAGGCACCAGTCAGCAGCGGACAGGATTTTATAAGCCACATCGGGGCGCATGGCGGGACTTTCGCACAGAAAACTTTAGAGCGCCGACGGGGTCAGCCAGCCCTCGAAGGTCGGACGACCGGCGGCATCGACACTGAAGATGGCGCAGCTGGCGGTCGGGAAACCGCCGGAGAATTTTTCGAGGATGGCGTTCGAGGCGGCGCTTTCGACCAGATAGTCGACGGCCAGCTGGTGAATGCCGGGATTGTGGGCCAGAACCAGCACGCAACCGCTTTGGTCCTCGTTGATCTCGACCTCGGCGCGCAGGGTCGAGGCGTCAGCATCATAAAGATGCTCGATGATCTGGAGGGGGACCTCACCGAAGGTCTCGCTGACTTGCTGCCATGTCTGCTGGGTGCGGGTGGCCGCAGATACAAGCGCAAGGTCCGGTTTGAAGCCGCGCGCCGCCAGAGCGCGACCCATGGCAGCGGCTTCGGCGCGTCCGCGTACCGATAAGGGACGATCAATATCGCCGCCGCCTTGCGGCGTACGGGCATCGGCCTCAGCGTGACGCATCAGAATTAGTCGGTGCATGGCGGCCCCCCATAGAGGGGTTTGCGTCTTTCGGCCAGATCGCTTGTGGTCGCATGTCCCGATAAAGCCGATGTCGGGGATAATGAGGCCCGTGTCGAGGCTGGATTGAGGGCCGGGACGGGGGCCATAATGCTGCGGGCACCGCGTACGGTGGGGCGGGCATAGGTCCGGCGACCTGCCTCCATCAGGAGCAGTCCGGCAGTACCAGGAAAAAGGATGCGCCCGAACTGTTCGATACCGTCCGAGAAGGGCAGTATCGGTTGCCACGGGGGGACATAAAGAGCCTGAGACCACGCCCTTGGTTCAAGCCCTGCGCTTCGGATCAGATTTTCCATCTGGCGGCGCGAAAAGGGGCGACCGTGGCCAAAGGGGGTGGTTTCGGTTCTGGCCCAAAGACCTCCGCGGGCGGCGATGACAATGATTATGCGACCCGAGGGAGACAAAAGACGGCTGGCTTCATTCAGCAAGGCCTGCGGATCATCGGCTTCTTCGAGAGCGTGGACCAGAAGGATGCGGTCGAAAAGGCCCGAGGCAAAGGGCAGGGCGCGGTCATCGACCAGAACCGTGCGATTGCGGGCTGCCGCTACCCAAGGTTCTGCGCCCTGACCGCCCGGCATGGCGGCGATAACGCGGCGCGCACCGGTAAAGTCGCCCAGCCAAGGGGTTGCGTAGCCAATGCCCAGAACATCGCAATTATCGGCATTGCCCCACGCATCGGTCAGTTGTGCGGCCAGTATGCGTCGCACCAGAGCGCCCTTGGGGTCTCCGTAGAAAGATCGAAGGTCGTCGATACTGCGCCGCATGAAGACACTATAGGATGATGAGGGGGGTATCGGCTAGGATGTCTGTATGACCCTAGAAATTCGCCAATTCCCGTGCCTGAACGACAACTATGGTTATCTGGTTCTCGATCAGGACAGTCGCCAGATTGCGGCAATCGATACGCCCGATGCCGATGCTATTCTGGCCGAGTTGGACAAGGCGGGCTGGGACCATCTGGATCTGGTGCTGAACACCCACTGGCACCCCGATCATACGGGCGGCAATGAAAGGCTGAAGGCCGAGACGGGCTGCAAGATTATCGGTCCTGAAGAGGTCCGGCGCGCGGCACCGCTGGATCAGGTGGTCGGCGAGGGCAGCCGTATATGGCTGGGCGAGACGGCTTTTGATGTCGTGGCGGTGCCGGGGCATACGCTGGGCCATGTGGCCTTTCACGCCAAGGCCGACCGCGTGGCCTTTGTCGGCGATGTGATCTTTGCTCTGGGTTGTGGTCGTTTGTTTGAAGGCACGCCCGAGCAGATGTGGGACAGCCTGTCACGCATTGCACAGTGGGACGACGAAACCCTGCTGTATTGCGCGCACGAATATACGGCCTCGAATGCGCGCTTTGCCCTGTCCCTGCTGAAGGGTTTGGCGGATGATCCGGCCCTTAAGGCCCATTGCGACGAGATTTTCGCCAAGCGCGAGCGCGGGGAATGGACGGTGCCGACCACGGTGGGGGTCGAAAAACGCTTTAACCCGTTTCTGACGGCGGGCGATGCGAAGACATTTGCCGAACGCCGCGCGGGTAAGGACAGTTTTGCGGGTTAGGGAAGGGCTGTGTGACCCTAGTCCTCGGGTATGATGGCGCGGATGATACGGGCCGAGGACGGGCGACCGGCGATACCACGCGATGGATCAACCACCACGCGCAGCTCGCCGCGTTGATATGTGACGGCCGAGCGGTTGCCCTCGATAATGGTGATGACGCGCAGACGATCGAGAAATGGCTTTGCGCTGGGCGAGCGGGCGATGCGTATCACCGTATCGGTGGCTACGATCAGGGCCTCGACACACAGGGCCTCGGATTCATCGCCATAGACATTGATCTGGACCAGACGGCCTACGGCATCGCTGATGAGGCCCGAGCGACGGGTCATCAGGTTGAACAGCTGGACCGGACCCAGAGCCTGGGGTTCGAGATTCGGGGCTACGCCGCTCTCGGCAGATACGGGCGAGCCACCGGGGCTGCGCGAGGAATATAGGGTTATGCCGCCGCTGGCATTGACGCGCAGAACCTGCTCGCCCGCATCGTTGCGGTAGATGGTATCGCCGCGCGGTGCCGAGGACGGGCGCAACACCCATGTCTCGTTCGAGCGGTCAAAACGCAGCAAAATCTGGGAACCGGAATGGGCCAGTACAAAACCCTGTCCGGTGGCGGCGCTATAACGACCGATGCGCGGCGTGGTGCGCGTTACCGATTGCGAGCGGATTTGACGGCTATACTCGATCTGGGCGACCCGCGTTCCTGACCGGTCAGGACCTGAGCCGAGGCAGCGCTGGCCCCTAAAAGGGTGGCGCACAGGCTCAAGGTCGCCAGGCCCAGCGTCTGGGCCGCATAGGCCGGACGCACAGCAAAAGCGCCCGATGTCTCAACATCGGGGGCAAGCACAGGCAGTTTCTCTGCCAAGAGCCGAGCCACGCAGTTCATAACTTCACTCGTCCAATGAAGGCGAGGCAGATTTTAGGCAGAGTCGTAATCACCCTACGAGGTATTGCCCGCCATTGAGCGAGAGTGTGCAGCCTGTGACATATCCGGCACGCTCACCTGACAGCCAGGCCACCATATCGGCGATTTCTTCACCCTTGCCCAAACGACCAACCGGAATCTGGCCGACAATGCCTTCCAGAACCTTGGGGTCCATCGCATCGACCATCTCGGTGTCGATATAGCCGGGTGCAATACAGTTGACCGTTACACCCTTGCGGGCATTTTCCAGCGCCAGTGCCTTGGTAAAGCCGATCATGCCGGCCTTCGCGGCGGAATAGTTGGTCTGGCCGATCTGGCCCTTCTGGCCGTTGATCGAGGAGATGTTGACGATCCGGCCCCAGCCACGGTCGCGCATGCCGTTGATGACCTGACGGGTCATGTTGAACACCGAGTCCATATTGACGCGGATGACGTCGGACCACTGGTCGGGGTTCATCTTGTGGAAGAAGCCGTCGCGGGTGATGCCTGCATTATTGACCAGCACATCGACAGGGCCAAAGCGGGCCTCGACCTCGGCGACAGCGCGCGCGCAGTCGTCAAACGAGCCGACATTGCCTTTGACGACCATGACGCCCAGTTCTTCGGCGGTCTTGCGGGCGGCGTCCTCGTTGCCGGAATAACCGGCGGCAACATTGAAGCCGTCTTCCTTGAGGCGCTGGACAATGGCCTTGCCAATGCCGCGGGTGCCTCCGGTAACCAAAGCGGTGCGCGTCATAACTGCCTCCCCGAATACGCATCGTCGCAAAGAAACGGACGACGCTGTTTCCTCAAGGCTTAACGCCTGAGGCCGGAAGGACAAGCGCCAGAAAGCCACACCCGGCCTGTTCGCTGTTGAACAAGCCGTGATGCGGCCCTTTGGCGTTTGAAATCAGTAGGCAAAATCGCGGTAAAGGCGCGACAGGTCGCTCTGCCAGTCGCCGTGATACAGGCTCAGCAGACGCTCGGCCGGGGTGATGCCGCTATCGGCAATCTCTTCCAGTTCACCCAGATAACCGCGTTCGTCCACCATGCCGGCGGACAGGCGGTTGCGGTTTTTCAGGCCATCCTTGGCAATGGCCACCATATCGACGGCAACATCGCGTACGCTGCGGTCATTGACCTCGGCCTTCAGGCCCAGACGGGTCACGTCGCGGCGCAGGCGCTCGTGGTCGGCGATGTCCCAGTCCTTGCACAGGTCCCATGCGGCAGCCAGCGACGGCGCATCATAGAAGATGCCGGTCCACAGGGCGGGCAGGGCGCAGATGCGGCTCCACGGGCCGCCATCGGCACCGCGCATTTCGAGGTATTGCTTCAGGCGCACCTCGGGGAAGAGGGTCGTCAGGTGGTCGGCCCAGTCCTTGATATTGGCGCGGTCACCCGGCAGGGCATCGACCTTGCCGTCGATAAAGGCGCGGAAGGACTGGCCGGACAGGTCTTCGTAAACATCGCCGCGCTTGGCGAAATACATCGGCACGTCGAGCGCATAATCGACATAGCGCTCATAGCCGAAGCCGTCGGCGAACACGAAGTCCAGCATGCCGGTGCGGTCCGGATCGGTATCGGTCCAGACATTGGCGCGGGCCGACAGGAAGCCACTGGGCTTGCCCTCGATAAAGGGGCTGTTGGCGAACAGGGCTGTGGCGATGGGTTGCAGGGCCAGCGAGGTGCGGAACTTTGCCACCATGTCGGCCTCGGACGCGAAGTCCAGATTGGCCTGAATGGTCGAGGTCCGCAGCATCATGTCGAGGCCCAGCTTGCCCTTGGTGGGCATATAGGCGCGCATGATGTTGTAACGGCCCTTGGGCATGACCGGCACGTCTTCGCGTTTCCACATCGGATCGAAACCGACGCCGAGGAAGCCCAGACCGATCTGGTCGGCCACCTGCTTGACCTCCATCAGGTGGCGGCCTGTCTCGTCGCAGATGTCGTGCATGGTCAGCAAGGGCGCGCCCGACAGCTCGAACTGGCCACCCGGCTCAAGGCTGATGGAGGCGGTAAAGCCTTCGGCGTTTTTGCGCTCCAGAGCGATGACGTTTTCGCCTTCATAGACCGGTGCCCAGCCGAAACGGGTCAGGCCGTCCAGCATGGCCTTGATGCCGCTTTCGCCTTCATAGGCGGGGCGGCGCAGGGTTGAGCGGTCAAAGCCGAACTTTTCATGCTCGGCACCCACGCGCCACTGATCAACGGGCTTTTCGCCACGGCTGATGGTTTCGATCAGCTGATCTCTGGTAAGCGGCGCGTTGTCGGCCATGTGTAACCCCTGTTGTTGCGGGTTAGATGATGCACGGGAAAGCTCTGCACAAGCCCCCGCAAAGGTTCAAAAGCGGATTATCGTTCCCAGTCCCCAACCGCATACTGCCACAGGGTCATGGCCGAGATGGCGGCGGTGTCGGCGCGCAGGATGCGCGGGCCAAGGGAAACGGCGGTGGTAAAGGGCAGGGCGCGTAGCATTTCGCGCTCTTCCGGCGAAAAACCGCCTTCGGGACCGATCAGGATCGACCATGCGCCGCCGCCTGCTTTTTGCAGGGCTGGGATGGCAGGATCGCCACCGGTTTCATCACAGAACATCAGCTTGCGGCCCTCGGGCCAGTCCTTGAGGATGTCGGGCAGTTTTCTGGATTCATGCACAACCGGCACATCCAGACGGCCTGTCTGTTCGGCGGCTTCCTCGACAATGGCATCCAGACGATCCAGCCGAATACGTTCGGCATTGGTGCGCTGGGTGATGGCCAGTTGCACCGACTTGGCCCCCAGCTCGGCGGCCTTTTCGACCACAGTTTCCACACGGGCCTTTTTGATACCGGCAAGGATCAGTTCGAGGTCGGGACCGTAAATCTGGGTGCGGGTCTGTTCGATGCAGCGCAGGATGACGCCTTTCTTCAGTACCTCAAGCACCTCGGCGCGCCATTCGCCGTCCTTGCCGTTGAACAGCAACAGGTCGTCGCCCTGTTTCAGGCGCATGACCTGCGTCAAATAGCGGGACTGGTCGAGGGTGGGGGCTACGGCATGGCCGTCTGCCAGAGGGGCGGTGACGTGAAGGCGGATCATGAAACGGATTTAGCCGAGCCTGTGTCCGCCGTCACGTCATCGCGACAAAGGAAAATATCAGGATGGGGCGCTGGCCTGCGGCTCGGGCGACGGGCGGGCTTCGGGCACGACGCGGTCAACGGCTTCGCCCACCTTGTCGGCAGTATTGCCGACCCTGGCGGCAGCATCGGCGACGGCATTGTCCTTAACTTGACGGGTCTGGGTCATGGTAAAGGCGAAATAGCCGATCAAGCCAATCGCGATCAGGGCGATCAACACCCCGATAAAGCCCATACCGCCACCGCGTTTTTCGGTCACGATTGTGTTCGGGCTTTCGGTGGTGATGTGCTCCACGGTGCCATCGGGATGCTCCACGCGACGTTCGGTGGTCATGGGGTTCCTCCTGTGTTGTGCCTTATCAAGGCGCAGGAGGGCCATGCGGTTCCGCCTTAGCTGAGACGGTCGCGCTTGGCGGGCCAGACGGGGGGCAGGTTGGTCAGCCCCTGGGCATGGCGCAGTTCGCGCTCTAGCATCCGGCTCATGGCATCCAGCGGCAGGTCGTTGGGATCATCGCCGAACGGGTCTTCCAGTTCGTCGCCCAGAGCGTCCAGTCCGAAGAAGGTGTAGGCCACCAGTAGCGACACCGCCATGGTCCACCATCCCAGTGCTGGGGCCAGCGCAAAGGGCAGCATCAGGCAAAAGGCGTGGGCGGTCCTGTGTAGCAACAGGGCATAGGCAAAGGGCAGGGGCGTGGTCTTGATCCGCTCGCAACCGGCCAGAACATGGCTCATTTCGGTCAGGCGCGTTTCCAGAACAGAATAGCGGATCGGGTCAATCAGGCCATCTTGCAGCAGTTCGACACAATGCTGGCCTGCGCGGTTCAAGGTCGCATCGGTTGGATGGGGCGAGGTCTGAAGCGTCATCCATTTGGCGATGGCAGCCTGTTCATCCTGACCGCGTAAACGGGCGGCCAGGCCAAAGACAAAAGCGCCCAGCGCGTCCAGCATCGGGGCGCGGCGATCGGCGGGCAAAAGCGCGGTCTGGCGAATGAACGAGCGCACGGCGATGATCAGTTCGCCCCACAGTTTGCGCGCCTCCCACCAGCGGTCATAGCAGGCATTGTTGCGGAAGCTCATGAAGATCGACAGCGCCAGCCCGATCAGGGCAAAGGGTGCTGCCGCCAGATGCACCGGCAGGTCGGGACGTGTCCGGTGCAGCATAATCGCGCCCACCGTAATGGCGGCTGTCAGGCACAAACGCCCGATGACGCGGGGCAGGATCGACCCGTTGATAGCGAACAGGATTTGCAGCGGGCCGGGGCGGGAGCGAACGATCATGTCGCCCGCCTACCGCCCCGAAATGTCTTTTTTGGGCTGAACCTCGAGAGTTCTGCTTAGAGCGTCCTAGCGATCAGCAGTTTCATGATCTCGTTGGTGCCGCCATAGATGCGCTGGACGCGGGCGTCCTTATACAGCTGGGCGATCGGGTATTCGGTCATATAGCCATAGCCGCCGAACAGTTGGAGCATTTCGTCGATGACCTCGCCCTGTATATCGGTGACCCAGTATTTGGCCATGGAGGCGGTGGCGGCATCCAGCTTGCCCTGTAGGTGCTGCTCGATGCAATGGTTCACGAACACGCGCGCAACCGTCAGCTTGGTCTTGACCTCGGCCAGTTTGAACTGGGTGTTCTGGAAGTCGAGGATGCGTTTGCCAAAGGCCTTGCGCTCTTTGACATAGGCGATGGTGGCTTCCAGACCGCGCTCGGAGGCGGCGATGCCCTGAACAGCGATGTTCAGGCGCTCCTGCGGCAGTTGCTGCATCAGCTGCACAAAACCCATGCCTTCCGAACCGCCGATGGCGTTTTCCAGCGGCACCTTCACATCATTGAAGAACAGCTCGGAGGTGTCGTTTGCCTCCATGCCGATCTTGTGCAGGTTGCGCCCGCGCTCGAACCCTTCGGCACCGTCGGTTTCCAGACAGATCAGGGTCGTGCCCTTGGCCCCTTCGGCAGGGTCGGTTTTGGCCACGACGATGATGAAGTTGGCCAGTTGCCCATTGGTGATGAAGATCTTGGAGCCGTTCAGGACGTAATGGTCGCCCTTTTTGATGGCAGTGGTCTTGATGCCTTGCAGGTCCGAACCTGCGCCTGGTTCGGTCATGGCGATAGCGCCGACCAGTTCGCCCGATTGCAGACGCGGCAGCCAGCGCGCTTTTTGCTCTTCGGTGCCGTAATGCCAGATATAGGGCATGACGATCGCATTATGCAGCGAGATGCCGAAATGGTCGGCCCCCTTCCAGCCCAGTTGCTGCATGATTACCACCTCGTGGCGATAGTCGCCGCCAAAGCCGCCGTCTTCTTCGGGCATGGACACGCCCAGAAGTCCTGCATCACCTGCCGCATTCCAAAGGTCGCGCGGAACGGACGATGCCGCGATCCATTGGGCGAACTTTTCCGGTGGGGCGTGGTCGTCGATCCACTTGGCGACGCTGTCATTGAACAGGATCAGGTCTTCATCTTGCATGAAGGACGGCAGAGGCAGGTTCAGGACATTGGCGGACATTGGGCTTCCTCATGGTGATCGTCCGCTCTTGATGGCGGGCTGATGCGTAGGTTGGGCAAAGAAAAAGGCCTTCCCCGAGGGAAAGGCCTTTTCAGTTTTATTGATCAGAAGGCCGAGGCTTCGAGGCCCATCAGGACTTCGGCACCGGTCTTCAGCTTGGTCAGGTGCGCGGCAGCATCCGGCAGGATGCGCTCGACGAAGTAACGGCCCGTCTTCAGCTTGTTGGCATAGAACGGATCGCTGTCACCGGCGTCGATCTTGGCCTGTGCAGCCTTGGCCATCTGGGCCCAGATATAGGCATAGGCAGTCAGGCCGAACAGGTGCAGATAGTCGCTGGAGGCGGCACCGGCATTGTCCGGATTGGCCATGCCGTTCTGCATCAGCCACATGGTGCCTTCCTGCAGCTTGGCCTTGGTATCGGCCAGACCGTCGACATAGGCCTTGATGGCTGCGTTGCTCTGGTTTTCCGACACGAAGGCGTCGATGTCGCCGAACCACGACATGATGGCGCGACCGCCCTTGGCCGGCAATTTACGGCCAACGAGGTCCAGCGCCTGAATGCCGTTGGTGCCTTCATAGATCATGGTGATACGGGCATCGCGCAGATACTGCGAGGCTTGGAAGTGCTCGGTATAGCCCGAACCGCCATGAACCTGCATGCCCAGCGAGGCAACGTGGAAACCACGGTCGGTCAGGAAGGCTTTCAGGACGGGGGTGATCAGACCCATATAGTCGTTGGCCTTTTGGGCCACGGCCTCGTCCTTGGAATGTTGCAGGTCGGCCTGCAGCGCGGTCCACAGGATGAAGGCGCGACCGCCTTCGACATAGGCCTTGGCTTCCATCAGCATGCGACGCACGTCCGGATGGACGATGATCGGATCAGCCGGACCGTCAGGGTTCTTCGGACCGGTCAGGGCGCGGCCCTGCAGGCGGTCATTGGCGAACTCGACGGCGTGTTGATAGGCGGCATCGCCGATGGCCAGACCTTGCAGGCCGGTGCCGAGGCGGGCCTCGTTCATGACCACGAACATGTTGTTCATGCCGCGGCCTTCTTCGCCGATCAGCCAGCCCTTGGCGTCTTCATACTGCATGACGCAGGTGGCGTTGCCGTGGATGCCCATCTTGTGTTCGAGGCCGACGCACTGAACGCCGTTGCGCTCGCCGATATTGCCTACATCATCAGCGTGGAATTTCGGAACGAGGAACAGGGACAGGCCCTTGATGCCGGGAACTGCGCCTTCGACACGCGCCAGAACCGTGTGGACGATGTTGTCGGCAAAGTCGTGCTCGCCGGCCGAAATCCAGATCTTCTGGCCGGTGATGGCATAGGAGCCGTCGCCGTTCGGCACGGCCTTGGTGCGGACCATGCCCAGGTCCGTGCCGCACTGCGGCTCGGTCAGGTTCATGGTACCGGTCCACTCGCCGGTCGCCATCTTGGGCAGCCACTTCTTCTTCAGTTCGTCCGAACCGTTGGCCTCGATGCCGTGGAAGGCACCGGCAGTCAGGCCCGGATACATCGAAAAGGCCGCAGAGGCGGCAGCGGTGAACTGACCGACCGCCATCGACAGGATGGAGGGCAGGCCCTGACCGCCGAATTCGGGGCTGAAGGCGAGACTGGTCCAGCCCGCCTCGACCATTTGTTTATAGGCGTCTTTCCAGCCTGTCGGGGTGGTGACGACGCCGTTTTCCAGCTTGCACTGTTCGATGTCGCCGGTCTTGTTGATCGGTGCAATCACGCCGTCGGCGAATTTGGCACCTTCTTCGAGGATCGCATCGATCAGATCACGCGAGACATCGGGATTGCCGAAATGCTCGGCGTGGGTTTCGACTTGAAGCACATCGTGCAGGACGAAAGACAGGTCACGGACGGGCGACTGATAGGCCATGGTTAAGCTCTCGCTTTGAAAGGCTGGTAGAGATTGTCGGGATCGTTGAGGCGTTCGCTCAACAGCGAAGCGTAGGCATCCGCTCCGGGCAGTAGGTCCGGCCTGTGTTCGGCCAGTGTGCGTTCCATCCAGGTGCAGGCTTCTTCGGCCGTTTCGATAGCACCTTGAATGTCTTCGAGTTGCTGCTTCAGCGCCTCTACACGGGCGCGGTGACGCGGCAGGGCAATCGCCATCTGATGGACATTGTGTTCCTTGCGGTCATAGAGATCCATCATTTCTTGGATCTCCTGCAGGGTGAAGCCGATGCGCCTACCGCGCATGATCAGCTTCAAACGCGCACGGTCGCGCGCCGTGTAAACACGCGTCTGACCCTTGCGGGTGGGGGTCAAGAGCCCCTTGTCCTCGTAAAAACGAAGCGCACGGGCCGTCGCGCCAAATTCGCGGCACAGTTGCCGGATCGAATAGGTGCGGAGATCGTCTGCGTTAGCCATGCGGCTAGATAACTTTACGTTGGCGTAAAGTGCAAGAGCTTTACGCGCGCGTAAACGTAAGCTTTTTGTGAGTGGCGATTATACGCCATACTTGCGCTATGTGTCAGCGAATAGCTAACCTGACTGGTTTGTTGTGGACATTTATACGTAAATTGATGTTTCTTTATAGGGTAATTCAATAAATGCGTAATGAGGTGGCGTCTTGGCTTCTGTTGCACTGGTTACCGGTGGCACCAAGGGTTTGGGGCTGGTCACGGCGCAGCGTCTGCTGGCCGATGGCTATCGGGTATTCGTCTGTGGTCGCAATGATACGGGCGATCTGGGTGCGTTGGAGTTTATCCGTTGCGATGTGCGTGATCCGCAGGACGTGGCGGCGATGGTGGCGGACATCCGCGCCAAGGCCGGTCCGGTGCGTGTGGTGGTGAATAATGCCGGTGGTTCGCCGCCCAGCAATGCTGGTACTGCCTCGCCGCGCTTTGCCGAAAAGATTGTCGGGCTGAACCTGATGGCCCCGTTATGGGTATCGCAGGCGGTCTATGCCGACATGGTCGAACATGGCGGCAGCATCATCAATATTTCCAGCGTCTCGGCCCTGCGTCCTTCGCCGGGAACGTCTGTGTATGCTGCGGCAAAGGGCGGGCTTTTGGCCCTGACCCGCAGTCTGGCCAATGAATGGGGACCGAACATCCGCGTCAATGCGGTGGTGGTTGGCTATATCGAAACCGAACAGACCGAGACGACCTATGGCACTCATGAGGCCCAGTCAGGCATCAGCCGTAATATCGGCCTAAAACGTCTGGGCCGTAGCGCCGAGATCGCCGATGCGGTGGCCTATCTGGCGTCCGATGCAGCCTCCTATGTTTCGGGGGCGGTGCTGGAGGTTCATGGCGGGGGCGAGCGTCCGGCCTTCCTCGATGTGCTGGAACAGGCGGGCCAGCTTTAAAGAGATTGCACTGACGACGGGCTGAGGGGCTGTCGTCAGTTGCATAGGGGGCCGGCATCTCCTGACGGCCCCCGCACCTCATAAAAAGGCCCGCCATCCGGCGGGCCTTTGCGTTTGTGTCGAGGCCGATCAAGCGACCTCGAAGAGACCGGCGGCACCCATGCCACCGGCGACACACATGGAAACGATGACATATTTTACGCCGCGACGCTTGCCCTCGATGAGGGCGTGGCCGACGAGGCGCGAGCCGGTCATGCCGAAGGGGTGGCCGATGGCGATGCCGCCGCCATTGACGTTGAGGATGGCGGGATCAATGTCGAGGTGGCGCTGGCAATAGAGCGCCTGAGAGGCAAAGGCCTCGTTGATCTCGAACAGGCCGATATCGCTCATCTTCAGACCCGCACGCTTGAGCAGTTTGGGGATAGCGAAGACGGGACCAATGCCCATTTCCTCGGCCTTGCAGGCGGCGACCTGGAAGCCGCGATAGATGCCCAGAACCGGCAGGTTTTCAGACTGGGCGGTCTTCAAGTCCATAATGACCTGAGCCGAGGCCCCGTCCGACAACTGGCTGGCATTGCCGGCGGTGACGTGGCGGCCTTCCTTGATGATCTGGCCGTCCTTGAAGACGGGCTTCAGACCCGCGAGTGCCTCATAGGTCGTGCCGGCACGGATGCCTTCGTCGGACGACAGGGTGACCTCTTCCTCGCCAATCTCTTCGCCGGTCTTGGCGAACAGGGTCTTGGAGGTGGTCAGCGGGACGATCTCGTCATTGAACAGACCGGCAGCTTGAGCGGCGGCTGCACGCTGCTGGCTCTGGGCGGCGAAGTGGTCTTGGTCTTCGCGGCTGACGCCATAGCGGTCGGCGACCAGTTCGGCGGTTTCGATCATGGCCATATAGGCGTGCGGATCATGCTCCAGCACCCGCTTTGAGCGGTTGCGATAGGTCGGCATGTGCTTGTTCAGGGTCAGCGAGATGCTTTCCATCCCGCCCGCAACCGCCGCGTCGATCTCGTCAGTCATGATGCCGCGCGCCGCCAGCGCAATGGCGTTCAGGCCCGACGAGCATTTGCGGTCCAGCGTAAAGCCCGCCACGGTTTCATCGGGCAGTTTGGAGGCATGGACGCTGAGACGGCCAAGGTTGTAGCTCTGGGTGCCCCAGTGATTGCCGACGCCTAAGTAAACATCGTCGATACGGGCCGGATCAAGACCGGCACGGTCCAGCGCGGCATCTATCACATGGGCCGACAGGACAGGGGCCTCGGTATTGTTCAAGGCCCCGCGATAGGCCTTGCCGACGCCGGTGCGGGCTGTGGAGATAATGGCAGCTTCGCGCATAGGATTTACTCCGTAGAACCATGCATATTGTTGGGGCCCCAATAGGCGGTCATCTGTTGGACCAGACCGTCGGGGTTGAACTCGAAGGTGTCGATGACGTCGATCCGGCACGGCCCCTCGGGCAGGGTCAGATCGACGCTGAAAGCAAAGGCGGCGATGCTGGCCGAGGTGCGGACCGGACCGTGAAGGGTCAGTTTGGGACCCATTTTCATGGAGCCTTGATAGAAGGCCCTGATGGCATCGTGGCCGACCACAGGCTGGGCATCGACCGGATCACGCACCACGGCATCGGCAGCATAGAGACGGACCACAGCCTCGGCATCGCCGGTTTCAAAGGCCGCGACATAGGCTTCGACCGTTTCGATCATTTTCTGCGGCGATACCGACATGGCGAACCCTTTAAGGAATGTAGCGGCTGATGGTGGAGGCAATACAGGCGGGCTTGTCGTGGCCTTCGATCTCGACCGTCACATCGACCGTGACCTGAACGCCGGTGCCTTTTTGCTCGATCTTGCTGATCACGCCGGCACCGCGAATGCGCGAGCCGACCTTGACCGGAGCCAGAAACCGCACCTTGTCCAGACCGATGTTCAGGCCCGACGATACGCCATTTACGGTGATCAGTTCGGGCATGAAGGCGTTGACCAGAGCCAGTGTCAGATAGCCGTGGGCAATGGTGCCGCCAAACGGGCCGTCCTTGGCGCGGGCGGGATCAACGTGGATCCACTGCATGTCGCCGGTCGTCTCGCCAAAGCGGGTGACACGGTCCTGTTCGACCGACAGCCATTCGGTGTGGCCGAGGTCACGGCCCTCGGCACCGAGCAGGGCGTCCGGCGTATCGAAGACAACGCCCATCTTACGCCCTCTGGCTGGAGGCCGAGATGACCTCGCCGGTCAGATAGGATGACAGGTCGCTGGCGAGGAACACCATGATGTTGGCGATCTCCCAAACTTCGGCCGGACGGCCAAAGGCTTCGCGCTTGGACAGTTCAGCCAGCATCTCGTCCGTCGTGACCTTGGCGAGGAACGGGTGCATGGCCAAGGACGGCGAGACGGCATTGATACGCACGCCGTGTTCGGCGGCTTCCACCGCCGAGCAACGGGTAAAGGCCATCACGCCCGCCTTGGCAGCGGCATAGTGGGCCTGACCCTTTGCGCGCGCCAGCCCAGCACCGAGGCATTGTTTACAATAACGCCGGACTTGGCTTCATACATCAGCGGCAGGAAGGCACGGCTCATGCGGAACACCGAGGTCAGGGTCACGTCCAGAACGCGCTCCCACTGCTCGTCGGTCATGTCCACGACATCGACCTCGCCGCCCAGACCGGCATTGTTGATCAGCACGTCGATACGGCCCAGCAGCCGAAACGATTCATCGCGCAGACGATCCACATCGGCCTGATTGGTCACGTCGCAGACAACCGTATGCGGACGCACGCCAACCGCCGCCTCGATGGCATCGGCAGCCTCGCCCAGACGGCGCTCGTGGAAGTCGCTGATGACCAAGGTCGCGCCTTCTTCAGCCGCCCGCTTGGCCGCCGAGAAACCGATACCGGTCCCCGCCGCAGCGGTAATCACCGCCGTCTTGCCCTTCAGCAAACCACGGCCCTCAGGGTATGCGGGGGGTGTGTTTACAAAGCTCATGCTTGGGTGCCCCAGACAGGTTTGGCCGCAGCGCGTTCGGCCACTAATTTATCAACGACCGGACCCAGCTCGTTCGCCTGCCAGCGTGCGCCCTTGTCTTGCGAGGGACTGTCGGTCCAACCCTCGGACAGGAAAATGCGGCCACCGATCAGCTCGAAGACCTGACCCGAAATGTGAGCGGACTGACCACTGCACAGCCACGCCACCAGCGGAGCCATATTGGCGGGGGCATAGACGTCGAACGCGCCGTCCTTGGCGTTCATGTCAAAGCCGCCGGTTGCGGTCATGCGGGTACGGGCATTGGGGGCCAGAGCATTGGCGGTGATGCCATAACGGGCCAGTTCCGCCGCCTGAACCAGTGTCAGGCTGGCAATACCGCCCTTGGCTGCCGAATAGGCCGACTGACCAACCGAGCCCTGTAGGCCCGCGCCCGAGGTGGTGTTGATGATGCGGGCATCGACCGGATTGCCTGCTTTTTGTTGAGCGCGCCAGTAATCGACGGCGTGGCGGCTGGTGCAGAAATGGCCGCGCAGATGGACGCGCAGGACGGCGTCCCATTCGTCGGGCGTGCAGGAGACGAACATACGGTCGCGCACGAAACCGGCATTATTGACCACGGCGTCCAGACGACCAAAGGTGTCGATGGCGGTCTGGACCATGGTCTGGCCGGCTTCCCAGTCGGCCACATCGCCGGTATTGGCGACCGCTTGCCCGCCCAGTGCGATGATTTCATCGACAACCTGTTGGGCGGCACCCTTGGAGGCACCGTCCTCGCCGTGGGTGCCGACGCCCAGATCGTTGACCACGACCTTGGCCCCTTGTGCGGCCAGTTCCAGAGCATAGGCCTTGCCCAGCCCGTTACCCGCGCCGGTAACAATCACAACGCGATTTTCGCAGATGCCCATAGGTTATACGTCCCCGGCAGGTTTTGACATTTGAAGGTGGGCGCTTACGTCGCCCATGAAGTCGATCTGGAGATAGCGGCGCTCAAGAAAGCGCCACGCCCCGTCGATGATGGCCAGCCGGTCGTGATAGCGACCGGTGGCCACGATCTGTAGCGGCAGGCTGTCGGTGGCTTGCACCACGGTCCATTGCGACCAGCACTGTGCGGTCTGACCATCGTCTGACAACTGGATGCGCGGATTGGTGGTCAGGTGGCGCGTGCGCGGTGTGCCGTCGGCATACAGATGCACCGTCTTGTTCCACATGGCGACGATGGCGTCTTCGCCCCTGATCTCGGTGTTTCCGGCCATCAGGGCACCGTGGTCGAACAGACGGGCCGCCCCGGCAAAATCACCCGCGTCGAACAGGTCGGCATAGGTGTAGAGCAGGTTGGGAATGTCGATGGCAGGGTTCGTCATGGCTTACAGGCGCTCGATAATGGTGACATTGGCCTGACCGCCGCCTTCACACATGGTTTGCAGGCCGTAGCGGCCGCCTGTGCGCTCGAGGCCGTTCAGAAGGTTGGTCATCAGGCGCACACCGGTGGCCCCGATGGGATGGCCCAGCGCGATGGCCCCGCCCATGATGTTCAGCTTTTCGTGCGGAACATTCAGCTCTTTCATCCACGCCATCGGCACGGAGGCAAAGGCCTCGTTGCACTCGAACAGGTCGATATCCTCGACCTTCATGCCAGCTTTTTGCAGCGCATATTGCGTCGCAGGGATCGGGCCGGTCAGCATCCAGACCGGATTATCGGCGCGCACCGAGATGTGGTGGATGCGCGCGCGCGGCTTCAGGCCGTGAGCCTTCACCATGGCTTCCGACGCGATCAGCATGGCGGCGGCGGCGTCGCAGTTCTGGCTGGCGACGCCGGCGGTGATGACGCCGCCTTCATTGACGGTTTTCAACGAGGCCAGACCTTCCAGTGTGGTGGTCGGGCGGATGGTTTCGTCGTGCGACAGGTCTTCGAGAGGGGCGATATCGCGGGTGTACCAGCCCTGTTCGGTGGCATGCTGGGCGCGCTGGTGCGAGGCGACGGCGAAGGCTTCCATGGCTTCGCGGGTCAGACCCCATTTGTTGGCGATCATTTCCGCCGAGCGGATCTGGTTGACCTCTTCGTCGCCATAACGGGCATCCCAGCCCTTGGCCCCACGGAAGGGTTCTTCAAAGCCGAACTGCGGGCCGACCAGCATGGCCGCCGAGATCGGGATACGGTTCATGGCCTGACTGCCGCCAACCACAACCATGTCCTGCGTGCCGGACAGGATGCCTTGGGCGGCGAAATGGATGGCCTGTTGCGACGAGCCGCACTGGCGGTCGATGGTCACGCCGGGGACGTGTTCGGGCAGGCCCGCGCACAGCCATGCGGTGCGGGCAATATCGCCTGCCTGACCGCCGATAGTGTCGGTGCAGCCCCAGATCACGTCATCCACCAGTCCGGCATCCACACCCACGCGCTCCATCAGCGCCTTGATCGGATGTGCGGCCAGATCGGCCGGATGAAGCTCGGCCAGCGAACCTTTTTTACGGCCGGTGGGGGTGCGAACAGCGTCGATAATATAGGCTTCGGCCATCAGGCGACCTCGGATGCAAAGGTTTGGTCCGGCCCGACGGGTCGGTTGAAAATACGCTCGGAAACGCGGGCGCGGTGCAGGGCGGGTTCGCCCCAGCTATAGGTCAGGCCCAGCGCACGTTTGAGGATGAGGTGGACATCGACCTCGTAGCTGTAGCCCATGGCCCCATGGACCTGCAGGCTGGCGCGCGAGGCGTAGTCGGCGGCTTCCAGACAGGCCAGCTTGGCCTGACTGATGCGGGCGCGGCTGAAGATGTCGTTATTGCCAAGGCCCGCGGCGGCGGCATGCAGAACCGGACGGGCGAACTCGATCCTGGTCTGGGCCGAGGCGAGATGGTGCTTGACCGCCTGATAGGTGCCAATCGGCTTGCCAAACTGCTGGCGTTCCTTGGCGTATTCGACGGCTAGATCGACAGCGCGTTGGGCCAGTCCCAGACCTTGGGCGGCGCTGAACAGGGCGGCGCGATCAAAGGCCTGATCCCACAGTTCTGCACGGTCGGAAATCTGGGTGGCACGGTCCGGCGTCCAGTCCACTTTGAACAGGCGGCGGAACGGGTCGATGCTGTCCACGCGGGTCAGGGTGACCTGCGACGGGTTCAGCAGGTGCGTCGCGCCATTGTGGTTCAGCAGGATGGCGTCGGCGATGTCGGCATCAGCCACGACCGGATTGATCGGGTGGGCAATGGCGATGCGCTTGGACGGATCGGACAGGTAATCCGACGCAGGCGAAACCGCAGCCAGCAGAGGCGCGGCAACCCCTGCGCTTTCCACTAGCGGTTCGGGCAATAGATAATAGCCAGCCGCCTCGGCAATCAGGGCAAAGTCGAGCGCGCCCAACTCAAGACCACCAGCGGCCTCGGGTAGCAAAACAACCGTCAGGCCGGTCTCGACCACGGCGTTCCAGCGGTCTTGATCGAACGCATCTTTGCGCTCCAGCATCTTGCGCAAACGCAGGGTGTCGCAGGTATCAGCCAGCACCGTGCGGGCGGCCTCTACGAACATCAGTTGGTCTTCGGAAAGGGTGAAGTCCATTGCGCCCTACCTCGGCAGGCCGAGCATGCGCTCGGCGATGATGTTGCGCTGAATCTCGTTGGAACCGGCATAGATCGGGCCAGCGAGGGCGAAGATGTAATCGTCGATCCAGAGAGGCTGGCCCTCGATGGCGGGCGGTGCCGTAAACTCGGCTTCGGGGCCGAGGATGCGAAGCGCCGTGTCGTGCAGGTGGATGTCCAGTTCCGACCAGAAGATCTTGTTGGTGCTGGTTTCCGGCCCGATCTTACCGCCGCTCATCAGGCGGCTGGCGGTGGCATAGATGTTGAGGGCATAGGCCTCGGCATTCATCCATGCCTTGACGACCTCGGCCTCGATGGACGGATCGCATTGGTCTTTGCGGGCTTGGTACAGGGCGGCAAGATTGGCAGCGGCGACCTGATAACGGGCAGGCGAGCGCAGCATCAGGCCGCGCTCGAAACCGGCGGTGGCCATGCAGATGTGCCAGCCCTGACCCTCGTCACCCAGACGGTTGAAGGTCGGAACGCGCACGTTCTCGAGGAAGATTTCCGCAAAGCCGACGTGGCCGTTCATCTTGGGAATGGCGTTGACGGTGACGCCCTCGGCATTCAGCGGGAAGAAGATCAGGCTGAGGCCCTTGTGGCGCTCGGTGCCGGGTGTGCGGAACAGGCCGAACGCCCAGTCTGCGAACACGGCGCGCGAAGACCAGATCTTGTGGCCATTGAGGATATAGTCGTCGCCGTCCTGAACACAGGTGGCGCGAACGCCCGCAAGGTCCGAACCGGCTTGCGGCTCCGACCATGCCTGCGCCCAGATTTCATCACCGGAGGCCATGGGCGGCAGGAAGCGCGACTTCTGCTCGTGGGTGCCAAACTCGATCAGGGTTGGGCCCAGAAGGAAGATGCCGTTCTGGTTCACGCGACCGGGGGAACCGGCGCGGTAATATTCTTCTTCGAAGATCAGCCAGCTGATCAGATCAAGGCCACGACCGCCGTATTCCTTGGGCCATGTGACCATGCCCCAGTCGCCGGATTTGAGGGTGGCTTCCCATGCGCGGTGGGCCTCGAAACCTTCGCGGGTGGCGTCGAAATGCTCCAACGGTTCGGCAGGGACGTTTTGCGCCAGCCATTCACGCACCTCGGCGCGGAAGGCGTCGTGTTCGGGGGTGTAGGACAGCTCCATCAGTATTTCGCCGTCTTGCCGCCATCGACAAAGGCGTCGCGGGCCTTCTGGCTGTCCTCGTGCATATACATTTCCAGCGTAAAGCCCTGCTCGAAACGGTAGCCGTGATCGACGTCGCGGGCCTCGAGTCCATTCAGCGCCTGCTTGGCCAGCAGAAGTGCGGTGCGGCTCTTGGCGGCGATGATGGCGGCAAAGGTGCGGGCCTCGCCAGCCAGTTCCTCGCGGGTGACGACCTTGTGGATGCCGCCCAGACGCCATGCGTCCTGTGCCGTAATGCGGCCTCCGGTAAAGAAGGCGGCGCGCACGACATGCAGCGGGAACATGCGCGACAGGTGCGAGGCGCCGCCCATGGCGCCACGGTCAATCTCGGGCAGCGAGAAGAAGCAGTCATCGGACGCGATCACGGTATCCGACGCGCCGCAAATGCCGATGCCGCCGCCAATGACAAAGCCGTGGGCCTCAGTCACGACCGGAACGGGGCAATCGCGCACGGCCTTGAAGGTTTCGTAATTGCCGCGGTTCAGTTTGACGATGCGCTCGGGGTGGGCCTGCATCTCCTTGATGTCCACGCCGCCGCAAAAGCCACGGCCCTCGGCGCGGATCAGCACCACGTTCACGTCTTCGCGCGAACCGGCCTCAAGAATGATACCGGGCAGGGCGCACCACATATCGGAATCAAAGGCGTTGACCGGTGGATGGTCGAAAACGATTTCGGCGATCCGGTCTTTGACGCTCAGGGTAATGGGCATCTGGGAACTCGCGATAAAAGTTAAATCAGGGACGCAAGGCGGCGACGGCATCCATGCGGGCCAGTGCCTCGGCTATGGTGCGGTCAACCAACTCACGGCAGGTCGGGATTTCGTTGAGACGGCCACCGACAAGACCCGTGGCCAGAACACCGTCCTTGACGTCGCCGTGGACGACGGCCTTCTGGATCAGGGTCGGCATGGTGGCGGCCATCAGGGCCTGTTTCAGCGGCTGTTCGCCATGGCCGGTCATGCCCTTTGCGCTTTTAAGCAGGTCGCCAAAGCTGGCCCCTGTCTGGCGCTTCATAATCATGGCGGCCTCGAAGGCGCGCAGCCACATTGAAAGCGGGCCGGACTTTTCGATACGGTCCATCAGCGGCGTGCGGATCAGGCGCTGGGGAATGCCGTCCAGCTTCGTTGAAACGATGATCTGGTCGGTGCCTGCCTTGAGGTAGCTGGCCTTGGCCTGCGCATGGACGGGGCTTTCCTGCGTCATCAGGAAACGCGTGCCCATGGCGATACCGACCGCGCCAAACGACAGGGCCGCCGCCAGTCCACGACCATCGGCAAAGCCACCTGCGGCAACGACAGGGATTTTCACGGTGTCGAGGACCTGGGGCAGCAGGATGGTGCTGGGGACCGAGCCTGTGTGGCCGCCGCCTTCGCCGCCCTGAACCGTGACCATGTCACAGCCCAGTTGCTCCATTTTTTGCGCGTGTTTTACGGCACCGACCGTGGGGATGCAGAGGATACCGGCATCCTTGAAACGGCCGATCATCTTGGCATCGGGACCACGGCCGAAAGAGACGGCGCGGATCTGGTCCTTGTTGGCGAGGATCGTCTCGACGATCTGGTCTGCGCCCGGCTGGAACATGTGGAAGTTCACGCCGAACGGCTTGTCGGTGCCGTTGCGGACTTCAAGGATTTTGGCGCGGGCCTCGTCCGGTGTCATGACGGCGGCACCGAGGAAACCGAAGGCGCCTGCCTCGACGCTGCCGATGACCAGCGATGGTTCGGCAACCCAGCCCATAGCCGTCTGGATGATCGGTGCGCGGCAGCCGAGACGCTCGGTCAGTGCTGTAGAAATATTCCCCCCCGCCACGACCTATTCCCCCGACTTGGCCGCTTGGGCCTTATTGGCCGCTGCCATGGATTTGGCATCCATGCCGCCCAGATTGTGACCCATGACCAGATCGCTCTGGGCGTGGGCGAAATGGTGCATGTGGAAGACCGCATCCATCGCCGTGCGCTTGCCGCGCAGGTCCTCGACATGGTTCAGCGCCTGTTTGGTCAGCCAGTTGCCCAGACGCGGGCGGGTGGCCAGTTCGTTGGCCATGGCCATCACGTCGTCCATCAGTTTTTCACGCGTGGACAGACGGTTCACCATACCGAAATTCCATGCGCGTTCGGCGGGCATACGCTCACCCAGCATGATGAATTCCTTGGCAATGCGCGGCGGCAGTTCGAACCCGTGGGCGAAATATTCGACGCCCGGAATACCCATGCGGTTCACAGGGTCCTGGAAGAAGGCATCATCGGTGGCGACGATGAAATCGCACACCCATGCCAGCATCAGGCCGCCCGCAACACAGGCCCCCTGAACCGCCGCGATGGTCGGCTTGGAGATGTCGCGCCAGCGGCGGCACATACCCAGATAGACCTCGTGTTCGCGGGTATAGAGGAACTCGGCCTTGGGCTTGTTGGTGTGGTCGGCCACCAGATGCGCGCGATCAAAGGTTTCGGTGACGTCGCGCCCAGGGGTGCCGATGTCATGACCTGCAGAGAAATGCTTGCCCGCGCCCGCCAGAACAATGGCCCTGACATTGTCGTCGTCCACCGCCTGTTTGAAGGCAGCGTCCAGCGCATAGGTCATCTGGCTGTTCTGGGCGTTGTTAAAGGTCGGGCGGTTCATGGTGATGACCGCCACGTGACCCTTGACCTCGTAGAGGACGGGCGTGTCGGTCTCGTAAACCACATCAGCCTGACGCGGGTCGGCAAAGCTGTGCAGGTCCATGATATTAGCCCCTTACGCCTGCTGGATTGTCCTTGATCATCTTTGCGCGGATGTTCTTCGGATCAATCTTGGCCATGGCGGCCAGTTCGGCTTCGGTCGGTGCGGGCGTGACCGGAAGGTTCTCCAGACGGGCCAGCTCAAAGCCCGTATTGTCCTGAACCTCCTCGAAGGTCACACCGGGGTGCAGCGAGATCACGCGCATGGCGCGATCGGGACCGCCGAAATCCATCACGCACAGATTGGTGATGATGCGCCCCAGATCCAGCCAGTTTGGCACCTTGCCGTCCGGATAGCGGGACGGATTGAAACCGGGCGAGCAGACATAGTCCACCTCGCCAGCCACAAAGGCGCGTTTGCTGTGGCTGGTGAAGATGAAGCTGTTCAGGTGACAGGTGGTGTTACCGGGGAATCCACGCGCGCCAAGCATGGCGGACTTGGGTTTCTTGTGGTCGCCGATGACGCTGATATTGGTCTGGCCAAAACGGTCCATCTGCACAGGAGCCACCATGGAATGACGCTTGCCGCTCCACAGGGTGGTGAAGACGCGTTGATAGGGAATCCAGCCTTCGATCTCGAAATCGGTGCTGGACAGGCCCGGCCCAAGCGGTTCGGTGGTGTAGAAGCACTCGCCGTCCGTGGTCATCAGGTCGGGGTTGTACAGGGTCTTTGCGACACCTGCGGCAATGCGGGGCAGGGGGCCAATGCCCGTGCCCATGATCTCGCCATCATCGGCCCAGCATTGGGCCGCGGCGGCAATCATCAGTTCGGCCAAGGAATAAGACATTTCCAGAACCCCTTAATAAGCCGGTTTGCGCAGGGCGCGGATGGCATCGACACCGCCAACTGCGGCGACATAGGTTTCGTGCGGTACGTCCACGAAACGCTGGCGGTATTCGGACAGAAGCTCTGGCGAGGTGGCCGCATCGCAGTAGGTTTTCAGATGCTCCATATCGATGTGGTAGTCCGGCTCGGCGCTGGTCGGATGGGCACCGAAAGGCACCTCGGCCACACCGGCCACAAGGGCGCGGTCGATAATGTTGAAGCGGCTATTGGCGCGCATATCCAGTTCGGCCGTCGTGACCAGTTTCTCGGTCGTCACAAAGGTGCGCTTGGCGGCGCGGGCGAGAATCTCGTCAAACAGAGGATCGGGCGACAAGGTCAGCACATTGCCGCGCTCGTCCGAACGGTGAACGTGGATCAGGGCGGCATCCAGAGGAATGGCGGGTACGGCCACCAAGGTTTCACCATCGTCAAACGGGCTGGTGACGGTTTTGGACAGTTCCGGCTGTTTGATCAGATCGGTGCCCAGACCGATGCGGGTGGCCATGAACGGCACCTGCATGGCGGCGGCCATCAGGGCCATCTGGTAGTGGCCTTCATCCAGTTCGAGGATGTCAAAGCCACCGGCCTGACGCGCCGCACGGAAATGCGGGTCCAGCGGAATCTGGTCCATGCTGACGAACGAGAAGATCAGCTTTTTGATCTTACCCGAGGCGGCCAGAATCCCGATGTCAGGACCGCCATAGGTCATGAGCGTCAGGTCTTTGAGCTTGGAGCGGGCAATGGCACGCGCCAGAGCCATCGGCTTGCGGCGGGTAGCCCAGCCACCCAGACCGATAGTCATACCGTCTTCGAGTTGGTCGACGATGTCGTCGATCGTCATACGCTTGTCAGCCATAACCTAGTCCTCGGCCTCCCAGGCCCATTTGTGGCCCCATGCACTCACCGCCATACTGGTGGTGGGCACCCATGTTTGCGGGTCGATTACCAGACCGTTCCAGCCGTATTCGAGATCGAAACCGCCGGGGGTCTGGACGTAGAATGAGATCATCTTGTCATTGACGTGCTGGCCCAGCGTCGCCGAGATCGGAATGGCACCCTTGCTCTTGAGCGCGCGGTCATAGGCGCGGCCGACATCGGCCAGTTCCTTGACTTCGAGCATGATGTGCACGGCACCATTGGGGCTTTCCGGCATCTCGCCCAGAGCCAAGCTGTGGTGGCGGCCATTGGTGGCATGCATGAAGGCAAAGCCGACGCCCGGATCTTCACGGCCACCACCTTGCAGGTAGAAGCGACCCAGATCGGTGTCCTTGAAGCCCAGAACAGACTTGTAGAATTCGTGCACCGTCTCGAAGCTCGGAGCGGTCAGGACGACGTGGCCCATGCCCAAGTCGCCATTGTCGCCGGTGACAAAGCCGCTGGTGCCCGCTTGCGAGCTGAACGGGGCATAGTCAACGAAACGACCGTGGTAGATTTCGAAGGCGTGGCCGTCCGGATCGGTCGAGCGCACGATTTCATAGGTCTGGCGGGCGCGAGCTTCCAGCACATCGACGTGTTCGACAGGGCGACCGACAACCTTCAGGGCTGCGACGGCGGCGTCAAATGCGGCCTTGTCGGCAAATTCCCAACCGGGGGCGACAAAACGATCCTGTTCGCCCTTCTGGATCCAGAATCGGTAAGGGCGGTCATCGATACGGAAAAGCGCGACGTCGGGATTGGCTGACGGGGCTTCCATCATGCCCAGAAACTCGACGGCGAAGCTGCGCCAGCGGTCGAGATCCGTCGCCTCCACCACAATATATCCCAAAGAGCTTACGGCCATGCGTCGAACCTCCCCGTTTGTGCATTCGACTGATTTTTGTGCCGAACGCTCGCTTGACGATTTGCGTATTAAACAATAACTCTTTTTACGCAATATGAAAGTTCTATCCGCTTTTTAGCAGAAGGATGCAAGCCAGATGGTCGATAACTCTGCACCTGTGGCAGCCCGCAAAAACGAGGCTGCGGCCTCAATCCCGACACCGGCAGAGTTGATTGAGCGCGCCCGCGCCCTGATCCCGGCCATCCGTTCGCGCGCTGTGCAATGCACCGCCGAGCGCCGCGTCCCGACCGAGACGATTCGTGAAATCGAAGCGGCAGGCCTGTTCCGGATTCTCCAGCCGAAACGCTGGGGCGGTTATGAAATGGAACCGAACGTCTTCTTCGAGGTGCAGAAACTGCTGTCGCAGGGCTGTATGTCGACGGGTTGGGTGTTCGGTGTGGTTGGTGGCCACCCCTATGAAATCGCCCTGTTCCCGCATCAGGCGCAGGTCGATGTCTGGGGCGAGGACGATACGGTTCTGGTGTCGTCGTCCTATCAGCCGGTGGGCAAGGTCGAGCGTGTCGAAGGTGGCTTCAAGCTGTCGGGCCACTGGGGCTTCTCGTCCGGCTCGGAACATTGCAACTGGGTATTGCTGGGCGCGATGATCCCGCCGCTCAATGCCGGTGATCCGCCGGATATGCGCACCTTCCTGTTGCCGCGTAGCGACTATCGTATCGAAGATGCCTGGTACACGTTCGGCCTTCAGGGCACGGGCAGTCAGGACATTGTCGTCGAGGATGCCTTTGTGCCGGAATATCGCACGCACAAATCGGCTGACGGCTTCTTCTGCACCAATCCGGGTCAGGTCGAGAATGACGGCCCGCTGTATCGTCTGCCGTGGGCGCAGGTGTTCCTGCGTCTGGTTTCGACCTCGGCGCTGGGGACCACGATTGCGGCTCTGGACGGTGCCACCAAGATTATGGAAAGCCGTATCTCGACCAATACCGGCAAGGCGTCCAAGGCTGATCCGCTGCTGCAAGGCGCGATCGCTCGCGGCTATGCCGAGGTGGACGAGATGGAAACCGTCCTCACGCGCAATATGGATGTGCTTTATGGCCGTTCGGTCGCCGGCGAAGAGGTGACGATGGAAGAGCGTGCGCGTTTCCGTTACCAGTCTTCGACCGTCGCGCGTCGCTGTGCCGAGATCGTCGATGCGCTGCTGCCGCTGCTAGGTGGTCGTGCCATCTATATGCACAGCCCGCTGATCCAGCCGTGGCTGGACCTGCACGCCGCCCGCCAGCACGTCGCCAATGATCCGGGCAATGGTGCGGCAGACGTGATCGGTACCCGTTCGGGCCAAGCCCCGTCCTTCATGTTCATGTGAGGCAGCCATGACCCGCGCGACTGTTACCCGCACGGTCCACCAGATTTCCGGTGGCTATGAGATCTGTATTCAGGAAGCCGGTTCTGGCCCTGCTGTGGTGTTTCTCCACGGTAGCGGGCCGGGGGCTTCTGGCCTGTCGAACTTCCGCCAGAACGTCGATGCGTTCGTGGATGCCGGTTACCGCGTCATCCTGCCGGACCTGATCGGCTATGGCGCATCGTCCAAGCCGGAAAACATCGACTATACGCTGCACCTGTTCACCGACACGATTGTCGAAGCCTTGAAGGCGCACGGCGTTGAGAAGGCGACACTGGTGGGTAACTCGCTGGGCGGCGGTATCGCCATCCAGATGGGGCTGGACCACGCAGATATGGTGGATCGTCTGATCCTGATGTCGCCGGGCTGTATCGAAGAACTGCCGATCTATTTCGCCATGCCGGGCATTGCGAATATGAAGAGCACCTTCGGTAGCCCCGAGTTCGGCCCTGCCGACCAGCGCCGTCTGGCCGAGAGCCTTGTGTTTGATCCGGTGCACATCACCGACCAACTGGTGGCAGAGCGTTTCGAGGTGGCTAAGACCCAGCCCAAGGATGTGCTGGCCCGTATGAAGACGCACAATCTTAGTCCGCGTCTTGGCGAGTTGAAGATGCCGATCCTCGGTTTCTGGGGTTTCAACGACACCTTCATGCCGTTGACGGGGATCAACTATTTCCTCGAGGACTGTGAAGACGCCCGTTTCATTACCTTTAACAAGGTGGGGCACTGGGTGCAGGTCGAGCGCACCGAAGAGTTCAACCGCTACAGCCTAGAGTTCCTGCGTGGGTGAGCCAGCCATGAACCATGATCTGTCGGGTGGTCTGAAAGATGCCATGCGGCGTCTGGCCTCTGCGGTGGCCGTGGTTTCGGCCCGCAGTCGCGATGGCGGTGCGGTCGGTATGGCGGCAACGTCGGTGACATCCTTGTCGATGTCGCCACCGTCGTTGCTGGTCTGCGTCAATCGCCAGACCGGCATCCATGCCAGTCTGTTTATCGGCGCAAAATTTAATGTGAACCTGCTGGGCAACCATCACCGTGATGTGGCCTCCGCCTTTGGTGGCCAGATGGCCCGAGAACTGCGCTTCGGTGTGGGGCAGTGGGCTGACGATATTCAGGGCCTGCCCGCTCTTGCCGATGCTCAGGCCGTGGTCGGCTGCGAGGTCGATCGTCTGGTCACCTATGGCACCCACACCATCGTCATCGGCGCGGTGCGCGAAGTGCGCGTGGCCGGTGAGGTCCAGCCGTTGATCTATCAGGACGGACGCTATCTATGAGCAAGCATCAACAGTTTGCCGATCAGCTGCACGCCGCCTTGCGAGGCGGCCATGTGATCGCGCCTCTGATTGAACAGGATGCGTCCCTGACCATCGATGACGCCTATGCCATTTCGCTGGAGGTGATGAAGCGCCGCACGGCCGAGGGCGAAAAGGTCATCGGCAAGAAGATCGGCGTCACCTCCAAGGTGGTGCAGGACATGCTGGGCGTCGACCAGCCGGACTTCGGTTTCATGACCGACCGGATGCTGGTGGAGGGCGATATCGATATTGCCGCCCACAAGCTGATTGCGCCGCGTGCCGAGGCTGAGATCGCCTTTGTCCTCAAGGCCCCGCTGAAGGGGCCGGGTGTCACCGAGGTAGATGTTCTGGCCGCCACCGAAAAGGTCGTGGCCTGTTTCGAGGTGGTCGATAGCCGCATCCGCGACTGGAAAATCGCCATCGTCGATACGGTGGCCGACAATGCCTCGTGCGGGGTGTTTGTGCTGGGGGATGAACATACCGATCCGGCGACGCTGGACCTGCCCAACCTCAAGGTGGTGGTGAAGAAGAACGGCCAGTTCCTGTCCGAAGGTTATGGCTCGGCAGTGCAGGGATCGCCGCTGACGGCGGTGGCGTGGTTGGCCAATACGCTGGGGGCCTATGGCGTCACGCTGGATGCTGGCGATGTGATCTTGTCGGGGTCGCTGGTGCCGCTGGCCGATGCCGTGGCGGGCGACGAGTTCGAAATGGAGTTGGACGGGGTGGGGCGCTGTGCCGCCCGCTTCCGTTAGGGGATAAGCATGAGCAAGATTAAGTGCGCGATCATTGGATCGGGCAATATCGGCACGGATCTGATGGAAAAGCTGATCCGCTATCCGAAGAATTTGGAACTGGCCGCCGTGGTCGGGGTCGATCCGGCGTCTGAAGGCCTGGCCCGCGCCCGCGCCCACGGCGTGTTCGCCACCCATGAAGGGCTAGACGGTCTGGTCGCATCCGATGTCTATGCCGAGATCGGCGTCGTGTTCGATGCCACCTCGGCCTATGCCCACAAGGACCACGATGCGCGTCTGCGTGCCGACGGCAAGCTGGTGGTCGATCTGACACCGGCGGCAATTGGCCCGTTTGTGGTGCCTGCGGTGAATGGTGACGAGAACCTTGATAGCGGTAACGTCAATATGGTCACCTGCGGTGGTCAGGCGACCATTCCGATGGTGGCGGCGGTCAGTCAGGTTTCCAATGTGCGCTATGCGGAGATCATCGCTTCGGTGTCGTCGCGTTCGGCAGGTCCGGGCACCCGCGCCAATATCGACGAGTTCACCCGCACGACCGCCCGCGCGATTGAGAAGGTCGGCGGTGCCGAACAGGGCAAGGCCATCATCATTCTGAACCCTGCCGAGCCGCCGATGATTATGCGCGACACGGTCTTCACCCTGTCGGACGGTGCTGACGAGGACACCATCCGCGCCTCGGTCGAGGCCATGGTGGCCAAGGTCAGCGCCTATGTGCCGGGTTATCGCTTGAAGCAGCAGGTCCAGTTCGAACGCTATGGCGACAATAACCCGCTGACCATTCCGGGCCGTGGCCAGTTCAAAGGCATCAAGACCTCGATCTTCCTCGAGGTCGAAGGCGCGGGCGACTATCTGCCGCCCTATGCCGGCAATCTCGACATCATGACCGCAGCGGCCAAGGCCACGGGCGAGCTTTTGGCCGCCAAGCGCCAAGAGAAGGAGGCCGCATAATGGGCTTCGACGTCAATAAAGACCGTCTCTATATTCAGGACGTGACCCTGCGCGACGGTATGCACGCCATCCGTCACATGTATGGTCTGGATCAGGTACGCGACATTGCCCGCGCGCTGGATCGCGCCGGTGTGTCGGCCATCGAGGTCGCACACGGCGACGGCCTGTCTGGTGCCAGCTTTAACTACGGCTTTGGCGCACACACCGACTGGGAATGGCTGGAAGCGGTTGCCGAGGTACTGGAACAGTCGGTTCTGACCACCCTGATCCTGCCGGGTGTTGGCACGGTCGAAGAACTGAAACGCGCCTATGATCTGGGTGTGCGCTCGGTGCGCGTGGCCACTCACTGCACCGAGGCCGACGTGTCCAAGCAGCATATCGGCATGGCGCGTGATCTGGGTATGGACGTGTCCGGCTTCCTGATGATGAGCCACATGATCGAGCCGGATGCTTTGGCGCAACAGGCTCTGCTGATGGAATCCTATGGCGCGCAGTGCGTCTATGTGACCGACAGCGGCGGTGCGCTGGACATGGATGGCGTCAAGGCCCGCTTCGAAGCCTATGAGCGCGTCCTCAAGCCGGAAACAGAGCGCGGTATGCACGCCCACCACAACCTGTCTCTGGGTGTGGCCAACTCGATCGTCGCGGCCCAGTGCGGTGCGGTGCGTATCGATGCCAGCCTGACGGGCATGGGGGCGGGGGCAGGGAATGCGCCGCTGGAAGTCTTTATCGCCGCTGCCGACCGCAAGGGCTGGAACCACGGTTGCGATGTCAGCGCCCTGATCGATGCTGCCGAGGACATTGTGCGTCCACTGCAGGACCGTCCGGTCCGCGTAGACCGCGAAACGCTGAGCCTGGGTTATGCAGGGGTCTATTCGTCCTTCCTGCGCCACGCCGAAAAGGCCGCCGAGGATTACGGACTTTCCACCAAGGACATTCTTGTCGAACTGGGCCGCCGCCGCATGGTCGGTGGTCAGGAAGACATGATTGTCGATGTGGCACTGGATATGTTGAAGGCCCGGGAAACTGCCTGAAGCATATAAAAAGCCGGAGGATGAGTGCTCATCCTCCGGCTTTAATGTTTCTAGGCCCGGGTTTCAGGCTGGCGCTTAGGCCTGATGGATCGCTGTCGATATAATCCGCATGGCTGAAACCTCGGCATAGGGTTGGGCGGACTTGGCGACAGCCGGACTGAGGATGCCGGCTGCAACGGCGCACAGCCCGATTGTGACGAGAATGGACAGGACGATATAGGCCGAGCGCTTACCAGATGGCTCGAAGACGCACGTCGCCCGTGTGATGGCGTTGGTCATGGTTTCCTCCCCTGCCTCTTGATGGGCTGGTACAGGAATGAAGCTATGAAAACGTGGTTCTGTAAACAGACAAATGCGCAAAAATAACCAGTTTTGACTCTTTTTGGGCGATTTTGCGTAATTTATTTGATCTAAAAAACGAACATAAATGTTAAGGCGTGCGCAGCGAGGCGCGTGGCTCAGAAAGTGCCGGGGGGCAGAGATGAATTTTCCTGACTGGTGGCCGTCGCAAATCCAGCCTGCTGTCGATGCGGGCGCTGTGGCTGAAAGCGCATGGAGTGCCACAGCCGACGTTATCGTTGTCGGTTATGGCGGGGCGGGGGTCTGTGCGGCGCTGGAAGCTTCCGGATCGGGCCTGTCTGTAATTGCGCTGGACCGTGCGAGCGGCGGCGGCGCTACGGTGATCAATGGCGGTGTCTTTTATGCAGGCGGCGGCACGGCGACCCAAAAGGCGGCCGGTGTCGAGGACAGCGTGCAGGCCATGTTCGACTATCTGAAGATCGAGGCGGGCGGTGTCGTCTCCGATGAAGCCCTGATGCGTTTCTGCAAGGGCAGTGCGGCGGATCATGACTGGCTGGAAAGCCATGGCGTGGGCTTTAATCCGAGGCTCTATGCCAAAAAGACCTCGTTCCCGCCGACGGCCTATTTCCTCTATCACTCCGACAGTTCGCTGGCACAACGCTATGCCGACAAGATCAAGCCTGCGGCGCGCGGTCACCGTGTGAATATGGAATCGAAAGGCGGCGAAGCCGTTGGTTTCGGGCGGGCCTTCTATCAGCCGCTAAAAGAAGCGGCAGCGGCAAAGGGTGTAGACCTCTATGCCGAAACCATTGTCGAAGCCCTGATCAAGGATGGGCAGGGCGCTGTGGTCGGCGTCAAGGCGCGGCGTATCCCGACGGACAGTCCGCATCTGGAAACGTGGCGCAAGCTGCAAATCCGGATCGCCAAACTGTCCTCGATCCCGCGCACATGGCCGGGGGCGGCATGGTTTGATGCGAAGGTTGTCAAGCTGACGAACAAGGCTGCGGCCTTGATGGCGGCGCATGGCAAGGCGCTTTATCTGCGGGCCGGTCGCGGTGTGGTGCTGACGGCGGGCGGGCATATTTTCAACCGCGCCATGGTGCGTCATTTCTCGCCGGACTATCTGAAGGGGCTGCCACTGGGGACGCCCTGCGATGACGGTTCCGGCGTGGCGCTGGGCATGACGGTGGGCGGAGCCACCGAAGGCATGGAGCGCATCTCGGCGTGGCGTTTCATCAATCCGCCCTATAGCTGGGCGCGCGGTCCGATGGTCAATTCGGATGGCAACCGTTTTGTCGACGAGACCCTTTATGGCGCGGCTATCGGCAAGGCTATGTGCGAGGGGCGTGACGGCAAGGCCTGGATTATTCTGGATCGGGCCCTGATCAAACAGGCCCGTGCCGAGGCCAGTGCCAAGGATGTGCTGGATTTCCAGAAATGGCCGGCCCTCATGTCCATGCTGATGCCCGCAAAGAAGGCGTCCAGCCTCAAGTCTCTGGCGCGTAAGCTGGGTGTATCCGAAGAGAACTTTCTTGCGGCGGTATCGGCCCATGATGCGGCAGCACGCGGCGAGGCCGCCGATCCGTTCAACAAGCGCGGCACGGATGCTGCGGCCTTGGGGGCAGGGCCCTATTACGCCATCAATGTCTCGATTGATGCGCCGTTGTTGCCGCTATCGACCCTGAGCCTTGGCGGGCTGTCGGTAGACGAGAAAACCGGTCAGGTCCGCGCGGTGGATGGCGCACCCATCAAGGGTCTTTACGCCGGTGGTCGCACGGCTATCGGGATATGTTCGAATCTGTATGTCAGCGGTCTGTCAGTCGCTGATTGCGTGTTTTCCGGCCGTAGGGCTGCGAAATCCTTGGTTTCATAGGTCGCATGATCGCAATTTCACAAAGAACGCTTTATGACCGTTAGTGGAAAACTGGCCACACGGCGGAGTAGAATGCAGATACGCGAAAGCAACGATGGTACAGGGGCCACCCTCGATGATCTCGAGACCGGTATCATTGACATCTTGCGCGAGAACGGTCGTGCAACCAACCTCGAGATTGCCGAAAGGTTGGGTGTAACCGCTGCCACGGTCTCTAGCCGTATCAAGCGTCTGGAAGAAAACCGTGCCATGAAGGTGGTGGCGGTATCCGACTTTGCGGCCCATGGTTATGAACTGCTTCTGGCTGTCGGTATCAAGGTCACGGGACGTGACGTGGATGCTGTGGCGGCGGAACTGGCCGCTCTTCCCGAAGTGTTCTCGATCAACATGGTCACGGGCCGTTTCGACATGGAGCTTCTGGTGGCGATGAAGTCGTTTGACGAGATTGCTGTCTTCCTCGCCGACCACGTGGCCCACATCCAGGGCATCTCGGATCTGGATGCCGGTGTGGTCTATGATGTTGTGAAGTTCGAATTCAACGTGGCCCCGCTATGACCAAGCCTGCACTGGACGAACTGGATCACCGTATCATCGAGACCTTCAGTCGCGATGCCCGTGTCTCGAACCGTCAGGTGGCGAGCGAGCTGGGTGTCACTGAAGGCACGATCCGCACCCGACTGCGCCGTCTGCAAAGCAGCCGGATGATCCAGTTTACGGTGGTTACCGACTATCGCATGGCCGGATCGCCCAATCTGGTGATGATGGGGATCAAGGCCAATCCGTCGCATGTTCAGTCGGTGGCCAAGGCTCTGGCCGATATTCCCGAGATCGGTTCGGTGGTGTTGATGATGGGGCGCTACAGCCTTTTGGCCACTGCCCTGATCACCTCTGTCGAGGCCGCCGACCGGCTTATCCGGGGCAGGGTGCGAAAGCTGGAAGGGGTGCAGGATGTCGAGGTGTCCTGGTCAATAGCAACCCCCAAATACGATGCCCGTCTGGCGCGTATTACCGGCCCTGCCGAATAGTCTTGAAAGTTCAGGCCGCTGTGATTTCGCAGCGGCCTTTTTCATGGCTGCTGGCAGAAGGGACGCGCAATCTGGAAGCCGGGTTATACGCAAATGTGACTGTTCATATGCGTCGAAAAGGTCTGCTGAATACATGGTCTTGTGAGCACATGAGGCTTGGTCTGAGATTAACCTTTGAAAATGAAGGGTTATTTCAAATTGGCGATTATGACGACGCAAACACAACCAAGACAAGTATGAATTGACAAGATGCGTAACTACAATAACAGTAATATACGCGATCACACAATTATGCCTGCTTCAGAATGGGTTTTGCGCTTTCAAGTGCAATGAGGTGTAGTTCGCATGACCGTTGGACGTTGGGAGTGAGTCATGGCGGGAACACAAGATTACGGGCTGGGCCCTTTTACCTATCCGCGCGGATGGTTTCTGGCGGCAGAAAGCAAGGAAGTCACGAACAAGCCGCTGGCGGTTCGCTATTTCGGTCAGGAGCTGGTGCTTTATCGCGGCGAGAGCGGCCGCGTGTTTATGGTTGATGCCTATTGCCCGCACATGGGCACCCATCTGGCCAAGAACGAAAGCTCCTATGTCGTTCAGGACAAGATGCATGTGGAAGGCGACAATATCCGTTGTCCGTATCACGCATGGCGCTTTGGTCCCGACGGCAAGTGCAACGAGATTCCCTATTCCAAGGCTCCGATCCCCGCAGCGGCCAAGATCCGCACCTGGAAGGTCGAAGAGAAATACGGCTGTGTCTTTGTGTGGCATGACCCCGAGGGCGGCGAGCCTGACTATGATCTGCCGGTCATCCCGCAGTGGGATAATCCGGCCTTTGTGCGCTGGGATCTGGATCATTTGGGTGAACTGCCCTGCCACCCCAAGGAAATCATCGACAATATCTGCGATGTGGCCCACCTGGGCCCGACGCATGGCGGTCCATGCGAGTATTTCCATAACGAGTTTGACGGCGTGGTCGCACGCCAGCGACAGGGTGGCTACCACCGCGCACTGGAAGTCGGCGTCATGCTGGAGACCGACACCTGGTATACAGGGCCGGGTATCCTGATCTCGAACTTCAATGAGGGTAACTCGGTCATGTTCATCTGCCACACGCCGGTGGATGATGGCCGCACGCGGGCTTGGCATGCGCTTCTGGTCCATTCGGGCAAGGAGGTTTCCGAGCCTTCCGACAAGGCTATGCAGATCGAATATCAGGCGGGCAGTCTGGCGGCCTTTGCGCAGGACTTTGACATCTGGATGAATAAGGCCCCGTGCATCACGCCGCTGGCTGTGCCGGGTGACGGTGCCTATGGCAAGGTCAAGACCTGGTACCAGCAGTTCTATAATCCGCGCGCCGAGGCCGAGGTGTTCCAGAAGCGCGCCAACGGAATCTACAAAATCCCCGGTATGCCGACCGTCCGCGAGGATGCGGCCTAATATGCAGCAAAACCCGATCTGCTGCTGAACCAAGTAACGACTTACGCCTGCTCGTTGGTCGTCCGCGTACTTTTTATTGAAGCGAAACCTCTGAAACTTTGGCCCGGCATCCTTGGATGTCGGGCTGTATTTTATCGAGGACTGTGACGGTGGGGCGGTATAATTCGCTGTTCGCGCCATAAAATACAATCATTAATACGCAAAACGTTGTTGATGGTGCTTTAAATTCAAAATATGCGTATATAAAGGCCTTGAGGGTCATGTGCAGGTAAACGGGGTAGGGATAATGGGCATCTGGCACAGGGTAGGGCGTGACGGTCAGGACTGTACCGCTGGGCCGGGCTTGCAGGCCTTTTGACGATGAGCGACCTGCCCGTAACCATCCCCCATGCCGCGCAGGCGGCGGCGGCCCGCTGGGGTGAACGTCCCGCCCTGATCGAGAACGGCAAGACAGTCTCGTTCAACGCGCTGTGGGCCGAGGCCCGCGCTGTGGCGTCAAGCTGTCTGGCCAAGGGGATCGGTCCGCAAAGTCGTGTGGCCATTTGGGCTCCGAACTGCCGTGAATGGATCGTGGCGACGCTGGGTGCACAGATTTGCGGCGCGGCGATTGTGCCGCTGAACACGCGCCTGAAGGGCCGCGAGGCGGGCGATATCCTGCGACGCGCCAAGGTCAGTGTCCTGTTCACCGTTAAAGAATTTCTGGGCTGCGACTATCCCGCCTTGTTGAAAGACGAGGATACGCCCGATCTGGCCCACACCGTCCTGATGGAAGGCGCGTACTGGCAGGCCTTTTTGAATGAAGGGCAGGGCGCGGGCGATGATCGTCTGGATGGCCTGTTGGCACAGGTTACGGGCGAGACGATCAGCGACATCATGTTCACCTCCGGCACGACCGGCGCGCCCAAGGGCGTGCTGTCGGTTCACGGTGCGGTGGTGAAGATGTTTTATGACTGGGGCGAGCGGGTCGATGTGCGCGAAGGCGACCGCTTCCTGATCGTCAATCCGTTCTTCCACACCTTTGGCTACAAGGCGGGCTGGGTGGCCTGTCTGGTGCGCGGGGCGACCATCCTGCCCATGCCGGTCTTCGACGCCGCCAAACTGGCCGACATGATCGAGCTCGAAAAGGTGAACTTTATTCCCGGTGCGCCGACCATCTACCAGATGCTGCTGATCGAGCAGGAAAAGGCCAGCCGCGACGTTTCATCCCTGCGTGTGGCGGTGACGGGGGCGGCCCCTGTGCCGCCAGCCCTGATCTATCGCATGAAGAACGAACTGGGCATGGAGCGCGTGGTCAATGGCTATGGCATGACCGAACATGGCTGTGTCTGCATGACCCCTGCCGAGGCTTCGGTGGACCAGATTTCGGCCTCCATCGGTACGCCCTTGCCCGATGTCGAGGTGGTCTGCGCGGACGAAAATGGCAACCCTCTCGGCCCCGACCAGTCGGGCGAGTTCTGGGTGCGCGGCTATGGCGTGATGCGAGGCTATCTGGATGATCCCGAAGCCACCGCCGAGACGATCACACCCGATGGTTGGCTGCGGACGGGCGACATCGGGCGCATCGACGCCAACGGTTATATGTTCATCACCGACCGGATGAAGGACATGTATATCTCGGGTGGTTTCAACTGCTATCCGGCCGAGATTGAAAAACTGCTGAACGACCATCCGGGTATCGAGGTGGCGGCGGTTGTGGGCATGGATGACGAGCGGATGGGCGAGGTCGGTAAGGCCTTTGTCATCCCGCGTGCCGGTGTGGAGTTGAACCCCGCCGAGGTGATCGCATGGGCGCGTGAGGCGATGGCCAACTACAAGGTGCCGCGCAAGGTGGTGATCGTGTCGGACCTGCCGCGCAATGCTGCGGGCAAGGTTCTGCGCAATGCTCTTCGAGAAATGGCGGATTGAGAGATGACGGATAATACCGATCTACTGCGTCGTATCGACCGGCTGGAATCGCTGGATGCGATCCGCCAGCTTGCGGCCAAATACAGCCTTGCGCTGGACATGCGCGATTCCGATGCGTGGGTCAGTCTGTTCCCTGAAGGCGTTCAGGTCGGCGGCGGCAAGTCGGGGCGCAAGGCGCTGCGCGACTGGTTCGACGAAACCATGGGCCAGCAGTTCGACGGTACCTCGCATCACATCGGCGGCCACGTCATCGAGTTCATCGACGAAGATAACGCGCAGGGCGTGGTCTATTCCAAGAACGAGCACGAGACGGGCGCGGACTGGGTCATCATGCAGATGATGTATTTTGACCGCTACACCCGCATTGATGGTCGCTGGTATTTCCAGCGCCGCCTGCCGCTGTACTGGTATGCCACCGATCTGAACAAGCCACCGATCGGCAGCCGCAAGATGCGCTGGCCCGGCCAGCCGCCCTATGAGGGCAGTTTCCACGACCTGTTCCCGTCGTGGAAGGCCTTCTGGGAACGGGCGGGCAAGGCCCATGATGCGCCGGTATCAGAGCCTGCGCCCATCGACGGTTTCATTGATGCCATGCGCAAGGACCATCCCTTGCCGCGTCCGCGCGTTCGTTAAGGAATAGGTTTTGGCTGGTCTGTTTGAGCCTGTGAAACTGGGTGCGATTGCCCTGTCCAACAGTATTGTTATGGCCCCCATGACCCGTGACCGTGCGGGTGAGGGTGATGTACCAACCGATCTGATGGTGGAATATTATCGCCAGCGGGCTTCGGCGGGTCTGATCATCACCGAAGGTACCCAGCCCTCCTCGGCGGGCAAGGGCTATTGGCGCACCCCCGGCATCCATACGCCGCAGCAGACGGCGGGCTGGGCCAAGGTGGCCGATGCGGTTCATGCGCAGGGCGGCAAGATCGTGGTGCAGTTGATGCATGTCGGTCGGGCATCTGTGGCGGCCAATAAGGATGTGGACGCCGATACGATTGCGCCATCGGCGATCCAGTGTCCTGACAAGATCCCCGGTCCCGATGGTGTGCCGCAGGACTGTGTGATGCCGCGTGCGCTGGAAACGGACGAGATTGCCGGTGTGATCGCCGACTATGTCCACGCCGCCCGCTGTGCCATCGAGGCCGGTATGGACGGGGTGGAGCTGCACTGTGCCAGTGGCTATCTGCCGATGCAGTTCCTGTCGTCCAATACCAACCAGCGAACCGACCAATATGGCGGCAGCGCCGAAAACCGCGTGCGCTTCGTGGTGGAAACCTTGGCAGCCCTGTCGGAAGCCATCGGTGCGGATCGCGTCGGTTTTCGCATCTGTCCGGGTGTGACTCTGAACGGTATGGCCGATGCCCATCCGGCGCAAACCTATGAGACACTGCTGAAGGCCGTGGACGGTACGGGCTTGGCCTATCTGCATCTGATCGACCTGCCGCAGGAAGGTCTGGATGCTTTAACTCTGGTCAAGGCGAACTGGACGGGACCGCTGATCCTCAACAACAGCCGGGGTGTCGAGGACAATATCCAGCGTCTGGAGAACGGCACAGCCGATGCTGTCTCGTTCGGTCGCGGCTTCATTGCCAACCCCGATCTGGTCGGCAAGCTGAAGAGGGGCGAGCCTCTGGCAAGACCGGATCGGGCGACGATCTATACCGGCCAAGGTGACGATGCGCGGGGCTATACGGACTACGTTTAAACCTCGGACATACCGACAAACTAGAAGGCCGCCGGATCACTCCGGCGGCCTTTATGCTTTCGAGGAGAGACGCGTCAGACGCCGAAACCGCCCGCCACCGAAATCACCTGTCCGGTGATGTAGTTGGCACGGTTGGAGGCGAGGAAGACGGCGGCATTGCCGATATCGTCTGAGGCACCCCAGCGCTTGATCGGCAGCAGTTTCTTGACCTCGGTTTCCCACGCCTCGTCGAAATAGCCGGCTTCCTGACCGATCTTGAACTGGCCCGCATCGATCACACCGACCAGCACCGTATTGGCGCGGATTTCGTTGACGCCCTCTTCCTTGGCGATGCCCTTGATTAGGGCCTCGTTACAGGCCTTGGGGGCCACCGACAGGCCGTCCAGATGCGGGAACCAGTCATGGCCCGCCGAGCCAAGATGCACGAACGAGCCGCCGCCTTTTTCGCGCATGTGCGGGATCAGGGCGCGCACCGCATGGTGGAAGCCGAAGGCTTCAATCTCGATGGAGGCGCGGAACTGCTCGTCGCTCCATTCGGCAATCGGACGCTGTGGTACAACCGGACCTGCGCCCCAGACCATGGTGTGCACGCGGCCATGGGCCTCGATGACCTGTGCGGTCATGGCGCGGACCTGATCGGCGTCTCGCACATCGCATTGGTGGATCGTTGCGGTCACGCCCAGCGCACGGATGGCCTCGGCGGTTTGCTCGGCCACATCCTGTTTGGAGTTGTAGCCGATCGCAACGGGCGTGCCTGCGCGTGCAAATGACATGGCAACGCCGCGACCGATGCCGCCGCTGCCGCCATAAATAATCGCTACGCCTTCGGGAAAATCATTCGTCATTGGAAGGTCCTGAACAGAAAAAAAAGGCTGCGGACACTGGGTCCGCAGCCTGCAGTTTCGAGGAGAAGCTTAGAAAGCGTACCGAACGGTCGCGTAGATGCGGCGCGGTGGATTGTAATAGGCCTCGGTGAAGCCGAAGAAGGCGGCCCCGTCATAGCCTTCCTTGATGACGCGCTCGTCGGTCAGGTTCTGGCCTTCGATTCCGAAGGACAGGCCGTTATCCGTACGGAAGTTCACGCTGGCATTCAGCAGGGTATGGGCTTCACCCTTCAGCAGAGGCTGGTTCTGGGTGTCGCTATATTGCTCGTCCATATAGGCGGCATCGATACGGAAGGTGGTGTCGAACTGGCCGATGCGGCGGTTCACAATGGCACCGAGGCTGGCGGTCCACGGCGGGGTGTGTTTCAGCTTCAGGTGGCTGTAGTCGAGGACGTTACCCGACGGGTCCTGGCTGAAATATTCCTCATAGGCGGCGTTCAGATAGCCGACTGCGCCTTCGAAGCTCAGCCAGTCATTGGCGATAAAGCGTCCCTCGGCCTCGATACCCCAGATGCGGGCCTTACCGGCATTTTCGGTGCGGGCCACAACACCACCCATGATCGGATAGGATACGACGACCTGCATGTCCTGATACTGGTTGTAGAAGGCACTCAGGTTCAGGCGCAGACGACGATCCAGCAGGTCGTTCTTCAGGCCAATTTCATAGCTGGTCAGGATTTCCGGATCGAAGCTGCCGATCTCGGCTTCCGAGGTCGGACGGCCGTTGAAACCACCCGAGCGGAAGCCCTGCGAGATGATGGCGTAACCGCGCACCTCGTCATTGAACTCGTAATTGGCGCTGATCTTGGGCGAGAAGTTCGACCAGCTTTCGTCCAGAGTATAGCTGGGCACGCCCGGGATCAGCGGCACCTGCGCGAAGATGCGCGTGGCCGATTGGTCGAAGTTTTTCTCTTCGTGGGTGTAACGAGCACCGACATCGAACGACAGGCGATCGGTCGCGCGATATGTGGCGTTACCGAACAGAGCGATATTGTCGGTTTCCTGCGTCTGGTCAAAGGCGACGTTGAAATCCAGAGCCGCCGCCATGGCCGGATCGAAACCGGCTTCGATCAGCTTGGGATACAGGCCCCATGCCGTGACCAGCGTGGTCTTCTGGCGCGAACGCTCGTGATACAGATAAAGGCCGCCCAAAGTGGTCACCTTGCCGTCGAACAGTTCGTGAGACAGCTGGAATTCCTGCGAGAACTGGCGGCTGGTAATGTCTTGACGGTCGCCCGAATAGTTGGTCACCGAGGCATCGCCGTCACGGGCAAAGGCCACACGGCTATAGCGGGCTGCCGAGATCGACTTCATGTCGCCACCAAAAGCCGGGAAGTCCAGCGTCAGGGTGGCCGAACCGGCATCGGCATTGTCGATGTTCAGCATCGGCGTGACATCGGTTTTATCGATGTCGTTAGGCACAGTGCAGCACGGCTCTACGAACTGCGAATACATGTCCGAGAAGAAGACCGGCTGGAAAGCGATCATGCTGCCAGCTGCTCCATTCTGGCGCTGGCGATAGCCGTCCACGCTCAAAACGGCGTCAAACTCGCCCTTGGTCCAGCGCAGGGCCGCACGGCCGGCGATCTGGTCGGTATTGCCCTTGGTGCCGCCGCTTTCCAGTTCCTGCCAGCCGTCTCCCCAGCGACCTAGCGCCGAAACCGACATGGACAGGTCATCGGTTAGAGCCATGTCATAGCTGCCGCGCACCTGTGCGTAGTCATAGCTGCCGACCTTCAGGTCCGCCTCGCCGGTATTGGAGCCGGTCGGCTTTTTCATCACGACGCTGATGGCGCCGCCAATGGTGTTCTTGCCGAACAGCGAGCCTTGCGGACCGCGCAGAACCTCGACGCGCTCGATCCCCATCAGCGAGGTCAGGGCACCGAACGGACGACCCTGATAGACGCCGTCAAAGAAGACAGCCACAGCCGGATCGGAGGTGACGATATAGTCGTATTCACCCACGCCGCGCACATAGGCCGACATCTGACCGGATGAACCGCCGGTGCCCGGGGTGAAGGTCAGGTTCGGGGTCATCTGCTGGATATCGACCAGCGAGCTATAACCGCGGGCCTCGAGGCCTTCGCCGGTCACAGCTGTTACCGCGATCGGCACATCCTGCAGGTTTTCGGAACGACGGCGCGCGGTCACGACGACATCGCCAACCACGGTCGCGGCTTGCGGGTTTTCGTCGATCTGCTGGGCCGCAGCGGGCGTGGTGATGGCGAGCAGTGCAGCCGGTGCAGCGCCCAGCATCCAGGCGCGCAGAATTGCTTTGTTAGATTTCACAATGTCCCTCCCGAAACGCTTATGCGTTTTCGTCTTTGCGTTTTGATTGCCGCATCTAGAAACGCAAATCAATGTTTTTGATTTAATAATATGTCATATTGCGCTGTCTGACTGATGGCGTCTACGCGATTGCCTGTTTGCGCGCAGGTGGCGCGCAGGCGCACGGCGCATGCGGGTAACGCCATTATCAGCATGGATTTGTATCGTGGTGAGAAATTAAAAAAGCCGGATCAAGCAGATAGCTTAATCCGGCCATAAAGGATGTGATGCGGGTCAGGCGGTGGGCAACAGCCAGTTGGCGCTCAGCTTGCCCTCGATGGCTGTGCCTTCCAGAGCAGAACGGGCCAGCGATTTTGTTTTTGAAATGCGCCAGCCGTCTTCGGTACGGCGATATTCGTCATGATAGAACATGGACAGGGCGCGGAACTGGCCGGTGCGCGGATCATAGGTGGTGAAGCCCAGATTCCAGACGGCCTTGGCGGTGTCGGCATCCAGGACTTCGATCTCGCCATTGTGGCCGTGGTGGCTGTCGGTGATCGGCGAGTTGACGGCGATCTCGGTGAAGATGCCGACAAGCTGGTCCACATTGAACACGCCCATACCCTCGAAATCGATGACGGCATCAAGGGTGAAACAGGCCCGCACTGTGTCAGCCTGTTTGGCGTCGCAGGCATTCAGATAGCGGGCCTTCAGGCGGCGGATTTCGGACTCGGCCTCAAGGCGGGCCAGACGCTCTTCGATAGTCATCGGGATACTTTCTACAGGGACTTAGTCTTCGGACGCGATGGTCACCTTCAGGCCGCTGACGGCATCGCTGAAGGGCAGTTGGCATGACAGGCGCGAACAGGCGGTGCTGTTTTCGGACCATTCCAGCAGGTCGGCCTCGTCCTGATTGGGGGCGTCGAAACGCCCGAAATAGGCCTCGTCCACATGGACATGGCAGGTGGCGCAGCTTAGGCCCCCGCCGCATACAGCCTGCAACTCGTCAAACCCTGCATGGCGGATGGCCTCCATAACGGACTGGCCACCGGCAATTTCGGCTTCGTGTTCGGTGCCGTCGCGCGTGACGACAATCAATTTTGGCACTTCAAATCTCCTGATGGGGGGCTGTTCAAACCCGCAGGGTTCACCCGCGCGGTTCGCGCGGAAGGCCAAGACCGCGCTCGGCGATCAGGTTGCGCTGGATCTGGTTGGTGCCGCCATAGATCGTGTCGGCCCGGGAATAGAGGAACAGGTTTGGCAGGGTGTCCCAGACATATTCCTCGCGGTCATTGACCTCGCCAGCCTGACCCAGAACATCCATGGCCAGTTCGCCAAGGTTGCGGCGCCACGACGCCCACTGGATCTTGTAGGTCAGGGCTGCGCCGTCGATCTTGGAATGGTCGGTCTGTGACAGCATCCGCAAAGCGCCATAGCGCATCAGGCGCAGGCCGATCTCTGCCTTGGCAATGCGCTGGCGGATCAGCGGATCATGGGCGGTGCCATTGGCCTTGGCGGCTTCGATGATCTCGTCCAGTTCGTTACGGAACGACATCTGCTGGCCCAGCGTGGAAACACCGCGCTCGAAGGCCAGAAGCCCCATGGCGATCTTCCAGCCCTCACCCGGTTGGCCGATCAGACTGTCGGCCGGACAGCGGGCATCGGTCAGGAAGGTCTCGTTGAATTCGGCATCGCCATTGATCTGGGGGATGCCGCGAATCTCGATACCCGGCTGGTCAATCGGCATCATCAGGAAGCTGAGGCCCTTGGGACCAACCGTGCCTTCCTCGGTGCGGGTGATGACGAAAATCCAGTCGGAAATATGGGCAAGGCTGGTCCAGATTTTCTGGCCGTTGACCACCCATTCCTGAGCACCTTCTGGCCCTTCCAGATAGCCCTTGGTGTGGACCGAGGCGAGGTCGGACCCTGCGCCCGGTTCCGAGAAGCCCTGACAGAAGATGGTCTTGCCCGCCGCAATATCGGGCAGGAAGCGTTGCTTCTGTTCTTCGGTGCCAAAGGCCAGAATGGTCGGGCCGGCCAGTTCGATACCGATATGGTTCACACGCCCCGGCACTCCGGCGCGGGCATATTCCTCGGCAAAGATGACCTGCTGGGCCAAGGTCGCATCACGGCCCCCCCATTTGGCGGGCCAGCCGATGCAGGACCATTTGTGGGCGGCCAGTTGCTGTTCCCATTCCTTGCGGCGCTCGGGCATGGCGGTCAGGGAGGTGATGCCTTTGATGTCCTTGAACTCGCCCGCCATCTGGCCGTTCAGCCAGTCGGCGCATTCCTGACGGAAGGCTTCGTCAGCGGCAGAAAAACCGAGCTTCATGCGGCGGCTCCCAGGATCATGTCGGCGATTTTGGCGCGGTGCCAGTTGTTGTTGCCCAGAGCGGTCTGGGTGGCGCGGGCGCGTTTGAAGAACAGGTGGGCGTCGTGTTCCCACGTAAAGCCGATGCCGCCGTGAAGCTGGATCATGTCACCGGCGCAGCGGAAATAGGTGTCGGTGGCAAAGGCCTTGGCGGCATGCATGGCCAGTTCGGCCTCGTCGGATTCCTCGTCGGCAGCACAGGCGGCCCAATAGACGGCAGAGCGGGCCTGTTCGATCTCGATCATCATATCGGCGAGGCGGTGCTTATAGGCCTGGAACGAGCCGATCTGGCGACCGAACTGCACGCGCTCTTTTGAATAGGAGACGGTGCGATCCAGACAGGCCTGCGCTCCACCCAGAGCCTCGGCGGCGATGGCGACAAAGGCGGCGCGGTGGGCATGGCTGATGGCGGTGATCGCATCGGCCAGCGGCGCGCCCTTGGCTCCGTTCAGCGTCACATGCGCATAGGGTCGGGTCTGGTCCATCGTGGTCTTGGCGATGACGCTGACGCCATCGGCTTTAGTGTCCACGATCCATGCGCCGCGATTGCTGGTGACGACGAAAACATCGGCAGAGGCACCATGGGCGACAAAACCGTCGCTGGCCGTCAACACATCGCCATCGGCGCTCAAAGCCGCATCATGGACATAGGCGGCGATACGCTCGCCCGACAAAAGGTCAGGCAACAGTTCGGCCTTCTGTTGCTCGGTCCCGCCATAGGCGATGGCGCGCGCGCACATGACCAGACTGCCCAGCATGGGCAGGGCCGCAACCTGCGCACCGGCGGCCTCGGCGATGATGGCCATCTCGACCAGACCCAGACCGGCTCCGCCGACGTCCTCGGGAATGCCGATGCCCGACAGGCCCAGCTCCTGACAGAAGGTGGCCCACAGATCGTGGTCGATACCGTCCTTGGCCATGGCGGCGCGGGTGCGCTCGCTGGTGGCATTTTCGGTGAAGAAGGCGCTGGCCGTTTCGGCGATCATGCGCTGTTCTTCGTTAAAGGCGAATTCCATTATGCCTTGTCCCAAACTGCTGGTGCCGCATGGCGGCAATCATTCAAATTCAAACGGTTAAGTTGCGTTGTTGCCTAGCCCGCGACATGGCCGCCATCGACGCTGAGCAGGGTTCCTGTCGCCTTGCGGGCGGCATCCGAGGCCAGAAATGCAATCGCTTCGGCAATGTCCTGCGGCTCGCAGGCCCCGTTTTCCAGCTTGGGCGCGGCGCGCATCATCAGCGAGAAGTCGATATCTGCGGCTTGCGCCCCCGCTTCAGGTACGGTGGCCGTCATAGGCGTGTTGACCTGACCGGGGCAGACGCCGTTGACGCGCACGCCGGTTGAAGCCCACTCGACGGCCAGACCCTTGGTGATGCCGATAACCGCATGCTTTGAGGCCGAATAGGCGACCGTATAGGGCATGCCGACCAGCCCCGAGGACGAGGCCGTATTGACGATATTGCCCTTGGATTTCAGCAGGTGCGGGAAGGCGGCCTGACACAGGGCAAAGACGCTGGTGGCATTCACGCGCATGACAAGGTCCATATCCTCGACCGCAAAGGTCTGGCTGGAACCCCATTTGAGGATGCCCGCGACATTGCAAAGCACGTCCAGACCGTCAGCAGCAGCCACATCCACCAGTGCACGGCACGAGGCGGCATCGGCGGCATTATAGGTCTGGATCTTGGGCGCGGTGGCCATCAGGGCCGCCGTCTCGGTCAGTCCCTTTTCATTGATGTCGCCAATCGTGACCGACGCGCCTTCGCGGGCGAACAGGATGGCGGTGGCGCGGCCAATGCCCGAGGCCGCACCCGTCACAAGGAGTTTTTTGTTCTGGAAGCGCATGGAAACACTTGGGTTGTCGTTAGAAACAGGCAGTTAGGGGCGCGGACGGATCAGTCATTCGCCCCTGTGATGTGGCGGGCGGCCAGATAGCCGAAGGTCAGGGCAGGGCCGAGGGTCACACCCGCACCCGGATAGCTCTCACCCATGGCCGAGGCGGCGTTGTTACCGATGGCATAAAGGCCGCTGATCGGCTGGCCTTGGGTGTCCAGCACCTGAGCCTTGTCATTGGTCAAAAGGCCGCCATTGGTGCCGATATCGCCGGGATAGATCGGCATGGCATAGAACGGCCCCTGATCCAGCGGACGCAGGCACGGATTGGGCTGGACGCGCGGGTCGCCATACATCTTGTCATAGGCCGCCTCGCCGCGATGGAAGACGGGGTCCGAACCGGTGGCGGCGTGGGTGTTGAAGGTCTGGATCGTCTCTTCCAGTGCCGACGGATCAACCCCCATGGCCTTGGCCAGTTCGGCGACCGTGCGGCCCTTTTTCAGGATCGAGCGCACGCCCTTGCCATGCAGCCAGTCCGGCTGGATCGGATAGAGCGGTCCCACCGGATACGAATGGCGATAGCGGTGGTCGAACACGAACCATGTCGGCGAGGCATCGCCGGTCTGCGCCTGACGACGCGCCATCTGCTGGCCGACAATGTGATAGGACGCCGCCTCGTTCAGATAGCGTTTGCCGTCCTGCGCCACCATCATGCAGCCGGGCAGGGCGCGTTCAATCGTGCACAGGCGGCCACGGTCCTCGCCCGGCACATAGAAGACCGGCGCGGCCCATGTCGATTGCAGGTTCAGGGTTTGCGCCCCTGCATCCATACCGGCGCGGATGCTGTCGCCCGTATTGCTGCTGATCCCGCCCGATAGCTGGGTGCTGGGATAGAGCGGCGCATAGGTCTCGCGCATGGCCTTGTTCTTGTCGAACCCGCCTGCGGCCAGCACCACACCCTTGCGGGCGCGGATGTTCAGGCTCTGGCCGTTTTGCTTGACGCGCGCGCCGACAACCTTGCCATCCTCGCGGATCAGGTCCTCCATCGGGCTGTTCAGCCACAGGGGGACATTGCGCTGGTTCAATGCATCGCGCAGTCCACCCGTCAGGGCATTGCCCAGTGTCAGGCGGCGGTCCTTGCGCGAGGTCAGACGGAACGGCAGGTCCAGCCAGTAGCGGGTCAGGCTCTTGGCCAGATGTTTCCACCACCCCTTGGCGCGGAACAGCAGGATGTAGGTTTCGTCAAAATGCCAGTTCAGATAGCCGAACAGGCTGGCCGCCGGAGAGGCAAAGCGCATGGTGGCCACATCCTTGCCCAGCACCCGACCATCGATCGGTAGCGGCATATGGGTGCGGAACCCTGTCGGTGAACCGCCCGGATTTTCGGCGTGATAGTCGGGATAGGGGAAGGCCTGATAGCTGATCGCCGTATTGGCCGTCATCCAGCGCAACATCGGCGCGGCATTATCGACAAAGGCGCGGATATTGGCATCGGGTACATTATCGGCCGACAGTTTGCGCACATAGGTAAAGGCGTCGTCGGTGCTGTCGTTAAAGCCCGCAGCGGCCGCCTGATCGCTGGCCGGAATCCAGATGCCGCCGCCCGAAGTGGCCGAGGTGCCGCCCCACAGGGCGTCCTTCTCGATCACCAGAACCTCGGCATTATTGTGCGAGGCGACCAGAGCGGACATCAGCCCGCCTGCGCCCGAACCGACGATCAGGACATCGACTTCCTTGTCCCATTTGGTGGCGGCTTGGCCTGCCGCGCCGGAGGTCACAGCGGCGCTCATGACGGCAGATACATCTGGGCAGCCTTGCCGCCATCGACGGGCAGGGCCACGCCGGTGATATAGCTGGCCGCATCAGACAGCAGGAAGACAATGGCCTCGGCCAATTCTTCGGGCAGACCGCCGCGACCCATCGGAATGGCATCGGCGGTGCGGGCGGCGACCTGGGGGGCGCGCTGGCTGAACTCTTCGGTACCGGCGGTCTGGACCTGACCGGGCACAATGGCGTTGACGCGGATACCCTTGCGGGCCCCCTCCATCGCGGCGACCGAGGTGAGCTGGATCATGGCCGCCTTGGAGGCCGAATAGCTGGACATATTGGCCGCAGCACGGATGCCGCAGGTCGAGGAAATGTTGACGATCGATCCTTTGCCTGCTGCGCCCATGATCTTCATGGCCGCCTTGGTGCTGACGAAAACAGCCTCGGCATTGACGGCGAAATCCTTGCGCCAGTGATCCAGAGAAAGGCGCGAGATGGGAGCATAGTGAGTGGACATGGCATTGTTCACCAGCATGTCGAGGCGACCATATTTCTGGCCGGTATTCTCGATCAGGGCCGTGAGGGCAGCTTCGTCGGAGACATCAAGCTGGACGGCTTCGACCTTGCCACCTTGGGCTTCAATGACGGATTTGGCCTGATCCAGCTTTTCCTGACGGCGACCGCAAATGACCACCTGCGCCCCGCGCCGGGCCAGCAGCGATGCGGTGGCGAGGCCGATCCCGTCGCTGCCTCCGGTAACGACTGCAACCTGTCCGGACAAATCCACACTCATTTCCCTACCCCGATTTTCAGAGTGACTATTTTTAGCCTTATTCCCGCAATTGACGTCTATATTGACGAGCTGTCAATCAAATGCGTAGCTGTGAAATAGACAAAATACGAATCTTGGGAATTTTGAAGTGGTTGACCTCAGCAGCAAAGTGGCCCTCGTAACCGGTTCCGGTCAGGGCGTCGGTCAGGGCATCGCTCTGGCTCTGGCGAGCGCGGGCGCAGACATCGTCGTATGCGGGCGCACGGCTGAAAAGCTGGCCGCCACCTGTGCCCAGATCGAGGCGCGAGGCCGCAAGGCGCTGCCGCTGACCGGAAACGTCAAGGATGCCGACGACCTGTCGCGCATTGTCGCCGAGGCCTGTGAGCATTTCGGCGGCATCGATATTCTGGTCAATAATGCGCAGGAAGTGCCGGCGGGCCGTCTGCTGGATGTGACCGACGAGGCGTTCACAGCTGGATTTGAATCCGGCCCGCTGGCGACGTTCCGCCTGATGAAACTGGTGCATCCGGTGATGGCTGCCCGTGGTGGCGGTACCATTATCAATCTAGCTTCATCGGCGGCCGAGCGGTGGGACCCCAGCGGCTATGGTGCCTATGGCGCGGTCAAACAGGCCATCCGTACCCTGACCCGTGCCGCCGCCGCCGAATGGGGACGCGAGGGCATCCGCGCCATTGCGATTGCGCCCCATGCGGAATCGCCGGGCCTGAAGAAATGGGTCGAGCGTAACCCTGTCGAGGCCGAGGCCTTTTTCCGCACTATTCCTCTGGGCCGTATCGGGCGTCTGGAAGAGGATATCGGCCGCGCTGTGGTGTCCTTGTGCGGGCCGGATATGGGCTATCTGACCGGAGCAACCGTGCCGCTGGACGGCGGACAGGCCAATTTCGGCTGAGAAACGTGTGATGTGCGATTGGTCTGAGGCTTAAATGCGCGAACAAAAGCTATACGGCCAATGAATAGCTATTTTGCGTATTTTATAGGCCTTTGACATTCGCAAATCATGGACTAGTGTTTTCTCAAAAGCATAAATGCGTCTGTAGGGGAGTACAGGGTATGACGAAAATTGCACTGGTAACAGGGGCAAGCCGTGGCGCAGGTCGGGGGATCGCGCGTGGCCTGGGCGAGCTGGGCTATACGGTCTATGTGACGGGGCGCACCATCCAGCCGGGCAATGCCACGGGTTGGGACGGCAGCGTCCTGCCGGGCACGGTGGCCGAGACGGCGGCCGAGGTCACCAAGGCAGGCGGCAAGGGCATCGCGGTTGTGTGCGACCATGCCGATGACGCACAGGTTGCCGCCCTGTTCGACCAGATCATGCGCGAGCAGGGCCGACTGGATATTCTGGTCAATAATGCCACCTATATCCATCACCAACTGATCGAGAAAAAACCCTTCTGGGAGAAGGAAGTCGAGGCGGTCGGTATTCTGGATGTCGGCCTTCGCAGCGCCTATGTGGCCAGCTGGCATGCGGCCAAGATCATGACCAAGCAGGGCAGCGGCATCATCGCCTTCGGCTCGTCCTTTGGTGGGTCCTGCTACATGCACGGTCCGGCCTATGGCGCGCAAAAAGCCGGTCTGGACAAGTTTGCCCACGACATGGAACATGACCTGCGCGGTACCGGCGTGGTGACGGTATCGATCTGGATGGGTCCGCTGATTACCGAGCGCTCGGCCATCGCCCGAGAGACCAATCCCGAACAGTATGATGCCTTCATCAAGACGGCCGAGAACCCCGAGTTCACCGCCCACATTATCGATGCGATCGACAAGTCGCCTCAGCGTGAAGAGCTGTCGGGCAACACGCTGATCGCGGCCGAAATTGCGCAAACTCTTGGTATTACCGATCGCGGAGCCGACCGTCCTTCGTATCGCGAGATGCTGGGCAGCCCGCATCCGAAAAACCCAGCCGTCGTTTACTGAGGTGGGGCAATGACGCAAATCGATCCTGTATTCGCTGCTGTCACTGCCCCCGGAACACCTTTTGAACTGGCGCAGGTCGATGGCCTGCTCCAGTTCGCCAATGCGGCACCGGACCTTAATCTGATGATTGAGTCCGCGCGCCGACATGGTGACAAGACCTTCCTTGTGGACTTCTCGTCCAACGGGGAAGAGCGTCGGCTGACCTTTGAACAGGTCTTTGCATGGCGTGATCAACTTACTCCCATGTTGGGTATCCAGCGCGGCGACCGTGTTGCCATCTGTATGCGCAACCGCGCCGAATGGATGGTGGCCTATCTGGCCGTCATGAAGGCCGGTGGTGTTGCCGCACTGCTGAACAGCCGCGGTGCCCCTTCCGAAATCGTGGCGATGATCGAGGATGTCGAGCCTGCTGTGGTGCTGGCCGACACCCGACGCGCCGAACTGATCCGGCAAGGTGGCTATACGGGCCGGATGCTGGACCTGACCAAGCCGTTCCCGCCCGAGGAGATCGAGCGTCGGGCGGCCGTAGCGGTTGAAAATACGGGTGTGGCCAAGGCTGACGACGACTGCGCCATCCTGTTTACCTCCGGCACGACCGGACGGGTGAAGGGGGCGGTCCTGTCGCACCGCAGCCTGATTACGGGTCTGATGGGCGCACAGCTTTCGGGCATTATGGTGCTGCACAACATGGCCAAGGCCTATGGTATGTCGCCGCAAGACCTGATGGCCAACATGCCGCAACAGGCCAGCCTTCTGGTCTATCCGCTGTTCCATATTTCAGGGCTGGGATCATCCTTCCTGTCGCCGCTGTTGGCCGGTTCCAAGGTGGTGATCATGCGCCGTTGGAGCGGGGAGGAGGCGGTGCGGCTGATCGCGCGCGAGCGGGTCACGAACTTCGCCGCTGTACCGACTATGATCTGGGATCTGGTCAACGGAGCCAAGCTTCAGGATCATGACCTGACCTGCCTGAAGAATATCGGCTCGGGCGGTCAGGCCCTACCCATCAATCTGCTGGATTCCCTGCGCGAGCATTGCCCCGAAGTGGTGCTTGGGGTGGGCTATGGCATGACCGAAACCTCGGGTGCCTTTGCCCAGGCACTGGGCGAGGATTTCATGCGCAAGAAGGCGTCGGCCGGACGGGTTCTGCCCTTGGCCAATGTCTGTATCGAAGGGCCGGACGGCACAATCCTTCCGACGGGCGAAAGCGGCGAGATACTGGTGCGTAGCGCCTTGGTGATGAAGGGCTATTGGAACCGGCCCGAGGAGAATGCCAAGGCCTTTACAGCCGAGGGTTGGCTGCGCACAGGTGATATCGGTTACATCGACGAGGAAGGCTATGTCTTCATCATCGACCGCACCAAGGACATGGTGATTTCCGGCGGCGAGAACATCTATTGCGCCGAGGTTGAGCGCGTTCTGGGCGAGTTCGAAGGGGTCACCGAATGTGCCGCCTTCGGTATCCCCGATGAACGTTTGGGCGAACTTCTGGTGGCGGTTGTCGGCGGCGATGTCCGCAACGGCGATGCCATCATTGACTGGGTTGGCGAACGTCTGGCCCGCTACAAGGCACCGGCTCGGGTGGTGGTGTTCTCGGAGCCGCTACCGCGCAATCACGTAGGTAAAATCGACAAAATGGCGCTGCGCAAGGCGTGGCCACAGCTTGCCGCTGCGCAGGCGAAAACGGGGGACAAAATCCATGGCTATGCCTGAAGGTATCCGCGTCATCGACACCATGCTGGGCATCCCCGAGGCGGATGACCGCTCCGACTGGTTCGATCCTTTCCGTCCGCTGATCAAGGACAAGCAGACGCTCGAACAGTTCGCCATGCCGGCCCAGTACATGTTCAAGGACATTCCGCAGACCTCGAACGTCGATGACTATGTGAAATGGACCGTCGAACAGATGGACCGTTTCAACATCGACAAGGCGCTGGTCGGCTGGAACGACAACGAGACCTCGCGTCGGGCCAAGGAGAAATACGGCGACCGGTTCTTCTTTGATGTGCCGTGTGATCCGAACAAGGGTGTGGAAGAGGTTCGTCGCATCAAGCGCCTTCATGCCGAGGTCGGTATCTCGGCCATCAGTGTCTTTCCGTCGGGCACGCTGCCGCAGGTGGCGATCAACCACAAATATATGTTTCCGCTCTATACATGTGCGGCGGAACTGGGGATTCCGATCCTGCTGAATGTCGGTATTCCGGGGCCGCGCATTCCGATGGAGACCCAGAAGGTCGAGCATCTGGACGAGGTGTGCTGGTTCTTCCCCGACCTTAAGATCGTCATGCGCCACGGGGCCGAACCGTGGGAAGCGCTGGCTGTGAAGCTGATGCTGAAATGGCCGAATCTCTATTATTCGACCAGTGCCTTTGCGCCCAAACATTACCCCAAGGCGATCATCGACTACGCCAATACGCGCGGCGCGGACAAGATCATCTATGCCGGTTACTTCCCGATGGGGCTGAGTTTGGACCGCATTTTCTCGGACATGCAGAATGTGCCGTTCAAGGACGAGGTGTGGCCGAAATTCCTGCGTGAAAACGCGATCAAAGTCTTTGACCTGAAATGACAGTGCAGGAGAGAACCGTGACAAATCCTACACCTGAAGCCGCAACCGACGCTCGCACCGCACCGGTCGCCGTCTGGCAAATCCTCGACAAGCTGCGTGGTCAGGACCTTCTGGACTGGCGCAAGGCCGAGGTGAAGGGACGCGCCTCGGTTGCCGAGCGCAATCTGGATATCGGCTTCCCGTTTGGCTGGTACGCCATCGACCTGTCACGCGATCTGGCCATCGGTGAAGTGAAACCGTTGCGCTATTTCGCCAAGGACTTGGCCATGTGGCGTGGCGAGGACGGCAAGGTCCGCATCATCGATGCCTATTGCAAGCATCTGGGCGCCCATATGGGCTATGGCGGCAAGGTGTATGGCAACCTGCTGGAATGCCCGTTCCATGCCTGGCGCTATGATGGTGAGGAGGGCGTGGTCAAGGACATCCCCTATGCCAAGCTGATCCCGCCCAAGGTCAAGCGCCGCTGCACGGAAACCTATCCGGTGGTGGAAGCCAACCGCTGGATCTGGATGTGGTACCACCCCGACAATATCGCACCGCTGTTCGAGGTGCAGCACCAGCCGGAAGCCTCGGACCCCGACTGGACCGACTACGAAATCCACGAATGGAATGTCTGGGGTTCAATCCAGAACATGGCCGAGAACGGCGTGGATGTGGCCCATTTCAAATTCATCCACGGCACCGCCAATGTACCGCTGGGCGAACTACGCTGGGACGAGTGGGGGCGTGGAGCCGATGTGAAAGCCAAGATGGGCACGCCGTGGGGCGAGGTCGATGGCGGCATCAGCTATGACACCATGGGGCCGGGCCAGAGCTGGACACGCTTTACCGGCATTTCCGAGACCCTTTTGGTGGCCTGTATCACCCCTGTTGAGCTGGACCATGTCCATGCGCGCTTCTGCTTTACCCAGCCGCGTAAACAGGCCGAGGGCGAGCGGGCCGGTGTGGCCAAGGCCATCATCCGCGACATCTGCAAGCAGTTCGATCAGGACAAGGTTGTCTGGGATCGCCAGAAGTACGAGCCTAACCCGACCATCTGTGACGGTGACGGTCCGATCCCGCAGTTCCGCAAATACTATTCGCGCTACTACGCGACACCGTCGTCATGATGAACAGGCGGGACCTGATCGCAACCGGAGCCGCTGCGGCGGCTCTGGCTCCGGCAGCGGGTGTTATGGCGGCTCCGGTCCGGTCCGGCAGTCCGCTGGATACACATGATGCACTGGGGCTGGCGGACTTGGTGCGCCAGCGTCAGGTCTCGGCGTCGGAACTGCTGGAAGAGGCCATCCTGCGCACCGAGACGCTGAATCCGCGTTTCAACTTTATGGCCCAGAAACATTATGATCTGGGTCGCGCGGCCATTGCGGCGGGCCTGCCCGAAGGGCCATTTTCCGGCGTGCCTTGGCTGGTCAAGGATTTGAACACCACCATCGCCGGTGAAGTGACCGAGAACGGCAGCCGCTTCTATAAAGGCGATCGCGCCAGCGTCACCTCCGAGATCGTGAACCGCGCCCAAAAGGCCGGATTTGTGGTGTTCGGCAAAACGACAGCGCCCGAGTTCGGCCTGTCGGCCAGTACCGAAAACAAGCTTCAGGGCGACACCCGTAATCCGTGGAATCCGGCCCATATTGCGGGCGGATCGTCCGGTGGTGCAGCGGTGGCGGTGGCGGCGGGCGTCCTGCCTGCGGCCCATGCGACCGATGGCGGCGGCTCGATCCGTATTCCAGCCTCGTGCTGTGGCCTGTTCGGCCTCAAGCCCAGCCGTGGCCGTATTCCGATGGGACCAACGCGTACAGAAGGCTGGGGCGGTCTGTCTGTCCACCATGCCATTACACGTTCTGTGCGCGACAGTGCGGCCATCATGGATGCGACGCACGGGGTCGAGCTGGGTTCGCGCTATGCGGCCCCGACGCCGGAAGGGACGTTCTTGTCCTATGTGGACAAGGCCCCACGTCCGTTGCGGATCGCGCTGATGCTGACGCCCGCCTCGGGTAGTCCGGTTGATGCAGAAGCGGTCGAGGCGGCGCGTGCGGCAGCAAGACTATGCGAGGCCTTGGGCCACCATGTCGAGGAAGCGGCCCCGAAACTGGATGCCGCCGCTATCGGCGTGGCCAGCTTTGTGCTGAGCGCCTCGTCTATTGCGGCGGACCTGCTGGATCGCGCCAAGGCGACGGGGCTGGTTCCCGGGCCCGATAATCTGGAAGCGATCACGCTGGCCTTCTTCGGATACGGCCAGCAGACGACAGGAATGGATTTTGCGCGGGCCAATAACACCCTGCAAACCGCCGCCGTCGAGGTTGCCCGCTTCATGCAGCACTATGATCTGATCCTGTCGCCCACCCTTGCGGCACCGCCGCTGGAACTGGGCAAGATCAATCTGTCGCCGGATGTCGATTTTGCACAATGGGGCCAGAGGATCGCGGTCTTCTCTCCGTTTGCACAACTGGCCAATCTGACAGGGCAACCGGCCATGTCGGTACCCTTGGCGACGTCCGCCTCGGGATTGCCGATAGGGGTGATGTTTATGGCCTGCTATGGCGACGAGGCGACGCTGTTCCAACTGGCAGGCCAGTTGGAGAAGGCGGCACCGTGGGCGGATAAACGCCCGCGCCTATAGACGTCAGTCTTCGCCGAGATCAGGTGCCCATGCCACGCCATTGATGTGGGCACCGCCATCGACAAACAGGGTATTGCCGGTCAGGTAGCGCGCATCGTCGCTGGCCAGAAATGCGCAGACGCCACCGATATCGGTTTCGGGATCGCCCATCCGGCCCATAGGGTTGGCGGCGCTGATACGCTCGATCATGCCCGGTTGCTGTTCCATGATACGGCGCGCCGATTGCGACAGGGCCGCAGGGCAGACGATGTTGCAGCAGATACCATAACCTGCCCATTCGCGTGCCGCCGTACGGGTCAGGGCGCGCAGGGCTTCCTTGGCGACATTGTAATCGGCGCTGCCCATATGGGCGTTGACCCCGTTCAGCGAGGCCATGTTGATGATCCGGCCCCAGCCCTGCGCCTTCATGTGGGGCAGGGCGCTCGAACTGGTCCACTGGCAGGCATAAAGGCCCATGCGCAAGGTGGTGTCGAATTGGGTATCGGTCTTGTTTTCGATGCGGCCAATCCCTTGGCCACGCCAGGCATTATTGACCAGAATATCGACCGGACCTGCCTCGGCTATCATGTCCATAACGCTGGCCTTGTCGGTGATGTCCACGGCTACAAAGCGGGCCTTGCCACCGTTGTTTGCAATGTCGCGTGCGGTTTGTCGGCCTGCGGTTTCGTTGAAATCGGCAATGATGACGGTGGCTCCATCACGAGCCAGCCTGTGCGCGACACCCTGGCCGATGCCCTCGGCAGCGCCTGTTATCAGGGCCGTTCTGCCCGATAGATCATGCCCCATCGGTTTGCCTTTCTTTATGCGTCAAATTGGTCGTTTAAAAATACGATAACGACGTTTGGTATTGCATTTGGTTCGATATATGCGTGTTATCTTAACTTTATAAGAACGCATAAAGCGAAAACTGGGGAGTGGAAATGCGCGGCTTGAAAGGCAAGGTCGGTATTGTCGCCGGTGGGGGCCGTGGTATCGGCGCAGCCACTGCTCGGCGCTTGGCCGAAGAAGGCGCTGCTGTCGTTATCGGTGACATAAACGCAGCGTGGGCACAAGAAACAGCCCAGCTTATCAATGACGCCGGCGGACGCGCCATAGGCGTGATGCTGGACGGCACTTTGGCCGCATCACAGGCCAATATAGTTCAGGCGGCATTGTCCGAGTTCGGTGCGCTGGACTTCTACCACTCCAATCTGGCGGGCGGCACCGAAGGGGATGTGGACATCCTCAACTGCACCGAAGAGGTGCTGGACCGTTCGTTCGCCATCAATACCAAGAGCCATTTTCTGGCCAGTCAGGCCGCCATGCCGGTGATGATCGCGCGCGGCGGCGGGGCGATGATCTATACTTCGTCGGGCGCGGCGACCTCGGGCAATCCGATGCAGGTCGCCTATCCGATGACCAAGAATGCCATCCATGCGCTGGTGCGCCATGTGGCCCGCAAATTCGGCAAACAGGGTATCCGCGCCAATGCCATCAGCCCCGGTATGGTGATGACCGAGGCCCTGTCACAGCATCTGACCGAAGAATACGCGCAACAGTTTCTGGCCCAGTTGCCGCACACCCGCCTTGGCAAGCCCGAGGATATTGCCGGTGCGGTCGCCTTCCTCGCTTCGGATGACGGCCAGTGGGTCAATGGACAGGTCTGGCACGTCAATGGCGGCTCGGTGCTGAGGGATTGATGTCATGACAGCGACTAAGACAACCAATCCGTGGATCGTGTTGGCCATGCTGTTGCTGGTCTCGATCGTCAATTTCGCCGACCGTTTTTTGCTGACCGGACTGATCGGGCCTATCAAGGCCGAGTTCGGACTGGGCGACGGCATGATCGGCCTTTTGATGGGACCCGCCTTTGTGGTGCTTTATGTGGTGGCGGGGATTCCGCTGGCGCGTCTGGCAGACCGCTGGTCCCGCAAGATGATCATCGCCATTGGTTGTGTGACCTGGAGTCTGGCCACTATCGCCACCGGCATGGCCCAGGGCGAGGTCAGTCTGGCCATTGCCCGTGCGGCGGTGGGCATTGGCGAGGCCTCGTTTGCGGCACCGGCCTATTCGCTGCTGGCGGCCTATTTCAAACCCGAGCGTCGCGGTCTGGCCTTTGGTCTGCTGGGTGTGGCGACCTATGTGGGACAGATCATCGGTCAGGCGGGTGGTCCGGCCATTGCCGAGATGCATGACTGGCGTTTCGCCTTCTATCTGCTGGGCTCTATTGGCATCGGTGTTGGTACTCTGATGGCGCTGGTGGTTCGTGATCCGGCGCGTGTGGTCAGTGAAACCGCCTCGGCGGTGACCATTCCCATGACGGCGCTGATCGGCATTTTGAGCCGCAATGCCAGCTTTGTTTTGATGATGTTTGCCTTTGGTCTGGGGGCCATGTCGGGCATCGCCTTTGGCTATTGGGGGCCGGAACTGTTTACCCGCAACTATGGTCTGGATCCGGTCGTGGCCAAGACGGCCTTTGCGGTGAATTTCGGTCTGGCGGGCCTGATAGGCATGTTGTGTTTCGGCGCGGTGTCCGACCGTTTTGCCAAGCGTGACATGGCGTGGCCGGTACGTCTTTCAGCCTTGGCTTTGGGCTCTGCGACACTGGTTATTCTGGCGGTGACATGGTCCAGCTCGTTTGCACTGGCCAAGTGGCTGGCCATCCCGGCGGGCCTGATGGGCGGTGGTTGGTCGGTAGGCATCTATGCGACCTTGCAATACATCCTTCCGGACCGTTTCAGGGCCACGGCGACGGCACTGTTTTTGGCCATCACCACCCTGTTGTCCTACTTCCTCGGACCGTGGATCACGGGTCTGCTGAGCCAGTCGTTCGGGGATGGCACGGACTCGTTGAAGCTGGCGCTGACAGTGGTGATCCCGATCGGGTTTGTCGCCTCGGTGATTGCCATGATCGCCAGCCGCCGGATCGAACAGGATCGCACCAAGCTACAAGAGCAGTAACGGCAAGGTGAATGCCCAAAAACTTCAGCCGCCCTCTGGGATCAGGGGGCGGCTGTTGTCATTTCAGGCTTGGTAGAGTTGAGGGTTTAGGTCGCGGTGGCCCCGCCATCCACCACTAGCGGGTGGCCGGTGACAAAGCTGGCCTGATCCGAACACAGCCACAGAACCGCACCGGCGATTTCCTCGGCGCGGCCCATGCGGCCCATCGGGGTCAGGTTGTCCATGATCTTGCGCATGTCGGGATTGGCCGCCAGCGGGGCCGTCATCGGGGTCTCGATCACACCGGGGCAGACGGCATTGACGCGGATACCCGCCTTTGCCCAGCGCAGCGCCCCGTGGCGGGTCAGACCGACCACGCCGTGCTTGGTCGCGACATAGGCCGGTTGCCCCGCATTGCCGACCAGACCGTTGATCGAGGCGGTGTTGACGATGGCTCCCTTGCCCTGTTTCAGCATGACCTCGGCCTCCTCACGCATACACATCATGACGCCGGTCAGGTTGATACCAAGACTGCGGGCCCAGACTTCGTCTTCGTATTCATTGGCCCCCATCGAGTTGATGCCGGCATTATTGTGCGCAAAGTCGAGGCGTCCGTATTCCGAGACGGCCCGCGCCACCAGCGCCTTGACCTGATCGGCATTGGCCACATCACAGTGCTGGAACACCGCCTTGCCGCCTGCGGCTGTGATCAGGGCGACGGTTTCCAGACCGCCTGCGTCGTTCACATCGGAGACCACAACCGAAGCGCCCGAGGCGGCAAAGGCGACTGCGGTGGCGCGGCCGATACCGCCGCTGGCACCGGTGACCAATGCGACCTTGCCATCGAATCCGTAATTCATGGGAAATCCTTGATTTGCGTAGTGAAGGGCATAAAACTTATCGATAACGACGATCAATAAAGCATGAGGGTGAGGAAATGCGAATGCGGGGGGCGTTTAAATTTTCGTCTGAAAGCGTGGAGGTCACCTATGTCGGTTGATTACACCCACCTTCTGGCTGCGAGTCGTATCGGCACTATGGAACTGCGTAACCGTATGGTTGTCTCGGCCATGGGGGTAGTGCTGTCCGAAGCCGACGGCACGGTCGGCGAGCGCATGATGGGCTTTCACGAGGAGCAGGCCAAGGGCGGTGCCGGGCTGATCGTTTCGGGCGTGGTGGGTGTGGCCTGGCCAGTGGGAGCTGTGGTGCCGCATCAAACGGCTATTTCGGACGACCGGTTTATTCCGGCCTTGAGCGAAATGGTGAAACGGGTGCACCGCCACGGGGCCAAGATCGCCGCGCAACTGCATCATGGTGGGTTGAATGCGGGCTATTCGGCGGGTGAACATGATGTGCCTCTGTGGGCACCATCCTTGCCGCAGCCGATGAAGGGCGACTTTGTCCAGTCCTTCCTGCCCGAGGAACTGGCGGCCTTTGCACCCAAGAAGATGCCGATGGTAAAGGTGCTGGAACAGGCCGATATCGATCTGGTGGTGTCACAGTTTGCGCAAGGGGCCCGCAGGGCCAAGGCGGCGGGCTTTGACGGTATCGAGATACACTCGGCCCACGGCTATCTGCTGTCGTCCTTTATCTCGCCCAAGAGCAATAGCCGAACCGATAGCTATGGCGGATCGCTGGAGAACCGCCTTCGCCTGTTGCTGGAAGTGATTGCCGCCATCCGCGCCGAGGTCGGGACCGACTATCCGCTGTGGTGCAAGCTGGATGCGTGGGAAGCGGGCAGGGAAGGGGGCATTACTCTTCAGGAAGCCATTGCCGCCGCCAAACTGGTCGAGGCCGCGGGCGTAGATGCCATTACCGTGTCCAGCTATCACAACTCGGCCATCGGCAAGCTGCATTCGGCGTCGAACATCCCCCATGATCCCGAAACGAATATCCCTTCGGCTACGGCCATCAAGGCCGCGGTCACGGTGCCGGTGATTGCGTCGGGGCGTGTCGAGATGGAGGCGGCCAACCGCCACATCGGCAACGGCCAGTATGATTTTCTGGCCATGGGCCGCAAGGTGCTGGCCGATCCGTCTCTGCCCAGCAAACTGGCCGCTGGAAAGCCCGATCTGATCCGCCCTTGCGTTTATTGCTACACCTGCGTCAGCGCCATCTATACGCAGGACCCTGTGCGCTGTGCGGTCAATCCGCTGACGGGACTTGAGTGGCAGCGCAAAACCCATCGGGTCAGTGGTCAGAATTACGTGGTCGTAGGCGCAGGGCCGGGGGGTATGGAAGCGGCCTGTCAGTTAGCCGAGGCAGGCAATCGCGTCACCCTGATCGAGAAGTCGGGCCGTCTGGGCGGCACCTTGCGCTTTGCCTCGCTGGCCTATCCGGCCAATGAGCGGCTGCTGGACTGGCTGATCGCGCGGGTGAAACGCTCGTCTGTCGAGGTGAGGCTGAACACCGAAGCCACGCCCGAACTGCTGGCGAGGTTGAAACCCGATGCGGTCATCGTGGCCACGGGCGGACGGCGCGATATGCCCGCTCTAGCCGGATCGGACCTGCCACACGTCTTTAGCGGCGACGATATGCGCAACCTGTTGCTGGGCCAGTCGTCTGGCGCGCTGGAACGTAAGACCGGCAGCCTGACCCGTCTGGCCACCAAGGTCGGAGCCATGACCGGAATGACGGACAATCTGGAGTTTGTGCGCAAGGCGTCACACACATGGATGCCGTTGGGCCGTAAGGTTGCAATTATCGGTGGTGAACTGGTCGGGCTGGAACTGGCCGAGTTCCTGAACGAGCGCGGACGCGAAGTGACGGTGATCGAACCGAACAGCCATATGGGGCGCGGTCTGACGCTGGTGCGCCGTGCGCGTCTGCTGGCCGAGCTTCAGGAGCATGGCGTAACCCTGCATCGCGGGGCTGCGGACATCGCGATCAGCAAGACGGCTGTGACCTTTGGCGACAAGGAAGGCAGCATCCACTCGGTGCAGGCCGACCATGTGATCGTGGCCATGGGGGCCAGTGGCGATACCTCTGTGGCAGTGCAGATCGCGGCGCTGGGCTATCGGATTCATGTGGCGGGTGATGCCAACGGGATAGGCTATATCGAAGGCGCTATTCGCGGAGCCTCCGAAGCGGTTGAAGCCCTGATCGCCTGATCGGTTTAAGCGCCTGAAAACCAAAGCCCGCCGGTAGCAATACCGGCGGGCTTTTTAGCAGGATAGAGAGGTGGCCGGTGCGATAAACGCACCGGCTTTTATCGTCAGAAGCGGGCGCTGACCGTGATGCCGAAGGTGCGCGGGTCGGCATAGTAGCCGCCTGCCAGCCCCAGAGCTGCAAAGTCCACACCGCGCACGAAGTCGTGGCTGTCGGTCAGGTTCTTGACCCACAGGCGTACTTCGCCCTCGGCATTACCGAAGTTCAGGCCATTGATACCCAGTTGGGCATCGACAACATTGCGGTCATCGCCGCGCAGTTCCTCGTTGAACGGTGCGCCGATGCTGTTGTTGAAGCTCAGCTTGCCATCTTCATAGGTGTAGCTGAGGCGGCCGAACACACGGCCATAGGACACGGGAAATTCCATGTTCAGGGCTACACTGGCGGTCAGAGGCGAGGTGTAACCGGCCTCTGTGATCGAAGCGACGTTGATCGGCGCAGCGCCCGGCACGATCGACTGGCCGGTCATGAACTCCTGATACTCGATGTCGACATAGCCAAGATTGGCATCCAGAGAGAAGTGGTCGTTCAGGATGGCCTGGGTTTCGATATCGAAGCCCGTATAGGTCACTTCACCGGCATTACCCACGCGGGTCGCAAACGTCCCCGGAGGGGCATCGGTGCGCGGGATGTTGACGGCCAGATCGGTATAGATGTTGTGATAGGCCGAGGCGTTGAAGCGTAGGCGGCGATCAAACAATTCCGACTTCAGGCCGACCTCGTAGGAGATGACGGTTTCGGGATTGAAGCTGGCCAGTTCAGACGTGCCGGGGATGACCGGATCCTGAGAGTTGAAACCGCCCGAGCGGTAACCGCTGGCGATACGGGCATAGACATTGACATGCTCTTGCACGTCATAGGCGGCCATCAGGTTCCAGGTGAACTGATCGAAGTTGGCTTCACCGCGTTCAACCACGGCAAGAGGTGCCGCACCGTTCTGGGTGCGGTGCATTTCCTTCTTGTCCCAGGTGTAGCGCCCCCCTGCGGTCAGGCGCAGCTTGCCGTCGCGGCCACCCACATAATAGGTGCCCTGACCATATAGGGCCTTGCTCTCGCTTTCGGCCTCATAGGCCAGAATCGACTTGGTGATGACCGCGCGATAGCGGGCCGGATTGGCCGCCGCCAGCGACGGGCCAAGGGCACCGAAGCTACCGAGGAAGATGCCGTTGGTGTCCAGCACATAGCCGCTGTTCTGCGGGTTATGTTCGCTGCCCTTCTCGTGGAAATAGAAGCCGCCCACAACCCAGTCGAGCGTGTCGGTGTCGCCCGCGATTTCCAGTTCCTGACTGAACTGCTTGTGCTCGCGCTCGTTCATGGTCTCGAAGAAGGACAGGGTCTGGCGCGGCACCGACTGGCTGGCCAGATAGTTGGCGGTTGCTGTGTCCGGCACGATATAGGCCAACAAACCTGCGGGTAGGCCGTTCAGCAAGCTGGCTTGAGTAAAGACGGGGCCATTGAAAGTGCCCAAACCGTCCAGATCGGTATCGTTGGAGCTTTCCCAGATACGATAGCCGGTGGTGGATTTAACCTGGAAAGCGCCGAAATCTTTTTGAATCTGGAGGTTGTGGCCCCAGGTTTCGTCGAGCGCCGTATTGGGGCGATCATTACACATCTTGTCGCGATAGCTGCGTGTCGGTGCCGATAGAGCAGCGCACTGCGGCTGGGTAAAGGTGATGCCCGCCATATAGGGCAGAACCGGAGCCGGTTGGGTGATGACGATTTGCTGGCCGTCGATCAGGATCGGCTTGCGGGGTGTGCCATCACCGGCGTGGGTCAGTTGGAAGGCCGGGGTAATACCGTCAACCTTGCTGTAATCGAATATGTACTGGATGCTGGCTGTATCGCCGAAATCACGACGGACGGCAGCACGGAACGAGTCCGATTTGCGCGCACCGGGGTCTTTGGAGTCATCCGGTTGCAGGATGTTGTCTACCACGCCGTCGCGCTGGCTGTGATTATAGCTGAAGCTGGTGGCGAAACCGGCAATCTCGCCCGGATCTATAGAGGCGCGGACGTTCCAGGCATTATAGTTGCCATAGCCTGCTTCCAGCTTGGCGCGGAACTCGTCCGACGGCGCACGAGAGATAAAGGCAATGGCACCACCGGTGGTGTTGCGACCGAACAGTGTGCCCTGCGGACCGCGCAGAACCTCGATGCGCTCGATGTCCATGACGTCGAGGGCGGCCGCGCCCGAGCGACCGATATAGACACCATCGACATAAAGCCCGTTGGCGCTGTCCAGACCAAAGGACTCACTGCCCCCGTTCGAGATGCCGCGCATCGAAATGACAGCCGCCGAGTTGCTGGTGGTGCCCTGCATGATGGTTACATTGGGGGCCATGCCGCTGATATCGCGGGCATCTGTGATCGCAAGCTGCTCAACCAGCTCGGCGCTCAGGGCCGTGATGGCGACCGGAACTTCTTGCAGATTTTGTGCACGTTTCTGGGCGGTTACAACGATCTCGCCCAGTTGTGTGGTGGACTGTTCCTGCGCGAAGGCTGGACCCGAGAGAGGCAGGGCGCTTGCGCTGAGCATCAGCCCTAACGAAGCATATACATGACGCTTAGGTACCATCAGTTCACTCCCCAATTATATATTATTGGGATAACGATGGCATTTGCGTAGCAATAGTCAACAAATAATACGCATCTGGCAGAACATTGGTTTTAATGTCGCTGTTATCGTTTGCCTTGTGGCGCAATCGCAACGCATTACGAGAATGGTGCTGTTTTTTAAAATGCAAAACGCTCACCGACCTACCCTTGTTAAGTTGTCGGTGAGCGTTGTGGGTATTGGGCAAGTTGGGCCGGGGAGGCGAGGCCGCTGTAGTGCTGGTTAGGGGGCGTTACGCGCGCATCTGAAGATCAGGATGGATGCAGTCATAGCCATCAGCACAAGATTCAGGATTGTGGCCAGAATGTCGAAGCTGACCAGATGGTACAGGGCGACAATGGTTTGGATGGCCAGAAAGCCCAGAGCGCTATAGGTCAGAACGGGTTTGCCGATCGTCCAACCGAAAATCGGTACCAGCATGCCGATCGCCAGCGTGGCCTCGATCACGCCCACAGCCATGATAAACTGTTGTGGGACATGCTCGGCCCAGCCCAGCAGGATCGCCAGATGTTTCGATGGCGCTGTCAGCTTGGCAAAGCTGGCACCCGCATAGAACATCGCCAGCCAGCCCTGAAACGTCCACAGCATGGCATTGACCCAGATGGCCCGCACACGTTGCTGGCGCACGGGCTTGGCATCCGCTTTAGCCGTCGTGGTGCAGGCGCGTGGAGCGATTGACTGCAAGCGGGTCTTCAGCTTGGCGCGGATGGAAGGCTGAACTGGATAGTCCGTCATGGGGAGGTGTTCGGATGTTACGGTAACAAAAACTGTTGCTAAATAGCAGGTGGGGTCTGATACCATCATTTGCAATGGCTGAGCTTTAAATTTGTCACATGGGGTGAAGCGAGGCGGCTTTACTGCGCGACTGTTGCAAAATCCCAAGCCGAACGGGCGGCTTCGAGACGGGCCAGCTTGTCGTAAAGCGGTTGCCAGTCGTCAGTATCGGCAATGGCGTCCCACAGGGCTTCGACCTCGTCGATCAGCATTTCCTCGGGATCGGACTTGCGGAACATGGGGTGTTCCAGACGCTCGGCGCGGTCCGGCTCGTGTTCCATCAGCGCATAGCGGAAGGCGTCGAACGTCTCCCCCTGATAGACTTTTCCGCGTGGGCCGCCCAAAGCGCGGGCCGCCGACGAAAAACCGCCGAACCAGTCAAAGAAGAGGGGCTCCCAGCGCAGTTCCTCGCTCTTTTCACGCAGCAGGGCGAGGGTGCAGTCCAGCAGGCGTTGATCGGCCGCCTCGCCAACCGATTTGACGCCCAGGCGGATCAAGAAGGCTGCGCGTAGTTCTCGGATATAGGCATTGCCGAACCCGTTCAGACTGGCGACCAGACCTTCCGGCTCGGCAATCAGCTTCAGGCATCCGGCCAGTTGCGTTAGGTTCCAGAACACGGCTTCGGGTTGGCGGGCAAAGGCGTAAAGCCCGTCATGGTCGAAATAGGCGGCGGTAAAGCCCGGCTCGTAGTGGGGCAGGAAGCGCCACGGCCCATAATCAAAGCTCTCGCCGGTCACGTTCAGATTGTCAGTGTTGAGCACGCCATGCACAAAACCCGCAGCCACCCAGCGAGCGCACAGCTTGGCCTGAGCCTGAACGACTTCATGCAGAAAGCCTGCAGCATCGCCTTCGGCAAGGTGCGGATAATAGGTGCTGCGGGCGTGTTCCAGCAGTGTGGCCAACTGGTCGCGACGGCTGAAATAGGCGGCGCGCTGGAAGGTGCCAAAGCGGATATGGCTGTGCGACAGGCGCACCATCACGGCCGAGCGGGTCGGCGATGGCTCGTCGCCGCGCTCAAGCTCTTCGCCCGTTTCCACGAGCGATAGGATACGGCAGGTCGGTACGCCAAGGCTTTCCAGCATCGCCGCCGCCAATGCCTCGCGCAAACCGCCTTTCAGCGTCAAGCGGCCATCGGCATGGCGACTAAACGGGGTAAGACCGGAACCCTTGGTGCCTAAATCCATCAGGCGGTCTTGGTTATCACGCAGTTGCGCGGCCAAGAAGCCGCGACCGTCGCCGATCTGGGGATTGTAAACGCGGAACTGGTGACCGTGATAGGCCATAGCCAGCGGCTCCGGTTGACCGGGCAGAGGAATAAAGCGTCCGAAGTGGTTCAGCCACTCTTCGTCCGTCAGTGTATCAAGCCCAACCTCATTTGCCGCACGATCATGGCGCAGGCGCAAAATGGTTTGCGGAAATTCGGCTGGCGCTACCGTCTCGCTATATTCTGTACCCAATCGGGCAAAGCGGGGATCGGGGCGGTAGACATCATTTACGGACATGCGTCGCAAATGGGCTATTGGCGGGCGTTTCGCAATGACCAAAAGGGTTGAACCGTAGCGCCCGTGGCGTATTTATAGGGGCAGAGATCAGGCACGGCTTGTTGGGACACCCTAGGGGCAGTCTGCGGCTGTGTCAGGCCGGCGTCGGGAGTGATCCCTGCGAATCCGGTCCGGCGTCCGTCGATAACCTGATGCCACGAAGTTCAACCCGATTATCGGATCTCTATTTTGGCCAAGAAACTTACACTCGACTTCCTGAAAACGGAGGCGGCATCCGGTGCCGCACTCGGCCTTGCGGCGCTGTTGGCGCTGATCGTGGCAAACTCGCCGTGGGCGACGGATTATTTTAGCTGGCTGAAGGCCGAGCATACCTTGCAGATCGGTCCGCTGGTTCTGGCGGAAACGACGTCGAACTGGATCAAGGAAGGCCTGATGTCGGTCTTCTTTCTCGTGGTTGGTCTTGAGATCAAATACGAGATTCTGAAGGGCGAGCTGAGCAATCCTAAAAAACTGGCCCTGCCGATTATTGCCGCTCTGGGCGGGATGGTGGCCCCTATCGGGGTCTATCTGGCGATCAGCGGTCTGATGGGCGGGCCGACGCAGGGCTGGCCCATTCCGGTGGCCACTGACATTGCCTTTGCGCTGGCGGTGTTTGCTATGGTGGGCAAGAACCTGCCTTCATCCCTGCGGGTCTTCCTGCTGACGCTGGCCATTGTTGATGACCTTGGTGCGATCATGCTGATTGCGGCTCTGTTTAGTCAGGGCGTGCAATGGCTGCCGCTGTTCGGGGCCATGGCTGTGATTGCGGGGATGGCCGTGCTGGGGCGTCGGCGTCTGGCGGCGGCCTTTTGGGTGCTGGGTTTTGCGGTCATGTGGTGGCTGACGGTCAAGTCGGGGCTTTCGACCTCGCTGATGGCCGTAGCCTTTGCCGCCATCGTGCCGGTCAATCCGCGTCAGGAAACGGGGGCAAGCCCGCTGCGCGATGCCATGCATGACCTGCATCCCTATGTGGCGTTTCTGGTTCTGCCCGTGTTTGCCTTTGCCAAGGCAGGGGTCAGTTTCGCAGGCCTGTCGCTCGAACAGGTGTTCGCACCGCTGGTTCTGGCGATCGCGCTGGGTCTGTTCGTCGGCAAGCAGATCGGTGTTTTCGGAGCGGCATGGCTGGCCACCAAGCTGAAGATTGCCGACCGTCCGTCGGGGGCTTCGTGGTTGCAGCTTTATGGTGTCAGCCTGCTGTGCGGTATCGGTTTCACCATGAGCCTGTTTATCGGTGTTCTGGCCTTCCCCGGTGCCGTGGATTCGCTGGAGCAGGTCGAGGTCAAGCTGGGCGTGATCGGTGGATCGCTGCTGTCGACGGTGGTGGCGGCTTTGGTTCTGGGGACGGCTTCGCGTCATCAGTCACGTCATCAGGCACAGGCCAAGATCAAGTAAACAGATGCATAAAGTCATAGGAACTTGAAAAGCCTGCAAATACCTTTACCTAGCGTCATCGAAATGTGTCGCTTTCACGTCACAGAAGTCTGCGAAGCCGTGTAAATACGGCTTCGCATAACTTCGTTGTCTTGTCGGTTCCCGAGCCTTGGATTACCCAATTGTATGGAACTGCTGCCAATGAACGAGCAGCGGTCCGATTGGGACAGGAAACGAGCGCGGTCGCTCTGATGCGGTCGGGCTACAAGCCGGGAGCCGTAAAGCCTATGCGATTTAATACCAGACTCCGTACCACTGTGTCGGCCGTTGCCTTCGGGGCGGCATTCAGCATTGCCGGTGCCGCTGCGGCACAGGATGCACCGACCTCGGTAGACGACATCATCGTCACCGCACAGAAGCGTGAACAGAGCCTGCAGGAAGTGCCGATCGTGGTCACCACCTTGTCGCAGGAAGCGCTGGATGGCGCTGGCGTCAAGGACATTAAGGATCTGCAGATCCTGACCCCGGGCATGACCGTCACCTCGACCCAGTCGGAAGCCTCCACGACGGCCCGTATCCGCGGCGTCGGCACCGTGGGTGACAACCCCGGTCTAGAAAGCTCGGTCGGTGTCGTGATCGACGGTGTCTACCGTTCGCGTAACTCGGTCGGGTTCGGTGACCTTGGCGAACTGAGCCGCATCGAGGTTCTGAAGGGGCCGCAAGGCACCCTGTTCGGCAAGAACACCTCGGCTGGCGTTATCAACATCATCTCCGAAGCGCCGTCCTTCTCGCCGGAAGCCAATTTCGAGGCGACGGTCGGTAATTTTGGCGCATGGGGCGTGACCGGCTCGGTCACCGGTCCGCTCAGCGATACTGTGGCCGGTCGTCTTTATGTCGGCACACGCAAGCGTGACGGTTTCTATGATGTCGTCACCGGCAATGGCCCGCGCACCGAAACGGATGACCAGAACCAGGACTTCTGGACTGCCCGCGGCCAGTTGCTGATCCTGCCGTCTGAAAACGCTTCGATCCGTCTTATCGCCGACTATACCAAGCGCGATGAATATTGCTGTGTGGCCACGCAGGTCCGCGTCGGCCCGACCGTCGGCATCGTCAATGCGCTGGGCGGCCAAATCGCTCCGGCGACGCCCGGTTTCGGCGAGGTGCCGTTCAGCCGTACTGCCTATTCCAATCGTGGCACCGGTCAAACCATGGAAGACATGGGTCTGTCGGCCGAAGCCAATATCGATATCCCGTCGTGGAATGCGACCTTCACCTCCGTCACCTCGTGGCGTTCGTGGGAAGGCGTCAACGGCATGGACCTCGACTACTCCACGCTGGATATCATGTACCGCGAGAACAATGGCGGTTACGGCTATTCGCTGGATAACGTGACGCAGGAATTCCGTCTGGCCGGTGCGACCGACAAGCTGGATTGGTTGTTCGGTGTGTTCGCGACCCGCGAGCAGATCCGTCGTGACGACAGCTATTATTTCGGCGCACACTATACGCCGTTCCTGTCGATGCTGTTGTCGTCGTCGCTTAATGCGGCCAATCCGGCCATTCCGATTAGTCCGGCTCTCACGGGCTGCGTCACGGCTCCGGGAGCGACGGCTGCGGGGATCGTTGGTTGCGTAACCGGCCAAACCGCTCCTACGGGGCCGGGCTTTGGCACCGGTCATGCGGTGCAGGACCTCTATACCCAGACGACCCAGTCGGTGGCCCTGTTCACTAACAACACATGGCGTGTGACCGACAAGTTCGATATCACGCTGGGTCTGCGTTACACCATGGACGAGAAAAAGCTCCGTGGTTTGCAAACCAATGTTGGCACCAATGGTCTGGCCTGTGGCAGCGCCATCGGCAATCTGACCGCGCTGGCAACGGCACTGGGGCAGGGTAATCCGGCAGCAGGTATGGGCGCTGCCCAGACCATTATCGGCAATATGTGTCTGCCGTGGGCGAACCCGCTGTATAACAACCGCCGTATCTCGGAATCCTTCGACGACGGCGAGTTGAGCGGCACGATCAAGGCCAGCTACAAGTTCAATGACAGTGTCATGCTGTATGGTTCATATGCCAAGGGCTACAAGTCCTTCGGCTACAATATGGACCGCGTGCAGACCGGCATTACTCCGAACGCCTCGCTGCTGTTCCCGTCGGAAACTGTCGACAGCTATGAAATCGGTCTGAAGAACACCCTGTTCAACCGTTCGGTCCTGCTGAACCTGACCTATTTCGATCAGACCTTCGAGGACTTCCAGCTAAACACCTTCCTCGGCACCGCCTTCGTGGTGGAGTCGATCCCAGAACTGACCTCGCGCGGCGTCGACGCTGACTTCGCATGGTTCACGCCGGTTGAAGGCCTCGTCCTGTCGGGCGGCGTTACCTATACCGACACCAAATATGGTGACTTCACCGCCGCAGACCTGACGGTTCCGGGTAACTTCCCGCAACTGTCGCTGTTGCCGGGGGCGCGTGCCTCGTTTGCGCCGGAATGGTCAACGACGGCTTCGATTGCCTTTGACCGCAGCATCGGCAACGGCTTGCAGTTCGGCTTCAATCTGACCGGCAAATATATGACCGAGTTCAACACCGGTTCCGATCTGCTGCCCTACAAGATGCAGGATGGTTTCGGTGTGCTGAACGGTCGTATCAGCCTTGGTTCGGATACCGACCGCTGGGTGCTGGAACTGTGGGGCCAGAACATTACGGATACCGAATACAAGCAGGTGGCCATCAACCAGCCTCTGCAAGGTTCGGCCTTCCAGACGACGGTTCAACCGGATGGCAGCTTCTACAATCCGGCCCGCGACACCCAGACCTATGCGGCCTTCCTAGGTCAGCCGCGCACCTATGGTCTGACGTTGCGCCTTCGTTACTGATCCCGAAACTAATGCGCAACTGGGCGGCTGGAGTGATCCAGCCGCCCTTTTCTATGCGCGAAAACCTGAGAGGAAAAGCTCTTAGAGTACGCGCTCGAAATGTTCGCAGACGATCAACAGATCATCATCCACCACATAGGCCGTATCTTTCAGGATGCGGCGATAATAGGCTTCGTGGGCGGCCCGCCACCAGGTCAGTGTCTGGTCGCCTTCGCCTTCGCGCTGGGCAAAGGCCTCATCGACATCTCCAAGGCGTCGTACTTCTATCTGCGTGGTTTCAATGACGGCGACGGCAGTTCCGTCCCATGTAGTGACAACCGAAACATCGCCGACGCGGGCGGGGCGCATGCCGAACAGCTCCAGTTCGGCGACCGAGGCGGCGGTGGCGCGTTTGATGTCGCGCACCACAAGATCAGCACAGATATCGGCATCCTCGGCATTGTCGCAGAAATGGAAGCTTTCATAGGGTTGCTGTGGCGCATCGGGATGCAGAGCGCGATAGCGGTCCCATAGAGCTTGAGCAGAAGGGGTCATAAGGAAACGATATCCGGATAAGCAAAAAGGCCTCCGGTTCTATACCGGAGGCCTTGGAGGGAAGGGCTAGTATTTGCTCTTGGTCACCCCGTCCGCATGCTGTTTCTGGCTGGCAAACATACGCGCCAGAATACGGCGGGCGAACTGCGCGATATCGTCGACGATGGTGAACACTGCCGGGATATAGAGCAGGGATAGGAAGGTTGAAGAAATCAGGCCAAACAGCACCGCCACCGCCATGGGCGAGCGGAACTCCACATCGGCCCCGATGCCGATGGCAATCGGCACCATGCCGGCTCCCATAGCAAAGGTCGTCATCAGGATCGGACGGGCGCGTTTGTGGGCGGCATCCATAATGGCCTCGTAACGGCTCATCCCGTCACGTTCGGCCATGATGATATAGTCCACAAGCAGGATGGAGTTCTTGGCCGCAATACCCATCAACATCAGGACCCCGATCAGGGCTGACATCGAGAAACTCTTGCCCATGATGATGAGGCCCAGAATAGCCCCGCCAATGGCCAGAGGCAGAGCCGCCATAATGGTGACCGGATAGGCGAAGGATTTGAACAGAAGGGTCAGAACCGCATACATCAGCAGGATGCCGCTGATGAAGGCGATACCGAAGCCGATCAGCATCTCCTGAATGAATTCTTCATCGCCAGCCGCAACCTGACGCACGCCCTCAGGCAGTTTCTTGACCGAAGGCAGTTCCTTGACCGCCTGAGCCGCAGCACCGGTAGTGATGCCGTTCAACTCGGCGCGGATCGAGACCAGACGCGCGCGGTCGCGACGGCTGACGCTGGCGGGGCCGGCTCCAAACTCGACATCGGCCACTGCGCTCAAGGGCACGGAAGTGCCGCTGCTGGTCGGTACCCGCAGGTTCTGGATAACCGACAGGTCTTCACGCGCGTCTTCGGTCAGTTGCAAGCGGATCGGCACCTGACGGTCGCCCAGATTATATTTGGGCAGGTTCTGGTCGACATCGCCCAGTGTGGCAACGCGCACCACCTGCGAGATGGCTCCGGTCGAGACGCCCAGCAGCGCGGCTTCGTCGGGACGGGGGGTGACGACAATCTCGGGGCGGGCGATGGACGAGGTATTGACCACATTGGCCAGTCCCTTGACGGTACGCATCTCGGCCTCGACCGCACGGGCGGCCTGTTCCAGCACGGCGGGGTTATCACCCAGAAGGGCGAATTCGTAGCTGGTGCCGTCGCCGGGGCCACCGCCCTGTTGGGCGATACCGGCGCGGATACGGGCCCCCGGAATTTGTTTCAGCTCGTCCACTACGACGCGCTGGAACTCCTGTTGTGACAGGCTGCGGTCACCTTTGGGTACCATGTCGGCATAGACATTGGCCTGATTGACCTCTTGACCGCCAATGGCGGCATAGACGGAAATAACCTCGTCGCGACCGTTCAGGATACGCGTGACTTGCTGAACAACCTCGTCGGTCTGGCGAAGCGTCGAACCGGGGGGAAGCTCGATCTGGAAGGCCGCGCGGGATTCATCGGCGGGCGACATGAACTCGAACGACATCTTGGTCACGCCAGCCGCCACAAACGAACCGACGAGGAACACAGCCCCGAAGATGAAGACCAGCCAGCGGTGGGCAAGGCACCATTTCAGCGCGTTCAGATAGGACGGCATCCATTTTGGATCCTTGTCCTCGTGCTTGGTGTGCTTGAGCAGGAAGGCGGCCATCAGCGGGGTCAGGGTGCGGGCCACGACCAGCGAGAAGAAGACCGAGATACAGGCCGCCAGTGCAAAAGCCTTGAAGAACTGGCCGATAATGCCCGGCATGAAACCGACGGGGGCAAACACGGCGATAATGGTGCCGGTTGTGGCCACAACGGCCAGACCGATCTCGTCTGCGGCTTCGAAAGCCGCGTCATAGGGCGGTTTGCCATCGCGCATGTGCCGCACGATGTTCTCGATTTCCACGATGGCGTCATCGACCAGAATGCCGATGGTCAAAGACAGGGCCAGCAGCGTCACCACATTAAGTGACTGGTCCATCGGGGCCAGAAACGCGAATGTCGGGATCAGCGACAAAGGCATGGCAGTGGCGGCAATAAAGGTCGCCCGCCAGTCCCGCAGGAAGATGAACACTACAATGACGGCCAGAACAGCGCCAAGGGCCAGGGCTTCCAGCGAAGCGAGGTAAGATTCCTCGATATATTTGACCGATGAGGTGACCTCTTCGATCGTCAGATCCTTGCGTTCGGCATTGATGGCCTCGATTTCCTTGCGGACCTTTTCGGCCACCTTGACTTCGGAAGCCTCGCGCGAGCGCAGGAAGTTGAAGGTCACGGCCTCCTGACCGTTGTAGCGGGCAATACGGCGCGGCTCGCCCCACTTGTCGACGACCTGACCCAGATCGGACAGGCGCACACTGCGGCCATTGCCCAGTGGCACCAGTGTATTGGCCAGTTGTTCGACAGAAGTGGCCGAACCGATCGTGCGTACCGAACGCTCGGCCCCCGCGACAGTGACGCGGCCACCGGGCAGGTTGTTGTTGACGTTGGTCAGAGCCTGACTGACCTGTGCGGCGGTGACGCCATAGGCGGCCAGACGTTGCGGGTCCAGTTCAACACGGATTTCACGGTCCACACCGCCCGAACGGTTGACCTCGCCCACACCGCCAAGGCCCAGCAGACGCTTGGAAATATTGTTGTCGATATACCAGCTGATCTGCTCGGGCGTCATGGTCGGCGAGCGGACCACATAGGTAATCAGCGCATCGCCGGTAATGTCGATACGCTGGACCGTCGGTTCTTGCATGTCCTGTGGCAAGGTGGACCGAATGCCGCTCATGGCATTTCGCACATCATTGGTGGCGCGTTCGGTATCGGTGCCCAGTTCGAACTCGATCATCGTGGTCGAGACGCCGTCGCCGATGTTGGAAAACACGTTGCGAACGCCCGACAGACCCGCAATCGAATCCTCGACGACGCGCGTGACCTGCACCTCCATTTCCGAAGGCGCAGCCCCCGGACGGACGGCGGTGACATTGACCAGCGGGAAGTCGATATCGGGGTTGTTATTGATTCGCATCGAGCTGAAGCCGACCAGACCGCTGACGGTGAGCAACAGAAACAGCAGGATGATCGGGATCGGATTTTTAATCGCCCACGACGAAATATTGTTCATCGTTCAGGTCCCTATTTTCGGGCTGCGGCAGGGGCGGGTGCCGTTGCGGGTGCTGTTGTTGCGGGTACGGCACGTGCAACGGTGACGGCGTCGCCGTCATTCAGGAAGCCAGCCCCCTGAACGGCGACACGGGCACCGACGGGCAGATCGCCGACCGAAGTCTGGGTGTCGTCTCGCATCAGAACCGTGACAGGAACAAAGCGGACCTTGTTGCCCGCTTCGATTACGAAAACGCCCGATTTGTTATTGCGATAAAGTACGGCCGCCGTAGGAACCACAGTGGCGTCGCGGGTACCGGCTGAAATCTCGGCACGGGCGAACATGCCCGCTTTCAGGCCGCTATTCGGGGCAAGGCTGATACGGGCAATACCCAGACGGGTCTGGGCATCCACTTCGGGAGTGACGATACGGACGGTGCCGGTGGTGGGGGCCACTTGTGACGCTGTGATGCGCGCCGACTGTCCCGCCGCAAGGGCGGGCAGATCGGTTTCAGGAATTTGGGCATCCAGTTCGAGGCGGCCGTCACGAACCATGCGGAACAGTTCGGCCCCTTGCTGGATGATCTGGCCACGGGTGACGCTGCGGCTGATGATCTGGCCTGAAACGGGAGCGCGGATCACGGCCTGCTCGACGCGGGTACGGGTTTCGGCAAGGCCGGCGCGGGCCGCAGCCAGATTGGCCGCCGAGGCGCGCTGGTCAGCCAGAGCCTTGTCCAGTGCCGCCTGCGAAAGGAAACCCTTTTCTTTAAGCTCCTGTGCGCGGGCAAGGGCGGCATCGTCACGGGCGACATTGGCCTCTGCCGTCTGCACAGAGGCCTGTTGCTGACGCATCTGGGCGCGCAACAAGACATCGTTCATTTGGACCAAGGGCTGGCCCTGACGCACATAGCTGCCCTCATCCACATGCACGACGGTTGCGGTCAGACCGCCCGTTTCGGCTCCGACCGGCACTTCTTCCCATGCGCTGACAGTGCCCGATGCGACAACGATGCGTGGCAGGCTGGCCTGCGTTGTCGTGATGGCACTGACGGTTGTCGTGGAAGGCGGTTCCGGCTTTTTCTCTTCACCACAGGCCGCTAGACCGAGGCTCAGGACACAGGCTGTGGCCAGAAGGATGCGGGACGACGGGCGGAACGTGCGCATAAAATCTATGATCTCTCAAACGAGAAAAAGGGTAGGGATATCCGGCCAATAAAAACGCCGACACAGCAAAACCGTGCCAGCGTTTTAGCGGGTTCTGAAGTGGGGACCAACCCAGAACAATACTCTATTACGATAATGTAAGTTATGCCGCAGGGTGGGTTTCGTTACCTTCATCGGCCTTGGCAGCGGGTTCGTCCATCACGCGTTTGACGACACGGACGCGGCAGGACGTGATTGGCTCCAGACCGCTACGGGTCACAATGCGGGCAGTATCGCCGGTGCAGAGACGGTTCATGCCTAGATCGGGCATGAGGGCGATGCCGAAGGCATTATCGAGTTCGTTACACACCCCGAATGCCTCAAGCTCAAACGTGCGGTTGCCATCAACCTGAAGATGTATGGTGTCGCGTTTGGGGGCGGTAAAACCGCGCACCTGATCGCTGTTGAAACACTGTCGGGGCGAACTGCCCGCCATATTGGCGGCAGATGGACGGCTATCTCCCGCAACAGGGGCACAGGCACTGACCAAGGCGGCAAGAGCGAAGGCGCTTACGAGTTTCAGGTTCATCACTGTGAACTCCAGAAGCATGAAGGACGACGCATTTTAGCCTGTTAAACTGAATGCGTGGTGAAACGTTCCGGCGATAGGCGCGCGACCCAGCCAGCGGGCAGGGGCGAGGGCGTTTTACAGACGGTGGCGGCCAGATGTTCGGCCAATAATGGCGAGGCACAGAAGCCGCGCGATCCCATGCCACCCAGTATGTGCAGGCCGCCTTCCAGAATGCCGCAGACCGGCAGACGATCGGGCGTGGTGGCCCGCACCGCGACACGGCGATGCGGCGTGCCTTGATCCACCTGTTTCAGGCGTTCGGGCAGGGCGGCGCTGAGTGTGTCGCGGTTGCGGACGCTGGCCTCGTCGGAGGTCACAGGCTCGGTCACGCCGCGATCATGGGTGGCCCCGTAAAGCAGGCCGTTTCCAGTCGGCACGCAATAGCCCCCCCATGCGACGGCGCGGGCATTTGATGTCTCGCCCGTGCTCCAGTCAGCCTGTCCGGCAACGGGGGCGAGACCAAGCTGCGGCGCAAGGGCCGCATTGCCCCAACCGGCGGCGAGGATGACATGGTCGGCCTCGACGATAACAGTGCCGTCGGCATCCCGTATCTGCCAGCCGTCTTCGGTGCGGTTCAGGCTGGCGGCGGTGGCTTTGATAAAGTCACAACCCTCTAGCCAGACCGGCAGGACCGCGGCAGGAGACAGGGCAAAGGCGGTCTTCATGTCCAGTCCGCCCTTGCTGACCGGCTCGCCAATGAGGGCCGAGGCATCATCGGTACACAGGCGGGTCATGCTGTTGTCCGGCCACAGCGGTTGGTCGGCGATCTTGTCGAAGCGGGCAGCGTCGCGGGCCATGTGCTCCAGATGAATGACGCCGTGCGACAGGATGGCCCCGTCTATCGCGCCATAGAGCTGTCCGGCGCGTTCCAGACACTGGGCATAGAGGCCACCGATAAAGGCATCGCCCGCGTCAAGGCGGGGCGTGACCAGAGAGGCAGGAAAGCCGGATGCACCAGCCCCCGCATGTTCGGCCTCGATGAGGGTCGGGCTGTGGCCCAGAGCCTTGAACGCGCGGGCAAGGCTGGCCCCTGCGATACCGGCCCCGATAATGGCGATGCGCGGGCTGGGTGAGACGGGGGCTTCACCAGACATGCGGGCTTCCAGCCGTTCGCGCTTGCGACCGTGACCGGCTTTTTTCTCGACCACAAAACCGTTGGCCGACAGGGCGCGGCGCACGGCCCCCGCGACTGTAAAGGTGGCCAGATGACAGGCAGGGGCAGAACGGGCCGCCACGCGGGCCATAATGTCCTCGGACCACATGCCGGGGTTGAGGGCGGGCGAGAACCCGTCGAGGAACCACGCATCGGCCTTGCCCTGCCATGCATCCAGCGCCCATTCGACCTCGCCGATGGCTAGGTCGATGCTGACGCCCCAGTCGTTCAGGTCGATACGGTGAAAACCGGGGCGGTGGCTCGGCCATTGGTCAAGAATGGCGCGGGCGGTGTCTTCGACATCAGGCCATGCGGCAAGGGCGCGGGCGGCTTCTTCGCGCGACAGCGGAAAGCCCTCGACCGAGAATACATGCAGCCGACCACCCGCGGGCCGATGCTGTCGCCACAGGTCTATCAGGGCGATGATGTTCAGCCCCGTACCAAAACCCAGCTCGGCAACGGTGAAATGTTTGCGGCCCTGCCAGACGGCGGGCATGTCACAGCCGCCCAGGAACACGGCGCGGGTTTCAGCAAGTCCGTCATCTTTGGAAAAATAGACATCGCCGAAACGTCCCGAGCGGGGCGAGCCGTCTTCGGCCCAGAAAAGCTGCGGGGAGTGCGATGGCGTCGTGGCGGTGTCGTCAGTCATGCCCAGCGGCATAGCCGCGTTTCGGGCATGAAAAAAGGGCCGCCCGAAAGCGACCCTTTTCCCTCACGAAGCGTAAGCCCCGTGAACCAAGATAGAAATCTTAGTTGGCTTAGGCAGCCGGAGCAGCCGGAGCAGCAGCCGGAGCAGCAGCAGCAGCGTCAGCAGCCGGAGCAGCAGCAGCGTCAGCAGCAGCTTCGGTTGCAGCGGCAGCAGCGTCGGTGGCTTCAGCAGCTTGGGTGGTGGCTTCAGCAGCAGCGTCGGTGGCTTCAGCAGCAGCTTCTTCAGCAGCCGGAGCTTCAGCAGCCGGGGTGCAAGCAGCCAGGGCCAGGGCAGCAGCCGAAGCGGCGATCAGGGCAGTGATGCGCATGTTGTGTCTTCCTTCAGAAGGTTAGGGCGGGGCCTAACGCCTCGCTGACCAACAGATAACGGGATCGTGAGCGGAATCGCAAGCGAAATTCTCACGCCTTCGTGAAGTCGGCTGTGGAATGCGTGATTTTTTCGCTTGTTTCTTGAATTTAAATAATAAAATTTATTGGTCTGTCTGGCCTATCAGGCACGTTTTGCGGCTTTCGGTCACACCAGACGTCGTTTTGTCGTCAAGTAAACTGCAAAAAGCCAGCCTGCATTACGTGGATGCAGGCTGGCTATTCAGAACGCGACTCGGATGATGCAAAGAAACCCTACACAGCCGGAACAGAGGCGAGGGCTTCTTCCATCTCGGTAAAGCTGGGCTGGCTGGTGGTGGGAATGTCACCACGGCCGATCTCGACGGAGATCTGGGCCGCATTACCATGCAGGTGCGCGACAAGAACGGACTGGATGATTTTGTAGAAAGAGCTTTCTTCCTCGACAATGGCATTCAGGCGGGAGGCAAACGGTCCCACCAGACCATAGGCGAGGAACACGCCAAGGAAGGTACCGACCAGAGCGCCGCCGATCATGCCGCCCAGAACTTCCGGCGGCTCGGTAATCGAACCCATGGTTTTGATGATGCCCAGAACGGCGGCCACGATGCCCAGAGCGGGCAGGCCGTCGGCGAGGGTTTGCAGGGCATGGGCTGGAGCCAGCGCCTCATGGTGATGTTTTTCCAGCTGTTTTTCCATGGCGTCCTCGATCTGGTGCGGATCTTCGAGGTTCATGGTCATCATGCGCAGGGTGTCGCAGATGAAATCGACAGCGAAATGGTCCTTCATGACCTTGGGGTATTTCTGGAAGATCGGGCTGTCGGCCGGCTTTTCGATATGGCTTTCCAGCGCAATGACGCCCTTGGACTTCATAGTCTTGGACAACTGGAACAGCAGGCTGAGCAGGTCCTTATAGTCCTGCTTCTTCCACTTCGGACCTTTGAAACACTTGCCCAGACCGCCCAGCGTGCCCTTGATGACCGGCATGGAGTTGGAGATCAAAAAGGCCGCGATACCGGCTCCGAAAATCGCCATCAACTCATAGGGCAATGAATACAGAATGGTCGCCATCTTGCCGCCGTGCAGCAGGAAGCTGCCGAACACCATGGCAAACAGCATGATGATGCCGATAATCTGGAACATGGGCGACCGAGGCTCTGGAGTGGATCAAACTGGGACTTCTTGTGACGGTTAATGCTTAAGGCGAGGTTTCAACCGCAAGCATTTCCGGGATTGGCGTGGCCTATATTCGTTGGCTATGGACGCGCCCATGTCCGAGTTTGTTGCGATTACCCCGACCGCGTTTGAAGCCGATAGCCCGCATGGCCCGCTGTACGGGCAGGTCTGGCAAGGAGATGCCGACAAGTTGCCCATCCTGATGCTGCATGACTCGCTGGGGGCGGTGTCGTTGTGGCGCGAGTTTCCGCAGCAACTGGCAAATGCGACGGGGCGCACGGTCGTGGCCTATGATCGGGCCGGATTTGGCCGCTCGGTGCAGCGGACCCAACCCATGGCCGCCAGCTTTATTGCCGACGAGGCCTATGAAGGCATTGTGCCGGTGATGCAGGCTCTGGGGCTGGAGCGGGTGATCCTGTTGGGTCACAGTGTAGGCGGCGGTATGGCGTTGGCGGCCGCCGCGGCCTTGCCTGAACATGTGGCCGGTGTCGTGACCATGGCGGCGCAAACCTTTGTCGAGAAACAAACCCTTCAGGGGATACGCGACGCGAAGATCGCCTTTGCACAGGATGGCCAGATCGAGCGACTGGCTCGCTATCACGATATGCGGGCGCGCTGGGTGCTGGATGCCTGGATCGAGACGTGGATGGCACCGGACTATGCAGATTGGTCACTGGAGGCGGTACTGTCGCAGATCAAGGTGCCGGTACTGGCTCTGCATGGGCAGAATGACGAGTTTGGCAGCGAACAGCATCCGCAGATGATCGTCGACCTAAGCGGTGGCGCGGCGCGGATGCTGATGCTGGAAGGGATCGGCCATATGCCCCATCGCGAGGCCACAGCTCGGGTACTGGCAGAGATCGGAGCTTTTATAGACGCCATAGGTTAGGCGCGCAGGCTGTTAGACAATTGCAAAGGGCGACGCTGTTTTCAGCGTCGCCCTTTTGTGTGGGGCAGTCGTAAAACCCTTAGAGGCGTATCTTGCCCGATAAGATGTCCTTGAGGATGGCCTTGGTCATGACCTGATAGCCGTCTTCACCGCCACGGAAATAGATGGTGCCCTTGACCTTGTCGGGATCAAAGCCGTCCGACACCAGATCGACCTTGCGGTATTTGAAAGTGCCGGTGGTCGAGGCCGATTCCATAATCCGTACGAAGAGGGGGCGCGCATAGGGGGGCAGTTCCGCCTCGGCGCGGGCGGCAAAGGCCTTGGCGTTGAAGATGGTGTCGGGATCAAGGACCAGAGCCACCATGCCGGCCTTGCCGTCTTGTCCGGGAACTTCGACGCCATAGGCGATGACTTCCTGAACGCCCTCGGCTTCGGACAGATGTTGCTCAACCTCGGCGGTGGAAACATTCTCGCCCTTCCAGCGGAAGGTGTCGCCCAGACGGTCCATGAAGAAGACATAGCCTTCCTTGTCCTGACGCATTAGGTCGCCGGTACGGAACCAGCGGTCGCCTTTTTTGAACACGTCGGTGAGGATTTTTTTCTGGGTCGCGGCCTTGTCGGCATAACCGGTGAAGTCGTGCTTCACTGTGCTACCGATGACACCGATGGCCTCGCCGGTATCGCCCACACGGACCAGTTTGCACATGCCGTTTGGCAGACGGACGGGTTCGCCATCATCGTCCAGTTCGATGATGCGCAGGTTCAGTTGTGATTTCAGATAGCCGGGTACGCGGCCGATAGCCCCCGCCTTGCCGCCAAAATTGAACAGCGAGACATTGCCCTCGGTGGAGCCGTAGAATTCGAGAATATTGCCGATGTTGAAGCGGCTCTGGAATTCTTCCCACACATCTGGACGCAGGCCGTTACCAAAGGCGAGGCGCAGCTTGTGGGCGCGTTCGTCGGGGTTTTGCGGCGAGTTGACCAGATAGCGGCACAGCTCGCCGATATAGACAAACATGGTCGCGCCGGTGGCTTTGACATCGGGCCAGAAATGGGTGGCCGAGAAGCGGCGGCGTGTCACGATCCGGCCACCATTCAGCAGCACCGAGCCGACCCCGACCAGACCGCCGGTCGAGTGGTACAGTGGCAGGACGTTGAACAGCACGTCTTTCTGCGTTGAACCCGTAGCACCGGCAAAGGCGCGCATATAGGTGCGGGCGCGGGTATGGGTAATACGTGCGGCCTTGGGCAGGCCGGTCGTGCCCGAGGTGAAGATATAAAGGGCCGTGTCGCGGTTGGTCAGACCCTTGCGGATAGAGCGTTGTGGACGGACCGAGGAGGCACTGCGGACCACATTGTCGAAATCGCGACGGTTATTGCTCTCGTTGGCCTCGTCCAGTCCCATAACCCACAACATGATGTCGCGATCGACCAGGGGACGGGCATCGTCAGCCGCCTTCCAGCAGTCCTCGTCGGACACCACATTGAATGCGCCCGAAATATTCAGACAGTGGGCCAGGGCCGGACCGGACAGGTTGTTGTTGATCAGGGCGGTGGCGACGCCGATCTTGGAAAAACCGAACCATGCCGCCACATATTCCACGCGGTTGTGCATGATCAGGGCAATGGTATCGCCGCGCTTTAGATTGCGGCTGGCTGCCCAGTTGGCATAGCGGTTCGCCAGGGCTTCAAACTCGCGATAGGTGAGTTTGCGTGTCTCGTCCTCGAAGGCGATATTGTCAGGGTATTTGTCGACAGCCTCTTCGATGTCGTCACAGATCAGAACATCACTGTCGAGCGTGATGGGCTTGATCCTTTTCAAGAGGCGCAGCAAGCCTCCGACGAAGCGGATTTCACGCTTGACGTTCGCCACCATACCCATGAACGCGTCACCTTTCCCTGAGATTATTTTCCTTTGTGATGAACGGCCCGTCGGGCGCGGTCAACAGCCTGAAGCAGAGCTTTGGGACATTGTTACTTAAAAGGGCGTAGATTACGTCTTTTTGTCTAACCCAGCGTCAAGATATAAGGCGACCTTAGGTAAACTCTGGGTGAAGCGAGGCTGTCTGTGGCAAGTGATGGCTTCAAAGCTGTTCTGGATATCAGCAGAATCTGCATGGGTCGCGCCAAGGGGCTGCGAATATGATATCGGCGATTTATATTCTGGCGATGGGCTGACGATATCAGTCACGGCCATAGATTTGTCTGCATCTGTTGATGGTCTGCCCGCAAGCGAGCGGAATGTTGGAGAACGTATGTCGTCCAAATTGTCCCCAAACACCGGCGATGCGCCGCAAGACGAGAATGCGTCCTTGCCGGAGTCTGCCGGAATGGTGCCGAATGATCCGGCTGCGGGTTTCCAGCGTGGACGGATCGTATGGGGGCGTCCGCCACAGCCGGTGTTCCGCGCCGGTCCGTTGCCGCGCGATGAGGGTCTGGCGCGTCTGATAGCCATGCCGCCGCATCCGCAAGCGGCCAAGCCGACGGTCAAGGGTTCGGTGGCCAGCGGTGTCGCCGGTGGCAGCAATATTCCGCAAGCGCCGCGTGCCGCCCAGCCTCAACCGGCACCTGCGTCGCGCGGGCTGGGAAATTTCTCCAATGTGCCTCAGACCCCCAGACCGGCACCGCAGGGCGCAGCCAAGCCTGCGGCTCCGGCTGGCGGTATTCTTGGGGGTTCGCTGGTGCCGCCCGCCAAACCGGCGGCTCCGCTGACGGCGGTGACACCGCAACCCGAACCGAAACCCGTGCCCCAGGCCCCGCAGCAAGTGACCCCCGCACCAGTTGGCCCTATGCCAGTCGCGGAGGAGATTGTGGTGATGTCGGAGCTGGAGCCGGTTGTGGCTCCGCGCCGTCCGGTGGCGGGTGCGACCCAAGCTGAAGCCCGAATGGACCGCGCATCGGCCAAGACGTCTGCGGCATGGGGGCGCTGGGCCGTGGCAGCCGGTGCGCTGATCATTGCGGCAGGTGTCGTTGTTTGGTGGATGAAACGGGAGCCTGAAGCGCCTGTCACACCTCAAGAAACGGTGGCGGCTGCGCCTGAAACAGTGACTTCTGAAACGGCTGCGCCTGTCGCTTCTGAGCGCCTCGCACCCGAGGTTTCGCAAAACGCTCCGGTTGTGACGCAAACGGCGACACCCACGGCGACACCCACGGCGGCGGTCCGCGCACCGCAGCGGGTGACAACCGAGGCACCGCCTCGTCCTGCTGCTGCGCCTGTGGCGACCTCATCTGCAACACCGGCGGCGCGTCCGGCGACCATCCAGACGGCGCCTGCGTCTTCACAGCCTGCGCCAGTCGTGGTGGTGACACCGCCTGTCGAGGCACCGGTGGTTGAACAGGGACCCGCCCCGACCATTGCCGCGCCGATGCAGTCCAATCCGGACGCGCCGGTGGTGACCCGCCCGCAAAAACTAGACTAGTCCGCTCCTGCAAAGCGACGGGGTGCATGGGGCGCGCCACGTCGATTGTGACCTGTTTCCCCGTCAGGAAGTGTGGATTGATGTTTGATATGGCACCCGAGATTGTCGCCCTTCTGCTCGGGGCGGCTGTGCTGGCAGGCTTTGTGGATGCGATTGCAGGAGGTGGCGGGCTGATTACTGTTCCGGCCCTTCTTGCGGCGGGGGTCAGTCCTGTGGCTGCCATTGCCACCAATAAGATCCAGGGCAGTTTTGGTACGGCCTCGGCCACCTATACCTTTTGGCGCAAGGGCCAGATCGATTTTGCCCTGCTGAAATGGCCGCTGCTGGCCACGGTGATCGGCGCGGTGCTGGGTGCGATCGCGGTCAGTTTCGTCGACACCGCATGGCTGATGATCTTGCTTCCGGTGCTGCTGGTGGCGATTGCCTTGTATTTCCTGTTTGGTCCAAAGGCGACCGATCAGGACGTGGCGGCTCGCATGACCCCGCTGGCCTTTGGGGCTGTGGCGGGAGGTATCGGCTTTTATGACGGCTTTTTCGGACCCGGAACGGGCTCATTCTTTGCGCTGGCCCTTGTGACCCTGCTGGGCATGGGGCTGACACGGGCAACCGCCCACACCAAGGCGCTGAACTTTGCCAGTAATATTGTTTCGGTAGTGGTGTTTGCGGTTGGCGGACATGTTCTGTGGGCCATTGGTCTGCTGATGGCCGTGGGACAGGTGGTTGGTGGCTGGCTGGGATCGCATGCGGCCATCCGCTTCGGACCACGCCTGATCCGCCCGCTTCTGGTGGTGATCTGTCTGGCCATGGTGGCCAAGCTGTTGTCCGATCCGGCCAATCCGTTGCGGATGTGGCTGGCCGGACTTTTCTAACTCGCCGACAGGGTGATGTAGCCGCGTTCCAGCATACGGCGCAGGCCTTCATAGGCTTCGGCCAGTTCCTCATAGGCTGTGCGGGCGCTGGTTAGGCGGGCAATCTGGTCGGGCGTGGCGGGCGATCCCGAATGAACCAGACGCAGGCCCTCGGCCACCCAGCGGGCGCGGGCCTGAGCTGTTCGGGCGGCCATTTTCTCGAAGTCGGCTGTAGTGATCTTGCCCAGTGTATTGCCGATGATCTCGCGGTTGGCGACATAGGCGGTGTAGTCGATCTGTTCCAGTTGGCCGCGCAGGCGGCGTTGTTCGGCGGGGTCCATATCCTCGGGCTGGAAATGGTCCTTCTGGCGGCGATAGCTCTGGGTCAGGATGGATGACATGGCTCTAACCTGTGCTGACGGCTTGATAGCGCAGGCTCCAAGCTGGACCTTTCGGGTTAACTCCGGGTTGAGGAAGTGCCCACTTCAGACGGAACCCGTAAGGCAGGGTTGTCATTTCTATTTGTGAGGCTGTGCTGTTGGTGCGGCCATAATAAAAAGGAACCGGCACATGGTTGATACCGTCACCCCGCACGATCAGGCTTGGGAAAAGGCACTGGAAGAGGCGATCAACCGTCTCGAACAGGGCGAGGCGGTGACCGAGGCCCAGTTCGCCGAACTGGTGACCGAACTTGAACAGCGCCATGCCGAAATCCAGAACATGCCCGAAGACAATCCGCGTCATTCAAGGATGGAATCCCTGCGTGCGCGCGCAGCAAAACTGGAAGCCAGCGCCGCAGATGGCACAGGGCCGACCGACCAGATCAGCCGTATTCTGGCGACCATGACCGGATCGGACGGCAAGCCTGCGCCTGCTCTGGTAGAGAAAGAACCGGCACAGGAAGAATAGGCTCAGCTATTCAACTGACCCTTGGCATCGTCGGCGGACATGACGATGTCGGGGTCAGTTTTGGCCAATTGCAGGCCGGGGCGACCCCAGACCCGTAAGATATGGCGCATGACGTTCAGGCGGGCTTGCTTCTTGTCATCCGATTTGATGACGGTCCAAGGGGCATAGGTGAAATGTGTTTCGGCCAGCATATGGTCGCGGGCTCTGGAATATTCATCCCAGCGATCCTGGGCTTCTTTGTCCAGAGGTGAAACCTTGAACCGTTTGATCGGATCATGAATCCTTTTGGCCAGACGACGAGCCTGTTCCTCGCGACTGATATCCAGCCACAGTTTGATCAGGATAATCCCCGAGTGCGTCAGCATGCGCTCGAAGTCGTCGACCTCGTTCATAAAGGCATGGTGCTGGCTGGGTGTGCAAAAGCCCAGCACTGGCTCGACCGTCGCACGGTTGTACCATGAGCGGTTGAAGATGACGGTTTCACCTGCGGCGGGCAGGTGTGAAACATAACGCTGGAAATACCATTGGGTAAGTTCGCGGTCGGTCGGTTTGGGCAGGGCCACAACGCGCGTCTGGCGCGGGGCCATGTTTTCAGTCAGGCGTTTGATGGCCCCATCCTTGCCCGCCGCGTCTCGGCCCTCGAAAATGATGACGGTCTTGATCCCGTTCTTGATGGCCCAGTCCTGTGAGTCAACGATCTGAATCTGCAAGGCCTTATAGAGGGCGTCATAGTCTTCGGACTTGCCCGTTTTGGTCTTGTTGTCGGGTAACTTGGGGCCGGAACTCATGGAGGCATCCTTCGCGGTCGAACACGGTGGGCATGAGAATTCTGGATGCGGATAAAGGTCGCATTACCGGATTGTAACTTGGCCATGTCCGGTACGAGACGAAACATGACCTCATGAAACAAACACTCTTTTGCGCCGGCCGTCGAGCCGTCATGGCCAGCGGGCTGGCCGTATCGCTACTGCCACCCGTTGCGATGGCGGCGAAGACCGATCCCGAGCAGGGTCCTGAATCAGGCTCTGAGCAGCCCTTGGAGCAAAAGCTGGAAACAGGCTTGCAGTCGGCCTTTGAAAAGGTGGCTCCCATAGGGCTGGCAGGGGCGGTCTGGCGCGAGGGCCAGATGCTCTGGCAAGGACAGACCGGAAAACGCATTGCCGATGAAGAAACACCTATTGGGGCCAGTGATCTGTGGCATCTGGGGTCCAATACCAAGGCCATGACGGCCGCCCTGTGGGCGCGCCTAGTCGAACAGGGCAAGCTGGTCTGGAACATGCCTGTGGCCGAGGCGGTGCGATCAGCAGGGCTGGATGTGCAACTGCATCCGGGTTGGCAGGATCGCACGGTCGAGGACTTCATGCGCCATCGCGCAGGACTTCTGGATGCGCGTTATGTCAACGGGGTATGGTTGATGGCTGCGCGTATCGATAGACGCCCACTGCCTGTGCAACGCGCCGATTTTACCCGACGCATACTGGAAGCTGCCCCCGAAGGCCCGTTGGGGGTGTATGCCTATGGCAATGCCAATTATGTGCTGGTCGGCAGTCTGATTGAAGGCATAACCGGCTTGTCGTGGGAAGAGGTCATGCAGCAACAGATGTTTGGCCCGCTGGGCATGACATCTGCCGGATTTGGTGCCCCTGAAGGCCAGCAGCCTTATGGTCATGTGTGGTCTGGAGACAAACCCCAGAGCATAGGGCCGGATGCACCTGTATCGGATAACCCCAAGGCACTGGGACCGGCAGGGACCGTCCATATGGGCCTGAGCGATTACGGTCTGTTTTTGACGGCGATGATGCAGGCGGGTTGGCTGACGCAAGACAGCCTGACACGACTGCAAACCCCGCTGGAAGGCGAGACCTATGCGCTGGGCTGGATTGCGCCAGGATCACGCTCGTGGGCTGCTGGACCGGCGCTGTTACACAATGGTTCCAACACGATATGGTTTGCCACAACAGTGTTAGCTCCGGCGCGCCGATTGGCGATTGTGGCCGTGTCCAATGATGGCAGCAGGGGAGGAGATGCCTGTTCGGCTCTGGTCAATGAAATGATCGGAACACTGACAGAGAATGCAAAATAACGGAATCATTTCAGTTGACCGCTGGCCAATAGCAAGGGACAACATTGTTGCAGTCCGGATATCGCGTGGGGTCCAAACTCGCGTCTCGCTCCTTAGTCGAACGAGGTTGTCCAGATGGGCTGACGGTTTCCCCTCGGGGAAACTGCCTGGAAAACGCGTTCAATGGAGACGCAATATGGCGACCGGCACGGTCAAGTGGTTCAACCCGACCAAGGGTTTCGGCTTCATTCAACCGGATAGCGGTGGCGCGGACGTTTTCGTTCACATCACTGCCGTTCAAAAGGCTGGCCTGGCTGGTCTGGATGAGAACGCCAAGGTCGAGTACGAACTCGAAAACCAGCGCGGCAAGACCGCTGCTGTGGACCTGAAAGTTCTCTAAGAACCTTTAGATCCGGACCTTTAAGGTTCCTGAAAAGCGCGAAGGCCCAACGGCTTTCGCGCTTTTTATTTGTCTAAAGCGTCATCTGTGAAAGGACTTCGGCCCGCAAAGCGTCGGCGCTCACACCATTCTCGCGCAAGGCGGCAAGAGTCACCGAGCCATCGCGCTTTGCAAAGCGTTTGCCGTTCGCATCGGTCATCAGCCGGTGGTGGCGATAGACCGGCTCGTCCCAGCCGAACAGGGTCTGGATCAGGCGCTGGATCGGGGTGGCCTCGAACAGGTCCATACCGCGAATGACATGGCTGATGCCTTGCAGGGCATCGTCATGCACACAGGCCAGATGATAGGCGGTACCCGCATCCTTACGCGCCAGAACCACATCGCCCGCCAGTTCGGGACGGGCGCGGATACGGCCCGTCTCGCCGTCCGGCCCGTGGCCTTCCTCGAAAAAGGACAGGCCATCCCAAGCCGCGCCGCCGATTGTGTCGCGTGCGCGATCCAGCGACAGCCGCCACGCAAACGGCTTGCCGCCTTGGAGCAGTTCGGCTTCCTCGTCCGCAGGATGCGGGCCGGGGCGGGCGGCATCGGTGATGCCGTGCGGAGCATGGCCGATCCCGTCGAGGATTTCCTTGCGGGTGCGAAAACAGCGGTAAACCAGACCGCGCTGGCGCAGGGTTTCGACCGCTGCAGCATAGTCGTCCAGATGGTCCGATTGACGCCGCACCGGCTCTTCCCAGTCAAGGCCCAGCCAGCGCAGGTCCTCATAAATCCCGTCCTCGAATTCGGGTTTGCAGCGGGTCGGGTCAATGTCCTCGATCCGCAGCAAGAAACGCCCGCCCGCATCCTGCGCCGCCCTGAAAGCGGTCAGGGCCGAAAAGGCATGGCCCTTATGCAGCCGCCCTGTCGGCGAAGGCGCAAAACGGGTCGCGAACCGGCTCAAAGCTTGATCAGGGAGCCACTGGCAGCGGCCCTGTCCACAGCCGTGCGGATATCTGTTTCTGACACGAAATCGAACAAGGCTATGACTTCTTCCAGAACGAATTCAGATCGGCTGTAGGCATAGTGCATAGCGTGGGCTACCGGACCGCTGAATGCAGGGGCGGCAATGGGTTGAACGCGATAACGGGTCAGTTCCATCTGCGCAGGCAGGCTGTACTCGCCCGTTCGCGGACGCAGGCGATTTTGCGTCATGGCGACTTCATCGAGGAAGTCGGGCAGGGCGCACAGAGCCGCCAATTTCTGGCCCAGATGCCCTAGGTGTTGTTGTAGCGCCTTGCCTCCTGCCTGTTCGACGGGCGGGAACATGGTGCAGATCGAAGTGGGGGCCAAAGGCCCGCACACCTTTGAAAGAGGAATAGACATTGGCCCCGATACGGGCGGCGAATTCCGAGGACAGTCCCGCTGCAAGTCGAGCAACCGGTAGACTCATATCCTCCAAGTCATTGGCGACCAGACTGGAGCCGCGTGCCAGTTGTAATTGAACCTTGCGAGGATCGGGAATCAGGTGGGTTCCGCTCGCGTTTTGGCGGCAATACTGGGTTGGGTCCACATTACGGGTGTCGTGGATCATTCTGAGTGTTTCTGAAGTCCAGTGACCTGTCTGGTCCAGCAGGCGGTTAAACTCTCCCCAGCCGAATAATTTAGCCTTGTCGGCACCTTCACTGGCCGGAATATGTAGCGGGCTCCGGTCGTGATGGTTTGCGTAAAAGGTTTCGGAGGAAACAGGACTGATAAGCTGGGCAAGCGTCTTCATGCAGCGGACGCTAGCGGGCCTGCAGTAGCATGTCGACTGGCGGTCCAATTGGAAGTGAATGCGGGTCGCTGAATCGATCCTTGCGGGGCATCTCGGGCGTTGCCTTCCGCCGCGCGGCAGGCAAGCATGGCCAGACAACAACTGGAGCTGTGCCATGCAGGATCGTGACGCCGAACAGCGCGAAAGCAGGGCGCGTGAACTGACGCTGGCTATGGCACAGCAGCGCGAGGCTCTGGCGCGGCAGGATCCGGTGCTGGCGCGGGCGCACGAACAGACACCGCCGCTGGAATGGCGTCTGCGGACCGGTGGGTTTGAAGGGCTGTTTCGCATGATTGTGGAGCAGCAGGTTTCTGTCGCGGCGGCGGCTTCGATCTGGAAACGGGTGTGCGAGGGGCTGGGCGAGGTAACGCCCGAGGCCGTGTTGGGCCGTGATATCGAGACCCTGCGGGCTTTTGGTCTGTCGGGGCAAAAGGCGCGCTATGGTCAGGAAATCGCCCGCGCCCAAACCGAAGGCCATATCGATTTTGCCCATCTGGGACGCCTTGGTGATGACGAGGCGATTGTGGCCCTGACAGCCATTAAGGGCGTGGGGCGCTGGACCGCCGAGACGTTTTTGATGTTTTGCGAGGGGCGGGTGGATGTGTTTCCGGCGGGTGATGTGGCCTTGCAGGAAGCCTTGCGCTGGGCCGAAGGTGCCGACGAGCGACTGAAAGAAAAGGCTTTTTACCAGCGCGCCGATATTTGGCGGCCCCACCGTTCGGTTGCGGCACATTTGCTCTGGGGATGGTATGGGGCTGTAAAGCGCGGTGAAGTCGCGCTGGAGGATTGATGTGACACCTATGAGCGCCACGGCCGAACTGGCCCGCCCTGAAACTGTTTTGCCCCTGCTGGATTTCGCCGGGGTTGCGGTATTTGCCGCCACAGGGGCGCTGGCAGCGGCGCGCCAGAAACATGATCTGGTAACCTTTGCCTTCTTTGCCGCTTTGACTGGCGTGGGTGGTGGCACGGTGCGCGACCTGTTGATCGGTGCGCCGGTTTTCTGGGTGGCGGACTGGCGCTATATTGCCGTCTGTTTGGTGACGGCGCTGGCCTTTTGGATCATCGGTGCGCGTGAATGGCGTTTTCGTGCGCTGATGTGGCTGGATGCCATCGGTCTTGCGGCCTATGGCGTGATGGGCGCGGCCAAGGCGGCCAGCTATGGCGTAGCCCCGCTGATTTGCATTGTCATGGGGATTCTTACGGCCTGTTTCGGCGGGATTGTGCGCGATGTTCTTGCGCACCAGCCGTCCATCCTGTTGCGCCGTGAGCTTTATATTACCGCCGCCCTGTTGTCGGCGGCCCTGTTTGTGGGCCTGAAGGCCGTGTCGGTGCCGACCTGGTGGGCGGTGGCCATTGCGGTGGTGGCGGGTCTGGCCCTGCGGGCCGGTGCCATTCTCAAGGGCTGGAGCCTGCCTGCCTTCCCCAGTTCTCAACCGAGATAAGAAACAGCTGTAACGGGACTGAAGCTTCACTGTAAAAGAACCATGATTTTTCAATCATGGTGATGACAGGGAATCAGGTTTATCTTCCTTCGTCCTGACGAAGGAAGGAGACGTGTCTTCAGTCCTGTTGCGTCTATAGATCGCTGTATGACGGAGCTTGCGCGATGCAGGTTCTGACAGGTGCCCCCTCGGGCTTTCCGGCCCTGGTTCTGAATGCCGATTTCAGACCGCTTTCCTATTTCCCGCTGTCCTTGTGGTCGTGGGAAGAGGTCATCAAGGCAGTATGGCAGGACCGCGTAGAGGTGGTGGCCACCTATGACAGGGTGGTCCGCAGCCCCTCCATGGAAATGCAGTTGCCCAGCGTGGTGTGCCTGAAATCTTATGTGGATCAGGACCGCCATCCGGCCTTCACCCGTTTCAACGTATTTCTTCGCGATGGATTTGCCTGCCAGTATTGCGGCGTTGGCGGCACGTCGCAGGACCTGACCTTTGATCACATCCTGCCGCGTTCGCAGGGCGGGATTACCTCGTGGACCAATATCGTTACCGCCTGTGGTCCCTGTAACCTGCGCAAGGGTGGACGCACCCCAATGCAGGCCCAGATGCCGCTTCGCCGCAAGGTCATCCGCCCGTCCTCATGGCAGCTTCAACAGGCCGGACGGAAATTTCCGCCCCAGACCCTGCACAAGACCTGGCTCGATTATCTCTATTGGGATCTGGAGCTGGAAGCCTAGCGCTCGGTTTGCGGGGCGGCATCTACCGCGTCAGCGACCTGTTTAAGGAAAGCATCGCGGACATTCGAGCGCCCCGTAGCTGTCGGCCATGCCGACAGGATAACCACCACCGTCTTGCGTTCGGGGTCGATGGTGATCGACTGGCCGAAAATGCCGTGTGCGGCATAGCGGCCATCATCATAGGTCCACCACTGGAAGCCATAGCCTTCGCCTGCCTCGCCATAGTCGGCCTGTTTGGAGGTGGCTTGCGACAACCAGCCATCGGGCAGGATGGCGCTATTGCCGACCTTGCCGCCATCCAGCACGAACTGTCCCACACGGCCCCAGTCGCGCAAGCTGGCCATGACACAGCAGCCGCTGGCTTCCTGACCGCTCTCGTCGATCATCCATCCGGCATCGCGCTCCATGCCATAGGCCGACCATAGCTTTTCGGACAGGTAATCGGCCAGTGGCTTGCCGGTGGCGCGGCGGACCAACACACCGATCAACTGGGTTTCGCCGGTGGAATAGTGCCAGCGCGTGCCCGGCTCGGCGGCGCGTTTCAACTGGCGCATATAGTGCAAGGTCGGGTCCATGCCGCCGGTGTCGTGGGGCTCGAAGAAACGGGCCGCATCGGCATCGGGGTTGGTATAGTCCTCGTTCCAGTCGGCACCTGAAGTCATGGTCAGCAACTGATGTACAGTAACCCCCTCATAGGCACTGTCAGTCAGTTCGGGCAGGTAGCGGACGATGGGGGTCTCGAGGCTTGCGATATAGCCGTCCTTGATGGCCGCGCCGACGAGGGTCGAGGTCAGGGATTTGGCCACCGAAAACGAGGTCCAGCGGCCTTCGCGCTCAAAGTCCAGTCCGTAGCGTTCCAGCCTGATCTGGCCGTCTTGCAGCACGAGAAGACCCGCGACTTTCTCGGAGGCCATGAAGCCTTCCACATCAAGGCTGAGAGGATCGCCTTCGGGCAAGGGGCGCGCGACGTCACCGGCGGCAATGACGCGATGGGGCACAATGCGATCCATCGCGCGAAATCCTGCTTCACGCTCGGCTTGCGACCAGAACAGCACCTGCGAGGCACGTTCTAATGGGGGCAGGTTCGTTGTCTGTGCGGCAACAGGTGCTGCCAGCGCCGCCAACAGGACGGTAGAGGCGATCAGGCGGCCAAGACGGCGCATGGGGTTTACTCCGTTCAGGACCGGTTCTCGGTCTTCCATTGTTCGAGATAAGGCAGGCGACGTAGAATTTTTGATTGAGGGTCGATCAGGATATGGGCGCGGGGATCGGCACGGAAACGAGCGGTGCCGCCCTGCATCGGAAGGGTTTGTGGCTTTCCGTCTATCTCGACGTCCAGCGGCATTTCAAACGTCAGAGCCGATCCGGTTTTCCACGTCAGGGTGACTTCGCCGCCGTCGCGCTCCATCACCAGTTCGGGCAGTTCGGCGTGATACAGATAGGCATCGAAGAACCAGCCCATGTCCTTGGCCATAATACGGTTTACAATCGCCACATAGTCGGCAGTCGTGCGGTAAACCGGTTTGAAATTACCGGGTGCCGGATCGGGGCGGTCATAGACCAGTTCGCGCAAGGATCGTTTGAACGCTTCGTCACCAATCATCAGACGCAGGGTGTGGGCGATCAGTGCGCCCTTATAATACAGGTCCAGCGCCGGACCGGTTTCGGCATTATAGACGGTGGCGGCATCCTGTTCGTGGCCTGTCACCATGGGGAAGCGGTTGGCCACGGTGCGGCGCATGGTTTCCAGCTCGGCCTGCATGGCGCGTTCGCCGTTCAGTCGGCGGGCATAGAGCGGCTGCATATAGGTGCCGAAACCCTCATGCAGCCACATGTCGTCCCACGAGACATTGGTCATCTGGTTGCCGAACCATTCGTGCGCCAGTTCGTGCTGCATCAGCCAGTCATAACCCTTGCCGTCCAGCTTGTAGCCGTTGCCATAGGCGTTGATGGTCTGGTGCTCCATGCCAAGGTGCGGTGTTTCCACCACCCCGACCTTTTCGTCTGCGAACGGATAGGGTCCGACCCAGTCCTCGAAGAAATCGAGCATCAGGGGAAGCTGATCAAACAGGCGCTTTGCCTTGTCGTCCGGCGTCGATTCCAGCGGCCAGAACCGCAAGGGAATCGCATTGCCATATCGGCTGTCATAGGTGGCCGCCATCTCGCGATACGGACCGACATTCAGGCTGATGGCATAGGTGTTGGGGGTGGCGGTGCTCCAGTGACTGGTGGTGTGGGTGCCGTCGCTGGTTTGGCCAGTGCGCACGCCGTTGGTGACGGCCGTTAAACCAGCAGGCACGGTCATGTGCAGGGTCATCTGTTGGGGCTCGCCCATCGGATGATCGATACAGGGCCAGATCAGGTCACAGCCTTCGCCCTGAACCGCTGTGGCCATCCATGGCTTGCCGTCGGATTCGGACCAGACAAAGCCACCATCCCACGGGGCACGGGTGGCGGTATGGGGCGTACCGCCATAGTCGATGGCCACCAGAAGGCGCTGACCGGCCATGACAGGGCGGGGCAGGGGAATGGTCAGTCGTCCCTCGGGATTGCTCCAGTTAGAGACCTGTTCCCCGTTCACACTGATGCGGCTGATACCGAAGCGGGTATCCAGTTCGACAACGACAGCCGACAGGGGCGCAGTCGTCATGAAGGACAAAAGAGCGCGGCCTTCGATGGATTTCGAGGCGGGATCAATCGACAGGCTGAGATCGGCGTCTTCGAATGCAACGGCCAATTGCTCTGGCGTTCGCGAACTGCCGCTGGACAGGGTAAAGGGTGTGGACTGCTGTGCGAGTGCAGGAAAAGCCACGCCCCCCATCAGGGCGCAGGTTGCAGTGGCAATCAGCAGGGACAGGCGCATAGCTTAGATCCGTTTTTCAAATCTTGAAACGAAAGCCTAGCCGAGGGGCGCTATACGGCAAAAGAAAAAGGCCGCTGTTTCCAGCGGCCTCTTCAAAACTTCACAACCAGCAGAGCTGATTAGGCAGCGGCTTGTTCAGCCAGCTTGGCCTTGACCTGACGCTTGATGCGCAGGGCAGCAGCCGACAGCTTCTCATCGCGAGCCTTCACGATGAATGCATCCAGACCGCCCTTGTAGTCGAGCGTGCGCAGGGCAGCATTCGAGATACGCAGGGAGAAGGTTTGGCCCAGAGCGTCCGAGTTCACCTTGACCGTCTTCAGGGACGGCAGGAAACGACGCTTGGTCTTGATGTTCGAGTGGCTCACATTGTGGCCGACCATCGGGCCGATACCCGTGAGTTCGCAACGACGCGACATCTTAAGATCCTCAAGGTCACATCCGCGCAAACATTGCGGACGCATGAAAACAGGTGGCGCAACAGGCGTTAACCTGCGCGAGAGGGGGCCGTATAAAGGATGGACTCACTTGGCGTCAAGCCGAGTCTGTAATGAATCTGGACTCGGGCGCGACATAAGAATGCTGACAAACAGGGATCGTTCGCGTTCAGCCACCGTTTATATGCTTCCATATATATAGCCTCTTATGATGAGCCGTTTGAAGATGCCCCCTATGAAAAAGCTTTTCGGGAAAAAGCCCTTTGCCGGAGGGGTTCGCCTGTTGGCACTTGCTGCCCCGCTGGTTGCGGGTGGCGCTCTTTTGGCCGCCCCTGCGTCTGCACCACAGGCCCAGGCCGCTCGTAGCGAGGTTTTGCCTGGTTATTGGGAATATACAACCAGCGTTTTTGGTGTGCGCGATACCGAACAGAAGTGCGTGCGCCCCAGCGAGATCAACCGCTTCTTTGGCGGTCTTTCGACACGCAAATGGCAATGCACCTATCATGTGCGCGAAGCCTCAAACGGCCGTGCCCGCTTTGAAGGCGTGTGCAAGGACCACAAGGACCGTCGTGTGAATGTGCGCCTGAACGGCACCTATCAGCAGGAATCGTTCCGCTTTAGCGGTGGTGCCCAACTGGCGCGCGGTACGCCCTATATTCCGGCCACCATCACGGCCCGCCGTCTGGCGGCCCAGTGCCCGGCCAATGCGGAATATTTCTAAGACCGTTACAGGCTTAATATAGAGAAAAGGCCCGCCGGATCATTCCGGCGGGCCTTTTTGTATCTTGGCAGACGGGTTTACTGGCCTTGATTCAGCGAGGCGATCAGCTTGTTGTTCTGCTTGGCCACCAGTCCCGGAATCAGGAAGAGGTCCACCAGAACCCAGATACCCACGGCCATCAGCGGCAGGGCACCGATGAAGATCCAGATCGTCAGCCAGCCTGCGATTGTCATGACCAGTTGGGCAATGGCGGTGTTTTTCTCGCCCAGATAAAAGCGGTGAATGCCCAAGGTGCCGACGAAAATGGCCAGCAGATAGGCAATCAGCATCGACTTCTTGTTGGCGTCGTAACGCATCATGGCTTGGGTATCGTGGTTCAAGCCGTTCGGATTGGTCATAAAATGCCCCCTGAAAAACAGCCGCGGAGACTGATAATTCAGGAGGCTATGGTCAAGCTTAATTATATGATTTTATTTAATTACATGGTGCTGTTGTCGATGACGAAGCGGTATTTGACGTCGGATTTCAGCATCCGTTCATAGGCCTCTTCGATCTGTTCGGCGCGGATCATTTCGATGTCCGAGACGATGCCGTGCTCGGCGCAGAAATCCAGCATCTCCTGCGTTTCCTTGATGCCCCCGATCAGTGAGCCGGCAATCGAGCGGCGACCGCCGATCAGGATCGAGACATTGGGTGAAGGGTGGGCGTGTTCTGGCACACCGACAAGGCACATGGTGCCGTCAACCTTCAGCAGCCTGGTATAAGCATCCAGACTGTGGCTGGCGGCGACCGTGTTGAGGATGAAGTCGAAGCTGCGGGCATGGGCCTTCATCTGGGTGGGATCTTTGGAGATGACCACTTCATTCGCGCCCAGATCGAGCGCATCCTGACGCTTGGATTCAGAGGTGGTGAAGGCCACCACATGCGCGCCCAGCGCATGGGCCAGTTTGACGCCCATATGGCCAAGGCCGCCGATACCGACCACGCCGACCTTCTTGCCCGGGCCGACCTTCCAGTGACGCAGGGGCGACCATGTGGTGATACCGGCACAGAGCAATGGTGCCACGGCAGCCAGTTGATCGGCGGGGTGGGTGACCTTGAGGACAAAGTCGTCCTTGACGATGATGCGCTGGGAATAGCCGCCAAGTGTGTGGCCGGGGGCGTCGGCGATCTTGGAATCATAGGTGCCGGTCATGCCGGTTTCGCAGAACTGCTCCAGTCCCTCGTCGCAGGAATGGCAGGACTTGCAGCTATCGACCATGCAGCCGACGCCGACGACATCGCCTTCCTTGAAGCGGCTGACCGAGGGCCCGACTTTTGACACCCGACCGACGATCTCGTGACCTGGTACGCAGGGGAAGTTCACCGCCCCCCATTCGCCGCGCACCGTATGAAGGTCGGAATGACAGATGCCGCAATAGTCGATTTCAATCTGCACATCGTGTGCCCCCACATCGCGGCGCGGGATTTCGATGGCTTCGACCGGACGGTTGGCAGCAGTAGCACCATAGGCTTTGACGGACATGGGATGGCTCATATGTGACAGAATGGCCGTGCAGCTGGCACCGCGCCGGATAGGGGTAATCTAGGATTTTTGAGGGACAAAAAAACCGTCTCTCTATTTTGTGACCGGCATTCTGGGGAAAGTTGACGGGGAGCGACAAGGCGACGCCTTGTGTTTTGCTCTTGAAAGTTGAAAAGCGCTTTGGGTCGCCTTTCGGGGATAAAGGTCGATTTTCATAAAAACCAGCTCCGCCAAGGAATGTGTATGACGGAACTCCAGCCTGCAGGGGCCGAAAAGGCCCAACCGCCAGCACCCAAGCGCAATGCGTTTACCCGCTTTCTCGACACCGTCGAATGGCTGGGCAATCTGCTTCCGCATCCGGTGACTTTGTTCTTGCTTCTGGCGGCGGGCATGGTTCTGTTGTCCGGCCTGTTTGGCTGGCTGGGTGTGGCCGTCGAGGACCCGCGTCCTGTGGGCGCTGCGGGCCGTGCCGATGATGGCATGATCCGTGCGGTGTCGCTGTTCAGTGCCGATGGTGTGCGCCGTATCTTCAGCAGCCTTGTGACCAACTTTACAAGTTTTGCACCTCTGGGTGTGGTGTTGACGGCCATGCTGGGTATCGGAGTGGCCGAGAAGTCGGGCGTGTTGTCGGCGGCGGTGCGCGGCATGGTTCTGGGCGCATCCAAGAATGTGGTGACCGTGGTCATCGTGTTTGCCGGTGTCATGTCCAATACGGCGTCGGAACTGGGCTATGTGGTTCTGATCCCGATGGCCGGTGCGGTCTATTATTCGCTGGGACGTCACCCGCTGGCGGGTATGGCGGCGGCCTTTGCCGGTGTCTCGGGCGGCTATTCGGCCAATCTTCTGATTGGCACGATCGACCCGTTGCTGGCCGGTATTACCGAAGAAGCGGCGCGTCTGATCGACCCGACCTATGCCGTTACGGCGACGGCCAACTGGTATTTTGCCGCTGCCTCGACCTTCCTTGTCACCGCAGTCGGCTGGGCCGTCAGCACCTATATCGTCGAGCCGAAACTGGGAGCCTATAATCCCGCCGATGCTGACCCGACGGCGCTGGACGGCGCTGCGGCCTCGCCGCTGACGTCCATTGAAAAGAAGGGCCTGAAGGTTACGGGGCTGGTTCTGCTGGGCGTGCTGGCGGTCATGCTGCTGAGCGTGGTGCCGTCATGGGGCATTCTGCGCGATCCGGTGACCGGCGATGCTATGCGCTCGCCCTTCTTCAGCGGGTTTGCGGTGTGGATTCTGCTGTTCTTCCTCGCCATGGGCTGGGCCTATGGCAAGGTGGTCGGCACTGTCAAAAACGACCGCGATGTCATTGATGGCATGTCCAAATCGCTGGGCTCGCTGGGGCTCTATTTGGTCATCATCTTCTTTGCCGCCCAGTTTGTAGCCTTCTTCAACTGGTCCAATATCGGCTCGATCACGGCGGTAAAGGGCGCGCAAACCCTTGAGGCACTGGGTCTGACAGGGCCGGTGATCTTTATCGGCTTTATTCTGATCTGCTGCTTTGTGAACCTGATGATCGGTTCGGCCTCGGCCCAGTGGGCGATGACGGCCCCCATCTTTGTGCCGATGCTGATGCTGCTGGGCTATTCGCCGGAACTGATCCAGGCGGCCTATCGCATCGGCGATTCCACCACCAATATCATCACCCCGATGATGAGCTATTTCGGCCTGATTCTGGCGTGGGCGGTGCGCTATGACAAGAAGGTCGGCATCGGCACCATGATTGCGATGATGCTGCCCTATTCGATCTTCTTCACGATTGCCTGGACGATCTTCTTCTTCGTCTGGGTGTTCGCACTGGGCATGCCGGTGGGACCGGGGGCTCCGACCTTCTACAGCCTCGGCTAAGGCTTGCTCGCATCAACAAGAAACCCCGCCTTCCTTTCCAGAGGGCGGGGTTTTTGTTACGCGGTACAAAGATACAGAACAGCTTCTGGGAGCAGGCTGCTTACGCGACTTGAAAGCGGTGCCCCTATTGAACGTGGCAGGCCGCTTCCAGTTGCAGATAACGTCCACCCATAAAGGCCAGCGGGATGGTGCTGGATGGACGTTGGACTGATTGCACATCGCCGATGACGATGCGGTGGCTGCCGTGGTCGAGGCAGGAGGCCTGTTTCAGATGGATGACGGCCAGTGCATCGCGAAGCGCCGGCGGCTGGTCCTCGGCGGCAATATCCCACGCACCGATATCGAACTTCTCCTCGCCCTTGCGGCCACCGCCACAGGCGCGCGAGACAGCTTCGTGGTCCTGTCCCAACACATTCAGCACCACATCACATCCGGCGTCGATGGCGTCGAAAATGGCATTGTTGCGGTTGATACAGACCAGCATGGAGGGCGGGTCCATGCTGACCTCGCTAATGGCAGTGGCGGCCATGGCATAGGCGCGGCCCTGATGACGGGCGGTGACTACGACAACCGAGCGCACCAGATTGCGCAGGGCGTCTTTCAGATCGTCGGCAATGACAGCCGCATTGGCGCTGGTCATAGTGTTTATCCTCCCTAACACGCCGGACGGGCGCGATACGGGCCTGATCTGTTCCCGACCATGACCGTATAAGGATGATGGCTCAGGAATAGATATTGTCAAGTAGCTTTACTAATTTGAGCTATGCGGCTTGTGCCTGTTCCGGCGGAAGAACCAGCATGACGCTCTGGGCCACGCACAGGGGCTTGTCCTGTCCCTCGGCCTCGATCACGCAGTCGGTGATCAGTTGCCAGCCACCGGCGCGGGCTTCGACCGACACAACGCTTTGTGTCAGGCGCACCCGTGATCCGCTGGGGGCAGGCGAGACGAAGCGGACGCGGTTGACGCCCACATTCAGCATCTTGCCCGCCCCTTCAAAGCGGATCACGTCGTCCATCAGGCGCGGCAGCAGTGACAGGGTCAAAAAGCCGTGGGCGATGGTCGATCCCATCTCCGCACGGGCGCGTTCCTCGTCGATATGGATCCACTGGTGGTCGTCGGTCGCATCGGCAAACAGATTGATGCGGTCCTGATCCAGTGCGATCCAGCTCGATGATCCCAGTTCGCGACCTGCAAGTGACGGCATGTCGTCGAACGTCACGATGAGCGGAGAGGCGTTCACCTACGCCTTCTCCCGCGCGACCTTGTTGGGACCGGCAAAGCCGAACATCCAGGCCGCGATCTTGCGCATCTGGATTTCTTCCGCGCCCTCGGTGATGCGATAGCGACGGTGGTGGCGATAGATGTGTTCGAACGGCTTGTGACGCGAATAGCCCATGCCGCCGTGAACCTGCATGGCGGTGTCGGCAGCCTCGCAAACCAGACGATTGGCCCAGTAGTTACACATGGACACGCGGTCCGACAGGGTCTTGGCCACATCGGGCTTGGACATGCGGTCCATCTGCCATGCGGTCTTGCGGATCAAGAGGCGCAGCATCTCGATTTGGGTGGCCAGTTCGACCAGCGGGAACTGGATGGCCTGATTGACCGCCAGAGGTTTGCCGAACGGCTTGCGCTCGCGGGCATATTTGGCCGCTTCCTTGACGCAGTAATCGGCGGCACCCAGCGAGGAGGCGGCCTGACGGATGCGGTTCTCGTGGACGAAATGCTGGGCCAGTTCCAGGCCGCCATCGGCAGGGCCAAAGACGTTGCTGTCGGGTACCCAGACATCGGTAAAGCTGACGCGCGGGTGGTCGGTCGGCATGTTGAAGGTCCAGAGGTATTCCTCGACCTTCACGCCCTCGGCCTCGGCAGGAACGATGAAGCAGGTGATGCCCTTGGCGTCACCGGCCTTGCCCTCGGTGCGGGCAAAAACCATCACGTGGGTGGCCACGTGCATGCCGGTGGTCCACATCTTCTCGCCGTTGATGCGCCAGCCCGAAACGCCGTCGCGGGTTTCGCGCACCCCGACCGTTTCCATGTGGGTGGCGTCCGAGCCGTGCTCGGGTTCGGTCAGGCCGAAACAGATCGAGCGGCTGCCATCCAGCATACCGCCGATGAACTCGTCCTTCTGCGCCTGCGTGCCGAAATCGCGGAACATCAGCACCTGCGGATAGTTGGCGACGATGGAGTGTTCGTTCTGAAGGTCGTTGTGCAGACCCAGACCCTTGGCGGCGAAATGCTCGCGGATCACGGCCATGGCCAGATTGGAGCCGTCCTTGCCGCCAAACTCCTTGGGCAGGGCAAAACGCAGGTGACCGGCCTTGTCGGCGCGCTTCTTGGCTTCGGTCAGCAGTTCTTCCCACTCGTGGCGCGGCAGGCCGCCATTGTCATAGTCGGTGCGTGCCCATTCACGGCGATGGTCGAAGAAGCGCTCGTTGTCGTCCTGCGCTTGCAGCGGAACGATCTCGGCCTCGATGAAGGCATCCAGTTCGGCCAGATAGTCGGTGATCTCTGCGGGTAGATCGAAATCCATTGCGCTCCCTCCTCTTGTTGGATGCAGCCTAGGCCGAGACAAAAATAACGTAAAGCAATTTGACAAACTCTGCGGGCGGGTATGGAGTGTTTCTCAAGAAAACGAACATGAAAGGGAGGGGGATATGGCCAGTCAGATCACCCAAACGGGCCTCAAAGGGGTCCATCACACGGCCTTCCGTTGCCGTGATGCCGAACAGACCCGCTGGTTCTATGAAGACGTGCTGGGCATGAAGGCCTCGGCCGGTATCGTGTTGGACGAAGTGCCGGGTCTGGGCGATCCTGTGCCGTACATGCACATCTTTTTCGAGATGGAGGACGGTAATTTCGTCGCCTTCTTCGATGCCCCCTCGACCGCTGATCCGGACTGGTTCGCCCGCAAGGACAGCTTCGACATGCACATCGCTATCGAGGCGCGCGACGAGGCCCACATGCTGGAAATGCAAAAGCGTATCCGCTCGCACGGCGTCAGCGCGCTGGGTCCGGTCGAGCATCATTTCGTGCGCTCGGTCTATATGTATGACCCCAACGGTATTCAGGTCGAAATCACCTGCCGTACGCCTGACCACGACAAGATTCTGAGCGAGGAAGGGGCCGCCCTGCCGAAACTGCTGAAGACGTGGACGGCGCAAACCCGCGCTGAAAAAGAAGCCAAGTTCGGCGCGGCCGCTATCGACAAGCGCGGCAAACCTCAATCGGAACTGGCGGGATAATCCGGCGTGACCAAAGTAAAATATACCCGCACTCCGTATCTGGTCATCTTCAAGGAAGAGGCCCAGTTCAAAGACACCTATGGCGGCGCCGAGGGCGTTGTGGCCATCGAGGCGCACCATCTGAAGCCGGAAACCGAATCCGACACGGTGGTGGTGTTCATGCACCCGATCGGTGGCGGCGCGTGGCTGCCCTTCGTGTCGGCACTGGCCAAACAGGGCCTGCATGTCATCTATGCCAACAGCCGTTATCGAGGCATCGACAATGCCCTGATCATGGAGAAGGTGGCGTTGGACCTCGGCGCGGCCATCCGTGATGCCAAGGAGCGTCTGGGCTATAAGAAGGTCATTCTCGGCGGCTGGTCCGGCGGTGGTGCCCTGTCGCTGTTCTATCAGGCAGAGGCCGAGAACCCGACCGTGACCCACACGCCTGCGGGCGATCCGGTGGACCTGACCAAGGCCAATCTGATTCCGGCCGATGGTGTGGCTCTGCTGGCGGCCCACCTGTCGCGCAATCTGACGCTGACGGAATGGATCGACCCGTCGATCACCGACGAGACGAAGCCGTATGACCGCGATCCGGAACTGAACATCTATGATCCGGCCAACCCGAACCAGCCGCCCTATAGCGCCGAATATATCGAGCGTTATCGCGCCGCCCAGATCGCTCGTAACCGCCGTATCACCGTATGGGTCAAGGAAGAGCTGGCCAAGCTGAAGGCTCAGGGCAAACACAACCACGAGCGCGGCTTTGTGGTTCAGGGCACCATGGCCGACCCGCGTTTCATCGATGCCACTCTGGAGCCGAGCGACCGCAAGCCGAACCACTGCATGCTGGGTGTGCCGGAAGTGGTGAATGACGGCCCTGTGGGTCTGGCCCGCTTCTCGACCCTGCGTTCATGGCTGTCGCAATGGTCGTATGATGACAGTCAGGCTGACGGTCTGCGCTGTGCGCCGCGCGTGACTGTGCCGATGATCGTCATCGAAAACAGCGCCGACGACGCCTGCACGCCCAGCCATGCTGCGCGTCTGATGGCTGCGGCCAGTAATGCCAAGTCGATGGAACACGCCATCATCAAGGACGCCAACCATTACTATACCGGACAACAGGACAAGTCGGTCGAAGCGGCCATTCTGTTCAAGGACTGGATGCGCAAAACCTTCGGCTAGTTCCCCTCGTCGACGGCTTCATGCGCAAAGGGCCGGTGCGATTATCCGCACCGGCCCTTTCTTTATGGAGGAGTTAAAGGCGTCTAGCTCAGGGTTAGCGTGTTGTACCGCGCGACTTCACCGGGGAATTCAGAGCCATTATCCACGCCTATCTCCTGTTCGATCAGGGCATTGACCATGGCGTTCAGGCGCTCGATCTCGGCGCGATACTGATCGGGGCGGATCGCCAGGTTCAGCACCTCGTCCGGATCGTTGTGGGTGTCGTACAGTTCCAGATCATTGTGGGCGACCAACTGTTCCCATGTACGCGGCATATGATGCTCTGCAGGGGCGAAATAGCGCACAAACTTCCAGCGGCCGTCGAACACGCCGCGGTGGGCGCGGCGTTTGGACAGGTCCCAGACAGGGGTGTCCATATAGTTGGTGTTCAGACGGTCCCACGACAGGATCACACCATAGTTGAACAGGTGGCCCAGACGGTCGCGCTCACCCCTGTGAGCGGGATCGAAGACGGCTTTTGAAACGTCATAGCCGACCAGTTGCGGGAACTGGCTGCGGCTCCAGTCCTGTGACTTTCCAGCCAAGCCCAGCAGGGTTGGTGCTAGATCGACAGCGCCCATCAGGGTCTTGCTGGTGACACCGCGCGCCCCTTGCGGGTGGGCGATGAACATCGGCACATTGGTTTCTTCCTTATAGGCGGTGCCACCCTTCTGGCGCATGCCGTGAGCACCAGCGCGCTCGCCGTGATCGGACGTATAGACGATGACGGTGTTGTCCAGTTGGCCTGAATGTTCCAGTGCCCACAACAAGGTCAGGATGTTCTGGTCCACATCGCGCAGGCAGTTGCAGTAATAGTTATAGAACCGCTTCCATGCCGTCTCGTTCTCGCGCGGCATGGCTCCATAGGTTTTGACATCCAGAGCCGAAATGCCGCGATGGGCCTCGGGCTTGGTGGACAGATCATCCACATAGAAGCTGCGCGGCAGGGGCATGCCAAGATCGGTCTGATACAGAGGATCGCCCGGCTCGGCCCGCATCAGGCCCGCCAGATTGCGCACGGCTCGCGTTTCGGACTGTTCGCCTGTGGCATCATAGAACATGATGTCGTGCGGGTTCACCAGGTTCACACACAGGAACCACGGCTTTTCCTGACGGCGCGCGGGCGTTGCAAATTCGTGGATCAGCATGGCGGCATCGCCGGTGACGTGACGGTCGGTGCGGTAGCCGGCCCATGTCAGGCCGATTTCCTCGCCGTTGAAATTATAGTCCGAGAAGCCGAACGGCTCCATGGCGTCGGTGGTGTCGTTATAGAGGCGCTGGAAGCTCTGGTCGCTGGTGGCCAACTTGGCCAGATGCCACTTGCCCTTATAGGCGCTGTAATAGCCCGCACGTCGCATCATATCGCCGATAGTGTCGATCTCGGGATCGAGCACTGCACCCTGTTCGGCATTGGAAAAGACACGGGTTTTTTGCGTGTGCTGGCCGGTATAGATGACGGCGCGCGAGGGCGTGCAGGGCGTAGTCTGGACGTGATAATTGCGCAGTTCCACAGAGCGTTCCAGCAGGGCACGGTGGCCGGGCAGATGCTCCAGCAGGCCTTGCGGATAGGATTGCAGGCCGAACTCTTGATCGGTGCAGATGAACAGGATGTTGAGCGGCTTGTCGCTGGCAGGTGATTTTGCGGACGATGATGCGGCCTGTGCGCGCAGAGGCGGGGCGATACCGGACGCGGCGGCGGTCATGGCGGCCATCAACTGTCGGCGGTCGAAACTGGGCATTTAAATACCCCCCTGAATACAGAAGGCTGGAAACAAAAAACTAAAGGCCGCCCGTGCGTCTGGCAGGGGCGGCCTTGGTTAGGCAGACTTAGTAACGTAGGCCCAACTGGATAGACACAACGCGACCGGGGTCCACTACATAGGTTTGTGATCCGGCAATGAAGGGCGTCCCATAGGCGTGGGAGGCGGTCCATTCATTGGTCAGGTTGCGACCGATCAAGGCCAGCGTCCAGCTGTCGTCTGCGGCGGCCAGTCCGAGGCGCAGATCAACCTTGCCGAAGCTGTCCTGATAGGAGGCCGGGCTATAGTTTTCTTCCAGATAGGTGCCACTGCGACCGCGTACGGTGGCATCGGCCAGAACACGCAGGCCGTTCTGGAGTGGGTGGTCGATATTGACGTTGAGGGCTCCTGACCATTTGGGTGCCCGCGGCAGGGTGGTACCGCCGATGTCTTCGACGCAGTTGGCGGCAGGTGGCACACCATTTTTCCAGATGCACGGTGCCGTCGGATAGCTGTCATAGGTGGCGTCATTATAGGCCAGCGAACCGGATACTGAGACCGAGCTGTTGACGCGCCAATTGCCTTCGACCTCGACGCCCTGGCTCTTGGCCGAGGCGGCATTGGTGGTGATGAAGGCATTGGTGGCGGCGTTAAAGCCCGACACCTGTAGGTCCTCGAACTTGGAGGTGTAGGCAGCGATGTTGAGCGTCGCCTGACCATCCAGAAGGGTCAGCTTGGTGCCAAGCTCGATGGATTGCGAGGTTTCCCCCTCGAACTCGAAGGCATTCTGGCCGCCGGTGGACTGGGCACCGACAAAGCCGCCCGCCTTTGAGCCCTTGGCATAGGAGGCATAGAACATCACGTCGCGACTGTGGGTGTATTGGACCTGTAGCGACGGATCGAGCTGGCTTTCGTCACGTTGACCCGATAGCGGAGTGTTCACCCAGGTCGGCGGCACAACGCCAGAGGTGGCACGGGTCTGGTCGGCTGTCTTCTCTTCCCATGTCTGGCGAAGGCCCGCCGTCACGCTCCACTGGTCGTTAAAGGCATAGGTGCCCTGACCATAGAGCGAGAAGCTGGTGTTTTCTTGATCGAACCAGCGACGGCTGGTGCCGTTTAGCGGTCCCATCGTGATACGCGACGCCTGATACATGTCGATTTCGTTGGAATGGGCATAGGCCCCGACAATCCATGTGAAGGGACCATCAGCCGACGAGGTCAGGCGCAACTCCTGCGAGATCTGGCTGAACTCTTCCTGAAAGGTCGAACGCAGCAGATCTTGGGGCGTAAAATCGCTGTCGATGTTCTTGTCGTATTTGAAGGCGGAATAACCGGTGATCGCGGTCAGAGAAATGCCGTTGGCAAAGTCTTTGTTGATCGTCAGAACGCCGTTAAAGCTTTCGGTGTTGTCGAAGTCGGGAACGCCCGGTGAAACCTGACGGGTGAAGCCCTTGGAGCCGCCTGCGGCAACCGAGGTCATCGGCTGGCCGGTCAGGTCCTGCTTGGCACCTTCCAGCTTCAGGCGGAAGGTCAGGCTGTCGCTGGCCAGATAGTCCAGAACGATACGACCGATCATATCCTCGCGGGCAGGGTTGCCGTCGCCGGTGGTGGTGTTTTCCAGCCAGCCTTCGTTATCGGAATATTTCAGGGCCGCGCGTGCCAGAAACTTGTCGGTGATCGGGCCGGACAGGATTTGTGTGACCTCGAAACCGTTATCACCCTCGACTGTGCCGGTGACTGTGGTCGCGAACTCGCGCACCGAGCGCGGGCCGTTGGAGGTGATGTTGATGGCACCGGCGGCAGTGTTCTTGCCGAATAGTGCGCCTTGCGCCCCGCGCAGAACTTCTACGCTGGCGACATCAAGGAATGGAGCGGCAAACTGGCGACCCCGACCGGCATAGGTACCATCTACAAAAAGGCCGACCGATTGCTCAAACGCTAGATTGCCCGGTGAAGAACCGATACCGCGAATATAGATGGCGTTGTTGCCGGGGGTGGCCTGAATGTGCAGGTTGGGCACCGCACCCGACAGGGCTTCAAGGTTGCGTACGTCCTGCGAAGCCAGTTCTTCGCCGCTGGTGACATTCACCGAGATCGGCACATCCTGAAGACGCTCGGTGCGCTTGCGGGCGGTGACCATGATGTCGGCCACGCTGGTCGATGTGGCTTCCGGCGAAACATTGGCTTCCTGAGCCAGAGCGGCTGAGCTGATGAGCAAAGAGCTCGAAGCCAGCAGCGCCATATAACGGTATCGCATACACACCTCCCCGTGTGATGCCTGCGTAAAGCAGGGTCGTTGGCAAGAGGGAGGGTGCGGTCACGCGACCGCGCACCGGCTGTATGATCCTCCCTGACCGAGGCTTCTAGCGAGCCATTTGGTCAAGTAACTAGACAATACAACCGAGCGGGTTCGTCAAGTAACTTTACAGATTTTTGTTCGCAGAATGGTGGAATTCTTCGGTGCCCTGACTTTTTTGATCCAGCTTAATCAAGGGCGGCGCGCCCCAGTCGGCATCTAGGGCCTGTCGCAGAGCGGCCACGCCGTCGGCTCCGATGCGGGGAACCAGAGACTCGGCCAGTTGCTCGACAATGAGACGGGCATCGCGGCGCATGGCTTCGCCCATCGGGGTCAGTTGCACGATACGGATACGACCATCTTCGGGGTCATCGGCCATTTCAAAGATGCCGCGTTTGACCATGGTCTGAATGGTGGAGTGTACGGCCTGACGGGTCAGGCGCAGGCTGCGGGCGATATCGGCAGGCCGCACGATATTCATCTGCACATGCATCATCACCATGGATTCAGGGCGCGTTAGATGGGGCCAACCGGCTTCGCGCAAACTGTTCTGCAAGCCTTCGTCGAACCATTCAAAGCCAGCCATTAGCGGGACGATGAGGTAGTAGGATTGCATTTTCACGCAGGAGCTCCGGGCTGGGGCGCGATGCCGATGATGAATTTACGCATACGCGTAAAGGGTGCGGGCAATTCCCGTAGGCCTTGCCCGCTGTAAGCTGCTTTAGAGCGTACGGGAAATGAGAATCTTCATAACCTCGGACGTTCCGCCATGAATAGTGTCGATACGCGCATCCTTATAGAGCTGCGCGATTGGATACTCATTCATATAACCATATCCCCCGAACAGTTGCAGGCATTTGTTGACGCCTTCAAGCTCGGTTTCGGTGATCCATAGCTTGGCAATCGAGGCAGTGGCGGCATCCAGTTCGCCGCGGATCAGTTTCTCGGTGCAGGTGTCGATAAAGCTGCGGGCGATTACAGCCTTGGCCTTGATGTCAGCCAGTGTGAACTGGGTGTTCTGGAACTCCATCAAGGGTTTGCCGAAGGCCTGACGCTCGCGGGTATATTCGACCGTCAGCTTCAGGGCGCGTTCCAGAATGGCCAGACCCATGGCGGCGATGCCGAGTCGCTCTTGTGGCAGCATCTGCATCAACTGACCAAAACCCTTGCCCTCGACGCCGCCAACCAGATTGTCGGCCGGAACACGCACATCCTCGAAGAACAGTTCCGAAGTGTCCTGCGCGGCACGGCCCATCTTGTCGAGGTTGCGGCCACGGGTGAAACCGGCACGGTCGCCTTCGACAGCGATCAGCGAGATACCGCGCGAACCATTGTCCGATGTGCGGCACACAACAAGGATCAGGTCTGCGGTCTGGCCGTTGGAGATAAAGGTCTTCTGGCCATTCAGCACCCATTCGTCGCCTTCCAGACGCGCGCGGGTGCGGATGCCCTGAAGGTCGGAGCCTGTGCCCGGCTCGGTCATGGCAATGCCCAGCACGATCTCGCCGGTCACCACCTTGGGCAGCCAGCGCTTTTTCTGTTCGTCGGTTCCAAACGCGATCAGATAGGGGGCCACGATCGAGTTGTGCAGCGGCACACCCCAGCCTTCCATACCGCGAGCGCCGAACTCTTCGATCAGGATGCGCTCGTGGCGGAAGTCTGCGCCCATGCCGCCATATTCCTCGGGCACGCCCAGACCCAGAAGACCGAATTCGCCACCCTTGGTCCACATCTCGCGATCCACGATCTTGTTGTGGTTCCAGCGTTCGATGGCCTCGGGCGGGCACTCGGCTTCGAGGAATTTGACCAGCCCGTCACGGAACATGTCGAGGTCTTCGGTAGTGTAGGGCGAAGGACCGGAATGGGCGCTCATCGGCGAAAATCCTGAATAGTGATGTTTGCGGCATCCTTTCCTGCGAATGGCGTGAACGTCAATCTATTTGACAAACCTTGCGTGCTGCGGTCATCCATAGGACATGAGCGGAACAGAACTATCGCAAGATGCAGCAGGCCATGTGGCGCAACGGCTGAACGCCCTCGCGCCGCAACTGGCCAAGGGCGGACAGGGCATCAGCGGGCTGAAACGCCTAACGGGCGGGGCCAGTCTGGAAACATGGGCTTTTGATGTTGTAAGCCCAGACGGTGTGCGGGCGCTGATTCTGCGCCGCCGTGGTGATGGCGAGGAGTCCGAGGTGTTCGAAACCTCGCTGCCCCTGCCTATCGAAGCGCGTGTGCTGGCGGCTGCTCAGGCCGCAGGGGCACCGGTGGCCGAACTGGTGCGCGATTGCAGTCCTGAGGATGGTTTGGGCGAGGCCTATATTGTCACGCGCGTGGCGGGCGAAACCCTTGGCCGGCGTATTGCCGCAGGACCCGCCTTTGCACCGGCCCGCGAGATTCTGGGGCGTCAGTGCGGCGAGACGCTGGCTCGTATCCATGCTGTGCCTCTCGATGCTGTATCGGACCTTGAGATACAGAACGCCCAGACGGTTATCGAACGCTATGCCGACATCTATCGCAAGAGCAGCGGCCCGCGCCCGGTGATGGAAGCGGCCCTGAAATGGATGCAGGCGAATCTGCCGGATGCCGTTGCCCCCCGTCTGGTCCACGGCGATTTCCGCAATGGCAATCTGATGGTTGAAGCCGACACCGGCCTAGCTGCTGTGCTGGATTGGGAGCTGGCGCACCTTGGTGATCCGGCCGAGGATTTTGGCTGGCTATGTGTGAACTCGTGGCGTTTTGGCGTGACCGACAAGCGCGTCGGCGGCTTTGCCGATCTTGAAGATCTGCTGGCCGGTTACGAGGCCGCAGGCGGCGAGACGATATCTGAAGAGCGCGTGCGGTTCTGGGAAGTTGTCGGCACCTTCAAATGGGCCGTCATCACCATGATGATGTACCAGACCTTTGCCACCGGCGCGTCGGCCTCGGTGGAGCGGGCTGTGATCGGCCGCCGTCTCAGCGAATGCGAAGTCGATCTTCTGGCGCTGATGGAGGGGGATAACTAATGCGCGGTCCGACAAAAGAAGAACTGGTCAAGGCTGTGCGTGGCTGGCTGGAAGGCGAGCCGACAACGGCAGACGGTTTTCATCGCAAGGTTGCGGCCAATGCCATGGGCATTATCGAGCGCGAACTGACCTTGTGGCCCGCCTGCGAAGCCGCCGCAGTTGCCCGTATGAGCGTCATTCTGGGCGAGACGGGCGACTACGACACCCTCAATGATGCACTGGCAGAGGCCATCCGCAACGGGGTGGTGGATGCCGCTGATCCCAAGGTGTTTGCCCATCTGAAACAGACATCTCTGGACATGCTGGCGGTGGACCAGCCGCGCTATCGCCACAGCCTGACGGGAGAGGGGCAATGATTGAACTCGTTGAAGTCTCCGCCCGCGATGGTCTGCAAAACGAAAAGACCATCCTGTCCACTGCCGACAAGGTCGAACTGATTCAGCGCGCCATTTCCGCCGGAGCCAAGCGTCTGGAGGTCGCCAGCTTCGTCAATCCGAAACTGGTGCCACAGATGGCCGATGCCGAGGCGGTTATTGAAGCCCTTGGCAAGACAGACGGCGTGCGCACCATTGGTCTGGTTCTGAACGAGCGCGGGGCCGTGCGGGCCTTGCAGACCGCGGTTGACGAACTGGGCATTGTTGTTGCTGCCAGCAACACCTTCGGCAAGGCCAATCAGGGCATGGATATCGCCGAGAGCGTGGCCATGGCGGGTCGTGTGATCGGGCTGGCCCGCGAACAGGGTCGCGATGCACAGGTGACGATTTCGGTCGCGTTCGGATGCCCGCTGTCGGGTCCGGTCGATCCCGATCTGGTGGTGGATATGGCGCGCCAACTGGCGGCCTTTAACCCGCTGGAGATTGCCCTTGCCGATACCATCGGCGTGGCGCGTCCCGACGAGGTGACGGCGCTGGTGACGCGTGTGGTAGAGGCGGTCAAGCCGCTGCCGGTGCGGGTGCATTTCCACGATACGCGCGGCACAGGCGTCGCCAATGCCGTCGCGGCTGTGGCCGCAGGGGCCGTGACCGTTGATGCCTCGATTGGCGGCACGGGCGGCTGCCCGTTCGCACCGGGGGCCGCGGGCAATGTGGCCTCCGAAGATGTCGCCTATGCACTGGGCGATACGATGGCGGTGAATATCGGAACGCTGTGCGAGGCAGCGGTCTGGCTCAATGAAAAACTGGACAGGACAAGAACCAGCGCCATGACGCGTGCCTGGCTGTCCGCAAGGGAGAAACGCTGATGTCGACGACCAAGACCCACGAAGGCCGCGTGGCCCTGATTACCGGTGCATCGTCGGGTATCGGTGCCGAGTTCGCCCGCGTGCTGGCGCACGGCGGGGCCAAGGTGGTGGTGGCGGCTCGCCGCGCCGACCGTCTGCAAGACCTCGTGAAAGAGCTTGAGTCTCTGGGAGCAGAGGCCATGGCTGTGTCGATGGACGTGACCGAAGAGGCCTCGGTCATCGCCGGTTATGATGCTGCCGAGGCGCGTTTCGGCACGGTCGATACGATCATCGCCAATGCCGGTGTGAATGCCGATGGCTGGGCTACCGACCTGCCGATCGAGGAGTATGACCAGATTCAAGCGGTGAACACGCGCGGTGTGTTCCTGACCGTGCGCGAAGGTGGCCGTCGCCTGTTGGCCAGCGAGGCTCCGGATCGTGGTCGCGTGGTTATTCTGGCCTCGATGGGCGGGCTTCATGCCCTGACGGGGCTGGTGGCCTATTGTGCCTCCAAGGCCGGTGCTGTGATGCTGGGCCGTGCCTTTGCCAATGAGTGGGTGCGCCCTCGCATCAGCGTCAACACGGTTTGCCCCGGCTATATGCTGACCGATATCAACGAGGAATGGTTCACCTCGGAGGCCGGTCAGAAGATGGTATCGAAACTGCCGCGCAAGCGTCTGATGCCGATCGAGGCTCTGAATCCGACCATCAGCTTCCTGACCTCGGATGCTGCTGCCTATACGACCGGCGCGGTGATCAAGATCGACGACGGCCAGCAGATCGACTGATCCGGTTATCGTTGGGGCGAAAAGGGGGAGGCAGCGGGGGAGCTGTCTCCCCCTTTTTTGTGTGCGAGTGCCATAAAAAAGGAGGCTCTTGCGAGCCTCCTGAAGTTAGGGATCAAGCTTACTAATACGCTACTGGTCGTCGCGTTTCGGGGATTTCAGGTCAGGGCCGAGTTGGGGGCAAGGCCCACCATCGAACGGCCGTGAAGTTCGGTAGAAACGTCCATGTCATAGACGATGTGGCTGGCCATAACCTCGATGTCGCGGGCCAGACGCTGGAGCGGATTATCGAGGTGGTAGATGCCCGAGCCGGAGGCTTCGCAGCAGGTGCGCACGGCATCGCGGCACTGTTGCACGGCATAGGCGATCTGGGCGCGGATACGGATACGTTCGCTCAGTTGATCTTCATCGCTCAGGGCGTTGAGTGTCAGGTTCTCGCGGGCGCTTTCACGGATCAGAAGTTCTGCCGAACGCACCATCAGATCGGCACGGGCCAGACGCATCTGGGCCGCCGGTTTTTCCACCTGCGAGGACTGGCCCCCCATCTTGGTGTGCAGGCTGAGACGATCCTTGGCCAGTTTGACGGCGGCCTTGGCGGCACCGACCGATGGCAGGGCGGCGGTGACGCAAAGTTGCGGTAGCATGGGCGCGCTATAGAGTGGGTTCTTGTGCACCTTGCCGCCATTGCCGCGACCGGTCCGTACCGGCAGCAGTTCAAACGCATAGTCTTCGGGGATGAACAGGTCCTTGGCCACGATGTCGTTGGAACCGGTGGCGGCCATGCCGCTCATATGCCAGGTGTCGATAACCTCGACGTTTTCGGCGCGGGTCAGCATCATACGCACCATGGGCGGCTTGCCTTCGCCCATGTCTTCCATGGCATTCAGCATCACCCAGTCGGCGTGCATGACGACGGTGCCGAATTTCCAGCGACCAGAAATCTGGTAACCGCCCTCCACGCGCACGGTCTTGCCCGGAGGAGCCGCGACGCTGGGGGCGATGATATAGGGGGTCTGGCCCCAGACTTCTTTCTGGGTTTCTTCAGGATACTGGGCCAGAAGCCAGTTGTGTTCGGCGGCGAAACTGGCCGTCCAGCCAACCGATGGACAGGCCTCGCAGATGGCCAGCGTCGTGTCGATATAGGTGTCGGGATCGAACTCCAGACCACCGAAAATACGCGGCACATAGATGTAGAAATAGCCGGTCGCACGCAGGGCGTTCCACACTTCGTCGGTGGGGCGGCGCAAGGTTTCGGCCTCGGCAGATTGCGATGCAATCAGTGGCTGCAAAGCCTTGATCCGGTTCAGGAGTTCCTGCGGGGTCAGAGCTGCAACCTCTTCGGGCGGTAGAAAATCGTCACCCTTTGGAATGCGGCGGTCGGCGAGCTTTTCACCCGTCATGTTCAATCCTCCCTCAACTGGAGACAGGATTTCAGGGAATGATGCTATATGTCAAGTTACTTGACTAAAAAACTCTGTCATCGAAGCTTTAAAGGATTACCGATACGCCAGACCTGCCCCTATAAGGGGGCATGACCAGCCAACTTCTCATGCTTGATCTTGTACGGACCCTCTACTGGTTCGACGAGCAGTTACAGGTTCGCCTCGAGGCGCTGGGCTGGGGGCGCAGAGGCCGTTCGCAATCCCTGATTCTGGCCAATATCGCCAATGGCGAAACGCGGGCTTCGCGCATGGCCGACAATCTGGGCGTTTCGCGTCAGGCTATGAGCCAGTTCCTGACCGAACTGGAAAAAGACAAGCTGATCGAAGTGGTGCCTGACCCCGATGACCGCCGTGCACGGATCGTGCGTTTTACCCCTGAATCGGAAGCCATCCGGGAGGACGCGAAAAAGGTGCTTCGGGACATGGAAAGAGAGCTGGAAACGGCGATGGGCGTCAAAGATTTCGAATCCTTGAAAGCCGGTTTGCAAAACTTCATCGGCCATCAGGGCATTTAGTTTTAAGTCAAATTTATTGACAACATCGGTCGCGCGTCCGATCACCGTTCCTGAAGTATCAGGACGGGAGATAGTCATGTCGCAATCGGTTTCAGGCGGAGCTCTCGAAGGTCTGCGGATCATCGAGATGGAAGGGATTGGACCGGGGCCGTTCGCGGGCATGATGCTGGCCGACCACGGGGCCGAGGTGATCCGCATTGCCCGTAAAGGCACCAGGCCGGACCCTGCCGATGTGCTGGCGCGCTCGCGCCGCCGCGTGGAACTGGACCTGAAAACCGATGAAGGCCGCCAGTTGGCCCGCGAACTGATCGCCACGGCGGACGGTGTGATCGAGGGCTATCGGCCGGGGGTGATGGAGCGTCTGGGTCTGGGGCCGGACGTACTGCTGAATGATAATCCGCGTCTGGTCTATGGCCGTATGACCGGCTGGGGGCAGGAAGGTCCGCTGGCCAAGGCGGCAGGCCACGACATCAACTATATCGCTATTACCGGCGCGCTGAACGCCTTTGGCCGCGCTGGTGAAAAACCGACCCCGCCGATCAATATGGTCGGCGATTTCGGCGGTGGCGGCATGATGATGGCCTTTGGCATGCTGGCGGGCATTTTGTCGGCCCAGCGCACCGGAAAGGGGCAGGTCATCGACTGTGCCATGACCGATGGCGCATCGCTGTTGATGGGCATGATTTGGGGCTTTAGAGGTCAGGGTCTGTGGAAGGACGAACGCGGTGTCAACTATCTCGATACGGGCGCGCCCTATTACGACACCTACGAGACTTCAGACGGCCAGCATGTGGCCATCGGTTCGATCGAGAAGCCCTTCTATAACAAGCTTCTGGAAGTCACCGGCCTGAAGGGCGATGCCCTGTTCGAGGATCAGGACGGGGTGGATGGCATAGAACAGCGCCGCGCCATTCTGACGGATATTTTCCGCTCTAAAACTCGCGCCGAATGGTGCGCCCTGCTAGAAGGCACGGATGCCTGTTTTGCGCCGGTTCTGTCCTTTACCGAGGCCCCGCAGCACCCGCACAATGTCCAGCGCAAAGCCTTTATCGAGCTGAACGGTGTGGTGCAGCCTGCACCTGCGCCGCGCTTTTCGGCAACGCCCGCACCGCAACCGCGAGCGCCCGACGACGTCTAGGGCGCTGCTGGACTACGGATATGAAAAAGGCGGGAAGATCACTTCCCGCCTTCTTTGTTTTTAGGCCTTGTCCAGTTCGGCCAGTACAGCGTTGCGGACGGGGTTTTTTTGGATCTTGCCCGCCGCACTGCGCGGCAGGCGCTCATTGCGGAAACTGATGCTTTTGGGGGTTTTGTAGCCCGCAATACGTTCGCGGCAGAAGGCGACCAGTTCTTCAAAGGTGGGCTGGTTCGCGCCATCCTTACAGACGATGACGGCGTGAACACGCTCGCCCCAGACTGCGTCCGGCACGCCGATGACGGCACTTTCCTCGACGGCAGGGTGCCATGACAGGGCGTTCTCGACCTCGATGGAATAGACGTTCTCGGCACCTGACACGATCATGTCCTTCAGGCGGTCGGTGATATAGACATAGCCTTCTTCGTCCATCCAACCCGCATCGCGAGTGTGCAGCCAGCCGTTGCGCATGACATCGGCAGTCTCTTCGGGGCGGTTCCAGTAGCCCAGCATGACGTTATCGCCACGGCCGACGATCTCGCCGATCGTGCCGCGCGGCACTTCATTGCCTTCGTCATCGACGATACGGATTTCGAAACCGGGGGCCATCTTCCCGCACGAACGCAGACGCGGATGGTTGTCTTCACATTCGTGATCGCGCGGGGACAGGGCGGTCACTGATGCCATCTCGGTCTGACCGAAGCCCTGAATGAATTTGATACCGGGGAATTTGGCCCGCGCCAGTGCCAGTGTCGCTGCAGGCAAGGACGAGCCACCATAGCCCAGCATTTGCAGGCGCGACAGGTCCAGTTCGGCCAGCTTTTCGTACTTGGCCATACGGTCAATGACCGCGGGCACAGTAAAGCAGTGGGTGACGCCGTGGGCGGCAATCGCTTCCAGCATGGTTTCAGCATTGAAACTGCGGCGGAAGACGTGGGTGGCGCCGCACATGGTCGCAAACAGAATGCCGATATCGGCCAGATGGAACATCGGCGCGGCGTGGAAATTGACGCCGGTTTCATCGAACGGAATGGTCATCAAAAGATTGGAGGCAATGGCGTGCAGATTGCCGTGGCTGAGCATGACGCCCTTGGGCAGACCCGTTGTGCCGCCCGTATAGAAGATACCGGCCAGATCATTGTTGCCGGCCAGATGTTCGATGGCCGGATCCGAGGTGGCGATCAGGCCTTCCTGTGTCAGGCTGCCCTGAAGGGCGGCGTCGCCATCCATGGCAATCAGGCGTTTGACGGCTCCTTCGGCCAGCAGCTGTTCGGCAACGGCAGCAAACTCGCGGCCGTAAAGCAGGGTTTCGACACCGGCATCCTTGAGCTGGAATGACAGCTCGGCCGTGGCCAGTCGCGTATTCATTGGCGTCAGGACGCCACCGGCCCAAAGGATGGCGAAATAGGCTTCGAAATACAGGTCGCAATTGTGCGCTAGAATGGCGACACGGTCGCCGGTCTGCATCTTAGCCTGTGTTTGCAAGCCACCGGCAAAGCGGGCCACGCGATCACCCACTTCGCGCCATGTCCGCTGACGGTCGCCATCAATGGTGGCGATACGGTCAGGGGCCGTCACAAGGGCGCGGACGAGGCCTTGGGTAATACGCATCAGGTGAAAACTCCGGCCGATTCAATATCGGAATAACGTCAAATCTATTGACAATATTTCGACAGCAAGCGGCCCTGTCAACACAAGGTTTGATAATGACGGCAACCTAAGCAGGCGTTTATATAATCTATTGAAAGGCCATAAAAAATCCCCGCCGGATGGGGACCGGCGGGGCTAGGGGAACCGCCTCATACGAGGACGTTTCGGGAGAAAAAGGTTAGCGCGACAACCAGCGCTGGAGGATTTCAGCTGTATCCTGACCCACTTCCAGCGGGGCAGGGCGGCGAATAGAGCCGGGAGTCTCGGACAGGCGCGGGAAGGTGTTCTGCATCGGTACCTCGCCCAGAACGGCATCCGGTACCCGCACAATGGCTTCGCGGGCGGCAAAATGCGGATCGTTCATCATGTCCTCGGCGTCGTAAACGCGACCGGCAGGCACCGCATATTCGATCATCAGGTCTTCAAGTTCCTGCACCTTGAGGGTGGAGGTCCAGTCGCCGACAATCCTGTCCAGTTCGGTCTGATGTTCGCCGCGTGCCAGATGGGTGGCATAGCGCACATCGGTCGCCAGTTCCGGTTGGCCCATGGCCTGAGCCAGACGGGCAAACACCGCGTCCTGATTGGCCCCGATCAGATATTCGCCGTCTGAGCAGGGATAGACATTGGACGGGGCAATCTTGGGTAGGACAGAGCCGGTGCGGGTGCGCTTATGCCCGTTGATGGCATATTCCGGCACCAGACTTTCCATGACCTGAAGCACGCTTTCATAAAGGGTGCTGTCCACGATCTGGCCGCGACCGGTCTTGCGGCGGGCTTCTAGCGCCGCCAGAGCGCCCATACAGCCATATGTGGCCGCCAGCGTATCGCCGATGGAAACGCCCATGCGCGACGGGGCGCGGTCGGGTTCGCCGACAATCGCACGCCAGCCGCCCATGGCTTCGCCGATACCGCCAAAACCGGCCCGCGAAGCATAGGGACCGGTCTGGCCGTAACCGGACACACGCACGATGATCAGGCCCGGATTGGCGGCCATTAGATCGGCAGGGTTCAGGTTCCATTTTTCCAGTGTGCCGGGGCGGAAATTCTCGATCAGGATGTCGGCCTTGGCGATCAGGTCGCGGGCGGTCTGCTGACCTTCCTCGGAGCGCAGATCGACAGCGACGGAATATTTGTTGCGGGCAATCACGCGCCACCATGTGGGAATTTCGCCCTGACCCCAGTGACGCATCGGATCACCGATACCCGGCGATTCCAGCTTGGCCACCTCGGCACCCATGTCGCCGAGCAGCTGACCGCAGAAGGGACCGGCGATCAGCTGGCCCATTTCAACAACGCGGATACCGTCCAGTGCGCCTTTAGAAGCGGCAGTGGCAGGGGCTGTCAGTGTGGTGTCGGTCAAATCAAACACTCCAGAACGTCAATTTATCTTACAATAATTTTAAGCGGGTTCGTCAATGCCAAAGCACAATCATCTGTTGATATTGGCAAATTAATTGACAAAATGACGATGTCATATGCGCAAGGACCAAACCTTGCCGACGACATCCCGCGTGACAAGCGCGGATCCATTGCGGGCGCTCCGGGGAGGGACGCCATCAGGAACAGGGGCGAATGCAGGGACTCGTTGATGACGGGTGCGGCGGGCGTGTGATCCTGAGAGCAGCCTCTCTCCTGCGCGGTCGATCTGTTCAACCGTTTTGCACACCAGAGCCTGATCATGCATCCCAGCTATTATGCACGTCTCACCCCCGACAAGCCTGCGGTCATTATGGCCACCAGCGGCGAGCGTCTGACCTTTGGCGAGATGGAGGCCGACAGCAACCGTGCCGCGCAACTGTTCAGGTCGTTGGGGCTGAAGGCAGGCGATGCGGTGGCGGCCTATCTGCCCAATATCCCGGCCTATTTCTCGGTGGCGTGGGCGGCGCAACGTTCCGGCCTGTATTTTGTCGCCCTGTCGTCGCGCCTGACGCTGGAAGAGGTAGAATACATCGCCCGCGACAGCGGCGCGAAGGTGGTTGTGGCCGGTGCCAATCTGGAAAATACCGGCAGTCTGGCTTCAAAACTTTCGGACCTGTGCTTGTTCACCATTGGCGGTGCCGTCGAGGGCTTCAGGTCGTGGGAAGAGGCGACCTCGGCTATGCCTGCGGAGCGTATCGCCGACGAGATTGCTGGCGGCGAAATGTTGTATTCGTCGGGCACAACAGGGCGTCCCAAGGGCATCCGTCCCGAACTGCCCGCCAATGGCGATATCACCGCCATGCCGATGACGACTGTGGTGGCCAAGACCCGCTTCGAAGCCAATGAGGACAGCGTCTATCTGTGTCCGGCACCGCTCTATCATGCGGCCCCGCTGCGCTGGTCGATGGCGATCCAGCATCTGGGCGGCACGGTCGTGGTGATGGAAAAATACGATGCCGAAGCCGCTCTGGCCGCCATCGACCACTATCGCGTGACGCACAGCCAATGGGTGCCGACCCATTTCATCCGTATGCTGAAACTGCCCGACGAGGTGCGCGCCAAATATGATGTTTCGAGCCTGAAACTGGCCATCCATGCCTCGGCCCCGTGCCCTGTGCCGGTCAAAAAGGCGATGATCGACTGGTTCGGCCCCATCCTTGTGGAATATTACGCAGGCACCGAGGGTAATGGCATGACCATTATCAACTCGCACGAATGGCTGAAAAAGCCCGGCTCGGTGGGCAAGGCGAACTTCTGCGTCGTGCATATCTGCGATGATGACGGCGTTGAACTGGCCGCCAACGAGATCGGCAATGTCTATTTTGAAGGCGATCACCCGTTCGAATATCACAACGCCCCTGAAAAGACGGCGGGTGCCTATCACGCCAAGGGCTGGACGACGCTGGGCGATGTCGGGCGACTGGATGAAGACGGCTATCTGTTCCTGACCGACCGCAAGAGCTTCATGATCATTTCAGGCGGAGTGAACATCTATCCGCAGGAGATTGAGAACCACCTGATCGGCCACCCCAAGGTAGCGGACGTGGCAGTTATCGGTGCGCCATGCCCGGAAATGGGCGAGCGTGTGGTGGCGGTGGTCCAGCCCGCAAACTGGGATGATGCCAATGACGATTTTGCCGCCGAGCTTCAGGCCTGGGCGCGCACGTCCCTGTCGGGGATCAAGGTGCCGCGCCAGTATGATTTCATGGCAGAGTTGCCGCGCCACGATACGGGCAAGCTCTATAAGCGGTTGATTCGCGATAAATACTGGGAACAGGCCGCAGGCTGAGTTCTATAAGAAAACCCCCGCCGGATCGCTCCGGCGGGGGTTTTTGGTTGTCGCTTGAGCAGAAGGTTCAGCCTTGGGCCAAGGCGGCTTCGGCAGCAGCCGCCGCTTCCTTGCGGTCATTGTCGTGGACGGCGGCAATGATGGCCTTGCGCGCGATCAGGATCACGCCAACGCCGACAACCAGAGACACAGCCGTCACAACGGCCAGAGCCTTGCCGAGGCTGCTTGGGCCTTCAAAGAAATGCTCGCTGATATAGCCGGTGATCAGCGGGCCAAGACCCATACCGGCCATATTGGCGACCAGCAGATAGATGGCGGTCATACGGCCGCGCATCGATGCGGGCGTCAGGATTTGCAGCGTACCGGCTTGAAGGCCGCCAATGGTCGAGACGGTGGCCATACCGGCAGCGATCAGCACCAGCGCAATATTGGTGTCGTTGACCAGATAACCGCCCAGCAGCAGCGGGAACTGGATGATGGCTGCGCCCAGAACGATACGCACCGGCGCATCGGCGTGGCCTTTCTTGGCTGAGCGGTCGGAGAGAACACCACCAATGGCCAGACCAATGGTGCCGAAAACGCCGATGATGATGCCGAAAGCCAGACCCAGTTGGGCGGGCGGCATGGCATGGGCGCGGGCAAAGTGGGCCGGAGCCCACAGCATGGCCCCGTAGGCCGCAATCACCAGAATGGAATAGCCGATGATGACACCGCCAAAGGCCAGTTTGTGGCTCTTGGCCAGCTCGAATACGGCGCTCAGCGGCGGGGCTTTGACATTGCCGCGACGGCGCGGGGCTTCACGGACGGTCAGGCCCATTAGGATGGCCAGCGGAATACCCAGCAAACCTACTGCCACAAAGGCCAGGCGCCAGCCGGTCAACTCACCCCACGGCAACGGCACCGAGGTCTTCATGGCCCAGCCCACCAGCATACCGCCAAACAGCATGGCCACGCCGCCACCCAGCGACACGCCCATATTGTAGAGGCTGACGGCAAAGCCCAGCCGCTTCTTCTCGAAACGGTCGGCAATGGTGGAATAGGCGGCAGGCGATAATGTGGCCTCGCCGATGCCCACCATCGCACGGGCGGCCAAAAGCGTCATGAAACCGGCAGCAAAACCGCTGACGGCTGTGGCGGCGCTCCAACCCAAAACCCCGAATATGATCAGGTTGCGACGGTTGCCGCTATCGGCCATCGCGCCGAAGGGTATGCCCATGATCGAATAGAGCAGCACAAAACCAAAGCCGACCAGAAGGCCGACCTGTGTGTCGCCAAGACCAAGGTCCGCACGGATCGGGTCGATCATCAAACTGATCAGAACGCGATCCATGAAGGACAGCATATAGGCCAGCATCAGAACCAGCACGACATAGATCGCATAGCGCGACGAGGTGCCGGTCTTGGTTGAGGGAGTAAGCGAGGCAGCGGTCATCCGCAGTCTCCTATGGTAAAAACTGACAACAGGCTGCGCATCAGGCGCTGGCCGTGGCCCGGGCGCGCCAGGCTTGTAATGGGGCAGAATCGAAAAACTCTTCCAGCCGGATAATCCGGTTATCCTCAACCGTGCAGATCAGGACGGCCGGCAGGATCAGAAGCGGGCCGCTTACATGCGTGGCATGAAGAACATGTTGTTGCACATAGCCGTCGGCGGTGACGCGCACCTTGCGGTCGCGATAGTCACGCGATGAGGTGCGCTCCAGAAAACCGGTGAGGGTTTTGACATTGCTGTCGCGGTCAACGGCTTCTCCGAGCGTGTTCAGCCAGATACGGGCATCGGGGTGATAGCAGTCCTTGAGGGCCTGTATGTCCCCGCGCTGGATGGCGTCGATGAAGCGGTCGGCCAGTGCGGTGATGCCGGTGTGGTGCCCATTATCCATAAGGTTATCCGCCTAGACGATGGGGTTGCTGATCGGCAGACCGAAATGGCGACGGCCGACCTGTTCGCGTGCAATGTCCCAGTCCCAGAAGGCATGGGAGGTCACGGTGGACAGGTCGCGCCAGAAGCGCTGGATCGGTTGATCGTGGTGATAGTTGGACGATCCGGCATTGGCCATCATGTCCTGCATCAAAAGACGACCGCTACGGGCCAGATAGCCCGCCGAGCCTTTCAGCGAGATACGGTCGTCGGTGGTGAAACCGGACTGGATGAGCGCCTCGGTGCGGGCGATATGGGCGCGGCCCAGTGTGTCGATGGCCTGGGTGCCGATCTGCATTTCCCCCAGCGTGATGTGGGTATGCTGCTGGTCCTTGACCACGGTGCCGGAGAAGTTTCTGACGCGGCGGTCCACAATGGTTTCGAGCGCGTTCAGCGCGCCCTTCAGGCCACCGGTCAGGACGGGTACGATGGTCGCATAGGCCATCGGAACCAGGGGAATATTATAGATCGGATTGGCGTGCAGGGCGGTACCTTCGGTATCGCCCCGACGCAGGGCTACGCCGTCGATGGAGCGATAATCCGGCACAAAGACATTATCGACGACAATGTCGTTGGAACCCGTCCCGGCCATGCCGGTGAAGTGCCAGACATCGTCGATCGTGACATCGGCGACGGGCATGACAAAGCTGCGCGGGGTCTTGTCGGGGGTCATGCCCGACACCATCACCCAGTCGGCATGCATGACGCCCGAACCCCAGGGAGCGCGGCCGCTGATGTTCCAGCCGCCTTCAACGGCCTCTACCTTCATGGTCGGCGCTGTAGCGGCGGGCAGCAGGCAATAGCCCTTGTCACCGAACACTTCGTCCTGAGCCTTGGGTGACAGCTTGGCGGCATACAGGTTGTGGCCAATATAGAAGGCGGCGATCCATGCGGTCGAGATGCAACCCTGAGCCAGTGTATCGACCACCTCATACATGGTTTTGAGGTCGGATTCCGATCCGCCACGGATGGCGGGGACCAGCATCTGGATGATGCCGGCGTCGATCAGGTCTTTGATATTGTCATCGTGCGGTCGGCGCAGGGCCTCGGTCTGGGCGGCACGGCTTTGGACGACCGGCAGAAGTTCGCGGGCGCGACCGATCAGGTCGGAAGAAGAAATCATATATCTATCAATGGTATGCGTTAAAAGAAAGAGGCCGGTGCCATCAAGCACCGGCCCCTTGCCTTAGAAGGTGAAGCTAAGGTCGACGCCGATTTCACGCGGCGGCTGATAGACCCGCGAGGCCAGCAGCGCCCCGACACCGAACGTGTTGTTGATCACCAGTTCGTCCGTCAGGTTCTTGCCCCACAGGCTGACACGCCAGCGGCCGTCCGGCAGCTCCAGAGCCACACTGCCATCCACAATGGTGTTGGCTTTACGCAGGGTTAGATCGTTGGTCGCATTCAGGGTGTTGAAGCTGGTGAACATATCCGACATGTGGCGCACGCTGGCCTGAGCCGTGACCTGACCGAACTCGTAGTTCTGCTTATAGTTGAAGGTGACGCTGTTGCTCCATTTGGGCGCATACGGCATCGGCAGATAGGTGCGGTCGATCACGCCCAGACCGTCACCCAGATTGGCCATGAAGTCGTCATAGGACGCATCCAGATAGCCGATGCTGGCGCTGACGGTGAAGGCGTCGGTCAGCAGGGCGGTGGCTTCGCCTTCAAAGCCCGAAATGGTGGCAGCGCCGACATTGGCGACCAGGGTCTGATTGATCAGGGTGCCCGGGATCAACTGCTGGACGCTTTGCTGCATGTCCTTGTAGTCGGTGGTGAAAATCGAGGCGTTCAGCCGTAGACGGCGGTTGAACAGGTCGCTCTTCACGCCGATTTCGTACGAATCCACGGTTTCTGAATCATACGGGCCGACAGCTTCGAACGAACCGGCGCGACCATTAAACCCGCCCGCGCGGAAGCCGCGCGAATACTGGGCATAGGTCATCAGGGTGTCCGACCACTTGTAGCTGACCCCCAGTTTCGGCGAGAAATCGTCGAAGCTGGCATCAAAGGTTTTCGCGTTCGGATAGAAGAGCGGTTGGGTCGTGAAGGTCTTCTCTTCCTTGCTGTAGCGGCCACCGGCGGTCAGCGTCAGGTTGGGAATGATTTCATAATCGGCCTGACCGAACAGGGCCCACGAGTCCGACTTTTGCTGGGTATAGATGGTCGAACCGGCGGTCGGGCCACCAAATACCAGACCGTACTGGCCTGTAGCGATGTCGTATTCTTGCGTCATGTAATAGGCGCCGACCACATAGGTCAGCTTGCCTTCAGTGTTCGACGACAGGCGCAGTTCCTGGCTGAACTGGTCGTGGGTTTCATCACGGTGCACGGTCATGAACGGGATCGGCGTCGCATCGAAATCGCTGAGGACTTCGGTGTCGGTTTTGCGATAGCCGGTGATCGAGGTCAGCTTGACCGCGCCCAGATCCCAATTGGCGTTCAGGGTGATGCCAAGAGCATCCAGATCCGAGAAGATGTCGTCGCCGATATGGGCGAGGAACGGATCGCCGTCATTATCGGCCGGTTGACCATAGCCCGGCAGGACCATGTTGGGCAGCGAAGCGTTCTGGAATGCCGCGCCCGTGCCTTCGTCCTTGGTGTAGTCGATGATAAGGGTGGCATCGAAGGTATCTGTCGGCTGCCATGTCAGGGCACCACGCATGGACAGCACATCCTGTGCGCCCAGATCGCGACCGTCCTCGTTTTTGACGTAGCCGTCATAGGTTTTGGCCAGCAGCGAGAATTTGCCTGCCAGTTTGTCTTCGATCAGTGCACCTTCGACACCGGCACGCAGTTCCTGACGCCCGTTCGAACCGAAGGTCAGTTGGCCACGGGCACCGAAATCGAAGGACGGGCGACGCGACTGGACGCTGACCACGCCGCCAATGGTGTTGCGGCCATACAGCGTGCCTTGAGGACCGCGCAGGATGGTGATGCCGCCCACATCGAAGAAGTCCTGAACCGCGCCCACATTGCGCGACAGGTAGACGCCGTCCAGCTCGACGCCGACCGACGGTTCAAAGCTGGATTCCACGTCGGCATAGCCGAGACCGCGGATATAGAAGGCACTGGCGAACGGATAGGCACCGACGGGGGCCAGAACGACGTTGGGCACCTTACCGTCAAGGTTCAGCAGGCTTTCAACCTTGCCGTCTTCCAGCGATTCCATGCTGAAGGCGCTGACAGCCAGCGGCACTTCCTGCAGGCGTTGTTCCCGGCGCTGTGCGGTGACGACGATGTCGGCAACCGCAGCGGCCTGATCCTGCGTGGCGTCCTGTGCGGCATCGGTGGATGCCATAGCGGGGGTAGCGAGCGCAGCAGCCATAACGACGCCGCACTTCAGCCAGTTCGAGTACCTCATATTGATCCCTCCTCGTGTGTTTTTCTTATTGAGGGGGAGATTGAGGTTATGTCAGTTTTTTTGTCAAACGATTTGACGTTAACGATGCAAAAAAACTGATTGATTGATTAAATAATTAGTAAATCTTTGAAAAATATCGCTAAAATTTATTAGCGAATGACTCGCATCTGGCTGCGTGCCCATGCTGTTACGCGATAGAGGATATGCTCTGCGGACAGGTGAAGCTTGAAACAAGGCGGTATCGTGGCGTTAGGCGAGAATAATCGCACCGAAACGGGCGGCTCGCCCCGAATGACAATGGTTTATCGAAGGGGTGTCGATTTAGGCTTTGGGCTGACGCTTGCGGATCAAGCCTTCTTGGGCAACGCTGGCGACCAGCTTGCCGTCGCGGCTGAAAATCTGTCCGCGATTAAAGCCGCGTCCGCCCGACGCCGAAGGACTGTCTGTCACATACAGAAGCCAGTCATCGGCACGGAAGCTTTCGTGGAACCAGATGGCGTGATCGAGGCTGGCAATCTGGAACTGTTTGTCGAAATAGCTGATGGCGTGGGGCAGGCCGCAGGTGCTGAGCAGGGTCATGTCCGAGGCATAGGCCAGTACGGCACGGTGCAGGGTTGGGTCATCGCCAATGGGGGCCACTGTGCGGAACCATGAGGCATGGCGCGGCTCGGTGGCAAATGGAGCCAGCGGGTTGCGCGCATAGACATGGCGGAATTCCAGCGGGCGAGGGCGCAACAGGTGTTCGCGCAGGGGCGCAGGAATAAGCTCGGCATTGGCCCGCCACAGCTCGGCATCGCTGATCAGTTCTTCGGGAGGCGTGACCTCGGGCATGGTGTCCTGATGCTCGAAACCGTCCTCGGGCACCTGAAACGATAGAAGCATGTTCAGGATCGGTTCGCCGTTTTGTGAGGCGATCACGCGGCGGGTGGCAAAGGTACGCCCGTCATGGTCGCGCGCCACACGGAAGATGATCGGCTTACCTTCCTCGCCCGGTCGCATGAAATAGCAATGCAGCGAGTGGCAGGGGCGGCCCTCGACCGTCATTTGCGCGGCCTGTAGCGCCTGCGCCACGACCTGACCGCCATAGACCCGGCCCCGCCCTCCCGGCAGCGGCATACCGCGATAAAGGTCAGTGTCCAGAGTCTCCACCGTCAGCAGATCGACCAGACCTTCCACACGGGCGGGAGCGGAGGGTGACGAAGGGTCTTGCGGTGAGGGAAGTTCGGTCATCGGACACTTTGGAAAGGGCGGCAGATACATAGATCATCTGCCGAGCGCTTCACGTTCGCAAGGGCCAAGCGTGACGCTGACGCAGGGGAAGGCGTTAAGCTTGGCCGGAATTTTAAAATGAAAAAAAGACGTATCGCAGAATTTTCAACGGCAAATAGCCATTTTTTCAATCTTGTCGAGATATTTGACCTTTCAAACAACCGTGACTTGCTATGCAAATTTTTTCGTTTCATTGGAAACTAAAAGTTAAAAACAAGGCAAAAATTTATCTTTTGACGAAAAAAACAGAAAACATTTTCTGGATTCAATTTGCCTTCCAATGTTCTTCGATTGAATATTTGTCATGGCGCGGAGGGGAATCTGCGTCGGGGAACTGTTGTGGTTGTTACATAGGGGAGAGACGCGGATGCGCCTCGGGGATCAAGTTCACACGGCACGGAAGACTCGTCGCGTTTTGCTGGCCGGGGCCTGCGCTTATGCGGCCTTATCGGCGGGCGCGGCTTTTGCTCAAGACGCCACGCCTGCGCCCGGTGATGATACAGGGACCACACAGGTCAGCGACATTGTCGTCACCGGTTCGCGCATTGCCCGCCGCGACTATTCCTCGAACAGTCCGCTGACCTCGGTTACATCTGAAACGATCGAGAACACCGGTCAGGTCACGGTCGAAAAAGCCCTGACCCAAATGCCGCAATTCTCCGGCGCACAGGGCCAAAGCACGGCAGGGTCGTCCTCGACCTCGCTGAATGGCGGTCAGGCCTATGCCAGCTTGCGCGGCCTTGGCTCCAAGCGCACCTTGCTGCTGCTGGACGGCAAGCGCCTGCAACCGTCGAACCCTGACGGTTCGGTCGACCTGAACATCATTCCCGAGGCTCTGATCGGCAATGTCGAGGTCATCACCGGCGGGGCCTCGACGGCCTATGGCTCGGATGCCACCGCAGGTGTGGTGAACTTCATTCTCAAGCGTGATGTGCAGGGCGTCACCGTCGCCTCGCAATATGGCATCAGCGACTATGGCGATGGTGAAAGCTTCCGCCTGTCGGTGACCGCGGGCGAGCGTTTTGCCGATGATCGCGGCCGCGCCGTGATCTCGCTCGATTACTCGATGCGCGACGTCGCCTACCAGAACAAGCGCGACTATTATTTCACCCGTAACCGTCAATCGAATACGGCCATCATTTCGCAAGGTGCCGCCTGGTTCGGCAGCAACCGTCCGACGCTGGAAGCGGTCAATGATGTTTTTGTCGGCGATTACGGCCTGAACCCCGTACTGGGGGCGGATGGTTTCTATAACGGCCAGATCGGTTTCAATACCGGCGATGACAGCCTGTTCAATCTAGGCGGCGCTTCACCGGTCATGAACTTCAAGGACCCGGAAACCGACAACCACTTCCTCAATGCCGCAGGCACCAACATGCTGTGGGGCTGGAACAAGGGTCGTATCCAGAACGAGAACGAGCGTTATTCGCTGTTCTCGCGCGTGGATTACCAACTCACGCCGAATATTGATTTCTACCTGCAAGGCTCGCTGACCAGCTATGAGTCCGAGGGTACGTTCAATCCGACACTGGCAGGTCTGGCCTATGCCCTGTCGGCACCGGTCACCAATCCTTATATCAGCAACGACTTCGCCCATATTCTGGCCTCGCGCCCTAACCCCACGGCGGATTTCGCCCTGTGGAAGGATCTGGATTTCGCAGGCGAGCGCCTGCAATCCTATGCCTATAATGTGTCCCAGTTTATTGGCGGTCTGACCGGACAGGTGGGCTATAAGGACTGGACATGGGAAGCCTATGCCAGCGTGTCCAAGGCGGACTTCGAGAACAAGCAATCGGGTGGTGTCAGCCGCTCGGCCATCACGCGCTTGCTATATAGCCCGACCGGCGGTTCCGAGTTCTGCGCGGGTGGCTTCAACCCGTTCGGCAATCATGATCCGTCGCCTGAATGCGTGAACTATATGGTTCGCGGCACAACCAACACCAACGAACTGACCCAGCGCATGGCCGAGGCCTCGGTTCAGGGCGGTCTGTTCGAGCTTCCGGCGGGCGAGGTGCGTTTTGCCGCCGGTATCGGTTATCGCTACAACCATTTCGATTTCCGTCCTGACTCGGCTCTCGACCAGCCGGACGGCACCAGCGACATCCTTGGCTATAGTGAACTGCGCGCCTCTTCCGGCAATGTGGAGAGCACTGAGTATTTTGCCGAGTTTCTGGTTCCGCTGCTGAAAGACTTGCCCTTCATCCAGTCGCTGGAAATGGATCTGGGCTATCGCTTCTCGGACTATAGCTCGGTGGGCGGAGTTCACGCCTACAAGGCTGATGTGAACTGGCAAATCAACGACATTGTGCGTATTCGCGGCGGCTATAACCGCGCCGTGCGTGCGCCCAGCGTCGGTGAGCTGTACTCGCCTATTTCGGCGGCGACAGTGGATATCGGCAACCCGTCAGCGGCCAATACCAATGGCGACCCCTGCGATGTCCGCTCCAGCTTCCGTCAAGGACCGAACGGGCAAAAGGTCGCCGATCTGTGCGTCGCGCTGGGCGTACCTTCGGCCCTGATCGACAGCTACCAGTTCGGGGCTGCACAGGTATTTGCTCTGACCGGCGGTAACCCCGATCTTCAGGAAGAAACGGCCGATACCTATTCGTTCGGTACGGTACTTCAGCCGACCTTCCACTCGCCGTGGTTGAGCAATATCTCGGCGTCGATTGACTGGTACCAGATCAAGGTGGCCGATGCGGTCGGTACGCTGGGCGTCGGCAATGCGATCCGTTATTGCTTCAATGACGGTGGCAACAACCCGAACTTCGATCCGAACAACTATTATTGCACCTTGCAGGATCGCAATACCAATGACGGCTATATGGTCAATCCTCGCCAGCCGCTGTTGAACCTGGGCCAGTTCAATGTGACCGGTATCGATGTCCAGCTGGACTGGCGTCTGCATCTGGCAGACGTAGGGCTGGCCGAAGCGGGCAGCATCAGCATCGGCTCGGCGATCAGCTATCTGGACAGCTTCGAAATCCAGGCTCTGCCGGGTGCGCCGACCTTTGACTATGCCGGTACATGGGGCACGGCCATCGAGGCCAATGCCGGTCAGGCCCACCCCGAATGGAAGGCTTCGACCAGCCTGACCTATTCACGTGACACATGGAATGTCGGCCTGCGCTGGAGGCACATGTCGGAGATGATGAACTCGGCCCGCGTAACGTCGCCCAAAAGCACGACGCGCGGTGTGGATGCCTATGATGTGTTCGACATGAATGCCCGTATCGATCTGCCATGGGAAACGTCTGTGCGCTTTACCGTAACCAATCTGTTCAACGAGGCTCCGCCTCAGGTTGGCGATATTCGCGGCACCTATGATGCCCAGAACTATGACACGCTGGGCCGCTATTACTCGCTAGCCGTCACTAAGAAGTTCTGATCCGTTTCAGGCCGGAGACGCAAATCGTCTCCGGCCCGATTTTCCGTATTCCGGCGGGGTTGAGTGCGCCGTGAAAGTCTAGAGTATCCGTTTAGGGGGCGGTGCCATTCGCACCGCGGAGGAGGAAGTATGAAACTGAACCTGAAGAAGAGCTGGGCCTTCGGTCTGGCAGCCGTACTGATGGCTTCGGCCAGCGCTGCTGCGGCCCAGAACGTGTCCTATATCCATGCCGGTCGCGTACTGGCCGATCCGGCCACGGGCCGCGTGACCGAGCGCCAGACGCTGGTGATCGAGGATGGCAAGGTCAAGGAAATCCGTGACGGTTTCGTGGGTGAGGGTACGGTTGTCGACCTCTCGAACAAGTTTGTCTTGCCGGGCTTTATCGATAGCCACGTCCATCTGGGCGGCCAGCAAGGCGATGGTGATCGCGCCACCCGCTTTACCAGCACTTCTGCCGATGCCGCACTGCGCGGTGCGCAATATGCCAAGATCACGCTGGAGGCCGGTTTTACCACGGTGGCTGATCTGGGCGGCAATGCCGACGCTGTTGTGGGTCTGCGCAATGCTGTGGCCCAGGGTCGTATTGTCGGCCCGCGCATTCTGGCCTCGGCCGGTACGGTGACCCCGCATGGCGGTCATGGCGATGCCAATGGCGTGCCGGAATCCATGGTGCCGCTGATGCGTACCACGGGCGTTTGCTCGGGACCGGACGACTGCCGCCGTGCTGTGCGCGAGCGCGTGCGTTCGGGCGCTGATGTCATCAAGATCACGGCGACCGGAGGCGTTCTGTCCGACACGGGTGCGGGCCTGAACCAGCAGTTCTCCAATGACGAGCTGGCCGCCATTGTTGAAACCGCCCACTTCATGGGCCGCCGCGTGACCGCCCACGCCCACGGCACGGACGGTATCAACAGCTTCCTGCGTGCCGGTGGCGACTCGATCGAGCACGGCACCTTCCTTGATAATGAAGGTATCCGCCTGCTCAAGGCCAATGGTGGCTATCTGGTTCCGACCCTGCTGGCTGGTGATTTTGTCGCCCGCGAAGCCCAGCGCCCGGGCACCTTCTTCACGGCCAACCAGCGCAAGAAGTCGCTGGAAGCCGGTCCGCTGATGCTGGACATGGCGCGTCGCGCCCACGCTGCCGGTGTGAAGATCGCGTTCGGCACCGACAACGGCGTTGGCCCGCACGGTGACAATGCCCGCGAGTTCGTACTGCTGGTCCAAGCCGGTCTGACCCCGATCGAAGCCATCCGCACCGCCACCATCAATGCGGCCGACCACTTTGGTCTGCAAGACGAGATCGGCCGTATCACGGCGGGCTATAATGCCGACATTATCGCCGTTGACGGTGACCCGCTTCAGGATGTTTCGGTTCTGCGTGACGTTAAGTTCGTCATGCGTGAGGGTAATATCTACAAGCAGTAAGTCGCCGTACTGACCGTTTGAAATGCGAAAGGCCGCTCCGTAAGGGGCGGCCTTTTTCGCGTGTGACTTTTGGCGTGCCCATGTGGAAAAAGAGCGCATCGCGGCGTGATTTGCGCTAGGGGGAGCGCCCCCCGATCAATGCCTGACCTGAAAGTCCGCCGCGTGACTGTTTCTTCTGCTGCCGCCCCCATCGCTACTCTGGGCATCGACTTTGGCACCACCAATACGGTGATGGCGCTCAGCTTACCGGGGCAGGAGGCGCAGGTGGTGACGCTGCAAGGGCCAGCCGGTGGCCTGTCGGGTTTCCGCTCGGCGCTGGGCTTTCAGATCATTCCCGCCGCCGACGGATCGGCCCCCGAACGCGTCATTTCGGCAGGGCCGTGGGCGGTTGAAACCTATCTGGAAGACCCGCTGGAAACGCGCTTCATCCAGTCGTTCAAAAACTTTGCCGCCAGTGCCGCCTTCAGCGAAACCGTCATCGACGGTCGCCGCTACAGGTTCGAAGACCTGCTGGCCGTGTTTATGGAGCAGGTGCGCCAGCATGCGGGCGAGGGACTGGCCAATCTGCCGCCGCGCGTGATCGTGGGGCGCCCCGTCACCTTTGCAGGCGGCAACCCCAACGAGCCGCTGGCGCTGGAACGCTATCAGGCCGCGTTCACGCAGTTGGGCTTTGGCGATATCCGCTATGCCTATGAGCCGGTCGGCGCGGCCTTCTATTTTGCCCGCAGCCTGAAAGAGACGGCGACCGTTCTGGTGGCAGACTTCGGCGGCGGTACCAGCGACTTTTCCATTATCCGGTTCGAGCCTACGCCCGAGGGCCTGCGCTCCACGCCACTGGGCCGCGCCGGTGTCGGCATTGCGGGCGATGCGTTTGACTATCGCATCATCGACAATCTGGTGTCGCCGGAACTGGGCAAGGGCACGACCTATACGGCCATGGGCAAGACCCTGCCGGTGCCGCAACGCTATTTCACCGCCTTTGCCAAATGGGAGCAGCTGGCCCTGCTGCGGGCCTCGCGCGACATGAAGGACATTCGCGGTCTGGTCCGTAATGCCGACGAGCCGGAAAAGATGGAACGTTTGGTCGAGGTACTGGATGAAAACTACGGCTATGCCCTGTACCAGTCGGTGTCGGCGCTCAAGATCGCCCTGTCGTCACAGGACGAGGCGGAGTTCGTCTTCGCACAGGGCGATGTCGATATCCGCCACATCGTCAGCCGTGACACCTTCGAGGGCTGGATCGCCCCCGAACTGGCCCAGATCGAAGGGGCCGTAGACCTTGCGCTGGAACGGGCAGGGATGGCTCCCGAGGGCATTGATCGCGTCTTCCTGACCGGCGGCACGTCCTTTGTGCCTGCGGTGCGCCGCATGTTTGTGGACCGCTTTAGCGAGGAACGCATCGAAAGCGGCAGCGAGTTCGAATCCATCGCTTCCGGTCTGGCCCTGATCGGACAGGAAACCGATCTGGACATGTGGAGCGAGACGCAAAACGCGGCCTAAACGGCGCGGGCATGGCTGTGACCCGATCATGTTGTAATGCGGGATAAAGGTCCGGCATTCGGCAGGGACGGGGGTGGTTGTTCCTTGGAATCGGCCAAAGCGATGTTTTTATTGCGTAGCAACTGCCCGTTTCCGCAGGCGAAGCGCATGCAATATTTCGACATGGCCATTTTAAAGGTGGATTTTTGCGTCTGGCTGTCTTAGGTCAGCGGCATGGTTGAGAAGCTTGCACATGCAGGTGTCGCCCGTTCGCGCATGGCTCCGATGAGCCTAGCTATGGGACGACTTATGAGTGGCCGCCGGGGTTAACGGCTGCCTCGGTGGCGACTTGCGTTCGCCGCACATCTCCCGACTGTAATCGCTTGACCAAGAGAGGCGCACCCCATGCTGCGCGACCCCTCGGTAAAATACCGTGCCTTCCCTCAAATCGACCTGCCAAACCGTCAGTGGCCGTCGCAAACCATCACCAAGGCCCCGCGCTGGCTGTCCACCGACCTGCGTGACGGCAATCAGGCGCTGGCCGACCCGATGGATGCCGACAAGAAGCAGCGCTTCTTCGACATGCTGGTAAAGATCGGGCTGAAAGAAATCGAGGTCGGTTTCCCGTCGGCGGGCGCGACCGAGTTTGACTTCATCTCGGGTCTGGTGCGCCAAGATCGCATCCCCGAAGATGTGATGGTGCAGGTGCTGACCCAGTCACGCCGCGACCTGATCCAGAAGACGTTTGAATCGCTGGAAGGTGCCCGTACCGCCACTGTCCATCTGTATAATGCGGTGTCCCCCGCATGGCGCGAAGTCGTGTTCAATATGGACCGCGCAGGGGTAAAGGCACTGGCCATTGAAGGCGCAAAAATGCTGCGCGAAGAGGCCGAAAAACGCCCCGACACCGACTGGCGTTTTGAATATTCGCCTGAAACCTTCTCGACCGCCGAACTGGATTTTTCTCTGGAGGTCTGCGAGGCGGTTCAGGACATTCTGGAGCCGACGGTCGAAAAGCCGATCATCTTCAACCTGCCCGCGACGGTCGAATGCTCGACCCCCAACATCTATGCCGACCAGATCGAATGGATGATCCGCAACCTGTCACGCCGCGAGGCCGTGATCATCTCGCTGCACCCGCATAATGACCGTGGCACGGGCGTTGCGGCGGCAGAACTGGGCCTGATGGCCGGTGCCGACCGTATCGAGGGCTGCATCTTCGGCAATGGCGAGCGTACCGGTAATGTCGATCTGGTGACGCTGGCGCTGAATATGTACACGCAAGGCGTCTCGCCGGAACTGGACTTCTCCGACATGGAGCAGATCGTCAAAACCGTCGAATACTGCAACCAGATCCCCGTCCATCCGCGCCATCCCTATGCGGGTGAACTGGTCTTCACCGCCTTCTCCGGCTCGCACCAAGATGCGATCAAGAAGGGCTTTGAAGCGCAGGAAAAACGCAACGACCAGCTCTGGAACGTGCCCTATCTGCCGATTGATCCAGCCGATATCGGGGCCAGTTATGAGGCGGTCATCCGTGTGAATTCACAGTCCGGCAAGGGCGGCATGGCGTGGGTGCTGCAACAGGACAAGGGGTTGAAACTGCCCAAGGCCATGCAGGCCGACTTCAGCCGCGCCGTGCAGAAAAAAGCCGACGAGGTCAGCCGCGAGCTGACCAGTGCCGACATCTGGGACGCCTTCCAAAAGGCCTATCGTCTGGAAGGTGCGCAGTATTTCGAACTGATGACCTTTAGCGAACAGGGCCGCGCCAAGAGCGACGGCCAGCGCGTCTTCACCGGCGACGTCAAGATCGGCCACAAGGTCACGCCGATCTCGGGGCGTGGCAACGGTCTGATCTCGGCCCTGCTGGATGGTATCCGCGAGGCGGGTGCCCCTGAGTTCGAAATCATCGACTATCAGGAACACGCCATCGGCGCAGGCACCGACGCCCGTGCCGCCGCCTATGTCCAGTGCAAGACCAAAGATGGCCGCACCGTCTTTGGTGCCGGCATTGACAGCGACGTCGCCACCGCCTCGGCCCGCGCCGTCATCAGCGCCGCCAACAGCGTGCTCGCCGCCTGATCCTGTCCATTCTTGATGCGGGAAGGGGCCGGACCTGAAAAGGTTCGGCCCTTTCTTTTTGAAGCGGTTTCGGACCGTGGCGCATTAGGGCGTTCCTGTCGTATGACGGATGCTGACCAAGGGGGATTGCGTGACAGTATCGGCGATTAAGGCGCGGGCATCGGGCGCGAAATGGGCGTGGGGCAGCCTGCTTGTGGCCCTGCCGGTGGTGGCATGGACGGCGCTGGCCGTGCATTACCAATTGCGACCTCTGATGGGCGTGTGGGCCTATGCCGTCCCGCTCTTGATGCTGGCGCTTCAGGCTTGGGTGTCCTTGATGGGACGCGGACGGGCATGGGCGGTTCTGGCCATCATGGTCGCTGTCGTTGCTCTAGGCTGGGCGCAGGTTCGCCCGCTACAGTTGCGCGACTGGGCTCCCGAACTGTCGCGCGGTGTCGTGGCCGATATCCAGGGCTCCAGCGTGCATCTGTCCAATGTGCGCGACTTCCGCTGGCGCGCCCGCGATGATGGCGAACCGCGCTGGATCAGCCAGACGGTCCATCTGGATCAACTCGAAACCGTCGATTTCATCAGCACCGTCTGGGCCAGCCCCCACATCGCCCACACCATGGTCAGCTTTGGCTTTTCGGACGGCCAGCATGTGGTGTTCTCCGCTGAAATCCGCCGCGAAAAGCACGAGAAGTTTTCTGAAATCGGCGGCTTCTTCAAACAGTTCGAACTGGTCCTGATCGGGGCCACCGAAGAGGACATCGTCAAGCTGCGCACACATGCCCGCAACGAGGACGTGTCCATCTTCCCGCTGACCATGACGCCTGCGCAAAGGAAGGCCCTGTTCCTGTCCTATGTCGGCCTCGGCAATGATCTGGCCGCCAAGCCGCGCTTTTACCAGACCATCACCACCAACTGCACCACCGTGATCTGGAAGCTGGCCCGCACCGTAGACAAGCGCCTGCCCATGGACTGGCGCATCCTGCTATCGGGCCACACGCAGGACTATCTGTACGACCTCGGCGTGATCAAAAACGACCGCCCGCTGGCCGATATCAAGGCGAATGCCCATATCACTGAAAAGGCTCGACGCCTTCCGGCCAGCGCTCCCTATTCCCATGCCATTCGGATCGGACTGGACGAGGCTTAGGGCGCATAGCCATAGGAAGGCAAACGAAGAGGGGCATGCCGTACAAAGATTTGGACGGCGATCTCTCTTGCCCAACTGATGATTGATCCGAACTGTCGGTTTCAAGACGTTTGAATGGACAATGTCTGGCGCTTGATCGTTTTGGCCAAACTCCAGCGATGCACTTCGCTGGGCCCGTCATAAATCCGGAAAGCGCGGATTTCGCGGAAGACCTGCTCTACTACGGTGTCGCCCGAGACGCCGGTGCCACCCAGAACCTGTACACAGCGGTCGACAATGCGGAACAAGGCCTCGGACACGGCGACCTTGGTCATGGAGCTTTCGGTTGTGCCGAGGGCACCAGTATCGAGTACGCCAGCACACCAGTCGATCATCAACTCGGCCTGTTTTAGCTCGATCAGATTGTCGGCCAGCATGAAGCCGACACCCTCGTGGTCAATCAGGGGTTTGCCGAAGGCGTGGCGCTTGACCGCATAGGCGGAGGCGATTTCGTGGGCGCGGCGGCAGGCCCCCAGCCAGCGCATGCAGTGACTGAGCCGCGCTGGACTGAGGCGAACCTGAGCGTAACGGAAGCCTTGATGCGGCGCGCCGAGTACCTGATCCGAGGAGACGGACAGGTTGTCCAGAAGTACGATCGAATGGCCACCGGGCATGGAGGAGTCGATCGTCTCCATCACCCGTTCGACCCGCACGGCGGGATCAGGCAGGTCAATCAGGAACATGGTGGCGGCGGTCTTGCCATCGCCGGGGTCGGTGCGGGCCATGACGATACCGACAGAGGCACCGACCGCGCCGGTGATAAAGGCCTTGCGCCCGTTGATGATCCAGCGGTCGCCATCCTGTTCGGCAGTGGTCTGGAGCATGGAAGGGTCGGCCCCCGCCCCGCCGTCCTCGGCGGGTTCGGTCATGAAGAAGGCCGAGCGGGCCTCGCCGTTCACCAGCGGGGTAAGGAAACGGTGCTTTTGATCGTCGTTAGCAACCTTTCCCAACAGATACATATTGCCTTCGTCGGGGGCCATGACGTTCAGGGCGACAGGCCCTAGGGGTGACAGCCCCGAGGCTTGAAGCGCCAGCGCCGTCGCCCGCTGTGACAGATGGGAACCATCCGCACCGATATGGGGCGTGAGCAGGCGGGCTTCACGGGCCAGCTCGCGCAGTTCCGTGACCAGTTCGTCAGTCGGTCCGTGGGCTGTGGCGCGCGGATCCTTTTCATAGGGAATGACGACATCACGGACGAACTGTTCGATGCGCTCTGCGATAGCGCGGCCCTGTTCAAGATCAGGTTGGCTCATAAGGTCGTCTCCGTCTGTGCCCAGGCGAGGGCGGCGAGTTCAGGCAGGTTGTCGGCCATGGTCTGAGCGTGGATCGAGGCGGCGGTACCGCGTGCGATACGTCCCTTGATGCCATGGAAGATAGCGGCCAGCCTGAACATGTTGAAGGCCATGTAGAAGCGCAGTTCTTGTGCCGAGGGTGGCGTCCGCCCGACGCGCTCGCAATAGGTGGCCAGATAGTCGGCTTCGCTGGGGATGCCGAGGGTTTCCAGATCGACCCCTGCAAAACCGCCGATCATGTGTGGCGGCAACCGGTACATCATCAGATGATAGGTGAAGTCGCCCATAGGGTGGCCGAGGGTGGACAGAGAGGAAGTCCTCTCGTTTAAGGAAATCAAACAGTTAGTTTGTCTAACGGCCCCAATAGGGGCCTTTGATTTCAAAAGGCTTTTTACCCAATTGTCTAACGGGCGCGGGGGCGTTTCAGCCATGAAAAACCCCGCCAGCGTTGCAGCGCTAGACGGGGTCCATAACAACTTGCGACAAGGCACAAGCAAGGTGCCTTTCTACGGTGTTCTAGCGAACGCTGCAACCGCGGAGGCTCACCAATGAGCCGCCGCCTAGACCCTGATAACTTCACCGCCGAGAAGCTGGCCTGGCACCAACTGGTCAGCGCGACGCCGGGCCTATCGCTCCCGGCCAAGGCAGTAGCAGGCCTGATCCTCCACGACCTCAACCCGCTTCAGGGCGGTGCTTGGCGAGGTCAGGACAGCATGAGCGAGCTTCTAGGCGTCAGTGAGCGCCAACTGCGTCGCTTGCTGTCAGAGCTTCAGGCAGCGGGCTTCCTCGACATTGAGATCCAAAAGGGCAGGGGCCGTACCAACCGCTACTTCGCCACCGTCCCTACCGGCATCGAACTCTTCCGCCCGAAGGCCTCGGAGTGCACCGAAAAGGCCCCTGAAACCCGCACAGAAAAGCGGACATCAGCGTCCTCTTATCCCGCCAAAAACCGGACACCCATGACCAAAAAACCGGACATGGATGGCCGACAATACCTTTATAAACCCATTAAAGATTCCCGAGCGTCTCTCAGGCCGTCGCCAAAGCTGACACCTGTCGCCGCATGTTTTCCCAATCCAGATATCCGACGTGAGGTGCTCGCCCTGATCGGTCCAGAAAAGACGGCAAGCTATCTGGATAGTGCCATTTGGGACTCTGTCTCACGGATGATCATAACGCCGCATGCTTACGGTGCTGACCGTTTGCGCGAGTTTGCGGGTCGATACCTTGCGAGGGAAAATATTGGCGTTTCGTTTGGCATTAGCGAGCAATCTCGGCAGGTGGCCTAAAGCCAATTGGCGCTTGGCTCATGATCCAGTCTCAGCATTTTATACCGAAAAACACATATAAAATATTTATGCTTAAAATCGCATACTTAGGCTTTATGTTGAAAACGACATAAATATAGTTTATGCTGAATGACGCATAGGAGAAACCGTATGGAACAGCTCGCGCGTTCACCCCGCCAGCTCGGGGATTTCATCCAGCGATGCCGGAAAGCCAAGGGGCTGAACCAGTCCGAACTGGCTGATCTCGCTGGCACTCGACAGGAAATGGTTTCGAAGATCGAGAGCGGCGCGCCCGGCTCCAGGATCGCTACCATCTACGCCCTGCTGGCGGCGCTCGATCTGGAAATGACGCTCACGCCCCGGTCGCGCAGTTCGTCAGGTGATATCGAGGACATCTTCTGATGGGGCGTCGTCGGGCCTATGTGCCTCTGAACGTCCTGATCAACGGTCGTCAGGTTGGTCGCCTAGAGAAGGAGGCCGACGGTGCCGTCTTCTTCCAGTACAGTCGCGACTGGATGGATTGGAAGCACACCTTCCCGATCTCTCTGTCCCTGCCCCTGCAAGAGGCTGCCTTTCGAGGCGCGGCGGTCAATGCGGTGTTCGACAACCTCCTGCCGGACAATCCTGCGGTTCGCAAACAGGTCGCCGAGAAGACCGGTGCCCAAGGCGTCGACACCTATAGCCTGCTGGCGGAAATCGGCAGGGACTGCGTTGGCGCGATGCAGTTCCTACCTGACGGGCTGGACGTCGATACCTCGGGAGCCATCGAGGCGGAGCCGATTAGCAACGCCGGGATCGAGACCTTGCTTGCTAATCTCGCCCGGGCCCCGCTTGGCGTCGATCCCGACGAAGGCTTCCGCATTTCCATCGCTGGAGCGCAGGAGAAGACGGCCCTGCTGTTCCATGAGGGGCAATGGAAACGACCGATCGGATCCACGCCGACGACGCACATCCTGAAGCCACAGCTGGGCCGCATACCGACCGCGTCAGGCGAGGTGGATCTCAGTCACAGCGTCGACAACGAGCACTACTGTCTCGCCCTCCTGCGGGCCTTCGGACTGGAGACGGCGAAGACCGAGATCGCGAGCTTCGGTAAAAGGCGGGTGCTGGTTGTGGAACGGTTTGATCGAGTCTGGCGGTCGGACGGCCGACTGCTTCGCCTGCCTCAGGAAGATATGTGCCAGGCGCTGTCCATCCCCTCCAGCCAAAAGTACCAGTCCTACGGAGGACCGGGGATGAAGGACATCCTCGACCGTCTTCAGGAAGCCGACGATCCGGCCCGAGACCGGATGGCCTTCTTCAGAAGTCAGATTCTGTTCTGGCTGATCGGTGCCACGGACGGCCACGCCAAGAACTTCAGCCTGTTCTTGAGGCCCGGCGGACGATTCCAGCTGACCCCCTATTACGATGTGCTGACGGCCCAACCGGCCTTTGATGCGAAGCAGATCCTCCATAAGGACTTCCGTCTGGCCATATCGGCTGGCGCGTCGCCGCGCTACCGGATCGACGATGTCCTCGGACGCCACTTCGTCCAGAGCGGCAAGGCCGCGGGTCTGGGCGCGACGGCCATGCGAAAAGTCGTGGACGAGATACGGACGGTTGCGGAAACGGCACCGGAGAAGGCACTGGCCGACATGCCGGACGATTTTCACTCAGAAGCCCATGATGCGATCAGGGCCATCCTGCCGCGACGACTGAAATTCCTCGAGACCGCCTACGAGGAACTCTGAGGTGCCTGCTTAGTTGGTGTCAGCCTATGGCTCAGTGCATCCGATGTACCGAAACCAGAGCGCCAAACCGGCCCTTCTGCATCCGAAGTACCGAACTTAGGCCACCGAGAAAGACCGTTAGTGACTCTTAGCGGATCTCCAGAACGTCCGCTTCGGAGACAGTGCCCGGTGCTGATGAGAGAACTGGGGGTCAGCGTCGGCTCTGGGGCGTTGGATACGTGGGAGAGGGGAATCGGTCGTATGGCTTTCGGAATAACTGCTCTCGCGTCTCTTTATCGCCGATAGGTCGTGGAGTGGCTCCGACACGCATCCCGCCTACCCTCTCAACTAGGGCGTGATATGTCAGGTGCAGTGTCGGAGGAAAATATGGATAACTTGGACGATCTGTCGGACGTCGTGGCGCTGACGAATGGCGCGGTCTTTGTAAGGGGAGACCTGCACATCCACAGCAATGTCGGGTCGCATGATGTTTCAGACCCCACAGCCACACCAGAGGAGATTGTTGCGACCGCGATTAGAGAAGGGCTCAGCATTGTGGCTATCGCTGACCACAACGAGATCGACGCGGTCGAGCGGGCCATACATGCCGCTGCGGGGAAGGATTTGCTGGTCGTCCCAGCCATCGAACTCAGCACCATGCAGGGCCACCTCTTATGCTACCTTCCCAACCTAGACGCGCTTCGGCGGTTTCATGCTCAGCTCAAGCTAAATGATCGGGGACTTTCAAACTCGCGCTGCGAGAACGGCATGGCCGATTGCCTCGACAAGGTTCAGGAACTCGGCGGCTTTGGAGTGCTGGCACACGTCGATGCTCCCAAAGGGCTGGATACGGAGATGCCTGGGGCCAGTCCTCACAAAGCCGACATCATAAGCCATCCAGCACTGCTAGGGATTGAGCTCAAGAACGCCTCGTCAACGATCACATTTACTGAAGCCGACCCGGACGCGGCTAGGGCAACTCTTGGAAGAGAGCGAGTTCAACGTCACAGCGGAACGTCTAGCCCACTCTCTCGGATCCTCAACTCGGACGCCCACACCATCACGGCCCTTGGGCGAAATGCGGCGGGCGACAACAGGGTCACGCGCTATAAAGTGCAGGCACTATCCTTCGGCTCATTGAAGCACGCACTCACCGATGGTGATGCACGGGTGCGTATCGAGGACGAACTGCCTAAAAAGGTTCCAGTTCTGAAGGCGATGAGGCTCACCGGAGGATTTCTGAAGGATCAGGCGATCCACTTCAGTCCCAACCTAAACTGCATCATCGGGGGGCGCGGCACGGGCAAATCCACGACCTTCGAAGCCATCCGCGCATTCTCACCTCATCTGAGTAATAATCCGGTAGTCGGCTCGGACGTCTGGCCAGAGCGCATCGACATCGCCTTCACAGACCAAGTTGGCCAAAGTCACCAACTCATTCTCAGCAAGTCAGATTTATCCCCGACGAACATATTCGACCCGCTTGAGGGATTAGAGCTGATACCGGTTGAGTGTTACGGCCAAGGCGAAACACAAAAGATAAGCCAGAAAGCTCAAGATGATCCCGGAGCTTTGCTTTCTTATCTAGATCGCTTCACTGACGTATCGTCTGAACTAAAATCAGAGGAAAGCGCGAGGCTATCAATATACGATCTTCAAGCAAAGATTGCCGAGGCGCGTAAGAATGTCGATCTAATCCCACAAATTAAGCGCGACCTTTCGATTAAGCAGCAGCAAATACGAAAGCTAGATGAAGGCGAGGCAAAGAAGATCATCGAACTCAGCCGACAACTACAGCTAGAGCGACAGACGAGAGGCCAAGTTGTAAACGATGCAAAAATAGTAAATGAGAGCATCGATTATGCGGCAGTTCGCAAAGCGCTAGCTTCACTCCAGTCTGTACCTAACCCATCCACACTCGTTGTCGGTGAAGCAGAATATACGGCTATTGCTGCCAGCGCCAAGGCGTTCGAGGACGACCTAAAGAGTTCCGAAACGCTTCTTAAATCGAAGTCAGGAGCTTTAAACGCTTCAATCTCACTGAAAGTACGGGAATGGGCGGAGAAAGAGAAAACGCTCCTTACCGACATAGAGCAGCGGAAAGCCGCGCTTGAAGGACAAGGGCTCCAAGTTGATACCGCGTATATAAACAAGCTGACGGTTGATGAGGCGTCTCTGGTCAATTCGATCAAGAACCTGGCAACGTGGGTTCCGCATCTGACTGAGCTCGAAAAGCAACTCGCCAAGCTAGTCGCTGATCGCTGGAAGGCGCGGGCAACCGTTTCCGTGAAGCGTATCGGCTTCGCTACTCGGGCAACCGCGAAGTTGCGGGCCGCCTTGACCGACCTGAACGTCACACTGAAGTTTGAGGCAGATTCGTACTCGCCGCAGGGACATGATTTGTTGGTCGAGGTCATGGGATGGCGAACCACACAGGTTCAACGCGCGACCCTTGTGACCCAGACGCTCACGGTACCAAGGCTACTGGCAGCCATTGCGGCAAGCGACCCGTCGCCAATTGCGGCGCTCCGTACCGCAGACAACGTGGCAGTGTTTTCGCGCCCAGAAGCGCAGAACCTCATCGACCGGTTCAAGGAACCCGCAAACCTGGCGCGCTTGCAGACTGTACCGGTCTTTGATCGACCCAAGCTGACGGTCAGCAGAGCCTCTACGGACGCCCAAGGAGTATCTCGCTTTCTCGTCCGAGAGTTTGGGCAACTTTCTCTCGGCCAGCAGCAGTCGGTTCTCCTCGCGTTGATGCTATCATCTGACAGCCCCAACCCCCTCCTCATCGATCAGCCTGAAGACAACCTAGACAGCGAGTTTATCTACTCGCAACTGGTCCCAGTGATCCGTCAAGCGAAGGAGAAGAGGCAGATCATCATCGTCACGCACAACCCCAACATCGCCGTCTTGGGCGACGCTGAGCAGATCATAGTGTTGAAAGCCAACAATGAGCGTTCGACGATAGTTTCGCGGGGATCGATCGATGACCCACAAACGAAGGAGGCAGCTTGCGCGATCCTTGAAGGCGCACGGCTTGCGTTCACACGGAGGGGCCGGGTCTACGGCCTTTGAGTTGTTGGCATGCCCCCCCTCGCACGCGGCCATCATCCCTTAACCAAATCATGGTCCATGGTTGAAAGCCCCTTAGGGAGGAATTTCATTGTCTTACACGGTAGATCGCCTCAATCAGTTCGTCGCGTACGCCCTGACCTTGGACGGCGACGAGAAGGGCGAGGCCCAAGTATTTTGCGATCGCCTGTTCAAGGCGTTCGGGCACGAGGGATACAAGGAAGCGGGTGCGGTTCTGGAATACCGCATAAAGAAGGCATCCTCAAAGGGGACCAGCTTCGCAGACCTCATCTGGAAGCCGCGCGTGCTAATCGAGATGAAGCGCCGAGGGGAAAAACTCCACCTTCATCTGAACCAAGCTTTTCAGTACTGGCTAAATGCGGTTCCGAACCGCCCTCGCTACGTAGTTCTCTGCAACTTCGATGAATTTTGGATTTACGACTTCGATAGACAGCTGGACGAGCCGGTTGATATCGTTCGAGTTGAAGAGCTTTCCAAGCGGTACACCGCGCTCAATTTCCTGTTCGCTGATAACCAAGAGCCACTGTTCGGCAATGACCGCGAGGAGGTCTCGCGCGGAGCCGCTAAGCTCACGGCTGAGCTATTCAGGCGCTTGATCGGGCGCTCGCCAAAAAAAGCAATCCCCAGAGATCAAGCCCAGAGGTTTGTTCTACAACTTGTGATTGCGATGTTTGCTGAGGACATAGACCTGATCCCGTCAGGCATGGTGTCCGCAATCGTGCGAGATTGTCTTGAGCACAAGCAATCATCTTACGACCTGTTCGGGGGGCTCTTTGCCCAAATGAACAATCCGGTTCCTGCGACAGGGGGCCGATACGCAGGCGTGCCCTACTTCAACGGCGGCCTGTTTTCAAAGATCGATCCAGTGGAGCTGAACGAGGGCGACCTAGAGTTGATCGGGGGGGAAACCGGCGTCGCCAAAAAGGACTGGAGCAAGGTCAATCCAGCGATTTTCGGCACTCTCTTCCAGCAGAGTATGGATGCCTCAGTCCAGCACCAGCACGGGCGCCACTATACGTCGGAAGCGGACATCCTCAGGGTAGTCGGCCCAACCATCGTCGCCCCATGGCGGGAACGCATCGATTCAGCACCAACGATGAAGGAGCTCCTCAAGCTGAGGAAGGAGCTACAGGCGTTCCGAGTTCTGGACCCGGCATGCGGCAGTGGGAACTTTTTGTATGTCGCATTCCGTGAGCTAGCGCGGTTGGACATCCGAATAATGACCCGACTTCAGGAGAGGTTCAGTGCAAAGGAGTTCGCCAGACAGGTTAAGACGCTAAATGTCATTCGGCCAAAGCAGTTCTTCGGTCTGGACAACGATCCCTTCGGCGTGGAACTGGCGAAGGTCACGCTGATGCTGGCCAAGAAACTTGTTTACGACGAAGCCTTGAAAGCCTTCTCGACCGACGAGGAAGGGGGGAAAGGCAATGAAGAACTGGATTTCGGCGACGATCCCACGCTCCCCCTCGACAACATGGACCAGAACATTCGGCTGGCCGACGCGCTATTTGATGAGTGGCCCGCAGCCGACGCCATCGTGGGAAACCCGCCTTTCCAGAGCAAGAACAAGATCCAAGGCGAACTGAGTCCGGCCTATCTCCGAAAGCTTCGGCTGGCTTACCCCGACATCGATGGCCGCGCGGATTTCTGTGTCTATTGGTTGAGACGAGCCAACGCGGTCCTCAAAGACGGACAACGGGCTGGCTTTGTTGCGACCAACACGATCCGGCAGAACTACAGCCGCGAAAGCGGCCTAGATCACATCGTCGCTTCCGGAACGATCACTGAAGCCGTTTCCAGCATGATCTGGCCAGGAACCGCAGTGGTCCACGTTTCGATCGTGAACTGGGTCAAAGGCAGCGAGAGCGGGCTGAAGCGCCTGTACAACCAAGATGGAAACGATCCCGCTACGGGTTGGCGGTACACGGACTTGGATCGCCTGCCAGCCTCATTGTCCTTTGCGCACGACGTGACGAAGGCTCGAAAGATCGACGTGAACGCGAGGAAGGGCGGGTGCTATCAGGGGCAGACCCACGGGCATAAGGGCTTCCTTCTCGAGAAGTCGAGCGCCAAGGCGATCATCCGAGACGACAAATCGTATGCTAAAATTTTGAGACCGTTCCTGACGTCTGACGACCTCGTCGGAAGAAAAGGCGGGAAGCCTTCAAGGTATGTGATCGACTTCAGTGGTCTCGACATGCTTCAGGCCAAGGCTTTCGAGAAAGTCTTCCCGCGTATCCAAACGATGGTTCTTCCTGACCGGCAGAAAGCTGCCCAGAGAGAAACCGACCGTAATAAAGAAGTTCTGAAAGACGCCCCTGCCACAAAGGTAAATCTCCATCACGCCAACTTCCTGAGTAAATGGTGGAGAATGTCCTATGAGCGCGCCGACATGATGAAGGAGTTGAGGAAGCGTCCTCGGTACATCGCTTGTGGCCGGGTCACCAAACGTCCCATTTTTGAGTTTGTGTCGTCTAATATAAATCCTAATGATGCTCTGACTGTATTCGCTCATGACGATGATTATTCGTTTGGAATCTTGCAGTCCGATGTGCACTGGGAGTGGTTCACCGAACGCTGCTCAACGATGAAATCGGACCCTCGCTATACCTCCAATACGGTCTTTGACACTTTCCCTTGGCCTCAGTCTCCATCAGCTGAGGCAGTCGCGGGTGTCGCTAAGGCCGCCCGAAACCTGCGCGCAGGTAGGCGTGATCTGTGCGACGAGCATGACATGACGTTCCGAGAACTCTATCGGACACTTGAACTTCCCGGCTCTCATCCGCTGAAGGACCTGCACGCGAAGTTGGATAAGGCTGTCCGCGTCGCCTACGGCATGCCAAAAAAGGGTAGTGGGCTCCCGTTTATCCTGAAGCTCAATGACGAGCTGGCCGCAGCAGAGGCAAAGGGTTTGAAGGTGCAAGGTCCCGGTGTTCCCGCTGGCCTGTCAGGGACCATCAAGGTGAAATCCTCCGATTGCATCTCTGAGCCATAGTCGCTGCCGCGCCCCCTTGCTAGCGGGGGTGGCGTTCGTGACATCTGGCGGTGCCGACAGTATCACTCGCCTTCGGGCACTTGCGTATATTTCAGATGGCTGTGTGGGAGGGGGTCAAGTCCCACCGTCTCCGCCAGTTTGACGCCGCGCGCGACGGAGCGAAGGACCGCTTTCCGTCGGCGAAGGAAGGTCTGCTCCTGGCGCAAAGCTGTCACCTGAACTGATCACTTAAGAGCGGGGTTTCGGGTTCAGTATTACCGGGTGAGCCACCTCGCGCATGGCGTGAGGCGTCGTGTTGGGTTTGGAGGTTGAGCCAGAACTCGGGGGTGGTTGCGAAGAGGTTTGCTAGGCCGGTGGCAAGGTCGGGTGTGACGGGGCGCTGGCAGGCTAGGAGTTGGGTGACGGTTTGGTCGTCGATGCCGAGTGCTAGGGCGAGGTCTTGAGGGGATAGACCAAGGCCGGGGAGGTAGTCTTCGCGGAGGTGGGTGCCGGGGTGTGAGAGTGAGGCGGCGAATGTGCTGTAGTCGTGGATAGGCATGGTAGGGCTTTCTGGCTGCCCTAAGAGCCTATCGGTCGCCGGTTTCTGTTGAAAGTATTTAAGTCAATAATTTCATCTTTTCGAAGTGTATACAAGTATACAGCGTACATCAGGCATACTTGTATACCTTGCAAGATGTGTGCGCGGGCGAACATTTTTGCGAGCCAACTTCGTGCCAATGTGGACCGAAATTTCACTAAGCTATTGATTTTTAATAGCGCGTCATCTCGCTGGGCGCGGTCGGGATAATCCGTTGGGTGCCGGTGAAGGCTTTTATTTCAGCGCTTCTTGCAATGGATTGGCGCGTTTGGAGATCTAGAACAGCTGGGGAAGCCCTTTGGGGTGCCGATCTTGTTCAAACTTCGGGTGTATGTGGACCTACGGCGTTTTTGGGCTCGAAAACTTCGTGCCAATGTGGACCTAACGAAGGGCTCAGTTTTCAATAAACTTAAAGTCGTGTGGATAAATGCTTTGGGGCGCGTCTTGTGCACGTTTGTGCACGTTTGTGCATCATTCTGGCCCGTTTCGCGCATAAAAACATAACTATAGATAGTGATTTTTCCGAGCGACAATGAAAGTGCGGCTGCTTTTGAAGTTGACGCATGGAGACGCATCCCTGCGCATGTTTACGCATGCTGTTCCGAGGCAGGATGTGTAAATGGGTGCACAATAAATCGCGCCACCATTCACGTTCTTACTCATTTCAATCGACGAGCACTGACTGCCGTCAGGTGGGCTATTGTCTAACTACTTATTTTGGCTTGATTGGCGGCGTTTGGTTCGTAATCCTTTGGGCAGTTAGTCACTGTTTTTGAAGGGATTGAGCGGTGCGGAAGCAGACGGGTGTCAGCTCAGCCAAGCTGGGGAGGTTTGTCAGGAGCCTTAAAGATCAGGGCATCGACATTGGGCGCGTGGATTGCCGGCCTAATGGCGAGATCAGCATTTGGGTGGCTGGTGCGGCGCTAGATGCAGAAGCGGAAGAAGATGCGGAGGTTAAGGCGTGGGACGCGGCCTTGGCGTAACGAAGCGGCGAGGCGTTAGCCGGTATGTGAGCAAGGGAAAGCTATATTACCGCTTCAGGATGAAGGGAAAACCATCGGTCTCTCTGCCAGGTGAGCCATACTCTCCCGAGTTTGAGGAGGCCTACCGCAGAGCGCTTGAGGGCGAGGTAACGCCAGGCGAGTTCCGTACTATTGAGGGCTCTCTGGGGGCATTGGTCGTAGCCTATCTCAGTTCGCCGCAGTGGCGGGACACCAAGTCGTCAACCGCCACGACCTATTTGCACTTCATTGAGTATATCAGGCAGGAATATGCTGGCCTTTCGGTTCGAGGCTTAAAGAGAGAGCACGTCATCAAAATTCGCGACAAGGTCGCGATGGCTGATCGTGTGAAGAGCCCTGAGCATCCGGATAAAAAGCACCTTTCGGGACAGTCACAGGCCAATCGGCTCGTGAGCATTTTAAGAATGCTGCTCAAATTTGGAGTCGATCGTGGCTGGCGAAAAGATAATCCAGCAACCGACATCCCGCCCATCAAGGTGCAAAGCGATGGATTTCCGCCGTGGAGTGAGGATGAAATCAGCACGTTCGAAAGTTATTGGTCGGTAGGGACGCGCGAGAGGCTCGCCTTCGATTTGCTACTCTATACGGCACATCGTTCGGGCGATGTTCGCAGGATGACGTGGAAGCACGTTAGAGGCGACGCCATAGCGGTAAGGCAGGAAAAGACCACTGCTGCACTTGTGCTTCCTATACATCCGCGTCTGAAAGCGTCTTTGGAAGTCGCATCGCGTGATCATCAAGTGATCGTCGCCACTAATCACGGCAAAGGCTATTCGGAGGGTGGTTTCGGCAACTTTATCCGAAAAGCCGCAAGGGCCGCTGGTGTGCAGGATCGCTCTGCGCACGGCTTGCGTAAGTCTGCGGCTACGCGTCTAGCCGATGCAGGCTGTACGGAAGTTCAGATTCAGGCCGTGACCGGCCATAAGACGACTAAAGAGCTCGCGAAATATATCGAAGCGCGGAACCAGCGGCTGCTGGCCGAGGCAGCGATGGCGAAAATCTGAAGCGTGCAACAATGTTCTTATTGTCTAACGGCATAGCCTTGTTAGACAATAGTCTCTCGAAACGAATGATTTGTAAGGGTTTTAAAATGGTGGTGGCGGACAGAGAGGGACTGTCGTCCGCATGTTATAAATCAATGACTTAGAGGGGCTCAGATGCTACAACGTTGAAATGTAACTGTAGCACCTGAGCTAAGCGATTGCTATCCGTTAGCCGATCACCATGCGTATGGATTTCTACTGTTCAGATTACCTATTTTGCTTTCAAGGTCGTCTAGACGCCCAGAATGATTAAGGGCGGTACTTTCAGCATATTCAGCTGTGAGCTGGGCATCCTCAATCCGAGATGAAAGCTGCATGTAAAGTATTAACGCCGTCAGGATGCCTACAACCGCGAGCCCGCTTGCTTTTCGGTTCCGCACTATTGTTTCTCTCGATCTTTACGTGTCGCTCTAACGCCGATGGCAGCTAGAGCAAATACAGCAGCTAGCATGATCGTATCAGGATCAAAGCTATCGTCCATCGCTAGAACCACTACCCAAATGAAGCCTAGCCATAAAGCGGCTTCCCCATATGGAAAAGTTTTGAAGGCACTTGGCTTAGAAATCTGAGTTTCAGTCATTAGTTTCCCTCTATCAAAGTTGCACGATTAAAGTACCTTTGTTACTTATTGGTAGCCATTCAGGTAGGCATCTCGGAATGGCTTTGGCTCCGCACGATACTGAAGCTTGGTATATGGTATGATGAAGGGCGGTTTATGAGATTACTTGCAGCACTACTGTTTACCGGCGCGATAGCCAGTTCGGGCGTTTCTTTTGCTCAGTCCCAATCCCATGTGCCGCTTTATGTTGGCGAGATTACAAGTGCCAATGCTGAGCGGTTCACTGCTACTTTGTCAGAACATGTCGATCAGGTGGTGGGGCTGAAGATCGATTTCAATACTATCAGAGAAGGCAACACACTCGCAGAAGGGGCTGCTAATGGTGGTGCCTATATTTCATATGCTCGGCCCTATTACGGGGGCATTCAAATCAATATTGCCGACGCGTATCTGCGGCATGGTAGGTGGATTGCTGACGGGTTTTACACCGTTAAATATGGTGGCATGGGGCAGGGGATTATGGGCTATTTCCTGCGGCCTGCAGACGAAGCAGCAATCCGCCTCTCAGGTAAGCCAATCGTTGAGCGGCCAGTAGCGTCCTTGCCGCTGGTCGAGCGCCAATAGCTCTCACGAAGGGGGTAGGCTTGTTGGTTAAGCGACCGAAATAGTAAATACTTATATGAGGATGGGCCTTTATCTATAACTGACTGAGCGCCCCCCTGCGGCCTACCACATAGTGTTGCGAGAACTTATTAATCGTTTGGGCTGGCGATAGAGCCGACATGTGAGGTTGAATGGCTCTTGGGGTGCAAAAGTTGTAGCTTTCGAGCTATGGCTCAAAATATATATTGACTACATATTGAGCCACCCTTATGAGCTAGGTTAAATCACCACCTAACTTATGAGCCACCCATGCACCGCATTGCCTACTATCGTGTTAGCACCGGCGACCAGAGCATTGAGAGCCAAAGGCTCGCGCTTGGTGGGGAGTTTGACCAAGAGTTCAGTGACGAAGGCGTGAGTGGCGGCACCTTGGCAGCCAATCGTCCAGGCTTTGCCGATCTACTCAGCAAGGTCCGCACTGGTGATACGGTTTATGTTTATGCGGTTGACCGGCTGGGGCGTGATGCGCTGGATGTGCAGGCCACTGTTCGCCTGCTGATCGAGCGTGGGGTTACAGTGAACGTGCATGGCCTCGGAGCAATCGGACGCGGAGTGGGTGAGCTAATCCTTGCCGTGCTGGCTCAAGTGGCAGACATGGAGCGCCAGCGGATCAAGGAGCGAACCGAGGCTGGCAGAAAGGCAGCTAGAGCCGCACTAGAGGCCACGGGCAGGACGCACCGAGGTAAGGAAAGCCTTGGTCGTCCCGTGGCTCACGAGCCTGCTACGGTCGTTCAGTGGCGTAAAGAGAACGAGGCCAGCATATCCGAGGCGGCCCGCCACTTTGGTATCTCTCCCGCTACGGTGAAAAGATATTCGGCAGCCGTACGATAGAGGCGCGCCGCAAATGCCTATTTGCGGGCCGTACAGCCGCCTCGGAGGTAAAGGGCGGGCTCTCTGTTCGCCCGCCAATGCGAGCGCCTCTGTGGCAGCTTCTGCGGGCAAAGTGTGAATGCGTACCTGCCGGACCTGACGACCGGTGAGATATTTTTGGTGTAGCCCTGCGCCTGAACGCACGGGTGCGATCTGTCTCGTTTTAAGCTTAAGCCCAGTTTGTGAGCGACCTTATCTGTAAGGGGCTTCGGCCAAGGCGTTTTGATTTGTTACCCATAAGCAGGAGAGACCTATAGAGGCAGAGAGCTATCTGAATGTAGTTCCATCTGTCACAGTAGGTAATAGTTATAATAATAAGATATTAAACTTAGTTAGTATTACAAAAGCTTATGATAAAGTTGTCTATATAAGCAGGTATTATTAAGGTTGAGGAGGTAAGCGAAACTCAGGTATTGTAAACTTGTTTATAGCTTCTACGAGGGGAGCTAGTGGGTAGTCTGTGCTACCATAGTCATCAGCTACATCTCCGCTCTCATGACCAGTGAGTGCATTGTTCACAGCGCTATCGATATTGAGGGCTCGGCAGTAGTCTTTGAAGCTGTGGCGGAACGAATGAAAGACAACCTTACGGTCTGTGACGCCGCAAGTGCCGCGCAAATAGCGGCTGAACCATTTAGACCAGTTGCCCATTAGCTCGCCTTCGGCATTAGGCTTAATATCGTTGAAGATACGCGCACGATTGCTGCGCTTTGCCTCGGCAGCGACTTCAAGAAATCCGAGCGTAATAAGGTCGCGGTGAATAGGGATGCGACGTTCGCTACCTTCTGTTTTAACGAACTGTCCGCGCTCTGGATTGTCGACGAAACGAACTACCCAAGCGGATAGCTTGTTACCGCTGGCGTCCATATAGGTCTCTTCGTAAACGTCGTCTGGATGTAGTTGTCCGAGTTCCGTTTGTCGTGCGCCAGTATAAAGAGCTAGTAGTGGAAGCCAGTAAGCGGCTGATCCACCTCCAGCAGCTGGCCTCAAAGCCTGTGTATGAACTGGACCAGCAAAAAGAGCTGACAGTTCCTCAGCGCTGAATGATCTACGCTTATCCTTGGCTTTCTGTTTATTTAAGACTTTAACGCCCTTGGCAGGATTTGCCGAAATGATCCCGTTGTCGCAAGCGTAGTTAAACAGCGTTCCAAGAAATGGGATGATGACATTAATGTTGGCCGCAGACGTTCCGCTTTCAAGCAGTGCATCTTTAAAAGCGATCATATGCTGCTTGGTTATGCTTTGGATCGGCAGTTTGCCTATCTGAGCTTCGAGCCTTTTGATGGACCGCGTGAGGTCTCTCACCGTTCGCGGTTTTGGTTTGCGTTCAGCTTGCCATTTGGAAATGACATCATTGAGGTAGAGGGGAGGGGTTTGCTGGTCGATTGGTGGCGCTGGCGCAAAGCTTTGCGTTCGTTGAAGGCTGCCTAATGCGGCGGCACCCTCACCAGTCAGGGCGGCATTGATACCGATACGCATGCCCTCAGCCGCGGCAAGTGTCATGCCGAAATCTTCCCCGCCCTCGAGTACTGATTTGCACACCTCGAGTTGATCGTCCGCTTCGGTTTTGAACAGGTCGAGTTTGTTATCCGCTGCATACTGTTCACGCTTCCTGCGGTACGCATTCAAGACGATAGCGGCGTAGGCATCTACGTCTATTGCCGTAGGTCCTTTTGGAGCGGGAGATGCAGGTGCGGCATCTGCATTTAGCTGTGCGCGGCGTTCTGCAAACTCATGATCGAGCGATGCCCACATGAGGGCGTGGAGGCGCTTGGCCTCAGCGGGGTCGGCGGTGCCTAGCGCTTTAACGATTTCTCGTTTGCCGCCATAAGCTGCTTTTAAATCGAGAGGGATCACGCGACGCGTGGAATACCGTCCGCTCCGCCTGATTAGGCCAGTCATCATGCCTACATTCTCCGTATCGAGTGTAGCAGACATTCGGCCCCTAACGATTGTAAGTGACTGATTTTACGACAAACTCTTTCAGATCAAGAGCTTGTAACAGTGTGGCGGACAGAGAGGGATTCGAACCCTCGATAGAGTTGCCCCTATACACGCGTTCCAGGCGTGCGCCTTCAACCACTCGGCCACCTGTCCTAATCCACTAAGCGTCCGGATGCGTCCGGAGTAGATTCGCTGGGAGCGGTCCAGCGAGAAGGGGGCTGATAAATCATCCGGGCGGGATGGGCAAGCGCCGTTGTTGCCCCCATATGATATTCTGACAAAGTTTGTAGCCAAAGTGACTGGAACGCGCATGTTATTGAAAAATACCGACACCTTGCCGAGCGCTGATACAGCTCTGGCGGGCCGTGCCGAGGCTTTGGCGACCGATACGACCCATTTCGTGCTGGGCACGCCGCTTAAGGGGCCGTGGCCGCAAGGTCTGGAGGTAGCCACCTTTGGCATGGGCTGTTTCTGGGGCGTAGAGCGCGTGTTCTGGAAACTGGGCGGTGTCTATTCGACGGCGGCCGGTTATGCGGGCGGGATAACGCCCAATCCGACCTATGAAGAGGTCTGCACGGGCAAGACGGGCCATACCGAAGTGGTGCAGGTGGTGTTTGATCCCGCACAGATCACCTATGGCGAATTGCTGAAGGTGTTCTGGGAAAACCATGATCCGACGCAGGGCATGCGTCAGGGTAATGACATCGGCACCCAGTATCGCTCGGCTATCTATTATGCCGATGAAGCTCAGCGCGATGCGGCGCTGGCGTCTAAGGCGGCCTATCAGGCGGCGCTGAATGAATCGGGGCGCGGCGAGATTACGTCCGAGATTCTGGAAGCGCCGGAATTCTATTATGCCGAGGACTATCATCAGGGCTATCTGGCCAAGAATCCGGCTGGATATTGCGGAATCGGCGGCACCGGCGTGGTGTGCCCGATCGGCCTTGGCATTCAGGCAGAGGCATAGGAACGGGGCGCGCCATGCAGCACGGACAGGTTGAAGTCTTCTGCCTTACGCTGAAGGGGGTAAGTGTCGAGCGCCCCTTTGGTCCCGACAGTCAGACCTTCAAGGTCGGCGGCAAGATCTTCGCCATTCTCGGCGATGATGGCGGCCTGTCGATCAAACTGTCCGAGGTTGCCTATGCGGCCCTGACGGAACTGGGCGTCATGCGTCGTGCCCCCTATCTGCCGCGCGGGGGCTGGGCCTATACGGACGATGTGACGGGCTGGGACGATCAGGAACTGTCGGACCTGATCGCCCGTTCGCACGAATTGGTGGCGGCGGGCCTGACGAAAAAGGCCCGTCTGGAGTTGGGTCTTTAGGCGCTCTGGCGCGAGCGCAGCCACAGATAGGCCATGCCAAGCGGCGCGATAAAGATCGAAAAGCCCCACAACATATAGTTTACCAGCAGCTTGAGCGGCAGCAAGAAGATGATGGGCAGGAAGAACACATTGCCTCCCATCATCACGCGCTTGATCTCGTCCCAGACCAGTTTGGAAAACGGAAATAACAGTGCCCCGGTGCCAAAGATCATCAAGGGGGCAATCCGGTCGATCGTCAGAGGTTCACCCTTGGCCGGATACAGAACCAACCACACCATCATCGTCATGAAGACGGCACTGATTACATAGGCGCGGATAAGATAGGTCGGCTGTAACGCGCCGAAAATACGTTTTAAAAACATAATATTCCGTACAAAGTGATGGATCGTGCCGCAGTCTTAGCGGCAGGCGGCGAGGAAGTCGTGCCCCGGGATTTTAGTGCCGCGCTGGGGCGACAGGCCTGCCCATCGGCCTTCATGAGCGATCACCAGCCAGCCCAGCTTGGCAAAGCTGACCAATACGGGGTCGCTGGCCGTGGTCTGGGCATGCAGCAGATAGCCGTCGAACATCTCCGCCGCTTCCTGACGGGCAGTATAGGTCTGGCTGACCTCGCTGGTACCAAGAGTGATGGTCTTGGTCTTGGCATCCAGAGTAGGGGTCGTCATCACGATCTGGTTCGAGCCGGGACGGCAGGAAAAGCCCAATGGAATATCGTCCGAATTGGCCACGCCATAGGCCAGTTGAACCGTCTGCGGCTGGCGCTCGAAATGCCAGTCATAATCGTCCATTGGCGCGGGAGCGGCGGCGGGTAGGGCCATATTTGGGGCCATGTTCGAGGGCGATGGCAGGCTGGCACAGGCGGTCAGCAGGGCCAAACCGGCACAGGCCGCAAGCGCCGGAACGCGACGAGACATGAAGGGCAGGGCAGGGGCAGCAAAAAACGGGCGTGTCATGTAGAAATGGCTCGGGTGAAAATGGTTTTAAAGGGCGCGATCAACCCGCGCAGGCTTGGGCAAAGCGGCGCAGCAGTGGCAGGTTTTGCGGTCCGACCATAATGGTTTTGACCATATCCTCGCGCACGAGTTTCATCTCGCCATTGCCCAAAAATGCTATGAAAACTGGATGATCGGCGGGCAGGGATGTGGACAGACGTCGCCGCACGGTCTGCATTTCGCTGGTGACACTCTGAGGACCGGAATGCAGTACTACCGGACCATTGCCCATATCGGCTGCATCATAAAGCGACAGGCGCACGCGTCCGCTGCGTGGTTCGCATTCCAGTGTGGTTTTGAGTTGCGGTGTGTCGGGGATTTCCTGAGCCAGAACAATGGGCTCGCCGTCGGCATACAGGGTCCAGACCCATTGCGGCGCGACTGTGCTGTTCGCGGGACGTGCGGGCGGCATAGGGGCGTTCTGGGCATAGGCAGCTGGGGCAAGGCCGAGCAGTATCAGGCCCGCCATCATATTCAGGAGCGTGACAGGGTGGCTTTGCCAAAGCTGGCCCTGCGGTCGTCCCGATTGTCGTCTCCGGTCGTGCGTCATGCTCGCTCCGTTTGACTGTGCAAGAGAGTGATCCTGACGCATCAGCGGTCTGTTTGGCAACTGTTGTCGCTCAAGGGTACGGGTGAAATGCGGTTGCGGAAAAAAATGCCGGTATCCTTCAGGCATGACAACGGGCGGCAAGTTTTACCTGGCTTGCCGCCGCAGATGTCTGTTTTAATCGGCCCAAAGAGGGCCGCAGGCGTCAGAACGGGCTGAAACGCTCTACAAGTGACTGGGCCGCAGGTGTGGACTGCATGCGGCTGATGTCGCCGCGACCGCCATACGAGATGCGAGCCTCGGCAATCTGGGTGTGGGCGATGGTATTGGCGCTGGAAATGTCCTCGGGACGAACAATGCCGGCGACCGTCAGTTCACGCACTTCGCGATTGGTGCGAACCTCCTGACGGCCCTGAATAACCAGATTTCCGTTGGGCATGACGGCGGTAATAATGGCCGCCACCGTCAGGTTTACGCGCTCCGAGCGGTTCACACTGCCCGAACCATTGGCCGAAACCTCGCCTTCGGTGCCAATCATATTGGCCGGATCAAAACCGCCGGGGAACAGCTTGCCGAGGCTGCTTTCAAAACCGAAGAAGTTGCTGACCCCGCCGGACGCACTGTTGCTGCGCTGACGGTTGGTGGTGTTCTGGGTCTGTGCGCGGTCGTTGATGTCGATATTGACGGTCAGGATGTCGCCGACGCGACGGGCGCGCTGGTCACCGAAGAAGCTGCGCGCACCGGTGCGCCACAGGCTGTTGGCGCTGGCGGGGGTGGCTTCGGGCAGATAGGCCTGCTGGCTGGGCACCAGTGCCGACGGGTAAACCATCGGGGCCAGTTCGGGACCTTTGACGGCCTCCATAGCGGTCGAGCAGGCAGCAAGGGGAAGGCAGGCGGCAGCGAGGATCAGAATCTTGCGCATGGTCATGACGTCTTTCTGGCTCAGCGAGCGGCGTACGGATTGGAACGGGTGGAGGCGGTGCGCATCATTTGCGCAGCCGGTCCGGCAATGGCGCGGCCGGGGGCCACGGCCACAGCCTCGATGGTGCGGTTGGATTGCAGATTCAGGATGCTGACCGTGTCGCCCTGCGTGGCATTGCGCTGGGCACGGCCGGTAATGGTCAACTCGATACCGTTGTCCTGGTAGAGGACCTCGACCATGTCGTTGCGGGCGATCACCTGCGGTGCGGCCAGATCGCGGATATTGACGGGCTGACCGGCGCGCAAGGGGCGACGGGCAGACAGGCCGATAATCTCGGCGGCGTCCTGCGGTCCTGCGGCGGGGGCCAGGTGGGCCTGAACCTGTGTCCACATCACGTCTTCGGCCTGAACGACCTCGCCGGTGGACAGGCTGCGGGTAAAGATCAGGGCCTCGACCGTGGCACCGGCTACAGCATTGGGACGAGCCGATGTAGAGGCCGCAGACGCCATAGACGCAGGGGCCGCGATGGGCGCACCCGCGCGCACTATGATGCGGCGGATACCCTCGGCATTGGCCCAGTTCAGTCCGGCGCGACGGGCGGCAACCTGCACCTGTGCGGCATCCAGAACGGCGCTGGGACCGGCACGGCGACCGACTACGACACCCGAGGCCGCACCGGCCCCCTCGAACAGCTCGCCCAGAGTGATCAGGCCGTCTGCATCGGTAGGCGAGGGGATCAGATTGACGGCGCGGGTCTGGGCCTGCGCGTCCATGGCAAAGGCCGAGACGGCAAGGGCGCTGGCCCCCATCAGGATCGTGGCTGTTTTCAGAAGGCGTTTCATGGTTCAGCGCCCTCCCTTAGTTCTTCAACTGGGCCGAGACAGACAGCATCTCATCGGCGGTGGTGATGACCTTGGAGTTCATCTCGTAGGCCCGCTGGGCCACGATCAGCGAGGTGATTTCCGATACGGAATCCACGTTCGAGGCCTCGGTGTAACGGTGCAGCAGATGGCCAAAACCGACCTCGTCGGGAATGCCGACATTGGGCGCGCCCGAGGCTGCGGTTTCCAGCAACAGGTTATCGCCGATGGCCTCAAGGCCCGCCTCGTTCATGAAGCTGGCGATTTCCAACTGGCCCACGATCTGCGGTTCCGGCTCGCCGTCGAGGGCCACCTGCACCTGACCCGAACGCGAGATCGAGATATCGACCGTATTCTCGGGAATGGTGATGGCGGGCTCGACCAGATAGCCGTCCTTGGACACTAACTGGCCCTCGGCATTGACGGCGAAATTACCGGCGCGGGTATAAGCGGTTTCGCCTGATGGCAGGGTGATCTGGAAATAGCCCTTGCCGTTGATGGCAATGTCGAAATCGTTGCCGCTCTGGGTAGGGGTGCCCTGTGCGGTGATGCGGTAAACCGCACCGGCCTTCACGCCCATACCGATCTGGATGCCAGTGGGAACGACCGTGCCCTGCGTGGACGACTGTGCGCCCATGCGCTCGACGTTCTGGTACAGAAGGTCCTGAAATTCAGCCCGTTGGCGCTTGTAGCCAACGGTGTTCATGTTGGCGATATTGTTCGAGATGACCTCGACGTTCAACTGCTGGGCGGCCATGCCCGAGGCGGCGGTACGGAGTGCGCGCATTGCTCAGACCTTCCTTAGGAAACCTTGCCCAGTCGCTCGACGGCGCGGCGGCTGAGGTCGTTGGTGTTTTCGATCATGCGGGTAATCCGCTCATAGGCACGGTTGATCTCGACCAGATTGGTGATCTCGATCAGGGTGTTGACGTTGGAGCCTTCCAGCATGCCCTGACGCACCTGCGCGTCTGCGGCCTCGATGGGCTGGGCGTTGGACGTGTTGCGATAGAGGTTGTCGCCACCCTTTTCGAGTACCGACAGCTCCTCGAAACGCACCACGCTGAGGCGGCCGACAATCTCGCCGTCCTGCGTGATAGTGCCGTCCTGTGCGACGGTGATCGGGCCCAGTTCCGGATTGACGATCAGTTCGCCCGCATCGGTCTGGACGGGCAAACCGTCCTGCGTGGTCATGCGGCCTTCGGCGTCCATGGTGAACGATCCGTCGCGGGTATAGGCGGGGCCGGTGGGGGTGTTGATGGTGAAGAAAACGCCTTCGCCTTCGATCCCGAAATCAAGATCGCGGCCCGTCTGCTTCAGCGCAGCCTGACCGAAATCTCGGCCCACACCTTTGTCCAGCACAAAGCTGGCCGAGGGGCGCACGGCGTGGTTGCGGGCCCGCTGGCCGATCTCGGTGCCGACCAGCATCTGCTCGACCTTGAAACCGTTGGTGTCGGAATTGGCGATGTTGTTGGCCACGATGTCGAGTTCGCGGCGTAGCGTCATCTGGCGGGACAATCCGATATAGGCGGCGTTTTCCAAAGCATGGGCTCCTTCGCTGTTCGTATTCGCAACAGTCGTGCCAAACAGCCGAATTCAATGATTTCAGTGCTTTAGGTTATTGTCGTGAAAAACGCCCGGCAGGATTTGCCTCATGGTTAATGGCTTGTTAACCAAAATGCCCCCACACAGCTGTGCTGTAGGTTGGGGTCATTCCGCATGCTGAAACTGAAGCTGGGCAAGAAGAAGGACGAGAACGCTGTTCCGGCCGTGGTCGAAGGCGAGACCGTGCAGGATGTCGATACGTCCGAAGCTCCAGCCAAGAAGAAGCCGCCCCTGCTGGTCATCATCATCGGTGCCGCTGTGCTGGTGGCTGCCATCGGTGGTGGCGCGGCCTTTATGCTGTTGAAGCCCAAAAGCCCCCAGGCCGAGCAACCGGCCGACGCGCACGCGGCCAAAAAAGACGACAAGAAAGAGGGCGGCCACGGCAAGGAGGGCGAAGCCCCCGCAGGCGCTGCGGCGGGTACGATTGCTGCCGGTCCAGATGGTGTAACCTTCTATACGCTGCCCGACTTGATCGTGAACATCCAGTCGCCGGAAGGACGCACGACCTATCTCAAGCTCAAGCTGACGTTGGAAATGAAGGACGCAGCGGTGGCCTCGCGTCTTCAGGCCGAGGCCCCGCGTCTGAACGACATGCTGCAAAGTTTCCTACGCGAACTGCGTCCCGATGATCTGGCCGGTTCTGCCGGTTCGTATCAGTTACGAGCCGAGTTGTTGCGCCGTATCAATCTGGTGGCGGCACCGGGAAAGGTGGATGCCGTTCTGATCGAAGAAATGCTGGTGCAATAGCCATGAGCGATACGTTCGACGCCATGGAAAATGATCCCTTCGGCAGCGATGCCGGAGCGTCCGAACGCGTCCTCAATCAGGATGAGATCGACAGCCTTCTGGGCTTCGACATGGATGACGGCTCGGGCGACGAACGCAGCGGCATTCGCGCCATTATCAACTCGGCACTGGTCTCCTATGAGCGTCTGCCGATGCTCGAAATCGTCTTCGACCGCCTTGTGCGCTTGATGACGACCAGCCTTCGCAACTTTACCTCTGACAACGTCGAAGTCTCTCTGGACACCATCTCGTCGATCCGTTTCGGAGACTATCTGAACTCGATCCCGCTCCCGGCCATTCTGGCGGTGTTCCGCGCCGAGGAGTTGGATAATTATGGTCTGCTGACGGTCGACAGTAACCTGATTTATTCGATCGTGGATGTTCTGCTAGGTGGCCGTCGCGGCACCGCAGCCCTGCGGATCGAGGGCCGTCCCTACACGACCATCGAGCGCGCACTGGTGCAGCGCATGGTCGAGGTCATCCTCAATGATGCCCGTCAGGCGTTTGAACCCCTGACGCCGGTGCATTTCAATCTGGACCGTCTGGAAACCAATCCGCGCTTTGCTGCGATTGCGCGTCCCGCCAATGCGGCCATTCTGGTCAAGCTGCGTATCGACATGGAAGACCGAGGCGGTCGCGTCGAACTGCTGCTGCCGTATTCGACGCTCGAGCCCATCCGCAAAATGCTGTTGCAGCAGTTCATGGGCGAGAAGTTCGGGCGCGACAATATCTGGGAAGGCCACTTGGCCACCGAACTCTGGACCACGGATACAGAGGTGCGCTGCGTTCTGGATGAACAGCAGATGCCGCTGTCCAAGGTTCTCGACCTCAAGGTCGGCGACACACTGATGCTGAACGCGACGCCGGAATCCGATGTCACGGTCAAGGCGGGCACGGTCAATCTGACCGTCGGCAAGATGGGCCGTCGCGGTCAACACGTTGCGGTGCGCGTCGAGGCACCGATTTCAACAGAGGCGGCCATGCGCGTCGCCGGGAGGCAGAACTGGTGACGGGTGTAATTCTGGACGGCACGCTGATGGTGCTGCTGATCGCGGCCATCGCCTATGGTGTGAAACTGGAACGCAAGCTGAAAGCCTTGCGTGAAGGACAACTGGCCTTTGCCGGTGCGGTCAAGGAACTGAACAATGCTGCCGGTCGCGCCGAACAGGCGCTGGCAACCCTGCGCGCTTCGGGGGCGGAAACCGATCTGCTGCATGACCGCATTCTTAAGGCCCGCGCTGTCAAACAGGAACTGGAAGCCCTGATTATCCGCGCGCCCAAGGTGGAAGCGCAGAAGGCTGCCGCCGCTGTTGTCACCCGTCCGGCATCCGAGGAAGAGCCGCTAGAACTGGTTTCGACCATGGCCCTGATCAATGACGAGAACGAACGCGCCCGCCGTATGGCCAGCCTGATGCAGCGTATTGAAACGGCCAATGCTGCCGTGCCTCCGCCTGCGCCCAAGGCTGAAACCATCAAAGAAAATGGCCTGACGGGTATGCTTCAGGCTCTGGCCGCTAACCAAGCGGCTCAACAATCTCTTAGCCGTGCCCGTCGTAGTCTCGACGAGGATATGTTCGCGGTTTGATTTTTAAGGGCCCTAACGCGAGGCTCGCGGAGCCGCGCTGCTTGAGGGGATAGGGTTTTAAGTGCCCTAACGTTCGACACGCGGTGTCGAACTTCTTGAGGGCGTTTTAGTCCCCCTAACGTATGGCAAGCGGTGCCATACTTCTTGAGGGGATAGGCCCAAGCGAGTAAGCGTCTGTTTCTTCATCCTCTGTTTCGGTCACTGCCATGAGCAAGCTGCCCCGTCTTCTGCCTCTGATTGCCGTCGCCATTGGCGGCGTCGTTGCCGTGCGTGCAGCGGGTGTGGCGCCGGAACTGTTTACCGGCGCGGTGGCCTGGGCGCAGGAAGGCGCGGCCTCTGCCGAGGACAGCGCGACCGAGGTGGTGGCTACAACCGCCGCGCCACCCGCTGTCTGCGCTCTGACACCTGAACAACTGGCCCAGCAGGCGGGTATCTCGCCTGCCGAACTGCGGATCATCCAGTCTCTGTCCAAGCGCCGCGAGGCGCTGGATGCGCGGGATGCCGATTTCGCCACTACCTTGCCGTTAATGCTGGCTGCCGAGCAAAAGCTGGATGCCAAGCTCAAGGCGCTGGAAGCCCTCAAGGGCGAGATCAGCGGTCTGATGGGCCAGATGGACGAACAGGAAAAGGCGGAGAACGACCGTCTGGTCGCCGTCTATTCAGCCATGCGTCCGCGTGAAGCGGCTGCGGTATTCGTGTCACTGAATGATGATGTGCGTCTTCCGGTGGCACAGGCCATGCGCCCGCGTACCCTGGCCGCCATCATGGCCCAAATGCCGCCTGCCGCCGCCCGCGAACTGACCGAAAAAATGGCCAAACGTTTTGAAACCAAACCGATGGTAGAGCGTGCTTCGGCCGCCGCCGGAGAGCCTGTGCGTCCGGTCAAGCCTGCGACAGCGGCACCGGCTGCGACCCCTGCAGCGGCTGCTGCTGCCTGATCTGTTGGCATAAGGCCCGACAGCGGCTATTCAGCGCCATCATTTTCAAGCTTCCCCAAGGATGCCCGTCATGTCTGACGTTCTGCCCGACCGCCTGTCGGTTGATCCCGACAGCCCGTACCACAATGCCGAACTGCTGATGAAAGGCATCGGCATCCGCTTCAAGGGCGAAGAAAAGACCAACGTCGAAGAATACTGTGTGTCCGAAGGCTGGGTGCGTCTGGCTGTCGGCAATCGCGTTGACCGTCGCGGCAAGGCCCTGACCATCAAGCTGCAAGGCGAAGTCGAGCCTTTCCTGAAGGGCGAGTAAGTCGCGCGAAAAACTCTAGGCGGGCTGAGGAATTGTGACTTCCTGTCGCACCCTTGGCCCGCTAGGTTCCCTGCTTTCAGTGATCGCAGGGGGAAGTGATGTCGTTCAAATCGGGTCTGTTGGCGGGCGTGTTTGCGCTTGGCCTTTTCAGCACTCCGGCGCTGGCACAGGATGCCGCGACTATTGCCGCAGCAGAAACCCTGCGAGATCAGGCCCTCAACGACAATATTGCCTATGAATATACCCGCGACGTGACGACCCTGTTCGGGCCGCGTCCGGCAGGTGCCGATACCGACCACGCCGCTGCGGCATGGGCTGCCGACTGGATGAGCGCCCACGGTTTTGAAAATGTCCGCGTTGAGACCTTCCCGCTGGTCGGCTGGAACCGTGGTGCCGAAAGCGTCGAGATCGTCGGTGTCGGCGCACAAAAACTGTCCGCCGCCGCCCTTGGCCATTCGATTGCCACGCCCGCCGAAGGGATCGAGGCGGAGATCGTCCACTTCACCAGCCTTGATGCGCTGAATGCCGCGCCTGCCGGTTTGCTGAACGGCAAGATTGCCGTTGTGGATGCAGGCCAGATGCCGCGCACCCGTGACGGCTCGGGCTATGGCCCGCTATCGCGTGTCCGTTCGCAAGGTCCCAAGGCGGCTAAGGATCGCGGGGCCGTGGCCTTTGTCATGCGCTCGGCCGGTTCCGATCACCACCGCATGCCGCACACCGGCACCACGGGCTATCATGATGGCGCTGTGCCGCTGCCGTCCTTTGCCCTGTCGGCCCCCGATGCCGATCAGGTGGCGCGTCTGGTTGCCACCGGCCAGCCGATCCGCATGAAGCTGTTCTCCTCGGCCAGCACCTATGAAACCCACAGCCAGAACGTCATCGGCGAAATCCGTGGTGCCACCCGCCCCGACGAGGTGATCGTGCTGGGCTCGCACATGGACAGCTGGGATCTGGGCACCGGTGCCATTGATGACGCGGCAGGCGGCGGTATCACGCTGGCAACCGCCAAGATCATTGCCGATGTCGGTCGTCCCGCCCGCACCATCCGTGTGGTGCTGTATGGTGCCGAAGAAGTCGCCCAGCCGACCGATCACGGTAATGGCGGCGGGGCCTATGTCCGCAATATCGGCGCAGAGATCGAAAAGCACATCATCGCCGGTGAATCCGATCTGGGGGCTGACAACATCTATGATCTGGGCCTGCCGCCCGGCACGCAGAACAGCGACTTTGCCCAAAAAGCTCTGGCTGTGCTGGCACCGCTGGGTATTGTTGCCGGTGGCGAAGAGCGTTTCGGCGGCGTGGACATTGCGCCGCTGGCCCGCAACGGTGTTCCGGTGTTCGGTCTCAGTCAGGACGCCACCCGCTATTTTGACCTGCACCACACGGCCGATGACACCTTCGACAAGATCGATCCGGCACAGATGCGCCAGAACGTGGCTGCATGGGTGGCGCTGGTGAAACTGATTGCTGATTCAGAGGTGGACTTTAGGGCCATAGCTGCGGCAAACACGGCTTCTACCACGTCGAACTGAATCGGTTCGGGGGTGGCGCTGCGAGCGTGGCGAAATTGGTAGACGCAACAGACTTAAAATCTGTCGACTTCGGTCATGCGGGTTCGATTCCCGCCGCTCGCACCATTCTTCTGACCGACAACCTGTCAGGGCGAGGCAAATGGTCTCGCTAATGCGGGTTGTTGTGTTTCTGTCATCGGGCGCAGATAAGCCCGAGCATATTAGTTTCCCGTTTTAGCGGACACGGTGGGTTATGCTGTTTAAACGACTTCTGGTGGGGGCGGCCTCTGCGGCTCTGGCCCTGGCTTCGGTATCTCCGGCACTGGCCGACGATGTGCGCGAGGATGGGCCGCATCTGGTCGTGACCGTAGTCGTGGATCAACTCAGCGCCAATCTGTTCAACCAGTATCGCAGCCATTTCACCGGTGGCTTCAAGCGCCTTTTGGATGAAGGTCTGGTGCACGCCAACGGCTTCCAGACCCACGGCGTCACTGAAACCTGCCCTGGTCATTCGACCGTGCTGACGGGCATGCACCCGACCCACACGGGTATCAGCGTGAACTACAGCGTCAATGGCGACACCGGCGAGGGGCGCTATTGCATGGCGTCCGAGGTCAATACATTGGCTCATGGCAAGGTCACCGATAACGGCAATGTCGGTACCGAGCTTTTAAAGGTCGATACTGTCGGTGACTGGCTGGTGGCACAAAGCCCCGATAGCCGCGTCTTCGCTGTTTCGGGCAAGGATCGCGGCGCAATGAATCTGGCGGGCCATCATGGCCGTGCCTTCTGGTTCACCGACGGTTTTGGCCTGACCACCTATGTCCGTCCGGGTGAAACCGCCACCGAGCGTCTGGCCCCTGTGGCCCAGTTCAACATGGCCTATCCGGACATCGAGAAGGACGGTCTGTGGACCGGTGCCTATGCGGTGTGCAACGCCATTTCGGCCGATGTCGATGTGGTGGATGGCCGTTTTGTTTCGTCCATCCCGCCTTACCGCACCTCTTTCTCGGCCTCGCCGAAATATGACGAGGAGACCCTGCGCGCCGCCACCTATCTGTTGCAGTCACAGCGTCTGGGGCAGGGCGGCAAGGTGGACATGCTGGGCGTGTCCCTGTCGGGAACCGACATCATCGGCCATACCTTCGGCACCCAAGGCCGTGAACAGTGCGAACAGATCATGCGTCTGGACACCGCGCTGGGGGCTTTCCTTGCCGAACTGGACAAGGTCGAAGGCGGCGTGATCCTGTCCCTGACCGCCGACCATGGTGGTTCGGACACCAATGAGCGCACCGCCGCGCGCGGCTTCCCCTTTGCGGGCCGTGCCGACCTGTCGGCCATTCCGGCGGCCAATATCGCGCTGCGTGAACAGTTCGGTCTGGACTTTGATCCGCTGAACCGTGGTGCCTCTGGTATGCGCATTACCGACGCCCAAAAGCGCACCATGGCCGAGCCGATGCGTACCCAGATCGCACATGCTGCCGTCGAGATGCTGAGCGGCAAGGGTGATCTGTTCTACGTCGGCTTTATAGACGACATCCTGTCCCAGCCTGTGCCGGACAGCCTGTATCCGGAAAACCTGACCGTGCCCGAGCGCTTGCGTCTGTCGGCGGTCAAGGATGTGTCGGCGGACCTGATGATTGTTCTGGCACCCGGCAAGTCCACCGGTGGCCGTCTGGGCTCCAACCTGTCCAGCCATGGCCAGCCGTGGGATTATGACCGCCGCGTGCCGATCATCTTCTGGACGCCGAATGCCGAAAGTCAGGAACGCTTCATGCCGGTGCGCACCATCGACATCGCCCCGACCATCGCCAACATCATCGGGGTCGAAACACCGAAACTGGATGGCCGCTGCATGGATCTCGGTCTGGGTGAAAGCCCGCCCTGCCCGGTAGAGTAGGCCAAAGAATAGAGCGGCAATAAACTCTTGTTTCGTAAGCCGCAGGTGCCATAGCGCCTGCGGCTTTTCGTTGGCACAAAGGTAACAACACCACCGCTAGAGTGGTTGTGCGTCTCCGAGGAAACATCTGTATGAACCGTGCCCGCCACACCCGCATCGTTGCCACTCTGGGGCCAGCCAGCCGCTCCCCCGAACAGGTGCTGGCTTTGGCGCAGGCAGGCGTAGACGTGTTCCGTTTGAACTTCAGCCACGGCACTCATGACGATCATGCCGGTTCGCTGAAGGCTGTGCGCGATGCCGAAAAGGCTACGGGGCGACCTCTGGGCGTGCTGGCCGATCTGCAAGGACCGAAGCTGCGTCTGGGCGTATTTGCTGAAGGGGCAATTGCCGTTTCTGCCGGTCACAAAATGCGCTTCGACCTGCTGCCCGAAGCGGGCGATGCCACGCGGGTCCAGATGCCGCATCCCGAAATCTTTGCGGCCCTGCGCGCCGGGATGAGCTTGCTGATCGATGATGGTCGCGTGCGCCTCAAGGTGCTGGACGCCACGCCCGATTATGCCGATGTGGAGGTCATCAGCGGCAGCGCCCTGTCCACCCGCAAGGGTGTGGCGGTGCCGGATTGCATCATCCCCGTCTCGGCCCTGACGCCCAAGGATCGGGAAGACCTGAACTTTGCCCTGCGTCTGGGTGTTGACTGGGCGGCCCTCAGCTTCGTGCAAAAGGCCGAGGACATGGCCGAACTGCGCCGCATCGTCGATGGTCGCGCCGCATGCCTTGCCAAGATCGAAAAGCCGCAGGCCTTGCAATCGTTGGAAGCCATTCTGGATTATTGCGATGGTGTGATGGTGGCGCGTGGCGATCTGGGTGTGGAAATGCACCCCGAGGATGTGCCGGTGGCACAAAAGCAAATCCTGCGTGCCGCCCGCCAGCGCGGCGTGCCCGCCATCGTCGCCACCCAGATGCTGGAATCCATGACCACCGCACCGGCTCCGACGAGAGCCGAAGCGTCCGACGTGGCCAATGCCGTCTATGAAGGGGCCGATGCCCTGATGTTGTCGGCCGAAACCGCCGCAGGGGCCTATCCGCTGGAGGCCGTCCAGATTATGAGCCGCATCATGGAACGCGTAGAGCGTGATCCGATGTGGGCGGGCCTGATGGATGCCGAGCATGCCGGCATGGAGATCGAGGACGTGGACGCGCTGGTGGCGGCTGCCCGCAAGGCATCGGATGCGACCTCGACGGCCTGTATGGTGGTTTACACCACGACCGGCAGCACGGCGCGGCGCATGTCGCGCGAACGTCCGTTGCAACCGGTTCTGGCCCTGACCCCCAATATTGATACGGCGCGTCGTCTGGCGCTGGTCTGGGGCTTGGAGCCCCGTCTGGGTCGCCAACCGGAATCGCTGGAAGGTCTGACCGACGATGCCGTAGAGGCTGCAATGGAGCACGGTCTGGCCCAGTCCGGACAACGTATCCTGATCCTTGCAGGCACACCGTTTGGTGCACCGGGGGCCGCAAACCTGCTGCGTCTGGCCCGCGCTGGATAAGCTGCGGTCATGCGGGCTATGCCCAATTGACCTGTGCCATCCTTTACGCGCTACGATAGGGCCATGAGTCGGTACGGTGCATGATCAAGTATATCGGGTCCAAAAGGGCGCTGCTGGGGCAGGTCGGAAGCGTGGTGCAACGCATCCTGCCGGAAGGCGGGCGTGTCTGTGACCTGTTTTCAGGCTCGTCCCGCGTCGGCCATTCGCTGAAAAAGCAGGGCTTTCAGGTCTGGTCCAATGACCACAATGCCTATGCCCATACCTTGGCCACTGCCTATGTGCAGGCTGATCGCGAGCGTTGGGCCGACAAGGCCGAGATCATTCTGGCCGAACTTCGCGAAATAAAGCCCGAAGCGGGATGGTTCACGCAAACCTTTTGCCAAGAGGCCCGCTTCTTCCATCCCGATAACGGCGCGCGTATCGACGCCATGCGCGAACATATCGAGCGGATGGATATGGAACCGGAACTCAAGGCTGTGGTCATTGTGGCGCTGATGGAGGCTGCCGACCGTGTGGATTCCACGGCGGGGCTACAGATGGCCTATATGAAACAGTGGGCTCCGCGTGCGCTGAAGCCGCTGCAATTGCGCCTGCCGGATATCTTGCCTTCGGTTGCCGGTGGCCCATGCATCGCTACCCGCGCGGATGCAGTGGAAATCGCCCCGATGATCGAGGCCGATCTGGTCTATCTGGACCCGCCCTATAATCAGCACTCCTATCTGGCCAACTACCATTGCTGGGAAAGTCTGGTCCTGTGGGACAAGCCAGAAACCTATGGCGTAGCCCGTAAACGGGTGGATGTGCGCGAGCGCAAAAGCGATTTCAACTCCAAGCCCAAGATCAAGAGCGCGCTGAAATCGGTCATCGACAGTCTTCAGTCTCCTAATCTTGTCATCAGCTTCAATGACGAGGGCTATCTGGACCGTGAAGATATGGAGAAACTTCTTAAAAACCGTGGTCATGTACAGGTCATCGAGATACCAAGGCCCCGCTATGTCGGTGCGCGTATCGGTATTCATAATCTGAAGGGCGAGAAAGTGGGGGCTGTTGGCAGGCTTCGCAATGTCGAGCGCTTGTTCGTGGCAACGGCAAAGCCGGTAGATATTTCGGGTATTGTGTAAAATATTACAGCAACGCTGTTTTGACTTAAGTATTGGTAGCGTTACCGTTTGGAACGGGACTGCCGCGTGATCGTTACAGCCGCATGACAATCCCAGTATCCCATATTGGCTCGGGCAGCGATGCACACGCCCGCCGAGCCAGCAAAGCGTATCATATGGCCGAGCGCCTTGGCCGGCCCCCGCGCTATTCGAGCGAATGGCGGCAGCTGTGCCGCGCTGACAAAACCCGTCAGTCTCTGTACGTGTTTCAGGACATTTTCGAAGAGGACGAGGCTGAAAACGACGCCATCGAACGCGGCGTTGTCCGGCCGCAAGATGACAAGGTGCGTAGCGCCTATTTCATCTGTGCCGTGGCGGTAGGAACCCTGTGCCTTTTGTGCGGGGCGTTTTTGGTTATCTAGGCCTTGATCGGCAGCAAGGCGCGGATTGGCGCATAGGAGGATCGATGGTGCTCACATGGGCCGTGTTCGGCCAGAGCCGCGCGGTGAGCCGCAGAGCCATAGCCCTTATGTCTAGCAAAGCCGTAATGCGGATACTGCCCGTCCAGTTCGACCATCAAGTGATCCCGCGTCGTCTTGGCCAGAATAGACGCTGCCGCAACCGAGAGTGAAAGCCCGTCGCCCCCTATAGCCGTATCGACCCGACACGGCAGGTTGAACTTGTAATTCCCGTCAATCAGCGCCCCGACAGGCTGTATCGCCAGCGCCGCCACCGCCCTCTGCATGGCCAGCTCGGTGGCCCTCAGGATGTTGATGGTGTCGATCTCCTCGACCGAGGCATGGCCAATGCCCCATGCCAAAGCCTTTTCCTTGATGACAGGCATCAGCGCCTCGCGCCGCTTTTCGGTCAGGGCCTTACTGTCATTTAGGCCCGCCGGAATATCATCAGGGTTCAGGATCACCGCCGCCGCCGTCACCGGCCCCGCCCACGGCCCGCGCCCCGCCTCGTCCACCCCGCACACATACCCCTTCCACACCGCCGCCAGATGGTTTTCGAGGTCCATCGTCAATGGGGGTTTGATGATCTTGGTGCGCTTGGTCTTGAGGGTATCGGTCATGAAGGCGGGTATGCCGCACGCCGATCTGATCCGCTAGCTGGTCTTGGCCGCAGCCATTCCATCGTTCGGCTCAAACCCCGCCCGTTTCCTTGTGCCTGAAACAGGTCGTCTGGTGATCGTTGACCATGCCGACGGCCTGCATGAAGGCATACACAATCACCGGCCCGACGAACTTGAAGCCGCGCTTCTTCAGGGCCTTGGACAGGGCCTGACTTTGTTCGGTCTGGGTCGGAGCTTCGCGATAGTCGCCCCATTGGTTCTGGATCGGGGTGCCGCCGACGAAGGACCATATCCACGCGGTGAAATCCTCGCCGCTGTCGCGCATCTGGATGAACAGGCGGGCGCTCTCTATGGTGGCGACGATCTTGGCGCGCGAGCGGATAATGCGGGTATCGCCCAACAGGCGCTCGACATCCGCATCCGTATAGGCGGCGATCTTGTCGGGATCGAAACCGTCAAAGGCGGCGCGGATACCGTCGCGTTTCCTCAAGATGGTAATCCACGCCAGCCCCGCCTGCATGCCGTCCAGCACCAGCTTTTCCCACAGGGCGCGGGCATCATATTCCGGCACGCCCCATTCGGTGTCGTGATAGTCGACATAGAGGGCATCTGTGGTGCCACACCAGCCGCAACGGCCTTCGGCTTTTTCGGATTCGGTCATAGGACGATGTTGCCTGAATGTTCTGATTGAGCAAGCAGAAAGGGCCCGCTGTTGCCAACGGGCCTATACTATTTTCGCAAAGGTTTCTTACAGGCGTTCGACCGTAAAGCCCTTGGCCTCAAGCATGTCGATCACGCTGTCATTGTCCATCAGGTGCGCGGCCCCCACAGCGACAAAGGCGGTGCCCGATCCACGCATCATCTCCTCGATCTGGCGCGTCCAGTCGGCATTACGCACGATCAGGGCAGCGTTGTGCACATCGGCATGGACATCGCCGGTATTATAGCGTGACAGGCGGCCCACCTCGGCCACATCGCCCTTGATCCATGCAGCAACCGTCTGGTCCAGATTAGCCACGATGCCGTCGTGGTTGCGGACAAAGTGGTTCAGATAGGCAACCTGACCTTCCTCGCTCATTCCGGCGATGTGGCGCACCTGAATGTCGGCGGTTTCAAACCCGCGCAGGGTCTTGCCGCTGTTGCGGGCGCGGTCCATCAGCGTCTTGTCCACACCGGCTTCGGAACGGTATCCGGCCTGCATCGGGCCGTTCATCGATACGGCAAAGGCCGCCAGCCACGGACGGTAGGCATCCAGTGCCGCGCCGCTGGCCCCGTTGGCCTTGGCCAGAGCATCAAAGGCGGCAAAGTCTTCAGGCTTGAGGATGGTGGACAGGGGGCGTGTCGGGTCCATGCCATGCTGCTGGATCACCGGCATGACGGCGGACTGGTCGTCCTGATTGGCGATCTCGACCCAGACTTCCGAGGCGCTGTCGAAGGCGGCGTCCACCTTGGCCGAGCCCCATGCCGTGCCGGGGCGCAGCAGGTGGACGGTGCCGTACAGATAGATGGTTGAGTCCGCATCACGCAGCACCCACAGCGGCGGGCCTGAACCTTCGGCTTTTGCAACAGGTGCCGGAGCGGCGAGGGCAGCCTCCTCGGCCTTGGCCGACGGCGCGATCAGGATGGCTGTGCTGAGGGCCAGAGCGCCCAGCATACCGAAGGCGAAACGCGAGACACAGTTGGCCGACTGGCCCATGCGGTTGGCGAGGGTCATTGCATATTTTCCGTATTTTAAAGGGATGTTGGAGGCCGCGAGACGCGCAGCGAAGGGGGGGCCTTAAGGGCCGAAGTCTTAAGCGTAGGTCGTGGGTTTAGCCCAGCAGCATCTTGGCCATCAGGCCGATCAGCAAGCCACCGGACAGGCCCATGCCGAGGCTGGAGACGATGTGGACTGCGTTGGATGCGATTTTAAACATAGGGGTGGTCCTTTCAGGATTGGATTGATCAGGCGATGAAGATCGCTTCGATGGGTTGGTTCAGAAGGCGCGAGATACGAAAGGCCAGGGGAAGGGACGGGTCATAGCGACCCTTTTCCAGTGCCTGGATGGTTTGGCGGCTGACGCCCAGCTGGTCGGCCAGATCGGTCTGGGTCCAGTTGCGCTCGGCGCGGAAAACCTTGAGAGGGTTGGTGAATTCGCTGGTCATCGGCGGGCGATCCACCAGCCGCACCATGCGATACCGTAACCGACAGCTTGGGCGGCAAAGGCGGCGATGAAGCCTGCGGCGATCAGGGCCGCATCGGTGTGCGGGATGCGGGCGGGCAGGATATCAACACCGGCCAGTGCCGCTCCGATAAAGCCGGCGATACCGACGATGAAGCCGATATTGCCGCCCCACCACCACGCCCATTTGTGGGCTTCCTGTGCGGCTTCATCCAGATCGCGCCACCAGTAATAGGTGTGCAGGGCGAGGAAAACGGCCAGTCCGGTGGCCAGAATAACCACGCCGATCGACGGCGCAGTGCCCAGTTGCTGGGGCCAGAAGGGCATGGCGGCGGTGGTACCGGCACCGACCACAGTCAGGGTGCAAAGCCCGACGGTCAGGGCATCCATGTGTTTTTTAGAAGCGGTGGTTTTGGTTTCGATGTTCATGACAAGCCTCCCTGTCTTGTTGACAAGTTAGCTTTACTCTCGAGGTCGAGTTTATGTCAAGCAACATTTACAACGCGACAAGCGAGCTTTCCAATTTTTAATGTTGGCGCATCATCCGTCATCCTCCGACAAGCCGCATAGCGGCGCAGATCGAGGGATCCCGCGGCGCGCTATAGCGCGACCCGAAGGACGGCGCGTAGCAGCCAAAAGGCGGGGCAATGCGGATGCCGTAAAGATCACCTGCGGTGCCGCTGGGTTCCCCGATCAAGTCGGGGCATGACGAAGAGGGAATTTTACGCCTCGAACGCAGGCACCCAGTCGGGACGGTTCACCACCACCGCACGGCCATCGACCGTCAGTTCCCCGTCCATGCGGTCCAGCCGCATCAGGGCCATGCCCTGTTGTCCAAGTACACCTGTCACTTCACCCGCACGACGTTCACCGTTCAGAACCTCGGTGCCGATCGCAGGCGCTTCGCCTTCAAATCTAAAGGGCAGGATACGGTTCTTGATGGTGCCACGACGTTTCATGCGCGAGGTGGTTTCCTGACCGATGAAGCATCCCTTGTGGAAGTCGATGCCGTTGGTCAGGTCAAGGTTTGCTTCGATGGGATAGGTCTTGTCCTGCGGCGTATCCATCGCCGCCTCGGCCACACCCTTGGCCATGCGGTGTGTGTGCCAGTCATCTTCCGACGCCGTGGTTTCACCCGTAAAATCAATGGCACGGAAGCCCAGCCCTTCAAGGCGAGGATCGGCAACAAAGCCTTCCGGCTGCTCGCCCCACGCCACGAAGACGGCATCGTCCGTGGCACTGACCGTCACATTCAGGCGCAGCTTGTACATGGACAGACGCTGGACCAGTGCATCACGCGCCGCCACCGGCACATCCAGCCACAGGGCATTATCCTTTGCCCACACCATTATATCCACCATCAGGCGCCCCTGCGGGGTCAACAGCGCCCCGAAACGAAGCTCGCCGTCCTCGATGGTCTCGACATTCTGCGTCAGCAGATTGTGCAGGAAGTGGCGGGCATCGGGGCCTTCGATGCGGATAACGGCGCGGCTGTTCAGACGGGCGATAGACATAGCGTTCAGATAGGAAGGCTTGGCCGTTTATGCCACCGCATATCGTGCGGTTACGCCATCAGGCTGGAACGGACCCTCTGCAAGCTTTTCCAATGCCGCCAGTAACCGCTCGACGAAATCGGCCATATCGCCTTCCTCGATGGCAGGGCGCAGCCAGTCAGTGATGATGGATCGCACCGGATAGGTCCCCTCTGGCCCCGGCACCGACAGGGCGATCTGGATGCCCTCGGCTATCCATTGCCCCACGGTGGCAAAGAAGTCCTCGCTGGCCAGAAACTCGGATGGCCGCACCACATAAAGGGTGATCACACCCTCCTGCACGCCATCGGGGCGGATGATGACGCCGCTATGGTCGGGTCGCCAGTCGCCCGACAACTCTACTGCCCGCCACAGACAGAACCACACACGACACGTCTGCGGCCGGATCGCATGCACCGCACACCCCGACCCATCCACGCAATAATGGCACAACTGCCCCGTCGGCTTGGCCAGTTCGGGCAAGTCCAGCGGGATATAACGGCAGCACTCGACACAGCCACCGCAATCGCGGTTAGGAAGCAAGGGAAGGGACATGGGCTTCTTTTAGCCGAGGATTCAGGCGAGAGATACGTCGGGATTAGGGGAGAGCCATGCAGACACTTTCAGACTGGCTGATAAGGCTGTCCGGCATTTGCGTGTTGGCATTTGTCGTTTGCGCTTTCGTAAGTCTGCACCCGATTTTTCGCATCAAGCCCAACCAGATGGGGCGCCCGTATGAAATCTTGGGGCGAGCCACTTTAATCGATCTGTTCAGCGTTGATCGCTCCCGGGCTACGACGCCTCAGGCTTGGTGGATGGTCCTGATCATGAGGGGGCTGTTTATCGCCGTTCCATCACTGTTTGTCGTGGCGGGATGTTTGCCACCCGCATGATTACCCTGCTTTCGGCTGCGTTATTTAGCGAGATGGCTAGCATGTCGGCATTGCCTTGTTCGCTGTCTGGCTTAAGGTTTCAAAAGAGCAGGGGCATCCGCATGAGCGCAGGTTTCTTTTCCAAATCGAGAACCCTTGATGACTGGTTCAAGCTGCCCGCTGTAATCAGTGCCTTGGTGGCTGGTTTTCTTGCTGTCATGGCTGTTGTGATCGGCTTACCGGCGGCGGTTTTGTTCGCATCCACCGGTGGTGGTGTCGATCTTATGCTTTGTGTGCTGGCCTTGATCGTTTTTCCTGCACCAGGTTGGCTGGCCTTCAAAGACCTCTCCAATGGCCATATGCGCAAGGCTTGCCTTTGGGGGCTGCTACCTCTGGTTTTAACCGGTTTTGTCTGGATGTGGTTAAGTGGTGCGGGTCACTGAATGTCTGTCTGAGGCAGCTCAACCCTTTGGCTGAATCACCGCAATAATGCCCGAAAAGGCCAGAACGGGATGGCCTTCCTGTTCCATCTGGCCTTGCACGAAGATCATGCGCTTGCCCGCCTTGGTCACCTTGCCACGCGAGGTCAGGCGCTTGTGGGGCAGGGCGGGGCTGAGGAACTCGCTGTTCAGCGATACTGTCACGCCGTCCTGACCGGCCAGTGCTTCGGCGGCAATCACGAACAGCGAGAAGTCGGCAAAGGTCAGCAGCGATCCTCCATGGACGGTGCCGCCGTGACGGCAGTTATGATCCTGCGGGATAAAGCCGCCCATCGCGTCGCCGTCTTCATGGCGACGGATATAGAACGGGCCTGCATGCTGTTCGAACGGCACATCCATGCTCCAGCGCCCCCATCCGGCCCATTCACCATCGGTAAAATGGGTGACGTGGGTATCAAAGCTGGTTGCGGACATGGCGGCTTTAAACTCGACTGATCGGGGAAGGACATACAGCCCTTAGCGCCCCTTATCGCGGCTGTAGAGCCCTAAATCGACAGTCGGGATAAGGGCCTCCTTCCTGCTTTGGGAGCCGGAAGGAGGCTTTGACATCAGGCGCGCGCAGTCTGGGGCCGGTTTGAGGGCGGGCGCATGTAGGCTTCGAGCGAGTCATCGAACGCCTTCATCCACGGCACATGGTGACGTGCCGCTAGCGTGCCGGTCAGGACCGAGCGATAGCATTTATCGCGATAGCCCATGATGTCGGCCTTCTTGTCCTTCTTCCACTGCAGGAAGATCTTGTTGATGTTGTCGATATCAAGATGGGGATAGTCGGTCTGGGCGATCAGGCGTTTGATATAGTTGCCCTGATACTCAAAGGCCTCCGCATCGGTGCGGATTGCGACTTCCTTTTCACGCCAGTGGTCGTTGGCGTCTTCCATCTTGGCGCGCGATGGCAGCGGGATGCGGTCCATGATGATGTCGCGCGTCAGCCAGGCCTGTGCGTCGAACATGTTGAAGCTGTACCAGAGATCCTGCATCCCCAGATAGAACAGCTTGGGGTTCGGCGTGAAGGCCACGCCTTCATACAAGTTTAGCGGCCACAGGCGATTGCTGGTCTTCAGGCGCAGTTCGTCCGGCAAGAAGGGGAAGTGGTGCTTGTAGCCGGTGCACAGAATGATGGCGTCGACTTCGCGGCGCGAACCGTCACTGAAGTAGGCGACCTTTCCATCAACATGCGTCAGGCAGGGCTTCTCTTTCCATCCAGCGGGCCAGTCATAGCCCATAGGCTGGCTACGGTAGCTGGTGGTGACCGACTTCGCGCCGTATTTATAGCACTGTGAGCCGATGTCTTCGGCGGAATAGCTGGAGCCGATCAGTAGCACATCCTTGCCCGTGAACTCCGTTGCGTCGCGGAAGTCGTGAGCGTGCAGAATCCGGCCGGGGAACAGATCAAAACCCGGATAGGATGGAGCGTTAGGCGTCGAGAAGTGGCCGGTCGCAACGATCACATGGTCGAATGTTTCGCTTGTGCGGCGACCTGCCGAATAATCCTTGGTCGTGACGGTGAACAGGCCGGACGCCTTATCGAAAGCCACATCTTTTACCGCGGTGTTGAAGCGAATGTACTGGCGTATATTCGCCTTCTTTACGCGGCCCTGAATATAGTCCCACAGGACTTCACGGGGCGGATAGGAAGAGATCGTCTTCTTGAAATGTTCGTCGAAGGTGTAGTCGGCGAACTCAAGGCACTCCTTGGGACCGTTCGACCACAGATACCGGTACATACTGCCGTGAACCGGCTCGCCGTTTTCATCTATGCCGGTGCGCCAAGTATAGTTCCACATGCCTCCCCAGTCCTTCTGCTTTTCGAAACAGACGATGTCGGGGATATCGGCTCCCTTGTCCCGGGCGGACTGGAAGGCGCGAAGAAGGGCGAGACCGGACGGGCCGGCACCGATGATGGCTATACGTTTTTGCTTGGGCATATTCACTTTGGGCTGATGGACGGGAGTCCCTGTCAAAACGACGCTGTGGCCGTAGATCGCAGGGGTCGAACGCACGAGCTGATGTGCATATTTCAATATCCGACTGAAGTTTTAGAATCAGTTTGAATAAATATAAATAGTTATTAGTGACGTGGATTGAGTGTCTCTGTATTGTATTAATCGTGGTTTTATTTGCTTTAGTTGCTCTGCAAAATGTTTTTCATATTATCCAATACAATATTCATCCTTGTCTTTTGAAATTGCTGTTTCAGTTTTGTCACTATGCATGGATGTTGTCGAAAGGGCAAATTTAAGCCCCAAAAACACCATTTCAACTTTCAGTGAAGTCGGCTTCACACAACCGCCTTGGAGGCGACGTGAGCCCGCACACAGTGGCGCTCACGCGCCCTGTGGTGGCCGTCTTCACGATGGGGATGGGGGATGAAGTCTCTGCGTCATGGCTGACCATGCGCAGGCTGCGGTTTCCCATAGCTCTCTCCGAAGGCCTCAATGCAAACAGGCCGCGAAAACAGGAAAACCGGAGAGAGCGAAAACTGCGTGTGAAGAGTTACTGTTGCAACCGGCGCGGCATCATTTTCCAGCTCAGCACAATCGCCGCCACCACAACGGCCAGCCGCAGGCCATTGCCCAGCCAGCCACCCAGCGCGGTCTCCCCCAGCGCAAACACAATCCACAGGCTGTTTAGCCCCACATGCAGCAGGATCGGCGGCCACAGATTAAAGTGCCAGCGCACGAACAGCCACCCGAACAGCAGCCCGCCCAGCGCGGTAATGGCGACAATGCCTGCCGCATCCATCGGGTTCTGGCCCTGTGCCATATGCACAATGCCGAACATCAGGGCAGGGGCCAGACACGCCGCCCACCATCGCCAGTGCGCCAACATCACCAGCGCCCCGACCGCCAGCCCGCGATAGACCACTTCCTCGATGAGCGGAAAAATCCCGCCCTGCCACAACAGGCTATTGGCCGAAAGATCGGACGCCACAGGGGCCATCAGCGCGGCGGCCACCACGGCAGGCACCAGAATAATAGCTCCCCAGATCAGCGGCTTGACGGGCGATACCGCCAGCCCGGCCATCTTCCACAAGGCCGGTGGTCCCTTGCGCGCTGCCAGCATGACCAGTGCGGCCATCACCACAACATCCGACAGATTGACCAGAAACGATGCCAGATACGGCGTCTGGATACCCGCCAGATGCGGCCTCAATACCGGCCCGCTAAAGGTCGCCCACAATAGGCCAAGGCCTACCGCCCCCGCCACCATAAGTGCGTTCTTGTTTCGCCAGCTCATTTTTACCCCTTCCGGCCCCCCGGAAGCTGGCAGGCTAGGGTCTGGACCGATGACAGCAAGTGAAGCTTTGGCAATCTTTGCCGAATGCCGCCGATAACGTTTATTTCAGCAGGCAGGCAGAGAAACCCCGAGAGAATCCCGTTAGACAGGGACTATGAGCGGGCGTTTCCCCATCCTTTATATCGCCGAGGCCGATCCCGAAGAGGCAATCCTGTCTTCGGGTGTGCTGGCGCATCTGGTGGAAATGATCCCGCATGCGGACTTTACGGTGGTGGGCTCGGCGGCGTCTGCGCCCCTGTTTGCTGACCTGCCGCGCCTGCGCCGCCTGATCGTTCTGGACAAGGACGGGCGCTGGGACTGGATCTCACTATGGAACCAGGTGCGCGATACCAATTGGGGTCTGGTGGTCGATCAACGCGGCTCAAACCTGTCGGGCAAGTTGCGTCGCCAGCGCCGCGCCGTGCGCCCCGCATCTGTGCCGGGCGTGCACTGGGTCGAAGAAGCGGCCCGCGCCATGCAGCTGGATGAAATTCCGGCCCCGCATCTGTTCTTCTCGCCCGAAACCATGGCCATCGCCGACAGCTTTATTCCGCCTGCGGCTCTGGACGGTCCCATTCTGGCCATTGGTCCGGGCGTGGACTGGATCGGCAAGCGCTGGCCCGCCGAACGCTATTCCAAGCTGGCTGGCGTGCTGTTGGCCCCGTCAGGGCCACTGGCGGGCGGGCGTCTGATGATTGTCGGCGAGGAAGCCGACCGCGATGCCGCCCACACCATCCGCTTTGCCGTCAGCCGCGACCGCGTGATCGAGCTTCAGGGCAAACTGACCCGCCTGCAAACGGCAGCGGCCCTGCGCCATGCCACCCTGTATGTTGGCGGTGACAGTGTCTGGACCCAACTGGCCGTCGCCGCCAATGTGCCCACCGTCGGTGTTTTCGGCCCGTCCGACGACACCAAACGGCGTCCATGGAACGGCATCGCCGTGCGCGGCCCGCGCACTCTCGACGAATACCGCGAACTGGACCCGCGCCTGAACCAGCACATCCAGCACATGATGGACCTCCCCGCCGAACGCGTCCTCAAAAAGACGCTGAAATATCTGGCGGAGATGGCGGAGTAAGATCGCAATGCGAGACACGGCTCTTGCGAAACTTATCGCCCCTAATGGCGGTATGTATGGCTGTGCTGGCCCTTATCTGCGCGGGCTTCGGGGGCTGTATCAGGGGCAGCGCATACAAATCCTCTGGGCGGCAGGCTCGTTCTTTTGCAACCTGATGTTGATGGTGAGCTTTATCCTGGCCTCCAGTTGGACCACTGAGCGAATGTCGCTTGTGTTTTCTACGGGGCAGGGTGCACTGGGCGGCGCATGTTTAGGGCTCTATACATCGGAAGATGGAAGCTTGATCCGCATTGTTGGTTTTATCCTGCTGGGGGCTGTGGTCGGGGCTTTTGTCTACTTCAGGCATCACATGATGTATTCGGCATGGCGAGATTAAGCGGAGCTTGCCTGTCCACTTGGAGCGGCTAGGACGGCTTTCCTGCTTTAATGGCAAGGCGCGAAACTACCCTAAGACGCGTTCCGGATGTAATCCCAAGATGCTGGCGGCGTAGGCAGCGCCTCCCCATTATGGCAATTGACGCTGTTGCTGCGAACCATAAGAGTTTGCGGCAAGCGTTCGATTGTGGATCAGAGCCGCCTATGAACTCGCGCAAGGTCGCCGCAATATCGGTTATCAGCATCGCTGCTGCTGCGACGCTCCTTACTCTGGGCTATCTGCAAGGCTTGCAGATCAGCGGCAATTTTCATCCTGTCGTGGAAGGTCGGGCCTATCGCTCGGCCCAGCCCAAGGGCGATGATCTGGATCGCTATTACCAGACCTATGGCATCAAGACCGTGATCAATCTGCGTGGCCAGAGCGATGGTGCCAAATGGTATGACGACGAGATTGCCGCTTCAAAACGGCTGGGCATAACCCACGTCAATTTCCGCATGTCCGCCAACAGAGAACTGTCCCGCGAAGATGCAGAGGCCCTTGTCCGTGTGCTGGATAGCGCCGAAAAGCCGATCTTGATTCACTGTAAGGCCGGATCGGACCGTAGCGGATTGGCCTCCGCCCTCTATATCGCCGCTGTTGAACGAGGAAGCGAACAAGACGCCGAACGGCAGATCTCGCTAGAATACGGCCACATCTCCCTGCCGGTCAGCTCGACCTTTGCCATGGACAACACTTTCGAGTTTCTTGAGCCATGGCTGGGCTATCACGCCTCCTGAGGGCGTGAGGCGCGATCAGCAACCTAGGCGGGGATACAGCTAAAATGCTCGCGCGGCAGACCCGATACACTCGAAAGCCGCTCGGTCGGCAGTTTGATGACCAGACCGGAATGCTCCAGACGGTAATCATAGATAGCCCCTAAAAGTCCCGCCATCGGACAGCCTCTGACCTCGGCCCCGAGGGCATCCAGCCCGATGGCCAGCCCTTCGCCCATACTGCCGGTCCAGCGACCGACCCTGACCTTGACGGGGCCGGTGTGGTGGCGGCCTTCGCGCGGCAGAACCTGTTCGATCCACTGGCGGGGAATAGAGGTGCGGCGTTCCTCGGCCATGTATCTATGCACCTGATAGGGGCGTGGTTCGCTGACGAACCAACCCATGATGGCGCGGGCGATCACCGTATTGCCGCCGCCGGGTGTGTCTCTCAGGTCGATCGTGACCGTTTCACCCGCGCGGGCCTGCTGCATGGCCTGATCGAATGCGGCGAGGGTGGCATCATCGCCCAGTGAATCATTGATGCGGATCGTCAGGCCATCGGCGGTGCGCGCCACCGTCACCGGCCCGCGCTCAGCCCGTTCGACAGCATAGAGACTTGGCAAAGACAGGGTGCGCGGGGCGTCATTGCCCGATTGTACCGTCAGGATGCGCGGACGATCACGCCGACCCGCCGCCAGCACCCGCGCCGCATAGGCTTCACCCTCTGGTGGAGGCGTAACACCCAGATCGCTCCAGAAATCGGCTACGGCCTGCCCGACTGGCCGGTTGTCGATCTGCACCACCCTGTCGCCAACAACGATACCCGATGTGTCCGCCGGACTGTCATCACGCACAGCCATTACGCGATAGACCCCGCCAATCCGCTCGATCCACAGGTCCGAATAGCTTGGCACCAAGGCGCGACTGTCAGAAAAAGAGCTGCCCGTAATCGCATGGTGATCGGCCAGCGTGGACAGACGCCGCTCGGCATAGCGGAGCAGGCTGCGGGCATCTTTGACCGCTTCGGCCTCGACTTGCATCCGGGCACCAGCGGGGGCTTTCCCGTCCGCAAAACGGTCCAGATAGGCATAGTTTTCGTCAATCAGCCGGTCGATAGACAGGGCATCGTCACGATACTGTTCTGCACTCTGGGCCTGTGCAGCCACAGTAAACGACAGGAGTGATGCGGCAAGCGCCGTGCAAACGAGGAAATGGTGCATGACAAACTGTCCCGCACCTCTCCAGCCTAACCAAATGAATCTTTGTCCATTTCGAGGGCGGGGCACTGGCCTCGCGCTATCTGTTGCTGAGCATTAACTCGTGCAGGTGACCCGCGCGTTAGATTTACATTCCTTGGACGGTTGCGGGGCGATGGCGCGGCTGTCGTGGTTCTGGGCGGCAAAGTTCGACAGCCATGCCTTGCGGTCATCGACATTGCGCAGGGCGCGGAACTGGGACCGCTCGGCCTCATTCAACTCTACCTGACGATAGTTGCGCGCGGCCACACAGCGCTCGAAGCCCTCGTTCATGGCCTTGCCCTTGGCCAGCCCCTCGGCAAAGCCGGCCCGCGAAAACGGCTCCCGCCTGGGAGCTCTAAGTGAACGGTTATAGGTGCCCTTGTAGGCGCTATGTTTCCAACATGAACAATGATCTTCGATATTCGTTGAAGCTTTTCTATGGGACCTATGAAGTTTGGAGGGGGAACTATGGAAGCGTGGACATGGGCTGTTCCGCTGGGTGCCGCGACGATTGCATTTGTGGGGGCTGCAATCACAATCGGATTGCAAACTAGAAATTTTAATAGACAATTGAAATCTTCTCACGCGATCAAAATATCGGAAATGAGACAGGCTTGGATCAATGATCTTCGAGTGGCTATGTCTAAGTTTCAGTCTTATCGCGTTACGCCCAACCTTAATCATTCTAGTGAACGAGAGTTCTATGAAGCGGGAACCCAGATTGAGCTCTTTATGAACCCAGAAGATGTCGACTTCCCAGAGCTTCAGAACTGCTTATACGCGTTTCTATCCGCGAGTAGCGCCGAGGATAAATACTCTGCGAATTCTGGTTACGAAGCTGTTTGCTAGCGCATCTTGAAGCGCGAGTGGGAAACATTGAAGCGTGAAATCAAAGAAGCCGCCTGATTTTGAAGTCCGCTATCTATCCTTAATCGACATTCCGTCTGCCCGCTTCTGGAAACCGGTTAACCGCACCATTGTAATCCGACCTCCGCCTTTCACTCGCGTCCTATAGAGCGTAGAAGTAGGTCCGACTGTAATCCTTGCCTGTCGGAGCCTCCCCCATGACCCAATCGCCCATGAATCAGACCTATGACCTGATCGTTCGCGGGGGTGAGGTCGCGAACCATGCGGGGCGGGGCAAGGCGGATGTCGGCGTGATCGACGGCAAGATCGCTTTTATCGGTGACCTGTCCCACGCCTCGGCGGGTGAAGTGTTCGACGCTACCGGCCTGACCGTTTTGCCGGGTGTGATCGATACTCAGGTCCACTTCCGCGAGCCGGGTCTGGAATGGAAAGAAGACCTAGAGACCGGCAGCCGTGGCGCGGCCCTTGGCGGCGTCGTGGCCGTGTTCGAAATGCCGAACACCCAGCCCAATACCACCAATGAAGCGACCCTTCAGGACAAGCTGAAACGCGCGGGCAATCGCATGTGGACCGACCACGCCTTTTATATCGGCGGCACCCACGAAAACGCCGACCATCTGGGCGAGCTGGAGCGCCTGCCGGGTGTGTGCGGGGTCAAGGTCTTCATGGGGGCTTCGACCGGCGACCTGCTGATCGCCGACGACGAGGGCGTGCGCAAGGTTCTGACCAATACCAAGCGCCGCGCCACCTTCCATTCCGAAGACGAATACCGTCTGGTCGAGCGCCGTGGCCTTGCCCGCACCGGCGACTGGACCAGCCACCCCGAGGTGCGCGATGCCGAAAGTGCCATCCGCTCGACGCGCCGTCTGGTCGGTCTGGCCAAGGAAACCGGCGCGCGTATCCACGTCCTGCACGTCACCACGCGCGAGGAGATGGAGTTCCTGCGCTTCCACAAGGACGTGGCCACGGTTGAAATCACACCCCAGCACCTGACGCTGGTCGGCCCCGAAGCCTATGAGCGCCTCGGTGCCTATGCTCAGATGAACCCGCCGATCCGCTCGCAGGAACACGTCGATGCCCTGTGGCTGTGGGGCATCCAGCAGGGCGTGGCCGATGTGCTGGGTTCGGATCATGCGCCGCACACCAAGGAAGAAAAGTCCAAGCCCTATCCGGCCTCACCGTCGGGCATGCCGGGCGTTCAGACCCTGGTGCCGCTGATGCTGGACCATGTGAACAAGGGCCGTCTGTCGCTGGAACGCTTCATCGACCTGACCTCGGGCGGCGCACAGCGCGTGTTCGGCACCGCCAACAAGGGCCGCATGGCCGTCAGCTATGATGCCGACCTGACCATTGTCGACATGAAGGCCACCAAGACCATCACCCACGACCAGCAGGCCAACCGCAGCGGCTGGACCCCGTTTGACGGTCGCGAAGTCACCGGCTGGCCCGTCGCCACCATCATCCGTGGCCGCGTGGTCATGCAGGACGGCGAACTGATCGGCACCGCCCACGGCCAGCCCGTCCGCTTCCAGGAAACGCTGTGAGTGAACGCCCCGGCCTCGGCCTGATCGGTTACGGCGCGTTCGGCAAACTGACGGCACAGCACCTGTCGCCGCATTTTGACGTGCGCGCCTTTGATCCGGCGATGGAGGCCGATGATGCCCATGCCGCCAAGGTTGACTTAGCTGAGGCGGCGGGCTGTCCGGTGGTGATACTCGCCGTTCCGGTCGGTATTCTGGAACAGACGCTTGAAGAGATCGCGCCCATGCTGTCGGCGGGCGCATTGGTGATCGATGTCGGCTCGGTAAAGGTCAAACCGGCCGAGGCCATGCTGCGCCAGTTACCCGATCATGTCCGTATCGTCGGCACCCATCCTTTGTTCGGTCCGCAATCGGCCAAGGACGGTTTGGCGGGCCTGCGCATCGCTGTGTGCGAGGTGAGGGGCGCCAAAGACGCCCGCCGCACCGCTGCATGGTGCCGCAAGGTTCTGGCGCTCAAGGTCTTCAACGTCACCCCCGAGGACCACGACCGCGAGGCCGCCACCGTGCAGGGCCTGACCCATCTGATCGCGCGGGTGCTGCTGAAGATGGAGCCGCTGCCCACCCGCATGACGACGCTCAGCTTCGAGCGTCTGATGCAGGGCGTCGACATGGTCCGCCACGACAGCCCCGCCGTCTATCAGGCCATCGAGCGCGACAACCCCTTTGCGGCGGGTGTGCGCGAACGCTTCTTCGACCTGTTCGATCAGGCGCGTAGCGAACTGGATCACTGATCGCGTTATTTATGGATTGAGCCGGAGGGTGGCGGATAGGTCGTCAGTCCCTCAAATCGAATCCATTGTCCCGCGGTGGGTGCATCAAAGACAGCGAGCGCGGCACAACACAAGTTGCACGGGATCATATCCTAACCCCACGGACCTCGTGCTGGATCGTTGTGCTTGTCGGGTGTTGATGCAGGGGGGCGCGTAGCTATGCGCCGTTGGCTGTCGAGCTGTTCCTGACGCTCGATCAGACGGTCTTCGAGCCAGTCGTCATTGTGGCGCTTGTTCATCAGAACGCGCACCCACAGGACCAGTGCCAGCACCATGGATATGATGCCGAACAGCATTTCACCTGAGAAATCCGACATTCGAAAGCCTCAAACGGATGCGCCTTTCGGGCGGTAGATTGTCCACTATACGTCAAGGGCGGCTGAAGCCCTAGCCCCAGCCGCCCTTTGAACGGATCACAGTCCTGACAGGATCAGGCGTCGCCGCGCGGATCGATCAGCTTGTGGGCGTGCAGGATGAAGAAACGCATGTGGGCGTTATCAACCGTAGCCTGTGCGCGAGCCTTCCAGGCAGCCTTGGCTTCGTCATACGAACCATAGGCACCAACGAATTCGACTTCCGACAGATCACGGAAGGTCGGCTCCGACGGGTGACGCATCTCGCCGCCGATGACGAGGTGAAGCAGTTGGGGATTATGGGTGTCGGCCATGGAGAGATGGTCCACTTGCGAATGAGGGGTCAGAAGGTCAGCGGGATAGGCGCTGTACGGCGGATTATCAACGGGTGCAGCGCAGGCGCGGCACAAATCATGCTAGTTTGTCGCGGATCGTGGCGATTAAATCGCCATTTCTGGCCTGTGTGGTCACTGACCAGAGCACCCGCTTCCTGTGCGATAAGCGATCCGGCGCAAACATCCCAGTCCCACTTTGGGCTTATGGCAATGGCGGCATCAAAGGCACCGGCCGCGACAAGCGCCATCCGGTAGGCCAGCGCATTGCGCTTTGAGAAATTCATATGGGGCCATGGCTCGTCCCATTCGCGCGCCTCCATCAGACGGGCATCGGCCAAAAGCTCGGCTTCTTCCAGTTGTAATGTGTCCGATGCGGTAATGGGGCGGCCCTGAAGACGGGCACCGCCGCCTAATGTAGCCTCGAACATCTCGCCCAGCATGGGGGCATAGATGGCCGCCGCGACCGGCTCGCCATCCTCGACCACGGCGATGGGGGTACACCACCACGGTTTGTTACGCATGAAGGCCGAGGTGCCGTCGATGGGATCGACCACAAAGATGCGCTTTTTTGACAGGCGGTCTGTGCTGTCGGCGGTTTCTTCGGACAGCCAGCCATAGTCGGGGCGCGCCGACAAAAGCCGTTCCTTCAGAAAGAAATCCACCGCCAGATCGGCATCGGTGACGGGGGACGCATTTTCCTTGGACCAGACCTTTAGCCCTGCCTCGCGATAGTCGAGCGCCATCTGGCCAGCATCGAAGGCGGCCTGACGTATAAGAGCGAGGTCTTGATCCAGAGAGGTCATTTACCGGCGATAGCCACCTTGTCGAACAGAAGAGACGGGCTGTTGAACGCATGACGGAACTGAAGGTCGCCTGCGCGTTGCAGACGGGCATAAAGTTCGATCAGATTTCCGGCCACGGTGACTTCACTGACCGGATAGGCGCGTTCCCCGTTTTCGAACCAGAAGCCCGAGACACCGGCAGACCAGTCGCCGGTATTGCCGTTCATGGACGGGCCGAACATGGAGGTAATCAAAAGGCCGGTTCCGGCCTGTGCCATCAGATCATCCAGGGTGCCTTCGCCCGCCGACAGATGCACATTGTGCGCCGAGACACCCGACGGGCCGACCAGACCGCGCGAGGCGTGGCCGGTGGTGGTCATGCCCAGTTGCGCCGCCGAGGCAGTGTTCAGCAGCCAAGTATTGAGGATGCCGTCCTCGACAATGGCGCGTTTTTCGACGCGCACGCCTTCGTCATCGAACGGGGTCGAGCCGTGGCCGCGCGGGCGCAGCGGATCGTCGATCAGGTCCACTCCCGCGGGCAGAACCAACTTGTTCAGCCTGTCCTTCAGGAAGGACGAACCACGCGCAATGGCGGTGCCGGAAATGGCACCCAGCAGCGGCGACAGAACCTGTGTCGCCATGCGGTTGTCGAAAATGACAGGGGCAGTGGTGGAGGCAATCTTGCGGGCCCCGACACGGGCGACGGCGCGCTCGCCAGCGGTTTTGCCGATTTCCTCGGCGGACGGCAGGTCTTCGAGATGGCGCAGGGCGCGGTGTTCGCCGCCGCGTTCCATCTGGCCGTCTTTTTCGGCGATGACGCCTGCGCCCATGGAGAAGACGCTGCCGCGATGCTGGCCGACAAAGCCGTCCGACGTGACCATCTGCCATTCGCTGGATGACCACGAGGCGTCGCCTCCTTCGGAACGAGAGACACCGTCAACGGCCATGGCCGCAGCCTCTACAGCGATGGCGGCGGCTTCGAGTTGTTCGGCTGAACGCTCGGACGGATCATACAGATCAAGATCGGCATGCGGCGCGGGGGCCAGTAAATCCTTCGGGGCCAAGGACGCATAAGGGTCTTCGGGGGCCAGTCTGGCCATCGCGATGGCGCGCTCGACCAGACGACCACGGGTGGCATCCGACAGGTCCGAGGACGACACGGTCGCCTGACGCTTGCCGATAAAGACCCGCAGGCCCAGATCGGTGGATTCCTCGCGCTCGACATCTTCGAGTGCCGCATTACGAACCCCGACCGACAGCGAGGCGCGGCGGGCCATGGCGGCCTCTGCGGCGTCGGCACCGGCCTTGAGGGCAGCGGCCACCAGATCGTGCAGCATGGAAGGATCGGGCGATGCGGAGGAGGGCGTCGATGCGGACATGTGTAGGATATGGCCGACCTGCCCGCTATCCGCAACAGTTCAAGAGGGTTAGCGCGGGTTGGTGTGGCCGATAGCTGACCCAGTAAATGTCAGTCATGGGTGGAAAACGGACATCCGGTCGGGCAATGTCGAGGCTAGAGTGAAAGGACCGGGGGGCCGGATCACATGGAAGCTGAAGAAATCAAATCCTCGCGTGGGAAGAGCGTGCTCTTACTGGTGAGCAGCTTGGCGTTCTTATCCATATCCGTCGCGATGCCGAGTGAAACCGCCGTCGAGAGTTTCAACTCTTGGTTTGCTGTCGCTTTCTCTGGCCTCTGCAGTGTTGTTTTCGCATTTCTGCTCATCCGGCCCCACCGCCTGTTGTTGGCTCCATCGGGTTTCACGGTCACTGGGGGCTTCGTTAGGTCCCCGAAACAGGTACTCTGGCACGACGTAAACCCTTTCTTCGTCTTCCGCCTAGGGAGGGCCGGAAAGGTGATCGGTTACAATTTCGCGCCAGGCAGCAAAGACACCACGCTTATTCGTATGAACCGGTTCGTGGGTGCCGAAGGTGCGTTGCCCCAGGGGTGGCCGGGATCGCCGGACCGAATGGTCGAGCGCATCAACGCTTATAGGGCGCTGGCGCTAGCCCAAGATACCAACTTCGAGTCGGGGGCGCTCTAACGTCCCGCAAGCCGACCTTATCCAAGGGCCGCAACGGGTCGGGAGCGGAATTTCACTTAAGGGTGGGAAGCTGACCCTATCGCCAAGGCGCTGCTTCCCTTTTAGCGAGGCTAAAAGTGAAGAAAATGACGGTCTGGGCACCGTTCTCATGCACTGCGATATCGCTCCCAATGACCTGACGACGACCACCACAGTGGAGCAGTCCCCAACTGGCGGCGGCTGGCTTGCCAATGGCCGAAGGCCAGTGTCCATATGGAAGGCCTAGAGGCGGAGTGAGGGCATCGCACGGCCGCAGCAAAGCGGCTTCTACAGCCGACCTGGTCTCAGGATCTTTAAAAAGTCCACTGTCTACCGTCAGCATGATGCAAAGGTCGGGCTCGCCGCAGTCGGGATTGTCGCCTGGACCGAGCAGTGCGCAACCGCGCTGTAGCGACAGGAAATGCTGCAGGGTTTCCTCTGCGCATAGCCCGGATGTGCCCACTGTATAGGCCTTGTCCCCAAAGGCATCGTAGAAGCCTTCGCCCAGCTTGCTGCGGATGACTGCTTCCGTCGCCGCAGCCCGAAACGCGTCGCTGTAGGGCGCTGGATCGTAACCGATCAGGGGCGGCCCCTTCGGTAACGGGGCGCATCCCGCGAGAGCCATGAGGCCTAGGGCAAACAAGGTTCTGAGGAACATGTATGCACCCTGACTGGCCTGCCGCAAAAGTGCAACAACTCGCGCACACAAACCGATACTCGCAATGTCACAGATGGGTCGATTGTAGACTTGGGCAACTTATCTCTAAATCTACATGCGCATAGATAGTTACAATACCGACCAGACGATTAGGCTGACGCCTGAAATCAGTAGGGACAGCCATGTCAGGGTCATGCCCAGGGCGCGCACCATGGACAGGCCGCGTTGGTAGAACATGGCGACAGCGTGGATCAGGCGACCGACAAACAGCAAGCTGCCGACCGTGTGGATCAGGGCTGGAGGCGTTCCCAGAAAGGCCAGCAGGATCAGTCCACACAGCCCCGCCGGAATATATTCTGCGGCATTGCCAAAGGCGCGTACGGCGACGGCTAGATCGGGTTGGCCGCCGTCACCGATGGAGATGCGGTGATGGCGACGGCGCCCTGCCGCTGCGCCTGAAAGGGCAAACAGCAGCAGGATCAACATGCCGCCCCATAGGGCTGCGGCCTGAATAGTGGCAACCATCATCAGTTCTCGCGCGCGACCGGATACAGGAGGTGGCGCTGATCGTAGAAGGGGGTGCGTTCATAGAACCAGCCGAGGCGGGCGTGCGGGTTGGCTGCAAACTCGGGTTCGGCGGCCAGCTTGGCTTCGAACTCGGCCTTCAGGGCCGGATCGGCGGCCATCATCTTGTCGGCCAGAGGCGCAATGGCATAGGGCTCGATATATTCCACGCGGCTGAGGACCTCGAGGAACATGCCCCACGCAAAGTAGGATTCGCGGCTTTGCGGTTCCAGTGCCAGCATGACGATGTCGCCCAGCGGTTGATCGGTCGAGATGCGGACCGAACCCGGTGCGAAGGTCCAGCGGGTCTGTTCTTCCTCGACACCGTCGATCTTGACCTCGACGTGACCTTCATTGGCGCGTTGCGACATCTTGGGGCCTTTGAGGCGCAGCATAGTCACATCGACAGAAGTTGGTGCATCCACGCGGGTCATTTCGACACCCGAAGCGGCTAGACGGTCGATGATGTCGGCGCGATAGGCGGGGACCCAATAGGCCTTGGGGCGTTGCAGATGCAGGGTGGGGGTCGAGCCGAACCACGGCATTTGCCATAGTTCGGGATCGGGTTCGCCCAGCCAGCGGATTTCCTTGCGACCGGAAGCGGCGCTTTCGTACATCTCGTATTTGATGCCCTTGAACGGGATGATCTCGGTCGGGGTATCCACCGATACGAAATTGGTCGGCAGGTTTTGCGGACGCAGTGCGCGGTCGGCGGTGATGGCGGCGCGAACATCGCCGATGTTCTCTGCCATGACCTTCAAGGTTTCTTCGATGAACACATAGGTGCCCAGCACGCGCTGGTCGTGCGGCTTCAGGCTGTGGTTCTCGATCAGGATGGTCGGGATGTGGGCGGCATCGCCCCAACCGTTGGAGAAACGTTCGCCCAGACCGCCATCGTTGAGACCTGCGCGTGGATCATCGTCATCGATGCCGAACACCAGACCACCCGGAATATGGCCTTCGTTTTCGAGGGCCTGGTACAGGCGCGGTTTGAAGGTCGAGTTCAGCCAACCGGCAATGGCGGGCGAGCGGGTGAAGGTGTTGTCTTCGCCGGTAAAGCCGAAGGTGATGTCGTATTGGTAGTCCATGCCGTCGGTGACGTGCACATCGACATAGATGTCAGGCTTGTATTTCAGGATCAGGCCGCGAACGGCGCGCATCTCGGGCTGGTCCAGCTTGAGATAATCGCGGTTCAGGTTCTGGTTGGTGCCGGTATTGCGCCAGCCCTGAATGCGCGGACCGCGCTGGTTCGGGCGTGAATAGGCACTGGCGCGCTCGTGGCCATCGACACTGAGGATGGGAACGAGGATCAGGTTTGCACCATCCAGAAGGTGCGACTTGCCATAGAAGGCAATGTCACGCAGCAGCATCATACCTGCGTCCTTGCCGTCAATCTCGCCGGGGTGGATGCCCGCCTGAATCAGGATGGTGGGCTTGGCCGGATCGAGTTGGGCACCGTCTTTCGAGGCGATGACGGCATAGATGTCGCGACCTTCCGGCGAGGTGCCGAAGCTCTCGATGCGGATCAGGTCGGATGCGGCATCCAGACGGTCAAACCATGCGCGGGTATCGGCATAGTCGGGGCTGAAGTTCAGTTCGGCATCCTGTTCGAACCCCGAGGCCCATTCATCGGTTGCGGGGCGCAAAAGGTGACGCGAGCCGCCTTCCCATTTCGGCGCGGGCGGTAGGAACTCCTGATCCCAGGGGGCGATGTTGGTGATGGGTGTCGTTTCTGACATGGCAGGACTCGATATAAGGGCGGCAATCAGGGCCGCGAGCGTGATGTGCCGCATGAAACCCCTCCATCAGGCGACAATATTGCTGCCGATCTTAGGGTGTTTTGCCTCCATTAAAAAAGCCCCGTTGATCAAGACAACGGGGCTGATGGGAAGGTTTAGCGCCATTCCTCGTCGAGAGGCGCACCTATGTCGGTGGGTGTGCCAACGGGAAGGCCATTCTGCTGGCGTGTGACGCGGATTTCCTCATCCGACATTTCGGCAAAGGCTTCATTGAAATCGGTGGCGTAGTCAGAACGGGATTTGGAGATAATAGCCATCCAGTCGGCCTCGCTCATATCATCGGGTCGCATGTTCGAGAGCGGCAACTTGGCCTCATAGGCAATGGCGCGCTGGGCTGTGTCGCGCATCAGTGCCGGGTCGGCCAAGATCCAGGTGTTGATGGTGCGGCCCATCTCGTCACTCATCATGTTGCGATAGAGTTTGAAGCCTTCCTCATTCACACCAGACACCCATGCGTCGGTGCGTATCTGCCAGATGTAGAACCAGAACGAGGCGCGTTGTTTGTTGCCTTTTTTCCATTCATCAGCAACGACATAGGCAAGGTTGAAGGGCGAAACCTCAGTCAGATTGGCCAGAACATACTGGGGATCGTGCGCTGGGTTGGGGCTGACCGCATCCTGTTCTTGTTGAAGCGCAGAAGCATCCACGGTGGCTGTGACCTGTGCGTGCGCTACAGCAGAAATAGCTGTGCCTGCAAGAAGAGCGGCAAGTGACAGACGGACCGTGTGGCTCAACAGCATGAGGGTCATCAGGGAGTATCCAAAGTGGCTATCGATCGGTAACTAACAAAGATCATAGTTATCGTTTGCGCGAAAGCTATTGGCTTTTCAGGACACAGAAAACCAAAAGGGAGCGCCTTATGGGCACTCCCTCTGTGGGTCTGTCAGGATTTCTTCCAGATCGGGGTCTTGTCGCCCGGTAGGCCGAGGCTGTCCCAGATGTCGTTGACGCGTTCGATGACGTCTTCGTCCATCTGGATGACCTCGCCCCATTCGCGTTTGGTCTCGGGTTCCCACTTGTCGGTGGCGTCGAGGCCAATCTTGGAGCCCAGACCGCTTTCTGGGGATGCAAAGTCCAGATAGTCGATCGGGGTGCCCTCGATGACGGTGATGTCGCGCGCGGGGTCCATCTTGGTGGAGATGGCCCACATGACATCCTTCCAGTCGCGGGCGTTCACATCGTGGTCCACGACGATGATCCATTTGGTGTACATGAACTGGCGCAGGAAGGACCAGCAGCCCATCATCACGCGCTTGGCGTGACCGGGATAGGCCTTCTTCATCGACACTACGGCTATGCGGTACGAGCAGCCTTCGGGCGGCAACCAGAAGTCGGTGATCTCGGGGAATTGTTGCTGCAACAGCGGGATGAAGACCTCGTTCAGCGCCTCGCCCAGCACGCTAGGCTCATCCGGCGGACGGCCCGTGAACGTGGTCAGATAGATCGGGTCCTTGCGCATGGTGATGGCAGTGACCTGGAAGACTGGGAAGGTCTCGACCGAGTTGTAGTAACCGGTGTGGTCGCCATACGGACCTTCGGGGTGGTGCTCGTCCAGCAGGACGTGGCCTTCCAGAACGATCTCGGCCTGTGCAGGCACCATCAGCGGTACGGTCTTGCACGGCACCAGCTCTGCCTTTTCACCGCGCATCAGGCCGGCGAACTGGTACTCCGACAGGGTTTCTGGAACGGGCGTGACCGCGGCCAGAATGGTGCCGGGGTCCGCGCCCAGAACGACAGCGCAGGGCAGGGGCTCGCGCTTGCCGGCCTTCTTGTGGCGGGCATAGTGCTGTGCGCCACCACGGTGGGCCAGCCAGCGCATGATGGCCTTGTCCTTGCCCAGCACCTGCATGCGGTAAATGCCGAGGTTGAAGTCGTCCTCGCGGTCGTCCGACGGTCCCTTTGTGACCACGAGGCCCCACGTAATCAGAGGCGCAGGCTCGCCCGGCCAGCAGGACTGGATCGGCAGTTGGGTCAGGTCGATGTCCTCGCCCTTGAGGACCACTTCCTGAACCGGAGCCTTTTTGACGGTCTTGGGACGCATCGACATGACCGTCTTGGCCAGCGGCAGCATCTCCATGGCCTCGCCAAGGCCGCGCGGCGGGACAGGGTTTTTCAGGAAGGCCAGCAGTTCGCCGACTTCGCGCAGTTCGGCGGTGGTGGTGCGCTGTTTGCCTTCCAAGGTCACGCCCATGGCCACACGCTTGACGGTGCCGAACAGGTTGACCAGACAGGGGATAGGGCTGACCGAACCATCGGGCATGACGGGCTTTTCAAAGATCACAGCCGGTCCGCCATTGCGTAGCAGACGGGTCTGGATCTCGGTCATTTCCAGCACGGTGGAGACGGGTTCGGAGACGCGAACCAGTTCACCCTGTGCTTCCAGCTGTGCGATGAAATCGCGAAGGGATTTATAGGCCATAGGGGTGGATTAGGCGGCATTTGGCCGTCTGTCACCTCAGTAGCTGGGGGTATCGGTCATTAAGGCCCAGATCGGTAGCCGTAAGGCGCGGGTGGCCGCGTCAATCTGGGCGCTGTCCATGTGGCGGCGTCCGGCCTCGATCAGGCGCATATCGGCGCTGCTGAGGTGAAGAATACGGGCAAGATCATCTTGATCTATACCGCGTTTGTCACGCCAGCGTTTGATGCGCGCGCCAATCAGCGCATCGGCAGGATTGCTGGCAGGAAAGCCGTGTACCGAACCCATGACGTCCCTCCCAGAACGTGTTGTCAGGGTACGCAAGGATGGCCTGTTTTCAGGCTGGATACTGAGGAAATATCATGCCCGTGAACGGCGCTTGTGTCCAATCACGGGCATGAGAACAAGCTTTAGCCTGCGTCCCACTGGAAGGCGGGGTCGAGGTGGTCGCCGACGCGGAAACCATTGGCCAGAGACGCGATCCGGGCGATTTCATCATCGGTCAGGTTAAAGTCGAAGATAACGAAGTTTTCGGCCGCGCGGGTTTCGCTGGCGGTTTTGGGGATGGCGATCAGGCCCTGTTGGGTGATCCAGCGCAGGGTCACCTGACCGGCGGTCTTGCCGTATTTCTGGGCGATCTCGACGATTGTAGGCTCAGCCAGCACCTTGCCGCGGGCCAGCGGCGACCATGCGGTCAGCGATGATCCCAGTTCCTTCGCCTTGGCCTTGAGGGCATTGATGGTCAGGAAAGGGTGATACTCGACCTGATTGGTGACCAGCTTGGCCTCCGACATGGTCTGTGCTGCCTGCCACAGGTCGGACGGATAGTTGGACAGGCCAATGGCGCGGGTCAGGCCGCGATCCTTGGCTTCGTTCAGAGCGGTGATGGTTTGCATCAGCTCTGGCTCGGGCTTGGGCCAGTGCAGCAAAAGAAGGTCGGGCGTGGAGCCGAGGCGCTCGGCGCTTTCCTCGGCCTGTTTGAGCAAGGCACCGCGGGTCAGGTTGGTGACCCAGATTTTCGTTGTTAGAAAGAAATCGTCACGCGCAATACCGGCATCCTTGATGCCTTGTCCGACCTCGGTCTCGTTTTCATAGATGAAGGCGGTGTCGATGTGGCGATAGCCCTGTGACAGGGCCGTGCCCACCATGCGGCGGGCATCGGCGCCCTTCAGTTGCCATGTACCGAAACCCAGTTGCGGGATTTCAAAGCCGTCAATGCTGACGGTGGGCTGGGTGCCATAGGCCATGACTGTGATCCGTTTCCACTAAAGGGTGTTACGGATTTAGGAAGATCAGGCCTTGGCCGAAACCCCTTGCTCGAACCAGTCGAGGATTTCCTGCCATAAAGGCTCCATGCCTTTGCGGACAGCGCCTTCGTGACCTATGCGCGGGCGGCCATAGTCAGCGGGCGATTTCAACACGGTTTCATAAGGGGCATTGGGCAGGACCGCGCGGACCGTTTGCGAGGCGCGCGGTGTGGCAATGGGATCATCGGTAAAAAGCCACGAGCGCACAGGACTGGTCACGTCATTATAGTGGTGGGGATCCAGTTTTCCGGCCTTAAGGTCTGTGCCGAAAAAGTCGGGCGTCATGCACCAGCGACGCCAGGTTTTGAACACCTTGGGCGGCAGGTTCAGACCGCTCCATAGCTTGCCTTGTTTAATATAGCCGTAGCGCAGCAGGTGGAGCGGACCAAAGCCGAACCAGAAGAAAAGAACAGAGGGTTTGAAGCTGCCGAGGTGGTGTTGCCAATAGCCGGAACCTACCGAAACAAAAGCATGGCGGTCTATATCGGCATGGTTGGGCATAAAGCCGATAAAGCTGCCGCCGATGCTGTGGCCCACATGGAAGACGGGCAGGCCCGGCGCAGCCGCTTTTAAAGTGTCCAGAGCGGCAGGCATGTCGAGACGACCCCAATCCGGATAATCGATATCCGATCCCTTGGGGGTGTCTGGAGCCGACTGGCCCATACCGCGAAAATCATAGGTCAGGACAATGGCTCCGCGTTCAGCCATGTAGCGGGCGATGCGTTCGTAAAAGCCCAGCGGATAGCCGGTTCCGGATGACACCAAAATGGCCATGCGTGGGGCAGGGCCAGTCAACAGGCGACCCGCCAATTCATAGCCGTCTGTAGCTTTGAAACGGATATCGGTGGCGGTGATGGCGTCTGTCATATCGCTAGGCGGCACTTGGTTAGTTCGTATTAAAAACTTACTGTGATGTAGGGAAGATGAAGCGTCAATAGGCGCGACATCGCTGACACGTTGTTCATTGAAAATGACCATTCGAAGCCCCGCAAAAGCGATGCGGGGTTGGCACGAAAAGCTTCAAGTTTCACTGTGCGGTGACGTAAACATGCCTTAGCCCGGGAGAGCCGATGCCCCATGCCGACAGCCTGATCATCACGCTGGTAGGCGGATTTGTGCTGGCATTCGTGCTGGGCATGGTCGCGCACAGACTGAGGTTGTCGCCTTTAGTGGGTTATCTGGTGGCAGGGATTATCGCCGGACCGTTTACACCCGGCTATGTCGCCGATCTGGAACTGGTACCGCAGCTGGCCGAGATCGGTGTCATCCTTCTGATGTTCGGTGTCGGTCTACACTTTTCGCCCAGAGACATGATGAAGATGCGTGATGTCGCCTTGCCGGGGGCATTGGTCCAGATTGCGGCGGGCACTCTGATGGGCTGGGCGCTGGGTTTTCTGGTGCTGGGACTGGGCCATCTGGAGTCGGCCTTGCTAGGCTTTTCGCTGTCGGTGGCATCGACGGTGGTGCTGCTTAGAGCATTGGAAGAGCGCAAACAGGTCAAGGGCGAGATCGGCAGGATCGCGGTAGGCTGGCTGATTGTCGAAGATCTGGTGATGGTGGTGGCACTGGTAATGTTGCCATTACTTGTTGTGCCCGAAGGACAGGCGAGCAGTACGCTGGGGGCCGTGCAGAGCATTGGCTGGACGGTGCTGAAAGTGGTCGCCTTCATCTTGTTGATGCTGGTCGTGGGCGGCAAGGTCTTGCCGTGGCTGTTGATCCGTATTGCGCACACCAAGTCGCGTGAACTGTTCACGCTAGGCGTGCTGTCGATTGCACTGGGCATCGCATGGGTGGCCTATGCGGTATTCGGGGCGTCGTTCGCGCTGGGGGCGTTTGTCGCGGGGTTGGTGCTGAACGGTACGCCGCTGGGGCATAATGCTGCAGAGCGATCATTACCGCTGCGAGATGCCTTTGCTGTGCTTTTCTTTGTTTCTGTCGGTATGCTGTTCGATCCGATGATTGTCGTGCGTGAACCGCTGGCGGTGCTGGGGGTGGTATTCATTGTCGTCGTCGGCAAGTCGTTGGCGGCGTTGGTTATTACATCAGCCTTCAAGCTGGATCGGGCGACCAGCCTGACGGTGGCGGCCTCGTTGGCCCAGATCGGCGAGTTCTCGTTTATTTTGGCAGGGATTGCCCTTTATCTGGGGGCGATGTCGCGCGAGACGCATGATCTGGTACTGGCCACGGCCTTGCTCTCGATTTCGTTGAACCCGTTTGTTTTTGCATTCGTGGATCGCTGGGGCGCTAAGCCGCCGTCCGAACCAAAACAGCCTGTGCTCGTGAGCGAGGAAGAGCGAAGGGCCGCAGATGCGGCTGCAATTGCCAAGGTGATGTAGCGATACAAAAAGGCCCGCGCCAAAGCGCGGACCTTTGGCGGGCTGTCAGAGTACGCCGATCATCTCGGCGACCAGCGGGTGGCGTACGATGTCGCGATCGGCCAGACGGACCACGCTGACATTATCCAGAGCCTCCAGACGCTCGGAGATGTCGGCAAGGCCCGATACGCCCGGTAACAGGTCCGATTGTTGCGGATCGCCCGTCACCACCATGGTCGAGTGCCAGCCGAGGCGCGTGAGCAGCATTTTGAGCTGCACATAGGTGCAGTTCTGGGCTTCGTCGACGACCACGAAAGCGTTGTTCAAAGTGCGTCCGCGCATATAGCCGATGGGGGCGATCTCGATCAGAGCCTCGGCCATCAGCGCCTTGACCTGTTTCATCGACAGGCGATCGGACAGGGCGTCGTAGAGAGGGCGAAGATACGGGGCCAGTTTGTCTTCCATATCGCCGGGCAGGAAGCCGATGGACTCACCGGCTTCGACAGCCGGGCGTGACAAGACAATGCGTCCGACCTTGCCTGCTTCGAGAGCCTCGACCGCCTTGGCAATGGCCAGATAGGTCTTGCCTGTTCCCGCGGGGCCAAGCGCCATGACCAGATTATAGCGGTCGATGGCCGCTATCAGCGCGGCCTGACCATCGGATTTGGGCTTGAGAGTTTTCAGATAGGCTTGATCGCGCTGATCGTTCGAGGGGTATGGGGACCATGCCGAATGGTTGGGCAGTTGCCGCCGACGGCTTTCCTGCACGAACTCGCGTGTATCCAGAATACCTTCGCGATACTGATGCTTTATAGCGGAACGCTTGGACATGGCGGTCTCCGGGCAAGAAAAAAGGCGAACCCGAACGGGATCGCCTTGGTCGTATTTAAAAGGGGAAGCACAGAGACACTGTTGACGTGACCATACGGAGCAGACACTGGCGGGCCATCGCTGGTGCGGGGCCATGGCACTGGAACGGGTCGTACAGACGACAAACGCATTCTCCGGTAATTGGCCGGACCGGTCTTGATCCGGCTACCGATCCGAGGCGCATATAGCGTCTGCGAATCACAACTACAGATTGATGGTAACTTGGTTCTGAGAGTCATAAAGCCAAGAAAATGTAACAAGGGAGTATTGGAGTTATGGGCGTATACAGACTGGGCGATATCGCGCCGCAGCTTCCGGCTGAGGGTACATACTGGATTGCCCCCAATGCGACGGTGCTGGGCAATGTGATTATGCATGAAGGGGCCAGCATCTGGTTCAATGTGGTTGTACGCGGCGATACCGATACGATTACCATCGGTGCCAATAGCAATATTCAGGACGGATCGGTCCTGCATGCCGACGAAGGAATGCCGCTGACCATCGGTGAAGGCGTAACAGTCGGCCACAAGGTCATGCTGCACGGTTGCGAGATTGGCGATAACAGCCTGATCGGGATCGGGGCTGTGGTGCTGAACGGGGCCAAGATCGGCAAGAACTGTCTGATCGGGGCCAATGCCCTGGTGACCGAAGGCAAGGTGATCCCCGATAATTCCGTGGTGATGGGCCAGCCGGGCAAGATTGTGCGCGAACTGGACGCGGCAGGTATCGAGACGCTGCGATGGTCGTCGGCCCATTATGTGCAGAACTGGAAACGCTATGCCCAAGGGTTTGCGCCGGTCTAGTGCAGCGCGGTTTGGCATTGAGTCTGTTTCATTTGGGGACGCAAGGCCGTTTTCAGACCCATCGCGGAACAATTCAGGGTGCGCATTGCCTTGTGATTGCGGCCCGCAGTTTGCAGCAGGCATCGGGAACCACGATCAGGAGTTCCCGATGCGGGCAAGGATCAAGACATTTCTGGCACCGCTTTCTGCCGTGGCCTTTTGGGCCGTGGCAGGCGGAGCATTTGCAGGGTGCGTGACAAACTGTTTGCCACCGCCAGCACCGCCCATACCGCCACTGCCACCCGGCGGAGGCTGTGGCTCGGGCTGTGGGCCGGTGTCACCGCCCTATGGAGGCGGGGGCGGTGGCTCGGTCAATGTGAATGTGAACATCAATAATGCCCATGCTTCGGCCAATGCCAGTGCAAACGCCAGTGCGAATGCCAGCGCCAATGGCGGTGCCGGTGGTGGTATTGATCCGCGCGAGGGTGGCTATATCGGCGGCCGTGGCGGCAATGGTGGTCGTGGCGGGAACGGCGGAACCACAGTGATCGTCGCCGGTGGCGGCGGAGCCTATTTCAATGTGGATCAGCCCTATCCGATGACGGCCCATGGGCTGGCAGTTGAAGGCGCACGTTCTGAACGTGTCAGTGTGCCGTTCACCTCGACCCGTTCATGGGAAAAGCGTTACCGCATTCAGGCCGTCTGTCTGGATGACCGCAATGTGCCGCATCCGGCCTCGCAGGTCCGTCCGGGCAAGGACATCGCAGAAGGCTATGAAGGCGAAGTGTATCGCTGCATGGCCGGCACCAAGATGCAGTGGACCCGTACCGATATGGATGGTGGCGAAGGTCAGACGGTCACCTGCAACAAGAACGAAGCTCTGTGGTACGGCGGCAAGGTTCTAGAATGCCGTCCGCAGAAGCGCGAGCGTGACTGTAACGAGCGTTCCCTGCTGCGTCGCTATGGTGCGGGCGTAAAGGAACTGGTTCTGCGCGGCGAGGAAACCATCACCGAGTACCGTGAGGAGGTTGTCCAAAGCAGCTTCTCGTCATCGGGTTCGATGATGATGGATGGCGGCGTCGGCGGCCGCGTTTTCTAAACCCGTATGATCATTTAAAAAGAAAGGCTCCGGACAATGTGTCCGGAGCCTTTTTTATGGCCTTTGCCGATCCTTACGGATTGGCGGCGACCACTTCCAGTTTCCACGCTTTGTCGGGGCGCAGATAGGTGCGGGCGGCATTCTGGACTTCTTCGAGGGTGAAGCCTTCCAGCATGGCGATGTGGCCATTGATACGTTGCTCGGTGGCCGGATCCTTGGCCAGATCGGTCAGAGCACCCAACCAGTAGGCATTGCCCGCTTGCGAACGACGCAGACGCTCGACGACCGGCATGCGGGCGCGGGTTAGTTCATCGGCGGTGATCGGCGTATCGGCAAAGCTGGCGACGATCTTGTCTACAGCGGCGTAGAAGTCGGGCAGTTTGCTGATATCCACCTCGGCGGCGACAAGGGTATAGCCATAATCGTCAAAGGTGGTCGATGCCGACGATGTGGACATCGGGCTATAGCTCAGGGCCTGCTTCTCGCGGATTTCCTCGAGAACGCGCAGGCTCAGAACCTCGCTCATCAGCGAAACCAGACGCGCCTCGCGACGGTCGCCCATGGCATCGGTGGTCGGCCAAGCTACAACGCCAAAGGCTTGTTCGGCCTTGCCGTTGTGGGTGATGCGGACCGGTGTTGCACTCGCTGCAGGGAAGCTGCGCTTGTCCGAACCGGCCAGTGGTGCGGGCGTTGCGCTGCGCACCGGCAGGGCGGCCAGAGTGGTGGCCACAGCCTTGGTTGCATCCTCGACCGAGGTATCGCCGACGATCACAACATCGATCGGGCCATTGGCCAGACCAGCCATCACGCCCGCGCGGATGTCGGTAATGGACATGGCATTGATTTCTTCGGGCGTCGGCATGGAGGCACGGCGATCACCGCTGGCCATGAGCGGAGCACCATCGATGCCGAAAGCTCCCATGGCGGTGGCGCGTTGCTGTTCCAGTACCTGCGGCAGAATGGCCTTGATCTGTTCGAACGGCGCAGGACGCAGACCCGGATCGGTCAGATAGGCCGTCAGCACCTGAAGTTGCAGATTCAGGTCTTCGGGACGGGTCGAACCGGACAGACGATAGGCATCATCGGTGAGCGCAAAGCCGGACGAATAGATACGGCCCGTCAGAACGCGGCTGACTTCATCGGCGGTCAGCTTGCCAAGGCCACCGGCGGTAAAGACGTTACCGGCCATGGCGACAGGGCTGTAGCGGTCGGTCGGCAGGCCAAGCTGGCCATTGCCGGTCGAGACCGAGACAAGGATTTCCTGATCCTTGAAATCGGTCGGCTTGACCGTCAGGCGCACGCCGTTGGGGAAGTTGACGACCGTTGCGCCCAGTGCGGCATAGGCCGTCTGGCCACTGGCGGTGCCCAGCGTGCCAAAATCGGTATAGGGCCAGACCAGTTCGGCCTGTGCGGCAGGGGCTTCAACCGGCTTGGCGCGGCTGGCTTCGAGAATGCGGGTAACTTCGGCTTCACCGCCCTCGATGGCTTGCGGGGTTGAAACCAGAGCCAGCGGACCTTGACCCTGGAAGGCCTTGGCCAGTTCGGCCTTGACCATGTCCGGAGTCAGGCCTTCGACAGCGGCATTGAAGCGGGCCAGATTGTCGGCGGGCGAGGTGGTGACCTCGTTCTCGTTGACGCCGCCCAGAATAGCCATGGCGAGAGCAGGTGTCGGCTGGGTAGAAGCTGCTTGAACCGCATTTTCCATACGCACGCGGATATTGGCGATTTCGCGCTGAAGCTCGGCATCGCTGACACCATACTGGATCAGGCGGCGTTGTTCCTGCTCGATGGTTTCCAGAGCGCGGCCAAGGCCACCCGGATTGAAGCTGGCGCTGATGGTGGCAAAGTCCAGTGACTTGAAGAAGCTGCCTGTGCCACCGCCGGCACCGATGAAGGGCGGATTATCCTGACGCGAAATTTCGCCCAGACGACGGTTCAGGACCGCCAGGCCCAGTGAACGGATGGTGCTTTCGCGACGCCGGTCCACGCTGTCGGGACGCAGATCAGCAGCACGGGTCCAGTACAGGTCCACGCTGGACTGCACACCCGGTTCGACGACGATGCGGCTTTCGGCTTCGCGCGGGGCCAGCGTGCCAAGGTCCGGATTTGGGCCGTTCGGGTGGCTGTTGGTCCAGTCGGCAAACTTGGTCTTGATCTTGGCTTCCATCGCATCGACGTCAAAGTCGCCGACCGCGATAAAGGTGGCGCGTTCCGGACGGTAATAGGCGCGATAGAAGTCGATGAAACGCTGGGTCGGGGCGGTGCGGATAATGTCCAGATCGCCGATCGGCAGGCGATCAGCCAGACGCTGACCGGGGGCCAGAAGTCCGATCTGGGCCTTGAGGGCGCGCAGTTGCGGCGTGTCGCGCATACGCGCCTCGCCCACAATCACATCACGCTCGGCATCAATGGCCGCCGGTTCCATCAGCGCGCGCGAAACCTGTTCACGCATAATCATCAGAGAGGTATCGACCGTCTCGTCGTCTGTGCGCGGCAGTTCCAGCATATAGGCGGTCTGGTCAAAGCTGGTGAACGCATTGGTATCGGCACCAAAGGCCAGGCCTAGACGTTCGAGGATACGAAGCATCTCGTTTTCGGGCACATTTTCCGTGCCGTTGAACAGCATATGTTCCGAGAAGTGGGCCAGACCCTTTTGGTCGTCATCCTCGTTCAGAGAACCGGCATCGATACGCAGACGGAACGAGGCCTGACCCGGAGGGGTGGCATTATGCATCAGGGCATAGCGCATACCGTTCGGCAGGGTGCCAAAACGGATACGTTCGTCGGCCTTCAGATCACTGGCGTCTTGTGCCCATGGCTTGGAGGGCTGGGCCTGCTGGCCTTGGGTGGCCGTTACGGGCAGGGCCAGCGCAACGGCTGGCAGGGCCGCGCCCGCAATCAGGGCAATCGAGGATACCGCCGGAAGCAGGAGGCGTCGTGACAGGGACATATTTTGCTTATCTCCGCGAAGGCCTTAACCGTCAGGCAAGGCAAAGGGTACGCAGCTCTGCCAGAGCTGCGTTCGCGAAGATGTTGCAGCCCGAGTGCGGACGCACAACTTACCAAAAATTCACAATGAGCCGTTTCAGGCGCAGGAAGTTCGGCTGAACTTCAGTCTCAGCCGCCCGGACGGGACACATAGAAGTTGGCGCTATTGCCGGTTGCCGTGGTGCCGGTGATGACGGCACGGCCCTGACCGACGATATTGGTCGTGGCTGTGGCCGAAACATTGCCGGTATTCGTCTGGTTGTTGCGGGCATTCATAATGCCGCCGCAGTCGGAACAGGCAAAGCCGGTGACGCTGTTGCCGACGGCATTGGCGCCGGTATAGGCGTCATAGCCATTATAGCCGGTCAACTCGACCTCGACGGCAACACCGCCCGAATTCATCTGGGTATTGTCGATCTCGACCCAGATGTCCTGATTGCCGACATAGGCCTGATTGCCTGCACCGTCGGCCATGGCGCGCAGATCGCCAAAATCATAGGCATGGGTGGTGGCGCGGCTGGAAACACCGCCGGTATTGGTCTGGTCGGTCGTAATGACCTGTGAACCGCCCGCATTATTGGCGGTGATACGGTTGGCGGCGGCGGTGGATACTGTGGTGCTGACCCAGGTGTTACCGGCGCTGGAAGCGGTTTCAGCGGCGGTCCAACCCTCGGCCAGTTGGCGCACTTCGACGCGCTGTCCCGATGAACCATTGGACGACAGCTGTGCCGTATTGGATGCGGCATCGGCGGCAATATGGGCGTTACCGGGTATATAGTGTGCGGGCACATAGGTTCCGGCGCGGGTGTCGCCGGTGGCGCGCTGCTGGATCGTGCCGGACACGAAGGTGTTGGTGCCGCCCGCCAGCACATTATTACTATAGGACGCGCTGGTGGCCTGAATGCCGCCGGTCAGGCGGGCATCGGGGTTTTCGAGTACGGTCTGGCTGACCGTCGAACCATAGGTGTACTGGCGGCTGTCCAGTTCCAGCGCGGCATTATTGGCGGCGGCACTGGCTTCGTTGGAACGGGCCTGAGTCACAGCGGTCACGCGACCGGACACTTCGTATCCGGTATTGATATTGGTCTGGGCCGCAATCGCACCGTGGCTGGACTGGGTATTACGCAATGTAATGTCCCGCCCTTCGGCACCGCCATTGATCTGGTTGCCCAGAGCGGTGTTCGAGACGGTCACCTGCTGGTTGGCCTCGACCACGTTCAGGCGCTGTCCGGCGAACACATCGCCGAACAACATCTGCTCGTTCAGGACGACAGAGCCGTCCTGTGCGCGAACATCACTGGCCGATACGGCGCACAGCGCTGTCACGGCGATCGTGCCAACGATCAGGGTCTGCGCGTGTCTGGCCATTGTTGGTGTCCGTATTGGTGTTGGTTGCGTAATAGTTGCCGGTGGCACCGACAGTCATGGTGGTCAGCGGGTCATTGGCAGGGTTCAGGCAGACCTCGGGTCCGGGGGCACCGTAGAGGTTGCTCATAAACTCGACTGTGGCGCGTTCCACGAGGGCACGCACAGCCAGTTGCACCGGCTCCAGACCGCTGGAACCCGCCGAGATGTCGAACACATTGCCGTTCAGGAAGTCGAACACACCGGCCGAGACTTCGCGTCCGACGATCTGCTTCTGGTAGGAAACCACATCGACAACCTCGAGTGTGGTGGTCTGGACCATGCGCAGGTCGATGGCGACGTTCATCACGAAGATGCGGCCATTGATCATGCCCGATCCGCCATTCTCTTTGACCTGACCGCCGGCCACATCAAATCCGGCTGAACGGATGTTGTAGTTCACCTCGGTAATGCCACCGACAATATAGAAGTCGGAACCGGGCACCTGTCCGGCGATGATACGGCGGTAATTGGCGTCCTGCGGCGTGGCGGCTTCGTCACCGATCAGGCGGTTATTGGCATAGCGCAGCTCCAGCTCCGATACGGAGGTGTCATAGCGTTCAACCAGACGCGCACCGGACTTGGCCAGGGCCGAGTTCGCCATCAGGGATGCGCCCTGCGTGATCTGGCGTCCGCCATCAGCCGAGATCGAGCCGGTATAGTCGCTGATCCGGCCTACAGCCATACGCGGCGAGGGCAGGTTATAGCGACGCGCATAGTCGGCCAGACAATATAGTGCGTCCGAATACGGGGTCGGGTTGGCGGTCACCGGCGCATTGCCGATGGGGTTGGCATACAGGCCATCCGAGCCGGCGCTGGGGCTTACGCAACCGGCCAGCAGGGTCGAAGCTGCGACGACAGACACGGCTGCCTTAAGGGAAAGGGCGGTGACGCGCTTCATGGGAAGACCAATGTGCCGTTGAGGACCGTTCCGGCGCTGACATTGCCGGTATTGGTCTGGTTGGAGTTGACGATGACGGTGTTGTTCTTGCCCTGAACCACGACATTCAGGCTGTTGCCGATGGCGGTCGAGCCGCCGATGGCCGAGGAGCCTTGTCCGTTCAGGGAGCCAACGCGAGAGCTGGCCGAGGTGGATACCCCGCCGGAGGACTGGCTATAGCTGCTGGCACCCGACTGGATGATGCCGTCAACGATCAGGCGGTTGCCATTGGCGTCACGCGTCGTGCCAGTGGTGGCGCGGGCTGTGCCATAGCGCGATCCGCCATAGCCAGACTGTAATTGGCCCAAGCTCTGGCTGCCGGCCTGTTGGGCCACGGCAGTTGCCGGAACCGTGCAGGCGACAGAAGCCCCCAACCCGACAGCGACCAGTCCTGCGATTTCCAGTTTGATACGCATTGGTACACGCTCCTTCTCTCGAAAGGGGAAAGAGCAACAGACATGCCAACACATTGCACCGGTACGGGACGGGGGCGATATGGGCCTGTGGGGCCACACTTATAGGGTGGCCTATACTAATAAGACGATACGGGGATCGGCTTCTTGAGATTGGAGCCTTGGCGGTCCATCTGTTTGCAAATGCATCCTGAAGATAATCGTTCCGAACACCGTCCCGCCGAACCGGCTCCTCCGCAGTCGTCTGGCTCCGAGCCGATATTCAAGATCCCGTTCGTACCGCTGGTGGTGGCGGTCGGGCTGGTGGGGCTGTTCATGGCGCAGTCCGGTCTGGGGCAGGGCGGCATGGAGATGGGCTTACGGCCGGTTGATCTGTCCTATGGATATGTAGGCGGCCTGTTCACCCACATGCTGGTTCATGGCGGTTGGGCGCATGTCATTATGAATGCCGTGGCCCTTCTAGCATTCGGCACGCCGGTCGCCCGCGATTTCGACAAGGGCATGGGCCCGATTGGCTGGCTTCTATTCTTTATAGTGTGTGGCGTGCTCGGCGGGCTTGGATATGCACTTGTGCATTGGGGCAGCTATACACCGATGGTCGGGGCGTCGGGGGCGGTGTTCGGGATGATTGGCGCATCGCTGCGGTTGATGGCCGCTCCGGGATTGCTGATTCCGTTCTTCCATCCCGTGGTATTGCGCGGTGCCGCCGCGTGGATGGCGGTCAATCTGGTCACGGGATTGCTGGGTAGCCTGCTTACAGGAGGGGAGGCCGGAATCGCGTGGGAGGCCCATGCATTTGGATTCTTGGCCGGCATCACCCTGATCGCGCCATTTCACCAGCTCTTCAGCCGCAAAATCCACCGGATGCCTGGAAGCTGATGCGGGTATCGCCATGTTTCGGGTCGTAACCTGCCATAAAGTCTAGGTTTTTCGCCTCAATTGCTTGCTTCGGCAGAGATTTCATCCCCAGAGGGGCTCGATCTGTGGATGAAATGACAGTTGCGTGAAATTGGTCTTGCCGTCCAAGGGAGCGACGCCTATCTACCCACTCCTCGGCGGCGGGCGGTTCTTCGGAGCGGTTCGGCGGCGGGGTGTTAGTCTTCTGGGTGCTTCTGTGTGTCTGGATTTTCAGGGTTTGGTTCTTAGGGATCGGTTCTGAGAAAGATCGAAAGATCGGGTTGACACGGAGGAGGGCGATCGGTAGATAGCCGCCTCCTTCGTCGGAAGGCTCTACGGAGTGTCTGGCGAGATTGTCGAAAACTTCTTTAAAAGAAGTGGTTGACACGGAGACGGTGGATCGGTAGATACCCGCCTCCATCACTGGAAAGGCCTTCGGGTTTTGAAAGTGACCGGGTCGAAAACTTCTTTAAAAAGAAGTGCTTGACACGAAAATCAGGGTGGTTTAGATAGCCGCCTCCGCCGAGAACGGGCGTTAAAGAGTTCAGGCGGCCTTCGGGTCTGGTCTTTGAAATCGTTGATCTGGAAAGAGAAACGCAGGCGGCGGTGTTCTAGCGGAACCTTTTATAGGTTCATTATAGATGACACTGACAACTGCGGTCTTTTTGAAAAGATACAACCATGAACACAGTCTTCGGATTGTGATTGTGGGATCTCGTCAAAATAATACGTAGAACTAACGCCGAGACGATTTAGTCGTCTCAAGCTTTAGGTCAATGGTCAACTCAACCTGAGAGTTTGATCCTGGCTCAGAGCGAACGCTGGCGGCAGGCCTAACACATGCAAGTCGAACGGACCCTTCGGGGTTAGTGGCGGACGGGTGAGTAACACGTGGGAACGTGCCTTTAGGTTCGGAATAGCTCCTGGAAACGGGTGGTAATGCCGAATGTGCCCTTCGGGGGAAAGATTTATCGCCTTTAGAGCGGCCCGCGTCTGATTAGCTAGTTGGTGAGGTAATGGCTCACCAAGGCGACGATCAGTAGCTGGTCTGAGAGGATGACCAGCCACACTGGGACTGAGACACGGCCCAGACTCCTACGGGAGGCAGCAGTGGGGAATCTTGCGCAATGGGCGAAAGCCTGACGCAGCCATGCCGCGTGAATGATGAAGGTCTTAGGATTGTAAAATTCTTTCACCGGGGACGATAATGACGGTACCCGGAGAAGAAGCCCCGGCTAACTTCGTGCCAGCAGCCGCGGTAATACGAAGGGGCTAGCGTTGCTCGGAATTACTGGGCGTAAAGGGCGCGTAGGCGGATCGTTAAGTCAGAGGTGAAATCCCGGAGCTCAACTTCGGAACTGCCTTTGATACTGGCGATCTTGAGTGTGAGAGAGGTATGTGGAACTCCGAGTGTAGAGGTGAAATTCGTAGATATTCGGAAGAACACCAGTGGCGAAGGCGACATACTGGCTCATTACTGACGCTGAGGCGCGAAAGCGTGGGGAGCAAACAGGATTAGATACCCTGGTAGTCCACGCCGTAAACGATGATTGCTAGTTGTCGGGCTGCATGCAGTTCGGTGACGCAGCTAACGCATTAAGCAATCCGCCTGGGGAGTACGGTCGCAAGATTAAAACTCAAAGGAATTGACGGGGGCCCGCACAAGCGGTGGAGCATGTGGTTTAATCGAAGCAACGCGCAGAACCTTACCACCTTTTGACATGCCTGGACCGCCACGGAGACGTGGCTTTCTCTTCGGAGACTGGGACACAGGTGCTGCATGGCTGTCGTCAGCTCGTGTCGTGAGATGTTGGGTTAAGTCCCGCAACGAGCGCAACCCTCGCCATTAGTTGCCATCATTTAGTTGGGAACTCTAATGGGACTGCCGGTGCTAAGCCGGAGGAAGGTGGGGATGACGTCAAGTCCTCATGGCCCTTACAGGGTGGGCTACACACGTGCTACAATGGTAACTACAGAGGGTTAATCCTTAAAAGTTATCTCAGTTCGGATTGTCCTCTGCAACTCGAGGGCATGAAGTTGGAATCGCTAGTAATCGCGGATCAGCATGCCGCGGTGAATACGTTCCCGGGCCTTGTACACACCGCCCGTCACACCATGGGAGTTGGTTCTACCCGAAGGTGGTGCGCTAACCGTAAGGAGGCAGCCAACCACGGTAGGGTCAGCGACTGGGGTGAAGTCGTAACAAGGTAGCCGTAGGGGAACCTGCGGCTGGATCACCTCCTTTCTAAGGATGCTTCTCCAGTGTCTCTCACGAGACATTATTGAGGCTCCAAACATATGCGGGATACCGCCGTCTTCGTTTCTCTTTCCAACCATTCAGTCATCGACGACAGAGCATTCGGTTCTGTGACAGATGGCTGCGATTGCGAGCCTGAGATAACGGGCTGTCGCGCTGCCTAGAGGCCTGTAGCTCAGGTGGTTAGAGCGTACGCCTGATAAGCGTAAGGTCGGCAGTTCGAGTCTGCCCAGGCCTACCAGCACGACGCATTTATCATCTGGCTTACCTCCCAAGTTTTGGGGCCATAGCTCAGTTGGTAGAGCGCCTGCTTTGCAAGCAGGATGTCGTCGGTTCGACTCCGTCTGGCTCCACCATATCTTCTCTTTCCTTCGATGCGCTTCGTAGCGCTCAGGAAGAGATAACAGGGAATCTCGCAATCATACGAGTTTGCATATGACCTTTGGGTCGTATGCATTGACATTGTTTAGGAAGGATTTGACCGGCTTGTTCATAAGCTTGAGGTCAGGTTCGAGAAGAAATCGTCTGGCATAGTAAAACACCAGGCACTGTCCACCGCTCACCTCTTTCCGGGCCGTGGATAAGCAGTGCATGGGTTTTGCTGAGAAACGATCAAGCGTTGAAGGGCTTCTGACGGATGCCTTGGCGTAGAGAGGCGATGAAAGACGTGGCAAGCTGCGATAAGAACCGGGGAGGCGCTAGCACCCTTTGATCCGGTTATTTCTGAATGGGGAAACCCACCTTTGCAGTCTTCCAACTTCTATCCTTCGGGATAACGGTTGGACGATTGTTAAAGGTACAATGAGCTGAATACATAGGCTTCATTGAGCGAACCCGGGGAACTGAAACATCTCAGTACCCGGAGGAAAGGACATCAACCGAGACTCCCGTAGTAGTGGCGAGCGAACCGGGACCAGGCCAGTGCTCTTGTGAAATAAAGACGAATGACTTGGAAAAGTCAGCCATAGTGGGTGAAAGCCCCGTAGTCATCAAACAGCAAGAGACTCGAGTAGGGCGGGACACGTGAAATCCTGTCTGAACATGGGGGGACCACCCTCCAAGCCTAAGTACTCCTCTACGACCGATAGTGAACAAGTACCGTGAGGGAAAGGTGAAAAGCACCCCGACAAGGGGAGTGAAACAGAACCTGAAATCGGAAGCCTACAAGCAGTCGGAGCCACCAAGCGTGGTGACGGCGTACCTTTTGTATAATGGGTCAGCGACTTCATGTGTCGAGCAAGCTTAAGCCGTTAGGTGTAGGCGCAGCGAAAGCGAGTCTGAATAGGGCGCTAAGTTCGACGTATGACGACCCGAAACCAGGTGATCTATCCATGAGCAGGATGAAGGTTAGGTAACACTAACTGGAGGTCCGAACCCGTGAATGTTGAAAAATTCTGGGATGACTTGTGGATAGGGGTGAAAGGCCAATCAAACCTGGACATAGCTGGTTCTCCGCGAAATCTATTTAGGTAGAGCGTCCGACGAATACCCTGGGGGTAGAGCACTGGATGGTTGCGGGCTGCGCGAGCGGTACCAATACTAACCAAACTCCGAATACCCAGGAGTAATATCGGGCAGACACACGGCGGGTGCTAACGTCCGTCGTGAAAAGGGAAACAACCCTAACCATCATCTAAGGCCCCCAAGTCATGGCTAAGTGGGAAACGATGTGGGATTGCTTTGACAATCAGGAGGTTGGCTTAGAAGCAGCCATCCTTTAAAGAAAGCGTAACAGCTCACTGATCAAGCGATCCTGCGCGGAAAATGTAACGGGGCTAAAGCCATGCGCCGAAGATATGGGTTTGCAGTTTACTGCAAGCGGTAGCGGAGCGTTCTGTAAGCCGGTGAAGGTCAACTGTGAGGTTGGCTGGAGGTATCAGAAGTGAGAATGCTGACATGAGTAACGATAAACAGTGTGAGAAACACTGTCGCCGAAAGACCAAGGGTTCCTGCGTAAAGCTAATCTGCGCAGGGTTAGTCGGCCCCTAAGGCGAGGCTGAAAAGCGTAGTCGATGGGAAGCAGGTAAATATTCCTGCACCAGCTAGAAGTGACGGATGGCATAACTTGTACAGGCTTATTGGATTGTCTGTGCAGGGGCGTCGTCCCTGGAAATAACTCTAGCAGAGACCGTACCCGAAACCGACACAGGTGGTCAGGTAGAGCATACCAAGGCGCTTGAGAGAACTGTGCTGAAGGAACTCGGCAAATTGCACGCGTAACTTCGGAATAAGCGTGACTCACCCTGCGCAAGCAGGACTGAGTGGCACAAGCCAGGGGTAGCGACTGTTTAGCAAAAACACAGGGCTCTGCGAAGCAGCAATGCGACGTATAGGGTCTGACGCCTGCCCGGTGCCTGAAGGTTAAAGGGAGGAGTGAAAGCTCCGAACTGAAGCCCAGGTAAACGGCGGCCGTAACTATAACGGTCCTAAGGTAGCGAAATTCCTTGTCGGGTAAGTTCCGACCTGCACGAATGGCGTAACGACTTCCCCACTGTCTCCAGCACAGGCTCAGTGAAATTGAATTCCCCGTGAAGATGCGGGGTTCCCGCGGTCAGACGGAAAGACCCTATGAACCTTTACTATAGCTTCGCCTTGGCGTTAGCGACCGTATGTGTAGGATAGGTGGGAGGCTATGAAGCCGGGGCGCCAGCTCTGGTGGAGCCATCCTTGAAATACCACCCTTACTGTCGTTGACGTCTAACCGAGAGCCGTTATCCGGTCCCGGGACATGGCGTGGTGGGTAGTTTGACTGGGGCGGTCGCCTCCTAAAGTGTAACGGAGGCGCGCGATGGTGGGCTCAGACCGGTCGGAAATCGGTCGTCGAGTGCAATGGCATAAGCCCGCCTGACTGCGAGACTGACAAGTCGAGCAGAGACGAAAGTCGGCCATAGTGATCCGGTGGTCCCGCGTGGAAGGGCCATCGCTCAACGGATAAAAGGTACTCTAGGGATAACAGGCTGATTTTGCCCAAGAGTCCATATCGACGGCAAAGTTTGGCACCTCGATGTCGGCTCATCTCATCCTGGGGCTGGAGCAGGTCCCAAGGGTATGGCTGTTCGCCATTTAAAGAGGTACGTGAGCTGGGTTCAGAACGTCGTGAGACAGTTTGGTCCCTATCTGCCGTGGGTGTTCGAAGCTTGAGAGGATCTGTCCCTAGTACGAGAGGACCGGGATGGACATACCTCTGGTGGACCTGTCGTGGCGCCAGCCGCGCAGCAGGGTAGCTAAGTATGGAATAGATAACCGCTGAAAGCATCTAAGCGGGAAACTAACCTCAAAACAAGGCTTCGCTGAGGATCGTGGAAGACTACCACGTTGATAGGCCAGGTGTGGAAGCGCGGTGACGTGTGAAGCTTACTGGTACTAATAATCCGATCGGCTTGATCGTTTCTCAGCAAAACCCATAGTTCTACTATGCATTAACAATACGATTTCTTCTCATCCTTATATACTTGGTTGACCCGGTGACTTTGTCGGAGATTCCCCACCCGATCCCATTCCGAACTCGGTCGTTAAGGTCTCCAGAGCCGATGGTACTTCGTCTCAAGGCGCGGGAGAGTAGGTCGTCGCCGGGTCTACCAAGTATATAAAGATGTGTCTCGAACCCCTTCCTAAACCCTACCGTTTGCCGCGGGATGGAGCAGCCCGGTAGCTCGTCAGGCTCATAACCTGAAGGTCGTAGGTTCAAATCCTACTCCCGCACCCAAACTCCCCAAACAGCCCCTCGTTCAACCGCAGGGGGCTTTTTGCTGTCTGGGCCGCAGCGCAAAACACCGCACAAAACCCTCCCGCCACAGCCTCGCACACCGCGAACTCGCATGCCGCCGGACCATAGACCTGCGAATGGCCCCTTGCCGCTCAGCGGACGTCTCAGGCGGCACTATGCGAGGCCAGCGAAAATGCCGAAAGGGCTGCGCGCAAATACAAAGAACCCGCTGCCGATAATCATCGACAGCGGGCTTTGAATTACTGGCCATTCGTCTTGGCCAAAGCTTCCGCCACATACCGGTCCATGTGTTCTTCCAGTGTCGTGAGGGGAACGGCTCCGATACCCAGTATCGTGTCGTGGAACGGGCGCGGATCAAACGCCTCGCCCAATGCGGCTTCGGCCTCGCCGCGCAGGCGACGGATGGTCAGCTCGCCCAGCTTGTAAGACAGAGCCTGAGCGGGCCAACTGATATAGCGATCAACCTCGGTCACCACCTCGTGCTGGGACAGGGCCGTGTGGCCGGCCAGATAGTCGATGGCTTCCTGACGCGACCAGCCTTTCAGGTGGACGCCGGTGTCGATCACTAGACGCGCGGCGCGCCACATCTCGTAGCTGAGACGGCCGAAATGCTCGTAGGGCGTGCGATAGATGCCCATCTCGACGCCGAGATGCTCGGTATAAAGCCCCCAACCTTCGCCATAACCCGAGAAATAGGTGTAGCGGCGGAAGGCCGGACCTTCTGCCTGTTCTTCGGCAAGAGCCGCTTGGAAGCTGTGGCCCGGTCCGCACTCGTGCAGGGTGAGTGCCGGAATATTATAAAGCGGGCGGCTGGGCAGGTTGTAGGTGTTCATCTGGCACGAGCCCAGACCCCCACGACCTGCGGTATAGAAGGGGGCCAGTGCTTCCGGCACAGGTATAATGGTGTAGGGGCGGCGCGGCAGCTTGCCGATAAGCTTGCCAATCTGTCCGTCTGCGCGTTTGGCGACCCATGCGGACACCATCAACAGTTCATCGGGCGTCTTGGCATAGAATTGCGGATCGGTGCGCAGGAAGGTGAGGAACTCTTCGAATGTGCCTTTAAAACCTGCGTCCTGTATGGTTTGACGCATCTCGGCCTGAATACGGGCAACCTCGGACAGGCCGATCTGGTGGATCTGCTCGCCGGTCAGTTCCAGCGTCGTATATTTTCGGACCTGCCCTTCATAGAAGGCCAGACCGTCGGGCATGTCGCGCGCGGCCAGGCTGGTACGGGCCTTGGGTTGGTACTCGTCCAGATAGAAGGCCAGCAGGGAACGATAGGCTGGAATGACAGCTTCATTGATGGCCGCGACCGCTTCGGCACGCAGTTGGGCCTGTTCCGCAGCCGAGATGTTGGACGGCATGCGTTCAAAGGCGCGATAGAAGCTGTTGGCTTCGGCTGTATCGGTGATGAAGTTGCTGATCGAGCTTTCGCGGCCCTGTAGTGTGACCTGCGGGACGCTGAACCCACGGGCCAGACCGGTACGCATATTGTCCATGTTCTGGCCGAAATAGCGCGGGATATCGCGCATGCGGGCAATATAGGCGCGGTAATCTTCGGGGCTTCGCATGTCCGAAGCGCGGTCCAGATAAGTCCAGAAATTACTGTCGCTGTTGAACGGCATTTCCCATTGGCGGGCTTGGCCGTCGATCAGGGCATGCTCCAGATTGGTGCGGAACACGGCGGCATTGATCCGCTCTTCGTCGGACAGTTCGGCGACGGGGATCGTATCCAGTTGCGCCAGCAAACCCTGCGCATGCTCGATGCGTGCCTGTTGCGAGGCCGGATCGATCATGCCGAGGCTGGTACGCGGGGTGCTGGTGCCATCGGCCAGTTTACGGATGCCGTAACGGGCCTGATTATAATCCCAGTCGGCATCATACAGGGCCTTGAGGCGTGCATTGGCATCGTTTTGCGCGACCGCCGCCGCAGGTGCCTGCTGGGCCATGGCCGGTGCAGATATCCCCAGAACAGCCGAAACGGCGCAGGCCGTCAAAAGCAGTGACTTCATTCCTCATCCCCTTTGAATGTCCATTGATGAATATCAGCTAGCTCGCGCATGGCCACCGAAACGAAAGGTGAGGGATGCGGTTTTAGGGGGGATAGACCGGATTAAATTCAGGATGGTGGCACTAGGTATAAGTTCGTAATTCGGCGTTCACGGTGAAATAAGTTTGCTGTGTCACGCTGTCGGTTCTTGCAGTTCCCCCATGGCAAGGATCAAAAATGTCTGACAGCATCGCGCTCCAAGAGCGTCTGGCCTTTATGCGTCTGGATACACAAACCCGCCAGAGTCTGGCCAAGGCCCAGCCGGTTATTGAATCAGCGGTGTCCGATAGTCTGGATTCATTCTACGCTCAGGTTCGTGCCTATCCTGCCGTTTCGCACTTCTTTGGCAACGAGCAGATGATTTCGAGCGCAAAGGGTGGTCAGTCGCGTCACTGGTCCCAGATTGCCTCGGCCAAGTACGATCAGACCTATACCGATAGCGTGCAACGCATTGGTGCGACCCATGCGCGTATCGGGCTGGAGCCACGCTGGTATATTGGCGGCTATGCGCTGGTGCTGGACGGTCTGCTCAAGGCTGTCGTCAAGGATCACGAAAAGAAGCGTTCGTGGTTTTCCAGATCAGATGGCGGCAAAGAATTAGGCGAGACAGTGGGGGCCGTGGTCAAGGCTGCGCTGCTGGATATGGATTTCGTGATTTCCATCTATCTGGAAGCTGCCGAAACGGCCCGTAGAGAAGCCGAAGCGATCCGTGCCGAGGCCGAGGCGATCCAGAAAAGCGTGGTGGAAACCACGGCGCAGTCGCTGGCCCGTCTGGCCGATGGTGATCTGACGACGCGCATTGTCGAGGACTTCCCCGGCGACTATGCCCAGCTCAAAACCGATTTCAACGCGGCGATGGCCCGTCTCGAAGAGGCCATGCAGGAAGTGTCGGAAAACGTCGGCATGATGCGGGCAGGGGCTAACGAAATCAGCGGCGCGTCCGATGATCTTTCCAGCCGTACCGAGCGTCAGGCTGCCTCCTTGCAGCAAACGGCGGCGGCGCTGGACGAGATTACGGTGACGGTGAAACGCACCGCCGAAGGCTCGCAAAAGGCCAGCCATGTCGTGGACGCCGCCAAACAGGATGCAACCCGCAGCAGCGAGGTGGTGTCCGATGCGGTCACGGCCATGGGCGAGATCGAGTCCTCGTCCGACCAGATCAGCCGCATCATCGGTGTGATCGACGAGATCGCTTTCCAGACCAATCTTCTGGCATTGAATGCTGGCGTCGAGGCGGCGAGGGCAGGCGAGGCGGGCCGAGGCTTTGCCGTGGTGGCCTCCGAGGTGCGCGCTCTGGCCCAGAGATCGGCTGATGCGGCCAAGCAGATCAAGACCCTGATTTCGTCCTCGACCCAGCAGGTCAAGAACGGCGTGAAATTGGTGGGCCAGACGGGCGAGGTACTGACGGATATTGTTGGTCGTGTGACCGAGATTGCCGATCTGATGAACGAGATCAGCGCCTCGGCCAAGGAACAGGCAACCACGCTGGCCGAGGTCAATGCCTCGGTCAACCAGATGGACCAGACCACCCAGCAGAACGCGGCCATGGTCGAGGAATCGACCGCAGCCTGTCACCACCTGACAAACGAGGCGGAAAAGCTGACGACACTGGTGCGCAAATTCAAGGTGACACAGGCTACCGCTGCCGTGCGTCCCCATCAGCCCCGGTTGCAGTCACAGGTGAAAGCTATGGCCCCAAGCGTTACGGCAGAAGGGCCTATCCGCACGCGCCATAATGCCGATGTGGAGGCGACTCTGGCGGCACGACGCGCGCCTGCGCCCAAGGCTAATCTGACCCTTGCGGCCAGTCAGGACTGGGAAGAGTTCTAAGGCTGACGGCCACAGACATGGAATAAGGGCGGTGTGTATCGTCCTTATTCCATGAAAATCTCGCAACATGGTTGTCGCTGAAATCGCGAAGGAATTCGTGCATTCCATGCTCCGTAAGGTCGTCTGCGGACGATTTTTATCGTGCAGGATTGGACACGGCGCTCAATGGAACATATCATGAACAAATGGCGCGTTTAGATTTACGAAGAAAGCTGTCCATTCTGGCCGATGCGGCCAAATATGATGCATCCTGTGCTTCGTCGGGGGCACAAAAGCGCAATTCCAGCAATGGCAAGGGCGTCGGTTCGACAGAGGGTATGGGCATTTGCCACGCCTATACGCCCGATGGTCGTTGCGTCAGTTTGCTGAAGATATTGCTGACGAATTTCTGCATCTTCGACTGCGCCTATTGCATCAACCGCTCGTCCTCGAACGTCGAGCGTGCGCGGTTCAAAGTGGACGAGGTCGTTGACCTGACCCTGGCCTTTTACAAGCGCAACTATATCGAAGGCCTGTTCCTGTCCTCGGGCATTATCCGCTCGTCGGACTATACGATGGAACAGATGGTCGAGGTGGCACGCCGCCTTCGCGAGGATCACGATTTTCGCGGTTATATCCATCTGAAACTGATCCCCGAGGCGGACCCGAAACTGATCGAGTTGGCGGGACTTTATGCGGATCGTTTGTCGGCCAATGTCGAACTGCCCCGCGACGAGGCCTTGGGGGTTCTGGCCCCTGAAAAAGATGCGCGCGTGATCCGCAAGGCCATGGGGCAGGTGCGTTTGAGAATGGAAGCGGCCAAACCCGAAAAGCGCGACCGGATCAAGCCACCACGCTTTGCACCGGGGGGCCAGTCCACCCAGTTGATTGTGGGGGCCGATGGTGCGCCCGACACCGAGATTATGGATCGTTCGGCCTCGCTCTATGGCGGCTATGGCCTGCGGCGCGTTTACTACTCGGCCTTCAGCCCGATCCCAGACAGTTCGGCCATCCTGCCGGTGTCGCGGCCGCCGTTGATGCGCGAGCATCGTCTGTATCAGGCCGACTGGCTGATGCGGTTTTACGGGTTTTCGGCCCTTGAAATCGCCGAGGGCAGTGTGGGCGGGATGCTGGATCTGGATATTGATCCCAAGCTGGCCTGGGCGCTGCAAAAGCGGGCCAGCTTTCCGGTTGATGTGAATACGGGGGATCGCGAAACCTTGCTGCGTGTACCGGGTCTGGGGGTAAAGGCCGTGGACCGGATCATTTCGGTGCGTCGCTATCGAACCCTGCGGCTTGAGGATGTGGGGCGGCTGACCCGTTCTATCGACAAGGTTCGTCCGTGGATTGTGGCGCTGGACTGGACACCGGGCGGTCTGACCGATGCGGTGGACCTGCGGGCCCGTATCGCACCCCATAAACGCCCCGAGCAGTTGAGCCTGTTCTGATGCGTACTGTCCAACTGGCGGGGGAAACGGATTTTGACGGCTGGCGCGATGCGGCGCGGCGCTTGCGGGTCGAGGGCGTAGAGCCAGCCCATGTGCGATTTGTGACCGGCGAAGGGCAGGGCGGACTGTTTGGCGAAACCCCTATACCGGATGCCGCAAATGCGCGGCCATTCAAGGTGTCCAAGGCTTTTCTGGGATTGGCGCAGGATGTGATCCTGCATCGCGACGGCGACCGCTTTGATCTGCTGTACCGCCTGTTGTGGCGATTACAGGAGACACCCGAGCTGTTGAAAATCACATCGGATCGCGATGTGCGCGCGGCCTTGGAAAAAGCGAAAAACGTCAGCCGTGCATCCCACAAGATGAAGGCCTTTGTCCGCTTTCGCCAGTCGGGCGAAGGTGCGGACGAGCGCTGGATCGCATGGTTCGAACCGGCCCATCGCGTGCTTGAAAAGACGGCACCCTTCTTTGCACGCCGCTATGCCAATATGAACTGGTCGATCCTGACACCCGAAGGCACGGCCCATTGGGATGGTACGCGCCTGACTTTCGGGCCGCCCGCCCGTAAATCGGATGCGCCGCACGAAGATGCCGTCGAGGACTTCTGGAAGACCTATTACGCTTCGACCTTTAACCCGTCGCGTCTACGCTCCAAGGCCATGCAGTCGGAAATGCCCAAACGCTATTGGGCCAATCTTCCCGAGGCTGAACTGATCGCCGAGATGATTGCGGGGGCGACGGGGCGCACCGACCAGATGGTCAATGCGACTGCGCCTGAACCCAATCGCCGCTTTGAACAGGTTAAGGCGCAGAGCGTGGACCGTACCGTCACCAGTGATCTGGTGCCGCAATCCTTGCAGGCCCTGAATGCGGCACTGACAGGGTGTCGTCGTTGTCCGCTGTGGCGCGATGCAACACAGCCGGTTTGCGGGGTTGGGCCAAAGGCGGCTCCCCTTATGATTGTCGGTGAACAACCGGGCGATCACGAGGACCTGAGCGGACAACCCTTTATGGGTCCGGCCGGACATGTTCTGGACGAGGCCTTACAGGCGGCAGGCATAGATCGCGGGGAGGTTTATCTGACCAATGCGGTCAAGCATTTCAAACACGAGGTGAAGGAGAGGCGTCGCCTGCACCGCACGCCGTCCGTATCGGAAATCGAGCTGTGCCGCTGGTGGCTGGATTATGAACGCGCCTTTGTGAAACCCGAACTGGTGGTGGCCATGGGGGCCAGTGCGGCACGCAGTGTTATGGGCCATGCCGTCAATATATCGCAGACACGTGGCCAAGTTCTGAATGGCTCTCAAGGCCGCGTTCTGGTGACCTACCACCCTGCCTATATTTTGCGACATCCGGACCCACGCGAACAGGTCAGAGCCAAGGCGGACTTTATGGCTGATCTGGCGCGGGCAGGGGCATGGGCCGCCTCGGGGGCCTGAACATACATATTTCGGGAAAAAGACCTATCACACCACCCTAGGTGGAACCTGATTCGGTGAGAAGGCCGATTTTCGGCATTGAGGGTGTAGTTAGCCATCAATATTAAGGTCTGGGTAATATTTGGCTTGATACTTATCCGACTGGAAAAATGTAAAACGCAGTAAAGGTTGTCGTGCCGCTTGATCGGTTTGGCGCGACTTGGCGATCATTTACCTCGCGTTTGTAATCCAATCAGGTGTGTATCTTGGGCGCTTCCTCAGCCGATCTCAAAGCGACAGATAACCGCGCACCTATTGCACGTTCGGTGTTCGACACCTCCCTTTTGCCCGAGAATTCGCGTATCGGTATATGGCGCGAAACGGCTGCTTCGGTGTGGCAGATCTCGTCGATTACAGATTCCAGTTTCTATGCGACCGTCGATGCCTACCACGCCGGCGAGCTGATGTTCGGCAGTGTTACCACCTGCGCCCAGAAGACCGAGCGAACCTCGGCCCTGATCGCGGGTGACAGTCTCGACTACTACATGATGCAGTTCTACGTCTCGGGCAGTCGTGTTGCGCGTTCGCGGCGCGGCGAGCAGGTGTTTGCCAATGGCGATATGCTGATGGTGGACATGACCCATGCCATCGAGACGGAATCCACGGCCTATACATCGTTTGATCTGGTCTTGCCGCGACGCGTTCTGGAACCGCTATTAATCGATCCGGATGCTCTGGCGGGACAAAGACTGCAGGGCAGGCATCCTTTGACGGCCCTGTTTCGCAACCATTTGATGGCGCTGTACCATGCTGCGCCCAATATGACGGCCGGCCAGGCCATGGCCATGCAGGGACCGACACTGGCCATGGCCTCGGCGGCGTTGAACGGCAATATTGATCCGGAAATGGCTTCATCGGTGCGGATGGCTGCATGGCTGCCGGTGCGTCGTTATATTGAAGATCATTTGAAAGACCTGCGGCTGTCTGTCGAGCAGACGGCTCTGGCGTTCGGTATTTCGCGGGCCACCCTTTACCGGATGATGGGTCGCTATGGCGGTTTCGCTAATTATCTGCGTCAGCGTCGGTTGCATCGTAGTCGCGACGACCTGATCGACCCGTCCAAGGTCCACCTGACGATTGCAGAGATTGCCGAACGCTGGGGGTTTGCCAATGCCTCGACCTACAGCACGGCCTTCAAGGATTTGTTTGACATGACGCCGCGCGATTTCCGGCAGATGGCGCGAGGGCGTGGCCATCGCATGAAAGATATGGGCTCCGAAAGTGACTGGAGCCGCTGGCTGGCGGCCATGCGCTAGGCCGATAGTCTGAGTGTCAAAACAAGACACGTGAGACGCATGGAAAACTTGCTGAGACGTTAGAAAAAGTACTGAAAATAAAGATATAATTTCATTTCGTGTCCTGTTGTTCGGCCGCGTGCAGAGATTTAGCAGTCAGGTTGAAATTTATCCGCCCTTTGGGGCGGCTTTGTTGCGTGCTGCGGTTAGGGTTCTAACGAACATCCGTTGCGCGCGGACTGGGGACTGAAAATGAAAATGACTTCGCGCGAAATGCAACGGATTGCTGGCCTGATCGACCGTGTTGTCGGTGATCTGGATGTTCAGGCGACGGATGCTGCGCTGCGTCAGATCGTTCGCGCTGAAGCCACTGAGGTTCTGGGCGATATCATTGCCAGAGATACGCAGGGTTCACGCCGCCTAAGAGCCAGCCTGGAGCGCCTTGTCGCCTTGATGGACACTCAGGCCAAGGGCAACGGTAAGGTTACGCCCGAACGTCATCAGCTTTCGATCAAGACGCTATTGAAGGCATTTGCGGCCCTGACCGGAGGCGCATTGCTGGCTTTGCCGGGTGTGGCATTGGCTGCAAGCGTCGGTGATACAGTCGTCAATCCGACGACCGGTATAAGCATGCAGGTGACGGAGGTTGTAGCCAACGGCTTTGTCGCCAAGGACAGCAACGAGAACCAGTATTTCGTCTATACGCCGCCTGCTGTTGGCTCCGATGCTGTGGTCAGTGTCGAGTATGATGCCAATGGCAACCAGACTGAAGTGCGTAGCACTATCCTGCGTTATAACGTCGAGGGAGGCGGGACCACCACCAGTGTAACCTGGGTGAATGGTTTCCCGACAGATGGCAATGGCAAGGCTATTACAGGCGTTGTTTACGGTACGCCTGCGTCGGGCAGCGGCCAGACGGCGACGCCGGAGGTCATAGTCGGCACTGTTACTGTCTTCGAAAACCTGGGCGGTGGCGTTGATGAACATTCAACCGATGTCATCCCCGGTGCAGGCGATCAAAATCGTGAAGCGGTGATCGCCAAAGGCAAGAATGGTTCCAATGGTCGTACGGGGGCGATCTTTGTCCCGGCATCATCAGGTGGCGCAGGGCAAACCGGCGGGACGATCAACCAAACCATAAGCATTCCGGATAATGTTGTTTCGGCATCGGGTAATAATGCACCGGGCATTATTGTCGCCAGTATCGGCGGCAATGGCGGCAAGGGCGGCAGCTCCTATCTAAACCTAGCCGGAGGCGGCAAGGCGGGTGGACGCGGTGGTAGCGGCGGCAATGTTGACGTCACGATCAATGGAGCAGGGACGGTAGCGACGGCCGGAAATGGCTCGCACGGTGTGGTGGTGCAAAGCCGGGCCGGTGTCGGTGGTGATGGGGGACGTGGCTGGGCTTCGACAGGCGGTGGTGGTGCCGGTGGCAATGCGGCCAGCGGTGGTAATGTTATCGCGGATATCGACAAGGATATCACCACCCACGGCGATGGCTCACACGGTATTCTGGTTCAGTCGCTGGGCGGTGGTGCCGGTAACAGCGGCTCATCCTATGGCCTGTTCGGGGCTTCCAACAACGGCGGCTGGGGCGGCAATGGTGGCAATGTGGAAGCAACCAGCCGCGGGAACATCACGACCCATGGCGACGCTTCGCACGGTGTTCTGGCCCAGTCGATTGGTGGTACAGGTGGCGATGCCGGTGCTGCAGGCGGCATTGTCGCCTTTGGCGGCGGCGGCGGCTCTGGTGGTAACGGCGGTAATGTCGAACTGACTATTGCCAGCGGTACCATCCTGACCAAGGGAGATGGTTCGTTTGGTGCCATCGCCCAGTCGATTGGTGGCTCGGGTGGTAATGCGGGTCGTACCAGCGGGATTGCGGCACTAGGCTCAAGTGGTGCCGAGGGCGGCAATGCAGGCCGTGTTGAAATCACCACCGATGCCGGTAGCCGTATTATTACCGAAGGTGCAGGCTCTGTTGGTGTTGTTGCCCAGTCGATTGGCGGTGGCGGCGGCAATGCGGGCACGTCGGGCGGTCTGGTTGCCTTGGGCGGTTCTGGTTCCAAGGGCGGTTCTGCTTCTGGTGTAGACGCGACGATCAACGGTAGCGTCGCAACTGAAGGTGCGGGCGCTCATGGCGTTCTGGCGCAATCGATTGGCGGCGGCGGCGGCTCGGGCAAGGGCACGGGCGGTCTTGTGGCTCTGGGCGGTAATGGTGGCGGTGGCGGCAATGCCGGTTCAGTCGATGTGACTGTCGGGGCTGCAGGTTCTATCAAGACAGAAGGCGAGGCCGCGCGTGGTATCGTCGCCCAATCGATTGGCGGCGGCGGCGGTGATGCCGGTAACTCGGGCGGTCTTGTGGCGCTGGGCGGCTCCGGCTCGGGCGGCGGTAGCGGCTCGTGGGTTTCGGCGAGCAATGCCGGTTTGATTGATACACAAGGTCATGGTTCTGACGCCATCCTTGCCCAGTCGATTGGCGGCGGTGGCGGCGCAGGTGGCAGCACCGGCGGTTTTGTCGCTCTGGGCGGCTCCGGTGCTGCGGGCGGTAACGGGGCCTCGGTCACGGCAGGCAATTCTGGCCAGATCTTCACTGACGGCGACCTTTCGCGCGGTATTCTGGCCCAGTCGATCGGTGGTGGCGGCGGTGCAGCCGGTTCCGGTGGTGGCGTATTCTCCAAAGGTGGCTCTGGCGGCGCCGGTGGCAACGCCTCTGTCGGCGGCTCTAGTTCAGTCAAGAGCGATGGTGGTGCTGTAACCGCGACAAACAGCGGTCTCATCATGACCGGCGGCAATATGTCGAGCGCCATTCAGGCACAGTCGATTGGCGGTGGCGGCGGTGATGGTGCCAATGCCAATGGTGTCTTTATGGCGCTGGGCGGCAATGGTGGTGCGGGCGGTGCCGGTGGTACTGTCATCGTCAATAACTCTGGCGAGTTGCACACCCAAGGTGCAGATGCTCATGGCATCATGGCCCAGTCGATTGGCGGCGGCGGTGGTAACGGCGGCGCGACCACGGCGTCGGGTATCCTGACGGCAGTCGCTATTGGCGGCAAAGGTTCAGGGGGCGGCCATGGCGGTAATGTTACCATCAATCAGTCCTCCAACAGCGCCTCACCGGGCAAGATCAGCACCCAGGGTGATCGTTCGAACGGTGTGATGGCGCAGTCCATTGGCGGCGGCGGCGGCAATGGCGGCTTTGCGATTGCCAACTCGGTCGGTGTCGGCGCCAGTGTCAGCGTGGCCCTTGGTGGTGATGGCGCGGGCGGCGGCAATGGCGGCACGGTCAACTATACCGGCTATGCGGATATCAATACCGGTACTTACGACCCGACAACCGAAGACAGAGGTGGCCACAATTCTTCGGGTATCCTGCTGCAATCGATTGGCGGCGGCGGCGGTAATGGTGGCTTCACCATCGCCAATAGTGTCACGGGCTTGATCGGTGCAGCCGTATCAGTCGGCATCGGCGGTAATGGTGGTGCCGGCGGCACGGGTGGCAATATCACAGCCACTAATGCGGGCGGTGATATCATCACGCGCGGCGATTTCTCGTCGGGCCTGATTGCCCAGACGATTGGCGGCGGTGGCGGTAACGGCGGTTACAGCATCGGTGCCAGTGTGATGGGCGGTGCAGGTGCAGCTGTAACCGCAACCATCGGCGGCGAAGGTGCCAATGGTGGCCGTGGTGGCAAGATCAATGTCGATTACACCGGCGATATTACAACGCTGGGTCTGGGTTCGACCGGCGTCCTGCTGCAATCTATTTCCGGCGGCGGCGGCAATGGCGGCTTTAGTGTTGCGGCCAGTGTTGGCGGTATTGCAGCGCCTGCCATCAGCGTCGGTATCGGCGGTAATGGCGGCCAAGGTGAAGCGGGTAACGATGTCGTCGGCGATATTCGCGGCAATATCGAAACCTATGGCGACATCGCCAGCGGCTTTGTGGCCCAGTCGGTCGGCGGCGGTGGTGGTAACGGTGGTTACAGCGTAGCCGGTTCGGTTTCCGGCGGCATTGGCGGTATCGGTGTCTCGATCGGTATCGGTGGCAATGGCGGCGGCGGTGGCGCTGGTGGTTTGGTCGATGCCGGTGTTCACGGCACAATCTATACCGAAGGTGATCTCTCGACCGGCTTTGTGGCCCAGTCGGTTGGCGGCGGTGGCGGTAATGGCGGCTTTAACGTCAGTGGCGCAGTCGCTGGTGGCTTAGGCGCAGCTGCGGTTTCGGTAGGCCTTGGTGGCAATGGCGGCGCAGGTGGTCCCGGTGGTCGTGTCGATGCCTATGCAGGCGACACGATTGAAACCAAGGGCATCATGTCCGGTGGTTTTGTTGCCCAGTCGATTGGCGGCGGTGGCGGCAATGGCGGCTTTAATGTTTCCGGCAGCATCGCCGGTGGCCTTGGTGCGGGGGCGATAAATGTCGGCCTTGGCGGATCGGGCGACAATGGCGGCCATGGCGGTATCGTCAATGCCAGCGCCCATGACATCCTGACCCACGGCCTGGGTTCGACGGGCTTCCTTGCCCAGTCGGTCGGCGGTTCGGGCGGTGCAGGCGGCTTTAATGTCTCTGCGGGCATTGCAGGCGGTCTTGGCGCAGGCACGATCAATGTCGGCCTAGGCGGCAATGGTGCCGGTGGCGGCCATGGCGGTGCCGTGACCGCCGATATCGACGGTACAGTGCAGACGCTGGGCGATCTGGCCTCGGCCATTGTGGTCCAGTCTCTGGGCGGCGGTGGCGGCTCGGGCGGCTATAACGTCTCGGCGGGTATCGGTGGTGGTGTCGGCAGCGGCAGTGTCAATGTGAGCCTTGGCGGCAATGGTGCCGGTGGTGGCAATGGCGGTCTGGTCGACTTTACGCAGATCGGTAACGCCCTGACGGAAGGATTGGCCTCCAAGGCGGTTGTTCTGCAGTCGATTGGTGGCGGTGGCGGTGACGGCGGTTTCGCGGTCGCGGGCGGCATCGGTGGCGGTGTCGGCACCGGTACCGTAAGTGTGGCTTTGGGCGGTTCTGGCGCGGGTGGGGGTCACGGCGGCAACGTCTTCGGTCACCTGACCGGTGACGTCCAGACACAGGGCGCACTCTCGACGGGCATTCTGGCCCAGTCGGTTGGCGGCGGCGGCGGCTCTGGCGGCTTCTCGGTTGCGGGCGGTATTGCAGGCGGTGTCGGTGGTGGCAGCGTTAATGTCAGCCTTGGCGGCAATGGTGCCGGAGGCGGCAATGGCGGCCTTGTAGACTTTACGCAGATCGGTAATGCGCTGACCAAAGGGTTGGCATCCAAGGCGATTGTTATGCAATCGATCGGCGGCGGTGGCGGTGACGGCGGCTTTAGTGTCGCCGCCGGTATCGCGGGCGGTGTAGGGGCCGGAACGGTTGGCGTCGGCCTTGGCGGCAATGGTGCTGGCGGCGGTGATGGTGGCACCGTGATCGGCAATATTACCGGCGATATCCAGACCGAGGGCGATCTCTCGACGGGGGTTCTGGCCCAGTCGGTTGGCGGTGGCGGCGGCTCTGGCGGTTTCAACGTCACGGGTGGTATTGCGGGCGGTCTCGGATCGGGCACCATTAATGTGGGCCTTGGCGGCTCGGGTGCCGGTGGCGGTGATGGCGGAACTGTCACCTTCGACATGATCGGCAACACCCTGACGACCGGCGACATGGCCAGCGCCATTGTGCTGCAATCATTGGGCGGCGGCGGCGGTGACGGCGGCTTCAGCGTTGCCGGTGGTATCGGTGGTGGTCTTGGCACCGGCTCGATCAATGTCAGCCTTGGCGGCAATGCCGGTGTGGGTGGCGTCGGTGGCGATGTTACCGGTGACATTCTGGGTACGATTGCCACCACAGGCGAAATGTCTTCGGGTCTGGTGGCCCAATCCATCGGCGGCGGCGGCGGCTCGGGCGGCTTTAGTGTAGCTGGCGGTATTGCAGGTGCAGCCTATGGTGCAGGCGCGATCAATGTGGGCCTCGGCGGCTCGGGCGGCGGCGGCGGTAATGCCGGTGCGGTTGATCTGGACCTGACCTTTGCAAAGGTTATTGACGGCCTCGAGGTCGCCATCCTGACCGAAGGTGCGATGTCCAACGGCCTGCTGGCCCAGTCGATTGGCGGTGGCGGTGGTGCCGGTGGCTTTAGCGTCGTCGGCGGTATTGCGGCGGCCGGCTATGGCTCGGGCACGATCAATGTCGGTATTGGCGGCTCTGGCGGTGCAGGCGGTGATGCCGACACTGTGGACGTGGATGTGACGGGGGCTGTCATCACCAAGGGTGATGGCTCGACCGGTATCACGGCCCAGTCGGTTGGTGGCGGCGGTGGCGCGGGCGGCTTCAATGTCGTCGGCGGTGTCTCGGCCTCTGGCTATGGCTCGGGCAGCATCGGTGTGGCGCTGGGTGGTACAGGTGACCACGGCGGTGACGCTGGCAATGTGTTTATGAACCAGACGGGCGGAGCCAATGCCAATGGCATTTCGCTGGCGGTTCTGACCGAAGGCCGCGATGCGACGGGTATTCTGGCCCAGTCGATTGGCGGCGGCGGCGGCTCCGGCGGCTTTAACATCAACGGCAATGTGGGCGCGGCCGGTCAGGGCGCGGGCGCTGTGGGTGTCGGCCTTGGCGGCGGCGGCGGTGAAGGTGGCGCGGCCGGTACGGTCAGCGTGGACATCGCCGGTCTGGTCAAGACCATGGGCGATAATTCGCGCGGCGTCGTGGCCCAGTCCATCGGCGGCGGCGGCGGTGACGGCGGTATGAATATCGCCGGAAGCGTCGGTGCAGCAGGCAAGGGCGCAGGGGCCGTAACCGTCGGTATCGGTGGTTATGGTGCGGGTGGCGGTGACGCCAAGGCTGTAATCCTGAAGGCGCTGGGCGGCCTTGATGCCGAGGGCAATATGTTTGCGGCCCTGACCCAGGGCGATAATGCCACGGCCTTTACCGCCCAGTCGATTGGCGGCGGTGGCGGTACGGGGGGCATGAACATCTCCGGTTCCGTCAGCGGCGCAGGCAAGGGTGCCGGTTCGGTGACGGTCGGCCTTGGCGGCTCGGGCGGCACTGGCGGCCATGCAGGCACGGTTCAGGCCGATGTCAGCGGCTATATCGGCACCGAAGGCGACTATTCGGGCGGCGTGCTGGCCCAGTCGGTCGGTGGCGGCGGCGGCGCAGGCGGGATGAACATCTCGGCCGGTGTCAGCGCCTCGGGCGAAGGTTCGGGCAATGTGGTCGTGGGTATCGGCGGGGCCGGTGGTGACGGCGGCAATGCATCGGCAGTTTCGGGTGTTGTGCGTTCGGACATCTATACCGAAGGCAGCAACAGCTTCGGTCTGACCTATCAGTCGATTGGCGGCGGTGGCGGCTCTGGCGGGATGAATGTCTCGGCCGGTGTCTCGATTGCCAAGACCGGAACCGGCAATGCTGTGTTCGGTATGGGCGGCTTTGGCGGTGGCGGCGGCGTGGCCGGTACTGTGGACCTGGACCATACCGGTTCAATCTTCACGCGCGGCGAGTTCGCTTACGGCATTCTGGCCCAGTCGCTGGGCGGCGGCGGCGGCTCTGGTGGCATGAATATTTCAGGCGGCCTTGCAGCTTCAAAAGAAAATGCAGGCAGTCTGGTTGTCGGCATTGGCGGTTTTGGCGGTGATGGTGGCAATGCAGCCAAGGTCACGGCCATGCTGGATGGCAATGTCACGACCCTTGGAGACAATGCTTACGGCAGTCTGCTGCAGTCGCTGGGCGGCGGTGGCGGCTCGGGCGGAATGAACATCTCCGGTGCCGTCAGCGTCACGGCCAAGGAAGGCGTTGCCGGTAGCCTGGCCTTTGGTCTGGGCGGTTTCGGCGGTGCTGGCGGCAATGGTGCCGATGTTGTGGGCAATGTTACCGGCAACTATCTGACACAAGGCAATAATTCGTTCGGTGTCGGTGCCCAGTCGATTGGCGGCGGCGGCGGCTCGGGTGGCATGAACATCGCGGGTAGCGTTGCTGTCGGTAAAGGCAACAATGGCGCGGGGGCTATCGGGATCGGTGGCTTTGGCGGCGGTGGCGGCGATGCGGGTCATGTCGATTTGACGCGGATCGGCGACACCCAGACCGAAGGCGAAAACGCTGATGGTGTCCTGATCCAGTCGATTGGCGGCGGTGGTGGTGCCGGTGGTTTGAATGTCAGTGGCGCAGTGGCCTTGACGGTCGAACAGTCGGCTACGGCTATCGGTTTTGGCCTCGGCGGCTTTGGCGGCGGTGGCGGCGATGCGGGCAATGTCACGGGTAACGTGCAGGGCAATGTCTGGGCCAAGGGTTCCAGCGACATGGCCTATGTCGATGACATCGACGCCGATGGTAAAGCGATCCAGGTGCCTGGCTGGGCCAATGGCTCGAATGGTATTCTGGCGCAGTCCGTGGGCGGCGGCGGTGGCTCGGGCGGCCTGAATGTCACTGGCGTACTGTCACTGGCTAAGAAGGGCTCGGGCGCAGGGCGTGCCTTTGTAGGCGGTGTCGGCGGCTTTGGCGGCGATGGCGGTAATGGGGGCAAGGTCAACCTGAAGGTTGGTGTGGCCAGTGCAGCGGTGCAGATCCAGGCTATGGGCGACAATCGTTCGGCGGTGATCGCCCAGTCGATTGGCGGTGGTGGCGGTAACGGCGGCCTCAATGTATCGGGCGGTATCGTTACGGAAGGCTCGCTGACACTTGGTATCGGCGGCTTTGGTGGTGAAGGCGGTGACGCTGATACGGTAGACAGCACCGTCTTTGCGGACCTGTTTGCGACCGGAAATCTGTCACGCGGCCTGTTGCTACAGTCGATTGGTGGCGGCGGTGGTGCCGGTGCCATCAATGTGTCCGGCTCGATCCGTCCTGTATCGGACAAAAAGGAAGCGACCCTTGTCTTTGGTCTGGGTGGCTTTGGCGGCGGCGGCGGCCTCGGTCAGAATGTGACCGGCTATCATTCGGGTAATATTCTGGTCGAAGGCCGCGATGCGGTCGGTGCGCTGGTCCAGTCCATCTCGGGCGGGGGCGGTTCTGGCGGTCTGAATGTCTCGGCCTCTTTGTCCAATGCAGACAAGGATTCCTATTCCATCGCAGCCGGTATCGGCGGCAGCGGCGGGGCCAGTGACCATGCCGGTGATGTGAACTTTACCAGCCTTGGCAATATTTTCGCCGGTGGCGAACTGGTCACGGATAGTGAAGGGGCGGTCAATTTCGTCGCCCATGAAAATGCCAATGGGGGCGGCGGCATCATTGCCCAGTCGATTGGCGGCGGCGGTGGTGCCGGTGGCATCAATGCGACGGCGGCCATGTCCTATGACGGCTCGCCTATTGCGTTCGGTATGGGCGGTTCCGGCGGCAGCGGCGGTGATGGCGGTGCTGTAACCGTCAATCGCGGGCTGGATACGGCCAATGGCGGCGCAGCCACTCCGGGCGTTATCATGACGGGTGGCGACAATGCTGTTGGCCTGATGGCCCAGTCGATTGGCGGTGGCGGCGGTAATGCCGGTCATAACCTTGTTCTGGGTGTGAAGCTCAAGGGCGACAAGCAGCAAGGCGAAGGCTACGGCGTCTTGATGGCCGTGGGTGGCGCAGGGGCCGGTGCCGGCTCTGGAGATGCGGTGGACGTGCGCCATAACGGCACCATCGTAACCAACGGCAAGATGTCGGATGGTCTGGTGGCCCAGTCGATCGGCGGCGGAGGCGGTAATGCGGCGTTCAATATCGGTCTGGCCCTGTTCAAGGATGCCAAGATGGCCCTTAACGTGGCGATCGGTGGCGATACGGGCGCAGCCGGTTCGGGCAGCACAGTCAATGTTGAACATCGCGGTGACATCTTCACGCAAGGTGATCTGTCGCGCGGTATTCTGGCGCAATCGATCGGTGGTGGTGGCGGCAATGTCGGCACGGACATGGCTGTGGGTATTCTTGCCCACTCTTCTCTCAGCACCACATTGGGCCGTCAGGGTGGAACCGGTGGCGAAGGTGGCAAGGTTACGGTCGATGTCGATGGCCGCATTATCACCCAGGGTGATAACTCTGATGCTATTGTTGCCCAGTCGATTGGCGGCGGCGGCGGCACCTCGGGTGTGATCGCTGTCAGCGGCAGCACCAAGGAAAATGGTGATAGCCAGTCCAAGACCGGCAGCGTTTCGATTGGTATCGAGGGCGGTGTTGCCGCTGTCTCGGACGATGTCAGGGTGAATACGGATGGCATCATCTATACGGGTGGTGATGACGCGCGTGGCATTCTGGCCCAATCGATTGGCGGCGGCGGCGGTATTGGCGGCTCGGCCAGTGCCACCCTGTTCCTGTCGGGTTCGGGCGCATGGTTCTCGGTCGGGGCCAATGGTGGCGAAGGCGCTGAATCGGGCGATGTGTTCGTTGCGAACAAGGGCCTGATCGAAACCGCAGGCAGCGGCTCGGACGGTATTCTGGCGCAGGCCATTGGCGGCGGCGGCGGTCTGGGTGGCTCGACCCGCACCATCGGATTCCAGATCCGTGGTGGCAAGGGTGACGCCCAGAACACCATGACAATGTCCATTGGCGGCACCGGTGGCGAAGGTGCGCTTGGTGGTCAGGTCTTTGTCGATAACAGCGGCAAGATCCTGACGGCCGGTGAAAAAGCCTTTGGTATCCGCGCCCAGTCAATCGGCGGCGGCGGCGGTATCGGTGGTTCGTCTGTGGCGGCGACGCTTCAGGGCTGGGACGAAAACAATGCCCTTGAAGTCAATATTGGTGGCAGCGGCGGTGAAGGTGGTGCCGGTGATCTGGTTGATGTGACCAATACCGGCCTGATCTACACCAAGGGCGCAGGCGCGTCTGGCATCAGTGCCAACAGCATCGGCGGCGGCGGCGGTGATGGCGGCATGGTTATGTCGATGACCATCCTTGCGGCGGGCGGTGACAAGGAATCCAAGCGTTTGGTCACCAATATTGGTGGCTCGGGCGGCACAGGCGGCACCGGTGGCAATGTCATCGTGCGCAACCATGCCGTGGCCGGTGAAGAGTTCAGCGGCACCATCCTGACCGAAGGCGATGCAGCCCACGGTATTGTGGCCCAGTCCATCGGTGGTGGCGGCGGTAATGGCTCGTCCGTGCTGAGCGTACAAACCGGCGTGGTAACCAAGGACAGCATTATCGCTTCCTTGAATCTCGGCGGCATGGGCGGCAGCGGTAACAAGGCCGGTCGTGTCGATGTCGAGAATACCGGCGTGATCTACACCCAAGGCGCGGATGCCTATGGCATTCTGGCCCAGTCGGTCGGTGGCGGCGGCGGCAATGGCGGTCTGTCCATTGCAGCCAATGCTATCCTTAATCCCAAAGCCGGTTCGGCTATGGCCAGTGTAGGCGGCTTTGGTGGTTCGGGTGGTGACGGTGGACGTGTCTACGTCAATAACAGCGGCACTATCCTGACCGAAGGTGCCAATGCCCACGGCATTGTGGCCCAATCCATCGGCGGCGGTGGCGGTAACGCCAATTTCGGCTTTGGTCTGTCCACGACAGCATCGGGACTGATCTCTACGGCCCTGTCGAATACGGCGGCGTTTGCTCTGGGTAATCTAGGTGGCGGCTCGGGCGGTATTGGTGGCGAGGTGGTGGTTGACCACTCCGGCGACATTACCGTGCTGGGGAATGGTGCCGTGGCTATCAAGGCCGAGAGCATCAATGGCGGCGGCGGTTCGCTGGCGCTGGATCTGGCCGGTGTCATCGGCATGCCGGGCGTGCCCTATGTCAGCAAGATCGGCATCAAGCCTACAGAAGACCCGGTCATCGCTGTGCGTGTAGGCGCTATAAAAGCCACCAGCATGAATGCCGGTAAGGTGACGGTGAACACGACCGGTACCTTCCAGACAGCGGGCGAGCACGCGGTTGTCGACTTTGCCCAGTCGCTGTCCGGCGGTGGCGGTACCTTGTCGATGAATGTCGATCTGGCCTCCATCGAGAACGAGATCGGTGCTTTGGCGACCGGTTTCCATGTGGTGCTGGGTGGTATGGACGGTAACGACAACCGTGCAGCCGACATCGCCAATACCCATACGGGCGCACTGGCGGCATTCGGCGATCTTTCGACTGGGGTTCTGACTCAGGCTATCGGTGGCGGCGGCGGTCGCGGCGTGATGACTGTCACGGCCGCAGACGGCGCGGCCATGGATACGGTCCGCCTCGAACTGGGCGCAGCCAACAGCCAGAGCGAAACAGGCGGCGCGATCAACCGTAACCAAGACGGCGCAGTCGTCACGCGTGGCGATCTCAGCTTCGGTTCGGTGCTGCAATCGATTGGCGGCGGCGGCGGCTCGATGGTCGTGCAACTGCCTGCGATCAATACGGGTCTGGTGGCGACACTGGGCGCGCAGGGCGGCAGCGGTGCCGATGCCTCGGGCATCACCGGCACCTATAGCGGTGGCACCCAGACCTTTGGTGACAATGCGCTTGGCTTGCTGCTGCAATCCATCGGTGCAGGCGGTGGTGAAATCCGGCTGTCGGGTGTGAACGGTGCAGACCTGACGCTGGGCGGCACCCACGGGGTATCGGGTGATGGCGGTGCTATCGACCTGATCCACAATGGCGGCATTTTCACCAGCGGCAACATGGCCCACGGCCTGATGCTGCAATCCATTGGCGGCGGCGGCGGTGCCGTGTTCGGTGCGTCAGACGGCGCGCTGAACCTGTCGGGCGACAACAGCGGTAATGGCGGAGCCATCCGCTTCGTGCAGTCCGATGCAGTCGTGGTGACCGGCGACAACAGCTATGGCGTTGTGGCCCAGTCTCTGGGCGGCGGCGGCGGCTGGGTCGATGGTCGCTTTGCCGGATCGGCAGGCGGTGCAGGTACTGGGTCGTCCATCAATCTGGACTTTGCCGGTATCATCTATGCCGCCGGTCTGAACTCGGTTGGCGTGCTGGCCCAGAGCGAGGGTCTGGATGGTGCTGGCGATATCACGGTCAATCTGGCCGATGTCGTACGCGGTGGCTCGGGCACAGGTGTCGGCATACAGTTGCTGGGTGGCGCGGACAACCTTGTCACGACCAACACCTCGCTGTCGGCTGTCAGCGGCATGGCCATTCTGGGCGGGGCGGGCAATGACCGTATCGTCAACAACGGTCTGGTGTTCGGCAATATCGACCTGTCGGGCGGCGATAACCGCTTCCTGAACAGTGCAGGTGCGACCTTCCTGACCTTTGACCGCATCATCCTGCGCGACAGCCCGCTGTCGCGTATGGCAACGGGTGCGGTGTCGGGTCAGGCTGTGCCTGCAGCGGGTGGCGAGGCGACCTTCACCAATGACGGTCTGCTGCGTCTGGGTCTGGAAGGCACGGATTGGCCGCTGGATCTGGCGGCGGGGGAAACCTTCGGCGATCTGGACGGCTTGGTCGAGGCCAAGAACAACGTCTATTACGGTGCCCGTGTCATCTCGACCGTGGAACTGGACGGCCACTTCGTTCAGACCGCCAGCGGCAAGTCGCTGTTTGATGTGGCCTTCGGCCCTTATGGCTCGGATCGCCTCAACATCACCGGCAATGCATCTGTTTCCGGCGAGATCGGCGTGAACCTGCTGTGGCTGGAAAATGCCGGTCCGCTGACCCTGTTTGCGACGGGGGGTGAAGGCTCGGTTGGCGATTACAATATCGCCTCGACCCTGGCCCTGAACTATAGCCTCAAGGGCGATAGCGAAGGCGTTCACCTGATCGTGGACAGCGATTTCGGCCTTGACCAGATGCGACCGAACGAGCGCCGTCTGGGCGGCCATATGGACTCGGCCCTGCAAGAGGGCGGTGCCAATGGCATTGGTCGTCTGATGGCGGCGCTGGGCAATATGGTGTCCGGTCAGGAAGACCTCTACCAGTCGATCTTCAACGAGCTGAACCCCGAGGGCCATGTAGCGTCGATGCAGACGCAATACTTTGGTGCCACCGCCTTTGCGGACCAGATGTTCGGTTGCGGCCTGACCCGCGAGACGGCGCTGGATCGCTGCCTGTGGGGCGTAGGTTCGACCTCCGCCATCGATCAGGAAGCCACCGGCGAATACTTCGGTGCCACCAGCCGCGTGTTCAATGCCCGCGTCGGCATGGAGCAACGTCTGAACGCCGATTGGACCCTGTCTGTATCGGGTGGCTATAACAGCCTCGCGCGTCAGACGGTCGATCGTGGTCGCATGAATACCCAGGGCGACGGCTTCGATCTGGGCATCGGTGCGCACCGTTCGTGGGCACAGGGCACGGACCTGCGCCTGACGGCGACGGGTGGCTGGCAATGGCTGGAAAGCCAGCGCTATGGCTATGTGTTCGACACCATGCACGCCAAGTCCAAGGGCGAAAACGGCTATGCCCAACTGGGAGCAGAGCTGGGCCACACCATCCGTTCGGGCCACTTCTACATGCGACCGGCGGTTCAGGTTCTGGGCACGGCGCTGCGTAGCGGTGCGTTCGAGGAAAATGGCTGGCAGGGGCTGGGCGCGCGCGTCCTGTCCGACACCCAGTATATCGGCTCGATCGAACCCAAGGTGACGACCGGCGTGAACTTCGATCCGGCAGAAGGCGTGAACGCTTCGTTCGCCCTGACAGCGGGCCGCGTTCACCGCTCGGAAGACGGCATCTATCTGCCGATCCAGTTCATCGGTTCGGCAGAAAGCTCTGATCCGGCCATGATCACCACGCCGCTGGACAGCGCCGCATGGAACCTCGGTTTCGACGCCCGCGTCCAGACCGATAGCGGTGTCACCTTCGAGGCGGGCTATGAAGGCCAACTGGGCAAGGTCACCGATATCCACTCGGCCAAGGTCAGCGTCCGCTGGACCTTCTGATCCGGTAGAGAACGACAAAGAAGGGGCGGGGACTTTAAAAGTCTCCGCCCTTTTTCTTTAGATAAACGCCGGTGCGAGCAGGGCGTGGATATCGGCCACGCTGTCGGCCTGTTCGGGCGATGCACCGATCAGACCCAGAGTGCGCTGGAAATCATATCCGGCAATGCTGACCGCTTGGGTGCCTTCGATCTGTAGCGATAAGGGCGCGGTGGTAATCCCCAGCCCTGCCGCCACCATACGTATACACAGGTCGTCATTGTCGCTGCGCAGGGCAAAACGCGGGCGCACGCCGTTGCGGGTGAAGAAGCGGCTGGTGTCCTGAAGCCGCTCGCACGAACGGCGGGCAATCATCACATCGGCAGCAAAGGCATCGGGTGGCACATCGGTCTGCCCGGCCAGCGCATGTCCGGCGGGCACCAGCATCACATAAGGCTCACTGAGCAAGGGCAGAGCGCCCGCCTCGATGTCTTCAGGGCGCAACAGGGTCAGGGCCACATCAATGCGCCCCGAGGCCAGCATGGTGCGCAGTTCGTGGTTCGGGCCTTCGACCAGTTCCGGCTCATAGTCGGGGCAAAGCGCCTGCATGACCTTTTGCGCCATGGCACCGGCAACCGATTGCAACAGGCCCAACCGGATTTGCGGCCAGTGGTTTTCGGTGCTGTCGCTCAAGGATTCTGCGGCGCGAAACCCCTGTTCCAGTTGGCGCGCGATAGGCAATAGCCGCGCACCGGCCTCGGTGATGCGTACATGCTTGCGGTCACGGATGAACAGTTTGGCCCCGACCTCTTTTTCCAGCTCGGCAATCCCGACCGACAGGGTTGGCTGGGTGATCCGCACTCTCGCGGCGGCCTGCGTAAAGCTGCCACTATCGACGACAGCGAGGAATTGGCGGATGTGAGCGCGTTTCAACATAGAAAAAATCTATCTGAAACTTCACGAAGTTTCCATTTATCCGAAGCGATCCACCGCGTTAGCATCCGTCCCTAGGAAACGCTCAACGAGAACAAGGACACAGTCCCATGCGCGCCACGCCCGATTTTGATTTCGGCCTGACCGAAAGTGCCATGATGATCCGTGAAACCACGGCCCGCTTTGCCGACGAGGTGATTGCACCTCTGGCGGCCAAGGTGGATGCCGAGGACTGGTTCCCGCGTGATCTGTGGCCGACCATGGGCGAACTGGGTCTGCACGGTGTGACCGTGGCCGAGGAGTGGGGCGGTCTGGGTCTGGGCTATCTGGACCATGTGATCGCGGTGGAAGAAGTCTCGCGCGCCTCGGCGTCTGTGGGCCTGTCCTACGGCGCGCATTCCAACCTGTGCGTGAACCAGATTCACCGTTGGGGTACGCAGGAACAAAAAGACAAATACCTGCCCAAGCTGGTGTCGGGTGAACACGTCGGCTCGCTGGCCATGTCGGAAGTCAATGCCGGTTCGGACGTCGTCAGCATGAAGCTGCGCGCCGACAAGGTGGACGGCGGCTATCGCCTGAACGGCACCAAGTTCTGGATCACCAACTCGGCCTATGCCGACACGCTGGTGGTCTATGCCAAGACCGATATGGAAGCGGGCAGCCGTGGCATCACCGCCTTCTTGATCGAGAAGGACTTTGCCGGTTTCTCGATCGGCCAGAAGATCGACAAGATGGGCATGCGCGGCTCGCCGACGGCAGAGCTGGTGTTCGAGGACTGCTTCGTGCCGGAAGAGAACATCATGGGCCCGCTGAACGGCGGCGTCGGTGTTCTGATGTCGGGTCTGGACTATGAGCGCGTGGTGCTGTCGGGCATCCAGTTGGGCATCATGCAGGCCTGCTTGGATACGGTGATCCCGTATGTCCGCGAGCGCCAGCAGTTCGGAAAGGCGCTGGGCGCCTTCCAGCTGATGCAGGCCAAGGTGGCCGATATGTACGTCGCGCTGCAGTCGGCGCGTGCCTATTCCTACGCCGTGGCGCGTGCCTGCGATGCGGGCCAGACCACCCGTTATGACGCGGCGGGCTGTGTGCTGCTGGCCTCGGAAAACGCCTTCCGTACGGCCGCCGAAGCTGTTCAGGCGCTGGGCGGTGCCGGCTACACCAAGGACTGGCCGGTCGAGCGTTACCTGCGTGATGCCAAGTTGATGGATATCGGCGCGGGCACCAATGAAATCCGTCGCATGCTGATCGGCCGCGAGCTGATCGGCGCACGCTGAGGATAGGTTGATGACGGCTCCTGTTCTGACCTCCATGGTCAATGTCGATAGTGCCGAGGCCAAGGCGCGGGCGGCGTTCAACCGCCAGCTTGCCGAGGAACTTCGCGCCAAGGTCGCCAAGGCGGCGCTGGGCGGTGACGAGAAGTCCCGCGAGCGCCATGTGGCCCGCGAAAAACTGCTGCCACGCGAGCGGGTCGAGCGCCTGCTGGACCCCGGCTCGTCGTTCCTCGAGATCGGCCAACTGGTCGCCAACGGCCTCTATAATGACGAGGTGCCGGGAGCGGGTATGATCTGCGGTATCGGTCGTGTGTCGGGCCGTCAGGTCATGATCGTGTGCAACGATGCCACCGTCAAAGGTGGCACCTACTTCCCGATGACGGTGAAGAAGCACCTTCGCGCCCAAGAGATCGCTCTCGAGAACCATCTGCCGTGCGTCTATCTGGTCGATAGCGGTGGGGCGAACCTGCCCAATCAGGCCGAGGTCTTCCCCGACCGCGACCACTTTGGCCGCATCTTCTTCAATCAGGCCCAGATGTCCGCCAAGGGCATCGCCCAAATCGCTTGTGTGATGGGCAGCTGTACCGCAGGCGGTGCCTATGTTCCGGCTATGTCGGACGAGACGGTTATCGTGCGCGGCAAGGGCACCATCTTCCTTGCCGGTCCGCCGCTGGTTCAGGCCGCAACGGGCGAGGTCATCAGCGCCGAGGACCTAGGCGGGGCCGAGGTCCATGGTCGCAAGTCTGGCGTCGTCGACCACGTCGCCGACAATGACGAACACGCCCTGACCATCGTGCGCGACATCGTCGCTACCCTGCCGCCGCCGGTGTTCGCCAATGTGAATTTGCGCGAGCCGGTCGAGCCGAAATATGCCGCCGAAGACCTCTATGCCGTCGTGCCGGAAGACGTCCGTGCACCCTATGATGTGCATGAAGTAATCGCCCGTTTGGTGGATGCTTCGGAGTTCCACGAGTTCAAATCGCTTTACGGCACCACTCTGGTGTGCGGCTTTGCCCACATCCACGGCATGCCGGTGGCCATTCTGGCCAACAACGGCGTGCTTTTCAGTGAAAGCGCCCAGAAGGGTGCGCACTTTATTGAGCTGGCCTGCCAGCGCAAAATCCCGCTGCTGTTCCTGCAGAACATCTCCGGCTTTATGGTCGGCGGTAAGTATGAGTCTGAGGGCATCGCCAAGCATGGCGCCAAGCTGGTGACAGCTGTGGCCACCGCCAATGTGCCCAAGATCACCGTCCTGATCGGTGGCAGCTTCGGGGCTGGTAACTACGGCATGTGTGGCCGGGCCTACTCTCCGCGCTTCCTGTTCACCTGGCCCAATAGCCGCATCAGCGTGATGGGCGGCGAACAGGCGGCCAGCGTTCTGGCGACTGTGCACCGCGACGCGGCCAAATGGACGCCGGAAGAGGCCGAAGCCTTCAAAGCTCCGGTGCGCCAGAAATACGAGGACGAGGGTAACCCCTATTACGCCACCGCCCGCTTGTGGGACGACGGGGTGATTGACCCTGTGCAGACCCGCGACGTGCTGGGTCTGGCTCTGGAGGCCGCGCTACAGGCCCCCATTGCCGATCGTCCTTCCTTTGGTGTGTTCCGGATGTAAGCCGATGATGAAATCTGTTCTGATCGCCAACCGTGGCGAAATCGCCTGCCGCGTCATCCGCACCGCCCGCCGCATGGGTATCCGCACCGTGGCCGTCTATTCGGACGCCGATGCCGAGGCCTTGCACGTTCGTATGGCTGACGAGGCTGTGCATATCGGCCCTGCGCCGACGCGTGAATCCTATCTGGTCGGTGACAAGATCATCGCCGCCGCCAAACAGACGGGCGCCGAGGCTATCCACCCCGGCTATGGCTTTCTGTCCGAGAATGCCGAGTTCGCTCAGGCTGTTATGGATGCGGGCCTGATCTGGGTCGGCCCGCTTCCCAAATCCATCACGGCCATGGGTCTGAAGGACGCCGCCAAGAAGCTGATGGCCGAGGCCGGTGTGCCCGTCACGCCGGGCTATATGGGTGACAACCAAGAGCCGGATCACCTGAAAGCCGAGGCCGACAAGATCGGCTTTCCCGTCCTCATCAAGGCTGTAGCCGGTGGTGGCGGCAAGGGGATGCGTCTGGTCGAACAGGCGGCGAATTTCCTTGACGCTTTGGCCTCGTGCAAGCGCGAGGCGGCGGCTTCGTTCGGCAATGACCATGTGCTGATCGAGAAATACATCCTGTCGCCGCGCCACATCGAGGTACAGGTATTTGGCGACAGCCACGGCAATGTCGTCCACCTGTTCGAGCGCGACTGCTCGCTGCAACGCCGCCACCAGAAGGTGGTCGAGGAGGCTCCGGTCCCCGGCATGGACGAGGCCACGCGCTCCGAGCTTTGCGCCGCTGCTGTTCGCGCCGCCAAGGCCGTGGACTATCGCGGCGCTGGCACCATCGAGTTCATCGCCGATGGCTCGGAAGACCTGCGCGCCGACCGCATCTGGTTCATGGAAATGAACACCCGCCTGCAGGTCGAACACCCTGTGACCGAAGAGATCACGGGCGTTGATTTGGTCGAATGGCAACTGCGCGTCGCGTCTGGCGAGGCGCTGCCGAAACGCCAAGACGAGCTGTCGATCAATGGCTGGGCTATGGAGGTTCGCCTCTATGCCGAGGACCCGACCAAGGGCTTCCTGCCGTCGATTGGTCGCCTCGATGTGTTCGACTATCCCGACCATCTGGTGCGCGTCGATACTGGCGTGGAAGAGGGCGCGGAAATCAGCCCGCACTATGACCCGATGATCGCCAAGCTGATCGTTCACGGTGACACGCGCGAAGAGGCGATTGCCGACCTGCGCTTTGCGCTTGATGAAGGCGAGTGTGGTCCGCTGATCACCAATGCGGGCTTCCTCTATCGCGTGTTGGGCGATGAACAGTTTGCCGCCGGTACGGTCGATACCGGCCTGATCGGTCGCAAGCTGGAAGCGCTGACCACGCGTCCCGAGCCGTCGGTCGAGGGTCTGCAACTGGCCGCCGCCGAACTGATCGGTGGCGGGCAAGGGCCTTGGGCTTCCACTTCGGGTATTCGCCTGAATGCACCGTCCAAACGCCAGATGCGTCTGGCCGATCAGTTCGGTCGCGATTTCAACGTTGAACTGGGCGAACCTTCCGATGGTCCGGCACTACGTCAGATCGTTCTTAACGAAGGCGGCGAGCGTCTGATCTTGAAGCCGTGGCGCGCGATTGGTGGTGCAGACGGTGGTGTCAGCTCCGGCTCCATCCTCGCCCCCATGCCGGGCCGTGTGATTGCCGTCGAGGTGGCTGCTGGTGACAATGTTACCAAGGGGCAGAAGTTGTTGACCCTTGAAGCCATGAAGATGGAACACACCCTGACCGCACCCTTCGACGGTGTGGTTCAGGAGCTGAACTGCGCTGCCGGTGATCAGGTTCAGGTCGAAGCCCTGCTGGTGAGAATCGACGCCGAATAGGTTTATTCAACTGCCAAACCTTAAGGGGCTCCGCTTATGCGGGGCCCTTATTTTTTGGCGATATTTACAACCCTAGAGAGAATATCATTCCGGGCTAAAATTCTATCATACTAAAATTAATAGATATTATGTCTGTTGACTCAACTGTAGATTGTGGAATGCTAAGTTTGACCTCAATCGGAGGTTGTAGGGAAGGATAACAAAATGAAACGCATCATCGCTTCGCTTGCCGCTATCGCCATGATGGCGGGTGCCGCTCCGGCCTTTGCTGGAACTATTGTCACCCCGAACCCAAGCACCTTCACCCTTACGGGTGCTGTAACGGTTTCGCAGAGCGTGACCCTGAACTGCCTGCTGACCCTGAATGTGGCGGTGGATGCAGCCGGTAATGCCAACATCACCGGTGGTTCACTGGCACCAAATTCCAGCGCCCTGTGCTCTTCGGTTATCCTTGCCAACTTCAACTGGCCGATTTCGGCTACGGCCCCGACTTCGCCGTCGGGCGCGGCTGCCACCCAATTGTCGATTGCCAACTTCCGCGCCAATACCCTGACCGGTAACTGTGCGGGTACGTTGGTCGTGGCCTGGGATAACACCAACAAAGAAGCCACCGTCAACAGCACTGTTCCGGGCACCAGCCTGGGCGCTCCCAAGGCTTGCGTGATTGCGGGCAAGCTGAAGTCCAGCAACCCGTCTGTCTCGATCAACATCACCTGATGGTAACGACCGCCGGTGGCCTGCCAGCGCCGGTGGTCAAAGGGTTTGTCATGGTGCGTTTAGAGAACATCATCCATGGCTATGGCCCGGCCCGGTCCAGAACACAGGTTCTGGACCGGGTTAGTTTTCTTATGCCTGCAGGACAGATGTGGGCTCTGACCGGTGCTTCTGGATCAGGCAAATCCACTCTGTTGAATCTGGTGGGGCTGCTGGATCGGCCATCCGACGGGCATATCGAACTGGCCGGACAATGCGTCACGGGGCTGAATGCCTATGAAACAGCGCGTATCCGTAACCAATTGATCGGCTTTGTATTCCAGTCATTCCATCTGCTGCCGCGTTTATCGGCGTGGGAAAATGTGGCCCTGCCTCTGGTGCATCGCGGTATGGGAAAGACCGCACGCCGTGATGCGGCTATGGCTCAGCTGGAAAAAGTGGGATTGGCCGAACGACTGTATCACAAGCCCGATGAACTTTCCGGCGGGCAGCGTCAGCGGGTGGCCATAGCGCGCGCATTGGTATCCTCACCGCGCCTTATTCTTGCGGACGAGCCAACAGGCAATCTGGACAGTGAAAGCGGAGCGATGGTCATGCAACTGCTGCGTCGCATCAATCGCGAAACGGGTGTGTCCATACTGATGGTCACCCATGATGAAAAACTGGCCAGAACTTGCGATCGCACAGTGGTGATGCAGGACGGACGCATCGTTCAAACTGGGGCGGGATAGGGCATCATGGGGGGCTTTAGGCAAAGCGTGTGGCTGCAAATGGCGGGAGAGGCCATTTCCGGGCTTCGGTCACAAGGTCGCCGTTCTGTGCTGGCCCTGTTGGGTGTCATGATTGGCTCGGCCTCGATCGTGGCGCTGATGAGCTTTGCCCATATCGCCAAAACCGAGGTTCTGGCCCGTTTTGAGCAGATCGGGGTCAATACGGTCCAGATTATTGCCGATGAAACGGGACAGAAGTGGCTGGACCCTGTCCGGTTACAAGCCGTGCTGGCACAAGATACACAAGTGCTGACGGCCGGACCGATGGCTGTCAGTCGCAACCAAATCTATATCGGTCGCTTGAGCGAGCAGGCGTCGGTAGTGGCGGCATCGCAGAATGCCCTCGAGATTTTATCGCTCTATCCGGAGAGCGGACGTGCCCTGTCCAAGATTGACGGATGTAACAGCGTGGCGGTTCTGGGGGCTCGGCTGGCAAAAGAGAGCGGTGCCCGATTGGGCGATATTGCCTATGTCGAAAGCTATGGCTTGCGTGTTGTGGGCCTGCTTCCGTCCTATGAACCACAGGCCTTGAACCCTGTTTCGCCGGACGAGACGGTTTTTATTGGTCCGGAATGTTCTGGCCGGATCATGCCGCGCACCGGCTTTAGTCATGTACTGATCCGCATACAGCCGGACAGCGATCCTGCGTACTGGGCCACGGCCATCCAGCAGAGGCTCGGCTCTGAGGGGCACGCTGTCAGCGTCCGCACTCCTAAGGAAATGATTGCGGCGATGAACAGCCAGATGAATCTGATGTCTGCCGTTTTGGTCGCCATCGGGTCGGTTTCTTTGCTGGTGGGCGGGGTGGGGGTGATGAATGTCATGCTGATGTCGGTGATGGAGCGCCGTAGAGAGATCGGCTTGCGGGCAGCCATCGGAGCCACACCAACGGAAATCGTTTTCATATTCATGGTCGAGGCGGTGGCCTTGTCGCTGGGCGGCGGATTTCTAGGCGCACTCGCCGGTGTCGCGCTCACGGGTCTAGGCTGTGCATTCCTGCCGATCAGGTTTGCGTTCGATCCGATGGTTTTGGTGTGGGGGACAGGCATTGCGGGAGGAGTGGGCTTGGTGTTCGGCATCCATCCGGCGGTTTCGGCTTCACGGATTTTACCGGTGGAGGCTTTGCGTGCGGACTAGGCGTAAAATCGCAGCGGTCGCAGGTTTTTTGACCCTCATGTTTTCGCCGGCAGCAATGGCGGGCACGACACAAAACCATCTCGATATCGGCTTGGAAGAAGCGGTTACACTCGCGCTCAGGGATAATCGTGATCTGCGCTCGCTGCGTATGTGGCGCGTGCTGGACCGGTTTGATCTTTTTCTGGCGCACCGTGCCTATTGGCCATCGGGAGGAGTGGCTGTTTCGGCCATACGGCGTAAATCCGACACCGTCGAGAAAAGTGAAGAATGGGCCGTATCGCCAACCCTGTCATGGCACAGTCCGGTTGGCACATCGGCGGCGCTGGTTTGGTCTCGACAGGGACCGCTGGATGGAGACGTAGAGGCATCCGACAGTTTTTCGGCCACCGTGCGGCAACCTCTTTTGAAGGGTGCAGGCTTGGATGTGAACATGGCACCGCTGCGACAGGCCCATCTGGATGCGGAACTGGCCCGGTTGCGTGAAGAAGAGGCGGTGGCCGGTTTGATCGATCAGGTCACCTATGCCTATCGTGACCTGATCGAAGCTCAGGAAAGACGGGTACTGGCCCGCCTGTCGCTGGAACGCAGCCAAGCCCTGTTGGAGACGAACCAGCTTCTGATTGATGCAGGCCGGATGGCGGCGGCTGACATCGTACAAACCCAGTCCGAAGTGGCCAGTCAGGAGGTGGGGCTGCTTGAGGCCGAGCGGACGCTTAACACGGTTCGAGTGCGCTTGTTGACCCTGCTGGCACTGGATCCGTCCATGCGGATTTCCGCCGTAGACGAGGTTGTCGTTGAGGCGATGCAGATTGATCCCAACCATGCTGTTGCAGAAGCTATGGCGCGGCGGCGTGACCTCAAGGCACGCCGTTTGGGGATCGAACAACTGCAACTGGCTGAAAAACTGGCCCGAAACAGCCGACTTTGGGATGTATCGGTGGTGGCGGGCTATGACCGTTTCAGTGCCAATGCTGGTGGGCCAGATCTGTCATCCCATTCTGTTGGCCTACAGCTCAATATTCCGTTGGGAGATTTTTCGGGGCGGCGCAATGTCATGGCGGCGCGAACCGCCCTGCATACATCGGAGCTGGCGCTTGAAGGCGATCTGGAGCGTATCGAGGCGCAGGTCCGCGAAGCTGTAGCGGATGTCCATTCGCGCTGGCGTCAACTGGAAGCGGCCTTGCGGGCAAAGGCTTTGGTACAGCGCAGTCTGGAACTGCAAAACGAACGCCTGCAGGCCGGACGGGCGACGAATTTCGAAGTGCTGTCGCTCCAGGCCAGTTTACGCAATGCCGACGCACAGGCCCTGTCGGCACGACTCGCCTATCTGAATGCCCTTACCGCGCTGGATCAGCAAACAGGCAGAACGTTGGACGTATGGCAAATCTCCTTGGAACGTTAAGACGCCAGCCTAGCCTCTGGATGGCGGGTGTGGTGCTGGCGGCGACGGTGCTGTTGTTGCTGGGTTTTGTCGGCAGAAATGGTGAAACGGCACCTGCTGAACTGGCCAGCCATACGGTCACGCGAGGGCCTTTTGTCGTGACTCAATCATTCTCGGGACGGATTGTGCCGGGCGAACAGGTAGAAATCCTGTCGCCTTCCGAAGCGGCAGTCGAGGATATCGGGTTTGTGTTTGGTGATCGCGTCGAAGAGGGGCAGTTGCTTTTTCGACTGAGCGAAGCCGATATCCGTCATCGCAATATCGAGGCCCGTATCAGCTATCTTCAGGCCGGAGCCGCAGCCGACAAGATGCAGCAGTGGTCCACCGGAACAGAGATGCGAAATGCGAAGCGCAGTCTGGAGGCTGTGCAGGCGCAACATTCAGAGGCGAAGCGACGGCGTGACGAAGGGGCGACTCTGTTTGCGCGAGGTTTAATCCCGCGCACCGAGATGGAAGGTCTGGAAAGCAGCTTGCGACAGGCCATGCAGGGTGTGCAAGCCGCTCAAGAGGATTTGGCCCAGACCCGCGCGAGAGGCGAGGGGGTCGAAAGACAGGTCGCGGCTTTGCAACATGCGGTCGCTTCTGACCGGCTTGGCGAAGTGGTTGGAGAAGGAGGCCTTATTACGGCTCCACGGGCAGGGGTCATGGTGCGACCGGATGCCAGCGGCTCTGCGTCAAAGGAGAGTGTCGCGATCAAGGTGGGGGCAAGGTGAGCCGGGGCCAGTCACTGGGTGTGATTGCCGTTCTGGATGGTCTGGATGCTGTCTTTCGTATCGAGGAGTCAGACCTGTCCCTGTTTCAAACAGGAATGTTGGCCACTGTGACCGGTCCAGGCTTTGCTGGACAGTCTTTGGGGGGGCATCTGCTGGCTATATCGGGCGAGGCGGATGCTGGATCATCCGGCGAAAAAACCTTGTTCGAGGCGCGGGTGAGACTGGATGCCCTGCCTGCGGACGTGGCCAGAAACATGCGTATAGGTATGACGGCTCAGGTGTCGCTTGTGCTGTACGAAACCGAACAGGCGATTACGGTGCCGGTATCGGCCCTTAACAACGGCGCGCCATTGGTGCAGGTGCAAAAGACGGATGGCACACTGGAAACGCGCCCCGTAACCCTTGGCCGGATCGGGGCGGACAGGGTGGAGATTTTGTCGGGGCTGTCGGTAGGCGAAAAAGTGGTCTGGACCCCTTAGACCAGACCCTTCCACGTCTTGTCTGCGCTGCCGTCATAGGCGGTGGCTTCATAGACGCCGCGAGCAATGGCGCGGGCCAGAACATCGGCGGCGATATTGCCAAGGCGGCTGACCGCGATGTTGCGGGCGGGGCCGTCCTCGAGCTTGATCTTGCCGGTGGACAGGACAAAGACAGTATCGCCATCGAACGGCGCATGGGCGGGGCGCACGGCGCGAGACAATCCGTCCTGTGCCATGATGGCCATGCGCTGACATTCCACGCGGCTGAGCGCGACATCGGTGGCGACCACGGCAATGGTGGTATTTTCGCGCGGGCGCGGGACGAATTTGGCGCGGCCCCAGTCTTCGTGCGCGGCGGAAAGTTGGTCGCTGCCAAGGCCGCCGAACTCGCTGCCGATTTCGAAGGGCGCGGACCAGAACTGGCGACTGTCGGGGGCGGTGACCGAGCCAACACTGTTCACGGCGGCAATAGCCCCCACGGTCCAGCCATCGTCTGTCACAGCCGAGGCCGAGCCGGTGCCGCCCTTCAGGCTTCCGGCCTGTGCGCCGAAACCAGCGCCTGCGGTGCCCAGCACAAAGGTGTCGGACGCGACTTCGAGTGCTTCGACGGCCAGACGGCGATAGGGCGTATCCATGCCCCATTGTTTGTCGCCGCCATTGGCCAGATCATAAAGACAGGCCGAGGGCACGATGGGGGATGGCGGAACACCCGCACCGCCGCCCATGCCATAGCCGCGACCGCGCATGCCCATCCATGCGGCAATGCCGTCAGCGGCGGCCAAGCCATAAACCGAGCCACCGGACAGGACGATGGCGTCCACTTCCTGCACCAGATTTTCAGCCTTCAAAACATCGGTTTCGCGCCCCGCAGGGCCGCCGCCCCGCACATCGACCGCCGCGACAGCGGGCGTTTCGGCAAGGATAACGGTGACGCCCGTGCGGGCATTTGCATCGTGGGCCTGACCGATACGGATACCGGCCACATCGGTAATCAGGTTACGTGGGCCGGTCCGGCCTTTGGCTTTGGGCATGTGGGCCTCTTTGGCGGTGGCAGAACCGGATGCGGCAGCGGCGGTCGCGCCCAGAATGGCTCCGCTTAGAACAGTGCGGCGGTTCATGCTTTTGGCTCCGTCTCGGGGTTCAGGCGCGGCGTTGCCGCCACCAGTCTTTGTGTGGCCGGATGCTGCGGGCTGGCAAGAACTGTTTCGGTGGTGCCTTGCTCGACAATACGCCCAGCTTCCATCACCAGCACTTGGTCGGTCAGGCGGCGAATGACCTCAAGATCATGGCTGACGAACAAAAGCGCGATACCGTGATCGCGGCAAAGCCTCGACAAAAGATCAAGGATGCGCGCACGCACGGACACATCCAGCGCCGAAACAGCTTCGTCCAGAACGATCAGGTCCGGCTTGGTAATCAGGGCGCGGGCAAGGGCCACGCGCTGGCGCTGTCCGCCCGACATCTGATGCGGCAGGCGATTGGCAAAATGTGCGTCCAGCCCGACCTGTTGCAAAGTCTCGGCAATCAGGGAGTCAGGATTTTCAGGTCGCTTGTCCAGCAGGGCCAGCGGTTCCGACAGCGAATGGGCAATGGTCCAGCGGGGATCAAGGCTGGCGCCCGGATCTTGAAACACCGGCTGGATACGGCGACGAAGGGCGCGTTGCTCCCCTACACTGGCCTTTACCCAGTCCTGACCCTTGACCAGAACCTGTCCGCCCTGAACCGGCTCAAGGCCGCAAAGGGCGCGTAACAGTGTGGACTTGCCACAGCCGCTTTCGCCGATCAGGCCGATACTGGTTCCGCGTCGAACAGACAGGTTGACGTTGTCCACGGCGCGGACGGGTGGTCCCTTACCCCACAGCTTGCGCGATCCGGCATAGAGGCGTGTAACGTTGCGCGCCTCGGCAATGACGGGGGCATTGTTTGCCACGGTCGGGCGGGGCGGCGGCCAGTGGCCAGCATCGGCAACAAGGGCCTTGCCGTAGTCACTGTTCAGGCCATTTACCAGTGCCGCAGCAGCCGCCGTTTCCACCACGCGACCCTGACGTATCAGCACCACGCGGTCGGCCCGCTCACGCGCCACAGCCAGATCATGCACGATCAGCAACAGGCCCGCCTTGTTTTGGCGGGCGGTGTCACATAGCAGGTCCAGAACCTTGGCCTGATTGACCGGATCAAGGGCGCTGGTGGCCTCGTCGGCAATCAGCAGGCGCGGTTCCAGTACATTGGCCATGGCAATCGCCACGCGCTGGCGCTGACCACCCGAAAGCTGGTGCGGATAAAGGTCCAGACCAAAGCGCGGCGCGGGCAGTTCGGCCTTGTCCAGAGCAAGTCGCGCGGCCGCCAATGCGTCTTTACGCGAACAGCCTTGGTGGTGGCGCACGACCTCGGCGACCTGATCGCCAATGGTCATGACGGGGTTCAGTGCGCTGAGGGGTTCCTGAAACACCATGCCGATATCACGGCCACGAACGGTCTGCATGGCGCGGTCATTGAGCGTGTGCAGTGCGCGCCCTTCAAGCACAATCTCGCCGGAGAGACGGGCATGGTCGGGCGCAAGGCCAAGGATCGACAGGGCGGTCAGCGACTTGCCCGATCCGCTTTCACCGACAAGGGCGACGATTTCGCCCTCGGCAATCGACAGATTGATGTCCGATAGCAGAGGCACGGAACCGAGGGTGAGCGACAGGTTGCGGATATCCAGAAGGTTCATACTCAAACCTCCCGTTTCAGGCGCGGATCAAGACGGTCGCGCAGGCCATCACCCGTCAGGCTGAGCGCCAGAACCGTGGCAAAAATGGCAAGGCCCGGGAATATGGCCAGCCACGGTGCGGTGCCGATCAGGGTCTGGCTTTCGGCCAGCATCCGGCCCCAGCTCGGGGCAGGCGGCTGGGCACCCAGGCCGAGATAGGACAGGCCCGCCTCGGCGGCGACACCCACGGCGAACTGAACCGCAGCCTGCACCACCACAAGCCCCAGCACATGGGGCAGAATGTGCCGGATCGAAATACTGCGGGTTGATTGTCCGGCAGCGCGCGCGGCGGTGACGAAATCGCGGCTCCACAGTCCGCGTCCCGCCCCACGCACCACTCGCATAAAGACCGGAATATTGAACACGCCCAGAGCAAGGGCGGCATTAAAGGCGCTCGGTCCCGTGGCGGCGGCCAGCATCACGGCGGTCAGCAGAGACGGGAAGGCGAAGATCAGATCACCGCCGCGCATAACCACATCATCGCGCCAGCCGGAACGGGCCGCTGCCCACAGGCCCAGAGGCACACCGATGACAAGCCCGAAGATGACGGCGCTGCCCGCCACCGCCACGCTGTTGGCGGCCCCTGCCATCACCAGAGACAGCACATCGCGACCGAGCGCATCTGTGCCGAACAGATGCTGGCTGTCGGGAGCCAACAGGCGGGCATCGGGGTTCTGGAGCAGCGGATCAAATGGCGTCCAGACGAGTGCGATCAGCGTCACCAGAATGATGAGGACGGACAGGCCGAGGCCGATTTTCAAACTGCGCGGCCCGATGGCCCGCATGCGGTCGAAAGCAGCGAAGATCATTTACGCCCTCCGTTCAGGGCGGCATCGCGCTGACGCGGATCGGCGACGGCATAGGCGATGTCGATCACCAGACTGACCAGCACCACGGCGGCGACCAGCACCATCACCACGCCCTGAACCACGATCAGGTCGCGCTGGCTGACGGCTTGGAACGCCAGACGGCCAAGGCCGGGCAGCGAAAACACATTCTCGATCACGACACTGCCCGCCAGCAGGAAGGGGGCTTGCAGACCCAGCACGGTCAGCACCGGTATCCATGCATTAGGCAGGGCATGACGGAGCAGGGCGGCATTCTTCGATAGACCCTTGGCGCGGGCGGTGCGGACATAGTCGTCGCCCAGCGTATCTAGCAACGAGGTTCGCAGCACACGCGCAAGGATGGCGGCTTGGGGCGCGGCCAGAGCAAGGGCGGGCAGAACCAGCGAGGTCCAGCCACTGTAACCGCCCGCCGGAAACCAGCCGAGACCGACTGAAAACAGTAGGATCAGCAACAGACCCAGCCAGAAGTTCGGGATGGCGATCCCCGCCTGCATCAGCCCGATCAGGCCGGTATCCAGCGCCTTGCCGCGATGACGGGCGGCTAGAACCCCGACAGGCAGGGCGATTATCACCGACAAAATCAGGGCGGAAATCGCCAGCGGCAACGATACGGACAGGCGCTCCAAGATCAGCGCCGCCACAGGGGTTTGATAGGTGTAGCTGATGCCGAAATCGCCACTGAACAGACCACCGACCCATGACAGGTAGCGGGCGATAATCGGCCCATCCAGTCCCATCTGCTGTCTAAGGGTAGCAACCGCCTCAGGGCTGGCATTCAGGCCCATCATATAGGCGGCAGGATCACCCGGCAGGACCTGCAACAGGGCGAAAATGACAACCGATGCGGCCAAAAGTGTTGCCGCATGGCCCGCCACTTTTTTCGCTGTCCATGCTGCGCCGAGACGATGCACACTAAAGGCCAGAAGGGCGGCCAGCAGGCCAAAACCGATCCAGTTCCACGGCAGGATTTTGCCATTGGATGCTGTGGCCGTGCCTCGCGCAATGCCCGATTGCGTCACACCCGTCATGTCGTTGGCGGCAATGGGGGCATTGATCCAGATGCCGTCTATGCCCGCCTTATGCACCCCGATACGGGCCGACTGGAATAGGAAGACATTGACCGCATCATCGGCAATCTTGCGTTGCAGATCGCCCAGCAGCGACACGCGCGTCGCTTCGTCCGGCGCGGTATTCACAGCCGCCAAAAGGGCGTCGAAGGCGGGGCTGTTATAGCCGAAATAATAGTCCTTGCGGCCATAGATGTCGTAATCCATCGGCTCGACATGCTCGACAATGGTCAGGTCGAACTGTTTGCGACCAAAGACCTGATCCAGCCATTGCGCCCATTCCAGTGTCTCGACCTTTACACGCACATTGGCGGCGGCCAGTTGGTTCACCAGCACCTCGGCACTGCGGCGGGCATAGGGGCGCGGCGGGATGCGAAGGGTGACGTCCAGACCGTTCGGATAGCCCGCCTCGGCAAGCAGCGCGCGGGCCTTGGCGACATCGTGCGGATAGCGGTTTGTCAGATCGACATAGCCTGCGGCCTGACGCGAATAGTGGCTGCCGATCGGCTTACCAAATCCGAACATGGCTCCGTCGATAATGGCCTGACGGTCGATGGCATAGGACAGGGCGCGACGCACACGAATGTCACTGAAAGGCGCGCGGGCATTGTTCATGGCCATAATGACCTTGCCCTCGGACAGGCCTTGCGTGACCACCAGTGCCGGATCGCGTTTTAGCTCGCCAATGGTTTCGGGGGCCGGATAGTTGGGAAAGGCGTCTACATCGCCCCCTCGCACAGCGGCAAAGGCGGCGGCGGGATCACCGATAAAGCGGAAGGTAAGGTGTTGGGTCTGCGGGGCACGGCCCCAATAATCTTCGCGGCGTACCAGTTCCAGCTCGCCCCCGCGCTGCCAGCGCGACAGGGTATAGGGGCCGGTGCCGACGGGACGCGTGCCATTGGTGGCGGCGCTTTGGGGCGACACCATCGCCGCATCGCCCCAGGCCAGCAGATAGGGCAGGTTGGCAACGGGCCGCGACAGGTGGATCACCACGGTTGCGGCATCGATCACCTGAATATCGCGGACGGGCGCAAACAAGGCCTTCTGGGCATTGGTCGAGCCAGCGGCCACGATCCGCATCAAAGAGAACCGCACAGTATCGGCATTAAAGGCAGTGCCATCGCTGAAGGTCACGCCCTGCTTCAGGCGTAACGTCCATGACAGGCCATCGGGCGACGCGCTCCAGCTTTCGGCCAGCGACGGGGCCACCGTGCCATTGGGCGTCAGTCGTGTCAGACCCTCGAAAACATTGGCATAGACCACTTCGTCAATCGCCGCCGCCGCGCCCGATGTCGGGTCCAGATGCGGCGGCTCCAGCGGCACACCGATCACAAGGCGGCTTTGCGGAGCCTCGGCCCATGCAGGCGCGGCCAACACCAGAAGTGCCGTCGCGACAAGCGCATACAGCCAGCGCACAAAACCTGATTTTGATTTCGAAAATGCCAAACGCACCGACCGGAAGTTCACAACACGGATGCCCCGAACGGAAGCGGGCAGCGCAAACTAGAGGGTGTAGAGAGCGCTGGCTACAGCCTCATTGGCTTGATTAAGGCATAGCAATCGCTCGGTCCTGCGATCTCGCCCAACTGAGGGCGGGCTTCCCAGTTCTGGAGGGTGGCTTCATGGGTGAGGCCCGCTTTGCGTAATACGGCGGCGGAGGCGGCGTTATCGGGGTGGCAGGTGGCCCAAATGCGGTGGATGTCGGGCTGTTGGATAGCCCATTTTACCACGGCGCTTGCGGCTTCGGAGGTATAGCCTTGGTCCCAGAAAGTTTCGTTCAGGATATAGCCGAAGTCGGCCTTGGGCGGGCTGAGGCGTAGTTCGATCACGCCGATGAACTGACCGGTATCATTGCGCGTCATGGCCCATGGAAAGGCCGCGCCCGATTGCCATGCTTCTTCGCATCGAATGGAGAAGGCGAGGCTGTCGTCTATGCTCTCGTGCCGCTTGAACGGCATGAAGCGGGTGGGCGCTTTGGCACCTGCATAGGCAAAGATATCAGCGGCGTCCTCGCGCACGACGGGGCGAAGGCTCAGGCGATCAGTCTCGAGGTTTTCGGGTGCGCGCATGGCCAAGGATGAACATGCTTGAGCCTACACCGCAACCGCGCCCGCTTTGCCGTTTTCAACCACCCATGATTTCAGCGTGGAAAGCTGGGTCTGGCGTTGGCGCACGTCGTCGATGACTTGGTAGCGGGTGTTAATGGTGTCGGGGGTGATATCGAGAGCCATGTAGCCGCGCTGGCGGCTGTCGAAGAAACGGATGTGCGGGTTGTTGGGCATGACCGCCATCAGGCCGTCATGGCTGGGGCCGGTGGAGGTGATGGAGGTGCCGACAAACTCGGTGGCGAGGATGGGGGATGCCGGGTTGCGGGCATCGGCCTTGATGTCGGTGGTCCAGAAGGAGTGGTAGTCACCGCCCAGAACCACAGGATTGGACGGCTTGATCTCGGCAAGGGCGGTGGTCAGACGGTCGCGGGCGGCAGGGAAGCCATCCCATGTGTCGGTCCAGAAGCGGGCTTCGTCGGCTTCGGAACGGGCCAGTGTCAGGCCGCCCATGACAAGGTTCTGGCCAAGGATGTTCCAGCGGGCATCGCTGCGGCCAAGGTTGTCATACAGCCAGCGTTCCTGATCGAACCCGAGGAAGGTGCGTGACGGGTCCAGACGGTCGGTGCAGGTCGCATCGGTAACGATCTGGCCCTTGCCGCCATTGGGGCCGTCGCTGCACGGTTGGCGCGAGCGGTACTGGCGGCCGTCCAGCATGAAGAACTGGGCCAGATTGCCATAGCGGACCTGCCGATACAGACGGTTGGAGATGGTGGAGCGGCGCACCGGCATGGCCTCGAAGAAGGCCTGATAGGCGGCCTGTTTACGCGCGGCGAAATCGGAAACGGGCGTGCCGCTGATCTTGGACCAGATGCCGGAATAGTCGTCCTGAAGTTCGTGGTCATCCCACACGGCAAGGGCAGGCGCGACGGCATGCAGACGTTGCAGGTCGGCATCCAGTCGGTGCAGGGCATAACGGTTGCGATAGCCCGCCAGCGTGGTGGCCTCTTCCAGATTATAGGGGCGCACCACTTGGTCGGCGCGGTCGGCACCGAGGCTGTATTCGTAGATGTAGTCGCCGAGGAACAGGGTCAGGTCGGGCGCTTCGTCGGCCATGTGGCCATAGGCGCTGAAATAGCCGCGCTCATAGTGAGAACACGAGGCGACCGCGATCCGCAGACGATCCGCCATCTGGTCGGGGGCGGGGGTGGTCAGGCTGCGGCCAACAGGGCTTTGCTGGCCCAGTGCGGTAAAGCGATACCAGTAGGGGCGGCCGGACGGCAGGCCGCTGATCTCGATGTTCAGCGTATGGGCGTGGGGGCTCTGCGCCACGGCATTACCGGCCATGACGATACGGCCAAAGTCTTCGTCAGCGGCGATTTCCCAGCGCACAGGAACGGCGGCATCCATACCGCCGAGGCCATCAGCGGCCAGCGGATTTTTCGCAAGGCGTGTACAGATGACAAAGCCGTCGTGAGACGGGTCGCCACTGGCGACACCAAACGGGAAGATGTCCTGTCCGCCAAAGGCGCTGCGACCGAAGGATAGCACGGCAGGCGCGGCAACGAGGCCGCCGATTAGGGCGCGGCGATGGGGCTGGAGCACAGGGACACCCGTAAGCGTGACAGTGGTGACTAAAGAACATGAAAAGGGCGGCCCCGTTAAGAGCCGCCCTCGAAGATGTGGATCAGAAATCCATCATCAGGCGCACACCGACAGTGCGGCCCTGACCCGGTGAGGTGGTCGGACGGGCCGAGCCATTAAAGCCGTTGCGGGTCTCTTCGTAATAGGTGTTGAACAGGTTGCGCGCCCACAGGCCCACGCGCCAGTTGGCATCTTGCGGGCCCATGCTGAGATTGGCGTTCCACAGCCAGTAACCCGGCAGGACCGAGCTGGATGTTGCGCTATAGATATCGTCGCGCTGGTTATAGTTGGTCTCGGCGCGCAGGTCCCAACCGTTTATGGTCCAGTCATAGGCGACCGAGCCGCCATAGTTGAATTTCGGGAACTGGAGCGGCTCGCCCGAGCGGTCATTGGTGATAATGACATCCCACGGGCCGTCGGCAGGGTTGGCGGCGTCAGTGGCGGCACCGTCAATGGCGAAATACTCGGTGTATTTGCCTTTTTTGTAGCCGAAATTCTGGCTGATGGTCAGGCCGTCGAGAGGCATCCAGACCAGTTCGATTTCACCGCCATAGATTTCAGACTTGGGCACATTGGTAATCTTGCCCAGACGGCCTGTCTCGCGGTCATATTCCAGACCCTGAACCTGCTGGTTTTCATAGTCGTAGAAGAAGACCGCGCCATTGGCCCGCAGACGACCATCGAACAGGTCCGACTTGATGCCGGCCTCGTAGGCGATGACGATCTCGGGTTTGAACGGGGTGGCGGAGGTGGCGTTATAGGTGGTGAAACCGCCCGATTTTACGCCGCGCGCAATGCTGGCATAGGCCATGGCATTTTCGGCCAGATCATATTCCAGACCCACGCGGCCGGTCACTTCAGACAGGTCGGTGTCGTAGGTGAGCGACGGGCCGACCGGCTCGTTGATGCGACGTGTGCCGGTCGTAGTCAGAGTGCGGGTTTCATTTTCGTAGCGCAAACCGGCGATCAGGTTCAGACGCTCGGTCAGCTGATAGCTGTTATGGGTGAAAAGACCAAAGGCCTCGACGGTCTGTTCGTACGGCGTGTTGATCAAGGTGCGGTCGGCGCCCCGAAACTGGGTATAGAAACCGCCATCGATGCTCTCGTCGGCATAATAGGCACCGACCATCCAGTTCAGGCGCTCGCCAGCATTGGATGACAGGCGCAGTTCCTGCGACAGGGCGTCGATGTTGTTATAGAAATAGACGTCCGATTCATTGAAACGGGTGCCGTCCCAGTCATTGTATTCCGAGCGTTCGAACGACTGATAGGCGGTGATCGAGTTCAGTTGCGCCCAGCCCAGATCGGCATGGACACGGGCGTTCAGGTCCAGACCCTCATTGTCGCGGCCAGGCTTGGAGCCCAGCGCACGGCCCGAAACAGCGGCCATTTCCGGCGACAACTCCCAACCGGTGATGCGCCATGCGGTATCGGCCGGATAGGTGACGCTGCCGTCAAAGACCTTGTAGGGCGCACGCAGACGGAACCCCAGACCATCGGATTTGTCGATCTGATAGGTTGCGGCCAAATCGACTGTTACGGCTTCGCTGGCGTCCCATGTCAGGCGACCACGAATTGCGGTCTTGTTCTTGTCGCCCAGCTTCTCGGCGGTATCGCGGTGGTATTGCCATGCGCCGCCCTGTTCGGTGACGGCGGCCAGACGGCCCAGCAGGTTCGGTGCGAGTTGACCCGAGACATAGCCTTCGACCTTGAAATAGTCGTAGCTGCCGTATTCGGCGATGAAACCGGCACGGCGATCGACCGTCGGGGCATTGGTGATGATATTGACGGCACCGCCGGTGGTGTTGCGACCATACAGCGTCCCTTGTGGACCGCGCAGCACTTCGAGGCGGGCAATATCGAACATCGCGCCCTGAGTGGTGATCGTATAGGGATGCGCGACTTCATCCACATAGATACCGACAGTCGAGGCGTTGTTGGACGAGTACTCACGCGCGCCGATGCCACGGATGCGGAACTGGGGCTGGCCGCTGCCGAACTGGCTGTCGACTTCCATGTTCGGGATGACATTTTCAATGTCATTGATGACCGTGACGCCTTTTTCGTTCAGGTCCTCGCCGCCGATGACCGACAGGGCGACACCGACATCCTGCGCGGACTGTTCGCGGCGCTGGGCGGTGACGACGATGTCGGTTACGCGCGACACTTGCTGTGTGTCTGCGGGCAGGTTTTCGGTCAGGGTGTCAGCGTGGGCGATACCGGCTGCGAATAGGGTCAACAGGCTGGCACCGGAGGCAAGGAAGGCCTTGGTCATTGGGGTCTCTTAGCCGGAACAGGGAACGATACAGATGGCGGAAACAGCCACGCTGGGCGCTCTAAGGACGGGACGTGACGCAGGCGTGATCTTTGGGTATCAGGCTTTTGACGCCTTGATGATCCTGATTTGACGAATTGTCACGGAACGGACGGATGGTTTGCGCCTCAAACCATCAATGACATCGGGGTCAATATTTGCGCTGCACAACTGCACATTGCAGTGCAAAAAGCCGCGACGTCAATATGAATTCGGACGAAGGCGGAACATGGAATAGTGGCATGAAACCGCAACTAGCCTAGGGCGTAGGGGATAACGTCACGTTCGTTTTGGGGCACGCGCAAGGTGCGATCGATAGGCGGGAAAGCGCGCTGCTTGCAGTCAGTGCGTTCGCAGATGCGGCATGACACGCCCATGCGGATCGGCGGTCCCTTCAGGTCCAGCCCTGCCGCATAGACCAGTTGGTCGGCATGTTCGATCTCGCAGCCCAGACCCAGTGCATAGCGGCGGTCCGGTTCCAGATACGAACCACCCGGTTTGGCAACCGATTTGGCGATACAGATATAGCGCGAGCCATCAGGCATTTCGGACAGGTTCACCAGTATCCGGTCCGGCGCGCTAAAGGCTTCGTGGACATTCCACAGCGGGCAGGCCCCACCGAAGCGGGCGAACTGGAAGCGGGTGGCGCTATGGCGTTTGGTGATGTTTCCGGCCATGTCCACGCGGGCAAAATAGAACGGCACGCCGCGCCAGCCGGGGCGTTGCAGCGTGGACAGACGGTGGCAGACCTGTTCGAAACTGGCATGGAAGCGTTTGCGCATCTGGTCCACATCGTGACGCAGTTCGCGCGCGGCCTCCAGAAAGCGGCGATAGGGCATCAGAATGGCCCCCGCGGCATAATTGGCCAGACCGATCCGGCACACATCTGTGGCGGCAGATAGCTCGAAATTGGCGCGGACCAGTTCCTCTTCGATCAGGTCGGCAAAACAGATCAGCGCCAACTGGTGCGCCATCTGGAAGCAGCGCGTCACCACCGGCAGGGAGGGCTGGATATAGAGGATGCGGGCGGCGGCATCGAAACGGCGCATTGGCCCGTCCTGATAGGCCACGCGCACGCCGCACAGATCGCCGAGAGCCTTTTCCAACGTGCGCTCGGGGTGGCTGGCACCGGTAATGTCGAGGCTTTCGGCCAGTTGTTCCGCGGCCAGATCCAGTGCGTCTATATAGTTATCGCGATAGTGGAAGAAGTCGCGTACCGCCTCATAGGGCAGGGCAGGGGCCGACAACTGTTTCTCGTCGCGGCCCAGTGTCTCGTTCAGGGTCTTGAGACGATCATCCAGACGGCGATAGTCCTGATGCAGTTGCAGAAACAGCCGCGCCATGCGCGGGCTGTTATTGACCGCCTGTTTCAACTCGGCGGGAGATGGCGGCTCGGCGGTTGCGGCCACATCGGTGACAGCTTCGCGCAGGTCCGCGATCAGGCGGGCATCGCCTTCCAGATCGAACAGGCTGGCATCCACATCAAAGGCGCGGGTCAGCGAAATCAGCACACGCGCCGTGGCCGGTCGCTGGTTGGTTTCGATTTGCGAAAGATAGGAGGGCGACAGGGCCAGACGCGACGCACACTGGTCGAGTGTCCAGCCCTTGGCTTCGCGTAATTTGCGAACCTTGTTACCTAGAAAAAGCTTTTCACCCATTTTGCAACTTCGCAAAATACCCCTGAACCCTTGGCAAACTCACACACTTCCGCACGATTTGCAAAGTTGCGATTGCCTTTTTGCGATGACGGGGGTTTCTGGCGAGTAACAAAACGTGAGGGAGTCGCTTTTCCATGACCCAGGCCATCCTCGAGGAACTCGAGCGTCGCCGCGCTGCTGCCCGTCTGGGCGGGGGCGAGGCGCGTATCGCGTCCCAGCATGCCAAAGGCAAACTGACCGCGCGCGAGCGCATTGGCGTGCTTTTGGACGAAGGCAGCTTTGAAGAAACCGATATGTTTGTGGAGCACCGCTCGCACGACTTCGGCATGGACAAGCAGCGTATCCCGGGTGACGGCGTCGTCACCGGTCGCGGCACCATCAATGGCCGTCTGGTCTATGTGTTCTCCAAGGACTTCACCGTCTTCGGCGGTTCGCTGTCGGGCGCGCATGCGGCCAAGATCGTCAAGCTGCAAAAGATGGCGCTGACGGCGGGTGCGCCGATCATCGGCCTGTTCGATGCCGGCGGTGCACGTATTCAGGAAGGCGTGGAATCGCTGGCCGGTTACGCCGACATCTTCCTGCAGAACACCCTCGCTTCGGGCGTTATCCCGCAGATTTCGGTCATCATGGGCCCGTGCGCCGGTGGTGACGTTTACTCGCCGGCCATCACCGACTTCATCTTCATGGTGAAGGACACGTCCTATATGTACGTGACCGGCCCCGACGTGGTGAAGACCGTCACCAACGAAGTGGTCACCCACGAAGACCTCGGCGGCGCGCGTGTTCACGCGGGCAAGTCGGGCGTGGCCGATGGCGCGTTTGAAAACGACCTTGAGGCCCTGTCCGAGGTTCGCCGCCTGATCGGCTTCCTGCCGCTGTCGAACCGTGAAAAGCCGCCGGTGCGCGAGTCGTATGACGAAGCCGACCGTGACGAAGCTTCGCTGGATACGCTGGTGCCGACCAACCCGAACCAGCCCTATGACATGAAGGAACTGATCCTGAAGGTCGTCGACGAGGCGGACTTCTTCGAGATCGGTGCCGATTTCGCCAAGAACATCATCTGTGGCTTTGGCCGTCTGGATGGCGCAACCGTCGGCATCGTCGGCAACCAGCCGCAAACGCTGGCCGGTGTTCTCGATATCGACTCCAGCCGCAAGGCCGCGCGTTTCGTGCGTTTCTGCGACGCCTTCAACATTCCGCTGGTCACCTTCGTGGACGTTCCGGGCTTCATGCCGGGCACCAAGCAGGAATATGGCGCCCTGATCAAACACGGTGCCAAGCTGCTGTTCGCCTATGCCGAGGCCACCGTGCCGAAGCTGACCGTCATCACCCGCAAGGCTTACGGCGGTGCCTATGACGTTATGTCGTCCAAGCACCTGCGCGGCGATGTGAACTATGCATGGCCGACCGCTGAAATCGCCGTCATGGGTGCCAAGGGTGCCGTGGAAATCATCTTCCGCAAGGAAGCGGGCGATCCAGAAGCTCTGGCCGCGCGTGAAGCCGAGTACAAGGAACGCTTCGCCAACCCGTTCGTGGCGGCTGGCCTCGGCTATATCGACGACGTCATCATGCCGCACGGCACGCGCCGTCGCCTGATCAAGGCTCTCGGCACGCTGAAGAACAAGGTCCAGGAAAATCCCTGGAAGAAGCACGACAACATCCCGCTGTAAGGCCCAGAAACATGTTTGATAAAATTCTGATCGCCAACCGCGGCGAGATTGCTGTTCGTGTCATCAAGACCTGCCGCAAGATGGGCATCAAGACGGTGGTGGTTTATTCCGACGCCGATGCTGGTTCGCTGGCGGTCGAGATGGCGGATGAGACCGTTCACATCGGCGCATCGGCGGCCGCTGAATCCTATCTGGTTCAGGACAAGATCGTGGACGCCGTGAAGAAGACGGGCGCACAGGCTGTGCACCCCGGTTTCGGCTTCCTGTCGGAAAATGCCAGCTTTGCGCGTCGTTTGAAGGCAGAGGGCATCGCCTTCATCGGTCCGAACCCCGAGGCGATCGACGCCATGGGCGACAAGATCACCTCCAAGAAGTTCGCTGCCGAGGCCGGTGTTTCGACCGTGCCGGGCCATATGGGTCTGATCGAAACGCCGGAAGAGGCCGTCAAGATCGCGCAGCAGATCGGCTATCCGGTCATGATCAAGGCTTCGGCTGGCGGCGGCGGTAAAGGTATCCGCGTGGCCGAAGGCGATGCCGACATGGCCGAGGGCTTTGCCGCCGTTAAGGCCGAGGCCAAGGCTGCCTTCGGTGACGACCGCGTCTTCCTCGAGAAGTTCATCGTCAACCCGCGCCACATCGAGATTCAGGTGCTGGGCGACAAGCACGGCAACGTCATCCACCTGTTCGAGCGCGAGTGCTCGATCCAGCGTCGTAACCAGAAGGTCATCGAAGAGGCCCCGTCGCCGCTGCTGGACGAAGCCACCCGCGCCGCCATGGGCGCACAGGCTGTGGCTCTGGCCAAGGCTGTGAACTATGACTCGGCTGGCACCGTCGAGTTCGTCGCAGGGCAAGACAAGTCGTTCTACTTCCTCGAGATGAACACCCGCCTGCAGGTGGAACACCCTGTGACCGAACTGATCACCGGCGTTGATCTGGTCGAGCAGATGATCCGTTCTGCATGGGGCGAGCATCTGAACCTCAAACAGGAAGATCTGTCGATCAACGGCTGGGCCATCGAGAGCCGCATCTATGCCGAAGACCCGTACCGCGGCTTCCTGCCGTCGATCGGTCGTCTGGTGCGCTATGAGCAGCCGACCGAGGGTCAGCAAGACGGCTATATCGTGCGTAATGACTCGGGCGTCCGTGAAGGCGACGAGATCAGCATGTTCTATGACCCGATGATCGCCAAGCTGTGCGCATGGGGTGAAACCCGTGATGCCGCGATCAAGGGCATGGCCCGCGCTCTGGAAGACACCCACCTTGCGGGCCTTGGCCACAACGTGCCGTTCCTCGCGGCGGTGATGGATCAGGAACGCTTCCAGTCGGGCGTGCTGACGACAAACTACATCAAGGACGAGTTCCCCGAAGGCTTTAACGGCGTTGCGCCGTCGGACCTGCAGGTGAAGCAGATGATCGCCTCTGCCGTCGCCATGAACGAAGTCATCGCCGAGCAGGATGGTGATCCGTCGGAACGTGCCGAATGGACCGTTCTGGTCGACAAGGCCGCCTATGAGGTGGAAGTCGGTTATGACGAGGCCGAAGACCTGACCGTCATTATCGACGACGAAGAAACCACCCTGTCGGAAATCGACTGGCGTCCGGGCCAATCCCTGTTCCGTGCTGTGCTGGACGAGGAAGCCTATACGGTTGAAGTCAAACGCGCTGCCGACGGTTTTGACATCCGTTCGCGTGCCACCAAGGCCCGCGTGCGCATCGTGCGTCCGGAAGTTGCCGCCCTCTATGCGATGTTGCCGGAGAAACAGGCTGCCGATACGTCCAAGCTGACCTTGTCACCGATGCCGGGCCTTGTGGTCGATATTCCGGTCGTCGAAGGTCAGGAAGTGAAGACGGGCGAAACCGTCGCCATCATCGAAGCCATGAAGATGCAGAACATCCTCAAGGCCGAGCGTGACGGCAAGGTGAAGTCCGTGAAGGCCAAGGCCGGTGACCCCGTCGCCGCCGACGACGTTCTGGTGGAGTTCGAGTAAATCATGAGCCAATTCCCCGCCCCGACACCGCTTGAATGGCGCGATGCCGCCATCAAGGCGTTGAAAGACCGCCCGCTGGAAAGCCTCGTCCATCTAGATGCGGACCAGTTGGCGACGCGTCCTCTCTATGGCACCGCCAATGCAACCGGAGCGGTGTTTGCACCGCGCCCCAGCGATAGCGAAGGCCGTAGCTGGGACCTGCGGACGATTGTCGAGGGCGTGGATGCGGCTGAACTGAACCGCACTATCCTGACCGATCTGGAAAACGGGGCGGCATCTGTGCTGGTTTCGGGGCCAGTGGTCGGTGATGTGACTCAGTTGACCAAGGCGCTGGAAGGCGTCGCGCTGGAACTGGCTCCGGTGGCACTGGATGCCGGTTTTGATGGCGTAAAGGCGGGCGAGGCTCTGGCCGCTGTGGCGAAAGACTCGCCGCGGGCCCAGTTGTCCTTCCACCTTGATCCGGTCTCGGCCTATGCCCGTGCGGGCGGTGCGCCGTCCGGTTTTGCGGCCATTCTCAAGGATGCCGCGACCAAGGCGGCGAACTGGTCCTCGACCTATCCGCAGGCCAAGCTGTTCCTTGCCTCGGGGCAGGTGGCGCATGAGGCTGGTGCATCGATTGCTCAGGAACTGGCCTTCGCCCTGTCATCAAGTGTGGCCTATGTGAAGGCACTGGTCGAAGCGGGCGTGTCGCAAGACAAAGCCCTGTCGTCGGTGACGCTGGGCGTCGCTGTGGACCAGCAGTATTTTGACGGTCTGGCCAAGGTTCGCGCGCTGCGCCTTCTGTGGGCCAACGTCTCCAAGGCCTTTGGTCACGAGGTTCAGGCCCAGATCGAAGCCCGCTCGTCGCGCCGTATGCTGTCGTCGCGTGATCCGTGGCCGAACATGCTGCGCCTGACCGCTGCCGGTTTTGCGGGCAGTGTCGGCGGGGCCGATGTGGTGGTGCTGGATGCCTTTACCCGCGCGGCCGGTCTGCCGGATGATTTTGCGCGTCGTCAGGCCCGCAACACCCAGCTGATCCTGATGGAAGAATCCAATCTGGGCCGCGTCGATGATCCGGCGTCGGGCAGTTGGTATATCGATGCCCGCACCCGCGAGCTGGCCGAGGCGGCATGGACCGAGTTCCAGGCCATCGAAGCCGAAGGTGGCGTGATCGCTGCCCTTGAAGGCCAAGTGATCCAGCCGCGCATCGCCCGCGCCCGCGAGTTCACCGAAAAAGCCTATCAGAACGGTTCCGCCCAGATCATCGGCGTGACCAAGTTTGTGGACCCTGATGTGCGTGCCGTTTCGGTCGAGGCCGAAGCCGTCCAGCCCGTCACCTATGGCGCGTTCGAGCCGCTTAAACCTGTCCGCATTGCCGCCGCGTTCGAGGAGGCAGGCCAATGAGCTTTCCTGATTTCTCCAAACTGAATCTGGACCTTGGCACCACGGGTGAAGGCCCGTCGCGTGATCCGTGGACCACGCCGGAAGGTGTGACGGTCGAAACCTCTTACGGTGCGGATGCTATCGAGGGCCTCGACTTCATCGAGGGTCTGCCGGGCTTTGCGCCTTTCGTGCGTGGTCCGTATCCGACCATGTATGCCGGTGCGCCGTGGACCATCCGCCAGTATGCCGGTTTCTCGACCGCCGAAGAGTCCAACGCCTTCTACCGCCGCAACCTTGCGGCGGGCCAAAAGGGTCTGTCGGTCGCCTTCGATCTGGCCACCCACCGTGGCTATGACAGTGACCACCCGCGCGTAAAGGGTGACGTCGGCATGGCCGGTGTGGCCATCGACTCCATTCTGGACATGCGCACCCTGTTCGACGGCATTCCGCTGGACAAGATGTCGGTGTCGATGACCATGAACGGCGCGGTTCTGCCGATCCTCGCGCTTTATGTCGTGGCGGGTGAAGAGCAGGGCGTCGAGCATGCCCAACTGACCGGAACCATTCAGAATGACATTCTGAAAGAGTTCATGGTCCGCAACACCTATATCTATCCGCCGTCGCCTTCGATGCGGATCATTGCCGACATCTTCGAGTGGACGTCCAAGGAAACGCCGAAGTTCAACTCGATTTCGATCTCCGGCTACCACATGCAGGAAGCGGGCGCGTCGGCTGATATCGAACTGGCCTACACCCTGTCGGACGGCATTGAATATCTGCGCGCCGGTAAGGCCGCAGGCATGGATGTCGACAAGTTTGCGCCGCGTCTCAGCTTCTTCTGGGCCATCGGCATGAACTATTTCATGGAAGTGGCCAAGATGCGTGCAGGGCGTCTGCTCTGGGCCGAGGCCGTGGCCAAGGAAGGCGGCAAGAATCCCAAATCGCTGTCGCTTCGCACCCACTGCCAGACGTCTGGCTGGTCGCTGGCCGCGCAGGACGTGTTCAACAACGTGCCGCGCACCATGATCGAATGTATGGCTGCTGCTGGTGGTCAGACCCAGTCGCTGCACACCAATGCGCTGGACGAAGCGCTGGCCCTGCCGACAGACTTCTCAGCCCGTATCGCGCGTAACACGCAGATCCTCGCCCAGTCGGAAACCGGCCTGACCAAGGTTATCGATCCGTGGGGTGGCTCGCACTATGTCGAGCGCCTGACGCAGGAATTGGCCACCAAGGCTCGCGCCCTGATGGCCGAAGTCGAGGAATATGGCGGCATGGCCAAGGCCATTGAAGCCGGTATTCCGAAGCTGCGTATCGAAGAGTCGGCTGCGAAAACCCAAGCCCGCATCGACACGGGTCAGCAGACCGTGGTCGGCGTGAACAAGTATCTTAACCCGGTCGTTGACGACATTCCGATGTTGAAGGTCGACAACGCCGAGGTGCGCGCCCGCCAGATCGAGAAGCTGCAACGTCTGAAGGCCGAGCGTAATGATGCTAACGTGCAGGCAGCCCTGACCGCCCTGACCGAAGGGGCCAAGGGCGGCGAAAACCTGATGGAGTTGGCGGTTCGTGCAGCCCGCGCCAAGGCCACTGTCGGCGAAATCTCGGATGCACTGGAAGCGGCTTTTGGCCGTCACGTCGCCACCGTGAAAACCGTCTCGGGCGTCTATGCCAAGGAAGCCGGTAACGATCCCAAGATCGCACGCGCCCGTGAAATGGTTGCCGCCTTCATCGAAAACGATGGCGGCCCACCGCGCATCCTGATCGCCAAACTGGGTCAGGACGGTCACGACCGTGGCCAGAAGGTTGTGGCCACCGGCTATGGCGATATCGGTTTTGATGTTACCGCAGGTTCGCTTTTCCAAACGCCTGCCGAAGCGGCCAAGGATGCCGTAGAGAAGAACGTCCATGCGGTTGGGGCTTCGTCGCTGGCGGCCGGTCACCTGACGCTTGTGCCGGAACTGAAGGCCGAGCTGGCCAAGCTGGGCCGCGAGGACATCATGATCGTGGTCGGTGGGGTTATTCCGCCGTCGGACGTGCAGCCTCTGATCGAAATGGGCGCTGCCGCCGTCTATCCGCCGGGTTCGGTGATTGCCGACACGGCTGTGGACCTGATCGAAAAGCTGAACGAGCGTCTGGGTTATGCCCAGCCTAAAGCGGAGACCAAGTGATGATCGGCAATCTGAACCACGTCGGCGTGGCGACGCCTTCGATCGAGGAGTCGATCAAGCTGTATCGCGACATCCTCGGCGCGACCAAGATCGGCGAGCCGTTCGATCTTCCTGCACAGGGCGTAAAGGTCTGCTTCGTCGATACCCCGACCGCCCAGATCGAACTGATCGAGCCCTTTGACGAGAACAGCCCGATTGTCGGCTTTCTCGCCAAAAACCCCAAGGGCGGTCAGCACCATGTCTGTTTCGAGGTTGAGGACATCCACGCCGCTGTCGCTGAGATGCGCGCCAAGGGCGTGACCATCCTCGGCACGGGCGAGCCGCGTATCGGCGCCCACGGTACGCCCGTTGTCTTCCTTCATCCGAAGGAAATGGGCGGGGTTCTGATCGAGCTGATGGAACGCCCCAAAGGCGATCACTAAGTCGCCCTACAGGACAAAGAAAAAGGCCCGCTGTTTCCAGCGGGCCTTTCGTTTTTAGAAGATGATCTTGCGGAAATTGATCCGGAAGGTCCGGCCCATTGGGTCCAGATAATGGGGTTGATAGGCATTGGGCGTATTGCCTTGGGCGTCGGTGACGCTGAGGCGTTCATCGAACAGGTTCTCGATACCTATTGAGACACGCGCGCCGGTCAGCCACGGGAATTTCTCGACCCACTTGGTGCGTTGGCCGAGGTCGGCAAACATGTGCAGGTTCACGGTCGCCAGATCCGAGAAGTTCAGATCGCCGGACGTGCCGCCTGCCACGCGTGTGCCTTCGGCCCAGTTGGCGTTCATGAAGGCACCCATGCCGCTCTTGAATACACCGGCCTGGAGTTGCAGCTCGTTCTGTGACTGGCCGCCGCGCGAACCGGTCGCGCCGCCATCCAGCAGGTCAATGACCGGCAGACCCTGACGGATCGTGATCTCGTCGGTCATGCGATAGGTGTGATACAGGCTGACATTGAAGCGGCCCTGACCGGGCTGCATCTGGCCACCGCGTCCGCCACGGCCACCGCCGCCGCCATGCATGGCCATGCGAGGACCGCCGCCGCCTCCGCCAGCACGCGGGCCACCACCCGAAGGCGGACCACCGGCGGGACCACCTTGCCCCCGCGCGCGCTGCATTGCGGCCGGATCAGGTTTGCCAAAGGCGGTCGAGAAGTTTAGGCCCCAGCGGATTTCTTCCTTGAGGCTGTTCTCGTAGTTCAGAGGACGGGCATCGATAGAGATCAGATTGCCCGCAAGATCACGCTCGAAACGCTCCGGCAGAGCGGCTTCCAATGCAGGGGTTATTGTCGGGAAGCCCGAAATCACGCCATCGGTGTCTGTACGGGTATAGTTGGCCGTAAAGCGCAGGTCCTTGTTTTCGAACGGGGTATAGTTCACACCCAGACGCAGGACCGATTTGTCTTCGGCCGACAGGGCGGTATTGCCGCCTTCGATACGGTTGATGATGACGCTCTGACCTGTTGCAAAGTCATAGACCGGCACATTGGGCGTGGTCAGGGTCGGGTCATTCAGTTGCGCCATCGACGGCGCTGATTGTTCCTGCGCATAGCTGGCCGTCAGGTTCAGCGGCGACCACGGCGACCAGTTGAAGCCCAGTGTCATACTGTTCAAACCGCCAAAGTCCGACAGGTCCTGTAGCTGTACGTTCAGGTTTGCCGACAGATCGCCCAGCTTGCCGAGGGTACCGATATCGCGAGAGGCCAGCGGCAGGTTGAAATTGCCCGATGCGCTGAAACGGTCGCGCGACAGGCTGCGTTCGGAATAGGTGCTGGTATTGTCCTGCGCCGAGAAGCGCAGGTTCTCGGCTTCCTGTTTCTGGGTATCGAAACCGGCCTTGAAGGTGGCTTGTAATGCGCCTGTTGGAGCTTCCCACAAGGTGCCGTTCAGCACGCCCTCGACATTGGCTGAGGTGTTGATCGACTTGGCCTCGTCGTTCGGATTGAACGGAACGCTGCCCAGATCGCCGAACGGATTGATGGTTCCGGCAATCACACCGGCCTTGAGGGCATCGGTATTTAGACCGCGACCCGTCGTGGTTTCGGTTTGATTGCGCTTGACGCCACCACTGACGGTCCAACGCCATTCACCGGCATAGCCGTCGGCAAGGGCATTGATATTGGCGCTCAGCGCATCGCTTTCACGCGACAGGGCCGAGGGCGCATCGAAGAAACGATGCACCTGCACGTCATTGGCATAGTCGGAGAACGGGCTGGAGGACGGCAGGTCCATCACCACACCCGGCAGACCTAGATAGGTCATGCGGTTGGTCTGCTCGATATTGCCGCTGACGGTCAGGCCGATGCCGCTTTCGAGATCGCGCTTGTACGAGCCGGTGACTTCATAGCCGCGACGGCGCGGGTTCAGGGTCTGGTAGGCAGTGAGAGGCGTATCGTCGCCGCGAAGCGTTCCTGCAGGAGCTTCCAGCTCGCGGTTGATGTCACGCTCGCTTTCATACAGCGGGCTGTCTGCTTCGTATTCGATATCGAAGGTCCAGCGCTGGGTCCCACCGATGCGGACAATATTGGTTTCCAGCTCGGACTGGGTGCGGCCACCCAGATCAGGACGTTTGAGTTGGCCCTGTACAGCCACGGAGCGGAAGTTTTCTTTCAGTACGAAATTCACCACGCGCTGATCGGCGGTGTAGCCGTAGGACAGGGCGGTTTCTTCAGGCAGGATTTCGGTGCGCTCGATGGCTTCGGGCGGGATGCCGCGAATTTCCTGAAAACCTGAAATGCGACGTCCATTGACAAGGAAGACCGGCGAACCGCCACGCGCCGAACGGGTCAGCGGTTCCAGCAGGGTCATCAGTTCTTCGATGGTGCCTGCGCCATAGGCCTTAAGTTGTTCGGCATCCAGCACAGCCTCGGGTTCATATCCGCCCAGAGCTGTCCCGCGACGCGACGCAGTGACAGCATTCAGGGTACCCAGATCATAGGTGTCGTCTTCGCTTTGGACAGGTGTCTGGACCGGCGCGTGGGCCTGTTCGGGTTGCTGCTGGACGGGCGCGGTGGCCGGAACGTCTGAGGCGATGGATGCCAGGGCAAGCAAGAAAGTGACAGGCGACATATCGGTTCATCTATAACGTATAGGCAGCAAGGCTGCTCGGGGGAGGTTCGTACAAGGGCTAGGACTGTGGGGGTGAACCGCACCTGAACCATTGTCGATTTGAAAAACTTTGTTCCACATTTCGCGTTCTGCGGCGGAGCATACAGTGGGTCTAAACGCGAACGGGGGCACAATCCGTCGATTGTGCCCCCGTCTTATTTTTCAATGATATCGAGTGTGTCTTTAGAAGCGCACCCGGATGCCGGTGCTGATGCCGCGACCACGCAAGGGAGCACGCTCGCCAAGGAAGGAGGCGTGGCTCCATGCTCTTTCGTCCAGCAGATTGGTGCCGCGCACAAAGATTTCTGCGTCGGCAGTATCACCAATATTGAAGCCGTAGGCGACGCTTGCGCTCAGCAGATTGTAGCCGGGGGTCTTGGTCTCGTAAGCGGCAATGTCCGACTGTTCGAACACGCGAGTATAATCGATTTCGCCTGACCAAGGACCACTAAAGGCCGACAGACGCCCACCGAGGCGACCGGCAGGGATGCGCGGCAGGTTACCGCCATTATCTAGCTTGGCGCGGACATAGTCGCCATAGACGGTGCCGCTCAGCCACGGGGTCAGTTCGGCAGTCACTTCGCCTTCGAGGCCAGTAAAGCGGGCATCGGCCTGTTCATAACGGATAAGGCGGAAATCCTCGTGCTGGTCCAGCGTATTGGCGAAGATATAGTCTGAATAGTCATAGTGATAGGCGCTGAGTGTGCCGGTGATGCGGCCCTCGCGCTTGCGAAGCGTCAGCTCGGCCGAGTGGACCGTTTCCAGATCAAGTGTCTGGGTACCCAACTCATAGGTGTTGGTGGCCAGATGGACGCCGTCGGCAAAGAGTTCCTGAGCGGAGGGGGCGCGTTGCGAGCGGGCCAGTGACAAACCTACAGACCATTGCGGTACAAAATGCCAGACGGCGGCCGCCGAGACGGACAGGGGATCGTTATCGATACTGTCTGCACCCTTGATGGCGGTCTCGGTCCAGTCCTTGCGGATTGCCCCTTCGAGGTGCCACAGGCCGATCTCGTATTCTTCCATCAGGAACAGGCCGGTGGACTTGGTTTCAGTCGGGCGAAGATAGGATTCCAGGCCGACAGCGCCGAACTCGTTGTCGCTGACCTGAAGGCCCACGACACCGCGCAGACCGTTCCATTCGGTGTGCTGGACTTCGAGGCGCGCGTCATAGCCCTTATTGGTGAAGGTGGTCTGAACCTCGCCTTCCTCGACCTCGTCGTGGCGATAGTCGGTGTGGCCGGCACGCAGACGAATACGCTCGATACCCGGCATGACGTCTTTCAACTCGCCGCGAATATCGACGCGCTGGCTCTTCAGGCGAACTTCGGGCGCGGCGTGATCATGCTCGCCTTCGTGGTCATGATCATGTCCGTCATCGTGGTCGTGGCCATCATCGTCATGGCCGTGACCGCCACAGTGCAGGTGGGTGCCGTGCGGGTGACAGGAGGCGAACTCATGGCTGTGTCCCGCCAGACCATAGGTGCTTTTCTGCTGGGTATAGGCGGCACCCAGATAGCCTTTTTCACCGATCCATGACGCGCCGATCGTGCCGGTAAAGGTATTGTTATAGGAGCCTTCCAGACGGTCATGTTCGCCGTCGGGGATGCGATAGTCGTCGCTACGACGGCCTACAGCCTCCAGACGCAGGGCGAACTGGCCCGCACCGACGGTGACACCGGCCACACCGGTATTCTCGTCATCGACGCTGCCATAGCGGTATTCCAGAACGCCTTCGCCGCCGTTGACGGGAATGCGGGTAGGGATCTTCTTGTCCAACAGATTGACCGCGCCGCCGATAGCACCACCGCCAAACAGCAGGGCCGACGGGCCGCGCAGAATTTCGACACCTTCCAGCAGCATCGGCTCGCCCGATACGGCGTGGTCCGGCGAGACTTCCGAGGCGTCGATCAGGGCGGCCCCTTCGCTCAAAACCTTTACGCGCGGGCTGGCCTGCCCCCGGATGACCGGACGGCTGGCACCGCCGCCAAAGGCGTCGGAGTTCACACCGGGCAGGCTGGTCAAGGTATCGCCAAGGGTGGAACTGCGGCGGTGGACAAGGTCTTCGCCGCTCAAGAGGGCTACGTGGCTGGCGACATCATTACCAGCACGGCCCAGAGGCAGGGCGCGTACCACAACCTCCTCGACTTCTGTGACGTGATCGTGTGGGTCAACGCTTTGCGTGGTGGTTTGCGCATGGGCTGCACCAGCGCCGAGGGCCAGCAAGGATACGGAGAACAGAAGGGTTTTGGACGTCATGGGCACCACCGACAAGAACTGAGGTCTTTTTGCTATGTTATATTGTATCACCATGCAAGCGCCGTATTTTGAAATATCGGGAGCTTTGCCTCTGGCTGTTGCGTTAAGCGCACATTGCTCTGTGCATGAGCGGGGTGAGGGGTGGAGGAAACACAATGCGAGCGATTAAATACCTGATGCTGTTGCCAGTGCTGTTGCCGGTCCTGTCGGCCTGCCAGCAGCCTGCGCCCGAGGAGACGGGCGGCCAGTTGCAGATGCCGCATGCTGCCGCCAGCACACCTGTTCGCTATACATGCGGTACGGGTGGGGATGTCGTGGTGGCCTATGACGAGGGCGAGGTGGCGCATCTGACGCTGGACGGGCAGGCGATGAACCTGATGGCGACCGCCAGCCTGCGCGGTAGCGCCTATAGCGACGGCAAGGTGCGCTGGGATGTGGTGCAGGAGGACGGGCAGGAGGTTGCCCGCCTGACCTTGGCCGATGGCACAGTGCGCCAGTGCACGCGGCCGTCACCTACGGCGGCCCCTGCGCCCAGCCTGACCGCCTGTCGGGCCGACCAGCTACAGCTTGAAACCGGCGAGGCCGACGCGGCGATGGGGCATCGCCAACAGGAGATGCGACTGTCTCTGAAGGGAGAGCGCGCTTGCATCCTGCCTCAGTGGCCGGAACTGGAACTGGTGACGCAAAAAGAGGCTGCGCCAGTGAAAATCGAGCGAACTTCCGACAGCTATTTTGCAGCATCCCAAGGTCAGACCCGCATCGAACTGAAACCACAGCAGGTGGTCAGTTTCTATCTGGGCTGGGGCGTGATCCCGCACGAAGGCGAGGGCGAGACGAAATGTCCGCAGGTTTCGGGCTGGACCCTTAAGGCACCGGGGGGCGGGCAATTAGCCAGCGTTCCGGCCTCGATAACGGCTTGCGGTGGCAAGGTCACGGTATCGGCATTTGCTACGGACGCAGGCGCTAGGGATGGTGCGCCCTAACGCTGTGATAAAAAGGGTTTAATACTGCCGAAATTCAGCGTAGCGGAGCAAACATGACCCAATCAGCCAATCCCGCCTTCTACGAACGTGTGTCTGCCGAACTGGCGGACATTGATGCTCAGGGCCTGACCAAGCCCGAGCGTGTTATTGCCTCGCGCCAAGGTCCGGTCATCTCGGTCAATGGCCGCAATGTGCTGAACTTCTGCGCCAACAACTATCTCGGCCTTGCCGGTGACGAACGCGTCACGCAGGCCGGTATCAAGGCGCAGGAAAAGTGGGGTGCGGGCACCGCATCCGTCCGCTTCATCTGCGGTACACTGGAAATCCACAAAGAGCTGGAACGCGCCATTGCCGACTATCTCGGCTTTGAGGACACCATACTGTTTGCCGCGGCGTTCGACGCCAATGGCGGTATCTTCGAGCCGCTGTTCGGGGCCGAGGACGCGATTGTTTCCGACAGCCTGAACCACGCCTCGATCATCGACGGTGTACGCCTTTCCAAGGCCAAGCGTTATCGCTTTGCTAACTCCGACATGGCCGACCTAGAGGCGCAACTGAAACAGGCCCGCGCCGACGGTGCCCGCGACATCATCATCGCCACCGACGGTGCGTTCTCGATGGACGGCTATATCGGCAAGATCGACGAGATCCGTAAACTGGCCGACCAGTACAACGCCCTGATCATGGTCGATGACTGCCACGCCACCGGCTTCCTTGGCGACAAGGGCCGTGGCTCGTTCGCCCATTGCGGCGTGAAGGTCGATTTCGTCACGGGTACGTTCGGCAAGGCGCTGGGCGGTGCCATGGGCGGCTTTATCTGCGCCGATGCCAATGTGGTGGCTCTGTTGAAACAGCGCGCCCGTCCGTATCTGTTCTCGAACGCACTGGCCCCCTCGATTTGCGGCTCTTCGATTGAAGCCATCCGTATCGCAGCGGGCGACGAGGGCGATGCCCTGCGCAAGCAGTTGTTCGCCAATGCCGAGCGTTTCCGCTCCGCCATGGCCGCAGCCGGTTTCGACCTGCTGCCGGGCCAGCATCCGATCATTCCGGTGATGCTGGGCGATGCCAAGCTGGCGCAGGACATGGCCGCCCGCCTTCTGGAACTGGGCGTCTATGTGATCGGCTTTAGCTTCCCCGTTGTGCCGCGCGGTCAAGCCCGCATCCGCACCCAGATGTCGGCAGCCCATACTTTTGAACAGATCGACCAAGCGGTCGCCGCCTTTACGCAGGCGGGCAAGGAACTCGGAGTCATCAAATGACCAGCTATCCCACTGGCGAAATGCAGGCACTGGCCAAGACCAAACCTGCCGAAGGTCTGGAACAGATTACGGCTCCGATCCCTGAAATGGGTCCGGAAGACGTGCTGATCCGCGTGCGTCGCACGGCGGTGTGCGGCACCGACATCCACATCTGGAACTGGGACGAGTGGTCGCAAAAGAACGTGCCGGTGCCGATGATTACCGGCCACGAATTTGCCGGTGACATCGTTGCCATCGGTGCAGACGTGGACCGTCCGCTGAAGATCGGCCAACGCGTTTCGGCCGAAGGCCACGTCATCGACCTGAACTCCGAAGCGGCCCGTGCCGGTCACTTCCACCTCGATCCGCACACGCGCGGTATCGGCGTAAACCGTCAGGGCTGCTTTGCCGAGTACGTTGTGGCTCCGGCCTTCAACGTCATCGAGCTGCCGGACGATGTGCCGTACGAAATCGGTGCCATCCTCGATCCGTTCGGCAATGCCGTTCACACCGCACAGCAGTTCGACCTGCTGGGTGAAGACGTGCTGGTCACGGGCGCAGGTCCGATCGGTGTCATGGCTGCGGCTGTGGCCCGTCACGCCGGTGCCCGCACCGTGGTGCTGACCGACATCAACGACTTCCGTCTGGAACTGGCGCAGAAGGTCGTACCGGGCGTTCGCACCGTGAACACCACCAAGGAAGACCTGCATGACGTGATGAAGGAACTGGGCCTCAAGGTCGGTTTCGACGTGGCGCTGGAAATGTCGGGCTCGCCGATTGCCTTCAAGCAATGCGTGGACACCCTGATTATGGGTGGCGGTCTGGCCCTGCTGGGTATTCCGGCCAAGCCGACCGAGACCGACTGGGGCCAGATCATCCTGAAAGCCATCAACATCAAGGGCGTCTATGGCCGCGAGATGTTCACGACGTGGCGCAAGATGCTGGGTCTGCTGAAAGCCGGTCTGGATCTGCAACCGCTGATCACCCACCAACTGCACTATTCGCAGTACCGTGAAGGGTTCGAAGCGATGAAATCCGGCCAGTCCGGTAAGGTCATCCTGAACTGGGATTGATATCGACCTAGATTTGAAGCCGCCGGAGATCAGTTCTCCGGCGGTTTTTCTTTGGTGCTCTCTGGTGCCAGCTTGGCCGTGGTGAGGGCCCATGTCGCGGGGAGCCCAATCGCGCAGAAGGCGAGGAGCAGGCCGATCTGACCGCCCCATTCTGCGGGGAATTGGTGTCTCAAAATCCAAAACGCTGTGAACAAAAGCATTCCGATGGCTGCGCTTTGGCTGCGAGGCACAATTAACGTTGCCGCACATGCCTTACAGGCGAAGGATGAGCCGAGCCGCCATTGCGTTTTCAGAAATGGAATACGGGTCTAACAGCTTGGGCAGCGTGGCCCCATTTGATTTTCCTTCGCCGGGAACTTTCAGATACCGAAAGTTTAAGGCGTTCTCTTAACGGCGCAATGAGAGGCCGTAATTGGCCGCCTCCATCACGGCGTCCGGCACGGTGCGTTCTTCGTCGCTGATGGCGGGATGGTCCAGAAGCATGGAGCACTCTGTAAGCGGCCAGCCTCTTGACGCAAGGGCCGCAAGGGGGGACGGAGGCGAATGAATTATCGTCACAGCTTCCACGCCGGAAATTTCGCCGACCTTGTCAAACATGCGCTTGTGCTGTGGTTGATCCGCCAGAGGGCTGAACAAGGGCCGCTGATGGTGCTGGATACCCATGCGGGGGCGGGGCTTTATGACCTGTCGGGCGACGGTATGCGCTCCAAGGAAGCCGAGGCCGGTGTGGCGCGTCTGATGACCGCCGATAACCGTCCGCCGCTGATCGAGGCGCTGGCCAAGGAAGTGGCGTCGTTCAATCCGCAGGGTGGGGTGCGTTTCTATCCCGGCTCGCCGGTGCTGATCGCCCGTGCCTTGGGCAAAGGCGGCACCTATAAGGGGTTCGAACTGAACCCTCCGGTGAAGGCTCTACTGGACGAGGCGCTGAAAGATTATCCGAACGCGCAAGGTTTTGAGGGCGACGGCTATGACCTGACCGAGGCGGCAGCCCTCAAGGTGCAAGGCCCGCTGGTGCTGATCGACCCGCCGTTCGAGCGTGGCGACGACTATATCCGCTCGGCCGAAACCGCAGCCCGCATCGTCAAGCGCGATCCCAAGGCGGTGGTGGCCATCTGGACCCCGCTGAAGGACATGGAAACCTTTGACGGCTTTGTACGTCGTCTTGAAGAAGCCAAAGCCCCGCGTGTGCTGGTGGCCGAGGCGCGTCTACGTCCGCTGAACAATCCGATGAAGATGAACGGCTGCAGCATGACGGTGGTTAATGCGCCGTCGGGAACCGATGCGGCAGCGGCGGAAATCTGTGGCTGGGTGGCGCAGACCCTTGGCGATGAAAAGGCAAGGGCGGAAATCTGGCGGGCCAGTTAGGCTTAGTTTTTGCTTTTTAGTTTTTCTGGCAGGTGCCTCAAAGAAGCTAAGGGCCGCTGCCATTGCCTCGGCGGCTCGGGCGCTCCAGTGTAGGGCGCTGAGTATCGATTGAAGCAGACCTATGAAGCCGATTGCCATTCTCGAGACAGGGTATCCGCCCGAAGCCCTGCGCGACAGTTTTGACGACTATCCGGCCCGTTTCCGCGCCCTGCTGGGCGAGGGGGCCAAGACGGTACGCTATGACGTGCAGAACGGCCATCTGCCGGAAGACCCGTCGCACTATGCGGGGTGCATCGTCACCGGATCGTCGGCAGGGGTCTATGAGGACCACCACTGGATACCGTTGCTGACCGACTGGCTGCGGGCGGCACGCGGCAAGACGCGCCTGTTGGGTATCTGCTTTGGTCACCAGATCATGGCCCATGCCTTTGGCGGGCGGGTGGAAAAGTCGCACAAAGGGTGGGGCGTCGGGCTGCATAGCTATCAGGTGATGACGCGCGAAAGCTGGATGCACCCGCGCGCGGACAGTATCGCCATTGCTGTGTCGCATCAGGATCAGGTGGTAGCCGTTCCCGACGATGCCCGTGTAATCGCCCAAAGCGCATTCACCCCCTATGCGGGTCTGGCCTATGGCGAGGATGCCATGACCTTTCAGTGCCATCCCGAGTTCCAGCCCGCCTATGCCGCGGCCCTGACCGAGCTGCGTCGCGGTAGCCGGATCGCCGATGAACTGGTGGACGAAGCACTGGACAGTTTGAAACGACCTAATGACCGGGCCGTGCTGACGGCGTGGGTGCGGGCGTTTCTGCTATTGACCCCGCCGCCCGTTGAAGGAGATGGCTCGGGTATTTGACGGCTGATAAGGGTTGTGAAACCCCGATAGGATAAATCGCGCTGGGGCTCTCTTCAGAGGGGGCGTGGGGAGCGTTATCGTTTAGTCGTCTTGAGTGTCGTGCTTGTTATCCGCCATCTGCTTTGTCGGGCCCTGAAGAAGGGAGCCGCGACAGCTCTTGTATGTGCGCTGTGTCTACCTACAAGCACGGCCTTAGCCGTTGATGCGGTTGACGACCGGCCAACGCGTCTGTTGGCCGAGGTCGAGGCCCGTGCCTCCCGAACCACGTTTGCAGACCTTGAGCGGTTTGGAACCGAGGCCGAAGCCCTGCGGACCACAGAAGGCTTGCGCCGTCTCCAGCATGTTGTGGGCCTGTACATCAATCAGAATGAAGGCACCAAGGCGCTGGAATGGAACGCACGTCTTAAGGCGCGAGCGACGGCGTTGGATAGCGAGCGCTTCCGTGCGGTTGCGCGGCTGAACAAGGCGATTGTCGACCATGAGGCCGGCGACAACCATGCAGTGGATACGATCCGTCAGATTATGAACGGCACATCCGACTGGTATGTGCGCGTTACGGCGACACGGTATTATGCACTGATATGTTTTGACCTGCACCAGATCGGCGAGGGGCTGCGACTTCTGGCAACCGTGCAGGCTCAGATTCCCGATGGAGACCCTCATACGGCCATGGCACGCAGCGGCATATGGGAGATTATGGGCATCGGCCTGATGGCCCTGAACGATGTTCGCGGAGCCAGTGATGCTTTTATCCGCTACGAGCTGGATTATAACGATAATGGCTGGCCGAGGCCCGATTTCGACAGCATCTATAATCTGGGCAGCATGGCCATCCAGGTCGGAGATGTTGCCAATGCCGAACGGTTCTATGCGGCGCATGACCGTCTGACCCGCAAGGCCAACCTGCCGGGACTGATTGGCTATAACGCCATGATGTGCGCCCGCGTGGCCACTATGCGTGATGACATGCCCAGGGTCATGACATGTTTGCAGGCGGCTCAACCGTACTTGGCCGAGGACAAGCTGCTGGAAATATGGGTGCTGCCCCTTGAGGTTACGGCATTGTCCCGCATGGGGCGTGTGACCGAGGCCGAACAGGCTATGGCGCGCTGGAAGACGATCGATAACGAACAAAAACAGGGCACGCTGGCCGGCGATCAGGGGCTGAAGGCCCGTGCCGAGCTATTGCTGGCCAAGGGGCAGACGACGCAAGCGGTGGCCCTGATGCGCCTCTATCATCAGCGGGACTCGGAACGGCAGTCGCGTGTGTATAGTGAGGGCATCCACCAGATTACGCAGGACATGCAGGAACAGCTGTCCCACCGTCGCCGACAGCTGGAAGTCGAACAGGCCAATGTGCGTTTGCAGGCGGCGATGATCCGCGGCCAGACATGGGTTGTGGGCATAAGCCTGTTTTTCCTGATCTGCGGGATTGCGACTGCGGTATGGTTGTGGATGCAGTCGCGGGCCTTGCGTCGCGCCCGTCGCAATGCCGAACGGGCCAATACGGCCAAGAGCCAGTTTCTGGCCAATATGAGCCATGAAATCCGTACCCCCTTGAACGGGGTGGTGGCGATGGCAGATGTGCTTCACCGCAGTGACCTCAAGGATAAGGATCGCGAACTGGTCGAGGTGATCCGCAGTTCTGCGGGGACGCTGGAACGCCTGTTGAATGATATTCTGGACAGTGCACGCATTGAATCGGGGGAACTGCGTCTGGAAGCTGCCCCGTTTAATGTCTGCTCAATGCTGGAAGGTGTGCAGCAGTTGTGGAGTGTTCGGGCCAAGGACAAGGGCGTGCAACTGGTGCTGGAGGGCTGCCCAGAACTTGATCATGTTGTGACGGGCGATGAGGCACGCTTGCGTCAGGTACTGAACAACCTTGTCTCAAATGCTGTGAAATTCACCGACACTGGGACAGTCACCATTCGGGCAGAGCGGCTGGAGGGGGAGCATATCCGCTTTAGCGTGACCGATACGGGGGTGGGCTTTGACGAGGCTGCGCGCCAGCGTCTGTTTGCCCGTTTCCAGCAGGCCGACGAATCCATCACGCGCCGTTATGGCGGGTCGGGTCTGGGGCTGAACATCTCGCAGAACCTGATCGCCCTGATGGGGGGCGACATGAGTTGCGAGAGCCAGCCCGGCAAGGGGTCGTATTTCTGGTTCGATATCCTGCTGCCCGCTGTCAACGCCGAAGCGGCCGAGGACAATGTCGAACGCAAGGACATTATGCTGGATCATGCTGTTGCGACGGCCAAGGGTTTGGGGCTGAAGGTTTTGCTGGCCGATGATCATGCGCCCAATCGCAAGGTGGTCGAGGTCTTGCTGGGATCACTGGACGTAGAGTTAACGACGGTTGTGGATGGCCAACAGGCGGTCAACGCGTTCGAGGGCGGTTATTTTGATTTGGTCCTGATGGATATGCAGATGCCTGTCATGGATGGACTGACGGCGACGCAGCGCTTGCGCGAGATCGAAAGGCGTGACGGGCGGGTCCACACGCCGGTTATTATGCTGACGGCCAATGCCATGCGCGAGCATGTTGAGGCCAGTATAGCAGCGGGTGCAGACAGACACTTGACCAAGCCTCTGACGGCGCAATCACTGATAGACTGCATGGCTTCTGTCCTTGAGGAAGCAGCCTGACGCGATGGAATAAAAAAGCCCGCCACCTTATCGGTAGCGGGCTTTTGTTTCGGTTTCACAGGGGCCTAGGGCCACTTTACCACGGGTGGCATAGACGACAGGATGGAGTCGACATTCCCGCCGGTTTTCAGGCCGAACATGGTGCCGCGATCGTATAGCAGGTTGAACTCGACATAGCGGCCACGACGGACCAACTGTTCTTCGCGCTGGGCCTCGGTCCATGGTTCGTTCATGCGACCGGCGACGATATCGGAATAGACCTTCAGGAAGGCTGTGCCAACGTCTTGGGTGAAGGCAAAGTCCTTCTCGAAGTCGCCGGAGTTGTGGTGGTCATAGAAGATGCCGCCCGTGCCGCGCGGTTCGTTGCGGTGAGGCAGGAAGAAGTACTCATCGCACCACGCCTTGTATTTAGGATACCAAGCGGCGTCATAAGCGTCGCATGCGCCCTTCATAGCCTCGTGGAACTTGATCGTGTCGGGATGGTCGTCACGACGGTCACAATCCAGCACCGGCGTCAGATCGCCGCCGCCGCCAAACCAAGTCTGGGTCGTGGAGATCAGGCGCGTATTCATGTGAACCGCAGGAACATTCGGATTCACCGGATGGCAGATCAGGCTGATACCTGTTGCAAAAAAGCGCGGGTCTTCGGCAGCACCCGGTACCGTCTTGGCGTAATCAGTGGGAAATTCGCCGAACACGGTCGAGCAGTGGACGCCGACCTTTTCAAAAAGACGGCCCGACATCATGCCCATGACACCGCCACCGCCAGCGGCGCGGTCCCATGGGGTGCGGACAAAGCGGCCAGCCTCGCCTTTGTACAGTTCTGATGATGCAGCATCTTCCAGAGCTTCGAAACCGGCATGAATCTGATCGCGCAGGTTTTCAAACCAGATGCGGGCGCGTTCGCGCTGCTCGATCATCAGGTTAGGAATAATTTCGGTCATGAGGGCTTCAACCACGATGTAGGCTCGGTGAACAGTCCGAGTATGGTCGCTATCTGAAGCTTTAGTGAAGTTTCGGCCTTGATCTGGATCAGACCCTGTTCCCAGCGGCTCTCGGCTGTGCCAGCGTGCGCTCCAGTATTTTTGCTGGGGGATGCAATGATCCGCAAAGTTTTGATGGCCGCCGTGGCGGTAACCACCCTGATGGCAGCTGGGCCATCTCTGGCACAGGCGCGTGATGCTGCGGCTGCCGAGGCCCATGCGCGCCAGATTCTGCGCCGTACTCCTCTGATCGACGGTCACAATGATCTGCCGTGGGCGATCCGGCAAGGACATGGCAATGATGTTCACGGTGTGGACCTGACCAGCGATTTGTCGATGGCCACACGTCTGCACACGGATATTCCGCGTTTGCGCGAAGGGGGTGTGGGGGGGCAGTTCTGGTCTGTCTATGTGCCTGCCAGCATGAGTCAATTGGAAGCGGCCAAGGCGACCTTCGAGCAGATTGATACGGTCAAACGGATCATTGGCGGCTATCCGCAGACCTTCGAGTTGGCGACCACAGCCGACGATATCGTCCGCATCCACCGTCAAGGCAAGATTGCCAGCATGATCGGTATGGAAGGCGGTTATTCGATCGATGACAGTCTGGGCCTGCTGCGCGAGTTCCGCCGTGCGGGCGCGCTCTATATGACGCTGACCCACTCCAAATCGACCAACTGGGCCGATAGTGGCACCGATGCGCCCAAATGGGGTGGTCTGAACTCCTTTGGGGAAGAAGTCGTCAAAGAGATGAACCGCATTGGCATGATGGTGGATCTCAGCCATGTCTCGGCGGAAACCATGAAAGATGCCATTCGTGTGTCCTCGGCGCCGGTGATCTTCTCCCACTCTTCGGCGCTGGGCGTGACAGGTCACCCGCGCAACGTACCCGATGATGTGCTGGCAATGATGAAAGACAATGGCGGCATCGTCATGGTGACTTTCGTACCGGGCTTTATCAACGAGCAGGTGCGGGCATGGAGCGCCAACCGCGCCGCAGAGCAGGCCCGTCTGAACAGCCTGCATCCGGGTGATCCTGATCGTGCAAAGCGTGAACTGGCCGCATGGACAACGGCCCATCCGATCCCCCGCGCGACGCTGGACGACGTTGTGGCCCATATCCAGTATGTGCGCGATGTGGCTGGTATCGAACATATCGGTCTGGGCGGCGACTTTGACGGCGTGGATGCCCTGCCGGTCGATGTCGAGGCCGTGGATGCCTATCCGCGTATTCTGGGTCGTTTGATCCAGAATGGCTGGACCGATGCCGATATCCGTAAACTGGCGGGCGAGAACATGCTGCGTGTGATGCGCCGCGTCGAGGCTGTGGCGGCTGCTAAACAAACCGAACGCCCGAACCTGTCGCGTCTTCCGGCCGAATAGATACTCGAATCTCGTGAACGTCCGACACTTGATCCGGTTGGGATAATTCCTGTTAGGCGAGAGGCGTTCGCTTAATTTTGGATTTTTTTGTTCACAACATAATCAAATGAAAAGGGAGCGTGTTTTCACGCTCCCTTTTTTATTAACCGACGTTGAAATGGCCTGTTTGGCGCAGCCCTTCCCAGAGCGCGATACCGGCTGTGACCGACAGGTTCAGTGAGCGGGCGCCGGGCTTTAACGGCACCACGACACGCGCATCAGCAGCATCATGAACAAAGTCGGGCGCGCCCTTACTTTCCTTACCAAACAATAAGATATCATCATCTTGGAACTGAAAATCGGGCAGGGGCGTGGCCCCTTTTGTGGTTAAAAGCACCAGTCGTCCGGGCGGTTTATCGCCCAGAAAATCGTCCCAACTGGCATGACGTGTCATGTGGGAAAGTGGACCATAATCGAGGGCCGCACGCTTCATGGCACGGTCGTCGAAAGTGAAGCCGGTAGGCTCGATCACGTGCAATTCAACGCCAAAACAGGCGCTGAGACGGATGCAGGCACCGACATTCTGCGGGATATCAGGTTGAAAAAGGGCGAGACGCATTCTAAGGCCCACTCTACGCGCGGGATGGGGCCTTGTCGTGTCTTTTGTTGCGATTGCTTCTCAAGTTGTGTCTGCAGCTTGTCATGGGGTGGTCTAAACAGTGGCAGGATGGCAAAGGTTTTGCTTCCGCTAGTGAAGGTTCATGCCGACGGGACATCCCAGCTTGCTGTGGAGGGGGCCGATCGGATTGCAGAGGTGATACGCGTGGCCGAACCGGTCGTGAATCCTGATGGGCCTATGGGCCAAAACGAGGGTGGCGACGCTACCCGTCGTGATTTCATTCATATTGCTGCGGGCGCTGCTGCCGCTGGCGCTGGTGTGATGGTGGCCTGGCCGCTCATCAACCAGATGAGCCCCGCTGCTGACACCCTGGCTCTGGCTTCGATCGAATTCGATATGTCGAAGGTTCAGGAAGGCCAGCAGGTCGTCATCAAATGGCAGGGCAAGCCGGTGTTCGTGCGTTATCGCACGCCAGCCGAGCTGGCCAAGGTTGAGGGCGAGGGGGCTGTCGGCTCTCCGCCGCAAACCGACGCCGAGCGTACCAAGGCAGGCCACGAGAAATATCTCGTTGTCATTGGTTCGTGCACCCATCTGGGTTGCGTGCCGACCTTTAACGCCGGCGAGTACGGCGGCTGGTTCTGCCCGTGCCACGGTTCGCACTATGACGCATCGGGTCGCATCCGTAAGGGTCCGGCTCCGCTGAACCTCGTCGTGCCGGACTACGAATATCTGTCTGACACCCGCGTCAAGATCGGCTGAGGACGTACAGAGGAACCATGAGCAATCACGAATCCACCTACGTCCCGAAAACCGCTGTTGAGCGGTGGCTGGACACCCGCCTGCCGATCGTTCGCTTCGGTATGGACTATGCCAATCTGCCGACCCCCCGTAACCTGAACTACTGGTGGACTTTCGGCGGCATTCTGGCGATCTGCCTGATGACGCAAATCATCACAGGCATTGTGCTGGCTATGCACTATACGCCGCATATCGATCTGGCTTTTGCCTCGGTCGAGCGCATCATGCGCGACGTTCCGGGTGGCTGGCTGATCCGCTATGTGCACGCCAACGGCGCGTCTATGTTCTTCATCGCCGTCTATCTGCACATGCTGCGCGGCCTCTATTACGGTTCGTATAAAGCCCCTCGCGAGATGATCTGGATCATCGGCTGCGTGATCTTCTTCCTGATGATCGCGACGGCCTTCCTCGGCTATGTTCTGCCGTGGGGCCAGATGTCGTTCTGGGGTGCTGAGGTCATCACCAACCTGATCGGTGCGATCCCTGTTGTAGGCGAGCCGATCCTGGTGTGGCTGCGCGGTGGTCCTGCCATCGACAATGCGACCCTGAACCGCTTCTTCTCGCTGCACTACCTGCTGCCGTTCGTCATCGCTGGTTGTGTAGTTCTGCACCTGTGGGCTCTGCATGCTGCCGGTCAGAACAATCCGGTCGGTATCCTGATCCCGAAGGACCGCGAAAAGAAAGATACCCTGCCGTTCCACCCGTATTTCACGGTCAAGGATGGCTTTGCGATCATTCTGTTCCTGATCCTGTTTGCCGTGTTCGTATTCTTTAATCCGAACGCACTGGGTCACGCTGATAACTATATCCCTGCCAACCCGTTGGTGACACCGGCGCACATCGTGCCCGAGTGGTACATGCTGCCGTTCTACGCCATCCTGCGTGCCGTTCCGGACAAGTTCGGCGGTGTGGTTGCGATGTTTGCGGCGATCGGCGTTCTGTTCGTCCTGCCTTGGCTGGATACGTCCAAGGTGCGCTCGATGCGCTACCGCCCGACGATGAAGACCTTCTTCATCATCTTCTTGGTCGTGTGCTTCGGCCTCGGTTGGTGCGGTGCACAGCTTCCGGACGCTCCGGTTGTTCCGGGTATGCCGAGCTTCAACCTGATCGACGGTCAGCTGAACTCCTACCTGTGGCTGACGCGTTTCCTGACGATCTACTACTTCGTGTTCTTCATCGTCCTGATGCCGCTGGTCGGCCTCAAGGAGAAGCCGCTGCCGATCCCGGCAACGATTTCGGAGCCCGTGCTCCCGACGACCGAAGCCGAAAAGGTCTGATCGCGATGAACAACGAGAACAAGATGTCTTTCCGCAAGATCATCGCCTGTGCCGTTGCTGCGGCCGGTATCGTGGCAGTTGCATCGCCGGCCCTCGCGGCCGGTGGTGCAAAGCACCCGCGTGATGGTGGCTTCAGCTTCAATGGTCCGTTCGGCACCTTCGATCAGGGCCAGCTGCAACGCGGCTACAAGGTCTATCGTGAAGTTTGCTCGTCCTGCCACGGCATGGACCATGTCCACTTCCGTAACCTTGGCGACAAGCACGGCCCGTTTTGGAATCCGGCCTATCCAAACCCGAACGACAACCCTGTCGTGAAGGCTATGGCCAAGGAAATTCAGGTTGCCGATATCGACTCGGAAACCGGCGAAGCGCTGATGCGTGACGCCACCACGGCCGACAAGTTCCCGAATCCGTATCCGAACGCTACGGCGGCGGCTGCCGGTAATGGTGGGGCGGCTCCGCCCGACCTGTCGGTAATGGCCAAGGCTCGTCACGACGGTGCCAACTACATCTACTCGCTGCTGTCGGGTTATGTGGCTCCGCCCAAGGGTCTGAAAATCGCTCCGGGCCAGAACTACAACCCGTATATGGCTGGCGATCTGACCCCGTTCTGGGAAGGTCAGGGTCCGGCTCCGAAGGGTGGTTTCATCGCCATGCCGCCGCAGCTGACCAACGGCCAAGTCACCTATGACGACGGCACCGAGGCCACTGTCGACCAGATGGCCAAGGACGTTGCAGCCTTCATCATGTGGACTTCCGAGCCCAAGATGGTGGAGCGCAAGCAGGCCGGTTTCGGCGTGCTGATCTTCCTTCTGATGTTCGCAGGCATCACATATGCCTCGTACCGCAAGATCTGGAAGGGCGTGGCCCACTAGGCCATCCTTTCAGTTCAAGGATTTAACCCCGTCGACCTTTGGGTCGGCGGGGTTTTTCTTTGTTCCGGATGCGGCGGAAAACTCGACACCGGAGAAACCGGACTCTACGGTCACGCGACTATTGTATGGAGGGATGGCCCTATGCGCCTGTTTACGACCGTTGCGGCTCTGGCCCTGACTTCTGCTCTGGTGGCGGGTGCCGCCAATGCCCAGAGCGGTTTTGATGCTGCCCGTATTTCCGAGGAAATCCGTCTGCTGTCCGATGACAGTTTTGAAGGTCGCGGCATTGCCACGCCGGCCGAGCAAAAGGTCATCGACTTTGTCAGCCAGCGCTTTGCCGAGGCCGGTTTTGCACCGGGCGGCGAGAATGGCGGCTGGACGCAGGCCGTCACCCTGAACCGCATCGCCTCGTCGAATATCAGCGCCTCGCTGACACAAGGTGGCATGACCACAGCCTTGACCCAAGGACAGGAAGTCACGATCAGCTCGCGCCTGCCGGGCAGAAAGGTTGATCTGAAAGACGTGCCGCTGGTCTTCGTCGGCTATGGCGTGAACGCTCCCGAGCGCAACTGGAACGACTTCAAGACCGATGTGCGCGGCAAGATCATCGTCGTTCTGGTCAACGATCCGGATTTCGAAGAGCCGGAATTGAACACCTTCGGCGGCAAGGCCATGACCTATTATGGTCGCTGGACCTACAAGTACGAAGAAGCAGCCCGTCAGGGCGCAGCAGGTGTCCTGATCGTCCACGAGACGGCACCGGCGGCCTATGGCTGGACGACGGTTCAGAACTCGTGGAGCGTACCGCAGTTTGACATCCTGCGTGAAAATGCTGCGGCAGAGCGTGTTCCTGTCGAAGCCTGGATACAGCGCGATGTGGCCGAAAAACTGTTCGCCGCTGCCGGTGTCGATTTCGAAGAACAAAAGCGTCTGGCCCGCAGCGCCGACTTCCAGCCGGTGGATCTTAAGGCCACTATGGATGTCAGCTTTGACGTGGCGTCCGAACAGATCGTCACCCACAATATCGTGGCCCGTCTGGAAGGCAGCAAGCGCCCGAACGAAACCATTCTTTATGGCGCGCACTGGGACCATATCGGTGTAGATGCGGGCGAGGGCGTGAACGGCGACCGTATCTTCAACGGTGCCGTGGACAATGCTTCGGGCACGGTGGCGATTATCGAGATTGCACGTCGCTTTGGTCAGGGGCCGCGCCCGGAACGTTCGATCGTGATGGTCGCCTTTACGGGCGAGGAATCGGGTCTGCTGGGTTCGGAATATTATGCAGCTAATCCGCTCTATCCACTGGAAACCACGGCAGCCGGTTTCAATATCGACGCCGCCAATGTCTATGGTCGCAAGGACAAGCTGAACATTACCGGCTTTGGCCATTCCGATCTGGATGACCGTCTGAGCGCCATAGCCACCACACAAGGCCGCGGCATTGTGCCGGATGCCGGTGCGGCAGCGGGTATCTATTTCCGTTCCGATCACTTCCCGTTGGTAAAGCGCGGTGTGCCGATGTCCTATATCAACTCGGCCGGTGATTTCCGCGATGCGCCGATTGAGCCGCGTCTGGCCGCACAGGCGGAGTATGGCCGTATCGGTTACCATCAGGTGGCCGATGAATGGAGCGCCGACTGGGATCTGACCGGTATGATCGAGGATATGGAAGTCAGCTATCAGGCGGGTGTCGCACTGGCCAACTCGACCGATTGGCCGCAGTGGAAGCCGACCTCGGAATTCTCGACGGTACGGGCAGTTTCGCAAAGCCAGCGCGACTAAGCAGCAACCATTACAAAACGGTAAGGGCAACTCCGGCGGGGTTGCCCTTATTGGTATGCGATAACAAAATCGGGTGGGAGACCCTGTATGTCCAAGCGCTTGTTTCGCGGTGTAGCCTTTGCGGCTCTTGTATTTGCCGCTGCACCGTCCTTCGCGCAGGAGTTTGCGACGGATGTGTTGTCGGAAAAGGTACGCTTCATCAGCGCTGATGATTTTCAGGGTCGCTATCCCGGGACAGTAGGCGAGGAAAAGACGTTAGCTTGGCTGCAATCCGAATACGAGGCTATGGGCCTCAAACCGGGCGGACCGGATGGCCAGTGGTTACAACCTGTCGATTTGGTCAGTCTGATGCCACGCGATGCCTCGGTGACGCTGAAAGCGACCGATGGCAGCACCCACAAGCCGACCACGGCGGATGGGCTGATTGTGCGCGCCCTGAACGATGCAGGTCATGGCCATGTGAGCGACGCGGGACTGGTGTTTGCGGGCTATGGCATTACTGCGCCGGAACGCAACTGGGATGACTACGGCGATCTGGATGTGACCGGAAAGGTCGTCGTGCTGATGGGGGGATCGCCCGAGTTCAACAGCCCTTATCGTCGCTATTATGCGCAGGACGCCTATAAGGCCGACGAAGCCTATCGTCGGGGCGCGGTGGGCGTCATCATGATTTCAAATAATGATTGGGAACGCACGGTGACGATGCGTACGCGCTCCTCGCGTCTTGCACCGGGTTCGGCGCCGTTACAGTTCCGTGGTTGGGCTTCGCCGGAAATGGTGGTGGGCTGGGGTGTCGATGCGGCGCAACTGGAAGCGGCCAAGCTGGAAAGTTTCTCGGCCATGGCCTTGCCGCAGACCGTATCTGTGACGGCAAATGAAGACAAGACCACAGTGACCAGCCACAACCTGTTAGCGATCCTGCCGGGGACGGAGCGCCCTGACGAGACGGTCGTGTTCAGCGCCCACTGGGACCATGTCGGCACCCGCGATCCGGCCAATGGCGAAGACCATATCTTCAACGGCGCGTGGGATAATGCTTCGGGAACTGTCGGCGTCGTTGAAATGGCCCGCCAGTTCGTGGCCGACGGCCCGGCCAAGCGCAGCCTAGTCTTCCTGCATGTGACAGCGGAGGAAATGGGTCTGCTCGGGGCCTATGCCTATGTGGCCGATCCGGTCTATCCGCTGGAAACGACGGTTGCCAATATCAATATCGACATGCTGCCTTTGTCAGGGCCGACGCGTGATGTGCCCATCTTTGGCAAGGGGCAGAATAGTCTGGAAGACATGCTGGACACTTTGGCCAAGGCCGAGGGGCGCTATGTCAGCGATGACGGCCAACCGCAGCAGGGCTTCTATTACCGATCGGACCACTTTGCGTTTGCACGGGCAGGGGTTCCGGCCTTGATGCCGTGGCACGGTGTCGATTTTGTCGAAGGTGGCATCGAGGTTGGTAAGGCTGCCTGGCAGGAGCGTTTTGGCCGTGTCTATCATAAAACGACGGATGAATGGTCGGCAGACCTCGACTTCACTTCGGCGTCGGAAAACCTGACGCTGCTGTATCGTCTGGGTCGCGAGTTAGCAGACGGTAATAGCTGGCCGACCTGGAAAGCAGACTCCGAGTTTGGTCAGGTTCGCGCCCGTTCTGATGCGAGCCGCGGGACCCGTCACTGATCGGGTCATAGAATAAAAAGCCCTCCGCATTTTTGATGCGGAGGGCTTTTCTGTTCGAGCTGCTTTTAAACGGCACCGAGAGCTTGTTCGAGGTCGGTAATCAGGTCGTCGATATGTTCGATACCGACCGACAGACGTACCGTGTCCTCGGTCACACCAGCCTTGGCCAGTTCCTCAGTGGACAACTGACGGTGTGTGGTCGAGGCTGGGTGGCAGACCAATGACTTGGCGTCGCCGATATTGACCAGTCGCGTGAAGATTTTCACGGCATCCTGGAAGCGAGCACCGGCCTCGCGGCCCCCCTTCACACCGAAGGTCAGCAGGCCCGACGCCTTACCGCCGAAATACTTCTGTATCAGGCCGTGCGAAGCATGATCTTGAAGGCCCGCATAGTTGACCCATTCCACCTTGGGGTGGGCCTTTAGCCATTTGGCGATGGCGGTGGCATTCTCGACATGGCGATCCATACGGAGAGCCAACGTCTCCAGCCCCTGCAGGATCAGGAAGCTGTTGAACGGCGAGATGGCCGCGCCTGTGTTTCGCAACAAGACCGTGCGCACGCGGCCGATGAAGGCTGCTGGCCCAAGCGCCTCGGTATAGACCACGCCGTGATAGCTGATTTCCGGCTCGTTCAGGCGACGGAAGCGGGCCTTGTGTTCAGCCCACGGGAACTTGCCGCCATCGACAATGGCCCCGCCGATAGAGGTGCCGTGCCCGCCGATATATTTGGTCAGGGAGTGGACGACGATATCGGCACCATGCTCGATCGGGCGGGTCAGATAGGGGGTCGGCACCGTATTGTCGACGATCAGTGGCAGGCCTTGGGCGTGGGCGGCATCGGCCAGAGCGCCAAAGTCCACCACATTGCCCAGAGGGTTGCCGATAGACTCGCAGAAGACAGCCTTGGTGCGTTCGTCCGTATTGGCGGCGATGGCAGCCGGATCATTGGCGTCGATAAAGCGCACGGTAATGCCGTATTGCGGCAGGGTGTGCGCGAACAGGTTGTAGGTGCCGCCATACAGTGTCGAAGTGGCGATGATGTTGTCGCCTGCCTCGGCAATGGTCAGGATGGCATAGGTGATGGCGGCCATGCCCGACGAAACCGTCAGGGCCGCAATACCGCCCTCTAGCGCCGCAATGCGCTGTTCCAGCACATCCGAGGTCGGGTTCATGATGCGGGTATAGATATTGCCCGCGACCTTCAGGTCGAACAGGTCCGCCCCGTGTTGGGTATCGTCAAACGCATAGCTGGTGGTTTGATAGATCGGCACGGCCACCGACTTTGTGGTCGGATCAGGCGTATAGCCCGCGTGCAGGGCAAGAGTATCGAACTTCATGGCGTCCCTAGAGAATGTTCAGCTTGGATTGCGCTGATTCATCTAGGGCTTTGTCAAAGCCTGCAAGGGAAGGATATTGCAGTAATTCTATCAGGGCGGTCAGATTTTCTAACCGCCCTGAGGAAGTACCTTAGTTGTTGAACAGGAAGTGCATCACATCGCCGTCTTTGACGATGTAGCTCTTACCTTCGGCGCGCATCTTGCCCGCTTCCTTGGCACCGGCCTCGCCTTTGAGGGCGACATAGTCGTCATAGGCGATGGTTTCGCCGCGGATGAAGCCTTTTTCGAAGTCGGTGTGGATGACACCGGCGGCTTGCGGGGCGGTGGCACCGACCGGAATGGTCCATGCGCGCGCTTCCTTCGGACCCACGGTGAAGTAGGTCTGCAGGCCCAGCAGCTTGTAGGCTTCGCGGATCAGGCGGTTCAGGCCCGGCTCTTCGAGGCCGAGGGTTTCAAGGAATTCGCGTTGTTCTTCGTCGTCGAGGACGGCGATTTCCGACTCGATCTGGGCCGAGATGACCACTGAGTTGGCATTGTCCTCGGCGGCGCGCTTGGCCACCAGATCGGACAGCTCGTTGCCCTTGTCAGCCGAGGCTTCTTCCACATTGGCAACATAGAGGGCCGGAAGGGCCGTCAACAGTTGCAGCATGTCCCAGGCTTTTTTGTCTTCCTTGGACACTTCGGCCAGACGTGCAGGCTTGCCTTCGCGCAGTTGTTCCAGCGCAAGGTCGATCATCTTCAGGGTAAGCTGGGATTCCTTGTCTCCACCCTTGGCGCGCTTCTCGACCTGAACGCGGCGGCGCTCGAGGCTTTCAAGGTCGGCCAGCATCAGTTCGGTCTCGATGATTTCGAGGTCCGAGATCGGGTCGATGCGGTTTTCGACGTGGGTGATGTCGTCATCGACGAAGCAGCGGGCGACGAAGGCCACGGCGTCACAGTCGCGGATATTGGCGAGGAACTGGTTGCCCAGACCTTCACCCTTGGATGCGCCGCGCACCAGACCGGCTACGTCCACAAAGGTGATACGGGCCGGAATGATTTCCTTGGAACCGGCGATTTCAGCCAGTTTGTTCAGGCGCGGTTCCGGCACAGCCACGTCGCCGGTGTTCGGCTCGATGGTGCAGAACGGATAGTTTGCAGCTTGCGCCGCTGCCGTCTTGGTCAGGGCGTTGAACAGGGTGGACTTGCCGACATTGGGCAGACCGACAATCGCGACTTTAAGAGCCATGGTATTCCTCGTGAGCGCGTGCCTTTAGCCGTTCCGAGCCGATTTGTCAGTCTCGCGCAGTTATGGCCGTCTCTATAGGCACAAAAGGGCGGCCTTTCGACCGCCCTTTTGAGGATTATTGCTCGCCGCCGACCATGGGCGGGGTGCGGATGTCAAAATCGACCGTGGCGGGCGCGGCATTGGCAAAGTTCAGGGTGATCTTGGCGGTCTGGCCACTGACCAGCGGAGACTTCAAGCCCATCAGCATGATGTGGTTGCCGTGCGGCTTCAGTTCGGTGCGCTGGTTGGCCGGAAGGGGCAGACCCTTGTCGAGGTGCGCCATCTTCATGACCCCGCCTTCCATCTTCATCTCGTGAACCTGAGCCATATCGGCCTGATCGGTCGTAACGCCCGTCAGGGTGTCGTCTGCCGAAGAAGTCAGGATGACATAGCAGCCACCGGCCTTGGCACCGTTCGGCGTCGGACGGCACCATGCGTCTTCGATGGTGACATTGCCAGCCACCACGGTCGGGGTGATTTCGGCAGGGACCGATTCAGGCGCAGGAACCTCGGCGGGTGCTGCCGGCGCGTCCGTTTGCGAACCGCATGCGGCCAGAGCCAGCGTCGCCACGGTCATGGACAGGGTCAGAGCGTATTTCATTATCGGGCACCTTTCATAAGGGCGCATGGGAGATACGGGTCAATGTTCGCGCATTGGGTCCGCGCATTGGCACCCGCGCCGTGCCTAGACGAAGACGCGTGTTATGGGAATGGCACAATCTGACCTATCTCGACAGGGCAAGCCGGGTGTGTCAGCGTCGGATAATCAGAACGGAGGCCTTCCCCTATGAGCCGATTAACTGCTTCTTTGAACCTGCTGGCAACGACAGCCCTGTGTGCTGTGACGCTGGGAGGACCCGCTGTGGCCCAGCAGGTGGATCAGGGAGGTGGTGGACCGGACCGGTTGGCCCTTACTATCTACAACCAGAATATTGCTCTGGTGGAGGATGTGCGCAGCCTGAACATCGCGGCGGGTCGAGCGCGACAGGAGTTTCCGGGTGTATCGGCCTCTATCCGCCCCGAGACGGTGACGCTGTCGGGCAATGGCCTGTCTGTGGTGGAGCAGAATTTTGACTATGATCTGCTGACACCGTCCAAGCTGATGCAGGGCGCTGTGGGGCGTGAGGTCGGGATCGTTCGCACCAATCCCGGCAATGGTTCTCAGACCAGCGAGCGCGCCCGTGTGCTGGCCGCTAATGAAGGTGTGGTTCTTCAGATCGGCAACCGTGTCGAGGTGTTGCGCGATGACGGCGCGCCGACGCGTGTGGTGTTCGATGGTGTGCCACCGAATCTTCGTCCGCGCCCGACCTTGAGCGTGACGCTGGATGCGACGGGCAATCCGCGCCGCGATGTGACGCTGAACTATCTTACCGGCGGTCTGGAATGGAAGGCCGACTATGTGGCCCGCTTTGACGAGAAGGCGGGCAAACTGGACCTGACGGGGTGGGTGACCATCACCAATAATTCCGGCTCGACCTTTGACAATGCGGTTACTCGTGTTGTGGCCGGAACGGTCAATGTCGCGGGCGGTGGGCGCAATCAGTATAATGGCGGGCGCGGCAATGGCATGAACGCGGGCAGCAATGCCGCCGAGGGCGATGCCCATGTCTATCTGTTGCCGGAACGTGTGACGGTGGCCAATAACCAGACCAAACAGGTCGGTTTGCTGGATGCGGCCAATGTTCCGGCCAGCAAACGTTATGTCTATCAGGCCTATGGCTTTTCGACACAGGAACAGGCGCAGGCCGCTGATGTGGGCATTGTATTCCGCAGCGAACCGGCCCTGCCTGCGGGCGTGATGCGTGTCTATGTGGCGGGCGCTGACGGCGAGCCGCGCTTTATCGGCGAGGACCAGTTGAACCATTCGCCTGCAGGGTCCGATCTGGTGATCTCGACCGGCAAGGCGTTTGACGTGACCGTACAGTCGCGCGTGGTGGCCTCCGAGCGTGTGGGATCATATGGCGCGAACCGCTATCGCACCCGCTACCAGATGGAATACCGCGTGCGTAACGCGACGGGCGAATCCAAGACGGTCGAGGTCCGCCAGCGTGCGGGCGGGCGCGATACCGAGCTTTCCAATGAAAGCCTGAAGGGCGAAATGGCCGATGCCTATACCGCCGTATGGAAGGTGCCGGTTGCGGCCAATGGCGAGACGGTCCTGACGGCTACGATCACGACGGGCGGCTGATATGCGCCTGCTGTGTGCAGTGCTGGCGGCCACGGTCGCGATGGGACCTATGGTGGCTGTCGCTCAACCGGTGACGGCACCTGTTGTCGCCAGTCATGAAAGCGTGTCCGAGGGGCCTGAAGCCGTCGAGGTCGTGGTCTATCGCGGTCAGGCGGTGGATACGTCCGATCTGATCCAGCGTTCGCGCTATTCGTGGTCACGTCTGGACCGCGAGGGGCTGGCCCTGATTGTCGAAAAGCGTACGGTCGATGTGCCTGCGGGCGAAGGCGTGATCCGCTTCAAGGGGCTGGGCACAGGCATCGTGCCGCACAGCGCTACTATAGACGGGCTGCCTGCCGATCTGGTGGAGCAGAATGCCGACTATGAGCTGATTACGCCCTTTAACCTGCTGGATCGGGCTGTGGGCCAGACGGTCAGTGTGGTGCGGACCAATGCCACCACAGGGCTTGAGGAAACCCACCAGGCCACCATCAGGGCAGGGCAGCGCGGGACGGTGCTGGAAATCGACGGCCAGTTTGAGGCGTTGGACTGTTCGGGCCTGACCGAACGGATTGTTTTTAACGAGGTGCCGCAAGGCTTGGGGGCGACACCGACCTTGTCAGTCCGCACACGGGCGACACAGGCGGGCCGCTATACGGTGACGCTGGCCTATCTGGCGACGGGCTTGCAGTGGTCAGCGGACTATGTGGCGCATCTGAATGATGATGGCCGCTCGCTGGACCTTCAGGGCTGGATCACGCTAGCCAATTTTGGCGGCACCAGTTTTGCCGATGCGCCTGTGACCGTGGTGGCGGGCGACCTGTCGATGACGGGTGATTCCGTGCCGGTAGAGATCAGGCGCACCGCCAGCGCCACCCAGTGCTGGCCGCAGGGACGCACGCATGAAGGGCTGGCGGTTTGGTTGCCGCCACCCCCGCCACCGCCTCCACCCCCGCCTGCACCGGCGATGGCAATGCGCGAAAATCGGGCAGAATATGATGGAGCGCCTGTCGTAGTTACGGGCTCTCGCATCAAGGCGAAGATGGAGGAACTGGGCGACTACAAGGCCTATGTCTTGCCGCACCCGACGACTGTCGCCGCCAACCAGATGAAGCAGGTGTTGTTCTTTGCACAGGACGACGTGCCGTTTCAGCGCATCTACAGCTTTGATCTTCAGGCGCGAGAACCTGATGCGCCTTTGGCGACGGCGCGTATAGATCTGTTGATGCGTAACGATGCGCAGCAGGGACTGGGGCTTCCGGTGCCCGAGGGCAAGGCCGTCATCATGGCTGATGATCCGAGATTCGGTCCGATGCTGGCGGGGCAGACACGATTTGACGACACACCTGTCGGTCTGCCGCTGCGGGTGGTTTTTGGCAATGCGCCGGAAGTGACTGGAAGTTTCCTTCTGGTCGAGAATACGTCACGCGGAAGTGGCACGCGTAAGAAGGCCGAGAGAACCTATCGGATCGAACTGACCAATGGCGGTGATCAAGCGACAGATGTCGAGGTTGTCATTCCGTCTAGCATTACGGGACTGCGCGGTTTCCGTATGGGGCGCGAGGGGATTCGTAGCCGGATTGACCCCGATCGTGGTGTGCGTGTCTGGACCCTGAGCCTTGAGGCGGGCGAGCAGCGGACATTTGATGCCCGCTTCTCCTATGATGACCCGTCGTAAGACCTAGCTGCCGTTAGCCGCTTGGCGCGGGCTGAATTTTGGGGCGGGGGCCAGACGCATGACCTCGCCCTGATAGCGCTCGTCATCGCCCTTTATGGCAAAGGGCAGGGCGTCGGCGCAGGCGTTCAGCATGGCCTCAAGCCACGGCTGGTCGGCCTTGGCGAAATCACCCAGCACATGGGCATGCACCAGTTTGGGATCGCCGGGATGGCCGACACCCATGCGGCCACGACGGAAGTCTGCGCCCAGATGGGCAATGGCGCTGCGGATGCCGTTTTGACCGGCAGCCCCGCCGCCTTTTTTCATGCGGAAACGACCGGGGGCCAGATCGATCTCGTCGTGGAAGATGATGATGTTATCTACCGGCACCTTATAAAAACGGGCCGCCTCGCCAATGGCGCGACCACTCTCGTTCATGAAGGTCTGCGGTTTCATCAGCAGGACTTTCTCGCCCTCGATCTCGCCATCCTGAATCTTGGACTGGAATTTGGCCTTCTCGGGACCAAAGCGCCAGCGACGCGCGATTTCATCGGCGGCCATAAAGCCGATATTGTGGCGGTTCTTTTCGTACTTTGCGCCGGGATTACCCAGACCTGCGATGATAAACATGGGTGTCTTCTGCCTTGAGTGGAGGGCAAAGAAAAGCCCCGCAGCGAAAACGCTACGGGGCTTAGATCTTTCGGGAAGATCAGAAGGGATTAGCCTTCTTCGTCTTCTTCGGCTTCTTCCTTGACGCCGCCGCCCGGTGCCTTGACCGTTGCGATCATGAAGTCGCGGTCGCCGATAACCGGGGTCGCGCCTTCCGGCAGGTTGGTGATGTCCGAGAAGCGGATAGCCGCACCGACTTCAGCCTTGGCCAGATCGACGATCAGGGTGTGCGGCATACGGTCGGCAAGGACCATGATTTCGACTTCGTGACGGACGATTTCCAGCGTGCCACCTTGACGCACGAACGGAGCTTCGTCGCCATTGATGAACTGGACGGTCAGGTCAACCTTCACCGGAACCGATGCATCAAAGCGCATCAGGTCGAAGTGCAACGGACGATCCGTAACCGGATCGAAGTCGATGGCCTTGGCAATAACCGGCTGGGTTTCGTTGCCGTGCTTCAGGGTGACCAGCTGGCCACGCAGGTTGCCGGTGTACAGCGACTTGCGGAATTCGCGCTCGCTTACGGAAATGGCAACCGGGGCTTTGTCACCACCGTACAGGATGCCAGGCACAGCGCCGGCGCGACGCACAGCACGGGCGCTTCCGGTGCCCACGCCTTCGCGGACGTCAACGTTCAGAATGATCTCGGCCATAGGGCTCGCCTTCATACAAATAAACGCCAGCGCTGGGCTGATGCCAGCGCGGCGGGGTCATGAACCCTTCGAATTCAAGAGCGCGGGCTATTACACGGATCATAGGCAGGACGCAACCGCTCCTGCCTATATTGCCCGCGAAAACTCGCCTTATCCGGTAGGCTGTGTAGAGGAATTTGGCTCAGACACAACACTTACTGTCGGAACAATGGTCGGTCGGGGGCCTGCGAACTGCGACGTACATTGCGCAAGATCGCGCACAATGTGACGACCGGTGCAGAAGATATCCTCATAGTTCGGCTTGGATGCGGCCAGGCACTGATAGAGCATCAGCTTGGACATTGTCAGGCAGAACTCGTTGTTGGATTCGGTCGTCAGGGCGTCTGTATTGGCCCGTGCCTCCTCGCCCGCAGCACCAAGCGCAGCAAGGGCGGCAAGAGCCAGAGCGTTCGCTACAGCCGGAGTGTAGGGGGCTCCGCGATGGGCACTTTGCGACACCAGTCCCGTACCGCTGTGTGCGGCAGCCAGCAGGCGGGCGCTTTCCTCGGCCGAGGGCATGCGCGGGACCGAGAGATCCTTGGCGGCTTGCAGGCGGCCATTGCGATCCTGAACATTCTGGGTTGCCCAGCGGCGACGAGGATCATTGCGTTCCTGAATCGTATAGGCGTCGGCTTCGACACCGTCTGCAATCAGGGTGAGAGCATCGATATCGCGAATCAAGGTTTGCACCATCAGGCCGACAGCTGCATCGGCACCGGGCAGGGTGGCGGCATAGGCCGGATCAGCAATGATTCGGCGGATCATTTCCTGACGTTGAACCGGATCGCTGCCGTATTGGCGCACGCCAGCCAGATATTCAGGTGATTGCAGGGCCAGAATAGCACCATAGGCGATCATACCGCGCGACATCTGGGCGGCGTCATAGGCAGCCCCTTTGCGCAGTTCGGCCTGAATTTCTTCGGCACTCTGGAAACCACCAGCCTTGATGGTGTTCAGGTCGCGTACAAAGGCGACATAGACCGAGGCGGCTTCAGCCACGCTTTGGTTCAACGCAATCGCGGGCGGCGGCGCAGGCGGGGGCGGTGGAGGCGCTTCCGGCTCGGGAGTCGAGCAACTGGCCAGAAGGACGGCGGCGGCCAGACTCGCAACCGAAAGGCCACGACAGGATATCATGGCGCTTAGCGGAGCCGGACGCGTCTTGAACTGTGGCATCGGCGGGCTTCCCTTTACTATAATCACGAAAGGAGCCGCGCCGCACAGCGCAGCCCCTAATGGGGGCTAAGGCCGTCCAATACGCTCGAATATGGTTAGCCGAACCTTAATCGAAAAGCTTGGACACAGATTCTTCATTGGCGATACGACGGATCGCTTCGCCAATCAGAGGGGCAACGCTGACACGGCGGATTTTGTTGCAAGCCAGTACAGCGGCCGGTTGTTCGATAGAATCAGTGATAACCAGTTCGCTCAACGGGCCATTCTGGACACGTTCTACAGCCGGACCGGACAATACGCCGTGGCTGATATAGGCTGACACTTCGGTGGCGCCTTGGGCAATCAAAGCCTCGGCGGCATTGACCAGGGTGCCGCCCGAATCGACGATATCGTCGAACAGGATGCAGCTGCGTCCCGCCACGTCACCGATAATGTTCATGACTTCGGACTTGCCCGGCTCGGGGCGACGCTTGTCGACAATGGCCAGATCGCAGTCGAGGCGCTTGGCCAGCGAGCGGGCGCGAACCACGCCACCGACGTCCGGCGAGACGATGACCAGCGAATCGCGCGGCTTGGTTTCGCGGATATCCTGTGCCAGCACCGGCATGGCGACCAGATTATCGGTCGGAATATCGAAGAAGCCTTGAATCTGTCCGGCATGCAGATCCATCGTCAGAACACGGTCGGCACCGGAGCGTTCGATCAGGTTGGCAACCAGCTTGGCCGAGATCGGCGTGCGGCCGCCGGTCTTGCGGTCCTGACGGGCATAGCCGAAATAGGGCATGACACAGGTTACGCGACGGGCCGAAGCGCGGCGAAGCGCATCGACCATAATCAACATTTCCATCAGGTTGTCATTGGCAGGGAAACTGGTGGACTGGATGATAAAGACATCCTCGCCGCGAACATTTTCCTCGATAACGGCGAAAACCTCATTATCAGCGAAACGCTTGACGTCTGCCTTTGTAAGAGGTGCATCGAGGTGGTTGGCAATCGCTTGCGCCAACGTCCGGTTCGAATTGCCTGCCAGCAGCTTCATGACCGGTCATCCTTTCGCCGTGTTCGGACCTGCACATTTGCGGTCCTTAGATTATGTTCCGCGCTCTCTAGGCTGCGAAATGACTCGCATCAACCCGCGTTTCCGTGATTTCCGCGCATTGGCATCGCGTTGTGCGCTGTTATAGAGAACACCAAGGACATGTGATGCAGAGGGTGCATCGCCTGTTTGGCAAAATTACGAGGTTGCTCTTGCCCGCTCACAAGTCTCGCTCCGGTTCGTTCCGCTCTGGCATGATGCTGATGGGTGTTGCTGCCTTAGCACTCACGCTTTCGGCATGCGCCGGAAACAACACACGTCAGAAGCTCGCCTATGAAGAGCGGCCGGTCGAGGCCCTGTATAATACGGGCTACCAACGTCTTCAGTCCAAGCGTTGGAACGATGCGATCGATTACTTCCAGGAAGTTGAACGCCAGCATCCCTATTCGGAATGGGCGCGTCGCGCGATTCTGATGCAGGTCTATGCCTATTACCAGAACAGCAACTATAACGAGGCGATTGCTGCGGCGGACCGTTTTATCGCGCTGTTCCCCGGTAACCCGTCGGCATCCTATGCCTTCTATATGAAGGCTGTCTGCAATTTCGAGCGCATCGTCGATGTGGGCCGTGACCAAGGCTATGCCGAGGCCGCTTTGGCCGGACTGCGTGATGTCGAGCGCCGTTACCCGAATACGCCCTATGCCACCGATGCGCGTGTGAAGATCGACATGGTCAACGACCAGCTGGCCGGTAAGGAAATGGCTGTCGGCCGTTTCTATCAACGCAACAGCCAGCCGATCGGTGCCCTGAACCGCTATAAGGCTGTGATCGAAAATCCGGCCTTCCAGCGCACCTCGCATACGCCGGAAGCCCTGTATCGTCTGGTCGAGCTGAACCTGCAGCTGGGTCTGCGTGACGAGGCCGTGCGTAACGCCTCGGTACTGGGGCATAACTTCCCGGGCAGCCAGTGGTATACGGATGCCTTTGCCCTGTTGACCGACGGCGCGCAGGGGCCTGAAAACATCCAAGCCCCTGAAGCCAAGAAATCCTGGGTTAGCCGCCTCAATCCTTTCGATCGCGACTGATTGACGGAATTTATGGAATGCAGAGGTGTAAAAGCCTCTGTGTTCTTGTTCTGTTTTCGCTAGAGTGGTCTGGAATAACGCGAATCAAACCGATCCATGCTCACCACTCTTTCGATCCGTGATGTGGTCCTCGTCGATACGCTCGACCTGGAAGTCGAGAACGGACTGACCGTTCTGACCGGCGAAACCGGCGCGGGTAAATCTATTATACTGGATGCTCTGGGCCTGGCGCTGGGTGCGCGGGGCGATGCAGGGCTGGTGCGGCACGGCGCAAAACAGGCTGTGGCGACGGCGGTATTCTCGGTCCCCGATGATGCCGAATTGCTGGCGGCCATTGAAGAAAAAGGGTTCGAGCTGCGCGCTGGCGACGAGTTGATCCTGCGCCGTATCCTGTCGGCGGATGGCCGCTCCAAAGCCTATATCAACGATCAGCCGGTGGGTGTGACGGCCCTACGCGACATTGGATCGCGTTTGGTCGAGGTGCACGGCCAGCACGAGACGGTCGGCCTTCTGGACTGGAAGACCCATCGCGCTTCGCTGGATGCCTATGGCGGTTTGCAACCCCAGTTGTCGGCGGTGGCCGATACGGCGCGGAAACTAAAAGACGCTTTGAACCGTCTGGCGGAACTTCAGGCCGAGGCCGTCGATGCGGCCAGTCGTGCCGAAGAAATCTCGCAAAATCTTGCCGAACTGGATGCGCTCGATCCGCGCGAGAACGAGGAAACCGAGCTGGCGGGCGATCGCGCCGTGTTGGGGGCTGCCGAAAAGGCGCTGGCCGATCTGGCCGATGCCCGCACGCAACTGGGTGGAGACAAGCTGTCGCAGAAGCTGAGTGCGGCGCTGCGTGCTGTGGAACATGCCCGTACCCGCGCAGGGCAGGCGGGTATCGAAGGCGATCATCCGGTCATCAAAAGCCTGTCCGATGCAGTCGAAGCCATTGACCGCACCATGGTCGAGGCCATGGAAGCGATTGCGGCAGTGGATGCTGCTGCCGATGCCTTTGATTTCGAGCCGGGAGCATTGGACAAGACCGAAGAGCGTCTGTTTGCCCTGAGGGCCACAGCCCGCAAGCTGCACACAACGGTAGATGCCCTGCCATCCTTGCGGGTGCGACTCCGTGAGCAACTTCGCCTTATCGAGAATAGCGAAGAGGCCCTGACCAATGCCCGCCGTGAGGCGGCGGTGGCGGCGCAAGACTATGATGCGGCCGCAGAGGTTCTGACCGTGGCGCGGCAGGGGGCTGCCGAGCGCTTGACCGAGGCGGTCATGGCCGAGTTGGGGCCGCTGAAGCTGGAGCGGGCGCGTTTCCGCGTGGCTATGGAACCGGTCGAGGGCCGTCGCGGACCGGAAGGCCGCGAGACGATCCGCTTCCAGGTTTCCACCAATACGGGTACGGCATTTGGTCCGCTGGACAGTGTGGCTTCGGGTGGGGAACTGGCCCGTTTTGCACTGGCGATGAAGGCCGCTCTGGCCAGCCGCGAGGACATGATTCAGCCGGTGATGATCTTTGACGAGGTCGATCAGGGGGTCGGCGGTGCTGTGGCCGAGGCTGTAGGCGGGCGTTTGAAACGGCTGGCGCATGGCGCTCAGGTGCTGGTGGTGACCCACAGCCCGCAGGTTGCGGCATGCGGCCATACCCACTGGAAAATCCGCAAGGCCGACAAGGACGGCATGACGACATCAACGGTCGAGCCGCTGGACGAGGTCCACCGTCTTGAGGAAATCGCTCGCATGCTGTCGGGAGCCGAGGTGACCGACGAGGCCCGCGCCGCCGCGAACCGGCTGATAGCCTAAGGGCGGCCTTTACCCCGCCTCAGTCAAAGATTATCTGCCGACCTATGCCGCTACACATGATCAAACTTGCCGTCGGCGTGCCAGACGTCGAATGGCTGGAAGAGCGCGCCTCGAAGGGCGTGCCCCTGGTTGTGCATACACGCATGACCCCCAAGCGTGCGCCGGAAATGGAAGACGGCGGATCGCTTTATTGGGTGGTCAAGGGTTCGATCATGGCCCGCCAGCCGATTGTGGACATCACCACTTTGGGCGAGGGGCGTGACAGCCGCTGTGAAATCACACTGGCTCCGCAGGTCATCCGCACGTCTCCCACGGTACGCCGCGCCTTTCAGGGGTGGCGCTATCTGGAGCCCAAGGATGCGCCCGCCGATCTGGATGTGATCGATACGGGTGAAACTCCCCCCGAGCTTGCCTCCATGTTGCGCGAACTGGGGGCATGGTAGGCGAACATAGGTTCGTCTTTGTGTCTCTAACGCCTGTTATTCCCGCTGGGCCGTAAGGCCTTGCGCCTTTTTCTTGTTTTCTTCGGACGCCCACCTTGTTCAGCCCAGCCCACCGCACAACCCTGAAAGATTTGATGGCCCTTGCATGGCCAGTGGTGCTGGCGCGCATTGGTATCATGACCATGGGCCTGACCGACGCGATTGTGGTGGGCCACCATTCGTCGCGCGAACTGGCTTTTCACTCTCTGGCCTGGGCGCCATCCTCGGTGATTCTGACCACGGCTGTTGGCCTGATGATGGGCGTACAGGTGATGACGGCGCGTATGCGTGGCGAGGGGCGTCATGAAGAAGTGGGTGCTGTCCTGCGTCGCGGACTGGTCTACTCGCTACAGATCGGTGTGGCGTCGATGGTGCTGCTGGCGCTGATTGGGCCATTCCTGTTGCCGCGTCTGGGTTTTCAAGACGGTCTGGGCGAAGGCGCTGCGCTGCCTCTGACGATTTTTGCACTGTCTATGCCCGCCTATCTGATTTCGGTGGCGGCACAGTTCTTTCTCGAGGGATTGGGTAAGCCCAAGCCGGGCATGTGGGCGATGTGGGCCGCCAATATCGTCAATATTGCGCTGAATGTTGTGCTGGTGCCCGATATGCTGGGTCTGGGACTGCATGGTGCGGCGGCGTCGGCATGGGCGACATTCGGCGCGCGTATGGCGCTGGCCATCTTCCTGATCGTTTATATCCTGCGCCTGCCGGAAGCCAGATCATGGGGCCTGTTCGTAAAGCCCAAGCGTGATCGGGAAACCGAAAGCGAGCAGGTCAAAATCGGTCTGGGGGCGGGTGCCTCCAACTTTATCGAGGTGGGCGCTTTTGCCGCCATGATGATTGCCGCAGGTTTGTTGGGTGCCAACGAGACGGCAGGCTGGGCCATTGTCATCAACACCTCGGCGATCGTCTTCATGTTGCCGATGGGGCTGTCTTCGGCCACGGCGGTTCTGGTCGGCAATGCCTATGGGGCAGGTGACCACGAAGGCGTCAAACGGGCGGGCTGGATCGGTATGGCGGTGGTGGCCGCATTGGCCACGGTTGTGGGGCTGGTGATCTGGCCGACCGCACATCTGATTACAGGTGCGTATAGCAATGACGCCGCTGTGCTGGCGATTGCAGCACCGGCTCTGGCTCTGGCGACCCTGTTCTTTGTAGCGGATGCCATACAGGTGGTGGCGGCTCAGGCTAATCGTGCGGCAGGCGATGTGTTGATGCCCACCGTTATGCACTTTGTGTCCTATGGAGTGGTGATGATCCCGCTCGGTTTCCTGTTGGCACCTACTTTGGGGGTCAACGGTCTGGTTTGGGCAGTGATTGTGGCCAGCCTGATCTCGGGGCTGCTGTTGGGACTGCGTTTTCACCGCGTCTGCAAACGTGCGGCTCGCACTTCGCATCAAGCGGCAGGGTGACGAAGGGGCAAAGCCCCTCTATATCCCCAGCATTACTCTAACCTAGTGGAACATTATGACCCGTATCCTCATCACCTCGGCGCTGCCCTACATCAATGGCATCAAGCACCTTGGGAATCTGGCCGGGTCGATGTTGCCCGCCGATGTGTGGGCGCGTTTCAAGCGCGCCGAAGGCCATGATGTCCTCTACATCTGCGCCACGGACGAACACGGCACGCCGGCCGAGCTGGCTGCTGCGGCTGCCGGACAAGACGTTCAGACCTATTGCGACGAACAGCATCAGGTCCAGAAGAAGGCTGCCGATGCCTTTGGCCTGAGCTTTGACTGGTTCGGCCGTTCGTCCGGCCCGCAAAACCGTTTCTTGACCCAACATTTTGCCAAGGTGCTTGAAGAAAACGGCCTGATCGAAGAGCGCGTAGATCGCATGATCTATTCGATCGACGATGGCCGCTTCCTGCCGGACCGCTATGTCGAGGGCACCTGCCCGCACTGCAAGTTCGAGAAGGCGCGCGGCGACCAGTGCGACAATTGTGGTCGCTTGCTGGACCCGACCGATCTGATCGATCCCTATTCGTCGGTGTCGGGCAGCCGTAATCTGGAGGTGCGCGATACGCGCCACCTCTATCTGCTGCAAACCAAGATCGAGCCGCAAATTCGCGACTGGGTGAACAGCAAGACCGACTGGCAACCTCTGGCCAAGTCCATTGCCAACAAACATCTTGATGAAGGCCTGATCGACCGTGGCATCACGCGCGACCTGTCATGGGGCGTGCCGGTGGTCGGCCCCGATGGCGGTTCGCGTCCGGGCATGGAAGGCAAGGTCTTCTATGTCTGGTTTGACGCGCCGATCGAATATATTGCCGCGACGCAGGAATGGGCCGAGGCCAACGGCAAGACGTGGAAAGACTGGTGGCGTCTGGACGAAGGGGCCGAGGACGTCCGCTATGTCCAGTTCATGGGCAAGGACAATGTGGCCTTCCATACGGTCAGCTTCCCCGCCACCATCATCGGTTCGGGCGAACCGTGGAAGACCGTGGACCAGCTCAAGGCCTTTAACTGGCTGAACTGGTACGGCGGCAAGTTTTCGACCTCGATGAAGCGCGGCGTCTTTATGGATCAGGCGCTGGAGTTGCTGCCGGCGGATTACTGGCGCTGGTACCTGACGGCCTATGGCCCGGAACATTCGGACGCGGCCTTTACGTGGGAACAGTTCCAGAGCGCGATCAATAAGGACTTGGCCGACGTTCTGGGCAATTTCGTCAATCGCATCGTCAAGTTCACGGAATCCAAGTTTGACGGCGTCGTACCAGAGGGCGGCGTAGCCGGTGAGGTTGAGGCCAAGCTGGAAGCCGATCTGCGTACGGTCATCGCCGAGGCGACCGAACATTTCGAGGCCATGGAATTCCGTAAGGCCGCTGCCGCCGTGCGTGGTGCTTGGGCACTGGGTAACGAATATCTGCAGTTCGCTGCGCCGTGGACGGCACTAAAGACTGATCGCGATCAGTCTGCGGTCGGGGTTCGTACAGGGCTGAACCTTGTGGCTTTGTTTGCCCGTTTGGCTGCACCGATCCTGACGGCTTCGGCTCCCAAGATTGCTGAATCGGTTGGGTCGACAGATCTGTCATGGCCTAAGGCCGATGAGGATTTTCTCAATGTCCTGCCCATTGGCCAAAAGGTCGAGGCGCAAGGCGTGCTGTTCAACAAGATCGACGACACCATGGTCGCCGAATGGTCCGAACGCTTCGGCGGTGCCGAAAACTGATCGGGCGATACAGCCCAATAAAAAAGCCCCCGCAGAGGATGCTCTGCGGGGGCTTTTGTTTGTAGAGATCATCCTTGAATGACGGGGTATCCGGCTTCTGTCCAGGCCATGATGCCGCCCGTCAGGTTGAGGACAGGTTGGCCATCCTTGGTTGTGGGGCCTACGAATTCACAAACGCGTCCGCTGCGACCACCCGACTTGCATTGGACGATCACGGTCTTGTCTTGTGGCAGGTCCAACGTGTCCCATGCTTGCGGCATCTGGCTGAGCGGGGCGAAGAGAGTGCCGGGGATACGGGCATTATTCCATTCATCCTGTTCGCGGACATCGACCATAATGGCATCGCCAGCATCCAGCAGGGCCTTGGCGTCTTGGACGGTAATGGCTGAAACACTCATGGGGCAGACTCCAGTTTAGGATCGGTCGCCGCAGCCGTTGCCGGTACGATTACTGACGGCGGGGCATCTGCAGCATGTCGACTGTGTTTTGCCACTTCTGCAGGGCCGATGTCCATGAAGTCCGGTACGCGCATATTGAACGTCTCGGTATTGCCGGTACGGACGATCACTTGACGGGCACCGTCCCAGATCATGTGCAGGGCCACATAAAGTACGACGACCAGACCGATATAGCCGATCCAGCTAAAGCGATGCAGAATCTTGGCGATATAGGTGGCGGCCACACCCATCAGGGCAATCGACAGGACAAGGCCGAACACCATGACCCACGGATGTTCATGTGCCGCACCGGCAACGGCCAGCACATTATCCAGTGACATGGCGACATCGGCGATGATGATCTGGGTGAGCGCGGCCCCAAAGGTTTTGCGCTTCAGACCGAGGGCTTCGGGTGAAGGGCCGGTGCCATGTTCGATGCTCTGGGCCAGTTCCAGTTCATGCTGGGCCTCGGCCTGATCGTGTGTCGATTGTTCGCGTAGTTCGCGCCACATCTTCCAGCACACCCACAAGAGCAGGAAACCGCCTGCCATGAGCAGGCCGATAATGGCCAAAAGCTGAATGGTAATCAGGGCAAAGCCAATACGCAGCACCACCGCAAAGCCGAGGCCAATCAGAATCGCTTTTCTGCGTTGTTCTTGTGGAAGGGCGGCAGCGGCCAGACCTACTGCGACCGCATTATCGCCAGCCAGCACAAGGTCCATCAGCATGACCTGCCCGAGGGCGACCAGCTGACTCATAAATTCGGGAGAGGAAAGGAAGTCCATCGGGACAACCTAGACCTCGCTGGCCCCTGCGCCAAGTTGCCGCAGGAAGACCAGCGAAATCATAGCTTAGCGGTCAGCTTGTGAGCTTTTGGGCGCGAGAAGCTTCATAAAGTGCAATCGCGGCGGCATTGGAAACGTTCAGCGATTCAAAACCGCCCGGCATCGGGATTTTGGCGATGGCTTCACAGTGCTCGGTCACCAGACGTCGCACGCCGTCACCTTCGGACCCCATGACGATAACAGTAGGGCGTTCATCCAGCGCCTGTTCCAGCGTCAGTGCCGCAGAACCATCCATGGCGATAGCGCGCCATCCCATATCGTTCAGCTTTTCAAGTGCACGGGAAAGATTGGTTACACGCGCATGCGGCAAACGCTCGGTGGCACCGACCGAGGCCTTGGCCAGTGGACCGGCGAGTGCAGGGGCGTGGCGATCCTGCACAATTATCCCGCGCGCGCCAAAGGCGAGGGCCGAACGGAAGATTGCCCCGACATTCTGCGGGTCCGTGAGCTGGTCCAGCATGACCAGAATCCCTTGGGCGGGTTCGGCCAGATCTTCGAGGGCGACACCTTCAAGCGGCTGACATTTGAAAACGAATCCCTGATGGACGGCGCCGGCGGGTAGAATTCGATTCAATTCATGGGAATCAACGACTTCGATTCTGTGCCCATGGGCCAGATTCTGCGACTCAATTTCTTCAGCGCGGTCGGCTGTAACGATGAGTCGACCGGTTCCTCGGCGTGCCGGATTGGCCAAAGCGGCGAGGACAGGGTGGCGGCCCCAAAGAAAATTGTCGGCGTTGATGGCCTGTTTGGGCGATTTTCTACCCTCAGACTGGAATTTAGGTGCTTGATTGTGCGAGGAATTACCCCGCGAGGCACCCTTTTCGTCGCGTCTTTGGAAAGATTGTTTTTTCACGGTTTTCGGTCGTTGCGTTCTGAAAAAGGGGACACTATAAGACGGCCTCCGACGAGGCCACGGGCTTTCGGTGAAGGCGCTCTCCTAATACAGGCGTCGCCCGACAGCGAAGGCTTTTGTTGTTATCTGGTTGAAAAATCAGATCCAACAAGTCCAAGTCGGCACATTGCTAAGCGCGCTGGGGGAATGTCCCGAGTGGCAAAGGGGGCGGACTGTAAATCCGCTGCGTAAGCTTCGCAGGTTCGAGTCCTGCTTCCCCCACCACGCGCTGGCAATGGCCGATTGAATGGACTAAACGCTTCAACGGAAAATCGGGTGCGGAAACGCCAGCCTCCACAGGTTGGGGCAACGCATTCTTCGCGCGGGTATAGCACAATGGTAGTGCAGCAGCCTTCCAAGCTGAATACGCGGGTTCGATTCCCGCTACCCGCTCCAGGTTTTATGAACTGAGCACAGCGCCCTTCCGCATTGGACCCGGGCCACAGGAGTTTGGCCATGGCCAAGGAAAAGTTCGAACGCACTAAGCCGCACTGCAACATCGGCACCATCGGTCACGTTGACCATGGCAAGACCACGCTGACGGCTGCGATCACCATCACGCTGGCGAAGGCCGGTGGTGCAACGGCTAAGGCCTATGCGGACATCGACGCTGCGCCGGAAGAAAAAGCCCGCGGCATCACGATCAACACCTCGCACGTTGAGTACGAGACGGCTAACCGTCACTACGCCCACGTGGACTGCCCGGGTCACGCCGACTACGTGAAGAACATGATCACCGGTGCTGCCCAGATGGACGGCGCTATCCTGGTTTGCTCGGCCGCTGACGGCCCGATGCCGCAAACCCGCGAGCACATCCTGCTGTCGCGTCAGGTTGGCGTTCCGGCTCTGGTCGTGTTCCTGAACAAGGTTGACATGGTCGACGACGAAGAGCTGCTCGAGCTCGTCGAAATGGAAGTTCGTGAACTTCTGTCGTCGTACAACTTCCCGGGTGACGACATTCCGGTGATCAAGGGTTCGGCTCTGGCCGCCGTTGAAGACCGCGACGCCCACATCGGTGCAGACCGCGTTCTGGAACTGATGCAAGCTGTTGACGACTACATCCCGCAGCCGGAACGTCCGATCGACCAAGCCTTCCTGATGCCGGTTGAAGACGTGTTCTCGATCTCGGGTCGTGGTACGGTTGTGACCGGTCGCGTCGAGCGCGGCATCGTCAAGGTCGGTGAAGAAGTCGAAATCGTCGGCATCCGTCCGGTTCAGAAGACGACCTGCACGGGCGTCGAAATGTTCCGCAAGCTGCTGGACCAAGGTCAAGCTGGTGACAACGTCGGCGTTCTGCTGCGCGGCACCAAGCGTGAAGACGTCGAGCGCGGCCAAGTGCTGTGCAAGCCGGGTTCGATCACCCCGCACACCAAGTTCGTTGCTGAGGCCTACATCCTCACCAAGGAAGAGGGCGGCCGTCATACCCCGTTCTTCACCAACTACCGTCCGCAGTTCTACTTCCGCACCACCGACGTGACCGGCATCGTTCACCTCAAGGAAGGCGTGGAAATGATCATGCCGGGCGACAACGCCGAGCTGGACGTCGAGCTGATCACCCCGATCGCCATGGAAGAGAAGCTGCGCTTCGCTATCCGTGAAGGCGGCCGCACCGTCGGCGCTGGCGTCGTTTCGAAGATCGTTGCCTAAGCAACGCTTTGATCTGACCCCAACGGGTTAAGCCTAACAGACGGCCCTCCGGAGCAATCCGGAGGGCCGTTTTGTTATTTTGTCGCAATTTATGCCCCTGTCCGTGCAAGCAGCACACTGGCGTTGGCCGTATTTGAGCCTTAAGATAGCAACGCGGACGCCGAATGTTGCGCCGCGTTTTGGGCTCTACCCTTTTCGATGTTGACCATCGCTATCGTCGTTGTGCTGCTTCTTGTGGTTCTGAACGGCATTTTCGCTATGACCGAGCTTGCGGTCGTTTCGTCCAGAAAATCCAAACTACATGCACGGGCCGAGCGCGGTGACCGCGGAGCGCGGGCAGCGTTAAAACTGGCTGAAGAACCTACCCAGTTTCTGTCAGCGGTTCAGGTCGGGATTACACTGATTGGTATTCTGGCCGGTGCCTATGGTCAGGCCAGCATTGCCGGTGAACTGGACAAGATGCTGGAGACAAGTATTCCGGCACTCGCGCCTTATTCCCAAATTATCGCCACCGGCGTGGTGGTTGTTTTCATCACCTATATTTCGCTGATCGTTGGGGAGCTGGTTCCCAAGCGTATTGCGCTGATCTTCCCCGAAGCGGTTGCTTCGAAAATGGCGGGACCAATTTCGTCACTGGCCATTGTGATGAAGCCTTTTGTGTTGCTGCTGACGGCCTCGACCTCGGCTATTCTGAAACTGTTGGGCATCAAGGACCGCGATGGTTCGGACGTCACGCAGGAAGAAGTCGAGAGCATGATCGCCGAAGGTACTTCGGCCGGTCTGATCGAGCCCGAAGAGCAGGAGATGATCGAAGAGATCCTGACCCTGGGCGATCGTCCGATCCGTGTGGCCATGACGCCGCGTCACGAGGTCTACTGGATTTCTCTGAGCGATGACGAGGCGACACTGCGTAAAGACATTCGCGAATGTCCGTATTCTCGCATCGTTGTCGCCCGCGAGAGCGATATCGACAGCCCTCTGGGCGTGGTTCACAAAAAGGACGTACTGGATACCTTGCTGGACAAGGGTGTGATCGACATTGAGGGTCTGATCAACGAGCCGGCCTTTATTCCGCAGTCCACCTCGATCCTGAAAGCGCTCGAAATTCTCAAAACCTCTCGTGTTCACATGGCCTTTGTCGTGGACGAGTATGGCAATTTCGATGGCGTGGTAACGGCCACGGACCTGTTGGAAATGATCGCGGGTGACTTCAACGAAGGTCACGACGAGGTCGATACCGGTATCCGCTTACGCGAGGACGGTAGCTGGTCAGTGGATGGCCAGACCGATCTGAACGAGCTGGCCGAGGCTCTGGGCGAAGAGTTCGGAGAACATGATGGTTTCCACACTGTTGCAGGTCTGGTGCTGCACCATCTGTCGCGCCTGCCTGACGAGGGCGAGATTTTGCAACTGGGTCGGTTTGAGGTCGAGGTCATAGATATGGATGACCGTCGTATCGACAAGCTGTTGTTCCGTACGATCTTGAATAAGGCACCGGTGCAAGACGAAAACTAGGACTTTACAGTCCAGTTTTCCCCATGAAGAAAAAGGCCCGCCAGATCACTGGCGGGCCTTTTTTTTTATACGTGCCGGAGTATTTTATTTCCGTACAGGAAGATTGCTCCAAACGGATACGAAACCCAGTACCAGCATGAAGGTGATAAAACCTCCAGCTATAGAGTAAACGGTCATGGCAGCGATTGAGGGCATGGGGAAATCTCCTTTGTCCGCAATCTATGAAAGGTGTCGGTCTCTGGCGTTGCGATAGATCAAACAACGCAGATAGATAAATGGTTTTCTGTATTGGCCGACACCGCGATTTCGACGCGCCCATAACTGTCGCGCCCCTTAACTATGCCAATGTCATGACAGACTTTGAGGGGGGCCGGACGGTGGCTGATAAGGATCAATCCTTGTCCGGTAAGTTTGAGACGTTTGTCCAAGCGTTCGATAATGCAGGTCTCGGTGACGGCATCCAGTCCTTCAGTGGGTTCGTCCAGAACAAGGAAGGGGGCATGACGCAGATAGGCGCGCGCCAGCCCCAGACGTCGGCGTTCGCCACCGGAAAGGTAGCGCGCATTTTCGCCCAGAGGCATGTCCAGTCCCTGCGGAGACTTCAGAATACGCGAGGCGAGGCAGGCATCTTCGAGTGCGGACCACAGTTCTTCATCACTGGCTTTCGGCGCTGCGAGACGCAGGTTCTGTGCCACTGTACCGGTAATGAACTGGGCCTGTTGCGGGGCATATGAGAACAGGCTGCGTGCCTGTTGTGGGCTGACTTCGCTCAGGTCGTATTCGTCGAGACGTATAGTGCCTGCTGCGACCGGACGCAGGTGCATCAATTGCTCGATAAACGTGGTCTTTCCCGAACCGGAAGGACCACTCAGCCCCAGTCGTCCGCGTGTCCGCAATACATAGTGTTCGCCGATGGTTATGCGCGATTGTAGCGGCTCGTTGATGACGGGGGCGGGTGAGCAAACCAACGGATCAAGCCGTTCCATGGCCGCATCAATAGACCCCTTGTGCGAGAGCGTGCCAATCAAGGTCGCGGCGGCATCCAGCACCGCAACACTGCCCAGAAGGGCCAAGGCCATAAGCGGGGCGGACTGGTTGGCTGTGGTTACAAACACGGCCACAACTGCAACTGCCATGGCAAGCGTCTGGCATAGGCCCTGCCACCCGCTACCGACAGAAAGGCGGCGCTGCGCGCTTTCGTAGAGGTCGGATGTGGCGAGTATCTGGGTGCTTGCCTTCTGGGTCATGCCATAGGCACGAAGCTCTGGCGCGGCAGCCATCAGGGTGGTCAGTTCGTGCTTGAAGCGACCTGCGGAAATGCGCGTGTCGCGACCGGCTTTCTCGGTGGCGATTTTGGCCAGTGTTATGGCCACCAGAATATAGAGGCCGCCGATGACCCCGACCGACAGGGCCGTTACAGGGCTGGCAAAGGCGCATAACACGATACCGGCGATAAGGGCGGCTGCGGCTCCCCAGGGCGCGGACAGGCGCACAAAGCGATTCTGGATGGCATCCACATCCTGAAGCAGGCGCGACGAGGTTTCGCCAGAAGACAGGCTCAGGCTGACGGCTGGATTGGCGCGGGCGATATTGTCGAACAGTTGGGGGCGCAGCTTGGCCAGAGCATGCAGGGCGGCATCATGGCCGATGACACGCTCGCCATAACGGCCAGCGGTGCGCAGTACCGCCAGCAAGCGGATCATGGCGCTGGGGATCATATAGTTGAAGGTCATCGCCACGACCGAACCGGCAAGGCCGGCAATGGCCGATGCTGTCAGGAACCATGCCGAAAGGCCTAGCAGCACAACGGCGGCGGCTGAGACAATCATGGCGCAGACACTGGCGGCGATCAGGCGGCCGATCTGGGCTTTTTCCTGAGCGGCAACAAGCTGGTGGATACCGGACTTCATAACGATAACTCCACCACAGTATCGGCAAGGGCTGCGACGGCGGCGGAATGGGTGGCAATCACAGTCGTACGGTCTTTGGCAGCCTGTTGGATCACGGCAAGCAGATCGTTCTCGGATCGAGCGTCGAGATGGGCGGTCGGCTCGTCCAGAAGCAGGATCGGGGCCGGTTTCAGAAAGGCGCGGGCAAGACCCAGACGGCGGCGTTCTCCGCCGGACAGGCCGCCACCGCGCTCGTCGATAACACGGTTGAGATCGCCGCGAAGACCGGCCTTGACGGCAGCTTCCATGATCTGTCGGTGCGAGGCCTGGGGCAGGGCGATGCGGATATTGTCTTCTAGCGTGCCCGGGATCACCATCGGAGCCTGACCTGCATAGGCAATGGAGGCTGACAGGTCATCGTCACAAAGCAAGGGCTGGCCATCGACAAGAATTCGGCCCGATGTCAGGGGCGATAGGCCCAAAAGAAGATGGATCAGACTGGACTTGCCCGAGCCGCTGGCACCGACCAGGGCGATGATGCGACCGCTGGGGACAGTCAGGCTGAAATCACGAACGGCCGGTGCCGCGTCACCATAGGCAATCGTGACCTTGTCGAATGTCAGAGCCGGAGCATGATGAAGTTCGAGACTGCGACTTATGGCGGTGGGAACAGCCTGTTCCAGAGCTTTGAGGTGCGGTACGGCGGAATCGGCGGCCTGTCGGTCGTGATAGGCCGCGGCGAGGCGGCGCATCGGTTGATAGACTTCGGGAGCCAGCGCCAGCAGGAAGAAGGCTTGGCCCAATGTCAGCATGTCCGGTGCCGGAAATGGCAAAAGGCGCAAAAGGTTGAAGCCGCAATAGACGGCCACCAGCGCCACCGCGAGGGCCGAGAAAAACTCGAGTATGGCCGAGGACAGGAAGGCAACCTTGAGAACGCTGGAGGTGCGACGGGCCAACTCGTCGGAGGCGCGGGCAATCTGGCGGCTTTGCTGGGCCTCGGACTGAAAGGCGAGGATGGCTGGCAAGGCGCGGATACGGTCGAGGAACAGACCTGACAGACGCTCCATCGCCACAAACTGGCGGCGGCTTTCTGCCGCTGCTGCCATGCCGGTGAGTGCCATGCCGATGACAAAGGGCAGGAGGGTAAAGATCAATATTCCTGCTGCGAACGGGCTGACGATAGCAGCGGCTGCAATCAGCACCAGTGGCGACACTACGGCTGCGGTACGGATCGGGCGAAAGCGGGTGATGAAACCGTCCAGCGCATCGACCCCTTCAACGGCGGCGGTCATGGCTTCGGAATCCGAGAGTTGTCCGCTGAAGACACCGGGCATCAGGCGTTGGCGGATTGCGGATTTGATGCTCTGGCTCAGATGCGAGGCACTGATGGTTGCGGCCTGTCCAAGAACGCCCCTTAAAAGAAGGCTTGCCACGGCCAAGGCTGCGCCGGGCGCGACGGCTTTCAGCACCGCCGCTGCGCTGGAATCGGTAAGTGCAGGCACAAGCGCGCCCAGTGACAGACTCAGACCCGCCGCAAAACCGATTGCAGGTACGACATCGGCAATCACCAGCGCAGCCGATAGTGCCGCACGTCTTTTCCAGGGGGCTGTCGCCGTCGATAGCCAGTCTGCTGCCGCGCGACTGGCTTTTTTCGAGGCAGGGGAGGAAGGATTTACATCTGTGGCCGTCATGATGCCCGTTCTTTAATGCGCCTGACGGACTTGCCAAAGTTGCAAACGACAGATTTGCTAGGCGTAATGTCCAAGGACCGAACGTCCAATGGGCCAGAGACAACTTAGTGACGGATCAGTGCGTAGGCTTTGATCAGGATCAAGGCCATAGATTTCTTGTGAGTTTATTCGACACACAATGCCGGTTTTTACACTGGCGGTCAGGAGCCTTTTGTCATGGTCGACCTAGCGGTCGTGGACCTATCGCGTCTTCAGTTCGCACTGACGGCGCTTTACCACTTTTTATTCGTGCCCCTCACGCTGGGGTTGTCCTTCATGCTGGTCATCATGGAGTCGATCTATGTGATGACCCGTCGCCCGATCTGGCGCACGATCACCCGCTTCTGGGGTGTGCTGTTCGGCATTAACTTTGTGCTGGGTGTCGCCACGGGCATCACCATGGAATTCCAGTTCGGCATGAACTGGAGCTATTACTCACACTATGTGGGTGACATCTTCGGTGCACCGCTGGCCATTGAAGGTCTGATGGCCTTCTTCCTTGAAGCCACATTTGTCGGCCTGATGTTCTTTGGCTGGGATCGCCTGAAGCCGCATGCCCACCTGTTTGTGACCTTCATGGTGGCGCTGGGCACCAACCTGTCGGCCTTGTGGATCCTGATCGCTAACGGCTGGATGCAAAACCCTGTCGGTTCGGCGTTCAATCCGGACACCATGCGTATGGAAGTCGTGGATTTCATGGCTGTGCTGTTCAACCCGGTGGCACAGGCCAAGTTCGTACACACGGTTTCGGCCGGTTATGTCTGTGCGTCGGTATTCGTTCTGGGTGTTTCGGCTATCTACATGCTGAAGGGCAAGCACAAGGGCTTTGCCAAACGTTCGATGACGGTGGCAGCAGCCTTCGGTCTGGCTTCGTCCCTGTCGGTCGTCGTTCTGGGCGATGAGTCGGGCTATGCCCTGACCGATAACCAGAAGATGAAACTGGCGGCTCTGGAAGCCATGTGGGAAACGGAAGAAGCGCCGGCTGGCTTGACCGCTATCGGCTTCCCGAGCCTGGAGGATCGCAAGACCCACTATGAGGTCAAGATTCCCTATGTGCTGGGTCTGATCGCCACCCGTAGTGTGGATAAGCCGGTTGAGGGCATCCTTGAACTGGTCGCGATTTCCGAAGACCGTATCGAGCGCGGTGTGGTCGCCTATGACCAGCTTGAAAAGATCAAGGCTGATCCGACCGACATGGTTGCCCGTGGCGCATTCGAACAGGTCCGCAATGATCTGGGCTATGGTCTGCTGCTGAAACGCTATGTGGAAGACCCGCGCATGGCAACGCCGGAACAGGTGCAATTGGCTGCATGGAGCACCGTGCCGAACGTGCCCGTGATGTTCTGGACCTTCCGCGTAATGGCAGGGATCGGTTTCTTGATGATCGGCCTGTTTGCGACGGCCTTCGTCCTGTGCACCCTGCGTAAGCATGACACCAAGTGGTTCCTGCGTCTGGCCGTGCTGGCCATGCCGCTGCCGTGGATCGCTATCGAATTCGGCTGGATTCTGGCCGAGGTGGGTCGTCAGCCCTGGGCTGTGGACGGCGTGCTGCCGACCTTCCTGGGCGCTTCAAGCCTGACGGTTCCGCAACTGTGGGCCACGATTATCGGCTTTACGCTGCTCTACGGTGCTTTGGCCGTGGTCGAGGTTGGGCTGATTGTCCGTGCCATCAAAAAGGGCCCGTTCCACGAACAGGAACAACAGGCACTGCTCGCGGGCGAAGATGCCCCCGTGGCGGGCTGAGAAGGATAATCGAAGATGGAACTGCTTCTCGATTTTGCCACGCTTCGCGTGATCTGGTGGGCATTGGTCGGCATTCTGCTGATTGCTTTTGCCCTGACCGACGGTTTTGACCTCGGTGTCGGTGCCCTGCTGCCCTTCGTCGCCAAGACCGACGCGGAACGCCGCATGGTCATCAATACGGTCGGTGCCACATGGGAAGGGAACCAGGTCTGGTTCATTCTCGGCGGTGGTGCGATCTTTGCTGCATGGCCGTTTGTCTATGCGGTCAGCTTCTCGGGCTTTTATCTGGCCATGTTCCTGGTGCTGTCGGCGCTGATCTTGCGTCCGGTCAGCTTCAAGTACCGCTCCAAGCGTCCAGAAGCCAAATGGCGCTCGTTCTGGGACTGGTGCCTGTTCATCGGCGGTTTTGTACCGGCACTGGTGTTCGGTGTGGCCATGGGCAATGTCTTGGCGGGTGCACCCTTCCGGCTGGATGACACGATGCGTGCCTTCTATGATGGTAGCCTGCTGGGCCTGTTCACGCCATTCACGCTCGTTTGTGGTCTGTTGTCGGTGACGATGCTGGTTCTTCATGGTGCGGCATGGCTGGGCCTGAAAGCCGAGCGTGGTCCGGTCAATGACCGCGCCCGCAAGATTGCTCTGGTTTCGGGTATCCTCAGCATTGTTCTGTTCGCGGTGGGTGGTTTGTTCATCGCCTATGGCGACATGGGCTTCCGTTATGCAGGTGAAGTGGACATCAACGGTGCCTCGAACCCGCTGCGTACGGCCATGGTAGCGGCACCGGGAGCCTGGCTGGACAACTACGGCAAGTATCCGTGGATGATGATCGCGCCTGCTTTGGGCTTCCTCGGTGTGATTGCGGCCCTGATCGGACTTCAGCGTCGCAACGAAGTCTTGGCCTTTGGTGGTTCGTCGGCTTCGGCGACGGGCATCATTGCCACGGTCGGTGTCTCGATGTTCCCGTTCATCCTGCCGTCCACGGCGGATGCGGGTTCCAGCCTGACGGTCTGGAATGCATCGTCCAGCCATCTGACTCTCTTCATTATGCTGCTGGTTACGGTCGTCTTCCTGCCGCTGATCCTGATCTACACGGCGTGGGTCTATAAGGTGATGTTTGGCCGTTCCACGACCGACGCCCTCCAGACCAACCCCGACCTCTACTAAGCCTTAAGGAGAAACTCTGATGTGGTATTTCGCCTGGATTTTGGGCTTGGGCCTTGCCGTTGCATTCGGTGTTCTGAACGGGCTGTGGCACGAGTTCCGTCTGTTTGACGAAGGTGATGACGGTCGTTCCGAACCCTGACCTTCGGCAATGACCTGATTGAAAACCCTCTTCGGTTTCCGGAGAGGGTTTTTCTTTTGTGAGTATATTTTCAAAGAGTTGAGGCAGATCAAGGCGAGCATTGGTGTCCTGAGACACAGTCGTTTTCAACATCAAGGCCCTTCTTGTTTGGTTGGGCTGTGTATTGAGGAAGACTTAGATGAAAACCTCTGCTGCCTTGTTGGCTGCCGCTTCGGTTCTATGCATGGCGGGGGCTGCTTCGGCCCAAGCTCAACCTTCGGATACGGTCGGCAAGGGTACCTTGATTGTGACCGCACGCATGACAGGTGTTCTCACTTCGGCAGATGACGCCATTGTAGATGCAACCGGCGCGGCCAGTGGTCTGAATGTAGATGTGTCCGATGACTGGATGCCGACGCTGGGCTTTACCTATTTCGTGTCGGATCATTGGGCCATCGAGGGGATTCTGGGCGCGACCCAGCACGAGGTGAAGGCCAAGGGCGCAGGGACCGACGTGGCCGTGCACGAAACCTGGGTTTTGCCGCCGATCGTGACCGCTCAATATCGTCCGACACCGAACAACCGCATCAGCCCCTATGTGGGTGCAGGGGTCAGCTATATGGCCTTCTTTGAGGGCAAGGACAAAAACGGCTTCACCGTCGATATCGATGACGGATTTGGCGTTGCCCTGCAAGCGGGCGCCGACATCAATCTGTCAGGTCCGTGGACGCTGAACCTTGATGCCAAGAAGGTGTGGTTCGATACCGATGCCAGTATCAATGGTGGCGCGCTGAAAACCAATGTCAGCCTTGATCCTTGGGTCGTATCGCTGGGCGTTGGCCGTAAATTCTAGGGCTCAAATGAAAAGGGCGCACCCTGTTTGCAGAGTGCGCCCTGATCTATCGGTATAGAAGCTTGCTTAGACCTCGCCGTCGCCCAGTGCCTTGAGAGCTTGAGGATCGACAATGGCAATGTCATTGCCGGGCAATAGGCGAATAAGGCCGGAGGTCTTAAGTTGCGTCATCACGCGGCTGACAGTCTCGATGGTCAGACCCAGATAATCGGCTATATCGAGACGGGTCATCGGCAGATGCACCTGATCTTGCAGGCCGCCCAACTGGTGCTGTCGTGCCGACAAGCGCACGAGGAAGCTGGCCAGCCTCTCCTTGGCGGTTTTACGCCCTAAAAGGACAATCTGTTCCTGTGCGGCCATCAGCTCGTCACCGGCCAGCGCCACCAGACGATGCTCCAGTGCGGGCAGGGCATTCAGTAGCTGGTCGAAATTATTGCGTTTGAACCGGCAGGTCTGAAGCGGCGTAAGGGCTTCGGCGGTGAAATTCGCCACGCCACGACCGCCCAGACCCAGAAAATCGCCCTGAAATAGGAAGCCGGTGATCTGGCGGCGACCATCGGGCAAGAGGCGGTACAGCTTTACTGCGCCTTCGACGACATTGAACACATAGGGATTCGGGTCGCCTTCGTGGAACAGAGCCTGTCCTGCCTCGACATGAACCGTGTCGCTATTGCTGGCCATGCTGTGCAGTTCGTGGCCCTTGAGGTCGGCGCAAACCCCTAGCGGGCGGGCACCGCAGGTGGCGCAGGGATGCACATCCTCAAGCGCAATATTCTGCGGCTCCGCCAATTGGCTGGGGGTATTCAATGCCTGATCTCCAAGCTCGTGACAGCGTCAGGCTATCATAGTCGTGCTTCGGTTATTTTACGAACCGCGGTGCGCGAGATTTTAGACCAAGGTCGAATATGGGGGGCGCAAAGGTGTGGCGTCGGGGGCTATCCGCAGGGTCGCTTCGGTCGTGCAGGATAACTGGTACAGCGCGTGTTCCAGTGCATCGCGCACCAGAGGACGTACTCCCATCTCACGCACGAAAAACGGGCCTGCCCACAAGGTTTCGCCATGTTCGAGATCGGGCAGACGCCACCAGCAGACAAAGCCCAATATGCCGCCGCGCTGATTGCGCGCCACCAGAATGCCCCGCCCATCGGGATCAGCATGCCAATCGCAAAGAAAATTTTCCCAGCGTTCGTTCGACAGGTCGGGTCTGGCCCATCGCGCCAGAGCATAGGCCGCAGTTTCATCGTCTGGCTTTAGGGCCGATACGAGAAGCCCCGATTGGGGGCAGGGAGCGGCATTTATATCGACGTGTAAATCTCGCATGTGACCATTTGGGCTAATGGCGCACACCGGACCTTGATTTGAATCAAGCGCCGAAAAAGGCTGTTATGGCAAAGCGATGAAGTAGAATCGTATTGCGGAGACTCGGCCATGGCCACCCACCCGACAGAACCTATCCATGGTCGCGCCGCACTGGCGATTTTGAAGCTATTGAATGGCCAGAACTTGATGACATTGGCCGTCAATCGTCCCGATGGTCGCCCCCACGCAGCGACGCTGGGTTATATGAATGACGGGCTGAATCTTTATTTCATCACCGCCAAGAACAGCGAGAAATTGTCGAATATTCTGGCTGACCCGCGTGTAGGCGTGGCGGTACGCGGCCATGCCGAAGAAGGTGAGGCGGTCGGTGTGTCGATGGATGCGCGGGCAAAAGTGCTGACAGACATGACCGAGATCGAGCATGTGATGGGCCTGATTCTGGAACGGGCACCGGAAATTTCCCCCTGGGCACCCGGATTGGGCCGGACGGTGGTCGTAAAAGTGATTCCCGAAACCATCGAAGCTGTGGCTGTGATCGACGGACGCAGCCATGCGCAGTCCTATCAAATCGGCGATGTCGAGGCTGTAATGGCCGATGTGGACTATGAACCCAGCGCTGTAGCGCGCCTTTTCTGAAAAAATCGGGGGTTAAGCGCAACTTGTGCCCAATACCCCTTGAAATACAAATGGGGGTCAGGCATACGCCCCCCTCTGGCGAGGGTCGCGCCGCTAGAGGAAACTTGAACGGCGCGAAGATCTTTGTCCGGGACACTAGGAGTGTAGCTCAGCTGGTAGAGCATCGGTCTCCAAAACCGAGGGCCGGGGGTTCGAATCCCTCCACTCCTGCCATTCCCCCTGTTGCAATCGTATGGGAGTTCCCATGTGATGGGGCAGGAACCAGAGATTGAAGAGACGTCATAATGGCTAAGGCGAAGACCCCACGCGGTCGCCGCAATCCGGCAACCCAGACCGCCGCTGCACAAGGTGCCGCGACAGTCACTGTCGACACGCCTTCCCCCAAGAAGAAAACCTCGATTCCGCAGTTCATCAGTGAAGTTCGCGCTGAGGCTCGCAAGATCGTCTGGCCGTCGCGCAAAGAAACCTGGATCACCTCGGTTATGGTGTTCATCATGGTGGCTATTGCGGCTGCATTCTTCTGGATCGTTGACGCAGGCCTGACGCTGGGCTCTTATTCTCGGTATTGGCCGATAACAGGAGACGCGCAGATGTCTGATGCAGCGCCCGTAGCGGCCAATCCCCGCCACAAGTGGTATATCGTTCACGCCTATTCGAACTTCGAAAAGAAGGTCGCCGAGTACCTGCGTGATCAGGCCAAGCAACAAGGCCTGGAAGAACATTTCTCGGAAATCCTCGTTCCGACCGAAGACGTGGTGGAAATCCGCCGTGGTCGTAAGGTCAACTCGGAACGCAAATTCTTCCCCGGCTATGTGCTGGTGAAGATGGAGATGACCGACCAAGCCTACCACCTGGTCAAGAACACCCCGAAGGTCACCGGCTTCCTCGGTGCCGCTGGTGGCACCAAGCCGCTGCCGGTTTCTGAACGTGAAGTCCAGAACATCATCGGTGCTGTGCAAGAGGGCGTCGAGCGTCCGAAGCCCACGATCCATTTCGACATCGGCGAAAAGATCAAGGTTACCGACGGCCCATTCGCCAGCTTCGACGGTACGGTCGAAAGCGTGGATGAAGAAAACACCCGCCTGCGTGTTACCGTTTCGATCTTTGGCCGCGCGACGCCAGTCGATCTGGAATACAATCAGGTCGAAAAGGTTGGCGAGTAAGTTTCGTCGAACCTGCACCATATTCAAGGGCCGTTTCCAGACCGGAAGCGGCCCTTGTTTTATATCGGTAGGCGTTTGTGGCTTGGTTGATTTGCGTTTGCGGGGTGGCTCTGTTAAAGGCCCGCCTTCGCTTTGCAGTCATCTGACTCGCAATGCGTCAAATCCGTGGGAGGCAGCCATGCCAGACCACGGCTCACCGATCCGGCTGCAATGCCGGGTTCATTGTTAGGAGAGACAAATGGCCAAGAAGATTCTCGGCTACATCAAGCTGCAGGTTCCGGCTGCATCGGCGACCCCGTCGCCGCCGATCGGTCCGGCTCTGGGTCAGCGCGGTGTGAACATCATGGGCTTCTGTAAGGAGTTCAACGCTCGCACCGAGAAGGTTGCCAAGGGCACCCCGCTGCCGACCATCATCACCGTCTACCAAGACAAGTCGTTCACCTTCGTCACCAAGACGCCGCCGGCGACCTGGTATCTGAAGGAAGCCGTCAAGATCAAGTCGGGCTCGGCCAAGACGGGTCGTGAGTCGGCTGGCAAGATCACCGTGGCTCAACTGCGTGAAATCGCAGAAGCCAAGATGAAAGATCTGAACGCAAACGATCTGGACGCTGCGACCAAGATCATCGAAGGCTCGGCTCGCGCCATGGGCCTCCAAGTGGTGGAGGGCTAATTAGATGGCTAAGCAAACCAAAGCTCAAAAAGCACGCGTCGGTGTTACCGACGACCTGATCGCTTTCGCTGATGCGATCAAGCTGGTTAAGGACAACGCTAAGGCCAAGTTCGACGAGTCGATCGAAATCGCCGTCAATCTGGGCGTTGACCCGCGTCATGCTGACCAACAGGTCCGTGGCGTTGTGAACCTGCCGTCGGGTACCGGCCGTGACGTTCGCGTCGCCGTGTTCGCCAAGGATGCCAAGGCTGCTGAAGCAACCGCGGCTGGCGCTGAACACGTGGGTGCTGAAGACTTGTACGAAAAGATCGCTGGCGGCTTCATGGAATTCGACCGCGTTATCGCGTCGCCGGACATGATGGCTCTGGTCGGTCGCCTTGGTAAGGTACTTGGCCCGCGCGGCCTGATGCCGAACCCGAAGGTCGGCACCGTGACCCCGAACGTTGCTCAAGCTGTTAAAGACGCCAAGGGCGGCGCAGTTGAGTTCCGCGTTGAAAAGAACGGTATCGTTCACGCCGGTATCGGCAAGGCTTCGTTCACCCAGGACGCTCTGGAACTGAACGTCAAGGCCTTCGTCGACGCTCTGTCGCGTGCCAAACCGTCGGGTGCCAAGGGCACCTACGTCAAGCGTATCGCTCTGTCCTCGACCATGGGTCCGGGCATCAAGGTTGACCCGGCTTCGCTGGGTGCCTGATAGCGCTTGCCGCCAGGCATAAGGATACGGCCCCGCAGATTTCTCTGCGGGGCCGTTTTCTTTGAAAGAAACAGACGATTCTGGCTTAAGCCTTACGTCGAGATACCGCTTCGGAGGAGTATGGCTTGGCTCAGGGTGTGAGGATTGCCGTTGTTGTCGGCAGCAACCGCAAAGGTTCGATCAATCAAACCTATGCCCGTGCGCTTGAAAGGCTGGCGGGCGAGGGGATGGTTTTTGACTATCTGCCTGTCGGGGCGCTGCCGCTTTATAATATGGACTTGGAAGAAGAAGCACCGGCCGTGCTGTCCGATATCAAGGCACGCATACAGGCGGCGGACGGCGTGTTGTTTGTCTCGCCCGAGCATAATCGCTCGGTGACGGCGCTGATGAAGAACACGCTGGACTGGTGTTCACGGGGTAGCGGCGGCAATGTGTGGGCGGGCAAGCGTGCAGCGGTGTGCGGGGCGTCGCCTGGGACACGTGGTGCGGATCTGTCGCAAATGCATTTTCGCCAGATTGCGGTTGTGCTCAATCTGGAAGTTTTGCCGCAACCCGAAGTCTATGTGCATGTCAAAGAGGGGCTGTTTACCGAAGCGGGTGATTTTGCCAGCGAACGTGACGGCGGTTTCCAGAAAAGGTTTCTGGACCGGTTTGCGGATTGGGTTGTCAGGGCGTAACAAGGACAAGAATGTTCAGTATCAAGATAAATATTGAACATAGGATGTTGGGTGCGATTGACCTTTGCGCCTGACGCGGTGAAAGCCCGCTTCACCCCTAACTGATCCTCTTGAATGCCCGTGATCCGCTACGGGCCTGACTGCCGTTCGGACTGCTGACCAAGATATGAGCAAGACACCTGCCGATAAAACTCTTCGCCAAATCGCGGCTCTGCCGTGGCGCATGCGCGGAGGCAAGATCGAGGTGTTGCTGGTCACATCGCGTGAGACCAAGAGATGGGTAATCGCCAAGGGTAACCTGATGATGGATCTTAGCGATCATCTGGCGGCGGCACAGGAAGCCTATGAGGAGGCGGGTGTCCAGGGCGATATCAGTCCCAGCCCTATGGGTTCGTATGTCTATGACAAGCGGTTCAAGGACGGGCGGGCGCTGCCCTGCGTGGTGGATGTTTATCCGCTGGAAGTTTTGATCCAGTTGGGAAGCTGGCCGGAACTGCATCAACGCACACGTCAGTGGATGAGCGCTGAGGAGGCGGCATCCAGTGTGGACGAAGCGGATCTGGCGGCCCTGATCCGCACCTTTGCCGGTACGGGCGCTCGTATCTGATCTGGCTCGAGCCGTCAGAACGAGGTCGGGCGGCTGGCCTCGTATTCACGGAACGGCTTGAGTTGGTCGGCTAGCGCGCGCTTGAAAGCGGGGCGGGCCTCGGCCTGTTCGACATAGGCGGCTAGTGCAGGGAAGTCGGCAAGGATGGGGGTGTGGCGTAGATCGCGCAGCACATGGACCATCAGGATATCGGCGGCGCTGAAGCGGTTATTGGCGAACCAGTTCTTATCTCCCAAGGCATCCTGAAGTTCGCCCAGACGCTTGCGCAAGTCGGATTCTGTTTCGGGACGGCGCTGGGCTGCCCAAGCCTTTTCACTGTTGAAGAAGTCTATACCGGCCAGTTCGGCTACGAACGGCTCGATGCTGTTCATGGCGGCGAACAGCCATGACATGACCATGGCCCGCCCCGCGTCGTCGGCCGGCATAAGTTCAGGCGAGGTTTGTGCGATCCACAGGACAATGGCCCCGCTCTCGAACATCTGCACCTTGCCATCGCTATAGGCAGGCACCTGTCCGAAGGGTTGCATGGCACGATAGGCCGGCGTTGCTTGGTCCTCAAACCCGATCAGTCGCGCGTCATAACCAAGGCCGGCTTCTTCCAGTGCCCAGCGGACGCGCAGGTCGCGTACCGAACCTTGGGCAAAGTCGGGTACCCATTTGAAAGCGGTGACTTCGATCATGGGTTGCTCCTTCAGCGTAAGGACGCTCTCAATGACGCCGTGCATTGACAGTAGATTTGATATCAACCTAATTGACTCTATGTCAAATCTTTCGGCCGCCTTTGCTCAGACACTTCATATTCGCGACCATTGTCTATGCCTGCATGCCCAACGCGCAGCGCGGGCCTTGTCGCGACGGTTTGACGAGGCGTTTCGCCCTCTCGGGATTACCAGCGGCCAGTTCTCGCTGCTGAACGGCTTGAACAGGCCGGAACCACCCATGATAGGTGCAGTAGCCGAACTGCTGGTGATGGATCGCTCAACTGTGACCGCTAATTTGAAGCCGCTGGAGCGGGCGGGGCTGATTTCAGTCGCCGTGGATGAACAAGATCGGCGCGGGCGGCGTGTCGCCCTGACGGATGCGGGGCAGGCTGTACTGGCGCAAGCGACGAAGGTCTGGATCGAGGAACATGCCGCGCTCGAAAACGAGATCGGCAATGGCGATGCGTTACGGGCGGGGCTGCGGCTTGCCATAGATTAGCCAAGAGGTTTTTGCCCGAAGCTGAGGTCCCGAGGATGGGGCATGGCGATCGGCGCGATTATAGCATAGCTTGGTACGAAAGTTTCGAGGGTGGGTTTATGCGCGGAAAAATCGGTCAGGTCGTGTTGTCGGGTCTTGCGGCCTTGTCGCTGCTTGGGGCGGCTGCACCGGCTATGGCGTTGCAAAGTGCGCGACAGGCCGTAGCGGGAGCGCCGACTGAAGAAACACGTGCGTTGGCCGCCCGCGTGATTGCGATCACCACGCCTAATATGGAAAAGCAACTGCTGGACTATATGGCCACGGTGATTGCTGAAAGCGGTTTGCGTGATGAGGATGCCCGCATCGGTGCGTGGATGGAAAAGAATGCCGGTCCCATTCTTATTACCCACATACGCACCTTTATGGGCCAGGTTGAAACCGTTTACGCCACGCGGTTTACGGCGGCGGAACTGCAAGCCATGGTCGATTTTTACGAAAGTCCACTGGGGCGCACGGTTGCTGAAAAACAAGTGCAGGTCGGTATCGAAACCGGCGAGCTTCAAGAGCCCATGCTGCTGGCCTATATGACCGATCTGATGACCCAGTTGTGCGCCGCCAATGATTGTGGTGATGGCAAAAATGGCGCGGGCGGCAAATCGTCCAGACGCTAGGCTTCTATAGATTTAGGGCTTTGAACCTGCACCCGTTGCAATTTGCGGTCGGCAGTGTATAGAGCCGCCATCCTGATGGGTCTTCGGACGCATCGGGGCCTGTCCGAGAACTTCGGGGCGTGGGGGCCACCCATGCCGTAACTGCCGGAATAGCCTTTCCGGTGCCGTGGGGAGATGGGGATGCAAAGACCTCGATCCAGCCTTATGGGCGGGATGAGGCACGCTTCCTTCGGACAATCTACCGGCAAGTGACCTTTGCGGCAACGCAAGGGGCATGAACCAAATCCGTTGTCGGGAATAAGCTCGGCAACGAATTCCTACTCTGGAGACCGCAATGGACCGCGCACAAAAAGCCGAGTCGATCGAATCGCTGAAAAGCGTGTTCGCCGACGCGGGCGCCGTGGTTGTGACCCACAATCTGGGTCTGACCGTTGCGGAGATGGAAGACCTGCGTGGACGCCTTCGTAAAGAAGGCGGCGCGTTCAAGGTGGTGAAAAACCGTCTGGCGCTGAAGGCGCTGGGCGTCGAAGCCGGCAGCGAATACCACGACCTGTTCAAGGGTCCGGTTGGTATTGCCTACGCTGCTGACCCGGTCACCGCTGCCAAGGTCTCGGCTGAATTCGCCAAGGGTAACGATCGTTTCGTTATCGTTGGTGGCTTCATGGGCGACAATGTTCTGGACGCCAAGGGCATCGACGCCCTGTCCAAGCTGCCGTCGCTGGATCAACTGCGCGGCAAGCTCATCGGCCTGCTGCAAGCCCCGGCAACCAAGGTTGCTGGCGTGCTGCAAGCTCCGGCTGGCCAGTTGGCTCGCGTCTTCAATGCTTACGCTACCAAAGACGCCGCCTAAGACCCGTCATCTCTGCATATCTCTGTAATAACAATCCTACCGAAGGAAGATCAAAATGGCTGACCTCGCCAAGATCGTTGAAGAACTGTCGGCTCTGACCGTACTGGAAGCTGCTGAACTGTCGAAGCTGCTGGAAGACAAGTGGGGCGTTTCGGCTGCTGCACCGGTCGCCGTTGCTGCTGTTGCTGGTGGCGCTGCCCCGGCTGAAGCTGCTGAAGAGCAAACCGAGTTCACCGTTATGCTGGTGGACGGCGGCGACAAGAAGATCAACGTGATCAAGGAAGTCCGCGGCGTTCGTACCGACCTGGGCCTGAAAGAAGCCAAGGAACTGGTAGAAGCTGCTCCGGCTGCTGTCGTCGAGAACGTCTCGAAGCAAGCTGCTGAAGAACTGAAGAAGAAGCTGGAAGAAGCCGGCGCCAAGGTCGAAATCAAGTAAGATTTCTGATCTGGACTCTGGTACTCCAGAGATCTTCAAGGATTGGGCTAGAGGGAAACCTCTGGCCCTTTTCTTTTGTTCGGTTTGTTCGAGATACGAAAAAGGCCCGCCGTGATGGCGGGCCTTTCGCATGTTTAGCGTTATTGGCTTAGCGACGGCGCGGGCTGAAAATATCGGCCAGACGGTCGCGTGTGCCTTCGATCCGTTCCAGTCGCGGATAGCGCAAGCCACCCGTATAGTCGAACTGGACAGTGCGGTATTGCTCGCCACGCTTCAGAAGCAGCTTGATGGGGGCCGAGCCATCTTTGTTGGCGGTGACCGCATCACGCAGCTTTTCGGAATCGGCGGCCACATCATTGATGGCGACCAGTTCCCAACCCGGACCAATATTGGCTTCAAAGGCAGCGCCGCCCCAGCGGATGCTGTTGATGCGGTTCGTCGAAGACAGGGTAAAGCCCAGCGAATACTGGAAATCACGCGCCCAGCCAGACTGGATGCGCTTTTCTTCAGCCGTCAGGCTGTCCACATAGGTCAGGCGATAACCGGCGCGGGCAAGACCGTCCAGCGGCGCTTTGGCCTCTGGGCCTGCGGCATCTAGACGGGCGCGCAGGAAGCTGGCCCAGTCATAAGGATGCACAGCGTTAAGGGCGGCCACCACTTCGTCGAACGTGTAGCCACGCGGTGCGGACGAACCATTGTCGCCGCCGAAGAAGGTCTTGGCGAAATCATCCAGCGATTTGCGTTCGCGGGTGGCTTCGCGGATCAGGGTGTCGGCATCCAGCCAGATCAGCAGGGCTTCACGGTAATAGTCACCCGTGCCACGCATCCACGAGGCATACGGGTTGGAAGTACGATAGCCGAGCAGGTTGTGGTTGGTAGTGTCCTGAAGCGGGCGCCATTCGCGACCGGGCTGGTTGTCATAGAAGGCAGCAACCTCGGCCCACGAAATCACCAGATCGTTCTTGGAGGCCAGTTCCGAGCGACCGGTCAGTACATCGCCCCAATATTCCGTCTGACCTTCATAGACCCACATCAGAGTGTTCTGTGTTGGAATATTGTGGTTGGCGGTCAGTTCGTCTGCCGGACGCTGGCGCTTGCCGTTCCAAGCGTGGACGTACTCGTGCGGCAACAGGCCGACGGCACCCAGATCATCGCCCCATTTTGTGAAAAAATCATCCGGCACGCTGTTCTCGCTGGAGCGGTGATGCTCCAGACCGATGCCGCCCAGTTTTTTAGTGGTAGCGACGAGGAACTCGTAGCGGTCATAGGGGCGGGCACCGAACAGACGGTCGGCTTGTGTGACCAGATTTTCGTAATAGCCGATCTGTGTGGGCGTAGGTTTGATCTGATCGGCTTTGTCGCCGACGATGTTCAGATGAACATCCGAACCGTCGGGATCAATATCGATACGATTGAAATGCGCGCCACCGAACAGGGGGCTGTCGATCAGGGTATAGAGGTCAACGGGCTTGAAGCTGGCGACGCCGTCTTCAAAGCTGTCGGTATCCAGGGCAACGCCATAGTTCCAACCGGCAGGCAGCTTGATCGACGGCTGGAAGGTGATGCCGGTCGAGTGATAGCCTGCCGGATACAGCAGGGCCTTTTCCCATTGCAGGTTCAGCATTTCAGGCGTCATCACCACGCGCCATGTGCTGTTGTCCGGCTGGGTCAGCCACTGGAACTCGACGACGATTTCCGACACACCCGCAGGCACTTCAACGTGGAAGGCGTAGGGGTCGATCGTATCGCGCAGCCATTCGATACGCTGGCCCGCGCCCGTCACAGTGACACCAGAGATAAGCTGGATCGGGCCGGTGGCGGCGTGGTTGCCCGGCAGAAATTTCGGATAAAGTAGGGTCAACTTGCCTGCCGTGACCGGAACGGTCTGGCGCACGCGCACGATCTTGCGTTCAACATCCGTGGCATCGACCTCATAGCGGATCACGCCCGGATAGGCGGCCTCGGTCGGGGCTGGAATGGCAGGAATAGCATGGGGCAGGGCCAGCGGCGTGTTCTGCGGGGTCGGCGCTACCGGAGCCATTGTGCCGGACCAGTTGCTTTGCGCCAGTGCGCCGGTGGCTGTGCCGCACAGCAGCAAGGTGGCAAGGACGAGACGGGTTTTCATCATCGGGTACTCTATTAAATCAGTGCGGTCTTAGCGGCGGCGTGGCGCTGCAGGCTTGGGCGAAAGAATGTCGCCTAGATAGTCGGGCGTGCCTTCGATGCGTTCCAGATGCGGATAACGCAGGCCGCCGGTGTAGTCGAAGGTGACGGTGCGGAAGCGGTCGTCACGTTTGACGATCAGGCTTACAGGGGCACCGCCCTCGGCTGCGGCCGTGATGGCGTCTTTCAGGGCATCGCCGGAGATGGCGTTGTCATTGACGGCGACCACTTCCCAGCCGGGGGTCAGGCCCAGTTTAAATGCGGGGCTGTCCCACGTTACGGCGGTGATGCGGTTGGACTTGTTCAGCATCATGCCCAGTGAATAGACGAAATCGTTACGCCCCAGTTCCTTGTAAAGAGAGGCCATATAGCCGGTAGGCTCGGGCTTGAAGACCAGACGGTAACCGCCCTGTTCAAAGCCGTTTATCGGGCCGCGGCTGTCGGGACCGACAGCGTCCACGCGCTCGCGCAGGAAGCGGGCCCAGTCATGCTCGACGATGCCATTCAGGTGGCGCACCACATCCTCGAATGTATAGGACGCGGCCTCCCACTGGCCGTCATCCGAACCGAAGAAGGATTTGGCGAAGTCGTCCAGCGATTTGCGGCCATTGGTTTTCTGGCGGATCAGGGTGTCGGCATCCAGCCAGATCAGCGAGCCTTCGCGGTAATAGTCCTCGGAACGCTGGACGCTGGGCCACGGTTGCGGGCGGCGCTGCTGGATGATCGGGTCGTTGGTGGTGTCTTGCAGGGCGCGCCACTGGCGGCCGGGGGCGTTATCGAACTGGGCCGCCGCCATGGCCAGAACGCCAAGAGCCTCGTCCTTGCTCATCAGACCCGCACGAGCGGTCAGGATCAGGCCCCAATACTGGGTCTGGCCCTCATAGACCCACAGGAGCGAGTTTTGCAGCGGCTCGTTGAAATTGGCGACCATCTGGTCGGCGGGGCGACGCCATTTGCCGTTCCAGCTGTGGGTGTATTCGTGGCCCAGCAGATCGCGGTCGGCCAGTGTAGCGGTCGGGTCGGTGAAATATTTGGTATCGACGCTGTTCTCGCTGGAGCGCTGGTGTTCCAGACCGATGCCGCCCAGCTTGTCGGTGACGGCGACAAGGAAGTCATAGCGGTCATAGTGACGGGCACCGAACAGGCGGTCGGCCTGTGTCACCAGATTGCGGTGCAGGGCCAGATGCTCGTCCTTGATCTGAACCATAGCGGCGGTGTCGCCGACAATATTCATAAAGACCGGCGAGCGGCCGTTCGGATCCAGATCGACACGGTTGACGTGACGGCCTGCAAAGACGGGGCTGTCGGCGAGATGTTCGAGATTGATCGGCTCCAGTTCCAGATAGCCGTCGATCGTTCCTTCGACCTTGAGGGCACCGGCATAGGTCCAACCCTCAGGCAGTTTCAGGCGTGGCATGAAGCCGACATTGCGGCTGGCATAACCGGCAGGATAAAGGACCGCTTTTTCCCATTGATGGTTCAGCATGTCTGGGGTCATGACCACGCGGCCCTGCGCGCTATCCTGCGGGGTCAACCACTGGAAGCTGACCTCCAGCGAGGTGACGCCTTCGGGAATGTTCACCTGATATGACCACGGGTGCAGGGTGTTGCGCACCCATTCGATGCGCTGGCCATTGGCCGAGAACTGCAGGTTGGCAATCTGCGAGATCGGGCTGACAGGGCCGTGATTACCGGGCAGCCACTGCGGGTAGAACAGCACCATCGGGCCGGACTGTGTGACCGGAATGGATTGGCGCACGCTCATAATGCGGCGCTCGATGTCGGTGGCATCGACCCATAGGGTAATGGGCTGGGACAGGACCTTGTCCGAGACGGCCGGAATGTCGATCAGCGAAACCGGCAGGGCAGGTACGGCGGCACCCGTCTGGGCCAGTGCTGGCGCGGCAACCAAAAGGGCAAGAGCGGAGGCGCAAACCGCAAGGGTGCGTCGGGACATAGGTGTTTCCCCCCAGAAGGGCCGCGAACTGCGGCAACAATGTGGGAGAAAGCAAGACGTCGCAGCGTGTCCCGTCAAGGGTTTAGGCGACAGGTGGGCGGCTTAGTCCACGAAAAAGCCGCCCTTTGGTCCCTTACGGGTTCACCTTGAGCAATTCGACGGTGAAATAGAGTGCCGAGTTGGCCGGAATATCGTCGCCCATGCGGCGAGGGCCATAGGCCAGATCGGCCGGAATCAGGAACTCGTAGGTCTCGCCTTCGCGCATAAGAGCCACACCCTCGGTCCAGCCCTTGATGACGCGGTTCAGCGGGAAGCTGGTCGGTTCGTTGCGCGAATACGAACTGTCGAATTCGGTGCCGTTGATCAGGCTGCCGCGATAATGGACCATGACGGTATCGGTTTCCGTCGGTTGTGCACCTTCGGGATTGGCCTTACCGACAAGATGATATTGCAGGCCGCTATCGGTGGTGTTCCAATTCTTGCGGGCGGCGTTCCACGCCAGATGCGCCTGTTGTCCCGATACCCATTCGGCCTGTGCCGTGTCATAGCGGGATTGTGCAGCCTGATGCTGGGCGATGGCAGCATCATAGGCGGCCTTGGCGGCGTCGGATTGTGTGGCGAGGGCGGGCGTAGCGAGCGCGGCGCAGGCTGCAATCGCCAGTGCTGTCAGTGCATATTTCATGTTAAGGCCATACCACGGAATTACTGACTCGCGAGATACCCCTGAAAATGGCTTGGGGGTCTTTATTTTGCTGCGTCAAGTGCTATATACGCCCGTTCAGCAGATTCCATGAATCCGCGCAAATTGCGCCGAGGCCCGGTTAGAAGCCCTCCTGACCGGTGCGAAGGCGTCGCTCCTTCCCAAGGGAGCGGGATATTTAAGGTGTCCTGATCTGCCCGCCGGATCGAGGGTGGGCACCGAGAAGACGTTTAACGGTCACGGACCGCCTTGGGGCGTGCCGTGGCTGCTGCATTGAGAGCTGGGTCCGCAAGGGCTCACGATTGGGAAAACAGAATGGCCAAGTCCACCGACGGTCTCGCCTTGGGCAAGATCGCAGCCGCGACCTCCTTCACCGGTAAGAAGCGCATTCGCTATAGCTTCGGGCGTATCCCCGAGGCCGTGCAAATGCCGAACCTGATCGAGGTTCAACGCGCTTCCTACGAGCAATTCTTGCAGCGCGAGAGCCGTCCGGGCCTGCGTCGCGACGAGGGCATTGAAGCGGTCTTCAAATCGGTCTTCCCGATCAAGGACTTCAACGAACGCGCCGTTCTTGAATACGTTTCGTACGAGTTCGAAGATCCGAAGTACGACGTTGAAGAGTGCATTCAGCGCGACATGACCTATGCCGCGCCGCTGAAGGTCAAGCTGCGCCTGATCGTGTTCGAAACCGAAGAAGAGACAGGCGCTCGCTCGGTCAAGGACATCAAGGAGCAGGACGTCTATATGGGCGATATCCCGCTCATGACGGACAAGGGCACCTTCATCGTCAACGGCACCGAGCGCGTGATCGTCTCGCAGATGCACCGTTCGCCGGGCGTCTTCTTCGACCACGACAAGGGCAAGACCCACTCGTCGGGCAAGCTGTTGTTCGCGGCCCGCGTGATCCCTTACCGCGGTTCGTGGCTGGACTTCGAGTTCGATGCCAAGGACGTGGTTTACGTTCGTATCGACCGCCGCCGCAAACTGCCGGCCACCACCTTCCTGTACTCGCTGGGTATGGATGGTGAGGAAATCCTCAAGACCTTCTACGAGACCGTGCCTTACGAGAAGCGCGGCGAAAACTGGGTCACCCCGTACAAGCCGGAACGCTGGCGCGGCGTGAAGCCGGAATTCGACCTGATCGACGCCGACACCGGCGAAGTGGTTGCTCCGGCTGGCCAGAAGATCTCGGCCCGTGCCGCCAAGAAGCTGCAAGACGGTGGTCTGCAGTCGCTGTCGCTGGCTGCCGATGCTCTGCTGGGCAAGTATCTGGCCAATGACGCCGTCAATTTCGAAACCGGCGAAATCTATGCCGAGGCGGGTGACGAACTCGATCAGGCCGCTATCGAGGTTCTGGAAGCCCAGGGCTTCTCGACCATCGAGGTTCTGGACATCGACCACGTTACGGTCGGTGCCTACATGCGTAATACCCTGCGCCTGGACAAGAATACGGGCCGCGAAGACGCCCTGTTCGACATCTATCGCGTTATGCGCCCGGGCGAGCCGCCCACGCCGGAAGCTGCTGAAGCCATGTTCGGCTCGCTGTTCTTCGATCCCGAGCGTTACGACCTGTCGGCCGTTGGTCGCGTGAAAATGAACATGCGTCTGGAAACCCCGGAGGTTTCGGACGAAATCCGCGTCCTGCGCAAGGACGACATTCTGAAGGTTCTGCAGATCCTCGTGGGTCTGAAGGATGGCCGTGGCGAAATCGACGATATCGATAACCTCGGTAACCGTCGTGTGCGTTCGGTGGGTGAGCTGCTGGAAAACCAGTACCGCGTCGGCCTGCTGCGTATGGAGCGCGCCATCAAGGAACGCATGTCGTCGGTCGATATCGACACCGTCATGCCGCACGACCTTATCAATGCGAAACCGGCTGCGGCTGCTGTTCGTGAATTCTTCGGCTCTTCGCAGCTGTCGCAGTTCATGGACCAAACCAACCCGCTGTCGGAAATCACCCACAAGCGTCGCCTTTCGGCGCTTGGCCCAGGTGGTCTGACCCGCGAGCGTGCTGGCTTTGAAGTTCGCGACGTGCACCCGACCCACTATGGTCGTATCTGCCCGATTGAAACGCCGGAAGGCCCGAACATCGGTCTGATCAACTCGCTGGCCACCCACGCACGCGTCAACAAGTACGGCTTCATTGAATCGCCGTACCGTCGCGTTAAGGACGGTCAGGCCCAGGAAGAGGTGGTTTACATCTCGGCCATGGAAGAAGCTCGCTACACCATCGCTCAGTCGAACATTGAGCTGAAGAATGGCGAGATCGTTGAAGACATCGTTCCGGGCCGTGTGAACGGTGAATCCCAGCTCCTCACGAAGGAGTCGGTGGACATGATGGACGTGTCGCCGAAACAAGTTGTTTCGGTCGCTGCGGCCCTGATCCCGTTCCTTGAAAACGACGACGCCAACCGCGCACTGATGGGCGCGAACATGCAACGTCAGGCCGTGCCGCTGGTTCAAACCGATGCCCCTCTGGTGGGTACCGGTATGGAATCGGTCGTGGCACGTGACTCGGGCGCTGTCGTGATCGCCCGCCGTGACGGTGTGGTCGAACAGATCGACGGTACCCGTATCGTTCTGCGCGCCACCGGTGATGTTGATCCGGGCCGTTCGGGCGTGGACATCTATCGTCTGTCGAAGTTCCAGCGTTCGAACCAGTCGACCTGTATCAACCAGCGCCCGATCGTGCGTGTAGGCGATGCAGTGAAGGCCGGTGACGTTATCGCCGACGGTCCGTCGACCGATCTGGGCGATCTGGCTCTGGGCCGTAACGTCCTCGTCGCCTACATGCCGTGGAACGGCTACAACTTCGAAGACTCCATTCTGATCTCCGAGCGCATCGTGCGCGATGACATCTTCACCTCGATCCACCTCGAGGAGTTTGAAGTCATGGCCCGTGACACCAAGCTTGGGCCAGAAGAAATCACCCGCGACATCCCGAACGTCGGCGAGGAAGCTCTGCGCAACCTCGACGAGGCCGGTATTGTGGCCATCGGTGCTGAAGTTCAGCCGGGCGACATTCTGGTCGGTAAGGTAACGCCGAAGGGCGAAAGCCCGATGACGCCAGAAGAAAAACTGCTGCGCGCCATCTTTGGTGAAAAGGCTTCGGACGTTCGCGACACCTCGTTGCGTCTGCCGCCGGGCGTTGCCGGTACCATCGTCGACGTGCGCGTGTTCAACCGCCACGGCGTTGATAAGGACGAACGCGCTCAAGCTATTGAACGCGCTGAAATCGAACGCCTCGGCAAGGACCGTGACGACGAGCTCAAGATTCTCGAGCGCAACGTCTATGGCCGTCTGAAGCCGCTGCTGCTGGGCAAGACCGCTGTGTCGGGTCCGAAGGGCATTGGCCGTGGTGAAGTCACCAACGAGGTTCTGGGCGAAGTGTCCAAGGGCCTGTGGTGGCAGATCGCTCTGGACGACGAGAAGGCCATGGCTGAACTCGAAGCCATGAAGAAGCAGTTCGAAGACGCCCGTAAGGCTCTGGACCGTCGCTTCGAAGACAAGGTCGAGAAGCTACAACGCGGTGACGAACTGCCGCCGGGCGTGATGAAGATGGTGAAGGTCTTTGTTGCTGTGAAGCGCAAGCTTCAGCCGGGCGACAAGATGGCCGGCCGTCACGGTAACAAGGGCGTTATTTCCAAGATCCTGCCGATCGAGGACATGCCGCACCTTGAAGATGGCACCCACGTCGATATCGTTCTGAACCCGTTGGGCGTGCCGTCGCGCATGAACATCGGACAGATCTTCGAAACCCACCTCGGTTGGGCGGCTGCTGGCCTCGGCAAGCAGATCAAAATCCTGCTCGAAGAATGGATGGACGGCGGCCAGCGCGAAGAGCTGGTGAAGCGTCTGACGGAAATCTACGGCGAGGACACCCCTCTGCCGCAAACCGACGAAGAACTGATCGAGCTGGCTCAAAATCTGTCGAAGGGTGTTCCGTTTGCAACGCCGGTCTTCGACGGCGCGCGTATCTCGGACATTGAAGACCGACTGGAAGCGGCGGGTCTGGACCGTTCTGGCCAGTCGATCCTGTTCGACGGTCAGACCGGTGAACAGTTCAAGCGTCCGGTCACCGTGGGCTATGTGTACATGCTCAAGCTGCACCACCTGGTCGACGATAAGATCCACGCCCGCTCCATCGGCCCATACTCGCTCGTTACGCAGCAACCGCTGGGTGGTAAGGCGCAGTTCGGCGGTCAGCGCTTCGGGGAAATGGAGGTCTGGGCTCTGGAAGCTTACGGTGCCGCCTACACCCTGCAGGAAATGCTGACGGTGAAGTCGGATGACGTGGCTGGCCGTACCAAGGTTTACGAAGCCATCGTCCGTGGCGATGACAGCTTCGAAGCCGGCATTCCCGAGAGCTTCAACGTGCTCATCAAGGAAATGCGCTCGCTGGGTCTGAACGTGGAGCTGGAGAACAGCTGATTCAAAGATTTCCCTCTCCGCAGCGGCGGGGAGGGGCCTCTGACCAGCCGCCTCTGCTCTGAATGATTTTCGCGGCCTCTGCCGCAGAAGGATAAAAGATGAACCAGGACGTCCTGAACATCTTCAACCCGGTCCCGGTCACCCCGACCTTCGACCAAATCAAAATCGCTCTGGCCTCGCCCGAGAAGATCCGTTCGTGGTCGTTCGGCGAAATCAAAAAGCCGGAAACCATCAACTACCGTACGTTCAAGCCGGAACGTGACGGCCTGTTCTGCGCCCGTATCTTTGGCCCGACCAAGGACTACGAATGCCTGTGCGGCAAATACAAGCGCATGAAGTACAAGGGCATCATCTGCGAGAAGTGCGGTGTTGAAGTCACCCTCGCTCGCGTTCGCCGCGAGCGTATGGGTCACATCGACCTGGCCGCTCCGGTGGCCCACATCTGGTTCCTGAAGTCGCTGCCGTCGCGTATCTCGCTGATGCTGGACATGGCGCTGAAGGACGTTGAGCGCGTTCTGTACTTCGAAAACTACATCGTTACCGAGCCGGGCCTGACCCCGCTGAAGCAGAACCAACTGCTGACGGAAGACGAGTTCTATCACTATCAGGAAGAGTTCGGCGACGACGGCTTTACCGCTGAAATCGGTGCCGAGGCTGTCCGCAACCTGCTGATGGCGATCGATCTGAACGCCGAAGCCGAGAAGCATCGCGCCGAACTGGCCGACAACCCGTCGGAAATGAAGGCCAAGAAGGCTTCGAAGCGTCTGAAGCTGATGGAAGCCTTCCTCGAGTCGGGCAACAAGCCCGAGTGGATGATCCTGACCATCGTGCCGGTCATCCCGCCGGAACTTCGTCCGCTGGTGCCGCTGGATGGCGGTCGTTTCGCGACCTCCGACCTGAACGATCTGTATCGTCGCGTCATCAACCGTAACAACCGCCTGAAGCGCCTGATGGAGCTGCGTGCGCCTGACATCATCATCCGTAACGAAAAGCGGATGCTGCAAGAGTCGGTTGACGCCCTGTTTGACAATGGCCGTCGCGGCCGCGTCATCACCGGTGCTAACAAGCGTCCTCTGAAGTCGCTGGCCGACATGCTGAAGGGCAAGCAGGGCCGCTTCCGTCAGAACCTGCTCGGCAAGCGCGTCGACTATTCGGGCCGTTCGGTTATCACCGTGGGTCCGGAACTGAAGCTGCACGAGTGCGGCCTGCCGAAGAAGATGGCTCTGGAGCTGTTCAAGCCGTTCATCTATGCGCGTCTGGACGCCAAGGGCCTGTCGGGCACCGTCAAGCAGTCCAAGCGTATGGTCGAGCGTGAACAACCGGCCGTTTGGGATATCCTCGACGAGGTTATCCGCGAACACCCGGTCATGCTGAACCGCGCACCGACGCTTCACCGCCTGGGCATTCAGGCGTTTGAGCCGAAGCTGATCGAAGGTAAGGCGATCCGCCTGCACCCGCTGGTCTGTACGGCATTCAACGCCGACTTCGACGGTGACCAGATGGCCGTGCACGTTCCGCTGAGCCTCGAGGCCCAGCTGGAAGCGCGCGTCCTGATGATGTCGACGAACAACATCCTGTCGCCGGCCAACGGTAAGCCGATCATCGTGCCGTCGCAGGATATCGTGCTGGGCCTGTACTACCTGTCGCTCGTCAAGGACGGCGAGCCGGGTGAGGGCAAGCTGTTCGCCAATATCGGTGAAATCGACGCGGCGCTGGACGCCAAGGTCGTGACCCTGCACACCAAGATCAAGGCGCGCTGGACCGAAATGAATGCGGATGGCGAGCTGGTGACCAAGGTCATCGACACGACGCCGGGCCGTATGAAGCTGGGCGCAATCCTGCCGCACAACCCGAACATCGGTTACCGTCTGGTCGACAAGAACCTGACCAAGAAGGAAATCGGTAACCTGATCGATCAGGTCTATCGTCACTGCGGCCAGAAGGCGACGGTGATCTTTGCGGACCAGATGATGGGCCTCGGCTTCCGTGAAGCCGCCAAGGCCGGTATCTCGGTCGGTAAGGACGACATCGTCATTCCGGACGCCAAATACACTCTGGTTAACGAGACCCGCACCCAGGTTGAAGAGTACGAACAGCAATATGCTGACGGCCTCATCACCAAGGGCGAGAAGTACAACAAGGTCATCGACGCCTGGTCGAAGGCCTCGGACAAGATCTCGGACGCCATGATGGCCGAAATCGCCCGTCCGCGTGTGCTGATCAAGGGCCAGAACCCGGACATCAACTCGGTCTACATGATGGCCAACTCGGGTGCGCGTGGTTCGCAAGCCCAGATGAAGCAGCTTGGCGGTATGCGCGGCCTGATGGCCAAGCCTTCCGGCGAGATCATCGAGACCCCGATTACCTCGAACTTTAAAGAAGGCCTGACCGTTCTGGAGTACTTCAACTCCACCCACGGTGCCCGTAAGGGTCTGGCCGATACCGCACTGAAGACCGCCAACTCGGGTTACCTGACCCGCCGTCTGGTGGACGTTGCGCAAGACTCGATCGTCACCGAAGAGAACTGTGGTTCGACCCGTGGCATCACCCTGCGCGCCGTGACCGAAGGCGGTGACGTTCTGGTTTCGCTGGGCCAACGTGTCCTGGGTCGCTATGCGGCCGAGAACATCATGGAACCCGGTACCGACAACGTCCTGTTCCCGGCAGATACCTACCTGCAGGAAGAGGAAGTCGAGACGATCGACGAAATGGGTGTGGCCTCGGTCAAGGTCCGTTCGGCCCTGACTTGTGAAGCTGAAGCCGGTATCTGCGCCCACTGCTATGGTCGCGATCTGGCTCGCGGTACCAATGTGAACATCGGTGAAGCTGTTGGCGTTATCGCGGCACAGTCGATCGGTGAGCCGGGTACCCAGCTGACCATGCGTACCTTCCACATTGGCGGCACCGCACAGGTTTCGGACACTTCGTTCTACGAAGCGACCAATGCCGGTGTGGCCAAGATTTCGGGCCCGACCGTTGTTGCACCGCACGGTGATCTGGTCGCGATGAGCCGCAACGTGGTCATCTCGCTGATGGTCGATGGCAAGGAACGCGAAACCCACAAGGTGCCTTATGGTGCACGTCTGCGAGTCAAGGACGGTGCAGAAGTGGCCAAGGGCGCTCGCGTGGCCGAGTGGGACCCCTATACCAACCCGATCATCACCGAAGTGGGCGGTACCATCCGCTTCGAAGATCTGGTCGAAGGTCTGTCCGTCAAGGAAGAGACCGACGAGGCAACCGGTATCGCACAGCGCGTTGTTTCGGACTGGCGTGCCAGCCCGCGTGGTGCGGACCTGCGTCCGGCCCTGGGCATCATCGCGGGCGAAAGCTATGCTCGTCTGTCTTCGGGTACGGATGCCCGTTACCTGCTGCCGGTTGGTGCCATTCTGTCGGTGTCGAGCGGTGACGAGGTCAAGCCGGGTGAAGTTATCGCCCGTATCCCGACCGAAGGTGCAAAGACCCGCGACATCACTGGCGGTCTGCCGCGTGTTGCCGAACTGTTCGAAGCCCGCCGTCCGAAGGATTGCGCCGTCATCGCCGAAATGGATGGCCGCGTAGAATTCGGTCGCGACTACAAGAACAAGCGTCGCATCAAGATCACGCCGGAGCCGGATGCCGATGGCAACCAAGGCGAAGCCGTGGAATTCCTGATCCCGAAGGGCAAGCACATCTCCGTCCATGACGGCGATCTGATCCAGAAGGGCGACTACATCATCGACGGCAATCCCGATCCGCACGATCTGCTGCGTATTCAGGGCGTCGAAGCTCTGGCCGAATACCTCGTCAACGAGGTTCAGGAAGTCTACCGTCTGCAAGGCGTGCCGATTAACGACAAGCACATCGAGGTGATCGTTCGCCAGATGCTGCAAAAGGTCGAAGTGATCGACTCGGGCGAAACCACCCTGATCCGTGGCGACACGGTCGAAGTGGCAGAAGCCGAGCTGGAAAATGCCAAGGTCGAGAAGCGCGGTGGCCGTCTGGCGATCACGCAACCGGTCCTGCTGGGCATCACCAAGGCGTCGCTGCAAACCCGCAGCTTCATCTCGGCAGCTTCGTTCCAGGAGACCACCCGCGTGCTTACCGAGGCTTCGGTCCACGGCAAGAAGGACACGCTGGAAGGCCTCAAGGAAAACGTCATCGTCGGCCGTCTTATCCCGGCTGGTACGGGCGCTTACCTGCGCAGCCTGCAAAAGGTTGCCAACGAGCGCGACGCGCAGCTTACCCAAGCTCGCGAAGACGCTGTCGAGCCGCTGCCGGCCGATCTGGCTCTGGAACTGGACAAGAACTAATCCGGTTTTCAGGCTTGAGCTGAAAAATGAAGGGCGGTGCCATCTGGCACCGCCCTTTGTTTTTGGCTGTTGTGGCTAATGCGGTGTACGCCGGATGCGGTATTCAACCGGCCCGTCGCGCTTGGTCTGGATGGGGGCGACGCTATCGACCTGATGGGTGGGATCAAGGTGGCGACCGGCCACGCCCATGCCGAAATTACTGCCGACGCCTTCTACGACGCCGCCATTGCCGCGTTCGCTGTCGGGAGGCGTGCGGCGACGGCTTTCATAGGCTTGCAGACGCTGGCGACCCTCGGCTTCAAAGCGGGCATCGCGGCGAGCATTGCCGCTGCCGGTTATGCGCGAAAGCCGTTCAAGGGCGCGGGTCGTGCGCTCACCTTCGCGATCGTCGCAGACATCACGTTCTTGCTGGGTCAGGCGGTCGGGATACTGACAGCCCAGAACCGATGTCCGCAGACTTTGTCCGACACGGCGGGAGGTTTCTTCATCGACGCTTTGTGGGGCGACCTGCCACGCGGATGTATCTTCAGCAGATTGATCCGAACTGACACCCTGAGCAAGCCTTGGCTGGGGGCGGTCGGGGCGCGAATCCGCATTGGTCATAGACTTCTGATGACGATCAGCAGGCTGAATGGTCTCGTCCGGTTGCGGGGCAACGACACGCGGTTTTTCTCCGTCAATAAGGGGTCGAGGTTCTATTTCGATATAGAGCGTAGGGGCTTGCGGTCTGGCGGGGGGCAGGACCGACTTGGCCCCGAAGGCAAGCGCGGCAATGGCCGCAAGGTGGAGGGCCACCGATGCGGCACCTCCCAGCCAATGCTGTCTACGCGTGGTCCGTCCCCTCATATATTGCCCCGTAAATGCCAGCGTTATTTGCGAGACTTGGCATCCATTGTGGCAAATCTATGAGCTAGTTACGGGGTGGCGTTGCGGAAGCGGTATTTGGAGCGCGCGGGCCGTTACTGGCACCGATCTGGTCCTGAAGTTTGCGTATCTCTCGGTTGGTGCCGGATAGCTCGTCCAAAGCTTCACCTTGGCCTGATCCTCCTTGAATCGAGCCTTGGCTCACACCGACGCCGGATCGTAAGGGCGCACGGCGGCGCTCATAATCATTGAGCTGTTGATTGCCCTCGGCAGCATTGCGCGCATCGCGCGCCGCATCGCCGGTGCCCATGACGCGGCGACCCCGTTCCATAGATTCTCGGATTCGGCGGGCATCGGCACTGTCACAGCTTAAACGCTGAACATCGCTGAGCATTTGTGGCTGGGTACAGTCCAGCGGGGTTGTGCGTCCGTAATAGATGCGGCCCGTCTGGGTGGCGGTATTGCCGGCAACACCACCTGCACCGGACGATCCGCCCGCAGGTGCTCCTCCACCGGACGCGTCACCACTTTCGGGGCGATAGGTCCATGCATCATCCAGCGCTCCGCCTGCCGCCGCAGCAGCAAGGGCGGCCTCGGCCTCTTCATCTATCCGTGCGCGGCGTGGAATAGGCGCATCCGGTGCGCCTGCCTGATCACGGCTCTGGTCGGCAGCCTCGTTCTGGTTGCTCTGGTTGACGGCGTTGCTTTGACCGGCGACGACAGAGGGCAGACTGCGGTTTTGAATCTCGCTGACAGACTCGCTCACAGGCCCGTCGATGGCCTCGATATGGGGGCGGGTAATGCGAGCGGTCACAGTGGGCAGGTCGGTCGTGTCCAGATCGCTGATGGCACCGGGGGCGGCATCATCCATGGACTGGGTATCCAGCGCCCTTTGCTGTTGGACCTGGGGCAGGGCGCGTTCTGTGCGCTCCACCTGTGCCTGTTGCAGCGGGTTCAGCCTTTGCTCGACGGGCGGTTCAACAGGGCGTTCCAGCGGTGGCTCGGTCGGTGTTTCCGGTGCAATCTCCTGCACCGGCTGTTCAGTCCGCTCCTGTGGCTGCTCCAATGTCTTTGGCTGGGGTGGCGTCAGGGGCTCGGGCCGGAGTTCCGGTGGCCGCATATCCAGCCAGACCTCAAAACTATTGTCTTCGTCAAAGGTCGGGATGAAGACGGTGTTCAGGGCAACCGGAATCAATATCGCCGCGTGCAAGGCCACCGAGGCCAGCAAAAGTGCGCTGCGTTGCCGTCCCCGTGACGAGGGAATAGGCCTTGGTATGGCCGATAAGCTGTAACCCATGAACCGCTGCCATTAGGTGGACGGGGATACGCAAGCCGTATGCAAATCAATCAGGGCAATCAGTTGCTTATCACCCTTTAGAATCGACCGTCCCATGAACACAGGTTTGGCGACAATGGTGAAATGACAAGTTCGGGATAAATAGACATGGAAACCTTAAGCATTAGGGGTTTTAAGCTTCCGTAAAGGATTGAAGCCTCGATCTTGACGGATCGTTGTGTGGCGCGTAGAAGCCAACCACTTTCGAGACGTGGGCGGTTCGCCGTCCGCTGGAAAGTGATAATTGATCGGACGGGCTGTGCCCGCCGGAACGCCCGAAGCGCGCGTTCCGGTTTTTCCGTTTGGAAGTCACCTTTCAGAATCGAAGTCCAACCCCGGGCGGTTTTACCGTCCAAAAGAAGGCAGTGAGGCGCTCCGGCCGAAAGGCACACGCTTCCATATCGTAAGAGACGAAACAGAATGCCCACGATCAACCAACTGATCCGCAAGCCCCGCAAGCCGAAGCCGGTTCGCAACAAGGTTCCGGCCCTGGAGGGTTCGCCCCAGCGTCGCGGTGTTTGCACCCGCGTATACACCACCACCCCGAAGAAGCCGAACTCGGCTCTGCGTAAGGTGGCCAAGGTCCGTCTGGCCAAGAACGGTGTTGAAGCTGTGTGCTACATCCCGGGTGAAGGCCACAACCTGCAAGAGCACTCGGTTGTGCTCATCCGCGGCGGCCGCGTGAAGGACCTTCCGGGTGTCCGTTACCACATCCTGCGCGGTGTGCTGGATACCCAAGGCGTCAAGGATCGTAAGCAGCGTCGTTCGCACTACGGTGCGAAGCGTCCGAAATAAGCCACTCGCGTTCCTGCGCACTACAAGATTTAAGAGGATACTCTCATGTCCCGTCGTCACCGCGCCCAGAAGCGTGAAGTTCTGCCGGATCCCAAGTTTGGTGATCTGATCGTTACCAAGTTCATGAACTACGTCATGTACGAAGGTAAGAAGGCTGTTGCTGAAAACATCGTCTACGGTGCTTTCGACATCCTGGCCGAGAAGAAAAAAGACCAGACTGCAGTGGAAACCTTCCACCAAGCTCTGGAAAACGTCGCTCCGACCGTCGAAGTGCGTTCGCGCCGCGTTGGTGGTGCAACCTACCAGGTTCCGGTTGAAGTCCGTCCTGACCGTCGTCGTGCCCTGGCCATCCGTTGGCTGGTGAACGCCGCTCGCAAGCGTGGTGAAAACACCATGACCGAAAAGCTGGCTGCCGAACTGCTGGACGCTTCGAACAACCGCGGTACCTCGGTCAAGAAGCGTGAAGACACCCACAAGATGGCCGAAGCCAACCGCGCATTCAGCCACTACCGCTGGTAAACGTCTTAAAACTGTCCTCGTACTTCGGTACGGGGACGGTTGCACTTTAGGCGATTTGGTGCGGGCATCCATTTTCTGGAATTGCCCGCGCCGTCATTTCTGACACAACGGGGGCGCTCGCGGCGTCCGCGAGCCACCCGGAAGGCAAGACCAATGGCCCGTACACACAAAATCGAAGACTACCGTAACTTCGGTATCATGGCCCACATTGACGCGGGCAAGACCACTACGACCGAACGTATCCTGTTCTACACCGGTAAGAACCACAAAATGGGCGAGACGCACGATGGTGCCTCGACCATGGACTGGATGGACCAGGAACAAGAGCGCGGCATCACCATCACGTCGGCCGCGACGACCGCTTTCTGGAAAGAAAAGCGCCTGAACATCATTGACACCCCGGGTCACGTTGACTTCACCATCGAAGTGGAGCGTTCGCTGCGCGTCCTCGACGGTGCTGTAACGGTTCTGGACGGTAACGCCGGTGTCGAGCCGCAGACCGAAACCGTTTGGCGTCAAGCTGACAAGTACAACGTTCCGCGTATCGTGTTCGTCAACAAGATGGACAAGATCGGTGCTGACTTCGAGAAGTCGGTTGAATCGATCCGCGACCGTCTGGGTGCCAAGGCTGTGCCGATCCAACTGCCGATCGGTTCGGAAACGAACCTGAAGGGCGTTGTCGACCTGGTCGAAATGAAGGCTCTCGTCTGGTCGACCGATCAGGTTGGTGCTCCGGCTGAAGAAGTCGAAATTCCGGCTGATATGGCTGATGCTGTGGCTGAAGCCCGTCAGTATCTGGTCGATAACGCCGTCGAGATCGACGACGAAGCCATGGAAGCCTATCTGGGTGGCGAAGAGCCGTCGGTTGCTGTGCTGAAGCGTTGCATCCGTAAGGCTGTTCTGACCGGTGCCTTCTACCCGATCCTCGCTGGCTCGGCGTTCAAGAACAAGGGTGTTCAGCCGTTGCTCGACGCCGTTGTCGACTACCTGCCGTCGCCGGTTGACATTCCGCCGACCCCAGGCATCGACTTCAAGACCGAAGAACCGGTTGTCCGTAAGGCTTCGGACGAAGAGCCGCTGTCGGTTCTGGCGTTCAAGATCATGGACGACCCGTTCGTCGGCTCGATCACCTTCTGCCGTCTGTATTCGGGCACGATGGAAACCGGCCAATCGCTGCTGAACTCGTCGCGCGACAAGCGTGAACGTGTTGGTCGTATGCTGCAAATGCACTCGAACAACCGCGAAGACATCAAGATTGCCTATGCTGGTGACATTGTGGCTCTGGCTGGCCTCAAGGAAACCCGCACCGGCGACACCCTGTGTGATCCGCTGAAGTCGCCGGTTATCCTCGAGAAGATGGAATTCCCGGCTCCGGTTATCGAAATCGCAGTCGAGCCGAAGACCAAGGCTGACCAAGAGAAGCTCGGTGTGGCTCTGGCCAAGCTGGCTTCGGAAGACCCGTCCTTCACCGTTTCGACCGACCACGAGTCGGGCCAAACGATCCTGAAGGGCATGGGCGAGCTGCACCTCGACATCAAGATCGACATCCTGAAGCGTACCTATAAGGTCGAAGCCACCATCGGTGCTCCGCAGGTTGCTTACCGTGAATCGATCGGTAAGAAGGTCGAGATCGACTACACCCACAAGAAGCAAACCGGCGGTACCGGTCAGTTCGCCCGCGTCAAGCTGGTGTTCGAGCCGGGTGAACCGGGTTCGGACTTCGTGTTCGAGTCGGCCATCGTCGGCGGTGCTGTTCCGAAGGAATACATCCCGGGCGTTGAAAAGGGCCTGAAGTCGGCCAAGGAAAACGGTCTGCTGGCCGGCTTCCCGGTTATCGACGTCAAGGCAACCCTGATCGACGGCGCGTTCCACGACGTTGACTCTTCGGTCCTGGCCTTCGAAATCGCTTCGCGCGCTGCCTTCAAGGAACTGCGCGAGAAGGGTGCTCCGAAGCTGCTCGAGCCGATCATGGCCGTCGAGGTTGTGACCCCGGAAGAGTATCTGGGTTCGGTTATCGGTGACCTGAACGGTCGTCGTGGCATGATCCAAGGCCAAGACATGCGCGGTAACGCCGTTGTCGTGAACGCCTTCGTGCCGCTGGCCAACATGTTCGGTTACGTGAACACCCTGCGCGGTATGTCGCAAGGTCGTGCACAGTTCACCATGCAATACGACCACTACGAGCCGGTGCCGCAACACGTCGCCGACGAAGTGATCAAGAAGTACGCCTAATCAGCCGTCTTTTTGACGACTGACACTTGAAATCGGGGCGATTTGGTAACAAATCGCCCCCTATCCATCCCCAAACCTTATTTGGACCCCGGTTCGGGGACTCCAGGAGCTAGAAAATGGCCAAGGAAAAGTTCGAACGCACTAAGCCGCACTGCAACATCGGCACCATCGGTCACGTTGACCATGGCAAGACCACGCTGACGGCTGCGATCACCATCACGCTGGCGAAGGCCGGTGGTGCAACGGCTAAGGCCTATGCGGACATCGACGCTGCGCCGGAAGAAAAAGCCCGCGGCATCACGATCAACACCTCGCACGTTGAGTACGAGACGGCTAACCGTCACTACGCCCACGTGGACTGCCCGGGTCACGCCGACTACGTGAAGAACATGATCACCGGTGCTGCCCAGATGGACGGCGCGATCCTGGTTTGCTCGGCCGCTGACGGCCCGATGCCGCAAACCCGCGAGCACATCCTGCTGTCGCGTCAGGTTGGCGTTCCGGCTCTGGTCGTGTTCCTGAACAAGGTTGACATGGTCGACGACGAAGAGCTGCTCGAGCTCGTCGAAATGGAAGTTCGTGAACTTCTGTCGTCGTACAACTTCCCGGGCGACGACATTCCGGTGATCAAGGGTTCGGCTCTGGCCGCCGTTGAAGACCGCGACGCCCACATCGGTGCAGACCGCGTTCTGGAACTGATGCAGGCTGTTGACGACTACATCCCGCAGCCGGAACGTCCGATCGACCAAGCCTTCCTGATGCCGGTTGAAGACGTATTCTCGATCTCGGGTCGTGGTACGGTTGTGACCGGTCGCGTCGAGCGCGGCATCGTCAAGGTCGGTGAAGAAGTCGAAATCGTCGGCATCCGTCCGGTTCAAAAGACGACCTGCACGGGCGTCGAAATGTTCCGCAAGCTGCTGGATCAAGGTCAAGCTGGTGACAACGTCGGCGTTCTGCTGCGCGGCACCAAGCGTGAAGACGTCGAGCGCGGCCAAGTGCTGTGCAAGCCGGGTTCGATCACCCCGCACACCAAGTTCGTTGCTGAGGCCTACATCCTCACCAAGGAAGAGGGCGGCCGTCACACCCCGTTCTTCACCAACTACCGTCCGCAGTTCTACTTCCGCACCACCGACGTGACCGGCATCGTTCACCTCAAGGAAGGCGTGGAAATGATCATGCCGGGCGACAACGCCGAGCTGGACGTCGAGCTGATCACCCCGATCGCCATGGAAGAGAAGCTGCGCTTCGCTATCCGTGAAGGCGGCCGCACCGTCGGCGCTGGCGTCGTTTCGAAGATCGTTGCCTAAGCAACGCTTTGATCTGACCCCAACGGGTTAAGCCTAACAGACGGCCCTCCGGAGCAATCCGGAGGGCCGTTTTGTTTGGCTATTTCAAGCCATTGGATTTGGCTTTTAGATGCAAATAGGCTTTACGGAGTCTCTGGATTACACGGGTTGGGGAACCTGCAATATTATGGGACTGGATGCGTTCATCATCCCGATGAGGGATTTGACGCCGGAAGAGCGCGGCCTTTGGCAAGAGTGGCAGCGTGCGCGGCCGCAGTTACGAAGTCCGTTCTTCAACATCGGTTTTAGCGATGCGGTGGCGTGTGAAGGTTCAGGTGTCGCAGTTGCCAAGCTGTATGAGGCGGGCCGCCTGATCGGCTTTTTCCCTTATCAACGACGGGGCCGAACGGCATATCCCGTTGGCGCACCGATGAATGATTACCATGCCGTGATTGGTGATCCGCAGACGAGGATAACGCTCGAAGACGTCGCGCGCTTGCTGCCGGTAAAGCGTCTTAGTGTGAACAGCTGGATCGGCCCGGACAACGGGAATGCAGATGATAGATATCTGCGGCTATCGACCTGCCAGGCAAACATTGGGCCGGATGGTTATGATGCATGGTTTGAAAAACAGCGAAGCCAGCACAACAAATATTTCAAAGACAAGGCCCGTAGTCGACGCGGTATGGAATCGGCTTTTGGTCCCATGCGTGTCCATATTGAAGGGGCAAACCACGCATTACTGGATCAACTTATCAGTCTGAAGAGCCAGCAGTATCGACGCACAGGACGCCACGATATTTTTGGACCGCAGTGGACGCGTCGCCTGCTGCATCGTTTGCTGGATGGGGACAACAGTTTTAAGGCGACATTGGCGTCCCTATGGGCCGGTGACACCTTGCTGGCTATGGAGCTGAGCCTTCATGCCGATGGGGTATGGCATTTCTGGTTTCCGGCCTATCTGGAAACGGGGGCTAAATACTCGCCCGGGATTTGGCTGAGTATGGAAACCATGCGTCAGGTTTGTACCGGGGGGTATGACGAGTTCGACTATGGGTTTTCTGGCGAGGCGTACAAAAAATATTTTTGTAATCGCAGCGAGCAGGTTGTCGAGGCGGTCATCGGGGGAAGGGACTGGACGGATCTGGTGCGCATCACGACGCAACGACCGGATTTGGCCTTAAGCACGAGGCGTCGTTGGGCGGCGATCGAGGCATCGGAGCCGCAACTGGGCGGACGTATCCTTGGCACTATCCTTGCTGGACGCAGTCTGGTCGGCCGTTTAGCGCGCAAGGAATCCAGTAAATGAACATGCGGATCATGGAAGAATGCCGTCAACTGGGTGCCGTTCGCAACAGCGCCATCCATTCGCATGGTCTGGATGTATCGAGCTATAGTGGCGATGATGCGCTTGCGGATTTGCTGGACAGATATCCAGAAGCCCTGATCGATGTGAACCAGTATAGCTATGACGCCGAAGGGCAGGTCACGCTGATGGCCGGTGAACGTGGTCAGACCAGCGGTGCCGAGCTTCTTGAAGCGGTTCGCAAAGGTCGTATGTGGATCAACCTTCGCAGTGTCGAAGATGTCTGGCCCGAATTCTGGAATGCTGCAACGGATGCGTTTGACGATATCGCTTCGGCCTATGAAGACATGCATGCGGTGAAACGCGCTGGCCAGTTGATTATCTCTTCGCCCAGTACGCGCGTGCCGTATCATTTTGATGCGTCAGGTGTCGTGCTGTTCCACATGCGCGGGATCAAACGCATGTTTGTTTATCCGTCGGACGAAGCGCATCTGCCCGAACAGGCCATGGAGAATATCGTCGCGCGCCGGACGACCGAGGAACTGCCCTATAATCTGGGCTTCGAAGCAGATGCAGAGGTTTTTGAGCTGCATCCCGGTGAAGCTCTGGTCTGGCCGCTATATGCCCCACACCGCGTGGAAAACGTCGACGGCCTGTGTGTCAGTCTGTCGATGGATTACCAGACATGGGAAAGCCGCATGCGCACGGGCACGCTGTATACGCATGCCTTTTTGCGGGAGCGCGGTATAAGACCAACGGTCCTGCACAGGCTCTCCAAGGCCAGTCTGGCCCTGCGCTGGATGATATCGCTGCCGCTGCGCCGAATGAAGATACTCGGCAATAACATCGCCAATATCCCGCGCCAATTTGTTGTAGATGCCTCGGCTGAAAATGGAATGCGCCAGACCGCTCTAGATTAAAAGGCTGTCATTACGGGCTTGTAAGCGGACTTTTGGGTCGCGCTGGCCCACCTTCCCCTCATCAGATTGGATCAATCCGGCGAGGAAGGCTTGGGCATGAATATTCGTACAACGGTATGTATGGGCGTCGCCACTGCGGCTCTGTTGGTTGCAGGCAGTGCTTCGGCGCAATCGGTCAAGATCGAAAACGCGGTCGCGCGTGTGATCTATGTTGTCGAAGATCGTCGTGACATTGCTATCGAGGTTTCTAACGAAACCGGCGCAACGCCCGCATTGCAGATGAGCCGCTCGGGCGATGACATTACGATCCGGGGCAATATTGGTGGTCGCCGCAATACGATCCGCATCAATGAATGCCATTCGGGCCGCAGCCGTGCACCACAGTCCTCGCCTGGAGAAGGTGCAAGTGTAACAATTGAAGGTAGACGCGTTGCCTTGTCCGACGCTCCGATGATTGTCGTGCGTGGTCCGAGGACCGTGAAGATCAGCACTACGGGTGCCGTGTTTGGTTCGATTGGACGTGGCGCTCAGTCGGTCGAGCTGGGTAGCGGTGGCTGTGGCGACTGGGTTGTGGCCAATGTCAGCGGTGCAAGCGACATCAGCATCGGTGGATCCGGTCAAGTATGGAGCGGTTCGGCGCAAAGGCTGAAAGTCGCGATTGGCGGCAGTGGCGATGTGCGCGCCGGTCGCGTCGAAACCCTGGAAGTGGCGATTGGTGGATCGGGCGATGTGACGGTTCAGGAAGTGAATGGTCCCGTGTCTGTCGCGATTGCCGGCTCGGGCGACGTCAGTGTTTCTGGTGGTCGTGTGAGCGATCTGTCCGCCCAGATTGTCGGATCGGGGGATGTCGATATTGCAACGACTGTGCAGGACGCATCGGTCGGAATTATGGGATCGGGCGATGTCCGTATCCAGCGAGTGACCGGCAATGTGTCCAAACGGATAGCCGGATCGGGTGAAGTCCGAATTGCGCGACAGTCCTGAAGAAAAAAGCCCCGGTGGATGTCCACCGGGGCTTCTTCATTTCATCCGTAGGGGATGAAATAGGTCTTACAGACCCAGACCAGCACCAGCGCGGTCGCGGGCTTGCAGGTTGCCACCGAAGTTGTAGCGGACGCCGACCTTGATGCCGTTAGCTTCAAGAGCGTAATCGTCCGAGTCGGTGTAGGTGTACGAAGCGAATGCCGAGTACGGCGAGCTTGCGAACTGGTATTCAGCACCAACCTTAGCAGCCAGAACGTCGGCGTCGAAGCCCATCAGTTCAGCGTTCTTGTACGACAGGCCAGCGTTCAGACGCAGAGCCGGGGTCGCATAGTAGGCTGCGTCAGCTTCAACAGCCCAGATGTCGGCGTCGTGCACGGTGCCGTACGAAGCAACGCCGGTCAGGGTTGCACGGTCGAAGTACTTCTGAGCAACACCGCCGAAGGTGTTCATGGTCGAACCAGCGAACTCTTCAGCAGCATAGAAGCCACCAACGCGGTAGGTGCCGATAGCCTTGGTCAGGGCAACCGAACCACCCAGGGTGGTTTCTTCGTCGAAAGCAACGATGTCGCTGTCGTGGTAGGTGCCGTTACCGGCGAAGGTCACGGTCCAGTCACCGAAGACCGGGGTAGCGACAACGCCGTCCAGAACGACGGTGTTGGTTTCAACACCCGATGCGATGCCGATGTCGGCGTCGGTGTACTGGTAGGACAGGCCAAACGAACCAGCGGTGTCTTGAGCCATAGCCGGAGCGGCGATCAGAGCGGCGACAGCGGCCGAAGCGAAGAAAACGGTTTTCATTTTTTTATTGTCCTTTTGAGACTTGCACGCCTCTCGGGGGAGGGCGGCGTGGAACCGGTGAGATAGTCGCTCAGATGTCGTTCCGCTGTAACGAACTTGTCATCAATAGCTTCAAGGAGGTGCCTTGTTGCGCGAAAGTCACTCAATGTGGCAAAGCCATGTTTAATCGGCGTCTCAATGTGGCAAGCTTGTGCGGTTGGACACTTTTCCGACGCGAATGCCTTAGCGGTTAAACAGATATGAATGAGCAAGGCGGCTGTGGGGAGACTCAAGGGGGCTCTTGCTGTCGCCCATACTTAAGAAGAGAGCCTCATGTCGGCTCAGGGCGATTGGGGCCATATTTTTAAGCGGTGATCCGGCGAGATATTTGCCATTTTTTGGACCACTTCTGTCCGGCTAATCTATTGCAGGTGCATGCCGCTCAAAGCCAATGGTATCAAGGGATTCAGCGCTTGACGCGACGTGAATCAACAGGCATAAGCACCACTCTTGTTGGACCGGCTGTGCACTTTCGGGTGCAGACGCGGTTCGCAGGAACGACCTAAGTTACTGTTCTTTTTAGAGCTTCTTGGGAATTTACGGCTCAGGCGGGGTACCGCGTGGGCCGATCGTTTTTGCGGATTTGCGTTCCCTGGGGGTAACCCCGAGGCTTCGGTCTTTGAAATGGTTCACAGGGACGCGGCTCCGGCCGCATGGGAATACTAACCGATATGGATCAAAGCATCCGCATCAGGCTCAAGGCCTTCGATCATCGCGTCCTCGACTTCTCGACGCGCGAAATCGTTAACACCGCCAAGCGCACGGGCGCGACTGTACGTGGTCCGATCCCGCTGCCGACCCTGATCGAGAAATTTACCGTGAACCGCTCGCCGCACGTCGACAAGAAGTCGCGCGAGCAGTTTGAAATCCGCACGCACAAACGCGTGCTCGATATCGTCGACCCCACTCCCCAGACCGTAGACGCGCTGATGAAGCTCGATCTGTCGGCTGGCGTGGATGTCGAGATCAAGATCTAAAGAAAGAAGAGGCGGGATCCGATGCGCACGGGCGTGATCGCCAAAAAGCTGGGTATGACCCGCGTGTTCGCCGATGATGGTGCACACGTGCCGGTTACTGTACTCCAGCTCGACGGCTGCCAAGTCGTCGGCCAACGTACCATGGAGCGTGACGGCTACGTCGCTCTCCAGCTGGGCGCTGGCGTTAAGAAGGCCAAAAATACGGCCAAGCCGCAACGCGAAGCTTTCGCGAAGGCTCAAGTTGAACCCAAAGCATACATCACCGAGTTCCGCGTGGGCGAGGATGGTCTGCTGGACGTGGGTGCCGAACTGTCGGCTGACCACTTCGTAGCTGGTCAGAAGATCGACGTGCAGGGCCTCACCATCGGTAAAGGTTTTGCCGGTGCGATGAAGCGCTGGAACTTCGGTGGTCTGCGTGCCTCGCACGGTGTGTCGATTTCGCACCGTTCGCACGGCTCGACGGGTCAACGTCAAGATCCAGGTCGTGTCTTCAAGGGCAAGAAAATGGCGGGTCATCTGGGTCAGGAAACTGTCACCCAGCAGAACCTCACCATCGTCCGTGTTGACGCTGAGCGTGGTCTGATCCTGGTCAAGGGCGCAGTCCCGGGCCACGATGGCACCTACCTGAAGCTTACCGACGCTGTGAAGAAGGCTCGTCCGGCTGAAGCCCCGTTCCCGGGTGCTGTTAAGTCGGCTGCTGCTGCTCCGGCGGTTGAAGCCAGCGAAGGCGGTGAAGCGTAATGAAACTCTCTGTCATTAAACTCGACGGCAAGGCTGCTGGCGACGTTGAGCTGTCGGAAGCCGTTTTCGGCATCACCGACATCCGCGGCGACCTGCTGGCCCGTTATGTCAACTGGCAGCTGGCCAAGCGTCGCGCTGGCACGCACAAGGTTCAAACCCGCAACGAGAATTCTCGTACGGGTAAGAAGATGTACAAGCAAAAGGGCACCGGCGGCGCTCGTCACGGTTCGCGCCGTGCACCGCAGTTCGTTGGTGGTTCGCGCGCTTTCGGTCCGGTCGTCCGCGACCACGGCTTCTCGCTGCCGAAAAAAGTCCGCGCCCTGGCTCTGCGTCACGCCCTGTCCTCGAAAGCTAAAGCTGGCGATCTGATCGTCGTCGATAGCGTTTCGATCAAGGAAGCCAAGACCGCCTCGCTGCGCGAGACCTTTGGCAAGCTTGGCTGGACCAAGGCTCTGATCATCGCTGGTCCGGAAGTTGACACCAACTTCGGTCTGGCGGCTCGCAACATCCCGCACATCGACGTGCTGCCGAATGCCGGTCTGAACGTCTATGACATCCTGCGTGCTGACAAACTGGTGCTGACCAAGGCTGCCGTTGAGGCAATCGAGGCGCGCTTTGCTGAGAAGGAAGCCGCATAATGGCCGCCGCTCAACCTACCGCCAAGCACTACGACACCATCCTGAGCCCGATCATCACTGAAAAGGCCACGATCCTGTCGGAACAGAACAAGGTCGTGTTCCGCGTTGCCGGCACCTCGACCAAGGACGAAATCGCTGCTGCGGTTGAATCCCTGTTCAAAGTCAACGTCCTCAAGGTCAACACCCTGGTTCAAAAGGGCAAGACCAAGCGCTTCAAAGGCATCAACGGCCGTCGCGTGGACATCAAAAAAGCAATCGTGACGCTGGCCGAAGGTCAGTCGATCGACGTGACGACGGGGCTCTAATCAGATGGCTCTGAAGCATTTCAATCCGACGTCGCCGGGCCGCCGCGCCCTGGTACTCGTTGACCGTTCCGAGCTGCACAAAGGCCGCCCGGAGAAGTCGCTGACCGAAGGCCTGACCAAGTCGGGCGGTCGTGGTCAGGGTGGTCGTATCGCTGTCCGCTTCCGTGGCGGTGGCGCTAAGACCCTGTATCGCAAGATCGACTTCAAGCGTCGCAAGTTCGACGCTATCGGTACTGTCGAGCGTCTGGAATATGACCCGAACCGCACCGCCTTCATCGCTCTGGTAACCTATGCCGACGGCGAGAAGACCTACATCATCGCTCCGCAACGCCTGAAGGCTGGTGACACGATCGTCGCTGGCGAGAAGGTCGACGTGAAGCCGGGCAACGCAATGCCGCTGCGCTCGATGCCGGTCGGCACCATCATCCACAACGTGGAGATGAAGCCGGGCAAGGGTGCTCAGCTGGCTCGTTCGGCTGGTGCTTACGCCCAGCTGGTTGGCCGCGACCAAGGTTACGCTCAAATCCGTCTGGGTTCGGGTGAACTGCGCATGGTTCTGGATGCGTGCATGGCTACCGTTGGTGCCGTGTCGAACCCGGATCACATGAACCAGAACCTCGGTAAGGCTGGTCGCAAGCGTCACATGGGCTTCCGCCCGCACGTCCGCGGCGTCTCCATGAACCCGATCGACCACCCGCACGGTGGTGGTGAAGGTCGTACCTCGGGCGGCCGTACTCCGGTTACGCCGTGGGGTAAGGACACCAAGGGTACCCGTACTCGCAAGAACAAGGCCACGGACAAGTATATTATCCGTAGCCGTCACGTGAAGAAGGCTCGCTAAGAATGGCCCGCTCCTCCTGGAAAGGCCCGTTTGTCGACGGGTATCTGCTCAAGAAGGCCGACGCCGCTCAATCGTCGGGCCGTAAAGATGTGATCAAGACCTGGTCGCGTCGCTCCACCATCCTGCCGCAGTTCGTGGGTCTGACCTTTGGCGTTTACAACGGCCAGAAGCACGTTCCTGTCTCCGTCTCTGAAGAGATGGTTGGCATGAAGTTCGGCGAGTTCGCGCCGACCCGTAACTTCCCGGGTCACGCTGCGGACAAGAAGGCCAAGAGGAAATAATCCATGGCCCAGACCAAGAACACCCGTCGTGTTGCTGCGAACGAAGCCCGCGCCAAGCTGGTTAATGTTCGCATCAGCCCGCAGAAGCTGAACCTGGTGGCCGCCTCGATCCGCGGTCTGCCGGTACAGAAAGCTCTGAACGAGCTGGAGTTCAGCCGCAAGCGCATCGCCATCGACGTTCGCAAGGCTCTGTATTCGGCTATCTCGAACGCCGAGAACAACCACAACCTGGACATCGACAACCTCGTGGTTGCCGAAGCCTTTGTTGGTAAGAACCTGGTGATGAAGCGTTTTGCGAGCCGCGCTCGTGGTCGCTCGTCGCGCATCATGAAACCGTTTAGCGAGATCACCATCGTGGTCCGTGAAGCAGGTGAGGCCGCCTGATGGGACAGAAAATCAATCCGATCGGTCTGCGCCTCGGCGTGAACCGTACGTGGGACAGCCGCTGGTTCGCCGGCGGTGCTGACTACGCTAAGTTGCTGCACCAAGACCTGAAGCTGCGCGCGTGGCTGAAGGAACGTCTGTCGGCTGCTGGCGTCGCTCGTGTCATCATCGAGCGTCCCCACAAGAAGTGCCGCGTGACGATCTACGCCGCCCGTCCGGGTGTCGTGATCGGCAAGAAGGGCGCTGACATTGACAAGCTGCGCAAGGACATTGCGGCACGTACCGAAGGCGAAGTTCACCTGAACATCGTCGAGGTCCGCAAGCCGGAAACCGACGCCCAGCTGATCGCTGAAAACATCGCTCAGCAACTCGAGCGTCGTGTGGCTTTCCGCCGTGCGATGAAGCGTTCGATGCAATCGGCCATGCGTCTCGGCGCAAAGGGCGTGCGTATCAACGTCTCGGGCCGTCTCGGCGGTGCTGAAATCGCCCGTATGGAATGGTACCGCGAAGGTCGCGTGCCGCTCCACACCCTGCGTGCTGACATCGACTACGGCTTCTATGAAGCCAAGACGACCTACGGCATCATCGGCGTGAAGGTTTGGGTCTTTAAGGGTGAAGTGCTCGAGCACGACCCGATGGCTCAAGACAAGCGCTGGGCTCAGGAAGCTGCGGGTCCGTCGTCCAACGAAGGCCGTGAACGTGGCCCCCGCGGTGATCGCGGCCCGCGTCGTGGTCGTGGTGAAGGCTGATTAGACCATGCTGCAACCTAAAAAGACCAAATACCGTAAGGCCTTTAAAGGCCGTATCCACGGTTCGTCGAAGGGCGGCTTCTCGCTGAACTTCGGCTCCTACGGCCTGAAGGCCATGGAACCGGAACGCATCACTGCTCGTCAGATTGAAGCGTGCCGTCGTGCCGTTACCCGCCACATGAAGCGTCAAGGCCGCGTGTGGATCCGTATCTTCCCAGACCTGCCGGTTACCGGTAAGCCTGCCGAAGTGCGTATGGGTAAAGGTAAGGGTGCGATCGACCACTGGGCAGCTCGCGTTGCTCCGGGCCGCATTATGTTCGAAATCGACGGCGTATCGGACGACATCGCCCGTGAGGCCCTGCGCCTCGGCGCCGCCAAGCTGCCGATCCGTACCAAGGTGGTTACCCGCCTGGACGCCGGCATCGTTACGGAGCAAGCCGCATAATGACCAAGATCGCTGATCTCCGGTCGCAAACCGTCGACCAACTGTCCGACGAGCTTCTGAAGCTCAAAAAGGAACAGTTCAACCTGCGCTTCCAAGCGGCTACCGGCCAAATGGAAAAAACCCACCGTGTGGGTGAAGTGCGCAAAGATATCGCTCGCATCTCCACGCTTCTGCGTGAGAAGCGCGCTTCGTAAGGAAACGAATATGCCCAAGCGAATTCTCGAAGGCGTGGTCGTGTCCGACAAGGGCGCCAAGACTGTCGTGGTCAAGGTGGAGCGCACGCTGCTCCACCCGCTTCTGAAGAAGACCGTCCGGTTCTCGAAGAAGTATCACGCGCACGACGAAGCCAACGCCCTCAAGGTCGGTGACATCGCTCGTATCGTCGAGTGCGCCCCCAAGTCCAAACTGAAGCGCTGGGAAGTTCTTTCCCCGGCTTCTGCCTCGTAATCAGAAGGATCTGATCTTATGATCCAGATGCAAACTAACCTGGAAGTGGCCGATAACTCGGGCGCCCGCCGGGTCATGTGCATCAAGGTGCTCGGCGGTTCTAAACGCCGTTACGCCTCGATCGGCGACACCATTGTCGCCTCTGTGAAGGAAGCAATCCCGCGCGGTCGCGTTAAGAAGGGTGATGTCGTTCGCGCCATCGTCGTTCGCACCGCTAAGGACATCCAACGCAAGGACGGTTCGGTTATCCGTTTTGATAAATCGGCTGCCGTCATCGTTAACAAGTCCAACGAGCCGGTTGGCACTCGTATCTTCGGTCCGGTTCCGCGCGAACTTCGCGCCAAGAACCACATGAAGATCATCTCGCTGGCTCCGGAGGTTCTGTAACCATGGCCGCCAAGATCAAGAAGGGCGACAATGTTGTCGTCCTTACCGGCAAGGACAAAGGCCGCACCGGTCAGGTGCTGAAGGTCCTTCCGACTGAAAACCGCGTCGTCGTTCAAGGTATCAACATGGTTCAGCGCCACACGCGCCCGACCCAAGCTGATCCGCAAGGCGGCATCAAACACAAAGAAGCCTCGCTTCACCTGTCGAACGTCGCCATTGTCGACGCTAACGGCAAGGCGACCCGCGTTGGCTTCAAGGTTGAAGGTGACCAAAAGGTCCGCTTCGCCAAGTCGACCGGAGACGTCATCTGATGGCTACCGAGAAATACACCCCGCGCCTGAAGACCGAGTACGTTTCGCGTATCCGTTCGGTCATGAAGGAAAAGTTCGGTTACACGAACGACATGCAGATCCCTAAGCTGGACAAGATCGTCCTGAACATGGGTATCGGTGAAGCGGTTGCAGACTCCAAGAAGGCGACTGCCGCCCTCAAGGATCTGACGGCTATCGCTGGTCAGAAAGCTGTTGCTACCAAGGCTCGTAACTCGATCGCTGGCTTCAAGCTGCGTGAAGGTATGATCATTGGCGGCAAGGTGACGCTGCGCGGCGACCAAATGTACGAGTTCCTGGACCGGTTCGTCACGATCGCGCTGCCGCGCGTGAAGGACTTCCGTGGCCTTAAGGGCACTTCGTTCGACGGTCGTGGCAACTACGCCACCGGTCTGAAGGAGCACATCGTGTTCCCGGAGATCAACTACGACCAGATCGACCAGATGTGGGGCATGGACATCGTCGTTTGCACCACGGCCAAGACCGACGAGGAAGCCAAGGCTCTCCTCGCCGAGTTCAAGTTCCCGTTCGTGAACTGATCGGGAAGGGAAGAGAACAATGGCTAAGAAAAGCGCCGTAAACCGCAACGAAGCCGTCAAGGCCCTGGTTGCGAAGTATGCCGCGAAGCGTGAAGCTCTTAAGGCTACCGCTAACGATGAGAGCCTGCCGCTGGAGGAGCGCTTTGACGCTCGCCTCAAGCTGGCAGCCCTGCCGCGTAACTCCGCGCCGACCCGTATTCGCAACCGTTGCGAAGTCACGGGTCGCCCGCGGGCTTACTACCGCAAGCTCAAGATGAGCCGTGTCGCCCTGCGCGAACTGGGCAACCTGGGTCAAATCCCGGGCCTGACCAAGTCGAGCTGGTAAGGGGAGCGAACAGATATGATGATCAACGATCCCCTGAGCGACATGATCGCTCGTATCAAGAACGCGGCTACCCGCAAGCGTTCGAAGGTACTTACGCCGGCTTCCCGTCTGCGCCAGCGCGTCCTCGACGTGCTGCAGTCGGAAGGCTACATCCGCGGCTACAACCTGGTGCAAAACCCGGGTGAGTTCCCGCAGTTCGAGATCGAGCTCAAATACTTCGACAACCAGCCTGTGATCGCCGAGATCGCTCGCGTGTCGAAGCCGGGCCGTCGCGTCTATTCGGCTATCGGCGATCTGAAGCCGGTGAAGAATGGCCTCGGCATCTCGATCCTTTCGACTTCGAAGGGCGTTATGTCTGACGCTGCTGCCCGCGACGCTAATGTCGGCGGCGAAGTTCTGTGCAGGGTCTACTAATATGTCTCGTATTGGTAAGAAAACCATCACCGTGCCGAAGGGCGTGACTGTCACGCTCAACGGCCAGGACGTCACCGTAAAGGGTCCTAAGGGCGAACGCTCGTGGACCGTGGCTGAAGAGATCGAGGTCAAACAGGAAGGCGACGAGCTGACCCTGACCCCGACCTCGGAAACCCAGCGTGCGAAAGCTATGTGGGGTCTGTCGCGTACCCTGGTTGCCAACATGGTGACCGGTGTAACCGAAGGCTTCGAGAAGAACCTGGAACTGGTTGGCGTGGGTTACCGCGCCGCCATGAAAGGCAACGCTCTTTCGCTGCAGCTCGGCTTCTCGCACGACGTAGACGTCACGCCGCCGGAAGGCATCACCTTCGCTGTGCCGAAGCAGACCGAAATCAAGATTTCGGGCAACGACAAGCAAGCTGTTGGTGAAATCGCCGCCGTCATCCGCAAAATGCGTCCGCCTGAGCCGTATAAAGGCAAGGGTGTTCGCTATCAGGGCGAGTTTGTCCGACGCAAGGAAGGCAAGAAGAAGTAAGTCATGGCTCTTTCTCTTCAACAACAAGCCAAGCGTCGCGCAGAACGCAACCGTCGTCGTCTGCGTGCAGTCGCCAACGGTCGTCTGCGTCTGTCGGTCTTCCGTTCGGACAAGAACATCTCGGCACAAATCATCGACGACTCGAAGGGCATCACTGTCGCTTCGGCCTCGTCGCTGGAAGGTGGCAAGGGTTCCAAGGGCTCGGACGTCGCTGCTGCTGCCAAGATTGGCAAGCTGATCGCCGAACGTGCCATCGAAAAGGGCGTCAAAGACGTCGTTTTCGACCGCGGTGGCTACATCTATCACGGCCGGGTCAAGGCGCTGGCGGAAGCCGCGCGCGAAGCCGGTCTGAACTTCTAAGGGAACGACAGACATGGCTCGTGAACCCCAACGCGGCGGCGGCGATCGCAATCGTCGCGACCGCAACGCTCCGGCAGTAGACGCTGCTGAAAGCGACATCATCGAGAAGCTGGTACACATTAACCGTGTTGCCGCAACCGTTAAGGGTGGACGTCGTTTCTCGTTCGCTGCCCTGATGGTTGTCGGTGACGGCAAGGGTCGTGTGGGCTTCGGTCATGGCAAGGCACGTGAAGTGCCGGAAGCTATCCGCAAGGCGACCGAAGAAGCCAAGAAGACGATGATCCGCGTGCCGCTGCGCGAAAACCGCACTCTGCACCACGACGGCAATGGCCGTTGGGGCGCCGGCAAGATCATGATGCGCGCTGCACCTCCGGGTACCGGCGTCATCGCAGGTGGTCCGATGCGTGCCGTCCTCGAAACCCTCGGCGTTCAAGACGTCGTGGGCAAGTCGACCGGTTCGTCGAACCCCTACAACATGATCCGCGCAACCTTCGAAGCTCTGAAGGTTCAGTCGTCGCCGCGTCAGGTTGCTGCCAAGCGCGGCAAGAAGGTCGCCGACCTGATGGGCCGCCGCAACGATGGTGCTTCGGCATCGGAAACTGTGGAGGGCTAATCTAATGGCCAAGAGCGAAAAGAAGACCGTGACCATCCGTCAGGTTGGCAGCCCGATCCGCCGCAAGGCCGATCAGCGCGCCACTCTGGTGGGCCTGGGTCTGAACCAAATCGGCCGTGAGGCTACCCTGGAGGATACCCCGTCTGTACGTGGTATGATCTCCAAGGTCGCTCACATGGTTGAAGTGGTCGAAGGCTAAAAAAGCTCAGATGCCCTCCCTCGGAAACGGGGGAGGGCGTTTTGCTTTTTCAGATTGCATCTTGCGATGCAGGGCGGGGTCGCTTATTAGCGGCCCTTCGTTTTTAAAACGCCGAGTCAGTCGAAATGCGTCTTGCATCACGTCTGGCGCTAGCACCCGAAAGGATCAGGCACATGAAACTGAATGAAATCCGCGACAATCAAGGCGCCCACAAAGCTCGCATGCGTGTCGGCCGTGGCCCGGGTTCGGGCAAGGGCAAGACCGCAGGCCGCGGCGTCAAGGGTCAGAAGTCGCGTTCGGGCGTCGCCATTGGCGGCTTCGAAGGCGGTCAAATGCCGCTGTACATGCGTATGCCTAAGCGCGGCTTCAACAATGCCAACGCTCTGCGTCTGGCTGAAGTCAACCTGTGGCGCATCCAGGAAGCTATCGATGCTGGCAAGCTCGACGCTTCGGCTGAAATCAACGGTGCCGCTCTGGTCGCTGCTGGCGTGATCCGTCGTGAAAAAGACGGCGTTCGCGTTCTGGGCGAAGGCGAACTGAAGGCCAAGCTGAACCTGGTTGTCTGGTCGGCAACCTCGGGTGCCATCAAGGCGATCGAAGCTGCTGGTGGTAAGGTCGAGCAACAGCGCATCGAAGCTGAAGCCAAGGCTGCTGCCCGCGTTGCCAAGCGCGAAGCTGCAAAGGGCAAGGCTCCGGCACCTAAGGCTCCGAAGGGCGACGAGAACAAGATCTCGGCTCGCGCCAAGCGCGCGGCTGCCAAGGCCTAAGACTGTCGTCATCCCGGTCAACCCTGTGGGTTAAATCGGGATCTTTCCGAACGGGATGACGAATTTTCGAAAGCGGCTCTCGCATGGGAGCCGCTTTCACCTTATCTGACGACACTCATAGTCGTGGGGAAAGCATATGGCTTCGGCCGCTGAACAACTTGCAGCAAATATGAACATGGGTTCGTTCGCGAAGGCGACCGAGCTCCACAAGCGCCTGCTGTTCACGCTGGGCGCTCTGCTGGTCTATCGTCTCGGTACCTATGTGCCGATCCCGGGCATCAATACCGATGCCTTCCTCCAGTTCTTCCAGAACCCGGACGGCCAACGCGGCATCCTGGACATGTTCAACATGTTCTCGGGTGGCGCTGTGGAACGTATGGCTGTGTTTGCGCTGAACGTGATGCCGTACATCTCGGCCTCGATCATCGTGCAGCTGATGGGTGCGGTGTATCCGCCGTGGGAGAAGCTGAAAAAGGAAGGCGGCGAAGCAGGTCGCAAACAGCTGAACCAATACACCCGCTATCTGACGGTTGTGCTGGCTCTGGCTCAGTCCTTCGGTATCGCCGTCGGTCTGAACGCCTCGCAAGGCCTCGTCGATGCGCCGGGGATGTTCTTCATCGCCACGACGGTTGTGACCTTGACGGGCGGCACCATGTTCCTGATGTGGCTGGGTGAACAAGTCACCGCACGCGGCGTCGGTAATGGTATCTCTCTGATCATCTTCGCCGGTATTGTGGCGGTTCTGCCGGGCACGATTGCGCGTCTGCTGGGCCTGGCCCAACAAGGTCAGATGTCGGCCTTCATGCTGCTGGGTCTGGCCATTCTGGCTGTGGCAACGGTTGTGTTCATCGTGTTCATGGAACGCGCTCAACGCCGCCTGCTGATCCAGTATCCGAAGCGTCAGGAAGGGAACCGCGTCACTGGTGGCGAGCGTTCGTTCCTGCCACTGAAGGTGAATACGGCGGGTGTTATTCCGGCCATCTTCGCTTCGTCGCTACTGATGCTGCCGACCACGGTGGCCCAATTCACCGCAACGGCAAACCTGCCGGAGTGGATGGCATGGCTGCCAACCGTGACGGCACAACTGACGCACGGCAAGCCGGTGTTCATCATCCTGTACGGCGCGCTGATCATCTTCTTCTGCTTCTTCTACACCTCGATCACCTTCAACCCTGAAGACACGGCCGAGAACCTGCGCAAGTACGGCGGCTTCCTGCCGGGTATCCGTCCGGGCAAGCGCACGGCTGAATATCTGGACTATGTGCTGACCCGTCTGACGGTCATCGGTGCGGGCTACATCACTCTGGTCTGTCTGCTGCCGGAGTTCATGGTCGCTGGTATGGGCAACGCCATGTATTTTGGCGGTACCTCTCTGCTGATCGTTGTGTCGGTGACGATGGATACTGTTTCTCAGATCCAGTCTCACCTGCTGGCGCACCAGTATGAAGGTCTGATCAAGAAGGCGAAACTGCGCGGCCGTGGTGGTCGTGGTGGTACGCCGGCCATGCGCCGCTAAGCTAAGGGTAGTGGGGAACCAGGTTATGAATCTCATCCTGTTCGGACCGCCGGCTGCGGGCAAGGGTACCCAAGCCAAGCGTCTCGTCGAGACGCGCGGCATGGTACAGTTGTCCACTGGCGACATGCTGCGTGCCGCGATTGCCTCGGGGTCGGAGCTTGGCCTTAAGGTCAAGGACGTTCTGGCGCGTGGCGATCTCGTCACCGACGAAATCGTCATTGCCCTGATCGAAGCCCGTTTGCCGGAAGCTGAAGCTGCGGGGGGCGCTATCTTTGACGGCTTCCCTCGTACTGTCGCTCAGGCCGAGGCTCTGGATGGCATGCTCGAAAAGCGCGGTGCCAAGATCGACGCGGTTGTTCGCCTGAAGGTGAATGATGTCGCGCTGACCGAACGCATCACTAAGCGTTTCGAAGAGCAGGGTCGTGCCGACGACAATCCTGAAACTTTCAAGGATCGTCTGGCGGTTTATAATAAACAGACCGCGCCTTTGCTTCCCTACTATGAAGCGCAAGGCAAGCTGACCGAGGTAGACGGCATGGGCGATATCGCCACTGTCGCCGCTGCGATCGACCGCGCTCTGGCTTAAGACTTCGGGAAACCGAAAAAAGAATAGGCCGGCATCTTCGGATGCCGGCCTTTTTCTATGGGTGGCATCTTCCAAGCCTGTGAGCCATGGCGCAGGTTGTGCGTTCCATGTCTATGAGCCGCGATACAGATCCACCCCAAGGCAAACCCAAGCGCACAAGCAAAGCCTTGGCTGTTGTCGTGGTGGGTTTGACCCATGTGGTGCTGGGGCTGTGGCTGGGCCATCTGGCACCTGAGGTCGAAACCGAAGAGCCTCTGCAGGCCATTGCCGTAGATTTGGTAAGGCCGGTGCCGCCGCCTATGCCTGAACCACTTCCCGCAAGCCCTAAAGAGGGCGGGGGGGCAGCTGCTGCCAAGTCTGCGGTGCGCCCCACGCCGCCGCGCGAAAAAATGCCCCCACCCGAAATCGAGGCACCACCGGTTACATCGTCGGAACCGCCTTTGGTCATAGGTGTCGCCGAAAAGGAATCGGTCAGGCCCGGACAGGGGCAGGGGGAGAAGGGAGCAGCACAGGTCGTGGCGAAGGAAGCGGATCCGGCGATGGCCGTGGTTCGGGGCCGCAGTTCATCAGCGGACCCTCACAGGCCCAGATTCGCAGCCTGCATCCACGCGAGGCTTTCCGGCGCAGGCAGGGGGGGCGGGTGCAACTGATATGCCGTTTACGCGCCGATACACGGCTGGAAGCCTGTCGCGTGGTCAGTGAAACGCCACAAAATGCAGGTTTCGGCACCGCAGCCCTTGCGGCGGCGCAGTATTTCCGCTTTCGTCCAGCTTCACGTGAAGGGCACCCTGTGGATGGGGCCGAGATCGCTGTGGGGGTGGAATGGCCGTAAGAAACCTTCTGTTAAGGGGTCTTTCCGGGCTGCCCCCGTTGACGTCTTGGGAATCCCATGTATAAGGGCCGTCTTCCGCGAAGGGCGCACACGCTTCAGGTTTGTTAACCGGAGCGGTTTTTGCGTCTGACTAACGCGTACCTGGAGAATTTCGTGGCCCGTATCGCTGGCGTCAACATTCCGACCAACAAGCGCGTTGAAATCGCGCTTCAGTACATTCATGGCATTGGCGCGCATACCGCCAAGGAAATCACTGCGAAAGTTGGCATTGAGCCGGCTCGTCGCGTGAACCAACTTTCCGATGCCGAAATCCTGCAAATCCGTGAAACTATCGACCGTGATCACACCGTCGAGGGCGACCTGCGTCGTGAAACCTCGATGAGCATCAAGCGTCTGATGGATCTGGCCTGCTATCGCGGCCTGCGTCACCGTAAGGGCCTGCCGGTCCGCGGTCAACGCACGCATACGAACGCTCGTACCCGCAAGGGTCCGGCCAAGCCGATCGCCGGCAAGAAGAAGTAAGAGAGAGGCCTGAGCTATGGCTAAGGAACAGGGTCGCGTTAAACGTCGCGAACGTAAGAATATCACTTCGGGCGTTGCCCACGTGAATGCCTCTTTCAACAACACCATGATCACGATCACGGATGCCCAAGGCAACGCGATCTCGTGGTCGTCGGCGGGTCATATGGGCTTCAAGGGTTCGCGTAAGTCGACCCCGTATGCTGCCCAGATGGCTGCTGAAGATGCAGGCAAGAAGGCTGCCGAGCACGGCGTGAAGACGCTGGAAGTGAACGTCTCGGGTCCGGGTTCGGGCCGTGAGTCGGCGCTGCGCGCTCTGCAAGCTGTTGGCATGACCATCACGACCATTCGTGATGTGACGCCGATGCCGCACAATGGCTGCCGTCCGCCGAAGCGTCGTCGCGTTTAATCGCCGGCTGACTCTTTATCTTCTGCTGACCCCCTATTAGCCTGAGTGCACACAGGTGGGGTCAGCGAAACCTGTTCGAGGGACACTAATGATCGAAAGAAACTGGCAAGAGCTGATCCGTCCCGAGAAGCCCCAGGTCGAGGCCGGCTCTGACCCGCAGCGCAAAGCGCGTCTGGTCGCCGAACCCCTCGAACGTGGCTTCGGTGTGACGCTCGGTAACGCGCTTCGCCGCGTTCTGCTGTCCTCGCTTCAGGGCGCAGCAGTCACCGCCATCCAGATCGACGGCGTTGTCCACGAGTTTTCCTCGCTGGAAGGCGTTCGTGAAGACGTTGTGGATATCGTCCTCAACATCAAGCAGCTGGCTCTCCGCATGCATGCGGAAGGTCCGAAGCGTATGACCCTGCGCGCCACCGGTCCCGGTGTTGTGACGGCGGCTCAAATCGACGTTCCTGCCGATATCGAGATCCTGAACCCGGATCACGTTATCTGCACGCTGGACGACGGCGCTTCGATCCGCATGGAACTGACCGTTCAAAACGGTAAGGGCTATGTGGCAGCCGAGTTCAATCGTCCGGAAGACGCCCCGATCGGCCTGATCGCGGTTGACGCCCTTTACTCGCCGGTCAAACGCGTTGCCTATCGCGTCGAGCCGACCCGTCAAGGTCAGTCGCTGGACTATGATAAGCTGATCCTCGAGATCGAAACCAACGGTGCGGTTTCGCCGGTTGACGCAGCAGCATTCGCCGCTCGCATCCTGCAAGACCAACTCCAGATCTTCATCACCTTCGAAGAGCCGACCAAGGCTGTCGAGCAGTCGGACGGCAAGCCCGACCTGCCGTTCAACCCGTCGCTGCTGAAGAAGGTAGACGAACTGGAGCTGTCGGTCCGCTCGGCGAACTGCCTGAAGAACGACAACATCGTCTACATCGGCGACCTGATCCAGAAGACCGAGGGCGAAATGCTTCGCACCCCGAACTTCGGCCGCAAGTCGCTGAACGAGATCAAAGAAGTGCTGGCGACTATGGGCCTGAGCCTCGGTATGGATGTGCCGAATTGGCCGCCGGAAAACATCGAAGATCTGGCCAAGAAGTTCGACGACCAGATCTGATCATCAACCCTCCGCCCAGGTCCTTAAGTTGGATTGGTTGGGGCGGTTAGAATGAGAGGCCCTAGGTCCCGCCCCGTTGAGTTCTGGGCCGGAAACCAGGGTTGAGTAGGAGAGACCCCGATGCGCCACGGCGCCGCCTATCGTAAGCTCGGCCGTACGGTCAGCCACCGCCAGGCCATGTTCGCCAACATGGCTGCCTCGCTGATCAAGCACGAGCAAATTACCACGACCCTGCCGAAGGCAAAGGAACTGCGTCCTTTCGTCGAGAAGCTGGTGACCCTCGCCAAAAAAGGCGACCTGCACGCTCGTCGTCAGGCTATCAGCGCCGTTCGTGATGTGCCGCAAGTCGGCAAGCTGTTTGACACCCTGGCTGCACGCTATGCAGACCGTAACGGTGGCTACATCCGCATCATGAAAGCTGGCTTCCGTCACGGCGACAACGCCGCGATGGCAGTCATCGAGTTCGTCGATCGCGACGTCTCGGCCAAGGGCAAGGACTCCGGTCCGGTTGTCATGATCGAGGGTGACGAAGCCTAAGCTTCGTTTCCGATCTTATTGATCCGAAAGGGCGGTTGGCTTTGGCTTGCCGCCCTTTTGCTTTGCCAAGCTTTGACTTGAAATCGAGGTGGCAAGCCGCAATACCGCACATATGGTCAAGTTATCTTACAGCGTTGTTTCCTATCGTTCTGATCATGCCTCCGCATGGCGCTCTCTGAACGAAGGCTGGATCATCGAGGCCGGTTTTGCCATCGAGGCTAAGGACCGTAGAGTTCTGGCGGATGCCGAGGGCGAGGTGCTGGAGCGGGGCGGTCACATTTTCATTGTCGAGAGCGAAACCGGAGAGCCTGTAGGCTGTGTATCGCTGATGCCTATGAATGATGGCGGGTTCGAACTGGCCAAGATGGCCATAGACCCCAAGGCGCGCGGGGCAGGTCTGGCGCATCTGTTGATGAAGGCCTGTGTGGAGCGGGCCACTAAGCTGGGAGCCAGTCGTCTCTATCTGGAAACCAATTCACAACTGGCACCGGCGCTGAGCCTTTATGAGGCCCATGGTTTTGAATATCTGCCGTTGCAGGACACGCCGTATGTTCGTGCGGATGTATTTATGGAAAAGCGGCTTGGCTAAAGCTTATTCCTTGGACAGGTCCTGACGTTGGAACAGCCAGACGGACAGGGCCGTGGGGGCTGCAACCCAGAGCAACAGTCCGGTTAGGGCTTTGGCGGCGATGGCGACTGTCACGGGGCCATGGGCCAGATAGGTCTGGACGGTTGCGTAGGCGGCAGAGGGGAACAACAGCAGGGTGCGCCACTCGGACGGGCCCCAGCCGAGCCCCAGCATCATACGCTCGACCATAAAGCTGCCAAAACCAAAGGCGATAGCGATAACAAAGCCGCCAAAAAGCGACCGCGTCGCCAGGGCCGCAAGCAAAGCTACAAGCCCCGTTTGAATGGCCCTAAGCCATGATGCGACCACCATGCCAAGGATGGTCATAAGCCGGTTGGCATCCAGTCCAATCCTGATGGTGCGATGTTCGATAGTGGCGCTGATGATCTGGGCTACGATCTCGCACAACAGAAACAGCAATAGCGGGATGGCGGCAATGATGGCGATCGCGAGAGCCTTGCCCAGTACAAGATTGAGGCGGCTGTTACGCGGACGGATCAGACGCCACGTTTCCCAGCGGTAATCACTGGCCGCGATGGCAGCTGCTCCGATCAGGAAAAAGGCCAGTAGATTGGCCCCTGCCAGTTGCGAAGCCTGATCCACCATCAATGTTCCAAGGTCGAGCGGTGCGTGGGCAATCTGGCCAACCGAGGCGGGCAGACTGGCTTCGGCTTTTTGAAACTGGCCATATAGAAACTGGCGAAACAATATACCGACAATGGCTGTTCCCACAGGGATGGCCAACAGCGCCCAGAACCATGCCTGGGTATTGCGTGAAAAGCGCAGCAACTCGGCGCGCACAGCATCAAACAGCACTGGCGACCTCCTGCGTTTGGGGCATGTCACGGGTCTCGGCGATGAAGATGGCTTCAAGGTCCGCACCGACCCATTGGGCCTCCATGATATCAATGCCTTCCATGACTAGGTGACGGATCAGTCCGGCTGTGTCTTCGCGGCGGATATTGACCAGTATGACATCGCCGGAAATCTCTCCTGCATCGCCAAGAATGTCCTTGACCTTGGCCAGGGGGGAAGCGGACAGACGCAAATGCGCACTGGACTGGCTAAGCTCGCTGACGGATCCTTCGGCCGCCAGACGACCACGATTGAGGATGGCGACGCGGTCGCACATGCGCTGGACTTCCAGCAACTGGTGGCTGGCCATGATAACGGTGACGCCATCATTATCGACCAGATCACGGATCAGGCTGCGGATTTCCATAATGCCCGGCGGGTCCATGCCGCTGGTCGGCTCATCCAGAATGACCAGATCTGGGCGTGTCATAAGAGCGGCAGCAATGCCCAGACGCTGCATCATACCCACTGAAAAGCCACGAACCTTGCGATGGGCGGCTTCGGTAAGGCCGACGCGCTCCAGCCAGTGGTCAATATCGATATCACGGGCTTGTCCATGCGCGGTCGCCAGCCATAATAGACAGTCACGGGCAGACATAAAGGCCGGATAGCGCGGGGTTTCGATCATGGAACCGATGTGGCGCAGGTTCTGGGTGTGGCCGATGGGATAGCCCATAATCTCGGCATGGCCTGTGGTGGGTTCGACAAGGCCCAGCAGCACACGAAACAGCGTGGACTTACCCGCGCCGTTAGGTCCCAAAATACCGTAAACGCCGCCTTTCGGAATCTCGAGCGACAGACCGTTCAGGGCCCTGACCTCGCCGAAAGACTTGGTGAGATTGTCCATTGTGATAACGGCGTTCATGATTTTGAGACTGACGCCTTATGTCTGGGGGGACAAGATGATTCCTCGGTTGATGCTATCCCCAACTCCGATATGTCTTGGGACTGTAACGGAAAAAGCCTAGCAGTGGGCTTTACGATAGTATTTGCGGGAATAGGCGTATGGCGTCTCCATCATTGTTTCGTCGTCTGGCTGCCGGAACGGCGCTGGGTCTGACCCTGTTGACCGGAGCATGCGCTACGACCGGTAACGAGCAGGTCCCTGCGGTTGCGGCGGTGCAGAGCCAGCCAACGGTTATTCTGGTGTCGATTGATGGTTTTCGCGCTGATTATCTTTCACGCGGCCTGACACCCAATCTGTCGCGTCTGGCACAGGAAGGGGCCAGCGGCCCGATGAAACCGTCTTTCCCGACGGTGACATTCCCCAACCACTATACGCTGGTGACGGGACTGCATCCCGACCACCACGGCATTGTCGGCAATAATATGATCGACGATGAACTGGGACGGTTCTCTCTGGGCAATCAGGCCGCTGTGACCGACCGTCGCTGGTGGGATGATGGCGAGCCGATCTGGGTCAGTGCTGAAAAGGCCGGTGTGAAAACCGGCACCATGTTCTGGCCGGGTTCCGAGGCCGCGATTCATGGCGTGCGACCCAGTCACTGGGTCAAGTTCGATCAGTCGATGGATGGCAATGCCCGCGTAGATCAGCTTTTGGCATGGCTGGACCTGCCGCAAGCCGAGCGCCCGCGCTTGAACACGCTGTATTTCGATATCGTAGACACGATGGGGCACCATCATGGCCCGCAATCCGATGAAGTGAATGCTGCGATGGCCCAGACGGATGCCTCTATTGGCTATCTGCTGGAAGGGCTGAAGGCGCGGGGTCTGGATGATGACGCTATCATTATTGTGGTGTCGGACCACGGCATGTCTGCAACATCGCCTGATCGTGTGGTGACGCTGGATGACTATGTCGATACCACGGCCATCAGCATTGTCTATTCCGGCCCTGTCGCATTTTTGAATGCCCGGGACGACCGCGACGACGAGGTTGAAAAGGCGCTGGTCGGCAAGCACGAGCGCATGGAGTGCTGGGAAAAGGACGATATCCCTGCACGTCTGGTGCTGGGCAGCCATGACCGCGTGTCGGACTTTGTGTGTCTGGCGCAGGATGGTTGGCTGATCGCTACGCGCGACCGTCCTGTGCGCAAGGCAGGTGGCGCGCATGGCTATGACAATATCTCGCCGGACATGCAGGCCATCTTTATCGCTTATGGTCCGGGCGTCGTGGCCGGTCGTCGCCTGCAAAATCTCGACAGCGTGGATGTGCAGCCTCTGTTGGGGCGTCTGCTGAACATTACGGTGCCGAAAACCGACGGCAATCCGCAGGACACCCTGCCGGTGACCCAACCGTAAGGGTTCAGTTGGTTTAGAGCGCATAATCGGACGGGCAGTTTCTGTAGAGACTGCCTGTTTTCCTTTTGAGTTGTGCGCGATGCTAGGCCTACGCGTAACCCTCTGCCGGTTGCTTTCGGATAGGGGCTATTGTGGAGTGGGTTATAGCCCGACGTGCATAAATCAAAGATAATGCACAAGCTTGAGGCTTGCGACGCAACGTCTTGAACACCATTGCTTTATGGTAAGGGGCCAGCCTTGATGCCGTCCCAATCTATGTGCCGAATAGTGTCCGCTTGCTGGATCACCCTGGATGAGTGACTAACCTGATGAAGAATTCGCACCTTGCCATTGCTGCTGCTCTCTTGCTTGCAGCTTGCGGGCAGCCTCAGCCGTCCAAGGCGCAGGAAGGCGTCTTTGCCGAAGCACAGCCGCGTATCGCCCCGAACGATGCCGGTGCCATGAAAACCAGTTTCGCGCCTGTCGTGCGCACGGCGGCCCCCGCTGTGGTGAATATTGCCGCGCGTGGTGTGCAACAGGGACGTGACCCGTTCTGGGGTATTCCGACCGCGCGCCAGACCGGCTCGATCGGCTCGGGCGTGATTGTGCGCAACGACGGTATCGTCATCACCAATGCCCACGTCGTGAAGGACATGCGCGAAATCCGCGTCACGCTTCAGGACCGCCGCGAGTTTCCCGCTCGCGTGCTGCTGGCAGACGAGCGTTCGGACATTGCGGTGCTGCAACTGGATGATGTGAACGGCGACCTGCCGGTTATCCGTATCGACGATCAGGAAGAACAGCAGGTCGGTGATCTGGTTCTGGCCATCGGCAACCCGTTCGGCGTGGGCCAGACGGTGACCAATGGCATTATCTCTGCCCTGAACCGTACCGATACCGGCATCAGCGATTCCGGCTCGTTCATCCAGACCGATGCCCCGATCAACCCCGGTAATTCGGGCGGGGCGCTGGTGGACATGGATGGTGATCTGATCGGCATCAATACCGCGATCTTCAGCCGTACCGGCTCTTCGACCGGCGTGGGCTTTGCCGTACCGGCAGCCATGGTGCGCCGCGTGCTGGATTCGGCTGTGGGTGGCGAAACCCGCGTGGTGCGTCCGTGGCTGGGCGTGAAGGGCGACACCCTGAGCGGCGACATGGCCCGCAGTCTGGGCCTTGAACGCCCGCAAGGCCTTCTGGTGACGGACGTCTATTCGGGTGGCCCTGCGGCGCGTGCCGGTATCGAGGTGGGGGATGTCATCACCGCCATCGACGGTGCGGAAGTGAACGATCAGGGCGGTCTGAACTATCGTGTTGGCACCAAGCAGCCGAACGAGACGGTTGCGGTGACCCTGCTGCGTGATGGCCGTACCCAAAACGTGAATGCCCGCGTGACCCAGCTTCCCGGTGATGCCGAGATCAGCAAGGGCGTGACCGTGGGGCAGGGCGCGCTTGCCGGACTTTCGGGCATTGCGCTGAATCCGGCGCGGGCCGACCGTATGGGCGGTGATCCGTTCACCAATGGCGTGTTCGTGACGGGTATCCAGCGTGGCAGCATGGCGCATCGTATCGGCCTGCGTCCCAATGACGTGATCCAGTCGGTGGATGGTCGTGCCGTGACCTCGGTCGAGGCTCTGGGCCGTGCCGGGCGCGGATCGGAAATCACCATCATCCGTGGCGGTCGCAGCCTGAACGGTCGTATCCCTTAAATAGGTGAAATCGGGTGCCGGACGGCCTATGAATAGATCATGAGTGATCTGTTCGAAGCTTCCGGCATCCATCCGCCCGACGCGCCTCTGGCCGACCGTCTGCGCCCGACCACGCTGGACGAGGTCTTGGGACAGGATCATCTGCTGGGTGAAGGCGGGCCGATCCGGCGCATGACAGCGGCGGGACGTCTGGGTTCCATGATCCTGTGGGGACCGCCGGGCACCGGCAAGACCACGATTGCCCGTCTGCTCGCCAAGGCGGCGGGCTATGAATATATGCAGATCAGCGCCGTTTTTTCGGGTGTGGCCGATCTGAAAAAGGCGTTTGAACAAGCCAAGGCCATTCGTGCCTCGGGCCGTTCGGTGCTGTTGTTCGTTGACGAAATCCACCGCTTTAACCGCACCCAGCAGGACAGCTTCCTGCCGTTCGTAGAGGCAGGTGTGGTAACGCTGGTTGGCGCGACGACCGAGAACCCCAGCTTTGAACTGAACGGCGCATTGCTGTCGCGTTCGCAGGTCTATGTGCTGAAACGGCTGGACGATGCGGCGATGGAGCAACTGCTGCAACGCGCCGAAAGCCATGTTGGCAAGCCGCTGCCCTTGCTGCCCGAAGCGCGCGAAGCCCTGTTCACCATGGCCGATGGTGACGGGCGCTATCTGTTGACCATGGTCGAGGTCCTGTTCGATCTGGTCGGGGACGAACAATTGGACGTGCAGACCATGGCTGCCATCCTGCAAAAGCGCGCCCCTGCCTATGACAAGAGCCGCGAGGAACATTATAATCTGATCTCGGCCTTGCATAAGTCGGTGCGGGGGTCTGATCCCGATGCGGCGCTGTATTGGCTGGCACGGATGCTGAAGGGCGGGGAAGACCCGCTGTTCATTGCGCGGCGTTTGGTGCGGATGGCGGTCGAGGACATTGGCGAGGCCGATCCTCTGTCCATCCTCGTCGCCAATGCGGCCAAGGATACTTATGATTTCCTCGGCTCCCCCGAAGGTGAGTTGGCACTGGCGCAATGCACCGTGCATCTGGCCACGGCCCCCAAGTCCATCGGCGTTTATCAGGCCTATAAGGCGGCAATGAAGGCGGCCAGCGAGACTGGATCACTGATGCCTCCCGCCAATATCCGCAATGCCCCGACCAAGCTGATGAAGGAGCTGGGTTACGGCAAGGGCTATCAGTACGATCCCGATACGGTCGAGGGCTTTTCCGGCGACAACTATTTCCCCGACGGCATGGCCCGCCAGAGCTTCTATCGCCCCAAGGGCGAGGGCCACGAGGAAAAGATCAAGCAACGCATGGAACGCTGGAGCCAGATGCGGGCGCGGATCAATGCCTCAAAGGGCGATGGCGGTGACGACGACTGGGGTCGCCAATAGGGACACCTCTCGAAGATTTTGCTTGCGAGATTTTACAGTCGGAGTGACATCACTGGCGGCTTTCTTTCTTGGGAGGGACTGATGGCAGGCATTATCCGGCGGCAACCCGCGCCGTGGCATTTGTGGCTTATCGGTATTTTGGCCCTGTTATGGAACGGCTATGGCGCGTTCGATTTTTCCATGACCCTGACACGCGGTGCCGACTATTTGCGCGATGCAAACATGAGCGAGGCCATGGTCCAGTATTTTCATGCCTTGCCCGGCTGGCTTTACGCGCCGTGGGGGTTGGGCGTCTGGGGGGCGTGCTCGGTGCGATCTGTCTGTTGTTACGAGAGCGCTGGGCTGTCTGGGCCTTTGCCCTGTCACTGGCGGGGGCTGTGGGCAGTAATATTGTCTCGACCTTGGTTTATCCGCCACCGGCGGTGGCAGCACCGCAAGGGGCTATGGCTATCTTGCCCTATGCGATCATAGCGATTGCCGCAGGCCTGTGGGTCTATGCGTGGCGCATGGCCCGCAAGTCGGTACTGGTCTGACCCGCCTTGGGCTATGCGGCCCGATTGTGGCGCATAGCGAATGGCTTTAACGGTAGAGCCTGAACGTCGGGAGACAAGATAATGTACGCGCAGATGAAAACGCCTTGGCACCTGTGGGCTGTGGGTTTGATCACTTTGATCTGGAACGGCTATGGGGCGTCCCAGTGGTATTTGCAGGTGACCAAGAACCTGTCCTACTGGGGCAAACTGACGCTGGAACAGGCGCAGTATCTGCAAGCCCAGCCGGTATGGACCGAGGTGGCTTTCGGCGTCGGTGTCTGGACGGGTGTGCTGGGCGCTCTGATGCTGCTGATGCGCCGCAAACTGGCTTTTAATGCCTTTTTGGCCAGCCTGACCGCCATTGTCGTGAACACCATCTATGTGCAGTTCATGACCAATGGCCGCGAGATTATGGGCATGGGCACGCTCTATGCGGCCATCACCATCATCGTTGTGGCCGCTGCCTCGGCTGCCTATGCGCGTTTTGCGCGTCAACGCGGCATTCTCCGTTAAGGCAATCGACCGGACGAGGAGGCTGGGCTAAGAGCGCGCCATGACCAAGCGCCAGCCCCTCGATCTTACGCCCGAAGAAGTCGCCTATATGCGTTCGCTCGTCCTGTTTCAGGACTCGCACGTGATGGTGGTGAACAAGCCTTCGGGCCTGTCCAGTCAGGGGGGGCGTATTCAGGCCCATACGCTGGATGACCTGCTGTGGGCGTTCAAGCGTTCGAACGGCAAGCGTCCGGAACTGGTGCACCGTCTGGATCGCGACACTTCGGGCGTCATCCTGATTGCCAAGACCAAGCCCGCGGCAAGCTTCCTCGGCAAGGCCATGCAGGATCGCAAATTCCAGAAAACCTATCGCGCCATCATCTCCTCGGCTCCCGAGCCCAAGCAGGGCATGATCGATGCCGCCCTGCGCCGCGAGGAAATCGGTCGCGAGGCCTATATGCGTGTGGTGCCAGCCGATGCCGAGGGCGCACAGGCTTCCCAGAGCCGTTATCGCACGCTGGCCGCCAATGAAGAGGGCGCGGTGGTCGAACTGGAGCCGCTGACCGGACGCATGCACCAGCTTCGTGTGCACATGGCCCATATCGGACGGCCTCTGGTTGGCGATGTACGTTATGGCGGGGCACTGACATTTGCCGGACGCGGCGCACCGCGCTTGATGCTGCATGCGGCCAAGCTGACCTTCCCGCATCCCGAGGGCGAGCGAATGACGGTGGAAGCGCCCGAACCGAAAGACTTTGCCGATCTGCGGGCGGTCGCCGGGCTTTAAGTCTCTTCAGCTTCGGTTCAGACTTGTGGCGGAACAATGTCTGGCGGTTATTCGCTAGATATTCAGAGCCAATGGAGATGCTGCCATGACCATTCTGTCCCGCAAGAAGGTTTTTACCGTCACGGTGTTGGCGGCCTCCGCGCTGGCGCTGACAGCCTGTGCCAGTCTGGCCCCCTATGGGCCTCAGACGGGACCACGCGGGCAGGGCTATGCCGAACAGCAGATCGAGAACAATCGTTTTCGTGTCACCTATAATGGTGTCGGGGCCGCCGGTCCCGTGGCGGATCGCGCGCTGTTCCGTGCCGCGCAACTGACGACCGATCGCGGATATGACTGGTTTGAAATCACCCAGCGCTGGATCGATGGTCGCCCTGACAGTGCCGGTGGCGTACGTCCCTCCGTATCCATCGGGGCAAGCAGTGGCCGTTATGGGGGCTATTCGACCTCAGGTGTTGGTGTCGGGCTCGGGGTGAATTTGAGTGGACCGCAACCCACCTCGACCACGCTGGAGATCGTGATGGGACGCGGCGCTACGCCTGACCGTCCCGGTGTGTATCAGGCCCGCAGTGTGATGGAATCGGTCGGACCTCGTCTCTGAGCGGTCACAAAGGCCAGCGAGCCATGCCTGCAGCCATTATCATTATCGCGCCGACCAGAACCATTTCGATCACGACAATCCCGTGTGCGCGTCGGATATCTGTACCGCGCGGCTGCCATACAGGGTCGTGGGCCAACTGCTTGCGCCAGCCCAGATAGCTGACGGTCGGGACGATAGACAGCATGGCAATCAGGCCGAAAGCAGCCATCTTGCCCCAGAAGAAGGGATTGGACTGATAATAGGCCCAACCCTTTTCGGCGTGCAGAATGCGGGCCAGACCGACGATCAGGATCAGTCCGGCGGTCAGACCATAGCCTTGGTCCAGCTTGGCCAGACGGACAACCGGCACAGGCTTGACCCTTAACAGGGCCAGTTGCGTCGCCATCATAACGATCAGGCCTAAAAAAAGCACATGATGCACAGATGCCAGGATCAGAACCGGAATAGAGCCAGCCACAGACGCTCCCTTCGCAATGTTCGCAGAACAGTTTATGGCACAGCATGAACCATTTTCTGCTGGTGGCAACAGGTGGGGCCTTGGGGGCGCTGGCGCGATATGGTGCTGGCATAGCGGCTTTTCGTCTTGTGGGGGCAGGGCAATGGCCTTGGGGCACTTTTGCCGTGAACCTGACGGGTGGGCTGTTGATCGGACTGATTACAGGCTGGCTGGCCTTTAAAGGCAGTGCGAATGGCGAGAATATTCGCCTTTTTGCTGTTGTCGGCGTATTGGGCGGGTTCACGACCTTTTCGGCCTTCTCGCTGGAAGTGGTCGCAATGCTTGAGCGCCGCGAGATGGCCACAGCCGCCCTCTATGCGCTCGCCTCTGTTATTTTGTCGGTGGTGGCCGTTTTCGTCGGTCTGACCATCATGCGTAAGGTTTTCGGATGAGCCGCGAAGTTCAAACCCTTTATGTAGCGGAAGCTGAGGACGGCATCCGTCTGGACCGGTGGTTCAAGCGTCGCTGGCCCCACCTGTCGCATATTCAGGTTCAGAAGATGTGCCGCGCGGGCAATATCCGTGTGGATGGTAGCCGTATCAAACCCGAAGAGCGCCTGACCGCCGGGGCCGCCGTGCGGGTGCCGCCGATCCCCGAGGCTGTCGAGCGCGTGCCGGGTGAAAAGCCGAAAATCAGTGAGCGAGACGTGGCCTATGCCAAGTCGCTGGTTCTGTATGAAGACGACATGGTGATCGCTATCAACAAGCCGGCGGGTCTGGCGGTTCAGGGTGGCACCAAGACGACCAAACATGTGGACCGTCTGTTGTCGGCATGGGGTGAAGGCATGGAGCGTCCGCGTCTGGTCCACCGTCTTGACCGAGACACTTCGGGTGTATTGCTGCTGGGCAAGGGTCCCGAAGCGGCCAAACGTCTGGCAGGAGCCTTTGCGCGTCGTCACGCCAAAAAGACCTATTGGGCCATTGTCATTGGCAACCCGAAACCGGCCTCGGGCCAGATCGACATGGCGCTGAAAAAAACCGGCATTAATGATTTCGAGATCATGCGTCCCGCCGACCCCAAGGAACATGGCGCGGAAACAGCTGAAACCGCCTATGTGACCGTCAGTCGTGCCGCGCACCGTGCTGCCTTTATGGCCTTGCGTCCGTTTACAGGCCGCACGCACCAGCTTCGCGCCCACATGGCCGGCATAGGCCATCCGATCCTTGGTGATCCGAAATACGGCAACGAGAAATCAAACGAGTTGTCCGGCAGTTTGAAGCTACAGCTTCATGCCCGCCGTATCGAGCTGGACCATCCGGGCGGTGGCAAGCTGATCGTCGAGGCTCCGCTTTCGCCGGAAATGAAGGCGGGCTTTGCCCATTTCGGCTTCTCCGAGGACGAAGCCGACGAGGATATCTTCCATAATGTGAAGCGTATCCGCTAGGCTGGGTCGGGCGCTAAACGGTCTGGGGGGATCGGATGACGGGGATGTCGCTTCAACAACGCGGCCAACAGGCTCAAGCCCTTGCTGGGGTGGGGCAGTTGGAGGAGGCGCTGAGGCTGGTCGAAGCGGCACCGGCATCCGAGCGCGAGGCCTTAATGACCTTGCGGATATCTATCCTCAAGGCTCTGCAACGGCCTGAAGAGGTGGTGCCTCTGCGTCGTGCACAGGTCAAAGCGGCCCCGTCCAGCATGGTTGCCCATCATAATCTGGCCTCGGCGCTGGGCGATGCGGGGGCTGCTGCCGAGGCGGAGGCGGAGGCTCGCAAGGCGCTGTCTTTGGGCGGCAAGGCACCGGAGACATGGCTAGTTCTGGCCCGCGCCCTTCAGGCCCAGCACAAGCTTACAGAGGCCATAGCCGCCTATGGCGAGGTTCTGGCCCGCCGTAGTGACTATTTGGAAGCCATTAACGAGCAGGCGCAACTCTTGTGGATGTCCGGCGCGGATGTCGGGACGGCGCGTGAACCCTACAAACAAGCCTTGGCGCGGCATCCGGCCCTTGCCCAAATCCATCGGGCCTTGGCCGTGTTCAATGCCTATGTGGGGCAGCCTGAACGCGAGGTTTGGCAGGAACTGACGCAAGGTGCCGCGCAGGCCGGTTTGAAGGATGCGGGCATCGAGGCGGATGCCGCCCATCTGGCACTGGCATTTGATCCGGCACAGGCTGTGGCGCACGCCCGAAAGGCTGTGGCCCTGCCGCCCAATGATGTTGCGTCATGGACGACCCTGGCCAAGGCCTTGCTGGTGACGGGCGAGGTGGACGAGGCGCGTGAAATCCTGTCACAGCTTTTGCCGACGGCAGGACAACAACAGATCGTACTGGCCCTGCATGCCACGGCCCTGCGGATGGCAGGCGAGAAAGACCCGCTGGGGCTGGATGATGGCGATGGTCTGATACGCGCCACGCAGATTGATACGCCGGACGGTTGGGGCTTGCTGTCGGCCTATCTGGCCGATCTTAAAGTGGCTCTGGAGGCCCAGCACGCGTTCAACCGCCACCCGATAGGGCAGAGCCTGCGTCACGGATCGCAGACGCCGGTGGATTTGCGCCGTGTGGATGATCCGGCCATCAAGGCCTTCTTTAGCGCCATTGACGGGCCGATCCGGCGTTATATGGCCGCACTGGGGACAGGCAGCGATCCGGTCCGCAGCCGCAATACGGGCGAATACCGCTTCGCCGGATGCTGGTCGATCCGCCTGCGGTCGGGCGGCTTCCACGAGGCCCATATCCATTCCAAGGGCTGGCTGTCCTCGGCCTGTTATATCGACCTGCCGCCTGCGGTAGACAGGGGCGGGCAGGAAGGCTGGATCGGGTTCGGCGTACCGCCCTTTAACTTGAAACAGCCGCTGGCTCCGCTGAAAGTCGAAAAGCCGGAACCGGGCAAGCTGGTATTGTTCCCGTCCTGTATGTGGCATGGAACCCTGCCGTTTGAAGACGATCATCAGCGGCTGACCATCGCGTTTGATCTGGTTCCGGCCTGAGTTTTACGACCGAGTATTTATGACTGCTTTTGATGCGCCTTTGGCGGTGTTTGATGTGGATGGCACGCTGGTAGACAGCCGCGCCTCTATCCATCTGGCGGCGTGTGAAGCGGCAAAGGTGCTTGGCCTGCCGGAGCCCAGCTATGACCGAGTACGTCAGATTGTCGGACTGACACTGGACAGGGCGTTGCATGTGCTGGAGCCGCAATTGACCATGGGCGAGCTGGCCGAGTTCGTCGCTGCCTTCCAGAGCAGTTTTCGCACCCGTTACGAGGCCGGTCACGAAGAGCCGCTTTATGACGGGGTGATGGATACGCTGCGCCTGTTGAAAAAGGACGGCTGGAAGTTGTCGATTGCCACGGGCCAGAACAGTCGCGGCGTGGCGCGTAATCTGGCGCGGCCCGAATGGAGCGATCTTTTCCTGTCGGCCCACTGTGCCTCGGACGGGCCTGGCAAGCCCGATCCGTCGATGCTTTTGGCGGCTGTGCACAGAAATGGCGCTAGTTTGCAGCGCACGGTGATGATTGGTGACACCAGTCACGATATGCTGATGGCGGCCAATGCCAAGGTGGCCGGACAGGGCGTGGGCTGGGGATTCCATACGGTGGAAGAACAGCTTGCAGCCGGTGCGGCCCATGTGGCCAAGGATTTTCCTGATCTGGAAGCGGCGCTGGTGCGTTTTGCGGCCAAGATTTGAGACTAGAGTTTAGAATATGAGCCACATTCCCCCGCTGGACCCGAACGTCGCTGCCCGTAAGGGTTTCAAGGAATCCGAAGAGCGTATCAAACGCTTCTGGAAGGAAGCGGGCGTGGCCCATACCGAAGACGGCTGGGCCGTTCAACTGGATGGCCGCACACCCAAGACGCCCGCGCACCGCAAGCTGGTTCTGCCGACCGAGGCAGCGGCAAGGCTGGTGGCGGACGAATGGGCGGCGCAGGGCGAGTTTCTGGATGCGGGCACCATGCCTGCAACCCGTCTGGCCTCGACGGCTATCGACCGCGTGGTCGAGGTGATGGAGGCGGTGGCCGATGAAATCACGGCCTATGCCGGAAACGATCTGACCTGTTATCTGGCCGAAGCGCCCCGATCCCTGATCGAGCGTCAGGAACGCGAATGGGGCCAGTGGCGCAACTGGGCCGAAGAAACCCACGGCATCCGTCTGGTGCCGGTGCAGGGCATTATCCACCAGACGCAGGATCAGGCTTCGCTGGCCAAGGTCAAGGCACTGGCTCTGTCGCTGGATCACTTCCAGCTATCGGGTCTGGCTATGGCTGTGCCGCTGCTGGGCTCGGCCATTCTGGGGCTGGCCCTGCAACAGGGTGAGTTGTCGGGCGAGGCGGCCTATGACCTGTCGCGTCTGGACGAAGCCTTTACCGAAGAGCGTTGGGGCGTGGACGAGGAAGCCACCCTTCGTGCGGCTGCCCAGCGCGCCGAGACGGTGATGCTGGAACAGTGGTTCAAGGCGCTGCGCTAGGGCGACAGAGCACAATGTTCGGATAGGCTGGCCGAAACAGGGGAGGCTTAAGCGCATGGACGATAGGGCGAGCCGGTTGCTACGCAAGCGTCTGTATCTGGGCCTGGGCCTGTCGCTGGCCTATGCGGCAGTGCTCTATCTGCTGATCTGGCAGGGCAGCGGAGGCATGCTGTTCATCAGCGGGCTGATCTTCATGCCCATGGCCATTGCCAGCGTGTTTTCGGCGGTGGCTGATCCTTTGGGGCGCGCCTCAGTCGGCACCCATTTGAAATGGGCCCTGATCGGCATCGCGGTGCTGCTGGTTTTAAGCATCATTGTGTTCCGCGAAGGCGGAATCTGTGTGGCGATGGCCGCACCCTTCTTCTTTGCAGGCGCAGCACTCGGGTCGAGCCTGACGGTCGCGCTTTTGCGAAAACGCGCCTTGCGTCACACGCCACCCCTGATGATCCTTGCACCCTTGCTGCTGGCACCATTTGAGCCGCATCTGGATTACCGGATGGTGGACGAACAGGTGGTTTCGATCATCGAGATCGACGCGCCGCGCGCAGATGTCTGGGCGCAGACGGTTGAAATCCGCGATATCCGCAAGCCCGAGCTAAAACCGACCTTCAGCCACAATGTGGTGGGTGTGCCCACGCCGGTAAATGCACGGATGGAAGGGCAGGGCGTTGGTGCTGTGCGACAGCTAAGCTGGACCAAGGGTGTCCGGTTCGAGGAAGTAGTGACGGCTTGGGATCAGGATCGCCGTCTGGCATGGGATTTCCGCTTCGGACCAGATTCCATTCCCGATGCCGTAGAGGCCCATATCGATGTGGACAGCAGCTATCTGAAGCTGGCGCGTGGTGACTATGTGTTGGAAGACCTGCCGAACAACCGCACCCGTCTGACTCTGACGACGCGCTATCGCATGGCCACGCCGATCAATGCCTATTGCGCGCTGTGGGGGAAGATTTTCCTCAACGATTTCCACAGCACGGTCCTGAAAGTCATCAAGGATCGCAGCGAGGCGCAGGCCTAGGGTTTGATAAACTTTCCAATCTGGAAAGTTATCACTTGACGATGTGGAAAGTCTCGAACATTTTCCGTTGTGGAAAGTGAGGGACGAGCCATGACCGAAGACCAAACCCCGCAAGAGGCGCTGGACCTGATCCGCAACACGCGCGAGCAGACCCTGGCCAAGATGGACCACTGGCCGTGGTGGTATGATGGTGGCTATGCGCTGGCCTGTGGCCTGCTTGTGGCCGGTCAGGGTTTCCCGACGGCCTTCAGCCTGCCCAGCGTGGCCATCGCTCTGGCGATACTGGTCGTCATCATGCGTAAATGGCAGGCCGAGAAAGGCGTCTGGGTTAATGGCTACAGCCCCAAACGGGCGAGATGGGCGGCCTTTGCTCTGGCGACTGTTCTGATCGGACTGATGGGGCTGAGCATCTGGTTCGGCAAGGTTCAGGAGATTTACTGGGTGCCGGTGGTCAATGGTCTGGCTGGTGCGCTGTTGGGCTATATCGGCAGTCGCGTGTGGATGCGGCTTTACCGCCAAGATGTGAGGGACGTGTAATGGCGGTGCCGGTTTTCGATGCCCTGATCCATGCCCCCGGACGCTTGCAAATCTGCGCTATCCTGTCGGCAGCCGAAGCCGAGTTTGCTGTCGTCCGTGACAGTATAAAAGTGTCGGACTCGGTCCTGTCCAAACACGTCAAGGCGCTGGAAGAGGTCGGCTATGTTGCGGTTCGCAAGGCAGCACTGGGCGGGCGACAGCGGACATGGCTGTCGCTGACACCCGCAGGCAAAAAAGCCTTCGTTGCCCATGTCGCAGAGTTGGAGCGACTGGTGAAAGTCGCCTCCAGCCTGTCGGTCTAGCCGACGCTGCCCCTGATAAGGGCTTCACGTTCCGCTGGCGTGATATGACGCCAGCGGCCTTCGGGCAGGGAACCCAGAGACAGCGGGCCGACACGGATGCGGAACAGGTCGATAACGTCCAGATCGACCATTTCGCACATCCGGCGGATCTGGCGCTTGCGGCCTTCCTTCAGGATGAAGCGCAGGTCCTGACCACGGATCAGATCGACCTTGGCCGGTTTCAGCTTGCGGCCGTCCAGTTCCAGACCATGACGCAGCAGGTTGAGCTTGGTCTGGGTGATCGTGCCGTCAACGCGGACCAGATATTCCTTGTCCAGTTCCGATTCAGGGCCGATCACCGCCTTGGCGACCACGCCGTCCGATGACAGCAGGAGCAAACCGCGTGAATCTTCGTCGAGGCGTCCGATCGGGGGCAGGCTCTCGTCGCGGCGCGGAATATAGCCGTCATCGTCGCGGTTCTTGAACGACAGCAGACGCACGGCGGGAATCTTGCCCGGTTCCGGCTGGCCCGAAACATAGCCGACGGGCTTATGCAGAATGATGGTGACGCCGGATTGAAGCGCTTCTTCGGCATCATTATCGAGCGTCAGGGTCTGGCCCTTTTCGATCTTGCGACCGGCATCGCGCACAATCTCGCCGTCAATGGTGACAAAGCCTTCGGCAATCAGGGCTTCGGCCTCGCGGCGCGAGCAGACGCCCGACTGGCCCAGCCATTTGTTGATGCGAACGGGTTCGTCGCCGTCATAGGTGCGGATAAAGGCCATGGGGGAGTCTCCGGTCAGGGCGGGTGTTTACGCTCTGGCGACGGTTTTAGAAAGGATCAGAAGCGGCGGTACATCAGGCTGATATTATTGGCCTGCATCTCGACGCGGCGGGTAAAGCGCAGTCCGTGCTTTTTGGCCTCTAGCGAGACATCGCGACTGTCGCGCAGGCCCCATGCATGGTTGCGGTTTTTCAGGCTCTGGTCAAAGGCGGCATTGGACGGGGCCAGCGGCACATCTTTTTCCAGATACGGCCCGTAAAGATAGAGCAGGCCCCCCACCGGCAGCACCTTGCCTGCCAGCGCCATCAGGCCCTCGGTCGCTTGCCAAGGGCTGATATGGATCATGTTGATGCAGACGATGGCATCAAAGGTCTGGTCCGGCCATGTTTCGGGGGCTGTCATGTCCACACGCAGCGGGGCGCACAGCTTGGGCAGGGGATCGGCTGTACGCCATGCCTCAATGCTTTGCAGCGCCTCGGCAGAGGGGTCGGACGGCTGCCAGACAATATCGGGTAGGGTGCGTGCAGCAGCCATCGCGTGCTGGCCGGAACCGGATGCAATTTCAAGAACATGGCCGCGCGCAGGAAGATGTGCCGACAGCAAACCCAGAATCGCGTCGCTATTGCGCGCGGCGGCGGGTGAAAAAAGACCGCCCGTGGGCGCAGTCTGCTGTGTGTCCATTGTCTGCATACCGAAGGCTTAGCGCGTGGAGGCTGCACACGCCCATAAGAATTAAGCAGAATCTGGAATAATCCAAATTATTGCATCGCAACATACGTTTGCAGAGTCTTGACCTAACGGACGCTGCAGTCCATTGGCCGCTGAAACCTGTTGTGATCGTGTTGTTCTTTCGCGTCACAACTGTCCCAGTAAGTGGACACTAAGGAGCGTGACGTGAGCCAATCCATCCCCGGCCTTCTTCCGGCCCCGACGCAACATGAAGTCCTTGTCGCCTGGGTGTCGCAGATCGCAGCTTTGACCAAGCCGGACCGTGTGCATTGGTGTGACGGCTCTGAAGCCGAGAAATCGGCCATCATTGCTGACCTGATCGGCAAGGGCACGCTGAAGGCACTGGATCAGTCCAAGCGTCCGGGTTGCTATTATGCCGCCTCCGACCCCAAGGACGTGGCTCGCGTCGAAAGCCGTACCTTCATCTGCTCGCAAGATCAGGCCGATGCCGGCCCGACCAATAACTGGGCCGATCCGGTTGAAATGCGTTCACGCATGGACGGCCTGTTCGATGGCTGCATGAAGGGCCGCACCATGTATGTGGTGCCGTTTTGCATGGGCCCGCTGGGTTCGCACATCTCGGCTCTGGGCGTTGAGATCACCGACAGCGGCTATGTGGCTGTGTCGATGGGCATCATGACCCGTATGGGCAAGGGCGCTCTGGAACAACTGGGCACCGATGGCGTGTTCGTTCCGGCTGTCCACACGCTGGGCGCACCGCTGGCCGAAGGTCAGGCTGATGTCGCGTGGCCGTGCAATGACGACAAGTGGATCGTCCACTATCCGGAAACGCGCGAAATCTGGTCTTATGGCTCGGGCTATGGCGGCAACGCCCTGTTGGGCAAGAAATGCTACGCGCTGCGTATCGCCTCGGTCATGGCCCGCGACGAGGGATGGCTGGCCGAGCACATGCTCATCCTCAAGCTGACCAGCCCTGAAGGCGTTGTGAAATACGTCGCTGCGGCCTTCCCGTCGGCCTGTGGCAAGACCAACCTCGCCATGCTGCAACCGATGCTGGACGGCTGGAAGGCTGAGACGGTCGGCGACGATATCGCATGGATGCGTTATGGCACCGATGGTCGCCTGTATGCTGTGAACCCTGAGGCGGGCTTCTTCGGCGTGGCCCCGGGCACCAGCCGCAACACCAACAAGAACGCTCTGGAATCTCTGGTGAAAGACACGGTCTTCACCAATGTCGCCCTGACCGCCGACAACGATGTCTGGTGGGAAGGTCTGACCAAGGAAGCGCCAGAAGGCCTGACCAACTGGAAGGGCCAGCCGCACGATCCGTCGTCGGGCGAGCCTGCGGCCCACCCGAATGCGCGTTTCGCCGTCTGGGCCGGTCAATGCCCGTCGATCGCACCGGAGTGGGAAGATCCGGCCGGTGTGCCGATCGACGCCATCCTGTTCGGTGGTCGTCGCGCTTCGGCTGTGCCGCTGGTGACCGAAGCCTTTGACTGGGAACACGGTGTGTTCCTCGGCTCGACCGTTGCCTCCGAAGGCACGGCTGCGGCTGAAAACAAGGTCGGTGAACTGCGCCGTGACCCGTTCGCCATGTTGCCGTTCTGCGGTTACAATATGGGCGACTACTTCGCGCACTGGCTGAAGGTCGGCGCTGCTGCGCCTGACGCTGCCAAGCTGCCGCGTTTCTTCTTCGTCAACTGGTTCCGCAAGGATCAGGACGGCAAGTTCGTGTGGCCGGGCTTTGGCGACAATATCCGCGTGCTGAAGTGGATCGTCGAGCGTCTGGAAGGCAAGGGTGAAGCCGTTGATACGCCGGTGGGTCGTGTGCCTTCGCGTGACGCTCTGGATTTGTCGGGTGTGGAGCTGACCGACGCCCAGTTGTCGACCCTGCTGGATGTTGATGCCGATGTCTGGACCGAGGAAGCCAGCCTGATCCCGGCCTTCTACGAGAAGTTCGGCGATCGTCTGCCCAAAGCCCTGTGGGACCAGCATGCAGCCCTGACCAAGCGTCTGGAAGATGCGCGTGCGGCCCGCCTCGCAGCGGAATAATCGCATAGCGACTTGAAATCGGGGCGCGGGAGGTCGAAGGACTTCCCGTGCCCCTTTTCAATTCTGCCCCGTTATTTTTGCTATGACTTCACCCGATATCGTCATCATTGGTGCAGGGGCTTTTGGCCTCGCAACCGCCGCCGAGCTTAGACTGGCGGGGCATAGTGTGACGGTGGTCGCGCCCGATGCGCCTTCGGCCTCGGCTGTGGCAGCGGGGATGATCGCGCCGGCCATGGAGGCGGCGATTGACGGCCTGCCGGTTCATGTCGGTGATATGCTGAAGATGAGCCGGATGCTGTGGGATGTGTTTGCGACGCGCACCGGCATTGATCTTCAGGAGATGCCTGCCGAGTGGCGCGGCGAGGAAGCCGAGCGCCTGATGCTGCAGATGCAGCGCCACGACTTCGCCCATAGCTATGACGCCGTCAGCCAGACCCTGCTGACGCACGAGGATGCCAAGCTGGACCCTGTTGCGGCGCTGGACGTGATGGGCGAGGGGATCACCCGCATCAACGCCACCGCCGAGGCCATCTTCCGCGAGGGGGAGCATTGGCTGGTGGTGACATCCGAAGGTGTGGTCAGTGCGCCCAAACTGGTGCTGGCCACGGGGGCGGCGGCGGCCATTGTGGGCCTGCCGGATGCGGTGACGCGCATCATCGACAGCATCGTGCCGATCCGTGGTCTGATTGGCATTACCCATGAGCGATTGAGCGACCATGTGCTGCGTGGCGAGGGGGCCTATGTCGCCCCTGTAAATGCAGGCCCGTTTGCGGGTGGCAGTGTGATCGGTGCCAGCATGGAGGCCGGTGTGCGCGATCTGGAACCGGATATGGAATGCTGTGAGGCCATGCTGGCGGCGGCATGGACGCTTTTGGGTGAAGAACCGCGCCCGATCGAGATCGAATGGCGGGCCGGTGTGCGGGGCGCATCGCCCGATGGTCTGCCGCTGGTGGGGGAAGTCGGCAACGGGCTTTATGTGGCGCTGGCACCGCGCCGCAATGGCTGGTTGTTGGCCCCGTTGGTCGCCAATCAGCTACGCGCCGAGATCGAGGGCCAGTCCGTGACCGAACGGACCCTCGATCCCCATCGTGTGCTTAATCCGTCAGATCGAAGCGGATTCCGACCGTAACACGCGCACCGTCAACGGCTTGGCCGTCCACGGTTTGCGGGCTCATGCGGAAATAGCGCGACAGGTTGGTGGCGGCGCGGCCAAAGCCGTTACGCGCAGGCGTTTCCGACGTGACCTGACAGTCCGTTAGTGTGCCATTGACCCGTACCGCACAGTTTAAGACCGCATTGCCTGAAATCCCTCGCTCGATGGCGGCATCGGGATAGGCCCGCATCAACTGGTCCGCTGTCGGTTGCTGGATCCAGTTGGGGCGGGTGATTACCGCAGGTGCCTTTGGCGCGGGTGTGGCTGCGGGGGCCGTGCCGTTGGCATCTGGTGCAACCGGTGTGGACAGGGTGATCGCCGGTCCCGTGGCCGTTGCAGGGGCATCATTGACCGGTGACACCAGTGGCGGCACGGGGCTTTCGATGACCTGTTCTGGCCTGTTCAGCTTGGGCGCAGGCGCAGGGACCGCCTTGACGACCTGTGGCTCCAGCGGCTTGGGCGGTGGGTCCAGATAGATGATGGTTCTGGGAACTTCCGGTGCCGTTTGTGGCGCAAGGGTGATTTCGAACTTCTGGTGATAGAGGAACAGACCGACACCCACATGGGCAGCCAGCGCGGTCCCCAACAAGGCAATCCACATACGTCGCGACGAAGGGGCCGCGGTACGGTGGTCAAGAATGGCGGATAGATTCGCTCCGCCAGCGGCACGTGTCATCATCATCATGATCTGCGCCTCCAATCGCAGGCCTCCCCAGACCCGTATGCGTATTGCAGCGCTTGGATTACGGCGTTTTGTGGACAAGTGCCGTTTCGACCATTTTCAAATACCGATTCGTTAACGGCAGCGGTTCCGTGTTAAGGTGTCGTTAACCTTGGTTAGCGACCGTTAGCATATGAGCGTTGGAGCGATTCCTTCTTCAAGAGGCGTAGAGGCCGCCATCCGGCGTGCCTCTTCGACGACGGGTGTCGATTTCGATTTCCTGATGAAGACGGCGCGTCGCGAAAGTGGTTTTAATCCCGATGCCAAGGCGCGGACCTCTTCAGCATCCGGTCTGTTCCAGTTCATCGAGCAAACCTGGCTGTCCACCGTCAAACAGCATGGCCATAAGCATGGCTATGGTCAGTATGCCGACCTGATCTATCAGGGCGGCGACGGGCGCTGGCAGGTGCGCGGATCGGCCCGCAATGTGGTGCTGGACCTGCGCTTTGATCCGCAGGCGGCCTCGACCATGGCCGGAGAGCTGACGGCTTCCAATGCTTCATACTTGCGGGGGCGCACGGGCCGCGAGCCGAATGGCGGCGATCTGTATGCCGCGCACTTTTTGGGACCGGCAGGCGCGGCCCGTCTGATCGAGGCCATGCATGCGCGCCCCAATAGCAGCGCGGCGTCTCTGTTCCCCGATGCGGCATCGGCCAACCGCTCGATCTTCTACAAACAGGGTCGTGCCGCCACGGTGGCCGAGGTCTATGCCAACCTGCAAAGCACTGCAGGGGGCGCAACGCCGATTCTGGGCGGGGCGGACAAACCGACCATGCCGTCTCTCAGTGACAAGGATCTGGCTCTGGCCGCACGTCTGGATCGTTTGAAGCAGGATCAGAGCTTGCTTGCCCTCTTGCTCAATCAGGGCGAAAGCAGTCACTTCAAGGGTGCCTTTAGCGACCCTGTTTAACCCGGATGATTTTTGTGTGAAAATGACACATCATATTCATTGATGCTCTTGTATCAAATCGTAACGCACGATTAACGTGCTGGTGACTAAGCTTTGGCTTAATTCCTGAAATTCGATTTGAGAGCGGTATCATGGCGAGTGGTTCCCTCCGTGTGAACGAGACTGATCTGAAACTTCTGATTCGTTCAGAGGTCGAAGAGGAACGTGCCACAGTGACACATAAACTGTGTCGCAGCATGGATCGCATGGTTTTGGGTGATGAAGAACGTCTCGCCGCACAGAAGATGATCGCCTATCTATCTCGCGACACAGCCGAACTGGTCCGCAGAGCACTGGCGGTGACATTGCGGGCCTCGAACTTGATGCCGAACGAGGTGGCACTGAGGCTGGCGGCCGATGCCGACACGGTTGCCATTCCTATGATCAGTCAGTCCCCGGTTTTTTGCGATGATGATCTGATTGCGATTGTGCGTGCTGGACGGATCTTTGCCCAAATCGCTGTTGCTTCACGTCAGGGGCTGAGCCGTGATGTGGCTGAGGTGGTGGCCAGTGACGCCGCGGTTGAGGCTGTGCGTCGGCTAGCGGCCAATGACAATGCCGATTTTTCCGAACGGGCTATGGCCATAGCTGTTGACCGGTTTGGTCATGACGAGGAAACGGTCACGACATTGGCCAATCGTCATATTTTGCCGCCCTCTATTGTTGACCGTCTCGTGCTGGTTGCAACGGAACAGGTAAAACAGCACCTGATTAGCCGTCATAAGGTGTCAGTGGATGCCGCCGTACGCTTGTCGGACTTTGCACGCGAACGGGCGACGCTGGACTTGCTGGATGAATCTATCCGCAGCCAGAATTTACCGGAATTTGTTAAAACCCTGAATGCACGCAGGGCTTTAAACGCTTCTCTATTGCTGCGGGCTGTGGCGCGAGGTCAGATGACCTTTTTCGAGCATGGCTTGTCCATGCTGGCGCAGGTACCGCATCATCGTGCATGGCTGATGATCCATGATGCAGGACCGCTGGGTTTTCGGGCGATCTATGACCGAGCGGGTATGCCGCCGCGTCTGTTCTCGGCTTTCCGTGCGGGCGTGGACACATGGCGTTCCATGCAGGCCGAGGGTGCGGAACTGGATGCCGAAGCTTTCAGGTTGCGTATGCTGGAACGGTTCATGACCCAGATGCACACTCTGGGACGTGATGATTTGGACTATCTGATGGAGCGTCTGGACATGGTGCCCACGCGCGATCACGCCTATGCAGCCCGCCCGCGTATTGCGGTGGCTTAAAGTGCTATCTAGCCTTGGAAAGCTGTGACCTTGGCTTCCAGAGCCTTGGCCAGTTCACAACCGACCGGGTGGTCTTCAGCCTGAATCTTGTCGCGGACAATGGCGCGGATGGCCGAAATATGAGCCTCGACGAGAGACAAGGGGGCTGTCAGGCGATGTTCGGGGCTGTCCAACAGACGGCACAGGCTTCCGGCAACGCGAGTGACCAGCGGATACTCATAGGTCGTACCAAGCCCCTTGAGGTCATGAGCGCGCATATAGAGGTTTTCGGCGGTCTGGGCATTATAGCCGTGGTCGTGGATTGCGGCCTCGGCCGCTTCCAGTTTGACCATTTCGTCCTGTAACCATTGTTCGAACTGTGACGACAAAGCTTTGAGGGCTTCTTCGGCGCGGGCGACAGCGGCGGCATCGATTCCGCCAAAGCTGCTACCGACCTTGGCGCGGAGGGAATTGGGACGGCGGATCAATTCGGGCCGTTGGGTCACAATACTGTCCTCACATAAGCTGACGTTCCATTATGACGTCACAGGCTTAAGAATTTCTGTAGCCTAGCTAGCGAATTGTTCGGCCAGTACACGTTCTTCATAGGGGCGGCCTGCATCGAACATCATGGTCAGGCTGATATCGCGGCGCTCGCGCACCTCCACACTATGGACGCGGCGGACCTCGAAATTGTCGGCGGTGGCCGAGACGGGTCGCTTGTCGGCTTCCAGAACATCAAAGCGAACCTTGGCCGTATGCGACAGCAAGGCACCGCGCCAACGACGCGGACGGAAAGCGCTGATCGGCGTCAGGGCAAGACTGGGCGCATCCAGAGGTATAATCGGGCCGTGAGCTGACAGGTTATACGCGGTCGATCCGGCAGGGGTGGCCACCAGACATCCGTCGCAGGTCAGTTCTTCGAGGCGTACCTTGTCATTGATGCTGACGCGCAGCTTGGCTGTCTGGCGGGTTTGGCGCAGCAGCGAAACCTCGTTGATGGCCAGTCCGCTATGCACCTGTCCGCTTTCCACCCACGCATCCATTTGCAGCGGGTGGATGATTGTCCGGTCGGCCTCGGCCAGCCGTTCGGGCAGGTTGTCCTCGCAATAATCGTTCATCAGAAACCCGACCGAACCCCAGTTCATGCCAAAGACGGGCTTTTGCATTTTCAGGTTGGTATGCAGGGTTTCCAGCATGAAACCGTCGCCGCCCAGTGCCACAATGATGTCGGCATCCTTGAGCGGCACAATACCATAGCGGTCTTGCAGGCGCTGGCAGGCCTCGCGCGCCTCGGGGCGGTCGCTGGCGACAAAATGCAGGGTCGGGAGAGGCGCTGTCTGGGTCACGACGTCAGGCAAGCCGAGCTTGGCGTTCAAGTCAAATGCTGAGTGACAATTAATCGAATGGTATCAGTGCATAGAAGGGCTGTTACCCAGGCAATCGACAATAGCCCGAAGCTCCAGCTTGGCCTGATAGCGGTCACGTTCGCCTAGCCGTAGCTCGCTATCCAGAAGAGGCGGTGGCAGGCTCATGCCCTGACGGCGCAACCCTTCCAGCACATCGGGGAAGGCGGCACGGTCGATACCGGCGGCCAGACAGGCCAGATAGAAATGGCGTGCACTGGGGCGACGGATCAGGAAATCCAGTTCGTCAGTGCGGATTTCGGCCAGAAGACACAGAGATTGCAGGAACAGGGTGTGGCGGTTCTCGCGTACAAACCGCATGAGGCTGGCCGGAGTCAGGCGACCGCTATCGTGCATTTGCATGGCGATACGGGCATCTTGCAATTGCTGGACAGTATCGCTCATGGCCAGTTTCAGCTTGTCGGCATGATGCGGGAAGCGTTCGCATAGGGCGTCTTGAAGGGTGCTGGCCACCCAGCGATACAGCCGCTCGGCCAAGGCCTCGTCTAGACCCGGATGGAGGGTCAGGGGCTGGCGGATACCGATAATATCTTGCGAGGCATCGACCAGACGTTCCAGGCCATCCTCGGGCAACTGGGCGTAGATGTTTGACGCCAGCGCGGTCAGCAGCAGAGGCTCGTCGCTGTCCAGAATGGCTTGCGAAACCTTGGCGGCAAGACCCGGACGCAGTGCAACCTGTAGGCGGTGTTCAGTGGTGGCCGTAGCCAGCAGCTGCAAAAGGTCGTTTTCGTTGAGCAGGGGGCTGGCGGAAATCACCGGCGTTGCAATCTCGATCTCGTCGCGGGCCAAAGCGCGGGCCAGTTCGACCGGCAACCAGTCGGCAGAGCCGAGGCGACGTGAAAGGCCGCGACGCACATCGTGCTCGACCACGCGCACCAGTTCGACAAACACAGCGCCCAGCTTGTCGTGAATGGTCTGTGGTCCCTGAAAACGGGCATAGGCATCGGCCAGCGTCATCACGAGACGAGTCTGGTCTGTCACCGGTCGCGACTGCACCTTTCTGGTGAGTTCGCGAAGGTTATCTAGGTTGATCGATTCTGATCTTGGCATGTCCGAGGACGGCAACGCGGAAAACTCCGATAGCAGGCGGCTATTTCTACGCTGACGCTATGAAAACAGGGTTAACCGTGCAGCTTGACGACACGTCGCTCAGATAACAGTGTTGGAAAGAGACGGGGCTTATGAGGGGAAAGAATTTCGATGTCTGAAAATCGCTATTCAAACGTGCGAAACAGCGTATCCGAAGCGGAATGGAAGACACGGGTCGAGCTGGCCGCCCTTTACCGTCTCGTGGCCCTGCACGGCTGGGATGATATGATTTTTACGCATATTTCCGCCCGCGTACCTGGACCGCAGACGCATTTCCTTATCAATCCCTATGGCTATTATTTTGAGGAAATCACCGCCTCTTCGCTGGTGAAGGTCGATCTGGACGGCAATGTCGTTCAGGAAACCGACAGCTTTATCAATCCGGCGGGGTTCACCATCCATTCGGCGGTGCATGGAGCTCGCGAGGATGCCCATTTTGTTATACACCTGCATACGGTAGCCGGTGTCGGGGTGGCGGCCCAGAAGCATGGCCTTTTGCCGCTGAGCCAGAATGCCTGTCTGTTGCAGAACGATGTGGCCTATCACGGCTATGAGGGGCTGGCGCTGAACCATGATGAGCGCGAGCGTCTGGTGGCCGATATGGGCGCTAAGAATATGATGCTGTTGCGTAATCACGGCACCCTGACCGTCGGAGAAACGGCAGCGGCGGCATGGGTGCGGATGTTCTTTCTGGAACGGGCTTGCGCGCAGCAGGTGGCCGCCTTGTCTGCAGGTGTCGAGAATGTACTTCATGCGCCCGATGCGGCTCAGGAAGAGACAAAATATCAGGGGCAGGGCGTCGGCATGATTTCGGCTCTGGCATGGGCCGGGGCGCTGCGCCAACTGGACCGGCGATCACCCGGCTATGATGCCTGATGAAGCGCTCGGGGGGGATGCTTCATCACTGGACGGCTCTGGTATCCGTTGCAGGCATGACACTTGTAATCATGCCGGCAGATCCGGTTGCGGCGGGGGCGTGGAACCAGCCTAAAGGACAGGGGCAGGTGATCGTCAAATACGAGCCTGGTCCATTCACCGTTTTGACGAGGACGGGGATCGCTTGGCTCTACCCGACGAGCGTCAGGACCACATTGTGTCCTTATGGGGTGAATATGGTCTGAGCGAACGTGTGACTCTGCTGGTGAAAACCGACTGGCAGGATACCGACGATGGGTTTCACCAGTATCGCGGCATGGGGCCAGTCGAGATCGGCGGGCGCTGGCAAGCCTTGGATCACAATGGCTGGCAGGTGTCGGTTCAGGCCAGTTATGTATCCGATACCCAAGGGCGTAATGCGGCATGGGGCTCAGCCGGAGAGGGCGAGCAAGAGGCCGATCTAAGGGTACTGGCAGGCCGTAATTTCGGTGGTCGATTCCCCGGTTTTTACGAAGTGCAACTGGCCCGTCGCTGGCGTGATAATCTGGCAAACGAGGTGAGGGCTGAGGGCACCTTGGGTGTGCATTTCCGTGAAAACTATACGGCCATGGCACAGTTTTATGCGGGCAAGGCCGACATTGAAAGCGATGTCGGAGGGGCACGCTGGTTGACGCTGGAATTGGGTGTTGTGCGTCACTGGGAGGACTGGTCCGTACAGGGGGGGTGGCGGGCAACGACAGCCGGATGCAATGTTCCTGCGGCCGATGGTCCGATTGTGGCTTTGTGGAAACGATTTTAACCGACGGAACCACCAATCTACCCCGTTTAATCAGTTTCATTTGCACTAACGCGTACAGGCGTTATGCGGAACCGCATTATGTCGGGGAGAGTAACGAGCGTGTTCAAACGCCATTTTTTTATTATCGTGGCGGGGGCGGTCGTTGCCCTGATGCTGGTTGCGGCCGTGCTCAAGATTGCGCTGGCCAATGAGGGGCCGACGGGACCGGGGGGACCCGGCGGTCGCGGTGGGGGCCAACTGGTAGAGGCAACCAGCCCCCAGTCTCGTGAATTCAGTGACGACCTCAAGGTTCTGGGCGTGGCCCGGAGCCTGCGTTCGGTCAATATTACCTCCTCGACCTCGGAACTGGTGACGCGGGTCTTCTTTAATGACGGGCAGGCCGTGCGTGTGGGGGCACCACTGGTTGAATTGCAAACCGCCGAGGAAGACGCCGCCATCATTCAGGCGCGCGCCCAGTTGACGCAGGCCCAGCGCGAATATGACCGCTATAAAACTCTGGCTGACCGTGGTGTGGCACCGCGCGTGATGGCCGAGAATGCGGAGACGGCACTGGAGACGGCCCGTGCCGCTGTGACGGCTGCCGAAGCCCGCCGTGGCGACCGTATTCTGAGGGCACCTTTCTCGGGCGTTCTGGGTTTGACGACGGTTACGCCAGGTACACTCATCAGCCCCGGTACGGTTATCACCACGCTGGACGATCTCAGCAGCATCCGTGTGGACTTTGCTGTGCCGGAACGTTTCCTGTCCACCCTGCGGGCCGGAACAGCACTGACGGCTACGGCAGATGCTTATCCGGGCCGCACCTTTGAGGGCCGGATCGCCCTGATGGATGTGCGTGTGGACGAGCAGACCCGTGCCGTGACCGCTCGCGCCGAATTCCCCAATCCGGGTGGTGAAATCCGACCGGGCATGATGATGCGTGTCGCGGTTCGACAAGGGCAGCGTCAGGCGCTGGCTGTGCCGGAAGCTGCGGTTCAATACGAAGGCGCAGGTGCTTTTGTGTACCGCATTGCCGGTAATGATCAGGGCAGCATCGCCCAGCGTGTCGAGGTACAGGCGGGTACGGTCGAAAACGGTTTCGTAGAAATCGTTACGGGATTGTCGCTGAATGACCGTGTGGTGGCATCTGGCCTGAACCGCATTCAGCCGGGTGCGCCGGTGCGGACCGAGGACAAGTCCAAGGGGCAGGCTGCTCAGGCGGCGGCACCAGCCAAGGCTGACCGCTAATGATGTTGTCCGATGTATCGGTCCGCCGTCCGGTTTTTGCAGCGGTCGCGGCCATTGTCTTGTGCGTTATCGGTCTGGCAGCCTTCTTCATGCTGCCGGTGCGCGAACTACCCGATGTTGATCCGCCGGTGGTTTCGGTCAGCACCTCCTATGCCGGTGCCTCGGCCGAGGTGATCGAGAGCCGGATTACCGAGCCGATCGAACAGCAGATTGCCGGTATTCAGGGCGTCGAACGCATTACCTCGACCAGCCGCGATGGCCGTTCCAACGTCAATATCGAGTTCCGTCTCGACCGCAATATCGACGATGCGGCCAATGATGTGCGTGACCGTGTTTCGCGCGTTATGGGCCGTCTGCCCGATCAGGCCGATCCGCCGACCGTATCCAAGGCGGACTCGGATTCATCGCCGATTATCATTCTGTTCCTGCGCTCGACGACGATGAACCGTCTTGAGCTGACAGACTATGCCGACCGTTATCTGGTGGATCGTTTTGCCACTGTGCCGGGTGTGGCACAGGTCAATATCTTCGGTGACCAGACCTATGCCATGCGCATCTGGTTGGACCCTGCCGCCATGGCGGCGCGCGGTCTGACAGTGACGGATGTTGAGCAATCGTTGACCAGCCAGAACGTCGAGCTGCCTGCCGGGTCGCTGGAGGCCAGCCAGAAAGACTATACGGTTCGTGTGGCGCGTAACTATTCGCGCCCAGAGGACTTTGCCAATTTGCCGATCGGTAACCGTGGTGCAGCCTCAGCCAGCGGTCTGACCGGCTCAGCCACCTATGTGACGCGTCTTGGCGATATTGCCCGCGTCGAAGAGGGGCCGGTTGAACATCGCCGCCTGTTCCGTGGCAACAGTATTGACCAGATCGGTCTGGCCATCACGCGTCAGGCCCAGTCGAACGACCTTGAAATCAGTGCGGGTGCACGCAAACTGATGGAAGAGGTGCGCGAAAGTCTGCCTGCGGGAACGACACTGGAGGTTGGCTCCGACAACTCGGTCTTTACCTCGCACGCCATTGACGAGGTCTGGATCACCATCGGCATTTCGATGGCGCTGGTGGCACTGGTCAACTTTATCTTCTTGGGCAGTTTGCGCGCGGCCATCGTGCCGTCGGTTGTGGCCCCGATCTGTCTGCTGGCGACCTTTATCATTCTGGCCCCGCTGGGCTTCTCTTTGAACCTTCTGACCCTGCTGGCGCTGGTACTAGCCATCGGTCTGGTGGTGGATGACGCCATTGTGGTGGTCGAGAATATCCAGCGTCGTCTGGATCAGGGCGAGCCGCCGCTGATTGCAGCCGAACGCGGGGCACGTCAGGTGTTCTTTGCGGTTGTCGCGACCACCATCGTGCTTTTGTCGGTATTTGCGCCGCTGATGTTCCTGCCGGGTTATGTGGGGCGTCTGTTCGTTGAACTGGCGGCTGCGATTGCTGCGGCGGTGGGCTTCTCGGCCTTTCTGGCGCTCAGCCTGTCACCGATGATGGCGTCCAAGATCCTGCGTCCGACCACCTCTACCGGATGGCTGGGCCGCAAGGTCGATTACGCCATGGACAAGCTGAAAAACTCCTATGTCAACTCTCTCAACATGCTGATGGGCCGCCGTATTGCGGTGGGTGGCGTGATTGCGGCGGTGGTGCTGGTCGGTGCGGGAGCCTTCGGCATGGCTATGGTCCTGCCGGACGAACTGGTACCGGACGAAGACCGTGGACGTGTCATGGTGCGTGTCTCGGGACCGGAAGGCGCAGGCTATGACTATATCCGCCAGATTTTGCTGGGGATCGAACCGATACTGGAGGATTACCGTCAGAGCGGCGAGGTAAACAACTATCTGGTGACGTCGCCGGGCTTTGGTGGCGGCTCGTTCAACTCGGGCAACATCATCATGAATCTGGCCGACTGGTCCGAACGTGATCGTCCGGCGGCGGACATTGCTCAGGAACTGAACGGCCGTCTACGCAACCAGACGGGCGCGCAGGTCAACGCCTCGACGCCGGGTGCCTTCCAGCGCGGTGGTGGCGGCGGCGGTAACTCGGTCGAGATGATTGTGACCGGTTCCGACTATGCGGCCATCTATAACTGGTTGCGTCCGGTTATGGCCGCTGCGATGGAAAACCCCGGCTTCTCGCGTCCGCGCATGAACTACGAGCCGAACGCACCGCGTCTGCTGGTCGATGTGGATCCGCAAAAGGCAGCAGCACTGGGCGTGTCTTCGCAACAGGTTGGCCGTACGCTGGAAACCATGTTCGGCTCGCGTCGTGCGACCACCTATATCAAGGGCGGTCAGGAATATGATGTGATCCTGCAGACCGACCGCGATAACCGACGCAATGTTTCGGACCTTGAAGGGCTTTATGTCTCGACCGGTTCTGGGCAATTGGTGCCGCTGTCATCGGTGGTTACGACCAAGACCTCGGGCGATACGCCGGATCGTCGACGTCTGGATCGCCAGCGTGCCATTACCCTGTCGGCAGACCTGACACCGGGCATGACGATTGCCGATGCCGTACAGTTCCTGAACGATCAGGCCGCCAAACAGCCACAGGGCGTGGTCAATATTCGCTGGGGCGGCACAGCCCGCGATCAGGCCGAGGCCGGTGGTGCGGTGATGTGGGCCTTTGTGCTGGCGCTTTTGCTGGTCTTCCTTGTGCTGGCCGCCCAGTTTGAAAGCTGGATCACGCCTGCGGTTATCATGCTGACCGTGCCTTTGGCGGCGGCAGGTGGTCTGTTCGGTCTGCTGATGGCGGGTTCAAGCTTGAATATCTACAGCCAGATCGGTCTGATCATTCTGGTCGGCGTTGCGGCCAAGAACGGTATTCTGATCGTAGAGTTCGCCAACCAGCTCCGCGATCAGGGGCGTACAATCCGCGAGGCCATTATTGAGTCCTCTTCGCTGCGCCTTCGCCCGATCATTATGACGTCGCTGGCCTCGGCCTTTGGCGCTCTGCCGCTGATGTTGTGGCAAGGGGCAGGGGCGGGCAGCCGCCAGACTATTGGTGTGGTGATCTTCTGCGGGGCGCTGTTTGCAACCTTGCTGACCCTGTTCATCGTGCCGGTGATCTATGGTGTTCTGGCCCGCTTTACCAAGTCGCCGGACTATACCTCGCGCAAGATCGAGGAATGGGAAGCGCAGGAACGTGCCGAGGGCAAGGTGCCCGATATGAGCGCTCATTGATCTTGGCCCCAACTGCAAAGAGCCGCCCCAACGGGGCGGCTCTTTTTGTTTGGGCGGGACGCTCGCCTCTAACGTTCGCCACGCGGTGGCTCACTGCTTGAGAGCCGAGCTTTTAGAGCGCCCCCTAGCACTCGAGACGCGGTCGCTCATTGCTTGAGGAGGTTTTGCTAAGGGGAAAGCTACTGAGCAGCCTGCTTTTCTGCGTAGCCGGTTTCGACCTTGAGGAAGGCGATGACATCTTTGCGGTCCTGTTCGCTGGCGATGCCGACGAAGCTCATCTTATTGCCGGGCAGGAAGTCGCGCGGGCGCAGCAGCCATTCGTCCAGTTTTTGGGCATCCCAGTCAAAGTCGGCATCTTTGAGAGCGTTGGAATAGCGGTACTTTTCGTGGGTGCCGACGGTGCTTCCGAACAGGCCATACAGGTTGGGGCCGGTCATGTTGGGGCCGCCCTCGGTGATGGTGTGGCACGAACGGCAGCGGGCAAAGACGCGGCGGCCATTTTCGAGATCACCCGTATTATAAGGCGCGGGCAGGGAGGCCAGTAGGGCCAGCTTCTGTTCCTGTGTCGGCTCGGCACGCTTCGGCGGTTTCGGCGCATCGTCGGTTGTCTCGCCACCGGAACCGCAAGCGGCCAGCAGCAGGGCGCAGCCCGCCAGTAGCGTTGCCATCCGTGTTTTGGGGTTCAGGGTCGTCAAAAATAGCATGGGCGATCTCCGGTTGAGGAGGTTGTAACCCAAGGCGCGCGGCCTGCAACGGGACAGAACGCCCTGTGGGTAAGCTTTGTCATAACCGCAATATACCGCCCGCTTACTAGACGCCGCATATTAGTAGGTGATAATCACTCTCAAAGAAGTAGGGGTGTTGTGTCCGCGCCTGCAAGTTCAGAGAACGATGTCGAAAATCATCAGATTGAGTGAGGCGCGACGCGGGGATCGCGGCGTTATCGTGCAGGTTGGCACACACTGTCATCACCAAGAACACGAGGTAGAGCTGGAGCGGCGTCTGCTGGAACTGGGTCTGGTCGAAGGGGCCAGAGTCGAGTTGCTGCACGAGGGTCTGTTCGGGCGTGACCCGATTGCGCTCAAGGTCGATGATATGCGCGTGGCGCTGCGTCGCCGCGAGGCCGCCAGCCTGAATATCGAAATCGGGGGTGCGGCCTGATGGACGCTATGGTCAAATCGCTTCGCTTTGCGCTGGTCGGCAATCCCAATAGCGGCAAGACGGCGCTGTTCAATGCCCTGACAGGTTCGCACCAGAAGGTCGCCAACTATGCGGGCGTGACTGTTGAGCGCAAAGAAGGTCGTGTGCAGGGCACAGACGGACAGTCGCTGATCGTTACCGATCTGCCGGGCACTTACTCCTTGCGCGCCCGTTCTCTGGACGAGGAAGTTAGCCGAGATGTGGTGCTGGGGGCTCGCAAGGGCGAGGCTGCACCGGATGTGCTGGTCTGTGTGGCCGATGCGACCAATCTGCGTCTGGTCCTGCGTTTGGCGCTGGAACTGAAACAGGTGGGGCGTCCGATGGTGATGGCCCTCAACATGTACGACATCGCCCAGCGTCAGGGCTTGCAGATCGACCTTGAGGGTCTGTCGCGTGATCTGGGTATGCCGGTCGTAACAACAGTGGCGACACGCAAGCGCGGCTTGCCAGACCTTGTCGCTGCCGTAGAAAAACAGGCGCATCATGCGACGCATCAGAGTGAATGGCATGCGCCATCCGCTGCTGAAGTACGTACCGCACACCGCGAGGCCGAGCGCCTGATGAAGGCGCATGTCCAGCCGCCAGCGCGTCCTGACACCCTGACGGGCAAGCTGGACAGCGTACTGCTGCACCCGGTGGCCGGACTGGCCATTTTGTTCGGTGTCCTGTTTGTGATGTTCCAAGCCGTGTTCAGTTGGGCCACGCCGGCAATGGACGGGATCGAAGCTGGTTTTGCCCTTCTGGGGCAATGGATCGGGGCTACGGTTGGAAACGATTTGCTCCGAAGCCTGCTGGTGGACGGTCTGATCGGCGGGGTGGGCAGTGTGCTGGTCTTCCTGCCGCAAATCCTCTTGATCTTCCTGTTCATTATCGTGCTGGAAGACTTGGGCTATATGGCCCGTGCCGCCTTCCTGATGGACAAAATTATGGGCGGTGCAGGCCTGCATGGTCGGGCCTTTATCCCGCTATTGTCCAGTTTTGCCTGCGCTATTCCAGGCATCATGGCCACGCGGGTTATCAACGCCAAACGCGACCGTTTGACCACCATACTGATTGCGCCGCTGATGACCTGCTCGGCGCGTATTCCGGTCTATACGCTGATTATTGCTGCCTTTATTCCCAACACGACGGTCTGGGGCTGGGTCAGCCTGCAAGGGCTGGTGATGTTCGGTCTGTATGCTGGCGGTATCGTTAGTGCGCTTGTGGTTTCGCTGGTGATCCGCCGCGTATTGTGGCGCGGTATGGTCGAACCGTTCATGATGGAGCTGCCCGCCTATAAGATGCCGGACATCAAGTCGGTGCTGATGAACCTGTGGCTGCGCGCCAAAATCTTCCTGAAACGCGCGGGCAAGATCATCCTGCCCTTGATGATCATCGTCTGGGCGCTTTCGACCTTTCCGTATCCGCCTGAAGGCGCGACAGGCCCGGCGATCGATTATTCGTTCGCAGGTATGATGGGTAAGTTCCTCGAGCCGATCTTTGCCCCGATTGGTTTCAGCTGGCAGATGGTTGTGGCCTTGATCCCCGGTATGGCGGCGCGCGAAGTGGCCGTGGCGGTTCTGGGCACAGTCTATTCGGTGGCAGGGGCCGAGGAAAATATCGGCACCTTGGCCAATGTGCTGGCCAATGACTGGTCATTGGCGACGGGTCTGGCTTTCCTGGCGTGGTACATCTTTGCCCCGCAATGCCTTCCCACCATTGGTGTGGTCCAGCGCGAGACGGGTTCCAAGAAGTGGACGGCGATCTTTGTGATCTATCTGTTCGCTCTGGCCTATCTGGCGGCCTTCATCACCTATCACGTCGCCGTCGCGCTCGGTGCAGGCTGATAGACCGATTATCCAAACGAAAAGCCCCGGGGGAAACCTCGGGGCTTTTTTGTAGCGGTTATAGAAACTAGCGTCCGGTGGTCAGTTTCAGCACGATATGGGCAGTCGTATCGACGATGGCCTCGGGTGTATCGGCGCGGCGCATCAGGGTGAAACCGGCGGCGACAGATTCCACCAGATTGGCGGTTTCATAGGAGGCCAGTCTTGCATTGAGGCCCACAGGGTGCAGGCCATTGGCGCGGGCCTGTGCGATGCGCCGTTCCAAGGCAAGGTGAAGACGACGCAGACGCTTGATGCGGGTTTCGGCGAAATCCGGTTCGCCCTTATCGGCCAGCATATGCTCGACACGCAGGACGGGACCGTGTTCGTCCCACAGGGACAGAACATCCAGAATATAGGCGCGGACCGCTTCGAAACCGCGATCCCCAGACCAGTCGGCATGGATGTGTGTGGCCAGACGCTGGAAATCCTCGGCGGATTCCTCGCACAGCATCAACACAGCTTCCTCGACCGTTTTGAAATAGGTGTAGAAGGTCGGTGCCGAAACCTTGGCGGCCTGGGCGACATCGGCTGGGCGGATTTCGCCTAGATGCCTATGGTCCAGAAGCTGGCGCAGGGCGTCTAATATGGCGCGGCGTGTGCGTGCGCCACGGCTTCGGATGGTGTGGCCCAGCTTGTTTTTGGTGTCCGGCATATCAACGGGTTGGCGTGGCAGAATGGGTATGGCCTAGATTGTTAAAGGTCTTTCGACAAGTAAGGATTGCTTCTGCGACAATGTGTCAATCGGGTTTCCGCTCTTGACCCGTGGCGCGGGCACCCGCAAATCCGTGTGATACTATTTTCGGGGTGCGGTGCTCATGTCCAAGGTTGTGATTATCGGTGCAGGCCATGCAGGCGGTTCGGTTGCGGCTTTTCTGAAGCAGTACGGGCATGAGGGGCAGATTATCCTTGCTGGCACAGAAAAGGTGGCTCCGTATCAGCGTCCGCCACTGTCCAAGGCTTGGCTAAAGGGCGAGGCCGACGAAGCTTCGCTGCAATTGCGCGCCGACAGCTATTATGCCGATAACGGTATTGACCTACGACTGGGCGTTACCGCTACGGGCATAGATCGTGCGGGCAAGACCGTCACCTTTGATGACGGAACGGTCGAGTCTTATGACTATCTGGTCATTGCCACCGGTTCGCGGGCGCGGCGTCTGCCGGCCTCGTGCGGGACGGGTGAGGGGACGTTAGAATTACGGACCACTGTGGATGCCGAACAGCTGAAAGAAGCCTTGGGCAAAGGCAAGCGCCTGCTGGTGATCGGTGGCGGCTATGTGGGCCTGGAAGCGGCAGCATCGGCGCGTGCATTGGGGGCCGAAGCCGTGGTGCTGGAACGGATGGAGCGCGTTCTGCAACGCGTCGCCTCTCAGACCCTGTCGGACTTCTATACCCGTCGCCACACCGCCGAGGGTGTGCAAATCCGTACCGGTGCCGATGTGGTGACTGTGGTGGCCGATGGCGTGGTGTTTGCCGATGGCGAAACCCTGTCTGCCGATGCGGTGCTGGTCGGCATTGGGGCCATCGCCAATGACGAGATGGCCCAAGAGGCCGGTCTGGAATGTGCCGACGGTATCGTGGTGGACCTCGAGGCCCGAACCAGCGATCCGGCTATCTTTGCCGTGGGCGACGTGACGCGCCGTCCGCTGCCACACTATGACGGCATCATGCATCGTCTGGAAAGCGTGCCTAATGCGCTGGAACAGGCCAAGCATGTCGCCTGCGCCATTACGGGCCGTCCGGCTCCGGCAGCCGAAGTGCCATGGTTCTGGTCGGACCAGTATGATGTGAAGCTCCAGATTGCAGGCCTGCCATTCGGTGCCGACCGTCAGGTGGTGCGCGGTGATGTGGACACAGGTAGTTTCGCCGTCTTCCACCTGAAGGGCGACAAGATCGTCTGCGTCGAGGCCGTCAACTCGGCCCCGTCCTTCATGTTCGGCAAACAGGCGATCGGCAAGGGCACGTCGGTTGACGCCGAAGTGCTGGCCGATGCCGAAGCGCCGATCAAAACAGCAGCGATTGCCGCCTAGTCGGCGCTGGGCACAAATACCTTCATGCCCTCCATCGCATCGGTAAGGATGATCTGACAGGACAGGCGCGACGCGGCTTCGTCAAAGCTGTCGCGCCAGTCCAGCATATTGCGCTCGAACCCTTGGGCCTGACCCACTTCGGCCTGCCAGTCGGGGTGGATATGCACATGGCATGTCCCGCACGACATCTGGCCCCCGCATTCAGCCTCGATACCCGCCACGCCATCGCGGGTGGCATAGGCCATCAAGCTGGCTCCGCTATCGGCATCGACCACTTGTTCGCTACCGTCCGGTTGAATGAAGGTGATGAAAGGCATGGGATTACAGTCATCCAAAGGGCATCCTGAAACATGAATGCGGATGGAGGCTTTGTGATGTGAGGGAAAAGTGGTGCCGGTTGCAGGAATCGAACCCGCGACATCCAGTTTACAAAACTGGCGCTCTACCAACTGAGCTAAACCGGCGCGGCCCGACTTATGCTGAGAGAATCTCTCGGATGCAAGAGTGGGGCGTCAGTATTTTGTCATTCGTTTCGATGCGTTAAGGCAAATTGCTGCGGATACGCTCTGCCAGGGCCTTCAGATCGGCAGGATCGGCTATGCAGGACTGTCCGTGACCGGCCATGGCCTTGTTTTCCCAGCGCGGGATGATGTGGAAATGCAGGTGGAAGACGGTCTGCCCGGCGGGCGTACCGTTAAACTGGGTCACGATCAGGCCATCGGGTGACAGGGCCTTGTCGATGGCGCGGGCGGTGCGCTGGACGGCGGCGGTGACAGTGGCCAGATCGGCGGCGTCTATCTCAAGGATGTTGCGGGCCGTAGAGGTCTTGGAGATGACCAGCGTATGCCCTTCGGACTGGGGGAAGGCGTCCATGAACACATAGACCTGATCGTCTTCCCACACGGTCACACCGGGGATTTCGCCACGCAGGATTTTGGCAAAGACGTTTTGCGGGTCGTAGGTGCCGTGAAGGCTCATGGAAGACTCCTTGTGATCTGGCTGTCAGAATAGCAGTATCAATCCGCCGGTGCATACACTGTGCGTCGGCGTGATCGGGCTTCTTTCGAGGGAGACGGGCGTATGGTTGGATTTATTGTACAGGCCTTGGTGACCATGGCGGGACTGTGGTTGTCGTCCAAGGTGGTGCCGGGGGTGGAGTTCACGTCTACAGGCTCGCTAATCGCGGCGGCGCTGATCCTCGGCATTGTGAATGCGTTTGTGCGTCCGTTAATGATTATCCTGACCTTGCCGCTGACGCTGTTGACGTTCGGGCTGTTCCTGCTGGTGGTGAATGCGGCCATGATTGGCCTGACCGCTTGGTTCCTTGGTGGTTTTTCTGTCAACGGCTTATGGGCCGGTATCGGGGCAGCGATTGTAACAGGCGTTGTCAGCTATTTTGCGGGACTGTTCTTTGTACCCAAGCAAGAAATTCGCGACTGATGCCATTGTAAAGGCAAAGAAAAAGGCGCGCTCCGGTTAAGAGCGCGCCTTTTGTTTTAGGGTTAGTCCGGCCTTAGCTGGGGCGGATCACCATGCAGGTGACGCGACGCGCAGCCAGAGTTTCGCAAACCGAGTTGGCCTTGTCCTCTGTCATGCCGGTAAAGCGCGAGCGGAACCAGCCGCCATCGGCAGTCTGTACATTACGCTCGGCACCGGTGAATTCGCTGCGGAAGCGACGATTGATTTCGTTCAGCCAGTTGCGAGCGACGGCTTCATCCTTGAAGGCACCGACCTGAACTGACCAACGACCGGCAGGGGCTGCCGGTGTGCGGGCCGCGGCGCGCGTAGGAGCGGGCGCGCGTTCCGCATTGCGACGGGCCGACGGGGCAGGGGTGATCGCAGTCGGGGCCGGCGCATCGGCGGGTGCCGAAACTAGGGTGGCGTCATCGGTAGCATAAGGGCGGCCTTCGGTAGAGACCGATGCATAGGCGACCGGCGCGGTTGGCGACGGTATGCCGTAGCCGCGAGCCTCGAAGAAGTCCTGATTGGAAGCAAACCGTTCGCCACGGGCCTTGCGTTCTTGCAGGTCGAAGCCGGTATCCATCAACTCGGCCACATGCGCGTTGCGGCTGGCGGTCGAGCGACCACCCATGACGATGGTGATCAGACGCTTGTTGTTTCGAACAGCCGAGGCCGAAAGGTTGTAGCCCGACGCGTTGGTGAAGCCGGTCTTGATGCCGTCATAACCGCGCCCCGTGGCCAGCAGACCATTGGTGTTGCGATAGTCACGACCGTTATAATACCAGTCGTGAAGGCCCAGATAGCGATAATATTGCGGATAGTCGCGCATCACCGCGCGGCTGAGGATCGCCAGATCATTGGCTGTGGTGGCCTGACGGGTATCGGGCAGACCGTTTGCCGTGGTGAAACGGGTGCTGTGCATACCCAGTTCACGCGCCTTGGCGGTCATGCGCGAGGTAAATTCCGCTTCGTTTCCGGCAATGTGCTCGGCAATCGCGACGGCCATGTCATTGGCGCTGCGGACGGCGGTGGCGCGCATAGCGTCATCAAGGCTGATGGTTTGACCGGCGGCTAGACCCAGTTTCGACGGCGGTTGGGCGGCAGCGCGTGGCGAAACGGTCAACTGGTCGGTCAGCTTGATCCGGCCTTCTTCCAGCGCCTCATAGGCGAGATAAAGGGTCATCACCTTGGTGATGGACGCCGGATAGCGACGTTCGTCGGCAAAGCGCGAGAACAGGACTTCGCCCGATGTCGCATCCAGAACGACCGAGGCATATTTGCTGTTGTCACTCGACTGGGCGACCGGCGGGGTTTGACCTACGGTCGGGAGCAGGGCGCTACAGGCCAGCAGGGCGGTGAACAAGGCAGGCTTGCGAAGAGAGGAGGGGGTCATCTGCATACGGGGCCTCTTCACTGTGGTGCGTCACCAGAAAGTGGCCGCACCGGACAAGTGTACAACATCGCTGACAGGAGTTTCGACACAGTTAACAGCCTGTCAATCATTGCTGTTAGCGGTGAGACATTTCCGATCGTCGCTTTAACGATACTGACTTGACCCGTTTCTGGCTATGACCCAGCGCAAATGTGATCTTCGGCAAATTGTGCGGCGCACAAAATCCCTTGATATTTCATCTCGCATGTGCGAAACGAAGTTATTGTGCAGACCGTTGTTATGTATGAGCGCGCGGTCTGTGCGCCCTGATTGCCTGATTTACCTCCCCCATTCCGACTTTGGAGATATCCATGTCTGACGCTACCGAAACCGTTAAACAAACTGCGGCCAAGGCCCAAGCTCAGGTCAAGGCTCAGGCCGAAGCCATTCAGAACGCTAGCAGCAAGGCTTTCAAAGACGGTGTGGACCGTTCGCTGAACTCGCTGACCGAGTTGAATGCTCAGGGCAAGAAGAACCTTGAAGCTGTTGTCGAGAGCGCTGCTGCGGCCCAGAAGGGCGCAGAAGCTCTGTCTCAACAAGCTTTGGCCTATGGCAAAAAGAGCTGGGAAGAAAACGTTTCGGCGGTTCAATCGCTGTCGCAAGCCCGCTCGGTGCAGGAACTGCTTGAGTTGCAGACCGCATGGGCCAAGTCGGCGACCGAAAGCTATCTGGCTCACCTGAACCGGACCTCGGAAACCCTGACGGCGTCGTTCAAGGATAGCTTCCAGCCACTTACCTCGCGCGTCAGTGCAGCGGTTGAAGGTTTCCAGTCGGCTCGCTAACCCTCCCATAGCGACTGACACATGAAGGCTCCGGTGCTCGCATCGGGGCCTTTTTTGTCTGCGCGAAGGCTTAGGCTTCAGGACGTTCTGGAAACCTAAGCTGTTTCCAAACGCTAGGAAGCAGGGAAAGCGGGCAAAAGATGAAGGCGCTCACGTCATCGTGGACTGGACGGTGCTTCAAATCAGGGCATCATTGTCTTTAGGGCATCAGTGCCTATCTCTGGTTTGGAACGACTAACAGACGGACTTCGAATGCCAATCAAGCGGTCAGGTGAACAAGGTGCAGGGTCTGGCGCTGCCGTTGTCACCGAGACAAAGCCGAAGGTTCAGCGGCCCTCGCTCTATCGAGTGCTGATCCTGAACGACGACTACACGCCGATGGAATTCGTCGTCTATGTGCTCGAGCGGTTCTTTCAAAAGAGCCGTGAAGACGCGACCCGTATCATGATGCATGTCCATCAGTACGGTGTCGGGGTGTGCGGGGTTTATACATACGAAGTGGCCGAAACCAAGGTCGCACAGGTGGTGGAAACCGCGCGTCGTCATCAACACCCATTGCAATGCACCATGGAAAAGGACTGAGAGGAGCCCTTCATGCCTTCATTTTCCCGTCCTCTCGAAGAGACGCTCCACCGTGCGGTGACCTATGCCAACCAGCGTAGGCACGAATATGCGACGCTGGAGCATCTGCTCTGGGCCCTGATCGATGACCGTGATGCGGCCGCCGTGATGGAGGCGTGCAATGTCGATTTAACGACACTGCGCGGTGCCCTGTCCGACTATGTCGATAACGATCTGGCCGCGCTGGCGACCGCCGATGGCGATGACGCCAAGCCGACAGCCGGTTTCCAGCGTGTGATCCAGCGCGCGGTGATCCACGTCCAGTCCTCGGGGCGCGAGGAAGTCACCGGTGCCAATGTGCTGGTGGCGATCTTCTCCGAGCGCGAGAGCCATGCCGCCTACTTCCTGCAACAGCAGGATATGACGCGCTATGACGCGGTGAACTTCATTGCCCACGGCATCGCCAAAAAGCCGGGCGCGACCGAGAACCGCCAGCCGCGTGGTGCCAGCCTCGAAGAGGCCGAGGACGGCCACGTCGTCAAACAGGCCGGCGAGGCGTTGGAAGCGTATTGCGTCAATCTGAACGAAAAAGCCCGCGAGGGCCGGATCGATCCGCTGATCGGTCGTCAGGCTGAGGTGGACCGTTCGATCCAGATCCTGTGCCGCCGCACCAAGAACAACCCTTTGCTGGTGGGCGACCCCGGCGTGGGCAAGACCGCCATTGCCGAAGGACTGGCCCGCAAGATCGAAGCGGGCGAGGTGCCGGATGTGTTGAAGGGCGCGACCATCTTTTCGCTGGATATGGGCTCGCTGCTGGCGGGTACGCGCTATCGCGGTGATTTCGAGGAGCGCCTGAAACAGGTGGTCAAGGAACTGGAAGGGCACGAAAACGCCGTCCTGTTCATCGATGAAATCCATACGGTGATTGGCGCTGGCGCGACCAGTGGCGGGGCGATGGATGCCTCCAATCTCCTGAAACCGGCTTTGGCAGCGGGCAATCTGCGCTGCATGGGTTCGACCACCTATAAGGAATATCGCCAGCACTTCGAGAAGGACCGCGCTTTGGTGCGTCGCTTCCAGAAGATCGATGTGAACGAGCCGACTGTGGATGACACCATCCGCATCCTCAAAGGTCTGAAATCGACCTATGAGGAGCATCACAAGCTGCGTTTCACCGATGGTGCGATCCGCGCGGCTGTCGAGCTTTCGGCCCGTTACATCACCGATCGCAAACTGCCGGACAAGGCGATCGACGTGATCGACGAGGCGGGTGCATCGCAGATGCTGCTGCCGGAAAACAAGCGCAAAAAGGTGATGGGACAAAAAGAAATCGAGGCGGTTATCGCCAAGATGGCCCGCATCCCGCCCAAGTCGGTGTCCAAGTCCGATACCGAAGCCCTGCGCGAGTTGGTCGCTGATCTGAAACGTGTGGTCTATGGCCAGGACGAAGCGATCGATCAGGTTTCGGCGGCCATGAAACTGGCCCGTGCCGGTCTTCGTGATCCGCACAAGCCGATTGGCAGCTTCCTGTTTGCCGGCCCGACCGGCGTCGGCAAGACCGAGGTGGCCAAGCAGTTGGCCGCGACCCTCGGTGTCGAGATGCAGCGTTTCGACATGTCCGAATATATGGAGCGTCACACGGTTAGCCGCTTGATCGGTGCGCCTCCGGGCTATGTCGGTCACGATCAGGGCGGTCTGCTGACCGATGCTGTCGATCAGCACCCGCACTCGGTTGTGCTGCTGGACGAAATCGAGAAGGCCCACCCCGACATCTACAACATCCTGTTGCAGGTGATGGACCACGGCACCCTGACCGATGCGGTCGGCAAGAAGATCGACTTTCGCAATGTCATCCTGATTATGACGACAAATGCGGGCGCGGCGGACAATGCCCGTAACGCCATCGGTTTTGGTCGTTCCAAGGTGACGGGCGAGGACGAAAAGGCCATCCAGCGTCTGTTCACGCCGGAGTTCCGCAACCGTCTGGATGCGGTGGTCAGCTTCAAGCCGCTGGCACCGGAAACCATCCGCGAAGTGGTGAACAAGTTTGTCATCCAGCTGGAAGCCCAGTTGGCCGACCGCAACATCACCATCGAGCTGACCGACGATGCTGCCGACTGGCTGGCCAAGAACGGCTTTGACGAACTGTATGGCGCACGCCCGTTGGGCCGCGTCATTCAGGAACACATCAAGAAGCCGCTGGCCGACGACATCCTGTTCGGTCGCCTGACACGCGGTGGCCACGTGAAGGTGCAATTGAAAGACGGCAAGATCGTCTTCGAGATTACCGAAAACCGTGGCTCTGCCGCCAAGGAAGAGGAAGAAGAGACGGCCTAATCCGTCTTGTCTTCGTGAAATGGCAAGGCCCGCTCCGGTTTGGGGGCGGGCCTTTGCTTGTGTACGGACGGGGCGCAAAAGTGGGGCGTGCGAGGAGAGGGTGCCATGAGCGACGGACTGACAGAGCGGCAGCGCAAATGGTTTGCCTCGGTGCGCGAGGGCCTTGCGGCCAAGACGGGTAAGACGCTGGAGGAATGGGTGGCCGTGATGGCGGAGTGTCCGGAAACTGCGCCGCGTGCCCGTTTGAAATGGCTTAAGGACACGCACGGTGTCGGCCAGAACTATGGCGCGATGATTTTGGACGCGGCATTTCCAGAAAATGCGCTGGGCTGGGATGAACCGCAGGCTCTGCGCGAGGCCTTGTGGCACGATGCCGGATCGCTGACGGTGCTTGAGGCCATAGAGGCGGTGGCGGCCAAGGTGCCCGATGTGACATCAGCTCAGCGAAAAACCTACACGTCTTTTTCGCGCAAGGTTCAGTTTGCCGCTATGCGTCCGCTGAAGTCGGGCGGAGTAGTGCTGGGGTTGAAGCTTGATCCGACGGTGTCGTCGCGCTTGTCACAGGCTGTACGCAAGGAAAGTTGGTCCGAACGACTGGTGGCTGTTGTTGAACTGGCGGATGCGTCGGTTGTTGATGACGAAATCGGCCGCCTGTTTGCACAGGCGGCCGATAACGGCTGATATGGCCGCAGTAGTTTAACGTTTGCGACCCAGAGCGCCCAGAAGAATGGCGGCACCGGCAAGGATGCCTGTGGTCAGCAGCGGTTTGTTGCGGGCAAATTCCAGACCCTTTTTGGCCGGATCGCGCAGGTCGGGATGGGCCTTGTCGGCAATACCGTCGAGGCCGTCGATCACGCGGCCATAGGCGGCCTTGGCACGGCCACCGGCTTCCTTGGCAACACCTTCGACCTTGAGCTTGGTGTCACCGGTCAGTTCACCAAGGCCTTTTTTCACCTTGCCTTCGACCTGGTCAAAAGTGCCTTCAATACGTTGATCCGTCATGAGTGTGGTCCTTGTGTCTGTGCAGGGTATCCGAGGAGGAGGGGAACAGTTAAGGAAGCGTTTTTTGAAGCTTTGGGTTCCAGCCCTGCGACACTCTATCGAACCTTGAAAGGTGATAATTCGGCCAGCATAGAAAGGCGCTCGGCCTCTACGGCTTGGCGTTCCTGATCCAGATAGCGGGCGACGGGTTCGGCCAGCGCCGGATCGGCAATGTAATGGGCCGAATAGACAGGCGAAGGCAGATAGCCACGGGCGATCTTGTGCTCGCCCTGCGCACCGGCCTCGACGCGCGACAGGCCATGTTTCAGTGCAAAATCAATGGCCTGATAATAGCACAACTCGAAATGCAGGAATGGCTTGTCGATGCAGGTGCCCCACTGGCGGCCATAAAGGGCATCGCGCCCGATAAAGTTCAACGCCGCCGCAACCGGAGTGTCGCCCTCGAAGGCCATAACCAGCGCCACCTTGTCGGCCATGGTGGCGTGGATGCGCGAAAAGAAGTCGCGGGTCAGATAGGGGCGGCCCCATTTGCGCGACCCTGTATCCATATAGAAGGCATAAAATGCATCCCAGTGCGCTTCGGTCAGGGCATCACCGCTTAGGGTGCGGATGGTCAGGCCGTCCTGTGCCTCGCGCCGTTCGCGCCGGATGGATTTGCGGCGACTGGCCGATAGGGCATTCAGAAAATCATCGAAACTGGTCCAGCCCTGATTGCGCCAGATATACTGGATGTCCTTACGCAGCATCAGACCGTGACCGGCCATGAACTGCCATTCGCTTTCAGGCGGGAAATTCACATGCACCGAGGACAGGCCCATCTGTTCGCACAGCATGACCGCGCCTTGAACCAGTCCCTGACGCACGCTGTCGGTATCGGCACCGCTGGCAACCAACAGGCGCGGCCCCGTGGCGGGCGTAAAGGGTATGGCACCGAGAAGCTTGGGGTAATAGCGGCCGCCAGCGCGCTGATAGGCATCGGCCCAAGCGTGGTCGAAAACATATTCGCCTTGGCTATGGCCCTTTAAATACAGAGGCATGGCCCCGATCAGGGTGCCGTCTTCGCTGTGGAGGGTCAGGTGGCGGGCGGCCCATCCCTGTTCGGGGACCGCACTGCCGGAAGCCTCGCAGGCATCCAGAAAGTCGTAACAGACAAAAGGGTCGCCAGTCGGTCGCGCGAGAGCATCCCATGCTTCGCGCCCGACATCGGCGACCCCGTTGTGGACCTGAAGTTTCAGGTTCACTTCACCTCGACGATAGCGTCAACTTCGACGGCAAAGCCCAGCGGCAGCTTGTAAACGCCAACAGCCGAACGGGCGTGTTTGCCAGCATCGCCAAAGACTTCGACCATCAGGTCCGAGGTGCCGTTGATGACAGCCGGAATGGCCGTGAAGTCAGGACCAGCCTGCACGAAACCACCCAGTTTGACGATGCGGACCACGCGGTCCAGATCACCACCCAGAGCGGCTTTGATTTGAGCGATCAGGTTCAGGCCGCATAGGCGGGCCGCAGCCTGGGCTTCTTCCGGCGTGACATCGACGCCGACAGTGCCCTTGATGCCGCCATTGGCATCGTTCGACAGCTGACCCGAAATAGTCAGGGTGTTGCCGGACTGGACATAAGAGACATAGGAGGCCACCGGCTTGGCGGCTTCGGGAAGGGTAATGCCAAGTTCGGTAAGGCGGGCTTCGATGCTCATGACTGTCTCCAAGAATGAGGGGTGAGGGGATGTAGCGCGATTGCGGGGTGTCTGTCTGCCCCGTCTCAACACACGGTTACGGGGTGTGATCGGGCTTTTTCAGCGCCCGTCCGGCGATAACGGCTTTTGATCCGAACTTGGCCCGCAAGGCGTCGATGGCGGTTTCGGTTTTCAGATTACGGTTCTCGGTGGTTTGGAACAGGCCGGACGGCGCATCCTGTGCATCTACAACATCGGCCATGCCGATCCCGATCAGGCGATAGGGCACGCCCAGTTCCGGCTTCAGCAGGTCACGTCCCGCATTGAACAGAGCACGTGCCGTCTGCACCGGATCAGGTAGGGTGATACGGCGGGTCAAAATTTTGAAATCCGTACGCCTCAGTTTCAGCACGACGACGCGGCTGGACACGCCATCGCGGCGGGCCTTGGAGGCCAGTTTTTCGCACAGCGGCCAAAGCTCGGCCTCCAGAGCTTCTTGCGAGATCAGATCCTCGTTAAAGGTGGTTTCGGCGCTCATACCGCGCCGGTCATGTTCGGGATTGACGGGACGGGTGTCACGGGCATGGCTGAGTTCATAAAGACGTAGCCCGCTTTCGCCATATCTTCGGATCAGGTCCTTCACATCGGCATTGGCCAGATCGCCAACCGTGGCAAAGCCGTCCGAGCGCAGGGTCTTGCCAAACACCGGTCCGACCCCCGGTAGAATATTGACGGATTTCGGGGCCAGCAGCGCCTTGGCCTCGGCCTTGCCGATGACGGAGAAACCGCGCGGTTTATCCAGCTCGGACGCGATCTTGGCCAAAAAACGGTTGGGGGCCAGACCGATGGAAACCGTCAGGCCGACCTCTTCCTCGATCCATTTTTGCAGGCGCGCCAGTTGGAACGCGGCCGATCCGCCATTCAGGCGCTCTGTGCCGGACAGGTCGATCCACGCCTCGTCCAGAGACAGGGTCTGCACCAGTGGGGTCAAAGCCTCGACAGCGCCGAAGATGCGCGCGCTCTCGTGCTTGTATTTGGCAAAGTCGGGGGGAATGACCACGGCTTCGGGGCAGGCTTTTAGAGCCTTGAACATCGGCATGGCGCTGCCGACGCCATAAAGGCGGGCAATATAGCAGGCGGTAGACACCACGCCGCGCTTGCCGCCGCCAATAATCACCGGCTTGTCGCGCAATTCCGGCCGGTCACGTTTTTCGACCGAGGCATAAAAGGCGTCGCAATCCAGATGGGCCATGGTCAGTTGGCTCAGTTCTTTATGGTTGATCACGCGCGGTGAACCACAGGTCGGACAACGCTTAACAGCGTCCGACCCACTCCACAGACAGTCACGACAAAGCGTCTGGATGGACAGATTCATGCTCCGGCAGGTCGCGCCTTCACGTCAGTTTAAGACTGAGCAGGGCAAGCTGGGTTTCGAGGGAGCCCATTTATAGCCCATTTGTCTATTTTTCACGGGTTCAGGTTGAGCGGGCAGGTGTTGGATGTCCAAGAAAGTCCTCATCGTCGAGGATAACGAGCTGAACATGAAGCTGTTTCATGACCTGCTCGAATCCCAGGGTTACGAGACCCTGCAAACCCGCGAGGGCATGCAGGCGCTTCAGCTTGCCCGCGCCCATCGTCCTGATTTGATCCTTATGGATATCCAGTTGCCTGAAATTTCGGGTCTGGAAGTGACAAAATGGATCAAAGAAGACGAAGAGCTGAGCAATATCCCTGTTATTGCCGTCACTGCCTTTGCTATGAAGGGGGATGAAGAGCGTATCAGGCAGGGCGGCTGTGAGGCCTATATTTCCAAACCTATCTCGGTCACGACCTTCCTGGATACTGTCAGGTTGCATCTGGAAGGATAGTGCATGAGTGCGCGTATTCTGGTGGTGGACGATGTTGAAACCAATGTCCGCCTGCTCGAAGCCAAGCTGACGATCGAATATTATGACGTGGCCACCTGTCGGGACGGAACGACAGCGATTGAGATTGCCCGTGCGGAACAACCGGACCTAATCCTGCTGGACGTAATGATGCCCGTCATGGACGGGTTTGAAACCTGCCGCCGCCTGAAAAACGATCCGGCCACACGCCATATTCCTGTGGTTCTGGTGACGGCGCTGGACGGTCGCGATGACCGCATTCGCGGTCTGGAGGCTGGAGCCGACGATTTCCTTTCCAAGCCTCTGGATGATGTGATCCTGATGGCGCGGGTGCGTAGCCTGACCCGTCTGAAAATCATGATCGACGAACTGCGCGAACGCGAGGAAAGCGTGCGCCGCATGGGTATCGGCGATGCGGGGATCGAGCGCTTGAGGGGGACTGGCGGCCGTATCGTGATCGTTGACGATCATGACGAACAGGCCGCGCATATCGTGACCGAACTGGGCAAGAACCACCGTCCTGTGCATCTGGGCACGATGAGCAATGACCTGTCATCGTCTATCAACGGCGTCGATCTGTTAATTATCAATGCGGCGACCAAGGGGTTCGACGGCCTGCGTCTGCTGGCCCATCTGCGGGCGCGCGAATCCACGCGTAACCTGCCGATCCTGACCCTGGTGGATACGGGGGATCGTCCACGACTGCTCAAGGCACTGGAACTGGGGACCAATGACATTGTCAGCATCCCGGTCGATGGCCATGAACTGTCGGCTCGCGCCTTCACCCAGGTCCGGCGCAAGCGCTACACCGAGTTCTTGCGCGAACGACTGGAACGCAACTTGGAAGCGGCCGTCACCGATGCTCTGACGGGACTTCACAACCGTCGCTATATGTCCAGCCAGTTACAGTCTCTGGTGTCGAGGGCCAATCTGGGCGGTGATCAGGTTGCGGTGCTGATTCTGGATCTGGACCATTTCAAGATCATCAATGACAGCTTTGGCCATGATGCGGGCGACGAGGTATTGCGCGAATTTGCCGTGCGTCTGGCGACCAATGTACGTGCGGTGGACCTGCCATGTCGTCTGGGCGGAGAGGAGTTTGTGGTGGTGATGCCGGACACGTCTTTGGAAGATGCCCGGACGATTGCCGAACGGATTCGCAGCAATGTTAGTCATGAACCCTTCCGCGCCAAAGGAATGGGCGAGGGACTGACGGTGACTGTCTCTATCGGGGTGGCAGCATCTCTGCCTGACGATACGCCTGAAACCTTGCTGAAACGCGCCGATCAGGGTGTCTATGAGGCTAAGTCTCTGGGGCGCGACCAGGTGATTGTCCGCGCGGCATAGGCAGCGCGGATTTTTTTACGCATACAGAAATAGAAAAACGCCCGACTGTTGAACAGACGGGCGTTTCAAAATCGTGCAAGCTGCTGCTCCGCATCGCGCGGAGCAGGGACTTACTTGATCTTGCCTTCTTTGAACTCGACGTGCTTGCGAACGACCGGATCGTACTTCTTCACGACCATTTTTTCGGTCATGGTACGAGCGTTCTTCTTGGTGACATAGAAGAAGCCGGTGTCGGCGGTGGAGTTCAGACGGATCTTGATCGAAGCCGGTTTGGCCATCGGAATTAACCTCTGCGACGGCGAAAGCCGCTATAAATACGAGGCGCGGAACATACCCATACACGCAGCAAAGTCAACGGGCGTGATGTCGCCTTGAGTTCGACTTGTGAACGGGTAGGATTTTGCCATGAAAATGTCCCGAATTGCACCCGCCTTCGCCCTGTCCGCCTCGATTTTCGGCCTTGCTGCCTGCACTTCGCAGAGCGCAGTTACGGAGTTGGTCAATCCTCAAGATGCCTTCTTTGCGAATCTGACAGCCCTGTGTGGCCAGCGATTCGAGGGCAAGGTTGTCACCACCGATCCTCAAGATGCCGATTTCGCCAATAACCGCCTGCTGATGCATGTACGCGATTGCAGCGAGGGCGAGATTCGCATTCCGTTCTGGGTCGGCGAAGACAAATCGCGCACCTGGGTCATTACCCGTCAGGATGTGGGTCTGCGCCTCAAGCACGATCACCGCGATCCGGATGGCACCACCCACACCCTGCACTGGTATGGTGGCAATACGGCCAATGAAGGCACCGCCGAGCGTCAGGAATTCCCTGTCGATCAGGAATCCATTGATCTGTTCAATGCCAATGATGCCGCCGTTTCGACCACCAATGTCTGGGCGGTCGAGGTTCATCCTGAAAAGACCTATGTTTACGAGCTGAAGCGTCCGAACCGCCACATGCGCGTCGAGTTTGACCTGACTAAGCCGGTTACCGAATAGGCCGTTATCCGATCTGAAACGAAGAAGGCTCCCGATGCGGATCGGGAGCCTTTTTTAATGTCTGTGCTCGATGCGGTGCTGGCCGTGCAGCATGCGGACAAAGGGGAGGGGCCTGTTAGGGCTCTGTAGGCGCTCCAAGGCTTCACCAAGCACAAAGCGGGTGATGGAGGGCAGGTCCAGCTTCATGGCGTCCTCGATAGGCAGCCACGCAATCTCGTCCAGTTCGCCCGAGCCTTCGATCTTGTCGGGATCGCGCAGGGCTTCGATGGGGGCTGTAAAGAAACGGGCGTCAAAACGACGTGTACGGCCGGGTGGCGTAATGGCGCGGGCCACATAGGTCAGGGCCGACAGGTCGGGGATGGCACCTGCCTGACGATATTCACGCCATGGACCGGCCACAGAGGCTTCGGGAGCCGACTTGCCGAGGATCAGGCCGGTTTCCTCGAATGTCTCGCGGATAGCCGTCAGGGCCAGCGCACGGGCGCGCCGTGCGGGCATCTCCATTTCCAGCCTGCGGGCGGTTTCGTGGTTCAGATGGCCACTGGCATGGGCGCGAAAATCCGAGGGGTCGATCCGCCCCCCCGGAAACACCCATTTGGAGGCCATAAACACATGGCCTGCCGCGCGGCGACCCATCAGGACTTCAAGATTCCGTTCGCCGCGTGTCAGGATCAGGGTCGCGGCATCACGGGGGCGTTGTCGTTCCCCCGTGCGTGGCGAATCCAGCAGGTCCTGTTTGGCGTCGAACGGTTGGTTCACTTGTGCTTGCCCTTTTTGACGCCTTTCAGGCCGCCCAGAGGCTTACCATGGGGTTTGCCGCCATTGCGGGCGTGGGCCGATTTGGGTCCGCCCTTGCCGCCGCCACTCTTGAAGCCACCGCCCTTGCCGGAGCGACCGCGCATACCCAGACGCGGGGACGGGGCATTCGGATCGCGCGGGGCAGGGTCGGACATCATCTGCAAGACCAGTCCGCCGGTGATCGGCGTGGCCTCGACCAGCAGGACCTCGACATTATAGCCCAGCGGGAAACGCTTGCCCGAACGCTCGCCGACCAGTGCATGGGTGCGGTCGTCATGGATGAAATATTCGTCGCCCAGAGACGATACAGGCACCAGACCATCGGCCCCTGTTTCATCCAGACGGACAAACAGGCCAAAGCGGGTCACGCCGGTAATGCGGCCGGTAAACATCGCCCCGACATGTTCTTCGAGGAAGGCCGCGATATAGCGGTCCATCGCCGCACGTTCTGCCGCCATCGAACGACGCTCGGTTTCGGTGATGTGGTCGGCAATCGCTTCCAGTTCCGACATTTCGCGGTCGGTCAGGCCATCATCGCCAAAGCCACACGCGCGGATCAGGCCACGATGCACCATCAGGTCGGCATAGCGGCGGATCGGCGAGGTAAAGTGGGCGTAGCGGTCAAGGTTCAGGCCAAAGTGGCCGATATTCGATGGCGTATAGAAGGCCTGCATCTGTGTGCGCAGGACCACCTCGTTGACGACCTCGGCATGCGGGCCGTCCTTGACCTCGGCCAATAGCTTGTTGAAGCGTTTGGTATTGGGGGCTTCGCCTTTGGCCCATGACTTGCCGATCGTGTGCAGGAAGTCCGACAGGTTGAAGATTTTTTCCTGACTGGGCGTCTCGTGCACGCGATAGATCAGCGGTGTGCGGGCTTTTTCCAGCGTCTCGGCGGCGCAGACATTGGCCTGCACCATCATCTCTTCGATCAGACGGTGCGCTTCCAGCGACTTGCGCGGCAGGATGGCTTCGATACCGCCATCGGGCGACATCTTCACGCGGCGCTCCAGGCTTTCGATGGCCAGTGGGGCGCGGCGCTCGCGGCCCTTGAGCATGCAGGCATAGGCGTTCCACAGTGGATACAGGATGGTATCCATGATCGGGCCGGTGGTGTCGTCGGGCTGGCCGTCGATGGCGGACTGCGCCTGTTCGTACGACAGCTTGGCGTGCGAACGCATCAGGCCGCGCGTGAACTTGTGGCTGATCTTCTTGCCGGTTTTGTCGAACACCATCCGCACCGCCATGGTGGCGCGGTTCTCGCCCTGTTTCAGGCTGCACAGGCCGTTCGACAGCACTTCCGGCAGCATGGGCTCCACGCGGTCGGGGAAGTAGGTCGAGTTGCCCTTGGCGCGGGCCTCGCGATCTAGCGCGGTGTTTGGACGCACATAGGCAGCCACATCGGCGATGGCGACCCAGACGACCCACCCATCAGGGTTCTTCTCGTCGGTGTCTCGCTCGGCATAGACGGCGTCGTCGTGGTCGCGCGCATCCTGCGGGTCGATGGTGACGAACGGGATGTGGCGCAGGTCCTCGCGGCCCTTGAGGGTCGGGATTTCCTGATCGCCTGCTTCTGACTCTACGGCCTCAGAGAATCCGATAGGGATGTTGTGCTGATAGATGGCAATGATCGAGGCGGCACGGGGGTCATCCTCGCGTCCGATATGTTCCAGCACCTTGCCGCGTTTGGGACCATAGCGGCCTTCGCGCTTTTCGGCGGCGGCCAGAACCAGATCGCCGTCTTTTAGACCTTCGGACAGGGCGGCGGGGATGACAAGGAACTCCTTGTCCTTCTTGTCCACCGGCTCGATGCGAACCTCGCGATGGCCCTTGCGGACCACGCCCAGAAGTTTGCTGTTGTCGGAATCCAGTTTTTTGACCAGGCGCGCTTCCCAGCCTTCGCCCGCACGGCTGAGCTTGACCAGCAGGCGGTCGCCCATGGCGGGCGCAGGGCCGCGACGGTCCTTGTCAGCCATCAGAACGGCCTGAGGCGCGTCGGCCTCGCCCTTGACCAGCTGGACCAGCATTTCGCCATCGTCGGTGCGGGCCACCACATCGACCACGCCGACGGGGGGCAGGGTGCCGGCCTCGGCAAAGCCCTTGCGGCCGCGTTTGCCCAGCTTGCCCTCGGCTTCCAGCTCGCGCAGCATTTCACGCAGCATGCGTCGCTCGGCCCCTTTGAGGCCGAATGCACGGGCGATGTCGGATTTTTCCGCCTCTCCGGCTTCGCGCAGGAAGGCGAGGAGGGTGTCTTTGTCGGGGAGGCCCGCAACCGGGCGTTTCGGAGTTTTAGCCATTATGCTCTCTGTAGCGAATATTTCGGGCAAAAAGGTGAAAACTTGCACGAGTTGACCGCGAAGGCCGCGAAGCCCAGCCTTGAGGCCTAAGAGCTTTGGAGCATAGACCCATGTCGTTGACCGACACGCCCGCCCTGTCCCGTCCCGCTGCCTCGCTGCTGGACCTGATCGGCAAGACCCCGATGGTCGAGGTAACCAAGCTGGACACCGGCAAGTGCCGTCTGTTGCTCAAGCTGGAAAACCAGAACCCCGGTGGCTCTATCAAGGACCGGATCGCCCTGACCATGATCGAGGTGGCTGAGAACGAGGGCTGGCTAAAGCCAGGCGGCACGATCGTAGAGGCGACAGCCGGTAACACCGGTTTGGCCCTGACGCTGGTCGGAAAACAAAAGGGTTACAAGGTCTTGCTGGTTATTCCGGACAAGATGTCGAAGGAAAAAATCCAGCACCTGCGCGCCATGGGGGCCGATGTGCGTCTGACCCGTTCGGACGTGCCGCATGGCCACCCCGAATACTATACCGACATGGCCGAGCGTCTGGCCCAGCAGATTCCGGGTGCCTATTACGTCAACCAGTTCGCCAATGACGCCAACTCCGAGGCGCATTTCAAATCGACGGCACCGGAAATCTGGGAGCAGACCGGCGGTAATATTGATGCCTTTGTGGCCGGTATCGGCTCGGGCGGCACCATCACCGGCATTGCCCGCTATCTGAAAGCGCAAGGGTCGAAGGCCGAAATCATCCTTGCCGATCCGGTCGGTTCGGCGCTGGCGGGAATCGTCAACGAGGGCAAACCCGGTCCCGATGGCTCCTATACCGTCGAAGGTATCGGGCAAAACTTTGTGCCGGACACCGCCGATATCAATCTGATCGACAAAGCCTATTCTATCCCCGATGCGGAATCGATTGCGACCGCCCGCGATCTGCTGCTGAAAGAGGGCGTTCTGGCCGGATCGTCGTCGGGCTGCCTGATCGCGGCGGCCCTGCGTTGGTGCCGTGAACAGACCGAACCGAAGACGGTCGTTACCTTCGTGTGCGACACCGGTGCGAAATACCTTTCCAAGGTCTATAACGACACCTGGCTGGCCGATCAGGGTCTGGCGCAACGCGAGATCACCGGCAACCTGTCGGACCTGATTAGCCGCAAATACGAGATGGGTGATGTGGTCGTTGTCGGCCCCGAAGACACCATCGACACGGCTTTCAAACGTATGCGTGGCAGCGACGTCTCGCAGCTTCCTGTCATTCAGGACGGTCGTCTGATCGGCATCGTCGATGAGAGCGATATCGTCCACCTGATGAATACCGACGAAATCACCCGCAAGGATCGTTTCGCCAAGGCGGTATCGTCGGCTATGACGCGAGATCTGGATACGGTGCAGGTTTCGGAAACGCTGGACGCCCTGATCCCGTTGTTCGACCGTGACCGCGTGGCCATTGTACTGGACGGCGAGAAATTCGTCGGCCTGATCACCCGCGCCGACCTGATCAACCACCTCAGCCTGAACCGTTAAGCAGATGACCGAAAAGAAAAATCATCAAGGCTTCTCGACCCGCGCCATCCATGCTGGGCAGGAACCGGACCCGACGACCGGCGCCGTTATGATGCCGATCTACGCCACCTCGACCTTCGCGCAGGAAAGCCCCGGTGTGAATAAGGGCTTTGAATATGCGCGCGGCAAGAACCCGACGCGCATGGCGTTCGAGGCCTGTATCGCAGACCTCGAAGGCGGCGTTCAGGCCTTCGGTTTCGGCTCGGGCATGGCGGCGACCTCGACGGCGCTGGAGCTGCTGGATGCCGGATCGCACATCGTCACGGGTGATGACCTGTATGGCGGTTCGTGGCGTCTGTTCGAGCGCGTTCGCCGTCGCTCGATGGGTCTGGACTTTGCCTATGTCGATCTCAGCGATATCGCGGCTGTAGAGGCCGCGATCACCGACAAGACGCGGATGCTGTGGGTGGAAACCCCCACCAATCCGATGATGAAGCTGGCCGATATTGCCGCCCTGTCCAAGGTGGCCAAGGCGCACAATCTGATCCTCGTGGTCGATAACACCTTTGCCTCGCCCTATTGCCAGCAACCGCTGGCCCTGGGGGCCGACATTGTGATGCATTCGGCGACCAAATATCTGAACGGCCACTCTGATGTGGTTGCCGGTGTTCTGGTGGCCAAGGATGCGGAAATGGCCGCGCAGTTGAAGTTCCTCCAGAACTCCATCGGCGGCGTGATGGGGCCGTTCGACGCCTTCTTGGTGAACCGTGGCCTGAAGACGCTGGCCCTTCGCATGAAGGCCCACTGTGAAAATGCCATCACGCTGGCCAAGTGGCTGGAAGGCCGCGCGGGCGTGCAAAAGGTTATCTATCCGGGTCTGGAAAGCCACCCGCAACACGCACTGGCCAAGAGCCAGATGACGGGCGGTTTCGGCGGTATGGTGTCGGTGGTGATCGACGGCGATCTGGAACGCACCAAGCGCGTTCTGGAGCGGGTGCAGGTCTTCACGCTGGCCGAGTCCCTCGGCGGTGTCGAAAGCCTGGTAAACCATCCGGCCATCATGACCCATGCCAGCATCCCCAAGGATGTGCGCGAGGCCAGTGGTGTCACCGACAACCTGATCCGCCTGTCAGTCGGTGTCGAGAACATCGAAGACTTGATCGCCGATCTGGATCAGGCCCTGTCCTGATACCGCGTTTATGACGAGAGGCCGCAGTCTTCAGGGAATGCGGCCTTTTTAATGCGCACTGTGGCGCTATGTCGGGGTTCACATGGCGGGTACGGGTCATTAGCTTTGTGCCATGCAGCAATACGACGCCTTGCGCGCCCGTCTCGCAGACTTCCCTATGGCTGAAATGTTGGCGGGGTTGTGCCTTCTGGTTCTGGTGGCCGTTGCCGCCGATTTTATAGTCCGGCGCGGGCTGACCCGCATATTATTGAAGCTGGTAGAGCGGGCTACCGACGAGCTGGATAGCCTGTTGCGACCCGTCGTGCGGAACCTGTCGCGGGTTGTGCCGACGCTGATTGTCCAGTTGGGTATTGCCTCTGTGCCGCATCTGCATCCTTCAGTGGTGACGGTGGTCCAGAATGTTGCGGCGGCCCTGACCATTGTCGCGGTCGTTCTGGCCATCGGTTCGGCGCTCGACATGGCCAACGCCCTCTATGCCCGTTCGGAGCGGGCGCATCGTCGCAACATCAAGGGCTATGTGCAGGTGGTGAAACTGGTCGTTTATGCGATCGGCACCATTCTGGTGATTGCGTCCCTGATCGACCGGTCGCCCTTGTTGTTGCTGTCGGGTCTCGGGGCCTTGGCGGCGGTTCTGATGCTGGTGTTCAAGGACACCATCCTGTCGCTGGTGGCGTCGGTTCAGTTGAACTCGAATGACATGCTGCGTGTCGGTGACTGGATCGAGATGCCGCAACTGAATGCCGATGGGGATGTGATCGACATCGCCTTGCACACAGTCAAGGTCCAGAACTGGGACAAGACCATCACCACCATCCCGACATGGCGGCTGATCAACGAGAGCTACAAGAACTGGCGCGGGATGCAGGAAAGCGGTGGCCGCCGGATCAAACGCTCGCTGCTGATTGACCAGAACAGTGTGCGTTTTCTGAGCGAGGACGAGCGCAACCATATGCGCCGGATCATGCTGATCGATGACTATCTGGCTGAAAAGTCCGACGAGCTGGCCCGCTGGAATGCGCAACTGGTCGAGAGTGGCCGCGATCCGGTCAATACCCGCCGCGCCACCAATCTGGGCACCTTCAGGGCCTATGTGAAGCAGTACCTCAAAAACCACACGCGCCTGAACCCGCAGATGACGCAACTGGTGCGTCAGATGGCACCGGATGAAAGCGGTCTGCCGCTGGAAATCTATTGCTTCACGGCGACGACCGCGTGGGCCGAATACGAAGACATTCAGGCCGATATTTTCGATCACCTGCTGGCGATCCTGCCCGAGTTCGGGCTGAGACTGGCGCAGCAGCCTACGGGGGCGGATATGGCCGCTGTCGTGAAGGCTGTGGCCGGACAGGCGGCATAAAAAAGGGGCCATCCGGCCCCTTTTTCATATCTGTTGCGTCTGGCCCTAGAAGGCGTAGGCGACGCTGGCGACCAGAGCTTCCTTATATTGCTCGCCCGGCATGTCGGAATCATTGCCGTGCCAGCGGACGTCCAGCTCTAGGTCCTTGGTCAGCATATAGCCGACGCCGATATTGTAGCCGGTATAGCTGACGGCATTGTCCTGATCGCGGTGACCGATCTCGGCCGAGGCGCTCAGCTTGTCGGTGAAGTCCCAACCGGCCTGAGCAGACACCCATGTCCACGCCTTGACCGAACCGGTGCCGTCCGGCGAGTGCTGAAGACGCAGGCGAGCCTTGGCCGGACCGATGGTGCGTTTCATATCGGCGGTGAACTCCCACGCATCGTCATCGACGCCCGGATTGGAATCCAGACGCCATTTGTGGGTCGCGTTCAGGTCGAAATCGAAACCGGCCCATTGCGGACGAATGCCGCCGCCCAGTTCGACCTCAAGGTCCGAACCGCCGCTCTTGATCGTCTCGAAAGCCGGACCGGCATAGAAGAATCCGCTGTCGTTTTCCCACAGGGCTTCGCCCCAGACGAAGGCTTCGCCATCGGACTTGGAAATATCCTTGGAACGGTTGTCGGTACCTGCGCCTACGGAGACGTTCCACGAACCCGACTGGGCCATGGCTGTGGCCGGCAGGGCGGTGGAGGCAAGAACAAGGGCGAGGGCGGTTACTGTGAGGCGCATAGGAGCTCCGCTGCGTCTAGGGATGCGCCCGCTTAACGTCGTTTTGTGTCAAAATCCAAACAGGCTTGCGAAAATTCATCCGTAAGCCGCCCAATAAGCTTGGCCGTTGGAAGCACATCATGGATAGCGCCGACGCCGTGACCGGCTGACCAAATGGTTTTCCACGCCTTGGCTTCCTCGCCCATATCCAGCTTGTGTTCTGGCAGGGATTTTGGATCGATGCCATTGTCGATCAGGGATTGGATCATGAAGTTTGCCGGAATCCCCGAGACGGCGGGGGTGTGTATGATGTCGGTCGCGCCGCTGTCGATAATCATGGCCTGATAGGCGGCGTCGGCCTGTGCCTCGGTCGTATTGATGAAGCGGGTGCCCATATAGGCGAAGTCGGCCCCCATCATCAGGGCGGCGGCAACATCCTGACCCGTCGAAATTGCACCGGCCAGAATAATGGTGCCGTCAAAGAAGCGACGCACCTCGTTCACCAGGGCGAACGGGTTGATGATGCCCGCATGGCCGCCCGCGCCACCGGCCACAAGGATCAGGCCATCCACGCCGGCTTCGGCGGCTTTTTGCGCGTGACGCACCGTGGCGATGTCGTGGAAGACCTTGCCGCCATAGCTCTGAACCGCCTTCACCACATCGGCCACGGCCCCCAGCGAAGTGATGACGAGCGGCACCTCATGCTCGATAGTGACAGCCAGATCAGCCATCAGGCGGTCGTTGGTATTGTGAACGATGTGGTTTACGCCAAAGGCCGCCGCATCGGGGTTCAGGCGCGATTTGATCTCGACCAGCCAGTCGCGATAGCCCTCAGTGGTGCGCTGGTTCAGCGACGGGAAGGTGCCAATGACCCCGTTATTGCACGCCTCGACCACCAGATCGGGACCGGAAACCAGAAACATCGGCGACGAGATAACAGGCAGCTTCAGCCCTTTTTGCAGGGAAGCAGGAATGGCCATGGGTGTCCTCCGGTGCGTTTTGTTTGGCTACGGATAACACGGATTTGGCCGAGGTCGAGCCTGTGGCGGTAAGCAAGTGGCCTAATGGATCGAGAATGGAATAACGACTACAAAACTACCGCCGGGCAGCCAGTCGCCCTCGCGCAATCGACCGCGCTTCACGATTTTTAAAGCGGCTTCACCAAAACCATACCCTTCGGGTTTTTCCTGTAGGACTTGGCAGTTCTCCGGAATGCCGCTTGCTGCGGCGATGCAAGTTATAGCAGCGCCTCCGGAGACGCCGGCATCTATTGCGCGTTGAGGATAGTCATTGGCTGTGGGACGTGGCGCTCTTTCCCACTCGGGCGATCTCATCGGGGCAGGAGGAGGGAGTTCCTCGACATTAAAGGGGATGCGGGTGCGAAACGCTGCAATGGCTTCTCCATCTTCCGAAGGATGCAAGGCACCGCTTTGAAGTATGGTGATCGCTGCCTGTCCAAAGCCGTAGCCTTCGGGACGCTCGCTCTCAATGCTACAGGTGTCGACGACGCCCAATGCGGTGGCTGTGCAGCTGATCGTCGCCTCGCCCGAAACCCCTTCTTCCAAGGCTTTGGTCGGGATGCTGTCCTCGCCGATGGCTGGCGGGGTCTTCCATCGAGCTTGAGCCATTGATGGAGACACTGTCGCCAGAAGCGGAAGTGAAACCGCGGCAGAGATCAAGATCGATTTGAAAGAGTATGTCATGGCTTACGCTATAAATTGGTCGCGATTTGCGGTGGAATAATAGAGTGGAACTGGCATGGCTCAGACCGAAAGGAGCATGTCATTCCATGTTGAAGGGCACACGGACGGTAAACGCTACAGCGCCTTGCTCCGGAGTGTAGGGGTTGAGACAGCCACGCTTGACGATCTGTACAGCGGATGCGCCAAAGCCGTATCCGGTTGGTGTTTCTGTACCGATGATGCAGTTTTCCACACGGCCTGAAGGTTGGGCATTACAGGCTATTGTCGCTTCGCCGCTGATGCCTTTGCGGAGAGCGGCGGCGGGGTAGTCATATTCGGTCGGAGTCGGAGGAATACGCCACTTCGGCGCGGCATCCGCGATATTGGCTGTGCTGGTGGAGGCCAAAGTGTCGGTGCTGGCCTGTGTCGGGCAACCCTCTTCGGGCGCAGATTCTGTAAAAATCGTGCTGGACGGCGAGGGTAAGCTCAGCCTGAAGCTGGATAGAGGCAGGGATGGCGCTTCGGTATTCCAGAGACGAACCGCCAGAACGGCCATCAAAATCATGCCGATGACGGCAATGATTTGAACGAAGGCGCTTGTCATCCTATGTGGTCCCCGAAATCCCCTGCTGTTAGACTGGCTGTGTTCGCCGGTCGGACGCAAGCCCAATAAAGACCTACGGTATCCCATGTCGCACTACACAGACGGCCTTTCCCAGCTCGGCACCCAGACGGGGGCGCCGACCAATCCTGAAGAGGCCGTGCTGGAGCGGGTGCCGAACCCGCATAATGACACCTTGTATGTGGCGCGCTTTACGGCCCCCGAGTTCACCAGCCTGTGCCCTGTGACGAACCAGCCGGACTTTGCCCATCTGGTGATCGACTATGTGCCGGGTGAGTGGCTGGTCGAGTCCAAGTCGCTGAAGCTTTATCTGACGTCCTTCCGTAACCACGGCGCTTTCCACGAGGATTGCACAGTGTCGATCGGTCGTCGTCTGAACGACCTGCTGCAACCCAAATGGCTGCGGATCGGTGGTTATTGGTATCCGCGCGGCGGTATCCCGATCGACGTATTCTGGCAGTCGGGTCCGGCACCGGAAGGTGTGTGGATTCCCGAACAGGGCGTTCCGACCTATCGCGGTCGCGGCTGATGCGCGGCGGCGCAGAGCTTAGCCGGAGCATGGCGAAATGATCGAGCGTTATGGCTGGATCGATTATTTCGCAGACGCCTTCCAAAAGAAATATGCACGTTCCGGCTTCATTGCCGGACGTGTCGTGCTGCAACAACGCGGCAGCTATACGGTCGTAACCGAAAACGGCCCTGTCACAGCGCGCCCGACAGGGCGCCTGCTGCACGAAGCCGATGATATCGGCCAGCCATGCGTGGGTGATTGGGTCGCGCTGCTGATGGACAAGAAGGCCGGTATCGGCACGGTTCAGGCTGTCCTGCCGCGCAAATCGGCGCTGGTACGCCGGGCCATCGAGGATGCCTCGCGCGCGACCCAGATTATCGCCGCCAATGTCGATGTGGCCTTTATCGTCACGTCGCTGAATGCCGATCTGAACCTGCGTCGTATCCAGCGCTATCTGGCGGCTGTGCGCCAGAGCGGGGCGCAGCCGGTGGTGGTGCTGACCAAGGCCGATCTGGTTGATAATGCTGCCGAAAAGATTGCCGAGATGCGCGATCAGGACATCGACTGTCCGGTGGTGGCGATCTCGTCGCGCAGTGGGCAGGGGCTGGACGATTTCCTGTCCTATGTCCGTGCGGGCGAGACCTGTGTGATGATCGGATCATCGGGTGTGGGCAAGTCCACACTGGTCAACACCTTGCTGTCCGAGGACCGTATGGTTACGCGCGAAGTGCGCGAGACCGACGATCAGGGCCGCCACACCACCAGTCACCGCGAGTTGATTGTGCTGCCGTCCGGCGGAATGCTGGTGGACACACCGGGTATCCGCGAGATCGGTTTGCTGGATACCGAAGAAGGGGTGGCCGAGGTCTTCGATGATGTCGAAGAGCTGATGACCCAGTGCAAATTCAGCAATTGCAGCCATATCAGCGAGCCGGGCTGTGCGGTGCAGGGGGCCATCAAGGATGGCTCGCTGACGCAGGACCGCTGGACCCATTTTGTGCAGCTTCAGCTGGAAATGGCCGAGGCCAAGGACAAGGTGGACAAGACCGCCCGCGATGCCGAACGTCGCCGTCTCGCTGCGTCACAGAAAAACTATCGCGCCACCAAACGGAACTATCGCGGCTCCAAGGATTAATCCCATTGGCGGTTATGCACCGCCAATCTTCCGTCCGGCCTTCATTAAGTCGGTATAAGCCTGTAGCGGGCAATGCAGAGACTTAAAGTCAGGAAAAATACCATGACCGCCTATACCATCGTCATCACGACCGCGACCCAAGGCTCCGAAGATGCCGAGGTCAACACGCTGTCCGACGAATTCACCAACGAGTCCGAAGTCATCGGCTATTCGCGCCGTCTGGCCGAAGAACTGGTCGAGCTGGCCGAAGAACTGCAGCTGGAGTTCGATTACAGCAGCGTCGGCCTCTATAAGGGCGACGTCGTGGATGAAGACCTGACGCCGGAACACGAAACCTTCCTGGGCCTGTGGGTTCTGGATTCCGAAGGTGCCGAGTACGTCACCGCCGAAGAATTCGCTGCCGAAGAGGCGGAAGGCGAAGACGAAACCGCTGACGCCTAACAGGTTTCGCGGTATCGCTGGATAATCAGGGGCGGTCACTCTCTAGTGGCCGCCTTTGTTATGTCGGGCACCAAATGCGCGGACGGATATGAACGACAAAACGACACTGCCGCTCGAAGCGCTTGGCCGCCGTTTGATGGCGCGGGCAGAAGGCTGGGCCGATAAAGGGCGCTGGCGGGGCTATGCCTACGAGTTCCTGTGGTTCGGCCTGAAACAGGCATGGGCCTGTCTGTTTGGCGGGGCCTTGCTGGCGCTGATTGTCGGCACCTATCTGTTCTGGCCGGAGAACAGCCTGATCAGCCGCTATGATTTTCTGGTGATCGGGGCGCTGACCATTCAGGGGCTGATGCTGGCCTTCAAGCTGGAAAGCTGGGACGAGGCAAAGACCATCTTTCTGTTCCATATTGCGGGCACAGTGATGGAGTTGTTCAAGACCTATCACGGGTCGTGGATTTACCCAGAGGACAGCTTCCTGCGGATCGGGGCCGTGCCGCTGTTTTCCGGTTTCATGTATGCGGCGGTGGGCAGTTATATCGCCCGTGTCCAGCGCGTGTTTCATATCGGGGTGAAGCACTATCCGCCGATGTGGCAGACCTATCTGCTGGCGGCGGCCATCTATGTGAACTTCTTCGCGCACCACTGGCTGCCCGATATTCGTGTGGTGTTGTTTATCGCGACGGCGCTGATTTTCGTACGCGGCTGGTTCTGGTTCAAGACCGACCGGAGACGCCGCTCCATGCCCTTGCTGCTGGGGTATTTCTTGGTGGCGTTGTTTATCTGGATTGCTGAAAATCTGGCCACTTTCGGGCGAGCATGGACCTATCCGGATCAGGCGGCAGGCTGGCAGATGGTGTCCTTCACCAAGTTCGGTAGCTGGTTCCTGTTGATGATCGTGTCGGTGGTGCTGGTGTCACTGGTCCACAAGCCGGTGCCGGAAGACACAATCCGCGCGAGCGAAGACGGATAAGCAAAAGGCCCGAACCATGGTTCGGGCCTTTGATCTTTTAGGGTAGGATTTCCACCCGCTCGGACACCTGCGGGCGCGGGCGCTCCAGCGGCGCGGTGGGCAGGGTGCCGATATGGATGAAACCGGCGATCTTCTCGCCGTCCTTGATGTCGAACAATGCCAGTGCCTCGGCATCGAAGCTGTACCAGTCGGTGATCCAACTGGCGCTGTAACCCAGTGCATTGGCGGCATGTTCGATGTTCATACACACAGCACCGGCGGACAGTTCCTGTTCCCACACCGGCACCTTGTGGCCGTGTACGGGTGAGGAGACGACAAGGATGGTCAGCGGCGGATTGGCCAGCTTGGACAGCACCGCCTTGCCCTTGACCGGATCGGGCAGGCGATGGGTCATGGCGGCCAGTTTTTCAACGATCTCTGCGCGGGTTTGTGCACCGAGAACCACCAGACGCCACGGGGCCAGCTTGCCGTGATCGGGCGAGCGAAGCGCCAGTTCCAGCAGGATTTTCAGGTCTTCCCCCTCGGGAGCCGGGGCCGCCAGTTGCTGGGCCGGAGCCGAGCGGCGCGTGGCCAGACGATGAAGCAGCTCTTGGGAGCGGACGGGCAGGGGCAGGTCGGGCGAGTGAGCGTCAGTCATACTCCATAGCTAGGTTTTCGGTGTGTCAAACGCCATAGTGGTGGCATGAAGATTATCGAACAAATCGATCCCGTCTGGGCCAAAGACCTGCCCGAAGCCCCGAAATGGCAAAGTCATGGGCAAGAGGTTCTGATCGAAAATCCGTGGATGCGGGTCACCCGCCATCCGGTCACGGCCCCCACGGGAATGAAGGCCGATTACTGGGTGGTGCGTCCCAAAAATATCGGCGCGGGCGTCTTACCGCTGCATGACGATGGCACGGTGACCATGGTGGGCCAGCACCGTTTCGCCCTGATGCGCTATTCGTGGGAAATGCCCGAGGGCGGTGCGCCGGAGGACGAAGACCCGTTTGAGGCCATCCAGCGCGAGTTGAAAGAAGAGGCGGGCCTGACCGCCCGGCACTGGGTGGCGGCGCTGGATATGGATCTGTCCAACTCTACGACCGACGAGCGGGCCATGTGCTGGCTGGCATGGGGGCTGGAGGACACCGAGGTTGATCCCGATCCGACAGAGGTTCTGGTATCGGTGCGCGTGCCTTACCTGACCGTGCTGGAAGAAGTCGGGCGCGGGGCTGTTCGCGACAGTTTGACAGTGGCGACCGTCTATCGGGCCTACCATATGGCTCACCAAAGCCTGAACGGCGATGGTCCTCTGCCACGCGAACTGGCGCAGGCCATGCTGTCGGCGTAAGATAGGGCCGGAACAGGAAGTTATATGGCCAAGCTGGAAGTTGTTTCATCGGCGGGAGATACCCGCCAACAGGACTTGTGGATGTCGTTGCGGGCAGCCGCAGAGAATGCAGCGCGCGAGGAGCCGCAACTGGCGTCGCACCTGCACTCGGTCATCCTGTCACACGATAATCTGGCGGCGGCGCTCAGCTTTCAGATCGCGCGTAAACTGGGCGATTCCGAACTAGGAGCCATGACGGTACGCGAAGTGGCCTTGTCGGCATTTCGGGCCGATCCGGCGACGGTGGCGGCGGCCGAGGCGGATCTACTGGCTGTGCTGGAACGTGATCCGGCCATTCGCACACCTTTGCAGCCGTTCCTGTATTTCAAAGGGTATCAGGCGCTTCAGGCTTGGCGTGTGGCGCATTGGTTATGGCAGCAGGATCGCGACACATTAGCTTTCCACTTCCAGAGCCGTATTTCTGAGTTGTTCCAGTTGGATATCCACCCGGCGGCCCGCATCGGCAAGGGTGTGTTTGTGGATCATGGGACAGGCATTGTGATCGGTGAAACCGCTGTGGTCGGCGACGAGGTTTCTATGCTGCATGCCGTGACATTGGGCGGCACAGGCGCAGAGCGCGGCGACCGTCACCCCAAGATTGGCCGTGGCGTGTTGCTGGGGGCAGGGGCCAAGGTGCTGGGCAATATCGAAATCGGCGACTATGCCAAGGTGGCTTCGGGTTCGGTGGTTCTGAAACCGGTTCCGGCAGGTTGCACCGTAGCAGGGGTTCCGGCGCGCATGGTCAATTGTCCGACCGATGCGACGCCCGCCCGCACGATGGACCACACCTTGTCCGATGTCGTTTATGATTATGTGATCTGACGGCTATCGATGTTCTCTACCGTCCTGTGGACGCTTGATCTGCGGGCTTCACATCGGCGGGCGGCTTCTCTAGGGTCCGCGCAAATAAGTATTAACGAGGCTATCCCCGTGACAGAATCCGATCTCAAAAAAGTCGAGAGCCACCTGAAGCGCACCTTCAACCACGGCGGCATCAAGGTGAAGGCCCGCAAGGTTGCCGACTCTGCCGAAGTCTATGTCGATGACGAGTTCATCGGTGTGGTCTTCGAGGACGAGGATGAAGCCGGTTCGTTCATGTTTGAAATGGCCATTTTGTCGGAAGATCTGGCGGACTGATCGGTCCAGATGTGATGCCGCAATGAACAAGGGCCGGTGGCAATGCCACCGGCCCTTTTTCGATAATTTGCCAAAATGCTTATTGTTTGCCGAACAGTGCCAAGAGGCTCGCAAAAAAGCCCCGCTTGGGATTTTCGGCGGCGTGCGCTTCTGGGCTGGCAACAGCCGGAGCTGGCGCAGGCTGCGGAGCGGCGGGTGGAGCCGGAATCTCGGGCAGCGGGGCACGAACCGGCTCTGCACTGGGCGAAGGCTTGGCGGCTTCCGGTGCGGGAGTGGGCGCAGCCACGGGCGGGGCGGGCTTGGGCGCAGGCGCGGCCTTTGGCGCTGTGGCCTTTGATGTGGCAGCCTTGGCGGGAGCTTTTGCCGTCGTAGATTTGGCTGCCGAAGCCTTGGTGGCCACAGTTTTGGTCGCCGCGGGTTTTGCAGCGGCCTTTGTTGAAGCGGCCTTTGTTGCGGGAGCCTTTGCCGCAGGAGCCTTGGCAGGCGCAGTCTTTGGTGTGGTCGGTGTCTTGGTGGCAGTCGCCTTAGGCGCAGTGGCCTTTGTCGCCGCAGCCTTGGTTGCTGGCGCTTTGGTCGTCGCGGTTTTGGCCGCAGCCCCCGGTTTTGTAGATGCTTTTGCCGTCGTTGCCTTGGGAGCCGCAGTGGCCTTTGTTGTTTTTACTTCACCCGTCGCCGCTTTTGCGGCAGAAGCGGGCGACTTCGCAGCCGCCTTGGGCTTGGAAGTGGTTGCAGCCGCCTTCGGCGCGGCGGACTTTGTTTCCGTTGGTGCTTTGGCCATGTAATCCCCAACCCATGAATGTGGCGGACTGACTAAAAAACAGTCCCGTCGTCTTTTGTTATCATATCGGTGATTTTTGGAAATGTCGGAATCTGCTCTTCAGATAATTGCTCGCGGCCTGCGCGTTCCGGCCGAGACGGCAGCTTCGGCTATCGATGCGGACGTTTTGCTGGAAGGCGCGACCTATTCGATCCTCGAAGAGGATGAAGATCTGGGCATCTGGCGTATCGACGCCTTCCCGACCACGGACGAGGAAGCCAAGGGCATCGAGGCCCATTTGCGCGCCGTCGAAGGTCTGGAAGTGATTGTTGAGAAGCTGGCCGATGCGGACTGGCTGGCCATGAGCCTGTCGGGCCTGCCGCCGGTCGAGGCCGGTCGTTTCTTTGTTTATGGCGCACACGACCAAGGCAAGGTGCCTGAAGGCCGCGTGACCCTGAAGATCGATGCGGGCGCAGCGTTCGGCACAGGCCACCACGGCACGACCGTTGGCTGTCTGGATGCGTTCGACAAGCTGCTGGAGAAGGGCGAGACCTTCGAGAAGGTTCTGGATGTCGGTTGCGGCACCGGCGTTCTGGCCATTGCTGCGGCCAAGACCGGCACCCCGATTGCTGTCGGCACCGATATTGACGAGGCCTCGGCCCGTATCGCCAATGAAAACGCCGATATCAACGATGCCAAGTGCGAGTTCTATTTCGCCAGCGGCCTGAACGATGCCCGCGTGGCCAAGAATGCGCCCTATGATCTGGTGTTCGCCAATATTCTGGCGGCTCCGCTGGTCGAACTGGCCCCCGAGATTGCGCAGGCCCTGAAGTCGGGTGGCGTGGCCATCCTGTCGGGTCTGCTGCGCACGCAGGAAGACCGCATCCTCGATGCCTATCGCCCGCTGGGTTTTGTGGTGGAACAGACCATCCACAATGATGCCTGGTCGGCCCTGCAACTGCGCAAGGCATAAAAACCGCCTAAACGCCGTCGGAGGCTCTGGCCCCCGACGGCGGTCGGGCGTAGTCAAAGGCTATGAGACAGACCTTCGACGAAACCACCGACCCCTCGTTTGGCGCGAAACACCTGCCTTTGGTGCGTGCCGAAATGGCGAAACAGGGCCTTGATGGCCTGCTGGTCCCGCACGAGGATGAACACCAGAACGAATATCTGCCCGATGCCAACGAGCGTCTGGCATGGGTGACCGGCTTTACCGGCTCGGCAGGGGCGGGCGTTGTGTTTGCCGACAGTGCTACGGTTTTTGTGGATGGTCGCTATACGGTTCAGGCCAAGGCTCAGACCGATGCCGCATTGTTCGCGCGTGTGCCGCTGAACGAACAGAATGCATGGTTGTCTAAAAACGTGAAGGCCGGTCAGGTCATCGGCTATGATGCGCGTCTGCACAGCCCCGATGCGCTGGACGCCTTGCGTGCTTCTGTCGAAAAGGCGGGCGGCAAGCTCAAGCCCGTGGACGGCAACCCAATTGATCTGGCGTGGAGCGATCGCCCCAACCAGCCTCAGGCCCCTGTGGTACCGCACCCCGATAAATATGCCGGTGAAAGCGCTGCCTCCAAGCGCGAGCGTATTGGCAAGGCGATTGCGGCCAAGGGCGGCGATGTGGCGGTTCTGACCGCGCCGTCGTCGCTGGCATGGCTGTTCAATATCCGTGGTGGCGATGTGATCCGCACACCGTTGCCGCTGGGTCAGGCCATTGTGCGTGCCGATGGTTCGGCCACCATATTCCTTGATCCGGCCAAGATCACCGATGAACTGCCGGCATGGCTGGGCAATGAGGTCACGCTGGAAGCTCCTGCCGCGCTGGAAGGCGCTCTGGCCTCGCTGTCGGGCCAGAAGGTTGTGATTGATCCGGCCATTTCGTCGGCTTGGTATTTCGAGCAACTGGAACAGGCCGGTGCCAGCGTGGTTCGCGCCATGGACCCGTGCGCCATTCCGCGTGCCTGCAAGAACGAGATCGAGATCGAGGGCAGCCGCCGCGCCCACATCCGTGACGGCGCGGCCCTGACGCGCTTCCTGCACTGGGTGGATACGGTCGCGCAGGAAAACCTGCCGAATGAGCGCGCCATCGTTGAAGCCCTAGAAGGTTTCCGCGAGGCGACGGGCGAGCTGAAAGACCTGTCGTTCGACACTATTGCTGGTGTCGCCGCCAATGGTGCCCTGCCGCACTATAAGCCGGTCGGGGCCAAGATCCGTCCGATGGAAAAGGGCAGCCTGCTGCTGGTGGACGGTGGCGGCCAGTATCTGGACGGCACCACGGACGTCACCCGCACCATGGCCATTGGTGAGGGGACGGATGAACAGCGCCGTATGTTCACCCTGGTCCTGAAGGGTCATATCGCTATGGCCGTGATCCGCTTCCCGCAGGGAACATCGGGCATGCAGCTGGATGCTGTCGCCCGCCAACCGCTGTGGAATGCCGGTTTTGATTATGACCACGGCACCGGCCACGGTGTCGGCTCATACCTCGGTGTCCACGAAGGCCCGCAACGTATTGCCCAATGGGGCACCAGCCAGCCATTGCTGACGGGTATGATCCTGTCCAACGAGCCGGGCTATTACCGTGAAGGCGATTGGGGCATCCGTATCGAGACGCTTCAGGTCGTAACCGCTCCGAGTGTGCCCGAGGGCGGCGAGCGAGCTTTCCACGGCTTTGAACAACTGACTCTGGCCCCGCTGGATCGCAAACTGATCGATCTTGATATGCTGACGCCGCAGGAACGCGCCTATGTGGATGCCTATCATGCCGAGGTGTGGGCCAAGGTCTCGCCTCTGCTGGCCGATGGTGTCCAGAAGGACGAAGCCGCGCTGGCGTGGCTGAAGGCACAGACGGCCCCGTTATAAGGGCGCTGTAAATATGCTGGGAGCCATTGCCCTTCTTCTCATCTGCCAGATGGCGGGGGAGGCTGTTCACCGGTTTGCAGGCGTGCCTGTGCCGGGATCGGTGATCGGCATGGCGCTCTTGCTGGTCTGGCTGGCCTTGGTGCGCCGCGAACGCCCGTCACTAGAAGTGGTGACAGGGTGGCTAACGACGCATCTGGCCATCATGTTCGTGCCGGCAGCGGTCGGGCTGATGAACGAAGGGCCGGTTCTGGCCCGTCATGGCGTGGCTATTATTGTCGCCACTGTGATTTCCACCCTTCTGACGCTGGTGGTGACGGCGCTGGTCTTCCAGTGGGCCGTCCGGCGTATGGAACACAAGGATCGGAAGCATGACGGTGCCTGATCTGTTCACGACGCTGTTGTGGCTGTCGGTCACGGTATTGGCCTTTGCGGGTATGGACCGTCTGTCACAGAAATTGGGGCGGCATCCGCTGGCCCATCCGGTTTTGTGGTCGGTGCCTGTGATTATCGCGGCCCTGTGGGTGACGGGCACGGCCTATGACACCTATGTCGCCTCGACCGCGATGATCAGTTTCCTGCTGGGACCCGCCGTCGTCTCTATGGCGGTGCCGATCTGGGAACAGCGCAAGGCCATACGCAAACTGGCCGCACCGCTTGCCTTGGCGGTACTGGCGGGGGCCATGACGGCCATTGTTTCGGCTGTCGGTATTGTGTGGATGTTTGGGGCTCCGCTGGACATCATGGCCTCGATCGCGCCGCGTTCGACCACCACACCGGTGGGGATGGCCGTGGCGACGACGCTGGGCGGCATTCCGGCACTGGCGGCCATCATCATTATTTTTTCGGGAGTACTGGGGGCCATGGTGGCCACGCCGATGCTGAACCTGATGCGGATACGCGACTATCGGGTGCGCGGCTTTGCAGTCGGGGTTGCCGCCCACGGCGTAGGCTCGGCCCGTGCCTTTCAGGTCAGCGAAACCGCAGGGGCCTATGCGGGCCTTGGCATGGCGTTGAATGCAGTGGTGACGGCGACGCTGCTGTCCATCGTCGCGGCGCTGATATGATATGAAAAAGCCCCGCAGCCTTGGCTACGGGGCTTTTTATTGGGCTTGTGACCGGATTACTGAACGCGGGTCCAGGTCTGGGTCTTGCACAACGGGGCCACGATGCAACCGCGCAGACGCAGGGTGTTGTCATTGGTCATGGTGATGGTGCCGCGATAGGTGCCGCCATCCTCGGGATTATAGACCGAGCCGCCGCGCCATTCGGACGGGCCGCCGGTAAAGCCCGACAACATACGCAGGCCGCGCAGGGTGCGACCGCGCTGGCTCTCGTCCTTGTTGCGGGCATCACGGACATCGGGATTGGCGCGGATGTGCGACGAGGTGACCAGCGTGCCGCACAGGGCGCTGCCACAGCGTTCGATGCGGACCTGACCGCCATTGGTCGGGGTCTGCCACAGGCCGGTCGGGTCACTGGCCAGAGCGGGTGCCGCCATGGCCGAAACGGCCAGAGCAGCAGCGGCGAAAATCATGGTCTTCATGGTGTCTACTTCCCAAGGTCGGATCACGAGGTCAGTTCATAGGGGGAGCGGATCCGTTGACCACAGGTTGCTGCCAGATTGCGTTATAAACAAGACCTAAAATTACTGTGTTTTATGCTTTTAAAACATGACCTTGCGTCAAGATTTAACAGTAATAAGGTCCAGAAAATCGGCTTCAGACAGCAGTTTCAGGCCCAGATGGCGGGCGCGGTCCAGCTTTGATCCGGCACCATTACCGACCACGACCCAGTCGGTCTTGGCGCTGACCGAGCCCATGACGCGGGCACCAAAACGTCCAGCGATTTCTTGGGCTTCGTTACGCGAAAAACGTGTGAGCTGCCCCGAAAATACAACCCGTTTTCCATCCATGGAACGGGGCATGCCGGGCACGGGGCGATAGACATCCGAGAAGACGCTGGGGGCGTTGTTGCTGCGCGGCCGAGCTGCGCGCGGGGCCGAACAGGCCGAATAACCGTTGGACGACATCTTGCCGATGCTGACCTGGGTTTTACCAGCCAGATCATGCAGGGTTTGCGCCTCGCGCAGTCTCATGGCTTCAAGGGCGATTTCGGCACAGACAAAGGCATCTTCGCCTGCATCATGGTGTTTGAAGGCGATGCCGAGATGGTCGCCCAGCACATTCAGACGTGCCGAGCCCAGATCGGACCACACTTTCTGGGCCACCTTGACCGTGCACAGATAGTCGAACTCGGGATAGGACAGAGCATAGGCGTCACAACTGGCGCGCACCACGCTCATGTCAAAGCCCGCATTGTGGGCCAGCACCATGTCGCAGCCATCTATGCGCTCGCGCAGGCTGGCCAGAACGTCGGGGAATTCTTGCGCATCCTCGACCATGTCGGGAGTAATGCCGTGGATGCGGATATTGACCGGCGCAAAACGCATTTCCGGCGGCCGGATCAGGTGGGTTTCGCGGTGGGTGACGCGACCATTCTCGATCCACGCCAGTCCGATCGAACAGGCGCTGGCGCGCTGCTCGTTTGCCGTCTCGAAGTCGATAGCGACCGCTCGCATACTCGAACCCTCAGTCCTCAGCTGATGAGGGCGAGCCATTCGTCCTCGGTCAAAACCTGCACCCCGTGCTTTTCGGCATCCTTGAGTTTGGAGCCCGCGCCGGGACCGGCGACCAAATAATCTGTTTTTTTGGAAACGGAACCCGAGACTTTAGCGCCAAGGCTTTCTGCGCGTGCTTTTGCCTCGTCACGCGTGAATTTTTCCAGCGATCCGGTGAACACCACGGTCTTGCCCGCGACCGCAGTATCGGTTCGGGCCTGTTCCATGGCGACAATGGTTTCCAGTTCGGATTCCAGAGCTTCGATCACCTGAAGATTGTGTGGCTCGTGGAAAAACTGCGCCAGCGTGCGGGCGGCGACGGGGCCAACACCGGACACGCCGCCGATCTGGTTCAGCATCTCGCTAGGGCCGTGGTTACGGGCAATATCGGCAAGGCGAACGACACCTGCCCAGTCCTCGGCCTTTTCAGCAAGGCTGCGGCGGGCAGGGGCAGCCAGAGCGGGGAAGACCTGTTTCAGGTTCATATCCATGGCCCCATCTGCCCACGGTGCGGTGGCGGGCACTTCGGTGGTGGCCAACTGTTCCATAACGCGCGGGGAAATGGCGTGGGTAGCGGCCAGATCATACCAGTCTTCACTGGGGATGCCCTTTGAAGCTTCGATAGCGGCGGCCTTGAGTGCCTCCCACGATCCGAAATGGCGGGCGAGGATTAGCGAAGTCTGTTCGCCAATATCAGGAATACCGAGCCCGAACAGGAAGCGGTCCAGACTGATGGTGCGGCGCGCATTGATACCGGCGATCAGGTTGCTGACGCTGGTATCGCCATAGCCGTCCTCGCGGCGCAGAGCCGTCAGTTTTTCCTCGTCCTTGGCCAGACGGAAAATATCGGCAGGCTGTTTGATCCAGCCGCGTTCGTGGAAGGCGATCAGGTGTTTTTCGCCAAGACCCTCAATGTCAAAGGCGCGGCGGCTGACGAAATGCTTAAGGCGCTCGATGATCTGGGCATTACAGATCAGCCCGCCCGTGCAGCGGCGCTTCACCTCGTCGCCCTCTCTCACGGCCTCTGATCCACATTCGGGGCAGATGGTCGGGAAAATATAGGGTTGGGTGCCTACAGGACGTTTATCGATCACGACGCCAAGGATTTGCGGGATCACATCGCCTGCGCGCTGTAGGGTGACGGTATCGCCGATGCGCACATCCAGACGCTCGATCTCGTCCTCGTTGTGCAAGGTGGCATTGCGCACCACGACACCGCCGACCGTGACGGGATGCAGGCGGGCAACAGGTGTCAGGCTGCCGGTACGGCCGACCTGGATGTCGATGCCTTCGAGGATGGTGGTGGCCTGTTGGGCGGGAAACTTGTGCGCGATGGCCCAGCGCGGGCTGCGAGCGATGAAGCCGAGGCGCGCTTGCAGGTCGAGACGATCGACCTTGTAGACGATGCCGTCAATGTCATAGCCCAGTGTGGCGCGGTCCTCACCCAGTTGCGTATAGAGGTCGATCAGACCCTGTGCGCCTGTAACATGGGCGGAGCGTTCATTGACCTTGAAGCCCCATTCGCGAAACTTTTCCAGCGCGTGATGTTGGGTGTCGGTGAAAGGCTCCGACACTTCGCCCCAGGCATAGGCAAAGAAGTTGAGCGGGCGCTGGGCGGTGATGTTCGGGTTCTTCTGGCGCAGCGATCCGGCAGCAAAGTTGCGCGGATTGGCATAGGTTTTTCCGCCCAGCATCGCAGCATTGGCGTTGAAAGCGTCAAAGGCTTCGGTGGGTGAATAGACCTCGCCACGGATTTCGATGACGGCGGGCCAGCCGCTGCCGGTCAATTTTTGCGGAATGTCGGCAATGGTTCTGAGGTTGGCGGTTACATCTTCGCCGGTCTTGCCATCACCACGTGTGGCCCCGCGCACCAGCACGCCGTTCTCATAGCGCAAGGAGGCCGACAGACCGTCGATCTTGGGTTCGGCGACAAAGGCGACCGGATCGCTTTCCGGCAGGTTCAGGAATTTGTGCACCCGAGTGACGAAGTCGCGCACATCGCTGTCGTCGAAAGCATTATCCAGCGACAGCATGGGTACGCCGTGGCGCACCTCGGCAAACTGTTCGGATACGGGCGCGCCGATTTTTTGCGACGGGGTGTCGGGGCGGGTCAGGGACGGGAAACGGGCCTCGATATCCAGCGCACGTTTTTTCAGCGCATCATATTCGGCGTCGCTGATGCGGGGAGCATCTTCGCCATAATAGGCGTTGTCATGGACTGATAATTCCTCGGCCAGACGCGCCAGTTCCTCGCGGGCCTGATCCTCGCTCATTGAGCCAACAGAAAGGGGAGCGGAAAAAAGATCGGCCATATGGGAATCGTCAGTCACAGTCAGGGGCGGTGCGGTATCCTAGCATCCGTCGCGTACATGACAGAAAGCTAATCTGGACAACGGGCAAAGCGTCACTAGGCTGCGCGAAAATCTTTCGGAGCCTTTGCCTATGCGTCCGCTGTCCGCCAGCCTGATTATCGCCGCTGTTCTTGGCCTTGCCGCTTGTGAAACGGCACCCGCGACCTCGACCGCGACGCCGGCTGTGGTGGCCAGTGCCGACTACAGCCAGTTGATGGACGATCTGCGAATCCTGTCGGCCGATGACATGCAGGGCCGCGATACCGGTAGTGAAGGCGGGGCTAAGGCCCGCACCTATATAGTCAATCGTCTGGAAGCGATGGGCATTGCCCCGTCGTCCATGGGGCGACTGCAACCGTGGGAAGCGCAAGGCCGTTCCCCCGATGGTCCGAAAACCTTTAACGGCACCAATATTCTGGGCGTTATCCCGGGCACGCGCGTGTCGGACAAATACATCGTCGTCACCGCTCATTATGACCATGTCGGCGTGCGTGATGGCCATGTCTATAATGGCGCAGACGACAATGCATCGGGCGTGGCGACCATGCTGGAACTGGCCAAGCGCCTTAAGGCCAACCCGCCCGAGCATAATGTACTGATCGTGGCGCTGGATGGCGAGGAGCGCGGGCTGTTGGGTGCCAAAGAGTTTGTCGAGGCTCCGCCTGTGCCTTTGTCGTCCATCGCCATGAACATCAATTTCGACATGACGGGCCGTGCCGATGTGGATGGCTATCTGTGGGTGACCGGTACCTATCAGCACCCGTATTTCCGCACGGCGCTGGATCCGGTCCAGCCACGCGGTTCGATCCGTTTGAACTTTGGCAAGGATACGCCGCAAGATACCGGATCGGATAATTGGGTGATGGCGTCGGACCACGGCATGTTCCACCGCGCGGGTGTGCCGTTCCTGTATTTCGGCGTGAACTTCCACGAGGACTATCACAAACCGTCCGACGATTTCGAACGCATCAGCCCCGCCGCCTTCCAGTCGGCCACCGAGCTTTCCATTGATAGTTTCCGCCGTCTGGACAGTTGGCTGAACCGGTAAAAAAGACTTGAAAAGGCCAAGATTTAGGTTGCCATTTCCCTGATCTTCACACGGGGACATATGGATGTCTGCTATTCAGGGACTGGACCTGCAAACGGTTCAGAGAATCCGCAAGGGCGTGCTTTTTCTTGGGCTGATGGGCGTTATCGCCATGGCCCTCGTGACAGCGTCTTTGGGTAACCATGCCTTTCACGAAGGTATCGAGGCTGTGGGCCTTGGCTTGATTATTGTCTGCATCGTCGGACGGGCATGGTGCTCGCTCTATATTGGCGGACGCAAAAAGGCCGAGATCGTTGACCGTGGCCCTTATTCTGTCAGCCGTAACCCGCTCTATGTGTTCAGCTTTATGGGCGCATTCGGCATGGGGGCACAGACGGGCAGCTTGACCTTGGCCATGGTGTTCCTGTTGCTGACCTATGTGGTGTTCTATTTCACGGTAAAGCGCGAGGAAGCCTGGCTAGCGGGTCAGTTCGGACAGGTTTACGCTGATTATTGCGCCCGTACCCCGCGTTTTGGTCCTGATTTTTCCAAATGGCGGGATGCCGAGGCGCTGGATGTGCGTCCGCGTTTCTTCCTGCTGACCCTGCGTGATGGACTGATGTTCCTTGTCGCGATTCCGCTTTTCGAGGCGGTAGAAGCTATGCAGAATGTTGGCTGGTTGGCGACTGTTCTGAGGCTTCCGTGACAAAACGCAAATGGGTGGTGCTGGCTGTGAGCAGCCTACTGTTGGGCTGCGGTCCTGAGGAAGAGGCCGCGCAGCAGTCGTCACCCGTTTCTGTGAACACAGAAACGCCGCCGCGCTATGCGGTGAACCTTAAGGCCGATGTGGCGGGCTATTATGTTCCCGCCACGGACGTCCAACACCAGAACTGGCGTTTGAAGCATATTGCTTTCAAGGATGATGCGGCTCTGCGTCACTGGATGATGACCAATGACCGCACGGCGCAGATCGCGCCGGTCTTGCTGGTATTCGAGGATATGGAGGAGGGGCCCAAAACCCCTTCTGGCGATCGTCGCACCCTGACGCTGGTGCCTGCCGGTTTTGGCCTGTCGGACAAAAAGGTCTCGATACAGGCGATTTCGGCAGGACTAGGCCCTGTGACCTTTGACGGGCGCTGGGTGACTGAGGGGCGCGCCTTGCAGGGCGATTTAAAAATCGGCACGCAAAGCTTTGAAAACATTACGCTGAATACAAAAACAGGGAGCCGCTAGGCTCCCTGTTTCATATTGTTTGACACGTCAGTCGTTTAGGCGACTTCGGTGCGGACGATCTTGCCCGGCGCGCGCGGCGGCTCGCCCTTCGGCAGGGCGTCGATCACATCCATACCTTCGATGACATTGCCCCAGACAGTGTATTGCTTGTCGAGGAAGCGGGCATCATCGAAGCAAATGAAGAATTGCGAGTTGGCGCTGTCCGGGTTGGCGGTGCGGGCCATCGAGCAGGTGCCGCGAACGTGCGGTTCTGCGTTGAATTCTTGCTTCAGGTTCGGCTTCTTGGAGCCCGAGGTGCCGGTGCCCGTCGGATCGCCGCCTTGTGCCATGAAGCCAGCGATGACGCGGTGGAACACGACGCCGTCATAGAAGCCTTCCGAAGCCAGATCGGTGATCTGCTTGACGTGGTTCGGAGCCAGGTCCGAGCGCAGCTTGATAACGACCGGCTTTTCTTGATTGTCGCCGGTGTCGATGAAGAAAGTAAGGGTTTCGGCCATTTTGGCGCTCCTTGGCTCAGTAAACTTGTGCGCGGGTCATAGCGGTAGAACGCGCGTGAGGCTATGTGGGAAGTATGACTGATAAAGAAAAGCCTGCCGAGCAACCCGTCGAGCGCCGTCGTATGGTGCGTCTGCCTACCGGCGGAACCGCTGCGGGGCGCAGTCAGGGCAAGAAAATCAAGACGGCGAAGGAAAAGACGCTGTCGCAACAGGCGTGGATCAAGCGCCAACTGACCGATAAATGGTCCGAACGCGCGCGTGCCGAAGGCTGGCGCAGCCGTGCGGCCTTCAAGCTGTCCGAGATCGACGACAAGTTCGGCCTGATCAAAAAAGGCAGCCGCGTGATTGACCTTGGCGCGGCACCCGGTGGCTGGATTCAAGTGTGTCTGGATCGCGGTGCGGCAGAAGTGGCCGGTGTAGACCTATTGATGATCGAGCCTATCCCGGGCGCGTTCCTGCTTCAGGCTGACTTTACCCATCCGGGCGTGGATCAGCAGTTGATCGAGGCTTTGGGCGGGCGTCCTGACCTTGTCCTGTCGGATATGGCCCACAATACGATCGGCCACCGCAAGACGGACCACCTCAAGATTATCGCCCTGATCGAGATTGCGGCGGACTTTGCCATTCGCACCCTCAAGCCGGGCGGCAATTTTGTCTCCAAGAATTTTCAGGGGGGCGATGCCGGTGGCGTTCTGACCCGTCTGCGCGAAGAGTTCGAGACGGTGAAGTATTTCAAGCCGGAATCCAGCCGTAAAGACAGCGCCGAGGTCTTCCTCGTGGCCCTGAATAAGCTGGACAAGCACAAACTGGACAAGAGCAAGGGATAATCGGGCATGGCGGTGCGGACGGCGTTTGCAAATCAATCGGCCATCTGCACCAAGGCCGGTGCCCCTTTTACGGGGTGCCTGTGCCGCCTGGTAGGCGAGAGGCTGGATGACAGCACCGCCCTTGGCGCGCGCATCCTGAACTGGAGCGGAAACCCTTCGCATGAGGGCGATGCCCTGCCGCTGCGTCTGATGGGCGGGCTGCATGCCTTGGCGCGTGACAGGCGCTATGCAGAATGGTCGGCGGTTTACCCGCCGTCTGTGGCCCCCGCTGATGAGGCGCTGTGGGCCTTGCTCAATGGCGTTCTGGCGCGCCATGCCGTTTTTATCGCGCCGTGGCTGGATGGTCCGCCACAGACGAACGAGGTTGGTCGCTCGGCTGCCCTGATGGCGGGACTGCTGGTTCTGGCTGACCGCTTTGGCCTTGGGTTTGAAACCTATGAGCTTGGGGCCAGTGCGGGGCTGAACAGCCGTCTGGATCACTATGCCCATGATCTGGGCGGGGTGCTGGCGGGCGATCAGGCATCCAAGGTGCGCTTGCAACCGCAATGGACGGGCAGGGCACCGCCACAGGCCTATGTGGTGATCGGCCAAAAGCATCTGGTGGATCTGAACCCGCTGGACGCCACAGACCCCAAGACACAGGCGCGGCTGAAGGCCTATGTCTGGGCCGAACAGCTAGAGCGTCTGGCGCGGCTGGAGGCGGCATTGGAGGTGGCTGGGCGCTATCCGTTGGCAATTGCCAAGGCCGATGCGGCGGACTGGCTGGAACAGGCTCTGTCGCCCGCGCCTGTGGCCGGTGTGTGCCGCGTCGTCATGCACACGATTGCCTATCAGTATTTCCCGCCACAGGCGCAGGATCGCATCCGCGCGCATCTAGAGAAGGTTGGGCGTCTGGCGCGTCCTGATGCGCCCTTGGCATGGTTGTCGTTCGAGCAGTCCGAACGCGGCGGCTCTGAACGCCGGCCGTTACTGGAACTGACCGTATGGACGGGTGGGGCCGAACCTGTGACGCAGGTTCTGGCCCAGTGTCAGCCCCACGGGGCCGAGATCGACTGGAAGCTCTAGGCGCGTTTGCTTTCCACGCGCGTCCAGATGCGGTCGTGGAAGGTGAAGAACACCGTCTGCACCAGAGGTTCGGTCAGGCCGATGGCCAAGGCCGCACGGATGTCTTGGGTCAAGGCATAGGCCACGCTGACGGCGACCATGAAATGCATGACGCCATAGGTCAGGGTTTTCAGCGCAATCTGTTTGAACGAGCGGGGCAGGGCATGGCTGTGTCCCGAATGATCAAAAGGGCTGCGACCATGGGCGCGGCTTTGCTCGTCGGGGGACATGACGCCGATGCGCGACGTGAAGGCCTCGGCGGCTTCTTCCAGTCCCGAATGCAAACGGCGTTTTTCAATCAGGTGCCAGACACGGTCATGGATGGCATAGGCAAAGGTCTGGAAAACCGGCTCGACCATGCCGATAGCCAAGGCCAGACGGACATCGCGTGTGATCGCAAAGGCCACTGCGATAGCGACCACAAGGTGCATCACACCATAGCTGGCTATTTTCAGCGCCAACTGGCGGGCAGTGCTGAGGATCAATGCGACCATTCATTCAAAATGGGACCAGAAGACCGAGGTTTCAAATGATAAATTTTTATTATGGATATAGCCATTTTCTAAGCGTGGTCTTTTGCTTGGTCGCTTCCTGCCAAGCTTTTGATCGTAGGATTTGGTTGCGTACATTGACCGGATAGCGGCGGTTTTGATTAAGAACCTCTTGCCTAAAGGTGGGGTTTCGCTCTATACGCGGCCCGCAAAACGGAGACTCCCCAATGGAGATACGCGAAGGCCTTACCTTCGATGATGTTTTGCTCGAGCCGGGTCCGTCGGAGGTTATGCCTGCTGACGTTGACGTCTCGACGCGCTTGACGCGCGACATCACACTGAACATCCCGCTGCTTTCGTCCGCGATGGACACAGTCACCGAAAGCCGCCTCGCGATTGCGATGGCTCAGGCTGGCGGTATGGGCATCCTTCACCGCAACATGACGATCGACGAGCAGGCCGAGCAGGTTCGTACCGTCAAGCGTTATGAAAGCGGTATGGTCATCAATCCTGTGACCGTTTCGCCGGAAACCACGCTGGGCGAAGTGCGCGACATCGTGGCCCGCAAGAAGATTACCGGCTTCCCTGTCGTTGATCCGGCAACGGGCCGTCTGGTCGGTATGCTGACCAACCGCGACATGCGTTTCGAGAACGATCCGTCGATCAAGGCGTCCAGCCTGATGACTACGGGGGAACTGATCACGGTACGCGAAGGGGCCAGCCGTGAAGAAGCCCGAGAGCTTCTGCGGACCCGCAAAATCGAGCGCGTCATCGTCGTTGACGAAGACAACCGCGCTGTCGGCCTGATCACCATGAAGGACATCGAGAAGGCTCAAGCCTTCCCGTTCGCCGCCAAGGACGAGCAGGGCCGCCTGCTGGTCGGTGCTGCCTCGACCGTCGGTGACGCCGGTTACGAACGCGCTATGGCGCTGGCTGAAGCCGGTGCCGATGTTGTCGTCATCGACACCGCCCACGGCCACTCGGCCTCGGTCGCCGCTGTCGTTGAACGCATCAAGCGCGAGAACAACCGCATCGCTATCATTGCTGGTAACGTTGCCACCTATGACGCAACCCGCGCCCTGATCGATGCCGGTGCCGACGCCGTTAAGGTGGGTATTGGCCCGGGTTCGATCTGCACCACGCGCATCGTCGCCGGTGTTGGCGTGCCGCAACTGACCGCGATCATGGATGCTGCCCGTGCTGCTGAAGGCACTGGCGCTACCGTCATTGCCGATGGTGGCATCAAATATTCGGGCGATATGGCCAAGGCCATCGCTGCCGGTGCATCGGTTGCCATGATGGGCTCGATGTTCGCAGGTACCGATGAATCGCCGGGCGAGGTCTTCCTGTACCAAGGCCGTAGCTACAAGTCGTATCGCGGCATGGGTTCGGTCGGTGCTATGGGGGCTGGCTCTGCGGACCGCTATTTCCAGAAGGAAGTGTCGAGCGAGAAGCTGGTGCCGGAAGGTATCGAGGGCCAGACGGCCTATAAGGGCCCGATTGCTCCGGTCATCCACCAGATGGTCGGCGGTCTTCGTGCTTCAATGGGTTATGTCGGTGGTGCAAACATTGGCGAGTTCCAGAAACGCGCCCGCTTTGTACGCATCACGGGTGCTGGCTTGCGCGAAAGTCACGTCCATGACGTCATGATTACCCGCGAGGCCCCGAACTACCGTCAGGGCTAAATCCAAGGATTAAGACATGACCATCGAGCTGACCTATCTGAGTGCCACTCTCGCCCTTGCTCTGGTGCAGATTTTTCTGCCCGCAGGCGCGCGAACCTCGGAGTTCGGCTTGAAATGGAATGCGGGCCCGCGTGACAGCACGCCTTCGTCGGGAAAACCCCTGACAGGGCGTCTGGAGCGGGCCCAGTCCAATCTGTTCGAGACCCTGCCGCTGTTTATCGGTGCTGTGCTGATCGCCCATGTGGCGGGGGCCAACGGCGCGATGACAGTGTGGGGCTCGGCGCTCTATTTCTGGGGGCGGGTGGTGTTCGTGCCGCTCTATGCCATGGGCATCCCCTTTATCCGGTCGCTGGTATGGCTGGTCTCGCTTGCGGGACTTGTCATGGTTCTGGTGGCCCCGTTTATTTGAACTGAAGTCCATTGACCCCAGCCGCCCGTCTCGCCGCCGCCGCATCCATCCTCGATTCCATCGCGCAGGGCCGTCAGCCCGCCGAGGTGGTGATGAAGGCTTGGGGCACCGCCAACCGCTATGCCGGTTCCAAGGACCGTCGTGCCATTGCCGACCGCGTCTATAAGGTCATCCGCGCCCGCGCCCGTCTGAGCTGGATCATGGGTGGCCGTGAAGATGGCCGCGCTCTGGTGATCGGCAGCCTGCACGCGCTGGACAACCTGTCACTGGAAGAGATCGAGGCACTGCACTCGGGCGAGGGCTATGGCCCGCGTCCGCTGTCCAAGCAGGAACGCAGCCGCATCACCGCCGTCGAAGGCGAGCTGCCGGGTTGGGTGGCTGCCGGCCTGCCGAAGTTCGTGGTCGAGGACTTCCAGAAGACTTACGGCGACAACTGGCAGAACGAAGCGCACGAGCTGATGGCACCGCGCGCGCCGATCGATCTGCGTATCAACAGCCTGAAGACCACCCGCGAAGACGTCGAAGGTGAACTGCGTGCTGCCGAACTGTCGCCGGAATACACCCCGTGGTCGGAACTGGGCCTGCGCCTTGCCGCCGAGCCGCCGCCCAATATTCAGGCGCTGGAAGGCTTCAAGACGGGCGCATTCGAAATTCAGGATGAAGGCAGCCAGATCATCTGCGCCCTCGTCGATGCCAAACCGGGCACGACCGTTGTCGATTACTGCGCCGGTGGTGGCGGCAAGACGTTGGGTCTGGCCCAGTCGATGCAGGGGCAGGGCCGTCTGGTGGCCTCCGACGTGGTCAACAAGCGTCTGGAAAACATCCGTCCGCGTCTGGAACGTGCGGGCGTCGAGGCTGAACTGGTCCTGATCGGCCAGAACGGTGGCGGTCTGGAAGCCCTGAACGACGCGGCCGATCTGGTGCTGGTCGATGCACCTTGCTCGGGTTCGGGCACATGGCGTCGTCACCCCGAGGACGCATGGCGTCTGACGGCCGAAGAGGTCGAGCGTCTGCATGGCCTGCAAACCCGCATCATGTCGCAAGCGGCCAAGCTGGTGAAGGTGGGAGGACGTATCGCCTATGTCACCTGCTCGATGCTGAGCCGCGAGAACGAAGACACGGCAGCGGCGTTTGAAGCGGCCCATCCGAACTTCAAGCCGATTGCCCTGACCGAGGACATGCACGCCGTCGCAACCCTGGCCAAGGGGCACACCCTGCGGATGTCGCCTGCCTCGACCGGCACGGACGGCTTCTTCTTCGCCCTTTACGAGCGCGCCCAGTGAGGGCACGGGTCGAACGCATCGGAGACGTCACCGTCCTTCCGGTGATGGCGGCCCCTGCCGAATATCGCCAGCAGCTTCAGGCGCGTATTCGCCCGCTGATGACGGGCATCGGTCCGGTGGAAGGGGCGATTGCACTGACCGCCGAACTGTCCCGCCGTGAGGCCACCGGCGACATGCCTGATCTGGTGGTGGTGCTGGGCTCGTCGGGTTCGCCGACGCTGGAACACGCCGCCGTCTATCAGGTCACGTCCGTCGATTATCGCGACATGGATGCCAGCCCGCTGGGTTTCCCCAAGGGGATTACGCCGCTGCTGGACATGCCTGCGGTTCTGCCCTTGCCCTGCCGTCTTGAGGGCGTGCCTCACGCCACGCTCTCGACAGGGGCCAATGTGGTGTCCGGTGCCGCCTATGACGCGCTGGACGCCGATATGGTGGACATGGAGACATTCGCCCTGCTGCGATCGGCCCAGACCTTCTGCGTGCCGATGATGGCATTGCGCGGGGTGTCGGACGGCAAGGCCGAACTGACCCGTCTCGAAGACTGGACCTCCACGCTCGATCACGTCGATGCCCATCTGGCGGATGCATGGGACAAACTGGTGGCTGCGCTGGAGCGCGGCGGCCTGCATGCCCTGATGCCCGCCACACTTGAACAACCGGCCGCAAACGGCCTAGACCCCGCCGCAACTCCCGTATCGGATTCGCTTTCATGACCCAGCCGACCCAACACCAGAAGGTGCTTATCGTCGACTTCGGCAGTCAGGTGACGCAGCTTATTGCCCGTCGCCTGCGCGAGCTGAATGTCTATTGCGAGATTCACCCCTATACCAAGGCCACCACAGCCTTGGAGGCCATGCAGCCTCAGGCCGTGATCTTCTCCGGTGGACCCAACTCGACGACCGACGCTGACAGCCCGCGTGTCGATCACAAGATTTTCGAATATGGCGCGCCGATTTTCGGCATCTGCTATGGTGAGCAACTGATCTGTGCCGAGCTGGGTGGCAAGGTCGAGAGCGGCCATGACCGTGAGTTTGGCCGCGCCGATATCAGCATCGTCAAGGACAGCCCGCTGTTCGCCGGTATCGCCAAGGCGGGCGAGAACGAGCCGGTCTGGATGAGCCATGGTGACCGCGTCACCGCCATCCCCGAAGGCTTTGAAGTCATCGCCACCTCGGAAGGCGCGCCCTATGCGGCCATCGCCCATACCGAGAAGAAAATCTACGCCGTGCAGTTCCACCCCGAGGTGATGCACACCCCGCGCGGCGCGGAAATGCTCAAGAACTTCGTCTATAACATCGCCGGCCTAACCGGTGACTGGACGATGAAGGCTTACCGTGACGAGCAGGTCGCCAAGATCCGCGAACAGGTCGGTAGCGCCAAGGTCATCTGCGGCCTGTCGGGCGGTGTAGATTCGTCGGTGGCGGCGGTTCTGATCCACGAAGCGATCGGTGACCAACTGACCTGTGTGTTTGTGGATACGGGCCTGCTGCGCAAGGACGAGGCCAAACAGGTCACAACCCTGTTCCGCGAGCATTACAACATCCCGCTGGTTCACGTTGATGCCTCGGATCGCTTCCTCGGCGAGCTGGCTGGCATCTCTGACCCCGAAACCAAGCGCAAGACGATTGGTCGTCTGTTCATCGAAGTGTTCGATGAAGAATCGTCCAAGATCGAGGGCGCAGAGTTCCTTGCCCAAGGCACGCTCTATCCGGACGTTATCGAGAGCCTGTCGGCTTCGGGCGGTCCGTCGCAAGTCATCAAGTCGCACCACAATGTGGGCGGCCTGCCGGACTATATGAAGCTGAAGCTGGTCGAGCCGCTTCGTGAACTGTTCAAGGACGAGGTTCGCGCCTTGGGTCGTGAACTGGGCCTGACCGAAGCCTTCGTGGGCCGCCACCCGTTCCCTGGACCGGGTCTGGCCATCCGTATTCCGGGCGAGATTACGCCGGACGCGGTTGCCACCTTGCAAGACGCTGATGCCATCTATCTGGACGAGATCCGCAAGGCGGGCCTCTATAACGAAATCTGGCAGGCCTTTGCAGTGCTGCTGCCGGTCAAGACGGTTGGTGTGATGGGCGATGCCCGCACCTATGAAAAGGTTCTGGCCCTTCGTGCCGTGACCTCGACCGACGGTATGACCGCCGACTTCTTCCAGTTCCCGTGGGAAGTTCTGGCCCGCACGGCCACCCGCATCATCAATCAGGTGCCGGGCGTGAACCGCGTTGTCTACGATGTGACCTCGAAGCCTCCGGGCACCATCGAGTGGGAATAAGCGGCTGGGGCGGGGTGCGGATCTGCGTATCCCGCCTCGCCACAAGGTATTGAAGCATCAGGTAATAAGCCAATGAATACCAACGAGAAAATCTATTCCGGTAAGACCAAGGACATCTATGCCTTGCCGAACGGAAACATCCTTCTTGCCTTCAAGGACGATGTGACCGGCGCGGACGGTGTGATTGATCCGGGTGCCAATACCGTCATCGGCAAGGTCGAAGGCAAGGGCCGCAAGTCTCTGGCCATGACCGATTACTTCTTCAAAGGCCTGCGTGCGGCCAATATCCCCACCCATCTGGTGCAACTGGATATCGAGCAGGGCACGATGGAAGTTCGTCGTGCCGAGCCGCTGGGCAAGGACATCAACGGCGCTGGCGGTCTGGAGTTTGTATGCCGCACCCGTCCGTGGGGCAGTTTCATCCGTCGCTATCAGCAATACATCCGCGATACCGAGCAAAAGCTCGACTACCTCGTGGAAATCACGCTCAAGGACGATGAGCGCGGTGATCCGCTGATCAATGACGATACGCTGGTTGCACTGGGCCTTCTCAGCCCGGCCCATCTGCAACAGGCTAAGGACATTACCCGCAATGTCTGCCGCATCGTCGAGGCCGATCTTCGCGGCAAGGGTCTGACCCTGATCGATATGAAGATTGAACTCGGCCTTGTGAATGGCGAGGTCGTTGTCATCGACGAGATCTCGGCCGATGCCATGCGCGTCATGGATGACAGCGGCACAGTTCTGGCCCATGGCACGGTCTACGAAAAACTGATCGGTGCCTGATCTGTAGGGCGGGGAGCTGCTCCCGAGCCAAAAAGTAACGCCTGAGACTGGATCACAGTCTCAGGCGTTTTTTGTTTAGTAGGTAAAGGTCAGGTCCACGCCCCACATGCGGGGTTCGGTGATGCCCACAAATGGTGTGCCAAGCGTGGTGGCGGTGATGTTGTTCACGCCGGTCACATACTGGTTGTCGAACACGTTGTTGACGTAGAAGCCGAGCTGGTAACGCTCGTCGGGGGTTCGCCAGTAGATACGGACATCCGTACGATTCTGGGCTTCGGACGGGTCGAACCACGGGGTTTGCAGGCATGAACCCTGACCCACAGATGTTTTGTTGCATCGGCCTTCGCCGCGATAGGCATGGACCAGTTGCATATCCAGTGAGCCCATATCGGCCATGTGGTGGCGATAGGAAATGCCTGCCGATGCCGACCACAGAGGCTCGCCCGTTGGTTGACCATCGAGCGGGCCGTCATCGGTCATCTTATGCTTGTAGGTGGCATCGATATATTGGGCATTGGCGAACAGGTTCAGCCCGTCCACTGGCTCCATATCCATCTGCATATCCAGACCCCAAGCGGTGTCGTCGCTGGTCTCGACCAGATATTGCGGCACGTTCGATCCTGCCGGTGTTACCAGACGGATGGATTGCTTGCCGTCATAATCATACTGGAAAGCCGAGATGTTGAAGCGGGTGCGCGAACCCAGATCGCTTTTCAGACCGACTTCAAAGTTTTGCACGTCTTCGTTGTCGAAGCGCGAGCCGACCTCGACGCTGTTAAAGCCACCGGCCTTATAGCCCTTGGCATAGGAGAAGAAGATCATCGCCTTGTCGGTCAGCTTGTAATCGGCGACGAAGCGCGGGCTGAGGTCCGACCATGAATCCGACAGTTCGCAGGTGACGCCTTCCTGAACGGTGACGCCGTTATCGCAAGGCACACCGGCCAGACCCGACAGGTCGAACACATAGTCTGAATACAGATAGCCCAGGGCCGGTCCCATATAGGTGTCCAACACGAAATTGGTCATTGGGTCGTTCAGCACCGCGTCCAGTTCGGGGGCAATGCGCGGTCCGTTGAGCCATTTGAACGATTTTTCATCGCGGGTGTAACGCAGGCCGAAGGTCAGGTTCAGCTTGTCATTGGCAGCCCAGATAACGTCCGCGAAAAGGGCGCTGGCAGTAAACTCGCCTTCATTGATCATGTTCTCCTGCCAGCTGTGGCCCAGCGTACTGGCCGGTATATTGGCCATGCCGAGGATCATGTCGGCCAACGAAAAAAGCGGCTGACCGGCGGCATTGTTCAGGATGGTGTTGATCGTGCCGGTGGTGGCGTAGGTGTCGCTACGTTGTTTGGCGTCTTCGGAATAGTAGCTGGCACCGGCGATCCAGTTGAAGGCACCGGTTTGGCCCGCAAGGCGGAATTCCTGATACCAGGAGGTGTTCTTCTCGACGTTATTGGTATCGAAATACAGGTCGGGGCGATTGGTGCCGTCTTCGTCCTCGCGGTTCTCGGTCTTGAAGGTGCGGGCCGAAGTCAGAGAGGTGAAATCGATGTCGCCAAAGGCGTGGGTGATAGTCAGGACCACTTCGTCGAGGCGGCGTGTCTCGTGATTGTCGATCACATCATTGCGGATGCCGACCTTGAACGGGTCGAGATAATCAGCGGGATCGGGCGGGAAGGCGGGTAGACCGGGGGCGGCGGGCAGGGCGACAATACCGATAGCGGGGCGGGCATCCTGATCGATCTCGTCATGCGACCAGCTCAGATTGACTTGCGTATTGGCACCGACATCCCAGCGCAGGGCAGCACGCGCGGCCCAATTGTCCTCTCGGTCATAGTCCTCGCCGGTGGCCTCGTCGGTCATCCAGCCGTCGCGCTTGTTGACCAAGGCGTTGAAGCGCAGGGCGAGATTGTCGTTGATCGGCACGTTTAGCAGACCTTCGACGCGGCGCTTGTCATATTCGCCCAGTCGCACGCCAAGGCGAGCCTCGAATTCGTCGCCGGGTTTATTTGTGGTGATGGATACGGCACCCGCGGCGCTGTTGCGGCCAAACAGGGTGCCTTGCGGGCCTTTTAGCACCTCGATGCGCGACACATCGCTAAAGGCCAGTAGCGCGGCACCGGAGCGGGCCGCATAGACGCCATCAACATAGACGCCGACCGCGGGATCAGTGCCGACACCAAAGTCCGAGGTCGAGACACCGCGAATGCTATAGCGGGCCTGGGTCGGGCTGGTATTGGAGACAGACAGGCCGGTAACGAAAGCAGATATATCGCCCATATCGTCTGCAGCCATAGATTCCAGCATCTGGCCGGTGACCACATTGACCGTGATCGGTACTTCCTGAAGGCTCTGCTCGCGCCGCTGTGCGGTGACAATGATTTCGCCAAGGGCTGTCGGTTGCTGCGCCATAGCGTCTTGTGCCGCGACCAGTTCGGGGACGGCCAGCGCGGCTAAGGCTACGCTGGCGGCCAATGTCGTCTTCAGACCTTTTTTGGTTTTGATCATAGTTGCCCTCCCAGACCACTGTTATCTGTTTTCACGAAACAGAATATTATTCCGTTTGACAAGGGGCTGTGTGTCTATGTGGCTTACACGCGCGCCAAGTCATGTTAGACCCAGTGGCTATGACGAACAGGAGGTTGTCTGTGGAGCCGCGTGTGCCGCTTGTGAATATCGCGACACTGGAACGGCGAACCGCGCCGATGCAGCAGCGTGCGCGCGACAGGATTGACCTTGTCTTGAAAGCGACGGAACGCCTTTTGGCGACGACGACCGTGGATACGATTACCACCAGCTCGATCGCGGCCGAGGCCGATGTGCCGGTCAGTTCGATCTATCGCTATTTCCCGAATGTCTTTGCCATATACAAAGAGTTGTTCGAGACGCGGGTGGCGCAAATCCATGGGCGCATCGCCAAAATCCTTGAGGATGCGCAATATACAACATGGCGCGAGCGTCACCTTGCAGTGATGCTGGTTCTAAGAAGCACCCTGAGCGACGATCCCATATATCGTCCGCTGTTTCATCTGATGTTGACGACCCGCGAACTGCGGATCGTCAAGGATCAGGCCAATGCCCAGATCGCCTCCTATCTTGCTACGCGCTGGGAGCAGGGGCTGGACGGCTTCCGTGGCGGGACCCCTTTGGCGGTGGCGCGTATGGCGACCGAGATTTTCACCTCGTTTGAAACTCTGACCAGCGGCGAGCTTCAGCCGGAACTGACAGAGCAGTTGTTTGTGGAGGCCACAGTGGCGCTGGAACGCTATCTGTCCTTCTATCTGACAGATGACGCTGCTGGCTAAGTGACGCGTCTCAGCATCGACAGTTTTTGCTTGGTGAAAGGCGGGTAGCGGATAGCCGCATCCAGCGCAAAACCACGCTTCAAAACGGCTCGCTGATGGCTGAAGGCTGTAAAGCTGTAGTGGCCGTGGTAACTGCCCATGCCGCTGGCCCCGACACCGCCAAAAGGCAGGTTGGGGTTGGCCATGAAGATGACGGTGTCATTAATAGTGACAGAGCCTGATCGTGTCGCGGCAATGATCCGGTCTGCGGTCTTCTGGTTGCGGGTAAAGGCATAGAGGGCCAGCGCCGGAGAGCGGGCATTGATGGCCGCCAGTGGTGCTTCCAGCGTGTGGTAGGGCAGGACCGGCAGGATCGGCCCGAAGATTTCCTCGCGCAGCACAGGTGCATCGGCGGCGACCTCGGTCAGGATGGTCGGCGCGACATAACAATTATCGACATCGACCTGACCGCCGGTGATCGCGCGCCCTCCAGAGAGCAAGGCTTGAAGGCGTGCCGCATGACGCGGATTGACGATCCGGCCGTAGTCTGGGCTTTGTTTCGGGTCTGCACCGAACATGGTTGTGACCGCGTTTTTCAGCTCTTCGAGCAGGCGAGTCTCAACCGAGGCGGCGACATAGACATGATCTGGCGCGACACAAATCTGTCCGGCATTCAGGAAGCGGCCCCAGACGATCCGTCTCGCCGCGACCGCTAAATCGGCTGTTTCATCGACAATGCAAGCGTTCTGACCGCCCAGTTCAAGTATGACCGGCGTAAGGTGCTTGGCCGCTGCCTCCATGACGATGCGCCCGACCCGTTCGCCGCCGGTATAGAAGATCAGATCGAAATGCTGTTCGAGCAGAGCGGCGGCCACATCCGCCTCGCCCTCGATAACGGCATAGGCGTTCGAGTCCAGATAGCGTTCGACAAGCTGTTTCAGCAGTGCCGATGAGTGCGGAGCCAGTTCCGAAGGTTTGATGATGGCGCAGTTGCCCGCCGCAATCGCACCGACCAGTGGCGCGAGCACCAGTTGGAAGGGATAGTTCCAGGCCCCGATAATCAGGGTCACGCCATAGGGCGTCGGCTCAACAAAGCTCTGACCCGGAAGGATAGCCAACGGGGTGCCCGTCCGTTGGGGCTTGGCCCAGCGATGCAGGCTTTTGCGGGCGTGGACGGCTTCCTTCAGCACCAGATCGATCTCGGCGGTGCAGGCTTCGCCATAGGGTTTGCCCAGATCGGACTTTAACGCCTCGGCGATTGCTGCCTCGTTGTCTCTCATCATCCGTTCTAGTGCGGAAAGCTGGGTTTTGCGCCAGTCCAGATCGCGCGTCTGACCATTATCGAAGGTGGTGCGCAGATCTTGAATACGCTGAGCAATGTTGTGATGCGTCACTGGCAAGACCCTTCCATGGCGTCGATCCAGAAGCGGATCAATGCAATGCCTTCGTTATGTTTAGTAGAGCGACCGATTTCAGGCATCATGATCGCCGGGTTCGTAGAATCCATGCGGAAGGGAAAAATGGACTCGCCGGACTTTCCGGGCACGATATCAAACCGCAGATTACCCGTTCCCGCGCCCGCTGCCACCGGCAGTTTGCAAACACCGGTTGTTTTTGAATGGGTTGCGCTGGCATCCAGATACAGACCCGACGTCCCTGCCGGACCTTGCGGGGTGTGGCAGTGGCCGCAGTTCACATCCAGATAGGCGCGCGCGCGTTCGTCTGTCGATGCCTTGGTGTCGATCCAGGAAACCTGTAGCGGCAGTTTGTCCTGCTCGGGCAGGTCCTTCAGATAGCCCATGGACACAAGACGGGTCAGCTGGTTTGCGTTTTCGTTGGCGAATGTGAAGTCGCGATTGAGCAGTCGCGCCTTGGGACCGATAGGCTGGATGGCGCGGGTGGCCACATTGGTGGCGTGACAGGCGGCGCACTGGGTCACATTGGGCACGATATAGTTGAAGGCTTCATGGGTGCCGTTTTCGCGCACCAGTGTCAGAGGCACGCTCTCGCCGATGCGGTGTAGGGTCGCTTCGGTCTGGGTGTCGTTCCACAGATAGGTCAAGGCCGTCCAGCCATCCTCACGATGGATCAGCAGGCGGGTCTCGATCATACGGACATGGTCGAGGTTCAAGCCGTCACCCTTATGGATTTGGGTTTGATCGACTTTTTGCAGGACCTGACCTTTTTTATCGGTCTGATAGAAGAATGTCTTGGTGATAACGGTGCCCACAGGGAAGGTCAGCGCGTCATCAGGGTTATAGTCGGCTGACACACCGGCGGGCATCCAGATGGTGCGCAGCTTTTGCGCATAGTCGGTAAACAGCGGGGTCGTCAGATCATAGGAGACGACCCGCTCGGAAAGCACCAGCGCCCCATCGGAAACCTGCACCATGCCCCACTCTCTCAGCGTCTTGGGATTTTCCGACGCAAAGAAGGTTGGTTCCATCAAGGGCAGGGCCGGTGGCTGGGGCTTGGTGCAGCCTGCTGCTGTGGAGACGAGCAGCAGGCCAAGAGCAAATAAACGGAACAGTTTCATGGGCCGTGTCAGGCGTTTGGCAGGACGACAGGCGAGAGACGCGGCAGGGTGCATTTGTGCGGTGTCATATCGGTGTTCGGATTGGCGTACTTGTTAGGGCCGTCCACGTTGAAAACACCGGCCTCGCCATTGTCGATACAGATGCGCTTGTCCGCAGGAAGCTGGCCGTTCACCAGAACCGCCGGATTGACATAACCGTCCCACAGGATGTCCGGGAAGCGGCCGGTCGGGCCGAACTTAGCAATGCGCAGGGCCTGGAATTCCACACCGTCAGGCGCGTTGCCTCCACCGCTGAAGCGGTTGTCTTTAATCAGGATTGCCTCGGGATAGGGGTCGAAATCAGCACTCATGGCACTGTCCGAATAGCCTGCCGAGAAAAGGCTGGAGACGATGATATTGGCCGTCTTGTTATCGGCAATCTCGTTATCGAAAATCTCGACCTGATCGTTGGAGTTAATGATGACGCCGGTGCCTGCTGGCACACTGGCAACCGGCGTTCCGGCATGGCCGAAATTGCGCGTATTGTTGGACACGGCGCGATTATTAAAGACGCGGGTCCGGTAACCAGCTTGCTGAAGCTGGGGCATGTTGAAGACAAGAATGCCGCCGGTATTGTTTGTGGCGACGTTTTCATACACGTCTGCGTCGATGCAGTTTTCGATTTCGATACCGGCCACATTGTATTCGGCACGGTTACGGCGGACCACGACGTTTTGCGACTGGCCGACATAGATACCGGCATCGGACGCGCCGATGGCCACGCTGTCTTCGATCAGGACGTTTTTCGTCTGGACCGGATAGATGCCATAGGCACCGTTCTCGGTTTTGGGGCCTTGGGTCCATTCTGTGCGGACCTTGCGCACGATGATGTTCTCGCCCTTGTTGATCTTGATCGCGTCACCCTTGGTGTCTTCGATCGCCAGATTTTCAATAGTGAAATTGCTGGCCGTGACCAGAAGGCCCTGGGCACCTGCGGCCTGGTTGCGGAAGTTCAGGATGGTCTTGTCCATACCCTGACCGCGAATGGTCACGCCATCGACGACCAGACTAAGCTCGCGGTCGATGCTGAATACACCCGCCGGAATCTCGATGATCGAGCCGGGCTTGGCATCGATCAGCAGCTCCATCAACTCGTCCTGATAGGTGATATTGGCCTTGGAAAGGTCAGTGCCTTTCGAGGTGGGCGTATTCTGCCCGCAGGCCGCTAAAACCAGTGCCATAACTACCGGTAACCAGGTGCGCATCTTCATGAAGTTCCCCTCCAGAACACTTCCGAAATTCAGCATTATCCCACGTTTCCATAACGTCCGGACTTGCGCAAGTTGAAAATGAAACTCTTTCTGTTTTCGGAGGGGCAGTATCTAATAGCGTTGGGTGCGGGGTGACGAGCAACAAAAAAGCCCTTCGAAAAATCGAAGGGCTTGATTGATTTTAGACTGAATCCTGCTTTGAAGCGCTTCGGCGGCTATAGAGGAAATAGACCGCGATGCCGACAATGTTCCAGATAATGAACCACAGCAGGGTTTTCTGGGGCAGGCTGACCAACAGATACAGGCATCCGGCGATCGAGATCGGGCCAATGACCCAGGCCAGCGGGGTTTTGAAACCGCGCGACATATCCGGCTTTTTGACGCGCAGGATCAGCATACACAGAGCCACAGCCGAGAAGGCCACCAGAGTTCCGGCATTGGCCAGTGCAACGATTTCGCCAAGTGGCAGGAACAGCGAGATGCTGCCGACCACCACCACGGTGAACAGGGTGATCCGCACCGGTGCCCCCTTGGTGGTGACCTTGGCCAGACCGCGCGGCAGGAGGCCATCACGCGACAGAGCAAAGAAGACGCGGCTCTGGCCATAAAAGAAGGCCAGAATGACGGTGGGCAGGGTGATGACCGCCGTGACGGCGAGGAAATGCGCCGCGCCCGGCTGATCGATCAAACGCAGGATCAGAGCCAGAGGCTCGGGGCTGTTGGCAAAGGTCAGGAAGGGCGTGCTGCCCAGAGCGGCCAGGGCGATCACCACATAGATCAGCGCGCAGGCCACCATCGAACCCATAATGCCAATGGGCAGGTCGCGTTTGGGGTTCTTGGTTTCTTCGCCCGCAGTCGCAATGGCGTCAAAGCCGTAGAAGGCCGAGAATATGATGGCTGCGGCGGCCATGATGCCACGTTCGATGCCGTCATCGCTCATCGTGCTGCCAAAGCCATAGGGGCTGAACGGTACAAGGTTGGCGCTGTTGAAATGGGGCAGGGCGAACCACACAAACAGGGCCAGAGCCGACAGTTTTACCGCCACAAGGATCATGTTGACGGTGGCGCTCTTGCTGGTACCCAGCAAAAGCAGGCCGGCAACGGCGACAATGATGACAAATGCCGGAATATTGGCCACGCCACCAGCATGAGGACCGTTCATCAGGCTCATGGGAACACCCAGCCAGTCATGCAGCAGTGGTGCGGCATAGCCTGACCAGCTTACCGCAACGGCGCTGACCACAAGGCTGTATTCCAGAATGAGGCTCCAGCCGATAATCCAGCCGACCATTTGGCCCAGCACAGCGCGGGTATAGCCATAGGCACTGCCCGAAGTGTTGATGGTCGAGGCCATCTCTGCATAGCAGAGCGCCGCGCAGGCGCAGACAAAACCGGCAATTAGAAAAGAAACCAGAACCGCAGGACCGGCCTTGTCGGCACCGATGCCGATCAGGGTCAGGATACCTGTGCCGACAATGGCACCTACGCCCATGGCGATCAGGTGTGGCCAGCTGAGATTACGGGCGAGTGTAGGCGAGGTGGGGGAAGCGTCACCCATACAGGGAAATCCGAAACAAAATAAAAGGGCCGCAAAGGCCCGTTACAGACTGGTGATCCGGCCTGTCGGGCCGTGAATGCACGTTGGGGTTATATTTCTTATATTGAGACGCGAGACCATCCCCTAACAAAGATTTGCAATCGAAAGAACGAAATAGCCTCGTTATTCCTTAAGTTTGAAATGGTTGTGGTCATGCGCGCAATAAACGGGTTAGGTGTCCCGTTTATTGAGATTCAAATGAATGAAATTTTCGATTTCCTACCCCTTAAACGGGACCGGAAGGGCTCTCTAAACGTATTAGTGATCATGCCATATGGCCGAGGAGCCGCTGCAAGGCAGGATCCGCAGGATAGCTGTCGGTCGTTTTAGGAAAACTGCGTGTTGTGATCGGACGCAATATGGCAAAGCAAAGCCATGCAGCCTCTGGCGGCATTCCTCCCCTTGAAAACTTGCGCGGGCCTTGTACGGGGCCCGCGCTTTTTCATTGTAGATTACATCCAAGCCTTGAGGCCGATGACGAAGCGGGTCTCGTCAACCTTGTCGCCTCTGGCGCGGATATAGTCAGCTGTATCGCCGAAGGAACGGTTCCACTCGACGCCGATATAGGGTGCGAACTCCTTGCGGATTTCATAGCGTAGGCGAAGACCTGCTGTGACCGAGGTCAGGCCCGAACCGATTTCCAGTTCCGGAATATCGCTAGCCGACAGCGCCACTTCGAGAGCCGGTTGCAAGATCCATTTCTGCGTGATGCGCTGGTCGTATTCGGCTTCGAGATGCGCCGTCAGATCGCCCTCGGTGGACAGATACAGGGCTGCGCCTGTCTCGAACCAGTAGGGGGCAACACCCTGAATACCGGCCGTCAGATGGGTGGTGTCCTCGCCATCGGGGCGGAAGTCGTGGCGAACACCGGCCTGCACATCCCAGAAGGGCGCAATGGCGCGGCTATAGAGGGCCTGAACCTCGACCTCGTGGAGCTTGCCCTTGGTTTCGCCTTCGCCCTCGGTCTTCCACCAGAAGCGGTTGATGTCGCCGCCGGTCCAGCCAAAGGCACTCCAGCCATAGCTGTTCGGAGCATCGCCGAAACCGGCTTCCAGCTTGTCGATGAAGAGGGCGGTGGAACGGATGTCGCCGTTTTCCGCCAATAGCTGTTTACGAGAGGCGGCCATTACGGCTGGATCAAACAGAAGATCGGCTGCATGGGCGGGGGCGGCAAGGGCGGTGGCGGGCGGAGGCGTTTCCACCAGGCGGCCACCCACGGCATCAACGCTGGTTGGGATGTTCGGCCCACCACGCACGGCGTTCATGTTGTGACCGGCGTGGCCGCTCATATCGTGGCCCACATGAGGATCGGCTTGAGTAGGGGCCGCCGCGTGACCGGCATGGCCGCTCATATCGTGGCCCGCATGCGGATCAGATTGGGCAGGGGCCGCAGCATGACCAGCATGGCCGCTCATGTCGTGGCCCGCGTGCGGATCAGCTTGAGCAGGCGCAGCGGCGTGACCGGCATGGTTGCTCGTGTTGTGGCCCGCGTGCGGGTCGGCTTGGACAGGGGCCGCCGTGTGACCAGCATGGCCGCTCATGTCGTGGCCCGCGTGCGGATCAGCTTGAGCAGGCGCAGCGGTGTGACCGGCATGGTTGCTCGTGTTGTGGTCCGCGTGCGGGTCGGCTTGAGCGGAAGCAGCAGTGTGACCGGCGTGCTCACTATTGTGACCTGCATGCGGATCAACGGCAGGCTTTTGTGCCTTGGGGTGAGCTTTCTGTGCGGGGGCGGTGGGCGCGGCATGGCCTGCGTGTCCGGCATGGCTTTGGGCCATGGCGACATTGGCGGCCAATATTAGCGGCAGGGCAGCGGCGGCGGTGAGCAGGGCGCGGTTCATCGGGCGGCTCCTTGCAGAGGACGGACGGTGACGACGTTGAACATACCGGCGTGCATGTGCATCAGAAGGTGGCAGTGGAAGGCCCAGTCCCCCGGCGCATTGGCGGTCAGGTCAAATGTGATCTTGCCCCCCGGCAGCACATTGACGGTGTGTTTCAGCGGCTGGTGTCCGTCATGGCCATTGACCAGTTCGAAGAAGTGGCCGTGCAGATGGATCGGGTGGGACATCATGGTGTCGTTCACCAGTGTCACACGCACACGCTCGTTCAGTTCAAACCGGATCGGCTCGACCAGTTCCGAGAATTTACGACCGTCAAAGCCCCACATGAACCGTTCCATATTGCCGGTTAGGTGGATTTCCATGCTGCGCGACGGGGCGCGGGTGTCGGTATTGGGCGTCAGCGAACGCAGGTCGGCATAGGTCAGAACGCGATGCTCGACATGTTCCAGCCCTTGCGGCTTGTCCGCCATACGGTTGGCTGGAGCCATGGCAATGGCATCCACGCCGACACCCACCGCCATATCGGCAGGCGCATTGTCGGGATTACGCATGGCGGCACTGCTGTGGTCCATCTTTCCGCCAGAAGATCCTTGGCCACCCGAACCATGGCCCATGGCGGCATGGTCCATGCTGCCCGAACCGTGTCCCATAGCCGCGTGATCCATACCGCCCATGCCCATGTCGCGCATGGTCAGGTTGGGGATGGTGCGCAAGGGCGGCACCTCGGCGGTCATGCCCATACGCGGAGCAAGTGTGGCGCGTGCCATGCCCGAACTGTCGATGGCCTCGGCTACAAGCGTATAGGCGCGATCGGCTGTGGGGCGCACAATCACATCATAGGTTTCGGCGACCGAGATCTGGAACTCGTCCACCTCGACCGGTTGCACGTTCTCGCCATCGGCATTGACGATGGTGACCGGCAGGCCCGGAATACGCACATTGAAGATCGACATGGCCGAGGCGTTGATGATGCGAAGACGCACGCGCTCGCCCGGCTGGAACAGACCGGTCCAGTTGTCTTCAGGGCCGTGGCCGTTGACCAGATAGGTATAGGTGGTGCCGTTGACATCAAGGATGTCGCGCGGGTCCATCCGCATACCTGCCCATGTGCGCCGCTCGGACAGGCCCATGCCTTGCGAGCCGTCCAGAAGCCCCGCCAGCGTCATCTTCTGCTGGTTGAAATAGCCGGGGCTTTTTTTGAGCTTGTCGAGGATTTCGTGCGGATGCAGGAAGCTCCAGTCCGACAGCACAATCACATGCTCGCGGTCATAAGCGACCGGATCGGCACCCGCCGGATCAATAATGATCGGCCCGTAATGGCCCATCGCCTCCTGAAGGCCCGAATGGGAGTGGTACCAGAAGGTGCCCGACTGTTTGACGGGGAACTCGTACACAAAGGTTTCGTGCGGCTTGATGCCGGGGAAGCTGACGCCCGGAACGCCGTCCATCTGGAACGGCAGCAACAGGCCATGCCAGTGGATCGAGGTGTCCTCTTGCAGATGGTTGGTCACCGACAGGCGTACATTCTGGCCTTCGCGCAGGCGGATCAGCGGCGCAGGCAGGATACCATTGACCACAAAGGCATGGCCGGTGCGGTCGCCAAGGGTAAAGCTGCCATGATTGACGCTCAGGTCCACATTCGGACCGTTCAGGGTTGTCATATCGGGGCGAATGCCCGCCGATCCGCTTTGCGCCCATGCCGGCAGCAGGCCACTGAGGGCGGCGATACCGCCACCGGCGGCGGCTCCGCGTAATAGGGCGCGTCGATCAAGGCGCATCGGCGTCATCGGGAAATCCTCTGGTCTCGGTCTTGAAGTCACGGTGAGGGCATGGATGACGCCCTGTCTCTCTATGAATACGCGAAACGGGTGACTCCCCCTCATAAACCCGCGCGAAGATTACAGGTTTCCGCTTTTAGCCTTCGCACATCATGGCGGAGGCCAGTTTCTGGCGGGCGCGGGCAATGCGGGTTTCGACGGCCTTGGCGGTAATGCCCAGTATTTGCGCGGCTTCCTGCTGGCTGCGGCCATCTATCGAGGTGAGCAATAGCGGAGCCTTGAGATTGTCGGGCAGGTCGCGCAGAGCCGTATTGAGGCGCTCGATCCTGCGGCGGTCATCGATAAGGGCATCGGTATCGGGCGTGCGATCTGCGACATGGGTCGCTTCGGGCGCGTCCAGTCCGACAGTCTGGCGTATCCAGCGGCGCACGGTACGGCGTCGTCCCCAGTCGCGACACTTGTTCAGAGCAATAGCGCGCAACCACACATCGAATGACCGTGCCGGATCATAGCGGTGTATGGCCAGCCATGCCGCAGTATAGGTTTCCTGAACCAGATCCAGCGCGTCCTCGTCATCACCTGTATAGCGCCGGACAAAGCGGAACAGACCGCCTTTTGTGGCGGTCATTAGGGTTTCGAACGCCGCACGGTCTTTCCCCGCCGCGCGCGCATAGATTTCTGATCCGGTGACCACGAGGGCTTACCGGTCGCCCTCGTGAAGCAGGGTGTCGACCACGCGGGCATCAAAGGTTTCCGCCTGTTCCGGCGTCATAACCTCGCGCATTTCAAAGACGTGGGCGATGGTCGCTTTTTGCAGATTGCCCATGGCGAAATGGAAATGGTCCACGGCGGCCTGAACGGCAGGACTGTTGCCTTGACTGGCGGCGATAGCTTCGGCCAGTTCACGGTTGGCGCTACGGACCTCGGCTTCCAGTGTGTTGCGTTGACTGGAAAAGCGGGTCTCGATGTCACGAATACGGGCGGACTGGGCTGGATCCAGTTTCAGTTCCTGATGGATAATGGCGTGAAGTCCGGGAGTATCCTGCTTGCGAAGCATAAGACTGGCACAGCCCCATGCACCGGCAGCCCCTGCCACCACAGCAACAAGCGTCATCAGGACAAAGGATTTCAGTCCTTTTTTCATTAGCCCTGCTCCGTGGGATTTAGCGGGATAAGGCCTGCTGACAGGCTGAAGGCCTGAAGTTCATCAGGAGCAGGATGGAAATGGCGCACAGCAATACCGCCATTGACGATGCCAACCACCAGCGCAACAGCCAGTGCTGCCCCTTGCATTTGCAAAGTGCGTGTCCGTTCCAGTCGGGCCTCGATGCGTTGCCACACGCGTGGCTCCAGTCCGGCCAGCAGGCTATCGGAACCGTTAGCGTCAGGCGCTGCAAGAAGAGTGTTGATGTCGGTTGTCGGTTTGGAGGTCATGGTCTGCCTGCGGGAAAAGGCGCTGTCCCTTCAGACTTATACGCATCCCTGCGGCAAACCCCTCGCTGAAAATAAAAGAACCCCGCCATCATAGAAGATGGCGGGGCTTCAGGCTGGGGAGAAGGGGTTAGACATAAAAAATGGGCGGAGCCTAAAGCCCCGCCCGTTAGTCTTTAGGCCTCGACCTTGATGACGCCGCGACGGATCTGGTCCAGTTCGATGGACTCGAACAGGGCCTGGAAGTTGCCGTTGCCGAAACCTTCATTGCCCTTGCGCTGGATGATCTCGAAGAAGATCGGGCCGAACAGGTTTTCGGTGAAGATCTGCAGCAGCAGGCCTTCCTCGCCAACGTTGCCGTCGATCAGGATGCGGTTCTTCTTCAGACGCTCGAGGTCCTCGCCGTGGCCAGGGACGCGCTTGTCGACCAGCTCGTAATAGGTCTCGATGGTGTCCTGCAGCTTCACGCCGCGGGCGCGCAGCTTCTCCACGGTATCGTAGATGTTGTCGGTGGTCATGGCGAGGTGTTGGATGCCTTCGCCGTTGTACTGACGGATGAACTCTTCGATCTGCGAGTTTTCGTCCTGGCTCTCGTTCAGCGGGATACGGATGGCCTTGTCCGGCGCGATCATCGCTTGCGAGAACAGGCCGGTGGCCTTGCCTTTGATGTCGAAATACTTCTGCTCTTCAAAGCCGAAGATCTGGTTGTAGAAGGTCGACCAGGTCCGCATCTGGCCGCGCTTCACGTTGTGGGTCAGGTGGTCGAGGACATCGAGACCGACCGAGTTGGCGGCTTCGGCTTCCTGCCAGCCTGCGATCTCGGTCCAGCCATCATAGATGCTGCCCTTTTCGCCGTACTGGTCGATCAGATACAGGTACGAACCGCCAATGCCTTGCAGCACCTTGGCATCGTCATCCAGAGCGCCGACCGAGGCGTCAACGGCGTGCGCGCCGCGCGAGATGGCAAGGTCGAACGCCTGTTGGGCGTCAGCGACGCGGAAGGCCATGCCCGAGGCCGACGGGCCGTGGGCGGCGCGGAAGTCTGCGGCCTGACCGGTCGGCTCGTCATTGACCAGCAGGTTGGTCTGGCCCTGCTTGTAGCGGGTGATCTTTTTGGTCGGGTGGGTGTGCGTCGGCACAAAGCCCAGCTGTTCGATCAGCGCCTTCATGGCGGCCGGATCGGGGCTGGTGAATTCGACGAACTCGAAACCGTCGAGACCGATGGGGTTTTCAGCGGTAATGGCCATGGGGTTGGTCTTTCCTTGCTGTGCTGCCCGATTTTAGGGGCGGGCTAAAATCGGGTGAAATCAGTTGTCCGTGACGCGGTTGGCCCAGGCTTGGGTGCCTTGGTTGTAAACGCGGTCGGTGGGCAGGATATCGGCGGGCTCGTATTCGGATTCGTTGGCGATCCGGGCATAGATCGGCGCAAAGTCGGTATCGATGGTTTGCTTCAGCAGGTCTTCAAAACTGTCGATGACGAAATAGGTCTGCTGGAAGTCGTCAATGCGATAGCGGGTCTGCATGACGCGCTTCATGTCGAAACCGATGCGGTTGGGCGACTTGTCATCCAGCGCAAAGATGGACTCTGTGCGCGACGAGACAATACCCGCGCCATACAGCTTCATATCGTCGCCATCGCGGATCAGGCCGAACTCGACCGTGTACCAGTACAGGCGCGACAGGTTATGGATGGCGTTGTGCTTGATGGCCTTCAAGCCGCCCATGCCATAGGCCTGCATGTAGTCGGCAAACACTGGGTTCGCCAGCAGCGGCACATGGCCGAACACGTCATGGAAGACGTCCGGTTCTTGCAGATAGTCGATCTGTTCCGGCGTGCGCAGGAAGTTGCCGGCGACAAAGCGGCGATTGGCCATATGCTCGAAGAAGACTTCGTCCGGCACCAGACCCGGAACGGCCACAACCTGCCAGCCGGTCAGCTTATGCAGGCGCTCGGAAAGCTCTTCGAAATTCGGGATGCCGCTGTCGGACAGTTTCAGACGGTCGAGGCCGTCCATAAAGGCGGGCGTGACGCGCGAGGGCAGCATCTTGGTCTGGCGCTCGTACAGAACATCCCACAGGGCATGTTCCTCGGGCGTATAGGCAGACCAGTTCTGCGGGATTGTCCAGTCGCTTGATGCGCCTTCGGGTGGTGTCTGAAGCACATGGCTGGCCACGGCGTAATCTCCCATAGATCCAAACTGCCGCTCCCTTTATCGGAAGTCTGTGCCTAAATTTGGATGCCTATATTTTGCCATCACAGAATGCGCGATTGCCTTTCAAAAACGGCCTGAAAAGGGTATCATCTGATGATTGTATTTCAAAAATGATAGTATAATGAAACAGGCCTCTCTTGATGATGTGGACCGTCGAATCCTGCGGCTGCTGCAAGTCGATGCGTCCATGAGCCATGCGGCACTGGCCGAGGCGGCAGGGTCGTCTCCGGCGTCGTGCTGGCGGCGGATCAAGGCGATGGAAGAGGCGGGGATTTTACGCGCCTCGGTGCGGCTGGTGGATGCCGATTTGGTGGGGCGCGGCGTCAATATCATGTGTCAGGTGCGGATGAAGTCACACGCGCCCAACGACCGTCTGGCCTTCGAGCATTTCCTGCAAGCCAAGCCCGAGGTGATGGAGGCCCACTCCATGTCCGGGGAATGGGACTATCTGCTGCGGATCGTAGCCGAGGATGTGGCGGGCTATGAGCGTTTCCTGATGCGCGACCTGCTCAACCATGCCAACGTCGCCACGGCCGCCTCGCACTTTGCGCTCAGTCAGGTGAAATATACGACGGCATTACCGGTTTAGGTGGCTGTCAATCGTCAATAACCATACCCGCAGGTGGCGGCGACAGTGTTTGCGGACAAGACGGCTGGGCCTCGAAATGAGCCTTATAGGTTGCGAAATCGACGGAGAAATTCATGGTCTGACGACGCGATTCTAGGCCGGTAACATCTTCGATGGGGTAGGCGCGCCATTTGCCGTTATCACAACGGAACTGGGTGCCATATCTTTGTGACCTGCCTTCGGTGATGGCCAGACGGTCAAACATCCTAGCGCGTAGCGGCGACACCTAAACCCGCCATGCCGTCTCTGAACGGGCAAGAGACATCTCTCAAGGGACTGGGCTTGGGCCTGATGGGCGCAGGCATTGTCGTTGCTGTCCTGTCGTTCATTCCATTCGCGGAGGCCTGCAAGCGTGGCTTGTGCAGCGTCGGTTTGTGGGAAATGGGCGATTATCGCCTGTGGCTGTTCGCAAGCCTGTGGACCGTGTGTCTGCTGGCCATCATTGCGGGCTGGAAGCTGGTTGGCAGCGCACGTTCTATGCGGCTGTGACCCGCGCGGTGAGTGGACACTAAGGCAATAATTTTTGCCACTATGTTAAATAAATTTGACTCTATGTTCGTTTAGGTATTCCTGTAGCGTCAGCAGGGAGGAAGCGCACATGGCTTTTCGTGAAAAAATGGCGTGGTTCACGCTGATCAGTTTTACTGTGACCTATGCGGTCTATTTCGGCATAGCGGCACCGTCCGTGGATTTCGGCCGCAACAATATGCTGGATATCGTCTGGACCTTCGGGCCAGTGGCTGCGGTGCATGGCCTGATCTCGGCCATTGGCAGTGCGGCTATTGCCATTGCGGCCCGTCGCGACGCCCGCAACATGGCCGACGAGCGCGATCACGCCATCGACCGCAAGGCGACGGCTGTGGCCTATTACATCATGCTCACCGGCATGATCCTTGTCGGTGTGGCGGGACCGTTCACCCTGCCAGCCTATAAGATCGTCAATCTGTCTCTGGCTGTGATCGTAATCTGCCAGATTGTGCACGACGCTTTGGTAATCCACGGCTATCGTCGGGGCAGTCATGGCTAAGTCAATTCATAATAATATCCGCACCCTACGCTTTCACGCCTCCGAGATGACGCAAGCCGACCTCGGCGAGCGCGTCGGCCTGACCCGCCAGACCATCGCCGCCATCGAGCAGGGCAAATACTCTCCATCGCTGGAAACCGCCTTCAAGATCGCTGACGTGTTTGGTGTGCCTCTGGATCAGGCATTTAGCTGGTCCTAGCGCAGTTCCAGTTCATTGAACGCCGAATAGCCCTTTTCTGCCGTGAAGCTGTGCGCGTCGGCCAGTTTCCATGACAGGCCGTAGAAGGGGTGTTGCTCGCCCAGTTCCAGCAGTTCGCCCGGTTTCAGATAGGTATGGATCTGGGAGTAGAGCCGGATTTCGGACTGGCTGATGCGGCGGACCAGATGCTGTGGGCCAAGGTCTTGCGGGCGGGCAATGCCTGCGGCGGCCAGCATCTCGGCCAAGGCGTGCATGGTGCTGTTGTGATAGGTGGCGACTCGCGTGGCCTTGTCCGGCACCACCAGAGCGCGTTGGCGTGCCGGGTCTTGGGTGGCGACGCCCGTCGGGCATTTGTTGGTGTTGCACGTCAGGGACTGGATACAGCCCAGTGCGAACATGTAACCGCGTGCCGCATTGGTCCAATCCGCCCCCATGGCCAGCAGGCTGGCAATATCGAAGGCGCTGATGACCTTACCGGCCACACCGACCTTGATGTGTTGACGCAGGCCCGCCCCGACCAGCGTATTGTGAACCAGCAACAAACCCTCGCGCAGCGGCGTGCCGATGTGGTTGGCAAACTCCAGCGGGGCCGCGCCGGTGCCACCCTCGGCACCGTCCACGACGATGAAGTCGGGCATGATGCCGGTTTCCAGCATGGCCTTGACGATGCCCATGAATTCCCACGGGTGGCCGATGCACAGTTTGAAGCCGACAGGCTTTCCGCCCGACAGCTCGCGCAGTTGCTGGATGAACTGCATCATCTCGACCGGGGTGCTAAAGGCCGTGTGATAGGCAGGGGACACACAGTCCTGACCCACCGGCACACCACGGATTTCGGCAATCTCGGGCGTAACTTTCGGGCCGGGCAGGATGCCGCCGTGGCCGGGTTTTGCCCCTTGGCTGATCTTGATCTCGATCATCTTTACCTGTGGCGAAGAGGCATTCTGGACAAAACGTTCAGGGTCGAATTTGCCGTCTAGTGTACGGCAACCGAAATAGCCGCTGCCGATTTCCCATACGATGTCGCCGCCCGCTTCGCGGTGATAGCTGCTGATCCCACCTTCGCCGGTGTCGTGATAGAAATTGCCAGCCTTGGCACCTTGGTTCAGGGCGCGAATGGCATTGGCACTGAGCGAGCCAAAGCTCATGGCCGAGATGTTGAACAGGGATGCCGAATAGGGCTGTTTGCACTGTGGTCCGCCGATGCTGACGCGCATGGTGGACAGGTCGGCCACGGGAGCTGGGCGCATGGACGGGGCGATGAACTCGTAACGCTCGCTATAGACATCCAGCAGGGTGCCAAAGGCCCGCTCGCTGCTTTCGCCCTTAGCACGGGCATAGACCAGCGAGCGCTGGCTGCGCGAATAGGGGGTTGCCTCGTTGTCGGCTTCGAACAGGTATTGGCGCAATTCGGGACGGATTGCCTCGATGAGCCAGCGAAAATTGCCGATGATCGGATAGTTGCGCCGTACCGAGTGGCGCGTCTGGATCAGGTCGTAAAACCCTAAGGCCGTGATGGCCACAGACAGCAGGGTCAGCGGCCACAGACGGTGTTCCAGCATCAGTCCGACCAGCAGCCCCAGCGTCAGAACGACAAAAATCGCCAGTACGGTGAAACGACTGATTTTCATGATTTAGCCCCCGATACCGTCCGGCATGATCCAGACTAAATACCGAGCTAGCAAATAGGTGCCGGAATTACAGGCCTTAAACGCCTCTAGCCGTTCACGTCAGCGTAAACGGATGTGGTGGCTTCATCGAAACGGACGCTGGCCACATCGCCGATTTTGAGATTGGTCAAAGGAGTTCGAAGGCGCAAGCATTGGCCGTCTTTTCCCAGTGTCAGCTCACAAAATGTGCCGCCAAAGGTAATCGCTGTGACCTTTGCTCCCTCACAGGCGGGCGAGGCATGGATGCTTTCGGGGCGGGCCATCAGCCAGCCCTCACCATCGGCCAGATCGCAGGAGGCGGAGCCGAAAACGGTGGTGGCGATACCGTCCTTGATGCGAGCTTTCAGCACTTCGGCCTCGCCCAGCAGACGGGCGGCGGCGATGGATGACGGGTGCTGATAGCAGTCCTGTGGGCTGCCTGATTGTAGGATGACGCCCTTGTCCATCAGTACCAGATCATCGGCCATCATCAGGGCCTCTTCGGCATCGTGCGTAACGATCAGGACGGCGGTGCCGGAGGCCCGAAGCGTGTCGATCAGACTGCGGCGGACCTCTGATTTCAGGTGGCGATCAAGGCCGCTGAACGGCTCGTCCAGCAGGATGGCGCGGGGCTTGCGGGCTAGGGCGCGGACCAGTGCCACACGCTGTTGCTCGCCGCCCGACAGCATGTGCGGCCAGCTATCTGCGCGGTCGGCCAGTTTGACATGGGCCAGCCATTCGAGTGCCTTTACGCGACGGTCCTTTTTCGACCCCTTCAGGCCAAAGGCGACATTGTCGGCCACGGACAGATGCGGGAACAGGGCGTAATCCTGAAACACCAGACCGATATCGCGATGCTCTGGTGGGACCGATGAGTGTTGGTCTGCCAGCAAGGCATCACCCGCATGCAGCGTGCCGCCATCCAGAGGCTCCAAGCCCGCAATCATGCGTAGGATGGTAGACTTGCCACTGCCCGACGGGCCGAGCAGGGCCGTGATCCGGCCCGCCGACAATGACAGCGAGGCGTCACTGACGGCCACGCGGCCATTATAGCTGCGGCGGGCATTGGACAGGCGGAGGGTGGCGTGTTCGCTCAACAGGTTTACTCTTTAGTCGTGCGGGCGCGGCCCGTCTTGGTCACCTGACGGGTCAGCCAGATCACCCCCGGCAGGGCCAGACCGATAATCAGCAGGGACGGCCATCCGGCCTGTGCCAGCCGCTCGTCCAGTGCATAGTTGGAGGCCAGAACCGCCAAGGTGTCAAAGTCGAACGGGCGCAGGATCAGCGTCGCCGGAAGCTCTTTCAGAACATCGACAAATACGATCAGTCCCGCCGTCAATAGCGCACCCTTGGCGATGGGAAGCTGGATACGGGCGGCGGTGGACATCTCGCCATGGCCCAGACTGCGGGCGGCAAAGCCCATGGCGGGGGTGACTTTGGAAAGGCCGGCTTCGATAGGCTCAAGGGCGGCGGCCATCAGGCGTGCGGCATAGGCATAGACCAGCAGCGCCACACTGACGCCCGCCCCGCTGATGGTGCTGGGCGCGATGGTCCAAAGAACGGTGGCAGGCCCCAAAAGGCCGATAGCCATGACGGCCCCCGGGGTTGCATAGCCGAGGCTGGCGATGCGGGTGACGACCGGCATGTGGCGCGCGCCCAGTGCCAACAGGGTGGCCAGTGCGACAGTCGCTGCTGCGCCAATCAGGCCCATAGAAAGCGTGCGACCTGTGGCCGTCCACAATCGTGCCCAGTCAGGTGTGACCTCCAGCGAGCGCCACAACAGATAACCGACAGGCAGCAACAGGCCGAGCGTCAGGATCAACAGGCAAAATAAGGTCGCGCCCCAAGCCTTGAGGCCGGACAGGGCGACGGGTTCCAGCGTGCGTTGTTGTCCGCGTGTGGTCTCGAACCGGCGGCCCTGACGGCCCCAGCGTTCCAACGCAAACAGCGCCGCCGCCGTGACCAACAAAGGCAGGGCAAACCGTGCCGCCGAGGCCGGAGAACCATAGACAGACCATGCCCGCACCACGCCGGTGGTCAGGGTCTGGACGCTGAGGAACTGGACCGCGCCATAGTCGGCCAGCGTTTCCATGACAGCCAAAGCTATGCCCGCCGCCAGCGCAGGGCGGGCCAGCGGCAGGGCCGTGCGGCGAAACGCTTCGCTAACCGAACAGCCCAGCATACGGGCGGCCTCGACCGGATGGACCGACTGGCTGACAAACGCGGCGCGCATGGCCAGAAACACATAGGGATAGAAGGCGCAGCTGAGGACAAATATCGCCCCGGGGATGGAGCGCATCTGGAGCGGAATATCAAAGCCGAGTGCAGGCCGCAGCCACATACGGAACAGTCCGCCGACATCGAAAATCTGCGAATAGGAATAGGCCAGTGCAAAGGCCGGAACCGCCAGCGGCAGGGCCAGCGCCCATGCAAACACGCCACGCATCGGAAAGCGGTGCAGCGCCACCAGCCATGCAGCCAATGTACCGACGACGCCCGTGACAATGGCCACCCCGAGCGCAACCACGCCCGATGTTGTCGCGTATCGGGCGATATCCTTGAAGGCAATATCGGCCCGCCCCGGTTGCAGGGCGGCAAACACGACGCCCAATAGCGGGAGCAGGGCGACAACCGCTGCTGCCCAGCCCAGAACATGCAAAGGCGAAAGCCCGCCGCGTCGTGCGCGGCGGGCCTGTTTGTTACGCGATGGGGCTTGGGGGCTTATCGCCAGCCCGCCGCGCTGATCATCGACTGGGCCTTGGCCTGATTGATACCATAGCGCGAGACGTTCATCGGATGGGCGGTGAAGTTGGCATAGGGCGCAACCGCTGCTGCGGGTGCTGCGCCGTTCGCGGCCGGATATTCGAAGTTCAGTTCGGTGACGATCTGTTGCGCTTCGGGAGAGGCGAGGAATTCAAGGAATTTGACCGCGTTGTCCTTGTTCGGGGCATGGGCGGCCACGCCACCACCCGAAATGTTCACATGCGGGCCTTTGCCGTCCAGCGACGGGAAGCCGAGGCGCAGCTTGGACGCGATCTCGCGATCGGCGGCATCTTCGCCATTGGCCATGCGGATAAAGTAATAGCTGTTGGTCAGGGCCACTTCACAGACACCGGCGGCAACGGCACGGATCTGGTCGCGGTCACCACCTTCGGGCGGACGGGCAAAGTTCTGGGTGACGCCTTCGACCCAAGCCTTGGCCTTGTCCTCGCCCCATGCCTCGATCAGGGCACCGACCAGCGACAGGTTATAGACGTTATCGCCCGAGCGGGCGCAGATTTTGCCCTTGAAACGCGGGCTGGCCAGTTGGGCATAGTCGGTGACTTCGTTCGGCTGCACCTTGGCCGGATCATAGGCCACGATACGGGCACGACGCGAGAAGCCGTAATATTGGCCCGACGGCTCGCGCAGGTTTTCCGGAATGGCAGCGTTCAGAGCTTCGGAGTTCACGGTTTGCAGCAGACCTGCATCCTGTGCGCGCCACAGAGCACCGGCGTCGGCGGCCACGAACACGTCGGCGGGGCTGTTGGCACCCTCGGCCTTCATGCGGGCGATCAGTTCGTCGGGGCGACCTTCGATGCGCTTGACCTCGATGCCGGTCTTTTCCGTGAACAGGTCATACAGTTTCTGATCTGCATCATAGTGACGGGCGGTGTACAGGTTCAGGACCTTGGACGACGCGCCATCGGCGGCTTTGTCCGACGACTGGCCACAGGCGGCAAGGGTCAGGGCAGCCGCGGCAGCAGCAAGGGCAGTAAGACGGCGCATACGGAAACTCCGGATCGGGTCAGTGAGGCCTGTGGCTTTAATGCGAATGGCTCGCAAAATCATTGAGGCATTCTGACGCAGATTGCAAGAAAGGTTTCGCCGTGAAAATCGACCGACCGATGCAATCCGATAAGGGCGACACGCTCAGCTTTTACGCATGAGGCAATAGACAAATTCTTGTTCGCTATCCCATGGCGTTTTGTGGATTTCGGTGGTCGTGTCGAGCAGATCAAAACCGTCACCGAAAGCGACCACCAAAGAGTTGCTGTCGTACCGCACAATGTCCAGACCGCTGCATTTCAGGGGGCCATCCGGCCCAAAGGTTGCGACCACGATATACCCCTGCGGTTTCACGGCCTGACGGACACGTTGAATATACGCGTCGCGATCTTCAGGGCGGGTCAGGAAGTGGAATACGGCGCGGTCATGCCACAGATCATAACGCCCAAAACCGAGGTCAACGGTGGTAATGTCCGCAGCAATCCAGCTTACGGAATCTGCTGACGTCCCAAGGCGAGCCTTGGTCGCATCTAGGGCAGCTTGCGAAATATCAAGGACGGTGACATCGCTGCGTCCGCTGCGGATCAGGTCATCGACAAGGGTGGATTCGCCGCCGCCAATGTCGATGATCGCACTGCCCGGATCGGTCAGGACGCTGTCGATCAGTTGCAGGGAAACTTCCAGACGCGGGCGATACCAACTGACTTCGTGCGCCGATTTGGTTTCGTAAACATTTTCCCAATGGGGCTTGGTTGTCATCGTCTCTCGTTCTCGCGCACGGTTATCTGGATACCGGTCTAGCCTCGCGGTCAAAAGTGGCAATGAAGATCAGCGCACGATTTCGATAATGTCGAGTTGGGATTCCTGTTTGGGGAAGGGGATGGCCAGACGCCAGCGCTGATCGCCAATGCGCTCCAGTACGCCCGCCTGATCCCGTTCGGGCTGCTGGCCATAAGCAGGAAAGCCCTTTTCATCGCCCCAGCTCTGCGTACCGACATAGACCAGACGGCGCTCGCTATCGGGATACAGCAAACCCCTGATGCGCTGGCTGCCGGTTGTTTTCTCAAGGATCAGATCACCACCTGGGGTCAGTTCCACTCGGCAGGCAAAATAGGGATAGGCCACAAAACCTGAACCCACATCTCCCCGCACCCCTAGCTTGATAGTGCGACAACGATAGTTTCCGGGGGCGGGCTGCAACCGCCCGCTTTGAGCGGCATCCGGCACAACCAAAGCGCCCAGCGCCTTTAGTTCCGGAGCGTAACCGTCGCGTCTGGCTCGGGTGAGGGCCGTATCCCACGCCTCGTCCAGCCGGCCCAGCAGGGCCGTATCTGTTGAGGACGCAACCTTGTGCCAGTCATCGGTGCCGCCCTGTTCTCCTTGAGTCTGGTCGCCTTGAGACTGTTTTCCTTGGGGGGGAGTGGGCGCAGCAGGTTGGCCGATAACGTCATCCGGAATGCCGTCGGTTGCCTCAACCTGAACCGCTGGCTCGTTCTTCGCCGCCGGTTCCGGCTGCCGGTCACATGCACCGATGAACAGTATCAGAGTGGATGTAGGGACACTAAGGACTGAACGCAGCTTCATGATCTGGCTCCTGTTAGGTCGGAATAACGGGGGGCGCGGCGTATGGTTCGCCATGTCCGGTGTAGAGTTTTTCAGCGTGGCGTCCGCTTCTTGATGGCCAATCGCATCCCGAAGAACAGACTGGCCGAATAACCCAGTAACAACACAAGCGAGAGGCCCCAGAACATCATGTCCGCGCGGGGGCTAAGGTCCCCGTAGGTGTGGCCAATGAGCAGCGCGAACGAGATGAAGGCCAGCACTGCGAATACAAGAGAAATCAGCCAGAACGCCAGTATGCCCAGAATGAAGCGCAAGATAACCGGTTCATGGCTTGGCGATCTCATGGGAGGCTCGATAGCTTGAAGGACTGTTGTTCCTATCCGCACCCTGCCAGCCAAGGATGAAGCGGGCAACTCCACTCATGCTTATCTGTGAGCGAGTTTCTACGGTTGTAGAAGGTAATGTATAAGTAAATTCAAAGGATTGCTGATAAAAAAACTACGTAGATAGCTTGGCGACCGCTGTTCTGCGCTGTGCTAGCGTCACTGCATGAAGGAGCACATCATTCGTCCGCCACTTTGGCGTCTCGCGCTTGCGTTTATCGTCGTGCCCGGCGCTGCCGCGCTCTTGATGGCAATCCTGCAACCACTCTATGCGGGACTGTCTAACTATTGGGACAGAGTGTTCGGAACGGCTTTGGTCTATGCGGTTGTCGGTGCATATCCCGCAGCTATTGTCCTAGGCGTGCCTGCTTATCTTTTGGTGAGAAATAGGCTGCGTCCTACGATTATTAACTGCGCGATGGTTGGTGCTATAGTTGCATCGCTTCCTTGGCTTGTATTGGCGCTAGTCTCTTCGCCTGATTACGCATCCTACGGTGACAGCGTCACTCATGAGAATGGCCACATCACCGTTGCGGGGCTTTTTTATCTATTCATCGAGATGGGCCAAATCTGCATATTTGGGGCAGGTGCCGGTATGCTGTTTTGGCTCATTACTGTTCCTGTCGCATGTTGGAAGCTTTCTCCAACTGAACGGTGAAGCAGGTGCATAGCTGGGCTTAGCGATCAAACCACATACGGACATTAGACCTCTGACGAGGCCACTTCATTTGACCCATCTGCCGTTCAATGCGACAGCCGCCAGAGCACCCGTTTAGGGCAACAGTTCAGGAGCGCATCATGGCCATCACCCTTTTCGGCATCAAAGCCTGTGACACGATGAAGAAGGCCCGTGTCTGGCTGGACGAGAACGGCGTGGCCTATGACTTTCACGATTATAAGGTGAAGGGTGCGGATAAGGCCGAGCTGGAGAAGTGGGTGGCCGAGCATGGCTGGGAGAAGGTGCTAAACAAGGCGGGCACCACCTTCCGCAAGCTGCCGGACGAGGCCAAGGCCGATATTGATGATGCCAAAGCCATTGCCCTGATGATGGAGCAACCGTCGATGATTAAACGTCCGGTGCTGGATCTGGGCAATGGCACGACGGTGCTGGGTTTCAAACCGGAAATCTATCAGGCGGCCTTGAGAAGCTAAACAAGCCGGGCTTATCTAGCCCTCGACATCGGTCAGCGGGCGGTCATGGCCGTCCGCGCGTTCAGTGACCCATTCGCCGCTGGCATTCTGGTATTCGATACAGGCGTTGGCATCGGGCACCTTCTGTTCGCGGGCGGCGTGGCGCGCCGCTGCGGCGGCGCTGTCGTGGCTCGGATAGGTCTCCGACCAAGTTTCGTCCAGTCGATAAGCCCAGCCGCCGTCGTGTTCCTGAATGCGATAGGTGATAAGTGCCATGCTGCGTCCTCCGGTGAGTGATACCCGAGATGAACGCACAGGCTGCCTGCCAAGCTTCCGCCAAGTCTTACAAAGATTTCATGCGTGTGCCTGCATCCGTGGGGCTAGGTGGATGCCTCATACATCCGAAGGCTCCGTTTTCGCGGGCCGATCGGAAGGAGATATTCATGGAAGAGTTGACGGGTCTGTTTGCTGTGATCGGCGTTTTTGGCAGTCTGACTGCCATCTGCACCCTTCCGCCCTATCTGAAGCATCGCAGCAATCGCGAGATGCAGAAAACGGTGCGTGCCGCGATTGCCGAGGGACAAAGCCTGCCTGCGGAACTGATCGAGGTCATGACCCGCGATGTGAAGAAGGGTCTGCCGTCGCGGACGCGCGATATCCGTCGTGGCGTGTTGTGGATTGCGGCCGGTATCGGCATCGCCCTGTTGGGCTTCTTTGGCGATGTCGAGTTCGGCGATACACGCTGGATTGGCATGGGCACCATGGGTGTGGCCAGCATCCCGTTCGTATTTGGCATCGCATATCTGGTATTGTCGTTCTTTAACAAGATTCCGGATTGAGATTGCCCGGACGATGATCCGAACACAGCCCCTTTCGGCCATGCATGACGTTGAGCTGGCTGCCTTGTCGGCAGCTGGCGGTCGTCGTGAGTATGGCGAGCTGGTGCGACGGCATTCGCCGTTCGTTCGGGCCTTGCTGCGCCGCATGGGTGCCCAATATGCGCTGGCAGACGATTTGGCGCAGGATGCCTTCATGCGGGCCTATGAGAAATGTATGGATTTTCGCGGGCAGGGGAGCTTCGGCTCCTGGGTCGGGCGGATCGCGGCGCGGCTTTATTTGCGCCAAATCCGTCATGATGCCCGCTATGCCGATCTGGAGCTGCTGGGCGACGAGGACTGGCAAAGTCTGGAGATGGACCCGATTGGACGGTTCGATCTGGACAAGGCCCTGAATGCGCTAAGTGATTCCGAGCGTCTATGTGTGTCCCTTTGCCATGGTGCAGGGCTGACACACGAAGAGATCGGCAAGTCGCTGAACCTGCCGCTGGGGACGGTAAAATCACATGTCAAACGCGGGCTACAGAAGCTGAGGGGACATCTTCTGCCTGCGCAAACTGCTGAAACGAGGTTGGACCGTGTCGGCTGATGAATTCGATCCCGCTATCGAGCGGGCCTATCGCGTAACGCCCGAGTTTGCCGATTCGGCACTTTTTGATGCCGAGGTGGCTGTCAGGCTGGAAAACCGCTGGAAATGGCGGCGGGCGCTGATGTTGGTGCTGGCTGTCGCGGCGGCGTTTGTGTTTTTGCGACAATTCGTAAGCGTGCAGATGAAAAACGTCCTGCAGGGCAGTCTGGAAGAGGGTTCGCTGGCGACGATTCTTCAGAAGGGCGAGGCCAGTTCGATGTTCGAGCCGGTGCGTGATGCCGCCCAGCAACTGGGTTTGACGGGGTTTTCGCTGGGTTCGTTCTCGGGCGCACAGATTCTGATGATGTCGGGGGTAATCCTGACGCTCGCACTGGTGGCCAGTGCGATCCGGTTGGCCAATTCTCTGTAAGATCGCCGTTTTACAGCCTTGATCCGCCGTTAATCGCGAAAAAGAACCCGTCTATCGCACAGGCTGCGTTGCGGGCGGCGTCGGGACACTTTAGGGTCGCGACGAATTTGCCACCCGTGTTTTCAACGGCTTTTGGGGCGACTGTCTTGGTTGATGTCTTCGAACAGGTCGAAGAGGAGCTTCGCTCCGAACGTTATAAGCGTCTTGCGCGTACCTGGCTGCCGATCGGCGCCGGTGTCGGTGCGATCGCGCTGATCAGTGCATTGGGCTGGTGGGGATACCAGACCTGGCAAACTAACGAGGCCGACAAGGCTTCGGTGGCATATCAGCGCGGAATCGAAGCTTTCGCTGCCGGTAATATGGATCAGGCTAATACCGCCTTTGGCGAGGCTGCTGATACCGCATCGCGCGGCTATAAGGCGTTGGCCCTGATGCAACAGGCCGGTATTGCCGTCGAGCAAGGCAAGAACGACGAGGCTGTGCGTCTGTTTGACGAAGCGGCCAAGGCGGGTCGTGACCCGATCATCGCCGATGGTGCTTCGCTCAAGGCTGCCTATCTTCTGCTCGACAAGGGCTCGCTTGAAGACATGACCAAGCGTCTGGAGCCGCTAACGGGCGAGAAGCGTCCGTATCGTGCGCTGGCTCAGGAAGCTTTGGCGACAGTCCAGTTGTTGAACAACAAAACCGTTGAAGCGCGTGAAATCTTTGTCCAGCTGCAGCTGGGACAGGACGTGCCGCAAACGGTTCGCCAGCGTGCCGTCGTTGCCGTTCAGCTGATTGATTCCGGTACGCATGGTGCGGTCCGCAAGATTGTCGACGAAGCGGCCAAGCTGCCTGCACAACCGCAAGTGGTGGCGCAAACTGCGGCTCCGGCCGAGGCTGCGCCAACGGCACCTGCGCCAGCCCAGCCTGTTCAAGCCCAACCTGCTCAAGCCCAGTAATCTGCACGAGAAGCCCGAGATGAATCGATCGCTTAAAATCGTCTTGTTGTGCGGCCTGGCCGCGACCGTGGCTTCTTGCGGCACGGTCAAGCGCGCCCTTCCTTTTGTTAATAAGGATGATGGTCCCAAGGCGGTTGCTACACAGGGCGAGCGTATTTCGATCCTGGAATTTGAGCAGCAACTGGCTCCGTCACCGGCGCTATCGGGCCGTGATTTCTTTGTACCGGGACCGCAGGCCGTTATCGCCTGGACCCAGCCGGGCATGAATGCCGAAGCTGACACGGGCCACGTCATTGCCGCCGCTGACTTCACTGTCGCGTGGCGTCGCGATATCGGTGCGTCTTCGGATCGCATGAAGCAGGTTATGGCTCCGCCGGTGGCTGCCGATGGCCGTGTCTTTGTGATGGATGGCGAGGCGACTGTCTCGGCTGTGGATGCTGCCAGTGGCGCGGTCGTCTGGAAAAAGACCGTCGGCATTGGTGAGCGTGATTCCGGGCGTCGTCGTTTCGGTATTTCCTTGGGTGGCGGTTCTTCGGGCGGCGGTTTCGGTGGCGGCATGGCCGTGGCCGACAACAAGGTTTTTGTGTCTTCGGGCTATCGTTCGGTTTCGGCGCTGAATGCGGCGACGGGCGAAGTGGTCTGGACGCATGAAACCGATCTGCCGATCCATAATGCGCCGACCGTTTCGGGTGGCCGTGTCTATGTGATCGACGTGGATAACCAGCTGATTGCGCTGGATATGGCGACGGGTAACCAGAGCTGGACTTATCGCGGTATTACGGAACCGGCTCGCATCATGCGTGCAACCAGCGTCGCCGTCAGCGGTGACACGGTTATAGCTCCGTTCTCGTCGGGTCAGGTTGTGGCTCTGCGTTCCACCAATGGCCAACCGGTGTGGGAAGAGGTGCTGTCGCGCACCAGCCGCACCAATGCCCTGTCGGAACTGCGAGATATTGCCGGTCGTCCGGTCATCAGCCGCGGCTTCGTCTATGCGGTCAGCCAGTCGGGCGTAATGCAGGCGCTGGATATCCGCACTGGCGCACCGCGCTGGGAACTGCCGATTGGTGGCGTGAATGCGCCGCTGCCGGTGGGGGATGTGGTCTATGTGGTGTCGAAAACCGGCGAGTTGACCGTGATCAACCGCGATACCGGCCAGATCTATTGGACCCGTGACCTTAACGATGGTCGTATCCGCACCGAAGGTGGCTGGTTCTTTGGCATGGGCAAGCGTACAGTGCGCCCGTCGTGGTCTGGTCCGGTGCTGGCTTCGAACCGTCTGGTTCTGGTCAATTCCGAAGGCCAGATGGTGGCTTTTGATCCGAAAACCGGTCAACAGACCGCTTCTCTTGACCTTGGTGCTCCGGCCTATATTGCGCCCGCCGCCTATAACGGCGCGCTCTATGTAGTGACGGATGAAGGTCGTTTGATCAGCATCCGCTGATTTTGTTCTGAAATTGCGTTAGAAGGCCGACATGGCTCTGAAGATCGCCATCGTCGGCCGGCCCAATGTGGGCAAGTCGACACTGTTTAACCGCCTCGTTGGCAAGCGCCTTGCGCTGGTCGATGATCGCCCCGGTGTGACCCGTGACCGTCGCTATGCCGACGGTAATATCGGGGACATGGACCTGACCCTGATCGACACGGCCGGCTATGAGGATGTCAGCGATGGCACCCTCGAATCCCGTATGCGCGAGCAGACCGAGGCCGCCATCGAGGATGCCGATATCATCCTGTTCACCATGGATGCGCGTGAAGGCGTAACCGAGCTGGACCGTATTTTTGCGGACCGCCTGCGTGGTGTGCACAAGCCGGTTGTGCTTTTGGCCAACAAATCGGAAAGCCGTGAAAGTACCGGCGGTGTAGGCGAGGCCTATGCGCTTGGTTTTGGCGAGCCTGTGCCGATTTCCGCTGAACACGGCGAGGGCATGGCCGACCTTTATCAGGCCTTGGTCGCGGCTTCGGAAAATGTGTTCGTCGAGGAAGTCGACGAACCTGAAAAGCCGATCCGTATTGCCGTAATCGGTCGCCCGAATGCGGGTAAATCGACGCTGATCAACCGTCTTATCGGTGATGACCGTCTGTTGACCGGTCCCGAAGCCGGTATCACGCGCGACTCGATTTCGGTGGACTGGCAGTATGAAGGCCAGAATATCCGCCTGATCGACACCGCAGGGATGCGCCGCAAGGCCCGCGTCAACGAAAAGCTGGAAAAGCTTTCGGTCGCCGACACCATCCGCGCCATCACCTTTGCCGAGGTGGTCGTGCTGGTGATGGACAAGGATGACGCGTTCGATACGCAGGACCTGCAACTGGCCGATCTGGTCGAGCGGGAAGGTCGCGCGCTGGTCTATGTGGCCTCCAAGTGGGACCTTGAAGAAGAGCCGCAAGCCCGACTGGCCAAGCTGAAGGCGATGGCCGACGACAAGCTGCCGCAGCTGAAAGGCTCGGAATTTGTAGCGCTGTCGTCGTTCAATGGTCGTGGGGTCGACCGTCTGATGCCAGCCATCCTAAAGGCTTATGAGACTTGGTCGGTAAAGGTCAAAACCAAGGATCTGAACGACTGGCTGGCACTGGCGACCCAGAGACACCCGCCGCCCGCCGTAGACGGCAAGCGTATCAAGCCGAAATATATCGCCCAGATCAAAGCCCGTCCTCCGACGTTTGTTCTGATGGCGACGCGTGCGGATTCGATGCCGGAGCACTACAAGCGATATCTGGTCAACTCGATCCGTGAGTCCTTCGATCTGAAGGGCACGCCAATGCGCTTGAACGTCAAGGCCAGCAAGGCCAACCCCTATGCCGATGGCGGTGCCAAGTCGGGACCGGAACGTTTTAAGGGTGCGGCCAAGACAGCCCCTCGCAAGGTGCTGAAGGCTGAGAAGGAAGAGAAGTTCTCGAACCTTCCGGGCAAGGCGCTGGAGCAAAAGGCCAAGGCGGGCATCAAGCCCAAGGTGAAACCTTTGGGTGGCTTGAAGGCTTCGGCCTCCAAGAAGTCCGGCACCAATGCAATTGTCGGCAAGGGCGCACGCGGCGGGGCACGTCAAGTTTCCCGTTCGGGCCGTATCCGTACGGGCCAGAAGGGCGGCGCAAAGCGCTAGGCATTTTGTCTGGCAAAGAAATTCAGGGCGATCCCTTACCGGATCGCCCTTTTCTTATGCTGAAAATACAGGAATATTCAGCATCAGGAACGGGGGTATTGATAATGAAATTGGCTGCGATCTTATGGCTTGTCGCAGGGCAAACGATGCCGGTTCAACCGCTATCGGAGTGTCGCGTACTGCAGGTGCCTACGGTTGTGCGCTTGACCAAGCCTGTGCGTCCAACTGTTTCGGCCTGTATCGATGAAGCGAGAAATCGCCATAACTGTCGGTCAGCCGTTATCAATGCCTATAATGCTCAGATGGAACAATATGCTCATGATTTCGATCGCTATATCGACGACATGAACGGCTATGTCGAAGCATTGAACAGATACATGGATCAAGTCAGTCAATACACCGTCTGCGAACGGGATGCGGCGGGGATTGTTTCAGGCGTAATCACGGGCTGATTACGTTTTGTTACGTACAATAAAGGCCGATTTTTACACGTTAAAGTAGTGAATAGTATTGGGGAGGTTTTTCGATGACGGTTCTTGTGGCCTTGCTGGGCGCATTAAGTCTGGATGCGGCTGTAGTACAAGATGAGCCTGATGTTGATTGTCGGAATCCGACGACAACACTCGAGATGAACCACTGCGTGGCGCTGTTGCAGCGACAGGTCGAGCAGCAGCTCCAGACCTATCTGGATGCGACCCGTGCCAAGATTCGCAAAGAGGTCGAAGACCCTGAAGCGATCATTGCCCAGTTAGAAGACAGCCAGAAGCGATGGGAAGACTATACGCAATCAGCCTGTGAGACGGTCTATACCTACTGGCAGGGGGGATCTATCCGCAACCTGATGGAAGCGAGCTGCCGGATGGAATTGATGCGTGAGCGCGCGCATCATTTCTGGCGAGACTATCTGGGGGCAATGATGACGACTCCGATCAATATCCCGAGCCGCAGCGGGCGGTTTACAAGACCGATGAAGAGCATAATCACTGAATGATAAGGCCGCTTCCGATAAGGGAAGCGGCCTTTGATTTAGTGCGCCTGTCCGGCTTTCCAGTCTGCGAACTTGCTGAACAGTGGCGGCTCCCTGTCGCCGCGGGCCAGATCCACCATCAGGGGGGTGATTTCCTGCGGGTGGGCAAGGATCAGAGGATCTTCGCCAGGGAAGGCTTGGGCGCGAAGACCGGTACGCATCCGGCCCGGATCGACAATGGCCACGCGGATGGGCATGGATTCGATTTCGTCGGCCCAGCAGCGCATCAGGTTCTCGGCACCGGCCTTGGTGGCGGCATACGGGCCCCAGAACGCGCGCGGGGAAGCTGCGACGCTGGTGGTTAGGTGAATGACACGCGCCGCCGTCGAGGCCTTCAGTAGAGGCTCTAGCGAGCGGATCAGGCGATAGACGCCGGTAAAGTTGACCTTCTCGATCTTGGCAAAGCCGCGCGGGTCGGCGTGGCTAACGGGCGTCAGGCCCTCGGCACCCATGGTGGCGGCGGCCTGTACCCAGATGTCCAGCTTGCCGAAACGCTCGAACAGCGCGCCGCCCAGACGGTCGATGGCACCGCCGTCGATCATGTCGAACGGGATCAAGGTGGCGTGTTTGCCGGTGGCCGCAAAAATTTCGTCGTCCAACTCTTCCAGCCCGCCCTGTGTGCGGGCGGCGGCGACAACATGGGCACCGGCTTTTGCAAAGGCGAGCGCAGTTTCACGACCGATGCCGCGCGAGGCACCGACGACCAGAGCGATACGGTCTTGAAGCGGAAGGTTTTGGGTCTCGGACATGCGCCGCTGATAGCGCGGCTCGCCGAATGAAGAAAGGGCCGCCGGATCATCCGGCGGCCCTTTTGTTCAGGCATTCACGGTGAGAATGGAAACCTTCTTGCCGCGAACCTCGCGACCGCCTTCTTCGGCCTCGCGATCCAGAAGGCGGGTGGGGTATTCGCCGGTGAAATAGTGATCGGTAAATTGCGGCTTGTCATTGTCGCGCGGGCCGACACCGGTGGCTTCGTAAAGGCCATCAATCGACAGGAACCCCAGCGAATCTACCTCGAGGACAGCGCGCATTTCTTCCAGAGTGTGGGTGGCGGCCATCAGTTGCGAACGCTCGGGCATGTCGATGCCATAGAAATCCGGATACAGGATTTGCGGGCTGGCCGAACGCAGGTGAACCTCTTTGGCACCGGCCGCACGAACGGCACGCACCAGTTTCAGCGAGGTGGTGCCGCGCACGATAGAGTCGTCGATCAAGACCACGCGCTTGCCTTCCAGCACAGCCTTGTTGGGGCTGTGCTTCATGCGCACACCCTTCTGGCGCGAAGCCTGGGATGGCTGGATGAAGGTACGGCCCAGATAGTGGCTGCGGATAATGCCCATTTCAAAGGGGATGCCCGCTTCCTGAGCATAGCCCAGAGCCGCCGGAACGCCCGAATCCGGCACCGGCACGACGATATCGGCTTCAATGTCGAACTCGCGGGCCAGACGACGGCCCATTTCCTTACGGACTTCATAGACCGAGCGGCCGTTCACGATGGAATCGGGACGGGCAAAATAAACATATTCGAACAGGCAGGGACGGGCGGCTTGCTGAGCGAAGGGCTTGATCGAGGTCAGACCCTCTTCGTCAATGACGACGACTTCGCCGTGTTCCACGTCACGGATGAAGGTTGCGCCCATGGTATCCAGCGCACAAGTCTCCGAGGCCAGAACCCAGGCCTCGCCCAGCTTGCCCAGAACCAGTGGACGGATACCCAGCGGATCACGCGCACCGATCATCTTGAAGCGGGTCTGGGCCACTAGGGCGAAACCGCCTTCGATACGGCCCAGCGCGTCGATGAAACGCTCGACGATCTTGGCTTTACGGCTGCGGGCGATCAGGTGAAGGATGGCTTCCGAATCCGAGGTGGACTGGAAGATCGCGCCTTCGGAAACCAGCTGCGCGTGAATGTGCTTGAAGTTGGTCAAGTTGCCGTTGTGGGCAATCGCGATACCGCCCTGATCCAGATCGGCGAACATCGGCTGGACATTGCGCAGGAAGCTGCCGCCAGCTGTCGAATAACGGGTGTGACCAACAGCAGCACAGCCCGGCAGGCGGTTGGTGAGGTCGGCATTGCCGAAAGCCTCGCCCACAAGACCCATATGGCGTTCGGTAAAGAAACGCTCGGAGTTCAGGACACTGGCGATACCGCAAGCTTCCTGACCACGATGTTGAAGGGCATGCAGGCCCAGGGCAACGATAGAGGAGGCTTCATTTTCCGGAGCCCCCCATACACCGCATACACCACATTCAAGGCGCAGTTGGTCATCGTCCGGTTCGCGCCAATGTTCACGGTGAACGACGGGATCGGCGATATGGTGGGGCATCGTGTAACTCCGATGACCGAAAGGTCGGGTATGGCCCGCCACCTAGTCCTCATGCGGTCAGAGTTCAAGGGTCATTGATCGCTTTGATCCGAAAACCCCTCCGATACCGACTTTTGGACGACGGGTGTGAGGGCATCTGCGCCTTTGGCCATGGCTGGAAGGACAATCTGGATGGTTGCGGCCGAAGCGATGCTGACGGGCAGGGTCTTGGCGGTCGCAAACCAGCGGGGCGGATTGTCCCCGACAATACCCATGAGAATCAGGTGAACTGCGCCGACCAGAGCCAGAGCGCGCACGACGCCGAGGGCGGTGCCGATGATCTGGTCCATGGTGCCGAGCGCATTGCCGCGCACGCCCTTGGATAGCGCGCCGGTTGACCAGCGGATGATGAAATACAGAGCCACGAACACCACACCGACCGCAAGGATCGATCCGGCCCAGTCGGGATCGACGAGATTGCGACCGAATGGAGCCGTCCACGGCAGGGTCAAAAGCGAGATCAGACCCGCCACAAAGAAGCTGAGCAGGGCGGTCAGTTCGCGCAGGGCACCGCGAAACCATCCCGCTGTCGCCGACAGCAGGATGGCCAGAATGACAAAGACATCAAAACCGGTCATGGCCTGTGGCTAGCACGACAAGAGCGGTTTTTCCGAGGCTTTAGAATTTGTTTTGCGCGATGCGGTCCACGGCATTGGCGAGCGTTTCGACAACCGTCAGGGTGACATTCGGCTTCTTGCCCTTGGCCTGAGGCGGAGCCAAGGCCCGCTCAAAGCCCAGCTTGGCAGCTTCGCGCAGGCGAGCCTCGGCACGGCCGACGGCGCGGACCTCGCCCGACAGGCCGATTTCACCAAACACCACACATCCCTTGGGCAGGGGCTTGTCCAGCGCTGAAGATATCAGGGCTGCCGCAGCCGCAAGGTCGGCGGCGGGTTCGTTGATCCGCATACCGCCCGCCACGTTCAGATAGACATCCTTGTCGCCAAACGTGATGCCGCAACGGGCTTCAAGCACGGCCAAAAGCATAGCCAGACGCCCTGAGTCCCAGCCGACAACCGCACGGCGCGGCGTGCCATAGGCGGACGGAGCCACCAGTGCTTGTATTTCCACCAGCACAGGGCGCGAGCCCTCGATACCGGCAAACACAGCCGCCCCCGGTGCGCCTTCCTTGCCTTCGCCAAGGAAGAGGGCGGAGGGGTTGGAAACCTCGCGCAGGCCCGCATCGCCCATTTCGAACACGCCTATCTCGTCAGTGGCCCCGAAGCGGTTCTTGCCCGCCCGCAGGATACGGAACGGGTAGCCGCGCTCGCCCTCGAAGCTGAGGACAGCATCGACCATGTGTTCAACGACGCGTGGACCTGCAATTTGGCCGTCCTTGGTGACGTGACCGACCAGAACAATGGCGGGGCCACCGTCTTTGGCCATCCGCACCAGTTCGGCAGCGCAGGCGCGGACCTGAGTGATTGAACCGGGACCGGATTCGTGGACGTCGGACCACAGGGTCTGGATGGAATCGATGATGACAATGTCGAACTTGTCGCGTTTCAGCGTCGTCAGGATATCGCGCAGCGAGGTGGCCGAAGCCAGCGCCACAGGCGCATCGGCCACGCCCATGCGCTTGGCGCGGGCACGGATCTGTTCAATGGCTTCTTCGCCGGAAATATAAGCGACCTTGGCCCCGCCACGGGCAGCCTTGGCGGTGACTTCCAAAAGAAGGGTGGACTTGCCCACCCCCGGATCGCCGCCCAAAAGGATGGCCGAAGACGGCACCACACCGCCGCCGCACACGCGATCAAACTCGACAACGCCGGTCTTGATGCGCGGGGGGTCGGGCGTGTCAGAGACCAGCGTTTCGAAGGTGATGCCGCGTCCACGTGCTGTGGAGCTGGGCTTCATTGCCCCCGGAGGTGCGGCTTTGGATTCCTCTACGAGGGTATTCCATTCCTGACACCCCGTGCATTGGCCGGTCCATTTGGCATGGACGGCACCACAGGATTTGCAAACGAAGAGAGACGAGTCACGAGCCATGATCAAAGCGTAGCAGAGAAACAGAACAAGAACAGATGTCTGTTTCCAAATGCGTCCGTTTCTGACGTATCCGGCGCAGCTATAAGTTTTGGTAAGGTTGGTTGCGGGACATGGTGATGCTGTCTCGTATGGATTATGAACGCATCAGCTTTATGGAGGGGCCGATGTCCGCTGAAAATCCGCCTGTTTTTGATCCCGGTCTAGTGGACCGCGTCAAGGGCATCATCCTGCGTCCCAAATATGAGTGGCCGATCATTGCCGCGGAACAGGCGACGGTAAAATCGCTGTTCCAGCGCTATGCCATGATCCTGGCTGCTATTGGCCCGTTTGCGACGGTGATCAGCAAGCTGGTATCCGATGACGACGCTGTATTGTCAGTGATCCTGTACGGGTTTGTGTCCTACGGACTGAACCTGCTGGCGGCCTATATTCTGGGCATTGTCATTGACGGCGTGGCGCACAACTTCGGTTCTGAAAAGAACATCCTGCAGTCCATGAAGCTGGCGGTTTATGCGATGACGCCCTTCTGGATTTTGGGCATTCTGAATCTGATCCCGGGGGATGCCCCTGCGGTGATTTCGCTGCTGGTCGGCGTTTACGGGGCTTATCTGGTCTATTGCGGACTTGGCCCGCTGAAACAGACACCCCAAGACAAACAACTGGTGTTCACCATCGTTCTGGTGATCGTGTGGGGCTTGCTGACGGCTGTGGTCGCGGGATTGATTTTGGCGGTGTTTATGGCTTTCTCGGTCATAGGCGAAGGGGCAATGAGCTTCGCTCTCGACTAAAAGAAAAGGGCCCCGAAAGGGGCCCTTTTTGTATCTGGATCAACCGACATAAAGGCGGGGCACGCGCGGGGTGATCGAGGTCAGCAACTCGTAGCTGATCGTGCCCGCAGCCGAAGCCGCATCGTCGATCAGGCGGTTGTTGCCGAAGATCTCGACGCTGTCGCCCGCCTTCACATCAAGGCCGGTCACGTCCACGGCCAGAACGTCCATCGAGACGCGGCCAATGATGGGGCGCAGTTGGCCTGCAACCCAGACATGACCTTTGGGCGAGTAGGAACGCAGCACGCCGTCTGCATAGCCCGCGCCGCAGGTGGCAACAGTGACGGGACTGGTCACTTTATAGCCCTGCGAATAACCGACGGTTTCACCGACGGGCACTTCGCGCACCTGCATGATCTGGGCGTTCAATGTGGCTACGGGTGCGATCTTGTCGTGCGGCTTGCCCTCTGGGCCGCCGCCATAAAGGCAGATGCCCGGACGCACCACGTCAAAACCGAAGTCTTCGCCAAGGAAGCAACCGCCGGAATTGGCAAAGCTGCGGATCACACCGGGGTATTTTTCGACCACACCGGCATAGGCGTCGCGTTGCTGACGGTTCAGCGGATTGGACGGTTCGTCGGCGCAGGCGAGGTGGGTCATCACCAGTTCCAGCCCAGCAAACGGCTCCGGCGCATTTTCAACGCGATAGCCGAGGCGGTTCATAGCCGTGTCGATTTGCAGACCACAGGCACCGCCACCCGAGGACAGCCAGTTTTCGACCTGAGCGGGCTGGTTCAGCACAGGGCGCAGATTGGCCTCGCGGATCAGTTTGATGTTCTCGCCGTGCGCGCCATCCAAAACATAGATGGTCGGCTCGGCTCCGATGCCTTGGCGCAGCAGAGCACCTTCGGCAGCGCGCGCGACGAAGAAGGTCCGCGCACCCTCGGCCATCAGACGCTTGGCCACCGCTACGGCACCAAGGCCATAGCCGTCAGCCTTCACGACCGGATTGACCGGCCGGCCCGTAATGGCCTGAAGGGTGTGAAAATTACGCGCCAGAGCGCCAAGATCGACGGTAAGGGATGCGGGCAGGGAGGACATGGCGCGAATGTTTACGCCCCAAACGTCCTTCGGGCCACCCTGTTTAGGCAAGGATTTTCCTTATTCGGGAATATCCGCATAGGCGCTGCCGTAACGGCCGTCATGCGCCAGGTTACCAAAGCGGGTGGTGTTGGAATCGAAGGCCAGTTTCACAATACCGATGGGGCCGTGACGCTGCTTGCCGATGACCACCTCGGCCTGATGTTGCAGTCGGTCCATGTCTTCCTGCCACTTCAGGTGTTCCTCGGTACCTTCGCGAGGTTCTGCGCGGCCGAGATAATAGCTTTCACGGTATACGAACATCACGCAGTCGGCGTCCTGCTCGATCGAGCCCGATTCACGAAGGTCGGACAGCTGCGGGCGTTTGTCTTCGCGCTGCTCTACCTGACGCGACAACTGTGAAAGGGCGATGATCGGGACGTTCAGTTCCTTGGCCAGTGCCTTCAGACCACCGGTGATTTCGGACACTTCCTGCACACGGTTCTTCTGGCTGCCGCCTTCGCCCACAGTCACAAGCTGAAGGTAGTCGACCACGATCAGGTCAAGGCCGTGGTCCATACGGGCCAGACGACGCGCGCGCGCCGCCAGTTTGGAAATGGATATACCGCCGGTGGCGTCGATATAGAGCGGGCTTTCACCGATTTCGATAGCGGCGTCGCGCAGCTTTCCAAAGTCGCTGGCGTCGATCTCGCCCTTACGCAGCTTGTCCGAGGACACGCCCGACGCATCGGCCAAGATACGCATGGCCAGCTGTTCGGCGCTCATTTCCAGCGAGTAGAAGGCTACCACACCGCCGTCCACGGTCTTGCGACCGCCATCGGGGGTGGGTTCCCACTTATAGTTCCGGGCCACGTTGAAGGCGATGTTGGTGGCCAGAGCCGTCTTACCCATCGACGGACGACCGGCAAGGATCAGCAAGTCGGACGGGTGCAGGCCACCGAGTTTCTGGTCGAGGTCGTCAAGGCGGGTGGCCAGACCGGCCAGCTTACCTTCACGCTGATAGGCTTCGCCAGCCATTTCCACAGCACCGGCAATGGCATGCGAGAAGGCCACAAAGCCTGAGGACGGCTTACCGGTTTCGGCTAGAGAATAGAGGGTCTGTTCGGCCTGTTCGATCTGGTCTTCGGCGGCACGTTCGGGATCGGGCGCGTCCTTGGCAATCTGGCCGCCGATACGGATCAGTTCGCGGCGCAGGGCCAGATCATAGATGACGCGGGCATAGTCCGGCGCATTGGCAGCGGGCGGGGCGCGGTCCACCAGATCGGCCAAATAGCGCAGGCCGCCGAATTCCTGGAAGGCCGGATCCTGTTTGAAACGCTCCATCAGGATGGTCGGCTCGGCCAGCAGGCCCTGACGGATATGGTCCTCGATGGCCTTGTAGAGACGCTGGTGAAACGGTTCGAAGAAATGGCTGTCGCGCAGACGATCGCTCAGGCGTTCGAACACGCCATTGTCGAACATCAATGCCCCGATTAGCGCCTGTTCCGCTTCCAGATTGTGCGGCATGGCCGTCACATTGATATTGGAACCTTGGTCATAGGGCATTGGGGAAAGCGCGTTCATGGTACCGATAAAAACAGAACGGCCTCCATCATGGGATGATGGAGACCTGTAGAAACAGCCTTATCCAAGGTGAAGGTTATCCACACCCTGTGAAGTCTGGGGATGACGCCTTAGATGATTCTAGGCGCGGCAGGGATAGCGTTCGGTCATCCAGTCGCGCACGGCCTGCGTTACCGTGACATTGCGACGGGGGGCCGGCATGCCTTCAAAGCGGGCGACCAGAGATTCCGGTGTAATGCCGGTGCCCGAAGAGGGGATGCAGTGGTTCGGACGGCGACCGGCGCGCTCGGCCGCCGCTTGTTCTGACTTGACCTGATTGACGGCACCAGTAGCCACGCGGATCAATTGGCGCGTATCCGAACGTAGCATGGCCGCGGCGCGATTACGCGGAATGTCGCGACCGGCTTCCAGAAACTGGGCTACGGTCATCTGTGATTGCGCCAGGGCCGGAGTGGCAGTGGCTGAGATTGTCATGACGGCGCTTAGGCTGGCAGCCGCCAGCAATGACAAGGTAGATTTCATGACGACTGAAGGCTCCGGAAGAAATCGGCACGCGGACGGTATGTAACCAAGCTTTGATCTAAGTTCCAGCGCCTGAACGGGGCCTGAATAAGGAAAAAGGCGGACATATTCATATGTCCGCCTTCAAACCATTGCACTATCAGTAACTTACCACTTCAAGCTGAGACGACCGTAAACATAACGTCCGTTGAAGCCATAGGGCGAGAAGTTCGAGAACGGGAAGGCACCGGTGGTATTGTTCTCGCGCAGGCTCTGGCGCGGGTACTGATCAAGAATATTGTCGGCACCGATGGCCAGCGTCACCTTGTCGGTAAAGCGGTAGCGGGCTTCGGCATCGACCACCAGAGCATCACCCAGTTGCAGGTCGGTGGCTTCGCTGGCACCGGCGGCCAGAACATCGCCATAACCGCTTAGGCGCAGGGTGCCACCCAGTTTTTCGGCTTCCCAATCGGTCTGGAATACGACCTTCCAAGGCGGGGTGCCTTCCTGGAAGCGATAGACGGCCTGACGCCCGAATAGGGTGGTCGGGACGGGCAGGACGCCGCTTTCGGTTACCGGTGTTTTGGTGACCTTGAAGTCGTTGACATTACCGGCCAGCGTGAAGTCCAGACGGTGACCGGCTGCGGTTTCGGCACGATAGCGGGCCACCACATCAAGACCGGTGGTTTCGGTATCCACGCCATTGATGAAGAAGCGTGCCGCAGAAGCGCCATAAGGGGCCAGCAGATCAAAGATGGTGCGGGCATTGGTGCCCACATCTGCGGTTGCGCTACCTGTCAGAGTCTCCGACAGGATGATGCGGTCCGAGATGTCGATGCGATAAGCATCGGCCGTGAACTCGAACGGGCCGTTACGGGCAACAAAACCCAGCGAGTAGTTTACCGATTCCTCAGCTTGCAGATCGGTGCCGCCAAGGGCCAGACCCACTTCGCTGACCGACGGATAGGTGCCGGTCTCGTAAGGGACGTTGTTGATATAGAGGACCGAGGTCTGGGTATAATACTGCTGTTGCAGGCTGGGCGCGCGGAAGCCGGTCGAGACAGCACCACGGATAGCAAAGTGCGGGTTGAAGTCGTAACGAGCGGCAAACTTGCCCGAGACGTTATCGCCAAAATCCGAATAGTTTTCGTATCGGACAGCGCCCGACAGGGTCAGGCCCTCAACGACCTCGCCTTCAAGATCCAGATAGACGCCAACATTGCTACGGTCTTCGTCCACCTCGTTATTGGGCGTGAAGCCCGTAAATCCGCGAGAGCCAAAGGTGAGGGTGTTGCCACCGGCGACCAAAACAGGACCACGGGCATAAGAGGCTTCTTCGCCTGCGCCGATCTGGTAGTTCTCACGGCGGGCCTCAAGGCCGACGGCGACGTTCAGCGGACCATGCCAGCCCAGATCATATTCACGGCTGGCATCAATACCTAAAACCAACTGGCTGTATTCCAGTGAACCGGCATAGAAGCTGGTCGGGCCGTTCAGGCCGTAGGTCGGGTTCATAGTGTTCTCGGCCCCGAACTCGATCTGGTTCAGGCCATAGCCGAGATTGATGTCTACGCCCCATTCGCCAAGATTGCCGCGAAGGCCGCCTGCTGCTGTCCAGTCTGTGGTTTCGGTCAGGATATGGGGCAGATAGCCGTCAGGGTATTTGCGACCCGAGCCATAGTCGGGGTTCTGGGTATTGTCGGTCGGCGTACGATAGAAGGCGGCTGCCGAGGCATCGCGCTTTTGATAGCCGGCCCAGCCATAGGCCTCCCAGCCTGCCGATAACGGCACACCGGCATTCAGATAGACCGACAGGTCTTCGGTTTGTGCGTCACCTTGACCGCCCGTGATGCGGCCGAGCGTCGGGTTGATATCCGAACGGTTGGTGCGTTCGCGATCACGGTATTCCACCGAGGCAGTCAAGAAGCCTTCGTCGCCTAGGGCAAAGCCCTGCCAGCCGGAAACGGTCAGGGTATCGCCGTCACGGATGTCGTCTTTGCGGCCATAAAAGCCGGTGTAGTCGGTGATATACTGACCATAGGTCAGGATCGCACCGCCGCCTTCGCGGGCTTCGCGCAGGCGCAGGTTCAGAACACCGGCAATGGCGTCAGAGCCATATTGGGCAGCAGCGCCGTCACGCAGAACTTCGATGCGCTCGACCGCCGAGGAGGGGATGGCGTTCAGGTCAACGGCCGACGAGCCGCGCCCGACCGAGCCGTTCAGGTTCACAAGGGCGGTCTGGTGGCGACGCACGCCATTGACCAGCACGAGGGTCTGGTCTGGGCCTTGGCCACGCAGGGTAGCGGGACGGATAGAGTCGGTTCCATCAGTCGCTGAAGGGCGCGGGAAGTTCAGGGCCGGAACACTGGCGGCCAACTGGGTGGCCAACTCGGTCGAACCACGCTGTTCGAGGGTTTCGGCGGTGACCACATCGACCGGCGCGACCGTATCAAGGCGCGAGCGGTTGGCGACGCGGGTACCCGTTACGACGATGTCGTCAACGGCGGTGGTTTGCTCGGCGCTCTGGGCCTGAACAGCACCGGCGACCAAAAGAACAGAACCGGAGGCAGCGGCAAACAGAGCCGTGCGGTATGCAAATGTGCGGATCGTCACGTTCAAACCTTTAGAAGTGTCGCAACTGTCGCTCCGGTCTCAGCCAAGAGCGGGCATGCGATGGAAAAACTAAAAAAGAGGCTGGGTAGCCGCTGATCACAGCAAAACTGTCTCAACGGCCTGAGGCTTCAGGAGCAGGGCGCGCAGTCCGGGACCGGTGCGCGACAACAGGCCAAAAGCCTGTATCTGTCGTGATTTGATAGCCGTCGGATCATGTATTCCCCCTTATGATTTCCGCCCCGCTGTTCGAGGCAACGCTGAGGGAATGGCATTGACCGGAGCAGGGGGCGCAGCAGATTGGCGGGGAGTGAGCCGCCAATCCGCTATACTGATGCGCCCATATTGCGCCGCAATAAGGCCATTCGCATATCGAGAATATTTATATGTATGTGAAGAAAATCTAAATGTGAGTTTCCGCTATACGGCAAAGAAAAAGGGCACCAGCCGAAGCTGATGCCCTGATCCTTGAAGTCCGTTGAGGAAGCTTAGGCTTCTTCGCCGAAACCTTCTTGCTGGCCAGCGCCGCCTTCGATGAGCTCTTGAGCAGCTTGTTCAGCCGCTTCACGCTCGTCGTCGAACTGCGAGCGAATGACGTCTTCGCCCTTGGCTTGACGTTCAGCTTCTTCAGCCGAACGCGCAATGTTCATCTTGACGGTGGCCGACACTTCGCCGTGCAGGCGAACCAGCACTTCGTGGACGCCCAAGGTCTTGATGGCGGTGTTCAGTACGACCTGCGAGCGGGTGACGTTTGCACCCGAAGCGCGGACGACTTCAGCCACATCGCGACCGGCAACCGAACCGTACAGTTGGCCGGTTTCACCAGCCTGACGGATCATGACGTAGGTTTCTCCGTCGATCTTGTCGGCGATGACCTGAGCGTCAGCCTTGTTCTTGTCGTTGCGGGCTTCAATAGCAGCACGCTCGATTTCGAAGGCTTTCAGGTTGGCTTCCGTGGCGCGGCGAGCCTTGTCGCGCGGCAGGAGGAAGTTACGAGCGAAGCCGTCCTTGACAGTGACGACGTCGCCGATGGCGCCGAGGTTATCGACGCGTTCAAGCAGAACGACCTTCATCTTACTTCACCACGTACGGCAGCAGAGCCAGGTAGCGAGCGCGCTTGATGGCCTTGGCCAGTTCACGTTGCTTCTTGGCGGAAACGGCGGTGATGCGCGAAGGCACGATCTTGCCGCGTTCGGAAACGTAACGCTGCAGCAGCTTCACGTCTTTGTAGTCGATCTTCGGCGCGTTGGCACCCGAGAACGGGCACACCTTGCGGCGACGATAGAACGGACGACGGGCCGGGCCGGAGCCAGCCGGAGCGCCCGGGATCGGAGCTTTGGTATCGGTCATCTATCCGGTTCCTTATTCCGAAGCCGCAGCGTCGTCGTTGCGGTTGCTGCTGCGGTCGCGTTCGCGCTCGCGGCGGGCCAGCAGCGGCGACAGTTCCAGGTCGAGCTCTTCGACGCGGATGGTCAGCCAACGCAGCACGTCTTCGTTGATCGACAGTTGGCGCTCAACTTCGGCCATAGCGGCCGGCGGTGCGTCAACGGCGAGCAGGGAATAGTGAGCCTTGCGGTTCTTCTTCACGCGGTAGGTCAGGTTGCGCAGACCCCAGTACTCGATCTTGGCGACAGAACCGCCTTGTTCTTCGATCAGAGCCTTGATGGTGTCGTTCAGCGCTTCGGCCTGTTGCGCCGAGATGTCTTGGCGCGTCATGACCGTGTGCTCGTATAGAGCCATGCGGTGTTCTCCCTTGGTGGACATCGGCGCAGACATGCCGGGTAGCGTGTCTACGATGGCTCCTGATGTGGCGGACGGGATTTTCCCGACCCTTTGACATTCCACAATCAGGACCGAAGCCCTGGAAAGGGTGCGCCTATATAAGGAAAGCGTCGAAAGGGCAAGGTTAGGGAGACGAAAGCGCCGTGAAACCTATGTCAGTTGCGCATTTTATAGCGCTGTTTGGCGATCGAGGCGAACCGATGCACTGTCCCTATTTCGAAAGCCCGACTATTCCATAACCAAGGAACCATTCGCCGATGACCCATGAAGGTTCTGCCGTCAGCAAGGCTATAGCGGGCAACAACAAATGGTCGCTGATCGGGCCGGGGATTGTGGTGGCGGCGACCGGTGTGGGCGCGGGTGATCTGGTTGCGACCCTGATTGCGGGGTCGAAATTCGGTTATGCGCTGCTGTGGGCGGCGATCATTGGCACCCTGCTCAAGATCGCGCTGGCCGAGGCAGTTGGGCGCTGGACACTGGCGGGCGAGAAGACGATTTTCGACGGCTGGTCCAGTCTGGGCAAGGGCTTTTTCGGGTCGCGTGTGAACTGGGCGGGGCTTTATTTCGGCATCTATGTGGTGGTGTGGGGCTTTGTGTACGGGGCCGCCGCCATGACCTCGACAGCCCTGCCTCTGGCCGCCATGTTGCCGGTTCTGGACCTGAAGGTCTGGGGTGTCCTCAGCGGTCTGGCGGGGCTGGCCTTTGTCTGGTTCGGCGGATACGGCCTGTTTGAAAAGGTGATGACCCTGGCCGTCGGGGTCATGTTCGTCACCGTCATCGGACTGGCCGTGATTGTGGCTCCCGATATTCCGCGCTTGCTGACGGGCCTGTGGCCGACACTGCCTAAAGGATCGGCATTCTATACGATGGGGCTGATCGGCGGGGTGGGCGGCACCATCACCATGGCGGCCTATGGGTATTGGCTGAATGCCAAGGGCTGGCGCGGGCCGTCATGGATGGCTGTGATGCGTCTGGATAACAGGGTCGCCTATGTGGTGACCGGCGTGTTCGTGGTGGCCATGCTGATTGTCGGGGCCGAACTGTTGCATGCCGCAGGGATTGCGCTGCAAGGCGGGGATCGCGGATTGCTGGACCTTTCCACGGTTCTGGAGGACCGCTTCGGGCGTCCGGTTTCTATCCTGTTTCTAGTTGGCTTTTGGGCGACCAGTTTCTCTTCGCTCTTGGGTGTCTGGCAGGGTGTCAGCCTGATGTTCGCCGACTTCGTCGCCCATGTGCGTGGCAAAAGCGATGATCCGGCCGAACGTGGTGACAAGTCGCGGGCGTTCAAACTATATGCCCTGTGGCTGACTTTCCCGCCGATTGCCCTGCTGTTTATGGAGCGTCCTTTCGGGCTGATCGTGGCCTATGGCGTGTTGGGCAGTCTGTTCATGCCCTTCCTTGCGGGCACGCTGTTGTGGTTGTTGAACAGCAAGCGCTTGCCGCCGCAATGGCGCAGCGGCTGGCTGTCGAACCTGATGCTGGGGGCGGCGACGGCCCTGTTCTGTGTGCTGGCGGCCAAAGAACTGATCGGGATGTTCTGACGCTTTTGTCCGTGTCCGTCGGGTTTGTCGCAAACCTGTCGGCAAACCGGAGGTCTGGTGTCGCAAATCCCACGTTTTAGCGTTGCAGAGCGCGGTTAAGCGACGGGCATCGCTTTCTCGTCAGGGAACTGAGAATATGAAGCCTTCGCTTGCTCTGCTTGCTGCTGTCGGCCTGATGGTTGCCACGCCTGTTTCGGCACAGATTGTGGCTCCGCCCGATCCTGATCCGGCACCGCCGCCGCTGCATGCCCCGAACGGGCGTTGGGCGGCCAAGACGTGGGCGGATCGTATTGTACTGACGCCTGCCGCCGATGCAGCGCGCGGTGCCGGTGTCGCGTGGCGCACCAGCATTGACCAGACGACAGCCGAGGCGGAAATCTCGCAAGAGATCGACGGCCCGCTGCTGGGCTTTGATGCGGTCAAGGTGACGGGCAATACCTCGCCGATCAGCAACGAGAACGGCACGGCCCATTATCATCAGGTGCGCTTCGACAACCTGAAACCGGCCACCCGCTATGTGTATCGCGTGAAGGCGTCGGATGGCTGGAGCGAGTGGATACCGTTCCGCACGGCAGCGGCCAGTTTCGAACCGTTCCGCTTTATCTATCTGGGCGATACCCAGAACGATATTCTGGAAATCGGCTCGCGTGTGATCCGTTCGGCCTTCAAGGAAGCCGGTCCGGCATCGCTGGTACTGCATGCCGGTGATCTGGTGGCCCAGCGCGAGGTCAAGGTTCACGATGACGAGTGGGGCGAATGGACCGAGGCCGGTGGTCGGGCCTTTGCCATGACCCAGCAGCTTCCGGCGTCGGGCAATCACGAATATGTCGATCACATCCTGCCGGATGGTTCGGAATCGCGCGTGCTTGGCCCGCACTGGACCCGTCAGTTCGCCCTGCCGGATAACGGTGCAGAGGGCGTGAAGGACACGACCTATTTCGTCGATTTCCAGGGCGTCCGCTTCATCATTCTGGACGGCACATCGGGACTGGATCTGGGCGGTCTGGGCAGCCAGACGGCGTGGCTGGACAATGCGCTGGCCACCAGCACCGCCAAGTGGAACGTCGCTGTGTTCCACCAGCCGATCTATACCTGCGCGCGTCCCGAAGACACCGAGGAGCTGAAGGCGGCATGGAAGCCGATCTTTGACGCCCGCAATATCGATCTGGTGCTGCAAGGCCATGACCACTGCTATGGCCGTGTCTCGAACCCCGCAGGTGCAGACGCCTCGCGTGCGAACTCGGATGCCGGTCTGCCGCAAGGTCCGGTCTATGTGGTCTCGGTGACTGGCTCCAAGATGTATGGCCTGAATGATCGCGCCGACACCCAGCCGGTGCGTGCCGCCGAGAATACCGAGCTGTACCAATTGATCGATGTGCAGGAACGCCAGCTGGAATTCCGCGCCTATACGGCCACGGGCCAGCTCTATGATGCCTTCACCCTGACCAAGGGTGACGACAATCGTAACCGTCTGATCGAAAGCACTGAAAGCCTGTTGGCCATCCGTCGCTGTGACGGTGTGGCGGGGCCGGATAACCGTCCCTGCACCGCCGAGATCAAGGACTAAATCCTGATCAAAGCGCGAGGCCATTTGCGGCCCGTATTATCAAGAGCGGCTTGCCGTAGGGGAGGGTTTGTCTTACCCCTCGCGGCTAGTTTAACAATAATACGGACGAAACGCAGATGAGCCTCGCGCTTCTCTTTCCCGGTCAAGGCAGCCAGGCTGTCGGTATGGGCGTGGCCCTGTCGGACGCCTTTGCCAGCGCACGCGAAGTCTTTGCCGAAGTCGATGACGCGCTGAACCAAAAGCTGTCGGCCCTGATGAAGGATGGTCCCGAGGACCAGCTGACCCTGACCGAGAACGCCCAGCCGGCTCTAATGGCGGTATCGGTGGCGACGGCCCGCGTGCTGAAGGTCGAGTTCGGTTTTGATGTGTCGAGCGCCGATTTCGTCGCCGGTCACTCGCTGGGTGAATATTCGGCTCTGGCGGCTTCGGGTGCGATCTCGCTGGCCGACACAGCCCGTCTGCTGAAACTGCGCGGTCAGGCCATGCAGCGCGCTGTGCCGGTGGGCAAGGGCGCGATGGCGTCGCTGATCGGTCCGAAAACCGATCTGGCTCTGGCCGAAGAAGCCGCCAAGGCCGGTTCGGCTGTGGGTGTCTGCGTTGTCGCCAACGACAACAACAAGGGCAATGTCGTCATCTCGGGCGATAAGGCCGCTGTCGATCTGGCCATTGAAAAGGCCAAGGAACTGGGCGCACGCGCTATTCCGCTGAATGTTTCGGCACCGTTCCACTGCCCGCTGATGCAACCGGCAGCTGACGAAATGGCAGCGGCTCTGGCAGAAGCCACCATCCATGCGCCGTCGGCCACCCTGATCGCCAACGTCACCGCCCGTCCGGAAATCGATCCTGAAACCATCCGCCGCCTGCTGGTCGAGCAAGTGACCGGCCGCGTCCGCTGGCGCGAGAGCATGGAGTGGATGGCCACCGAGGGCGGCGTGACCCGCTTCGTCGAAGTCGGCTCGGGCAAGGTCCTGACCGGCATGGCCAAGCGCATCGCCTCCGAAGCCGAGGCACTGGCACTCAATACGCCGGAAGAGCTGGAAGCCTTCGCCAAGTCGATCTGAGACTGGCTGTAAGCTGAAATAAAAGGGGCGCTGGCCATACGGTCAGTGCCCTTTGTTTATCGTGCGATACCCAGATCTGAGTCGATGGCAGCGCGTAAGGGCGTCAGGACGTCGATGGCGCGATAGGGCAGGGTCTGCATCATCAGGACGGCGGCGAAATCGTGGGCGGGGTCGATCCAGGCTTGGGTCGAGGCATTGCCACTCCAGCCGAATTCTCCGGCGCGTTTATGGCCTTCGCGGGCAACCCAGCCGCCAAAGCCGTGGCCACTGTTCAGGGCCGATACCCCTTCTGGCAGGATGTCCGAGCGCATCAGTTGCGCGGTTTCCGGCTTCATAATGCGGCGACGCCCCGCCGAGCCGTCATTCAGCAGCATGCCGAGGAAGTCGAGATAATCCGAGGCCGTAGACAAAAGGCCCGATCCTGCCAGATGCAGGCTAACAGGGCGGCTTAGAACCTCCGCCGACGCATCGGCGACGGCGCGACGCGGACCCGCGCCATTGGCTCCGTAGTTATAGATGGCGGCCAGCCGCTCGGCATCGCCGTCACGCAGGCTCCAGATTGTATCCTGCATCGCCAGTGGATCAAGAATGCGTCTTTGCACGAAATCGGCATAGCGCATGCCCGATATGCGCTCGATCACTACGGCCAGTACATCGATCGAGACGCCGTATTCGTATCGCGTGCCCGGCTCGAACATCAGCGGGATCTTGGCCAGACGTTCAACCAGTTCATCATAATTGGCAGGCGGGCGGGCCGATCCTGTTGTGGCGCTGGCCGCCATAGCAAGACCTTCGCGGCCATAGGCGCGTTGCACGGCGTTGTTACCCGCATGGGCATAGGTGAAGCCCGATGTGTGGGTCAGCAGATGACGGATGGTCATCGTTTTCTGCGCCTTGCGGGCGTTCAGGTTGCGGGCCGGATTGGTGGCGACCTTGATATCTGCAAATTCGGGGATGATGTCGGCGACGGGCGTATCCAGTGTAAAATTGCCGTCTTCGATCAACAGGGCTGCTGCGGCACCCGTAATCAGCTTGGTCATCGAATAGATTCGGAACAGGGTGTCGCGATCGACGCGGGTAAACGAGCCGAAATCGAGCGTTCCGGCCTGTACAAAGGCCTTACTGCCATCGGGAAACTGTACCCCGGCGCACAGACCGGGCAGGCGTCCCTGCGCGACAAAGCGGTTCAAAACATCCTGCGTCATCGGCAGGCGATCTATGCCCCGAACCTCGATCTCCGCTGTATTTAGCGATGCATTACAGGCGCTTAGGGCGGGAACTAAACCCAGAGCTCCCGCTCCGAGGAGCAGGCGGCGACGGTCGAACAGGGCGCTTTGGCGGGTCATTGAATCTTTCCGTTGCGTTACCTTCCTCTGGCGAAGCAGCTTCGCATCGGATAGGAGCGGACGAAAGATTTGGCGGAGCTGACCTCAATGTTCAACCTTTCAGGCAAGACGGCACTGGTGACCGGCGCGACCGGCGGCATCGGCGGCGCGGTGGCGCGTGCCCTGCACGCACAGGGTGCCCACGTGGTTCTGTCCGGCACGCGCGAGGCTGTTCTGGCCGAACTGCAAGCCGAACTTGGGGATCGCGCTTCCTATGCGGTGGCCAATCTGTCGGACCCCGATTCGGTTGACGGTCTGGTGGCGGCGGCCGAAGCGGCGGCTGGCAATCCGCTGGATATTCTGGTGGCCAATGCCGGTATCACCAAGGACGGCCTTCTGATGCGTATGAAGGACGAGGACTTCCAGTCGGTCATCCAGATCAATCTGGAATCCTATTTCCGCCTGACCCGTGCCGCCGTGAAGGGCATGATGAAGCGCCGTTCGGGCCGCATCATCGGCGTGACCTCGGTGGTGGGCGTGACCGGCAATCCGGGCCAGACCAACTATTCGGCCTCCAAGGCGGGCATGATCGGCTTCTCGAAGTCGCTGGCCCAAGAGGTTGGTTCGCGTGGAATTACAGTCAACTGCATCGCGCCGGGCTTTATTGCCTCGCCGATGACCGACGTTTTGAACGAGCAGCAACGCGACGCGATTCTGGGCCGTATTCCGGCGGGCCGTCTGGGCACGGGCGATGAAATCGCTGCTGCCGCTGTCTATCTTTCGTCGAATGAAGCTGCTTACGTCACGGGCCAGACCCTGCACGTCAACGGCGGCATGGCGATGATTTAATCTTTGCGGCTGTGATCACTTTCGTTATCACGGCACGCAACAAACTATTTCCTTGTCCGGTGGCTGTGCTAAAGGGCGGGAATGCTCGCGGTGATGTGAGGCCCTAGGGCTTGCGTCACCAAGACTGCCGTGACACGGCGTAAGACTAACCCCGCCATCACGGCGACAACACAACAGGCAGAGAGACACTCATGTCCGACACCCTCGAACGCGTCCGCAAGATCGTCATCGAACAACTGGACGCCGATCCGGACAAGGTCACCGAAAAAGCTTCCTTCATCGACGATCTGGGCGCTGACTCGCTCGACACCGTCGAGCTGGTAATGGCCTTCGAAGAAGAATTCGACGTCGAAATCCCGGACGATGCTGCTGAGCACATCCAAACCGTCGGCGACGCCGTGAAGTTCATCGACGAGAAGCTGGGCGCCTAATAGGCCCAGCGATACGTCGCACTTCAAGCTAATGGCCGCCGTGACGGACCCCTAGCGGGACCGTCCGGCGGCCATTAATGTTTTTGGGCCTGATTCTGGAAATCTGATTCCGTCACCATGATTTAGGTCCCTATAGGTCGGGCGCTGTGATGCGACCGACTGGCTTTGCCAAGCCGTTTGCACAGTCAGAACTAAGGAGCGCGAACCATGCGCCGCGTTGTCATTACGGGCCTCGGCCTTGTTACCCCGCTGGGCACGGGTGTGGACCATGTCTGGAAGAAACTTCTGGATGGTGAGTCCGGTATCCGTCCGATCACCAATTTTGACACCGAAGGCTATGGTTGCACCATCGCAGGCGAGGTTCCGGCTGTGGATGGTCGCGGTGGCGGCTCGCCAGACCAGCCGGGTATGTTTGATTTCGACAAGGTTCTGTCGCCCAAGGAACGCAAGCGCGTGGACGATTTCATCGTCTTCGCCATGGCCGCAGCCGACGAAGCTCTGGCCGATGCCAACTGGAAGCCGGAAACCGACGAAGACCAAGAAGCCACCGGCGTCATGGTCGGCTCGGGTATTGGCGGCCTTGGCCCCATCGCCGACACGGCCATTGTTCTGAAGGAACAGGGCCCGCGTCGCGTCAGCCCCTTCTTTATTCCATCGGCCCTGATCAATCTGGCATCGGGCCAGATTTCGATCCGCCACGGTCTTAAAGGCCCGAACCACTCGGTGGTGACGGCCTGTGCCACGGGCGCGCACGCCATTGGCGATGCCGCCCGCATGATTGCGCTGGGCGATGCCGATGTGATGGTGGCCGGTGGTGCCGAAAGCTCGGTTGTGCCGATCGGCATTGCGGGCTTTTTGGCCTGTAAGGCGCTCTGCACCGCCTATAACGACACGCCTGAAAAGGCATCGCGTCCCTATGACCGTGGCCATGCCGGCTTCATCATGGGTGAAGGCGCGGGCATCATGGTTCTGGAAGAATACGAACACGCCAAGGCGCGCGGCGCGAAAATCTATGCCGAAGTTGTCGGCTATGGCATGAGCGGCGACGCCTATCACATCACGGCACCGTCCGAAGATGGCGACGGTGGTTTGCGCGCTATGAAGATGGCACTGAAGCGGGCAGGCATGGAGCCTTCGGACCTCGACTACGTCAACGCCCACGGCACCTCGACCATGGCGGACTGGATCGAACTGAAGGCGATTGAACGTCTGGTTGGCGACCACGCCAAGGACCTGACTGTATCGTCCACCAAGTCGATGACGGGCCACCTTCTGGGGGCGGCCGGTGCGATTGAATGCGTGTTCTCGGTGTTGGCGATCAAGGACCAGATGGTCCCGCCGACCATCAACCTGGATGATCCTGAACACGAGACCCTGATTGATCTGGTCCCGCACAAGGGCAAGCCCAAGAAGGTGGATGTTGCCATGTCCAACTCGTTCGGATTTGGCGGCACCAATGCCGCCGTGATCTTCAAAAAGGTCGACTGACTTGGCCAAGGCTCCGACGCGCCCCGCGAACCGAAAGACGCCCTCTCGCGCCAAAGGTCCGAAGGGGCCGCGTTCGAGCCTTGGTATCGGCTTGATTACAGCCGGTGGAACGCTTGGCCTGTTCCTGATAGCCGCCCTGATCGCCTTGTGGGCGGTCTATTGGGGGCCGGGGCCAAAGGCGGAAGGCGGAGCCCAAGCCACGATTGTCACCCTGCCCAGCGGGGCAGGGGTGCCCGCCATCGCGGCCAATCTGAAAGCCGCAGGTGTGATCCGTTCGACCGATCTGTTCCGTGCGGCCATCAGTCTGCGCGGTGTGGATCGCAAGATCCGGGCGGGTGAATATGAAATGCCGTCTGGCGCTTCGCTGTCCAAGGTCGTTTCGATTCTGGCCGAGGGCAAGAGCGTGCGCCACTATGTGACCCTGCCGGAAGGTTGGTCGTCCGCTCAGGCGGTAGATATCCTGATGCGTCAGCCGGTGCTGACGGGCGAGGTCACAGAGGTTCCCGACGAAGGAACGCTGTGGCCGGAGACCTATGAGGTCGCACGGGGTGAAAGCCGTCAGGCCGTCATCGACCGCATGCAGCGCATGGCCTCGCTAAAGCTGGAAACCCTGTGGGCGACCCGCAGCCGCAACACCATTGCCCGTACCCCGCAGGAAGCTGTGATCCTTGCCTCCATCGTCGAGAAAGAAACCGGCACCGATGGCGAGCGTCAGGAAGTGGCGGCGGTGTTTACCAATCGCCTGCGGTTGGGAATGCGTCTGGAAAGCGATCCGACCATTATCTATGGCATCACCAAGGGTAAACCGCTGGGGCGTGGTATCCGTCTGTCGGAGATCCGCGCCGATACGCCGTGGAACACCTATGTTATCAGCGGATTGCCGCCCACGCCGATTGCCAATCCGGGTGAAGAGGCGCTGAAGGCTGTTCTGAACCCGCCGCGTTCGGAATATCTGTTCTTTGTGGCCGATGGCACGGGGGGGCATGTGTTTGCTCGTACCTATCAGGAGCATCTGCTGAATGTGGCACGCTGGCGTGACGTAGAGCGTCGCCGAGCCGCGATTGAAAACGGCCTTCCGGTTGATGCGCTGACGTCCGGTGAGGCGGGGCCGCGTATTTTGACGCCGGAACAGATTCCTGCAGGCGCGCAGGTTATCCGTGTTCCGGAGGAGCAGCGCTGATGTCGACACTGTCGGGTATGACGGGTTTTGGACGTGCGGATGGTGCTTTGAACGGCTGGGGCTGGTCGGTCGAGGTGCGTTCCGTCAACGGACGGAATCTTGAAGTGCGTTATCGCGGGCCCAACGGTTTCGAGGCGTTGGAACGCTCGTCAAAGACTGCTGCACAGGCTCGCTTCCATCGGGGCCAGTTATCTTTAGGCGTTCAGGCCCGCCGTGAAGGTGCGGGCGAGGGCAGTATCAAGATCAATACGGAAATCCTGTCGCGCTATCAGGCACTGGCCAAGGATTTGATGGCACAGGGCATGGCCCCGGCCAGCGCGGACGGCCTGCTGGGCCTGCGCGGTGTCATCGAGGCCAGCGAAGAGGCCGAGGATGCCGAGGCCCATGCTGCGGTCGAGGCGGCCATTATGGCCAGTATCGAACAGGCCCTGGATGCTCTGAAGCTGTCGCGCCAGCAGGAAGGGGCGCAGCTTCTTCCGGTTGTGAATGGCTTTGTCGGCCAGATTGAAACATTGGTGGTCCGCGCCGAGGCCGAGGCCGAAACGCAGGTTCAGGCTATCCGCGACCGTTTTATCCGCCGTATCAGTGATCTGGCAGGTGATGTGGCGGGTCTGGAAGAGCGTATTTTCCTTGAGGCCGCAGCCTTGGCCACGAAGGCCGATGTGCGCGAAGAGCTGGATCGTTTGGCCGCCCATATCGCCTCGGCCAAGGCGTTGCTGCTGTCGCCGCCTGCGGGCCGCAAACTGGACTTCCTGATGCAGGAGTTCATGCGCGAGGCCAATACCCTGTGCTCCAAGTCGGCGACTACAGCGCTGACGGCGATTGGCCTGGAGCTGAAAGCTGTGATCGAACAGCTACGCGAACAGGTTCAAAACGTTGAATAGGTCCGTTTAGGACCAAAGCCGCTAGCCTTTCGGGGCTACAAACCTTGCAGGCGAGGGCGAGCAGTTTTATGCACCCTTGCTTCCACGAGTCGTTGAAAGCCTGTTGATGTCGAACACGCGCAGCCCCCGCCGAGGCGTCCTCCTTATTGTTGCCAGCCCGTCGGGTGCCGGAAAAACCAGCCTGTGCCGTCGCCTGATGTCGGATCACAAAGGTCTGGAATTGTCGGTTTCGATGACCACGCGCGGTATCCGTCCGGGCGAGGTCGATGGTCGCGACTATAATTTCGTCTCGCGCGAAGAATTCCAGCGCCTGATCGACGCCGATGCCTTCCTCGAATGGGCCGATGTGCATGGCAATCTGTATGGCACCCCGCGCGCGCCGGTCGAGCGTGCGCTGGCCGAGGGCCGCGATGTCCTGTTCGATATCGACTGGCAGGGGGCCCGCGACGTGGCCGAGAAATGCACGGGGGATGCTGTGCGTGTGTTCATCATGCCTCCCAGTCTTGCCGAGCTGCGCCGCCGCCTGATTACCCGCTCACAGGATGCGGAGGATGTGATCGAACGTCGTGTGGCCAATGCCAAGGGCGAGATCGAACACTGCGACGAGTTCGACTATGTGCTGGTGAACGAGGACTTTGACGGGTCCTATGCCGAACTGGCCCACATCTATCACGCAGAGCGCAGCGCACGTCGCCGCAATCTGTGGGTACAGGATTATAAAAAAGCGCTTCTGAACGAAGTGGTCTGATTCCGGCTAGACGGGTTTGATGATCTTGATGCGCGGGATGTTCTTATGAACACCCGGCTCATCAAGGGTCGTGAAATTCAGCGCGACCTTCAGACCTGTCGGCAGGTATTCGCTATGGACAGTGCCCCCCAGCGGGCCTTCGATACTGTTGCGGATCAGGCGTGAGCCAAATCCCTTGCGCGAGGGCGGGTTGGTAATCTCCGGCCCCCCCGTCTCGCGCCATTCCAGACTGACACGGCCATGACGGTCCGGCAGGGTCCACCGCACATGGATGGTGCCATTGTCGCGACTGAGCGCGCCGTGCTTGGCAGCATTGGTGGTCAGCTCATGGGCGATCAGACCCATGGACAGGGCGCGTTTCGGTTCCAAAAGGAGAGACGGTCCCTCGATAAGTGCTTGCTGGGTATAAGGACGCAGTTCCTGCTCGAAAATGGCGGCGATGTCGGCACTTTCCCAACCTGTATTGGTCAGCAGGGTCTGGGTGTTGGACAGGGCCATCAGGCGCGATTGGAAGGTGGCGATAAAGGTTTCCAGATCGGGGCTGCCGCGTGCGGTCAGGGCGGCGATAGACTGGATACTGGCGAAGTTGTTTTTCAGGCGGTGGTTTAGTTCGTTGAGCAGCAGCTTCTGGCGGGCATCGCTGACCTCCAGAGCGGTGCGAACGGTGTGTGCCTCGGTGATGTCGATGAGTATGCCCGCCAGCTTGATATGATGCTGACGACGCAGATGGAGCATACGCCCGCGTACCGCGACCCAGCGTTCCCCAACGTGTAATTCGATTTCTTTGCTTTGGGTCTGTTGCGGATTGCGAATGGCGTTCTTGGCCATAGCAATGGCTGCTTCCACCAAAGCGGACGAATGATCGATAGTCGTGAGTTTTCCGTCGATCTTGTCCGTCTGCATCAGAAGTTTGCGTGCGTGAGGTGACAGCCAGACCTGACGACTGGGCAGGCGAACCTCCCAATAGCCGATGTCACCGGCGTCCAGCACAGACAGCACCTTCATGTGCTGGTCCAGATAGGCACTGAAACCCGAAGCCAACAACAGAATGGTGGTCAGGATTGCTGTGGTGATGGCCAGTGTCAGCGAAGTGGCATTGCCATGCGGGTGCGGTGCTATGTCGGTATCGGTGATAATGACACCGGCCATAGCCGTGTGATGCATGGCGATGACCCCGACCGCCAGAAACAGAGCGGCCATCGCCTTCTGGCGGTTTGACAGGTCTTTATTGGCGAGCACCATCGCGCCGAACGAAGCCAGCATGGCGACGGACAGAGCTACCACTATAAAGATCGGCCTATTTTCCAGTACAGCGGTCGTACGAATGGCAGCCATGCCGACATAGTGCATCGTGGCGATGGCCAGCCCCATAGCCATCCCTGATACCACAAGCAGCCATAGGGGTCTTTGCTGTCTGGCGGCCATCCAGAAGGCCCCGCCGGTTCCACCGACCGCCAGAAGAAAGGAAAGGATGGTCAAGGCTATGTCATAGCTTACCGCGTGGCCGGGATTGAATCCTAGCATTGCGATAAAATGCATTGACCAGATACCGCCCCCCATGGCTGTGGCCGTAGCCACCAGCCAAAGAGCGCGCTGGATCTCCAGATTGGCGCGGACCCTCCCCAAAAGCCCGAGCGCAGTCCAAGATGCGAGTATGGCAACGCCAAAGGACAGGGCGACAAAGACAAAATCGTGATTATGTCCCAAACCCACCTCCGGTATTCCGGTTTCGATCCCGTTATGGATCAGACCTTCAGTATTGCCATACTATTGATATTCAAGAATTGAAAAAAGGCTTGATGCGCTCGATGGCGTCTTTGACCTGATCGGTCGAGACGGCAAAGCTGAAACGGATGAAGCGGTGGCCGTTGACGGGGTCGAAATCGACACCCGGAGCGGTGGCGACGCCCGTCGCACGCAACAGGCGCTCACAGAAATCGATGCTGTTATCGGTCAGGTGACTGATATCGGCAAAAATATAGAAGGCACCATCTGGCGGCGCGATGGTGGACAGGCCCAGCGCGGGAAGAGCATCCAGCATCAGTTGGCGGTTCGTGCGATACACATCGACATAGGCTTCCAGCTCGTCTTCGCAGTCCATAGCCACGAGAGCCGCGCGTTGACTGAGGGTTGCAGGTGTCAGGAACATATTCCCCATGCGGGCGCGGGCCTGCTGCACCAGAGGTTCGGGCAGAATTACCCAACCCAGACGCCAGCCCGGCATGCTCCAGTATTTGGAGAATGAGTTCACGACCGTCGCATTGGGTGCATATTGCAGCATGCAGGGCACACGACCGGTATAGATCAGGCCGTGATAAATCTCGTCCGAAATGATCTGGATGTTCTTGCGGGCGCAGACCTCGGCAATGGCCTTAAGTTCGGCCTCGGGGATCAGCGAGCCGGTCGGGTTGGCAGGGGATGCCAGAATGACACCTTGTGGGGCGGGTTCAATGGCGTCCAATGCGGCGGCGGTCATCTGGTAGCTGACCTCCGGGCCGCAACCGATTTCGACGCACTCCATGTGCATCGCCTTTAGCGTATTGCGATAAGCAACATAGCCGGGGCGGGCTGTGGCCACGCGGTCACCCGGATTGAACATAACAGACAAGGCCACAACCAGAGCAGGCGATGCGCCCGCTGTCAGGATCACGCAATCTGGATCGACGGTAACGCCATAGCGGTCGGTATAGAGTTTGGCGATGCGGTCACGCAGGCGGGGGTCTTCCCAATAGCCACCGGATTCGGAATCCAGACGCGCATGAGCCTCGGCAATGGCGGCAGTGGGGGCACCGGTCGAAGGTTGCCCGAACTCCATATGGATCACCGAACGGCCTTCGGCCTTTAGCTCGTGAGCGATACGGGAGATGTTGATGGCGCGAAAAGGATCAATCTGAACAGTCATTTACAAGAACAATCTGTTATAGGGCATCAGCCAAACGCAGGAAGCCCGCCACGTCGATAGTCTCGGCACGGGCTTCGGGTGAGATTCCAGCGGCTTCGCACAGGGCGGCACCACCAAGTTGTTTAAGGCTTGAACGCAGCATTTTGCGACGCTGGCCAAAGGCCGCCGCAGTCACGCGCTCGAGTTTTTTCAGGCGTTCCGGTGACGGACGGACCGCCAGCGGCACCAGATGTACAACCGCAGACGCCACCTTGGGCGGCGGCGTAAAGGCGGCGGCGGGCAGGTGCATAACGATGCGGGCCTCGCATACGGCCTGAGAGATAACGGCCAGACGGCCATAGGCATCATCATCGGGCTGGGCCACCACGCGCTCGGCGACTTCCTTTTGGAACATCAGCGTCATGGCGTGCGGCAACCACGGTCCGGTCAGCCACTTGATCAGCAAAGGCGTGCCGACATTATAGGGCAGGTTCGACACCATATGGGTCGGGCCGTCCGAAAGCTCGGCTTCCTTGACCTTGAGGGCGTCGGCTTCATGGATGGTCAGACGGCCAGAACCGTCATCCAGTTCCGACAGAAGCGGGATAAAGCGCGGGTCTTTCTCGACCAGAATGACCTTGCCTGCATCGCTTTCGATCAGGGCGCGGGTCAGGCCACCGGGGCCGGGGCCGACCTCGATGACGTTGCGGCCTTCGAACGGGCCGGCATAACGCACGATCTTGCGGGTAACATTCAGGTCCAGCAGGAAATGCTGGCCAAAGCTCTTCTTGGCCAAAAGACCATGGGCGTCGAGCGTTTCGCGGAGGGAGGGCAGGTGATCGGTCACGGTGTGCTGTTAGCGCGTCGCGCGCTTGGCCGCCATCTCTGATGCCAGTTTTACCGCAGCAATAAAGCTGTCGGGGCGGGCAATGCCCTTTCCGGCAATGTCGAAACCTGTGCCGTGATCTGGCGAGGTGCGCACAATCGGCAGGCCCAGAGTGGCATTCACACCACCCCAGAAGTCCAGCGTCTTGACCGGAATCAGGGCTTGATCGTGATAGAGGCAGATATGGGCATCAAAACGCACCCGCGCTTCCTCGTGGAACAGGGTATCGGCGGGCAGGGGATCGGAGATGTCGATGCCTTCGCCGCGCAGTTGCGCCGCCGCAGGGCGCAAAACCTCGATTTCCTGAAGACCGATAGAACCGCCTTCGCCCGCATGCGGATTAAGGGCGGCCATGGCGAGGCGCGGCTTGGCGATGCCGAAGTCACGTTTCATCGATTCATGCACCACACGGGCAACACGCAGCACGCGGTCGGCTGTCACCAGTTCGGGGAGCTGGTCGATCGGCACATGGATGGTGACAAGACAGGCGCGCAGGTTTTGCGCCGTGAGCATCATCACTGGCCCGCGCGTGCCGATAAAAGGCATGTCGGCGGTCAGTTCGGCGATAAATTCGGTGTGGCCCGGAAAACGGAAACCCGAAGCATACATCGGGGCCTTGGCGATGGGGGCGGTCACGAGACCCGATCCTTCACCGGACAAGATCATATCGACGGCGCGTTCGATCCAGTCGGCAACGGCGGCGGCATTGGCCGGATTGGGCTGGCCTGCGACGACAGGCGCAGGGGCGGGCAGGTCGATCACTGGAATGGCGCGGTTGAACACCTGAAAGGCGTCATGCGGGCCATAGACGGACTCGACCGGAAAGCCCTGTTTGGCCAGTGTTGCGGCATCGCCCAGCACGACAAACGGCAGGGGGGCAGGATGAAGTACCGACTGACGTTGTTGGCGCAGGGCGTCCCAGCCGCGTGCAATCACTTCGGGGCCGACACCGGCAGGGTCGCCCATACTCACAATGAGGGGGCCGTTTGAGCGGACCCCCGTCATTGCAGCATCTGTCATTGCTTGATTTCGATCAGGGCATCTTCACGCAGGTCACGCAGATAGCGACGACCTAGCATGGCGAAGTTCTGACCTTGCAGGCGGTTTTCGATTTGTTGGCGTGACGGCACTTCGGGGCCACCGACACGGCGGTCGCAAACGGCCAAAAGGTGCAGACCCAGAGGCGAGCGGACCGGATCGCTGATCGAACCGACCTCTGCCGAGCGTGCGACCTGCTGGAACTGGGGCAATAGGTCCGAAATATCGGCTTCACCCAGATCCGAAGCCATCAGGCCTTCCTGATCGCGGCCCTGTTCGAGAATGTTCGAGCAGGTCAAACCCGAACGGATGCTGTTCAGGCGTGCGGTCGCGGCAGCGATTTCAGCTTCGGTCGCTGTTTCGGGCAGTTCGACCATAACCTGTTTCAACGAGACGTGGCTGGTGGCGGCACCGGCACGCTTGTCGCGCATATAGATGATGTAGACACCGCCTTCGACGACGATCGGGTTCGACAACTGGCCCACTTCGAGCACATCCAGAGCCGCCTGAAGGGCAGGCTGGACCGTGCCTTGGACAACCCAACCGGCGTCACCGCCACGTGCTGCCGAAGGTGCCGAAGAGAACTGGCGGGCCACGTTCTGGAACGGGGCACCTTGAACCATTTGCGCGGTCAATTGCCGGGCACCGTTGATAGCTTCCTGCATTCCGCCGACGCGGGCGGCATCCAGATAAATCTCGCCGATCAGATATTGCGGTTTGGTGGCCGATTCCGTGAGTTGGCGCATGGCCTGATCGACCTGCGTGGCGCTGACGCGCGCGCGGTCACGGAAACGGCCGACAGTCAGATCGCTCCAGCCCAGACGGGTGCGGATGCTTTCGCGGAAGGCGGGCAACTGGATACCGCCCTGTTGCACAAAGCGCAGATAATCTTCGACAGACAGGCCGACTTCGCGGGCCATGGTGGCCAGTTCGCGGTCGACTTCCTGATCTGAGATTTTCAGTTGCTCGAACTTGGCGATTTCCTGCGCCTGAAGCCGTTCGTCGACCAGATCGTTCAGGGCCTGTTGTTGTAGAGCAGGCAAGGTTTCCGGTGTCGGCTGGACCTGTGACATCATGATAATCATCAAGATGCGCTGGCGCAGATCAAAGCCGGTGATGATGCGGTCATTGACCGTGGCGATCACACCATCAGACAACTGAAAGCGCGCTTCTTCGGTGGCACGCACAGGGGCGTCTTCGGCGGCAGGGTTCAGGGCGCCTGCTGCCTGTGGCGCCGAAGCTTGTGGCGCGGTCTGCGCGAAAGCTGGTGCCAAGGTGGCGGACGACAGAACGGCGGCAATGGCCGTCCCCGTGGTGAAACGCTTGAAACCCATAGTGAGTCCTGATTCCCTAAAGCGGTCTTTGGCCAAGGTTGTAAACCCGAACCTTGGGGGTGTGTATCGCATGCCCGACGTTCAAGCGATATCCTTACCGTAATTCACTGTCATCATATCCGTTACCTCCAAAAGTGGCGAGGTTTAGGCGGATAAATATACCTTCGGACGGTCCGGTGGGGCGAACGCGGGTGTTATCGCGGCGCCAGCCGATTTCAACTCGGAAGCAATCATCATCGTACAACAGACCCACTTCCGAGCGGGTGATGAGATCGCGTTCCATATCGGCAATGCCGCGAACAGTAACACCCCAGTTGCCATAGACAAATTGTTGGGCAGCGACCTGAACAAACTCGTAATTGCGGTTGTTCGGTCCTGCCAGCGGATTGGAACTGTCCAGAATATAGCTGAGAGCGCCTGAATTTCGACGGCCCCAGTCACCGCTGATGGTCGCTTCGGCGCGACGCAACTCGCCATTGCCGTCCATCACGGCGTGGAACCAGCCGCGCATACGCTCGGACGGGTCGAACGTGCCCTGGACCACCCAGTCCGAAGTCCGGCGTGCCAGACCCGACGGATCATAAAGCTGTGTCGGCGCGTCAGGTACGGGTATGAAATAGGCCCGTTCGTCATCGGCGCGCATCGAGCGGCCGATAAAAATACTGGCGGAGCGACTATCGTCCCAATTAAACGTGGCCCGTGCACCCGCCGTGAAGCGCCATCCGCCTTCTAGCAGATCGTAGCCGGGGAAGCGGTCCATGCGGAACAGGGAGATATGGTCCAACTCTACTGTCTGGCTGTCCTCGATAGGAATCAGACGGTCCAGATCAGCATCATTGGAGATCGACAACTGGGCCACTGGCTCCAGAATGATGCTGCCAGTGCCCGCGAAAGGACGATACAGCGGATAGGAGACGTCGACACCGGCGCTGGTACGCATGCGGCTGACGGTATCATTATCAATGCCGAGGAAGGGCGGCAGATCACCAATCGAATAGACATCTGCACGCAGGTCTACAAACGGTTCCCAGCGCAGGCCCATGGGCGAGATCATAACACGCCGCCAGTCGAGTTTGCCGGTCACTCGGCGACTGTCGACGCCGGACAAATTATCGGTCGGGGCGGGCGGCACAATTTCGGGGCGAAGGGTAGGGAAGCCCACATAGGCATCGCGGGTCAGGGCGACGGCTGAGCCTTGAAGGCGCAAACGACCGCCAAAGACCGGACCCTCAGGTTCCCAGCGGGCATCGACAATCGGTGCCACCAGCGGCAGGCTGTTGTCACTTTCGAAAACCTTGAAACCGTCCGGGTCACGGAAGTCGGTATCCGCAAAACGGGGGTCCAGTCGCAGGCTCTGGATAGAGAAGGCGGCAACCGACAAATAGGAACGCTGGGTTTGGCGCTCGGCATAGATCTGGCTGATCAGGCGTCGACGGTCACCATAATACAGACCGTTGTCCTGATAGGGCGAACTAACATCATAACGGTCAAACAGGGTCTTGTCCGAGACGCGCTCGGCGGTAAAACCCCAGCGCCAGTCGTCGTTCAGATCGAACTTGCCATGGGCCAGAATATAGGAACGGTGGGTGCGATCACCGAAATGGACCTTGGATTCGGCATCGCCGTCACCGTCCAGATCAAAGTCCCCAAAATTGCGCGCATAGGTGTAGCCGCCACGGGCAACAATGGTGCCGTTGTCAAACCGGCGGCGCCACTGGACATTCATCAACGGTGCGACATTGGTATTGATGCGCGGGCTGATCAACCAGTCTTCTGACGGCGATACGACGTGTAGATAGGGAGCCTCGATCGAAAGACCCAGACCCTGCTCATAGTCGACACGCGGAATCAAAAAGCCCGAGGCACGGTCAACCGACGGGTCGGGGTGGGCGAGATAGGGCGTGTAGAAGACGGGAACGCCACCGACACGCACGACAACATTGCGATACAGGATGGCGCGCAGTTCTTCGTCCTGAACGGCTTTTTCAGCTTGGAAGGTCACGGCGGGCTGAGCCTTGGGGTCGTTCTCGCACACCGGGCAGGGCATGAAGAGAACGCGGTTCAGCTCTGAAATGTTTTCCGAGCGACGCACAGCCGTCGCCGCCATCAGGGTGGCCCCTTCAGGCGAACGGGTCGCCAGATCGACGGCAATACCGGTTTTCAGGCCCTCGGTCAGTTGTAGCTGCGAGGCGTGGACGACCGTGCCATCGGGTGCAATCAGTTCGACCTGACCTGCTGCCTCGGCAATACCGGTTTTCAGGTCATAGGTCATGTCTTCGGCTCTCAGGGTATGATCCTGAAAACGGGCAAAGACACGGTCTTCTGCCTCACCACCCTTGGCGTTGACGGTATCGCCTTCGCGTTCGGCGCTGGTGGCCTCAACATAGAGAGCGTCGGGCGTCAGACCGTCCTCGCCACGCACCTGAACCACAGGAGAGGCAGGCGCAGGCGAAGGCTGGACACCTACGGTCTGGGCTACAGACGTACCGGCCACACCCAGCACGGGCAGGGCGCACAAGGCGGCTCCTGCCATCAGCTTCAGGCGCAGGGCTCCTGTTTTGGGGTGATGGCGGTCACGCATACGGTCTTCCAATTCGGGGGCAGTATCATCGGGCACTTGTGTCCAATCCTGCCGATTAGCCGTCTTCGGTATAAAACAGCAAGGTAAGAGCGGCGAGTGCGGTCAATATTGCAGGTAACCAGGCTGCCAAAAAGGCCGGAATAACTTCTGCCGAACCCATGGCTGCGGAGAATTGGTTCACAAAGAAAAAGCCGAAGCCCAAAACCACAGCAGAGACGGCCATTCGGGCCATGTCACCCAGACGCATCAGCCGCAGAGAAAATGCGGCCGCCAGAATCGACATGGCGGCAAACATCAGCGGCGTGGCCAACAATTGCTGGAAACGCAGATCATAGGCCGTGGAGGCAAAACCGGCACTCTTGATGCGGTGGGTTTGCCCCGGCAGGGACCAGATGGACAGCGATTGCGGGCGCTCGAACTGCTGGAACGCCTCTTCGTCGGCCAGATCGGAGGGCAGATCCAGTGTGGCGTAACGGACAGCCTGCTGGCCCCCCTGACCGCCGACAACATCCGTCAGGCGCCAACGGCCTGCTGTCAGGTTGGCAGTCTTGGCGTCGATACGTTCGGTAAAGCGGCGCTCGCCATCAGGCGTAATGGAATAGATGAAAAAGGTCGCGTCGATCAGCTGTCCGGTGGTGCGGTTCTGGCGCTCGCCACGGATGATCATCTGACGGTTATCATCGCCTTCTCGCAGCCAGACCGGCTGGGCCTTTTCGGCTTCGGAGCCGCCACCGCCGATGCGGGTGCGTTCGCTCTGCCAGATGCTGTCCCCCCAAGCGGCCAGAGGCGCAATGGCGGTGACGGTCACAATCCCAAGCACAAAGGCACAGGCTGCCGCGGGCAGGACAAAGCGCCACGCCGAAACACCGGCTGCACGCATGGCGATCAGCTCGCTGCGGCGGTTCAGGCTGACAAAGGCTCCCAGCGTACCGAACAGGAAAACAAACGGCAGAAGCTGTACGATGACTGAAGGCGATTTGACCGCAATCAGGCTTAGTACCTTGAATCCCGATAGCTCGCCATCCGAGTTCAGACCGCGTGACACCTCTACAAAGTCGATGAGCATAACCAGAGCGGCGATGATGGCCAGAGCGACGCCCAGTGCCTTGAGCTGTTGGCCCAGCACATAGCGTTCGATACGGCCGAGTTTTAAGGGCAGTCCCATCACGCAACCCTCTTCTTCATCGACATAGAGGGCAACCAGCGGCGGCGCGGCTTAAGCGCGGTAAAGAGAGAGCGCAGGGCCAGCACTGTGGCGACAATAGGCAACAGATACTGGAACACATTCAGCCAGCCATTCCATGCGGCGGCGGCAACAATGCCATAGCCCATGACCCGTACCAGCAGGAACAGGCCCGCAGCCTTGGCAATACGACCCGTATAACCAGTGCGGCTGAAGGCACCGCCCATAATGGCCGACAGGGCAAAGGCCATGGCCACAATGGCATAGAAGGGCGAGACAATGCGGCTATGACCTTCAGCAGCTAACTCGCCGCGCGTACCGGCCATTTTGATAATGTCTTCAGTAGGCGCGAACAGTTGGTTCATCCAAAGATCGCTGGCCTTGAAACGGATGTTCCGGTCGGTGCCGCGCGCATACGGGGTCAGGTCGATGGCGTAGTTGTCGAACGACAGGTGGTTCAGCACCCCGCGCGAAGAATAGCGCTGCATCGACCCTTTTTGCATGGTCAGGACCGGAATGCCGTCAATGCGGGTGAAACGCGCGGTTTCGGCATCCCAGCTGGTGACGGTCTTGCCGTCGTCGATATAGACGAACAGGTTCCGCAACAGGCCGTTTTGCTCGATCTGCTGGGTATAGACCGCCAGACCGTCGGGGCCTTGTACAAAGCGGCCTTCCTCGACCAGCAGGGCTGCCAGATCGGTACGGATGGCAAAGGCCTGACGGCGGCTTTCCTGCTGTCCCCATGGTTGTAACAGCGTGGTGGTCAAAAGACCCGCCGCCGTCACAATCAGTGCAATCATCATGGCCGGACGGATCAGGGCAAAGCGGTTCATCCCTGCGGCAGCGGCGGCGATCAGTTCCTGATCGCGTTGCAGGCGTGTCAGGGCAATCAGCGCGCCGACGAACAGGCCGATAGGCAGAATCACTGCCAGAAGTTGTGGCAGGGCCAGCAGGGTCAGCTTGGTCATCACCCACAGGCTCTGGCCACGCTCGACGATGACTTCCAGCTGTTCCAGACTCTGGCTCAGAAGGCCAATCCCAAGCAGCGCGCCCATGGCGGCCAAAACCGGCAAGCCGATCTGGCGGAAAAGATACCGTTGAATAAGAGTCATACAGTGAAAATTGCGCTGTTGAGGGGCCCGATTTGGTTGCAGGCGAAAGCGATGAGGGCCATGTAATACACGTCCGAGCGCGACGGTGGAACCATCGGTGCGCTCTTGTTGAAATCAAACGCCACCGGAGAAGTAATTCTCTGGCCGGAGAAGTTTAATGCAAATTCAGTTCGTAGCTGCCGCCGAGAAGTCACAGATTCTCGCTGTGATGGTTCAAGAAGAGCGTCAGCTCGCAGGTCTGGGTGCCGGTCTGGACGCAGCGGCATCGGGTGCCCTGTCCAAGGCCATGTCATCGGGCCGCTTTAAAGGCGCTGCCAATTCGAGCCTGAACGTACTGGCTCCGGCCGGTATCGATGCCGGTGCTGTGCTGCTGGTTGGCGCGGGTGCTGCCGACAAGTTCGATGATCTGGCTGTTGAAGCCTATGCCGCCACCGCCTATGCTGTCGTTAAAATGTCGGGTGCCGAAACCCTGACCATCGATGCGACCCATCTGAGCGCCGAACAGGCTGCGCGTGCAGGCTTTGCGGCGCGTCTGGCTTCGTATCGCTTCGACAAATACCACACCAAGAAAGCGGCCGACAAAAAGCCGTCCATCACGACGGTTCAGGTCGTCACCGCTGATCCGGCGGCTGCCGAGGCTGCATTCGCTCCGCTGACAGCTGTGGCTGATGCCGTGTTCTTCTCGCGTGATCTGGTGTCGGAACCGGCCAACATCCTTTATCCGGCCGAGTTCGCACGTCGCGTGAAGGAACTGGAAGCCCTCGGTGCCAAGGTTGAAATCCTGGGCGAAGCCGAGATGGAAAAGCTGGGCATGGGCTCGCTGCTGGGCGTCGGACAAGGCTCGCGTCGCGAAAGCCAACTGGCCGTGATCCAGTGGAACGGCGGTAAGGCGGGCGAGGCTCCGATTGCCTTCGTCGGCAAGGGCGTCTGCTTTGACACCGGCGGTATCAGCCTGAAACCCGCTGAAGGCATGGAAGAAATGAAGTGGGACATGGGTGGCGCGGCTGCTGTGGCCGGCCTCATGCACGCGCTGGTGGGCCGCAAGGCCAAGGTCAACGTGGTTGGCGTTTTGGGCCTTGTGGAAAACATGCCGGACGGTAACGCCCAGCGTCCGGGTGACGTTGTTACCTCGATGTCGGGTCAGACCATCGAAGTGCTGAACACCGATGCCGAAGGCCGCCTCGTTCTGGCCGATGCGCTCTGGTACACCCAAGACCGCTTCAAGCCGAAATTCATGATCGATCTGGCCACCCTGACCGGTGCGATCATCATTTCGCTGGGTCTGGAATATGCCGGCGTGTTCTCCAACTCGGACGAACTGGCCGAAGGCATTGCCGCGGCGGGTTCGAAGGTTGGTGAAAAGACCTGGCGTCTGCCGATCCCGGCTGAATACGAGCGTCACATCGACAGCCCGATTGCCGATGTGAAGAACATGGGCAATGGCCGCGCCGGTGGTTCGATCACTGCCGCCCTGTTCCTGCAACGCTTCACCAATAATGTGCCGTGGGCGCATATCGACATCGCCTCGACCGCATGGATCAAGGATTCCAAGGTTGCGACGGTGCCGGACGGTGCTGTGGGCTGGGGCGTGCGTCTGCTCGACCAGATGGTTGCCGACAAGTACGAAGCCTAAGCTTCAAGAAAGGGGGTAGGGCCGGATGTCCGACACCAAAACGGAAATCTGGTTCTATCACCTCGAGCGCTCGACGCTCGATCAGGTGCTGCCGGGCCTTTTGGAGAAAACACTCCAGAAGGGCTGGCGGGCCTTGGTGCGCGCTGGCGACAGCGGCACTACAGACGATCTGGACGAAATGCTGTGGGTGTACCGGCCCGACAGCTTCCTGCCCCACGGGCGGGCCGATGCCGATCACGCACAAGTGCAGCCGGTGCTTATTTCCGAATCGGGTGACAACCTGAACTCTGCTCAGACGTTGTTCATCGTGGACGAGTCAGAACTGGGGAGCACGGAAGGATATGCACGGTGTTTCATCATTTTCGACGGCCGCAACGATCAGTCCGTTCAGCATGCGCGCAATCGCTGGCGCGGCCTGAAGGACAGCGGCGCAGAGCTGCAATACTGGAAACAGGACGAGGACGGGCGCTGGGCGCGCTCGGCCTGATATTGTCTGTCGGACTGGCTGCCTGTGGCGGGCCGGTTGCCTCTCCTCCGATTACAACATCTTCGTCTTCGCAGACGATAGCGACTTCACCGACCGAAAGACCCTATTATTCCGCGGGTGAACGTCCGGCATCCAATACTATGCCTGCGCGTTGTAACGCCGAGGAACTACAGTGGCTGGTCGGGCGTCAAAGAAGCGAGATTCCTGTGCCGGTCGATGTGGTCAATCGTCGAGTCACCTGCACAACCTGTCCGGTGACCGAGGATCACAGGCCGGACCGTTTGAATATTTTTTATGATCGTCAAACGGGTCGCATTCAGTCTGTTTCGTGCGGATAATCAAACTAATTCAAAAGGATATGGCGATGTTTAAAGCTGTTTCTCTGGTGTCTGCAGTGGCTTTTCTGGCCTTGTCAGCATGCGCTCCAACCGCGGCACCCACGGACGAGCCGATCCGCTCGGCAGATGGCACGGGTCAGTGCCGTATCGAGGACTGGAAGTCTTATGAAGGTAAGCCACGGCAATCGTTGCCGACAGCCCCGCAAGGACTGACCTTCCGTGTTTTGTGCGACACCTGTGCCGCAACCATGGATTACCGTCAGGATCGTGTGACCTTTACCTATAACGAGGCCACCCAGAAGATCACCCGCGTCGCCTGCGGCTGATAGAGAAATAGAAAAGGCCGCTCTCGAAAGGGCGGCCTTTTTTGATTCAGCGTTCCATGCCGTAAAGGGTGTCGGAGACATCCTCGACCTTGGCGCGAACGACGCTTTCGGCATCGCGTAAGCCGCGATTATAGAACAGCTTGCCGATGTGCTCGCCAATATGTTCGACTAGCATTTCCGCAGGAAGCTGTCCCAGTTCCTGATCCAGTTCTTCAGTGAAATAACGGCGCAGAATGCCCGCCGCGTCTTTCAACTCGTCCTTTGAGAGGATTGGCGGCGGGTTTTTCATCAGGCGACCTCGGCCAGTTCTTCCTCGGCGGCCATCCAGTCGGCTTCGGCCTTTTCCATATTGGCCTGAAGCTGGGCGCGCTTGCGGCTTAAGGATTCAAACTTTTTCGGGTCTTTGGCCGCCGCGACGGCCATTTCCTCGTCCAGCTTGCTGATCTCGTCCGAAATGGACGCCATCAACTCTTCGGCCTTTTTGACGGCGTGACGCAGGGTTGAGGGCGACTTGCCTTTTTTCTTTTTGTCACCCCTATCGTTCGCGCCGCGGGCGCTCTCTGCATGAGGGGCGGCAGCGACGGCTTCCGGTTCCTTCTTCACCTGCGAGGGCTTCATGCCCTGTTTGGCGCGTTCCAGAACGAACTTGGTATAGTCATCCATATCCCCGTCGAACGGCTTTACAGTGCCGTCGGCAGCCAGCCACAGACGGTCGGCCACCAGCTCCATTAGCGAGCGGTCGTGGGTAATCAGGATCACCGCACCCGTATATTCGTTCAGCGCGTCCAGCAGAGCGCGGCGGCTGTCGATATCAAGGTGGTTGGTCGGTTCGTCGAGGATCAGGATGTGCGGAGCATCCATAGCTACAAGGTTCAGCAACAGACGCGCGCGCTCGCCACCCGACAGGGCGGCAACCTTGGTGTCCTGCTTGTTGAAGGGCAGACCCCACTGGGCCAGTCGTGAACGACGGCTGTTTTCCGACGCTTCGGGCATCTGGCGCAGGATGATCTGAAGCGGCGTGTCCTCCGGGTCCATCGCCTCGATCTGGTGCTGGTGGAACCAGCCCACGCGCATCTTGCCGTCGCGGTGGAACTCGCCCGATTGGATGTCCAGCGCCTTGGCGATCAGCTTGGCAAAAGTCGACTTACCCGCGCCGTTCACACCTAGAAGGCCGATACGGTCATCAAGGTCCATACGCAGGTTCAGATTACGCAGGATCGGCTTGCCGGTCTCATAACCGACATTGGCTCCTTCCAGACGAATAAGGGGCGGGGGCAGGGGGCGTTCCGGCGAAGGCAGGATGAACGGAGCCACGCGCTCTTCGGGCGGCAGCTCGATACGCTCCATCTTCTCCAGCTTCTTGACGCGCGACTGGGCCTGGGTGGCCTTGGAGGCCTTGGCCTTGAAGCGGTCGATGAATTTCTGGAGGTGGGCGCGTTCGGCTTCCTGTTTCGCCTGATTGGCAGACATCAGACGCAGTTTCTCGGCGCGGGTTTTTTCGAACGTGTCGTAGTTGCCGGTGTAGAGGTCCAGCTTGCGGTTCGACAGGTGCAGGATGTGCGTGCAGACCGAGTTCAGCAGGTCGCGGTCGTGCGAAATCATGACGGCCGAGTGCGGATAGCGCTTCAGGCGCGCTTCCAACCAGACCACGCCCTCAAGGTCGAGATAGTTGGTCGGTTCGTCCATCAGCAGCAGGTCGGGTTCGGCAAACAGAGCCGCCGCCAGTGCAACACGCATACGCCAGCCACCCGAGAAGTGGGACATCGGACGCTGGATGTCTTCCTGGCTGAAGCCGAGACCGATCAGGATTTCCGAAGCACGGGCAGGGGCGCTGTCGGCGTCGATCTCGATCAGACGCCCCCAGATCTCGCCCATTTCTTCGGGCTCTGCGGTTTCAAGACGGGTCAGAAGCTCGTGCCGTTCTGTATCGGCTTCCAGAATGGTTTCCAGCACGCTGACAGGCGTGGCGGGGTGTTCCTGATCCACAGACGCGACGCGGGCGTTCTTAGGAATCGACACCTCGTCACCATTGGCGGCCAGACCGCCTAGAATGATTTTGAACAGGGTCGATTTGCCGATGCCGTTGCGGCCAACCAGACCGACCTTGGAGCCGGGTGGCAGGCTAACCGAGGCATTGTCCAGAAACTGGCGGCCCCAGGAGCTAAAGGTCAGGTTGGTAATTTGAAGCATATCGCCCGATGAACTGTTCGTGTCGTTTGGGCCGCTTGTTACGGGAGAAATTCGACAACTGTAAGGGGGAGTTGGAAATAGGTGAGCAGAACGCTATAAGCCCGCGACCCTTTTTTCCAAACAGAAGTCACTACCATGACCGAACGTACTTTCTCGATCATCAAGCCGGACGCCACCCGTCGTAACCTGACCGGTGCAATCAACGCTGTGATCGAAAACGCTGGCCTGCGCATCGTCGCTCAACGCCGCGTCAAGCTGACCGAAGCCCAGGCCAAGAAGTTCTACGAAGTTCACGCAGAGCGTCCGTTCTACGGCGAACTGGTTTCGCAAATGATCGCCGAGCCGGTCGTTGTGCAAGTTCTGGAAGGTGACAACGCTGTCGCCAAGTACCGTGAAGTCATGGGCGCAACCAACCCGAACGATGCTGCCGAAGGCACCATCCGCAAGCTGTTCGCCCTGTCGATCGGTGAAAACTCGGTCCACGGTTCGGACTCGCTGGAAAACGCCGGCATCGAAATCGCTCAATTCTTCACCGACGCCGACATCGTTGGCTAAGTGTGACGCCGCCTGATTTCAGGTGGTAACGCGATTAGAAAAGCCCCGCCAGCATGTGCTGGCGGGGCTTTTTTATTGGAACGACATAGGGGCCGTACGAGCGGCTTGTTCTATGGCGTTTTCGTTCAGGGCTTTGTCCTTACCCGACTGATATCCCGTCTGGTAAATCATTAAAAAGACGAAGACGATTAGAATGACGAGCAAGAAGCTCGCGTTCACCATGTCTTTGCGTGATAGCTCTCGTTTCATTAGGCACCTCGAGTAGCAGTCAAAAGCTACGAACGAACTTCTATATGAAAAGAGCCGAGCAACGGTCTGGTCGCTCGGCTCAATACTATCTTACCAGATGCGGACGCGATCTTCCGGCTTCAGATACTGCTTCTGGTCGGCGGTGATGCCAAAGGCATCGTACCAGGCGTCGATGCTGCGCGGCGGTGTGGCGGCACGGGCTGCACCCGGCGAGTGCGGGTCGGTGGCCAGATACTCGCGCAGGGTCTCGTCGCGGATCTTGTCACGCCAGACCTGCGCCCAGCCAAGGAACAGACGCTGCTCGGGGGTGATGCCATCCAGAACCGGAGCGGCTTGACCGTTCAGGCTGCGGTTATAGGCCGCGTGCGCCAGAACCAGACCGCCCAGATCGGCGATGTTCTCGCCCATGGTCAGGTCCGGATTGATCGCAACGCCCGGCAGCGGCTGCTGTGCGGCGTATAGCGCGCCCAGCTTCTTGGCCTCGACGTCGAAGCGGGCAGCATCTTCTGCGGTCCACCAGTCACGAAGCTGGCCCTTGGCATCGGTCTTGCGGCCCTGATCGTCGAAACCGTGCATGATTTCATGACCGATTACAGCACCGATACCGCCATAGTTGACGGCGGCGTCGGCGTTCGGGTCGAAGAAGGGCGGCTGCAGGATGGCAGCGGGGAAGACGATTTCGTTACGCAGCGGGTGGTAATAGGCGTTCACCGTTTGCGGCGACATGCCCCATTCTTCCAGATCGACAGGCTTACCGATCTTGGCGCGGTTATAGGCCCAGTCAAAGGCAGAGATGCGTTCGATATTGCCATACAGATCATCGGCGCTGACGTTCAGGGCATCATACGAGCGCCACTTGTCCGGATAGCCGATCTTGGGACGGAAGCTTTCCAGCTTGGCCAGCGCCTCGGTGCGGGTCGCCGGTGCCATCCATTCCAGATGGGTCAGGCGGTCGCGCATGGTGGCAATCAGATTGCCGACCAGTTCTTCCATCTGGGCCTTGGAAGATGCGGGGAAGTGGCGGGCCACATATTCCTGACCCAGCACTTCGGACAGGCTGCCATCAACCAGAGCCACACCACGGTTCCAGCGCGGACGGTTTTCCGGCTGACCACGCAGGGTCTTGTTACGGAACTCGAAACGGGCATCCACAAAGTCTTTCGACAGATAGGGCGATGCACCGTCGATAATGTTGAAGGCCTGCCACGCCTTGAGGGTGTTCAGGTCGGTGCCGGCAAACACCTCTGCCATACCGGGCAGGGCGGTGTTTTCCATCATCACCACCTGAGCCACATCTCCGACCTTGGAGGCATTCAGGAAGGTGGCCCAGTCAAAACCGGGAGCAAAGGTGGACAACTCGGTCGCGGCAATCGGGTTGTACAGCTTGTCGAACTGGCGACGATCGGCGATCGGCCAGTGCTTTTGGGCGAGGGCCGTTTCAAAGGCCATGATGTCGCTGGCGGCCTGTTCGGCATTGTCCCAGTCCGCCATGGTCAGCATCCGGCCGATATAAGCCTGATAGGCGGCGCGCTGCGGCGCAAAGCTGTCGGACAGGTAGTAGTCGCGGTCGGGCAGGCCAAGCGAGCCGATACCTAGATACAGGCTGTTGATGGAGGAGTTCTTCATGTCCTCCATGACGCCCAGACCAAAGATGGACGAGCCGAAGCCATCATTGCTTTCCCCCATCAGGCGGGCGATGTCGCTGTGGCTGGTGGCGGCTTTGACGGCGGCTAGATCGGCAGCCATCGGGGCTGCGCCCTTGGCGTCAACGGCGGCTTCATTCATGAAGCTGGCATAGAGGGCACCGACCTTGCGGGCATTGTCGGTGGTGGGATTAGCGGCAGATTCTTCGATGATGGCGCGAAGTTGGCCCTGTGCGTTTTCATACAGGGCGTCAAACGGACCAAAGCGGGTTTTGTCGGCTGGAATTTCAACATTGGCCAGATAGGTGCCATTGGCATAGGCGTTGAAATCGTCACCGGGGCGAACGCTCAGGTCGCGTCCCTCAAGATCAAAACCCCAAGGCTGGAAATGCGCCGATTGCGCGGACGCGACGCAAGGGGCCGTTAGGCAGGCCGACAGGGCGACGGCGCACAGCAGATGCTTTTTCATTCAATCGAATCCTCAAAGAAGGAGGAGGTCCAGACTCAATGGTCTGCTGCCCCCGCAGGGTTCGATTGTGCGCCCGATTGGGACGCGTGCCACATTAATTTCGATTAATTACAGCTTTGAATGACGAAATTTGAAAGAATCTGCGGGTACAGCCTGTGTTCGGCCTCTTTGACCCGTTCGGCCAGCATATCCGGTGTGTCGCCCTGCATGACCGGAACGCGGGCCTGACCGATAATCGGACCTTCGTCCATGCCTTCGGTGACGATGTGGATGGTGCAACCGGCCTCGGTATCACCCGCCGCGATGGCGCGGGCATGGGTGTCCAGACCGGGATAGAGCGGCAACAGGGACGGGTGGATATTGACCATCCGGCCTTCCCATTCTCTGACCAGCCAAGGGGTGAGAATACGCATATATCCGGCAAGGGCGACGACCTGAACATCGCGTTTTTGCAGTTCGGCATGAACGGCTTTTTCGTGGGCCTCGCGGTCCTTGCCAAATGTCCGATGGGGCACGGATACGGCCTCTATGCCCAGATCACGCGCTTTTTGCAGACCGGCAGCGTCCTCGATATTTGAAAGCACAAGAACCACTTCGTAGGGGCAGTCCGTAGCCTGTGCAGCCTTGGCCAGCGAGACCATATTGGTGCCGGAACCGGAGATCAGAACGGCGACGCGGGTCTTGGAAGGGGCGGTCATCAGCGGCTCGGATAGGGGCAGGTCGTGTCTGCATGGCCATTGAAGCCTGAGGCACGCAAAGGCAAGCGCAAAGCGGCAGTCTGGCCGTGGTTCTTGCGTATCTGCGTTATTCGATAACCACGGTGTTGCCGTTGTTTTAACCGCGTGATTAGGCTGTGCCGCTCTGTTTAGGGGGGAGTATTCATGCGTAAACTGATTATCGCGGCCTGTGCGGCCACGCTTCTGGCCGCGCCGCTGGCAGCGCAGGCTCAGGACGGCAATCGTGGTAGCGCCGCCGAGCGCGCGCGCAACGCGGTGGCCGAGGATATCGAGAAAAACTGGGTCCGTCCGACCGCCGAGGAGCGCGAGGTTGTCACCAGCCACACCATGCAGGCCCACGGCAAGACCCTGCGTTATAAGGCGACGGCGGGGACGCTGACGGTTCGCACCGATGCGGGCCAGCCGACGTCCAGCGTCTTCTATGTGGCCTATACGCTGGATGGCCAGCCGCTGGGCACACGCCCGATCACCTATATGTTCAATGGCGGACCGGGTTCGCCGACCATGTGGCTGCACATGGGCGCGTTTGGTCCGACCCGCGTGGCGACCGATGATCCGGTGGTCGAGCGTCCGGGGCCGCTGCGCCTGACCTCGAACGACATGACCCTGCTGGACAAGACCGATCTGGTCTTTATCGACATGGTCGGTGCCGGATATTCGCGCCCGTTGGGTGATGCGCCGACCTCGGCCTATTGGGGCGTGGATGGCGATGCGGACATGTTTGCCCGTTTCATCCTGCGCTACACCACCAAATATAACCGCTGGAACAGCCCGAAATTCGTGCTGGGTGAAAGCTATGGCACGCTGCGTGCCGGTGCTCTGGCCTATCAGCTCGAAAACCGTGGCATGTCGCTGAACGGCGTCATCCTGCTGTCGTCGATCATGAACTATGGCGTGCGCCAGCCGGGTTACCCGCAGAACTTTGTCAGCCTGCTGCCGACCTATGCCGCGACGGCGTGGTATCACAATGCCATCAACCGTGACGGCGTCTCACTGGAAGACCATGTGCAGCGTGCCCGCGAGTTCGCGGCCGGACCGTACCAGACGGCTCTGAACAAGGGTCATACGATTTCCGATCAGGAGAAGGCACAGATCGCCCAGCAGATGAGTACGCTGATCGGTATCGATGCCAACTTCATCAATGCCGCAAACCTGCGTGTCGAACTGAGCCCGTTCCGCAAGGAGTTGCTGCGTGACCGCCGTCAGACGGTTGGGCGTCTGGACAGCCGTTATCTGGGTATCGATGCCAGTCAGGTGACGGGCGCACCGGAAGAAGATCCGGCATCGAGCGCGATCACGGGTGCCTATTACGGCATGTTCCAGGACTATATCGCCAATACGCTGAACTATCGCACCGATCTGGAATACCGCCAGTCGGCACGCGGTCTGCCGGGCTTTGACTGGAACTGGTCACACCGTCCGCCGGTCGGTGGTCCGCAAACCACCCCGAACACGGCCATCGATCTGGCGACTGTCATGCGCCGTAACCCGCACCTGAAGGTTCTGGCCCTGAACGGTTACTATGATGCGGCCACGCCGTTCTTTGGCACCGAGTATGATCTGAACCAGATGATGCTGGAGCCGCACCTGCGCAAGAACGTCGAGTTCACCTATTATGAAGGGGGCCACATGATGTACACCAGCCGCGAACCGCTGGAGCAGCTGTATCGCGATCTGGCCAAATACTATGACGAGACGTCCAACGGCGGCGTCCGCTAAATAAGAAAAAGCCCCGCAGAGTGATCTGCGGGGTTTTGTTTTTTTGGGGGGAGCTGATCGCTTAAGCGGCGACCAGTTGCCCGCAGATAAAGGCTTCTTCACCTGCGTTCAGCAGGGCCGCTAGAATCGCTTCGGCATTTTCCGGCTTGGCGATCAGGATGAAGCCAACGCCGCAGTTGAAGGTGCGGTGCATTTCGTGGGTTTCGATCTCGCCCACTTCTTGCAGCCACTGGAAGACCGGCGGCATCTCCCATGAATTCCAGTCGAACTCGGCCTTGAAGCCCTCGGCGATGCAGCGCGGCGGGTTTTCGATCAGGCCGCCACCCGTGATGTGGGCACCGGCATTGACCAGTCCCGACTTCATAAGCGGCAGGACCGACTTCACATAGATGCGGGTCGGCTCCATCAGGGCTTCGGCCAGCGTCTTGCCTTCGGCGAACGGCGCGGCGCCTTCCCAGCCAAGGCCCGACTTTTCGACAACCTTGCGAACCAGCGAATAACCGTTCGAATGCGGACCGGACGAGCCGATACCGATGATGACGTCACCGGCCTTTTGCTGGTCCAGATATGGCAACACCTGACCGCGCTCGACGGCACCGATCGAGAAACCGGCCAGATCATAGTCGCCACCCGAATACATGCCGGGCATTTCGGCGGTTTCACCACCGACCAGAGCCGAACCCGATTGGCGACAACCCTCGGCGATACCGGCGACGACGCGCTTGGCGGCGTCCACGTCCAGCTTGCCGGTGGCATAGTAGTCGAGGAACATTAGCGGCTCTGCGCCCTGCGCCAACAGGTCGTTGACGCACATGGCCACCAGATCGATGCCCACACCATCATGCATGCCGGTTTCGATGGCGATTTTTAGCTTGGTGCCGACGCCGTCGGTGGTCGAAACGATCAGCGGATCGTTGAAACCGGCCGCTTTCAGGTCGAACAGGGCACCAAAACCACCCAGCGAAGCCTCGGCACCCGGACGGCGCGTGGACTTTGCCAGAGGCTTGATCGCGTCAACCAGACGCTCGCCAGCATCGATATCTACGCCTGCGGACGCGTAGGTCAGGCCGGTTTTGGGGGCTTCGGAGGTGTCGCTCATCGGTCACGGCTCAAAAACAGGGACAAAAATCTGTCGCGACACTCTTGCCACGACGGCGTCGTGCGGGGCTATAGACTGTAATGACGCCAATCACCACCAATGACGCGCTGATCGCTTTCTGTGATCGTCTGTCCAAGGCACCTTTTGTGACCGTGGACACGGAATTCATGCGCGAAACGACCTATTGGCCCAAGCTCTGCCTGATTCAGGCTGCGGCTTCGCCAACGGACGCCGCCATCATCGACCCTCTGGCCGAAGACCTGGACCTTGAACCCTTCCTCGCCATCCTGCGCGACGAATCGATTCTGAAGGTTTTCCATGCTGCCCGTCAGGATGTTGAAATCTTCAATCGACTGGATGCCATGCCGCGTCCGCTGTTCGACACGCAGGTTGCAGCCATGGCTGCAGGCTTCGGCGATCAGGTTTCCTATGAGGCTCTGGTCCGCCAGATGCTGCGTCAGGAACTGGACAAGGGCAGCCGCTTTACCGACTGGGCACGCCGTCCGCTGTCGGAAGCGCAACTGACCTATGCTCTGGGTGACGTAACGCACCTTGCGGCGCTTTATCCCAAGCTACGCGACCGTCTGAATAAAGAAGGTCGTCTGGACTGGGTTATGGGCGAGATGGACGCCCTGACTGATCCGGCGCTTTATGACACTACGCCGGAAAATGCCTGGAAGCGTCTGAAGCCCAAGAAGTTCAACGCCAAATATCTGGCGGCCTTCGTAGCCACCGCTGTATGGCGTGAACGTGCAGCGCAAGAACGCGACCAGCCGCGTGGCCGTATTCTGAAAGATGAAGGCGTGGACGAGATTGCCGTTCAGTGCCCGACCGATCCGGATGCCTTCAACCGCCTGCGCTCGGTGCCCAAGGGCTTTGGCGCTTCGCGCCTGGGTCTGGAACTGGCCGCCGAACTCAAGCGTGTACTGGCTGATCCTGAAGCCCATGCGCCCAAGCTGGAACGCCCCAGCGCCAACCAGCCGGCCCCGCCGTCGGTGGTGGAACTGCTGAAGGTGCTGCTGAAGGCCAAGAGCGACAATGAAGGCGTGGCTTCCAAGCTGATCGCCACGGTGTCCGATCTGGAAAAAATCGCGCTGAACGATGATGCCGATATTGATGCCATGAAGGGCTGGCGACGCAAGATGTTCGGCGAGGATGCGCTGAAACTGAAACGCGGCGAGATTGCTCTGGTCCTGAACGGATCGCGCGTCGAGATCGTCGAAATCGAGGACTGATTTTCACAGTCCTGCCAATGAAAAGGGACCGTAGCCACTGGCTGCGGTCCCTTTTGGTTTCTGGGGCAGATTTACGCGCCTAAGGCCTTGGCGCGGCGCGTGCGGGCCACCAGCAGCATCAGCAAGGCAAAGGCGGAGGGCCAAAGGGCGAGGCTGAAGACAAAGAGCTGCTCGACCCGTTGCGGAGCGGTGACGGCAAAACTGACGGGGCCGACTTCTTTGATCGCCATTTGAATGGCCATTTCCTGATACCCATTGACCAGCAGGCTAAGGCCGATCAGGGCGAATACACCCAGCCAGATCACCAGATCGACGGGCGAAGACGTACCGCGATCTTTGGACGAAGGGCGCACAAACACCGCTATCAGGGACGCCACACACAGCAGGCTGCCCAGCGCAAACAGGAAGATCATGCCGATCTTAGTGACAGGATGGGCGATAAGGAACAGGCCAAGCCCGCTGATCGGCATGCCGATATAGCGGGTAATGATAACGGCCTGAGCAATCCATGCCGCAATGGCCGCAGCGAGGGTTACAAAACTCGCAATCCTCAAAGTCCACATGAGTGCCCCCTCAGGCGTGTGGTCAGAAGTCGGTCAGTTCCAGTTCCATGGCATCGGACAGGGCCTTGGCGCGGCGCTTGGTCTGGCTGCCCAGCAGCATGGCCGCATAGCCTTTGACGGCTGTAAGCCTCAGGTTGGTTTTGCTGATGGAAATGGCGGCATTGGACAGAAGCTGTGGCGAGCGGCCGGACATGTCACAAGCTAGCCGCATAGCCAGACCCAGAGCGCGGGCGCGTTTTTGGCCTTCGGGCGATAGAAGACGGTCCACCGTTTCGGGGCGTGGTGTCTTGGCTGTGCCGCCATAGCGGGCATAGAGGGTAGCGGCGACAAAGGCCCGCTCGGCATGGGTTTGTCCGGCAATCGGGGCCCACAGTACCTGATCGAAAACCAGTTCGGGCCTGTGGTCGGGGTGTAGGCGAGCACCGATATCGGCCAGACGACAGACCGAGGCCGTCAGCAGGGCATCGCGTTCTTCGCCAAAGACTTCGGGCAGGGCCGAGGCGACAGGCTGCAGCCAACCGTCCAGCGCACGAGGAAGGGCAGGGTCGACCCCCTGACGGCCACCCCATGCCGAACAACCGGCCAGAAGCGGGTCGACGGCGCGCATTCGCGGTTCCATCTGGTCGTGCAGTATACCCTCGCGCACACCCCACGCCGAAAATTGCACGATCTGGATACCAAGCCGGTCAATAAGGCCGATCAAGTTCAAGGCTGCATAGGGGAGGGTTTCGGCGCGTCGCTTGGAAACACCGGGATGTTTTTCCAGCGTCTGTCGGCTCTGTGCAATGACCCAGTTGGCCAGATCGCGGGCTTCGTCGGCGGTGATTGAATACTGGTGGACGATCCGCAAAGGATGGTTGGTCCGCTCCATCTGAATTTGTGCCAGTGTCCGCCATGCACCGCCCACAGCATTAAAAACGCTTGAGCGATAGCCTTCGGGCACACTGTCCAGCACCTTGGCGATGCGGGCCTGAATACGTTTGGCGTCAAACTCCTTGCCGCCCGACAGCACAAATGGCCCCAGTGGCAGGGTAATGCCCTGACCTGATGCCCCCAGACGGTTCAACTCCAGACTGGCCCCGCCCAGATCGCCGACCACGCCCGAGGAGTGGGGCGCACCCGACATCACGCCAAAGGCGGCGTATTTGGCTTCTTCCTCGCCACTGAGGACACGGATGTTCAGGCCGGTTTCGTCGTGAACCCGCTGACAGAAGGCCGGACCGTCGCTGGCCTCGCGCACAGCGGCGGTGGCAGCGGTCAAAATCTTGTCGGGCTGGACGCCCTCGATAACAGCCGCAAAGCGTTTTAGGGCCGTCATGGCCATTTCGACGCCCGGTTCATACAGCTTTCCGGTCACCGAAATATCGCGACCCAGACCGGCCAGCACCTTTTCGTTGAACATGGTCCAGACGGCGCGCCCTTCCAGCCGGTATAGTACAAGGCGCACCGAGTTGGAGCCGATATCGATGACGGCAATTTGTTGTGACGGGTACTCGATCTCGGGCATCAGCCGGCCTTGTTGGAGCGTGAACCACCATAGGACAGGGTGGCGGGCAGGGTTTTCACCTTGCGTCCACGGCCCGACAGGCTGGGGTTGGTCATGAAATATTTGTGCGCCGAGAAGGGACGCTCGGTGGTGGATGCCTTGACGCGGCTATAGCTGCCGTCCGGTTGCAGGGTCCATGACTGGACGTCGTCTTTCAGGTTGGCGACCATGATCTGGTCAAGCACCTGATCGTGAACCGTGGGATTCAGGATCGGTGTCATCAGTTCGATGCGGCGCTCAAGATTACGCGGCATCCAGTCTGCCGAGGAGATAAACAGTCTGGCCTTGTTGGATGGCAGGTCATGTCCATTGGCAAAGGCGACAATGCGGCTGTGCTCAAGGAAACGGCCGACAATCGACTTCACGCGGATGTTTTCCGACAGACCTTTGACGCCGGGGCGTAGGCAGCAGATGCCGCGCACGACCAGTTCGATCCGCACACCCCACTGGCTGGCACGGTAAAGGGCGTCGATGATTTCGGGGTCCACGATGGAGTTCATCTTGGCCCAGATGGCCGCGGGCTTGCCCATTGCGGCGGCCGACATTTCCTTGCCGATCAGTTCCAACAGGGTGGACTTCATATTCAGCGGCGAGACGACCAGACGGTCCAGTTCGTCGGGCGCGGCATAGCCGGTGATGTAGTTGAACACCCGTGTCGCATCCATGCCCAGTTCGGGATTGCAGGTGAACAGGCTGAGGTCGGTATAAATCTTGGCCGTGGTCGGGTGATAGTTGCCGGTGCCGAAGTGGCAGTAGGTCCGAAGGGCATCTCCCTCGCGTCGGACCACTACACTGACCTTGGCGTGGGTTTTATATTCGACAAAGCCGAACACCACATGCACGCCCGCCCGTTCCATCTGGCGCGCCCAGCGCAGATTGGCCTCTTCGTCGAAACGGGCCTTTAGTTCGATCAGGGCGGTGACGTTCTTGCCTGCCTCGGCGGCTTCAATCAGGGCCGCGACAATGGGGCTGTCTTTCGATGTGCGATAAAGGGTCTGCTTGATGGCGATGACGTTCGGGTCCCGCGCGGCCTGACGCAGGAACTGGACCACCACATCGAAGCTTTCGAACGGGTGGTGGATCAGCATGTCTTTTTCGCGGATGGCGGCAAAGACATCGCCGCCGTTGTCGCGTACGCGTTCGGGATAGCGCGGCTCATAGCCTTTGAACTTAAGCTCGGGGTGGCCCGCCGGAATCAGCTCGGACAGTTGGGCCAGGCCCAGCATGCCGTCCACGATGACGACATCCTGTGGCTGGGCATGCAGTTCACCAATGATGAAATCGCGTAGGTCATCGGGCATGTCGGCTTGGATCTTGATCCGCACGACCGAGCCGAGTCGACGTTGTTTCAAAGCCTCCTCGAACTCCATGACCAGATCTTCGGCCTCTTCCTCGATTTCGATATCGGAATCGCGGATCAGGCGGAACAGGCCCTTTTCCAGAACCTCGCAACCGGGGAACAGGTGGTCGATAAAGGTCAGCAGCAGACCTTCCAGCGGCACATAGCGCGCCTTGCCCGGTGTCGAGCGGCCATCGGTCGGCAGGGCCCAGAAACGACGCACCTGTGTCGGCACCGGCACCAGCGCATACAGGATGCGGTTGTCGCTGTTGCGGCGCAGTTTGAGCGCCAGCGAGAAGCCGAGATTGGGCAGGAAGGGGAAGGGGTGGGCCGGATCGATAGCCATCGGCGTCAAAACCGCAAACAGGCGGTTGAGGAATTCCGGTTCTAAGCGCTCGCGCTCGGTCTTGGTAATGCGGCTGGCATCGACAATATCGATCCCCGCCTTGGTCATTTCGCGGTGCAGGATACGCCACTGGCGCTGCTGCTCCGCCATCAGGCTGCCAGCGGCGGCATTGACCTGTTCCAACTGTTCGGCAGGCGTCAGGCCGTCGGGCGACACAACGCGTACATGCTCGCGCACCTGACCTTTCAGGCCCGCCACACGCGTCATAAAGAACTCGTCGAGATTATTGGCCGAGATCGACAGGAAGCGCACGCGCTCAAGAAGAGGATGCGCCTCGTTGGCGGCTTCCTCCAGCACACGGCCATTAAAGGCCAGCCACGACAGCTCGCGATTGATGAACCGGTCCGGCGAGGCCAGCAGGGCTTCGTTCAGTTCCAGTTGCGGCGCGCGAGAGGAGGGGACAACCTCGCCAGCATCGGTAGTCGTGGGATTGAAATCGGTCATGTCCGATTTGTTGCTCGCGAGTGTGACGTCTGCAAGCGTGTTTGCTTGAAAAGACTAGGAAAGTCCTGCGGTAAAATCGCCTTCGAGCACCTGACGGGCCAAAACCCGCGTTACAGGGCGATGGTAGATGTCCAGGCGGTCGACAATTATCTCGGCAGACTGGGCCGAACGGTCGATACGACGCACCAGATAATCAATCACGCCTTCACCCGGCACGATGTTGCGGGCGGCGAAGGCATTTTTGAGCATGGCAGCCAGCACGGCATCATCCGGCACCTCGACGGCGATGGTGCGGATGGCATTCAGGCGCGAGCGCAGGTCGGGCAGACGGGTCATCCACGCAGCGGGCGGATCGCGCGACACCATCAAGAGCGCACCACCTGTAGCCTGCGTCAGATTTATCAGGTGGAACAGGGTTTCGTCATCTGCTCCGTCTGCCTCTTCCAGCAGGACCGGACGGCCTTCCAGTTGCGACAGGTCACACCATGATGCTTCTTCGCCATTAAGGGCGATGGCCCCGACACGTTCAACCCATGCGGCGGCCATATGGCTCTTGCCGCAGCCTTGCGGGCCATACAGAGCCATGATCGAGCCGGGTTCACTGGGCCAGTCCTCAAGCGCCGTCGCCGCGACGGCATTGGAGCCGGATACGGTAAGGGTCGAGGCACGCTTGGATGTCTCCTGCTTGAGCGGGAGGCGAAGCTGCATCTGGGCCATATGAGCGCGGTGTGCGGACATGCCCATTTCATAACACTGCAATTCACGATCCGTCTCGGGGGACGGCATGTGAGTCTGGTGGACGATCTTGTGGGTCTTGTGGATCAAACCACTAGCTGTGGGGCGTTTGAGGGGTGGTCTGTGGGAAAAGCAGGCGTGTCTGTGGCTGAGGGGGATGAAGGAATGTAACATCGTTCGAAAATCATCGCGCGGGAATCGCCAGCAGCATGCCTATGCGTAGGGCAGGGGGCGCAGCCGAGCCGAAACCTTAGACAAAGGGCGTTCAAAACTTGACTTTCGGGGGCTTTAGTGCGCCCTACGGCCTTCAATTTCCGCCGCGCGCGCGGCTTTACTGTTTGAACGATTCATAATGCACGCCTACCGCTCCCATAACTGCGGCGCGCTCCGCGCCTCTGATGCTGGCTCGTCTGTCCGTCTGTCGGGCTGGGTCCACCGCAAGCGCGATCACGGCGGCCTGCTGTTTATCGACCTGCGCGACCACTATGGTCTCACACAACTGGTCCTGCACCCGGAAACACCGGGTTTTGAGGCAGTCGAGCGCTTGCGCGCCGAAAGCGTCATCAAGATCGACGGCGAGGTGATTGCCCGCTCGGCTGAAACCACCAATGCCAACCTGCCGACCGGCGAAATCGAAGTTCGTGTTCAGGCTGTTGAAGTCCTGTCGGAAGCGGCCGAACTGCCGCTGCCGGTGTTTGGCGAGCCGGAATATCCCGAAGAAATCCGTCTGAAGAACCGCTTCCTCGACCTGCGCCGCGAGACCCTGCACAAGAACATTGTGCTGCGCTCGAAGGTGATCCAGTCGATCCGCAACCGCATGTTTGCCCAAGGCTTCCTTGAGTATCAGACCCCGATCCTGACGGCCTCGTCGCCGGAAGGCGCGCGCGACTTCCTGGTGCCGTCGCGTATGCACCCGGGCAAGTTCTACGCCCTTCCGCAGGCCCCGCAGCAGTTCAAGCAACTGCTGATGGTCTCGGGCTTCGACCGTTACTTCCAGATCGCGCCCTGCTTCCGCGACGAAGACCTGCGCGCCGACCGTTCGCTGGAATTCTACCAGCTCGACGTGGAAATGAGCTTCGTTACGCAAGAAGACGTGTTCCAAGCCATCGAGCCGCTGATGCACGGTCTGTTTGCTGAGTTCGGTGAAGGCAAGCCGGTGTCGCCGATCGACGGCGTCCACACCTTCACCAACGACTTCGGCCAGACGATGGAGCACAAGGGCTTCGAGCGTCTGACCTACGCTCAGTCGATGAAGTGGTACGGCTCGGACAAGCCGGACCTGCGTAACCCGATCAAGATGCAGGACGTTTCGGAACACTTCCGTGACGGCGGCTTTGGTCTGTTCGCCAAGATCCTCGGCGCGGATACCAAGAACGCTGTCTGGGCCATTCCGGCTCCGACCGGTGGTTCGCGTGCCTTCTGCGACCGTATGAACTCGTGGGCGCAGGGCGAAGGCCAGCCGGGCCTCGGCTACATCTTCTGGTCCGATGACCAACAAGCATGGGGCGGCCCGATCGCCAAGAACCTTGGCCAGGAGCCGACCGAGGCCCTGATGGCTTCCTTGGGTCTGGGCAAGGGCGATGCCGCCTTCTTCACCGCCGGTGATCCGGCTGTGTTCGCCAAGTTCGCCGGTCTGGCCCGTACCCGCGTGGGTACCGAGCTGAAGCTGGTTGACGAAGAGCAGTTCAAATTCTGCTGGATCGTCGACTTCCCGATGTTCGAATGGTCGGAAGAAGAGAAGAAGGTCGACTTCTCGCACAACCCGTTCTCGATGCCGCAGGGCGGTATGGAAGCGCTGGAAACGCAAGACCCGCTCACCATCCGCGCCTATCAGTACGACATCGTCTGTAACGGCTACGAGTTGTGCTCGGGTGCAATCCGGAACCACAAGGCCGAGATCATGCTCAAGGCCTTCGAGATCGCCGGCTACGACGCTTCGGTCGTTGAGGAGCAGTTCGGCGGCATGCTGAACGCCTTCCGTTATGGTGCCCCGCCGCACGGAGGTCTGGCTCCGGGTATCGACCGTATCGTCATGCTGCTGGCGGGCGAACAGGCGATCCGCGAAGTGATCGCCTTCCCGCTGAACCAGCAGGGTCAGGACCTAATGATGAACGCACCTTCGGAAGCCGAAGAGCGTCAGATGAAGGAATTGTCCATCCGCACCCAGCTGCCGCTCAAATCCGTTTGATGGGCGGCCTTCGGGCGCAAGGATAAAGAAAAGGGCGATCCGGTTGGATCGCCCTTTTTGTTGTCCGTTTGTGCGGATCGTAGATCAGCAGGTCGAGACGCGAAGCCCACGTGGAAGCTCGGTTGAATTGTCGCCGCAGGCCTGATTGATCTGGCTCTGGGTCAGATTGCGTGCATCCGATAGGTCGGCTCCGCGAATATCTGTGCGACGCAAGGATGCGTTGTGGAAATTGGCGCGGCTGAAGTCGCTGCCCCGCAAACGGGAATTATCGAGGCGGGCACCGGTGAAGTTCGCGCTGGTGAAGTCGCTGGAACCCATATTGGCAGAGATAAGCTCGGCGCTGGTGAAGTTGGCGCGGGTGGCATCAACATTGACGAGCGTTGTCCCGACCATGCGGCTGCCACGAAAATCAACACGCGTCAGATCGGCGGCACGGAAGATGGCACCCGTCAGTTCGGCATTGTCGACGGTAGCGTTGGTGAGATCGGAGCCGCTAAAGGTGGTGCCCGCTGCGACCACGCCGGTCATGCGGGCTTGCTCTAGGGCGCTGTTGCGAAAAACCGATCCGGCTAGATTTGCACCGCGAATATCGGCGCGCTCGAAGTCCGAACCCGAGAAATTGCTCCCCAGCATGCTGGCCCCGCGAAGGTTGGCCCCGATGAAGGTGGAGTTATTGAAGGATGCACCAGCCATGCGGGCACCGCTGAGGTCACGACCGGATAGCTCGCAGCCATTGCAGGTGCCACCCAGCGAGATCGTGCGAGATACATCCCTATCCTGAAAAACCACGGACAGGGCCTGCGCAGGCGCTGTTGCGCTGAGGCTGCCGACGGCGGCGAGCATCACTGCGACCATAGAGTTTTTGGCAAGTGCCTTGATCATAAGCTGTTAGATGCCTGTGAAGCGGCATAAAACCTACTTAAATCGGCGTAAGGCTTGTGGCCAAAAAGAAAGATCAATCCAATCAGCAGGTTGGAATGGTTAGGCCTTGTGGAAGCACAGTGGTTGCATCGCCGCAGGCCTTGGAAACCTGCCTCTGTGTCAGGCCGCGGCCACGGCTGAGGTCTGCACCCGACAGGTTTGCGCCTTCCAGATTGGCCCCGCTCCAGTTGGAGCCTTGTAGCCACGCGCCGACCAGAGAAGCATTGGTCAGATCGGCATTGGCAAAGTTTGCGCTCGACATAACGGCACCATAGGCATTGATGTCGCGCAGGTCGGCACCATTAAGACGCACGCGGTTCCAGACAGCCAGTGTCATATCGGCCTGACGCAGCCGTGCACCCGACAGGTTCAGTCCGGCCTTTTCCATATAGGTGAAGTCACCCTGGAACAGGTTGCAGCCGGGGCATGAGGAACCGGCGCGAACCTGTGCAATCTGGCTCTGGTTCTGGGCCATTGAGGGCGCAGAAAGGCTGACCAGCATCAGCACACTGGCGGCGAGGGTAGAGGCCCGGTTCGTCATGGCACAGTTCCTTGTCCTGTCAGGCAGTCGGGACCGGAGGTCAGCAAATCCTGTGCCGTCAAACTGTGCCGCTAAAAGTCAGACCTGCATTTGAGGAGAGACGCCGCAACTGTCACAGGTCCAGCGCCCACCACGGTTTTGTAGGGCAAAATCGCCACAGGAAGGACACGCTGTAGCATCCGAAGCGCTGGATGTCGCAGCAGGACGATCCGGTTTTTTACCGAACGGGACGACGACCAGATTGTCGGGTGTTGCTCCGCGCGCAAAACCCTTGGAAATAAAGCGGGCGGCGGGCACGGTTTCCACTTCGGCACTGGCTATATCAAGCCCGTCTCCACCTTGGTCGGCCGCATTGGCCAGTTCGGTGCGGTCCAGATAGGAGACGCCCAATTCGCGGAAAATATAGTCGAGAATGGATGTGGCCGAGCGGATCGAGTCATTGCCGGTCACGCGGCCCGCAGGCTCGAAACGGGTGAACACAAAGGCATCGACAAACTCGTCCAGCGGCACGCCGTATTGCAGGCCAATCGAGATGGCGATAGCGAAATTGTTCATCAGGCTGCGGAAGGCGGCACCTTCCTTGTGCATGTCGATGAAGATTTCGCCCAGTTCGCCGTCTTCGTATTCGCCGGTATGGATATAGACCTTGTGGCCGCCGACGGCGGCCTTCTGGATATAGCCCTTGCGACGGTCCGGTAGCTTGCGGCGGGTACGGTCTCGTTCGACCACGCGCTCGACGACACGGGTTTGCGGGGCATTGGCACTGGTAGTGATTTCGGGCGTGACAGGCTCTGCGGGGGCAATATCCGCATCAAAGCCGAAGTCTGCGGGCGGGCGAGCGCGGCGTAGGGACAGGGCGCGGACACCTTCGCGGGCGGCATGGGAAATGGCACGTGCGCCATCGACAAGCGTCTCGTCCCAGTCAAGATCAATCCGAAGCGGCGCAGGGGTATCACTAAGACCATCCAGCGCGGCCACGATCTCGGCCTCTACGTCTTCGGCTGTCAGGGCCAGCCAATCGGCAAGGGCAGGGGGGGCATCCGGCCACTGGGTCAGGTCAGGATAGCCCAGAACCTGTGTTTCGGTGGCACCAATAGAGGCTTGCGAAAAACCGAGGCGTGGCAGGAGCGGTGCGTCAGTGGCAGGGTCTTGGCCCAGAACGTCGCGGATGAAACCACCATCCAGAACCGGACTGCGGAAGGCATCCTCCAGATGCTCCACCGATGCCAGAGCATGCTCCAGCCCTTCCATTTCCAGCTCGGTAAAGCCCAGATCGTGCAAGCTTTCAAAGCTGATGGCCGTCTCGCCCGCCAAGGTGCGGGTGCCGAACAGGTGGCGCTCGGCGCTGTCGCAGCCCTGATGGCTCAAGGCATGCGCGATGGACGGGCGTAGGCGCGGGGCAGGCTCGCCATCACCGGTCTGGTAAAGATCACGGTGAGCGAAGGGCGAAAGGCCCAAACGAAGCGCAGCTTCACCTTCCTGAATGAACAGGCGCAGCCCCGCATGACAGGTATCGGCATCATCGGCATGACCCAAATGCTCTGCTATTTTTATCGAGGCCGCCGTATAGTGGGCACGCACAAAGGTCGCGGTTTCGCGTGCCAGATCGGCCAGATTGTCATAGCCTAGCCGCAGGGCCAGATCGGCCAGCCCGCCCAAGCCGAATGCCAGACGTGGCGGGATGTGCGGATGAGCGGGCACCATTAGAGCCGACAGCACTGTCCAGCCGGACACCAGCGTTTCCAGAACGCTCTGCCAGTTAGAGCCGGTATCCTTATAGAGGGTCTCAAGGTCGAACTGGATGCGGGTTTCGAGCGTGGCATGCGACAGGGCCAGCGCATCGGCGGGATCGAAGGTGATGACGACATCGCCCTCGACCGAGGCCTCGGCCAGTTGCAGCGCCAGTGATCCACCCGCAGCCAGCAGGTCGCGCTCGGCCTCGATGACCAGACGCGGACTGACCGCGCTGGGGGACGAGCCGAGAGGTTCGCCATCAATGGCCCGCACAATGTCGGCATCGGATGCGCCACAGCGCAGGGCGTGGGCGGCGGCGCGGGCCAGTGCCGGATTGGTCTTGGGCGATCCGCAGGCCTCGCGCGGGCCTTCGCAGCGAATGACGGCATTCCTGACGCCATTCAGGGCCTCTTCGACCGTCGCCAGAGCCTTGGCCGACAGGCGAGCGCCCCGCGCATGACGGCGGAAATCATCCAGTCGGGCCGCCGCATCGGGTTCGCTAAGCGGCAAAGAATTTAGGGTATGCGCGGGGTCTGTGACCGCAGGGGCCACCCAGCCGCGTTGCAGGCCGCATAACAGGGCGCTGGCGGTTGCACCCTCGAGAAGGTCGTCGTCCAGAGCGCGTTGAACGAGCGGCTGTAACCAGTGGGCAAGGGCTTGGCCTATGTCGCCGTCACTGGCCAGTTGGCGGGCATGGGCGGGGGACAGGCGCGGTTCCAACCAGTCTAGCCATGCCTCGATACGGGCATCGCTCCAGCTTGAAGGCGCATATACAGAGTCGACCGAGGACGGGCGTTCGATACGCCGTGATTCCACCTCTAGGTCGCGAACAGCATTATCAAAATCGAATGCGCCACTCATGGATCGCCTCCACGCCTGCATTAAGCAGACAGCCTAGAGCGGCCGTTTAACCATTCTCAATAGATATTGTGGGCCGCATAGGGGTTACCCCCAACATATTGGACCAAAGGTTTTTAACAGAAGCGTGTGGGACCGCTGGACGTAACGGCCAGAGGTTTCTATGATTGCAGGGCCGCTGAACTCCCTTTCCTCGCGGCGCGATTTTAAGTGAGTGCACGACGTGCTGAGCAAGATCTTTACCTGGTGGAACGGTGCCACCATTGGCACCCTTTTCACGGTGGGCAAGCGTGGCAGCCTGATCGGCACGGACGAATTCGGTAACCGCTACTATCAGTCGCGCGATAACGTCTCGTATGATGGACGTAAGCGTCGCTGGGTGATCTATAACGGTTATGCCGAAGCCACGAAGATTCCGCCGGAATGGCAGGGCTGGCTGCGCTATACCTATGACGAGGCCCCCAGCGAGAAACCGCTGCACCGTCAGGCTTGGGAAAAAGATCACCTGCCTAACCTGACCGGCACGCCCTATGCCCGTCGTCCGCAGGGTTCGCTGGTTGCGAGCGGTCAACGTCCGGCAGCGACCGGTGACTACCAAGCCTGGACACCGGAATGAGTCTGCGCGGGGTTCTGCTGGGCGGCATTGTCGCCGCAGGCCTCGGTCTGTCGGGGGCTGGCGTGACCGCCGCCCTGATGGATGTACCGCAAGATGCGGTTCCGGTTCAGGATCCTGTGGGCGATGCCTTGCGTGAAAAGGCAGCCCAACCTGCGCCACAGGCACCGGCGCAGGTTCTGACGGCACCGGCGAGTGCGCCCGTTCAGGATATCCCAGCGGGGACCACGTCTCTAACGGTGGTCGAACCAACCCCGCAGGAAGAAGTTTCCGACGAAGGCGAAGACGCGGCCGAAGAAGAAACGGTTGCAGAAACGGTCGAGGAACCGGCCAGCACTGTGCGCCGTCGTTTGCCGGTCGCTCTGGTTCAGGCCATAGACAAAACCACAGCCGAGACCATGCAGTTCGAGGTCGAGGTGGGTGGTCGCCCGGTGCGTTTTTCCAAGAATCTGATCTTCAAGGTTCGTGCCTGTGAAGTGACGGGTGCCAACGAAGTGACCGAAGACGCCATTGCCTATCTGGAAATCGGTGTGCAGCCGCGTTCGGCCCAGCCGTCCAATGAGGCCCGCCAGGTTTTTAAGGGCTGGATGTTTGCCTCCTCGCCCAGCCTGAATGGGCTGGAACACCCGCTATATGATGCGTGGGTTGTGGGCTGTAAGAACCGCTAGGCAGTGAGGTAGGGCATGGTGACGAAACGACAGCCGAAGAAAACCGAGACCGTCGAAGTCCGCATGCCCTTCGAAACGAAGAACGCCTTCATGCAGCACTGTCGTGCCGAGGGCCGCACGGCCAGCGAGGCCATCCGGCGCTTTATCGACACCGAGTTGGAAAAGCCGTCGAAACCGCGTTTGCAGAATACCAGTTGGCACAGGACCATAGCGGTCGCCGTAGCTGTGCTTGCACTGGGGGCTGTGGCGGCACCGTCTCTGGCGCAAACCCTTAACCCTGCGCGTGTCACTTTCCAGCAGCTTGACCGCAATAAAGATGGCCTGTTGTCCTTTGAAGAATATCGCGCGCGTTAAGGACATTCTATTCGATCGACTTCAGGACGCGATCGCCTCTTAGGTCGGGCCAAGTCCACGGCTTTACCAATGAAGCCCCCGGTTTCCACGACCACGCAATAAACTCGGCACGCCCTATAATATGACTGGCGGGCAGCAATCCGATACCGACATCCGCGCTCCAACGGCTATCCAGAGAATTGTCGCGATTGTCTCCCATCATCAGATAATGACCTGTCGGCACAGTGATAGGGGCGGTATTGTCACCGGCAAGGTTGGGGCCGCCATCATAGGTGACATAAGACCGTCCGCTGACCAGTCGCTCTCTAAAAGCTTCGACAGGACGGGCGGGATTGTCGCGGTCAAATGTCTGGCCAAGCGAAGTTTGCGGCACGGGCTGGCCATTGATGACCAACTGGCCGCTCTTCATCTGCACCGTATCGCCCGGAAGACCGATAACGCGTTTTATCCAGACCTGTGAAGGATCACGCGGCAGGCGGAACACAACCACATCGCCCCGTTCCGGCGTTGACGCCATCAGTCGCTCTGTCCCGTTGGGAGAACCAAAGGGCAGGGAGGCTGCGCTCCAACCGTAAGCTATTTTGGACACCACAATATAGTCGCCAGTCAAAAGGCCGGGGGCCATGGACGACGAAGGAATGGTGAAGGGCTGATAGGCCAAAATGCGAAACACAGTCGCCAGCAGAAGGCCCAGAAACAGGGGCATGCCAAAGCTGGTGATTTCATGCGATAGGTTACGGGGATGAGTGGTGGCTTGGGTCATGGCCGACATAGGCTGGCCGTTTGTGTATCCGCGCCAGTTTAAAACTGTCCGGACAGCGTTTGATTGTGTCCGGACACGGCTTTAGCTGTTGGCCAGTGCGCGCTCAACGGCTTCGGTGCCGCTCATAGACAGGCCAAGATCGGAGGTATCACCCTTGAGCCTGAGCGCAGGCCCCAGTTTTCTGAGATAGGTGCTTTGCGGTATTTCCTGAGCGCCAAACTGCATCAGGTGTTCGGTGATGAACTGGGCATCCAGCAGGGTGAAGCCACCACGTTTGAGGCGGGCCACCAGATGCACAAGCGCAACCTTCGAGGCATCGGTCATGCGGCTGAACATGCTCTCGCCGAAAAACGCACTGCCCAGCGTCACGCCATAAAGACCGCCGACCAGAACCTCGTCCTTCCAGCATTCGACGCTGTGGGCATGGCCCAGAGCGTGAAGCTCGCCATATAGACGGCGGATGGGGCCATTGATCCATGTGTCCTCGCGTCCCTTGGCGGGCGAGGCACAGGCGTCCACGACGCTGAGAAAGGCCGTGTTGACGCGGATATCGAACGGCTCGCCGCGAACCGTGCGTTTCAGACGTGTGGGGATGTGGAAGCCATCCAGCGGAAATATGCCGCGCTGGTCCGGCTCAACGAGAAAGACGCGGGGATCATCCCGCGCCTCTCCCATGGGAAAGGCCCCGTTGGCGTAGCAGCGTAGGAGGGCGGCGGCGTCAAACACCTCGCGCTCCTTTGCGCTGAACTCGGGGTCTTCCTCTTCGATCAAATCAGGCTTTCGCCTTTTGAGCCGCAGCCCATTTTTCCAGCCAGTGGATGTCGTAGTCGCCCGACAGAATGTCCGGCTCCTGCAACAGCTTCTGGAACAGCGGGATGGTGGTATCCACGCCGCCGACAACCGTTTCACCCAGAGCGCGCTTGAGGCGTGCAATGGCTTCTTCGCGGTCGCGACCGTGAACGATCAGCTTGCCGATCAGGCTGTCATAGTAAGGCGGGATCGAATAGCCGGCGAAGATCGCGCTATCGAGGCGCACACCCAGACCACCCGGAGCGTGGAAGTCCGTTACCGTACCCGGCGAAGGGGTGAAGGTTTCGGCGTTCTCGGCATTGATACGCACTTCGATCGAGTGGCCGTTGAACTTGATTTCGTCCTGGGTAAACGACAGTGGCAGACCTGCAGCGATACGGATCTGTTCGCGCACGAGGTCTACACCGGTGATCATTTCGGTGACCGGATGCTCGACCTGCAGGCGGGTGTTCATCTCGATGAAGAAGAACTCGCCGTCTTCCCATAGGAACTCGATGGTACCAACGCCGAGGTAACCGATGGCGGCAATGGCCTTGTTGACCACTTCACCGATCTTGGCGCGTCCCTCGGCCGACAGAGCCGGTGACGGGGCTTCTTCCAGCACCTTCTGGTGGCGGCGTTGCAGCGAGCAGTCGCGTTCACCGAGGTGAACCACGTTGCCGTGGCTGTCAGCGATGACCTGGATCTCGATGTGACGCGGCTTCTGCAGGTACCGTTCCATATAGACGGCACCGTTACCGAAGGCGGCCAGCGCCTCGGATTGTGCGGTCTGGACAGCTTCGACCAGATCGTCGGCGGTCATGGCAACCTTCATGCCGCGACCACCACCACCGGCAGCCGCCTTGACGATCAGCGGGAAGCCGATGGTCTTGGAGGCTTCGATAGCCGCTTCGACAGTTTCAACCTCGCCATCCGAGCCCGGAACGACGGGGATGCCAGCGTCTTTGACGGTTTGTTTGGCGGTGATCTTGTCGCCCATCACACGGATGTGGTCCGGCTTGGGACCGATGAAGGTCATGCCGTGCGCTTCGATGATTTCAGCGAAGCGGGCATTTTCCGACAGGAAGCCATAGCCCGGGTGGATCGCCTGCGCGCCGGTGATTTCGGCAGCCGCAATGATCTGCGGGATGTTCAGATACGACTTGGCGGCCGGAGCCGGACCAATGCAGACGCTTTCGTCAGCCAGACGTACCCACATGGCACCGCGGTCGGCTTCCGAGTGAACGGCCACCGTCGAGATACCCATTTCCTTACAGGCGCGATGCACCCGAAGGGCGATTTCGCCACGGTTGGCGATGAGGACCTTGGTGAACATACTCAGGCTCAGGCTTCCAGAACGACCAGAGCTTCGCCGAACTCGACCGGCTGGGCGTCGCCGACGAGGATTTCAGCCACAACGCCGTCGCGCGGAGCGGTGATCGGGTTCATGGTCTTCATAGCTTCAACGATCAGCAGGGTTTGACCCTTTTTGACCTTGGCGCCGACCGAGATGAACGGGTCCGAACCCGGAGCCGGTTGCAGGTAGGCGGTGCCCACCATCGGCGACTTCACTTCTTCACCCGAACGTGCAGCCGGAGCGGCCGGCGCAGCGGCAGCGGCCGGAGCTGCTGCGGCAGGCGCTGCCACCTGAGCCGGAGCCGCGGCATAGGCGACCGGAGCGGCGGCCACAGTGATTTCGCGCTTAACCTTGATTTTCAGGTCGTCTTTCTCGACTTCGATCTCGGTCAGCTCGGTCTCGTTCAGGATGTTGGCGAGGGCGCGAACCAGTTCAGCGTCGATGGCGGTGTGTTTGTCGGACATCTTTGTCTCTTCTCGTAGTACTTAGCCGTAGCCGCTTAGGCCGAACGGATGAGGTTCAGGGCCGCCTTGACGGCCAGTTCATATCCCTGGACGCCCAGACCGGCGATCACGCCGGTAGCGGCCAGAGACACATAGGAGTGGTGCCTGAAGGCCTCGCGCGCAGCGGGGTTCGACAGGTGGCACTCAATGACGGGGATAGAAAGGGTTTTCAGGGCATCCAGCAGCGCCACCGAGGTATGGGTGTAGGCTGCGGGGTTGATGATCAGGGCAGAGGCTTCATTGCGGGCCTCGTGAATCCAGTCCACCAACTGGCCTTCATGGTTCGACTGGCGAAACACGATGCGAGCGCCATCGGCTGCGTTTTCGCACAGCTTTTGAACGTCCGCGAGTGTGTCACGGCCATAGATTTCCGGCTCACGCTCTCCGAGGAGATTGAGGTTCGGACCGTTCAGAACATAGAGGACAGGCGTTTCGGGCATTCGCTCGCAGAGTAAGGCGCACGCCACGCGCGCGGAATCGTGTGCTTTGTAGACCGAGTTGGGGGGGAACGCCAAGCATGCGACTAAATTCTTGACCTTGCGTCATGGTTGAATGCGTATCGGATGAGCCAACCGGGCATTGCAACCGATTTTACAAGGCTGGAAACCCGGGGGACAATGGCTTGCAAGATTGAGTTAGGTCGCACATCGCCCCATATGAGGAGATAACGACGAATGGAGTGTGATCGTGCGTATCGAAGTGAACGGGCAGGGGCGTGAAACCGCCGCCACCACTATTCTTGCCCTGATCGAGGAACTGAGTCTGGACCCGCGCAAGGTGGCTGTGGAGCTGAATCTCGAAATCGTGCCGCGTTCGCTGCATGCCACGACGCCTGTATCGGATGGCGACAAGATCGAACTGGTCCAGTTCGTAGGCGGCGGCTGATCATAATCAAATCGGGTATCGCGTCTTTCATGGGCGCACGAGTGGGGCTAGGTGTTTTGTATGACCGAATCCGCCCCTCGTACCGATAGCTGGACCGTCGCAGGACGCACCTTTAATTCTCGCCTGATCGTGGGCACGGGCAAGTACCGTGACTATGAACAGAACGCCGCCGCTGTCGTGGCATCGGGGGCGGAAATGGTCACAGTGGCCGTGCGCCGCGTGAACCTGACGGACCCCGGCCAGCCGGTTCTGACCGACTATATCGATCCGAAGAAATACACCTATCTGCCGAACACGGCGGGTTGTTTCACTGCCGAGGACGCTATGCGGACCCTGCGCCTTGCGCGCGAGGCCGGTGGCTGGACGCTGGTAAAGCTGGAAGTCCTGTCGGAGCAGAAGCACCTGTATCCGGACATGGAAGAAACCCTGCGCGCGCTGAAGCTGCTGACCGCAGAGGGTTTCGAGGTCATGGTCTATTGCACCGATGACCCCGTCTATGCCCGCAAGCTGGAAGATGCTGGCGCTGTCGCCATCATGCCGCTGGGCGCGCCGATTGGCTCGGGGCTAGGCCTGCAGAACCCGATCAATATCCGCATGATCGTGGAACAATCCAAGGTTCCGGTGCTCGTTGATGCCGGTGTGGGCACGGCCTCGGATGCCGCTGTGGCTATGGAACTGGGCTGTGACGGTGTGCTGATGAATACCGCCATTGCGGAGGCCCGCGATCCGATCCTGATGGCCAGTGCCATGAAGCACGCGGTCATCGCCGGTCGTGAATCCTATCTGGCGGGCCGTATGAAGAAACGCATGTTTGCCGATCCGTCCTCGCCGTTGGCAGGTCTGATCTAAGGATCGCGACGGCACAGAAAAAAGGCCGGAAGCGATAGCTTCCGGCATTTTTGTTTATTGGACGGCTTTGATCATCTGTTCGACATCGGCGGGGTCGATGCTGGCACTGGCCTTGCCGTTGACGAAGAAGGTCGGGGTGCCGCGAAGACCCAGCGCCACGCCTGTTGTGTGGATGTCGGTGATATGGCGGGCTGTATCAGGCGAAGCGATGGCCTTTTGGGCCGCGGCCATGTCCATGCCCTGTTCCTGAAGAATCTGGTTGATGACATCGACGGTGAGGGCGCGTTCGTCCATCAGCGCGGCATGGACAGCCATGAACTTGCCCTGCTGATTGGCCGCCAGAGCGGCGCGTGCAGCATAGTTGGATGTAACCGTCTCGCCATTGTCCAGAATGGGCCATTCCTTGAAGACAAAACGCACATCGGGGTGGCGAGCCATCATTTCACGATAGGGCACCGACACAGCCTTACATCCGGGGCAGCGATAGTCAAAAAACTGGATCACCGTCACCTTGGCGTTTTCCGGACCGACCGCCGGATCGCGTGCATCATGGGCCAAAAGCTGCGGATTGGCCTTGGCTGCGGCATCAATGGCCGATGAGACGCTCTGGTCTTCGGCCTGTTGGCGGGCCGTGATCATCTCGTCCAGAATTTGTGGATTATTGAGCAGATAACCGCGAACCTGCGGGCCGATACCGACGCCGAAATAGGGCAGGGAGGCCATGACAAGCGCCGCCGCTGAAATCGCAAGAGCAGCCCCTGCCATCACCGTTGTCGTGCCCTTGGCCGCAGAGGGTTGGGGCGTTGTTACAGACGGCGTAGCTTGGGGTTGATCAGGCGTTTGGGCAACCGTATCGGGCGTATCGGACATGAAACTCTATGATCTATGAGGGGGGAACAGCCTAGTTGCTGTTTGGGGGAACGACTTGCTGGCCGCGGCGGCGCTCATTGCGACGTTCGGCGTCAAGAATATCGGATTCTGATGCCCCCGATGAAAGCACAATATCGGTAGCGCGGCGCCATTCGATCGAACTGCGGTCCAGCATGTCACGGGCGCGCAGGGCGAACTCGTTGGCCTGTTTGGCCTGACCCAGAGCGAACCAGTATTCGGCTGAGGCCAGTCGGGCCTCGCCTTCCTTGCCCTGAGCCGCATAGGCCTGACTGAGCAGGCGCCATCCCATCGGGTTGTCATCCTCTCGAGCCAGAGCATATTTCAACTCCGTTTCCGCCTTGGTGATTTGCTCGGCCTCGCCGGTTTCCAACAGAGCGTGGGCATAGTTGATGCGCAGAAGAGGGGCCTCGGGCATCAGGTCAACGGCCCGTTTATGGGCATCCAGAGCTTCGGCGGGACGACCTTCTTCAAAAATGATCTGGCCTTTCAATTCCCACAGATAGGGATTGTCCGGTTGTTCGGCCAAAAGGCTGTCTACGCCTTCCAAAGCCTTGGTGGTCTGGCCGTCCTTGTACCATGCGATCGCACGCGCATAGCGAGCAGGCAACGAGGTGTCGCTGGACGGATAAAGCCGCAGCGTGGTGTTCGGATTATCCATAAACCCGTGGATCTTGGCCAGAACCAGCGCGTGTTGGGCGATACGCTCCTCGCTATCGGTATTGCCATAGTGGGAAGCGCGCTCCACCGGACCGCGCAGGGCGCTGATACGCTGAGAAGACAGCGGGTGGCTGCGGAAATAGGGGAAGCGGCGGGCATCCGAGAACACTTCCTGTGAGCGGAAGTTTTCGAAAAACTCGACCAGACCTCGACCGGATTCACCGGCACGTTCCAGAGCGCGAGCCCCAGTGATATCGGCTTCGCCCTCTTGAGACTGCATGTATCGGAGAGCACCCAGTGTGCCGAAATACTGGCTGGAGGCCAGAAGGGCTGCACCGGCATCTGGTGCCCCAGCCAATGCTGCCAATGCCCCCAGCGCCATGGTCATAATCATGGGCTGCATGCCTGCATTCTGGGCACCGTCACGCAGGGTGTGGCGGTTTTTGATATGGCCAGCTTCGTGCGCGATCACGCCTAGTAGTTGGTTCGGGGTCTTGGTTTGCAGGATCAGGCCTGTGTTCAGACCCATGATGCGTCCGCGTGTGGCGAAGGCATTCAGGCTGTTGTCATTGACGAGCAGGATTTCGACTTCGGACGGATCCAGACCCATGGCCGTCAGGGTCGGTGCGGACCACTCGTCAATAATAGCCTCGATCTCGGTATCGCGGATCAGGCTTTGAGCTGAGGCAGGGAGAGCGGCTGCCATCAAGGCAGCCGCCGCCGTCCCGGCAACCAGCAGACGGGTAAGAGTAGTGGAAAACCGGATCATGGCGCACTCCAGAGCAACGATCTTCCACCTTTTCTCACGTCAAATCATGGCCGATCAACGGCGCCACCAGCCCCTTTTGGGTTTTTCGGGCGGCGCAACGATTTGGTTCGGATCATTAGCGATCAGGTCTTCGACGGCAACCGTTTCGCTAGCCTCCGCCTCGACAGGGGCGCTTTCGACAACCGGAGCGGCCACAGGCTCGACTGAAGCCTGGGCTTCGATGGCCTGTTCGATCGCCTTTTCAATCACAAAGGCTTTGGCAGGGGGCACGTCCAATTTGGCAGGGACGGCTTCCTGTTCGGCATCGCGATTTGACTGACGCTCGGCAGCCTTTTCGATAATACGATCATCGGGGATGACCGCTACGAACGGAGGTTGCTCGTCGCCAGAGGCGACAGGTGCAGGAGACTCCGTCGCTTCGGCGTTGATAGCTTCGTTGTCACCATTGCTGCGGGTCTTGCGACGGACGCGGCGGCGCTTGGGTGCTTCATCGGCAACCGGTGCGGCCTCTATGCTTTCAGTCACCTCGGAGACTTCCGGCTCAATCATGACGGCGATCGGCAGGTCAGGGTTCCCCTCGACCGGCAGGCCTTCATTGGTGGCGCGGTCCTCGACCTTGGCGTCGTGAATCATTTCGCCTTGATCGCGGTTGCGACCGCGACCGCGACCGCGGCGACGGCGCGAACGGCGGCCATTGCCGTCCTCTTCCGAAGCGATCAGATCGTTTTCGGCGTTCTCGGCATTTTCAGTGCCTTCGACAGCGGCAACAATACGCTGCGGACGCTCTGGACGCTCCGGGCGCTGCGGATTGAGCGGGTCGAACCAGACATAGGGATCATCCAGCGACGGTGTACGACCACGCACCCAGCTATAGACGTCGCGATCACCTTCTTCGCGCGAGCGGCGACCGCCACGGCGGCCACGGCGGCGGCGATTACCCCGGCTGTCATCGTCATCGTCTTCAGCAGCACGGGTTTCGGTTTCATCGTCCTGACGCGAGCCACCGCCACGACGACGACGACGGCGGCGATTACCACGGCTGTCATCATCACGCTCGGCACGCTCTTCGTCTTCGCCATCCGAAGTTTCGTCGTCATCGAGAGAGATAACGTCGTCTTCGTCCTCATCGTCCTCGTCTTCGTCAAAGACAGCGTGGTCGTCGATACCGTCATCCAGAAGCGACAGATCGACATGGCTTTGCAGAGCCACGAAGTCTTCGTTGGTTTCGGTGCGTTCGATATGGTGTTCGCCTTGGGCCAGCGAGTCATCAATCTGGACGATGACCTTCAGGCCGCGCATCTGCTCCAGACGCTGCAGATAATCGCGCTTGTGGTTCAGGATATAGATCGCCACTGCCGTCGAGACACGCAGGGTAATGCAGCCTGCACCGCTACGACCTGCTTCGATTTCGACAGCGCGCAGGGTGGTCAGCGAGGCGGATTCAGCCGAGCGTACACGGCCGGTGCCCTGACAGCAGGCGCAAGCCTCGGTCGCGCCTTCGATCACACCAAGGCGACGACGCTGACGGCTGATTTCCATCAAGCCGAAAGGCGAGATGCGGCCCATCTGGATGCGGGCACGATCCTTGGCCAGCGCGTCTTTCAGAACCTTTTCGACGGCGCGGTTGTTCTTGCCTTCATCCATATCGATGAAGTCGATGACCACCAGACCAGCCAAGTCGCGCAGGCGCAGCTGGCGAGCGGCCTCGGCGGCGGCTTCAATATTGGTCTTGAGGGCAGTCTGCTCGACATTGCGCTCTTTGGTCGAACGACCCGAGTTCACGTCGATAGCCACCAGAGCTTCGGTCTGGTTGATAACGAGATAGCCGCCCGATTTCAGCGGAACGACTGGCTGGTGAATCTGGGTCAGGACTTCCTCGATGCCGTTCGATGCGAACAGCGGGCGGGTGCCTTGATACAGATGAATCTTCTTGGCTTGCGATGGCATCAGCACGCGCATGAAGTCACGCGCCTGTTTGAAGCCTTCGATGCCTTCGACCTGAATGCCGTCGAAGTCCTTGTCATACATGTCGCGGACAGCGCGGCGGACAAGGTTTTCTTCTTCGTATATGACAGCCGGAGCGGTCGATTTCAGCGTCGTCTCACGGATCGTGGCCCACAGACGCAGCAGATATTCATAGTCGCGCTTGATTTCTGCACGGGTGCGCTTGGCACCGGCCGTGCGGATAATCAGGCCCATGCCTTCCGGCACCTTGAGGGCCGCAGCTGCCGCCTTGAGGCGACGGCGGTCCGAGGTGTTGGTGATCTTGCGCGAGATACCGCCGCCCTTGCCGGTGTTCGGCATCAGCACGCAGTAACGACCGGCCAGCGACAGCCAGGTGGTCAGGGCCGCACCCTTGGCACCGCGCTCGTCCTTGACGACTTGAACCAGCAGCACCTGCCGGCGCTTGATAACGTCCTGAATTTTATAGCGACGCATCAGGCGGCGCTTGAGGCGTTCCTCATCGGCCAGACGGCCTTCGGCATCGCCCTCGTCGTCACCGCTATCGCGACCCAGATCGTCATGATCGTCGTCATCATCGCCCGTTTCGGCCATGATGGCTTCGCGATCGGCCACCGGAATTTGGTAATAGTCGGGGTGAATTTCGTTGAAGGCGAGGAAACCGTGACGGTTGCCGCCGTACTCAACAAAGGCCGCCTGCAGGCTGGGTTCGACCCGGGTTACCTTGGCGAGATAGATGTTGCCGCGAAGTTGGCGGCGACCGCGGGACTCAAAGTCGAATTCCTCAACTTGGCGGCCGTCCACGATAGCGACGCGCGTTTCTTCCGCGTGCGCCGCATCGATCAACATGGTTTTTGACATGCAGTGTCTTTCTTGGGCGCGCCAGCCCTTGCCCCGCGAAATCCTTCGCTTGGATGGACCCCGTTAGCAGGGGAGCGGCTCGCCGAATGTGGAGAAGGCCACGCGCGCACATCCCACCTTCGCCATAGGCGAAGTCGGCACTCAAAAGCCGGATGGTGTCGCAGGCGTGTTGGCCCATGGTTCTGTCGGTCCGGGGATCGGTCGCGCCCGTCAATTGAGGCTGCGGTCCGAACCCGCTTTATCTTCGGGCAAGACGGCTATCGTCCCACCTTCGGAATGAGGTGAATAATCAAGTTACGCCGCGAGGAGTGCGTGCCCAAAGCCACACAGGGGCATAGGCGCGATCTGTCGCAGTCAGATGAACATAGGCGCCATTCTGACAAAATGCAAAATGATTGCGCAGGTGCTTTTCTTTACGAAATCCTTAATGGTCGCAGGGTTAGGCAGTGTGCGAAGGTGCAAGGAGTTTCGTCTTACCGATGCGAGGCGTATGGCGCGAGAACCCTAAGCGTTGGGGGCTGCGTGAGTGGTCATTGTCGGCCTTGGCTGCGGCTGTGACCAGTGCGGCCGTGCTGACGGCTGGCCTGAGCCTTGCGCGCGGATCGGATATTCAGGTCAAGTCAGTCCGTTTTGGCGGTGACGCCCAGCGTACGAGGGTGGTGATCGATCTGGATCGCGAAACCCGTGGTCGCGTCGTTTCTGACGGCTCCAATGGTGAAGTGGCCGTGTCGCTGGCGGAGATTGATCCGGGGCGTGGTTTGTCGGGCAATGGTGCTGGTCTGGTTCGCGCCTATAATCTTCAGAGCGGTTCGGGTGGTGCGCGCATCAACCTGTCGCTGGCACGCGGTGCAACCGTCGAGCGCCGGTTCTTGCTGCCGCCCGGTGATGGCGTGTCACACTATCGCTATGTGATCGATCTTAAAGCGACCGGAGCCCCCGAAGCGACGGTTGTCACGGCACGTGCACCACAAGTTCGCGCTGAAAAGCCTCTGATAGTGATTGATGCCGGTCACGGCGGGCGCGATCCCGGTTCGCAAGGTCACGAAGTCTGGGAAAAGGCCATTACCCTGTCGGCGGCTCGCGAGTTGAAAGCGGCGCTGGAGCGTACGGGGCGCTATCGTGTGCGCCTGACCCGCGACAGCGATGTCTATGTCGGACATGGTCGCCGTGTACAGATCGCCCGCGACGCCAATGCAGACCTGTTTATTTCTCTGCATGCAGATTCCGGTTCCGATCCGGCTCTGCGCGGGGCAAGTGTCTATACCTTGTCCGAACAAGGCGCGAGCCGTGCGGTTCGCGAGTTCACCAGCCATGATGACTGGCAGCGTGATTTGCGCCTTCCGGGCGGACGTGATCCGTCGGTGGACCGTATCCTGCTGGACATGACCCAGCGCGCAACACAGAACCGCTCGGCGCAGTTTGCACGCGGGCTTCTGACGCAATTAGAAAGCGATGGGCATTCGATGCTGCGCCAGAGTCACCGTGCGGCGGGGCTGGCGGTGTTGCTGGCACCGGATGTTCCGGCTGTGCTTCTGGAAATGGGATTTATGACCAATCCGGAAGATGGTCGGGTTCTTTCCGATGAACGCTCGCGCAAGCGCCTTATGCGTTCGGTCGCGGATGGTATCGACAAGTATTTCCGTCAGCCCAATGTGCCGGTTCATGTCGCCGGGACGGGCGGGCAGGGATAGGGCTGTCAGATTTCAAAAGATCAAAACTGGCTGCAGCGTGATCCACGCAGGTTCTGGACGGATATTCCGGATCCCTTGGAGGCTATCCGTCCAGAACCAAGCTTGATGACGCGACTTAGCGGTCGCGATTGATGGCAGGTTTGGGCTTGGAGAAGTCGCCCATGATGTCGGAAAGATCGATAAAGGCATCGGCCTGACGGCGAAGTTCGTCGCTGATTTGTGGCGGTTGGCTCTTGGTGGTGGATACCACGGTCACACGCACGCCCTTGGCCTGTACTGACTGGACCAGACGACGGAAATCGCCATCGCCCGAGAACAGGACCACATGGTCGAGGTGAGGGGCCAGTTCCAGCATGTCGACCGCAATCTCGACATCCATATTGCCCTTGGTGCGGGTATTGCCTTGCGCGTCGGTAAAGCGGCGCACCGGCTTGGTCATGACAGTGAAGCCGTTATAGTCCAGCCAGTCCACCAGCGGACGCACCGGCGAAAATTCCTCGCCCTCCACAATCGCGGTATAATAATAGGCGCGAACCAGACGGCCCTGACGGGCGAAATGGTCGGACAGCTTGCGGAAATCCAGATCGACATTCAGCGCACGCGCCGCTGAATAAAGGTTGGCACCGTCGATAAAAAGCGCAATGCGGTCGGAAGTAGGCATCAAAATAGTCCTGTTTCAAAAAGGCATTCGGTTTGAGTTCGCAAAAATCAGATCCCGTTGGAAATCGCGATCTTGCCGATGCAGTCATCGTCGCACTGGGCACGAATGACAAGGGCAAGTTTGCAACCTGCGAAAAAGGACTGGAAGCTGCGCTGCTGCAACTACAGCAGGCGGGGATAAAAATCGTGGCCCGTTCGTCCTGGTGGCAGTCCATGGCATGGCCTGATCCTGCCGATCCTCCATTCCTGAATGGGGTTGCTGTCGTGGAAACAGCGCTTGATCCCAAGGCGCTTATGGGGGCGCTATCGCGCATCGAAGACGACTTGGGGCGGGTGCGTTCACGGCGAAACGCACCGCGCACGCTTGATCTGGACCTGATCGCCTATGGGCGCATCAGCGGGGATCTGGACGGACTTTATCTTCCGCACCCACGCGCGCGCGAACGTCTGTTTGTTATGGGGCCGTTGGCGGAAATCGCTCCTGAATGGCGGCATCCGGATAATGGCGAAACGGCGAGGGACTTGGCGGCGCGTGCCAGCGTGGGTATGGATGCCGCGCCGGTCGATCAAGGCGCAAGCTAGTCGCAAGCAAGCGATAAACCTGCGTTTTCCGACTTCAGAAGGGTCAGTTGCCATTGCTTAATTGGCCTCTCTTCTGTATTTTATATGGTTCTCCCTGTCGCCCGAGGAATTTCATGGCCCGCGTCACTGTCGAAGATTGCATCGAAAAGGTGCCGAACCGTTTTGGTCTGGTTCTGCTGGCCGGTCACCGCGCCCGCAATATTGCGAACGGTGCCGCTCTGACCATCGACCGTGATAACGACAAGAATCCGGTTGTGGCCTTGCGCGAACTGGCTGACGAAACCGTCCTGCCGGAAGATCTGGTGGAAAACATCGTCGTCACCCTGCAGCGCGTCGACGAACGCACCGAAGCAGAGGACGAAGCCGAAGTCGTGGCACTGCTGGCCGAGCCGCAGCACATGAACATGGCCGAGGCTGAACTCATCCGTGCGCTGCAAAGCGATCGTGATGGTGGTCAGGAGGAACGCTACTGACGGCCATGCCTGTCACTGGCGTAACCATTATCCCGGCGCGGCCCACGGCGGACACGCCGACAGCCGATAATGCCGACAAGATTAACTCAGCGGCGTCGACCTCTCATGGGGCGGCGCCGTTGGCGTCTGCAGCGTCCGGTCAGGGTGGCCGTGGCACATCGGTTATGCGCCAGTTCGAGCTGATCGAGGCGGTTAAGGCCTATGATCCAACCGCCGACGAGGCCTTGTTAAACAAGGCCTATGTCTATGCGATGAAGATGCATGGCTCGCAGTTGCGGGCCTCGGGCGATCCCTATTTTGCTCACCCGATCCAGGTGGCTGGTATTCTGACCGACTACAAGCTGGATACGGCGACCATCGTGACGGCACTGCTGCATGATGTGGTCGAGGACACCTCGGCGACCCGTGACGATATTGCAGAGATGTTTGGCGAGGAAATCGCTGTGTTGGTCGAGGGCGTGACCAAGCTGTCGCGTCTGGAACTGCAGGCAGAACATACCCGTCAGGCCGAGAACCTGCGCAAGTTCATTCTGGCGATTTCGCGCGATGTGCGGGTGCTGCTGGTCAAGCTGGCGGACCGTCTGCACAATATGCGGACGCTCCAGTACGTTAAGCCGGAGAAGCGCGAGCGGATCAGCCGCGAAACGCTGGAAGTCTATGCGCCGTTGGGGCGCTCGATCGGTATTCACTCGATTGCTTCCGAACTGGAAGAACTGGCATTCGAGCATCTTAATGCGACGGCGCGCACAGCGATCATGCGCCGCCTTGAAGCCCTTAAGTTGGAACACGGCAGCGCCATTACTCGTGTTTCGAAAGAGATCGAGCGTGTTCTGGGCGAGGGGGGACTTAAGGCACGCGTCAAAGGTCGTGAAAAGACCCCTTATTCCATCTGGCGCAAGCTACAGCGCAAGGCGGTCGGCTTTTCTTCGCTGGCGGATATCTATGGCTTCCGCGTGATCGTTGAAAGCGAGGATGACTGTTACCGCTCGCTGGGGATTATCCACCGTATCTGGCCGATGGTGCCTGACCGGTTCAAAGATTTTATCTCGACGCCCAAGTCGAACAATTACCGTTCCTTGCACACCACGGTCATAGGCCCTGCGGGCATGAAGATCGAGATGCAGATCCGTACCGAGGCCATGGACCGTGTGGCCGAGGACGGGGTTGCCGCGCACTGGCGCTATAAGAACCAGTCCTATGGTCTGGACCGTGAGGCGATGCAGGCCGATGGCGGACGCGACCCGCTGCTGAACCTGCGCCACCTTGTTCAGGTGGTCGAACATGGCGAGGGCGGCGAGGACTGGGTCGAACACGCCAAGCTCGAAATGTATCTCGAACAGGTGTTCGTGTTCACGCCCAAGGGCAAGCTGATTACTCTGCCACGGGGCGGCATGCCGCTGGACTTTGCCTATGCGGTGCATACCGAGGTTGGCGACACGGCGGTTGGCGTCAAGATCAATGGCGAACTGAAGCCGATGCGCACGGCGTTGCAGAATGGCGACGTGGTCGAGATCATTCGCGGTTCCAAGGCCGAGGTGCCGACGGACTGGCGCAGCCTGACGGTTACAGGTCGTGCGCGTTCGGCGATCCGCCGCCATATCCGCGTATCCGAGCGTGAAGAGTTCATCCGTCTGGGCCGCGTTTCGCTGGAACAGACCCTGGCCCAGCATGGCAAGTCGCTGAAAGATGTGACCTTGAAAGCGGCGCTGGAAACCCTGACGGTGGCGACCGAGGATGACCTGCTCGATGCTGTGGGCCGTGGCCGTATTGCGGTGTCCAAGGTTGCTGAAATCCTGTTCCCGGCCTTGAAGGGCCAGATTCAGGGTAGCGGCGAACGCAAACGCCTTCAGGATTCATCGGCGCGCCTGTTTGTGCGCGGCTCGGGCCTGACGCCGGGGGTCAGCATCCATTTTGCCGACTGCTGTTGTCCGGTGCCGGGGGACCGTATTGTCGGCATCCACGAGGTGGTCGGGGCGGATGGTGTGGATACCGGCCTGACGGTTCACACGATCGACTGTCAGTCTTTGGCGGATTATGCCGATGACGATACCGTCTGGCGCGATATGCAGTGGACGCCTCAGGCGGAAACGGATGCGATGGGGGCTGTGCGCCTGCATGCCACCATTCAGCACGCACCGGGGGTTCTGGGGCAGGTGGCAACGACAATCGGCGAGGCAGGGGGAAATATTCTCAACCTGTCGATGTCGCACCGCCAGCATGATTTCTTTGACGTCGAACTGGACGTCGAAGTGAAGGACGCCCGCCATGCCACGATGATCGTGGCTGCCTTGCGGGCCAATCCGAAGGTGGATGTGGTCGACCGCGTTCGCGGTTGACCCGTCCCTTCGTGATAATACCTACGGAGTTTATCCATGAATGACGATCAACGCCGCGCCGCTAATGCGGCGCAATTGGCTTCGCCGTCCTATCGCATGGCGGCGACCGATCCCGACTTCCTGCTGGGCGATTCCATGCGCGGTGTGCGTTTCCAGATGGAATACGCCAAGGCCGAGGAATCTTTGCGGGCATGGGGGGTACGCTCGACCATCGTGGTGTTTGGCAGCGCCCGTATCCCCGAGGGGCATCGCTGGTATGAAGGTGCGCGTGATTTCGGGCGTATTGCCTCCGAAATGGGAGGGGCGATCCGGGGAACTGTGGGCCAGCCGCGCGATAATGTCATCGCCACCGGTGGTGGTCCGGGCATAATGGAAGCGGCCAATCGTGGGGCGATGGAGGCGGGGGCACCGTCCATCGGCTTCAACATCACCCTGCCGCACGAACAATATCCCAACCCGTATTCGACGCCGGAACTGACCTTCCAGTTCCACTATTTTGCCATGCGTAAAATGCATCTGGCGATGCGGGCCAATGCACTGGTGGTTTTCCCCGGCGGCTTCGGGACACTGGATGAACTGTTCGAGATTTTGACCCTTCGCCAGACGGGCAAGGCTCCTAAAATCCCGATCATCCTGTTTGATGAAACCTACTGGCGCTCGGTTATCAATTTCGAGGCCTTTGCCGAGCATGGCATGATCCATCCGTCGGATATGGACCTGTTCGACTTTGCCGATGATGCGCAAACAGTGTGGGCCAAGCTTCTGGAAGGCGGTTTGCACCCGCATGAAGCGATAGAATAGGCGCTATGGGTTGAGGGCGGACGCAGGCAGGTCTATGGACGACGTCCATGAACACTGAAGACGTCCTCAACGAATTCCGCGACGCTGGCGCCCTGCGCGAGGGTCATTTTGTCCTTTCCTCGGGTCTGCACAGCCCTGTCTTCCTTCAGAAGAACCTTGTCTTCATGGATGGCGAGCGTTGCGAGCGTCTGTGCAAGGCGCTGGCCGAGAAGGTCGTGGCTACGGTTGGTCCGGTTGACGCGGCGATTTCGCCCGCTGTCGGCGGCATTATCCCCGGCTATGAAACTGCCAAGCACCTGAAGGTGCGTTCCATGTATGTCGAGCGCGTGGACGGTGAGTTCAAACTGCGCCGTGGCTTCTCGGTCGAACAGGGCGAGAAGATCGTCATGGTCGAGGATATCGTTACGACCGGCCTGTCGTCGCGCGAATGCATCGAAGCCATCAAGAAGGCGGGCGGCGATGTGATCGCTGCGGCCTGTATTGTTGACCGTTCGGGTGGCCGTGCCGATGTCGGTGTTCCGCTGATTGCCTTGGCGACTATGGATGTTCCGGCCTACCCTGCCGATGCCCTGCCGCCGGAACTGGCTGCACTGCCGGTCGAGGACCCGGGCAGCCGCCGTCTGTCTAAATAAGGAAATATGCCGATGACCCGTCACGTCCGCCTTGGCGTCAATATTGACCACGTCGCCACGGTCAGGAATGCGCGTGGCGGGGCTCATCCCGATCCGGCCCGTGCCGCCGAACAGGCTTTGGCGGCCGGTGCGGACGGCATTACGGCGCACCTGCGCGAAGACCGTCGCCATATCACCGACGCCGATATCGATATTCTGAGCGCGTTGTGCCGCCGCGCCAATCGTCCGTTGAACCTCGAAATGGCGGTGACGGACGAGATGCTGGCCATCGCCCTGCGTCACAAGCCGCACGCGGCCTGTCTGGTACCGGAGCGCCGCGAGGAAGTAACGACCGAGGGCGGTCTGGCGGTTGCCGGACATGAGGCCCGCATTCGACCGGTGGTAAAGGCGCTGGTCGATGTTGGGGTGCGGGTGTCACTGTTTATCGAGCCGTCCGAAGAACAGGTTGATGCGGCTGTCGGCGTGGGGGCGCAGGTGGTTGAATTCCACACGGGACGCTATTGCCACCTGTCGGGGGCAGAGCGTGCTGTCGAGTTCAGGCGCTTGGCTGCCGCTGCCGACAAAGCGCAGGCAATGGGGCTGGAAGTCCATGCGGGTCATGGACTGGACTATGCAACTGCTGCGACCATTTTGGACATTCCCGAGATTGTGGAACTGAATATCGGCCATTTCCTGATCGGGGAGGCGGTGTTTGTAGGTCTTGACGCCGCGATACGCCGGATGCGGGCCGCGATGGATGCAGCCTTGTCGGTGCGCGATATATGATTATCGGCCTTGGCTCCGATTTGTGCGACATTCGCCGAATAGAAGAGACGCTGGAACGCTTTGGTAACCGGTTTAAAAACCGTGTTTTTACCGAGATCGAACGCACCCGTTCCGACCGAAAACCCGATCCCTCTTGGAGCTATGCCAAGCGGTTTGCGGCCAAGGAGGCCTGTGCCAAGGCATTGGGGACGGGCATCCGTTCGGATGTCTATTGGCGTGATATGGGGGTGGTGAACCTCAAATCGGGTCAGCCGACCTTGCAACTGACCGGAAATGCCGCCGATCATCTGAGGCGACTGACGCCAAAAGGCTATGAGGCGCGGATACATCTGACGATGACCGACGAATACCCGTATTCTCAAGCATTCGTAATCATCGAAGCCTTGCCCGCTGTTTCGCCAGAGGTTACGGCTCAAGGTTGAGCCTCGTATTTTGCGGGGGATTCGAGCAGACCATGAGCGACGACACCAAGGCTGAGTTTGGTGAAGCGGACGCAGCCACGCAAAAGGCTGCCCGCCCACCTGTTTGGAGTGATGACGGGGATGCCCCATTCGATATGGGCGATGATCCGGAAGCACTTGAAAATGAAAAGCCGATAACTGCGCCGCGGCGCCGAAAGAAGGCCAAACCTGTGACAGAGAAAAAGTCCGCGGCGAACGAGACCGTCGAGATTATCAAGACGATTGTATTCGCGCTGCTGATCGCGCTGGTTGTGCGCGTGTTGTTGTTCCAGCCCTTTACCATTCCGTCGGCCTCAATGGAGCCGAACCTCTATGAGGGCGACTATATTGTCGTGTCGAAGTGGTCGTATGGTTATTCGAAACACTCGATCCCGTTCAGCCCGCCTCTGTTCGAGGGGCGCATCATGGACCGCGCGCCCAAGCGTGGCGACATTGCTGTGTTCAAGCTACCGCGTGATCCCAAGATCGACTACATCAAGCGTGTGATCGGCCTGCCGGGTGACAAGGTGCAGATGCGTCAGGGCAAGCTGTTCATCAATAATGTGGCTGTTGACGATGTGGTCGTCTCCGAAGCCCAGATGAACGACCTGTTCGGCACGCGCTCGTTGTCCAAGGTACGCGAGACCCTGCCGGGTGGCCGCACCTTCATGACGCAGGATTTCGGCCCGAACTTCGAACTGGATAATACGCCGGTGTTCGAAGTGCCTGCCGGTCATTACTTCATGATGGGCGACAACCGCGATAACTCGATCGATAGCCGCGTGGACAGCATGTCGGGCGTCGGCATGGTTCCGGAAGAGAATCTGGTGGGTAAGGCCGAGATCATCCTGTTCTCGTGGTCGCCGGGCGCAAGCCTGTTCAATCCGGTCAGCTGGTTTGCCAACCTGCGCCCGAGCCGCTTCTTCCAGAAATTGAGCTAATGCCCACGCGTCCAAACCAGAGAACCATCGCGGTTGAAGCCCTGATGGCCAAGCTGGGCTATGATTTTACCGATCCTGCTCTGCTGGAACGGGCCTTGACCCATTCCAGCGTATCGGATGTCGGTGGACATAATGCGCCTCGGGATAACGAGCGTCTGGAGTTTCTGGGTGACCGCGTATTGGGTTTGCTCGTAGCAGATCGTCTGGTGCGTGATTTTCCCGAAGCGGACGAAGGACGTCTTTCGGCCCGTCTGCATTCGCTGGTCGACAAGAGCGCCTGTGCGCGTGTGGGCGAGGCTCTAGGCATTGGTCCGGCGCTTCGGCTGTCTGCGGGCGAAACCAAGACCGGTGGCCGCAGAAAGGCCGGAGTTATAGCCGATGCTGTGGAGGCTATTCTGGCGGCGGTCTATCGTGACGGTGGCCTGGATGCGGCACGCGGCGTATTTGAGCGTGCGTGGGCGACCGAGTTTTCCACTCCGCCCGAACCGGCCATTGTGAACCCTAAATCTGCACTACAGGAGTGGTCGCAGGGGCAGGGCAAACCATTGCCAAGCTATAATATTGTGGGCCGCACTGGCTCAGACCATGCCCCGACCTTTACGGTCGAGGTGGTAGTTCCGGGATACGATCCCATGAAGGCTACCGGACGATCGCGTCAGGAAGCGGAAAAAGCCGCTGCTGTCGCACTAATGAAACGAGAAGGCGTAATTTGACCGAGACTGAAAACAACCCCGTCCAGAATGCAGAGGCACAACGCGCTGGTTTTGCCGCCATCATTGGTGCGCCCAATGCCGGCAAGTCCACGCTGGTAAACCGCCTGACGGGCTCCAAAGTCTCGATCGTAACCCAGAAGGTCCAGACCACGCGTTTTCCGATCCGTGGTATTGCCCTGCACGAGAATGCACAGATCGTTCTGGTGGACACCCCCGGTGTGTTCAACCCCCGCCGCCGTCTGGACCGCGCCATGGTGGCCTCGGCCTGGGCAGGTGCAGAAGATGCGGATGTGGTGGTGCATCTTGTTGACGCACAGGCCCATCTGGGTGCCGAAAGCCGTGAAGGCACGCCTGCTGACCGCAAGTCGGCAGAAGATACCGAAACCATCATCAAGAACCTGAACAAAATGGGTCAGAAGGTTATTCTGGCTCTGAACAAGATCGACGGCATGCGTCGTGACACCCTGCTGGCCCTGTCGCAAAAGCTGTATGAAACGGGGGCCTATTCCGAGGTCTTCATGATTTCGGCAGATAAGGGCGATGGCGTGGACGATCTTAAGGCGCGTCTGGCCTCGGCCATGCCGGAAGGTCCGTGGCTGTATCCGGAAGACCAGTCGGCCGACGTTCCGGCCCGCGTTCTGGCCGCTGAAATCACCCGAGAGAAGGTCTATCTGCGCGTTCACGAAGAACTGCCCTATTCGGCGGCTGTGGAAACCACCAGCTTCGAAGATCGTGCGGACGGTTCGGCTCGTATTGAACAGACAATCTATGTCGAGCGCGAGAGCCAGCGTCCTATCGTTCTGGGCAAGGGTGGCCAGACCTTGAAATGGATCGGCCAGAAGTCGCGCGAAGAGCTGGAAGTGATCTTTGATCGCAAGATCCACCTGTTCCTGACCGTCAAGGTCGATCCGAAATGGCAGGACACCAAGGCACTCTATACCCAGTTCGGTCTGGATTTCGACGTCTGATCTAAAAGTGTTCCAGGTTCCTCAAAAGGCGACACGACGGCCATGGTTGCTGATCGGGATTGCCTCTGTCGCGTTGTTGGGCGGTGGTGTAACCATCGCCCGTATGTCCGGTGCCGACGGTGTGCTGCCTTCGGCACAGGCGCGTGTGGAACTGCCTAAACGACCCGAGGTTCAGGTGGTCGAAGATCTGCCGCAACTGAAGGCGCGGCTGGATCATATGGCTCAGACCAAACAGTTTACGGGCGCGGTTTTGGTGGCCAAGGGCGATCAGGTGCTGTTCCGCCAGACCTATGGCATGGCCAATTACGAGCAGCACACCCCGTTACAGCTGGATACACGCTTTCGGCTGGCTTCGGTGTCCAAGCAGTTTACCGGCGTGGCGATCCTGAAGCTTCAGGATGAGGGCAAGCTGTCGGTAGACGATCCGGTTTGCAAGTGGATCGAAAACTGTCCGGACCGCTGGGCCAATATCCGGCTGCGCCATGTTCTGTCGCACACTTCGGGCATTCCCGATCTGATGGCACAGGCTAATTGGGGCCTGGTGCGCACCACGCCGCATACCCCCGAAGAGCTGATGTCCAAGTCGACGCAGTATGGGCTTCAGTTCGAGCCGGGTACCAAGGTGCGTTACAATAATGTGGGCTTTAATGTCGGGGCCTATATCGTCTCAAAGGTCAGCGGCATGGCCTATGAGGACTATCTGAAAACGGCCTTGTTCGAACCTCTGGGCATGACCAATACCGGTTCGGATGTGCATGCGGATACTCAAGGTCTGGCCATGGGCTATGGCCTGTTTCCGCAAGGCCTGACCCCGCAGCCCAATGCCAATGTCAGCATCATTCCGGGGGCAGGGGCACTGTACTCCACGCTGGATGATATGTTGATGTGGAACCGCGCTCTGCATGGCGGGCATATCCTGTCGGGCAAATCCTATGCAGAGTTCATTGCTGACCACTCGCCAGCCGATACGCCTAAAGAGCGCGGCAGGCCGCACCGGGCCTATGGTCTGGGTGTGTTTGCCAACCGTCTCGGCGAACGCACCAACCAGCCGTTTGAAGAGCTTCAGATCTATCACACCGGCTCGTGGTCGGGTTTCCGTAATCTGGTGACCTATGAACCGAGCCAGCAGGTCACGGTGGTGGTTCTGTCCAACAACTATCACCTGCGCGATCAGGTTTTCTTATTAAGCCAGCAGGGCATGGCCGAGGCCTTGGGGCATGCGTTCCCGACGGCCATGGCACGATAAGAAAAAGGGCCGGAGGGATTATCCTCCGGCCCTTTGTTTTTGGTGGCTGCAGTCGCCTCTTAGGCTGGCAGCATAGAGCCGGTTTCGACGAAACGCTGGTGCCACGACAGGGCTTCGTTCAGCATGTGCGGGGTTTGCAGGCCATAGGACGACGTCATGGCGCGGTCGTAATAGTCTTGCAGCATGTCACGATACATCGGGTGGGCGCAGTTTTTGATGATGACCTTGGCGCGCTGCTTGGGCGACAGGCCGCGAAGATCGGCCAGACCCTGCTCGGTGACGATGACCTGCACGTCCTGCGTGATGTGGTCCACGTTCGATGCCATCGGCACAATGGCCGAGATCTTGCCGCCCTTGGCCGTCGAAGGCGTGACGAAGCAGGAAATATAGGCGTTGCGGGCAAAGTCGCCCGAGCCGCCGATGCCGTTCTGGATGCGCGAGCCCATGACGTGCGTCGAGTTCACATTGCCATAGATGTCGGCTTCGATCAGGCCGTTCATGGCGATACAGCCGAGTCGGCGGATGATCTCGGGGTGGTTCGAGATTTCCTGCGGACGCAGGATGATACGGCCACGGAAGGATTCCATGCGGCTGTTGAGGTCTGCAGCCGCTTCCGGCGACAGCGAGAAGGCGGTGGCCGAGGCGACTGTCAGCTTGCCGCTATCCAGCATGTCCAGCATGCCGTCCTGAAGCACTTCGGTATAGGCGGCCAGACGCTCGAACGGGCCGTCATTGAGGCCCGCCAGAACGGCATTGGCGACATTGCCCACGCCCGATTGCAGCGGCAGCAGCGACGCGGGCAGGCGGCCCTGTTTCACTTCGTTCTTCAGGAACTCGATCAGGTGACCGGCAATGGCGCGGGCATTTTCATCGGGGGCCGCGAACGGCAGGTTACGGTCCGGTGCATCGGTTTCGACGATGGCGGCGATCTTGTCGGGGTTCACCTTGAAGGTCGGTTGGCCGATCAACTGGTCGGCCTTGACCAGCGGGATCGGCACACGGTTCGGCGGCAGGGCCGTGCCGTAATAGATGTCGTGCATGCCTTCGAGCGCCGGATTCTGCCAGCGGTTCACCTCGAGGATGATGCGGTCGGCGCGGTCCAGCCAGGTCTTGTTGTTACCAACCGACGAGGAGGGGACCAGATCGCCGTCTTCGGTGATACCGGCCACTTCGACCAGAGCCGTGTCCAGCGGGCCAAGGAAGCCCTGCCATGCCACAGGCGCAACCTGCGACAGGTGCATGTCCAGATATTCCATCTTGCCCGAGTTGATCTTTTCGCGGGCGATGGGGTCGGAATTATAGGGCAGGCGGAATTCGATGCCGTCGGCCTTGGCCAGTTCGCCGTCCAGTTCGGGGCCGGTAGAGGCACCGGTCCAGACGCTGATGCGGAACGGGTCGCCAGCCTCGCGGGCGGCTTCCATATGCTTGGCCAAAGCCTGCGGAACCACCTTGGGATAGCCCGAACCGGTAAAGCCGCTCATGCCGACATTCGCGCCGTTCGGAATAAGAGCGGCAGCGTCCTCTGCGGACATGATTTTTGACTTCAGCGCCTGATTGCGGATCACGGACATACTCAACCCTATAGAAACGCCTTCATGTGATGAGGCGACTACCGTGGCTTAAAGGTGGCAACTGGCTGATTCCAATCCGCCTTTAGTCGTAACATTACGTCATCAACGCTCTGGTCGGTAAAAAGCTGCGAAATGCTGCAATGCAACATTGCGGGCATCTTGTGTGAAATGAGAACAGCTATAGAACATAGGCATGATCTACGCCCTGATGACTGCCGCTCTGATCCTGTCACCCGAAACCGATATCCGCGTTTCGCCGGGGGCGGCGATCGACACTATGCATGCGGCGGCATCAAGGGCCGACGGCGCGACCTATTTCGGCACCTTCACCGCCGATGCCCGTTTCATCGGCACCGATGCAGGCGAGCGTTGGTCACTGGCCGAGTTCAAAGCCTATGCCGAGCCGTATTTTGCCCGTGGTCAGGGTTGGACCTATCGGGTGACGGATCGTCATCTCGAAATACTGGATCAGCCGTGCCAATGCGTGGCTGTGTTCGACGAGCTTCTGGACAATGACAGCTATGGTCAGGTGCGCGGCTCGGGCGTGGTGGTGAAACAGGGCGACGACTGGAAAATCAAGCAATATGTCCTCAGCTTCACCGTGCCGAACGACAAGGCCCGCGATGTCGTGGCCGCGATCAAGGCCGACTGACCATGGAGTTTCAGGACGACGCCTTTGTGCTGTCGGCGCGTCTGCATGGTGATACGGGCGCAGTCGTCGAGCTCCTGACCGAGCAATATGGTCGCCGCGCGGCCTATGTGAACGGTGGTGCCTCGCGCAAGATGAAGCCCTTCCTGCAGGCAGGAACCAAGGTGGTGGCCGATTTCCGCTCGCGTACCTCGGACCAACTCGGCTCGGCGCGACTGGAGCCGATGGGCGAGGGACCGGCCAGCCTGTTCGACGATCCGCTGGCACTGATCGGCCTGAACGCCGCCGCCGCCGTGGCCGCAGGGGCCTTGCCCGAGCGCGAGCCGCATCCGGGGGCGTTTTATGCCTTCGAGGCCCTGATGGGGGCGTTTGCGATTGCCGAGGTCTGGCCCGCGATTTTCGTGCGTTATGAGGCGGGCTTGCTGGAAACGCTGGGCTTTGGGCTGGATTTGTCGCGCTGTGCTTCGACGGGCGAGATGGACGATCTGGTGTGGGTCAGTCCGCGCACGGGCCGCGCCGTCAGCCGCACAGCGGGCGCGCCCTATGCCGACAAACTACTACGCCTGCCGCCGTTTATGCTGGGCGCACAGGCGGGGCTGGACGAGGGGGACGTTAAGGACGGCCTCGCCCTGACCGGTCATTTCCTTGAGCAGTATGTGTTCCATGCCCTGAACAAGCCGCTGCCACCCGCGCGCGTATGGATGCTGGAACGGCTTCAGGACGCCGGTCGGCTTTAGTCGATGTTTGGTCTGTCTGTGCGCCAGTCGAACAGGCTTTCCAGAACCTGAATGGCCTGACCGCGCGCGCTTTGCAGTTTCGGATCGCGGCCCATCATGATGCGGGCATCGTCAGCCGCCGCCAGCAATAGCTGACGGTGCTTGATCGGGTCGGCAAAGCGATAGGCCGGAAAACCGCTCTGGCGCAGGCCCAGCGGATCGCCGCCGCCGCGCAGGCGGAAGTCTTCCTCGGCAATCACAAAGCCGTCTTCGGTGTTGCGCAGGATTTCCAGACGCTTGGTGGCCGTTTCGCCAAGGCCACCGTCCTCGCCCGCGCCATAGAGCAGGATGCACGACGAGGCCTTGGCCCCGCGCCCGACACGGCCCCTAAGTTGGTGTAGCTGGGCCAGGCCGAAGCGGTCGGCATGTTCGATGACCATGATCGAAGCATTGGGCACGTCCACGCCCACCTCTACGACCGTGGTGGCTACCAAAACGGGCAAGTCTCCGGCGGCAAAGCGGTTCATGACCACCTCGCGTTCGGCACCGGCCATCTGGCCATGGGCCAGACCAACCTCGGTACCGAGGAATTTGCGCAAGGCCTCGGCGCGGTCTTCGGCGGCGGCAAGGTCGATGGCCTCTGATTCAGCTACCAGCGGACAGATCCAATAGGCTTGGGCTCCGGCCTCGACAGCCGCCTTCAGGCGCTGGGCCACTTCCTTGATCCGCACCAGAGGCAGGACGGCGGTAGTGACGGGCGTGCGGCCGGGCGGTTTTTCGTTCAGGCGGCTGACGTCCAGTTCCCCATATTGGGTCAGTTCCAGCGTGCGCGGGATGGGGGTGGCCGACATGCTCAGCAGGTGGACGCCGCTCTTACCCTTGTCCTGAAGCTGCTGGCGCTGGCGCACGCCGAAACGGTGCTGCTCGTCGATGACGGCCAGTGCAAGGTTTTGGAACTCTACCGCATCTTGAAACAGAGCGTGGGTGCCAATGGCCACCTGAACCTCGCCCGCAGCAATGGCGACGGCTTTTTTGCGTTTGACGGCAGGGGTGTCGCGGCCCGTCAGCAGAATGGAGCTGATACCAGCCTCGGCCAGCATCGGGCCGAGTTTCTCGGCGTGCTGGCGGGCGAGAATCTCGGTCGGGGCCATCAGGGCCGACTGGAAACCACTGGCGGCAGCATCGGCCAGCACCACAGCGGCCACAGCCGTCTTGCCGGAACCTACATCGCCTTGCAGCAGGCGGGCCATCTGCTCGCCCGATTTCAGGTCGTGGCGGATTTCTTCGATAGCGCGCGCTTGGGCATTGGTCAGCTTGAACGGCAAGATATCCAGCAGACGATGCGAGGCCTCACCCGGGCGGATGACGGGGGCGGGCGTGGACTGGCGGTTCATCTTGCGCCGCGCCAGCGCCATCTGGTGCGCCAATAGTTCGTCATAGGCCAGACGTGCGCGGGCAGGGGCCTCGGGCTGTAGGTCCAGTTCGTTCTGCGGAGCATGGACGGCTTGCAGCGCGCTCTGCCAGTCGGGCCATTTCTGGCGCTTGATCCACGCCTCATCCTGCCATTCCGTCAGGGGCGGAGCCAGCGCGACCGAGGCCATGCACAGTTTGCGGATTTGCCGTGATCCCAGCCCTTGGGTCGCCGGATAGGTCGGCTCGGCCAGCGGGATTTCGTCGGCTTTTTCAGGCGGCAGAATATAGTCGGGGTGCGAAATCTGCACCTCGTTATTGAACTTTTCGACCTTGCCGGTGACCAGTCGGGTGGAACCTTGTGGGGCCAGACCTTCGATGTGGCGCGGCGATCCGGCAAACCAGATCAGGTGTACAAAGCCGGTGTCGTCATAGGCACGCACCTTGATCGGCGCGCCCATCTTGTGGGGCGGGATCAGCCGGTCGATTGTGACCTCGAAAATCGCGGTCTCGCCTTCGACTGCATCGGCAGCAGTGGCGCGACGGCGCTGGATCACGCCATTGGGCGGATAGAAGGCTAGATCACGCACCAAAGGCCCCGCCAGTTTCTGGACGAGGGGAGCCATGCGCGGGCCTACGCCTTTCAGCGTGGTGACCGGTGCAAACAGGGGAAAGAGAATCTCGGGCCGCATCACGATCATCATAGCCTGTGGATCAGAACTGGCGAAGCGGTCTCTAGAGCGCTATCTGACACGGCAGAGATAGAGTTTGCCTTTGTGGCCAAGGAATTTGCGTGTCTGATCTGAATTTCCGCTCCGAGAACGAACGCTTTGAAACGGATCGCAATGTGCGTCTGGGCCGTATTGCCTATCGCGCATGGCGTCGCGGGTTCCGCGAGGCGGACATGGTGCTTGGTCCCTATGCCGACCAGATTGCTCCAACCCTGAGCGATGCCGATCTGGCCATCTTTGAAGACCTGCTCGATGTCGAGGACCAGTATCTATACGGCTGGATCATCGAGCGCGACCCGACCCCGCCCGAACATCAGAACCATGTGATGGACAGCATCCGCGCCTTTATGCGCGAACATGTTTCGGCAGAAGTGGCCAAGGGTATCGGTTAATGAGCAAGGCCGGACTGGAACGTATCGACGCCACCCTTGGTGGTGCGCCCGAGGGGCTGGATGCCTTGATTGTCGCCGAGAAAATGAAGGCGGCGGGCGGTGTGGGTCTGATGGTGGCCCGCGATTACCAAAGGTCCGGAAATTTTATTCAAGCCTTCAAGTTTTATGCAAAAGACATTGAAATTCTTGAATATCCCTCTTGGGACTGTCTGCCCTATGATCGTCTAAGCCCCACAGCGGGCATAGCGGCCCAGCGTATGGCGACCCTGACGCGGCTGGCCGCGCGTGATGCCAATGACACCACACCTGTACTGGTGGTGGCGACGGTTGCCGCCGTCAGCCAGAGGGTGCCGCCGCGCCGCGCCGTCACGGTGGCGGGCTTCTCGGCCAAGGTGGGGCAGGACCTCGATACCGATGCGCTGGAAGCCTATGTGGCGGCCAATGGCTATGTGAAGGCGTCCACTGTTTCCGAGCGCGGTGAATATGCTGTGCGGGGGGGTGTGATTGACGTGTTCCCAGCCGGTTTTGACGAGCCGGTGCGTCTGGACATGTTCGGCACCGAGCTGGAGTCTATCCGCTCGTTTGATCCCGAGACCCAGCGTTCCAGCAAGCAGCTCAAGTCGATTTCGTTGTCGCCGGTTTCGGAAGTGCTGCTGGACAAGGATGCGATCTCGCGTTTCCGCACCGGCTATCTGAACCTGTTTGGCGCGCCCGGTGATGAGCCGATGTATGCGGCCGTTAGCGCGGGCGCACGCCGTCAGGGCGTCGAGCACTGGTTGCCGCTGTTTTACGACGATCTGGACACGGTGTTCGACTATCTGCCGGACCATGCGCCGGTATTCCTCGATAATCAGGCCGAGGAAGCGCGGGCCGAGCGCTGGAACATGACCACCGATGCCTATGAGGCGCGCAGAGAAGCGGCCAAGGGCAAGGGCGGGCAGGCCTATCGATCGCTGGCCCCGCAACTGCTTTATCTGGATAACGAAGCGTGGAATTCGGCGCTGGCGGGACGTGCGGTTCGTCGTCTGAATCCGCTATCGACGGGCACAGGCGAGGATGCGGGCGGGCGTCTGGGGCGTAGCTTTAGCGCCGAGCGGGCGCAGGACAGTGTGAACCTGTTCGCCGCCGTGGCCGACTATGCCCAGAAGATGATGGGCGAGGGCAAGCGGGTGTTGTTTGCCTCGTGGTCCGAAGGTTCGGCAGAGCGTCTGGCGGCCATGTTGGGTGACCACGGTCTGACCCACGTTCTGGCTGTGCGCGACTGGGATGATGTGCAGGCCGCGCCAGAGGGGATTTACCTTCGCGCTGTGCTCGCGGTCGATCACGGCTTTGCCACCGATCACCTCGTGGTCATCTCAGAAAGCGATATTCTGGGCGACCGTCTCGCGCGGCCCAAGCGCAAACGTCGGGCCGCCAACTTCCTTGCCGAGGCCTCTGCGCTGACGGCGGGTGATCTGGTGGTTCACCTCGATCACGGCATTGGCCGCTATGAGGGTTTGCGGACGCTGGACATTCAGGACGCGCCGCACGACTGTCTTGAACTCTTGTATGCGGGTGAGAGCAAACTCTATCTACCCGTTGAAAATATTGATCTTCTTACCCGTTACGGCGCCGACGCCGAGGGCGTGCAACTGGACCGTCTGGGCGGTGCTGGATGGCAGGCCCGTAAGGCCAAGGCGAAAGAGCGTCTGCGTGAAATGGCCGAGGGGCTTATTGCGTTGGCGGCCAAGCGCGCGCTCAAGGTCGGCGATGCAATCACCCCGCCGGCGGGCCTGTTCGACGAATTCTGCGCCCGTTTCCCCTATGAGGAAACCGACGACCAGTTGAACGCCATTGGCGATGTGCTGGAGGACCTTGGCAAGGGTTCACCAATGGATCGCCTGATCTGTGGCGATGTCGGCTTTGGCAAGACCGAGGTGGCGCTGCGGGCGGCGTTTGTGGTGGCGATGAGTGGCCAGCAGGTAGCTATCGTTTGCCCGACGACGCTTCTAGCCCGTCAGCATTTCAAGACCTTCTCGGAGCGGTTCGCGGGCTGGCCGGTGACGGTGCGCCACCTGTCGCGCATGGTCACTGCCAAACAGGCCAACGAGACGCGTGCGGGCCTGAAAGACGGTACGGTCGAGATCGTTGTCGGCACCCATGCGGTCTTGGCAGAACAGGTCGGGTTTAAGGATTTAGGCCTTGTAATCGTTGATGAAGAGCAACATTTCGGCGTCAAGCACAAGGAGAAGCTGAAGTCGCTTCGGGCCGATGTGCATCTGTTGACCCTGACGGCGACACCGATCCCGCGCACACTGCAAATGGCGCTGTCGGGCATTCGAGAAATGTCGATCATTGCCACCCCGCCGGTCGATCGTCTGGCGGTGCGGACCTATGTGACGCCGTGGGATCCGGTTCTGGTGCGCGAGGCTCTGCTGCGCGAGAAATACCGTGGTGGTCAGGCATACTATGTCGCGCCGCGCCTGAAGGATTTGCCGGATATCGAGCGTTTCCTGCGCGAGCAGGTGCCCGAGGTGAAGTTCGTCGTCGGCCACGGCCAGATGAGCCCGACCCAGTTGGAAGAGGTGATGAGCGCCTTCTATGACGGGGAATATGATGTGCTGGTTTCGACCACCATCGTGGAAAGCGGCATCGATATTCCGACGGCCAATACGCTGGTGGTGCATCGCGCCGACATGTTCGGTCTGGCGCAGTTGCACCAGATCAGGGGCCGCATCGGCCGCTCCAAGGCGCGGGCCTTTGCCTATCTGACGACCGACCCGATCAAGCCACTGAGCCTGTCCGCAGAGAAGCGTCTACAGGTGCTGCAATCGCTGGACAATCTGGGTGCAGGTTTCCAACTGGCCAGCCATGATCTCGACCAGCGCGGCGGCGGTAATCTGCTGGGTGACGAACAGACCGGCCATATCCGCGAAGTAGGTGTAGAGCTTTACCAGCAGATGCTGGAAGACGCTGTGGCTGAACTGCGCGAAGCGGGCGAACAGGTCGCTGATCGTGGCTGGTCGCCATCGATCAATGTCGGTGCTTCTGTATTGATTCCAGAAGATTATGTTCCAGACCTGAACCTTCGCCTTAGCCTTTATCGCCGTCTGTCAGACGCTGAAAAGATGGAGGATCGCGAGGCTTTGGCGGCGGAACTGATCGACCGGTTCGGGCCATTGCCACAGGAGGCCCAGCAACTTCTGCGCATTGTGGGCATCAAGGCCAACTGCCGTCAGGCGCTCATCGAGAAAATCGATATTGGACCCAAGGGCGCAGTTCTAACCTTGCGGAACAACGTCTTCCCGAACCCGATGGGTTTGGTAGGGCTGATCCAAAAGAACCACCTGACATGGAAAATCAGGCCGGACCAGAAGATCGTCGTAAAGGGCGAATGGCCGACGCCGGAAGAGCGTCTGAAGGTGGCCGAACGCATCACCACGGATCTGGCCCGCGTGGCCAGTGCCGGGTAGGATAAAAGAAAAGGCGGGCCAATATGGTCCGCCTTTTTTGCTTATTGCATGTGGCGCCTTAGCGCACCGAACAGGTCGACATAGTCATCGGTCCAGGGCTTCACGCCGCCGGAATCCCATGCCGACCAGCGGTTATCGGCCTTGAAGTCAGTCAGAGCGGCTTCGTTGCGGGCAATGATAATGGCTTCGGTCGAAGCCTCGGCATATTCGGCGCTTTCGCTGTTTTTGACGTGGACCTGATGCAGGAAGGGGGCTTTCAGTGCCTCGGCGGCAGCCATGGCGGGGCGCACAATGTCTAGATGGCGGTTGGACAAATGCAGCACCACCACGCCATCGTCTGACAAGAGGCTGACATACATGGCAATCGCCTCGCGGGTCAGAAGGTGCGCGGGCACAGCGTCGGATGAGAAGGCGTCGATCAGCAGATAGTCAAAGCTGCCCTTGGGCTGTTTCTGTAGCGTCAGTCGCGCATCGCCCAGCACGGTGTCCACCGGCCCTTGGGCGCAATCCGAGACAAATGTGAACAGTTCGGGATTGCGGGCCATGCGATCCACCATGGGGTCGATCTCGAAGAAGGTCATGGTGTCGCCACCGCGCTTGTAGCTGGCCATGGCACCGCTACCCAGGCCGACAATGCCCATACGGGCCGCCGGATCGCGCTTCTGCACCATCAAAGCCGCTTGTCCCAACGGAGTGGAGTTGGCGTAATACATGGTCGGTTGGCATTTGACCTGCGGGTGGCGGGCCTGTGCGCCGTGCAGGGTCGTGCCGTGAACCATCACATGCATGTCGCCGCCCATATCCAGATCGACGGTACGGCCGATACGGGTGACGCCAAAGAAACTGCGGTCTGTAAAGATGTAGTTGTAACTGCGGGTAACGTGCTGTCCGGCATAGGTGCAAAGGGCGATGATGACGGCAAACATCACCACCTTGTCGCGGATCAGGAAGGCGCAGATGCCAGCACCTAGGATCAGGAACTGTGCCAATCGGGACAGGGTAATATGGTCCTGAACAAAGGTTTTGAACGGCTCGTTATAGCGCATGATTTCGAACAGGATCGGCACACTGGCAGCAATGATGACGCCCGCTACAGCTATAATATGCTGGTTGCGGGTTGTCGGTTTGTTGTCGGGCGAGCGGACCAGACAGGCCAGAACAAGCACGATCGGATATTCGATCACGGTCTTGAACAGCATCGGGGCCAGCAGCGCCGTAAAGGCACCGCCCAGAACACCGCCCAGCGACATCAGCAGATAAAACTCGGTCAGGCGGTCCGGTGCCGGTTTACGCGCGGCCATCTGCTGGTGGCACATCAGTGTGGTCAGGAAGAAGACCAGTAGATGCGCACCAAACAGGAAGAGGATCGAGGACGAAGACTGACCCATCATCGTGACCACCAGCACCAGCGCTACGGCCTGCAGCATCAGGGTGACGGGCAGGGGAATCCACGGCCGGTTTTGGAAGGCGATGACAAAGGTCAGAAGATAAAGGGCCAGTGGTACGACCCACAGGAAAGGTGCCGAGGCCACATCCGTGGACAGGTGCGAGGTCACACCCAGCATCAGGCTGGAGGGAATGGCGGCAAGCAGCACCAGCAGGAGCTTGCGCTTGACTGGAATAGGGGCGCTGCGTTCCAGCGCGGGGGCCTGTGCCGTGGCCATGTTGCGGCGCGACCAGATCAGCAGGGCAAGGCCGATCACGAGCGCGATGAAGAAGCCATAGCCGAGGCTCCAGACCGTACGCTGTGCCGATAGGGCGGCCATCGGCTCGATCAGAACCGGATAGGATAGCAGGGCGAGAAAGCTGCCGAGATTAGACGCGGCATAAAGCACATAGGGGTTCTGTCCCGCCTTGGTTCCGGCCTGAAGGCGGGCAAACCATGCCTGAAGCAATGGTGCCGTGGCGGACAGGATGGCGAAGGGCGCACCGATGGAAATCACCAGTGTCGCCAAAAGCCAGAAGATGGGGGCAGTGGTGTCCGGCTCTCCCATCAGGCCGTTAATCTGGAGCGGCAGAAACAGCGCAGCTAGAACCAGAGCACCCAGATGAACCAGAGCCTGAAGTTTGAGCGAGCCGATTTTTTGCAGCAAATGCGCATAGAGATAGCCGGCCAAAAGTGCGCTCTGGAAGAACACCATGGCGGTGTTCCAGACGGCGGGTGATCCCCCCAAAAGTGGCAGGATCAGCTTGGTCACCATCGGCTGGACGACAAAGACCAGTGAGGCCGATGTGAAAATAGCGACGGCGAACAGGGCAGATGTTAAAAGCGACCCTGAAGGTTGCTGAGCCCCTGAAGGTGTTTGTGTTTGGGCGGGCGTCAGCGTGCCGTCGGTCATTAAGGCCTCATGCGGTGCAGATGTGGCGAATCGTAAGCGGTGGCTTATCGTGACGCGAATTCTATTCCGGTTTCTGTCGGTTTGGTCAAAGAGTTGATAGCGATGTTTTGCGAAGATGTGGTGGCGCTGGCGAAAACTGTTCTGGCCAAGGCGGGCAAGAAGGGTGTGATGGTGGCCACGGCCGAGAGCTGCACCGGTGGTTTGGTCGCTGCGGCCCTGACCGAAATCGCGGGATCATCCAGCGTGGTGGATCGCGGGTTTGTCACCTATTCCAACGCGGCCAAGATGCAGATGCTGGCAGTGCCGGAACAGATATTGGCTGAATATGGCGCGGTTTCCGAACCCACGGCCCGTGCCATGGCAATGGGGGCTGTGGCGCATTCGGATGCGTCCGCTTCGGTTTCCATTACCGGTATTGCAGGGCCGGGGGGCGGCTCGGATGAAAAGCCGGTGGGGTTGGTCCATTTTGCAGCAGCATGCCCTGACGGGCAGGTCCTGCATGTCGAGCGCCGCTTTGGGGATTTGGGTCGTGAAAAAGTGCGCCAGGCGGCATTGGAACAGGCCCTGAGCTTGTTGGCACAGGCGCTGGATTATCGGACGGCTCAATGAACATGGTGGAGGTCGATGCCCGTGGTCATCGCTGTCCGGTACCCTCCTTGCGTTTACGCAAGGTCATGCAGGATATGCAGGCAGGACAAGTGATCGTTCTGTTGGCCACTGACCCTATGGCACGGATCGACGTGCCGTTCCTGATGCAGGAAACGGGTGGGCGGGTGATCGAGATTACCGAGACCGAGGGTGTTCTACGACTTATTGTCGAGACTGGCGGTGGGCGTCCAGACTGACGACGCTGTCATTGGCCGCAGCTTCCAATGCGAAGGTGTCGCCTTCAAGCTTAGGTTTCCACACCAGTTCCAGCTCGGTGGCCAGCGCACCGCCATAAAAGACGGCGTTGACGTTCCACGACAGCCAGATCAACAGCACTACCACGGCCCCGACCGACCCGTAGGTCGCGCCCAGATGGACGATCTGTTCCACATAGATGGCGCACAACCACGAAAAAATACCGGACATAATGGTGGCCAGCAGGCCGCCAATGATTGACGCAGACCACGCCACGCGCGTCTTGTGGCTCATGGCATAACGGTACAGCATGGTCAGGCCCAGCCACAGGCCCATAGCGGTCCAGAAACCATCGAACGGCACCATGATGCGGCGTACGGATTCATCGGCATAGGCATGTTCAATCAGGCGCCATGTCACGATGGTACCCGATACGACTGTGAACAGCACAAAGGCGGCCAGTGCGACCAGAAAGGCCAGCATGTTGAACTTGAAAAAACCGTGCGGTTCTTTCTCGTCATGGATCAGGTTCAGACCAGCCAGCAAGGCTTTGAAACCACGGTGTGCCGCATAGCCACCAATTGCCAGTGCGATGGCGCTTTGCGTGGAAATGGCCCGGAATGAACCTGAAGACAGGCGTTCAACCTCGACCAAGAACAGCGCGCGCGCGGCTGTCGGAACGGTTTCAGCCATGGCTGTGACCTGTTCGCTGACATTACCGATTGAGAGAACGGCCTTGTAGAAACCGATCAGGATGGCGACGGCCGGGAACATTGCCAAAAGGGCGAAAAAGGTCACGCCGCCCGTGTAGAGCATCACATCGCGCCCCCATGAGCGTGCAAACGCGCGGGCGAAAAGCGGAGCCCAGAAAAAGGGAGACAGGTGGCTGAGGAGAGAGGCGAGACGGCTTTGACCTTCGAACGAAGGCTTTGGCGAAATCCCGTTGTCGTTGGGCAGCATCTGCACGCCATAAAACTATTTGTCGCAGAGGGAAACCCGAGCAAATGTTATAGGTGACTTTACAGTCAGGCTTGCAGACTTGATAGGTAAGGGTGAGTTCGTCATCCGCGCGACCGCTGAAATGACGGAATTGGGGGCGGCGAGCATGCAGGCCGTTGGCGTGACAGATTTTGCAATGCGGGTTTTGCTGGTTTCGCCCCAGCGAGCGATATTTGCCGTCTTGCAAACCGGATTGGAAGCTCAGGGCTGCGATACGTTATGGGCTGCCGATATCGAACAGGCGGTCATGGCCCTGGAAACCCGTGCCTATGATGCGATCATCGTCGATACTGACGATGCGGATATTGTGGCAGGACTTGCCAGATTGCGGACGGTTCTACCTGATCGCTATCTACCGGTGATGGCTGTCGGTGCAGAGTGCGATACCGAGGTTGATTTGCGGATGCGCGATGTGCCGCATCCCGCGCAGGCGCTGGTGCGGTTGGAGCATCTGGTGCGCGCTGCAGTCGCCGAAGAAGAGTTTAATCTGCGGTGCCAGACCTTTGCCCAGCACGGAGCCAATCTGCACAAGGTGGTTCATGACCGGCAGCCGATTTCGGTGCTGGCCATCGGTTCAGCAGACGAGCGGTTTTTGGCACTGAGCAACAGCTTGCGCGAGGCCGGTGTCGATGTGGTGGCTGCTCCAACGCCCTACACAGCTTTTGATTATCTCCACGAACGTGCGTTTGACGCGGCGATCTTATGGGGCGGCGAAAATCGTGCTGTGGCCATGTCCATCGCGTCGGGCATGAAGCGTAATACGCGCCTGTATCACATCCCGCTGGTGCTTTATCTGCGGGATGGAGACGAGGTAAATCTAACCGATCTTTATGTGCGTGGTTTTGCCGATGTGGTGGCAACGAGCGTGTCGGAGATAGAAACTGCCGAAAGAGTGCAGGCTCTGGCCAGCAATTACCGTCGTCGACAGGCTATTCGCCGTGCGCTGGATAGTGTGCGGGTGTCGCAACTGACGGATTCGGTTACGGGCCTGTTTCATCGCGAGCCTTTTGCATCGCATCTGGGGCGGGTGTTTGCTTCTACAAAACGTCGCAAGCGGACCTTATCATTGTGTGTATTGCGTGTTCGCAAGAATGATATGCTGGCGACGATCAACCGTGGCGGTTGGTTGGATATGGCCCTGCCACAGATCGGAGCGATGATTTCGCGTCTGGTTCGTGTCGAGGATACTGCGGCCAGTCTGGGCACGGACAGCTTTGCGGTGATGATGCCTGCCACAGACAAGACCGCCGCGGTTCAAGCGGCCGAACGTATCGCGGCTGTGATTGCCTGTACGGCGTTTGAGGCCGGACAGGATCACTCGCCCTTTATTATCGAATTCGATATCGGTGTCGCAGAAATGGTAGAGGGCGAAAGCCCGATCCAGCTTCTGGAACGGGCCGTCGAAGATGCTCGCCAGAAGGTTGTGGCCTAGGCGGGCATTTCGATCGAGCAGACGGCGTGTGCAGCCAGTCCCTCGTTACGGCCCGTAAAGCCTAGCCCTTCGGTGGTGGTGGCTTTTACGCTGACGGCACCGAGATCCAGACCCAGAATGTCGGCAATACGCTGACGCATGGCAGCGCGGTGCGGCTTGATTTTGGGTTGTTCTGCAATCAGCGTCAGATCGACATTGATGATCTGGCCACCCTTGGCTTTCACCAGATCGTGGGCGTGGGCAAGGAAGGCATCCGAGGATGCACCTTTCCAGCGGTCGTCGCTGGGCGGGAAGTGGTCACCGATGTCGCCCTCGGCGATGGCACCCAGAATGGCGTCGGTCAGGGCGTGCAGGCCTGCGTCGGCATCGGAGTGACCCAGAAGGGTATGGGTGTGCGGGACTTGAACGCCGCACAGCCAGGTGCCCGAGCCATCGCCCTCGACCCAGCGGTGAACGTCATAGCCCATGCCCACGCGGGTCACTCGGCGGGTATTCTCAGGGATCAGGCGTTCAGCCATGGCGAAGTCCTCTGGGTAGGTCAGTTTGAACAGATCGGCCTCACCGGCCACCAGACGGACACGGCCGCCGTGGGCTTGAACGACAGACGCTTCGTCGGTCGGGGCATCGGCATGGGGCCATGCGGTATAGGCGGCAAGGATGGTGGAGGGGCGGAAGGCTTGTGGCGTCTGGGCGCGATAGAGCCCTTCGCGGTCAACGACTTCGCCCATCAGATTATCAGCATCGCCACGACGCAGACTGTCGGTGACGGGCAGGGCGGGCAGGGCCCCCTCGGCATCCGCGAGCGCATCCAGCAGGGCGTGGATAGTGTGAGCTTTCAGGAACGGGCGGGCGGCATCGTGGATCAGGACGGGGCGATCATCGCTCAGGGCGGCCAGACCAGCCTTTACGGAATCAGCGCGGGTGGCACCGCCTGTGACCGATATCCAGCCGTCGAGGCCCGCCAAGGCCTCGCGGGCGCGATCCTCAGCGCCTTCGGCCAGTACCAGAACCAGCGGATTGGCACCTGCGGCCAGCAGGCTTTGCGCCGACCAGCGGATCAGCGGCTTGTCGCCAACGGTACGCCATTGCTTATCCCCGCCTGCGCGAGAACCCGATCCGGCAGCCACAATGATAGCAGAGAAGGTCATGTCCGCCTTCTAAGCGCCTCCTTCGTACTTGACGAGAGGGCATGGTTTCAGCGCTAAGGACGCCATGAGTTCGAGATTGCAAATCGGAGACGTCGAGATTGCCGGAAAGGTGCTGATGGCACCCATGACGGGGATCACCGACCTTCCCTTCCGTGTGCTGGCTTCAAAGCTTGGCGCTAGCTATGTGGCGACCGAAATGGTGGCAGCCGCAGAGCTGGCCCGTGCGCGCCCCGATGTGGTGCGCCGTGCGGCTGTGGGCGGTGGTTTGCCGCTGACGGTTATTCAGCTGGTCGGTGGCGATCCCGTCAAGATGGCCGAAGGTGCGCGCATGGCGGAGGCGGCGGGCGCGGACATTATCGACCTCAATTTCGGTTGCCCTGCCAAGGAAGTCACCGGCGCGGCCTGTGGCTCGGCCCTGATGCGGACGCCCGATCTAGCGTGCCGTATCATGGAGCAGGTGGTGCAGGCGGTCAGCCGTCCGGTGACGGTCAAGATGCGTCTGGGCTGGGACGAGAACAGCCTGAATGCAGCGGTTCTGGCCAAAAAGGCCGAAGAACTGGGTGTCAAGGCCGTGACCGTGCATGGCCGTACCCGCAAACAATTCTATACCGGCATTGCCGACTGGGACGCGATTGCCGAGGTCAAACAGGCCGTTTCCATTCCGGTGGTCGTCAATGGCGACATCATCACGGCCGATCAGGCGCGTGAGGCGCTGGACAAGTCCGGTGCCGATGCCCTGATGCTGGGGCGCGGTGTCTATGGCCGTCCGTGGCTGGCGGCGCATCTGGAGCGGGCGCTTCAGGACGGTACCCAACTGGCCGAACCCGACCGTCAGGAACGATTCGATATCGTCATCGAACACATGCGTTCCTCTGCAGATTTCTATAAGTTGCCGCTGGGCTTGAAGATGTTCCGCAAGCATCTGGGCTGGTATATCGAGCAAGCTCCATGGCCAGGGGATCCGCTGGAACGGCGTCAGGCCAAGGCCAGATTATGCAGATTAAACAGTCTGGAAGAGGTCGAAGAGGCGCTTAGAGCGCTTTGGCTGAACAATGTGGGGTAAAGCTGCAACTATGCTGTTGAACTTGTGCCACAGTTGGGCGTAGCTAGTTCCTTATGAGCGAACCACACGCGGAACAGGTTTTAGACCCTTCTGCAGAGCGCCCCGTAAAAGGGCGCATCTGGGCTGATCGTCCGCGTGCATTCTTCGGCTTTGCCTATGCTGTTGCCTTTATCGTTACGGCGTTAGCGATCTGGATCGTAGCCGTGTCTCCCGGATCGGCAGGCGAAGGGCGTACGGCCTCGGCTCGCGTTATTCTTTATGTACTAGTGGCCAATATGGCCGTCATCGGTCTGTTGGCGGCGGTAGTCGGGCGACAGGTCCTGAAGCTGTTCCGGGTGCGCCACGAAGCCGGTGCCAGACTGCATCTGCGGTTTGTGTTTTTGTTCTCTATCGTTTCCGTGGTGCCGGCGGTTCTGATCGCGCTGGTGTTTGGCGTGCTGGTCAACCGGGGTGTGGACCAGTGGTTCAGTACCAATGTGCGTTCCTCGGTCGAGAATGGTGCCCTGATCGGGCGGGCCTATGTGGCCGATGTCGGTGCGGGGCTGGAACGTGATCTTGAGACGATGAGTACCGAATTGGGCGGTATTCGCGGCATGTTCGACAACCGTATCCAGTTCAACCGTGCCTTGACCCAGATCGGCGATTTCTTTGGTTATCCGGCGGTCTATATCCTCAATGGCAAAGGCGAGGTTCTGGCCAGTGGTGAGCGTCCCGATGCACCACCCTATGTTGCGCCGCCGCCCGATGCCTTCCGGATTTTGGCTGATGGCGAGGTGGCTCCCACGTCGGCCACCGAAAATCCTGACAGTATCCGTGCGCTTTATCCGCTGCCGGACTATGGCGACGCCTATCTGTATGTGGTGCGCCCGTTGGCCGAAGGACTGATCCAGCGGATGCGGACGGGCGAGGAATCCATTCTGGCCTATCGTCAGGCCGAGGAAAGCCGCGCCCAGATTCAGGCCATCTTTGCGCTGGCCTATCTGGAAACGGCCTTGCTGGTTCTGGTGGGCGCAGTGTGGTTGGCCATGTCGGCGGCCAATGCGATTTCGCGCCCGATCGGCCAATTGATCGGTGCGGCAGAGCGCGTGTCGGCGGGTGATTTCGAGGCGCGTGTGGATGCATCCGATGCACCGGCGGAAATGGCTGTCCTGTCCGATGCCTTTAACCGCATGACCCACGACATCCAGACCCAGCAGGTGGCGCTGCGCTCGGCCAGTGTCGAGGCGCAGACCCGTTCGCGCTTTATCGAAACCGTGCTGTCAGGCGTCAGTGCCGGCGTGATCGGTCTGGACCGCTATGGCCGTATCTCGGCCATTAATGACAGCGCCCGCGATCTTCTGGCGATCACGGAAGAGGATGTTCAAGGGCAGAGACTGGGGGCTGTCTCGCCTGAGTTGAGCGAGCTTTCCGAACGCGGTGAGGCCCATATCGAAGAAGATATCGACGTGACCCGCGATGGCGAAACCCGCCGTCTGCGCGTGCGTATCGAGGGTGGTCAGGGTGGCGAGATGGTTCTCACCTTTGACGACATCACCCGTCTGGTTACGGCCCAGCGCAATGCGGCCTGGCGCGATGTGGCGCGCCGGATCGCCCACGAGATCAAGAACCCGCTGACCCCGATTCAGCTTTCGGCAGAGCGTCTGCGCCGCCGCTATCGCGACAAGGTGGGCGAGGATATCGAGATATTCGACCGCTGCACGGAAACCATTATCCGTCAGGTCGGAGATATTGGTCGCATGGTGGACGAGTTCTCTTCGTTTGCCCGCATGCCTGCGCCGCGTTTTACGCAAGAACGCGCCGACGAGATGCTGCGCGAGGCGGTATTCTCCCAGCGTGTGGCTCTGCCGGATATCGGTGTTGATCTTTTCGAGCCTGTGCCGGAAACCGTGCTGGACTGCGATGGCCGCATGGTGCGTCAAGCGTTGATCAACATTCTGAAAAATGCCGGTGAAGCGGTTTCGGCGCACAAGGCATCGGGGGCTGAGATAGCTCATCCGGGGATTGAGACGCGACTGGATGTATCCGGCGGCTATGCCCGTTTCATCATCGAGGATGATGGCATGGGCCTGCCGGAAAAAGACCGGGACCGTTTGACCGAGCCCTATGTGACCACGCGCGAAAAAGGCACGGGTCTGGGATTGGCTATTGTGAAGCGTATTTGCGAGGATCACGGAGGAGAATTGCGATTGGGGGATGCCGAAAGCCTGTCGGGCGCGCGCGTCACCCTCGTTTTTCCCCTTCGTCAGAATATCAAATCGGCCCAGCGCCTTTCCGAAGGCAAGCCGGGCGGTGACATGAAGAGAGAGGCCCTATGAAGATTACTGGCGCCGACATTCTGGTCGTTGATGACGAGAGCGATATCCGCGAACTGGTTTCGGGATTGTTGGAAGACGAGGGACACCACGTCCGCACGGCATCCAATGCCGAAGAGGCATTGGCGGCGGTTCGCGCGCGCAAGCCTTCGCTGGCTGTTCTGGATATCTGGATGCAGGGCGGAGGCATGGATGGTCTTGAACTGCTGGATGTCATCAAGGAGCTGGATGAAGACCTGCCTGTCGTCATGATCTCGGGCCACGGCAATATCGAAACCGCGGTCAGCGCCCTGAAACGCGGGGCCTATGACTTCATTGAAAAGCCGTTCAAGTCAGATCGTCTGGTGGTTGTTATTGACCGTGCGCTGGAAGCCGCTTCGTTGAAGCGCGAGAACAAGCGTCTGCGGGCACAGGCCATGACGCCTACGGGTTTGATCGGCAAATCGGTGGCGGCGCAAAACCTGCGTAACACCATTACCAAGGTGGCTCCTGCCAATAGCCGCGTGCTGATTTCCGGCCCTCCCGGTTCGGGCAAGGAACTGGTGGCGCGCCAGATCCACGATAACAGCCCGCGTGCCAAGGGCGAGTTCGTGGTAATCTCGGCGGCGGGCATGACGCCGGAACGTCTTGATGTGGAACTGTTCGGCGAAGAAGGCTCGGATGGCCGTCCCGCCAAGATCGGTGTGTTTGAACGCGCCCATAACGGCACCCTGTATCTGGATGACGTGGCTGACATGCCGCGCGAGAGCCAAAGCCGCGTTTTGCGCGTTCTGGTGGACCAGCGCTTCCGTCGTGTCGGTGGCGAGCAGGACGTTCAGGTGGATGTGCGTGTCATCACCTCGACCGCCAAGGACCTGAAAGAGGAAATCGCCGAAGGGCGTTTCCGCGAGGACCTGTTCCACCGTCTGAATGTGGTGCCGATCCGTGTACCGCCTCTGTCCGAGCGCCGCGAGGATATTGCCGAACTGGTCGATTATTTCGTCGAGACGCTTTCGTCTTCGCAAGGCCTGCCGCGTCGTCAATTGGGCGAGGATGCGATTGCCGTACTGCAAGTGCATCCGTGGCCGGGCAATGTGCGCCAGTTGCGTAACAATATCGAACGCCTGCTGATCCTGGCCACCGGTGACGTGTCGGAGCCGATCAGTGCCGAGATGTTGCCGCAGGAAGTGGCGTCGAACTCGTCCAGCAGCTTTGGCAATGAACGCATTATTGCGCTGCCTCTGCGCGAGGCACGCGAAGTGTTCGAGCGTGACTATCTGGCGGCGCAGATCATGCGCTTTGGCGGCAATATCTCACGCACCGCAGCCTTTATCGGCATGGAGCGTTCGGCCCTGCATCGTAAGCTGAAGTCGCTGGGCGTTTCGCCGTCCCGTGGTGGTGATGATCAAGAAGGAGAGGGCGCCTGATGTCTAGGGTCGCCTATGTAAACGGGACCTATCAGGCCCATGGCAATGCCGTCGTCCATATCGAGGATCGCGGTTTCCAGTTCGCCGATGGCGTCTATGAGGTCTGGTCCGTCTTTGACGGCAAGCTGGCCGATTACGAAGGCCATATGCAGCGTCTGGGCCGCAGCCTGACCGAACTGCGTATCGACATTCCAATGACGGCACAGGCTCTGGGCGTCGTGTTGCGCGAAACCATTCGCCGCAACCGCGTGCGCAACGGTATCGTCTATATCCAGATCACCCGTGGCACGGCACCGCGCGATCATGCCTTCCCCAAGGGCGTGGCCCCCAGTGTGATTGTGACCTCCAAACCGATTGACCTGAGCAAGGGCGAGGCGCTGGCGGCCAAGGGTGCAGCGGCGGTGTCGCATCCAGATACCCGCTGGGGTCGTTGCGATATCAAGACTGTCGGTCTTCTGCCCAACGCACTGGCCAAACAGGCGGCCCGCGAAAAGGGAGCCTATGAGGCCATCCTTTATGACGAGATGGGCATGGTGACCGAGGGCTCCTCGACCAATGCGTGGATCGTGGATGAAAACGGCAAGCTGCGCACCCGCGACACACAGGCCAACATCCTGCGCGGCATTACCCGCGCGGCGATCATGAAGCTGGTGGCCGAGGAAGGCATCGAACTGGACGAACGGGCCTTCTCTCTGGAAGAGGCCAAGCGCGCCAAGGAGCTGTTCGTGACGGCGGCATCGTCGTTTGTCATGCCTCTGGTGTCGCTGGACGGCGAAAAGATCGGCGAAGGCAAGCCCGGCCCGATCGCCACGCTTTTGCGCCAGGTCTATCTTGCGCAGGCGCGACGAGAGGCCATTTAAGGCGTTGCCGCCAATCCTGATGCAAGGTTTAATGTCGGCTCGGGGCAAACCCGGGCCGAAACCGGCATCCCAATAACGAAGAACAGGATAAACCTGCCATGTCGCAAGACAAACGCCAGAACCTCCAAGACACCTTCCTGAACAGCGTCCGCAAGACCAAGACTCCGCTGACCATCTTTCTGGTCAATGGCGTCAAGCTTCAGGGCATCGTAACCTGGTTCGACAACTTCTGTGTGCTTCTCCGTCGTGATGGCCAGTCCCAACTGGTTTATAAACATGCCATCTCGACCATTATGCCTGCCGGTCCGGTGCAGATGTTCGAGCCCGAAACCGAAGAAGACTGATTGACTTCCAAACTTATTGACCACGCCGTTCCGCTCATTCGGGCGGTTGTTGTTCACCCCGACAGGGGTTCCGAAACGTCGCGTCACGCCGCCGACCGTCTTGAAGAGGCGGTCGGTCTGGCGCGTGCGCTTGATCTGGATGTTCAGGCGGAAGAAGTCGTGCGTTTGCGCGGTGTCACGCCTGCGACCCTGTTCGGGTCGGGCAAGGTCGAGGAGCTGGCCGCTCTGGTCCGCGCCGCCGACGCCGAAGCTGTGGTCGTTGACGACCAACTGACACCGGTTCAGCAGCGCAACCTTGAACGGGCTTGGGACGTAAAGGTTATCGACCGCACCGGCCTGATCCTCGAAATCTTTGGCCGCCGTGCCCGCACGCGCGAGGGGCGGCTTCAGGTCGAACTGGCCCGTCTGGAATACGAACGCTCGCGTCTGGTGCGGACATGGACCCACCTTGAGCGCCAGCGCGGCGGCACCGGCTCGACCGGTGGTCCGGGTGAAACCCAGATCGAAATCGACCGCCGCCTTATCGCCGACCGTATTGTGCGCCTGAAGGCCGAGCTGGAAGAAGTGCGCCGCACGCGTGGCCTGCACCGCAAGGCCCGCAAGCGTGTGCCTTTCCCCGCTGTGGCTCTGGTGGGCTATACCAATGCGGGCAAGTCGACCCTGTTCAACCGCCTGACAGGTTCGGAAGTGTTCGCCAAGGACCTACTGTTTGCGACGCTGGATACGACCCAGCGCACCATCAAACTGCCGCAGGGGCGACCGGCGATCATTGCCGATACCGTCGGCTTTATCTCCGATCTGCCGCACGAACTGGTGGAAAGCTTCCGCGCCACGCTAGAAGAGGTGGGCGAGGCCGACCTGATCCTTCATGTGCGCGATATTGCATCCCCGGACACCGAGGCCCAGCGCAAGGATGTCGAAGAGGTACTGGGGCAGATCGCAACGCCGGAAGGCCGCACCCGCCGCATCCTCGAAGTCTGGAACAAGATCGACCTGCTGGACGACGAGGCTCGCGAGACGGTGCTGGGCCATGCCGAGCGCCTGTCACGCGAAGGCAAGGCCGTGGCCGTGTCCGCATGGACGGGCGAGGGTACAGATGTTCTTCGCGAGACTATTGCCAATCTGATCGACGATGACCCCGAAAGTGTCATCCTGATCCCGTCATGGCGCGGCGATGTGCTGGCATGGCTGTACGAGAACGGTCGTGTGACGCATCGTGCCGTTGAAGAAGATGGCACAATCCGCGTGACGGTGCGTTTGCACCCTGTAGCCTTGGGCCGTTTCGAAAGTTCCTACCCCGACATTCTGGACTGATATGCAACTGATCGAGACCGCGCTGTTCCTTCTGCTGGCCGTTGTGCTGTCGGGATGGGTGGCGCGGATCACCCGTATGCCCTTGCCGCTGGTGCAGATTGCACTGGGGGCGGGTGTGGTGATGATGACGGGTGAAAGCGTCGATCTGAGGCCGGAAATTTTCTTCCTGCTGTTCCTGCCGCCGCTGCTGTTTGTTGATGGCTGGCGTATTCCCAAGGCTGCATTGTTACGCGATCGCAAGGTCATCCTTGAACTGGCCATGGGGCTGGTCGTGTTTACAGTGTTGGGGCTGGGCTTCTTCATTCACTGGATGATCCCTGCCATGCCGCTGGCGGTGGCTTTTGCCTTGGCAGCGATACTGTCGCCGACCGATCCGATTGCGGTGTCCGCCATTGCGGGGCGCAGCCCCATGCCCAAGCGCCTGATGCATATTCTGGAGGGTGAAAGCCTTCTGAACGATGCCACAGGCCTCACCTGCATGCGGATCGCCGTGATTGCGGCGACCACAGGCGCGTTTTCCCTGACCCATGCGGTTGGCACTTTTGCATGGCTGGCTGTGGCCGGTATTGCCGTTGGTGTCGTGGTCAGTCTGTCGATCAATCTGGTCAAGGGCTTTATCAGCCGACGCTGGGGCGAGGATGTTGGCGGCCAGATATTGGTTAGCCTGCTGATGCCCTTTGCGGCCTATCTGGCAGCCGAAGCCATCCATGCGTCAGGTATTTTGGCGGCAGTCGCGGCCGGTATCACCATGAGCTTTACCGAGCGCGAGGGGACGGCCAAGGCGGCCACGCGCATCCGACGTGCGGTGGTGTGGGATACGGTTCAGTTTACCGCCAACGGCCTGATCTTTGTGATCCTTGGCGAGCAGATGCCGTCCATTCTGGCCCGTGCCGCCGAGGTGATTAAAACCACGCCGCAAAAAGAGGTCTGGTGGCTGGCTGTCTATGTGCTGGCCATTGTCGGGGTTCTGGCGACGCTGCGGTTTATCTGGGTATGGGCGACGCTGCGCCTGACCCTTTTCAGTCGCAAAAAAGGCGAAAGCGAGCGGCCCAAACTGCGCTGGCGTCTGGTGGCGGTCATGTCGTTGTCGGGGGTGCGTGGTGCGATTACGCTGGCCGGTATCTTGACCCTGCCGTTCTTTGTGGCTGATGGAACGCTTCTACCGGCGCGAAATCTGGCGATCTTTCTGGCGGCAGGGGTGATTATTGTGTCGCTGGTAGTGGCCAGTGTGGCCCTGCCGATCCTGCTGAAGGGGGTCGAGATGCCGCCAGAGGATCACGCCTATACCGTCGAAGATCGTGCGCGCAAGGCTGCGGCTCTGGCCGCTATCCGCGCACTGGAACAGGCCGAGCGCGACGCCATAGGTGCGGGGGTGCGGGCGGATGAACATGCGGCTGTGGTGGCCCGACTGATGGAGGTTTACCGTCACCAGATCGAGCTGTTCTCGGGGGCGGACGACAATGAATCCGTGCGCAATCATCAGATGGAGCAGTTGGAGCGCGAGCTGGCTCTATTGGCGCTGACCGCCCAGCGCACTGAACTGGTGCAACTGGCCCGCAAACGTCTTGTCGATGAAGAGACGGTCCGCAAACTGATCCGCGAGATCGACCTTCAGGAAATCCGTTTGGTCTAGCTGCTCCTGGCGATCCAGTCGGTCAGGTCTGCATAGCTGCTGAATACCTGATTCGCGCCTGCCGCCTTGAGACGTTCGGGGTGGTCCCCGCGAATATGGCCACCGGCACAAAGGCCGACGACCGTCATGCCTGCGGCCACGCCAGCCAATACGCCCGTCGGGCTGTCCTCGATCACCAGTGCGCGTTCGGGGGCGCTATTCATGGCGTCTGCGGCATAGAGGAACAGGTCAGGATGGGGCTTGCCGCGCGTGACGTGGACGGCGGCACTGTAGATCGGGCCAGCAAAAGTTTCATAGGCACCGAACCGGCGCAAACCCAGCTCGATCCAGTCGGGTGGGCTGGACGAGGCGATACAGCGCGGCTCGGACCGGCTGGCCAGAAAGGCGTCGAAACCTGTCACCGTCATCAGCTCGGTTCGGGCGCGTTCGTGACAGCGGCGCGTCCACTCAGTGTGAACATCCGGCGGGCAGGGGGCACCCAGACGCTCTGAAATCAGCGCCTCGCAATCCAGCCATCGTTTGCCCAGATAGGTGGATAGGGCGTCGTCCAGCGTGGTTGGCAGACCGATCTCGCTGAGGACTTCGGCCATGACGGTGTTGCTGAGTAACTCGCTGTCGGCGACGACCCCGTCATAGTCGAAGATGATCAGATCAAAGCCGGAGTGTTGCATTTATTTGGGCATCCACCGGACCAGAGGCGTGTCGGCGCGAAGATAAAGCGGGTGTTTGGGGCTGCCGTCGCCATTAGTGCCAAAGCACCAGATGTCGATACCATCCTCGGTCAGAGCTTCGACCAGCGCCTTACCAGCGGGCACCAGTGCCTTGTTCAGCTTGCCGTGGCACAGGATGACACGGGCCGCGCCCTTGGCCTGTTCGCGAATGGCGGGCAGGTTGGCGGGTGACGAGACGATCACACCGTCTTCCAGCAGCATCTTGGGATGGGTGGCGCGGTAATCGCCCACATTGGCCTTCACCATCGCGGCAAAGCCTTCGCGCTGGGTAAAGGTCCATTCGCGGGCGCAGGTGGGGTCATTGACCTCGGCATCGGCGGTGGACGGGTTCATGCCGATGAACAGGACATAGCGGTCGGGGAAGGCATCGCCCAGCCAGCGGCGCATCAGGGTGCGGTGGCGGCCATCCTCGCTGAACTCGGCATCGCCGCGTACACCGGCCATCAAGGCCATCCGCACCTTGCCGCCGGGGTCGTGCTGGTGCTGCTGGGTGGGATCGGGCGGGATGAGATCAAGCTGGTCCGTCAGTATCTTGTTCTTGCTCATGCCTGTTCGGGGGCCTGTTCTGGGGCTTTCTCGGCGACCTTGGCGGCGTCCCACAGGGCATCCATTTCGGCAAGGTCGGACTGTTCCGGCGTGCGGCCGTCCTTTTTCAGTTCGGCCTCGATGAACTCGAAGCGGCGAACGAATTTTGCATTGGCACCGCGCAGGGCATCTTCCGGCTCGATCTCTAACTTGCGGGCGAGGTTGGCCATGACGAACAGCAGATCGCCCAACTCTTCCTTGGCCTTTTCCTTGTCGCCGGCCTTGATCTCGACGCGCAGTTCCTCGACCTCTTCGGCCATCTTGTCGAACACTTCATCGACGGACGGCCAGTCAAAGCCAACGCGGCCCGCACGTTTGGTCAGCTTGGCAGCGCGGGTGAGGGCAGGCAGGCCGACCGGCACATCGTCCAGCACGCCTGTCTGGGCCTTGGCGACGCGCTCGGCGGCCTTGATGTCTTCCCAGCGGGCCTTTTGGGCGCTGCCGGTATCCTTTGCGGTTTCATCGCCGAACACATGCGGGTGGCGGTGCACCAGTTTGTCGGCCATGGCTTCGGCCACGTCTTCCAGTTTGAAGTGACCGGCTTCCTCGGCCATGCGCGAGTGGAACACGACCTGGAACAACAGATCGCCAAGTTCGACGCGAAGCTCGTCCATGTCGTTACGCTCGATGGCGTCGGCGACCTCATAGGCTTCTTCGATGGTGTAGGGCGCGATGGTCTGGAAGGTCTGTTCCACATCCCACGGACAGCCGCCGTTCGGGTCGCGCAGGCGAACCATAATCTCTTTCAGGCGGTCAACAGGATGGGTCATGCAGTCGTTCCGGCGTCTCTGAGCGCCAGTGCGGCGCGGATTTCATCATGGCGTGCGCCAGTCAGCGGATAGTTCCGCACGGCAATCGCTGCCGCCGCCATTAGCAGGGCAGGCACGGCGATAAACAGGATTTGCAACATCAGGATGGCGAACTCGCCATTTTCCGCAGGTGTCTGTTGTGGTTTGAAGCCGACGACCTGAAGGATGGCATAGGGGATCAGTGCGAACACATGGCCCATCTTGGTGGTGACGGCGAGGATGGAGAACATCAGGCCGGTCAGGTCTTCGCCGGTTTCGTGCCGTACCTCGTCACCGGCATCGGCCATCATGGCGCGCAGCAAGAACAGGGCGGCGGCATAGGGCAGGCCCGCCATGAACATGGCCGCCGCTGTGACGGCAAAGTTTCCTCCGGGGACCAGACAGGCCAGCCCATAGAAGACGGCGAAGACGATGGACGAAACCGCCAGCGTCTTGTGCTTGCCAATGCGCGTGGCCAGCCACGCCCAGAACGGCGCGCCTACCAGTCCTGCCATGAAATAGAGCAGCATGAAGATGGAGGCCGAGGCGTGGTCATAGCCTTTCACCTGACCAAAGAAGAAGAACACCATCGACCCCGTAATGCCCGGCGCGATGCCGAGCAAAAGGTCTGCCAGCAGCAGCTTACGCACGGTCTTCAGCTTGAACAGGCCCAGCCATGTGCGGATACCGCCATGCGGTTTGGCCGAGGCCAGAGGCGGCTCGGGCGCCGCGAAATAGGCGATGGCCAGCGTAACCGGCAGGGCGACGATAATGCCCCAACCCATCCACTTTACGCCGTCGGCATAGGTGCCGAAACCGCCACGCACCACGATGGTCGGCAAGACAAGGATCAGGATCACGCCGATGATATTGAACACCTGCCACCAGCCATAAACGCGGCTGCGCTGGTTGTATTCGGGGGCAAGGACGGCGGCCCATCCCATCTGGCCGAGCGTCCCCATCGAAAAGCCGAGATAGAGGAACAAAAGCCAGCCAAACAGGTAGACCGGACCATCGCCGGGCTTGGCCATGACGAACATCATCAGGGCCGCGATCATCAGAATAGGAGCCGATGCCAACATCCACGGGCGGTAACGGCCCATGGGTGTGCGGGTGCGGTCCATGGCCCAGCCGATGAAGGGATCAAAGCCGATATCAATCAGCCGCACGGCCATAAAGACGGCGGCTACCACACCCAGTTCCAGCCCGATATGGGTGGCGTAAAACTCTGGCAAGGTAACGGGCAGGGCCACGCCGAATGCGGCCAGTGGCAGGCAGGGTCCGCTAAAGGCTGCCAGAACGGCATTGGAACGGCGCGGGCTGGTGGACATGTGCAGGTATCCGCATCAGCGATTCACAGAGCCTGTATGATGGTCTGATCTGTCGTCTGGTGCGAGGACAGATTGAAGATCGATGAACGGGGTTGCGAAGGGCGGCGCAATCGGGCCTCCTTGGGCACATGTCTTTGCGATTCAAAATGCGGTCTGCGCTTCGTTGGGGGGCAGGTTCGATTGCAGGTCTGGCTGTGGCTCTGTCCGTGGCTCCGGCCATGGCGCTGGTCAAGGATACGGCCGAAGGTGCGCCAGCCGTAGAAGCAGAAATCTGTGATCGTGCGGCTGATACGTTTGGTGAAGCGGCATCGGCCAACAGTATCAATCTGTATGCGATGCAGTGGTCGCCATTTGGTCCCGACGAAATGGGTTGGGAAACCTATGTGCCGCTGATCCAGAAAGAGCTGGGGACGGGGTGTGACCCGACATCTTCGGCCTTTGCGGAAAAGCTGTCCCTGTTCCAGATCCGGCAAGGCCTGATGTCTAACGGCCAGTTCGATGCTGCGACCTTTGCTGTGTTCCGTGGCCTGTGGCAGGAGCGCAGACCGTTCATTCTGGCGCGTATTCGCGGGGAGTGCCCGTCACCGCCGCCGATAGCCGACCTGTCCTATCTGTTGGCCGGTGAAGAACATGCCGAACGGATGACGCGCATGGCCCGTCGCGATGTGCTGGAGGCCTATCGCGAAATGGTGGCGGCTGCCCGTCGCGAGGTGCCTGAAATGGCAACCCAGCCGGAACTGTTGCAGATATTCTCGTCCTTCCGCGATCCGGAGGCGGATGCCGCCCGTTGTGCGCGTGACGGCAATTGCGACGGGGTGCGCCGCGCCGCCTGTTCGGCGCACCGGACGGGGACGGCGCTGGATATCTATGTCGGGCATTTACTGGGCTATGGCGTGGATTCAACCCATTCTCACAACCGTCGCTATATGACCCAGACCCAGACCTATCGCTGGCTGGTCAAGAATGCCGAACGGTTCGGCTTTGTGCCCTATGCCTTCGAGCCGTGGCACTGGGAATGGGTAGGCCCGCCCGGAGGTTCCGCCCTTTGAAATTCCCCCGTATCCGACCTCTGACGTTTAATGAGCGCGAACTGGCCCGCGAGGTGTTCGGCACGGCTATAGGTCTGGATCGGGTGCGGGTGTTCCGTTCTCCATGGCCGCTTGTGCGGGCCTTTGTGCCGGGGCGGTGGTTCGGGCGCGAATGGATATCGTGGCCGGACCGTTATTATCACGCGGACATAGCGCTGGCCCCCTTGGCGATACAGGCGATCTTTGTGCACGAGATGGTGCATGTCTGGCAGGCCCAGCAGGGCGTGAACCTGCTGTTCGCCAAGATCAGGGCCGGGGACAGCACGGCGTCCTATATCTATCCGGTCAGCGATATGTGTCACTGGGACGGGCTGAATATCGAGCAGCAGGCCATGGTGGTCGAACACCGCTTTCGCTTGTCGCGCGGGATGAAGGTGCCGGCGGACATGCTGTTTTATGATCGCGTTTGCCCGATCGGTCGGGAGCCGGATGATAAAATAATTGCCTGAGTGACTTGCGCGTCAGGGTGAAGCCATTAAATGGAACATGTGCTGTTACTGAATGGCGCGATGTTCTATTTTCCGGAGTTTCCAGTGCCCAAGATTCTCGTGCTTTATCATTCGACCTACGGCCATATCGAACAGATGGCCTATGCTGTTGCCGAAGGTGCCGGTCAGGTTGAAGGCGCTATTGTCGATGTGAAGCGCGTACCAGAAACTGTGCCGGAAGAAGTGGCCCGCAACGCCCATTACAAGATGGATCAGGAAGCCCCGATCGCCACTGTGGCCGATCTGGAAAACTATGACGCCATCATCATCGGCGCAGGCACACGTTTTGGCTCGGCCGCATCGCAAATGCGCGCCTTCCTTGATCAAACCGGTGGCCAGTGGGCGCAAGGCAAGCTGATCGGTAAGGTCGGTGGTGCGTTCACCGCCTCGGCGACCCAGCACGGCGGTCAGGAAACCACCTTTAGCGGCCTGCACAACTTCTTCCTGCACCACGGCATGATGATTGTCGGTCTGCCGTATTCGTTCGCAGGCCAGATGAACATGGACGAGATCGTTGGCGGCTCGCCCTATGGTGCGACCACCCTGACCAAGGGCGACGGTTCGCGTATGCCTAACCAGATCGAGCTGGATGGCGCACGCTTCCAAGGCCAGCATATCGCGCAGATCGCCAAGAAACTTCACGGTTAAGGTTATGAAACAGCCCGTAATCTTCTTTGGGCATGGATCGCCCATGAATGCTCTGGGGGGAGAGTTCGCCGACGGCTGGAAGGCCCTGGGCGCGCAACTCGGTAAACCCAAGGGCGTGGTTATGGTGTCCGCCCACTGGGAGACACGCGGGCTGGGCGTGACCGCTATGGCGCAGCCGGAAACTATCCATGACTTTGGTGGTTTCCCGCCTGCGCTGCATGCCATGCAGTATCCGGCACCCGGTTCGCCTGAACTGGCGGCCCGAGTGTCGGAACTGACCGGCGCCGTGCAAACAGACCAGTGGGGTCTGGATCACGGCACGTGGTCGGTTCTGGCCCACGTGTGGCCCGATGCCGATGTGCCGGTGGTGCAGTTGTCGCTGAACCGCGACATGGACACGCGCGGCCATTACGAACTGGCCAAGGCTCTAAGGCCGTTGCGGGACGAAGGCTATCTGATCGCGGGCTCGGGTGACTTTGTGCACAATCTGAGGACGTGGAAGCGCGATGGCGGAGAGCCCTATGACTGGGCGACCGACTTTAACGAGGCGGTGAAAGCGGCCTTTTTGCGCGGTGACCACGACGCCCTGATCGACTGGGTGCATCTGGCCGAGAATGCGCAACTGTCAGTGCCGACCGACGAACATTATCTGCCGTTGCTTTATGTCGCGGCCCAGCAGGAGGAGGGCGAACCTGTCGCCTTCTTCAATGACGAGGTCGTGGGTGGCTCTATTTCGATGACCGGAGTGCGAATCGGCTGATCCGCGCGACCTAGGCAGGAAAGCAGTGCGGATCGGCTGATCCGTAGGCTGTCTAAAGAAAATGGCGCAGATCGTATGATCTGCGCCATTTCTCGTTTTAGCGGCGGCGGTCCACGGCGAACATGCCCGGACCGGCGGCGGCGATAAACAGGAAGACAAAGCAGTACAGTGCCGCCAGTTCACCGCCGTTCAACAGCGGGAACAGGCCTCTGGAGGCGTGGCCGATAAAATAGGCCGCCGCCATAAAGCCCGACAGCACAAACGCGACGGGGCGCGTAAACAGGCCCAGAATAATCAGCAACCCGCCCGCAAACTCGATGGGGCCGGACCAGCCGACCAGAGTGTTCAGGTCGATATTGGCGCGATCACCGCCCGGAAATCCGAACAGCTTGGCCGTGCCGTGCTGAACCAGCAGCAGGCCCGAGGCGATACGCAGGGCCGCCAGTGTCAGCCCATGCCAGTCAAATGTGCGTAACGACATTCAGATGCTCCCCCGGATCAGACGCTTATTTAGCGTCTTCGACCATTTTCTGAAGGGAAACATAATCGGTCTTGCCGGTGCCCAGAACAAGGATTTCAGCAACCTTGATGATCTTTTTGGGGACGGCCAGTTCGGGTGCGCCGTTTTCACGCGCCCATGCGCTGAGCTCCGAAGACTCTGCACCCTCGCGGTCCGTGATCAGCACCAGTTTCTCGCCCTTGCGGCTGTCGGCAATGGCAACCACGGCGTGGCGGTTGTCGGGCCATACGGCACCGGCAATGCCTTCAACGGCCGTCAGGGACACCATCTCGCCGCCGATTTTGGCAAAGCGTTTGGCGCGTCCACGAATGGTGATGAATCCCTCGTCGTCCACATCGACAATGTCGCCCGTGTCCAGCCAGCCGTCTTCAATGGGGTCCCACTTCAAGGGATCGCCAGAGGTCAGATAACCGGCCATGACGTTCGGGCCCTTGATGAAGAGACGGCCACCGGCATCGACGCCTTCGACCGGCTCAAGACGGTGATCCAGACCCGGCAGGATTTGGCCAACAGTACCGGGACGGTTCTTGCCCGGCTTGTTGACGGCCACGACAGGGGCGGCCTCGGTCGCACCATAGCCTTCAAGCAGTTCGATGCCGCCGAATTTGGATTCGAACAGGGCGCGGGTTTCGTCGCGCACGCGCTCGGCACCGGCAACTGCGAATTTGATGGTGGCAAAGTCGTCGGGTTCGGCCACGCGGGCATACTGGTTCAGGAAGGTATCGGTCGCAAACAGCAGGTTGGCCTTAACCTGAGGCAACAGGTCGGTGATCTGTTTGGCGTGCAGCGGCGACGGATACTGGAAGCCCTTCAAGCCTTCGAGCAGAGGCAGGATGGCCCCTGCGGTCAGGCCAAAGCAGTGGAAGGTCGGCAACGGGTTGAACAGCACCCATGACGGGTCCAGCGCGATATGGTCGGCGACCTGACGGGCATTGGCCACAAGGTTCTGCTGGGTCAGCAATACACCCTTGGGCGAGCCGAAGCTGCCAGAGGTGAACAGGATGACACCCGGATCGTTCGGGCTGGTTTTGACGGCAAAACGCTTGGGCGCAGCACCGGCGGCTAGACCGTAAAGCTTGTCTTTCAGGCCGATGGTCTTGCGGACATCGTCCAGCCAGACAATCTCTGCAACGGTACCCAGCGCCTCGACCAGATCGCCCAGAGCGGCCTGATCGACGAAGCGTTTGGCGGTCAGAATTTTTTTGACGCCCGAAGCCTTGATGGCGGCCTTGAGGTTGGCTTCACCGGCGGTGAAGTTCAGCATTACCGGCACACGGCCATGCGCGTGCAGGCCAAAGAAGGTGACGACCACACCCATAGACGATGGCAGCAGGATCGCTACGCGCTCGCCTTTCTGGGTCATGTTGGCAATCTTGCGGCCCAGTACAAAGGCCGCACGGATCAGACCCGTATAGGTCAGCGGGTTGCGATCCTGGTCTTCGAGAATTTCCTTGTCGCCATATTTGGCCCGCGCGTCGATCAGGGCGTCGATAAGCGTGGTCGTGTACAGCTTGGAATCCAGCGATTGCCGCAAGGCGATCCTCCTTAGGCGGGCAGGTGGCCCCCTTTGTCCGTTAGGGCGGACCTCATTAAAGATGTGGGTCCATTTTGGAAAGACTCTGAAACCTTCCGTGAGGATTGCAATGATTTTCGACCAAAAGGCGGCAATAGAAACCGATAGTGAGACGAAGGGCGCCTTGCCTATTGCAGCGTAAAAGCCGAAATAGCCCCTCATGGTCACCCTGATCGACACCCTGAAGACGTCGCCGGCACAATTGCGGCACCCTGAAAAACAGAACCGCCCGGAATCGGCGGTGCTGAAGAAACCTGACTGGTTGCGCGTTAAGGCACCCGGTTCGGGGCAGTATAATGCCACCAAGGAAATCGTGCGCTCCAAAGGGCTGGTCACGGTTTGCGAGGAGGCCGCCTGCCCGAACATCGGCGAGTGCTGGAGCCAGAAGCACGCCACCCTGATGATCATGGGTGACACCTGCACGCGGGCCTGTGCCTTCTGCAACGTGAAGACGGGCCTGCCGCAACCGCTTGATCCCGAAGAAGCGGGCAAGGTCGGTCTGGCCGTCCAGCAGATGGGTCTGAACCACGTCGTCATCACGTCGGTTGACCGTGATGATGTGGCCGATGGCGGGGCAGCACACTTTGCCGAAGTGGTGCGCCAGATCCGCCTTCAGGCCCCCAACACGACCATTGAAATTCTGACGCCGGACTTCCTGCGCAAGGATGGTGCGGCCGAGGTGATGATCGACGCCAAGCCGGACGTCTTTAATCACAACCTTGAAACCGTTCCGCGCCTGTACCTCAAGATCCGTCCGGGTGCGCGTTACTTCCACTCCTTGCGTCTGCTTCAGATGGTCAAGGAACGCGATCCGAACCAGTTCACCAAGTCGGGGATCATGGTCGGCCTTGGCGAGACCAAGGAAGAAGTGATGCAGGTGATGGATGACATGCGCTCGGCGGGTGTCGATTTCATCACCATCGGCCAGTACCTGCAACCGACGCGCAAGCACGCCGCCATTGACCGCTTTGTGACGCCGGAAGAGTTCAAGGCTTATGAGGCGATTGCCCGCGCCAAGGGCTTCCTGATGGTGTCGTCCTCGCCGCTGACGCGCTCGTCGCACCATGCGGGTGAAGACTTTGCCCGTCTGAAGGCCGCCCGCGAAGCGCAACTGCGTCGCTAAGGCGGACATGGCTGTTCATCGACTGACGCGCATTCTGCCCTATGCGCCGGATCAAATGGCGGCGCTTGTTGCGGATATTCAGCACTATCCGCAATTCGTCCCGTGGATCACGTCCATGCGTGTCTGGAATACCCGCGAAGAGGCGGACGGTGTGACAGTCATGGACGCCGAGGCCGGTGTCGGCTTTTCAGTTCTGACAGAGAAATTTTCGACTTGGGTACGTTATGACCGTAATGCGCCCAAGGTCGAGGTTGGCCTGCTGCGAGGTCCGTTCAAGCACCTCAAGAACCGCTGGGAGTTTTTTCCCGACGAGAGTGGCACCCGTCTTGAGTTCATGATCGACTTCGCATTCAAATCCAAGATGCTCGACATGATGCTGCATTCGAACTTTGATCTGGCGGTGCGCAAGCTGATCGAATGTTTTGAGGCAGAAGCCAGGCGGAGATACGGAACCTAATGTCTTTCGATTTCGATGCGACCGTTGTGGGTGCAGGTGCCGTAGGGCTGGCTTGCGGACGGGCGTTGTCGAAACGGGGACTGACGGTCCTGGTTCTGGAAAAGGAACCGCACATCGGGCAGGGCGTGTCCTCGCGCAATTCCGAGGTCATTCACGCAGGGCTCTATTATCCGACCGGATCGCTCAAGGCGAAGTTCTGTGTCGAGGGGCGTCGGCTGCTCTATGATTTCCTTGAAAGCCATAAGGTCGATCACTGGAAGTGCGGCAAGCTGGTTGTCGCCACCGAAGAGGCCGAGGTGCCGCGCATCGAGGCCATTCTGGAGCAGGGGCGCATCAATGGCGTCGAGGGGCTGGAGCTTCTAAGCGGCGAACAGGCGAGGGCGCTGGAGCCGCAGTTGAATGCGATTGCGGCCATCCTGTCGCCCGAAAGCGGCCTGTTCGACAGTCATGGCTATATGCTGGCCCTAGAAGGCGAGATCGAGGCTGCGGGTGGCTCTGTGGTCACATCGGCACCGTTCGAGTGGGCCGAGGCTCTGGCGGGTGGCGGTTTTACCATCCATGTCGGCGGCGAAGGGGCCATGAGCGTCACCAGCCGCCTGTTGGTGACGGCGGCGGGCCTGTCGGCACAAAAGGTGGCAGCCAGCATTGAGGGCTATCCGGCGGACCTGATCCCTGCGGGCCATTTCGGCAAGGGCGTCTATTTTCGTCTGTCAGGCCCTGCACCTTTCAATCGCCTGATCTATCCGCCGCCCATTCCGGGGGCGCTGGGGACGCACTATCGCAAGGATCTGGGCGGGCAGGGCGTGTTTGGTCCCGATCTGGCCTATGTCGAGGCCGAGGACTATTCGGTCGATCCAGCCAAGGCCGAGGTGTTTGCGGGCTATATCCGTCGCTTCTGGCCGGATGTGCAGGTCGAGAAACTGGCCCCCGACTATGCGGGCATTCGTCCCAAGCTGCATGGCAAGGGCGAGCCTCAGCCGGATTTCCAGCTTCGCGGCGTAGAATCGCACGGTATTGAAGGCTTGGTGGCTCTGTTTGGTATCGAAAGCCCCGGCCTGACCAGTTCGATGGCGATTGGAGAAGCGGTCGCAGGTCGCTTCGCGCATTGATTCGTTGACGACTTTCGGCGAATAGGATGCCCTTCGGGGTCGAAAAGGGGTTTTGAGAGGCCTTGATGGCGGTGTTTTAGCTCTTTCGGCACTACCCCTTGAAATCATCGTCGGCTTCATGCATAAGCGCGGCCTCGTGTGGCGGTCCGGTTTTCGTGGCCGCCGCTATTGTTTTTCGCGCCTTTCGGCGCACCGACTTAGAGATTGAGACGGACATGGCCGTTCCGAAGCGCAAAGTATCCCCGTCCCGTCGTAACATGCGCCGTGCGCATGACGCTCTGGGCACCAACTCGTACACCGAGGACAAAGACACCGGCGAGCTGCGTCGCTCGCACCACATCGACCTGAAGACCGGCATGTACCGCGGTCGTCAGGTTCTGACCCAAGCCGAAGACTAAGTCTCGGATCAGGTCGGCCGATCTTCCTAATCGGTGACAAATTCGAACAGCGTGCGAGAAATCGCACGCTGTTTTCGTTTGTCCCGTGCATGGTGGTTGGCTTCTCGGGTGCCTTTGGTCTAAAGGGCGCTCACTTCTTTTCACTGCGTTTTGCCGGGATCGTTCCATGACCGATATTGCAGACATTGTTGCCCGCCAGATTCTTGATAGCCGGGGCAATCCGACGGTCGAGGTGGATGTTGTCCTCGAAGACGGCTCGTTCGGCCGTGCGGCTGTGCCGTCGGGTGCTTCGACAGGGGCTCACGAAGCTGTCGAATTGCGCGACGGCGACAAGGACGTTTATCTGGGCAAGGGCGTCCAGAAGGCTGTGGATGCCGTCAATGGTGAGATTTTTGACGCCCTGTCGGGTCTAGATGCCGAAGACCAGCGCCGTATCGACGAAGCTCTGATCGAGCTGGACGGTACCGAGAACAAGGCCCGTCTGGGTGCAAACGCCATTCTCGGCGTATCGCTGGCTGTGGCCAAGGCTTCGGCCATTTCGGCCAACCTGCCGCTGCACCGCTATATCGGTGGCGTTTCTGCTCGCGTGCTGCCGACCCCGATGATGAACATCATCAATGGCGGTGCCCATGCCGACAACCCGATCGATATCCAAGAATTCATGATCATGCCGACCGGCGCTGCCACCTTCTCGGAAGGTCTGCGTATGGGGGCTGAAATCTTCCACGCGTTGAAGAAGCAGCTGAAAGATGCCGGTCACAATACTAATGTTGGTGACGAGGGCGGTTTCGCACCGAACCTTGGCTCGGCCGAAGAAGCCCTGAGCTTCATCACCAAGGCCGGTCAAGCTGCGGGTTATCTGGCCGGTGAAGACTTCCATCTGGCACTCGACGTTGCTTCGACCGAGTTCTTCAAGGGTGGCAAGTACAATCTCGAAGGCGAAGGCAAGAATTTCGACGCCGACGGCATGGTTGGTTATCTGGCCGATCTGGTTGAGCGTTTCCCGATCGTGTCGATCGAGGACGGCTGTGCTGAAGACGATTTCGAGGGTTGGAAGCTGCTGACCGAGCGTCTGGGTGATCGCGTACAACTGGTCGGTGACGATCTGTTCGTAACCAATCCGGCCCGTCTGGCCGCCGGTATCGGCGAAGGTCTGGCCAACTCGATTCTGATCAAGGTCAACCAGATCGGTACCCTGTCGGAAACCCTCGATGCCGTCGATATGGCGCACCGTGCGGGTTACACCTCGGTGATGTCGCACCGTTCGGGTGAAACCGAAGACTCCATCATCGCCGATCTGGCCGTGGCCACGAACTGCGGTCAGATCAAGACCGGCTCGCTGGCCCGTTCGGACCGGGTGGCCAAGTATAACCAGCTGCTGCGTCTTGAAGAGCTGTTGGGCGACCAAGCCATCTATTACGGCGACGGTATGCTGCTGCGTTAAGCTTTGCCGGAGGGTTTCCTCCGTTAAATTGCAAAGATTTACAGAAACTCCGTCGTCGGTGATCCGGCGGCGGAGTTTTTAATTCTTAACTAACCATTTTCGTGCACGGGTTGGATTCGTGCCCTCGCTCAGAAGGAGCGGCGTCAGTGATAGAGCAGATGAAGCCGTATTTACCGTCAGTTCTGATCTTGCTTGCAGTCCTGTACTTTGGCGTACATGGGCTGACGGGCGAGCGCGGCGTCCTGAGCGGCAAGGCGCGTGAAGAGCTTCTACGCAAGCGTCAGGCCGAGTTGTCACACCTGCTTGAAGAAAGACAGGATCTGGAAGTGCGTGTTCGCTACCTGCGTTCCAGCAGTCTTTCGCGTGACCTTCTGGAAGAACGCGCCCGCGCCGTGATCGGATTTGCCGATCCGCGCGACTATGTTGTGCGTGTCCACACAACGGGATCGCGCCCGCCCGAAGCCATCCGCGCTGGCTAAACTCGTGTTACAACACGAAACTGCGCTTTGCTAAGGCAGAGCCAAGGCTGCTAAACCCTTCTTATCGTAATGAGAAGAGTCCCCGGTAGCGGGGCGTAACCGGGAGATGCCGGAATGGCGAAAGCCGCGGTTCAGAAATCTTCATCCGAACAGGATGATATCAGAATTCCGAACACGCCTCAGGCTTCGAAAGAAGACCTGCTGCGTTACTATCGCGAGATGGTCCTTATCCGCCGCTTTGAAGAGCGTGCAGGTCAGCTTTATGGCATGGGCCTGATCGGTGGCTTCTGCCACCTGTATATCGGTCAGGAAGCTGTGGCTGTTGGCGTGCAGGAAAGCGTCAAGCAGGGCTATGACAAGATCATCACGGGCTATCGTGACCACGGCCACATGCTGGTCGCGGGCATGGACCCGAAAGAGGTCATGGCCGAACTGACGGGCCGCATCGGCGGCTCTTCCAAGGGCAAGGGCGGTTCGATGCACATGTTCGATGTGCCGACCGGCTTCTATGGCGGCCACGGCATCGTGGGCGCGCAGGTGGCTCTGGGCACCGGTCTGGCCTTTGCCGGCAAGTATCGTGGCGATGACTCGGTATCGTTCGTCTATTTTGGCGATGGCGCAGCCAACCAGGGTCAGGTTTACGAAAGCTTCAACATGGCCCAGCTGTGGAAGCTGCCGGCCATCTACATCATCGAGAACAACGAGTATGCGATGGGGACTGCCATCGACCGTGCGTCCTCGACGACCGAGCTTTATATGCGCGGCGCTTCGTTCGGCATTCCGGGCGAGCAGGTTGACGGCATGGACGTACTGGCTGTTCGCGATGCCGCGGCGCGTGCTGTGGCCCGTGCCCGTGCTGGTGAAGGTCCGTACATTCTTGAAGTGAAGACCTATCGCTATCGCGGCCACTCGATGTCCGATCCTGCGAAATACCGCACGAAGGAAGAGGTGGACGAGGTCAAGAAGACCCGCGACCCGATCGACCATATCAAGATGCTGCTGGCCGCTGCCAAGGTATCCGAGGACGAGCTGAAAGCCGTCGATAACGAGGTGAAGGCTATCGTAGCCGAAGCCGTTCAATTTGCTCAAGAAAGCCCGGAACCCGATCCGTCCGAGCTTTACACTGACGTTTACGTGGAGGCCTGATCCGTGACCGACATTCTGATGCCGGCGCTGTCGCCCACCATGGAAGAAGGCACGCTGACCAAATGGCATATCAAGGCGGGTGATACCGTCTCTGCCGGTCAGGTGATTGCCGAGATTGAAACCGATAAAGCCACGATGGAAGTTGAGGCTGTCGATGAAGGCGAAGTGCTGGAAATCCTCGTGGCCGAAGGCACCGAGGGCGTGAAGGTAAACACCCCGATTGCCCGTCTGTCGGGTGACGAGGCTGTTCCTGCACCGAAGAAGGCAGCGCCTCAAAGCGAACCTATGACCCAGACCGAAGCCGAGGCTCCGGTTGTGGCACCCAAGGCTGCGGCTCCGGCTGCGCGCCCGACCACGGACCTGCCCGATCCGGAAATTCCGGCTGGCACCAAGATGGTCAAGACCACCATCCGTGACGCTTTGCGTGATGCGATGGCCGAAGAAATGCGTCGCGACGATGCCGTGTTCCTGATGGGCGAGGAAGTTGCCCAGTATCAGGGTGCATATAAGGTCAGCCGTGATCTGTTGCAGGAATTCGGTCCGCAGCGCGTGGTGGATACCCCGATTACCGAGCATGGCTTTGCCGGTCTGGGTGTCGGTGCGGCCATGGCCGGTCTGAAGCCCATCGTCGAGTTCATGACGTGGAACTTTGGCATGCAGGCCATCGACCATGTGATCAACTCGGCGGCCAAGACCCTGTACATGTCGGGCGGTCAAATCCGCTGTCCGATGGTGTTCCGTGGTCCTAACGGCGCTGCCAGCCGCGTGGCGGCCCAGCACTCTCAGGACTATTCGGCATGGTACGCCCAGATTCCGGGCCTGAAGGTTATCGCGCCGTATGATGCTGCCGATGCCAAGGGCCTTCTGAAGGCTGCTATCCGTGATCCGAACCCGGTCGTCTTCCTCGAACACGAGATGATGTACGGTCACGAGTTCGATGTGCCGGACTTGGAAGACTATGTCGTGCCGATCGGCAAGGCCAAGGTCCGTCGCGAAGGCACCGATGTCACCATCACGGCGCACAGCCGTATGGTCGGCTTTGCCCTGCAAGCCGCAGAGCAGCTGGCCGAAGAAGGCATCTCGGCCGAAGTCGTTGACCTGCGTACCCTGCGTCCGCTGGATACCGACACCATCATCAACAGCGTCAAGAAGACCAACCGTCTGGTCTCGGCCGAAGAGGGCTGGGGTCGCATGGGTGTCGGTGCCGAAGTGGTTGCCAGCGTGATCGCCGAGGCCTTCGACTATCTGGATGCCCCGCCGCTGCGCGTGCACCAGGAAGACGTGCCGCTGCCCTATGCTGCGAACCTCGAAGTCCTGTCCCTGCCGGGCGTGGACAAGATCGTTGCTGCTGTGAAGCAGGTGATGGCATGAGTGCAGAGTTCGAACTGACTGTACCGGACAGCGTCGCTGCTGACGAACAGGCCGTCGAACTGCTGCGTATGTGGTGGTCGAAGGACGAACCGGTCATGGCCGTGAAGCCTGCCTTCAACGACCCGATCAAGTTCGGTGAACTGCTGGCCTATGCCGCGCGCCATATGGCGCACGGCTATGCCGTTCGCCACGGCCACAACGAGGCGCAAGCCTATAACCGTATCCTTCAGGGCCTCAGCGACGTGATCAAGGCGGACAATGTCCGCACCGTCGCCGAACCTGTCTCGCCGCAAGGGGGGAATGTCTGATGACCGATATCCTGATGCCAGCCCTTTCTCCGACCATGGAAGAGGGCGTCCTGGCCAAATGGCACATCAAGGTGGGCGACACTGTCTCTGCCGGTGATGTCATCGCCGAGATTGAAACCGACAAGGCCACGATGGAAGTCGAGGCTGTGGACGAAGGCGAAGTTTTGGAAATCCTCGTTGCCGAAGGCACCGAGGGTGTGAAGGTCAACACGCCAATCGCCCGTCTGGCGGGTGACGATGTGGCTCCGGCGCCTAAGAAGGCCGAGGTCGCTCCGGCTGCCGAAGCTAAGAAGGAAGCGCCTAAGCCTGAGGCTCCCAAGGCTGAAGCGCCTAAAGCCGCTCCGGCTCGGGTGGCCGCTTCGGGCGAGCGTATCTTCGCTTCGCCGCTGGCCCGCCGTCTGGCGGCCATGGCTGGCCTTGATCTGAAAGCCATCAAGGGCACCGGCCCGCATGGCCGTATCGTCAAGCGCGACGTCGAGGCCGCTCAAGGCGCAGGTGGTGCTACCGCTTCGGCTCCGGCCGTAGCCGCTGCTGCACCGGCTGCCGCCAAGGCCACGCCTTCGCTGGCGCAACTGGGTATCCCCGACGGCACCTATGACCTCGTTCCGCTGGACGGCATGCGCAAGGCTATTGCCCGCCGTCTGGTCGACAGCGTCAATAATGTCCCGCACTTCCCGCTGTTCATCGACGTGGAGCTGGACGCCCTGATGGCGGCCCGCGCCCAGATCAACAAGATGCTGGAACCGCGCGGCATCAAGGTGTCGGTCAACGACTTCGTCATCAAGGCCGCTGCTATGGCGCTTAAGGCCGTGCCGGAAGCCAATGCTTCCTACACGCCTGAAGGCATCGCCATGCACCACAATGCCGACGTGTCGATGGCTGTGGCGATCGATGGCGGTTTGATCACCCCGATCATCCGCAAGGCCGAGACCAAGGGTCTGGCCCAGATCGCGACCGAGTCCAAAGACCTCGCCACCCGCGCCCGCGATCGCAAGCTGAAGCCGGAAGAGTTCCAGGGCGGCACCTTCTCGGTGTCCAACCTCGGTATGTTCGGCATCAAGCAGTTCACCTCGATCATCAATGAGCCGCAGGGCTGCATTATGAGCGTGGGTGCAGGCGAGCAGCGTCCGGTCGTCAAGAACGGCCAACTGGCTGTGGCCACCGTTATGACCGTTACCCTGACCTGCGATCACCGCGTGGTTGATGGTGCTGTCGGTGCCCGCTTCCTGCAGGCCTTCAAGCCGTTGCTTGAAAACCCGCTGTCGATGCTGGCCTAAGGATCAAAGCATATGAGTGATTTTGATCTCGTAGTGATCGGTTCGGGTCCCGGCGGCTATGTCGCCGCGATCCGCGCCAGCCAACTGGGCCTGAAGGTTGCTATCGTCGAGCGTGAAAACCTCGGCGGTATCTGCCTGAACTGGGGCTGTATCCCGACCAAGGCCCTGCTGAAGTCGGGCGAGAAGTTCGAGAGCCTGTCGCACCTGAAGGAATACGGCCTGTCTGCCTCGGGCGCCTCGTTCGACTTCGACGCCATCATCCAGCGTTCGCGTGGCGTGGCCAAGCAGCTCAATCAGGGCGTTGGCTTCCTGATGAAGAAGAACAAGATCGAGGTCATCGAAGGCACCGCAAAGCTCGAGAAAGGCTCTGCTGCGCCGAAGGTGGTCGTGACCCTGAACAAGGGCGGCGAGAAGGTTCTGAACGCGAAGTCGGTCATGCTGGCCGTGGGCGCTCGCGCCCGCGCGCTGAAGCAGATCGGTCTGGAAGCGGACGGCGACAAGATCTGGGCCTACCGCGACGCGCTGGCGCCTAAAAAGCTGCCGAAGACCTTTGTGGTCATCGGCTCGGGCGCTATCGGCATCGAGTTCGCCAGCTTCTATCGCGCTCTGGGCGCAGACGTGACTGTGGTGGAAGCCATTGATCGCATCATGCCGGTCGAGGACGAAGAAGTGTCCAAGGCCGCCCAGAAGGGCTTTGAAAAGCGCGGCATCAAGTTCAAGACCGGTGCCAAGGTCACGAAAGTCACCAAGACGGCTTCGGGCGTGTCGGTGGCTATCGAGGTCGGCGGCAAGGCCGAGACACTGGAGGCCGAGGTCTGCATCTCGGCGGTCGGCATCACGGCCAACACCGATGGCATTGGCCTTGAGGCGCTGGGCGTCGAACTGGACCGCGGTCACATCAAGACCGACGGCCACTGTCAGACCAATGTGAAGGGCCTCTATGCCATCGGCGACTGCGCCGGTGCGCCGTGGCTGGCCCACAAGGCCTCGCACGAGGGCATCCACGCGGCAGAACACATTGCGGGCTTTGCAACCCCGAACGTGAACTCGCCCATCGCTGGCTGCACCTATGCCCAGCCTCAGGTCGCGTCTGTCGGCGTGACGGAGCAGGGCGCACGCGAAGCCAAGCGCGAGGTCAAGATCGGCCGCTTCCCGTTCCGCGTGAACGGCAAGGCCATCGCCTCGGGTGAAACCGAGGGCTTCGTAAAGGTCATCTTCGACGCCAAGACGGGGGCCTTGATCGGTGCCCACATGATCGGCCACGAAGTCACCGAGATGATCCAGGGCTACGTCACCGCCATCACGATGGAAGCGACGGAAGAGGACATCCACGGCATCGTCTATCCACACCCGACCATGTCGGAAGCCATGCACGAAGCCGCCCTCGACGCCTATGGCCGCGTGATCCACATCTGATCAGGCCACATCGCTAAAACAGCAAAAGGCCCCGGTTTCCCCGGGGCCTTTTCTTTTGCACCACCATCCACTCCGTCATCCTCCGACAAGCCGCCTAGCGGCGCAGATCGGGGGATCCAAAAACCCTCAACCCACTCAGCCCAGTCACTGGATCCTCCGGTCAAGCCGGAGGATGACGGCGAGTGAGGGTGGCGGCCAGCGGCCAGCGGCTAGAGCGGGGCGCTTAGCGCTTCTTGCCCAGCTCGGCAGCAATGTCCTTGGTCATGCGCCCGACCTTACGGTGCGCCGTCACGATCTGATCGCGAGTCACACCCCACTTCTTCATCCAGTACTCCACCGACTGACGCTCGGTCAGGTCGATGCGGTCTTTATCAATGAACCCCCGCTTGTCTTTTAGGCCAGCCATGCTTGGCTCAATGTAGAGGATGGGTTAGGCACCGAGATGATCCTATGTGGTGGTAAGCGCGGAGGTAGAGGCAAGCGACGGGTTTCCGCAGTTGATTTGTCGCGTTTATGGGCTCGCTCCAGTCGATTATTTATCCTACTTATCGGTTGAGAATATTCTTTTCAAGCTTTCCATAATTTCAAGGGTCTTATCTAAGGATTTATAATCACTATTATCGAGCAATAATTTATCTGATTCACTATTGTCTCCAGAAAATATTCTCTCACTTATATTCCGCTTCAGTTCTTGTCGAACGGAGTCCGGTAGATCTTGAATAAACGGATCAAAAGCTTGAACCTGCAAGAAAAATGCCCGCGATTTTTTTTCATTTAATCTATGAAGCGCAGCTTGCTTAGACGCATAAACAGCAAATGAAATCATAATTGTTGTTAAAGATAGCGATTTAGCGGCGGCAAACCAAAAATCTCTATCATTAGAAGTGATAGGATTGTAGAACTTGAGGCTATAAAAAAGCCAACCAATAGTAGCCAGTATAATTAGCACAGTAGCTCTACGCCACTTATTTGCATATATTCCTTCATTATCTGCGATTTGCTTGTGTCCACCTGTGACAGAATCTCTCGCGGCAAGTCCGTAGAGCTGTACAATTTTATCTAATTTTGAATTCGCTTCTTCTTCAACATTATTCAATTTGTCGTCTGTTATTGATGATCTTTCGCTTATGCGTTCTTTAAAATCGGATAACAATTCTTCAATTTTAGATACGTAGCTTGATCTGATTTCGTTTACTTTGTTGTTTACCTCAGTATCTAGTTTTATTTTGGTTTCCGAAAATTTTTTGGCCGTTATATTTGTTTCATTCAACTGGTTTGTTAAATCTATCGTTTTTTCATTAAAATCTTTTTCTTTGTTCTCAAGTTTTTGAATAAGTTCTATCGATTGTTGAGAAATAGAATTAATTTTCTTTGTCTTTCTTGATATAATATATTCATTTGAGTTTGTTCTTTTGCAATAAGCGCAATAAATCTCTGAAGGTGGGAACTTGATATAGCGTGATCAATTTTAGAAGAGTTAGATCTTGTTATTGATTTATTTATAAGATTTATTTGAGACATTACTCCGTCAAAAGAATTATTAATTGACGCAAGCGTGCTGTAATTTTTATTATTAATAGAATCGTGAACTTGGGAAACTATATTGTGATTTATAATAAAGTTTTGGACTGAATGCATTTGATCAACGGGCGCAAATTCGGGATCTAATTGTTTTATGGAATCTTTAGTTCGCTTTATTATCTTTGATAGACGTACAAATTCGTAGTTTTGAATTTGATCTGTCGTAGAAATCCCCTGAGAAAGGATTTCCTCGATTTTGGCGAGTGAGCTTGTCAATGGATGCTCATCGAGCTGACGTTGCCACCGTTTCATTTGCATTTCCCCCGTGTTTGAGGGCTCATACTGTCAAGCTATAGGATTGCTATCAATCATCATTTTTGGGGCATCTCGATTGTTAGATTCCCTAAAACCTGCCTAAAAGAAGGAAACCTCCTTTTGCAGTGCGGAATTCTAAATGCGTGTCGCGTCTGATGTCCTGGGTTTGATCGGCCAAACGCCTTTGCTGCGCCTGAAACGGGCGTCGGAGGAGACGGGGTGCGAGATACTCGGGAAGGCAGAATTTCTGAATGCCGGACAGTCCATCAAGGACCGTGCGGCGCTCAGTATTATTCTGAAGGCGCGGGCCAGCGGGGCGCTGAAGTCCGGCGGCACGATTGTCGAGGGCACGGCGGGCAATACGGGCATTGGTCTGGCCATGGTCGGGGCGGCGCTGGGCCATCCGGTCGTGATCGTGATGCCGCGCACCCAGACCGAGGAAAAGAAGCGCGCTGTGCGTCTGCATGGGGCCAAGCTGATCGAGGTTGATCCGGCCCCGTTCAGCAGCCCCAATCACTTCGTCCACTATTCGCGCCGCTTGGCGCAGGAACTGAACGAAACCGAGCCGCACGGTGCCTTTTACGCCGACCAGTTCGACAACCTGTCGAACCGTCTGGCCCACTATGAGGGCACCGGCCCTGAAATCTGGGAACAGACGGGCGGCAAGGTGGACGGCTTTATCTGTGCCGTCGGTTCGGGCGGCACGCTGGTCGGCACGACGACTTATCTGAAAGAGCAGAACCCCGACCTGAAGATCGGCTTGGCCGATGTGCCGGGGGCGGCGCTGTATTCCTATTTCAAGGAAGGCGTGTTGAAGGGCGAGGGCAGTTCGATCACCGAGGGCATCGGCGTGAACCGCATTACCGGCAATCTGACGGGGCTGGATGCGGTGGATTACGCCTATCAGATCGGTGACGAGGAACTGTTGTCGGTGCTGTTCGATCTGGTCCAGCATGAGGGCCTGTGCCTTGGCGGGTCCAGCGGCGTGAACGTGGCCGGTGCCATCCGCATGGCCAAGGAAATGGGGCCGGGCCACACCATTGTGACCGTGCTGTGCGACAGCGGCCAGCGATACGCCACCAAACTGTATGATCCGGCTTATTTGCGTAGCCGCAACCTGCCGACCGCCGAATGGATGGGCCAATGAGCAAGGAAAGCCCGCTGGATGGTCGCCTGCCGCCGCTGAACTCGCTGAAGGCGTTCGAGGCCGCTGCGCGTCGTTTGAACATCACCCGCGCCGCCGAGGAACTGTCGGTAACGCCCGGCGCGATCAGCCAGCAAATCCGTATTCTGGAACAGCATGCGGGTGCGCCCCTGTTCCACCGCGAAGGGCGTCAGATTGCCCTGACCGAACTGGGGGCCGAGCTATATCCGTTGTTGCGCGACGGGTTTGATTATCTGAAACGGGCAGGGGATTTGCTGTACCGCCCCGACCGTCGCTATGCCCTGTCGGTGTCTGTGCCGCCGTCGTTTGCGTCCAAATGGCTGACCCAGCGCATTGCGCGCTTTGCCGCCGCCCATCCCGAGGTCGAGTTGTGGCTGTCGGCGGATATGCGCCTGACGGACGTGGCGGGCGGGCGCGTGGATGTGGCGGTGCGTTACGGGCGCGGGCCTTATACGGGCGTGCGCTCTGAACGCCTGATCGGGGCTGATGTGATCCCTGTGTGTGCGCCACAGTTGATGGTGGGTGCCAAGGCGCTGAAGAAACCGTCGGACCTGAAGCACCATGTGCTGATCCACCTGCGTCCGAGTGATCTGGAGGAGCAGCGCCCCGACTGGGCGATGTGGGTCAAAACGCACAAGGTCAAGGACGTGGACGTGTCATCCGGCACCCGCGTAGACCAGACTGCCATGGCCATCGACGCGGCCATCCACGGACAGGGCGTGGCGCTGGCCCCGTATGCGTTTGTGGCGGATGATCTGGCTTCGGGCCGTCTTGTTGCACCATTTGCAGACGGCGCGCTGACGACCGACATGGCCTACCACGTCCTCACCCGCCGCAGCAGCGTGTCCGAGCCGGCGCGCTTGTTCGTGAAGTGGTTGAGAGAAGAGGCGCAGGCGGCAGAACAGATCGTGGATGATTTGTGATGGAAAATATAACCGGCGAATTCTTTTATAGATTTTTTATAGCATTTGTAATTTGTTATTCATTTGAGGTCGTTAGTAAATGGGAGTTTAAAAATTTAGTTAAAAAACATTTTAGCTTTAAATATGATGGAAATGAAGATGTTTGGAATATTTGGTCGTGTTGTTATAAGTCAGTTGTTGAAAGTTGTTACAAATTTTGGGTCGTAAGAACCGTAGCATTTGCTATTTTTTGTGGATTTTTTGGTTATGGGGGCTACAAGATTAGAATGGAGATAGGGTTTCTATTTGCCATTCTAATTGTGGTTTGGATGTTTGCTGAACTTATATGGGCAAAATCTAAAGCTGACAAAGCGGCTGAAGCCGTTTGGCAAACGCTGTCCAAGTGAACTGACAAGACCCTCCGTCACGGCGCGGTGCGCCGCGACACCTTCCCCGCTGGCGAAGGGGAGGAGGTGTTGTTCCTCACCCGTGGGGACCACGAAGTGTTTGAGGGGGCGTAAGCTGGGCTGACTAGGCCAGCAAGGCCCTTGTCGCCGCTTCCACATCATCCTGACGCATGAGGCTTTCGCCGACGAGGATGGCTTTGGAGCCGGCGGTGGCGACGCGGGCGACGTCTTCAGGGGTGAAGATGCCGCTTTCGGCCACTAGAAGCGCGCGGGGCGGGGCCAGCAGGGCCAGTGTCTCGGTATTGGCCAAATCGACCTCGAAGGTGCGTAGTGAGCGGTTGTTGACGCCGATCAAGGCGTTGTCGCGGCCTTCGACCAGTGTGCTGGCGCGGGCCATTTCCTGTTCGTCGTGTGTTTCGATCAGGGCGTCCATGCCGAAACGGTCGGCCTCGGCCAGCAGGTCGGCGGCGACGGCGTCGTCGATCATGTCCATGATGATCAGGATGCAGTCGGCCCCTAAGCTGCGGCTCTCGGCGACCTGCCACGGATCGACCAGAAAGTCCTTGCGCAGGCAGGGAAGGGACACGGCCTCGCGCGCGGCAACCAGATAGCTGTCATCGCCCTGAAAGCTGGGGCCATCGGTCAGGACGGACAGGCAGGTGGCACCGCCGCGCTCATATGCACGCGCAAGTTCGGGCGGGTTGAAGTCGTCGGGACGGATCAGTCCCTTGGAGGGACTGGCCTTTTTGATCTCGGCGATCAGGGCGGGGCGACCCGTCTTCATCGCTGTGTCGGCCAAGGCGTTCATAAACCCGCGCGGGGCAGATGCGCCCTTGGCCAGAGCCTCGAGCGCACTGACGGTGATGGCGGCTTTGCGGGTGGCGACTTCCTCGCGCTTATAGGCGGCGATACGGTCCAGAATGTCGCTCATACTTCGGTCTCTACTGGGGTGTGGGAGGCGCGGACGAGGGCGTCCAGCGCGGCAAGGGCGCGGCCCTCATCAATGACGGTGGCGGCGATCTCGGCACCCTGTTTCAGGGTTTCGGCCTTGTCCGATACCACAAGGGCGGCGGCGGCGTTCATCAGGACGATGTCGCGATAGGGGCCCTTTTCGCCGTTCAAAAGCGCGCGAAGGGCGGCGGCGTTGACTTCGGCATCACCGCCCTGAATGTCGGCTAGTGTGGCGCGGGGAAGGCCAGCGTCTTCGGGCGTGATGGTGAAACGGGTTACGGTGCCGTCTTTCCATTCGGCCACGTCGGTCGGGCCTGTGGTGGTCAACTCGTCCAGACCCTGACCATTGACGGTCCATGCGCGTTTGGCACCCAGACGGCCCAGAACCTCGGCCAGAGGTTCCAACAGGGCGGGGTCATAAACGCCCATGACCTGACGGTTGGCCCCTGCTGGATTGCACAGCGGTCCGAGCAGGTTGAACACGGTACGGAAACCAAGCTCGGCGCGCACCGGTCCGACATGGCGCATGGCCCCGTGATAGGTGGGCGCAAACAGGAAGGCGATGCCCGCATCGTTGAGCGCCACAGCCTGTTGGGCGGGCGTGGCATCGAGGTTCACACCCAGCGCGGCTAGCACATCAGAGGAGCCGGACTTGCTGCTCATGGCGCGGTTGCCGTGCTTGGCGACGCGCAGGCCAGCACCGGCCAGCACAAAGCTGGCGGCGGTGGAGATATTATAGGTATGGGCCCCGTCGCCACCTGTGCCGCAGGTATCGACAACATCCTCGAACGGGTGATCCAGCGACAGGGCGGCGGCGCGCATGGCGCGGGCAAAGGCGGTGATTTCCTCGACCGTCTCGCCCCGCACCCGAAGGGCGGTGATGGCGGCGGCGACCTGTGCGGGGGTTGGCTCGCCGCGTAGGCAGGCGGCAAAGAAGCCCTGTGCCTCGTCGCCGGTCAGGACTTGGCCATCGACCAGCTTAGCCAGCAGCGGTTTGAAGCTGTCCATGGCCTCAGACCATCGCCGTGCGCTTGATATTGGCAAAGTCGAGGAAGTTGCCGATCAGGTCGTGGCCGTGTTCGGTGGCAATGGACTCGGGGTGGAACTGTACGCCGTGGATCGGGCGCGTCTTGTGCGACAGGCCCATGATCTCGCCGTTCTCGGTCCATGCTGTGACTTCGAGGCAGTCGGGCAGGGTCTCGCGTTTGACAGCCAGCGAGTGGTAACGCGTGGCGGTAAACGGACGAGGCAGGTCTTTGAATACGCCGCCGCCTTCGTGGTGGATAAGCGAAGTCTTGCCGTGCATCAGCGACTTGGCGCGCACGACATTGCCACCAAAGGCCTGACCGATTGACTGGTGGCCGAGGCAGACGCCCAAGATCGGCATGCTTTCCGGCGCGGTTTTCAGAATAGGCAGACAGATACCGGCCTTATCCGGATCACATGGACCGGGCGAGAGCAGGATGGCCTCGGGCTTGAGCGCAAGGGCTTCTTCTACCGTCAGATCATCATTGCGGATGACGTGTGTCTGCGCCCCTAGCTGGGCCAGATAGTGGACGAGATTGTAGGTGAAGCTGTCGTAGTTATCGACGACGAGGATCATGGGAAGGCTTTTCGAAACGGGAGGTCGGCATACGCTGTTATGCACAGCTTGGGCCGTAGAATGGGGCGAAGCAAGCGGTCGTTAAACATTCCGCGCGATGATGGAGCATCGCCATCGGAAGAAGTCCGCTGTGAACATCATAGAATCTATCCACGACGCTCGTCGTTTGCTCGAAGAATCGGGCAAGACCGAGCACTCCAAACCACCCGTGTATCTGGCAGCCGCCTTTGCCGCTGCCATGGGGTTATTGCTGTTCGGGACGGTGAATGCCGGTCCCGATCTACGACCTGACCAAACCGACATCACCAGAATTCCTTAGGAAGCGCAGTCGTCTGATCCCGCCAATCCCTTGGTGCTGTGCGCCAAGGGTTGGTTGTGGGTGGTCGCGTTGAATCGCCATGCTTCTCCGGCCGCCTTCATCGGGGCGCGGGCCTTGGCCAGTGTCTCGGCGTATTCGGCTGCGGGATCGCTGTCATTGACCACGCCGGCACCGGCTTGGACAAAGATGCGGTTGTCGGTGAACATGGCGGTACGCAGGACGATGCAGATGTCTGCCTCGCCATTGGCCGAGATGTAGCCAACGCCGCCGCCATAGCCGACGCCGCGCTTTTCGGTTTCCAGCTCGTCGATGATTTCCATCGCACGCACTTTCGGTGCGCCTGAAAGCGTGCCTGCGGGCAGGGCGGCCAGAAGGGTGTCCACCGCATCCAGTTTCGGATCGGCTGTGCCGTTTACATTGGAGACGATGTGCATGACCTGGCTATAGCGTTCGACCACGAAGCTTTCGGTCACTTCGACCGAGCCGGGTATGGACACACGGCCTACATCGTTGCGACCCAGATCCAGCAGCATCAGATGCTCGGCCAGTTCCTTGGGATCGGCCAGAAGTTCGGCTTCCAGGGTCTTGTCCAGTTCGGGCGTTTCGCCACGCGGCCGGGTACCGGCCAGCGGACGAATGGTCACGCGGCCATCCTTCAGACGCACGAGGATTTCGGGGCTGGAACCGGCCAGCTGGAAATCGGCATAATCGAGGAAGAACAGATAGGGCGACGGGTTGCCACGGCGCAGGGCGCGATAGAAGGCAAACGGGTCTTGCGACCACGGGGCTTCGAAGCGGTGCGCCAGCACGACCTGGAAGATGTCGCCCGCGACGATGTATTCCTTGGCCTTGGCGACCATGGTCGCAAAACCGGCCTCATCGACTGAGGACTGGAAATCGGGCGCGGGCACAGGCTCGGCTTCGCGCTGGATCGGCATGGGGCTGCGCAGGCGGTCCTCGAACTCGTCGAGACGGGCGACTGCGGCGCGATAGGCCAGATCGGCATCAGGGCTGGTGTCGGGATAGGCCGCGGCCACCAGAACAATCTCGTGCTTGACCGAGTCGAAGATGGCCACCAGCGACGGGCGGGCCAGAACGGCATCGGCAAGGTTCAGCGGATCGGGGTTTGCAGGGCCTAGCGGCTCCAGCAAGCGCACCATGTCATAACCGAACACCCCGAACAGACCCGCAGCCATCGGCGGCAGATCGGCGGGCAGGTCGAACTTGCTGGCCGCGATCAGGGCGCGCAGCGAGTCCAGAGCCGGAAGGGTTTCGGGGGTAAAGGTGTCGGTGAGGATGTCATCGCCGCGTGCGATGTCTGCCTGACCGTCACGGCAGCGCCAGACAGTGTCCGGCGACAGGGTGACGATGGAATAGCGGCCATTGACCGCGCCGCCTTCGACCGACTCCAGAAGGCTGGCATAGGGACGCCCGTGTCCAACCTTGAGGAAGGCCGATACGGGCGTCTCCATATCGTTGATGAGGCGGCGGACCAGCAGCTTGGTTTGACCTGCTGCCAGTCCGTTTACAAAAGCAATACGCTCCGCACCCGACATATTATTTGGCCGGAGCGAGGGCCGGAGCAGCCGGAGCTGCACCCGCGACCGGAGCTTCGATACCCAGAGCAGTATAGGCTTCGGTTGCGTTGCTCTTGGCTTTGACCTTGGCCGCAGCGGCGGTCAGAGCGGTTTGAACGACTTCATTGCCCCATTCGGTCGCCAGTTGCTGGCCGATCGGAGCGACCAGAGCCGCAGCGGTAACCGGATTGGCAGCGTGGATCGCATTGACCTTGCCGATGACAAAGCCGTTTTCGCCCGGGGTCGAGAAGGCCTGATCCTTGGCCGTGGAGAACAGACCGGTCAAAGCCGCAGCGCCGTGAGCCTGTTGGGCCGCCGCGTCGCGGGTGACATTGGTGCGGACCATTACGGTCGCATTGACCGAGGCGGCCACAGCGGTGATGTCCTCGCCAGCACGCAGACGGCCAGCCAGTTCGTCAGCCTTCTGGTTCAGCAGGCGCGAGTTTTCACGGGCGATCCAGTTCTGGGTCAGCATCGGGCGCAGTTCGTCCAGCTTGGGGAGGGCGGCTTCGCGCACGTCGTCAACGCGCAGGGCGATGTATTCGCCTTCACCAGCGGTGATGACGTCGGACTCGCCACCCTTGGTCAGGGCATAGGCGGTTTCGATGATGACCGGCGGCAGGCCATAGGGCTGACCGTTCGGCAGTTGGCCTTGGCGGGTGAAGGGCGGCAATTGGGCCAGACGGGCACCCGAAGCCTTGACAGCATCGGCAATCGACTTGCCAGCGGTGCGGGCGTCTTCAAAGGCCTTCACGCGTTCATAGGCGATCTTCTGGACAGCTTCGGCCTGCAACTCGGTGGTCAGGTCTGCACGGGCCGATTCAAAGCTGACGTCCTTGCCGCCTTGAATAGCGGTAACCTTGGCAACCGTAAAACCAACAGTACCTTGGATCGGATCGGTGACACCGGCAGCGGGCAGGGCAAAGACAGCATCAGCAATCTTGGCGTCGCCCAGAGCCGTGCGCGGGGTGTTGTTATAAGGGGTAGGCTGGATACGGACCGATGCGGCAACCTCGTTCACGTCCTTGCCGGCGCGCAGTTCGGCGGCAACCTTGTCGGCGGCTTCACGGCTCGGCACGGTCAGCAGGGTGAAGGTACGCTTTTCAGCTTCCGACAGCGAATCTTTACGGAACTCATAGCGCTCGCGCAGTTGTTCCTCGGTGATAGCCGGACGGGCATCGTTCGGGCCCGGGGTGAACAGGACCAGCGAGACAGTGCGGAATTCAGGAATACGCAGTTGGGCTTCGTTTTCCTTCATGAAGGCGTTCAGTTGCTCGTCGGTCGGAGCCTTGGCGCTACCGGCCATGGCTTGGGTAACAGTGAACCATGCGCCGTCGCGGGTTTCGGTTGCCGAGGCTGCAACAATAGCTGCATAGGCCTTGGGCAGACGTACGCCCGATACCAGAGCCGTGCCAAAGTGCTGGATCGTGTACTGGTCGCGCAGCTCGTTCTCGAACATCACAGTGGTGAAGTTCTGCTGAGCCAGAGCCTGTTGGTACTGGGTTTGGTCAAACGCACCGGTGATCGAGTTGAAGAAGGCAGGAATCTTGCGGATTTCCGCGACGATCAGATCCTTGCCCGGGCGAATGCCGACATTCCAGGCCCACTGGGCAAAGCCCATACGCATGGTTTGTTCTTGCAGGTACTGCTCGACATAGCCCTCGGCAGCGATCTGTTCGAAGGTGACAGTCTGGCCGGACTGTTCGCTGACATTGGCGCGGACACGCTCGAAGCTGTTGCGGAATTCGGGGCCGTTAATGCTGCGGTCGCCTGCGGACACGACATGGCGTGGCCCCAGATTCGAGAAGATATCCGACTGGGCGCCGACAACGACGAAGCTCAGGATAATCAGGGCGAAGAGGCCCACAGCCCATTTCGACTTTGCGAAATTACGGAACAGCGTGATCATTGTTGGGGAAACCTGTCGGAAACCAGCGTCGGGACGGCGCCAGCATTGGCGTATAGTGGTAGTCGCTATCTGCCTGCAAGGTTCAGACGCGCACAATTCCTGCCTGAAATACTATGAAAATGGCCTGATAGCAGGGACTGCGGTGTCGCACGCCGGTTTGGGCATCTTGGCTCGGGGGCGAGGTCTGGCCTAATATGGACCCATGACCGAATCTCTGAAGCTGATCGCTGGCAACTGGAAGATGAACGGTGTGGGGGAGAGCCTTGAAGAGGCTGCCGCCCTGCGCGTCGCTTTGGATGCCGAGGCCGCCAACTGCCGTGTGGCGCTTTGTCCGCCTGCAACCCTGATCGACCGTATGGCCCAGACCCTGGGTGGATCGGCCATCGAAATCGGTGGTCAAGACTGTCACGGTGCCGCCAGCGGTGCCTATACCGGTTCGATTTCTGCCGAAATGGTGGCCGATGCCGGTGCCAATCTGGTGATCCTTGGCCACTCCGAGCGGCGTGCCGGTTTCGGCGAGACGGATGCCGATGTTGCCGCCAAGGCCGAGGCCGCTCTGGCCGCTGGTCTGGAACCGATCATCTGCGTGGGTGAAACCCTTGCACAGCGTGAAGCTGGTGAAGCGGTTTCGGTCGTGAGCGAGCAGGTGATGGGCTCGTTGCCAGTTTCGCTGGCGGACAAGCCGTTTGCGGTGGCCTATGAGCCGGTTTGGGCCATCGGCACAGGCCTGACCCCGACGCTGGAACAGATCGAAGAGGTTCACGCCGCTGTGCGTGCGGCCATGATTGCCCGTCTGGGCGCAGGCGGTGCAAAACCTGTGATCCTTTATGGCGGCTCTGTTAAGCCGTCGAACGCCAAGGAAATTCTGGCTGTGCCGGAAGTGGGGGGCGCCCTTGTGGGCGGTGCCTCGCTCAAGGCAGAGGACTTCCTCGGTATTATCCGCGCTGTCTAAGTTTATGGCGGGGTTTGATCCCCGCCATTATCATGTTAGACGCCGCCTCTTGATCGGCGCAACTTCGCGCCCACATGAATGACGCCATGCTTCAAACCATTCTGCTCGTCGTAATGTTCATCATCTCGGTCGCACTGACCGGCGTGATCCTGCTTCAACGCTCCGAGGGCGGTGCTCTTGGTATGGGAGGCGGCGGCAATAACGGCTTTATGACCGCTCGCGGCGCAGGAAACCTGCTGACCCGCGTGACCGCTATTCTGGGTGCAGCCTTCTTTGTCTGCGCCATCGCGCTGACCATCGCCGGCAATATTGAGCGCGGTTCGGGTTCAGTAATCGATGCCGATGCTGTGGGTTCGATCGCTATCGGCGCTCCGACTCAACCGCAGGCCGAACAACCGGCCGCAGCGACGGCTCCGGCGGCACCTTCGGCTATGTCGCTGGACGAGCTGGAAGCCAGCCTTCCGGCTGCGGCGCAACCGGCTCCGGCTGCTCCTGCCCAGTAAGGCTATCCAGTAACAAACTGGAAAAACTAAGATTTATGAAGCGCGTCGGAAACGGCGCGCTTCTTTTTTGTTGTGAAGAAGCGTGAACAGGCCGCTTTTTCGGCTGACGGCGGCGACGAAATGGGTTAGGGTTTCCGCCCATGCCTAGATATGTGTTCATCACTGGCGGCGTGGTTTCCTCCCTTGGTAAAGGCCTCGCTTCCGCCGCTCTTGGCGCGCTTCTTCAAGCGCGCGGTTACAAGGTTCGTCTGCGTAAGCTAGACCCCTATCTGAACGTCGACCCCGGTACGATGTCGCCTTACCAGCATGGTGAGGTGTTCGTGACCGACGACGGTGCCGAGACGGATCTGGACCTCGGACACTACGAGCGTTTCACCGGTGTGTCGGCGGCCAAGTCCGACAACATCACCACGGGTCGCATCTATTCGACGATCATCGAAAAAGAGCGTCGTGGCGACTATCTGGGCGCGACCGTGCAGGTGATTCCGCACGTCACGGACCAGATCAAACAATTCTGCCTAAATCCGGCCAAGACCGATGATGGCGAGGACGTGGACTTTGTGCTGGTCGAAATCGGCGGCACGGTCGGCGATATCGAGGGCCTGCCGTTCTTCGAGGCGATCCGCCAACTGGGGCAGGACCTGCCGCGTGGCCAGTCGTGCTTTGTCCACCTGACCTTGCTGCCGTTCATCAAGACGGCCGGCGAGATGAAGACCAAGCCGACCCAGCACTCGGTCAAGGAGTTGCGCTCCATCGGTATCCAGCCGGACATCCTGCTGTGCCGTTGCGAAGAGCCGATTCCGGCCGACGAAAAGCGCAAGATCGCCCAGTTCTGTAATGTGCGCCCCGATAGCGTCATTCAGGCCATGGACTCGGCCGATATCTATGCGGTTCCGCAGGACTATCACGCCGAAGGTCTGGACACGCAGGTTCTGGCCCATTTCGGGATTAATGACGCTCCGGAACCGGACCTGTCGGGCTGGAACGAGATTGTTCGCCGTCGTCTCAACCCCGAAGGCGAAGTCACCATCGCCATCGTCGGCAAATATACCGTCCTGAAGGATGCCTATAAGTCGCTGATAGAGGCGCTGATGCACGGTGGCGTGGCCAACCGTGTGAAGGTGAATCTCGACTGGGTGGAATCGGATACCTTCGAAGGTGATCCGGTGGCCTGTGCAGATCGTCTGAAAAACGCCAATGCCATTTTGGTACCGGGCGGCTTTGGTGAGCGCGGGGCAGAGGGCAAGATTCAAGCGGCCCGTTTCGCCCGTGAGAACAAGATCCCTTACTTCGGTATCTGCTTCGGTATGCAGATGGCTGTGATCGAGGCTGCCCGCCATCTGGCCGGTTTCCCGAACGCGACCTCGACCGAGTTCGGTCCCGCCGAAGAGCCTGTGGTTGGCCTGATGACCCAGTGGTCGCAGGGCAATGAGCGGGTCCAGCGCGAGCATGGCGGCGATCTGGGCGGCACCATGCGTCTGGGGGCGTATGATTCTACGTTTGCAGAAGGTTCGCTGATTGCGGACATCTACGGATCAACCACGATCAGCGAGCGCCACCGTCACCGCTATGAGGTGAATATCAACTACCGTCAGGCTATCGAGGAAAAGGGCGGCCTGTATTTTGCCGGTCTGTCACCCGATGGCGTGCTGCCGGAAACGGTAGAGCGCAAGGATCATCCGTGGTTCATCGGCGTTCAATATCACCCGGAATATAAGAGCCGTCCGTTTAAACCACACCCTCTGTTTGCCAGCTTCGTGAAGGCGGCCATGGTTCAGAGTCGTCTGGTGTAATCTATCCCCTGCAAGCCGTTATTCCGTTCGAAAAATAGCGGTATACGGCTTGCTAGGCTCTCGCAGTTGTGTTTCATATTCGCACGCTGGAGCTTAGGGCCATGGTTGGCACCTTCATAAGTTTTCTGCACCGCAATGCACGCGCTGTTATTTTGCTCGCGTCTTTAGGGGCAATTATATTGAGCTGCAGTCTTGTACTGAAGGCTCTTGCCAAACTGCTTAGCGCCTAGCGTTTAAGCAGCTGGAGGGGGGAACCGGTCGCTGTTGCAAGACACCCGGCAGACCTATTCCAGATGTTGGGTCACCCGCTTGGGGGAGTGGGTGACCCAACTATTTTGTAACATCGATAAGTCTCAGTTCCTGTCGCGATAGGCGAGCAGGCGCAGCGCGTTAAATACGACCAGCAGCGTAGAGCCTTCGTGAAGCGCAATGGCGGGGCCAATCCCCAGACCGAGAATTGTCGCCGGTACAAGGAAGGCGACTACGCCAAGACTGACAAACAGGTTCTGGAGGATGATGCTGCGTGTTCTGCGGCTTAGACCGACGGTGAAGGACAGTTTGGACAGGTCGTCCGCCATGAGAGCGACATCTGCTGTTTCAAGCGCAACATCGGAACCTGCTGCGCCCATGGCGACACCTACGGTTGCGGTGGCCATGGCGGGGGCATCGTTGACGCCATCGCCCACCATCGCAACATTGCCATCGGCCCTTAGGCGCTTGATCGCCTCGACCTTGTGGTCGGGCATTAGATTGCCCCAGGCTTCGGTCAAGCCGACCTGAGCCGCAATGGCTTCTGCGGCCTTCTGGTGGTCGCCGGAGATCATAATCATCCGCTGCACCCCCATGGAACGAAGTTTGTCCAGAGCCTCTCGGGCGGCAGGTCTGGGTGTATCCAGAAGACCGATGACGCCAAGATCACGATCACCGTGTCGCACGACCATTAAGGTACGGCCCAATTGGCGTAACTGTTCGATCGCTTGAAGGGCGGGCGCATCAAGGGGGCTAACACCGTCCGCGCCGAACATTTCGGGTTTGCCGATATAGACAGTCTGGCCATCCAGTTGAGCGGTTACACCTTTTCCGGTCAGGCTGTGCAGGCTGGACGCGGTATCAACAGTGACACCACCCAGTTGTTCGGTGCCATCCCGGGCAATCGCTTCGGCAAGAGGATGGTCGCTGAGACGTTCTACAGCGACGGCGACACGCAATAGTTCGTTCGTGTCGATACCTGTAAATGGCACGACATCCGTAATACGTGGTTGGCCCTCGGTCAGGGTGCCGGTTTTATCGAACGCGATGGCGTTAATCGCGCCGAGACTTTCCAGCGGGGCACCGCCCTTGATGAGGACGCCTGCACGGGCGGCACGGGCGACACCCGACAGGACTGCACTGGGTGTAGCGATGGCGAGGGCACAGGGGCTGGCAGCGACCAGTACGGCCATGGCGCGATAGAAGCTGTCACGGAATGGCTCGTCCACAACCACCCAAGCGAAAAGCAGGACAAAGGTCAGGGCCAGCACAAGCGGCACGAATATGCGCTCGAACTTGTCTGTGAAGCGCTGGGTCGGTGACTTTTGCGTCTCGGCCTCACTGACCATACGCACGACCTTGGCCAGAGTGGTGTCGCTGGACTTGCGTGTGGTTTCGATTTCGATGGCACCGGACCCGTTGATCGTACCGGCAAAGACGACCGAGGCAGAAGTCACCGAGGCGTGTCTTGAGCGAGCCTCGGTAGGATCGGCAACGGGATGCTTGTCCACCGGCATGCTCTCGCCAGTGACTGGGGCCTGATTGATGCTGGTCGTCCCCGCAATAATGAAACCGTCGGCAGGAAGGCGTTCATTGGGACGCACAATAACCACATCACCGATTTCGAGCTGTTCGACAGGGGTTTCGATAATGTCCTGCCCCCGACGCACACGGGCTGTTCGCGGGGCCAGTTCACCAAGAGCCTCGATGGCGCGTTTGGCGCGGCCCATGGCGTAATGCTCAAGGGCATGACCAAGACTGAACAGGAACAGGAGGAGGGCCCCTTCGGCCCAGTGACCCAGTGCTGCGGCACCCGCCGCCGCAACCAGCATCAGGGTGTCGATTTCGAAGCGGCGCTTTTTCAGGTTCTCGACGGCTTCACCGACGGTGAAAAACCCGCCCAGACCATACGCACACAGGAAAAACGCCAGCGGTATCCAGCTGGCAAGACCAGGTACCAGCTTCTCGAGCGCAAAACCTGCGATCAGGGCGACACCGGAACCGAGCGCAAAGATCAGCTCGGTATTGGGACCTAAAATGCCGCCATGGGCGTGGTCGTGGCCTGCATGATTGTCGGTGTTTTCATGCGCGTGGTCATGATTGTGGTCGGCGCTCATAGCCACGGACCTCTTACAGTGTGTTTGTTTGATTGGCGCATCAGTCTTCGATCCCCCCGGTCCGGCGATACTTCACAGTTTTGGCCGCAAAGGTCGGCAGGACAAGCAAGGTCAGCACTGTCGCGGTTAGAAGTCCACCAATGACCACAGTCGCCAGCGGCTTTTGCACCTCGGCACCGGCTCCTTGAGCCAGAGCCATTGGAATAAAGCCGACAATGGCGACAAGGGCGGTGGTCAGGACGGCACGAAGGCGGCTGAAGGCACCGGACAGGGCGGCATCATGTGGGCTTTGGCCGTCTTGCAACCGCTCGCGGATGGCCTGCATCAGAACCAGACCGTTCAGAGTGGCCACACCCGACACAGCGATGAAACCGACCGCAGCGGATACCGAGAACGGCATCCCTCTGAGCAACAGCGCCAACGCCCCGCCAACCAGTGCCAGTGGCACACAGGCAAAGACCAGACCCGCCTCGGCAAATGAACCCAGCGCCATGAACAGCAGAATACCGATCAGGATAAAGACCACAGGCACCACCAGACCCAGACGCTGCTCGGCCCGTTTCAGGTTCTCGAACTGGCCGCCCCACGTCAGGGAATAGCCCGCTGGAAGCTGGAGCTGTTCGTCCACCTTGGCTTGGGCGTCGGAGACGAAGCCGCCCAGATCGCGACCGCGCACATTGGCCTGAACCACCATGCGACGGCTGCCATTATTGCGGCTGATCTGGTTCTGGCCTTCGGTGACCTGAATACGGGCGACGGAGGACAGAGGGATAGTGATACCGGAAGGTGTGGTTACCGGCAGGGCGTCCAGAGCGGCGGGGTTGTTGCGTTCCTCATCCGGCAGTCGCACCACCACGTCGAAACGGCGGTCCCCTTCAAAGATTTGTCCAGCAGGCGTGCCGCCGATGGCGGTTGAAACCGCTTCGGATACATCCGCAGCCGACAGGCCGTAATTGGCGGCGGCAAAGCGGTCCACGCTGATGGTCAGGGTCGGCAGGCCCGACGCCTGTTCAACACGCACATCGGCAGAACCGGGGGTGTCGCGCAGGGCATTGGCGACCTGATCCGCTGTCGCCTGTAGCTGGGCGAAGTCGTCGCCATAGACCATGACTGCCAGATCGGTACGGACGCCCGAAATCAGCTCGTTAAAGCGCAGTTCAATGGGCTGGCTGAACTCGAAACTATTGCCCAACTGGGTCGCGGCGACGGTTTCAAAGCGTTCGATCAGGTCTTCCTTGGCCAGTCGTGGATTGGGCCATTCCTTGCGCGGTTTCAGGATGATCACGGCGTCCGAAATATTGGGCGGCATGGGGTCGACGGCGGCCTCTGCCGTGCCGGTCCGCGAGAAGACGGTCTTGACTTCGGGTTGATCCTTGATGACCCGTTCCAGTGCCATCTGCATTTCGAGCGACTGTTCCAACGAAGCCGAAGGGACGCGCAGGGCCTGCATGGCCACATCGCCTTCATCGAGGGTGGGAATGAACTCGCGCCCCAGCATCGCAAAGGTCAGCGCGCCGACGACCAGCGTGCCTATGGCGGCCATCAAAACAGCCTTGGGACGCGCCATGGCCGTGCGGATGGCCGGTTCTATCCAGCGGCGGGCGTGACGCAGGAGGAATGTCTCATGCTCCTGTGCCTGACCCTTTTCGTCCAGATGGATGGTCTTGGGTTCACGCACCATCAGCGCCGTCATGGCGGGGACGAAGGTGAAGGAGAAGATGAAGGCCCCCACCAGAGCCAGCATGACCGTGGCCCCCATGGGAATAAAGGTTTTGCCCTCGACGCCTTCCAGCATCAGTAGCGGGGTAAAGACCAGAAGGATGATGAGCTGGCCAAAGGCAGCAGGACGCACCATTTGGCGCGCGGCATCCGTGGCGACGCCCAGACGCTCCCGACGTGTCAGCATACGTCCCAGATCGGCACGTTTCTGGCCAAGTTGCAGCAGGGTGTTTTCGACCACCACCACGGCCCCGTCGACCAGAAGGCCGAAATCGAGCGCACCGAGGCTCATCAGATTTCCGCTGATGCCAAACCGGTTCATGCCGATGACGGCGAACAAGAAGCTGATCGGGATCATCAGCGCCGTGATGGTTGCCGCACGGATGTTTCCGAGCAGCAGGAACAGCACGACGATGACCAGCAGCGCTCCTTCGGTCAGGTTCTTGGCCACGGTCTTAATGGTCGAGTTGACCAGTGCGCTACGGTTCAGGACCGGCTCGGCCACGACATCGGCCGGAAGGCTGACAGCGATGTCTTCAAGCTGTTTGGCGGCAGCTTGGGCCACGGTGCGGCTGTTTTCTCCGGCCAGCATCAGGGCGGTGCCGATAACGGCCTCGTGGCCATCGCGGCTGGCACCGCCGAGGCGGGGGGCCTGACCGATCTCGACCATCGCCACGTCGGCAACGCGCACCACCAGACCGTTGCGGTTGACCACGGGGGCCTGTGCCAGATCATCGACGCTGGAAGCCAGTGCGTCGGTACGAACCGTCAGGGCTTCGCCCGCCCGTTGCACATAACCGGCACCGGCCTGTGTATTGGCGCGCTCCAGTGCCTGAACCAGATCGCCAAGGCCCAGACCATAGCTGGCCAAGCGGGCCGGATCGGGCCGCACGGCGTATTCTTTGACATAGCCGCCGTTCACATCGACGCCCGCAAGGCCGCGTGCATTGCGCATACGCGGCGCGATGATCCAGTCCTGAACCGTCCGCAAATAGGTGGCGCGGGCTTGGGGCGTATCCAGTCGCTCGCCCTCGGGTGTCAGATAGCTGCCATCCGGCTGCCATCCTGCGCGACCCGTCTGTGCGGTCTTGGCATTGAACGGTTTGAAATCGACCGTCCACATCAGGACTTCGCCCAGACCCGTCGTGATTGGCGACAGGCTGGGTTCGATGTTTTCCGGCAGGTTTTCACGCGCCTGTGCCATCCGTTCGGCCACCTGCTGGCGGGCGAAATAGATGTCGGTGCGGTCTGTGAAGATCACCGTGACCTGACTGAATCCGTTGCGGGTCAGCGAGCGGGTGCTCTCCAGCCCCGGAATACCGGCCATGGCCGTTTCCAGCGGATAGGTGACCTGACGCTCCATCTGCTCCGGGGCCAGAGCGGGAGCGACGGTATTGATCTGAACTTGCCGGTTGGTGATATCCGGCACCGCGTCGATCGGCAGTTTGGTGAGCTGGAACAGACCCCAAACAGAGATCAGCGCCGTCGCCAGAACGACAAACCAGCGAAAGCGAACGGACGCCTCGATTATGTATTTGAACATGACATCCGCCCCCTAGTGCGCATGCGAGGCTTCGCCCTTGGCCAGTTCGGCCTTGAGCAGGAAGGCATTGGTGGAGGCGATGCGTTCGGCACCATCCAGTCCGCGCAGGATCTCGGTTTCGCCACCGGCCTGACGTCCAGCCAGTACGGGCACGGCCTTGAAGCCCTGCGGGGTGCTGACAAAGACCACGCTGGCACCATTCACCGTTTGCACGGCCTCGGTCGGAACAGTGATGACACCGCCGGTTTGACCCTCGGTAACGATGATGCCGCTGACGGAAGAACCGGCAGGGGGCAGGTCGCCCCCTTGCGGACGGGCGCGGATCAGGGTCGCGCCGCTGTCTTGCGGGCCAGCATCGGCGGCGACGCCCGTGACCACGGCCTCGAACTCGCCCTGCTGGCCGGTGACACGCAGGCTGGAGCCGATGAGGACATTGGCAGCCATGTGGGGCGGTGCGTTAAACACCAGTTCGACCCGCGCCGGATTGGTCACTTCAGCAACCACAGCGCCCTGTGCGACAAAGCCGCCGGGGCCGACCTGAACATTGGTGACGACGCCTGAAATCGGGCTGACTACACTCATCCGGCCCGAGGCATTGGGCGATCCGGCGGCAGCAGCGCGAGCGCGGGCGGCGCGGGCCATGGCCTCGGCACTGGCAAGCTGGGCGTGCGAGGCCTCGACCTCCTGTCGGGCGACAACGCCTTGCTGGGCAAGGTTCTGGTTGCGCTGGTGCGCCTGACGGGCGGCGGTGGCAGAGGCGGCGGCCGCGTCGGCCTCGGCCCTGAGGGCGGCACCGTCACCGCTGAGGAGACTGATCAGGGCCTGACCGGCGCGAACCGATTGGCCAGGGGCAATGAGGACACGTTCGACCGTGCCGCCCACCGTGGCCCCGACCGCAGCTCGGGCATCCACCATGGCCTCGACGCGACCGGACAGGCGGGTTTCGCCACCTCCGCTACGTGATACGCCAACGACCGAGATGCCAGCGGCCTTGATCTGCTCATTGGTCAGCTTAACGACGCCTTCGGGCGTATCAGCCTGTTCGGTGGCTTCGGGCGCAGCAGCAGGGGCGTCGTTCGACGAGGAAAGCTTGAGGGCCATCGCCCCGCCGCCCAGCAGCACCACAGCGGCAACACCCGCGATAAGCAGCTTCTTGTTTGAAGTCAGGGTTTGCATCAGCGGTTTCCTTCAAAGGGGGCGCGGCCTTCCAGGCGCGCCAGATCGATCTCGGCGCGTACGCGGGCCAGACGGGCATCGACGGCGGCAGAGCGGGCATTGATCAGGGCGGCTCGACCGGTCCGCAGTTCCAGTTGCGATATGCGTCCGGCCTCGGCACCGATGCGCGAAAGGCGATAGGCTTCCTCGGCGGCGGCGACGCCGGCATCGGCGGCTGAGACACGGCTGCCGGATGAGGACAGACGGGCCATGGCGGCGGCGCGGTCGGCACCGGCGTCCTGACGGGCCTGAAGCACGCGAGCTTCGGCGGCGCGGTGTTCTGCGCGGGCGGCGTCGATATTGCCACGGTTCCTGTCAAACAGGGGCAGGGGCAGACTCAAGCCGAAGGTCAGGGCGGTCTGGTCTTCCTGACCATAACGGGTCACGCCGACGCTGGCGGTGACATCAGGGCGGCTGTTGATCTGCTCGGCGGTGATGCGGCGCTCCGAAGCAGTGGCCTCGGCCTTGGCGACCCGTATGGCAATCGTGTCCTGATCCGAAAGAGCAGCGGGGGCCGTCGGGATATCCAGCAGGCCCGACCCGATAGAGGTTGCGGGGGCGGACAACATGGCGACGGCGTTCAGGCGGGCAAAGGCGGCATCGCGCTCGGCCTTGGCCTCGTCGAGGCTGGCGCGGGCGGCGGCGGCCTCGCTTTCGGCCTGAATGCCGCGCAGCAGCGGTTCGCGCCCTTCCTCGACCATGGCCAGCGCCGCGCGGGCATCGGCAAGGGCCAGCGTCAGGGCGTCCTCGGCCAAGGCGGCGCGGCGCTGGGCCGCTTCGGCTTCGGCATAGATCAACGCCAGCCGTCCGGCGGTGTCGATGGTGCTGAGGTCACGGCGCAGGGCGGCCGTTTCGGCATCGGCGCGGGCGACGCCGATGCGTGCGGAACGGCGTCCCCATAGTTCCAGATTTTGGCTTAGGGAAAGGCTGAGATCGCCTGAATCAAAACCCGAATAGGGACCGGAACCGGCGACGTTTTCCAGATCAATGGACAGGGCAGGGTTTGGTCGCGTGCGGGCTTGGCGAACGCGGGCCTCGGCGGCATCAGACAGGGCATGGGCTTCGGTGACAGCGGGAGTCTGATCCAGTCTTGCCAGCAGATCGGCATAGGACGGGGCGGGATCGGCCCATGCCGAACCAGCCGTCATGCCGGTCAGCACAGAAAGCGCGCAGCCGATCGCGAGATGCGGCCAGCGACGTAAGGTCGGAGACATATGAAAATTCCGGAAACAATGAACAGAAGATGCGCGAAAGGGCGCGAAGCTTCGGTTCAGTTTCGGGGCGGGCGCATCAGTCCGTCAGTAACGAACGAGACCATGCTGTCATCAACTGAGGGATCATGGCCGGAGCGGGCAAAACTCGCGGGTGTAAACTCGGACACAGTTTGTCGCGCACTGGCAGTATGGTGACAATGGCCGTGGGCGCATACGCCCTGATCGCTGCTCATATCATCTTTCGCATGGTCGTGATCCAGCGTCTGATGGGCGACAACGGGTTCGGGCGCACAGGTGGCAGCATCCGAAACGGGCACGAAAACAAAGGCAGCGAAGACGAACGTCAACGCAATGAAAAATTTTGCCAATGTTAGTCTAGACCATTCCATTGCCGTGCAAACTAATCATCCGAAATTGCCGTTGCAACGTGTTATAAGGTTCGTTTGGTGATTGAAGTTATGTGTTATTTTATTTCGTTACATGGCTTGGGTCTTAATATTTAAAGGCGGAGCCACATAATAGTGACCCCGCCAAAGGCTTGATCTTGTTTTAAAGATTAAGCTGCGAGAACTTCGTCTGCGGGTCCAAAGAACTCGTAGTGGATGCGGTCTGTTGATACGCCCACTGATTTCAAATCTGCCACCAGAGTACGCAGGAAGGGACGCGGCCCGCACAGATAATAGTCGGCCTCTGCAACCGGCGTCTGTGTCGCCAGCCAGCCACCTGAAATCATGCCATGATGGTCACAACCGGCATTTTCGGCATCGTTAGACGGGACTTCATAGAAGACTGTGCTGCGCGCTTGTGGGTGGGCAGCGACCAGATTGCGAATATGTTGACCCATGGCGTGAGCGCTGGCGTCGCGGGCACCGTGCACATAGTGGACTGTCGCTTGCGGGTGTGAAGCCACAAGGGTTTCGAGCATGGACACCATCGGGGTCAGGCCGACACCACCCGATAGCAGGACGACAGGACGCTGTGGCGTTTCAGGCAGGAAGAAGTCACCGGCGGGGGCACCGATCTTCAGGATCGTACCGACGCGGGCATGATCGTGCAGCCAGCCGGAAGCCAGACCATGTTCTTCGCGTTTGACCGAAATCCGGTAGGTCTCGTCATTGGGCGCGCACGAGATCGAATAGTTGCGTTTGACTGGCGCATGGCCCGGAATGTCGAACCAGAAGGTCAGATACTGGCCCGGACGATGACGCAGGATCGGACCGCCATCCTTGGGCTTTAGAACGAAGGAGGTGATGACCGAGCTCTCGGGGCGGACCTCGACAATTTCGAAAGCGCGCCAGCCATTCCAGCCGCCCTTGGCAGCGGCCAGATCGTCATAAATGGCCGCTTCACGGGTGATCAGGATGTTGGCGAGGAACCAATAGGCTTCGCCCCACGCATTCATGATCTCTTCGGTTGCGGCATCGCCGAGAACATGGCCGATAGCGCCCAGCAGGGCATTGCCGACATGGGGATAGTGGTCAGGCAGGATTTGCAGGCCGACATGCTTCTGGGCGATGCGCTCGACGGCAGCGGCCAGAGCACCCAGATTATCAATGTTGTTGGCGTAGGCCAGAATGGCACCAGTCAGGGCGCGCGGCTGCGAACCTGCATCGCCATGGTGCGACTGGTTGAACAGGTCGCGGATTTCCGCATTCTGGAACATGCGCGAATACATCTCGCGGACGATATCCAGACCATGGGCTTCCAGAGCAGGAACAGTGGCTTTGACGAGCGCAATGGTGCGCTCACTGAGGGCTTGGGCCATCAGAGGTCTCCATAGATGAAGCGTTTTAGAAAAGGGGAGGGGCAGTGTGCCTAGCCGTCAGGCGGGCAGTCGTAGAAGTCGATCCGCATTTTGATGGGCCCAAGAGGCTCGACAAAATGAAGCTGTTGGGGCTGGATCAGCCCGCAAACCGATGAGGACAGAATGACCGTGTCCTGCGTATCGCAATAGGTCAGCTTCAGCTGTCCCTCGATCATGCATATCTTGCCCCACGTGCCTGTTCTCAAACTGTGTTGGCTGCGCAGGGCATCGGGCAGAGTAGTTTCGTCAAATACGGGCGTGGAGCGATAGGGCGCAGGCGGCACGGCATGGGTTTGCGATGCGTGTGACTGCGGTTGGACTGGACTCTGCGACGGGCCATTCATCGGCTTCGCTCCATTGATGCATTACAAATGCATCTATAACGGGCGTCTAAAACATGCAAATTAAATATGTATATTAATGCGTGAGTATCGAAAGCCGCTCGGAGAACGAAATGCGCCTGACGCGCTACACTGATTATGCCATGCGCGTGTTGCTTTATCTGGGGGCGCGACAGGACCGGCTGTGCTCGATCTCAGAGATCGCACAAGCCTATGACATCTCGCAAAACCACCTGATGAAAGTGGTGAGTGATCTGGTGGGCGCGGGCTATGTCGAGAGTGTGCGGGGTCGTTCTGGCGGCGTCAGGTTGGCCAAACCGCCTGCGGAAATCAATGTGGGGGCGGTGGTCCGCCATACTGAGGACGGGTTTGATCTTGTCGATTGTGCCAACTGCGTTATCGCACCGGCCTGTGGCCTGACGGGAGCACTGAATCAGGCGCTGGCAGCGTTTATGAAGGTGCTGGACGGGTACACGCTGGAGAACCTTATGGGGCGGCGCGTGGATATGACCGATATATTCGAACGTATAGGCCGTTGATGTCCTAGCTTTTCACAGTTTGCGGCGGCAACTTTGTTTCAAATAACAGGGAAAGCCGCTCGCGGCTGAGGGGGCGTTGTATGAAGTATTTGATTATCGGGGTTCTGGCGGCGGTATGTGTGCCGGTAGGGACCAATGCCCAGACCCCTCCGCGAACACCTCCCCAGAGCTCCACTCAAGCCCCCGAAGTGATCTATCCGGATGCAGAGGCCTCCGATCCGGTCAGGATGGGCTGGATGATCGGTAGTCCGCCGCCTGCGGATCTTGTGGTGCGTACCGATGATCTGGGCCACATGACGTTCCCGAAAACACGCTGGAGCTTCTCTCATTGGCGCGAAATGCTGCCCAGCGCGGAAGTGTCGCGCGATCGGTCGTCGCATAGTGTCCTGCCACGCCGCGAGCGCTCTGATCTGGATCAGGTGGTATTTACCCCTGTGGGGGGGAGCCAGCCGATGACATGGCTTCAGTCTCTGAGCGAGAACTACACGGACGGCATCCTTGTGATGCATCGGGGTAATATCGTTTATGAGCGCTATTTTGGCGCTCTGAAAGAGGATGGACAGCATATTGCCCATTCGGTGACCAAGTCGTTTGTTGGTACGGTTGCGGCCATGCTTGTTGCCGAGGGGCGACTGGACCGCGATGCTCTGGTGACGCGCTATATTCCCGAACTGGCGGACAGCGCTTTTGGGGATGCCACGGTGGGGCAGGTCATGGATATGACCACAGGCCTAGCCTATAGTGAGGTCTATACAGACTTTAATTCCGATGCCTTCGCTTTTGCGCGGGCGGGCGGGATGATGCCGCGTCCAGCCGGATATAATGGTCCCCAAACCACTTTTGACTATCTGAAGACGGTGAAAAAGGCAGGCGAGCACGGGCAGGCTTTTGCGTACAAATCCGTGAATACCGAGGTACTGGGCTGGATCGTGTCGCGGATCAGCGGGCAGTCGCTGATGCAGGTTTTGAGCGAGCGCTTCTGGAAGCCCATGGGAATGGAGCGCGACGCGTATTTTCAGATCGATCCGGCCGGTATGGGTGTCGCAGCGGGCGGGTTGAATCTGCAACTGCGCGATCTCGGTCGCTTTTGCGAGATGATGCGCAATGACGGCCAGTTTAACGGTCGTCAGATCGTGCCAGCGGCCGTGGTGCGTGACATTGCCGGGGGTGGCAGTCAGGCTGCCTTTGCCCATGCCGGTTATGAAACCTTACCTGGCTGGAGCTATCACAATCAGTGGTGGGTATCGCATAATGACCACGGGGCCTATATGGCGCGCGGTGTGTTCGGGCAGGCCTGCTATGTCGATCCCAAGGCAGAGATGGTGATCGTGCGGTTTGCGTCCAACTATCGAGCGGGAAATGCGCTCATCGACCCGACATCCTTGCCCGCCTATCATGCGATGGCAGAGTATTTGATGGCTACGGGATCGGGGGGCTAAGACGCGAAAAACGCGTTGGCCATTACAGGTAAAAAAACGGCGAATGGCTTTGGCCCATTCGCCGTTTTTCCTGAGAAGGGCGCGATGTTCATCGCGCGCCTTTTTATAGATGTCAGGCCGTGGCGGTTTGCGTCTCGGGTGTTTCCTCGTCACCCAATTCGCCTTCCCATTTGGCGACAACGGCAGCGGCCACAGAGTTGCCGACGACATTGGTGGCCGAGCGGCCCATGTCCAGCAGGTGGTCAACACCCAGAACAATGGCGATCCAGGCTTCCGGCAGGCCGAAATAGGTCAGGGTGGCCATGATGACGACCAGTGATGCACGCGGCACACCGGCAATGCCCTTGGAGGTGACCATCAGCAACAACAGCATAAAGATCTGCTGCTGGATGCTGAGTTCCACACCGTGGGCCTGCATGATGAACATGGTGGCGAAGGTGCAATACAGCATCGAGCCATCAAGGTTGAACGAGTAGCCCAGCGGCAGCACGAAGCTGACGATACGGCGCTTCACGCCAACCTTGGGAAGAGCGTCCAGAATGCGCGGATAAGCGGCTTCCGAACTGGCGGTCGAGAAGGCCAGCAGGGCAGGGGTGCGGATTTCGCGGAACAGCGGAATCACGCGCTTGCCCAGAACCAATGCACCGGCCAGGAACAACAGCAACCACAGCGTACCCATCGAGGCATAGAAGCCCAGCACAAACTTGGCATAGGTGCCCAGCATGGCCAGACCCTGCGTGGCAATGGTCGAGGCCAGTGCCGCAAAGATGGCCAGCGGGGCCAGCTTCATAACGAACTCGGTTACCTTCAGCATGATCGAAGCGGCTTGCTCGACCAGATGCAGAACAGCCGGAGCCTTGTCATCCAGTGCGGCGACAGCGGTACCAACAAAGACCGAGAAGACAACGATCTGAAGGATTTCGTTTCGCGCCATGGCGTCGAAGATGGAGGTCGGCACCAGATGGGTGATGAAGCCATGCAACGAGAAGGCATCGGTCGAAGCGGCCGGAGCCGTGGCAGCGACTGCTTCTGGCAGGTGCATACCGGCACCCGGTTGCAGGATCTGCACCATGACCAGACCCAGCAGCAGCGAAACCACAGAGGCCCCGATGAACCAAGTCATGGTTTTAACGCCGATCCGCCCCACCGAGGCGGCGTCTTCCATGTGGGCAATGCCTGCCACCAGGGTGGTGAAGACCAGAGGTGCGATGATCATCTTGATCAGGCGCAGGAAGATTTCGGTGACAAGGTTCAGGTTCGACGCGGCGGCCGCTGCCTGATCCGCTGTCGTAAAGTGGTTGAGACCCCACCCGGTCAATACACCAAGGACCATTGCCCCGATGATGAAGACCGCAAACATACGTTTCATATAAGCTACATCCAGTTTCGCTGTGCCAATGCCAGCCCCTCCAGCGAGGCAGGGCGAGTGGAAAAGGAAAGGGCGGCGAATAAACTATTCGCCGCCCGATGAACATCACGTTTTTTACATCAGTATATCTAGCTGATTTTAAATAACATTATTTATGCTGCACTGCGGTAAATGTTCAATGGTAAAACGCTTTTGTCGTTACATTTGTAACCAGGTCTGGCTATTGGCGACTCTTGCAAAGTGGTGCCGCGACCTAGGATGAAGGTAGTAAGCTGGCCGCAAATTCGCGATACCGGCTTTCGCGCACGCCTTGGGTGACGCGGGCTATGTCGGGAGCGAAATAACGGTCCTGATCATAAGCCGGGGCGGCTTCGCGAACGATGGCATAGACTTGCTCCAGTTCGGGCGACGAGGTCAGCGGGCGGCGGAATTCGATGCCTTGGGCGGCGGACAATAACTCAATACCGACGACCGTGGCGGTGTTCTCGGCCATGTCGAGCAGGCGGCGTGCCCCGTGCGTGGCCATCGAGACGTGGTCTTCCTGATTGGCGCTGGTCGGTACGGTGTCGATGACGCACGGATGCGCGACCATGCGATTTTCTGCCACGAGAGCCGCCGCCGTCACCTGTGCAATCATAAAGCCCGAGTTCACGCCGCTGTCCTTGACGAGGAAGGCGGGCAGGTCGGTCATCTTGGGATCGACAAGAATAGAGGTGCGGCGCTCGGAAATATTGCCGATCTCGCACAGGACCATGGCGATCTGGTCGGCAGCATAAGCCACAGGTTCGGCGTGGAAATTACCGCCTGAAATGACATCGCCGTCCTCAAAGAAGACCAGCGGGTTGTCGGTGACGGCATTGGCTTCGCGCTCCAGCATGGCGGCGGCGTTACGCAGGATATCCAGCGTTGCGCCCATGACCTGCGGTTGGCAGCGCAGCGAGTACGGGTCTTGTACCTTGGTGCAGTCGTGGCGGTGGCTGTCGCGGATGGCACTGTTGCTCAGCAGTTCACGCAGGCGGGCTGCCACATCGATCTGGCCGGGCTGGCCGCGCAGGACGTGGATGCGGGGATCGAACGGTGCGTCCGAACCTTTGAGTGCATCGACCGACAGTGCACCGGCGGCGATGGCCGCGGCGAACACGTTCTCGGTGGCAAACAAACCGGCCAGAGCCAGTGCTGTCGAACATTGGGTGCCGTTCAGCAGGGCCAGCCCCTCTTTCGGCCCAAGAACAACAGGGGCCAAGCCTGCCTTGGCGAGGGCGGTGGAGGCCTCCATGGTCTGGCCCTGATAGCGGGCTTCGCTGACACCCAGTATGACGCTGGACATATGGGCCAGAGGGGCCAGATCGCCGGACGCCCCGACCGAACCCTTGGACGGGATCAGCGGCAGCAGGTCGGCATTGACCATGCCGATGAGGGTTTCCAGCGTGCTGCGGCGCACGCCCGATGCGCCCTTCGACAGGCTGGCAATCTTCAGCACCATCAGCAGGCGGGTGACGTTCTCGTTCAGAGGTTCACCGACGCCGCAGGCATGGCTGAGAACAAGATTTTTTTGCAGGGTTTCAATGTCTTCCGGCGCAATGCTCGTGTTAGCCAGCAAGCCGAAGCCGGTATTGATGCCGTAAACCGTGCGGCCCTCGGTCAGAATGGCGGCAACAGTCGCCGCCCCTTTTTCGACATTGGCCCAAGCGCCATCGGTCAGGCTGACCGTAACGGGGCCGATCAGGGCGGAACGAAGCTGGGCGAGGGTGAGCGGTGCGGCACCGATTTGGATAGTGGTGATCATAAGCTTACAGGTCCAGCGAGGGCAGGTTCAGGCCATGTTCGCGCGCGGCGTCCTTGGCGATGTCGTATCCGGCGTCGGCGTGACGCATGACGCCGGTGGCGGGGTCGTTCCACAGTACGCGCTCAAGGCGTTGGGCAGCCTCTGGTGTGCCGTCGGCAACGATGACGACGCCCGAGTGCTGGCTATAGCCCATGCCGACGCCACCGCCGTGGTGCAGCGAGACCCACGAGGCACCCGATGCCGTGTTCAGTAGTGCATTCAGCAGCGGCCAGTCGGATACGGCATCGGAGCCATCCATCATGGCTTCGGTTTCGCGGTTCGGGCTGGCGACAGAGCCAGAATCCAGATGGTCGCGGCCGATGACGATGGGCGCGCTCAGTTCGCCCGAGGCCACCATCTCGTTGAACATCAGGCCCGCGCGATGGCGATCGCCCAGACCGATCCAGCAGATGCGGGCGGGCAGGCCTTGGAAGGCGATGCGTTTGCCCGCCATGTCCAGCCAGCGGTGCAGGCCGGCATTGTCGGGGAACAGCTTCTTCATGGCCGCGTCGGTCTTGCGAATATCCTCGGGATCACCCGACAGGGCGGCCCAGCGGAACGGGCCGATGCCACGGCAGAACAGCGGACGGATATAGGCGGGTACGAAGCCCGGGAAGTCGAAGGCGTTCTTTACGCCCTCGTCAAAGGCGACCTGACGGATGTTGTTGCCATAGTCCACGGTGGGGATGCCCATGGCGTTAAAATCGAGCATGGCCTGAACGTGGACAGCCATGGATTGGCGGGCAGCGGCTTCAACCTCGGCTGGGGCGCTGATGCGCTTTTCTTCCCACTCGGCGACCGTCCAGTTTGCGGGCAGATAGCCGTTTACAGGATCGTGGGCGCTGGTCTGGTCGGTGACCAAATCGGGGCGGATACCGCGTTCTACCATTTCAGGTAAAAGATCAGCCGCGTTACCCAATAGACCGATAGATATTGCTTTTTTGTCTTTGAATGACTGTTCCAACAGTGCCATGGCGTCGTCCAGCGTCTCGGCCATGACGTCGACATAACGGGTGCGCATACGGAACTCGATGCGGCTGCGCTGGCACTCTATGGTGATGCACGAAGCACCGGCCATGGTCGCGGCCAGAGGCTGTGCGCCGCCCATACCGCCAAGGCCCGCCGTCAGAATCCACTTGCCCGACCAGTCGCCATTATAGTGCTGGCGTCCGGCCTCCATGAAGGTCTCATAGGTGCCCTGAACGATGCCCTGGGTGCCGATATAAATCCACGAACCGGCGGTCATCTGGCCGTACATGGCCAGACCCTTTTTGTCGAGTTCGTTGAAATGGTCCCACGTCGCCCATTTGGGTACGAGGTTGGAGTTGGCGATCAGCACACGCGGGGCATCCGCATGGGTACGGAACACGCCGACCGGCTTGCCCGACTGGACCAGTAGCGTCTCGTCCGCTTCCAGTTTTTGCAGTTGCTCGACAATGGTGTCGAAGGCCTGCCAGTTGCGGGCGGCCTTGCCGATACCGCCATAGACAACGAGATCCTCGGGGCGTTCGGCCACATCGGGATCGAGATTGTTCATCAGCATCCGCATGGCGGCTTCGGCCGCCCATGTCTTGGCAGTCTTTTCAGGACCGTGCGGACTGCGGATCACTCTGGTATTTTGGCGGGTATCGGGCGTAGCCATAGAATCCTCCGTGCGGCGTAAATCACCGTCGTGTTGGGTCTAGTGTTATGTCTAGACATTATCGTGCGCAAGGGGCAGTTTCATCGCATGGATCACGAACCGCTTCATCGCCGCATCGCAGGGGACATCGAGCGCCGCATCGCTTCGGGCGAATGGCAGCCGGGTTTCCGCATCCCGACAGAGGCGGAACTGATGGCCGAATATGGCTGTGCCCGCATGACGGTGTCGCGTGCGATTACCGACCTTGCATCGCGCGCCCTTGTGGTGCGGCGTAGGCGGGCGGGTACTGTGGTGGCGCATCCGCCGGTGCATTCTTCGGCGCTGGTTTCTATTCCCGACATCCAGTCCGAGGTCGAGGGCAGAGGCCTGACCTATAGTCATCGCCTGATGGGACGGATTGTGCGTCCTGCCTTGGCCGAAGAGGAAATGGGGGGCCGGGTGATCGAACTGGAAACCCTACACCTTGCCGATGATGTGCCGTTTGTATTCGAGCGCCGTCTGATCGCGCTGGATGTGGCCCCCGATGCCGAGACGGCTGATTTTGCGGCCCAGCCTCCGGGCGGTTGGCTGCTGGCCAATATGCCGTGGACCGAGGCCGAGCACCGGATTTCTGCTGTTGGCGCAGACCGTGAAACGGCGGCAGGGCTGGGGCTGGCCGACGGTGCGCCGTGTTTGCGACTGGAACGCCGCACATGGCGTGATGGTCAGGGCGTAACGCAGGCCTCGCAGATTTTTCCGGGTGGAGCCTATGATCTGGTCGCCCGTTTTTCACCGACAAAGGGATGAGCATGGTTGATGTGTCTGAGGCTTTAGGCTGGCGCTCGGTCGGTGATCTGGTCGGGCAATATCCTGATGCGCCGGTGGCCCTGATCGGGGCCCCGCTGAACGAGCGGTCCTTGACACCGGGGCGGTGTGATCTGGGGCCAAAGGCGCTGCGAGGCGTCTTGCCGCGCCTTTCAACCTATGATGTCGAGACGGGGCTGGAACTTGACCTGCGCGTGCATGATGCGGGCGATGTGGCGCTAAAAGCTGTATCGCCCTTTGATGCCTTTGTGCCAGTGCGTGATGCCGTGGCGGCGCAAAGCCACCGCGCCATGACCATTGTGGTCGGTGGCAATAATGCGATCACCCGCGCGGGCGTTCATGCGCTGGGGCTGGAGCGCGCAGGGTTGCTGACACTGGATGCGCATTTTGACCTACGCGACACCGATCAGGGACTGACCAACGGCAATCCGGTTCAGGCCTTGCTGGAAGACGGCATGGACGGGACGCGCATCAGTCAGGTGGGCTTGGCCTCGTTCGCCAATACCCGCCGCGCCCATGAAAAGGCCAAGGCGGCGGGCATCAGTGTCCGCACCGTACGCGAGTGTCGCGAGCAGGGACTGGTGGCTGTGGTTCAGCAGGAACTGGAGCGCCTTTCGGCCCTGTGCGAGGTCATCTATGTCGATTTCGACATCGACGTGATCGACCGCAGCCAGTGGCCTGCCAGTCCGGGTGCGCGTCCAGGTGGCGTGTCGGTGCATGACTTCTTTGATGCCACCCGCGCGATTGCCGCCCATCCCAAGGTACGCGCTGTGGACCTGACCGAATATGACCCGTCTCTGGAAGTCGGTGATCTGGGATCGCTGACGGCGGGTCGCTGGTTCTGTGAAATCCTGAGTGGAGTGGCGGCGCGATGATTGAAGCGGACCTTCTTGTCACCAACTGCCATGTCGCCACCATGACCGAGGGTGGCGTGCCCTATGGTGCCATCGAGGATGCGGCAGTCCTGATCCAGAACGGGCGTATCGTTTGGATCGGTGCGCGTGCGGACCTGCCTGTGCATATGGATGTGGAAACCCATGATCTAGGCGGGCGTTGGGTCACGCCGGGTTTGATCGACTGTCACACCCATCTGGTGTTTGGCGGTGATCGCTCGGGCGAGTTCGAGCAGCGACTAGAAGGCGTGACCTATGAGGAGATCGCCCGTGCCGGTGGCGGGATTGTCTCTTCGGTGCGGGCCACCCGAGTGGAGAGCGAGGAGCAGCTTTATGCCTCGGCGCTCAAGCGTTTGCAGGGGCTGAAGGATACGGGCGTTACGACGGTCGAGATCAAGTCCGGCTATGGTTTGGACCACGATAGCGAGCTGAAAATGCTGCGCGTTGCCCGTCGCATCGGGCGCGAGGCGGGGGTAGCTGTTCGCACCTCGTATCTGGGCCTGCATGCCGTTCCGACGGAGTATAAGGCGGACCGCGCTACCTATGTGGATAAGGCTGTGGATGAAATCCTTCCCGCCGCCCATGCCGAGGGGCTGGTGGATGCGGTGGATGCCTATTGCGAGCCGATTGCTTTCTCGGTGGAGGAGGTCAGTCGCCTGTTCGATAAGGCCGAACATCTGGGCCTGCCGGTAAAACTGCATGCGGACCAGTTGTCGGATGGCGGGGGTGCCGCTCTGGCTGCCCGTTATCATGCCCTGTCTGCCGACCATATCGAACACACGACCGAGGCGGGCGTAAAGGCCATGGCCGAGGCAGGTGTGGTGGCAGTGCTGTTGCCGGGTGCGTATTTGATGCTGCGCGAAACGCAGGCACCGCCCGTCGCCTTGTTGCGCCAACATGGCGTCCGCATGGCGGTGGCCACGGACTGCAACCCCGGTACGTCGCCTGTGGCCTCGATGACGGCGGCGCTGAATTTGGCCTGTGTCCAGTTTCGCCTGACACCCGAAGAAGCTATTGCAGGTGCTACCCGCAATGCAGCCAAAGCCTTGGGCATTCTGGACCAAGTGGGCACGGTCGAGGCGGGCAAGCTGGCTGATCTGGCCGTCTGGGACATCCGCCGTCCTGCCGAGCTTTGTTATTGGCTGGGGGCCCCGTTATTGTACGCAACCTACAAAGATGGCGTGCGCCGTAAATAATTGAATCTGGCGGGTTGGATGATACCGGCCACCTTCAAAAGCCTGCGCGTGCAAAATGGGCGGCTTCCGGTGGCAATTGCGGGCTTTCGGAGGCCAAAGACGTGCTCTTGGGCGTTGCGGCCGACGGGTTGCAGAAGGTTTGCCATAGCATATCCAGTATGGCTTTGGTGCGCGTATCGGCGATGGAGTAATAAACCGAACGGGACTGGCGGCGCGTTTTGACCAAGCCTGCTTGGCGCAGTTCGGCCAATTGCTGGGACAGGCCGGGCTGCTTCAACTCTAGAGCCTGTTCCATTTCTCCGACAGAGCGTTCCTGTTCCGCAATATGACACAGGATCATCAAGCGGGTAGGGTTGGATAGTTGGCGCAAGAGGTCTGCGGCCTCGGTGCTTTTCGCGCGCAGGGCTTCCATCGGGTTGGATTGTTCGGTCACGATTGCTGCTCGCGATAATACCACGGGGCATTGGATGGCGCGCTGAGAGCAGTTTCCAGCGTTAACGGTGTCTGGGCGAGAAGGGGTTGACCCGGTTGCCATGCGGCGGGGGTAGACGCCTTGTATTCGTCTGCTGCCTGTAGGGCCTGAACCAAGCGAACCATTTCGTCGATAGAGCGGCCGACATTCATCGGGTACCAGCTGATCGCCCGTATCAAGCCGCTTGGATCAATCACATAGGTGGCTCGTACTGTGGCGCTGGTCGGTGATTGTGGGTCAATCATGCCGTAGGCGCGGGCAATCTCCATCGACGGGTCTTCAATGACCGGGAAGGGAACTGTGACGCCGAAATGGCGCTGGATGTCCGTCAGCCACGCCAGATGCGAGAACAGGCTGTCTACTGACAGGGCAAGAATTTCGCATTGCATGGCTTCGAAGCGGTGCGCGTTACGGGCCAGATCAACGAATTCGCTGGTGCAAACGGGGGTGAAGTCGGCTGGATGAGAAAACAGAATAACCCAACGTCCGCGATACTGGTCGAGCCGGCGAGGTCCTGCAGTCGTGCGGGCGATAAAGTCCGGCGCAGGATCATTGATACGCAGCGCTATAGGCTGCGGAGCATTTAAATCGGAGAGTGAGTTTTCAGCAGCGTTCATAGGGACTTCTCATAGCCCGTCGCAGGTTAAAACTGGATCGTAAAAATACATACGCACTTGCATTAAGTGTGTATGTTATTAGATGTAAGTCAAGAACAGGAGTTTACGAGCAGCATGAACGCTTCAGATCCCTCTCTCGACCATGCCCGCAACCTTGTTGTCGAGGCCTTGGATAATCCTGCCAAACGTCCAGTTGTCCGTTCTTTCTTTGATGAGGCAACCTTTACGATCAGCCATGTCGTGCGTGATCCGGAAACCCGTGCGGCTGCGATAATTGACAGTGTGCTGGACTATGATCAGGCGTCGGGCCGTACGCGAAATACATCCGCGGATGCCCTTATTGATTACGTGAAGTCCGAAAGTTTGGAAATCCAGTGGCTGCTGGAAACACATGCCCATGCCGATCACCTGTCGGCGGCCCCTTATCTACAGGAAAACCTGGGTGGGCAGCTCGCCATTGGCCGCGAGATCGTCACTGTGCAGGAGGTTTTCGGAAAAATCTTCAACGAGGGCACAGAGTTTCGTCGCGATGGCAGCCAGTTTGACCGGTTGTTTAATGATGGCGACCGTTTCCGCATAGGCAATCTGGAAGCGACAGTGTTGCATGTTCCCGGCCATACGCCGGCCTGTCTGGCCTATGTGATCGGCGATGCCATCTTCCCCGGTGACACAATGTTCATGCCTGATTATGGCACGGCCCGTTGTGACTTCCCCGGCGGCGATGCGCGCACCCTGTACCGTTCGATCAAACGTTTGACTGCGTTACCGGATGAATCGCGCGTCTTCTTGTGCCACGATTACAAGGCTCCGCCTGCACGGAACGAATATGTCTGGGAAACCACTATTGGTGCCCAACGTCAGTCCAATATCCATGTGCGTGACGGTGTAAGCGAAGACGAATTCGTCGAAATGCGCACACGTCGCGATGCGACCCTGTCCATGCCCAAACTCATCCTGCCATCGGTTCAGGTGAACATGAATGGCGGACGTTTGCCCGCGCCGGATGACAATGGTGTCAGCTATCTGAAAGTGCCGCTGAACACCCTCTGAAGCTCTGGATAGTCAAATATGGCCGGTTCTTTGAACCTGTCCGTCCAACTCTTGAAACAACGACCATAATCAGCTGGGAGTGAGCGACCTTGGGGCCGTACGTCATTCCCGCACAGGAAGACGTGAAACGCATCATGGAAATCAAAAAGCTCGACGACCAACTGGCGACTTCGTCGCAGATAGCGACAGGTGATCTTGAGGCTGTTGCTGCTGCGGGGTACCGCGCGGTCTTGTCCAACCGTCCCGATGGAGAGGCTGAAGGCCAACCCACGGCGGCAGAGATCGAAGAGGCTGCCAAGGCTGCGGGGTTGGCCTTTGCCCATGTGCCGGTTATCGGCAGCCAGATCAGCGAACAGGACATAGCCGATTTCCGTCAGGCTCTGGACGTCTTGCCCAAGCCAGTTTTCGGTTTTTGCCGCACGGGCACACGCACGACCATGATGTGGGCGCTGGCTCAGGCGGGCACCCGCACTGCCGACGATCTGATCTCGACAGCAGCAACAGCAGGCTATGACCTGTCGGGCATGCGCACACGTTTGGAAGGGGCGTCCTGATGAGCGTACCTCAGACCTCCGCTCAGCATGATGTGGTCATCGTCGGTGGTGGTGCGGCCGGTCTGGCTACCGCTGCAAGCCTTTTGAAACGGCGTCCAAATCTGGACGTTGCGATTATCGATCCTTCAGATGTCCACTATTATCAACCGGGCTGGACCATGGTTGGCGGTGGCATTTTCAATCAGGGCAAGACCGTCCGGCTGCAATCATCGGTAATTCCTGACGGTGCCAAGTGGATCCAGGAAACTGTGACGCAGTTCGATAGTGCGCATAGTCAGGTCCGCTTGTCGGATGGCCGTACTATTGGCTATCGCGCACTGGTGGCGGCACCGGGGCTCAAGCTGGACTGGGATGCTATCGAAGGTTTGCGTGATGCATTGGGTCGAAATGGCGTCACGTCCAACTATGGTTTCGATACCGCGCCCTATACCTGGGCACAGGTGCAGGCCATGCGCGAAGGTCGCGCCCTGTTTACCCAGCCTCCCATGCCGATCAAATGCGCAGGTGCGCCACAAAAAGCCCTGTACCTGTCAGCGGACCACTGGCGGCGTCAGGGGCATCTGAAGAATATCGAAATCGAGTTCCACAATGCAGGGGCGGCTCTGTTCGGTGTCGCGGCCTATGTACCCGCTCTGATGGAATATATCCGTGCCTATGGTGTGAACCTGCAGTTCGGCTCGCGCCTGACGGGGGTAGATGGTGCGGCCAAGCTGGCCCGTTTCGCCGTCACCTCGGCGGACGGCACCGTGAAGAACATCGAGCGCGAGTTCGACTTCCTACATGTCTGCCCGCCTCAAACGGCCCTAGACATTGTGCGGGACAGTCCGCTGGCCTCCGAAGCAGGCTGGATCGATGTGGATGAAGCCACATTGCAGCACAAGCGTTTTGAAAACGTCTTTGGTTTGGGCGACAGCGTTTCGACATCCAATGCCAAGACAGCAGCCGCAGCGCGCAAACAGGCTCCTGTTGTAGCCGAAAACCTGCTGTCACTGCTGGATGGCAAAGCCATGACTGCGGCTTATGACGGCTACGGTTCATGTCCGTTGACGGTCGAGCGTGGCAAGATCGTGCTGGCGGAGTTCGGATATGGTGGCAAGTTGCTGCCTAGCTTTCCGCGATGGCTGCTGGATGGCCAAAAGGCGAGCCGTCTGGCCTGGATGTTGAAATCCGAGGCCCTGCCGGAAATCTATTGGCAAGGAATGTTGAAGGGCCGCGAATGGCTGGCGGCTCCACAGCGCCTCGACGCCCTGAACAAGGTCGCCTGATATGGACAATGCCGTCACAACGCTCAGTCTGTTGCAGTATGCGCTGGGGGCAGGGGCAGGCTCTCTTGTGGGCTTTACGCTAGGTTTGGTGGGCGGGGGCGGGTCAATCCTCGCCGTGCCGCTGATGGTCTATCTGGTGGGAGTCAAAGACCCGCATATGGCGATTGGCACCAGCGCCTTTGCTGTGGCTGCCAATGCTTTTGCCAATGTTCTGACCCATGCCCGTCATGGCACGGTGCGTTGGAAGATCGCGGGTGTATTTGCTTTGGCAGGTGTAATCGGCGCAACCCTTGGTTCGACACTGGGCAAGGCCGTGGATGGCGAGAAGCTGCTGGCGTTGTTCGCTATTCTGATGCTTGTTGTTGGTGGCTTGATGCTGCGCAACCGTAAAGGGGGCGGAGATCCGAAGGTGGACTTGAATGCTGCCAATGCACCGAAATTGGCAGGCACGGGGTTGGCTACAGGTGTTCTGTCGGGATTCTTCGGTATCGGCGGCGGTTTTCTTATCGTGCCCAGCCTGATGTATTCGACGGGTATGCCGATCTATACGGCCGTTGGTACATCGCTGGTCGGAGTGACAGCCTTTGGACTGACTACAGCGGCGAACTATGCGCTGGACGGGCGTGTGGACTGGATTTTGGCGGCCGTTTTTATCGGCGGCGGCGTGCTCGGGGGGATGCTTGGCGCGCGTATGGCGAAAGTCTTGTCGACGAGTAAAGGACGACTGAACACCATCTTTGCTGGCCTGATCTTCGTGGTCGCAATCTATATGCTTTACCGCAGCATCGGCGCTTTGTTCGCCTAGGTCTGTTTAGTTTTTGCGCTCGTGGAAAGGCTGGCCTTTTGGGCCAGCCTTTTTCTTTAATTGTTAATCAGGCAGGCGCTCAGGCGCGCCTTTCTGCCGAAACTATCATGATCGCAGGCCCAATGCTGGCGGCGATTGTACCGCCCCAAAGCACAGGTGAACCGATCTGATAACACTGGCTTGTCAGCTTAATAACTATCGGTATATCGTATACGGTATCTTCTTTTACCCTAGGGAGGGGTGACGATGAAAGTGGAAGCCGTAAGAAGGGATGGGGCAAGGGCGCTAGGTCGAGGCGTATTGGTCGCCAGTGTCAGTTTGGTTGCTTTGGCAACGCCGTGGGCAGCCTATGCACAGGCCCAGACAGTTCCTGAAAATGAAGCAACGCAGGTTGAAGAAATTGTCGTGACTGGCTCGCGTCTGCAGCGCAGTGGCCTTGACGCGCCAACACCGACCATGGCCCTGACTGCCGAAGTGCTTGAAGCCAAGGCGATTGTGAACGTGGCGGATATTCTCAACGAGATGCCGCAGGTCGCCACGGGTCTGTCGAATGCCAATACCAGTTACAGCTTTGGCAATATTGGTCTGAACCAGGTCAATCTGCGCAATCTTGGGGTGCGTCGTACCCTGACACTAGTGAATGGTCGCAGACGCGCCGGCACGCCCGATGATTCAAACTTCCTGGCTTTTGACCTTGGCAATATTCCAACGGCCTTAGTGAAGCGTGTCGAGGTTCAGACGGGCGGCACATCAGCTGTTTATGGTGCCGATGCTGTCGCAGGCGTCGTCAATGTGATCCTCAAGGATGATTTTGATGGCATTGAAGCTCAGGTCCAGTATGGCTCGGATGAGGGCGGTACCTACGATACCCTGACCTATGGTCTGACGGCTGGCGTCAACTATGATCGCGGCAACGCTGTCCTGCACATGAGCCGCACAGAAACGGGTGGTCTGACACGCGGTGATCGCGGTCTGGGAACGCGTTACGGATTTGTTTCCAATCCGGCCAATACAGGCCCGAATGATGGAATTCCTGCGCGCATCCCCTTGCGCGATCTAACCTTTGCCTATTTCGCTCTGGGAACGCCAACCGGCTATCTGCCTTTCGGGCCCAATGGGGCTTGGACAGATGTCATTTTTGACTCTGCCACCCAATCCTTTCGTCCTTTGAATGCGGGTGATCGCGGGGTTATTGACGGCAGCTATTCGCAGGGCGAGGGTGGGCGTCAGGATGCCGATACACTGGTCGCGCCGCTGGAACGAACCAATGTGTATGCCAAGGCGGATTATCGCCTGAATGACAATCTGAAACTGTTCGGCGAGTTTGTATTCGCCGATATTACAGCCCGTGATCGTATCAGCGCGGTGTTCGATTCATGGAGCACCAGTGTTTCGATCGACAATCCGTTCATGCCGACAGCCGTACGCGATGGCCTGATCGCGGCGGGCGAGGATTCGATGTACTATGCCCGTTCGCATGACGAGTTCGGCATGCGTGGCACCGATATGGACCGCCAGTATTACAGTCTCGCCACCGGTCTTGAAGGCGAGTTTGGCGATACATGGAAGTGGTCGGCTGTTTTTGAATATGGCAAGTCGAAAACGACAAACCACAACCTGAATGACCGTCTGGATGCCCGCTGGTTCGAAGCCTCGGATGCGATCCTTGATCCAGTATCGGGCCAGGCCGTTTGCCGAAGCCTAGAGGCGCGTGCGCGCGGTTGTGTGCCGGTCAACATCTTTGGGCAGGGTACGATTTCTGCCGAAGCGATTGACTATATTCGCGTGAACCATAGCTCGATGACCGAGACCAGCCAGACCATGGTTCAGGGCCTGATCGCGGGTGATCTGTTCCAGCTTCCGGCAGGGGCTGTGAAGGTTTCGGCAGGTATGGAATACCGAAAAGACGAGATCGATTTCCGGCCGTCATCGGTGTGGGAAAATGCCGAGGGCTTCTTTGCCAGCCAGTTCTCCCCCATCAGCAAGTCCAACGATGTCAGCGAGGCCTTTGCCGAGGTTCTGGTGCCGGTCGTGCGCGACAAGCCCTTTGCCTATTCGGTCGAGTTGGAAGGCGCTTATCGCGTTTCGAAATATGAACGCGCAGGTTCGGTCGATTCATGGAAACTGGCCGGTTCGTGGGCTCCGATCCCCGACATCCGTTTCCGGGTGACCAAGGCCACGGCAGTGCGGGCACCATCTCTGGGTGAGATGTTCAATCCGGGTAGCCGGGGGGCTTCGGGTCTGAGTGATCCTTGCGATCCCAACCTGCTGGACAGCGGCACATCCAATCGCCGTGCCAACTGCGCGGCGCTGGGCTTTGATCCGGTGACATGGGATCCCAATACCCGTCGCATGACCACTCTGGTCTTCAGTACCGGCAATCCCGATTTGAACGTCGAAGAGGCCGATACTCTGACGGTGGGTGCGGTGGTTCGTCCGCGCTTCCTGCCGGGCTTTGCCTTCTCGATGGACTATTACAACATCAAGCTGGATGGCGGCATCGACCGTATCGGTGCCCAGCAGACGGTGAACAACTGTGTTGATCTGCCGTCATTGGATAACCAGTTCTGCGGCATGCTGACACGCAGGCCGGATGGCAATCTGTATGAAGTGCGCGATAGCTATATAAACGTTGCCTCTTTCGAGGTCGAGGGCGTTGATTTCGAAGCTACCTATCATGCGGAACTGTCGAACCTTCTGCGTCGCGACGGCGATCTGGGCCGGATCAGCCTGCAAGGTGTGGCCTCTTATCTGAAACACAACACCTTCATTGATCGCGATCTGGCGACCGGCGAGGAGACGGCATTTGACGATGCTGGCGAGGCCGGGAATCCCAAGCTACGCGGCCTGATCAATGCCACCTATTATAAAGGCAATGTGCAGGTGAACTGGTCAAGTCGCTATGTCGATGAGACGGTCACCAACAATGATCTGCTCAACCCTGCCGAAGACATTGGCAGCTACTACAACATTCCTTCGATCTGGTACCACGACCTGTCTGTGGCGGTTGATACGCCGATGAATGTTCGCTTCACGGCGGGTATCCGCAATGTGTTTGATGAAGGTCCACGTGACCATCCGACGACCGCGCGCGGTAATCTGGGCATGGATGACCTGATCGGTCGCTTCTATTTCATTGGTGCCAAGTGGCGTTTCGGTAACTGATACTGCCCTGAGGCCAAGACTATGGGAACAGTCGCAAGACTGCTCCCTTTTTTGTGAACAACGGGCATGAAAAAAAGGCGGGCTGAGAGGCCCGCCTTTCTTGCTGGATTGCGCTTTGATCAGTCGAAGGGACGCATCGGATAGGCTTCCGGTGGTGTTTGGTTCAGCAGTTCGCGCACGAAGAAGTCCCAGCGGCGGCGCTGGTAATAGGGCACTGAATCAAGGAAGTGATCGGCGTTCGGCACCATCATGAACTCGAAATCCTTGTTGGCCTTGATGAGCGCATCAGCCAACCGGAGAGAGGCCAGAGGCGGCACGTTCTCGTCCAGTTCGCCGTGGGCGACCAACAGGCGGCCTTCCAGCTTGGGTGCCCAGGTAATGTTGGAGTTTTCATCATAGAGCGGGCCCAGTTCGGTCCCCATCCACTGTTCGTTCCACGTCGCCTTGTCGAGGCGGTTATCGTGGTTGCCCGAGGCGGTTACGCCAACCTTGTAAAAGTCAGGGCGGCGGGTCATGGCGCGAACAACATCATAGCCGCCTGCCGAGAAACCGTAGATGCCCACGCGGCTGGTATCCATCCACGGATTACGCGAGGCGACATCGCGGATGCCGGCAATATGGTCATCAAGGCCAACAGCGTGCAGGTTCTTATAGGCGACCTGTTGGAAGGCCCGCGAGCGGCCCCATGTGCCACGCCCGTCGATGGTGATGGCAATCACGCCGATCTGGGCCACCGCATTGGCATTACGCCCCGTCATGGCTGCCTCGAAGGATTTGGGCGTCATGACATAGTGCGGGCCGGTATAGATGTCCTCGATCACCGGATAGCGCTTGGCAGGGTCGAAATCGGCAGGCTTGAAAATGGCCCCGTAGATCGGGGTCACGCCGTCCGCCGCCACGGTCTGGAAAGGCTCGGGCAGGCGGTAACCGGCAGCCAGATAGGCGCTGATATCCGCGCGCCCCAATTCCATGACGATGCGGCCATCGCTGCTGCGGCGAAGGACGGAACGAGTGGGCTGGTCGATGGTTGACATGTTGTCGACGAAGAAGCGACCGTCCGGCGAGACGGAGACGTCATGATCCATCGCTTCGGGGGTCAGCAGGCGGATCTGGCCGCCATTTGCAGGCACCGAATAGAGATGGCGCAGATAGGGATCGCGTCCAGTCTCGCGGCCCGAACCGACGATCAGAACCCGACCGGCCTTGTTATCCGTGCCAGCCACAGTGCGGGCGCGCCAGTTTCCGGAGGTCAGCTGGCGACGGGCACCGGTCTGGGCGTTGATAGCATAGATATGGGCATAGCCGTCCGGATCGGCGGTCCAGAAATGGGTGTCCGACTTGTCGTCATAGGTCCAGAAGTGGCCGTAGAAATCGACATAGGTGTCCGAGGTATCTTCGGTCAGTTTTCGGACCTGACCAGTATCAGCCTCGATACGGTTTAGCGTCAAAGCACCATAGCCACGGGCGGGCTGGCGCTCGAACACGGCCTTACTGTCGGCGCTCCATTCATACCACGGACCGCCATAATAGAGGACGGGGCGTGGCGGGGTCTGCATGGCCGTGTGCTGGCCGGTTTCGATATCGAAGATCAGACCTTCGGAGGTGGGGATTTCTGTGTCGCCTGTGAGTGGATACACATAGTCCAGCACGCGAGGCGGGCCGCCATCCTTGGGTGAGGATTGGACCAGTGACAGGTGGCGCGCAGACGAGCGGTCAATGCGGTAGGTCGCAATCTTGCGCGAGTCCGGTGACCAGATCACCATGGGCGATGTTTCGGGACGCGAGGTACCCTGTGCCGCCATGTCCTTCAGATTGATCAGCGGCGTGGCATAGGACGAGTTGGCTCCGTCTTGCGTCAGCCTGCGCGCACTGCCGTCGGCAACAGAGACGATATAGATGTCGCCATCGCGAACCTCGGCCATCCAGCGGCCATCGGGTGAGGTGCTGCTTCTGTTGGTCGCGGCGGTTGGCGACACTGTGCCTTGCGTGGGATCGAAACGCCATTTGCGGCCGTCATGGCTGAATTCAAGTGATCCTGTCTTGGCGTCCAGTTTCAATCCGGTCAGTCGCAAATCCTTGCGGGCCAGCGGCTTGCCTGAAGCGGCAGCCAGTTGGCTTACCAGCGCATCATGATCGAACAGCGGGGTCGTCTGGTTTGATACGGGGTTGACCCGCACATAGTCACGGCCTTGCGGTGTATTACGCTCGAACCAGAACTCGGCACCGTCTCCGATCCATTGGGGGCGGACGCTGAGGCCAAAAATCAGTTCGTTAATATGCTGCGGCAGGACGGCTTCGGCGCGGGCATATACCGACGACGGAACAGCCGTGGGTGAGGTGGTCACCGCTTCGGCAAAGGCGGGTGTGGCCATGACGGGTGCAAGGGCCAGTGGCGCAGCGCTGCACATCAGCAGCATGGCCAGGGCGGGTAGGCGCTTCATATTCGGTCCCCTCCGAAATCAGATATAGTATTCGATATCGTCAGTGGTGAGCCTGAACCCTCGCGCCGTCAAGCACCGCTTTTCATCCGCGAAGACTTGCAGTTCGTAACGGCATTCGCCAATATCGTATACGAAATTGAGTTGGGAGGCCGTTTTGAGTGTGTTCGGGGACGCAGAAACAGTATCGCTGTCGATTGGCGAGGTTTTCGATCTGGCGGTCAGGGTTCTGACGGGGGCAGGGTTGTCTCTGGACCATGCGCAGGCCGTGGCGCGCGCCCTGACAGCGGGTGAGCGAGACGAATGCGCCTCGCACGGGCTTTATCGTCTGCCAGGCTGTGTGATGACCATCAAATCCGGCAAGGTATCTCTGGATGCCGAACCGGTGATCGAGGATGTGTCACCGGCTCTGGTGCGGGCCGATGCGGGCTATGCCTATTCTTTGCTGACGTTCGAGCGGGCCGCACCCCTGTTGGTCGCAAAGGCCAAGAAAGTCGGTGTTGCGGCTCTGGTCATCAATAACTGCTTCCATTTTTCGGCCCTGTGGCCCGAGATCGAGCATCTGACGCAGCAGGGGGTTGCGGCGCTGGCCATGACCCCCAGCCATTCATGGGTGGCGCCGGCAGGTGGCAAGCGCGGGTTGTTAGGGACCAATCCGCTGGCCTTTGGCTGGCCGCGTCCGGGGCCCAATCCCTATGTGTTCGATTTTGCCACCAGTGCGATCGCGCGCGGAGATATGGCTCTACACGACATTGCGGGCAAACCGATCCCCGAGGGCTGGGGCGTGGATAGCGAGGGGCAGCCGACCACAAGTGCGCGAGCTGCTCTGGACGGGGCCATGCTGACCTTTGGCGGTCACAAGGGGTCGGCGCTTTCGACCATGATCGAACTGATGGCAGGTCCGCTGATCGGGGATCTGACCAGCCGCGAATCTATGGCATTCGATGATGGAGCCAAGGCGGCTCCCATGCATGGCGAACTGATACTGGCCTTTGATCCCAATCTGATGGGGGGCGGCAATCCGCAAGCCAATGCGGACCGTGCCGAGGCTCTGTTCGCAGCCTTTGCCGATCAGGGCGCGCGATTGCCGTCACAGCGGCGATTTGCAGCCAGAGAACGCAGCCTGAAAAATGGCGTGCGTGTTCCTAAAGTGCTGTTCGACCAGATCGAAGCGCTCGGATACTAAGACAACAACACCTTCATCATCTGTTCCTGAATACGAGACACAACATGACCTCGCCTATCGCCCTGTCGCACTGGATCAATGGTGAACGCTGCGGAAGCGCATCCGCCGAAAGCCTCAACCCTTCCGATACCCGTGAAGTGGTGGCCCATGCACCTGAAGGCGGCAGCGCCGAGGTAGATGCGGCGGTTTCCGCTGCCTCGGTAGCGTTTGAAGGCTGGGCCAATGCTTCGCCAGAGGTGCGCAGCGATGTGCTGGATCGCGCCGGAAACCTGCTGATGGAACGCAAGGAGGCGGTTGGCTCGCTGCTGTCACGTGAAGAAGGCAAAACGCTTGCCGAGGGGATTGGCGAGACGGCGCGTGCGGCCCGCATCCTTAAGTATTTTGCGGGCGAAGCTCTGCGTCTGCACGGGCAAAATCTGGCCTCAACGCGTCCAGGCGTTGAAATCCAGACCTATCGACAGCCAGTCGGTGTATTCGGTCTGATTACGCCGTGGAACTTCCCCATTGCCATTCCGGCATGGAAGGCTGCTCCTGCGCTGGCCTTCGGCAATACTGTGGTGATGAAGGCTGCCAGCCACACGCCGGCCACAGCCGAGGCGCTGGTAGCGATCCTGCACGAAGCCGGACTGCCCAAGGGTGTGCTTAACTTGGTTCTGGGCGGTGGCCGTGTGGGGCAGGCCATTGTCGATCACAAAGATGTCGTCGGTATCAGCTTTACAGGCTCACAAGGCGTAGGCGCAGGTGTTGCTGCCGGTGCGATGGCGCGTCAGGCGCGGTTGCAACTGGAAATGGGCGGCAAAAACCCGCTGATCGTTCTGGACGATGCTGATCTGGAGCGGGCCGTGAACATCGCTCTGGACGGCAGTTTCTTTGCGACCGGTCAGCGTTGCACCGCCTCCAGTCGCCTGATCGTTCAGGACGGCATCCATGATCGTTTCGTCGCGGCGCTGGCCGAGAAGGTGCGGGCCCTGCGTGTCGGCCATGCCCTTGATCCGAACACTCAGATAGGTCCGGCAGTCAGCGAGGCTCAGCGCGAAACCTCGTATCGTTATATCGATGTCGCGACCTCGGAAGGGGGGCGTATCGCTGCGGGTGGACAACGCCTGTCGCTGGAAAATCCGGGCTGGTATGTTGAGCCGACCCTGATCGCCGATACCGATCCGGCCATGCGGATCAACAACGAAGAGGTGTTCGGGCCTGTCGCCTCGACCGTTCGCGTCAAGTCCTATGAAGAGGCGTTGGCGGTGGCCAACGGCACCGAGTTCGGGTTGTCTGCTGGTATCGTTACCCAGTCCCTCAAATACGCCCGCGACTTCCAGCGCCGCGCCAAGGCCGGCATGACTATGGTCAATCTGGCAACTGCTGGAGTGGACTATCACGTTCCGTTTGGCGGCACGAAAGGCTCTTCGTATGGCCCGCGTGAACAGGGCTTTGCTGCGGCTGATTTCTTTACCCTGACAAAGACGAGTTATAGCGCCTGATAACCGGCTATTTGCTTGACATCGTTGCTTTTTGAATATCGTATACGATTATAACGCAGCACAGGGGAGTAGCGTAATGGTTGGGGCCAAATTGGATTGGTCGGGTGTCATCCCGGCAGCAACCACCCAGTTCGACGAAGCAATGGCGGTGGATATCGATGCCACCCAGAAGGTGCTCGATGCTCTGATCAATGATGGCGTGGACGGCATCATTGTTATGGGGACGGTCGGCGAGAACAACTCGCTGGAGCCGGAAGAAAAGCGTGCTGTACTGAAGGCCGCAGTCGAGGTGGCAAACGGTCGTGTGCCGATCATCACGGGCGTCAGCGAAATGACCACGGCTCGTGCCCAGCGCTATGCCAAGGAAGCCGAAGACATTGGCGTCGATGCACTGATGGTGCTTCCGGCCATGGTTTATGTGCCGACGCAGGCAGAGCTGGAAGCGCACTTCCGCGCCGTGGCGGGGGCCAGCAGCCTGCCGAACATGCTCTATAATAACCCGCTCATGTATCGTCAGACGCTGAACAATGACGATCTGCGACGACTTTCGGATGTGCCCAATATCGTGGCTCTGAAGGAAAGTGCACCAGATTCACGTCGGATCACCGATATCTTCAACGAACTGGGTGATCGCTATTCGGTCATGGTGGGTCTGGATGACGTGGCGCTGGAAGGACTGATCCTGGGGGCCAAGGGTTGGGTTTCGGGACTGACCAATGCGTTCCCGGAAGAATCCGTCGCCATGGTCAAGGCGGTCAAGAGCGGCGACATTGCCCATGCACTCGAAATCTACCGCTGGTTCATGCCGCTGCTGCATCTGGACTCGGTTTCGGACCTCGTTCAGTCGATCAAACTGTCCGAAATGATCATGGGCCGTGGCAGCGAGCGCGTTCGTATGCCGCGTATGCCGCTGGCAGGTGCGCGTCGTGCAGAGGTCATCGCCATGGTCGAAAAGGCTGCGGAAACGCGTCCGATCGGCTCGGGCAAGGCTCTCAAGATTTCCTGATCGGGAGGCTCCATGCGCGACGTCTTCTTTTGCATAGACGGTCACACGGCCGGCAACCCGGTTCGCCTGGTTGCCGGTGGGGCGCCTCTGCTGGCAGGAAAGAACATGGCAGAGCGGCGGCTCGATTTTCTCGAGCGCTATGACTGGATCCGTACCGCCTTGTGTTTCGAGCCTCGCGGCCATGACATGATGAGCGGCGGTTTCCTGTATCCGCCGACCTTGCCGGATACGGATGCGGGCATCCTGTTTATCGAGACCAGTGGCTGTTTGCCCATGTGCGGACACGGCACGATTGGCATGATTACCTTTGGTATCGAACACGGGCTTATACGTCCGCGCACTCCCGGGAAACTGAGAATAGAGGTTCCGGCGGGCGTGCTGGACATCACCTACGAGACCGAGGGTGATCGGGTAACGTCGGTGAAAATCCGTAATGTTGCCTCTTATCTGGCGGCAGAGGGGATCCGCATCGAGGTACCGGGACTTGGGCCGTTACAGGTCGATGTTTCCTATGGCGGTAACTACTACGTCATTGTCGAACCGCAGGGTGCCTATACGGGGCTGGATGATATGGGTGCCAGCCGGATTATCGAGTTAAGCGGCCTGATACGGGAGCAGGTGCGCGCGGTGTTTCATCCGGTCCATCCCGATGAGCCTTCGATCAATGGTGTCAGCCATGTTCTGTGGGCCGACAAGCCGCAAGGCGCGGGGGCCAGTGGTCGCAATGCCGTCTTCTATGGCGACAAGGCGATTGACCGCAGCCCTTGTGGCACCGGCACTTCGGCGCGTCTAGCACATCTGTATGCCAAGGGGCGCTTGAGGGTTGGCGAGGCCTTTGTTCACGAAAGCTATATCTGTAGCCGCTTCACAGGACGGGTCGAGGCCGAGACGACGGTCGGATCACACAAGGCCATTATCCCGTCGATTCAGGGATCGGCGAGCGCGACCGGCTTTAATACAATCTGGGTTGATCGCGAAGATACCTTCTGGAAGGGTTTTCAGGTCGTTTGATCTATTGGTCGTAATTGTGGCCATGCCGCGCTATGATCGCATTGGGCGAACGGCCCGATCGATTTGACATAGAACGCATGGCCGCAACCCCACTTGAAGTCCGCACGCTCTCCGACCGTTTGATGGAGGTTGTGCGCGATATGATCCTGTCCGGCTCCATCGAGGCCGATGTGCCGATCCGCCAGGATTCTCTGGCCGCAGAACTGAACGTCTCCAAGATTCCGCTGCGTGAGGCTCTGGTGCGTCTGGAGCAGGATGGGCTGGTGGTTTCGCACGCTAATCGCGGCTTTTTCGTTCGCGGTATGAGCGCCAGCGAGGCCGAGGAAATCTACGAACTGCGCCTCAAGTTGGAGCCACAGGCGGCGGCACAGGCCTGTCTGGTGGCCGATGACAAGCAGCGCGCGGAAGCGCGCCGTCTGCTGGCCGAACTGGATGCAGCGGCGGCTGCCCACCTGCCCAGTGTCGGGCCGCTGAACAGGGCCTTCCACATGGCGCTGGTGCAGCCGGGGCAAAGGGCTCTGACTGCAGAAATCACGGGCCGTCTGCACGTGATGGCAGATCGTTATGTTCGCAAACATCTGGAAAGCCGCGAGCGCCATGTGACCGCGGCCACCGAGCACCACGATATTTTTCAGGCTTGGCTGAACCGCGATGCGACGGCGGTCAGCCGTATGGTCGGCGCGCACCTTGAGCACACCTTGCGTGACCTGCGAGAGGAATTGAGCGCAAGCGAGCCTCAAGCAACCGAAACACCACAACGCGGACGCAAGCGCGGTTGATATAAAAATGACCCCGAGAGTTTTGCTCTTGGGGCCATTTTTTTATCCCGAGGCTTCCTTCGTAGTCACCGGTTCGGTTTGCTTTGATATCTTTAGAGCTGTCACCAGCAGGTTGATGGCCGCATAGAGTACCACCGCAACAACACTCCAGCGCAGGATGGTCAGCGGCAGGGAGGTGACGACATAGGCCGCCAGAAGAACGGCCGGTATGCCGCCCAGTGCCATACCCAGCACAAGGCGCAGGTCGATCCTCTTGCTACGGATAAAGCGCAGGCTGGAAACCGGCATCAGGAAGGCACAGGCCCCCATCATGATAGGGAAGGCCGCGGTCGGGTTCATACCCATCAGGCTGAGCAAGATCAGGGATGGTGCATAAAGACCGATACCAAAGCTCATCAATCCGCCCATGATGATGTGGGCCATGATGGCGATGGCGAACATCTTTCCGTCCAGTGACAGGGCCTGTCCACCTGCCGGCATCAGGTCAAGATTGGTCAGAGCATACAGAGCTGCCGCAATCAGGAGCGCAGCACCGACGGTAAACTGCACGGCACTCACAGGAAGTCTCAGCACCAGAGGGGCACCGATAATGGCCCCCAGAACCGAAGCCCCGATACAACTGACCAGAAGCACAGTATCAACCTGTATCAGCTTCATGAAGACCAGCCCTTGCAACATAGTGGGCAGGCAATGACCGGCATTTAGGACAGCGGGCAGAAAGCTGTCGGGGACCAGTTTGCGAAAACGCAGCCATGCGGTGGTCGGCGCGAATGAACCGATGCCGAGGGCATCGAAGAAGTTGGCGACAACCCCGATGGCAATGCCCGATATCTTGGGTTTAAGCTGTCCGCGAGCACGGGCAGTTCGTACCAGCTGAAAGGCATAAAATCCGGCCAGCGCCCAAAGGGCGGCTAAAAGGACGCTTAGAACCATAATGTTTCCTCCCCCGAGGATCGGCCACCTTGCCGGATGGTCCGAACCATGAAAGAAACACAATCAGAAATCAGATACAATATACATAAAGTGACATGACCTTTATCGCACCCGCCGCATCTCCAATCACTGTCGAGGATCGGCACGCCCGTATCCGCGTTCTGGCCGAGGCACTGAAGGCACAGGGGCTGACGGCTATGCTGCTGGGGCCGACCAACTCGCTGCGTTATTATACGGGTCTGGATTGGCATCCCTCGGAGCGACTGACCGGTGCGCTGGTGCATGCCGATGGACGTGTCCAGTATGTCTGCCCGCGTTTCGAACTGGACAAGATTGCCGGTATTACGGGCAATGACTATGCAGTGGCAGGCGAAATCCTGACATGGGAAGAAGAAGAAAGCCCGTATGCTCTGGTGGCCTCGGCCCTTGGTGGAGCGGATCTTCTCGCGGTCGATGATCAGGCTGCTACCTTCATCTGGCTGGGTCTGGCCAAGGCTATGGACCATGCGCGTCTGGTTGATGGTGGCCCGATCATTGTGGCCCAGCGCAGCCTGAAGTCGGCCACCGAGATTGCGCTTCTGAGCCGTGCCAAGGCGATCACTCTGGAAGTACAACGTCGCACCCGTCACTGGCTGAAAGAGGGCGTGCTGACCTCGCAGGTCAAACAGTTCATCGACGCTGAACACCGCAAAATGGGCGGCGAGGGCGGTTCGTGGTTCTGTCTGGTGTCGTTCGGTGACGATACCTGCCTACCGCATGGTGGTGAGGGTGACCGCGCCCTGAAGGTTGATGATGTCGTGCTTATCGATACCGGTACGCTGGTGGACGGCTATCACTCCGACATCACGCGCACCTATGTGTTCGGCCAGCCAAGCGACGAGTTCCGCCGCGTTTGGGATCATGAAAAACAGGCTCAGGCTCTGGCCTTTGATGCGGCCCGTATCGGCGCAGAATGCCAGAGCGTTGATGCAGCAGCTCGCGATTATCTGACCGGACAGGGCTATGGGCCCGACTATGCTCTGCCGGGTCTGCCACACCGCACCGGCCATGGTATCGGGCTGGATATCCACGAAGCCCCCAATCTTGTACGCGGCGACGCCACGCTGTTGCAGGCAGGGATGTGCTTCTCGAACGAGCCGATGCTGGTCATTCCCGGCAAGTTCGGCATCCGTCTGGAAGACCATTTCTATATGAGCGATGCAGGTCCAGTCTGGTTTACCGAGCCGTCACGCAGCCTGGATGATCCGTTCGGCGAAAACGCCTGATGGCAACGCAGCGTTGGGTGGTCGTGGGGGGCGGTCTGGTAGGTTCGGCGATTGCCCTTCGTCTGCAAATAGCTGGTTTTGAAGTTTTGCTGGTGGATCGTGGTGATCCACGGCGCGGGGCCTCGTTCGGCAATATCGGCCATATCGCCGCCGAACAGGGCGAGCCCATGCCATCTCCTGCCGTGCTGAAAAGCGCCTTCGGCCGGTTGTTTGCTTTTGGTGGTCCGCTGGACTTTCGCTTGAGAGATGCCGGATTGTGGATGCCGTGGGCCATGCGGTTTCTAGGAGCATGCAGCCCCTTAGCGACGCAGCACGGGGCGCAAACCCTGAACGCGCTTTTGGATAATCCGTTGGCGGCATGGCAGAGATTGTCGGCCTTGGCGCAGGCTCCGCACTACATGATACGCCCCGATGGCCATGCCGTGGTATGGTCTACGCATGATGCAGTGCGTCGCGGTCTGGAAAGCTGGAACAGTGCTCGTACAGGTTATGCCCGCTTTCGCCCGATGGAGGCATCGGAGCTTGCGGCATACGATGGCGTGCTGGCACGGCGTCCTGCGGGGGGCATTCTCTTTACGGGCACCGGTCAGGTCAGCGAGCCGCAGCGCGTGCGCGATGCCTTGTTGGCGGCCTTTACCCGCGAGGGTGGACAGGTCGTTCATACCGATGCTGTGGCTGTGCGACCGGTCGGCGATGCTGTCGAGGTCGAACTGGCTGATGGACAGGTGGTTGATGCCGATCGCACGGTAGTGGCGGCGGGCGCATGGTCAAAGGCTCTGATGGCGAGCATGGGTGTGCGAGTGCCTCTAATCGGAGAGCGTGGCTATTCAGTGCAATCGGCCGAACATAAATGGCCCGAAGATTTGCCGCTGACTGTTTTCGAGGACAGGTCTGTGGTTGTAGCCCGTTTCAGTGGGGGTCTACGCGCGTCCAGCCATGTGGAGTTTGGTGCACCTTCTGCTGCACCCGATCCACGCAAATGGTGTCACATCGAAAAGCATGTGAAGGATTTGGGTATCCAGTTTTCGCGAGCTCCGGATCGTTGGTGCGGCCCGCGTCCGACCTTGCCGGATTATCTGCCCGCTATTGGCAGGCTGGAGGCGCATCCGTCGGTCTATTATGCCTTCGGTCATCAGCATCTGGGCCTGACACTGGCGGCGTTAACATCCGAATGGATCGAAGGCATGGCGTTGGGTCAACCCATGCCTGCATGGATGAGTGCTCTGCGGGTAGAACGCTTCAAATAAAAGACGCTCCGGCCTGCGAGGGGGGCCGGAGCGCCCATACACAATACCGTCTCTTAGGGGCGTAGAGGTTCGGTATTGGCGATCAGCCATTCGGCCTCGCCTGTGTTCTGGATCAGGTCCAGAAGTTCAGTCCGCACACGGGTGTGATAGGTATCGATCCAAGCGATTTCATCGGCTGTCAGCAGGTCGGGATCGATCAATTTGCGATCCAGCGGCACCAGCGTCATGTCGCGCAAACGGATGAAACCGTTACCATCAGCCACCACCTCGCACAGGTTCTCGATACGGATGCCGTACTGGCCCGCTTCGTAATAACCCGGCTCGTTGGTCAGGGTCATACCCGCAAGGATCGGGGCCATGACTGGGTCTTTGCCGATACGGTGGGGATGCTCGTGCACAGACAGGAAATGGCCGACGCCGTGACCTGTGCCGTGGTCATAATCGAGCCCGTGCGCCCATAGGGCTTCGCGTGCAAAGCCGTCGATCTGATAGCCGCGTGTTCCTTCGGGGAAGCGCAGGCTGGCGAGGCGGATATGCCCCTTCAGAACCAGCGTATAGTGCTTCTTCCAGAGGGCAGACGGGGGATCAAAACAGACGGTTCGTGTCGTGTCTGTGGTGCCATCCAGATACTGGCCACCGGAATCGATCAGGAACAGGCTGTCCTGTTTGATCAGGGCACCGCCTTCGGGCGGAGCATTGTAGTGGCACATGGCTCCATTGGCATCCGAGCCGGCGATTGTGCGGAAGCTGGGGCTGACAAACAGATCCAGTTCGCGGCGATAGCCGAGGATTTGTTCTTCGGCCTCGATTTCGGAAACAGGACGTTGGGTAACCTCGGCGTCCAGCCATTTCAGAAAGCGCACCCAAGCCACACTATCGCGGCGGTTGGCGGCACGTAGGCCTGTCAGCTCGACCGGGTTTTTGACTGCCTTGAGGGCAGTTAGCGGATTGGCTTCGATACGCACCTTGGCACCGGCTTCACGCGCGGTGATGGCGGCCCCGACGGGCGAGAATTTCGGGTCCATGGATACAGTCTCGCCGCCTTTCAGGCGTTGAGACAGCCGCTCCAGAAACAGGCTGGTGTCGGACAGAGTCACGTCCGCCAGTTCAAATATAGACGGGTCATTACCCAGCTTGCGGGTATCGACGAATGCCTCGACATCGCCTTGCGCGTCCACAAGTACAAAAGCCTGAACCATTGGATTGTCCGGCACATCGTCACCGCGCCAGTTCAGTAGCCATGCGACGTTGTCGCTCTGGCTTTCGACCAAAAGATCAATCCCCGAGGCTTTTAGTCGTGCAGCTAGACGCTGGCGCTTCGACGACGAGCTTTCGCCCGAGCGTTCAACAGGGAAGGGGAAAGCGGGCTTTACCGGATTTTCCGGCCTGTCATCCCAAGCCATGTCGATGGGGTTGGCGCTTGTGGGCACCAGCGTGGCACCCTTGCCGGTAAGGGCTGGTTTGATCTGGTCATGAACAACGGGATTAAGGATCAGGGGATCAAAAGCGAATACCTGCCCCTCGGTTGCGTTTGCCGCAAGCCATAGCTCTGGCGGCTGATCGTACAGGTGGCACTGGTCGAAATGGGTGGCAGACACCTCGGCCTTGGCCTGAACCGTGTAGCGACCGTCTACAAAGACTGCGCCATGGTCGCGCGTGACGATGGCTAAACCCCATGTGCCGGAAAAACCGGTGGCCCATGCCAGACGCTCGTCGGCAACCACGCAATATTCCGACTGATAGGCATCCCAGCGGGGAATGATAAAGCCGTCCAGACCCTGACGGTCCATTTCGGTGCGTAGGGCGACCAATCGTGCGGGCGTCCAGCCATTGGCGATTTGTAGCCGGTCCATTCTATGTCCTTGAGTCAGAGGCAAGCATCAGGCTTGAAAATCGCTAAAACGGGCAGGCAGAGTCAGGCCGTGGACGAAGGGGTCATTGGCTTCGAGGATCAGTTCCGAGCGGGCCATATAATAGGCACGGCCCGAGACAGCAGCGATAATGCCTGTGCCGCTGGGGCGGGCGACCGAGCCGGTAAAGGCCTGGCCGGAGACACCTGCGAACTGCATTTCGTCAGATTCGCTAATCTGGGCACGGGCATGGGCCACGGCGAGTCGTGCCGAGACGCCGCTTCCGGTCGGGCTGCGGTCGATTTGGCCTTCGCCGAACCAGCAGAGATTATGAGTGAACTGTGTCGAAGACAGAGCATTACTGTCGGTCAGAATAGCCCCGTAGAGGAAGGAAAGATCCGGTTCCTCGGGGTGAATGAAGTTGCGGTTGGCCCTTAATGTGGTGACCAGTTTGCCGCAGGCCTCAACCAGTTGCTCTAGTGGCGTTTCGTGGAAATTCAGTCCTAGCTGGCTACCGGACAGGATCGCATAAAACGCACCGCCATAACCAATGTCGAAACTGACCGTGCCAAGGCCCTCCACCTCGATGCTGTCATCCAGAGACAGGGCAAAGGATTCAACGCTTTCAAAACGCACCAGAGGCGCGGCTGAGGGGGCCAGCTCCGGCGTCACGTCGATGCTGACGGGACCGCATGGACATTCGAGAATGAAGCGGGTCTGTTGGCGGTCTTGCAGACGGGCGCGATCATAAAGAAAACGGCCCAGTGCCACAGTGGCGTGACCGCACATGGTCGAATAGCCGGAATTGTGGGTGAACAGAACGGCGGCGTCATAGGTCGGGTCGCTGGGGGTAACCAGAATGGCCCCGTACATGTCCGCATGGCCGCGAGGCTCCAGCATCATGGCGCGGCGCAGGTGGTCGAATTGTTCGCCCATCGTGCGTCTTTTTTGCAGAATCGTTGTCCCGTCTATGTCCAGACTGGTGGCGTCAAAAATGCGCACGGGCTCGCCGGCTGTGTGCATATCGATCACCTCGATCGACTGTGCGTTGTGTCCAGGAATGCCTGTTCCGGCCATCTGTGCCCCTCCCGCGTGGCAGCATTGTTAAATCAGATATAGTATACTATTGTTTTTCGTAAAGGGTTTATCGCGCGGGAATGCCGAGGGGGCAGACCCACGCAGAATGTCTACTTATTCTGGAGGGGATAATGGTTGGACGATCCGGCTCGCTATGCGAGCGAGATGTGACGGCACTGTGCGTCCTGTCGTGTGATGGGAAGTCGTCATGAGCGAGGCACAGATAAGCACGACACTGTCACCGGACATGAAAAGTTCCGAGGGGAAACCAGTGCCGTATAAGCCGGGGCGCAGGATGTTCGGTCACCCGGTGGGGCTTTGGTATCTGGCCTTTACCGAGTCATGGGAACGGTTTTCCTACTACGGCATGCAGACCCTTCTGGTCCTCTATCTGGTGGGTCAGTTGTTACAGCCCCAGCATATCCAGAATGTTGCCGGTTTCGGCCAGTTTCGGGCCATTCTGGAGAGTGTTTACGGACCGCTTTCGATACAGGCTTTGGCGTCCGCTATATTTGGCATCTATACGGGGCTGGTCTATCTGACACCGGTCATGGGCGGATGGATTGCCGACCGTTGGCTGGGGCGAACCCGCACCATTCTGCTGGGCGGGATATTGATGACGCTCGGCCATTTTCTGATGGCTTTTGACGTGTCGTTCCTTTGGGCGCTTCTTTGCCTTGCCGTGGGTACGGGCTGTTTCAAAGGCAATATCGCGATTCAGGTCGGTTCGCTTTACAGCAAGGGCGACAATGCCCGCGCCGATGCCTTCCAGATATTCTATCTGGCCATCAGTGCCGGTGTGATCGCCTCACCTTTGGTATGTGGCACGCTGGGTGAGGTCTATGGCTGGCACTATGGCTTTGGGGCGGCTGGTGTCGGGATGGCTATTGGACTGGCGGTTTATGTGGCGGGTTTGCGCCATTTACCCAAAGAACCACAGCGTTCGAAAACACAGACGCAAGAGCGTGTGCCAATGACGCGAGCAGACTGGAAGATGTTGGGCCTTTTGATGGTTATGTTGCCCGTTCTGACCTTGGCCTTGTTGGGGAACCAGCAGATCTTCAACGCCTATATGATATGGGCGCAGAATAGCTTCGATTTTGCATTGTTCGGCCGCACCATGCCGACCAGCTGGTTGATTACCTTTGATGCCGTGGCATCTGTGGCCATGCTGGCCCTGACTGTACTGTTCTGGCGGTGGTGGTCACGTCATCGGCCTGAACCCGTAGAGATCACCAAGCTGGTGATCGGTGCGGTGGTGACGGTGATTGCCTTCTTGCTGTTGTCGCTCGCTGCCCAGTCCTCGGGCGGAGGAAAGATCAGCCTGTGGTGGGCGGTAGCGTTCCACATCATCAATAGCGTAGGTTTTGCACACCTCGTGCCCGTGGCGCTGGCACTCTATGTTCGCATGGCTCCGCAGGCTATTGGTGCCACCATCGTAGGTATTTTTTATCTGCACCTGTTCGCAGCGAATAATCTGGTGGGATGGGTGGGGACGCGAATGGAAACCATGTCGGCTGCCAATTTCTGGATGTTGCACGCCATTGTGGTGGGGAGCAGTGCCTTATTGCTGCTGGCTCTGCGTGTTCCGATCAAGCGGGCCATGGCCAGTATAGTTTGATCAGATCGCGCCCGTAGTCGGTTTCAAAGCGGAATGACCATCATTGCCGACTTCCAGATCGGTCAGGATTGGACAGTCGGGGCGGTGGTCACCTGCGCAGCAGTCGGCCAAGGTTTGCAGGGTATCGGCCATCTGTTGAAGGCTTTCGATCTTCTGGCGCAGGTCGGCAATATGGGCGCGGGCCAGGGCTTTGACGTCCGCGCTCTGGCGGCTGCGGTCCTGCCACAGGGCCAGAAGCTCGGTGATCTCGGCAACCGAAAAGCCGAGATCACGCGAACGGCGGATAAAGCGCAGGACATGCACATCCTTGTCGGAATAGTCCCGATAACCGGATGCGGTACGATCCGCAGGCGGGATCAGGCCCGTCTGCTCGTAATAGCGGATCATCTTGGCCGAGACGCCCGAGGCTTTGGCTGCATCACCGATATTCATGTCCTGCGTTCCTTTTTTATTGGGCGTTTGCGGGCGGCTGCCAGCCTTTTAGGCGCAAGGCATTGCCCAGTACGAACACCGAAGACAGCGCCATGGCACCTGCAGCAAACACCGGCGACAACAGGATGCCGAAGGCCGGATAGAGCACACCCGCGGCAACCGGTATCAGGGCCGTATTATAGGCAAAGGCCCAGAACAGGTTCTGCTTGATGTTGCGGATCGTGCCTTGCGACAGGGCGATGGCATTGGGCACACCGGTCAGGCTGCCGGACATCAGCACCACATCGGCGGCCTCGATGGCGATATCGGTGCCGGTGCCAATGGCAATGCCGACATCGGCCTCGGCCAGTGCAGGGGCGTCGTTGATGCCATCACCGACAAAGGCCAGCTTGCCGTATTCGGCCTTCAGGGCCTTCACCTTCTCGACCTTGCCTTCGGGCAGGACCTCGGCCACCACAAGGTCGATGCCCAGTTGACGGGCGATAGCCTCGGCGGTGTGGCGGTTGTCGCCGGTGATCATGGCCACCTTCAGACCCAGTTCGTGCATGGCGGCAATGGCGCGGGGCGTCGATTCCTTGATGGGATCGGCCACAGCGACAATGGCGGCCAGACGACCATCAATGGCGGCATAGAGCGGCGACTTGCCTTCACTGCCCAGACGTTCGGCGGTTGCGGCAAAGGCACCGACATCCAGCCCCAGTTTTTCCATATAGCGGTCGGCACCGACCTCGATACGATGGCCGTCGATTTCGGCTTTGACGCCAAAACCGGTGACGGATTCAAACTTGGCAATCGCGGGCAGGGTCAGGCCTTGCGCTTCGGCGGCATCGACAATGGCGCGGGCGATGGGGTGTTCGGACTTGGCCTCGACGGCAGCCACGCGGGCCAGAACGGTGTCGCGTTCAAACCCGTCGGCGACTTCCAGATCGGTCAGGGCGGGTTTGCCCTCGGTCAGGGTGCCGGTCTTGTCGACGGCGACGACCTTGGCGTCTTTTAGCAGTTGCAGGGCCTCGCCCTTGCGGAACAGCACGCCCATTTCAGCACCACGGCCAGTGCCAACCATGATCGAGGTCGGCGTGGCCAGACCCATGGCACAGGGGCAGGCGATAATCAGAACCGCCACTGCATTGACCAGCGCAAAGGTCAGGGCAGGCGAAGGCCCGAAGACCAGCCAGACAAGGAAGGTCAGCAGTGCCGCGCCAATAACCGCAGGCACGAACCACATGGTGATGCGGTCCACCATGGCTTGAATAGGCAGTTTGGAGCCTTGGGCCTGTTCGACCATGCGGATGATCTGGGCCAGAACGGTCTGGCCACCCACGGCGGTGGCGCTGAAGGCCAGCGCACCTTTCTGGTTGACGGTGCCGCCGACGACTTCGCTGCCGACGGTTTTGGCCACAGGTATAGGCTCGCCGGTGATCATGGATTCATCGACATAGCTGTCGCCCTCGATCACCTGACCGTCCACGGGCATGCGCTCGCCGGGGCGTACCTCGACGATGTCGCCGGGGACGACCTCGGCAATGGCGACTTCCAGCGTTTGGCCATTGCGGCGCACGCGGGCGGTCTTGGCCTGAAGGCCGACCAGACGCTTGATGGCTTCGGAGGTGCGGCCCTTGGCGCGCGCCTCCATGAAGCGTCCGGCAAGGATCAGGGTGACGATGACGGCGGCGGCTTCGTAATAGACGTTCACCGTGCCGCTGGGCAGCAGTTGCGGGGCAAAGGTCGCCACCAGCGAATACAGATAGGCGGCCATGGTGCCGACCGACACCAGCGAGTTCATGTCGGGGGCCAGACGCAACAGCGCCGGAATACCCTTTTGATAGAAACGCAGGCCCGGAATGAACAGTACCAGCGATGTCAGGGCGAACTGGAGATACCAGCTGTTCTGCATGCCGATGGTGTTCATCACCAGATCATGCACGGCAGGGATCATGTGCGATCCCATTTCCAAGACAAAGACGGGCAGGCTCAAAAGACCCGCGATCAGGGTGTCGCGCTTTAACGCGGCCTGTTCGGCGTCTTTCTTGGCGGCCTGTTCGTCGGCCTGATCGATGCCATTATCCACCAGACGGGCGCTATAGCCGGTCTTGGCCACGGCTTTGATCAGGGTGTCGGCATCGACGGTGCCGCTGATGGTGGCGCGTTCGGTGGCAAGGTTGACGGTGGCATTTGTTACGCCCGAAACGGCTTTCAGGGCGCGCTCGACATTGCCGACGCACGAGGCACAGGTCATGCCCTCGATGGCCAGTTCAACGGAAGAGGCGGGAACGCTATAGCCAGCAGTCTCGACCGCCTTGACCAGTGCCGTGCGGTCCACAGTGCTGTCGGCGTGGATTTCGGCGCGTTCGGTGGCCAGATTGACGCTGACCTTCTCGACACCCGCGACCTTGTTCAACTGCGCCTCGACGCGGCCGACGCAGGACGCGCAGGTCATGCCCTCGATGGGCAGACTGATAGTATTAAACGATGCGGGGCCGGTTTTTGCCGGGGTGTTCATAGCGTTTCCTCACAGCTTCTGTTCGATCTCGCAAGGAAGCTAGGGCTTCCCATCGTTGGAAGGTCAAGCGTGAAAACGGTATATAATGTCCCTTGACCTTACCACCATGGGAAGCCGTATCCGGTGGTGGCCCAATAGGAGGCAATGGAGTTGATTATGCAGTTTTCTATCGCACGCATGTCCTGTGGCGGATGCGTAAAAGCCATCACCGCAGCTATCGTCTCGATCGATGCAAACGCCAAGGTTGACGCGGATACTGTTAATAAACAGGTTACGGTCGAGACGTCTGCCAGCCGCGAAGATGTTTTGAAAGCGCTGGATACGGCGGGTTATCCCGCAGCCTAAACCTGTGAGCGAAGGCGGCCACTCCGTATGGAAAGCAAATCGTTGGGCCTGAGGCCCAACGATTTTCTGGTTCCTAGAAGCGGGTGGTGACGAAGACCGAGGTGTAGAACAGATCTTCGTTGCTGCCGGTTTCCTTGAGGAAATCACCGGCCTTGACGTGGTTGATCAGGAAGCCTGCCGATACGTGGGGATTGAAGGTGTAGTCAAAGCGCGTGGTGGTCCGCAGACCCACATCGCGCGACTGGCCTTCATAGGCACCGCGCATCAGGGCAGGGGCGAGGTTATAGACGCCATCGTCCTTGGACAGGCGCTGCAAGACGGTGACACCGATATTGGCCGAGAGTTTCGGCATCGGGTTCACATTCACGTTCACGCCCGCCTGCATCATGTTCGAATAGCCGAACTCGGGCGTGAAGCTCTGGCCGCGGCCCCATAGCGGGTCGAAAGTCTGGGACGTGTTGTCGTTAGGGTCTTTGTCGCCCGAACCGAACTCGAAACGGGTACCCAGACGAGGGTTCCATGCGCCTTTAAGCTGATAGGTGGCTTCGGCACCGAGGAACCAGGCTTCGACATCCTTGCCATCCAGCGTCTCGCCGCCTTGCAGCATGGCTTCGACATCATAGGCCAGCGCATCCTTGCGGGCACCGACGCGAACCGAGAACGTGTCGCGCTTGCCAGCGAAGTCGGCGACACGGGCTGTGTCTTGTTCTGTCCGCAGATACAGAAACTCGATTTCACCCGTACCGGCAAAGCCATCAATGCTGCGGGCAGCATGGGCGGAATAGAACTTGAAACCGTCATTGGTTTCATTGTTCCAGTCACCGGCGACTTCTCGGATCGTCTTGCCGGCGATGGCCCCATAGCGCCAGTTACCGTTTGTGGCCTGAACGCGCAGGGCGTCATAGGAACGGCGGGTATTAGGGCCGTTTCGTGGATCGAACAGGCGACCCTTGCCAATCGAGATTTCCTGACGGCCGAGACGACCAAAAACGGTGCCATTGTCACCATAGGTCGTGCTGGCTTCAACGAAATACTGGTGGGCATCCAGACGGTTGTGATCGACGGGATTACGGGTGGGAACATTGTCGCCATTGGTGCCGGTGGCCTGAAGCTCCCCGAACACACGCAAGTTTGGCGTGATGTTCAGGTCGCCCCACAGGCGCAGGCGGTGCTGAAGATCAAAGCCGTCATCTTCGACCCCACGGCCAAAGTTCAAGTGTTCGCGGGTTTCGGTACGGATACGCGCTTCACCGCCGAGCGTCAGATAGGCCTGATCTCCAATGGGGATGTATTTCAGCTTGGCCCACATGGAATCCCGCAGGACCGGATCGGCCATATGCGAGAAGTCGTCATCATAGGACATGGGCGCAAAGACCGGAGCCGCAGAAGACTGGGGAGCCGTCTGGGCGCTGGCCATAGGGGCAATGGCACAGGCAGTCAGAAGGGCAAGGGCGCAGGTGGAACCGCGCCACACAAAGGTGGACGTCATAACGGGGTTTCCTCGGATGATTTTATAGTGGGACGAAGGCCGGTCTCCCCGAAGGCGCAGTCACGTCTTCGGGGAGAGCCGTTTCGTCAGTTTGCCTTGATGGCAGGGGCGTCGGGTTCAACCGCGGGATTGTCGCGGGTTTCCGGCGTACGCAGGACGGCGATCAGTGCCGGGATCGACATGACGGTGGCATAGATGGCTACGGCCAAACCGCTACCGGTGACTTTCAGCAGGATGGCACCAAGGATCGGGGCGATCGAGCCACCGGCTACCGAGGCCAGCTGATAGCTGGTCGACAGGGCGGTGAAACGGATGCGGGTCGGGAACAGCTCGGCCATGAAGGCGGCCATGGCCCCCAGAATGACACCGTGCGATGCCAGACACAGGATCACGAACAGCTGAAGTTCGGTCTGCGAGGTTTCACCCGGCTTGAGGGTAAACAGGGCAAAGCTGCTGATGGCCGACAGACCCAAACCGATCAACAGGATCGGACGACGCCCGAATTTGTCAGCGGCGGCAGCTGCGAACAGAACGACGACAACCTCGACCAGCGAAGCCCACAGGATCGCATTCATGACCGGACCACGGCTGAAGCCGAGATAGGTCGTTGCCATCAGAACGAGGAAGGTACTGAAGATGTATAGGAAGGTGTTCTCCGACGCCTTCAGGAAGAAGGCGGTCAGCATCCGGCGCCAGCTGGTGACGAAGGATTCCTTCAAAGGAGCATGTTCAACGTGCTCACGCTTGGACTTGATGGCGATAAATTCGGGAGATTCTTCCACCTTGCGGCGGGTCCAAAAGCCGAGGAAGACCAGCAGGGCCGACAGGAAGAACGGAATACGCCATGCCCATTCTAGGAAGCCCTGATCACCATAAATGCGCTGGACGATGAGGATCACCATAGCGGCAAGCACGTTGGCGAGGGGACCGGCAAACATGGTGAAGCTGGTCCAGAAGGCACGCTGGTGCGAGGGCATGGATTCCGAAATGATCAGGATCGCGCCGGTGGCTTCGCCGCCGACAGCAATACCCTGTACGATACGCAGAACGAGCAGCAGGATGGGGGCTGCAATGCCGATGGTTTCATAGGTCGGCAGCAGACCAACGGCAAAAGTGCCGAAACCCATCATCAAAAGGCTGACAACCAGCACGTGCTTGCGCCCGATTTTGTCGCCCAGAATGCCGAAGATAATGCCGCCCAAGGGACGGGCCAGGAAGCCCGCCGCAAAGGTGCCCAGAGCCAGCAAAGTGGCCATAAACGGATCGGCAGTGTTATAGAACAGCTTGTCGAAGACCAGCACCGCACACATGGCGAATGCGAAAAAGTCGTACCATTCCAATGTGGTGCCGACTGTGCTCGCCACCATGAGATTTACGCGTTTGTTCATTTTCTCTCCCCTGTCCGGCTTTTGACCGGACAGAATGCTTGGGCATTTACTTTATTAATTTTCGAGACTTAAGCCTCTTGTTGCCCGGGTATTTGTATTAAAGTGCCAAAACCAGACGGCTGCCTTTCTTGGCTCGCGAACAGCAGGACATCAGACGATCACTGGTGGCGTGTTCGGCCGCAGACATGGCCTTGTCTCGGTGATCTGCCTCGCCATCCAGAACCCTGACCTCGCAACTACCGCACAAGCCTTCACGGCAGTCGCTCTGGATATCGATACCGGCGGCTTCGAGCGCATCCAGTAGGGTTTCATTGGCCGCCACGGTGAGGGTGCGCTCGCTATCGGCAAGTTCGACCTCGAAGGCGGTTTCGTTCTCGGGATCGAGGCCAGTGGCCACGGCCGAGAAGTGTTCGATGTGCAGGCGATCTGCCATCGGCTCCATCAAATCTTGCAGAGCGGTCAGCAGGCTTTCTGGTCCGCAAGAATAGATATGGGTTTGTGCGCCGATGCCCGCGACCGTGGCCGCCAGATCCAGGCTTTGGCCTTCGTCACCAGCATATAAACTTGTGACAGCACCATGGTCGCGCATCAAACGCCCGACCATGGCCATATTGGCACGTGCCCGGCCCGCATAATGGACCTGGTAAGGCTTGCCCAGCGATTTGAGGCGATCCGCCATGGCGATGATCGGCGTGATGCCGATACCGCCCGCGATCAGCACATAGTCGTCGTGGGTTTCATTCAGGCGGAAGTGGTTCTTCGGGCCGCGAATGCGCACTGACATGCCTTCGCGCAGGGTCTGGTGAATGTGCAGCGAACCGCCGCGACCATTATCTTCCCGCAGGATGGCGACCTTGAGGGTGCTGTTGTCACCCGCTTCGCCGCACAACGAGTATTTACGGCTGAAATCGCCGACCTCGAAATCGATATGCGAACCCGCACTCCAGCGGGGCAGGGCGTTGCCGTTCGGGTCTTTCAGGGTCACGCCCAGAATATTGTCACCGATACGTTCCAGTGTCTCGACGCGCATTTCGCGCGACAGATCCTGTTTCGACGGCGGACCGATCTTGATCGGATAGCGGCTGCCGAGGATTTCAGGGTTGGTGCGTTCGGGGTTCTTGGACGGATCCCAACGAACCCACAGATTGTCCGGCCCGCGCACAGAGGTATTGGGCAGGTATTCGAACTTCTGGTTCGGCACCAGTTCCATGTGTGGCAGGCGCTTTGTCAGTTCCTCGAAGAAGATACGCATTTCCATGCGCGCGAGGTTTTTGCCGAGGCACTGGTGGCTGCCATAGCCGAAGGTCAGGTGATCGGTTGTATTGTCACGATAGATATCCAGCTCGTCGGGGTTTTCGAAATGGCGCTCGTCGTGGTTGGCCGAGGCCATGACGATTAACAGCTTGGCCCCTTCGGGGATGTCGACGCCACCAACAACGGCGGGTTTAATCGCTTTGCGGCGCCATGCCACGAACGAACCCGAGAAGCGCAGGCATTCTTCGATAGCGTTGGGGATCAGAGCCGGATTGGCGCAGATGGATTCCCACAGGGCGCGGTTTTCCAGCAAAAGCTTGAAGGCATTGGCCGAGGCATTGGCGGTGGTTTCGTGGGCCGCCACGATACCGGCCATCATCATCGAGTGCAGATAGGAGTCGGTAACAACTTCCGGTAGCTCTTTTTGCTTGCGGATCGAATAGTCCATCCAGCCGTGACCATTCGGATTCTTGCGCATCTTCTCCAGCACCTCGCCAGAGAACTGCCAGAACTTACCAACGGCTTCTGCGACTCCGACCTGTTCTTCCAGCGTCGGGCGGCCCCAGGTGTTGACCGTATGCGCGATGGAATACTCACGCAGGGTGTCCATGTCCTCTTCGGGGACACCGAGGAAGTTGAGTGCGATAATAAGCGGCACTTCCCACAACATGTCCTCGACCAGATCGACCTCTCCGCGATCGACAAAGCGGTCGACATATTGGCGGGTGATCTTGCGGACCATTTCCTCGTGGTGGGCCAGCTCCTCGGGCAGGAAGGAATGTAGCAGAACGCGACGGCGCTCCATGTGCGCCGGTTCGTCCTCGTTAACGAGGGTGCGGTTCATGCCGTAATTGTACTTTTCGAGGACCGCATTCGCTTCGGGCGAATTGGGCGTCATCTTCTCCAGAGCGACAGAGGGAGAGAAGGTTTCATTGTCGCGGAATACCGCCTTCACATCCTCGTACCGGCTGACGATCCAGTAGCCCAGCTTGGGGCTGTAGAAGACCGGTTCGCGATCACGCGACCAGCGCAGAGCCTCTGCCGGATCGATCTGGTACGGCCCTTCGAACATGTCGAAATCCGCCGGAGTGCTGTCGAACGGACATTTAGATTTTGGCGCGCCGACCTTCGTATTCGAGCCAGTGAATGGGCAACCGCCTCCAACAGCCATAGTTGCGCTGTTGATGTTTTGACCGTCCATGCCTCTCCCTCAAAATTTACTATATGCTCGTTTATCGAGCGTTGTTGATCTAAAATCGAACTTATTTTTGATCCATGTCAAGCGGCTTGTATGGACACAGGCGGAAGACACCTGCTTGGTGCTAGGGTTGCAGACGCAATTTTTGATCGGGGATTCGCGATATGGCTGCTGGCAAGGCAGGTTCGGAAAACATGGGCGAAGAAGGGGGCAAAGATCCCAATATCGTTCAGACTTTAGACCGTGGTTTGCAGGCTCTGAATACGATTTCCCTGTCACCCGATGGACTTACGGTGGCCGAACTGGCGGTGCGTATGGGGCTGCATCGCGCCATCACCTATCGGCTTGTAAAGACGCTGGAGCTTCACCGACTTGTGATGAAGGGACCGGGCGGACGGGCCATATTGGGGCCGGGTCTTTTGCCGCTGTCGTCGCGTTTCGCGCCGCATTTGCGCTCGATCGCCCGCCCGCTTCTACAGGATCTATCGCAACAGGTTCGCGCTTCGGCTTTCATTTCTATTGCCGAAGGCAATGACTGTGTGCCGATCGATGTGGTGGATGCGGACAGTAGTATTTTGCATGTCACTTATCGCATTGGCAGCCGTCACCCTTTGACACTGGGTGCGGCAGGCATTGCGATTCTCTCCAGCCGCCCGCCTTCTGATTTGGACAGCGAGGAGGTGCGTCTGGCACGCCACGAGGGCGTCAGCGTTTCGCGTGGTCAGATTCAGCCGGGTGCGGTTGGTGTCGCCAGCCCACTTATTCTGCCGGGCGGGAACTTTAGTGGCATCGAGGCCAGTGTCGGGGTTGTGGCCCTGAATAATCTGGACATTGAGAAGTCTCGCACCTGTGTAGTGGAATGCGCGCGCGCCCTGTCGGAACTTTTAAAATAGGCCCTCAACCCTCGGGTGCGGCGGCTTGTTGGGCGCGCATCAGCAGTGAACAGAGGGCTTGCCTTTCCTCGGGGGTAAAGCCGTCGAAAATACGCGCTTCGACGGCCAAGGCCTGGGGTGCGACCTCTTTATAGAGCGCTTCGCCCGAGGGGGTGAGGCTGAGCAGGTGAGAGCGCTGGTCTGCCGCATTGGGCGTGCGCCGTAACAGGCCACGCTCGATCAGGGACATAGCCGCCCGACTGACTGTCACCTTGTCCATGCGGGTGCGCTGTCCGATGGCGAGAGGCGTCATGGCTCCATCTTCGGCTAGAACGGCCAGCAGACGCCACTCCGGCGTCTTGAGCCCGTGCGACGTGCTGTACGTCGCAGACACGGCATCACTGACCACATTGGTAGCAACCGACAAAAGGTAGGGCAGGAAGTCGTCAAGGCGAAAGGGAGCGGTGTTCTGCATCGGGCCACAGTTGACACCGTATGTGCGCTTCGTCAAACTGGTTTCAAATGAAACTAAATGGAGGGACGCTGATGGGAACCCCTAACAGCCGCAGCTACATGGTCGGTTTTGGCAATCATTTCGCCAGCGAAGCCGTTGCCGGTGCCCTGCCTCAGGGTCAGAACTCGCCGCAAAAGACGCCGTTTGGTCTCTATGCCGAACAGCTTTCTGGCACGGCCTTTACGGCACCACGCAAGGAAAACTTCCGTAGCTGGCTTTACCGTCTGCGCCCGTCGGCCAATCACGGTGCCTTCAAGCCCTACGCTAAGAAGAGCCCGCTGGAGACGGCACCGTTTACCGCCCCACCGTCGCCCAACCGTATGCGCTGGAACGCCCAGCCGATCCCGACCGAGCCGACCGATTTCATCGATGGCCTGATCACCTATGGCGGTAATGGCGATGTAGGGGCAGGGGCCGGTATCGGTATTCACGTCTATGCCTGTAACCGCTCGATGGAGCGCGTCTTTTTCAACGCCGATGGCGAAATGCTGATCGTGCCGGAAGCGGGCGAACTGACGCTGGTGACCGAGTTCGGCATAATCGACCTTGAGCCGCAGCAGATTGCGGTCATTCCGCGTGGCGTGCGTCTGCGGGTGGAGCTGAAGGGCGCATCGGCGCGCGGCTATATCTGTGAGAACTACGGCGCGCTGTTCCGTCTGCCGGATCTGGGCCCGATCGGTGCCAATGGTCTGGCCAATCCGCGCGACTTCGAGACGCCGGTGGCGGCCTATGAAGATGTGGATGCGTCGGTTGAACTGGTTCAGAAATATCAAGGCGGTTTGTGGACCACGACGCTGGATCACTCGCCATTCGACGTGGTGGCATGGCACGGCAATCTTGCGCCGTATCGTTATGATCTGCGCCATTTCAACACCATCAACACGGTCAGCTTCGATCACCCCGATCCGTCGATCTTCACGGTCCTGACCAGCCCGACCGATACGGTTGGCACAGCCAACTGTGACTTCGTGATCTTCCCGCCGCGTTGGATGGTGGCCGAGCACACCTTCCGTCCGCCGTGGTTCCACCGCAATGTGATGAGCGAGTTCATGGGCCTGATCACCGGTGCTTATGACGCCAAGGCCGACGGCTTTAGCCCGGGTGGTGCCTCGCTGCACAACCAGATGAGCGGTCACGGGCCGGATCAGGCCAGCTATGACGGTGCCGTCAATGCCAATCTGAAGCCGCACAAACAAGAAAACACCATGGCCTTCATGTTCGAAAGCCGCGCCGTGATCCGCACGACCGACTTCGCCATGAACAGCCCGACCATGCAGCTCGACTATGACGATGTCTGGTCGAACTTTGAAAAAGGGAATCCCCAAGCGTGAGCCGTCCAGTAATCGACCATACCCACTCAGCTGATCTGAAATCGTGGGTGGAAACTGCCAATGGTCACAAGGATTTTCCGATCCAGAACCTGCCGTTTGGTGTGTTCTCGGTAAGGGGTGATGCGCCGCGTATTGGCGTGGCTATCGGTGACTATGTTCTGGATGTGAAGGCCGCTGTTACGGCTGGCCTTCTGGGGGGGCATGACACCGATGTGCTGAACTCGGACACGCTGAACGCCTATATGGATATGTCGCCAGCGAAGCGTCTGGCGCTGCGTCACAGCCTGTCGGCCCTGCTGTCGGAGGGTGCGAACAAGGACAAGGTCCAGCCGCTTCTGGTTGCGGCCTCAGATGTGACTATGCACCTTCCGGCGCGTATCGGCGATTACACTGACTTCTATGTCGGCATTCACCACGCCATGAATGTTGGTGCGCTGTTCCGTCCGGATAACCCGCTCCTGCCGAACTATAAGCATGTGCCGATCGGCTATCACGGCCGTGCGTCCTCGATCCGTGTGTCGGGTACGCCTGTGGTGCGCCCAAACGGCCAGACTAAGGCACCCACAGCTGATGCGCCTTCGTTTGGTCCGTCCAAGCGACTGGACTATGAGCTCGAAATCGGTGTCTGGATCGGTCAGGGCAATGCGCTGGGCCAGCCGATTGCCATCGACGATGCGATGAACCATGTCGCTGGTTTCTGCCTATTAAACGACTGGTCGGCGCGTGACTTCCAGGCGTGGGAATATCAGCCGCTTGGCCCCTTCCTTGCCAAGAACTTCATGTCGACCATCTCGGCATGGGTGATCACCATCGAGGCTATGGCTCCGTTCTTCACGGCCCAGAAGCCGCGTCCGGAAGGTGATCCAAAGCCGCTGCCCTATATCTGGAGCGATGCAGATCAGGCCGGTGGTGCGTTGTCGGTTGATCTGAAGGTCAGCATTTCCAGCGCGGACATGCGCAAGGCCGGAATGCCAGCGGCGCAACTGAGCGAGGGGCCATCATCCAATATGTATTGGACCGTCGCCCAGATCGTGACCCATCACGCCTCCAACGGTTGTAACCTGAATGCGGGTGACCTGTTGGGTTCGGGCACAATTTCGGCACCGGAACGTTCGGGCTTCGGCAGCTTGCTGGAAATCACCCGTGGTGGTGCAGAGCCTGTTGAAATCCCCGGTGGCACACGCACCTTTGCCGAGGACGGTGACCAGATCAGCCTGTCCGCCTGTGCCAAGGCCGATGGCTATGTCTCGATCGGTTTTGGGCCCTGTGAAGGCATTGTGATGCCGGCTCATCCTCTGGCGGATGCTGGCTGATACGGGTGCGCCCAACTTAGTCGTATATGATTTTTCAACGCCGGTTTGGGCCGCTTGGGCGATTGTCTCAAGCGGCCCGAAACCTATTCAGGGGTAAGTCAAAGAAGTCTTTATGAAATCCTTATGCGAGCGACGGCCAATCCGTATGGCCTGCTTATGCGCATAAGGCGTCTTTTCCGGTTCTCAGTTGAACTGGAGGTATCGGAATGGCCGATGTGATCTTTCTGGCGATCGGCGGCGGGGCATTTCTGGCCTTTGCCGCGCTTGCCGCTGCGTTGAAGAGGATGTGAGCATGTGGCTGAACATCCTCTGGGGGGCGGGTGCCCTCGTGATTGCAGCCTATATGGTGGCGGCACTCCTGCGCCCCGAACGGTTCTGAGCGGGGCCGTTAGTTCATGAATATTCAAGGATGGGCGGAGATCGCCCTGACCCTCGGTCTGGCTGTCGCACTGGCGTGGCCGCTGGGGGTCTATATGTCGCGCGTCTGGAATGGCGAGCGGACCTGGCTGGATCCGGTTCTGAAACCGGTCGAGGGCCTGTTTTATCGTGCCGCAGGGGTGGAACCGACACGCAGCCAAGGCTGGTTCGGCTATGCCGGTGCGCTGCTGGCGTTCAACCTCGCAGGCTTTGTGGTGTTATATGGACTGTTGCGCCTTCAGGGCGTGCTGCCGATGAATCCACAAGGGTTTGATGGCCTCAGCCCGCATCTGGCCTTCAATACGGCGGTCAGTTTTGTCACCAATACCAACTGGCAAAGCTATGGCGGAGAGACGACCGTCTCGACCTTTAGCCAGATGGTCGGTCTGACGGTGCAGAACTTCGTTTCAGCGGCAACCGGCGCGACCATTGCGGCGGCGCTGGCCCGTGCGTTCTTGGCCAATCGCGGTGCGGGCGTCGGTAATTTCTGGGCCGACCTGACCCGCACCACGCTCTATGTGCTGCTGCCTGTCGCCTTTGTCGTGGCGGTGGTTCTGGCCGGTCTGGGCGTGGTCCAGTCGCTGGCAGCCTCGGTTCAGGCCACAACAGTTGAAGGTGGCCAGCAGACGATCAGCCTGTTCCCGACCGCCAGCCAGCTGGCCATTAAACAACTGGGTATTAACGGCGGTGGTGTGTTCAATGTGAACTCGTCCCACCCGCTGGAAAACCCGACACCTCTGACCAACCTAATCACGGCGATCAGTATCAATGTGATGGGCTGGGCGGCTTTCTTTGCCTTTGGCCGCAGTGTCATGGCGCAAAAAGATGTGCGCGCACTGGTTATGGCGGCGGTGCTTTTGCTGGGTACGGCCGGTGCTGCGCTTTATGTCATCGAAAGCCAGCCGGCACCGGCATTGATTGCCGCCGGTGTCGAGACATCGATGGGTAATATGGAAGGCAAGGAAAACCGTTTCGGTGTGCCGTCTTCCGTGGCCTGGGCAACGCAGACCACAGGGGCCTCCAATGGTTCGGTCAACTCCATGCATGCCAGCTATATGCCGCTGGGCGGCGCGGTGACGATGTTCTTGATGCAACTGGGCGAGATCCTGCCCGGCGGGATCGGGTCGGGCATTGCCGTGATGGTGCTGATGGCCATGCTGTCGGTGTTTGTGGCGGGCCTGATGGTCGGGCGCACGCCCGAATATCTGGGCAAGAAGATCGAGGCGCGCGAAATCCAGTTTGCCATGTTGGTGGTGCTGGTGGTGCCTTTGTCGGTGCTGGGTTTCTCGGCCATAGCAGCGGTTCTTCCACAAGCCTTGGCGGGTCTTCTGAACAAGGGTCCGCATGGTCTTTCGGAAATCCTTTACGCCTACACTTCGGCGACAGGGAATAACGGCTCGGCCTTTGCGGGCCTTACGGCCAACGCGCCGTGGTGGAACACCACACTGGGTCTGGCCATGCTGCTGGGTCGCTTTGTACCTGCGATGGCCGTTCTGGCTGTGGCGGGGGCTTTGGTGGCCAAGCCGCGACTGGCACCGTCCACGGGCACATTGCCGACCCATGGTCCGCTGTTCATCGGCCTCGTGATCGGGGTGATCCTGATCCTCGGCGGCCTACAGTTCTTCCCCGCCCTTTCGCTGGGTCCGATCGTGGAGCATTTCGACATGCTTCAGGTCGTGGCCCGCTTCTGATCCCAAGCGGATATTCCCATGACACATGTCACTCTAAATCCGTCTGAAGCGCCGTCTCCTGCATCGCCTTCTGTCGGGGGCGGGCTTGATGGGGCTATGTTCAAGCGAGCGCTGATGGATGCGCTCGCCAAGTTGAACCCCGTAAGACTTCTTAAAAATCCGGTGATCTTTTCGACCTGGATCGTGGCGCTTTTGGCCACGCTCTCGGCGGTGGTTGCGGTGTATTCAGGGCAGGCGGCGAGTTTTGCCGTGCAGCTTGCGCTATGGCTGTGGGCCACGGTGCTGTTTGCCAACTTTGCCGAAAGTATCGCCGAAGGGCGGGGCAAGGCCGCAGCCGACAGTCTGCGCGCCGCCCGCGTCACGACCAAGGCCAAGCTGATCATCGATACCAATACCGGCACCATTGTTCCGACACCGGCACACCAGTTGGAGGTCGGCGCACTGGTGCTGGTCGAGGCGGGTGATGTCATCCCGTCTGACGGCGAGATCGTCGAGGGTGTCGCCTCGGTCAACGAGGCCGCCATCACCGGCGAAAGCGCCCCCGTCATCCGCGAAAGCGGCGGCGACCGCTCGGCCGTTACCGGCGGGACCACGGTGGTTTCGGACTGGATCAAGGTGCGCATTACCTCGGCCCCCGGTGCGACCTTCCTTGATCGCATGATCGCCATGGTCGAAGGCGCGGACCGTCGTAAAACGCCGAACGAGCTGGCCCTGTCGGTTCTGCTGGCAGGCCTGACCTTGATCTTCCTGATCGCGGTGGCGGCCCTGCTGGGGCTGGGTGCCTATTCGGGCATCAAGCTAGACCCGATTGTGCTGGGTGCGTTGTTCATCACCCTGATCCCGACGACCATTGGCGGGCTTTTGTCGGCAGTCGGCATTGCGGGCATGGACCGTCTGTTGAAGGTCAATGTGCTGGCAACATCGGGTCGTGCGGTCGAGGCCGCAGGTGATGTGGATACCCTGCTGCTGGACAAGACCGGCACCATCACCTTTGGCAACCGCATGGCGACCGAGGTCATCCCAGTACCGGGTGTGCGCCCTGAAGCGGCCATGCGCGCCGCCATCATGGCATCCTTGGCCGACGAGACGCCCGAAGGCCGTTCCATCGTCGAATTGGGCCGCAATGCAGGTGTTACGGGCGACATGCCCGAGGGTGCCAAGACCATCCCCTTTAGCGCGGTGACGCGCCAGTCGGGACTGGAAGCCAATGGTCAGGCATGGCGCAAGGGTGCCGTTGATGCCGTGCTCAAGTCGCTGGGCCTCGCCGAGCAGGATGCTCCGACCGATTTTCGCGCGGCCGTAGACCGTATTGCTCGCTCGGGCGGCACGCCTCTGGCGGTGGTGGAAAACGACACCCTGATCGGCGTCATCCACCTGAAGGACGTGGTCAAGCCGGGGGTCAAGGCCCGCTTTGCCGACCTGCGCCGCATGGGGCTGCGTACCGTGATGATCACCGGCGACAATCCGGTGACGGCGGCGGCGATTGCTTCGGAAGCAGGCGTTGACGACTTCCTGTCCGAGGCGACGCCCGAGGACAAGATGCGCCTGATCAAGGCGGAACAGGCCAAGGGGCGACTGGTGGCCATGTGCGGCGACGGGGCAAACGATGCACCGGCTCTGGCTCAGGCCGATGTCGGTGTGGCCATGCAGACCGGCGCACAGGCCGCCCGCGAAGCTGGCAACATGGTTGATCTGGACAGTGACCCCACCAAGGTCATCGAGATTGTCGAGGTCGGCAAACAGTTGCTGATCACGCGCGGTGCCCTGACCACCTTCTCCATCGCCAATGATGTGGCCAAGTATTTCGCCATCATTCCCGCGATGTTTGTGGTCGGTCTGCCGTCGCTGGCGGCGCTGAATGTCATGCATCTGTCAAGCCCGCAAAGCGCCATCCTGTCCGCGGTTATCTTCAATGCGCTGGTGATCGTGGCCCTGATCCCGCTGGCCCTACGTGGTGTGAAATACCGTGCCATCGGGGCAGGCAAGCTGCTGGGCCGTAACCTGCTGATTTACGGTCTGGGCGGTCTGGTCGCGCCGTTTATCGGCATCAAGCTCATCGACATGGCCATCACAGCGCTGGGTCTGGCCTGATGCGCCCGTTCCACCGTTTCCTCGTGCGACTGGTGATCGCTTTTTCTCTTGTCGTGCTCATTGCGACGCTGTTCCAGCGCGCCAGCACGATGTCCGAGCCGACCGGCCAAACGGCGGCGGTTTCATCTTTGGAATCCGAACATGCGTAAGAAAATCCATGCCCCTGTTGTGGGCGTAAACAATGCCGTCTTTGGCATCGGTTGTGCCGCAGCCCTGATCGGGGCCGGTCTGTTTGGCGAAGCCCAAGCCGGGGAGGCCGCAAAGCCCAAGATCGGTTTCAATGCGGCTATCGCCTCCGACTATGCGTTTCGCGGTGTCAGCCAGACCTTTGAAGACCCTGCGGTTCAGGCCGGTATCGATGTCACCCACGGTATTTTCTATACCGGTGCATGGGCCTCGAATGTCGATTTCGGTGACGGTGAAACCGATGCCGAGGTGGACCTTTATGCGGGTGTCCGTCCCCGGTTCGCAGGTCTTAACTGGGACCTCGGCGTGGTCGGTTATCTCTATACCGGACAGCCTGACGGGGCCGACTATAACTATGCCGAGTTAAAGGCCGCCGCATCGCGAAATGTTGGGCCCGCCACCCTCGGCGCAGCCGTTTATTACTCGCCCGATTTCTTCGGAGCATCCGAGGACGAAGCCACCTATGCCGAGATCAATGCCAGTTACCCCGCGCATGAACGGGTGACTGTGTCGGGTGCCGTTGGCCACCAGTGGGTGTCGTCGGACCTTGATTATGTGACGTGGAATCTGGGCGCGGCATGGCAGGCGACGGATCATCTGGCGCTGGACCTGCGCTATCATGACACCGACGGGCACGATCTTGGCCAGACCTATGACGGTCGGGTCATCCTCAGTCTGAAGGCGGCGCTGTGATGCTGAACCATATTCGTCCGGCGCTTGTGATGGTCGTTCTGTTCACAGGCCTGCTGGGGGTGGCCTATCCGCTGGCTGTGACGGGGGTGGCACAGGCGGCCTTTCCGTCGCAGGCCAATGGCAGTCTGGTAAAGGATGCGGACGGTAAGGTTGTCGGCTCGGCTCTGGTGGGACAGGCTTTTGTCCAACCGGCCTATCTGCATCCTCGCCCGTCGGCAGCCGGCGAAGGTTATGACGCCTCGGCATCCTCGGGCACCAATATGGGCCCTCTGAATGCCGATCTGGCAGCGCGTGTCAAAGACGATACGTCCAGACTGAAGGCTGAAAACCCGACAGGCGCCATCCCTGCCGATGCCGTGACGGCCTCTGCATCGGGCCTAGACCCGCATGTGTCGCCGCAATACGCTGCTTTCCAGATTTCGCGAATTGCGAAGGCGCGGGGCGTCAAGGAGGCACAGGTGCGCGAGGTCATCGAGAACCATATCGAAGGCCGTACATTCGGCGTGCTGGGACAACCGCGCGTCAATGTTCTGCTGACCAACAGGGCGCTGGATGCGCGCCTTGGCCGACCGGACACCTCAAGCGAATGATCTCCCCCGTCCTTCCCAAAGAAGGCACTTTGGCCGCCCCGCGAAAGCGTGGGCGGCTGAAGGTTTTTCTCGGCATGTCACCGGGTGTGGGCAAGACCTACGAGATGCTGCGCGCCGCGCGCCGCCGCAAGGTCGAGGGGGCGGACGTGGTGGTGGGTGTGGTGGAAACCCATGGCCGCAAGGAGACCTCCAGCCTACTGCGCGGCCTCGAGGTCATGGCCAGAAAGCCCATTACCTATCGCGAACGGACCCTGCTCGAATTCGATATCGATGCGGCCATTGCCCGCCGTCCGGACCTGCTGCTGGTCGACGAATACGCCCATTCCAATGCGCCGGGATCACGCCACCCCAAACGCTGGCAGGATGTCGAGGAGATATTGGCGGCAGGGATTGATGTCTGGACCACCTTAAACGTCCAGCATCTGGAAAGCCTGTCGGATGTGGTGCTGCGCATTATCGGCGTGCGGCAAAGGGAAAGCGTGCCCGACAGTGCGCTGTCGCGCGCCGACGACATCGAACTGGTGGACATTACGCCCGAGGAACTGCGCAAGCGGTTGGCCGAGGGCAAGGTCTATGTGCCCGAGACGGCGCGTCTGGCATCGGATAATTTCTTCAAGCTGGAAAACCTTACGGCGCTGCGCGAACTGGCGCTGAGGCGGGCGGCCCAGACGGTAGACGACCAATTGACAGCCCGCCTGCGAGAGCAGGGGACGGCCGGCCCCTGGGCGGCGGGCGAGCGCATACTGGTGATGGTGACAGGCGATGCCATGGCTGCACCACTGGTGCGTACGGGGCGGCGTTTGTCTGACATGATGATGAATGCCCAGTGGACTGTGGCCCATGTGGACCGGCCCTCGGCTTCGCGTCATGTGGTGAGCGCGGCGGGCAAGCTGTCGGATGCTCTCAAACTGGCCGAGCAACTGGGCGCGCGCACGGCTGTGCTGAGTGGTGACGATGTGGTGCGGGCGGTTCTTGATTATGCCCACAGCAATCACGTCACCCAGATCGTTTTGTCCAAAGGACGCGATAGCCGCCTGTCAGAATGGCTGGGGCGATCACTGGCTGCCGAACTGTTGCGACAAGCGCAGGGTATCGCCATCCACATCATTACCGATGGCGCAGACACAGTACCGGAAGGACACCGCGAGGCAGCGCTCAGAATCCGTGGAGGCTGGCGCGGTTATGCCGTGGGCGTGCTCTGTGTAGCGGTTGCGACGGGTCTGGCCCTTGTGCTGGACCGTATGTTCGAGCGGGTTGATCTGGGTGTTATCTATCTGACAGCGGTGTTGGCGGCGGGGGCCATCTATGGCCTGCGTCCGGCGCTGGTGGCGGCGACCGTCGCCTTCCTGACCTATAATTTCCTGTTCCTGCAACCCCAGTTCAGTTTTGCCATAGGGTCGCCCACGGATGTGCTGACCCTGCTGGTGTTCTGGGGTGTGGCCCTGACAACGGGGGCACTCGCGGGGCGGGTGCGCGAACAGGCGCGTGCGGCACAAAGACGGGCCTCTGCCGTCTCTGCGCTACTGGCCGCAAGCCAGAGTCTGAGCGGGATCGGAGATCGCAACGAAGCGGCCCGTATTCTGGCCGAACAAACATCGGCCGCGGCAGGCAGTGGGGCGGTGGTCCTTCTGCCTCTGGAAGGTGAGTTGGCTCTCGTTGCTGGCTCGCCGCTCAAGCCCGATCTGGATGCCGAAACCATGGCGGCCGCACGCTGGGCGTGGGAAAAGGGCGAGCCGGCAGGTTTTGGTACTGGCACATTGCCACGCGTTCGCTGGACCTTCCAGCCGCTACAGGGCGTCAGGAACCGTGTGGGCGTGGCAGGCATAGAGTCTGCTGCCCTTTCTACCGGATCGGACGAAGAAAAACTGGCTCTGGCCCTGATGGATCAGGGCGCAGTGGCGGTCGAGCGTGCTGACTTGGCCGGTCAGGCGCTGGAAACCGAGACCTTGCGCCGGACCGATCGTTTCCGCGATGCCCTGATGAACTCGGTCAGCCATGACTTGCGAACGCCGCTGTCTACGGTTCTGGGCGCTTCGACGACCCTGATCGAACTGGGCAGCAAGCTGAAACCGTCTGTACGCGAAGACCTGTTATTGTCGATCCGCGAAGAGGCCGAGCGCCTCAGCCGTTATGTCGGCGATCTGCTGGATATGACACGACTGGAAGGCGGTGGACTGAATATTCGTACTGACTGGATCGATGTACGCGATGTGCTGAACGCCGCTGCCAAGCGGGTTGGGCGGCGTTTAGGTGATCGCAAACTGGTTCGGGATTTTCCCGATCGGCTCAGTCTGGTGATGATCGATCAGGGGCTTTTGGAGCAGGCTTTGGTCAATATTCTGGAGAATGCGATTACCTACAGCCCCGATGGTTCGGCAATTGAACTGGCTGCCTATGAGGATCGCGGCGCGGTGGTGATTTCCATCGAGGACGAGGGTAAGGGCATCCCGACCAATGAGTTGGAACGTGTGTTTGACAAGTTCCGCCGGATGGAAGCGCCGTCTGATCGCACCAAGGGGGCAGGGCTGGGGTTGGCCATATCCAAGGGTTTTATCGAGGCGATGAACGGACGCATTGCCGCGACCAGCCCGATAGCCGAGGGCAGGGGCACGCGAATTCTGATCCGTCTGCCCAAGGCCATCGCCACCCACCCGAACCTGCTCTAGGTTAAGCCTATGTCTGCCGTGCGCCCCCAAATTCTGGTCATTGACGACGAGCCGCAAATCCACCGCTTCCTGTCACCGGCACTGGATGCCGTGGGCTATGAACCGCGCCGCGCAGACAACGGGCAGGAAGGCTTGCGGGCTATTGCTCTGTGGAGCCCAGATGCGGTGGTTCTGGACCTCGGATTGCCGGACATGGACGGCAAGGATGTGCTCTCGCGGGCGCGTGAATTCTATGCCGGTCCAATCATCATCCTGTCGGCTCGCGACAAGGAGGCCGAAAAGATAGCGGCCCTTGATCTGGGCGCAAATGATTATGTCGAAAAGCCTTTCGGGGTCGGCGAGCTACTGGCGAGACTTCGTGCCAATCTACGTCAGACTTCGCCACGACCAGAGGTCACAGGCCCTCTGAGGCTGGGTAACATCCTTATCGATCTGGATCACCGCCGTATTACACGCAAGGACATGCCTATACGTGTAACGCCCAAAGAATATGATGTTCTGGCCTATCTGGCCCGCAATGTCGGCAAGGTTGTTGGTCATAAGGCCTTGCTGACGGCGATCTGGGGGAAGGCTCACGCCGAAGATACCCAATATCTACGCGTTGTTGTCGGACAACTGCGTCAGAAACTCGAGGATGATCCCGCACAGCCGCGACTTATCGTGACCGAACCCGGCGTGGGATACCGCTTACTATAGAGCAGCCCCATACTAACCTTGCCTAAGCAATCTAGCTCAACTCTGTCGGGGGCGATTGAAAGTGAATCAGGGTGAGGCTTGGCAATCCCGCCTATTTTACCTTTTCAATCAGGGCCATGGCGGCTGCCGGATTGCGGACTTTTGCGCCAGAGATGAAATAGGCGAAGACGTCGCCGTCCTTGGCCCATTCGCGGGTTTTGGCGGCGATGGTGTTTAGCTCGGTATTGGTCATGCCGGTGGGTTCGTCCTCGCGGCTGGACATCAGGCGGGCATAGGTGAAGTCGGCGGTGCGTTCGTCGATTTGCGGCCAGGTGGGTTCTTCGTCATCGACGGCATAGACTATGGCCGCGCCGTATTTGCGGGTGAGGTCATAGAATTCTTCGCAGGCAAAGGTGGGGTTTCGGATCTCTAAAGCGTGACGCAGGCGCAGGCCGTCCTTTTCCTCAGGCAACAGTTTCAGGAAGCCTTCGAAATCGACGGGATCGAATTTTTTGGTGCCCATACTAAGCAAGAGCATTACAGAGGGTCAGGTCGTGGCGACATTTTTCCAGCATGATATTGAAATCATGTGGGAATATAGATTTGTTTCTTCGAAAGGGTTCGCCCCACCCATCTTTATGATGGAGTAGGGCGAACTGACTCCATCAGGGTTTGAAGATCATCAAGATGGCGGTCATTAGCGCCATTGCGTTGAACTCAAACGAGAAGCTATGGGAGAATTTAAACATCAGTTTGTCTCCCAGCCGTCTGGTAGCGACGTGGCGGGCGTAGTGAGGTCGAACAGCGGGCTGTTCTTGAACTCACTGATGCGTCCCTGATTGACCCCAAGTCGGGCGGCTATCCAATGCTGGAAATAGCCTTTGATCAGAGCGAGTTTGACGACTGCATAGAGTCGCGGGGGAATTTTCGCCAAGAGGTATCTCCCTGTAATTGGCACCCTTCGCTCGGTCATGAACTTTCTACATTTTGTTGAAAGTTCTTGACCATACCCCGTATCCATGACCATTTGCGCGTGTTGATAGTGCATATCTTCAGTGGATAAAGGGCTAAGCTCAGGTTCATTGATGAAAGCGACTCTGGCCGCCAGCGCGTAATGCGTTAGGTGGCTTTTGTCGCAACTATATTGTCTAGTCGATCTCGGCCCGCTGAACAATCCCCCACCCGTTAACAGTCGAAGCGTTTGTGTGCCCGTTTCTTATTGGAGCAGGGCTTGGAGACGCTTGAGTAAGTAATTAAAGTTCATTTTATGTTCTAAAATTTCAAATTCGGCGTGCCCATACTAAGCAAGAGCATTACAGTGGGTAACTGATATTTGTTAAGCTATTGATCACGAAATAAAAAAGGGGGCCGAAGCCCCCTTGGATGGTCATAATCGATACCAGTCCGTCATCGGTAGATACTCCTTTGTGCCGTGCCCGTAGATTGCAGCTATCGATGGTAAATCTAGAGGGTTGTCGCTCATAAGTTTGTGTAATTGCGGGTTTGGTATCCCGTATGTTCGGACGTGCGCCGCATGGACGCGAGGCGACACGGGTGATTGAACAGTTAAGATAGTGAATTGGTCAGACGTTTTTACAGATTTTATCTGTGCAGTTTCGATCTGGTCTTCCGCAAGGTCAAGAACATATGGATTCAATGCTATTGCAGCTAGTTGCAGTTCTTCTGATGGGGCGATGCAGTATTCTATGGTTGCGGGGTCATTTAGGATTTCAGCCAGCTTCTGACCTTCGCGCATATGCCAGAAACGGCGCTTGCCTTTTGCCATCCTGATCATGCGGTGACGGTATCTGGTCACATCGTATGTTCTGTTCACGACTCGGGCCATGTGGGCTTCGTATGTATGGGTCATGCTGCGACCTCCTGAATGGCCACTGCATAGCGGCTGTAATAAATGATGGTGGCCATGGCGTTCCAAACTGAACGGTTGGCCAGCACGATGTTCTTTGGCGCAGGACCGGTGACCGGTGCGCGGAAGCCCAAATTGCGACCGCACGTCTGATTGAATTGATCAATGTGGTAGAGGCGAACGGCAGTGCCGATCCCAAGCCAAGCATTGATGGCTTCCAAGCGGGCCAGTGCCGTTGGTGGGAGGCATGTCAGAAGCTGGACGATGTCTAGGCCCAAGTAGGCGTTGGACCCTTTCGCAGTATGGTGGGTGTTACTTCCCACGACGCCTTTCAGCTTGTTACCAATCGGCTTGAAGCTAGGGTTTGCGGCAGTGAACTCGGCAATGCGCAGACCGCCCGTCTTTGATGTCACTCGCGTCGATGGTCGGACCTCGACCGGAGACCGCGCGATGTGTGGTGTGTCCAGTTCGGTGACCATCCACTTGATACGGTCCTCTTCGTTCACATACGCGATCTTCTTTGAAAGCGTGGCGGGCAGGGCTTCGGTCGTCAGGACAAGTGTCCGCTGATAGACAGGCCATGGCTTGATGTGGATGGTCCACTGTTGGCCAGCGACGTTGAATGGACTGTCTTCTTTGAGGTCCATCGCATACTCGTTCGAGTTGGCGAGGGTGACCGTCTCGTAAACCTTCGCCTCGAACAGTTCACAAGCGGTCTCGAAGGTGAGGCCAGCCGGAACAGGGTCCGTCTCGCTATACTTCTTGAAGGCTTTGAACTTGTCGTTCGGGCTGGTCGATGAGGTCCACAGCCTCTTGCCTTCGTGCTTAGTGAACGACAGACGTGTGATCCACTCGCGATATTCCATCGGCGCGAGGGTTACGAGGTTGTCCACCGACACTTCATCGTGGATGAGGAGGTCGATTGCCGTATCTTTCTTGATGTCTTCAAACGACTGACAGGCGGAGATCATGCGTCGGGTGGAGGGCTTACGGTGCCAGCCGTGCGCCACATCATGAACCGTGAAGAAGACCGTCTTGTTGGTGCGTTGAAGGATGATCCCGTTGAAATACTTTTCGATCATCTCGGACACTGCGGGCTGTCGCGTCTTGATAGTGTGGTCGAGAGATGGGTCACCGAAACTCACCGAATCCGCCACCGTGAAGGGCTTGATTTTCAGCTTCTCGCAAGCAATCGCGTAGATGCGAGCGTGTGAGAAAAGGACGATGCCTGTCAGGGCTGTCTTATTCTCGGTCTGGATCGTGTTGAACTCTTTGCATTTCTCTTTGGCCAACTCGTAGGTCGAGAAGGCCACCATCGCGGTGCGCATATCTTTGACTGCGAAGTAGCGTCGCATGTTCACGAAGAGGCTGCGGCTCTTGCTGATACCTTCGGCGGCAGACAGGAGGTTGAGTCTCGCGCCATCCAGCACCAGATCGGTCATGACATCGCTGATGGCTTGGACGGCAGACTGGCGATCCTTGGCTGTATCCGCGAAGGTCTGTTCCAGATGGCTGCGCTTTTCGCCCATTGGTTTCAGCTTCGAGGCGTTGAACTCGACGATCCAGTTTTGGACCATCTCGCCAAGGGTCAGGGGGAGAGGGCGGGCTTTAGGATAGTTGTCGTCGGTCTTGCCACGGATCAAGATCGTGCGGTGATCCTCATCCATGATCGAGGCCGGATTCTGGTCGTCAGGGCCATTGAGAAAGCGGGCTGTCAGCTTGCCACCTTCTTCTTTGAATCCCTCGAATTTGGGAAACGAGGTGAAGATCGATCTCATCTTCGCTGCGCAGTATTCCATCTCATCATTGTTGTTCATGAGAGTGACCGGCTTGCGCGATGATGTGGCCGCTCGTTTTGCAACGACGGTTGGAGACTGGATGAAGTCGGAGGGTGAGAAGACGCTCTGGTTACCGGTGTTGCGGACACGGATGTTCTCAAAGACGACGACCTGTGGCGTCACGACCTGAGCGTCGGTCACGCCAAAGATTTTGGGGCCACCGGCGCGGATGCCGTTCGGCAGACGGCGCAACTGTTCCGGACGTTGGAGGCTGGCGTCAGCTTTGATGTGGGCTGGAATGGCAAAGTGCGTTTTGAACTGGCCTTGCAGCGTGTGCCAAGTGGCTCGGAAGCCATCGCGAAGCGAGGTGATTGGCATCGCTTTGAGTTCGTCAGTTGAGAACGCAAAATGGCAGTGGAAGGACTTGTTACCGCTCCACACCATGCAGCATCCCGCATAGTCTTTGAACTGTGAGGCGAGATGAGTGTCGAACTGACCCATCATGCTGTCGCGTGGCTGACGAGTGTGCTTCGCCCAGTTTAGCTGGTCTTTGAAGAAGCTGATGTCGTTCTCGTCATGCTCGAACGTGAAGATGTAGAACGGGCCGATATCCGTGCGCTCCATCGGGCGGGCAGGGATGGTGTTCGTGTCGATGCGCAGGGCGTTGGTGAAGTAGGTTTGGACAGGCCAGTCTTCCGGATTGTCCAACATGCCTTTCGCGCCGATGTGGTCGCGGCCTGTCTCATCGAATTTCGAGGAGATGTGGAGGTAGTGGCCTTGGTCTTCACAGTAAACTTGCGGCTTGATGAAGGTGTCAAGAAAGCTGGATGGCTTTCCGAGGTTGCCGAGCAAGCGTTTGATTTCACCATTACTTAGGTGAGGGGTTAGGATGGGGACAAAATAGTCCTCAAAAACAGTATGTGACATGATCTAGTGTTTAGCATTTGGTCTAGTTAATTGAGACGGGCGTGGCCGACCATGCTATGAAACCTACGAGGATAGCTACTTCCCTGTATGCCCGTCTCAAAATCTATTTAGTCCGAGATGATAAAATCTGTCATTATTCATCTGAAAAACTTGCACTGGATGACCGGTCCAAGCCGGAATCATGTCGTGCGCTCGCTTTGCGGCTCGCTCGCACGGCTTCGCCGGTGGTGTGTTATGTGTGATTTCGGGGAAAACGGGATAATCGGGCCAAAACAGGCCAAATCTTGCTTAAACCGTTGATTTATATGTGTTTTCCATTTTCCGCGCTAAGCGGGAATCTTTATAGTATTATAAGGTTTCCGGCTTAGCGCGGAATTTTGGGCGAAGCCCTATTTCCATGCGAAAGCAAGACCAAAGCCATCTCAAATGAGCGAAGCGAACAGGCAGCATTATTGGTCAGAACGCATACCAGCCGCTCGCAAAGCGGTATTGCTCCGCAAGATGTTTGACGCGAGGCGGCAAGCCGAGGAGCGGAAAACAGCAATGGGCGGGCAGGGCGAACCAACGGGCAGCCCGTGCCGCCACAGCTACTGGCGGATCATCTAAGTAATCCACGACATAGCCATTCATCTCGACGGCTGTGAATTGTGCTTCAAGGCAAGGGTCCGCTATACAGCCGATGGTTCGAGGGTCCATCTCTACGGCTGCAAGCTGGAGGTCCGGCGCAGGGTCTTTGATATGCTGGATCGCCCATGCATTGCAGAGGATGGCGGTCATGCTCACCTCGAAGCTTGGGTCTGAGATATAGGCGAGGTTGTGCGGTTCAATCTGGACGGCTGCAAGCTGGATCGTCTCGGATGGGTTATCCAGTTCCGCGAAGTAATCCGGTCTCGCAATAATCAATCTGATGGTGTCGTCGGTATTCATATAGATGTATTTAAGATCATCTATCACCGGTTAAGGGCATAGTTATGCCGCTGAATGTCCGGTTATTACCCCTTAATCCCGCTTTTTTGGGCTTTCTTGATAAATACTTTTGAGGACCACAACGCCCCTCATCAGAAACAACTATCAGGAGACCTATTATGGCTTGTTATCCACGCGAAACCATCGACAACTCTTACGAGGCTTTGGCTTACTTTGATTGGCTCGACCAGCAGGAGGAGGCGAAGCGCCTCGCTGCGCAGGAAGCCGAGACCATCCAGCAGGAGGCTCAATCTCATGCTGCGTAAGCTTGACCTAGACCGCTGGATGCGAGGCACCTTCATCTTTGGTTGCCTCATGGTTCTGACAGTTGACCAGACCATCCCCGCAGACTTGCTCTTCATCCCCACCGGCTTGAGCCTCTGGCTTGCCTATGAACTCAGCCGTTGACCGGCTTCAATGACGAAGAATGGAAGGCCATCGAGGAGATAGGCTTTCAACGTCTCATGGATGAAATATACCTCATGAGACGGCTCGGAATGGAAGGGGAGGACCGTCGCGATCCCCTTCCAGCGGCATTCCTTCAAGACGCTATGGAATACACGGCTCAGACCGGTGAGGACTTTGAAAAGTTCTGTCAGAGGCAGTGGAAACACTACAAGCAATACCGGATGTTTAAGGGTCCGGAATAATACCGCTCAGGATGCCTCTATTTGACCCTCAGATGGCCGCTGAGGGGCATCGTAGGGCAGAGGCGACGCCACGATCATTTTCGGCAATCAATGCGCCTCTACGGCCTTAAATCTCGAACCAATCTTGAGCGATCTTCATCGCCTTGGCTCGTTTTTCAATCCGGCTCACCGCGATAGGAGACCACAATCCACCACGGGTTGTCCGGTGACCCGCTTCATTTAGAGCATCGGCTGTGGCTTGGAGGCTTTGCCCATCGTTGCGAAGCTTGGCGACCAGACCCGCAATCTGCATGATCAAGGCGTCCGCCCTCTTACTTTGAGAAGCGCGACCAGCCGCGCTGGCCTCGGCTGTCACCCGACCGGATTTCAGTGAAGTAATCTTCTTGCCGGTCTTTGTGACGTAATACCCATCGGCGGCGATCTTGGCCTTTGCCTCAGCAAGTGCGGCCTTGATCTTCGCTGACCTGACTGGATCACTCATAGGTCATACCAGTGTAACGCAGGGGCCATCTTGCCAATCGTTTGTTTTGAGCCAATGGCGCTGCATAAGATGGCAGTAATAATTGGCGGGACGTAGCGGCGTCGATACATCACGGCTGCCCCATTCAGCATTGCAGCTAATCGCAACAGTCTAAGTGATGGTCGATTGATTAGCGAAATGTCGAAAGGATTTGCTTTGACCGCAATAAACTGAACTTTTTTAGTGGGATACCTTATGAGTTTAAATGCCCGAGGGTCAGCATTAACGGCGGCAAGCTGAACTTTTTCAGATGGTCGGTCTATGAAATTCAACGCCACCACGCGCTCGGTCACCGCCGCAATCTGCACGGCTTCCGAGGGGTTTTTGATTTCGCCAAAATAGTAGCTGCCAATATGGTAGCCGTCGCTAGGTCTGCGCGGCTGGTTCGATACGAGTTCGATCTGTTCAGCTTCTGATAGTTCGTTGATGTCTTCCATTTGAATAGCTCCTGTTTTCGTTCTTGAAACCCATTTATCCAAACATCCTTCATATAGATACGCGGATGTTACGATATTTATAACATTGGCGCATCTATGTATCAAAAATAGCACACACCTAACTTTGCTAAATAGGATTGTGGCGGCTTTCTCTCCTGTTGTGTCGCCATGCGTTGTTAAGGTTGGCCGGACCGCTCATTTTCGTTCTGACCGCTCGAAGGTCTGGCCAATCCCAACAAAGAAAAACCCCGCTCGATGGCGGGGTTCATAGTTTCAGATTTTGCAGGGCGTAAGGTCACCGGCCTTGGCTCTGTCTGACGCCTCCCGCCACGCTTGCGCCTCTCTTTGATACTCTTCCGCCCATTGGCCGGACCCATGCGCCGTGGCGAGGATTTCGGCGGCTCTAGCCTTCGCCAGACGTTGTGCCGCGATCTTGTTCGCAAGTTGTTGCCGGATCATGCCGCCACCTCGAACAGGTCACCTTGGACGGGCTTAGCCATGCCCCTTGCCGACAACTCAAAGAGAAGATCGAAGGCGGCTTGCGCCTTAGATGCCGCTGTGAAGATGGCGCGTTTGTCGTTTTTCAAAACCTTGATCCAGCTTGCGATGTATGAGGCGTGATCCTCGCGAGGCTCAGCGCTGATGCCGAGTCCAGCCATGACGAAGGCCGCGCCTAGTTCCGCCACGAGTTCCTCAAAGGCGTAAGCTTCATCACCACAATGTCACGGCTTGGGGCGAAGAAGGCCGAATTCCCGCCATGGCGGATATCAGCACCTACGGCATTCAGGAACTGATCGGCGTATTCGATGCGCTCTTCGTCGCTTTCAAAGACGGTTCCGGTCTCGAATTTTTCGGGCAAGGTCTCGAATTGATCGACGTTAAAAACCGTATATTCTTTGCAATACATGCGATCTTCTTCTTCGCCGGTTTCCTCATCCTTCAAAGTCAGCTTGGACCAAAAGACAATTGAGGTGCCTTTCTCGCCTTTGCGAAGTTTGGCCTTAGCGGTCACGGCTTGCTGGAAAGTCATCCAGCTAGAATTCTCGTAACCCTTGGCTTGAGCCTCGCCCCATAGCAACACCACGTTGATGCCGCGATATGGCTTTCCGGTGATGCAATTCGTCGGCATCACGGCCTTGCCGCCTTTGCCATTTTTCCATTGAGCCGCCCATGGCTGTGTGCCGGTTTCCAGCATTTTGATGATAGCATTCGTGACGGTTTGATGAGTGTCGCGTTTCATAATCAAAGACCTATAATTTAAAGTTATAGTCAAACAGCAGAGGAAAGGAGGTTGTGACGGCCATTCAAAAGATGTTCCGGCACCGTGCGGCCTTCGCTTTCAAACAACGCGATGTTTGCGGATATTGCGTTGTAAGCCTTGGCAAGATCAGCCGTGACTACGGCACCATTCCAAAGGCGATCACCGGCCACGATTTCTTGAAACTGGATCATGATTAGTAACCCAGCCAATCCAGAACTTCAGAACCGACATATTCGGCCTTGTCGCCAACTTCTTCGAGGAACAGGGACCAATCGGCGTTATGCATCTCGATTTCGTGGCGGGCACCGATCCGGTCGGTGATATATTCGCAAGCTTGTTCGTAAGACATTTGGTTGATCCCGTTCAAAGGTTGATTTGATGCAACCAATCATCTTTGAATATGGAATCCTGTCAACGAATTATTTGATTTGATACCGATAATTCTTATAAGTTATTGATATTATTGTATTATTATTGATAAAAAAGCCGCAGGTCTAAAAACCTATGTCAAGGTCGCTTTACATTTCCTAGGCACGATCTAGGCAAACGATCCCAGTCAAGCGCCTAATGCAACACATACTGTTACAGTTTAGAAAAAGCGTAACGCCAGACAGTCAGGCCGGACCCCTATATAAGAGACGATCCACGGCAGGATTCCATAGCCTATGGAAACCGGCACCAATGAATTCAGACGCTTGACTAGATCGTCGGTGAGATGGTCACGGATTCCAATGTTTCACGGGCTTTGATCGTCGCCGCCATCATCAGTTTGAGAGGCCATGGCGATCAGGGTCGAGCCAGAGGATTGAGGGGCACCATCTGCCGGACCATACCCACCCCCTCCGAGGGGGGAGACCCCCACGGGGTGACGTAATATAGGCCATTCAGATTTTCGCACCAAAATGATTTGGGTTATGGTCTCGCCATCATGGGGGAAGAGATGGCTAAACATCGTTACTACAAGCATCGTATGGCACAGATCGTTAGTGACGCCACTAAGTCGGTGGGTCTAGCAATTATTCAAGCTTTTGAAGAAACCCGTGCGGTTGGTTATTTCGATGGTGATCGCATGGTTATGACCGTCGCTACAAAAGCTGATGAAGCTATCAGGCCGTGGTTAGTAGAGTTTAGAACCGAGTATGTATTTGAAGCTAATCGTTTTCCGTTTAGGAAAGTAAAATATCTTCAAGACATAGCGCAAAAATCTCAAAGACAAATTTTTGAAGTTACTAAGAATATACTTCCATCTGATATGCAGGAGGACTTTGACAGAAACCTCTATGCGGAATTTATTGAAAAATCTTCGGTGAGTGCGGCTTCTCACCTTGATACCTATTTCAATCGTGTTGAACTCATGCCTTGGTATAAAAGGTTAAGCCTACTGAGCGGCCTCATATGGCTGATAGTTGGAAGTGCAATCACGAAGCTGATCGACCTCCTCTAGCTATTGTTGGCATTGCGAACGCTGTTTGCCACAAGCCTAACGCGGCCATTCCGCTTCCCGCACCAAAATGATTTGGGCTATGGTCTGGCCATCATCTGGGGGGTTCTATGAAACGTGCATTATTGGTCGCGGCGGCGGCACTCTCACTGACTGCCTGTGAGAAGATTACCTCTGATTGGACGCACACCATTCAAGAAGATCATTTACGCAACCGTTCTAGAGTGGTCGCTCTTAATCAGTCGCGTGACAACAATGATATTGTCTTATACGCTGTAAAAGAATTTGATGGCACCAAGAATGGAAGTATTCATTGGGGAAATTTTGGCTGTCGGATTGGAAGTGAAATCGAAATAAAGTTCGATAACGGTCCTATCTACAAATTACTTTGTAATGACGCGATTAAATTTAGCAATGTTGGCTTCATAACATTCGATGGTGATTGGGTTGAGCAGATTGAAAACTCTTCGCAGGTTGTCGTCGCTCAAGGTGAACTTAGTTATAGGTTCAACACTAAAGGTCTTAAACTCAACCGATAATCCCCAAGCCTCCTTCACCGGAGGCTTTTTTATTTGCGTCAAATCCGTGGCGTAGTTTTTCAATTTTCCCTTACGCGATGGGCGTTTGCGCGAGGCAATCGAAAAATTAGCTGAATCTAAAAATAAAGAATTTGAACCCAGCCCCCTGCTAACCCCACGATTAGGCATTAGCGAAACAAAGGGTTCCCCCGTGAACGGTTCAATCAAAATCGAAATCAACATTGATCCAGACGTTATCAAGAGTGTCCTCTTAACTGTTCGGCTCATGGTCATGGTCATGGTTGGTGGCATCATCAATCTGCCGAGTATCCCCATCCCCCTGTGAGCAAAGTTCTTCTATGGTCACCGCCATCATCTCTGCATCGCGCAATGCAATCTTGGCAAGGGCGGCAAGCCGGATTTCAGAGTAACGCTCTGGCGTCATGTTTATGACCTCCGCTGGTATGATTGACGGATTGTTCACCGCTAATGCACCAAGTGGATGCATAGATAGTGGACGGTGGGCCTTCGATCATGAAAATTAGAATCCTCACTTGCATAGTTATGATCGCGCTCGCAGCTTGTGCTGCTGAGAGCGATGCGCATGTATCCTCCTCCGCAAATGAAGTGGTTTATCTTGAATGTGTCGGTGAGCATTATGTCGTAGATGGTGGCTCACCCTTCAGCCAAGTTGAACACCTCAAGATCGACTATCGCGAAGAGGTTGTTTCTACTTTCCAAAATCAGCGGGAATTGGTTTGGAATGGAATTACTAATTTTTCTGACGGTCTCATCATGTCGCGGACTGTGAGTCGAACCCCCGAAGCCACCAAATCGATGAACATCATGCTCAATCGTTATCGTCGCACCGTGACCATCACTGAGACTGAAACTGGTCAAGAAAGTTATCGTTTTTCTGGGGTTTGTGAAATCGTCGATGGGCCGCCCGTCCGTGTCTTCTAAGAGATATTGATATGAATAGGTTCATCACTGCCCTATGCGCAGCTTCGATAGCTTCATGCTTCGCTCAGGAGCCCGCTCCTGCTCAATCAACTGAAGATGTTGTCTATCTTCGATGTTCGGGCGTGACAGAGCACACTGATTCCAGACCATCCACGCAAGAATCTAAGTTCTTTAAAATCAATATCGATTTGGCGCGCGTGTATGGGTTAATCGGTGATATCGAGATTGAATATCCAGTTGATGCATTGATCAACGGGTTGATCATTCAAGCGGAATGGATAGCGGGCACTACGGAGTCGAAGATTCGTTTCAGTCGTTACGAAGGAACTGTTGAGCAAACCTTCTACTTTCATAGTGAAGGGAGAGGTAATACGTTTTCAGGTGAATGCTCGAAGATTGATGGTCCTCCGGCGCAGATGTTCTGAAAGTTCTATCGCGCGACTCGACGCCCCAAGCCACGCCTGATTTCACAGACGTTATTCTTTAGGGTCCGTTTCTGATTGAAGAAGCGGTCCTCGAATTCACGGTCCAGCTTCTCGCGATGTTGCTGCAAAGCCTTCTCTTCATCGACGCTCATGAACTGCTGCCAGTGGGCTACGCCCATGGCCAGAACGTCGATCCTATCGTCATGCTTCAACGATCCACGCACCGCCGAGATGTGGGTCATTTGATAGACGCCACTACGCACACGCTCCGACTTCAAGTCCTCGACCAGAACCTCACGATCAAAGACCAGACGATGTTGCTTCATGGACGGTTCGAGAGCGTTGATAATACGCTTCTCCTTCAAGACGTGATACTTCACGCCGCTGAGACCACAGCGCCATGCTGATGACTGCTGTCGGTTCAAGATCGGTTGGAGCAGTGCGCGGAACATACCGTCGCCAAAAGTGTCTTCTGCGACGATGGTATTGACCTTCTGGGCCTTGGCGATCTCGACCAGTTTCTCACACGTTTCAATGGAAGCACCGTCCGTAAGACCGCCCCATGCGCTGACGTAAATCTTACCGTTGAGGAAGCGCGTGACGACATAGGCCGTCTCATCCTGACCCGTGCCGCTTGGGTCGATATGCATCACCGCTCCGGTATATGCGGTCCACTCCTGACTGACATTGAACGGTGAGTGGAAACGGTCACCGATGAAACCAAAGTTGGGAAGGTTCGGGTCTTTGATTTGACGCTCGTCGCCACTGCCATAGGCCATCGTGACCGGAGCCTGATCCAGATCGATATTAGTGACGATCAGGTCAGAGGTTTTCAGCGGATACTTCACGGCATCGGAGAGCGCCGTATCCAACATCATTTGCAGCATGAACTCTGCTGCTGTGCCGTCCATCTCGGCTTCTAGAAGCTTCTCGTCAGAGAAACGATCAGGGTCTGTTGACTGGCCACCATGCACCGACAGGGTAGGGGTGCAGAGCGAAGGATCGGCTTCGATCCTCTTGGCGATCATTGGAGCCAGAAGATCACCATAGTTCGCTATCTTGCTGGCGAGCGGATAGCGGGCTGGCCAGATACGGACACGATAACCACGGGCAACCATCCCGTTGTAGATCGACTCTGCCGACTGAGGCGTTCCCAAATAGATGATCCGGCAGTGCGGATCGGGTTTCAAAATCTTCGAGAACTCACCGATGCGACTACGCAGTTTGTCGCGCATATCTTCGGTGGCAGAGTTGTTCTGAACCTCGATATCGTCGGCAATGATCAAATCCGCTCTGTTGTTCGGAAGCTGACCAGTGATACCGATGCAGCTAACCGACGGCTGACGGTCGGCCTTGGCTGGACCCACATCAAAAGCCAGTGTCGATGAGCGTTGGTCGCCTTGTGGTTTCAGATGATCCCACAGACCTTCACCAGCTTCATGGTGGATGATCTGCCGGATAAGAGTGGCGTTCTTGATCGCAGCAGCTTCACCAGCCGAGACGATCATCACCTTCCAGTTTGGATCACGCCAAAGACACCAGACCGCAAAGGCCGATGTCAGGAAGGATTTACCGAGACCACGGAAGCCTTGGATGAAGATACGGCTGCCGCCGTTGGCCAGATAGTCAGCGATATCAAGCTGGACTGGCGTCGGTTCTGGAAGCAGCACAACGTGCTTCCAGACGTAGCGAGCGAAGATGCTGAAATCAGATTTCAGCACCCCCTCAAATGTAGGTTTTTCCAAATATAAGTTGGCCGCTAGGCGGCAGTATCAAAGGGTTTTATTTCGGTCTGTTGGACCGCATGGCCACGACGTTATCGACATCCACGCCAAGTTCAGCGAGTTGGTCTTCAACATCCTTCACGCGCTTCGATGAAGCCGGAGCGGTGACGCCTGTCAGCTTCAAAAAGTTTGTGACTTGGTTGAGGAGTGCTGCGGAAATAGCCTTATCTGGATCGTCGGGATTAGCCTCGGCACGTTCGATAGCCCGTGCAAGTTCAGCACTGATGCCTGTGGCCAGAAGGCCATGCAGCTTGTCGAGTTCGGATTCTGATGCTCTGCTCATTTGAACAGCCCCACGATGAAGGATGCGCCCGCACCGACAGCAGCAGCAGCGCCAAGGAGCCATGCTTTGCCATGTTCTAGCTTTTTCAGACGCTGATCGGCTTCATCGTGCTTCTTGTCGTATTCGCTGTGTTTCGCTGTTGTCAGCGCCACCAGTGAATCCAGTCGCCCGATGATCTCACCAAGCTTTAGAAAAATGTTGTTGTTATCGTCCATGTGTCCTTTGGAAAGTGAACTTTAAAAGATTGTTTTGAAATATTAATTCAAGTCACCGAACGTGTAGCTGGATGCTTGAGAGGCTGTGTAGTTTTGACCGTTCACGGTGACGGTGCAGTTGACCGTGATATCCGCCGAATGGGTGTAAGCATCGACGCGATAGGCCGGACCTGTGACATTTACCGATGCCGTTGATGACGAGGCCCAGACCTGACCGTAGGGATCATCGACCCACCAGCTATAGGCAGTGGGTGTGCCACCAGTGACCGTGACAGTGAACGTCCCTTGATCGCGCCTGTTCATACCGCCCACGGACACCGTATCCATGAAGCCATAGACGCTTACTGTGACGCCGGATTTGCCGCGTAGCTGATCGCTCGTCCAAACGCCCGCGACACCAATCTTTGCAGCGACTTGAGCGGAGGTCATGGGATAGGCCAGAGCGAACTCTGACCTAACCTGTTCGGACGTAAAACTGCCTGATGTTGGTATCGGCATTATCGACCCTCCAACTCTGCCAGTCTGTTTCTCATGCTCTTCATTTCTTGAAGCATGATCGGGATGTATCCCGTCATATCCACGGTCAGCAGCGGGGTGCCATCGGTGTGCAGTTCGCCACCTTCGCTGACCAAGACAGGCACGATCTCCTGCGCCTCTTGGGCGATCACACCAAGCTGACGTTTGCCCGCCTTGGTGAACTCATAGACTGCCGTCTGATCGATGATCGATCCGGTGTTCTTGATAGGGGCAAAGTCTGTCTTGATCCGGCGATCTGACGTGACGGTGAACGCACCCATCTGGACTGTGCCAGTCGTTAGGATGCCTTTGTTGTTATACGAACGCAGCCAAGTGGTGTCCTGCATGAACCAGCCGCCAGCATGGGCTTGCCAGTATATGCCACCGTTGCCATTCACGCGGTGCCAGCCGTTTATATATGTGTCTGCGTTGAAGTGGTTTGCAGAATTATGGTAGTTCGTGCCGTTGAAGTGAGCATCTGCCCGCGTGTGCAGGACACCATTATTTTCGAGCAGCAGAATTTGGGTGTCTGACGAACTGCGCCATTCGTGACCAGAACCACGATAATACGTCGTCCCCATGTTGGCACCTGACGTTCCGAACCAGAAACGTGGGTGCCCGCCAGTATCGTTTCTCCAACCATTGACTGCGCTATCGAGTTTGCTGTCAGGGTTGAAGTTCCCTGAATTCCAAAGGCGATACCAATTCGGCATATCGGCGGAAGTATTTGAGCCGCCAAAATACATTTCTGGTCCAGTGTAGCTTTGCCACAGACCGCACCAGCCGTTGTCAGCATCGCGCCTCGCCATCTTCATGAAGTAGCCATGACCGTTGATTGGTGAACCATTGGCCGTTGTTAGGTTGGTCATGACGTTGTAGCCAGTCGCCAGACCAGCCCACCATGCCGCGTTACGAGTTCCAGCAATCAACGGCACGTTTGATGTCGCGCCAAGGTTGGTGTTTGCGATCTGGACGCCAGTTCCAGTGGTCAGCACGTTGCCCGACTTCAAAACCAGCGTTCCGTTACCTTGCAGCTTCATCAGTTCGTCGTTGTGCAGCCCATCGCCAGCGGTGTCATACATCCAACGCATCGCACCCGAGTTGTAATGCTGGATCATGTGCTTGGCGTTAGTCGAACGGTCATGGAACATGATGCGCGGTTGGAAGCTGCTGACCATAAGTTCAACGCCAGCGGTGTAGTCCCCCGACGCTGGAACGTTACCAGCGGACTCAATCCACAAGCCCCACTGAGACGAGGTGGCCTCGATCTTCTGGGTGTCTTTGAAGACGTTACCACCTGTCAGATTGGCCTTTGTAGCGACGTTCGAGTTAGTCCACTGGATGTCAGCCATTGAAGCCTTGCCATCCAACGCGGATTGCAGACCGGAGACATTGGCAATGTTCGACGGGAAGAACGAAGGCTTGTCGGTGACGCTGGACCATTCAGGAGTAACGTCTGCCAACTGGACATAGCTTGCTGCCACAGTCTTTGAGCCGGAGCCGGAATAAACCCAACGGTTACCATCGGTCGTGGTGACGATAGAGCCTTGGCCAATCTCGTTCTGTTGTGCCGTGGTGAGGGCGGTGAGGCCACCACTTGAGGCGAACTGTTTCTGGCTTGGCAGGATTGGAATCCGCGCCACATCAATAAGACCCGTGAGGCGCGAGGCCGCCAGCGTGTCCGATTTCAGATCATAGAGAGATGGGTTGAACGTAGCGGCCAAGGCTGCGGAAGCGGCTGCATCCGACGCATACTGTTCTGCATCGATTGCATCGGCCTGAACCTGTGCAGCCAGCAGTTCGACAATCTCACGATCAGCCGTTGAGTTGGACCCATGGCCTTGCGCCAGTTCGGCCCAGTAGCGAGCATTGGCTTCGTGCGTTCCGGCATGGTTGCGATGGATCAGAGCCATATCCCGCGCATCAATCGCAGCACCGCGAGCGGCTTCTGAAAACGATTGGTGATCTGCGGATTTATCCTCTGACAGTTTGGCCGCAATAGCCGCAGCCAGCGCATTTGTTTCAGAGGTCTTTGCTTGATCTGCCGGACCAAGAACGGATGCCGCAAGCGCGGCAGGAGAGGGTAGGAGGGTGCCAGCACCAGTGGCGTCAGACAGCGGATATTTGCCATCACCGTTGGGACCACCAGTGGCAGTCCCTCCGGCCCAAGCAGCGAGTTGAGCATCACGGCCAGTAATGCGTTCGATCAGATCAGCAATCTGTTGAGCCAGCACCCCAGTGGTGATGCTCATGCTTATTCTTTGTCCTTACCTTCGGCTTTGTCGGCCATGACCTTCTCTGCGAGTTTGAAGCCCTGCATTGCTGCACGGTTCATATTCAGTTGCTTTTCGTTCTCTGCGAGTTGGTCTTGCAGATTTGCGCGTTGAGCCAGAAGCATTTGCTCCGACACTTGAAGTTGTTGGAAGTCCATGAATGTCCTTAAAATATTAAATTCAATAGTATTTATTATGGTATGACAGGCTGTTCGAGGCCGCCGCCGCCACCACCCCAAGGGGGAGGGGGATCAATCGGGTCACCGCCACCACCACCACCGCCGCCAGTATAACCGCCGGAGCCGACGCCATTCCCCGAGCCAGTGCCTCCGCTCAGCGACGAGGTGTTATTTTTCAGTTCGGTCAGCTTACCGTAGCGAGCCGTTACCGATTGTGTGGTCATGCCTGAACTGAAGAATATCTGGACATAGTAGTGCCAGCTTCCAGCTTCGTTCGGCTTGTCGAGATATCGGACAGGGATCGCGCCTTGCCATGTATCGTTGGCCATTCCTGACCCGTTGATGTTGAACGAACTAATCATGGTGCCGCCAGTTTCACCACGCGATCTGACAAGCTGGACAGTCGCCGTGAACGAGCCACCAGCGTTGTGGACGAAGGTCGCCCAGCAGTTGAAATCGATATCGATAGGACTCGAAGCCTTTTCGACATTGATCCAGTGACCGTGAATGCGGGTCGGTGTGTGGTTGTTCAGGTTGATGGTGTTCGAGTTGTAAGCTGCAAAGACGCCAGTCACCGTATCATTGGTCAGCTTGCTGTGATTGATCGTGCCGGACACCAGAAGGTTGCCAGCGATCTCGACATTAGCGTTGAACCTGACCTTACCCGCCACGATCTGAAAGACTTTGACAGGGGTGCCGCCATTCGGTGCGGTTACGCCGAACTCGTCGGCCACCACGTTGAACGATCCCCATGAACCGTTGTTGTTCTGGATGAAGCCCGTGATGTGACCGTTAGAGTTCAGAGCCACACTGTGTTTGAGGTTGATACCGTTCGTGACCTGCGTCAGCGAAGAGATCGATCCAGTGTGACCGTTCACTGTGTTCTGGACGGTCGATAGAGACTGTGACAGCGCACTGTCTGCATTCACTCTCGCCGTCTGTTCGGCCACCACGGCAGCAGCGTTGTCACCAAGCCTTGTATCGATGCCGCTCATACGAGTGGCGAGGCTCTGTCCACCGCCGACCTGCACCTTGTTCATATCCAGCACGAAGGCATTGCTCGCACCATTCTTGGCACCTAGCAGGTTCATCGATGTGGTCAGTGATCCGACATTGGTTGAGAGCGTATTGATCGCATTTTCTGCAAAGGATTGGTTCTGGCCCACAGTGCTGGCCAGCGCCTGTCTGGACGAAGCTTCCGCCGAAATGGCGTTAGCCCTAGCAATCGATTCAGCAGCGATGGCCGAGGTATTGTCACCGACCTTCGCTCCAAGCGTAGCGAGAGAAGAGGTGATCGCACTATCGCCAGCCACACGCGCATTGGTTTCACTTTGGATCAGACCAAGCGCGGTATCATTGGCTGCATAGATCGCATTGAAGCGTGAGGCCAAGGTCTCGGCTGGACCTGTCTTCACCTTGTTCATATCGAGAATGAAAGTCAGACCGTCCGGCGATTTAGCGCCAATCAGCGCCATGGTTTCAGCCAGTGCGGTGTCACCGTCCAGACGCTCTTGCGCCTCGTTCTGGATGATCGTGGCGAGGCCAGTGCCATCTTCAAGGTTGGCGAGAGCATCAACGACACCTTGCAGGGTATCCATTCTGAACGCTTGGTTTGTCAGTTTGATAGTGTGATCGGCTAGGCTCAAGCCATTGCGATCAAGGTCATAGAGAGCGGCCCTGAAACGGTTGACCAAATCCTCGCCAAGTTCGCTGACCATCAGCAATTCTTCTGCGATTTTGTCTGGATCGGTTGTGATGCCGAGCCTGTCACCGACACGGACTAGAGCCTTATCAAGAGCGCCCGTGATGATGTCCGAGGTCTCTTGTTGACGGAATAGAACCTGTTGGATTGAGCGGTTCTGATCTTCTGCCGTGAGCGTTGCGCCATTGTTGAAGACGACGAGCGGACCATCAATCGGGGTCACACGCTTCATGTTGATGATGCTGCCGTCAGGCGCTTGGTTGATCAGTCGGATGCGGTTTGACCCGACCCATACAAACGGTTCAAGCAGCCCGTTTACTTTGATCTCCATGTGCGAGCGTTCGAGGAAAGGAACGGCAATATCGAACTCTCGTTGACCGTCACGAACGGTGTATTGGTAGTTGGTTTTGTAAGACAATCCGTCCTTTCAGTAGCCCGCTCCCATTTCTGAGAGCGGGCCTTAGTTATTGAGTTTCAAATAGCTGAGCGTTTGCGCCAGCCTTGCGAGCGCGACGGTCGCGCTCAAATTCTGACCAGCCCTTCTTGTCACCCGCGATGTCAGTCTTTGACAGAGCGGTGCGGTGAGCCATGGCCGTGAGTTCATCATTGCCAGACTGACCAGCCTTGATCGTATCGTTTGCGCGACGACGATATTTCGTGACGGCTTCGCGGATCATTTCTGCTCTCTGAATGTCAGGTGCATCAGCATATTGCTGCGACTGGATCAGAGCGAACAGGTGTTCTTCCATGTTCATGCCGGTGATCGGATCACGATAGATTTGACCCTGATATTCCAGCAGCAGTGAGCGTTCACGGCTCTTGATCTTCTGCTCATTGAAGCGAGCCGGAGGGGTCTGCGCCAAGCGGACGTTCGGCAGTAGCTGTGACAGGGCCGATATCTCACGGCGGACCAGATGTCCGGTTTCGTCTGAGATGCGGACGGGCAAGACCATGCCTTCGATCACACCGTTGTCCTTGTCCTTGCGGATAACCGGACGGCCAAGCCAATCACGTTTTTCTGGAAGGCTTTCGCTCAACTTCGGAAGGTTGGCTTTGAACATTTCAAGCATGGTGTTTGCTTCGCGCATGACCGGATCAGAGGTCCAAGCCGCGTTGCGCACGATGGCCGGTATCAATGTGGACGGCACCTTCTTGGCCAATTCCTTGCCAGCCATTGCACCGCGCCCGTCTTCGGACGGAGGCGAGAATGTTGGATCAAGAAGATTGAACAGATCGGTTAGCCCAGTCAGGCCAGCCTTGTTCGTGATGTTGCTAGTGATCGCAGTGAGGACACCGCCACCGATGGCTTGGAGATCGTCGGGTTCGGTGATGTCATAGTCTTTGAAGACCTGCATCATATCGGCCACGAGACCCAGCGGTTCAGCGACAGGCGACAGTCGAGTGAATTGGACCCATCGGCCATTGATGCGGATGGAGTATGATTTAACACCATCCTGTTCCTCGGCTGGCGAGCGTTTGCCGACCAGATTGCCGGACAAGAACAAGCCACTGGCAAGGCTCATCATACCCATGCCAGTCACCATGCGAGCCATCATTAGATCGGCTTCTGCACCGCCACGCTCCAAGGTCTGATCGATGCCACGGGCGGCAGCAGTATAGTTCGCAAGATGTGCGCGGTTCTCTTTTGTGAGGAATGCCAGAGCGGGGTTGTGATCGACCATCCCCATCTTCACCAAAAGGACAGGCGTTCTGAGGAACGGCACATAGAGCGCCTTCATGATCTTGAACTGGCCAATGGCCTGTTCGATCTTTTTCAGCTTCGGTCCAGCGTTCTGGAAGGTCAGCAGTCGAGCATGGTCAATGGCCATGGCGTGAAGATCGACACTATCAAGAACCTCTGCCGCCTTCTGCAACATGTGGTCGTCATACTCACCGCTACGGACATAGCTTTCGTTCGAGTTGGCGAAGATGGCCTTGGCTTCCGCGACAGCACCAGAAGACGGTCGGTTCGACACGGCTTCCAGCGTTCTCTTGAATACCTTATCGGCTTCCTCGCCAGAATGACGGGCCGCTTTGTATTGAGCCTCACGAACCGCCAATGCATTAAGTTGCATCCGCGATGTCATAACTTTTGTGAACTCGTCCATGGCCACGGTCGGTCGGTGACCAAGGGTTCGGATCGTCGAGACATAACCAGTCGCCATGATCTCTGGAATCGATGAGATAGGCTTTTGTTTCCAACGATTGATGCGGGCAGAGTTAATGGCCAGTGGAACTTGGAATCCCACATCACCGGCAAAGCTAGTGATGCCATCGGTCTGTGGTTTGGACTCTTTGAAAGCCCGCGTGGACAGGACCGTCGCTTCAACAAAGCTTTTGTAGATACCGCTCACATAAGCATTGGCTTCACGGAAGCTGACATAATCAGCGGACGCTTTGCCATTCAGACGGCGGATAGGCGAGGTGACACCAGCCGCGACATAACGGCTTGCGATGGACATAGAGGTCGAGGTGATCCCGCCCATGACGTTTGCGAGGAAGGTCGCAAAGTTTGACAGGTAACCCATGGTCAGGGTGTAAGCGATGTAGTCGCTGGCCCCCATCTTATCCATGTTACGGATGGCATTCTTGGTGCCAGCGGCGCCGCCCGATTTATTGGCTTTGAGCAAGCTATCGAGGACTTCGCCAAGCTTCGCTTCGTCGGGGTAGTTGCCATTCGTGGCCTTGGCCAGATCGTCCATGGCCGTTTGCAGATCATTGTGAACCGTCACACGTTCCTTGCTGGCCTTCATGATGTTGAGCGCACGGCCAATCTCTGACTTTGCGCCAGCAGCCATGGCATCGAACATCTTCGTCAGTTGAACATGCTGTGCCAGATCGCTGACCATCTCTGCGGTCAGAGTGCCTGACATCCGCGCTTTTTGAACATCGTTCAGCTTCTTGACCAAGACCTCATTGTGTTGGAGCGTGATGGCTTCAAGAGCGTGGATTTTAGCCGCAACGCCATGCTCACCCGTGATGTCCGCGTGGCCTTTGATTGCATCGGATAAAGTGACACCGAAAGTGCCAAGACGACTTTGAGTCTCGGCCCAAGTCTGTGTTGCATCACCAGCCGCGTCATAAAGCGGCTTGAAGATGTCGGCCATGGTCGAGGTCAGGTTTTGGAACTGCTCAGGCGTTGACGACATCTTGTCGAAATCGAGCCAATCCATGTTCCAATGTGACTTGCTGTCACCGATGCCAGCGATCTGATCGCCTTGTCGGCCAAGCCACGACACGAAGTTATCGACCTGATCTTGCTTCACGAACGATTTGAGTTTGTCGAGGTGAGCGATTGCGGCCTTGGCACGTTCAGGTGAACCAGCCAGACCCCAATCAACACCGTTCCAAGGATCATCAGCTTCTGGCTTCGGAGCCTCTGTCTTTGCACCAGCCCCAGCCTCGGCCTCGGCATCAGCATCAGCCTTGGCTTTGGGTTGTTCGGTGACCGCAACATCCTTGAGTTCAGGATCAGCTTTAGGCGCTTCGGCCTTGGGCTTCTCGGCGGCAGGGATGAGTTCGATTGCTTTAGGTTTTGCCAGATCGTCAGTTGTCATGGCCGGAAGATTCAGCTTGTCGGCATGATCCAGTTCGTCTTTCAAAAGCTGATCGGGGAGGGTCGGATCAAGTGTCTCTTCGCCCTTCTTGAACAGACGATTTACGCCCGCGCCAGCGGCGTGAGTGATGCCTTGGATACTGGCACCAGCAGCAGCAGACAGAACGGTTTGGACGTAGTTGATCTTGTCCTGAACACCTGCACCATGGTCTTCAAGTTGTGCCGTTATGTCGATGCCACCAGCCACAAGACCTTGGACGCCCATCTTGGCCCAGACGCTTGAGCCACCGCTGATGTATGAGGTTGGATCAAGTGCGGCGGAAGACAGGACACCGCCGAGTGCAGAGATGCCGTGTCCTGTCTTACCGCCGATTCCACCCTCGGCTTTGTAGAACGGATCAGCGTCAGAAATCTTCGTGAACTCGGCACGACGTTCACGCTCTCCGTCAACCATCTCATCAGAGATCGCCCGTGCTTTATCGGTCGATCCCCACAATCCCGTGCCATTCAGGGTCATTGCAACCACGCCAGCAATCGGACGAACTGGGTTGATAGTGAACGGTGCCTGTTCGACTTTGCCTTGTTCAAGGTTCTCAAGATAATCAGCCGCATCATCGAAGCCAGCCCGCCAGCCGGATGCTACCCATCCACGCTGCCAGCCGTCTTCAAAGTTGTTTGCGAAACGCTCGCCAGCCGTGCGTTTTGGAGCGGTGGCCAATGCATTGGAAGCCGACGACACAGCGTTCTTTTGAGCGTCGGTCGTGCCGTAATGACGCTGGATCGTGGTCTTACGAACGTGATCGGGAGTGCCTTCTGGAAACTCGAAAACGTGTCCGTCTGGACCTTCTACTCTGATGGTTGCCATGGGCCTCCTTGGTTAGCGAATGGGATCACCGTTGATGTCAACTTTGGTGATGTTTGAAGTATTGTTTGTGCCAGTGGTGCCACCGACCGAACGACCGTTTGCACCGCCGTTTGCTGGCGTAAGTGGTTGAACATTTGACATGCGCGGCTTGTATTCTGCGATCACTGCATCAGCAGCGGCTTGCGGGTTTTCACCACGCTGCACCCGTGCCGAATAATCGTTGAGAGCATTGCCTTGCAGTTGGATCGATGCGGGGTCCGTGAGTTCAGCACCACCAGACAGGGTTGCTGTCAGATATGCTCGGCTTGAACCAATCGCCTGTTGTTGGACTGGCGTGAAGTCACGACCACCCAACCAGCCGTTTGAGGCACGGGTTCGCAGTTCATAATAGGTTCGAGTGCCAGCGCGACCATCACCGAATTCACCACGCGAATACGCGGCGTCCAGATCGGTCACGATGCTATTATAGTCGGGGTTTGCCTGTGCAAATCGACGCTGGAATTTCAGGACTGTATCGTCATTGACGACACCCTCGGCCTCGCTCTGGCGATACGATCTGAACGAGTTGTTCAGTGCCATGCCTTCCTGAACCGTAAGGCGATCTTCACGGACAGCTTGTTCGATCTGTTGAGACACATCCTTGTCATCCAAGGTCTGTTCCCAAAGCGTCATCATGATCGCCTCTTTGTCCTCTTGCTTGGCCTTGGCTTCCAGACGCTCTTCACGCGCCAGCGCGTTGTCATAAGCGGCCAGTGCGCGGGCTTGCTGAGCAGGATTCAAAAGAGGACGGCCAGCCGGACGCTCACGACGGTCAGGGGCCACAGCATCGGGGAGAGCCACGGTTGAAACTGCATCGGCCTTGGCCGGAGTTTCACCAGCGGACTTTCCAGAGAGCGTTCTGAAATCGACACGGTTGCCATCCGCATCACGGGTCGTGATGTGAAGGTGTGGACCAGTCGAGTTTCCGGTGTTGCCCGTCTTCGCAAACACTTGGCCTTGCGTCACGCGATCACCGACTTTGACATCGGACGATTGAAGGTGAGCGTAGCCCGTGACTGTGCCGTTTGAGTGGCGGATACGAACTTGGTTGCCACCACTGTTATTCGACCAGACTTGAATGACTTCACCAGAAGCCGGAGCCTTGACGGGCGTCCCGACCGGAGCCGGAATATCAAGACCGCCATGGTCAGTTGAAGCGCCAGCCTTGGGTGCGGTGCGACGACCGATGCCAGACGAGACCGTCATGTTGTCCAGCGGATCAATGAACTTCTCTTCGGTGCCAGCGGCGACCGGAGCATCAATGAGTTCGCGTTCAGGCGGGGTTACGCCATTATCGACCGGAGGCAGCGGAGCGCCTTCGATCTGGTTCATGGCTCTGGCAACATCCTCTGGCGATCTGGCATTTAGAAGGTCCAGCAAGGCCGAGGCATCACCAGTTTCAGTGGCATAGTTCGAGACGGACACCAGCACGGCATCCATGACCGCATCGGCATTAAGACCAGCCTCTGTGGCTTCCTGTTTCAACGCATAGAAATCCACGGGTTCACCGCGTGAAATCTGGTTCACCGTTTCAGCAGCGATACCGGTCACCAGTTCGTTGTCGGTCTTCTCTTTGATCTTGGCAGAGGTCTCGGCTTGCAATCGATTGGAATAGTTCGACAGGCGAGAGCCGACCTTCATACGGACATCAGGATGTTCAAAAAGGTCCGAGGCTTCGCTGATAAACTCGGCTGCGCGGGTCGTGGTGTAGGTCTCGATATCTTCAATCGTGGACCCTTCATTGACCATGCGCTCAATCTCTTGAGAGGTCTCGGTTTCCCATGCGGTTTGGCGCTGGCCAGCCATGACAGAGTGGTAGGCACGTTCGTAAGCCACGTTGTCTTTTTGAGCCTCGATCCCTGCCACAGCATCGGTGGTGCCTTGAGCATAATCGACCTCTGCACGTTCGCGGCGCTCGGCAACATTGGCCGTCATATAACTATCAATGGTCTTGTCGAACGAAGCGAGGAACTCATCGACTTTACGGCTTTGATCTGCACGTTGAGCGTTCCGCATATCGGCAGCAACGTTGACCGACGGTGTGCGGTCTTCGCGGCGCGTGAGGTTCACAGCATCGCGGTTGTTCGTGATGCGATCTTGAGCGTTCCGGCGAGACTGTTGCTTAGATAGATCAGCCATTATTGCGGTCCTTTCGATGCGTTCTTGCGGCTGATCTGCATCGATTTACCGCTGTAATATCCTTGCGCTCCCGACATGCCGAGTTTGAGCGCGGCACCCAGTGCAGTTGGGCGTTCGACGCGAGAATACATTGAGTTAGCTTCTGCGATTGCAGCGCCTTCTTCATTCTCTGCATTAAGATTGATGCGCTCTTTGGCGAGTTGGTTTTGCATAAGACTGTCGTTCAGCATCGATGTGACGCTGCCAGTGATATTTAGTCCTTGCTGGCCAGCCGCGACCTTGACCCGTGCAGCTTCTTTTCGTGCGACACGCTGGCGATCATTGAGTTCTGCAACGCGAGAGGTCTCGACCTGTTTTTGGGCTTGAGCCAGTTGCTGATCGATTGCCGCCATCTGATGTTTGGCTGACTGATATTCGCTCACCATGGTCATGGCGGTGGATGCCACGGCGACAACGGCCATGGAGATGGGGTCACACATCCGGTGTCTCCTTTGTCTTTTGAATGAAATAAAATGGGCGCTTCTCGCGCCCGTGTTCGAGATCGACATCACGGATTTCAAAGCCAGCCCACGTCAGCCAGCGAAGGGTCATGACGTTTCTGATATCGATCCAGTTGGCCAGCTTCGGCCATGACTGATGCCAGCGTTCGACAGCCGGTTGGGTGTTCTTCGCTACGGCTTTTTTCGCTGCACGATCTGTATCAAGAACCGTTGAGGCCAAGAGCCAGACTGTCCCAAGGTCGGGATCACCAGACGGGCCAGCGCCGAAGATGCAAAACGCCACATCGTCTTTGGTTATGACCCACGCATCTTTTGAATAGCGGATCGACATCCAGAGGATTGCTTCTGGATCAGGGTCACCAATGGTCAGTGTCGGATTGGTGGCCCTGATTTCGTCCTTGTCAGTCTGGCGTAAATCCTTGGCGATCTGACAGACCCATTGTCGGGTCTGCCAGTCAGGAGTGGTGGAAAGATCGTGAAATAAAATCATCAAATAGAGCGAGAGCGGTTGTGATAGTTGGCCTCCCATTCCGCCGAGACGAAGACCGAACTGACATGGCTGTCGTTCTCGATCTTGATCTTGGCGGAGGTGTTCTGGCCAAGGACTGCAAAGCTATGAGTCCCTGTCGAATAGGCTGGTGTGTTCAGCTTGAAGTGAGCCTGACCCACGGTCTTACCCGTGAACTGGCTGAGCAATCCGGTGACGATCTCTTCGCTTGATGGATTGTTGAGACCATGCGGATCGACAATGGTCTTGAAATATCCGGTGTCGCGGTAGCTGATCTCGAAAGTCCGAAGCTGTGTCCGGCCTGTCTTCATCGCCTCGCCACGGGCGTTGCGGACATACTGAGTGCTGAACTCGAACTGCATGGTGTAGTTTTCACCGACCACACAAGGATGCTGTTGGTGTTGGCCGACGACAGCCACACGGTTTGGCATATCCCATTCATAGAGTTGGGGATCGATCAGCGTCTCTCTGGTGTCAGCGAAACCGTCGCCCTTCACGATCTTGAAGCGAGATTGGAGCGGCAGATAGGACAGGGAGAAATAGGTCTTGTCCTGAACCGGATCATATTCACCTGTTACGGTGTCCTGACGATCCAGATAGATTTGGTTGGCGGTTTCGTCAGAGGTCGCGGCAGGTTTCAGATTGATGCGTTCGAGAAAGACACCATTGGTTCTGGCCATGCAGAGATAGAGATAACCGCTGATATATTCGGCACTGATGATCTCGCCTGACAGCTTCCATTTGTGCCATGCCGACTGCGCTTTCTCTTGGGCCGTGGCCCAGTAGAATTGATAGACGAACACAGCATCTTTCTCGCCACTGGTTAGGACGAAGAGTGCGTTGAGATCGTCGGCTGCAACGATCTTATGGACCCCGTTCGGGATGTAGCGATCAACGTGTGAGGTTACGTCCGCAGCGGTGGTGGCATCACTGCCAGCCAGTCGTGTGTATTCTCTGATCTGTGCCGATCTTGCGCCATCGACAGCGAAATAGATTTCCGAGCCAAGCGGGCAAAGGCCAGCGGTTTGGTTGACCACATAGTTTGTGGTTGGTCGCACAGCCAGCGTTTCGGCAGACACGCCCAATTCACCGTTGGTGAGGCTGAACTGTGTCTGGTCACTGGTCAGTAGAATACCGTCATTGTGGGTAGTGGCATCGATCAGCTTCGCAACCTTGGTTGAGGTCGCTGCGATGTCGATGACATCCGAGGCCAGATAGTCGAGTTGGCTCATTCGCCAGAAGTTGCCGAAGTCGCCAGACACGCTCATCACCACGTTCTCATCGACCAAGAACGAGAGGCGGTTCTGATAGAAGAACACCTTCTGGATCGAGCGGCCAATGAAGGCGGGCTGTGGGTTGATGGTCTCGTCACCTACGCGGCGAGGCGCCCATGAGAACGGCGCAAAGGTAAAGGTGCCATCGGCGTTCGAGATCAAAGCGTGAGGCATAGAACGAGCCTTGATGGCATTGACCATGTTTGGTTTTAGGCATTCGTCCCAGACACCACCTGATCGCCTGACATAGTAGCTGATGAAGCCAGAACTCTCGTCACCTTGGATGCGATAGACCGCACCTTCGTTTGCCGTTTCCGGCAGCTTGTCGAAGCGTTGGACCGTGCCAGCGAGTGATCCATCAGCAGGGTTTGGATCATACGAATAGGATGCAGCCGGAGCGAAGTCCTGACCGTTCGCATCGGTGCCATGACCACGGTTGAGCCAGATGTGATAGATCGGATCGGCGGTCTTATCAGCACCGAGCGGTGCCATTTCGCAGATCATCTTGCGGTTCACGACAAAGGTGTAGTCGGCCACAGTCATCATCGACAGGCCGCTGCGATAGTCGGTGATACCGTCCAGATAAGCCCAGCCAGCCGGAGCATGAACGGTCTTCTCGTTGCCTTCGAGATCAAAGACTTTGAGACCGTCTGCGCTCACGATCACGATGTAGCGTTCGCTGACATCACGGTTGATGTTGTGAACAAAAGCAGCGGTCGGAGCCGTCTCGAAAATCTTGGCGATGTTTTCAGTTGGTGCGCGTTTGGCCAGACCGCGAGCCAGATCGGCCCATGCGTTTTCGCAAGATTCAAGTTGCTCCGGTGCGCGAACCTCTGGTGACTGTTGGCTGACACCTCCCAAAAGCGTTGGGATAGAGCGAGTGACAAGGCTCATCGCTTACCTCCAATAACGATTGCGAGAAGCGTTCAGCTTCGGGTTCTGTCTGAAATAATTCGGGTTGGCGTTGCCGTGTTGCTCTTTGATGAGGACCAGCCACGCACGCTGTTCTTGATCGTCGCTGAGACGGTCGGCAGTGGGGTCACCGATCACTTGCGCTTGGAAACGGCGCGATGCGGCGGCGGTCACATAAGACTTGGCCGATGCCGGAAGAGCGTCGAAATCATAGGCCCAGCGGACGTTGACACGAACGTCTTCGCCAATCTCGAAAGTGTGGTTGGTCTGATCCCAGAGCAGTTCCTGTTTGAGATCAGGATGGTAACGCTGGATCAGGTCTTGATGTGGATCGGTTGGATCGACATTCAGTGCGCCGACCGGAACATGGATATAACCGTCGATGTCCGGCTGTAGCTTATAGTTGGTGTCGGTATTGAACTTGAAGCCATGCTGGCAAACCTCGCGGACCACATCTTCAAGCAGTTTGACGGCTAGGTTCTGGTCGCTGAAAGCGGGGGCAAGGCTGTTGACCGGAGCGGCACCAATCGCGATCAGCATCGCGTTCACAGCTTCAAGTTTGGTCTGCGGATTAGAGAACATTGGCCTCCTTTGAAAAATGAAAAAAAGCCCCGCCCAGCGGACTGGACGAGGCTTAGATTTTTGATCGTCTGAGCGATTAAACGGCGGTGCGGATTTCCACAGCGCATTGCGGGCGAACCACGTTCACGCCAGCGGTGTGGCGGGCAACGATCAGGTGACCTTGCTTGCGGATTTGCTCTTCGGTTTGAACGCCCATGGCTTGAACCTCGACGGTCGCGATAGCGTCACGGGTCCAGACAGCACCAGCGGTCTTGGTCATATCCTGACGATAGCGGGTCGGGATGGTGGTTTCAGCCGACAGGTCCGTGGCGAACGGAGCGATGTTCGACTTCATGACCTTGATGCCATCAATGGTGTCCAGCATCGAACGCGAGATGTCCGAACGACCACCATTATAGTCTTTGTTCAGGTTACGATCCGAGTTGGCCAGCAGATACCAAGAGGCCAGCGGCAGACAGGCGAAGACTTCTTCGGAGTCCACGTCCACGTTCTTCTTTTCCATTTCAAGCTTGGCTTTCGACAGAGCAGCGAACAGCTTGGTTGCGTCGGTCAGAGCAGCAGCTTCGACAACTGGGGTCGAGTTACCACCACCCAGCGGTGCGTTTGCACGGGCTGCGTTGACGATGGCAGTGAACGAGTTCTTGTCGTAGGCGCGGGCGAGCGCGTGGGCGAGTTCGCGGGTGTAAGGGGCGCGGGTATCGAAGTGCGTCAGCATCTCTTGGATGTCCGACAGGAAGATATCCGAGACGAGTTTGTCGTCCGAATAGATGGTCACATCGTCAGCGCCGATGGTGCCACCGACCAGTTCAACACCAGCGGTGTGATACGATGCGGTTGCAGTGCCGATCACCGGCAGTTGCAGCGACTTGCCTTTGCTCAATGCATAGAAGCGTTGCTTGTCGCGGAAGTTGGTCTTGGCGTGGAACGATTGAAGGACTTCGCCAGTAAACAGTTCAAGTGCGAGATCGGTGTTGCCAGCAGTGCCGCTGGCGCTGAACAGTGGGTTGTTCGGGGTAGAGTTAGCCATAATATGTGGCTCCTTTGAAAATATATAAGAGTTTGATTTCCCTAGTTATTTTTCGGAGTCTCACTTGGCGAGGTTGTCGGTAATCCGGCCTCTCAAATTAGATTGGAAAATTTCGGGGTTAGGTCGGGCTTTCACCGACCGCCCGCATTGCTGCGGTCAGTCTTTCAGAGGCGCATGAAGACGAGATGCGGCCATGACAGGCTCACTCCAATAGTGAGCGGTCGTGGTCTTAGGAGATCGTGCCAGCCCGCATAGAAGCAGCCAGCTTGGCTGCGACTTTCTCGCGGAAGGCGGGATCAGATTGGTATTTTGGATCGCTCATATCCGAGTTGAATTGAGCGCGGGTCTCATAGACATCGCCGTGGCTATTACCGGAACCAGAAAGCAGCTTGCCTTCGTTGGCTTGGACCGGAGCAGTGGCGTTGTATTTCGACATGAGCCATTCGATGCTCATCTTTTGAGTGGCCGGATCGGTGATGCGAGCGTTGAAGCTTTCGATGTCGGCTTCGCTCATATTTTCACCAGCCCATGCCAGTGCAGCTTCAAGATTCTCCTGACCGCCAGCCGTCGAATAAAGATCGGTCATGGCGTGGTTTTGGAGGGCTTGAAGGCCAGCCAGATAGGTGTCGATCATTGCGCGTGGCAGACCAAGGCTGACCAGACTTTCAAAGTCCGAGTCTTCCAGACTGGCCGGATCAGCTTCGTATTTTGCAGCGAAGGATTCAGCAGCCGTGGTCAGCGGAAGAACGTCTGAGGTTTCAGTCTCACCTTCACCAGCCTCGGCCTTCTCGATTTTCAGATCAGAAGGTTTGGTGGCGGGGTCGCGTGAACCAAATTGCTTTTCGAGTTCACGATAGCTTTTTGCCAGTTCTTCGACGCGAGGTTGTCCGGTTTCAGCATCCCAGAATTTCTCTGGAATGTGGTCGGGCCTCGATGCGATTTCGGTTTGAGTAGTGGTTTCGATTTGAGCGTTGGCGTCAACGATAGGTTCGATTGAAATTTCGGAATTCATTCAGCTTGTTCGAGTTGACCGGACATAGCAGCTTCCAGCATCTGCGGTGCAGCTTGCATGGTCATCTGGGCCTGTGCGGCTTGTTGTTGTTCTTGTTGTTTCTGTTCGTCCGACTTCAAGAGTTCAGACATACCCGTGACCCCATGTTCGTTACCGAGCCGGTTCAGCAGCGTGGTGAGATTGAAGTGTTCGGTCACCGCTGGGTTGGCCAGCATCTGCGTAGAGTCATTAATGAATGCACGAAGACGGTTGACCTCGGCGGCACGGCCAAGGGCGGCAAGACCCGTTAGAATCTTGGGCTTGATACCTTCTGGCAGTGGAGGGAACAGTTTTAGTTGGGCGGCGATATAGAGGAAGCGGTCGGCAATCGGCCCTTGGAGTTCACTGGCCAGCACCGAGAACGAACCACCAAGGGTGTTTTCCAATTCTTCGGATTGAGCGCGGATTTCCTCGGCGGTCACACGGTCAGCATCACGGAAGGCTTGGACCAGAAACGCGGAGTTGATGCGGGCTTCGATGGTCTCGGCTGTGGCACGGACCACACCGAAATCTTGGCTCTTATCAAGAGAGATAGATGTGACGTGATCCGCATTGCCAAGCAGCACGTCGCCGGATTCAGCCTTGGCCAGTTCGGTGGCATCCATGCCCGATGCAGGATTGACCATATAGACAACGCGAGAGGCTAGGGTGGCGAACTCGACGATGGCGCGGGACAGGTCTTCAAGACTCATCAGATCGCCCATGTATTCGCTGACGTGGCCACGGCCATAGTCACTGCATGGGATGGCTAACCAGCGCGGTGCCAGCCAGCCCGAACTTGCTTCGGGGGCTTCGCCTTCGGTGCCTTCGATCTTGATCCCTTTAACTTCTTGATAGTGCGTGACCTTGCCGTCTTTGCGCTCGACTACGGTGTAGAGGTCAACGGCTGCGGTATCGGTTTCTTTGATCTTGGCTTGGTCGCGGATGGCCTGTGGCAGAGCAGCCGGATGGACCTTTTCGCAGGTGATGATCTCGATCCATTGTCCAGTGGCATCACGCTTCACAACGAACTGGTCGAGGCGATAGATGCGAGGGGAGCCGTCGAGCGGAATATAGATCACCACGTTGCCAGCGATGATGAGATGGCGAAGGGCTTCGGCCATGACCACGCGGATTTTGCGGTCTTCCATCAGTGCTGTGGTGGTTTCGACTACAGCGGAGAGGCGGGCGTCTGCCGTCGCCTTGTCCATCTGCATCTTTTCAGCAACGAACTGGTCGATCTCCAAGCGGATGAACGGAAGATTGATCGGGAAGAGGGTCGTCAAAAGACGGGCGCTTAGTGCGCGAAGACCGTTGGCTCCGACGCTCTGGAATGGCTGTTGAGAAACGTGGTGTTCGTTCTGGCCATCGAGCGGAATCAAAGAGGGGATCGTTAGACGCGAGGCTTCACGCGCTCGCTCAAGAACAGTCGAGCGATCAGCAGCCAGCGTCTGAAAACGCTGTGCTGCGGTTTTCATGCGTGAGTAATTATCCTGAAATTATTTGATGGTCAGAAGGTTGGCGAACGACTGTTTGTCGCGAGCGTTCTTGGCTTCGATTGCGTCGAGCATCTGCCCGAACTTGCCTAAGCCTTGGGCCTCGTTACGGCCCATGCCGCCACCAATCGGTGAGGTCGGGATTTGGATCGAGGGTTGAGGTCTCGGAACGCTGACGGTTCCAGCCGAGCCACGGCGGATGGTCAGACCTTTGACCCCGCCACGCTGGGCGCGAAGGATCGGATCAATGCCATCGAGGTAAGGGTTTCGGAGGATGCCCGCTTCTTTTTGAGCCGGAGCCGAAACCACCTTGGGCTTTTTCATCATGCACATGGATGGCTCCTTTTTTAGATTGTTTTGGTTGATCTCTCGAACTCAAGCTTGAGTTGAAGAACCAGCGCACGGCGACCGGCCTCGAACATGATCTTTGCTGGATCATCGGCGGGTGTCGGCTTGGGTTCTGGACAGATCGTGTCGAGCCAATTGATGAGGGACGGAACGCTGTCTGGCATCCGGCCCACTTGGCTGAGAACTTTTGGATTTCTCACTTGTCGGGCCAGATCACCGCGATGAGGCCAGCGATACCGCTTCCGAGCATCAGTGCGATCTCAACATATTGAGGATCGATTGCGATGCCGAACGCGCTGAGAAGACCGACGAGACCAATATAGGTCGAGCGTTCGCGAAGGCGCGGGAGAATGAGGGTGCGGAGAGCATTCATAATAGAACGACCTTTCAATAATGGATCTAAATTAGAGGGGGGCGACGGACCAGTTCGTTGCGGGCGTAGTCCTTGATGGCTTGCACATGCGCGGTGAACGGACCCTCGGCTGCCGACATCATGCGTTGGCTGCGTTGGACCTCTTCGTGAGGATCAAGACCACACGCCTCGGCCATCGCGGTTGCCGCGAGGAAGATCGCGCTGATCTGGTCGGCTGGCTCGACGTCACTCAATCGAGTGAGTTGAGCAAAGGCCGGTTCGCGAAGTGTGGAAACTGTGGAACGGGTGCGAACCTTGTCCTTGATGGTTGAGAGTGAAATCATGAAAATAAGTTAGGGAAAATAATAAGTTATTCTTTAGGGTCCGTTTCTTACGCGAAGAGGAATTCTGATTGTTTGACCAGTGAAATATCGAAGCTTCCCATGGCCGGAGTGGGCGGGATTCTGTCCTGATATTCAGCGGGCAACTGGGCCAGAAACTCGTCTCTCAAATACGTCAGCCAGTCGTATTGATATAGTTCATAGAACTTGTCTTTGAGGATGGTGCGCATGTCTTCGACATCGCAGGGATGGGTGGCGAAGCTGTCGTGGACCACGCTCAAAGTGATGGCGTCGTCCGCACATTTATTGACCACGGCCATCAGGTGTGTGGCGTCCATGCTGTGAATGAAGTTTGGGGCGATGGCATTGGCCATGCTGCGACGGTTGATGCCGTCCGTTTCGCGACGAAGGTGCAAACGGAGTTCTTTGCCGCCTACGCACAGCATGACCCGTTGAGTTCTGCTCTTCATGTAGCGTTGCTGGACCAGCAAGCCGCACGGTGTCGTCCATCGCATCGGCAGGTTCGCGTCAGCGAAGACCTTGGCGCATTCTCTCAGCCATCCCATCGCCTCCGATGCCGCCGCGACTGTGTCTTGAAGAGCGTCCCAGATGTGACCGGCGAGATAGTTCGCGTCTCGCGCTTTGAGGTCCAGACCTTCGGTCTCGATGGTCTCTTTGATCTGTTCTCCAAAGCCGAACTTGGTAGCGCTGTAGACATAGGTCATCACCGGTCGTTTGGTGATCTTGCGGTTGACCTTGCCCGCCCAAGCCAGTGCAGACGGGTGCGGATCGTCTTTGAGATTGGCGATCACGGCCTCGGCAACATCGCGATAGATGTCGGAGGGGAGGGATTGCGGCAAGAGGTTTACGGCGGCGGCACCGACAGGATCGCGAAGCAGTGCAGAGAAGTGTTGGAGGCCAGAGTTGGAGCCATCCATGGCCACTTGAATGTGACTGATATGGTTGTCGCCATCGACGGTATAGCCAGCCCATTCAAAGATCGCGGCGAGGGCGCACCATGGCTTGTCGGCGGTGGTCCAGAAGCGTTGGCCATCGAGCGGATCGTTTGCGGAATCCAGCAGCAGCTTGGTGTTCGCATGGGTCCACGCCACGCGATCTTTGAAAGGAATCTTGTCCTGACCGAAGAGGTTGGCGATGTGGACGGCCAGCCAGAATGCGCCGGTCTGTCCAAGCGGTTTGCCAGTCTGGAAATGGATCAGCGAGCGTGAGAGATCGTCGCCTTGTGGGTTCGGTCCAGCATTGCCTACGGGATAAATGCGGCCTCGAAAATCGAGGTGATGGGGAAACCAGATCGCATCTTCATCTTTGAATTTCTGGGCGATCCAAAGCTTCTGTTGAATGGCCAGTCGAGGACTGACCATCTGTGCGTTGGTGGTGTAAACGCGGTGAGCCTCGGCCTTCCATTCATCCATTTGATCAAGACTTGCCGGACGCGGTGGAAGATCGTCTGGATGGCGGGCAGGGAGGCCAGCGATGCGACCGCCCGTGGCCCAAGCCTCTGCGGCGACCTCATAGACTTTTGAATTGATCTTCCACGCTACGTTTTGTGCGGCGTTTACAGCGTCGAAAATGACGCTGAGGTTCGTCTGTTCAAGGTCTTTGAGATAGCTGCGGTCTGGATTCTTCACCAAATTGATGCCGACGAAGCGGCTGATGTAGCCGCCTTTTTTGAGGCTGCGCCATTGGCGGGGTCGGCAGACCATCGGCATGTAGATTGGCGAAAGGAGTTCGCAACGACTGTGCTGTGCGTCGAACCATTTGATCACCGCTTCTTCTGCGCGGATGACCTTTTGGGTCTGGTAGTTCGACTTGGCTTCGATCCTGAAAAATCCGGTGGCGTCGCAGAAGAGTTCGATCAGCTTGGCACCAACATGCAGGAGCGTGGCGCGGTCGATCTCTAGTTGAACATTGCTCTTATCAAAGATGCTCTGGATGTGGCGTCGCATCTTGTCTGATCGGACGTGACCTTTTTGGACACGCAGGACACCGTCGTAAGCCGGTTTCGACTGCTTCTTGAGCCGGTTCATCTGGATGTGTTCGAGAACGTAACGGCCAACCTGAACCGCAGTGGCGGTCATGGGCTGTTCGGTCACGACAGCCGACACAATGACGCGACCGGCGATGAGTGCGGCTTCGGCAGACTTGATATGTTCTAGAACGTAATAAGCCTGTGGCCGTCGCGTTGCGTGTCCGGCCTCGACGGCTTTCTTGTAGTTGTCGATCTCTTCAACGACCGGCCCAACTGCTTCGCTCAGTAGGGTCTTGGCCGGAAGCATATCTGCTTCGTCACGCTGGCGAGCAATGTCGTCACGCCATGGTGTCGGGCGCGATCTTTTATATCGGTCAGAGGCAATAGCTCGGCTCTCGTTTTCGAGGGCCAATTGTCGGCGGGCGCGTTGCGCGAATGTTTCTTTTTCCACCGACTATTTAGAAGCGTGGGGCAGGGGGTTCAGACCGTCCTTAACGCGCGTATTAATGGAGTTGAATCATCAATTAAGTTGTTGCATCAATGTTTGCGTTGACAGCACCATGTTGTGCGCTTACCGTGTGACTTCGTTCGCTGAAAAGGTGATTCACATGCTGTCTGACGCACTTAGAATTCTGGTGGAGAAGCTTCCGCCTCGCACGTCCTTGGTGCAGGCGGTCGGGCTGTGCCAGATCGCAGAGGCTACCTTCGCCGGTCGTGACCTTATGTTGGGTGAGGTGTTTTCTGGTGAGGTCTTGGGGTCGGCCCACGGCAAGCCGTCCGTCTCGCGCATCTATGCGACCCTTCTTCCGCCCGAGCCGACGCGGAATCCGAACGGGTTGAACCTGCTACGCATCTACGCGAAGCCCGATGATTTGCGCAAAAAATACGTCTGGCTGACCGCCGAGGGTAAGGCGCTGATGAACGAGGTTTTCAAAGAGGCGGCGAAAGCTGGTGACGTAGTAGAGGTGAACGATGAAAGTCAGTGACCTATTAGACCACTGCGAGAAGAACGAATGGCGCTCGAACCGCGCTCAAGCCTCGCTGCGGTCCACGCTCAAGACCCTTCACAACCATGCTGGCGAGTATGAGGTTGAAGACCTCGACTATCGCGCTCTGTGCCAGATCAAAGATGCGCTGGAAGCTGAGCGTCGGGGTAAGCGTCCGGCTGCTGCGACTGTTAAGCGTGAGTTGAGCCAGCTTGGGGCTGCACTGGTCGTGGCCTGTAAGCTTGGGGTGATCAAAGCTGCACCGCCGATGCCATCTATTGCGGTCCAAAACACCAAGGATCGCGTTGCTTCGGCTGCTGAGATGCAGCGTATCTATGGCCGGATTGCTGAGCGTGATGGTGACCGTTGGTGGCAGTTCGGGGAGATGGTTCGCTTCGTCTATGACACTGCTTGCCGACGCTCAGAGGCGCTGATGATGCGCTCTGACTGGCTGGTTGAGGATGCGTCCGGCGATCTGCTGATTGCATGGCCACAGTTCAGAGACGCTACGGCTGCTGAACGGGCTAGGACTGGTCAGAGCAAGGTCGCTCTGTTGAAGAACGGTAAGGCCAAGACGCTGCCAGCTTCGGCTCATTTCAAGACCGTGCGTGATCGTCTGGAAGCACTGTCAGAAGACGGTCGCCTTTTCCCGTTCAGTGAAACGCGGGCGTGGGAGATGTGGAACGAGGTCTGTGAAGACGGGCTGACCCTTCACACGCTGCGACATACGAGGATCACCAATCTCATTCGATCCGGTGCGCCACTGGCTGCGGTCAGCAAGCTGGCTGGACATTCATCAATCAAGATCACGGCTGACCGTTACGGCCATCTGTGCGTGGAAGACCTGAAAGGAATAGTGGCATGAGAGTTCACGAAGGTATCACCGAGGACGGGGACGACGGCGCTAAACACCGCATCTATTATTTCGGTGAGGTGGGCAGAATGTTCAGCTTCGGCATTTATCATGACCCCATCAAAAAGAAGATTGTTGGTTGCTGGATGATCAACTGCGAAACCGACGATGAGATTGAGTTCAAGGATTTCGATCTGATGAGCGTCGTTGACATCGCTCACGAACTTGATTGCTCGTTTGAAGAGGCGCGGGTGCTTCTTTCGGTAGGCATCAACAAGCTTACTGAGTTCAGCTTATCTCTGTGCGAAGAACCTAAATCCTTTGAGGCCAGTCGCGAAGACAGGATGAGCGAGCGTCGTGACATTGATGAGCGCTTGGCCAGACTCGAAGTAGAGATGGGGCCGATGATGGAGGAGATGATTGAGCGTAAGTTTGCAGAACTCGAAGCGTCGGGCGGAGCGCCAATCGCATCCTAATAAATACGAGGATGAATATAATCCTCCTCCAACAAAATCTTACACAGTCAGGCTATCCATGTGGTGCCATCGACGGGCGGCTTGGTCCAAAGACCTATGCCGCCCTTATCAATTGGATCGCCGGTCGTGACCTTGGCCAGACCGCTACTGGACTGGGCGTGGCGATGGCCAACGAGTTCGACAAGCACGACATTAAAGATGTGCTGCGCCTGTCCCATTTTCTCGCGCAATCGGCATTCGAGACGGCTGGCTTCCAACGCTTTGAAGAGAGTGGAGAGGCAAACTATCGCGCCCGTGGTGTCTTCCAAATCAGTGGGGCTTACAGCTATGCGGCCTATGGTATCCGACTTGGTGTCAAGCTGACCTCTTCGCCTGAGCGTCTTATTGAACCGTCAGTGTCCATGGCGTTGGCTTGCATGATCTGGTCGGACCGAAAGTGCAATGCTCTGGCTGACGCTGACGATCTGTCAGCGGTGACAAAGAAGATCGCGGGCGGGACCGGTGGCCTGTCAGAACGACAAGCCTATCTCGACCGTATCAAGTCGCTGTTGGAATAGATTGTTCCGTGTTTGTTCTCATGGCATTATGGGCCATGGTTGCAGCAAGAACACCCCGCCAGTTGGCGGCTCAAGACGGTAGAATCAAGGTCATGTGTGTCTCTTCAAAGTGCACACATGAGGCTGTGATTGGACCAGTCGAACTCATCCAGCAAGGATATGGCGATATCAGCCTGTCGCTCATTGAACGTCGGTTGAAATGTCGCGTGTGTGGCACCGGCAAGGCGACGGTTCGCTATGTCTTGTATTAGCCAATGGCGTCGATGGTGGCCTTGCCACGTTCACGAAGTAGCGGGAGGAGAACGGCTGAGGTCGGGGTCTCGATAGGTTCGTCCAGTTCGAGCGTCGTCCGCATCCTAGTCCGGCCTTTGTGCTTCGCACCCGCTGGCGACCATGCGTCAAAGTCCGCTTCTTCAAAGGCCGTGACCGTCACGCCTTTACCAACGATCACGCCATCAATGGTCGGGATGATCCAGTCATAGAGATCACGCAGAATGGCGTTTAGCTTTGCGCGGTAGTTGAACAGTTCGGTCTCGGCTTCCTTGTCGCCAGCCAGCGCGGCGGCTTCGATCTCGGCGGATTTGCGTAACCATTTCACAGCATCAATGATCTCGGCGTGTGGGATCGTCGGGCTGTTGAGATCGGCGCGGACTGTTTCAAGTTCAGCAAGGAGGCTCTTTATCTCGGCTTCTTTCGCCATCGCACGTTCGATTGACGCTTCATGGCCTCGCTCAACAAGCATCATCAAGTTGGCGTTGGCCGTCCGTGCCTCGGCCAATTGGGCTTCGAGCGCGTTGATCTTATGATAGACGTGAGCCTCACGATTGGTCGTAGAATCCGCCGTGGCCTTGCGTGTTGCGATGGCTGAGAACAAAGCATTCTCGGCCTTGGCTACGCGGTATCGGGTGTTGTTCGTGCATCCTGCGTTGCGCGTCTTTGAATAGCAGAGGAAGGACCGGCTCTTTGCCTTGTCCTCCTGCCTGACCACTACCAGAGTTCCAGAGCATTTCTCGCACCGTGCCAGTCCCATCATGGTGTTGGCATAGACACGGCCTCGACGGCCTGTCGGAGCGCCTTTGCGGTTAGCGTTGGATGGTCGGTTGCGGTGGGCCTGTGCGGCGTAGAACCGTTCTTCGGAGATAGCCGCTGGATAAAAATCTCGGATCAGTTCGCCATCGAGTTCACGCTTCACTTTGAAGTCGTCCGTCTTGCGAACCTTATGCGGCTGATAATGGCCAAGCACTGTCTGGCTACGCAGAAGCTCTCCGACGTATCCGACGTGCCAGCCTTTGCTGTTTTTGGTGAAGGGCGGGACAGCTTCTTGATTGAGACGATTGGTGATCGTGCTCATGCCGATGCCGCTGGCGTAATCATCAAAGATGCGTTCGATCACAGCCACACGCGAAGGGATCAGATCGAACTTTGTGGTCTCTGGATTGTATTGCAGCCAAGCGGGGCCACGGCTGGTGACCGTCTTTCCAGTTTCGCGGGCCGTGATCTTCTTTTGCTTCCACGCGGCAAGGACACGTTTGGTCCGGCGCTTGATCTCGTTGTGTGCCAAATCCATGGCCGTCAACGCTTTGTAGAGCGAGTCAGACCCCGACGCTTGGTCATAAACTCGACCGTCAAAAAGGGTGACGACCGTGATTCCAGAGATCGTCAGACTGGTCAGAAGGTTGATGGCTTGTGTTTCGTTCTCGCGACTGAGGCGGTCAAAGCCTTCGATCAAAAGATACGAGCCACGTTTGACCTTCCCGATCTCAACCTGATGCAGAAACGAACCTAGCGCACCTTCGACGCGGTGCTTGCCTGACACTGCGGAGATGCCTTCGTCGCGAAGGGTCTCATCAAGAGTGATGTGCGGGTGTTCAGCGATCCACTCTCGCGCCAACTCCATCTGTCGCCGGATCGTGTCGCCTCGGGCCTGTGCGGTCTTAGAAAATCGTAGGTAGGAATAGGCGGTGATCGTCATGGCCAGCCGTCAAAGTGGATGTGTGTTTATTCACCCACTGTATTAATACGAATGCCCATGAACTGCCAGTTGATGGGGCCCAGTTTGTCACCCAGCAGAGTCAGGCCCTGCGACAGGAATTTATCAAAACTCTCGCCACCTTCGGATAGCACTTTGCGATTGGTGCAATAGCGGCTGGCCTTGATCGAAAACACAAAGCCGTCCGGTGTCTCGTCACGCCACTTCATCCAGATGTCGGGCTTGAAGGTGGAATAATAGGTGCCGTTGATCTCGATCGAGGTCAGTTTGGAAGCGGCATATTCTAGCTCGCGCTTTTGAACGAGGCCGGCAGGATAAAAGGTGCCGCGCCACGGTTCGAACGTCCAGCCGCCGATACCGATATGGGTTTTGCCCGTCATGGTGCGCTCCTGCCGCCAAGGCTTTGTTCAGTCTGATGCCTAACGCCATCTTAGGCATGGGTGTGCTTGAATGGCGATTCAGAAGGTGAGGGAAGTGATGAAACTGATTGCGGTTGTGGCGGGGCTATCGGCACTGATGGCGGGTCCGGTGGCTATGGCGCATCCGGGTGGTTTGAATGCCGAAGGATGTCATAATGACCGGCGTAATGGCGGCTATCACTGTCATCGCTCGGACGGTGGATCTGGTCGATCTTCCGGTGGAGCGAGCAGCCAACCCAGAAGTCTGGCGGGAAACGGCGTGGGTGTAGGCACCCGCACGCGATATTTTGCCAATTGCAGTGAAGCCCGTGCGGCGGGCGCGGCACCTGTGCGACGTGGCCAGCCGGGTTATGGTTCGCATCTGGATCGCGACGGAGATGGTGTAGGCTGCGAACGCTGAAGAGCGGGAAAAATCTATGACCGAGGCTAAAACCAAACCCACAGGCGTTAGTGTGGATGCGTTTCTGGATGCGGTGGAGCATCCGTTGAGGCGCGCCGATGGTCATACAGTCCGCAAGATGATGGAGCGCATCACAGGCGAGCGGGCCGTGATGTGGGGACCGTCCATCGTCGGTTTCGGCACCTATCACTATAAATATGCCAGCGGGCATGAAGGCGATATGTGTCGTGTGGGGTTTTCGCCGCGCAAGGCCAAACTGGTTCTGTATGTCGGAGGCTTTGCCGATTACGAGGCGATGCTGGACCGACTGGGCAAGTACAAATGCTCCAAAGCCTGTCTCTACCTGAACAAGCTGGTCGATGTGGATCAGGCGGTTCTGGAAGAGATTATCCGGCGTACCTATGAGGCGGCAAACCACGAGGGCTTTGGACACGGTTGCTGATACCGGATACGAAAAAAGCGCCGCATAAAGCGACGCTTTTTTAATCCAAGAAGAGTGGCTCCGCGGGTAGGGATCGAACCTACGACCAGCCGATTAACAGTCGGCTGCTCTACCGCTGAGCTACCGCGGACCATTGCCTCTCGGTGAGGGGTCTATAGCAGCGGGGATTTGATTCCTGCAAGCTAGGACTTGATCTAAAAGAGAAAAATCTTTGATCTTTTAGAGAGGAGCAGGGTGCAGATACGAAAAATGCGCCACATAAGGGCGCATTTCGTAAAACCTCTCGGGGCTGGCTCCGCGGGTAGGGATCGAACCTACGACCAGCCGATTAACAGTCGGCTGCTCTACCGCTGAGCTACCGCGGAACACTGCCCCGAGGGAGAGGGGCGTATAGCGCACGGCTTTTGATTCATGCAACTGCTAAAATGCAGAAATGGTCACGTTTTTTCATTCGCCGTCTGTCGGTCATGATGCGCTAGGCTGGCGGCTATGATGCCGATCACCATTACAGACCCCGACCATATTGCTGTCCAACCGTTTCGCGACATCAAGGAACGCGACCTGACGGGGCGCGAGGGGCTGTTTATCGCCGAGGGGGAGGTGGTGCTGAATGTGCTGCTGTCACCTGCAAGCCTGTGCGAGCCGGTGGCGATCCTGATTGCCGAAAAGCGCTGGGAGGCCCTGCGTTCGTTGGTGGAGAAGGGCTCATACGACGTGCCGGTCTATCTGGCGTCACAGGATGTGCTGAACGCGATTGCGGGGTTTGATTTGCATCGCGGGATTTTGGCGCTGGGGCGTAAGTCGGAGCCGGTTTCGATGGATGGGTTTCTGGATGGTCTGGAGGATGTGGCCGAAAAGTCGCTTCTGGTCGTGGCCAGCGGGATCGGAAATCACGATAATATGGGCGGCATTTTTCGTAATGCCGCGGCGTTCGGTGCGGCGGGTGTGATTCTGGATCAGACCTGTTGCGATCCGTTCTATCGCAAGGCGATCCGTGTTTCGGTTGGGGCTGTCCTACGCACGCCGATAATTCAGGTGCCGACGGCAGGCGAGATTGTTGGCGGCTTGCAGGGTAGGGGCTTTGACGTTTTGGCGCTGACCCCGTCGGCACAAATGCAGTTGGCCGATTATCGTCCCCCGAAACGCACGGCGATTCTATTGGGGGCCGAAGGGCCGGGCTTGCCTCAGGCTGTTATCGATCAATGTATCCCCGTGGGGATTCGCATGGCGGGCGGTTTTGATTCTCTGAATGTTGCCGTCACCAGCGGCATAGCCTTGCATCAGATGGCATTCGGCTAATCGCACGATTTTAGAGGGGGCGAGCAGGGCGATGTGCCGCTCAAACCCTTGCTACCACTGAATTTCAGGCAAAAAGAAAGCCGCCCCGAAGGGCGGCTTTTCGATTTCACAGCAGTGGAGGCCTGACCGGGAATCGAACCCGGGTGCAAGGATTTGCAGTCCTCTGCGTCACCACTCCGCCATCAGGCCACAGCCCCGAAGGGCACTGCATTGCTGCGAGGAAGGGGTGACTACCTGATTAGTTTGCGGTTCGCAACGTAGAGTCTTATAAGCGCGGCAGATTTTTTGCCTTTGTCGCCTTCAAGGACTCTGAAACATGGATTTCGCCGCAGCACGCAAAGTTATGGTGGACTCGCAAGTCCGCGTAAATGACGTGACGAACCGCGCACTGCACGCCGCTATGGGCAGCGTCGAACGCGAGCGTTTCTGTGCGCCGGAGCGCGCTTTCTCGGCCTATGCCGACGCCATGCCGGAAATCACTGGTGACCGTCGCCTGATGCTGCCGCGCGATATGGGCAAGCTGCTGGAAGGTGCCGAGGCCAAGGCCGGTGAAAAAGCACTGGTTATGGTTGGTCCTTATGCGGCGGCGGTTCTGGCCAAGATGGGCTTGGAGGTCACCGTTCAGGATTCGAACGCAGACGTATTCGCTGTTACCGGCGAGGCTCTGGCCGACTATGGCGTCGAAACGGTTGTGGCCCCGCTGAATCAGCCGGTGGGCGAAGGCTATGATGTGATCGTTTCAGAGGCCGCTGTACCGGCGCGTCAGGATGCCTGGATCGCTGCGCTGGCCCCGAATGGTCGTTTGGTCGTGGTTGAGCGTACGGGTCCTGCGGGCAAGGCTGTGCTCTATGTGAAGGGCGCAGAAGCGGTTTCGCGTCGCGAACTGTTTGATGCTGCCCCCGATATTCTGAGCGAGCTGGCTCCTGCACCGACTTTTGCGCTTTAAAATATAGCCGCCACAAGGGCGACGGAACGAAGCGTAACCTGCGTGAAAAAAACTTAACTGGTGTAGATGGTCGCTTGCAGCCATCTACACCGGTGTTAGGCATCATGGATGACCCCCGTGGGGGCAGACAGGAACAGGTTTTATGTTGAATCGCTCTCGCGTTCTGGCTTCGGCGGCTATCATTTCTCTGATTGCGGGCGGACTGTCCGGTCCGGCTATGGCCGAATCTCTGCGCGATGCGGTCAATCTGGCCTATCGCACCAATCCGACCTTGTTGGCCCAGCGCGCTAACCAGCGCGCTCTGGATGAAACCACGGTACAGGCCCGCGCCGGCCTTCGCCCGAACATCAGCGTCTCTGGCGGTGCAAACTACCAGCGCAGCGACAGCGACCGCATAACAACCAACACTGGTGCGACGATCCTGCCGATCGATCTGGACGGTGACGGTGTGGCCGATGCAACGGGTACGATTCCCGGCTCGACAAGCACGGTCGGTGGCGCGCGCGAATCGGATTCTTTGTCGGCTACGGTTCAATTGTCCCAGACCATCTGGTCGGGTGGACGTACCCGCAATGCTATTGCTTCGGCAGATGCCAATATTCTGGCAGGTCGTGAAAATCTACGCGGTGTTGAGCAGCGCGTGATGTTGTCGGTCATCCAAGCGTATGCCGATGTGTTGCGTGATATGGAAATCCTGCGTGTACGTCAGGAAAATCTGCAAGTGCTGCGTCGCCAGCTTGATGAATCGAATGCGCGTTTCGAGGTGGGCGAAATTACCCGCACCGATGTCGCCCAGTCCGAAGCGCGTCTGGCCCAGTCTGAATCCGATTTGGCACAGGCTCAGGCCCAGCTTTCAGTTTCGCGTGCGGCCTATGCCACGGTCGTCGGTCAGGCTCCGAGCAGTCTGGAAGAATTGCCGACCCTGCCAAATGTCCCGACCGATTTTGACGCTGCGCTGGACGAGGGCCTGGTCAATAATCCGGCGTTGCTGGCGGCGCAGCATAATCTGTCGGCCGCAGAGGCCAATGTGGCAGCAGCCCGCGCTGAATATCGTCCGAATGCCCGTTTGACAGCATCTTATGGTGGCACTTCGAACGAGTTTTCGAATGCTGACCTGTCGGCCAATACGAATTTCACGGCGGGTGCCCAGATTTCGGTACCGTTGTTCACGGGTGGTCTGAACCGTTCGCGTGTGGCGCAGGCGCTGGAATATGCCAATGCGGCACAGATCAATATTGAAGGCGAACGTCGTAACGTCCTGCAATCCGTCAGTTCAGCCTACGCACAAGCAGCCTCGGCCCGCTCGTCGCTGCAAGCCGTAGAACAAGCTGTGCGAGCGGCATCTGTGGCTGCCGAAGGGGTTCGCCAGGAAGCGCAGGTAGGCCTTCGCACTACACTCGATGTTCTGAATCAGGAACTGGAACTGCGTAACGCACAGGTCTCGTTGGCTTCGGCCCGTCGCAACTATTATGTGGCGCAGGCTCAATTGTTGTCAGCTATGGGCCGTCTCAACGGCCCGTCTCTGGATCCGACGCTGGACGCTTATGATGCAGAGGCCAATTATCGTGCTGTACGCACGCGCGGAGCACTGCCTTGGGATGGTGTGATCGAAGCTATTGACGCTGTGGGCGCACCGCGCATCACACCGCCAGCCGATATCGAGGATGCGCCGGTTGATCGTGAACTGAAGGGCGAAATCGTGCGGACAGCACCGCGCCCCTAAAGTCTGACAACGCTGATTTCAGGATCACGGGCAGGGCAGAATATGTCCAACATCCCCAGTTAGGGGAGAAACGCCCGTTGATTCTGTGCAGGGATGATGCGACGAAGATAGAACAACTGATACGCGCGCTGCCGATTCCCGTTTTCTTAAAACTTTAGGTTTCTGTTACGCGGCAGCACAATCGCTGACTTGAGGCATCTAAGGCTCGCCATGACCGATCAGACCACTCAGGAACCGACAATGGAAGAGATTCTGGCGTCTATCCGCCGGATTATCTCTGAAGACGACGCGCCTGCGGAAACGGCTGCCGAAACTGCGCCTGAACCTGCGGTTGAAGTCGAGGCCGAACCTGAAGTCGAAGTCGAAGACGAGGTTCTGGAATTGACCGAGCCTTATGAAGCCGTGTCTGCAGAGGTTATCGGCGATCTGGATGTCAGTGCGCCGGTTTATGAAGCCGAGCCTGAACCGGAGCCGGTTGTCGAAGACTATTCAGTCGCTGACTTCCCTGCCGTTGATGAGAATCTGGTCAGTGATACGACCGCAGCCAATGCAGCCAATGCTTTTGCTGGTCTGGCTGCGTCGGTTGGCCGTCCGGCTTTGTCGGATGTTCCTAACATGCCGTTCGACAGCGGAAACACGGTCGAGGGGATGGTGCGCGATATGCTGCGTCCAATGCTGAAGTCGTGGCTGGATGCAAACCTGCCAACCATTGTCGAGCGCGAAGTACGCAAGGAAGTCGAGCGGATTGCCCGCAGTGCGAACTAGCCTTTGACGCCACCAGATATTAAATGATGAGGGCGGCTCCGGCGGGGCCGCCTTTTTCTGTTCTATTTCATCACCCTCGGCCCGCGACGCGGACTGCGCCGTGCGCTAGAGACAAAGACATGACCATGCTTGAAAAGACGTTCGATCCGAAGGCCGCCGAGCCCCGCCTGTATGCACAGTGGGAAAAAAGCGGACTGTTCCAGCCCAAGACCGACAGCGCAGCCGAGGCCTATTCGATCGTCATTCCGCCGCCGAATGTGACGGGCAGCCTGCATATCGGTCACGCTCTGAACAACACGCTTCAGGACATTCTGGCGCGCTATCACCGCATGACCGGCAAGGCCGTGCTGTGGCTGCCGGGCACCGACCACGCCGGTATCGCAACCCAGATGGTCGTCGAGCGCAAGCTGGCCGCCGAAGGCCTGCCGGGCCGTCGCGAGATGGGACGCGAAGCTTTCGTCGAGAAGGTCTGGGACTGGAAGGCTGAATCGGGCGGCACCATCATCCGCCAACTGCGCCGTCTGGGCGCATCGGCTGACTGGTCGCGCGAACGCTTTACGCTGGACGAGGGCCTGAACGAGGCCGTCCGCAAAGTCTTCGTTCAGCTGTACAAGGAAGGCCTGATCTACCGTGCCAAGCGTCTGGTGAACTGGGACCCGCATTTCCAGACCGCCATCTCGGACCTCGAGGTCGAGCAGAAGGAAGTCGACGGCGCATACTGGCATTTCGCCTATCCGCTGGCTGATGGCGTCACCTACCAGCATCCGGTGGCTTTCGACGAGGAAGGCAAGCCGACCGAGTTCGAGACCCGCGATTACATCGTGGTCGCCACCACGCGCCCGGAAACCATGCTGGGCGATACCGGTGTGGCTGTTCATCCGAAGGATGAGCGTTACGCGGGTCTGGTTGGCAAGGAAGTGGTCCTGCCGATTACCGGCCGTCGCGTGCCGATCGTGGCCGACGAATACGCAGACCCGACCAAGGGCTCGGGCGCGGTGAAGATCACGCCTGCGCACGACTTCAACGACTTCCAGGTTGGCAAGCGTGCTGACCTGCCGTCGCTGAACATCATGGACTCGCTGGCCCGCATTATCGCGGACGAGGTTCCGGAAATTCCGGCCGAGTTCGTCGGCATGGACCGTTTCGTTGCGCGTAAGGCGATCATCGCCAACGCCGAAGAAAACGGCTGGCTGAAAGAGATCGAAAAGACCAAACACATGGTCCCGCACGGCGACCGCTCGGGCGCGGTCATCGAGCCGTGGCTGACCGACCAGTGGTGGGTTGATGCCAAGACCCTGGCCCAGCCGGCGCTGAAGGCTGTTCAAGATGGTGAAACCGTCTTCGAGCCGAAGTCGTACGAGAAGGTCTACTTCGAGTGGCTGAATAACATCGAGCCGTGGTGCGTCTCGCGCCAGCTGTGGTGGGGCCACCAGATTCCGGCTTGGTATGGCCCGGATGGTGAAATCTTCGTTGCTGAAACCGAAGAAGAAGCCCGCGCCGAAGCCGAAGCCAAACTGGGTGCCGGTGTTGAACTGAAGCGTGAAGAGGACGTACTGGACACGTGGTTCTCGTCGGCGCTGTGGCCGTTCTCGACCATGGGCTGGCCGGAAAATACGGACGATCTGGCCCGTTTCTATCCGACATCGGACCTCGTGACCGCCGCCGACATCATCTTCTTCTGGGTTGCCCGCATGATGATGATGGGCAAGCACTTCATGGGCGATGCGCCGTTCAAGCGCGTCATCATCAATGGCCTCGTCCGCGACGAGAAGGGCCAGAAGATGTCGAAGTCCAAGGGCAATGTCATCGACCCGCTGGAGATCATAGACGAGCTGGGTGCCGACCCGCTGCGCTTCACCATGGCCATCCTGTCGGGCACGCGCGACATTAAGTTGTCGAAACAACGTATTGAAGGTTATCGTAATTTTGGCACCAAGCTGTGGAATGCCGCACGCTTCAGCCAAATGAACGAATGCGCCCGCGTCGAAGGTTTCGACCCGTCAACCGTAGAGCAGACCATCAACCGCTGGATCCGTGGCGAGCTGGCCAAGGCCGAGCGCGCCGTATCGCAAGCCATCCTCGGTGGCCGTTTCGACGATGCAGCCGGTGCTCTGTACCGCTACATCTGGAACGTCTTCTGCGACTGGTACCTCGAACTGGCCAAGCCGGTCTTCAACGGTACGGACGAGGCCGCCAAGGCCGAGACCCGCGCCATGACCGCATGGGTTCTGGACGAGACGCTGAAGTTGCTGCACCCGGTGATGCCGTTCATCACCGAAGAGCTGTGGGCCGAACTGGGCAAGACGGGTCCGGCGCGCGAGAGCCTGCTGATCGGTGCCTCGTGGCCGCAACTGCCGGACAGCTTCATCGATCCGGCTGCCGAAGCTGAAATCGGCTGGCTCGTGGATCTGATCGGTGAACTGCGTGGTCTTCGTGCGGAAATGAACGTGCCGCCGTCGGCCAAGCCGCCGCTGGCCTTTGTTGGCGTTGATGACGCGACCAAGGTTCTAGTCGAATGTCATCGTCCGCTGATCCTGCAACTGGCCCGCGTGTCGGAAGTCTCGCTGCTGGATGCTGCGCCTGCCGGTGCTGTGACCTGCGTGTCGGGTGGTTCGACCGTGGCTCTGTCGCTGGCGGACTTCATTGATCTAGGTGCCGAGAAGGCGCGCCTGAATAAGGAAATCGCCGCCTTCGACAGCGACATCGGCCACTACAACAAGAAGCTGGGCAATCCGAACTTCGTCTCGCGCGCCGCGCCGGAAGTCGTTGAGGAACAGCGCCAGAAGCTGGCCGATGCCGAAGCCGGCAAGGCCAAGATGCAGGCCGCACTGGCTCGTCTGGAAGCGATGGCGTGAGCCGTATCCGGCTCGACCAACACCTTGTGAACCTTGGACTGGCCGAAAGCCGGTCCAAGGCCAAGGCGGCCATCGAGGCGGGCAATGTCACCGTTGCCGGCGAAGTGGCCAAGGCCGCTTCGCTCAAGGTTCTTGAAGACGCAGATATCCAATATGCCGATGCCCACAGATGGGTTGGACGGGGCGCGCTAAAGCTTGAGCGCGCCTTTGAACTTTGGCCGCTGGATGTGGCGGGCAAGGTGGCGATGGATGTCGGGGCTTCGACCGGCGGCTTTACCGAGGTCTGCCTTGATCGCGGCGCGGCAAAGGTCTTTGCCGTCGATGTCGGGCAGGGGCAGATGCACCCGCGCATCGCCGATGATGCCCGTGTTGTGAACCTTGAAAAGACCGACGCCCGCGAACTGACGACAGCTCAGATTGCCGAAGCGCCCGCGCTGATTGTTTGCGACGCCAGCTTCATCAGCCTGTTGAAGGTGCTGCCTGTTCCGTTGTCATTGGCGGCAGACGGCGCGCATCTGATGACGTTGGTAAAGCCGCAGTTCGAGGCTGATGGCCCGTCAGGTGTTGGCAAGAAGGGTGTGGTCAAAGACCCTGAGGTGCATCAGGCGGCAATCACGAAGGTACGAGACTGGCTGGAGAATATCGACTGGTCCGTACAGGACGTGGCACCCAGCCCGATCACAGGCGGGGACGGCAATACCGAATTCTTGCTCTGGGCGCGCAAAGCCTAACAACTACGCCAGAATCAAAGTGAGGGCCGCCGGAGTAATCCGACGGCCCTCTTCGCATCGTCAATCGACAGGGGGGCTGAAGTTTAATCGACGATGCGATAGCGGCCGCTGGCGTCCGGGCAGGTACGGACATGGCGGGTTTCTACGCGACCATCCGGCATGCGGATTTCGCTTTCGGCCAAACGGCAACCATCATCGACCGGAGCCGGTTTGGAATAGCCGCGGTCATAGTCTTGCGGATAGTCGCGGTAATAGTCGTAACCGTCATCGCGACGGTTGTTGCGTGGGTCATAGGTCGGGGCGGTCGGGCGCGTCTCGTAATAGACCGGCGCGGCAGGCGGATAGTCACCCGGGGTGCAGGCTGCCGTGCTGCGGCCAACACCGGCACCGATTGCGGCCCCCAGAACGCCACCCAACAGACTGCCTTCGGTGCGGCGACCGCGCGAAGCAACTTGCGAACCGGCAATGGCACCAATCGCAGCACCCAGCATACCCGAGCCAGCCTGACGCTGGCGCTGGTCTCGCACGCAAGGGTCGTAATAGGCTTGGTTCTGGCCGTTATAGCCATAGGAGCCGTATGAGCCGTAGCTTTGAGCCGAGGCCATGGTCGGCAAAACAGTGGCGACACAAGCGATAGTGGCGAGTGCAAAGGCAGATTTCTTGGCGATCATTTTACCCGGCTCCTGAATGGAGCGGTCATTCGGGCCGCCCCGTCTTGATGTCAGGATTAGCGATGTGAACCTGAACGGTATTTGAACAGGTGGCGTGCAAGCTGTTCATGTTCGTTCACCTTTGTTTTTGCCGCTTTCTGTCGCTAGAAGCGGCACATGACTCAGACACTGACCATTACCCGCATGGGCCATCAGGGCGACGGGATCGCCGATACGCCGAATGGCGCTGTTTTTGTGCCGGGCGCTTTACCGGGCGAGGTCGTCAGCGCCGTAATTGAAAACGGCCGTGTCGAGAGCTTTGAAATTCTGGAAGCCAGTGCCGATCGTCGGCCTATCTTCTCCGAAGCCTATGCCGAATGTGGCGTGGCTCCGCTCCAGCACTGGGCCGATGCGCCCTATCTGGAATGGAAGCATGATGTGGTGGTTCATACTCTGAGCCGTGAAGGTCTGGAAACCGAGGTGGAGGCGACGGTAGCGACGCCACGTGCCACGCGTCGACGTATTGCACTGCATGCGCGTCGCGGACCAAATGGACGTGTGCTGCTTGGTTTCAAGGCACGTCGCTCTTGGCGTCTGGTAGAGCTGCGCGATTGTCCGGTGTCAGATCCGGCACTGGTTGCAGCATTTCCGGCGCTGGCCCGCGTGGCCGATGCCTTTCTGGTGCATCCAAAATCAGCACCGACCCTTCACGCAACCCTGACTGATACCGGCATTGATGTGGATGTGACGGGTGTTGAAAAACGCTCGGGAGGTCCAGACGCTGACCAGCTAGCCAAAGCCATTGCGGCGGCGGCAGAAGGCGGTTTTGCTCGACTCAGTCTTGATGGCGATACGCTTGTTATGGAGCGTCAACCGCGCATTCGCTTCGGGCGGGCCTCGGTGCCGGTTCCGGCTGGGGGTTTCCTTCAGGCCTCTCCGGCAGCAGAACTGGCGATGGTCGAGCGTGCGGTGGCGGCTGTCAAAGGCTCCAAAAAGGTCGCAGACCTGTTTTGTGGGGCAGGGACGTTTACCTTCCCGCTGGCCGAGGTGGCGTCGGTGATGGCTGCAGATTCTGCAGCCTCGTCGATTACTGCTCTGAAGGCAGGCCTTTCAACGGCCCAAGGCTTGAAAGGCATTGAGGCGCAGGCACGCGACCTGTTCCGCCGTCCTTTGTCACCCTATGATCTCAAGGGATGTGATGCCATAGTTATGGACCCGCCGCGTGCGGGCGCTCTGGAGCAAACCCAGCAGCTGCCGGGCACCAAGGCGCACACGATCGTGGGTGTGTCGTGTAATCCGCAAACCTTTGCCCGCGATGCGCGTGTGCTTGTGGACGCTGGATTTACGCTCGAAAAAGTCACGCCGATTGACCAGTTTATCTGGTCCAACCATATCGAATTGGTCGGCGTTTTCCGCCGCTGATCCTGCAAGGTTCTACGATGACCCAAGATCATGACATTGACGATGTGGACGGCGGTGGTTTCGACTTTGACGACTGGGATCGTCTGAAGCCGTTTACGGGCCGTATCGCAACACTTGAAGACGTTCAGTCCAAAGCCGCGGTATTTGCTCTGGGCGATACCGAGCGCCCATATCCACTGGACATGGAACTGCCCCAGCCTGCCATCTGGTGGGATGAAGAGGGAGAGAAGCCGGTCATTATCGTTCAGGCCGAAATTCACACCAATGCCGAGGACGAAGAGATGGAAGTCTATGGCCTGATCCTTCCAGACGGCGATGGTGCTGTGGCCCTGAGCGAAGATGTCGACTTGGTGGATGCAACCGATGCCGCTTGGCGCAAGCTGGTCGAGGACTTTATCGATCCGTCAGCGGCCAACGACTGACTAGCCGTCGAACAGGTCCATTTGTGGCCTTGCCTCGGGCGGGAGCTGAAACTGGGTAGTATCCAGTGCTCTGTATGGTTTTTGCAGACCATAACGCCTGATGGCTGCCTTGAAGCGTGTAGCGATCAGTTCAGCGACGGGGCCGGTGCCGCGCATACGCTGTGACCAGTCAGCATCATAATCCTTACCCCGTCGTGTCTGGCGGATCAGTGACATCACACGTGCGGCCCTGTCGGGGCGGGCCTTATCCAGCCATTCACGGAACAGATCCTTGATTTCGTGCGGCAGGCGTAGCGTCACATACATCGCCCCTGTGGCTCCCGCCTTAGCACCTGCTTCCAGAACAGCTTCCAATTCATGGTCGTTCAGGCCGGGAATAACAGGGGCAAAACCTATGCTGACAGGACAGCCCGCATCCCTGAGGCGGCTGATCGCTTCCAATCTACGTGCCGGCGTTGCGGCGCGCGGTTCCATGTCGCGGGCCAGTTTACGGTCCAGTGTCGTGATCGAAATACAGGCGACGGCTAGATTTCGCTGTCCCATTTCACCGAGAATATCTGCATCACGCTTAATCAATGCAGACTTGCTTATGATCGATATCGGTTGGTTGAAGCGCTGTACAACTTCCAGCAACCGCCGCGTCAGTTGCGTGTCACGTTCGACGGACTGATATGGGTCTGTGTTTCCACCGATGTGGATGGGGCAACACCGATAGCGAGGCGAGGACAGTTCTTTGGCCAATAAGGCGGGGCCGTCTGGCTTGTAAAAAAGGCGGCTCTCGAAATCGAGCCCCGCAGACAGGCCCATATAGGTGTGGCTGGGTCTCGCATAACAATAGATGCAGCCGTGCATACAGCCCACATAAGGGTTTATGGACTGATCGAAACTGATATCCGGACTGTCGTTACGGCTGATGATTGTGCGGGACTTGAGTGGAGACAGTGTGGTCTCGATCTGGGCGGGAGCATCGTTGCCGGTCCAACCGTCGTCGAATTCGATTTTCTCGTGTGTTTCAAATCGACCGGACCGGTTTGAGCATGCGCCACGGCCCCGTGCTCCACCGTCGGGCACGCCTTGGCCGCATGGTAGTGTTCTGGCTTGTGGGCGAGGCATGTGCGTCATCAATTCTGTAACAAAGTAGGAACATATTAAGGTGCGCCCAGTGTGGCTGGTTGCGCAATGGCAACGGAACAAAATTAGAACAATTTTATCAAACCGCGTATTTTTGCTTGCATCGGGCAAATATGTAGATCAGAACAAAACAAGAACTTGATCCATGTGGGGATAAGCCTATGTCGCGTCGTTTCAAAGATATCCTGGCCCTTGCATCCTGCGGCAGCTTCGTCTGGATGGTCTGGCACGCTGCCTTTTTGGTATCGTGAGCGGATCGGTCATGCTTTTGCCCATTGCTGGAGCGAGAGGACGACTCTGCGCACAATAGGTAAATGGCCCCGCCTAGCGGGCGATTGGAGCAGTTTGGGTGACCCGAACCACTGACAGCGTTGGCTTTGTTCATCTCCGTGTACGCAGCGCTTATTCGCTGCTGGAGGGCGCTATCAAGGCTGGCAAGATCGGCAAGATGGCTGCCGAGGCGGGCATGCCTGCTGTGGCTGTTGCGGACCGATCGAACCTGTTCGGGGCACTGGAGTTTAGCCAGACGGTAAAGGATGCGGGTGTCCAGCCGATTGTTGGTTGTGCCTTGCCGGTTTTTGGTATCGGCGGGCGGAAATCAGAACGATGGGCCAAGGTGCCGACCATCATGCTTCTGGTTCAGAACGCACAGGGCTGGCTTAATCTTTGCGCTCTTTCTTCGTCGTCATTTCTGGACACGATCGACATGCCCGAGGCGGGTGTGCCGTGGGAAATGGTGGTCGAAAAATCCGAAGGTTTGATCCTGCTGTCGGGTGGTCCTGACGGTCCTGTTGATCCGCTTTTCGCTCAGGGCAAGGTCGATGAAGGGCGCGAAGCTCTGGAGGCTATGAAGGCGGCCTTTGGTGATCGTTTCTATGTTGAGCTTCAGCGCCATAATTTGCCCGAAGAGTTGGCTGCCGAATCCGGTTTGGTGGATTGGGCCTATGAGCGTGACGTTCCGTTAGTCGCTACAAATGACGTCTATTTCGCCAAGGCTTCTCAGGCCAAGGCACACGATGCCCTTTTGTGTATTTCTGACGGTGCTTTTACCGGACAGGAAGACCGACGCCGTGTAACGGGCGAGCACTGGTTCAAACCTTCCGAGGATATGCGGGCGCTGTTTTCGGACTTGCCCGAGGCATGTGACAACACTCTCGAGATCGCACGACGTTGCGCTTTTCTTGTACAGACGCACAAGCCCATCCTGCCACGTTTTGATACCGGTGCTGGCCGTTCAGAAGACGACGAACTTGCGCATCAGGCGCGAGAAGGTCTTAAGGCGCGACTGGCCAAAAACCCGGCCTTCGCGCCTGAACAGGAATATTGGGATCGCCTAGACTGGGAAGTCGGGATCATCCAGCAAATGGGTTTCCCTGGTTACTTCCTGATCGTTTCGGACTTTATCAAATGGGCCAAGCTGAACGACATTCCTGTCGGGCCTGGCCGTGGTTCGGGGGCGGGTTCGCTTGTCGCGTGGTCGTTGACCATTACCGACCTTGATCCGCTGCGGTTTGGTTTGCTGTTCGAGCGTTTCTTGAACCCCGAACGCGTTTCTATGCCCGACTTCGATATCGACTTCTGTCAGGAGCGACGCGAAGAAGTTATCGATTACGTCCAGAATTTTTACGGCAAGGATCGCGTCGCCCAGATCATTACTTTTGGCACGCTTCAGGCTCGGGCCGTATTGCGTGACGTCGGACGTGTCTTGCAGATGCCTTATGGTCAGGTTGACCGTTTGGCCAAGATGGTACCGGCTAATCCAGCCAATCCGGTCACGCTGGCGCAGGCTGTGGACATGGAACCGCGCCTGCGTGAAATGCGTGACGAAGAACCAGCCGTGAAGAACCTGCTGGATACATCGCTGGAACTTGAGGGGTTGTATCGCAACGCTTCGACCCACGCGGCGGGTATCGTTATTGGTGATCGTCCGCTGACCGAGCTGGTGCCGTTGTATCAGGATCCGCGTTCAACCATTCCAGCATCCCAGTTCAATATGAAATGGGTTGAGCCGGCTGGTCTGGTGAAGTTCGATTTCCTCGGCTTGAAGACGCTAACGGTTCTGGATCGCGCCAAGGGGTTTCTGGATCGGCGCGGAGCAGGACCGGAATGGAACCTGCTGCCGCTGGATGATGCCAAGACCTATGAGTTGATGGCCTCGGGCCAGACGGTCGGTGTGTTCCAGTTGGAATCACAAGGCATGCGCGACACGCTTCGCAAAATGCGTTGCGGCTCGATTGAAGAGATCACGGCTCTGATCTCGCTGTATCGTCCCGGGCCTATGGAGATGATCGACACCTATATCGACCGTAAGTTCGGTCGTGCGGAGGTAGACTATCTGCACCCCAGCTTGAAAGATGTTCTGACCGAAACTTACGGGGTCATCATCTATCAGGAACAGGTGATGAAGATCGCCCAGGTTCTGGCGGGTTATAGTCTTGGCGAAGCTGACCTGCTGCGTCGCGCCATGGGTAAGAAGAAGAAGGAGGAGATGGATTTCCAGCGCCTCCGCTTTGTCAAAGGCGCGTCGGAAAAGGATGTGCCGGAAGAGCAGTCGGGTTCCATCTTCGACCTTGTGGCCAAGTTTGCGGGCTATGGCTTTAACAAATCCCACGCTGCGGCCTATGCGCTGATTTCGTTCCAGACGGGTTGGCTCAAGGCCAACCATCCGGTCGAGTTCTTCGCGGCGTCGATGTCGCTGGATCTGTCGAACACAGACAAGCTGGCTGTATTCTATCAGGACTGTCGCCGGTTCGAGATTCCGGTCTTGGCCCCCGATATCAACCGTTCATCGGGTGATTTTGACGTAGCATGGGACGACGGGCAGGGCAGCGTGCTCTATGCTCTTGGGGCCATCCGTAATGTGGGCCTTGAGGCGATGAACCATGTGGTTCAGAACCGTAATGAAGGCGGGCCATTTGCAGATATCTTTGATTTCCTCGAGCGTGTTGATCCCAAGGTAGTCAATAAACGCGCTCTGGAAGGTCTGGCGCGAGCAGGCGCATTTGACAGCATCCATCCGAACCGTCGCCAGTTGTTCGAACAGGCCGATGTCCTCGTAGCCTATTGCCAAAGTGTAGCTGCCGAACGCGCTTCGTCTCAGGTTAGCTTGTTCGGGGCGGATCAAGCCGGTGCTGCACGGCCCCGTCTCAGAAATGTGGAACCGTGGGCTGGCCCGGAGAAACTGGATCAGGAGCTAGCCGCTGTCGGCTTTTATCTGTCTGGGCACCCCCTAGAGGAGCTAACGCCTGCGCTCAAACGCAAGCGCGTGACCTTTGTAGCTGAAGCTCAGGGCTTGGCTGAGGCAGGACATGAAGCCTTCCAGATGGCGGGGGTAGTACGCCGCAAACAGGAAAGGGCCAGCGCCAAAACCGGTGAGAAATTTGCTTTTGTGACCTTCTCAGATCCCACTGGCGAGTTCGAATGCATGTTCCCGCCGGAGCAGTTGCGGCGTTGCCGCGAGGTGCTGGAAGTTGGCACTTCCGTATTGGTTAAGGTGCGCGCCAAGGCTTCGGACGGGGAGGTCCGCTTTTTTGGTGATGATGCCAGCCGCATGGATGTGTTGCTGGATGATGCCAATATTGGTTTGCGTGTTATTGTGTCTGCCAATGCTGCAGACCCCGAGGCTTTGAAGTCGCGACTGGAACGTGCCCGCGCCAATGGCAAGGGCGGCGAGGTCTGGCTTCAGACAACCCTGCAGGGACGCACAGAGGTCGAGGTCAAGCTGCCCGGACGTTATCGTCTTGATGCCGCATTGCGCGGCGCGCTTAAAACGGTTCCGGGTGTAATCATGCTGGAGGATGCCTGATGACGAATGCGGCTACACATAAAGGCTCGTGTCATTGCGGTGCTGTGGCGTATGAGGTCGAGGTCGGAATGGACGGCCTGATTGAGTGCAACTGTTCGCACTGTTATCGCAAAGGCTTCATTTTGGCGTTTGCGCCGCGCTCGGCGTTTCGGTTGTTGAGGGGCGAGGAGGCGACAACTTCCTATTTCTTCAACCAGCACAAAATCGAGCATCGCTTTTGCAAGACATGCGGCGTGCAGCCGTTCGGCTACGGGGTTGCGCCTGATGGATCCGAGGTAGCGGCGATCAATATCCGCACATTAACTGATATTGAGCCCTGGGCATGGCAGGCCTCGCGTGTAGACGGGCGCAGCTTCTAAATCAGGCTTCGTTTATTGAGAGGCTAAGGTCGCGCAACCTATTGCTATTTTCACAAACGGGGCGTAGTAGGCCCTCGCACTTCGCACGTGGGTGAGGCGCGGTTGGGGAGAAATCCTGACCTGCACCGTTCCGAGGGACCGTATGTCCTTTAATCACCCACGCTAGGTTTGATCGGAAAAAGGACAATACGATCATGGCACTGCCAGAATTCTCAATGCGCACCCTGCTGGAAGCCGGCGCTCACTTCGGTCACCAGACCCACCGCTGGAACCCGAAGATGGAACGTTACATCTTCGGTTCGCGCTCGAACATCCATATCATCGACCTGTCGCAAACCATGCCGCTGATGCACCAGGCTCTGGTTGCTGTTCGCGACGTGGCTGCCAAGGGCGGTCGTGTTCTGTTCGTTGGTACCAAGCGTCAAGCTGCTGATCCGGTTGCACAAGCTGCCAAGCGCTGCGCCCAGTACTACATGAACAACCGCTGGCTCGGCGGCACGCTGACCAACTGGCGCACCGTTTCGGGTTCGATCCAGCGTCTGCGTGAACTGGAAGGCATTCTTGCTTCGGGCGAAGGCCGCAACAAGAAAGAGCTGCTGACCCTGCAACGCGAGATGGACAAGCTGGAACTGTCGCTGGGCGGCATCAAGGACATGGGTTCGGTTCCGGACATCATGTTCGTTATCGACACCAACAAAGAGTCGATTGCGATCCAAGAAGCCCGTAAGCTGAACATTCCGATCATCGCCATCCTGGATACCAACTGTGATCCGGACGGCATCACCTATCCGGTTCCGGGTAACGATGACGCCGCTCGCGCCATCCAAACCTATTGTGACCTGATTGCCGATGCGGTTCTGGACGGTCTGGCTGCTGGTGCTGCTGCCCAAGGTATCGACCTGGGTGCTCTGGAAGCTCCGGTTGAGCCGGCTCTGGCCGAAGAAGCTCCGGCTGCTGAAGTTGCAGCTGAAGAAGTCGCTCAAGGCTGATTTTTTCAGGTTCGTTCCCATATAGGGGCGAACTGACGTCAAACCGACATGCGGCCGGGCTAATTGGTCCGGCCGCCCAATCGAATTTCAGGAGAAGAACATGGCCGAGATCACTGCCGCCCTCGTGAAGGAGCTTCGCGAGCGTTCGGGCGTCGGCATGATGGACTGCAAGAAGGCGCTTGTTGAAACCAACGGCGACATCGAAGCGGCTATCGACTGGCTGCGCGCCAAGGGTCTGTCCAAGGCTGCCAAGAAGTCGGATCGCGTCGCTGCTGAAGGCGTCGTGGCTATCGCGACTGAAGAAAACGGTGCCGGTGAAACCGCCGCTGCTATCGAATTCAACGCTGAAACCGACTTCGTTGCCCGTAACGACCTGTTCCAGACCGCTGCCAAGCAGTTTGCTGCCTTGGGTCTGAAGAACGAAGGCGTTGAAGCCATTTCGGCGGCTTCGATGGATAACGGTCGTACCGTTGCTGACGAAATCACCCAGCTGATCGCCACCATCGGCGAGAACATGACCCTGCGTCGTTCGGCTCGCCTGTCGGTTGCCGAAGGTGCCGTGGCTTCGTACGTCCACAACGCAGTGTCGCCTGGCGTCGGCCGTATCGGTGTGCTGGTTGCTGTTGAAGGTGCTGGCGACAAGGCTGCTGTTCGTGAGCTGGGCCGCAAAATCGCTATGCACGTGGCTGCGACTGCTCCGCTGGCTCTGGATACCTCGGACCTCGATCCGGCTGCTATCGAGAAAGAACGCGCTGTTCTGATCGAGAAAGCTAAGGAAGAAGGCCGTCCGGACAACATGATCGAAAAGATCGTGGAAGGCCAAATCAACAAGTTCCAGAAGGAAGTCGTGCTGTCGAAGCAGCCGTTCGTGATGGACCCGGATGTGACGATCGAACAACTGGTCGCTAACACCGGCAAGGAACTGGGCGCTGAACTGAAGCTGGTTGGTTTCGTGCGTCTGGCTCTGGGCGAAGGCGTCGAGAAGGCCGATACGCCGGACTTCGCAGCTGAAGTCGCCTCGATGACCGGCGGCAACTAAGCCAAAAATTTCTTCCTAATTGGGAAGAAAACATAATAAGGGCGCGTTCGGCTTTGAAGGCTGACGCGCCCTTCGTTTATGATGAGCCGCCGATTCACTTACGCGCGGCTGCCTAAACCTGTTTTGATGGACCCACAAGCATGACCGACGCTCTAAACGACTTCCGCTACAAACGCGTTCTCCTGAAGGTGTCGGGCGAGGTTCTGATGGGCGATCAGGCCTACGGCATCGACACCAAGACGGTGGATGCTGTAGCGGCTGCTGTGGCTGCCGTAGCTCGCAAGGGCATTGAAATCTGCTTGGTTATTGGTGGCGGCAATATCTTCCGTGGGCTGTCCAAAGCTGCAGAGGGTATGGACCGAGCCAATGCCGACTATATGGGCATGCTGGCCACGATCATGAACGCACTGGCCATGCAGGGGGCTCTGGAGAAGATTGGTGTTGATACGCGCGTACAGAGTGCAGTGCCGATGGCCACTATTGCCGAGCCCTACATCCGTAGGCGCGCATTGCGTCACCTTGAAAAAGGTCGCGTGGTGATTTTTGCCGCTGGTGTTGGTGCGCCATTCTTCACGACAGATTCGGGCGCGGCCCTGCGTGCTGCCGAAATGGGCTGCGACGCTTTGCTCAAAGGCACCAGCGTTGATGGCGTATATACCGCTGATCCCAAAAAGGATCCCAATGCGGTACGTTACGAGACACTGACGTATCAGGAAGTGCTGGCTAAGGACTTGCGAGTCATGGACGCTTCGGCCATCGCTCTGATGCGTGATAGCGATATTCCGATTGTGGTCTTCTCGATCCGCGACGAAGATTCGCTAAACAAGACCTTGATGGGTGAAGGCACTTTCACCGTCATTACCAACAAGCCTGCCTGATCTGGGCAAGGTATTAGATATTCGATTTAGGACAGGCGCAAATGGCAAAACCTGATCTCAAAACCTTCCGTGACCGTATGGATAAATCGGTCAACGCGCTGAAGGACGACTATGCGGGTCTGCGTACGGGCCGTGCCAATTCTGGTCTTCTGGACCCGGTTATGGTCGAGGCCTATGGCTCCATGTCGCCGCTGAATGCTGTGGCAGCCGTTTCGGTACCGGAACCGCGCATGATTTCGGTGAGCGTATGGGACAAGGGCATGGTCGTTTCGGTCGAAAAAGCGATCCGTGCCGCCGGTCTGGGTCTGAACCCGATTGTGGACGGGCAAACCCTGCGTATTCCGATCCCCCCACTGACCGAAGAGCGCCGCAAGGATCTGGTCAAGCTGGCTGGTAAGTATGCTGAGGACAAGAAGGTCGCCGTCCGTAATGTCCGCCGCGACGCCAATGACGAGCTGAAAAAGGCTGAAAAGGCTGGCGAAATTAGTCAGGACGATCAGAAGAAGATGGAAACCGAGGTCCAAAAGGACACTGATGCTGCCATCAAGCGCATTGATGAAACCCTGAAGGCCAAGGAAATCGAGATCATGCAGGTCTAGGACCTGCATTCTTCTCGAACCAAGGACCAGAGCCTGATGTCGGCCTCAACCGCCTCTATGCATACCGAAAAGTCACTTCATGTGGCCATTATCATGGACGGCAACGGTCGATGGGCCGAGCGCAGAGGCTTGCCTCGTGCTCTCGGACATCGCGAGGGTGTTCAGGCTCTGCGTCGTACGATCAAGGCTGCGCCCGAAATGGGTGTGAAATGCCTGACCATTTTCGGTTTCTCGACCGAGAACTGGAATCGTCCGGCCGACGAGGTTTCCGACCTCATGGGGTTGGTGCGTAACTTTGTCGGAGCCGATCTGAAACGTTTGGATCAGGCGGGCGTGCGTGTACGTGTACTGGGACGCCGCTCAGGTGTGCCGGTTGATATTGTCGATGTGATCGATCGGGCAGAGCGCCAGACCGCGCATAATGACAAGTTCCTGTTGCAGGTTGCCTTTAACTATGGCGGTCGGGCGGATCTGGTGGATGCGGCTCAGGCGCTGATCGACAAGGCGGCCACCGAAGGCCGGTTTGACCTCACCGAAGAAATGTTCGGTAGCAAGTTGTCGACGGCCGGTTCGCCGCCGGTGGATGTGATTATTCGTACCTCTGGCGAGCAGCGCCTGTCGAACTTCCTGTTGTGGGATTGTGCCTATGCCGAACTTGTGTTCCAGCCAGTCTTGTGGCCCGATTATGGCGCTGAGCCCCTTAGGGCGGCTCTCGAAGAGTTTTCCCGTCGTGAACGCCGTTTTGGCGGTCGCGAGGTCGTAGAAGGCTCAGTGGTGCCTTCGACAGAAAGTGCGGTCGGCTAATGGCCCTTAAACCCAAGGATATTGCACTGAGGGCCGCTTCGGCTCTGGTGCTGGCACCGGCCGCCGTTCTGGCGATCTGGGCAGGCGGTTTCTGGTTCACAGGACTGATTGTACTGGGCGGAATCATGTTGGCGCTGGAATGGGCGCGCATGAGCGAACCTCAGGACTGGCGTGCTGTGGGCATGGCCGTGGCCGGAGGTGTTATCGCCCCGATCATTGCTGCCCATATTGGTCAGATGTCTCTGGCCTTCGTGCTGCTGGTATTCGGTGCAGCTATTGCCGGTCTTGTATCGCATCGCCGGGGGGGCGAGGGGCTGGATGGAGCCTATGGGGTATTGTACCTCGGCTGGCCCTGTATCCTGCTGGTCTGGATGCGCGACCTGAACGCCGATCAGGGTCTTTACTGGACTGTTCTAGTTTTTGCAGTCGCTTGGGCTGCCGACATTCTGGCCTATCTGGTAGGCAGTGCTGTGGGCGGGCCGAAGCTTTGGCCGCGCTTTTCGCCAAATAAAACCTGGTCCGGCTTCATTGGTGGCCTGCTGGCTGGCATGGTTGCGGGTGGCGTTATGGCCGCATGGCTGGATATGGGCGCTTTGACAGCGCTGTGGGGCGCTGTGCTGGGCTTGTTGGCAGCCTTGGCCACAATGGGCGGTGATTTGTGGGAATCGGCTCTGAAACGTCGCTTTGGCGTCAAGGATGCCGGCAACCTGATCCCCGGCCACGGTGGTTTGTTGGATCGTGTCGATGGCTTGATGTTTGCCGTTATCGTCGTCGCGATCGGGCGCCTGATCGTGCTGATGATCGGGGGCAACGCGTGATTACGCGCAAGGTCAGCGTGCTTGGCTCGACGGGTTCGGTCGGCACATCGACTCTCGACCTGATGGCGGCGGCCGAAGAAACGGGCAGTGGCCGTTTCGAGGTCGAGGTTTTAACAGGGGGCAGAAATGTCGCCTTGTTGGCCGAGCAGTGCCTTCGCTGGAAGCCCAGACTGGCCGTTATCGAAAACGAAGCCGGTCGTGCAGAACTGATCGACCGTCTTGCCGGTTCGGGGATCGAGGTGGCTGGTGGCAGTAATGCCATTGTCGAAGCTGCATCGCGTCCTGTGGACTGGGTGATGGCCGCGATTGTCGGAGCAGCAGGCTTGCGCTCGGCATGGACGGCGGCAGGGACGGGAACAACCCTTGCTCTGGCTAACAAGGAAAGTCTGGTCTGCTGTGGTCCCGCGCTGATCGAGCGTGTTGCATCTGCAGGTGGCAAGATTATTCCGGTCGATTCAGAGCACTCGGCCATTTTTCAGGTCTTTCCCGCCGAGGCACCAGAGCGGGTTTCCAAACTGATCCTGACGGCATCGGGCGGTCCATTTCGTCGCACGCCGCTGGACCAAATGAAGTCGATCACCCCGCAACAGGCGGTTGCGCACCCGAATTGGTCGATGGGGGCCAAGATTTCGGTCGATAGTGCGTCTATGGCCAATAAGGGGCTGGAACTGATCGAGGCGGCCTATCTATTCGGCATGCCGCAGTCGAAAATCGACGTGGTAGTCCACCCTGAATCGATTATCCACAGCCTTGTGGAATATGTCGATGGCTCGACACTGGCCCAGATGGGGCCGCCAGACATGAAGACTCCGATTGCTTGTGCTTTGTCATGGCCAGATCGTTTGCCATGGCCTGCGCCCAAGCTGGACTTGGCTGCTCTGGGCAAATTGACGTTTGAAACACCGGATATGGTGCGTTTTCCAGCGCTCAAGTTGGCCCGCGAAGCACTGGAAGCAGGCGGTGTCGCTCCCGTCATTTTCAATGCCGCCAACGAAGTGGCTGCATTTGCTTTCCTTGACCGGCGGTTGGCATTTCTAAATATTGCCGCAGTCATCACCGAAACCCTTGAAAAGGCACAAGGTGAAGGACTGGCTATCGGTACTGGAAGTGCAGCCGAATCGGCATTGGCCGTCGATAAGGAAGCGCGCCGGATCGCCGGGGACATTGTTTCGACACTGGATCTGGCGGCCTGATCGCTGCGATTTGAGACTGGAGACTGAATGATCGGCTTCTTGGGCCAAATGCTGAGTTATGTGCTGCCATTTCTGGTCGTTCTGACCGTTGTGGTGACCGTACACGAACTCGGCCATTTTCTGACGGCCCGCGCCTTTGGCGTAAAGGTGGACCGTTTTGCGATCGGTTTCGGTCGCCCGATCCTCCGCCGCAAGGACCGCCATGGTGTCGAGTGGCGGATCGGCTGGATGCCGCTGGGCGGCTATGTGAAATTCTCGGGCGACTTGGATGAATCCGGTGTGCCTGACCGTAAAGGTCTGGAAGAACTGCGCCAGCGTCTGGTTGCTGAAAAGGGGGAGGGCGCGGAACGCGACTACCTCTACTTCAAGCCGTTGTGGCAGCGCGCACTGGTTGTGGCTGGCGGCCCGATTGCCAATTTCGTACTGGCCCTGGCGATCTTTACGGTCCTGTTTTCGGCTGTCGGTGTCCCGCTGCGCCCTGCGCGGGTAATTGACGTTGCCGAAGGATCACCAGCGGCGGCGGCAGGTTTTGCCGTCGGGGACCTGATTACCCACGTAAACGGCAAGCTGATCGAGGACAGTTCCGAAGTGATCCGACATGTGGCCCTGTCCAGCGGAACGCCGGTCCAGTTCACGGTTGAACGCGACCAAAAGGTTTTGAACCTCACGGGCGTGCCTGAACGTACCGTGGTTGATGATCCTATTGGTGGTCGTGTGACCATGGGCCGTATCGGCCTTGGTCTGGGCTCGACCCGTGCAGAATACCGCCATGTGCGCTATTCCCCGATCGAGGCTGTCGGCAAGGGTGCCGAGGAAATCACCAGCATTATCGGTACCACTATCAAATATATCGGCCGCATTTTTACCGGCCGTGAAAACGGCGACCAGTTCAGCGGCCCGTTGGGAATCGCCCGTGTTTCGGGTGGCCTTACGAATGCTGCGGTGGCGGCGGATCCCGATCCGGTTGCGGTCACTTTTAACCTGTTACTGACGCTAACCAGTTTTGCCGCCATACTTTCGGTCGGAATCGGCTTTCTAAATCTTTTGCCGATTCCGGTTCTGGATGGGGGGCACCTGATGTTTTATGCCTATGAAGCCGTTGCCCGTCGTCCTCTGGACGCGCGGATACAGTCAACGGGTTATGGAGTAGGACTTGCCATGTTGGCCTGTATGATGTTGTTCGCCACTTGGAACGACCTGCAGAAGCTGAATATCTTCAAATTCCTTGGCGGGCTCGTCGCGTGAGTCGAGACCTGCCCCTAAGGACATCCCGAATGATCGACCTGATGAACCGAAATTCTCTCCGCGCGCGTATTCTTGGTCCGAGCGGGATCGCCCTTGTTCTGGCGGCTGGCCTGGCAACACCTGCCTTGTCCCAGGAAGCGGCACCCGCTGCTGCGGCCACAGCCGAAGCGACCCCTCAGGTGGTTGTCGCTGACGAAGAGCGCGGTCAAGTTAATCGCATCATTGTGCGCGGTAACCAGCGTATCGACCATACGACGGTGCTGTCCTATCTGCCGATCCAACCAGGCGACATCGTCGACCCCGTGACGTTCGACGTTGCCGTGCGTACGCTGTACCGCACCAACCTGTTTGCCAACGTGCAACTGGGCCTTCAGCCGAATGGCGATCTGGTGATCGAGGTTGTCGAAAACCCGATCATCAACCAGGTGACATTCGAGGGTAACAAGGCCCTGACCGAAAAGAAGCTGCGTGACGAAGTCACGATCAGCCCGCGTGGTATCTATACCCGTGCACGCGTTCAGGAAGACGTCGGTAAGATTGTCGAGCTGTACCGTATGTCGGGCCGCATTTCGGCGACTGTGACCCCGCGTCTGGTTCAGTTGGAACAGAACCGCGTCGATGTCGTGTTCGAGATCGATGAAGGTCCGGAAAGTGGTATTTCGGGCATTACCTTCCTTGGCAACAAGGCTTTCTCGGATGCCGATCTGCGCGAAGTGATGGTGACGCAGGTTTCGCAGTGGTGGCGTCTGTTCAGCTCGAACGACAACTATGATCCGAACCGTCTGGATTATGACCGCGAGCAACTGCGTAAATTCTATACCAACCGCGGCTATTATGATTTCAACATCATGTCGTCGGTTGCCGAACTCAAGCCGGACAACAGCGCGTTTGCAGTCACCATTACGGTGGACGAAGGCGACAAATACAATTTCGGCGAGGTAAAGGTCGTCACAGAAAGCGAGCGTCTTAACGCGGACTTCCTGACCGCGCTGCTGCCGATCCGTTCGGGTGATCTGTTCCAGAGCGACCGCATTGAAAATGCCGTCGATGCCCTGACCTTTGCTGCGGGCTCGGCCGGGTATGCGTTTGTGGACATTTCGCCGTCCTATCGCGCCAATCCGGAAACAGACACGGTCGATGTGACGTTCAACGTCCGCGAAGGTTCGCGCGTTTACGTTGAACGTATCAATGTGGTGGGTAATACCCGCACACTGGATACGGTTATCCGTCGTGACCTGTTGTTGGGTGAGGGCGATGCCTTTAACCGTTCGCTGATCGAGCGTTCGCGTAACAATCTTCGTGCTCTGGGCTTCTTCAAGGACGTCAAGATCGAGGAAACCCGTGGTTCTGCTCCGGACCGTTCGATTGTCAACGTGACTGTTGAGGAGCAGCCAACCGGTGAATTGTCGGTTGGTGCCGGTTTCAGCTCGTTCGACAGCTTCACGCTGAACCTCGGCGTGACCGAGCGTAACTTCCGTGGTCGTGGCCAGAACGTGGTGGCGCGTGCCGAGTGGGGCTCGATCCGCCAGAATATCGATTTCCGTTTTACCGAGCCAAAATTCATGGGCCGTGATGTGGCTGCAGGCTTCGACCTGTTCCACACCCGTATGGACCTGTCGGAATACGCTTCGTACGACTACCGTTCGACGGGTGCGGGCCTGCGTTTGACCTATCCGCTGAACAACTATACCCGCCTGAGCCTGCGTTACTTCCTCAAGGATGACGAAGTGATGGTGCCGAATAGCTATTGCTCGTCTTCGGGTATGGGCACGTCGGCACTGTGCGATCAGATCGGTGCCTATATCAACTCGTCGGCGGGCTATACGCTGTTCGTGGACCGCCGTAATGATCCTGTTCGCGCTACGCGCGGCTGGACAACAGCCCTGCGTCAGGACTTTGCCGGTATCGGTGGCGATGTGAACTACATCAAGACCGAGATGGATGCGGCCTACTACTACGGCATTCGCCCGAACTGGGTGGTCAGTGTTCAAGGCTCGGTCGGCTATATCGCCGGCTGGAGCGGTGACTCGATCCGCATCAACGACCGTTTCTTCAAGGGCGGTCAAAGCTTCCGTGGCTTCGAAACGGCCGGTATGGGCCCGCGCGATCTGACCACGACGGATGCCTTGGGCGGTAATTTCTATGCCATCGGTACGGTTGAACTGACCCTGCCGAACGGTTTGCCTGAACAGTACGGCATTCGCACTAGCCTGTTTGCTGATGTTGGTACTCTGGGCAAGCTGGATGACCGTTATCTGGTCGGTAGCAATGGGCTGCCTAACGACAAGATTGTCGATGATCTGGCCTTGCGCGCTGCTGCGGGCGTGAGCATCCACTGGCGCTCGCCGATGGGTCCGATCCGCTTTGACTTGTCCAAGGTTCTGTCGAAGGAAGACTACGACAAGACCGAAACCTTCCGCTTCTCGACTTCAACCCAGTTCTAAACCGCGGACCGATCCGCACTAAGGCTTAATACGATGAAGACTCTTACGATTGGCGCTTTCGCTCTGGCCACGCTGGCAGCTTCGGCTGCCTCGGCTCAACAAGCTCCGGCTAATCCGGGTCCGGTCATTCCGGGTGTTTGCTCGTTCTCGGGTGAAGGCATCATGTCGGGTTCGCTGGCCGGTCGCGCCGTTCAGGCCCGTATGGTTCAACTATATCAAGAAGTTCAAGGTGAACTGCAGCCGTACATGACCTCGCTGGAAAGCGAAGCCCAGCAGCTGCAGCAATCGGCGGCCACCCTGTCGGAAGCTGATCGCAACACCCGTATTCAGGCGCTGCAAACCCGTGACCGCGAACTGCAACAACTGCAGCAAACCCGCGCCAACGAACTGCGCTACACTCAAGCCGTTCAGGCCGAAGCCATCAACGCGGCTGCACAGCCGATCGTTATCGCAGTGTATCAAGAGCGTGGTTGTGGCGTTCTTCTGAACGACGGCGCTGTGGGCTATATCAACCCGGCTATGGACATCACCGCTACGGTCGTTCAGCGCCTAGATGCCCAACTGCCGACGCTGTCGTTCAACCGTATGCCGGTGCCAGCACAGGCACAGGCTCAGAACTAATCTGGGCCATGCCCGATACGAGCTTTTTCAAGACCCTGTCACCCCGCACGGTCGCCTCCATCGCCGAACAACTCGGTGCGGAAGTGGTCCGGGGTGGCGAGGTCATCGTTTCGGCGGTTGCGCCCCTGTCCACTATGGACCGGGGCGCTATCGCTTTTATGGGTGATCGCAAATTCTTGCCGACCTTGGAGAATACCAAGGCCGGCTGTGTGATCGTCCACCCTTCAATGGCAGAGCATGTCCCCGAAGGCGTGGCCGTCATTGCCTCGCGTCAGGCGCAAGCCGACTGGGCGCATGCATCGATGATGCTGTATGCGCCGCGTGGGTTGGACCGTGCCATTACAGTGGCAGAGGCTGCTGAAGACGAAACCGTGGTGATCGAGCCGGGCGTGGTTCTGGGCGAAGGTGTTCGTATCGGACGCGGCACGCGTATCTGCGCCAATACGGTTATCGGGCCGGGCGTACAGATCGGTCGCGATTGCTGGATCGGTTCGAATGTTAGCCTGTCATTTTGCCTCTTGGGTGACCGCGTAAAAATCTACGCCGGTGTGCGTATCGGTGAATCCGGTTTCGGCGCAGCAGGATCGCGCGAGGGACCGGTCGATATTCCGCAACTGGGGCGGGTTATCGTACAGGACAATGTGACGATCGGTGCCAATAGCTGTGTGGATCGCGGTGCCTATGATGACACGGTCATCGGTGAAGGCAGCAAGATCGACAATCTGATCCAGATTGCCCACAACTGTGTCATCGGACGTAACAACCTGATGGCGGCCCAGGTGGGTCTGTCGGGTTCGATTACGACGGGCGACAATGTGATTTTTGGTGGTCAGGCCGGTATTGCCGACCACTTGAATATCGGGGAAGGGGCCCGAGTAGCCGGGGGGGCTGGGGTGCTGGCAGATATACCTGCTGGTGAAACCTGGTCGGGGTATCCAGCCAGACCGCTTAGACGCTTCTTGCGTGAAAGCATCTGGCTATCGAAACAGGCGTCTAAAAAAGGCGCAAAGGAAACCTGAGCATGAGCGAACAGATCAATATCGACTATGCCGAGGTGATGCGTCGCCTCCCGCACCGTTACCCTTTCCTGCTGGTCGACAAGGCGCAGGATTTTGTCGCGGGCACCTCGATTGTCGGCATTAAAAATGTCACGCACAACGAGCCGTTCTTCCCCGGTCACTTCCCGATTGATCCGGTCATGCCGGGCGTTTTGATCGTAGAAGCCATGGCCCAGACAGGCGCGCTGTTGATGTCTAAAACCCTCGACGTTCCGGTCGAGGACAAGGTCATCATGTTCATGTCGATCGATGGCGTGCGCTTCCGTAAGCCCGCTCGTCCGGGTGACCAGCTTCGTATGGAAGTGAAGGTCATCAAGGCGCGCGGCGATGCCTATAAGTTCCGTGGCGAAACCTTCATTGACGGCAAACTGGCCGCTGAAGCTGAGTTCATGGCCATGGTTGTCAAAATCGAGGAACCGGCCAAGTGAGCCACGTTCACCCGACCGCAATTGTCGATTCCAGCGCAACCATAGCCGACGGCGTTGTCGTCGGCCCATGGAGCGTTGTCGGCCCCAATGTGTCACTGGCTACAGGCGTGGTGCTTAAATCCCACGTTGTGATCCAGCAGGACACAGCGGTCGGGGCCAATACCGCCATTCACTCTTTCGCTCTGGTTGGCGGTGATCCGCAGCACCTTGGCTATAAGGGTGAAATGGTCCGTCTTGAGATTGGCGAGAACAATATCATTCGCGAGCATGCCACGCTGAACCGTGGCACGCCGCAAGGCTCGGGCGTGACGCGCCTTGGTAACAATTGCCTGCTGATGACGGGTGCACACATTGGCCATGACTGTGTGGTCGGTAACAATGTCACCATGGCCAATAGCGCAACTTTGGGTGGCCATGCCGAGGTGGGCGATCGTGTGTTCCTTGGCGGCCTTTGCGCTGTGCACCAGAACGGACGCGTGGGGCAGGGCGCCATTGTGGGCGGTCTAGCGGCAGTCACCCGCGATGTCATTCCTTATGGTTCGGTATGGGGGAATCATGCGCGTCTGCGCGGGCTGAACCTGATCGGGCTCAAGCGTAAGGGCTATGGCAAGGACCAACTGCGTCGTCTGCTGGCCTTCTATCGCGAATTGTTCGAGGGCGAGGGGCAGTTTGCCGGACGTCTGGCGACGATTGGTGAAACCTATAACGATATTCCCGAACTCGTCGAAATCCTCGACTTCATCCGTGAAGGTGGCAAACGCCCGCTTTGCTTGCCGAACGCCGAATGAAAAAGCTGGGCCTGATTGCCGGCGGCGGAGACCTTCCTGCGTCTGTCGCAGCTCGATGCGAAGCAGAGGGGCGACCGCTCTATGTCATACGGTTGGATGGCTTTGCCGAAGAGGCCATGCTGGCTTGGCATGGCGAAACGATGAGTATGGCCCAGATCGGCGGTATTCTGAAAGCCTTGCGTCGCGAAGAATGCGAAGCGGTGTGTTTAGCCGGATATGTAAATCGACCTGATTTCAAAGCCCTAAAGCCTGATCTTAAAGGAGCGACGCTGCTCCCAGGAATTATTGCGGCCGCGACAAAGGGTGATGATGCCCTGCTGCGTAAAATTCTAGGCGTGTTTGAAGCTGAAGGATTTAGTGTCGAGGGAGCCGACGACATTCTGGGCGGCTATATGCTCAGCGTTGGGCCTTTAGGTTCGCTGATACCGGATGAAAAACAGATATTTGACCTGAAGAAAGCTATTTATGTAGCTGAAAAGTCAGGTGAACTTGATATCGGCCAAGGTGCAGTCGTTTGTGACGGCTTGGTTTTAGCTGTCGAGGCTCAGGAAGGCACCGATCAGATGCTGTTGCGAGTTGCGGGCTTACCTCAAGACCTGCGTGGCTCATCGGAATATCGCAAAGGTGCATTGGGGAAGGCTCCAAAACCTATTCAGGATATTCGTGTAGATATGCCGGTCATCGGACCACGCACAGTAGAACTAGCCGCAGCTGCAGGGCTGGCGGGTATAGGTGGCTTTTCAGACCGCCTTATTGTCATGGATGCCGATGCCACGCGTGCAGCAGCAGATCGTCTGGGTCTGTTTATCTGGGGTTTGTCTGACGGGGATCGCCTGTAATGGCCTACAAAATCATGCTGGTGGCAGCCGAGGCCTCTGGCGATGTGCTGGCGGCCAATCTGGCGAGCGTCCTGAAATCACGATTGGGAGATGATGTCAGCTTTGTCGGCGTGGGTGGGCCGCGCATGGCCGAACTAGGTATCGAAAGCCCGTTCAATATTTCCGAGCTATCTATTTTAGGTATTGTCGAAGGCATCAGGGCCTATTCTCTTGTAAAGCAGCGTGTGGCGGACACTGCGGCTCTAGCGCTGCGCGAAAAGCCGGATGCTGTGATCCTTGTCGACTCATGGGGCTTTACCATTCGGACGGCCAGAGCCATTCGCAAGGTTTTGCCGCAAGCGGCTCTGATCAAATATGTCGGGCCACAGGTCTGGGCCTCTCGCCCCGGACGCGCCAAGGTGCTGGCAAAGGCTGTCGATCACCTTTTGGCGCTGTATCCTATGGATGCGCCCTGGTTCGAACGTGCGGGCCTACCGACGACCGTGGTCGGCTCATCGGCTCTGCATATTGATATGAGCAATGCAGATGGTGATCTGTTCCGTAAGCAGCAAGGAATTGCGCCGGATGCACCCCTTCTGCTGGTGATGCCGGGGAGTCGCCCGAAAGAAATCGAGCGGATGACGCCCGTTTATGAACAGACCGCGCGTAATCTAAAGGCTGAAATCCCTGATCTGCAAGTTGCTGTCGTTGCCGCGGGGACTGTCGCGGCCGATGTTACAGGACGTGTCGCATCGTGGCCTTTCAGGGCGCATCTGGTCGGTGAAGCCGACAAATACGCAGCTATGAAAGCAGCTAATGTAGTTCTTGCCACCAGCGGAACCGTTTCAACGGAAATCGCGGTGGCGGGAACGCCGATGGTGATTGCTTACAAGATCGACAACTTTTCGTACCGGCTGATGAAACCCTTGGTGACAGCCAAGTTCTTTACCATGCTGAACCTCGCTGCCGATGAGGAAGTGGTGCGCGAGTTTATCCAGTTCGATGCTACGGCAGAAAAGATCACGCCTGAGGTCTTGCGTCTTTTAACAGACAAACAGGCTGCCCGCGCGCAAGCCAGACGTCAGACAGAAGTACTGGAAATCATGGGGCGCGGTGGTCCCAATCCGTCAGAACTGGCAGCAGATGCTGTTCTGAAAGTGCTGAAAAACCGTAAGGCCTGATCGACCTTACGGTTTTCGCCGATTACTTCGTCATCCAGGGGCGAGATTTCCCCGAAGCGATGCGCTTGTTCTGCTCGCGCTGGAAAGCACCGCCACGCGGTGCTTTCTCGCGTGCATTAAGGGCTTCCTGCTTCAGACGGAAGGCGCGCTGGATGGGCGTTTCATTGGCGGGGGGATTGGCGTTATCGGTCATGTTGGCTCTCTAGCACATAGGTTGTCCGAACTCCGACCAACAAAAAACGCCGGAGCCAATGCTCCGGCGTTTTCGATGTATGACGTGGTCGCACTCGACCACGATAACAAACCGGTATTAGCCGCGCTTGTCGATCGAGACGTAGTCGCGTTGCGTCGGGCCGGTATACAGCTGACGCGGGCGACCGATCTTTTGGGTCGGATCGGCCATCATTTCTTGCCACTGCGAGATCCAGCCAACGGTACGGGCCAGAGCGAACAGGACGGTGAACATGGTGGTCGGGAAACCCATCGCCGACAGCGTGATGCCCGAATAGAAGTCGACGTTCGGGAACAGCTTGCGCGAGGTGAAGTATTCGTCCGACAGGGCGACCTTCTCCAGTTCCTTGGCAACAACGAACAGCGGGTCATTGGCGCGGCCGGTGGCTTCCAGCACTTCATATGCCGACTGTTGCATGACCTTGGCACGCGGGTCGTAGTTCTTGTACACGCGGTGACCGAAGCCCATCAGCTTGTACTTACGGTCCTTAACGCCTTGGATAAACTCAGGAATACGGTCCGGAGTACCGATTTCCTTCAGCATGTTCAGCGCTTCTTCGTTCGCGCCGCCGTGCGACGGGCCCCACAGGCAGGCAATGCCTGCTGCGATACAGGCGAACGGGTTGGCACCCGACGAACCGGCCAGACGGACGGTCGAAGTCGATGCGTTTTGCTCGTGGTCTGCGTGCAGGGTGAAGATGCGGTCCATGGCGCGGACCAGACGCGGATCAACCTGATAGTCTTCCGCCGGAACGGCGAAGCACATACGCAGGAAGTTCTCGGCATACGAGAGGTCGTTGCGCGGCGAAACGAACGGCTGGCCGATGTGGTACTTGTACGCACGGGCAGCGATCGTCGGCATCTTGGCGATCAGACGGATAGCCGAGATATCGCGCTGGACCGGATCGTGGATGTCGAGGCTGTCATGATAGAAGGCCGACAGGGCACCGACGGTACCTACCATGATCGCCATCGGGTGGGCGTCGCGACGGAAACCTTCGAAGAAGCGGTCGAACTGCGCATGCAGCATGGTGTGACGGGTGACCAGTTCCGAGAACTCTTCGTACTCGGCAGCGGTCGGCAGTTCACCTTTGAGCAGCAGGTGGCAAACTTCCAGGAAGTTCGACTGCGAAGCCAGTTGGTCGATCGGGTAACCGCGGTGCAGCAGTACACCTTCGTCACCATCGATATAGGTCAGGCCCGACTCGCACGAAGCGGTCGAGGTGAAACCCGGGTCAAAAGTGAAAGCACCGGTGCCAGCATATAGCTTGCGGATGTCGATGACGTCCGGACCGGTCGAACCGGACAGGACGGGGAGGTCGATGCTCTTGTCGCCGAGGGTGAGAGTGGCGGCGGGATTGGTTTTTTCAGTCATCTGGGCCCCTTGTTATACTTGGACCAGGCGCGGGGAGGCGGTTGGTCTGCGTGGTTTGGGTGATTACTTAGTCTGTTGCAGCGCATCATCCAAGCGCTGGAGACTATTGTCGCGACCAACTGCCACAAGAATTTTGGCAATATCGGGAGCCGGTACGCCGCCGGTAAGGGCTGCGCGAGCAGAAGGTCCGATTTTTCCGAAGCCTACGCCTTCTTTTTCAGCAAAAAGTTTAAGCTCAGCTTCGAGGGATTCGACCGACCAATCCGACACAGAGGCCAGATGTTCACGAAGTCGTGAAATTCGGTCGAGGTTTTCGCCCTGCAGCATGCCCTGACTTTTCTCGTTTAAAGTGATCGGGCTAACCAAAAGGGCGAACTGCACCTGATCGGCCAGTTCCGGCACCAATTTGGCGCGGTCCTTGATCAGGGGAAGGGTGCGTAGGACGGTTTCGCGTCCTGTATCGTCCAGCGGTTGCCCGCGAGACGCCAGAATATCGGTAACGAGAACGAGCAGGCGCTGGTCATCGGCCTGACGAATCCAGTGGGCATTGATGTGAGCTAGCTTGTCGAAGTCCAGACGGGCCGGTGCTTTATTGATACCGGCAAAATCGAACCATGCCTTGGCCTGTTCATCGTCGAACAGTTCGTCATCACCATGCGCCCAACCGAGGCGCGCCAGATAGTTGCGCATGGCTTCGGGCAGATAGCCCATCTCGGCATATTCGTGCACAGCCTGAGCGCCGTGACGCTTGGACAGCTTGGCACCGTCCGTACCGTGGATCAGCGGGATGTGCGCAAAGGTCGGACGGGTCCAGCCCAGTGCGTCATAGATCAGGCTCTGGCGGGCGGCATTGTTCAGGTGGTCATCACCACGGATCACATGGGTGATGCCCATGTCATGGTCGTCCACGACGACGGCAAGATTATAGGTCGGAGCGCCATCCGAACGCAGGATGACCAGATCATCCAGCGACGAGGATTCCCAGCGTACCGAACCCTGCACGGCGTCATCGACGACAACAGCTTGATCCAGCGGACGACGGAAGCGCACGGTGAACGGCTTTTGTAGGTCTTCGGCGGTCGGTTCACGGTCGCGCCAGGGCGAAACAAAGTCTTTGCCTTCGGCCTTGGCGGCATCGCGCAGGGCATTGGTTTCGTCGGCGGTCAGGAAATCACGGTAGGCGTGACCGGTCTCGAGCAACTGGTTCGCCACTTCACGATGACGATCGGCGCGTGCGTACTGGTAAACGGTTTCCTCGTCGCCCAGCAGGTTAAGCCATTCCAGGCCGTCAAAAATCGCTTTGACAGCTTCATCGGTGGAGCGCTCACGGTCGGTGTCCTCGATGCGAACGAGGAATTTGCCACCGTGGCCCTTGGCATAAAGCCAGTTGAATAACGCTGTTCTCGCGCCGCCAATATGCAGGTAGCCTGTCGGGGAGGGGGCAAAGCGGGTGACAACAGTCGAAGAAGACGAGTTCATAAGCGATGAGTCCATTAGGTGCGTCCTTATACGCCCGTCGCCGACAAAGCGAAGCCTTGCAGTAAAGTTGATCGGCGGTTTGCGCGTCTTGCTGGTGCGCGAATGGAGCGCACAGGCGACGAGGTGGCCATTATGGAGCGCGGTTTTCTTTGGCTCTGGCTGTGCCATCTATTTCGCTCTGAAGACAGAGCCGCCTGTATTGCCTCTGTTTGTAATGGGCTTTTTCTCTGTTGTGGCGTGGCTTTTGGCCAAATGGCGAGGGATGGGGCGTGGCATCACACTGTCCTTGTTGATGGTGGCCTGCGTGCTGTCAGGGACGTGGGTGGCCAAGGCACGATCCGATGCGGTGGCGGCCCCGATTGCGCCCTCTATGACCAAACCGACTTTGGTCGAGGCCTATGTCATTGACGTCGATTCACCGGGGGCGCGTGGCCACAGGGTGGTGCTGGCTCCGGTCCGGATCAGGGGAATCGCCTTCGAGGACGTGCCGCACAGGCTGCGAGCGACGGTAAAGGGCGAGCCGCCAAGGCCGGGTGATGCGGTGTCAATTTATGGCCTGCTGAATCCGCCACCGGCTCCGGCCAGTCCGGCATCTTATGATTTTGGCCGGATGGCATGGTTCGAGAGCTTGGGTGGGGTTCTGTTTGGCTTGGGCGATACGCGCGAGGCCCATCTTGGGGTGCCAACATGGCGCGTCCGGATGGAAATGCGGATCAATGCCGTGCGCTTTAATATGGCCGAGCGACTGGTGGCGCGTCTGGGGCCACAGCGCGGTGGCATAGCGGCGGCCATGGTGACGGGGCACGAGACGTGGATCGGTGAAGATGATCTTCAGGCCATGCGCGATTCCGGCTTGGCGCACATCCTGTCGATTTCGGGGCTGCACATGGCCGTGGTTGGAGGGTTTTCCTTCTTTCTGGTGCGCTTGTTGGTTGCGCTATGGCCATGGCTGGCCTTGCGCGTATCAGGAAAGAAGGTTGCGGCAGTGGGGGGATTGCTGGCTGTCGGGGCGTATCTGGTGATTTCAGGTGCGCCGCCACCGGCCGAGCGCGCGGCGGTGACGGCAAGCATAGCCTTTATCGCCATCCTGCTGGATCGTCGGGCGATTAGTATGCGGGCCTTGGCAGCCGCGGCCTTTGTGGTGCTGTTGTTACGGCCTGAATCGGTGATTGCGCCGGGGTTTCAGATGTCGTTTGCGGCAACAGCGGCACTTGTCGCACTGGCAGAAATCTGGCCGCGCAGGATCAAGGAGATCAACACGCCGTGGCCCATTGCCGCAATCCAGCGTGCGGGATCATGGGCATTTGCAGCCGTGGCGGCCAGTCTGGTCGCGGGGATGGCGACAGGGCCGTTCGTCATGCACCATTTCAACCGGACCAGCATGTATGGGCTGGTGGCCAATATGGCCAGTGCGCCTTTGGCCGACCTGATTATGCTGCCCAGTTTGGCATTAGGGGCATTGCTGGAACCGGTCGGGCTGGGGGCACCGTTCCTTTGGCTGGCAGGGCAGGGTGTTGGTTTCATGCTGGCGATTGGCCATTGGGCGGCCGACTTGCCGGGGGCGGTTCACACCATGCCCAGTGCGCCTACTGTGGCCCTGCCAGTGGCGTTCGTGGGCATATTATTCATGTGCCTGTGGCGCGGGTGGCTGAGGGTTCTGGGATTGCCGCTGGCCTGTGCGGTCGTGCTTTGGCCGCGCCCTCAAGTACCCGATATCTGGATTGGTGATGCAGCGACAAATGCCGCTGTGGTTCGCGGGCATGAGGCAGAGGTGTTTCGCAAGGTGCGGGCCTTTGCATCCACCATGTGGGCACAGCGATGGGATCTGGATGTCACCGAGCGCCCGAAGGAAGGCTGGAAATGCGGGCGAACCTATTGCCGAGCCGATGCGGGGCAGATGCCTGTCGCGCTGTGGTGGGGACGCGCCGTGCCGGACGAAAAGGTCATGTCGGCAATGTGTGCGAGTGCCGAGGTTGTTGCGGTCAGGTCCGAAGTGCCTTCACTGCCGCATGAGTGCGCGGATGCACTGGTTCTGGATGGACGTGATTTTGCGACCAAGGGTGCCGTAGAGCTTTGGCGTACCCAGAGCGGCTGGAAGGCCCGTTGGGTACGCGATGTTCGCGGTGAGCGCCCTTGGTCGCGCTGGGGCGACCCTGACTATCAGTGATAGCGGCGGATCAGGCCGACCAGCTTGCCCTGAACCTCGACCTGATCGGGGCCGAAGATACGGGTCTCATAAAGACGGTTGGCAGGCTCAAGGGCAATCGACTGGCCCTTTTTACGCAGGCGTTTGAGCGTGGCTTCCTCGCCCTCAACCAAAGCCACAACAATCTCGCCAGAATTGGCCTGATTGATGCGTTTGATGACGACCACATCACCGTCAAGGATACCGGCCTCGATCATCGAATCGCCCTCGATTTCGAGCAGATAGTGTTCACCAGCGCCCAGCATGGTTTCCGGTACGAAAAGACGGTCGGTTTCGTGCTGGATGGCGGTAATCGGGGTACCCGCAGCGATCTTGCCGAGCAGTGGCAGTTCGCGAACGTCATTAGCCGCTATGTGAGCCTGAGTGCGGTTTTGGCCACCACCTTCGATCACGTCCGGCTTAAACGGTGCGCGGCCACGGGCGGGCGCGGCAGCGGTGGCTTGTTCGGGCAGCTTCACAACCTCAAGCGCGCGCGCACGGTGGGCCAGACGACGGATGAAGCCGCGTTCCTCAAGGGCCGTAATCAGGCGGTGGATGCCCGATTTGGACGCCAGATCCAGCGCCTCCTTCATTTCGTCGAAGGACGGCGACACGCCCGTCTCCTTAATACGTTCATGGATGAACATCAGGAGTTCGTGCTGCTTTTTAGTGAGCATGGAGCGAGCGCTTTCAGAACAAGGCGTGAACCGTTGCTGATGTTCTGTAAGTGTTCTGGTTAAAAGTCAACTAACGCCAAACACCTCGTTGCGAGGCGCAATGAGGGTGTCGTGTTGAGATGATTTTATTTTCTGAAAGTATTTTGGACCAAGAGCGGTATGCGCCACTCCATCTTCATAAGAAGGGGAGTGGCGCGAGTGACGGGGCTCGAACCCGCGACCTCCGGCGTGACAGGCCGGCACTCTAACCAACTGAGCTACACCCGCTTGGTCCCGTTCGCGCCGTGTCCGGCGGGAACGAGGTGGTGTTTAGGTGGGGCAGCGTTTCGGGTCAACATAAAAACGTGCAGACCCCTGAAAAAATACGCCAATTTTGAAAATCGACGCTCCGTGAAGGTGCGTAAAACTTGCCCCTTTGGAAGGTGAAATGCCCGCAGGATCGGGCTTTTAGTGGGGGTCTTTTATAGCCAAACCGGCGGTGTTCGGTGGCGTATCTCCACCGCTGTTCAACGGCTTTTGCATGAAGATCACATCGCGCCAGCCGTCATGTTTCCACCCTGCGGCGTGAAAAATACCGGAATCAGCGAATCCTCTGGAGCGATGAAGGGCAATCGAGCCTTCATTTTCCGAGTCGCCGATGACCGCGACCATCTGGCGAAGGCCAATTTTCGTGCAGGAATCGATGAGAGCATCCAAAAGACGCCCCCCGATTCCCATGCCGCGGGCGTTGGCGGCCAGATAAATCGAATCCTCGACCATATAGCGATAGGCCTCGCGGGCCCGAAATGGGCTCACATAAGCATAACCCAGAACTATGCCGTCCGATTCTGCGACGAGGCGCGGAAGTCCCAAGGCCGCCACATAGGCAAAACGGGCTTTCATTTCGGTAAGCTCGGGCGCTTCCAGCTCGAACGTGCCGCAACCATTGGCGACATTTTCGGCATAGATGGCAGTGATGGCGGGGAAGTCTGCTTCCACCGCCTCACGGATTACCGCATCGCGCATCAGGCGAAGTCCCGCTCCCAGCCTTTGTTCACGGCCCAGATGGCAAAGGCGTAATCGAGGGCAATGTCCTTCAGATAGTCAAAGCGGCCCGACGAGGCGAAGTGGCCGGCCTCCATATTGATCTTGAGCAGGACCGGATTGGACGAGGTGGTGACGGGGCGCAGACGCGCCACCCATTTTTGCGGTTCCCAATAGGTCACGCGCGGATCGGACAAGCCGCCAGTGGCCAGAACAGCTGGATAGGCCTTGGGGCCAATCTGGTCATAGGGGCTGTAGGACCACATATAGTCATAGGCCTCGGCATCCTCGAGCGGGTTGCCCCATTCGGGCCATTCCGGCGGGGTCAGCGGCAGGCTGGTGTCGCTCATGGTGTTGATCAGGTCCACGAACGGAACCCCGCCAATCACACCGGCCCACAGGTCTGGGCGCATATTGGTGACAGCTCCGACCAACAGGCCACCGGCAGAGCGGCCCTCGGCGACGATGTTTCCGGCGCGGGCATAGTTCTTGTCGATTAGATGCTCTGCGGCTGCGATGAAGTCGGTGAAGGTGTTCTTCTTGGTGAAGCGACGGGCATCGAGGAACCAGTTCCAGCCCTTGTCGGCACCACCGCGAATATGGGCGATGGCATAGATAAAGCCGCGATCCACCAGCGACAGGCGGTTGGTCGAGAAGCTGGCGCTCATCGACATGCCATAGGACCCATAGCCATAAAGCAGCACAGGCGCAGAACCATCCACCGGCGTGTTCTTGTGGCGCAGGATCGACACCGGCACCAGTTGACCATCGGATGCAGGCGCGTTCAGGCGCTCGACCACATAGTCGGTCGCGTTGTGGCCCGACGGCACTTCTTGAACCTTGCGCAAGGTGCGCTCGCGCGACTTCTGGTCATAGTCATAAACCGAGGTCGGCGTGGACATGGAGTTGTAGGTGTAACGGATGGTCGGGGTGTCGAACTCTGACGCACCGGCTAGAGACAGGCTGTAGGCCGGTTCATCGACAGCGATTTCGTGTTCCGCTCCTGCGCGGTCACGGATGACGATACGGGTATTGGCGTCAAAGCGTTCCTGACGCGATACGAAATCCTTGGTCAGGTCGAAGCCTTCGATATAGCGGCCCGGCGTATGGGCCACGAGGTCTTTCCAGTTGGCCTTGGCTGGCGCGTCGGTCGGGGCTTCGACGATCTTGAAGTCCATCGCATCGTCGGCATTGGTGCGGATCACCCAGCGGTCGCCCCAGTGGTCCATTTCATAGAGGCGGGCTTCGACGCGTGGTTCTACGATAACCGGCGTGGCAGTCGGTTGGGAACCGAGAATCAGTCGGGTTTCGGAGGTTTCCTGATTGGCGATGCTGATCTTGATAAAGGCATCATCCGAAGTGCGGCTAAGGCCGAGGAACATGCCTTCGTCTTCTTCTTCGTAAACCAGAGTGATTTCACCGCCGCGCACGGGTCGACGGAAAATCTTGTCCGGTCGGCCATTATCGTTGCGGTTGATCCAGAAGATCCACTGGCTGTCCGGCGAGAAGGTGAAATCGCCCGTCGCCGAACCGATAGCATCCGGCAGGACCATGCCAGTGGTCAGATCTTTGATGTAGATTTTGAAGACCTCGGACCCTTGGGCATCTTCGGAATAGCCATACAGGTTGTGATCAGGGCTGGCCTCGACACTGCCGACATCCGAATAGGCCTTGTCCTTGGCCAGTGCATTGGCATCCAGCAGGATGATCTCGCCATCGGTGCGTCCGCGTGGGCGGCGGCAGTATAAGGGGTGCTGATCGCCTGAATTATAGCGAGTGTAATATTCCCAAGGACCGTCTGCGGCGGGCACCGAGGCGTCATCTTCCTTGATGCGGCCCTTCATCTCCTCGAACATCTGGTTCTGGAGCGGCAGGGTCGAGGCCATCATGGCCTCGCGATAGGCATTTTCTTCGTTCAGATGGTCGCGGACATCGGCCTTGATCAGCTTGGGGTCGCGCAGAACAGCCTGCCAGTTGTCGTCCTTCATCCACTGATATTCATCGGTACGGGTGCGGCCCAACTGTTCGATGGTGACAGGGACTTTCTTGGCGACGGGCGCAACGGGACGGGACATTCGGGCTCCGGTAGTCTGGTTTACCGCACTAGGGCGGGCGAGGGCAGGCGATGCAGCCAGAAGACTGGCTGCGGCGCTGGAAGCGATAAGTTCGCGGCGATTCATAGATATCCCCTCAATTGATCTTCGGAGCGGACCTTGTGCCTGTCGCGGCGTCAGGTCAAATGGCGGTTATGGCCATTGATGCACTTCCCTTCGAACCGCCCGTTGCCCAGATGCCTGCTGCCGAGTGGGATATGACGCTGGGGCTTATCAATGCGACGGTCCAGCTGGACCAGAATATAGGCGAGGGACGTCGCAAGGTGGGAACCGGCTTTCTGGTTCAGGCTCCGCGACCCGACGGCACGCCGCGCCTTTTGCTGGTGACGGCAGAGCATGTGTTCCGTGTCATGCCCAATCCTGTGGCCCGTATTGGCTGGCGATTTGCCGAAAGTGACGGCAACTGGCGCTATGCCCCTGCGGACCTGCCGATCCGTCAGGAAGATGGTACGCCCCTGTGGACCCAGCACCCGACGGAAGATGTCGCTGTTCTGGAAATCACAGCCCCCGAAGAGTTTACCCGCGCGGCCATTCCGGTGGGCTGGATTGCCAATGCCGATACGTTCGATCAATGGCGTATGGGACCTGGGGACGAGCTGTTTGCCTTGGGGTATCCGCATGGCCTGTCGGCCAATCGTGCGGGCTTTCCTATCCTGAGGTCAGGCCGGATCAGTTCATGGCCTCTGACGCCGGTTCAGTATTTCAAAACCTTCCTGCTGGACTTTAATGTCTCGCAGGGGAATTCCGGCGGGCCGGTATTCTGGGTGCCGGCTGCCAAGCGCGTTCCGGGGGCACCGGTGCCGACCAACCCGTTCATCGCGGGTGTGCTGATCAAAGAGGTTCAGGGCAATGGCGAGGGAATCGAGCTGGGTGTCGTCGGGCACGGCCAGTACATTCACGAGACTATTAACCTGCTGGATTCTCAGCGTGCTGCGGGCGCAGGTCCGCAGTCATAACGCGCACAGTATCGCTGTTTTAGCGGGCCGTAATTGGCGTCGTATGAATAGAGGTTGTTCACCGCATGACTGAGGTCGCTGCTCCATTCGGCCCAGTCTTGTGGCGGCTCGGCGGGCATGGTGGCATGGCCGCGTTTCGCCAGAACCATGGCAAAGGCGCGTCCTAGTAATTTGGCATTGGTGCTTCCGATATACATTTCGGAAATCCATTGCTGAACCACTTGGGCGCGATCCGGCGAGAGCTGGTTCAGACCCCAAACAGCTTGGTCGGATGCGGCGAGTGTCGGCCCCCAAGCCTGAGCGGCCACCAGACCCGCTATCAGGTTCGCATTGGTGGGCGCTGGCCCGTTCCATTCGGTAGTTGGGCGGGTATCATTCTCGGACGGATAAAAGGGCAGTGACAGGCGGATTTGGCTTTCGACGGCCGCGCCGTCGACTGTTCGGGGATGAAGTCTGCCGCGTTCGGCAACGGCGATGGCGGTATCCTCGAAGCCGAGACCTTCGGGCACTGCCGACACCGTCTCGCAATCGGGGACGCCTTCTGGACTGACCTTACATTCCACAACAACATGGCCCGCAATGCCCAGATGTGCGGCCAGATGCGGATAGTCTGCCTCTGTCGCCTCGGGCAGTATCTTCCATGATGGGTTGGTTATGACGACCGGTTTGGGAAGGGACTCGACAGTCACAACGATGGCTGGCGTCTCAGTACCAAGCGCCGCCGGTTCCACGACTGTGGTCATAAGCGCCAAGCCTAGAGATATGATCATAACGGTTTCCCCCGATACCGATGACTGACCCTGCGATCAGAGCTTTAGCTTGGCCGGTAGATCAAAACGGGCGTGCCGCACAGACCTAATCGCTTACACAGGCAAAAGTCGCGCAATAGCGGCGTGCGATTTCTTTCATGGCGATACTGCTATCGTCGGGGCGTGCCAGCGCCATATCCCTTCGCCACTCGGCGTGGTTTTCCGGTTGGGAGTTCGGCCAGCTATCTACACCATGAACGGCCAGCACACGGGCCACAGCGATTGCAGTATCTGCGACGTCCTTCTCGCGCGAAGGAGCCAGTTCGTTCAGCCATGCCGTTAGAGCATCTCGCTGTTCGGCAGGCAAACGATCCAGTTGCCAGACTTGGCGCATGCGTACGGCAATAGGGGGGTGGCGCATCACCGTGTTTCGGGCAAATTGTCTGCCTGCATTGAGTTGAACCTCGGTCGGCTCTGGGCCTTTCCATTCGGGACGGGTTTCAAAGGGGCGTGACCTGAATGGAATTCTGACGGTAAAGCGGCGCGTGTCGGTGTTCTCGATTGAAGCGGGCGACATGCGACCACGCTGAACCACATTGATCGCAGCGGTATCGAAACCCAGATGGGCCGGTGACGAGGTCAAGCTGAGGCAGTTAATCGGAATACCCTGTGGGTCGGCTTCACATTCAACCAAAGCGTATCCGTTAAGCGCCAACTGACCGGCCATTACCGGATAGTCTTCCGGTGTTGCCTGCGGGAGGATGACCCATTCCAGAGGCGTTTGTTCCGGTTCGACGGGAACAGCGACCGGATCGGACAAAAGGGCAGCCAATGCTACAGTTGCAAACATGAAAACACCTCCCGCACCGAGGATGCAGGAGGCGTGATCATTTGCAAAGCTGAGTTGAGCGGATTAGCCCGCCAAGTTAGCCAGCCAGAGCTTCCAACGTCAGGCGGTGCAGCAGGTCGCCGCCTTGGCCGACGCCAGCCAGACGGCTGGAGACGTGGCCCAGAACATTGGCAGCATAGGCTTCGTAAAGGTCCAACTTGCCTTGCAGCCATGCTGCGTCGCCATCATTGGCGTCCAGCTTGGCTTTGGCCGCCAGAGCGCCCTTGGCCAGCATCCAGCCGCCGACAACATCGCCCAGCAGTTTCAGATAGGAATCAGCACCGGCCAGAACATCGGCAGCACGATCCTTGTCGGCTTTGGCGTCCAGCAGCCACAATGTGGCGTCCTCGACCGATTCAATGGCGTTGGCGAAACGCTCGACCGGCTTGCCCGAATAGAGGGATGCCAGTTGATGAAGGGTCACCTTCATGTCCTCGATCAGGCGCTTGGCCGATTCACCGCCATCCATCGACAGTTTGCGACCCACGAGGTCCATGGCCTGAATGCCGTTGGTGCCTTCGTAGATCGGGGTGATGCGGGCATCGCGATAATACTGGGCCGCGCCGGTTTCTTCGATGAAGCCCATGCCACCGTGGACCTGAACACCCAGCGAGGCGACTTCACAGCCGACATCGGTGGACCATGCCTTGGCGATCGGGGTGAAGAGGTCTTCGCGACCCTTCCAGATTTTGCGCTCTTCCTCGGTCGCGGCATGGCGGGCCATGTCGGCGGCAACGCCGGTCGAGAAGCAGATGGCGCGGGCGGCGGCGATCTTGGACTTCATCACCACCAGCATGCGGCGCACGTCCGGCAGGTCGAACAGCGGCGCATTGCGCTGTCCGGTCCAGATGCTGGTGCCTTGGCGGCGTTCCAGAGCATAGGCGAGGGCGTGCTGGTAGGCACGCTCGGCAATGCCGACGCCTTCAACGCCAACGGCCAGACGGGCAGCGTTCATCATCACGAACATGTGGGCGAGGCCCTCGTTCGGACGGCCAACCAGTTCGGCAACGGCGTTTTCGTACTGCATGACGCAGGTCGGGCTGCCGTGGATGCCCAGTTTGTGCTCCAGGCCAACCGGACGGAAGCTGTTACGCTCTGCGGTCGGGTTGCCATCGGCGTCGAGGTGGAATTTCGAGGCGAGGAAGAGCGAGATGCCCTTCGGGCCAGCTGGAGCGCCCGGAAGGCGGGCCAGAACCAGATGGACGATATTGTCCGTGGCGTCGTGGTCACCCCAGGTGATGAAGATCTTCTGGCCGTTCAGCAGGTATTTGCCGTCTTCGGTCGGAGTGGCAGTAGCCACCAGAGCACCAAGGTCCGAGCCAGCGCCCGGTTCGGTCAGCACCATGGCACCCGTCCATTCACCCGAAACCAGTTTTGGCAGATAGGTGTGCTTCTGGAAGTCGGTACCGACCGCTTCAAGCGCTTCTATCGAGGCCAGCGACAGCATTGGGCAAAGGCCGAATGCCATGTTGGCTGCGTGGACGGTTTCGTAGGCTGCCAGTTCCAGCGCCTTTGGCAGGGCTTGACCACCGGCTTCAGCCGAGGCGGTCAGAGAGGTCCAGCCACCGGCAGCGAACTGCTTATAGGCATCGGCAAAACCCGGCGAAGCTGTGACATTGCCGTTAGAAATCGTTGCAGGATTAAGGTCGCCGACGCGGTTCAGCGGAGCCAGAACTTCTTCAGAGAATTGGCCAGCAGCCTCGATGATGGCCGTGGCTACATCGGTGTCATAGTCCGGAAAGGCACCGGTTGCAGCGACGTTTTCGATACCGGCAATAGCTTCGAGAGCAAAAGCGATGTCACGGACTGGGGCGCGGTAAGTCATCGGAAATCCTTAAATTAGATGCCGTTTTGTCGGCTTTCCTGTGAGCTTGCGCAAGACCACTTGGACTTTGGTCGAAAATCCGCTCAGTGAAGCCAATAAGCGCTAAAAGCGCGACAAGCGGTTTGAACCAGTGCCGCAACGTAAGGAAAGCCCTGTCTGATGTCTGATGATGCTCCCAAAAAGGGTGATAGCCCTGAAAAAGCGGCAAAAGCGCTGCGTGCGGGGCATCTGGTCATTTTGCCGACCGAGACAGTTTACGGACTGGCGGCCGATGCCTCTAACCCAGATGCGGTGGTCAAAATTTTTGAGGCAAAGGGCCGTCCGCGTTTCAATCCTCTGATCGCTCATGTGAGAGATTTGGCCGCAGCCGAATCTATAGCAGTATTTGATGAGCGCGCCCGTGCTTTGGCCAAGGCTTTCTGGCCGGGGCCTTTGACGATTGTCGCGCCTATCCGTGATAGTGGACGGGTGTGCGATCTGGCGCGAGGTGGACTGGACAGTGTTGCGATCCGCGTGCCGGCCCATGAAAAGGCGAGGGCAGTGATTTCGGCCTTTGATGGTGCGGTTGTGGCACCTTCTGCCAATCGCTCGGGCCGCCCAAGCCCCACCACCTTTGCTGATGCGATCGAAGAGACAGGAGCGTCTACGAGCGCGGCAGTGGATGGAGGCCCGTGCCGCGAGGGTGTCGAAAGCACTGTGGTTTCAGTGCTGGGCGATCAGGTTGCCTTGCTGCGCCCCGGCACCATCACTCGTGAGCAGATCGAAGTTGTGGTGGGGCCTTTGGCAGCCAACACCGCAGAAGGACATCGTTCACCTGGGCGCTTGACGTTGCACTATGCACCGGACGCACCTGTGCGGATTAATGCCACGAAAGCAAAAGACGGCGAGATATTGCTGGGGTTTGGTGAAGGCATTGGTGATCCGCGCTGGAGTCTCAGTACCAGCGGAAACCTACGCGAGGCTGCGGCTAATCTGTTTCGTCTCTTGCGCGAGGCAGATCGTACCAAGCCCGTAGGGATAGCGATTTCACCTATTCCGGTGACGGGGTTAGGCGAAGCGATCAATGACCGTCTGAACCGCGCGGCCGGTTTTGTCGGCTAAAGAAAAACGTCTTGCAGATCGACGCTGGTCCGTTTTCCAACATCGTCAAAACAGGCTGCGATCCATTGCGATGCGGCCTCGCGTCCTAAGGATTTAAGCGAAGACAAAAAACTCCACTCGGTATCAGCTTTCGATGCCAGTGACAGTTGACCCAGCCACTTGTCAGCCAAAATGGCATGGATTTTCGGAGCCTGCCATGTGTCTGCCCGTATCAACCTGCCTTCGTCGATCAAGCGCTGGGTCATGGCAATGGTGCGTAATTCGGCAATCAGAGGGGCGTTAAACAGAATCTCGTTCAAGCGGTCCATGATGTCCGCAGACTGTTTGGGGGTATCGTTCCGGAAAACAGGATTAAGCGGCAGCAGGATAATATCGTCGGGTACATCCTTGGCGAACAATGGCCAAAGTGCCGGATTAGCCAGATAGCCACCATCCCAATACGGCTCGCCATCAATCTCGACTGCCTGAAACAGGTGCGGAAGGCACGCGCTGGCCATTAGTACATCGGCGGACATTTCGTCATTGCTAAAGATGCGCGATTGTCCAGCGCGGACAGCGGTAGCTGAAATATGGATGCGAATTTTCGATGCCTTTACAGCCTCGAAATCAACAACAGCTTCAATGACCCTTTTTAAAGGGTTTAGATTAAGCGGATTGAAGCTGTAGGGGCTCATAGACATGGCCAAGGTCTGACTGGCCTGCCAGACAGGGTTTTCGGTCATCCATTGAGGTGTCAGGCTTTTTAGCCATGCGCCGGATGTACCGAATACATTGCGTCCACCCGACTGGTTGACCTCATGCCACAGCAAGTCCAGCGCTTCACGTGCGCCAGTGGCCCCGCTGCGCTCCAGTCCTGTGACCAGAGTGGCGGCATTCATGGCCCCGGCAGAGGCGGCGGTGACGGCCTTGATCTCTATGCGGTCATCCTCGAGCAAACGGTCAAGAACACCCCATTGAAAGGCACCGTGCGAACCACCGCCCTGAAGGGCAAGGCAAACAGGTTTAAGCTTTGCAGCCATAAGAGGCCTCCGCTGAGAGGCCTTTAGCTTATTGGGCTGTCCAGCCGCCGTCGACCGAATAAGAACTGCCGTTCGCCGAAGCACCCAGATCGGATACCAGATAGAGGAAGATACCTGCCAGTTGGTCGGTTGTGACGAATTGTTTGGTCGGTTGAGAGCCGAGGATGACGTTTTTCATCACATCCTCGCGGCTCATATTACGGGTGCGGGCCTGATCGTCGATCTGTTTGTCCACGATGGGCGTGTGCACAAAGCCGGGACAGATCGCGTTACAGGTAATGCCCTGTTGAGCCAACTCCAGCGCCACAGTCTTGGTAAAGCCAATGACGCCATGTTTGGCTGCGACGTAGGCTGATTTGAACGGGCTGGCGACAAGACCATGAGCCGATGCGACGTTGATAATGCGGCCACGCCCCTGAGACTGCATGATCGGCACAGCGGCTTTGGTGGCATAGAAGGCCGAGGACAGGTTGATCGAGATAATCCGTTCCCACGCATCGTTCGGGAATTTTTCGACGGCTTCGACATGCTGGATACCCGCATTGTTCACGAGAATATCCAGACGCCCCAGTTCCTTATGGGCATAGGCGACCATGTCGGCGATTTCGTCCGGTTTGGTCATGTCGGCGGCGTGATAGAGAACGCGCACCCCTGTCTTAGCTTCTAGGTCTGCGCGTGTATTTTCGATCCCATTGGCATCGCCAAGACCGTTCAATACCACGGAGGCTCCGCATTCGGCAGCCGCAGAGGCGAGGGCAAGACCGATACCCGAGGTGGAGCCGGTAACGACGGCAACCTGACCCTTAAGATCGTTCATGGCAAACATAGGCGCGTATCCAACCTGTTCTGATTTGGGGGGAAACTAGCGCCTGTCTGCCATCAAAGCATCAGGAATTTCCTTCTCTGATGAATATCCAGTCCGTATCCGTTGAGGAAGGGGCATCGAATCTGTAGCCGTCTTGGTTAAATTTCTTCAGAAATTCAGACTCTTCTATACGGTTTTCGATGATGTAACGGGCCATGGCACCGCGAGCTTTTTTCGCATGGAAAGAGATGATGCGATCCACCCCGTCCTTACGTTCCTTGAAGTGCGGCGTGATGACTTTGAGTTTAAGCGCCTTGGCATCGACTGCGCCGAAATATTCCTGCGAAGCCAGATTGATCAAAGACTGTTCAAGATGGCCTTGAGCGTCCTCGTTGAGGCGCAACGAGATGCGCTCGCCCCAGAAATCATAAAGCGTATTACCGCGCGGCGTTTTCAGGCGGGTGCCCATTTCCAGACGATAGGGGTGCATACCGTCCAGCGGTCGCAGTAAACCATAGAAGCCTGACAGGATCCGTAGATGATCCTGGGCCCACATAAGATCATCCGCCGACATTTCGCGGGCTTTCAGACCTTCATAGACATCACCGGCAAAGGCGAAAACGGCCTGAACCGCGTCTTCAGTTTTGTCATTGTCGAACGCTTGGAAGCGCTCGTAATTGAGGTCAGCCAGTGCTTCGGAGATGGACATCAGGCGTCGCAGGTCGGCGCGGGTCAATTTCTTGGTGACCTTCGACAACTCGGCTGTTTCCGGCGCACAGCGACGCGGCGTCATCGGTAGATCACCGGACGCGGTTGTGAAGTCCAATTTCTTGGCTGGAGAAATAACAATCAGCAAGGCACGCTCCCTAGTCGCGGCTCACATAGGATTAAACTGTGTCAGTTTAAACCTTGATAAGACAAGTTTTCCGGCTGCCACTGTTTTAACGGCGGTCAGAACAGGACGGCTGGATTCATGATGCGTTGGGGATCGATTGCCTTGCGGATGGCCGCCATAGTCTGGATTTCGAGCGGGGATTTATAGCGTTTGACCTCTTCGGTTTTCAGGCGACCAAGCCCATGTTCCGCCGAGATCGAACCATTATACTTGGCCACGACATCGTGAACGATCTGCGACCCTTCTTTCCAGAGAGCGATAAAGGCAGAGATGTCTTCACCGATGCCGGGGATAATGTCGTAATGCAGATTGCCGTCCCCGATATGGCCAAAGCAGGAAACGCGGCATCCCGGATGGAAAGTTTCGACAGCCGTTGTTGCTTCGTCGATAAAATCGGCAATGCGACTGATCGGCACTGAAACGTCATGTTTCCAGCCGCCACCTTCGGGTTTCAGGGCTGCAGAATGTTCTTCCCGCAGACGCCAGAATTGGGCGCGCTGGGCGTCGTTCTGGGCGATAGAGGCGTCTGTGATCAGGCCTTCCTCAAAGGCAACCTCCAACAGGCGCTCCATCTGGGCTTCGGCACCCCCGACAGTACCACTGGTGATTTCGATCAGCACGTACCAAGGCGGCGTGGTCTCAAGGGGTTCACGCGTGTCGGGAATGTTCTTGATTACCAATTCCATACCGAGGCGCTTCATCATTTCGAAGGCTTCCACACCGCCGCCGGTTTCATCCTTGGCGCGGGCCAATAGCTCGATAGAAGCGGCAGCGCTTTCGAGGCCGACAAAGGCTACGCAGCGCGAGCGCATGATTGGATACAGTTTGAGAGTGGCTGCGGTGATTACACCCAGAGTTCCTTCAGCCCCGATCAGAAGCTGTTTGAGATCGTAGCCGGTATTGTCTTTGCGTAGGCGTTTCAGGCCATTGAAGACCTGACCGTCCGGCATGACCGCCTCGATGCCCAGAACCAGATCGCGCATCATGCCGTATCGCAGAACCTGTGTGCCGCCTGCGTTCGTGGATATTACGCCGCCAATAGTGGCCGAGCCTTCGGCAGCCAGAGATAACGGAAAGAAACGGTTGTTGGCTTTGGCGATGTCCTGGGCTTCCAGCAGGGTGATGCCGGCCTCAACCGTCATGGCATCATCAAGAGGTGTCACGTCGCGCACTTCGCGCAGCTTACGCGTTGACAATAGAATCTCGCCATAGGGGATTTGGCCGCCGACGAGGCCTGTGCCACCACCCTGAGTGACGATGGCGACGCCATGACGCGCACAGATTTCAACGGCCTTCTGGACCTCTGCAGTCGTGCGCGGTTGCAGAAGCAGAGGCGTATGGCCCGTCCAGCGCCCACGCCATTCGGTCAGCCAAGGGGCCATTTCATTGGCGTCCTCGGTAAAGGCGTCTGGAAGAGCCGCTTTCAGCTCGGCGAGGGCTTGGGGCGTAGGGAAGGTCATGTTTGCCCTTTTGACAAAAGCAGCGCGGTGGTGAAAGGGCAAACCTGTGCTCTTGAACAGTCTTTTGGCGAAATAATCATGACTCCAGTCCCCGCCGTCGGTGTTGTCTGTATTAAGGGAGATGAAGTCCTTCTCATCCAGCGCGGTAAACCACCCAAGAAGGGTGAATGGAGCCTACCCGGGGGGCACATCGAACCGGGGGAAAGACTGGTCGATGCGGCGATTCGAGAATTGATCGAGGAAACGGGTGTCAAAGCCGAGATTGGCGGCCTCATCGATGTGGTGGACGGCATTTTTCCGGAAGCGAACCGGCACTATGTGCTGATCGATTATTGGGCGCGATGGGTGTCGGGCGAGGCTGTGGCGGGAGATGATGCTGACAAGGCGCGCTTTGTACCGCTGGAACAGGCGCTGGAGATGGTGGATTGGGATGAAACCCGTCGCATTATCCAGGCTGCATATGCAGCATCACAAAGGTGATCTGCGACAACATGACAATCCGTTCACTTGTGGCAAAAATCTGGCCAAAAAGACGAAAGCACTGTTAAGGTCAGCAAGTTCAATCGGAGGATACGATGGGCTTGTTTTTTGTCATTCCCTTTGTGGCGTTCGCGCTGATATTGCTATTCAGCGTTGTTAAAATCGTGCCGCAGGGGCGTGAATTCACTGTCGAACGCTTCGGCCGCTATACCAAGACCCTCAATCCCGGCATCCATATTCTGACACCGTTCATCGAGCGCATTGGCCGCCGTATGAACATGATGGAGCAGGTTCTGGATGTGCCGACGCAAGAAGTCATCACCAAGGACAATGCCATGGTGAAGGTCGACGGCATCGTTTTCATTCAGGTGATTGATGCATCGGCTGCGGCCTATCGTGTCGACAACCTGACCTATGCCATTGCCCAGCTTTGTATGACCAATTTGCGGACGGTGGTCGGTTCGATGGAACTGGACGAGGTGCTGAGCCAGCGTGACAGTATCAATACACGCCTGTTGCATGTGATTGACTCAGCCACCGCGCCTTGGGGCGTTAAGGTTGCACGTATCGAGATCAAGGATTTGACGCCGCCGGTGGACATTACCAATGCCATGGCCCGCCAAATGAAGGCCGAGCGCGAACGTCGTGCGGTCATCACCGAGGCAGACGGTGAGAAACAAGCCGCAATCGCCCGCGCCGAAGGTGCCAAACAGTCGGCTATTCTGGAATCCGAAGGCCGCAAGGAAGCGGCCTTCCGTGACGCCGAAGCCCGCGAGCGTGAAGCCGAGGCAGAAGCTCGCGCAACAGCCATGGTGTCAGAAGCCATTGCTGTAGGCGATGTGAACGCCATCAACTACTTTGTAGCCCAGAAATACGTCGAAGCCTTTGCCGAACTGGCCCGCAGCCCGCAGCAAAAGACTGTCATCGTTCCCAGTGAAATGTCGGCTTTAGTAGGTACGATTGCCGGTGTTGGCGAATTGGTCGGTATGGCGCGTCAGCCACATGATGCGCCGCGTGCACCTCGTCCTGCGCCTCAACAACAGCCTGCTCCTGCACGTCGCTCTGCGCCGTCGCGTGCGACAGGCGTTCCGCCAACGGAGTGACCTCTATGGATTGGCTTGCCGGACTTTATGCAACCCAGCCGTTCTGGTTGTGGCTGGGCATCGGGGTAATCCTTTTGGGGATCGAAGCGATGTTCTCCACCGAGTGGCTGTTATGGCCAGCTGTGGCAGCGGGGGTAACCGCCTTACTTGCTGCCTTGGCTCCCGAACTGGGTCTGAAGGTAGAGGGCGCGGTCTTTGCTGCACTGACCGTTGTGCTGACGCTGGTTTCAAAGCGGCTGGTCAAACGGGTTAATCCGGCAGACGTGCCCGACATCAATGATGTGAATCTTCGTTTGATCGGCCAGTCGGCACGCGTAGTCGAACCGTTTAATAACGGGGTAGGTCGCGTGTTTATTTCCGGGGCCGAATGGGCTGCTGAAATCAGTGACAGCAATCCTCTGGTTGGCGAGAATGTAATCGTTGAGCAGGTCACGGCGGGACGACTGCGGGTCCGCCTTCAATAGATCAGCTTGATTTTCGATTAATTGGAACCCGCGCCGCAATCAGCGAGCGCGGGTTTCTTCTACGCCGCGATTGGCCAGCGAATCGGCGCGTTCGTTCAGTTCATGCCCGGCATGACCTTTGACCCAGTGCCATTTCACTTCGTGGCGATTGCGGGCTTCATCCAATCTACGCCACAGGTCTTCGTTCTTGACCGGTTTCTTGTCGGCGGTTTTCCAGCCGCGGGCTTTCCAGCCTCTGATCCATTCGGTCACGCCCTGCATCACGTATTTGCTGTCAGTGTGCAAATCCACGCGGCATGGACGTTTGAGGGCCTCCAGAGCCGAAATTGCCGCCAACATTTCCATGCGGTTATTGGTGGTGTTTAATTCACCGCCCCACAGCTCTTTTTCATGGCCGCGCGACTGTAAAATAGCGCCCCAGCCGCCGGGCCCAGGGTTGCCCTTGCAGGCTCCGTCGGTGTGGATGATGACGTGATCGATGAGACTCATTGCCCGATGACTACAGTGTCCCTTTCCTCAGTGCCATCACTCCGACTATATGAGGGATAACAATCTGTGTTCGGGCTGCGGGAGTCGTGGCCTACCGAGGAGGTTTTTCCATGGGCGCTATGAGTTTCTGGCACTGGGCGATCGTTATTGTCGTGGTAGCCGTTCTATTTGGTGGACGCGGCAAGCTGTCGTCTATCATGGGTGATGCCGCCAAGGGTATCCGTGCCTTCAAGGACGGCTTGAAGGACGAAGACAAGGCCAAGAACGAGCCGCCGGTCGGCACCATTACCCGTACCGAAGACAAAGAAACCCACTGATTTCTCTGAAAGACGCTGAGTTATGGGTGGTCTAGGACCCGGTATCGGCGGTTTCGAAATCCTTGTGATCGGAATCGTGGCCCTACTGGTAGTAGGGCCAAAGGATTTGCCATTATTGATGCGTCGGGTCGGTCAGTTTGTCGGCAAGGCTCGCTCTATGGCGAACGAATTCCGCGCCAGTTTTGATGAAATGGCCCGTCAATCCGAATTGGACGAACTGCGCAAAGAAGTTCAAAATCTGCGCAGCAGTTCGAGTATGTATGCGCTGGGCGCAGATGCGGACAATGCTTTCAAGGATATTCGCAAGGAATTGGAAGCGCCGGTACCGGCTTCTGATGCGGATAAATCCACGGATTTGAAGGCGGACAAGACGAATCCGGCCGAAGAAAAAATCGAACCCCAACTGATTGCCACGGGCATCGACGAGTGGCCGGATCTCGACACTCAGGCCGCTCAGGTCGAGGAATTGTCGCGTGACGATGTTGCGGCCAAGAAGGATGCTCAATGACCCATCTTGATCGGGACGAAGCTGAGATTGAGGCTTCACGCGCCCCTTTGATGGATCACCTGATCGAACTGCGTAAGCGGTTGATGGTCTGTGTGGTGGCCTTTTTTCTGGCCTTTATTCTGTGTTTTGCATTTGCCAGCCACATCTATCTGTTTCTGGTTAAGCCCTACGCTGCGGCCTTTGCCTTTTTCCAGACGGTCGGAGCACATGGTGGTGTTTCGCCACTTGATCTGATCCTTGGAACGGCAGGACTAAAACCCTTGCCAACGATAGGGGCCGAAGAGGTCAAGCTGATCTACACGGCACCGCTGGAAATTCTGTTCACCAAAATGAAGTTAGCGGCGCTGGGTGGCGTGTTTATCGCTTTTCCGGTCATTGCCTATCAGCTGTACCGTTTCATCGCGCCGGGTCTATATCGCAACGAGCGCGGGGCTTTCTTGCCGTTTCTGGTAGCAGCGCCTGTTCTATTCGTTCTGGGCGCAGCTCTTGTCTATTACGTGATGCTACCGTTCGTAATGTGGTTCTCATTGAGCCAGGGCATTTCGGGTGATGGAATTACTGCTGAGCTTCTGCCCAAGGTTTCGGATTATCTGAGCCTGGTCATGGCCCTGGTGCTGGCTTTTGGTTTTTGCTTCCAGTTGCCAGTCGTGATGACCCTGATTGGTATGGCGGGGTTGATTTCCAGCGAGCTGATGGCCAAGGGGCGTCGTTATGCCATTGTAGCTGTGGTGGTTGTGGCCGCTGTCGTAACGCCGCCTGATCCTGTCAGCCAACTGATGCTGGCGATACCGATGGTGTTACTCTACGAGATTTCGATCTGGTGTGTTCGCATTATTGAAATGCGCCGCAAGAAGGCAGACGAGGCCGCAGATACTGCCGCCTAAATATTCTTCAACCGGGTGATTGGGCGATAGGACAGACCTTCCAAAGATCGAAGTCTGTCCTATCGCCCAATCGCGCCTGACCGGTATTGGTCCAAGGTTGATTTGCTCTATGAGAGCGTGAGCAACCCCAACATTCATATCAAAGGGACGCGAAGCTATTACAGCGATGCGTGGAGCGGGGTGTTCGAGCAAAACGTCGTCCGTACAGCCTAGCGGTATGGACGCCCCAATGGCAGATAGACCAGCTCCATATCGGAGGCTGTGTCTATCGGTGCCGAGGCGGTGATCTTGCTGGGCGGCAACCACGCGCATCGTACCGACTGGTTTAGTCTGTATCCGTTCCCCGAGGTTATTCTCGATGCCTATAAGGGCAAGGGCGACACGCACATTATGGATGGGGCGTGGATAGGTATGCGGGCGATGATTATGCCGGGCGTGACCATAGGTGAGGGCGCTATCGTAACCAAGGATGTGGCCCCCTATACGATTGTAGCGGGAAATCCGGCCGTGCCAGTTGCAGGCGAGATTACAGAATCTCTGCTGGCGCTGGACGTGTATAAGTGGCCGCAGGCCAAGTTCGATGCACTGCGGCCGTTTCTCTGCGCGTCGGACATGGAGGCCTTGATAAAGGCCACCGCTGAGTACGAAGCCAACTGACTAGAATGCGCGGGTCAGGCCGACGTTGAACTGCGTGTAATCATACGTATAGCCGGTGGCGATGGGCGTATTGCTGTAGGTTATACCGGCGCTTATGGCCCATTCACGGACAGGTGGGCTGATGACCTGCGCGTTTAGATAGCGGGCCTGATTCCAGTCATCACCTGTGGCTTTCTGTCCGCCAATGCCGCCCGCGATTAAGTAGCGCCAGCCACCGTAATAACGGCGCATCTGGATGACGGGCATGATTTCCACATAGTCCTCGGGCGAAAAATAATCGAACTCGCCCGGATGGCTGGAATGGAAATAACGGGTGCGCAACTGCGCGGACAGCCCCCATTCGGGCTTGAGCACATGCACATAGGTGGCCCGCAGGTGGGTACGAATATTCTTGCCGGTAAAATCCTGAACACCAGCCACAAATGTCAGGTTATTACGATCATTGATCGGCAAATCCACAGCACCGCCAATGAAGGTATAATAGATACCGTCATCGACACCCTGCGGGGTTTCCAGCACTTCGCGCTCGATGAAGTATTCCTGGCGGAAACGGGCATCGTTGTGGATGCTGGCTGCGCCTAGTGCCGTGTTACCGTCGGTCCCGGCCATGACCTTCCATGTCCAATCACCAGACTTGTCGGCGGCACGCAGGTAGACACGCTGTTCATCACGGCTGTGCTGACCATTAGGGCTGAAACTCGCATTCTCGACGCGCACGCCCAGATACTCATCAGGTCCCTTCCACTTCCAGTCCAGATTGGCCCCGATTTTCAAAACTTCGGTGTCGTCTGCATCGGTTGAATAGAACAGGTCAGCGCCAACCGCAGCACGAGGCGTAAAACCCTCGGCACTGCGTTCACGATGTTGTTCGCGAGCGACGTCCTGAGCCGTTTCGACGGTCTGCGCCTGAGCCGAAATAGCGATAGAGGAGGTTGCCAATATCAAGGCGGCAATGGACGTGCGGATCATTTCGTATCCCATTTTTTGGTCATACCAACCATTTCAGAGACATATCCCCATACGCAGACGGGCTGCATCAATAGGCTGTACGCGATGGCGTAAAACAGGAAACCACCAAAGTTCTGGCGAACCTTCAAGCCTTCGCGGTGGAACATTTTTCTCTGGATGCGGAAAATGAAAATATTCCACAAGGCTGCCAACGGCAACACGGCCAGTGTCAGAGGGCCAGCGATCCAGAAATGGCCAAACAAGGCCAGTATCAGCCCCGGGATGAAGATAAATGTATAGACCAGATCCAGCGGCAGGAAGAACAGGTTCCACCAGATGAAAAGGGTCGTCAGGCGAGGTTTGAACAATAGGCTAGGATAGGCCTTAAAGGCTTCGATCAGACCACGCGACCAACGCTTACGTTGCAAAGCGAACTGCTTCACAGTGGTGGGAACATTGGTAAAGGCCAGAGCGTCTTCTGCATAACCAATACGGTGGCCGTGTTTCAGTAAGGCCCATGAGACAACGATATCTTCGCCGACGCATTCTGGCCAACCGCCAACGCTTTTCAAGGCATCGCGCTGATAGACGGAGAAAGCACCTTGGGCGACTAAGGTGCCATGATACATGGACTGCATGCGTTTGACGGCGGCAATACCGTGAAAATAATCCCATTCCTGAGCGCGGGTGAGAAAGTTGTGACGTGAGTTACGCACCATCACGGCACCGGCCACTGCGCGTGTATTGGGCGGGTCATTAACGAAGCGCTCGACGATTTGGGTGATACCATCTTCGCGAATCCAGGAGTCGCCGTCGATGGTCGCCACCAGATCGTGGCTGGCTAATGCAAGGCCGCGATTAAGGACGGCTGCTTTGCCTGCATTGACTGGATAATCCATGACTTGGATGTGAAAATTAGCCGGTATCGAGAGTGCTTTCAGTGCCTTGTTGGCGACAGCTACGGTGTCGTCCGTCGAGCCATCGTTAAGCACGAAAATTTCTAGCTCACCTTTGTAGTCCTGACGAGACAAACTGGTCAGGGTATCACTGATTGCATCGGCCTCATTATAGGCTGCGACCAGAATAGTGACCCCAGGATACTCCGTGAGCTTCTTTCTAGGTGGGCGCCTGTCAAAAGCCAGAGTGCTGATCAGGAACGCATTCATAAAACCAGGCACATAGGCGATGAACGTGATCGCTATGATCGCAAATGGCCAATTGGTTATATTGGCAAGGTCAATCAACCAACGTTTTGAAAGCCAAACACTCAGTGTGGTCCAAGCGATCGCCAGAAGGATGGCAATCGTAAACTTGACAGGAATCGTCATGTAAAGTCGACGATAAGGCTGCGTGGAGGGAAGGTTGGATTCCCCGGTAGCCTGCTCGACATTGTTTATGACGGTTTCTTGTGGGGGAGGGGGAGTGTTCAGTTTCATGCCTTCTGACCCTGAAAATTTAGGGGCCTTTAACGCGGAAACACTAAAGCTAGCAGTTTGGTTGCCGCTCTTACGTAAACATGTATAACAATGTTATTGGCCATTCCCTTTGCCGAGAGTGACTCGCTGCATGAGGGATATTACTTACGAAAAAGCCCCGAATGATGACCATTCGGGGCTTCTTTTAATATTTCAATAGCTTAGCAGCTATAATACATATCGAATTCGACTGGGTGCGGGTGAAGTTGCAGTCGGGCAACCTCAGTTTGTTTCAGTTCGATATAGGCGTCGATAAAATCGTCATCCATGACGCCGCCCTTTTTGAGGAAGGCACGGTCGGCGTCGAGAGCCTCGAGAGCTTCCTTGAGCGAACCGGCAACTTCCGGGATCGAACCGCGCTCTTCCGGCGGAAGATCGTACAGGTTCTTGTCGGCAGGTGCGCCCGGATCGATACGGTTCTCGATCCCGTCGAGGCCAGCCATCAGCAGGGCCACGAAGGTCAGGTAGGGGTTGCCCATCGGGTCGGGGAAGCGGGCTTCCATACGCTTGGCCTTGGGCGACGAAACGTGAGGAATGCGGATGGAGGCCGAGCGGTTACGCGCCGAATAGGCCAGCTTGACCGGCGCTTCATAACCCGGAACCAGACGCTTGTACGAGTTGGTGGTGGAGTTGGCGAAGGCGTTGATAGCCTTGGCATGCTTAATGACGCCGCCGATGTACCACAGGCATTCTTGCGAAAGGCCGGCATATTTGTCGCCGGCGAACTGCGGCTTGCCATCTTTCCAGATCGACATGTGAACGTGCATGCCCGAGCCGTTATCACCAAACATCGGCTTGGCCATGAAGGTTGCCGACTTGCCATAAGCATGCGCCACGTTGTGGATCACATACTTATACAATTGCATGCGGTCAGCCATGGTCAGCAGGTCGCTGAACTTCAAACCCAGCTCATGCTGTGCCGGAGCCACTTCGTGGTGGTGCTTTTCAGGATCCATGCCCAGGTCACGCATGACCGCGAGCATTTCGCCGCGCAGATCCTGACCTGAATCCACGGGATTGACCGGGAAGTAGCCGCCCTTGGTATGCGGACGGTGACCCAGATTGCCCTCGGCATATTCGGCACCGGTATTGGCCGGAAGCTCGCTGGAATCGAAGCTGTAACCCGTATTGTGCGAGGCCGTGTTCCAACGCACGTCGTCGAAAACGAAGAACTCGGCTTCGGGACCGAAGAAGACAGTATCGCCCACGCCCGACGACTGGACATACGACAGGGCTTTTTGAGCCATCGAACGACTGTCGCGATTATAGGGCTCGGCCGTGTCCGGGTTCAGCACGTCACAGAACAGACACAGGGTCGGCTGTTGGTAAAACGGATCGATATGGGCCGTATTCAAGTCCGGCTTCAGCAGCATGTCGGACTCGTTGATCGCCTTCCAGCCCTCGATCGACGAACCGTCGAACATGGTGCCTTCTTCGAGTAGTTCTTCATCGACCATGCCGACGTCGAAAGTCACATGCTGCAACTTACCGCGCGTGTCGGTGAAACGCAGATCGACGTACTCGATACCCTTGTCCTTGATCTCTTGCAGGATCTTATTTGCGGCGCTCATTTCTCGAGGTCCTGATTGTTATTCGGTGTGGGAGGAAACAAAAGAGGCCGCCCACGAGGGACGGCCGATTACGGTTAGATAGCCTGCGAACCCGTTTCTCCGGTACGGATGCGGATGACGTCTTCGAGAGAGCTGACAAAGATTTTGCCATCCCCGATCTTGCCGGTTCGCGCAGCGGTTTGAATGGCGTCTATGACTGCCGGTACCAGATCATCAGCGACAACAATCTCGATTTTGATCTTGGGCAGAAAGTCGATGACATATTCGGCACCACGATAAAGTTCGGAATGACCTTTTTGGCGACCATATCCCTTGGCCTCCAGAACGGTCATGCCCTGCACGCCGATATCCTGCAGGGCGTCTTTGACTTCATCCAGCTTGAACGGCTTGATGATGGCTTCGATCTTTTTCATTGCACTTCCGAGCTGGGTCCCCTGATGGCCCTAGGCTCGACGTCCAGAACACATTGCATTGCATCATAAGGCAAGCTTTTTTGGTCTCTGATACCGTACGTGATCGGAAAAAATCACCAAGCAGATCGAAATGCCACTATTTTAGTACATTCAATGTTCGGCCAATGCAGTTGTGCATTAACGGCTTGTTCTTGATGTCGGGAAGGTGGTGCGGATGAGAGGAATCGAACCTCCACGCCTCGCGGCGCTGGAACCTAAATCCAGTGCGTCTACCAGTTCCGCCACATCCGCATTAGGTGGAGCGAGGCTTTAAACAGTGTCGCCAAATAGCGCAAGCAACGAAATGAACTCGTAGACAAATATAAAAAAAAGGCCCCGGATTTCTCCGGAGCCTTCTTGATCAGGCAGGCCTGATAGCGGGTTTAGTGATCGGTATCGACGATACCGCGACCCACATGGCTCTTACGATATCCATACAGGAAGTAGACCACCAAACCGAACGCAGCCCAAATCGGCAGAACCAGTTTCGATTCTGTCGGCAGATTCAAATACAGGCCCAAGGTGCCGAACATCGCCAGAGGCGCGACAATCCAGACTAGCGGAGTTTTAAACGGGCGATGACGATTTGGTTGCTTGATGCGCAGGATCATCACTGACAGGGCCACCATGAAGAACGCAAACAGTGTGCCCGAGTTGGAGATGTCAGCCAGTTTACCGACCGGCAGCAAGGCTGCAAACAGGGCTACAGCCAGACCAGTGATGACCGTCACGACGTGCGGCGTTTTCCACTTGGGGTGAACCTTGGCCAGGAATTCCGGCAGCAGACCGTCACGCGCCATCACGAAGAAGATGCGGGTTTGACCGAACAGCATGATCAGGATGACCGAGGGCAGGGCCAGGAAGGCCGCGATACCGATCATGTCACCGACGCGTTCATGGCCAACCGAGCGCAGGACGTGTGCCAGAGCTTCTTTCGAGCAGACCAGCGGCTCGGAACCGGCGGCCATCAACGATTGGCACTGTGCGGCCATAGCCGCAGAACCGGCATGCAGGATTTCGCCGTTCGGACCCGTAACAGGCTGGGCACCCAGTGCACCAATGGCACCGGCAGCAACCAGAAGATAGAAGATCGTACAGATCAGCAGCGAACCGATCAGGCCGATCGGCACATTTTTCTGCGGGTCTTTAGTTTCTTCGGCGGCGGTCGAAACCGCATCGAAACCGACATAGGCAAAGAAGATCGAGGCCGCGGCACCGACGACACCCAGACCGGCACCATGGCCATCACCCAGCCAACCGTTCGGCAGGAAGGGTTCGAAGTTTGCACCCTTGATGACCGGCAGGGTCAATACGATGAAGACGGTCAGCGCGGTAACCTTGATGGCCACCAGAACAGCATTGACGCGTGCGCTCTCGGTCGTACCAATCATCAACAGAGCGGTGATCAACAGCGCGATCAGAGCAGCCGGAAGGTTGATGATGCCACCGGCATAGCTGCCGGCTGTTATGGCTAACGGTAGCTCAATCCCCCAACTATTGAGCAAGCCGATAAAGTAGCCGGACCAACCCACCGACACGGCGGACGCCGCAACGGCGTATTCGAGAATCAGAGCCCAGCCCACGATCCATGCCAGCAATTCACCCATCACCGCATAGGTATAGGTGTAGGCAGAGCCCGACACCGGAACCATGGAAGCAATCTCTGAATAGCAAAGCGCCGCCACGGCACAGACCGCAGCGGCGATAACGAAGCTCCACATCATACCGGGACCGGCTTTTTGTGCGGCTTCCGACGTCAGCACGAAGATACCCGTGCCGATGATTGCCCCCACTCCGAGCAGGGTAAGCTGGACAGCGCCCAGCGAGCGCGTAAGCGCTTTCTTTTCTGCGGACGCAATAATAGCGTCCAGCGGTTTAATCCGCCAAGACATGGAAGTCCCCTCACATATTTTCGTGCCGACGCGTGTCGACCCTCGCGGGGACGCTAGACAGGGTTTTTTGTTCACGCAACGCGATTGACGCAATCAAGCCATTTTCGTGACGATTTTGTTCACACATTCCTTCAGGCTAGTAACGCCCTATGTTGCCTATTCACGCCGTATTGGAATCAATCGTCCATTCACTGGACGTATCACCCACGCTGGTGCTGGCAGCGCCTCCGGGGGCGGGGAAGACGACGGTCGTTCCGCTTAGCTTGCTGGGGCGGCCATGGTTGGGTGATGGCAAAATCCTGCTACTGGAGCCCCGCAGACTGGCTGCTCGCGCTGCGGCAGACCGAATGTCTGCAACCTTGGGCGAATCAAGCGGCCAGACCGTGGGCTATCGCACGCGCCTTCAGAGCAAGATCGGTCCGAACACCCGCATTGAGGTGATTACCGAAGGCGTGTTCACGCGCATGATTTTGGATGACCCGACGCTGGAGGGCGTTGGCGCGGTCCTGTTCGACGAATTCCATGAACGCAGTCTGGATGCCGATCTGGGCCTTGCACTGGCCCGTGATACCCAAAGCCTGTTGCGTGATGATCTGCGGCTGGTGGTCATGTCGGCGACGCTGGATGTGGCGGGCGTATCGAAACTGTTGGGTGATCCCCCCGTGGTCGAGACCCAAGGACGGATGTTCCCGGTCGAGACCCGTTATCTGGGACGTAATCCGGTCGAGCGTTTCGAGGACGCCATGGCCAAAGCCGTTCTTCAGGCTCTGCATGAGGAAAGCGGCTCTATCCTCGCCTTCTTGCCGGGGCAGGGAGAAATCCACCGGACGGTACAGCGGCTGAAGGACAGCCTGCGTGACCCGTCGGTGGATGTCGTCGGCCTTTATGGCGCTATGGACAAGACCGATCAGGATCGTGCCTTGGAGCCCGCTCCGGCGGGCCGTCGCAAGGTCGTGCTGGCGACTTCGGTGGCGGAAACCAGTCTTACGATTCAGGGGGTACGAGTTGTCATTGATGGCGGCTTGTCGCGTGTGCCACGCTTTGAGCCGTCCAGCGGTTTGACGCGGCTTGCTACTGTGAAGGTTAGCCGTTCGTCGGCCGAGCAGCGTCGGGGCCGTGCTGGTCGCGTCGAACCGGGGGTCTGTTATCGTCTGTGGGATGAAGAGCAGACGCGCGGTCTGGTACAGCACCAAAAGCCCGAGATTCAGGAAGCGGACCTGACGGCGTTTGCGCTCGATCTGGCGCGATGGGGCGCGAAAAGTGCAGAAGGGCTGGCGCTGTTGGACGTGCCACCTGCCGGTGCTTTTGGCGAGGCGCGCAAGGTTTTGTCCCGACTGGGGGCCTTGGATGCCAAGGGGGACCTGACCAAGCACGGACAGCGACTGGCGAAAATGCCGTTATCTCCCAGACTGGCGCACATGGTGACCGTCGCCTCCGACCAAGGCGATGCATTGGGCGGTGCAAGGCTTGCGGCCTTACTGACCGAGCCAGGTCTGGGCGGAACAGCCGTGGATGTAGAAGAGCGTTTTCGTGGCTTGGCCCTTGATCGTTCGCCCCGTGCGCGCGATGCCATGAAGCTGGCCGAGCGTTGGGCGCGTCTGGCGGGCAACGGTACCGGTGGCGAGGCCGATCATGGCCTGTTGCTGTGCGAGGCCTTCCCCGAACGGATCGCCCGCGCAAAGGGAAAGATGGGGGAGTATCTGTTGGCGTCAGGTCGCGGAGCGATGGTCGATGCCTCCGAAAATCTGTCGCGGGAAACTTGGCTGGCCGTGGCCGAACTGGGTGGCGGTGATGTGCGCGACCGCGTGCGACTGGCGGCAAGACTGGACGCTCGCACACTGGAAACCGATCTGGCGCATCGCATCGAGACCGAAGACCGTCTGGTGCGCGAGCCGTCCGGCAGGGCGGTGATGAAGCGTGTTCGCCGCATCGGGGCTGTAGTTCTGGACGAGAAGGTGCTGGGCGCACCGGATCGCAAGATGATGACCAAGGCCCTAAAAGACGAAGTGGATCGGGATGGTCTGGGGCGGCTGAAATGGGCCGAGGCATCCAGCGCATTGCGCGCGCGTCTGGCCTTTGTGCGCGTTCTGGACGATGCGTGGCCGGATGTATCGGATGAAGGCCTGTTTGCACGCCGCGAAGAATGGCTTTGGCCTGCGCTGGACAGCGTGAATGATTTGTCAGCGGTTAGTGATCGTGTACTGGCCGATGGTTTACGCAATCTGGTTCCGTGGGATTTACAGCGCAAGCTGGATGCATTGGCACCTGCGCGTCTGGAAACCCCGTTGGGGTCTGCGGCTATTGATTACGCAGCCGAGGGCGGGCCGCGTGTTGAAATCCGCGTGCAGGAACTATTTGGCCTTCAGTCACATCCGATGATCGGTGGCGGGCGTGTGGCTTTAACATTGTCTCTGCTGTCACCCGCACGACGACCGGTTCAGGTGACAAAAGATTTGCCCGGTTTCTGGGCTGGATCATGGGCGGCTGTGCGGGCTGAAATGCGGGGGCGCTATCCGCGCCATCCGTGGCCCGAGGATCCTGCCAATGCCGCGGCGACCAATCGGGTCAAACCGCGCGGGACATGACGGGCTGCAATTTCTTGACCCTGATGGCGTTATGCTGAAAAAAAACGCCTCTTCAGCCCGAGGAAATATGTTGTCCGAAGATCAAAACTTGCCGCTCGCCAATTCGAAAGCCCGCGTGCTGTTCGCCAGCCTGATCGGCACGACGATCGAGTTTTACGACTTCTATATCTATGCGACTGCGGCGGTTCTGGTTTTTCCGGCGCTGTTTTTCCCCGGTAGCGACCCGATGACGGCCATGCTGGCGTCATTTGCGACCTTCTCGATTGCCTTCTTCGCGCGTCCTGTAGGGGCCGTGGTGTTCGGTCACTTTGGTGATCGTGTGGGGCGCAAGGCGACACTGGTGGCAGCCCTGATGACGATGGGCGTCTCGACCATCCTGATCGGTGTCCTGCCGGTCTATAGTCAGGTCGGTGTTCTGGCCCCAATGCTGCTGGCGCTCTGCCGCTTTGGGCAAGGCTTGGGCCTTGGCGGAGAATGGGGCGGAGCTGTTCTGTTGGCGACCGAGAATGCACCGCCGGGCAAGAAGGCCTGGTACGGAATGTTCCCGCAATTGGGTGCGCCAATCGGCTTTATCCTGTCCACGGCCAGCTTCATCGTTCTGGGGCAGGTTCTGAGCGATAGCGCGTTTATGGCGTGGGGCTGGCGCATTCCGTTTATCGCCAGTGCGCTGCTGGTCATCGTCGGCCTGTGGGTGCGCCTGAAGATCACCGAGACGCCCGAGTTCCAAAAGACCATAGACAGCGAAGAGCGGGTCAAGGCACCGGTTGTCACCCTTTTCGCCAATCACAAATGGGCCTTGCTGACGGGGACATTGGCGGGGATGGCGACCTTTGTGCTGTTCTACCTGATGACGGTGTTTGCACTGGGCTGGGGTACGACCTCGATGGGTTATAGCCGCGAGCAGTTCCTGCCGATCCAGTTGCTGGGTGTGTGCTTCTTCGGGCTGTCCATTCCATTAGCGGCTCTCGCGGCTGATAAATGGGGGCAGGGGCGCACCCTGTTGCTGACCAGTGTGGCGATTGGCCTGTTTGGTCTGGTTTTGCCGGTTTTGTTTGGTGGTGGTTTGGGCGGTATTGTCGCCTTCTTCATCATCGGCTTTGCCCTGATGGGATGCACCTATGGGCCGATTGGCGCGGCGCTGGCGCGGCCATTCCCGACGGCGGTTCGCTATACAGGTGCGTCGATGACATTCAATCTGGCAGGGATTTTGGGCGCGTCGCTTGCACCATTTGCCGCCACATGGCTGGCCAGCAAATTTGGACTGCCTGCGGTCGGTCTTTATCTGTCCGTGGCTGCTGTACTGACCATTTTGGCGCTGATCGGCATGGGGCGCATAAAAACAGAGGGGGAGGCGTAAAGCCTTCCCCTCATTATTTCCGGCGATGTACGGTTTTAAAGGCCGGAGCCGTATGCAGCGTCTGTGATTGAATAGACCATGATGCCGGTGGCCACGGCCAGATTCAGGCTGTCGGCACGTCCACGCATCGGGATTTTGACGTTCACGTCACAGGTTGCGGCCAGTTCGTCCGTCAGGCCCACCTGCTCATTGCCCATCAGGATAATGGCCGGATGCTGGGCGGGGCTGTCGCGATAGCCGTGGGTGGCATCGAGGCGGGTGCCGATGACGCTGCCCTTCCAGCCCTTGCGCCATTCCACGAACTCTTCGCGACTGGCTTTGGTGATGGAAACAGCAAACACCGAACCCATGGTCGCGCGCACAGCCTCGACCGAATAGGGGTCCACACAGTCCCCGATCAGGATCACACCACCGCAGCCGGCCGAGTCAGCCGTGCGGATAATGGTGCCCAGATTGCCGGGGTCGCGAACCTGTTCCAGTGCCACCCATACTGGCTTGCTGTCAGAATTGATGGCGTTTAGCGGGGTATAGACCTGCTCGAAGACACCCAGCACAGTCTGCGGATTATCGCGGCGGCTGATCTTTTCGAGAATTGCGTGGGTCACGGTGATGATCTGCCCACCGGCCTTACGGGTTTCAGTCTTGGCGCGGTCGAGGATCGGGTGCGGGCGGGCATCTTGCCCCACCAGCAACATCACAGGCGCACGGCCCTGATCGAGGGCCTCGCCGATGAATTTCAGACCCTCGGCCAGAAAACGACCCGTCATCTCGCGCTCTTTGCGCATGTGAAGGGCGCGAACGGCCTTCACCGTGTCATTGGTGAGCGAGGTAATCAGATGATCGTTCATCAGATATTGCTCCAGCGGGCAAAGAAGCTGAGGCCGATAGCGCGAGCATCCTTACCGTCTTCCGACAGGGCCAGTTCTCCCCAGTCGATACGTCCGCCACGGTCATGGGTCGCTTCGGCCATCATGTGCGCCAGTGACAGGCCGGAAATACGCGCAGCATAGGCGTTCAGCAGCAGGAACGAAGCATCATCCGACAGTAGCGACGCGCAGTCCTTCAGCAGATCCGGCATATCTTCAAACAGGCGCCAGACCTCGCCATTGGCACCGCGGCCATATTTGGGAGGGTCCAGAATGATGCCATCATATTTCGAGCCACGGCGGACTTCGCGGGCCACAAACTTGCGGGCATCCTCGACCAGCCAACGGATCGGCTTGTCGGACAGGCCCGACAGCTCGGCATTTTCGCGGGCATAGTTGACTGACTTTTTAGACGCATCCACATGCGTCACATGCGCTCCCGCTGCGGCACAGGCCAGAGAGGCCACACCGGTATAGCCAAACAGGTTCAGAACCTTCGGCTGTTTCAGGGTGCGGATGCGGGTATCCAGCCATTCCCAGTTCGCCGCTTGCTCCGGGAAAAAGGCAAGGTGACGGAAGGGCGTGAACCGGCCCATAAATTTCACATCGCGCCATTTCAGCGGGAAGGCGTCGATAGGGCCATGTTTGTCGAAACGCCAGCGACCGGAATCCTCTTCCTCCTGCTGGGGGTCGAACATGGCATTGGCCTGTTCAAACTTGTTTTCGTCTTTGGAGGACCAGAAGCACTGCGGCTCTGGGCGTACGACCGTATAGCGGCCATAGCGCTCAAGCTTGCGACCGTTGCCGCTGTCGATCAGTGCGTAATCCGACCAGCCTCGGGTGACGAGGGTTTCGGGAGTAGGGGATAATACCGGAGCCATGCGCCGCTGATAAGCCGTCAGGCTGCCTCTCGTCCAGCGGTCGCTTCCGAATAGCGCGGTCTGCTTATAGGTGTATGCAAGTCCGCCACAGGCACATCGGGCAGATGCGGGGTTTTATCCCAAGTGTGTGGCTGGAAGACCAGACGAACCAAGGCGTGGAAAAATGCGAGTGTCAGCAAACCCCAATAGAGGGGGGCAAGCGCAATCTCCTTTGGTCCATAGATCAGGCCTATACGTCGCGTGCCGACCAAGCAGGTCATCCACGAGGCTAGGTATCCAGTAATCATGACGACAAAGGCCGAAATCTGGAGCTGGGGTATTTCAAAAGACAAAAGCCCCAGAAGCAAGATCATGGTGATCATCGCCAGTGCGTAACCGTGGATAGAAGCGGCAAGCAGTCCGGCGATCAATGTGGTTAGCATGGCCCACAGACCTTTGAAGCCCAATCCTGGTTTGAAAAGGTGAACAGCGAGGGTTTGCATGAACCCTTTCAACCAACGGGTTCTTTGCGGAAGCCAAAGCGTAAACTTGCCGGGCGGTGTTTCCCATGTCGGACTGGAAATTGTGCCCAGTGCCCAGCCGTCACGCCAAAGGCGAAAACCCAAATCGGCGTCTTCGGTGACATTATAGGCATCCCAACCCCCGATGCGACGCAGGGTTTCCACCCGAAAATGGTTACTTGTTCCGCCCAGGGGGAAGGGCAGGCCCAGCCGCGCCATGCCCGGTAAGATGACCTCGAACAAGCCCGCATATTCGGCGGCAAATTGACGGTCGAGAATGTCTGAGGTGATGGCGGCCTTGTGTTTGCGGCCTATCCGTAGAGGAGCTTGCAAGCAGGCAAGGGGACGTTTTGCATCGGATGGTTCGGCGAGAAAACGAGAAGCGGCTTCTTTTAATTGTACAGGATCGGGGGAGTCTTCGGCGTCATAGATTGTGAGGAATGTCCCCGAGGCCAGTCCCAGTCCATAGTTCAGAGCGCGTGGTTTGGTTTTGGGGTTACCGGCAGGAACGACCACTACGCTCATCCATGGAGGTAAACGCAGTGAACGGGCCGCTGCGATGGTTTCTGTGTCATCCATTTCGAGCAGCAGAAAACATTCCAGCGCATCGGCTGGATAATCAATCAGCGAAAGCCGCTGGACCAGTTGAGGCAGGATGGCAGCCTCGCGATAGAGCGCCGCCATAATCGTGTATCGGGGCCATATATCCGGCGGGGTGATCGGTTGGGGTTTGGGTTCGCTCAGAAACACCAGTGCCAAACGCCACAGAGCAAAGACGATCAGAACGCTTTGAAACCCCCAGAGCAAAACAGTGGCCCATTGCGTATTCACCGCGCACCACAGGCCCAATGCGATTGAGAAAGCGCAAAGCCCTATAATGCGAAATGCGATAGTAGTCCCCTTGGCAGCATCGCAAGCATAGACCACACCGGTTTGGGTACTGGTTTGTTCAATCGAACTGCGCATTTCTCCCCCAAGAAAACGCTGTTATTCAATTTAATAGATACAAGCTGAGCCATACGCAACCTTGGAAAGATCGCGCAATCAGCCCTAGGATGAACAGGCAGTAGCCGGAGGCCCAAATGACTGACCAAACGCCAAAGGCACGCTCGGTTCGTAAACCGAAGGGCGAAGGCCATGTTCGTCGTGGCGAAATCCTTGCGGCTGCCGAACTGATTTTCGTTGCAGATGGCTATGAAGGCGCGACCATCCGCAAGATTGCCGATGCTGTAGGCGTGTCATCGACGGCGCTTTACCTGCATTTTCGGGACAAGAGCGAAATCCTGAACGAGATTTGCCAACAAGCATTCTCGACCTTGCTGATGCGCTGTCAGGAACTGGCTGAAACCGAGAAGGACCCGTTGGTGCGTTTGCGCCGACTGCTGCATAGCTATGTCAGTTTCGGGTTTGAAAACGCCAATGCTTATCGCTTGGCCTTTATGACGCCCGTCGTCCAGATTTACGCCGACGAGCAAGGCTTGGCCCGTGTCGTGGCCGCTGACCTGTACAGCAGCTTTGAGCGTGGCGTTGAACAGGCCTTGCCGTCTGGGCACGAGCCGCAGCGCGCCAAGGTCTTGGCTCAGATTTTATGGGCCAGTACGCATGGACTGGTTTCGATTGTGATGATGAAGCCGCATGTGGATTGGGCAGATCGCGATGATCTGATCAACACGCAGCTGGATATCCTGCTCAAGGCACTGGAGACACAGTGAGCTTGAGTTTGGTTATGCGTGCGGGTTCGGCTCTGGCGGTGGTGATGCTTGTTTTCGCACCGGCGGATAAGTCATGGTCTGCGCCATTGCGGGTGATGTCACTGGACCAATGCGCCGACCAGTATGTTCTGGCTCTTAGGCCGGATGCCGAGGTGCGGCTGTCGCCGCGTGCGGATGATCCGGACGCCTATTTACGCGAGGCGGCAAGGGAACATCGGCGGATAAGGCCAACTCTGGAAGCGGCTGTGGCCTTCAAGCCCGATGTGGTGGTGCGGTACTGGGGCGGAGATATGCGTTTGCTGTCCCGACTGAAATCCGACGGCATCACCGTGGCGACTATCAATGATAGTCAGGATTTTGAAGGTATTCGCCAGAATATCCAGACTGTGTCTCAGGCCTTGGGCGCAAGCGAACGTGGTGATGATCTGATCCGCGATATGGATGCGAAACTGCAAGCCTCAAAGGGGCGCGGACAGGGACGTAGTGCTACCTATCTGACGGCCAGCGGATTTACCGCCGGACCAGAAACGCTGATCGACAGTGTGTTGCGGGCGGCGGGGTTCACAAATGGAACCAAGGCTGCGGGCTATCAGCCCTTGGGTTTGGAGCGCGCCCTGCTTAATCCACCCCTGCTTTTTGTGCGTGGGTTTTTTGAACAACTGATGGCCGACTGGCGCGGAACAGGGCGCCATCCGGTGTTAAAGGGGCTGATGCAGAAACGAACCGTAGCCGATCTTCCGGCGTCAACACTGACATGTCCGGCATGGTTCACCGCCGATGCGGTGACCACGCTGGCGAAGGTCGATCCATGATCCGCCCATCGGTTTTGATTGCGGTGCTGACTGGGGCGCTGGTGCTGGCCGTCGCTTTTGCTGTCAGTTTTGGCGAAACGGTTCTGGACTTGGCGGCCTATGGACGGGCCTTTACCGATCCCTCTTCGGGCGAGGCTGCTGTGTTGTGGCAAATCCGTTTGCCACGCGCATTGTGTGCGCTTTTGGTGGGGGCCGCACTGGGGCTGGCGGGGGCTGTGATGCAGGGGCTGTTGCGTAACCCCTTGGCAGAACCGGGTGTGATTGGCGTATCAGGCACGGCGGCCTGTGCGGCAGCCATGGCAATCATCGCAGGCTTTGCGGCCATTCCGGGGGCTGTTGAAATGGCTGCACTGGTCGGTGCTGCGCTTGCCGGTGGTCTGCTGGTTGTGGTCGGCGCACGTTTGAAAGCGCCCGAAGCTCTGATCCTGTTTGGTGTTGCTCTGTCCAGCTTCTCGGGCGCAGCCACGGCTTTGATTTTCAACCTGTCGCCATCGCCTGTAGCCTCTGCCGAGGTGATGAGCTGGCTTTTGGGTTCAGTGGCCAATCGTAGCTGGTTTGACGTGATGTGGGTTGCCGTGGCGCTGACCATTTCGGCGTTTTTTGCGCGTCTGGCCCTGTCGGGCCTTCGTATGCTGACCCTTGGTGAGGATGTGGCCCGTGCATCGGGACTTCCTTTGGCGCAACTGCGCGTATGGGCCTTGTTGGCGGCGGCGGTCGCATCGGGCGCAGCCGTGGCCGTTGCGGGTGTGATCGGCTTTGTCGGTTTGGCCGCACCGCATCTTGTGCGTTCCAGTGTGCGTGGTGATCCGGGGCGTATCCTTTTGCCATCGGCCCTGATGGGCGGTCTGATACTGGTGCTGGCCGATTTGGCGACGCGGCTGATCCCGACGGATCAGGAACTGAAACTGGGTGTGTTTACGGCGCTGATCGGCGCACCGCTATTTGCCATTATGGCGTGGCGCGCGGCTCGGGAGTGGCGGCTGTGAGCCTGTTGACCGTTCATGAGGCCAGTGTCGAAATCGAGCGTAAGCCGGTTCTGGATCAGGCATCGCTGCGTGTTGAAGGCGGCGAAATGGTCGCCATATGCGGGCCGAACGGTGCCGGTAAATCGACATTGCTCAAGCTGGCGGCGGGGTTACATAAACCCAAAACGGGTCATGTCGCGATCCATGGACGCGATCTGAAAACCCTTTCATCGCATCAGCGTGGTGAAGCCTTGGCATATCTTGCGCAAGAACGTCTGATTGCGTGGAACCTGCCTGCGATCGAGGTGGCGGCTCTGGGCGGGCTTCATCTGGGCCAGTCCGATATTCTGGGCCGCGCCCAACGCGCACTGGACATGGTCGGTGTCGGCCATCTGGCCATGCGTGGCGTAGCGGATATGTCGGGTGGCGAGCGGGCGCGTGTGCTTCTGGCCCGTGCCATGGTGACCGATGCGCCGGTTCTGGTTGCCGATGAGCCTGTGGCGGGACTCGATCCCGACGCGGAGTTGTTGGTTCTGGAACGCCTGCGCGAGCGGGCTGATGGACATTCGGCAGTCTTGCTCAGCCTGCATGACCTGTGCGCAGCAGCGAAGTTTGCCGACCGCGTTATCGTCGTCGCAGACGGACGTATTGTGGCTGATGCCAAGCCGCTGGACGCGCTGACGCCTGATATCCTGCGCGTTCATTTCCGCATTGCCGGACAGTGGATCGAAACAGAAAACGGGCCGCTTTTGGCGACCCGTCGTCTTTAAGATCAAGGCTGGTAGGGGCGCGGTCCCGAATAGGGCGGCGTGCCCCGCGCCAGATCGGCCGATGGTGTCAGCGGAGCCGAACCTCCGTTCAGACGCGCGCGATAGATCTGCATGTTTTCCATTACCCGCATCATATAGTTGCGCGTCTCTGTGAAGGGCGCACATTCGATGAAGTCGATGGGATCGACCTGCGCCTGACGCGGATCGCCGCAACGGGCCGTCCATTGGGGCGGACGGGCAGGGCCGGCATTGTAGCCGACGGCGGCCAGAAGCGGTGACTGGCCGAAATTGTTCAGCAACTCGCCCAGATGATAGCTGCCCAGCGTCATATTGGTTTCGGCATCCCACAACTGGTCGTCGCTGAACGAGCGTCCCATGCGTCGTGCCACACCGCGCGCGGTTGCGGGCAGAAGCTGCATCATGCCACGCGCATCGGCATGTGATCGGACCAGCGGATCAAAGCTGGATTCCTGACGGGTGATGGCCAGCGCAAAATCGTTCGGAGCCATGCCCGCGACCTGTTGCGGCAATTGCACCGGATACATGCGCTCGGGCATGACAATGCCGCGGCCGCTGGCGGCGCGGCCGACCATCATGGCACCGAACTGGTCGCCATTCTGCTTCATTAGATCGAACAACATGGCCAGATCGACGGGCAGGGGCAGGGTGTCATCGAGGTGATAGGCAAAGACCCGCATCAGGTTCTTTTCGCCCATCTGGCCCAGAATACGCGTGGCCTTGACCACCTCGTAGCTGTCAAACCGCTGGCGATCCTCGCGGGTCGGGTCCGGTTCGCCCGGCAGGGTCAGGGTTGTGATACCGGCCTTTTCAGCGGCCAGCTGCCCATAGAAGGTCTGCCAGTGCTGGGCACCGGCGGTATAATATTGTTGCGTGGTGGCGGTATCGCCCTGCGCCTCGGCGGCGCGGCCCAGCCAGTAGAGGGCGCGCCCTTGCGTAATCGGTGTCTGCGAAGTGTTACGCAGCACTTCGAAATGGGCGCTGGCCCGTTGCGGGTCGTTCAGCTTGGTCAGAGCCACCCAACCGGCAAAGAACTCGGCATCGACCTTGCGCTCACCGGACGGGAAGCCGTGGCCATTCATGGCATCATAGGCGGCCTGATTGTTTCCCATACGCAAGGCATCGAGGAAGTAGTTGCGGCGCTCGTTCCACAAGGCGCTTTGGCCGTCCGAATGCTTCGGGGCAGCGGGCAGATAGCGCAGCAGACCAAACGCCTCGGACTGGCGATTGGCCGAGCGCAACAGCTTCACACGTTCCAGAACAACATTGGGATCGGTCGCCTGTGATGGAGACAGTCCGGCGACGATGGCATCGGGCGCATAGGCGGTTCGCAGGGACATGGCCGCATTGGCAGCGGCCTGTCGTTCTGCGGGCACCATATTGACCATGGCGCGGGTTGCAGGACCGTGCGGGCCGCTGCGTAGTCAGGCGGGCGGAATGGTCATCGCTGTTCAACCACGAAGACCAGCGCGACAGAATCAGGTCCTGCTCGGCCAGATCAAAGGACTCGGTGCGCCACCAGTTGCGAATCAAGGTCTGCGCCTCGTCGCGACGTCCGGCCTGTTCCAGAGCCGATGCGAGCGCGATGGCACCCTGCACAGTGATTGGCTGGGCCTGACTGAAGAAGGCAAGAACCGTATCACTACCGGAACCGGAGGCCAGCAAGGCCCGCTCGGCGGCGCTGCGACGTGATTCGGCGCGCGGCCAGCCGTTCAGGTCAGTCTCGGCCCGCAAAAGCTCGCTATAGGATAGCTGTTTGTCCGAGGTATCGACCAAGGCCCACTCCACCAGCTTGCGGGCCGTGGGGTCACTGATAGAGGACATAATGGACTGGGTGCGCACAACATCACGGGCGCGAGCGGCGGCCAGCCCCTGCTGGACCAAAGACATATCAGCGCTGCTGATGTCGCCCGCAGTCTGGGCACTATAGGTCGCCGGGACGCTGTTAAGCACGTCTTGAGTCGGGGGGGCCATGACCGCCAGAGCGGCTGCGAGAGTCGACGCAATCATCAGCTTCTTCGTCCTCATACATCTACTTGTTGCGGTGGAGCCCTAGGCGAAATAACCTCTGGCCCCATAAAGATTTTCGAGCGGCCAATCCGCTCATGCTCCGCACAGGTTAGTTTTTCTATGATCGCCCATTTGTTCAAGGGCGTGATCACCGCCTTGATCACACCTCTTCGTGACGGAAACGTGGACGAAGTGGCGTTTAAAAAACTGTTGGAACGCCAAATTGCCGCAGGCGTGCACGGGGTTGTCCCTATGGGCACGACCGGCGAGAGTGCGACACTGCACCTCGATCAGCATAAACGCGTGGTCGAAATGTGCGTCGAACAGGTGGCTGGTCGCATCAAAGTGATTGCAGGGGCAGGGGCCTCGGCGACCGACAAGGCTATTGAACTAACCCGCTTTGCCAAGACGGTCGGTGCTGACGGCGTGCTTTCTGTGACGCCCTATTACAACCGCCCTTCGCAAGCTGGTCTTCAGGCCCACTTTGAAGCCGTGGCCGATGCTGTCCAGATTCCGGTCCTGCTTTATAATGTGCCGGACGGGCGTGGACCTCGCCAATGAAACTGTGGCAGCTCTGGCCAAACATCCGAACATTGTCGGCATCAAGGACGCGACCGGTGATCTGCCGCGCGTCAGCTGGATGCATGCCCATATCGACGAAGGTTTTGATCTGATTTCGGGTGATGACCCCAGCTATCTCGGTTACGCCGCTCAAGGCGGTGTAGGCGTGATTTCGGTCACGTCCAATGTCGCTCCAGAAGCTATGGTCGCTCTGCACAACGCGGTTCAGAACGGCGATCTGGTTACGGCCCGCGAATGGCAGGCCCGTCTGATCGACCTTCATAAGGCCTTGTTCCTCGATAATTCGCCGTCGCCCACTAAATATGCATTGTCGCGTCTGGGCTATTGCGGCGAGGATGTTCTCCTGCCGCTGGTCCCTACGCGTGACGAGGCTCGACCGCATATTGATGCCGCTATGTCGGCAGCAGGGATTGTTTAATGGCGGACCAAGGGCCAAAACAGAAGACCATCGCCGAGAACCGTCGTGCGCGTTACGACTATTTTCTCGAGGATCATATTGAGGCCGGTATCCAGTTGCTGGGTACCGAGATCAAGGCGTTGCGCGATGGTCGGGCCAATATTGCCGAAAGCTATGTCTCGCCCGAAGGGCGTGATCTGGTGCTCATCAATGCCGATATCCCGCCCTATAAGATGGCCAACCGGTTCAATCACGAACCACGCCGCCATCGCAGGCTGCTGCTGCACAGACGCCAGATCGACAAGATGATTTCGGCGGTTCAGCGCGATGGTCGGACGATTGTGCCGGTGCGCCTTTATCTGAATGAAAAAGGTATGGCCAAGGTTGAAATCGCTTTGGCCAAGGGCAAAAAGAACCACGACAAGCGTGAAGCCACCGCCGAGCGCGATTGGCAACGCGACAAGGCTCGGCTTTTGCGCGACAAAGGCTGAGTGAATTGATCCTGTCTGCCCTAGCGAGAGATCGCGGCGCACGATAGAATTTGAACCGAATGACCGGTTGCGGAGTGCATGGTGAAAATAGCCAATCGCTGGTTCGTCTTGGCCGCTATGGCCATGATGGGTGCTGTTGCTGCCGCAGGTGTCGTTGTGGCCGTGTATGCGGCATATGTGCTGCACGACCTGCCTGATACATCGGAGCTGGCGAATTATCGCCCGGCTACGGCAACGCGCGTCTATGCCGGCGATGGAACTCTGATCGGCGAGTTTTCGGAGCAGCGTCGGATCTATGTGACCTATAATCAGGTTCCAGATCAGGTCGTACAGGCATTCCTGGCTGCCGAGGACAGCAGCTTTTTTACCCACGGCGGTATTGATGTTTCGGGCGTCGGGCGCGCGATGTTCCGCAATGTGTTCAATGTGGTGTCGGGAAACCGTTTGGAAGGTGGTTCGACCATCACCCAGCAGGTGGCCAAGAATGTCCTGCTAAATGACGAAACCAAGCTGAACCGCAAACTTAAGGAAGCCATCCTGGCGACCCGTCTCGAGACGGTTCTCAGCGGAGCAGTTGCTGGAACTGTATGTGAACGAGATTTATCTTGGTTACCGTTCCTATGGTGTTGCGGCTGCAGCCTATAACTATTTCGGCAAGTCACTGGACCAACTGACGCTGGAAGAGGCGGCCTATCTGGCGGCTCTGCCCAAGGGGCCGTCCAACTACCACCCCCGGCGTCGCCCCGAGGCTGCGATCGGACGGCGGAACTGGGTTCTGGGCCAGATGAAGGACGCCGGTTTCATTACCGCTGAACAGCGTGACGCCGCACAAGCGCGTCCGTTGAACGCGCGTGCTGCGCCGCGCCGTGCCGAGTATGCCGATGCTGACTTCTTTGTTGAAGAAGCCCGTCGTCGCGCCATTGCCATGTTCGGGACTGAAGAGGTCAACCGTGGCGGTTATTATTTGCGCACGACACTTGATCCCGAACTTCAGTCGGCCGCCCGCGTTGCATTGATGCGTGGCCTTGAAAACTATGACCGCCGGCATGGTTGGCGTGGTGCATGGGGCGAGACAGATTTCGCCGATGGTTGGCAAGCCGAAGCTTTGCGTCGCCAGACCCCACCCGAGCGTCGCACATGGGAATCTGCTGCGGTTGAAAGTGTCAGCGGTAATACTGTCCGTATTCGCACGGCCAAGGATAACCGCGCGGGTACCTTGATCGGCAGCGACGTGATTTGGTCGAACAATAGTCGCAAGCCGCTGAAGCGTGGTGATCTGATTTTTGTAGAGCCCCAAGGTGGTCAATACGGCTTGCGCCAAGTTCCGGCTGTGAACGGTGCGCTGGTGGCGATTGAACCGCAGTCGGGTCGTGTGCTGGCTATGGTCGGGGGCTATTCTTATGCTCTATCCAGCTTTAACCGCGCTACTCAGGCACGGCGTCAGTCCGGTTCGGCCTATAAGCCGTTCGTTTATGCCGCTGCCCTTGAGGGTGATTTTACTCCGGTTTCGATCGTTCTGGATGCGCCGATCAGCTTCCCTGGTGGAGCCGGAGGCAAGCCGTGGACGCCCTCCAACTACAGCCGTCGTTACTATGGACCTCAAACCTTGCGTCGTGGTTTGGAGTTGTCTCGTAACGTCATGACCGTGCGTCTAGCGCAGGCCGTGGGCATGCGTAATATCGTAGAGCTGTCCAAGAGAATGGGCGTTGTCGACGACATGGATGCCAACCTGGCCATGTCGTTGGGGGCAGGGGAAACCACGCCGTATCAGATTACGGCGGCCTATGCGGCCTTTGCCAATGGTGGGCGCCGTGTCGATCCTTATTTGATCGAAGTGGTGCAGGACCGTTATGGCAAGACCATCCAGCGCGCCGATCGTCGCAACTGTCGCGAATGCTCACGCTCCTTCTCGGGGCAGGAATCGCCACGACTGGAAGACCGGGGACGTCAGGTCATTGATCCGATCACGGCCTATCAGATCACTTCCATGCTAGAAGGCGTGGTCCAGCGTGGTACGGCAGCGCGTGTTCGGAATCTGGGTCCGCATATTGCGGGCAAGACCGGCACGACCAACGAATACCGCTCCGCATGGTTCGTCGGTTATTCTGCGGATGTTGTCGTGGGCGTGTTTGTCGGATTCGATGACAACCGCTCGCTGGGCGGTGGCGAGGCGGGCGCTTCCACGGCTGTGCCTATCTTCGGCGAGTTCATGCAGACAGCTTTGCAGTCGCGTCCGGCGCGTCCGTTTGTTCGCCCTAAAAATGCTATCTTCAAAACCGTAAACGGCATCGAAGAAGCCTTCCGTCCGGGAACAGAACGCGAGGTTCGTGCCGATCCTGTTCGTGTCGAGCCAACCGGGCCGCAAAACTATTACGATGTGTTGCGCCGCGAACAGGAAGCCAAGGCGGGGGCGTCTACGCCTGCTTCGGCGCAGCAGTCGGGCAACACTCCTGTTACTGCGCCACGCAAAGAAGTCCCTGACGACTTGAGCGGTTTGTATTGAGGCATTAGTTAGCAGCTCAACTGCGGCGCACCCGTTCAACTGGTGCGCCGTTATCTTTCGATCCTGCAGCATTGGCTGAAGGAATACCGTTATCGCATAGGAGTTTGCGATGAGACTGGATGTCGAGGCCATGAAGGCCGACATCGAGCAGAGCGTGGCTCTGCTCAGGAGGCGACTTTGACTGGGATGTCGCTCTAAGAAAGCTCGATGAGCTTAACGCACGTGTTGAAGACCCGACCCTGTGGGACAACCCGGAACAAGCTCAAGCCGTCAGCCGCGAACGCTCGCGCCTAGAAGCACAGGTCAACACCGTCAAAGAGATGGAACGTGATCTTGAAGATGGTTTGATGCTGGCGGAAATGGCTGACGAGGAGGGCGACGAAGCCGCTCTTGACGAAGCCCGCGAGCATTTGAAGTCTATCAAAGAACGCGCTGCACGCGCCGAACTGGAAGCTCTGCTTTCGGGTGAGGCTGACGGTAACGACGCCTATCTGGAAGTGAATTCCGGCGCAGGTGGCACCGAGTCTAACGACTGGGCCGGTATCTTGCTGCGTATGTATACGCGTTGGGCCAAGGCGCATGGTTATGAAGTCGAACTGGAAGCTGAAGAGTCTGGCGAACAGGCCGGTATCAAGTCCGCTACCATTCTTGTGAAGGGTCCGAACGCCTATGGCTGGCTGAAGTCGGAATCTGGCGTCCACCGTCTGGTCCGCATCAGTCCATATGATGCCGCAGCCAAGCGTCATACCTCGTTTGCCTCGATCGGTGTTTCGCCGGTTGTTGATGATACGATCGAGATCGACATCAATCCGGCCGATGTGCGCACTGATACCTATCGCGCCTCTGGTGCAGGCGGTCAGCACATCAACAAAACCGACTCGGCTGTTCGACTGACGCACATTCCAACCAATACGGTTGTGGCCTGTCAGGCGGGACGTTCGCAGCACCAGAACCGCGATCAGGCGTGGAAAATGCTACGTGCGCGTCTGTATGAGCTTGAGCTGCAAAAACGTGAGGCTGCGGCTCAGGCGCTGGCAGATGCCAAGACCGATATCGGCTGGGGCCACCAGATCCGATCTTATGTGCTGCAGCCGTATCAGATGGTCAAAGATCTGCGCACGAATGTCGAAACCTCGGACACCCAGGGCGTTCTGGATGGAGATCTGGATGCGTTTATGGGCGCTGCCTTGGCGGCCCGTGAGACACGTGAAGGCTGATCTGCTTTAAAACAAGAAAGGGGATGGCGTTGGCCATCCCCTTTTTTGTGGTGAAGCGGTTTAATCGGCACCTACGGGTTCGTCGTCCCGTTTGGCCTGTGTTGAACGGCCGGAGAACCATGCCCCGCGTTCAATAGTGATCTGTTCCTGGGTAATATCGCCCTCGACGCGAGAAGTTAGATGCAGGCGCACCTGCTTGGCGACGATAGCACCCGAAATGCGCCCGCGAACATCCAGTACGTCGGCGTGAACTGTGCCTTCCACCGTGCCTTTTTCGTTGACCAGCACTTGGGAGACACGGATATCGCCTTTGACGATTCCTTCTATGACCAGTTGTCCAACACCGGAAATATCGCCTTCGAAGGTCATGCCGTTACCCAGAACGGAAGCCGCTTCCCGTGTTGGACTGGCGGGCGTGGAGCCACCGCTATGGCCGCCACCGGAACCGCCGGAACCACCATGTCCGCTTCCACCTGAACCACTTCCGCCGCTATATCCGCCGGTGGTGATACCGCCACTAGACCAGTTGTCATCTGCGGATGCATGGGTTTGGGTGGAGATCTGATCGGTATCCGCAACCTGTTCATCCAGATCAAGGGCACTGTCCTGATGACTTGCTGCCAATCGTTCTTCTGCAGCATGACTATAGGAAGGACGAGATGTCGTTGAGGTTTTTTGGAGAACCTCGCTGTCGAGCTCTAGCTCTGCGTCATCTAGATCATGCAAGCTGTCATGGGCATTGGCACTGCCCATAGAGCGGGTCGGCGGCGGAACGTAGGGCTTGCCCTTGTTGAACATACAGACCTCCCAATCCGTCGCGGGGGAGCGACGGCTGATTACGACTCACTGAACAGTGTTACCCCTTTGGGAGATAACAACTGTAAAACGTCGTTCGATCAAATTGAGAAATTCTCGTTTTTACGAAGTGTTGGCTTTAGAGAGCCTGTGCGGCCTGAAGCACTTCGTCCGCATGACCCTTAACCTTCACATTGTGCCATATGCGGGCAATCTGGCCATTTGTGTCGATTAGGAATGTGGCGCGCTCGATGCCCATATATTCTCGACCATAGAGCTTTTTAAGAATCCATACGCCCCAAGCTTCGGTGACAACACCATCTTCGTCAGAACCAAGGACGATCTTTAGGTCGTGTTTGGATTTGAAACGGTCCAGCTTGGTGACCTTGTCGCGTGAAATACCGATCACAACCGTATTGGCTGCAGCGAATTGATCGGCAAGAGCCGTAAAGTCCAGACCTTCGGTCGTACAGCCGGGCGTATCTGCCTTTGGGTAGAAATAGACGACAGCCTTTTGGCCCTTGTGGGCGGACAAGTCGAAATGTCCGCCGCCATCCGTGGTGATATTCAGCGCGGGGGCCGGTGTGTTCTCTGCGATTTGCGTCATGTCGTAAAAATCCACTTCCGGCGCACCCGCGCCTTTTCATCCTTAAACTGGCTTGACCAGAACGATCTTCTTCTTGCCGGCACCCAGCTTGATGACACCATCCGCATTGAGGTCAGTCTCTTCGATGAGGCGTGCTCCATCATTGATGACTTCGTCATTCAAGCGCAGACCGCCACCTTGTGCCAGACGGCGGGCTTCGCCGTTCGAGCCACTGAGACCAGCCTTTGTCGTGACGGCGGCCAGCATGGCACCGATCACCTCGTCACGAGGCAGCTCAACGGTAGGGAGGTCCGCAGACAACTGGCCTTTTTCAAACGCGGCTTCGGCAGCAGCACGTGCGGATTTGGCGGCTTCTTCGCCATGCATCATAGTGGTGGCTGCATCTGCAAGAGCCTTCTTGGCTTCATTGATCTGTGCGCCTTCCATGGCTTCGAATGCGGCGATCTCTTCCATCGTCAGATCGGTGTACAGGCGCATGAAACGGCCGACATCGGCATCTTCGGCATTGCGCCAGAACTGCCAGTAGTCGTAGGGGCTGAGTTGTTCTTCGTTCAGCCAGATGGCACCGCCCATAGTCTTGCCCATCTTGCCGCCCGATGCGGTCGTCAGCAGCGGAGTGGTCAGGCCAAAGGCCGACTTCTGATCCACGCGGCGGACCAGATCGACACCCGAGGTGATGTTACCCCACTGATCCGAGCCACCCATTTGCAGGTTCACGCCCATGGCGCGGTTCAGTTCCAGAAAGTCCACAGACTGCATCAGCATGTAGTTGAATTCGAGGAAGGTCATGGGCTGCTCGCGCTCAAGGCGTAGCTTGACCGAGTCGAAGCTCAACATGCGGTTGATGGTGAAGTGTGTGCCGAAATCGCGCAGGAACTGGATGTAGCCGAACTTGGACAGCCAGTCGTCGTTATTGACCATGACTGCATCGGTCGGGCCGTCACCAAATTTCAGGAATTTGGCGAATACCTTCTGGATGCCGTCGATATTGGCCTGAATGGTTTCGTCGGTCAGTTGCGGGCGCGAGGCATCCTTGCCGGTCGGATCACCCACGCGGGTGGTGCCGCCACCCATCAGTACAATCGGCTTGTGACCAGCCTGTTGCAGACGGCGCAGCATCATAATCTGGATCAGGCTACCGACGTGCAGCGACGGTGCCGTCGCATCAAAACCGATATAGCCCGTGACAACCCCCGAGCTCGCCGCCTCGTCCAGCTCTGCCGGATGGGTGATCTGGTGAATGTAGCCGCGTTCTTGCAGCGTTTTGAGGAAGTCGGACTTAAAGGAAATCTCGGTCATGGAACGGGTCCGTAGCATTTGAAACGGCGGCCGTCTTTCGAGAAATTAAGCCACCAACTATTGGGCGGCAGTGATCGCGGCCGCTCGTTTAAGCGAGGCCGTAATAATAGGTAGCGAAAAGAGCAACAGAGGCGATCATGGGCGCTAGCTACAGCGCGCAGGACGTGGCAGTCAAGCACCATGACCGAACAACTTCCCCCTAAGTCCCTTCGCGTTCTCGGTTTTATGACCGGAACCTCGCTAGATGCCGTTGATATGGCCGTTATCGAGACCGATGGTCATGACATTCTAGGATTTGGCCCGTCTGGCGAGATGAAGCTGGATGCCGAAACACGCACCCTGATCGAATATGCCATCGAGGACGCTTTTGATTGGGAACGTGACGAGGAAGAGCCGGAAAGCTTTGATGATGCCCGCATGGCTGTGGCCGATGCCCATTTGGCGGCCTCTCTGGGCTTTATGGCCATGAACGGGGTGAAGAACCTCGATCTGGTTGGGGTTCACGGACAAACCGTTTTGCATGAGACTCCGACAAAGGAATTGGTGGGCCGGACGGTGCAACTGATTGATGCGGTCGCCGTGGCTGACGGACTGGGACTTCCTGTTGTCTATGATTTCCGCACGGCCGATGTAGCTGCGGGCGGGCAGGGGGCACCCTTAGCTCCTGTCTATCATGCGGCGCTGGTGCGCTGGTCGGGCCTGAATGGCTCAGTGGCGGTGCTGAATTTAGGCGGGGTCGGCAATATTACGCTGATCCGTTCGGATGGTGAGCTACAGGCCTTTGATACCGGCCCTGCGAACGGCATGGTGGACCTGCTGGTCCAATCGCGCACGCGCAAACGGATGGATGAAGGTGGCCAGTTGGCGCGTGCGGGCACTGTGGATAAGGCCGCACTCGAAGATTACCTGTCCCATCCGTATTTCGCGGCATCAGGGCCCAAATCTCTGGATCGTTTTGATTTCTCGCTGGATGGCGTCGAGCATCTGACGCTTGAAGACGCTGCCGCAACTCTGACAGCTTTTGCCGCCGAGGCGGTGGCGCTGGGCGTAGCCCGTTGCGAAGAAACCCCAACCCAGATTGTGGTCTGTGGTGGCGGTCGGCACAATCCGGCGCTGATGGAAGCCCTCAAAGCCCGCCTTTCTATGCCGGTCACAATCGCCGAAGATCATGGCTGGCGTGGCGACAGCATCGAAGCTGAAGCCTTTGCGTTTTTGGCGGCCCGCAGCCATCTGGGCTTGCCTATCAGTTTTCCGGGGACCACAGGTGTAGCCGAGCCTTTAACGGGGGGGCGCACGGCTAATCCAGGTGATGAGCCGGGCTTTGAGCCGGATGAATTCTAGGACGAGGTCGGGGAAGCCGAATTGACAGTATCAAGCGCGCGTTTTTGGGGCATAATGAGTGGCCTCGGCGCTGGAGCCATGTGGGGACTGGTGTTTCTCGCTCCCAAATTTGTCCCCGAGGCTTCACCCTTTCTGCTCTCGGCAGGGCGTTATATCGCCTATGGCCTGATTGCGGCCCTGCTGATTGCGCCGCGCTGGAAGCGTCTTGTTGGCCTTCTGGACCGCAAGACTTGGTGGGCACTGGTCTGGCTCAGCCTGACCGGAAACATCGTCTATTATCTGTTCCTGGTTGTGTCGGTGCACTATGCGGGTGTGGCGGCTTCGGCACTGATTGTCGGTGCTGTTCCTGTTGTTGTGGCGCTTTGGGGGCTTAGGGACAAAGACTCTCCGCCGATTCTGAAGGTTAGCCCCCCGATTGCCGTTGCAGCATTGGCCATTGCCTTAATCGGCTACGAGAGTGTCACACGCGGTCAACTGGCCGCGGATGCGAGCGGTTTGTCAGTGGCTATAGGGCTTGTGGCGGCACTGATCGCGCTGGTTCTGTGGGCGTCCTATGCAGTTGTAAACAGCCGCTGGATGACCCGCATGACCCATGTCAGTTCGCATGACTGGTCATTGCTGATCGGGGTCGTCACAGGGGCGCTGTCGCTGTGTCTTGTGCCGATAGCCGTTATGACCATTGGTGATCTCCCGGCTAATTTCTGGAGCCGCTTCCTGTTGGTCAGCTTTGGGGTCGCGATCCTAGCATCTGTCGTCGGCAATGCGTTCTGGAACCGTGCCAGCCGTTTGCTGCCATTGACCATGCTGGGCCAGATGATCGTGTTCGAGACCCTGTTTGCCTTCCTATACGGCTTTATCTGGGAACAGCGCGGGCCCAGTATCATAGAGATCGTTGCTATGGCGCTTATGGTTGTAAGTGTGGTCTGGTGCGTGCGTGCACACCGCCCATCGGCCGAAGTGGAGCGCGACGCGGAACACTGAGAGGGCCAAATGGTCTGGTTTTTAGCAGTTTCTTTGTTCTTCCTAGGTGGCTGCTCGGCGGCATCAGAGCCTGATAAAGTCGTTGCTCCGCTGGTTCATCGGATCGAACAGGAACAGAGCAAGCTGGACAGTCTGCCAGCGGATGCCGATCTGAAAACGCGCTTTGCCAGCGTCTATGTGCTGGACCAGTATCCGCGTCAGTTCATGGGCGAAATCTTGCGCAGTGAGCTATCTGCCGAGGATATGGCCAAGGCCCGTGGCGAGGCGAGCGCTATTATGGCTGAGCAGGACGCTAAGAATCTTCAGATCGTTTTAGAACATTTGCCGCCAGAGGGTTGGTATTTACGCAGCCGCTATGGGGTGGAAGTCGCAACCACAGCATTTTTGGTGGTCCAACATTCCAACCTCGAGACATGGCGTCTGTTTGTACCCGTGCTGGAACCGCTGGTCGCTGCTGGCGAGGTCGATGGCCAGTCATATGCGTTGATGTATGATCGGCTCGCCTTGGCCGAGATGCGACCGCAACGATATGGCTCTCAGCTTGCCTGTCAGGACGGTGAATGGGTGGTGCTGAATCTGGAAGCACCCGAGGCTGTCGATAATCGTAGACGCGAAATGGGGTTCACTGAAGGCCACGCCGATTACGTCGCGGGCTTTAAATCCATGCCCTGCTAGCCAAAAAGGCGCGCTTCACAAAAGAAGCGCGCCCTTTATATTGCACCTTGTTGCCCCTCAAGTCGCGAGCCCCCGCGGGGCGAGCATAGAGGCGCGATGGCCTAGCCATCGCTTCCGGCATTAAGCCGGCTTTTCTTCCAGACGTTTGTCCAGATAAGCGCCGACGCGACGTTCAACAGCGTCCATGTGATCCTGCCAGAAGTGCGAAGCACCTTCTTCCAATTCATAGTCGATGATTATGCCTTTTTGGGTGCGCAGCTTGTTGACGACGCGCTCGACCTCAACGGGCGGAACAACCGTATCGTTTGTGCCGTGAAGGAACAGACCCGATGCAGGGCAGGGGGCGAGGAAGCTGAAATCGTACATGTTCGAGGGCGGCGATACCGAGATGAAGCCGTCAGTTTCAGGACGACGCATCAGCAACTGCATGCCGATATAGGCACCGAACTGGTAACCGGCGACCCAGGTCTGGGTCGCGGCAGGGTTGTTGGCTTGCAGCCAGTCCAGAGCGGTTGCCGCGTCGGCCAACTCGCCAATGCCGCTGTCGAACTCACCTTGAGACTTGCCGACGCCGCGCGAATTATAGCGCAAGGTTGCAAAACCACGCTCTACGAACAGCTTGTGCAAGGTAACTGCCACAGGGTTGTTCATGTGACCCGCCGCCTTGGGGTGCGGGTGCAGGATCAAAGCGATCGGCGCGTTCGGGCGTTTGCCCGGCGAATAACGGCCTTCAATACGGCCTGCTGCACCTGGAAGGATGACTTCGGGCATGAATCGCGGATCCCCTGTCGTTCAATATGTATTTCATCGCAGCCGAATACTTGACTAGCAAGGTAGGACTTTCTAAGTCCCAACACGCTACGCATTCGCCTGTAAGGGCGGGGGTTCTACCACAACAACCCTGAAAAGCGTGCTTTTTTTGAGGGTATTGATGCGCCTTTCTACAAAGGGACGTTATGCCGTGATGGCAATGGCCGATTTGGCGCGTAATGGCGCGGATCGCGCTGTGTCGCTTGCCGAGATCGCCACGCGTCAGGAAATCTCGCTTTCCTATCTCGAACAACTGTTTGCGCGTTTGCGTAAGGCCGAACTGGTCAAGAGCGTCCGTGGACCGGGGGGGGGCTATCGACTGGCCCGTTCGTCTGCCGAAACCTGGGTGGCCGAGATTGTTCTTGCGGTTGACGAGCCTATTCGTGCAACGCGCTGTGCCGAGCATGGCAAGCCCAATGGCTGCATGCTGCGCGGTGAACGCTGCATCACGCATAATCTCTGGGAAGACCTGGGCGCTGAAATCCACCGCTATCTGGCCAGTGTGTCGCTGGAAGATGTTGTGTCCAATAATTTGCGTAACCGCCGCACCGATGTAGCGGCGCAAGTGGCGGCTGAATAAATGGCAATCTACCTAGACTATAATGCCACGGCCCTTGTGCGACCCGAAGTGCGCGAAGCCGTGGTCGAGGCCATGACGCCCGGCGGTAACCCGTCCGCAGTGCATGCTCTAGGCCGCAAAGCCCGGGCGCGTATCGAAAACGCACGGGCGGCAGTGGCCGAACTGGTCGGTGCTGATCCGACCTCCGTTATCTTTTCATCGGGCGGTACTGAGTCAAATGCGCAGGCCATCGCCAGTGCCGTTGCGGCGGGCTATGAACGTGTGATCGTCAGCGCGACCGAGCATCCTTGCGTATCTGAAGCAGCGATCCATTGCGGTGTTCCGGTCGAGGTTATGCCGGTACTTTCGAATGGTGTGGCCGATCTGGAATGGCTGAAGGTAGCACTGGAGAGGGGGGGGCGTGCCTTTGTGGCCCTGCATCACGCCAACAACGAAAGTGGAGTGATCCAACCGGTCGCCGAGGCGGCGGCGATGGTTCATGCGGCCGGTGGCTGGATGCATGTGGATGCGATCCAGACTCTCGGGAAAATCCCTGTCGATATTCGTGAATTGGGTGCCGATACTCTGACCCTGTCTTCCCACAAGATTGGCGGGACGCAGGGCGTGGGTGCGTTGGTTGTCGCGGAAAACCGCTCGGCGATCCGTATCGTTCATGGTGCGGGTCAGGAACGTGGTCTGCGGGCCGGCACCGAAAACGTACCGGGCATTGCCGGTTTTGGTGCGGCTGCACACGTTGTTATCCAGGAAATGGCTTCGGGCGTGGATCACAGCCAATGGCGTGATGCCGCCGAGGCTCGCGTTAAAGCCGCGGGCGCTACGATTGTAGGCGAGGGCGCACCTCGCCTGCCTAACACTCTATTCATGGCCGTTCCCGCTTGGGATAGCCCGCAACAGTTGATCACTCTGGATTTGGCAGGGGTAATGATCTCAGCCGGTTCGGCTTGCTCTTCGGGTAAGGTTAAGCCGTCAAAGACCATGCTCGCCATGGGAATGGATGATCTGGCGACGGGTGGTGTCAGGATTTCAGGTGGTTGGGGCACGCAGGAAAGCGATTGGATTCGCTTTGCTGATGTGTGGGTCACTGCCTATGAGAAGCATGTGTCGCGTCTGGCTAAAGACGTGAAGGAAGTCGCGTAAGATATGGTTGCTGTTAAAGAAACTGTTGATACGGTCGCGGAGCTGGAGCGGTACAAGTACGGCTTCACCTCCGAGGTCGAGCAGGAATTCGCTCCTAAGGGGCTGAACACCGATATCATCCGTTTCATCTCCGAGAAAAAGGGTGAACCGGAATGGATGCTGGAATGGCGTCTGGCCGCCTATGAGCGTTGGCTGGCGATGGAAGAGCCGACCTGGGCGGCGGTGAAGTACGATCCGGTCGATTATCAGGACCTGTATTATTACGCTGCGCCCAAGACCAAGGAAGGCCCCAAGTCGCTGGATGAAGTCGATCCGGAACTTCTGGAAATCTACGCCAAGCTGGGCATTCCGCTGAAAGAGCAGGAAGTGCTAGCCGGTGTTCAGGGCGCGCCCAAGGTGGCCGTGGATGCTGTGTTCGACAGTGTTTCGGTCGTGACTACCTTTAAGGAAGAACTGGCCAAGGTCGGCGTGATTTTCATGCCTATTTCCGAGGCCTTGCGCGAGTATCCTGATCTTGTACGCAAATATCTGGGTACGGTCGTTCCTGTTTCTGATAACTATTTTGCGGCCCTGAACAGCGCCGTATTTTCGGATGGCTCGTTCGTTTACATCCCGCCGGGCGTTCGCTGCCCGATGGAGCTGTCGACCTATTTCCGTATCAATGCTTCGCAGACTGGTCAGTTCGAGCGCACGTTGATTATCGCCGACAAGGGCTCCTACGTTTCGTATCTGGAAGGCTGCACAGCTCCGATGCGCGACGAGAACCAGCTTCACGCCGCTGTCGTTGAGATCGTGGCGCTGGACGATGCCGAGGTGAAATACTCGACCGTCCAGAACTGGTATCCGGGCGATGCCGAGGGCAAGGGCGGCATCTACAACTTCGTGACCAAACGCGCGGATTGCCGTGGTGACCGCTCCAAGGTGTCGTGGACACAGGTGGAAACCGGCTCGGCGGTGACGTGGAAATATCCGTCCTGCATCCTCAAGGGTGAGGAAAGCTCGGGCGAGTTCTATTCGATTGCCATCACCAATGGACATCAGCAGGCCGATACCGGCACCAAGATGATCCATCTGGGCAAGAACTCGAAGTCGCGCATCATCGCCAAGGCCGTTTCGGCGGGCAAGTCGGACTCGACCTATCGCGGTCTGGTTTCTGTGCATCCCAAGGCGACGGGCGTTCGCAACTTCACCCAGTGCGACAGCTTGCTGATCGGCAAGGAGTGTGGCTCGCACACCATTCCGTACATCGAAGCCAAGAATGGCTCTGCCCAGATGGAGCACGAGGCGACGACGACCCGTCTGTCGGAAGACCAGCTCTTCTACGCCCAGCAGCGCGGCCTATCGGAAGAAGAAGCCGTGGCCCTTCTGGTCAATGGTTTCGTTCGCGATGTGCTGCAAGAACTGCCGATGGAATTCGCCGTTGAGGCGCAAAAACTCGTAGCCATCAGCCTCGAAGGCTCAGTCGGCTAAAAAGAAGAATTACAATGCTTAAGATTGATAACCTTCACGCTTCTGTTGAAGATAATGCCATCCTCAAAGGCCTGTCACTGCAAGTTCCGGCGGGCGAGGTTCACGCCATTATGGGCCCGAACGGCGCGGGCAAGTCCACTCTTGGCAACACGATTGCAGGGCGCCCCGACTATGAGATTCTTCAAGGCTCGGTGACATGGAACGGTGTGGATCTGCTGGAGCTTGATCCTGCGGCGCGTGCGGCGGCTGGTGTATTCCTGTCGTTCCAGTATCCGGTCGAGATCCCTGGCGTTCCGGGCCTGACCTTTGTGCGCACGGCTATGAACGCCCAGCGTCGTCAGCGCGGCGAGGACGAGATTTCGGCACCGGCTTTCCTCAAACTGGTCAAGGAAGCGGCGAAGAGCCTGAAAATGGACTTCGACATGCTGAAGCGTCCTCTCAATGTCGGCTTCTCCGGTGGCGAGAAGAAGCGCATGGAAATCCTGCAGATGGCCATGCTTGAGCCATCGCTGTTGATCCTCGATGAAACGGATTCCGGTCTGGACATCGATGCCCTGCGTATCGTGTCCGAAGGCGTCAACGCCCTGCGTCGCGCCGACCGTTCCATGCTGGTCATCACCCACTATCAGCGCCTGCTGGACTATATCAAACCGGACAAGGTCCACATTCTGGTCTCTGGCCGTATCGTGGCCTCGGGCGGTCCGGAACTGGCTCTTGAGCTTGAGGCGGAAGGGTATGACAAATACCTGCCGAACGCCGCGTGAACGCCATTGCCCGTTTTGATCTGAACGATATTGCGACCTATCCGTCGCGTCGTGTCGAGGCGTGGAAATACAGTGACTTGGCGCGCATTCTTCGTGAGGTGCCAAAGCTTTCCGGTGCGGTCGATGTAAAGGGTTCAGGCCCGTTTGTGTCCTTGGGCGGAGAAGTTCTGTCACTGGCCAATGGTCACGGCAGCATCGAATATTCGGCTGCGGATCAGGCCACGGTTCAGGTCCGTCTGGTATCCTATGCCGAGGCCACGGGCCACACCGCCCGTGTGTCGATCAAGGCCCAAGCCGGTGCCAAACTGCTGCTGTTGGAAAGCCACGAGGGCAGGGGCGATTATGTCGCCCACAACCGCATTGATATTGATATCGCGACGGGTGCCGAAGTGACCCGCATCGTCTTGATTGACGAGCCGGAACTGGCTGTGTCTGTCACCGAGGCCGAGGTGAACTTGGCTGCGGGTGCGAAATACCGCCAGACCGTGCTGACGACCGGCGCAAGGCTGCAACGCTTTGAAACCCGCCTGGCACATCATGCCCATGGCGCAGATGCCCGCATGGATGGCCTGTATCTGCTGAAGGGCGCTCGACATACCGACCTGACCTCGGTTGTCGATCATCTGGAAGCGCATGGCACAACCAGCCAGTTGACCAAAGGCGTGGCCCGCGAAACTTCGCGCGGCGTGTTCCAAGGCAAGATCGTCGTACAGCGTGGCGCAGACGGCACCGATGCCCGTATGGCGCACAACGCGCTTATCGACGGCGAACGCGCGGAAATCGACGCCAAGCCCGAGCTGATCATCTATGCGGACGAAGTCCAGTGCGCGCACGGCAATACGGTCGGTACGCTCGACGAGGCGGCTCTGTTCTACATGCAGGCTCGCGGTATCACGGCCGAAGAAGCCCGTGCCCTGTTGACCGAGGCCTTCCTGAACGAAGTGGTTGATCGTATCGAACAGGACGATGTGCGGGAGGTTGTTACGCAATGGCTGACGGCACGTCTGTAAAACCGGCATTTGATGTGGCGGCGGTTCGGGATCAGTTTCCGATCCTGAAGCGCCAGATCAATGGCCGTCCGCTGGTTTATCTGGATAATGCGGCCTCGGCGCAAAAACCGCGTGTCGTCATTGATCGTCTCGTTTCGGTGATGGAGAACGGCTATTCCAACGTCCATCGTGGCCTGCATACCCTGTCAAACGAGGCCACCGAGGCCTTTGAGCAAGCCCGCGAAATCGTTGCCCGTTTCTTGAATGCGGAAAGCTCCGAACAGATCGTGTGGACCAAGGGCGGCACCGAAGCGATCAATCTGGTCGCCAACGGGATCAGTCTGGATATCCGCGAGGGTGACGAGATCATCGTCACCGAGATGGAGCACCACTCGAACATCGTACCGTGGCATATACTGCGCGAACGCAAAGGCGCTGTTCTTCGCTGGGCACCGATCCTTGATGATGGTTCGCTGGATATGGAGGCCTTTAGAGGCCTGCTGAACGAACGCACCAAGATGGTGGCGGTCACGCACATGTCGAATGTGCTGGGCACGATCAATCCGGTCGCCGAGATCACCCGTCTGGCCCACGCCGCCGGTGCGCGTGTGCTGGTTGATGGGTGTCAGGGCGCTGTCCACGCGATACCCGACGTTCAGGCCATCGGCTGTGACTACTACGTCATTACCGGCCACAAGCTGTTCGGCCCCACCGGCATTGGTGCCCTTTATGGCACCATGGAAGCTCTAGAAGCCCTGCCGCCCTATCAGGGTGGTGGCGAGATGATCGAGACGGTCGAAAAGGAACGCATCGCCTATGCGCGTCCGCCGCACCGCTTCGAGGCCGGAACGCCGCCTATCCTGGAGGCGATCGGTCTGGGCACGGCACTGGAATGGCTGTCGGGGTTTGATCCGGCGGCGATCCATGCCCATGAACAGGCGCTTTACGACCGTGCGGCACAGCGTTTGGGCGAACTGGACTGGGTACGCATTCTAGGGACTGCCGAAGGTAAAGGCTCAGTTTTGGCCTTCACGGTCGATGGTGCCCATGCCCACGATGTGGCGCAGATTATGGACCGTTACGGTGTCGCCGTGCGGGCTGGATTGCACTGTGCCGAGCCATTGGCCAAACGTCTGGGTGTAACTTCAAGCACGCGGGCTTCGTTCGCCCTATATAATATTCTGGAGGAGGCAGATGCCTTCGCCGACGCGCTGATTAAAGCGCGCAACTTCTTTGTGTGACGATCATGGACGCCAAGACTGACAACGCGATCACCGAAAGTGCCGATTTCGCCGCGACGTGGGACGAGCCGCAAAAGAGCGCCCTGTCGCAAGCGGAACTCGACAAGCTGACCGATGATCTGATCACGGCGCTTAAAACCGTCTATGATCCTGAAATTCCAGTCGATATCTACGAGCTGGGACTGATCTACCGCGTCGATGTGAACGACGACAAGGATGTGGTCGTGGACATGACGCTGACGGCTCCCGGCTGTCCGGTTGCGGGCGAAATGCCGGGCTGGGTCGAAGCGGCTGTGATGACGGTCGAGGGGGTACGTTCCGCGCGCGCCAACCTGACCTTTGATCCGCCGTGGGATGCCTCCAAGATGAGCGACGAGGCCAAACTGGCCCTCAACATGTTCTAGGCTCGGGATTTATAACCATGAGTGAAATCCAGACCTCTGTCCGTCCGCGTAGACCGCGCCCCAAGGCCGTAAGCCTGACGGACGCAGCGGCCGCTCGCGTACGCGAACTGATGGCCAATGCAGATCGTCCGATTGTGGGCCTGCGTGTGGGTGTTAAGAACGGTGGCTGTGCCGGTCAGGAATACACCTTTGCCTATGCGGACAGTATCGAGCCGATGGACGAGGTGGTTGAAGACAAGGGCGCGACGGTTCTGATTGAACCCAAGGCGATCTTGTTCCTGATCGGTTCGGAAATCGATTTTGTGACAACACGTCTGTCGTCCAAATTTGTGTTCCGTAACCCCAACGAGACTGACGCCTGCGGTTGCGGCGAGAGTGTCACCATTATTCCGGCAGAATCCGACAACGCATGATCCGTCTAGAAGGCGTCACCCGCCGTTACAGCAGCCGTGCGGGGGACCGCGTGGCGCTGGATAATGTTGATCTTGAAATCGGTCGCGGCGAGATTTTTGGCGTCGTCGGTCGCTCGGGGGCAGGCAAGTCCACACTGATCCGCACGATCAACCGTCTGGAAACGCCGGACGGGGGCAGGGTGATTGTCGATGGCGAGGATATCACGGCTCTTGATGCCAAGGGCCTGTTAAAGGCCCGTCGCCGCATCGGCATGATTTTTCAGCATTTCAACCTGCTGAATTCCAAAACCATTGAAGCCAATGTGGCGTTTCCGCTGATGCTGGAGGGGCGCCCCAAGGCCGAGATCACGGCGCGTGTAGCCGAGCTTTTGGCGCAGTTGGGCCTCGCCGAACACGCCAAAAAATATCCAAGGCAGTTATCGGGCGGTCAAAAGCAACGTGTCGGTATTGCCCGTGCTCTGGCTTGTGGGCCGCAGGTCTTGCTGTGTGACGAAGCGACCAGTGCGCTGGATCCCGAAACGACCGAAGACATTCTCAATCTGCTGGACCAGTTGAACCGCGAACTGGGTTTGACCATCGTTATGATCACCCACCAGATGGAGGTGGTACGCCGCGTCTGTGATCGTGTGGCAGTCCTGAAGGACGGCAAGGTGGTCGAGACAGGCCGGACGGCAGATGTTTTCCTGAATCCGGCCCATCCCGTTACGCAGGCCATGCTGGCAGAGGACGATGACGGTTTTGATGCCACCATGGCCCCTGTGGGCGGACAGATGGCGCGACTGACCTTCCGTGGCGCTTCGACCTATGAGCCGGAATTGAGCCGCGTCGCGCGTGAAACAGGTGTCGACTACTCGATTCTTTCCGGCCGCATCAGCCGTATCCGCGGCGAACCTTGCGGCCAGCTTCTGGTCGTCTTTACGGGCGGCGATGCCTCTGCGGCCATGTCGCGATTGGCTGAAAATGGTGTGGCTGTTGAAGCTATCCCGAACAGGGAGACACGCTGATGTTTGCCAATGTAAACTGGCTGGAGGTCGGCAAGGCCAGTATCGACACATTGCTGATGCTGGCAGGCTCGCTGACGCTGACGGTGGCGATCGGTATTCCGTTGGGCGTGCTGTTGTTCTTGTCGGGCAAGGGCAGGCTGGCGGCTAATCCTGTGGTCAACGCTGTGCTGTCGTTTGTCGTAAACGTGCTGCGTTCCTTGCCTTTTATCATTCTGCTGATCGTCATGCTCCCCCTGACCATGTTGCTGGTGGGCACCTCGCTCGGGGTGCTGGGCGCTATTCCGCCTCTGGTGGTAGGAACTGCTCCGTTTTACGCGCGACTGGTCGAGAATGCGCTGCGTGAAGTCGATCACGGGGTTGTCGAGGCGACACAGGCCATGGGAGGATCTACCTTCCAGATCGTTACGCGCGCTCTCTTGCCTGAAGCTTTACCGGGGATTATCGCCGGTGCCACTGTGTCTGCGATCGCATTGGTCGGTTATACGGCCATGGCAGGGGTTGTCGGTGCAGGAGGATTGGGCGACCTTGCTGTTCGTTTTGGTTATCAGCGCTTCCAGACCGATGTGATGTTTGTCACCGTAGTTCTGCTGCTGGTACTTGTTCAAATTCTACAGATGCTTGGCGACTGGCTAGTGGCTAAAGTCTCGCATCGCTGACTTACATTCGAGGCTTTTCATGTTCGCTCGCCGCTCCTTTTTGCTAAATGCTGCTGCATTGGCTGCTGTCGGTTTCATCGCAGCCTGTGGTGGTAACAAAGAAGCGGTTGCGCCGGATGCATCCAAGCCTTTGCGTGTCGGCGCGACGGCGGTTCCGCATGCCGAGATTTTGGAAATCGTCCGCCCGTTGTTGGCTGCTGAGGGAATTACCCTGGATATCAAAGTCTTCAACGATTACGTTCAACCCAATGTTCAGCTGCTCGAAAAGCGTCTGGATGCGAACTATTTCCAGACTGAACCTTATTTGAAAGAGTTCAATACGGCTCGAGGCGGCGATCTGGTCACGGTGGCGGGGATTCATGTTGAGCCATTGGGTTTTTATTCCAAGAAGCACACCAAATTAGCTGACTTGCCAAATGGTGCAGAGATTGTTCTGCCGAACGATGCGTCCAATACGGGCCGTTCTCTACTGCTCCTGCAGTCTGCTGGTTTGATCACCCTTAAAAAGGGTGAGAATCCGCTGCAAACCGTTGCGGATATTCAGGATAACCGTAAAGGTCTGACGTTCCGCGAAGTAGAGGCCGCGACGATTCCGCGTATCCTGCCTCAGGTTGATGGCGCTGTAATCAACACCAACTATGCGCTGGACGCTGGACTCAGCCCACGCGTGGATGCCCTGTCTCTTGAGGGCGCGGACAGCCCTTATGTAAACTATCTGGTGGCGCGTCCTGACAACAAGGATGACCCGCGCGTGGTCGCACTAGCCAATGCGCTACGCAGCGAAGCGGCGCGTGCCTTTATTGCTCAGAAATATCAGGGCGCGGTTATCCCTGCCCAATAGGGTGCAAACAACCAAGGTTGTGACCACAGTATTAGACCGTGGTCACAACCCTGGGTTTCGATGTCGCTTCTGCGCTGGTCGTACGGTTTCGTCCGGAGCGTTTGGAGACATAAAGTGCGGCATCTGCACGTTCCATAAGCTCGAACGGTGTCTCTTCCGGCTGTCGTGTCGCATAGCCGGTAGAGATGGTCACAATCCCTAGGTCATCATTTGTAGAGCGACGGCGCAGCGCGCGCGAAGCAATGTCAACGCGTAGGGTGTTCAGGATATTTTCGATCTGAACGGCGTTCTCGTCCGTAAAGGCGATGACAAATTCCTCGCCGCCATACCGGGCGCTGACACGCGTGGGTGTGGTGATGCGCGCAATCGCACTGGCCACATAGCGTAGAACCTGATCGCCGGTCTGGTGTCCCCAAGTGTCATTGAAGCGCTTGAAATGATCGATATCGACAACGGCCAGACTGACGATACTACCGGTTTTGTCTGCTGATGAGCAGAGAGCGACCAGCTTTTCGTCAAAGGCTTTGCGGTTGGGGAGATTGGTCAACGCATCCGTCATGGCATCACGGCGAACCTGTTCAAGGTGCGTCCGCAACTTGTTGACTTCGGTGTGGGAAGATTCGAGGCGTTTTTCGAGCACGACCGTATGGCGCTGGATACGGCGCGTCGCTTTGGAGAGCATTCCCACCAACTCTGCCAGAGGATTGGTGGGGATGCTTTGATCCAGTTGATCCTTGGCGTCTGACAAGGTGTCGGCGTACTGGATCTGAATCTCCCTAGCCTTGTCGATCGCAATGGCCACTGCTGCTAGTTCGCGGTTTAAAACCACACCAGCATCACGGATTTCTTCGGACAAACGACTACGAGGAAGGAACTCTGTCGCCAGCGATTCTGAAACAGCGTCTGTGAAAGTCGTGTGAATCTCGAGCAGACGTCGCATTTCCTGTGACAGCGGGCTGTCTGGTGTAGAAATGAAATGTAGCCAAAGTTCATAGTTTAGCGGCGTCGGCCAAACCTTGGCGGCCTCCATGGCCTCAAGTGCCTGGCCAGCTAGAGCGTAGGCTTGAGGGCCTCGAACGGCTGTATCTACATGCTCACTCATCGGTTCCCCCCGACTACTGCAGGTTTAACCTAGGGAAAATGCGTAACCCGCAGGTTAAGTCAAAGACAAATCTTGTATCAGTTTGGCAGGAGGACCGGACGGCGCAGGAATGCAGGGATTTCGTCACCGAACGCCGTGCTTGTCTGGACGAGATCCATTGCTTTTTCTGCGTCGGAAGATGACTTGCGGTTGTGTCGTCCGCGTTGACGTGAGGGCTTGTCCGCCTTCGGGCTGAGATCATTTGCTTCTGTTTCGATAGAAACAGTTTCACAGGCTTCAACGACGGCTTCCGGCTTGCGGCGCGAGCGTGAACGACGCGAACGTCCTTCTTCTGATTGTTCGGCTACAACAGACGGGGCAGCTTTATCATCTGACGAGGTTTCGACAGGCAAGGCTTCCAGGTTGGCGGTCTTGGTTTCGCGGCTGCGGTCGCGACGGCCACGGTCTGGGCGGCCTTCGCTGCTGCGCGAACGGTCGTTGATAGTGGTGAAATCAATCTCGTCCAGAGGCAGTTCGACCGGCTCTTTCTTGATGAGTTTGAGAACCTTGTCGAGTGACTTGTCATCCGACGGGGTCACGATCATGAACGCATCGCCCGTGCGACCAGCGCGGCCGGTGCGGCCGATACGGTGGACATAGTCGTCGGCATGGTGTGGCACGTCATAGTTAAAGACGTGGCTGACCGCAGGGATGTCCAGACCGCGTGCGGCCACATCCGAAGCGACAAGAAGTTTCAACTCGCCGTTACGGAAGTCGGCCAGCGTCTTCATGCGCAGAGCCTGATCTAGGTCGCCATGAATTGGAGCGGCATTGAAACCGTGAACCGCGAGCGACTTGGCAACAATATCCACGTCAGACTTGCGGTTACAAAAAACGATACCGTTTTGGACGTCCGAACGTTCGATCAACATGCGCAGGGCCGTGCGCTTAGCCTTCGGATCAGAAACGGGCAGACGGGTAATATGCTGGGTGATTGTATCGGCGGTCTGGGCCGGACGCGAAACCTCGACACGGGTCGGGTCCTTCAGGAACTGCTGCGTCAGACGAGTGATTTCGGGCGGCATGGTGGCCGAGAAGAACAGGGTCTGGCGGCGGGGGGGTGTCAGTTTGAAAATGCGTTCGATGTCGGGAATGAAGCCCATGTCCAACATGCGGTCAGCTTCGTCCACGACCATGATTTCGACGCCGGTGAGCAGGATTTTTCCGCGATCGAACAGGTCAAGCAGTCGGCCCGGGGTTGCGATAAGGACGTCCACGCCCTTGTTCAGCATAGCCACCTGATCGCCCATCGAAACGCCGCCGATCAGCAGCACCCAGTTCAGGCGAGTGCCCTTGGCGTATTTGGCAAAATTTTCAGCAACCTGATCGGCCAGTTCGCGGGTAGGGCACAGTACGACAGCACGAGGCATACGGGCGCGGGCGCGACCACTTGCCAGACGATCAATCATCGGCAGGGTAAATGCAGCCGTTTTTCCGGTACCGGTTTGCGCAATCCCGAGGACGTCACGCCCGACTAGCGCCACAGGAATGGCTTGAGACTGGATTGGTGTGGCTTCGGTATAGCCTGTTTCGGCAATGGCTTGCAGGGTCGTGGGCGATAGGCCCAGCTTGGAAAACTCGGTCATAGAGTCCTGATTGGACAGAGGATAACGTCAACGACGTCTTTAGCTGACGGAGCCGCCCCTCGTGGGCGAGCGGGCGGCGCGCATCGCCAATCCTGCTCCGAGCTTGGGGCGGTATATGTAAAGCCCTACGCCACAGTCAACTTTTTTCGAAATCCAGAGTGCTTTTGCGAACGTAGACATTTGATCGAAATGTATTGGCGAAAGGCAAAGTTACAGATGCGCGGACTTTGGTTTGTGGCTGTCTTGATTGCTTCGTGCGCCTCGCAGTCTTTGGCTAGTGATCGCGGGATGGCAGCAACACACGGCAATACGATCGTGAGTACCTATCGCGATGGCGGTCAGGTTCATCACTGGTTCGATGCTGATGGTAGCTATCGTGCGTTTTTCAGCGACGGGCGCTCGATGACGGCACGATGGTCGCTTGAAGGGGGCAAACTGTGTCTGAGTGGTATTCGACCCAGACTGCTGCTCAGCAGATTTTGTACGGATTATTTTGAAGCCAAAATCGGTGATCAATGGAGCGGGCGTGATCCTATTGGACGCCGTGTCCAGAACACCCTGATCAAAGGAAGGCCGGGGCTGTAAAACAACCCCGGCGCATCATTCACTCTGCTTCTTTTTTAGCGGCGGCCTTTTTGGCCGGTGCTTTCTTAGCAGCGGGTTTTTTCGCTGTCGGCTTTTTGGCTGTTTCTGCCTTGGTCGTAGCGGCTTTCTTTGCAGCCGGTTTCTTGGCAGCAGCCTTCTTTTTGGGGGCAGCACCAGCCTTGGCCGCCAGAAGAGGCAGGGCCACTTCCAGCGTCATGTCGTCCGGCTCGGTGCCCTTGGGCAGGGTGGCATTGATCTTATTCCATTTCACATAGGGGCCATAGCGACCCGCCATGACTTGAACGGCGGCACCATCTTCAGGGTGGTTACCCAGTTCCTTGAGCGGCGCGGTTGCAGCACCACGGCCTGCACGGCCGGCACGCTTTTCGGCCAGCAGCGCAACCGCGCGGTTAAGGCCGACATCAAACACCTCTTCGATATCGGACACGCTGGCATAAGTGCCATCATGCGCAACGAAGGGGCCAAAGCGGCCCAGACCCGCAGTGATCGGCTTGCCATCCTCGGGGTGTTCACCCACGAGACGCGGCAGACTGAGCAATTTTAGCGCGCGATCCAGATCCAGCGAGGCCGGTGACCATCCCTTGGGCAGGCTGGAGCGACGCGGCTTGGCACCTTCTTCAAGGGCTTCGGTTTCCACATAGGGACCAAAGCGACCGATTTTCAGTTGCACGGTCTTGCCGGTTGCCGGATCGACACCCAGTTCGCGGTCACCGTTTTCAGCACCGCCTTCTGCGCCTTCGGGCGAAGCCACAGGGCGCGTATACTTGCATTCTGGATAGCGCGAGCATCCGATGAAGGCGCCAAAACGGCTGGTCTTAAGGCTAAGCTGACCCTCGTTACACACGGGGCATAGACGCGGATCGCGACCGTCACCCTTGTCCGGGAAGATGTGCGCGCCCAGTGCCTCGTTCAGGTGATCGAGGATGGCCGTGGTACGTAGTTCGCCAGCAGCTTGCGTTGCGGCATGGAAATCAGCCCAGAACGAACGCAGCAGCGCCTTCCAGTCCAGATCACCGGCGGATACCTCATCGAGTTGGGTTTCCAGAGCGGCGGTGAAATCATATTCCACCCACTTGGTGAAGAACTGCTCGAGGAAGGCAGTGACCAGACGGCCCTTGTCTTCTGGATAAAAGCGGTTCTTGTCCATGCGGACATATTCGCGGTCGCGCAGGGTGGTCAGGATCGAGGCATAGGTCGAGGGGCGACCTATGCCCAGTTCTTCCAGTTTCTTGACCAGCGTGGCTTCCGAGAAGCGCGGAGGTGGCTCGGTGAAATGCTGGTCGGTGCGGATGGCCTGAACCTGTGCCGCGGCACCTTCCTTCAGTGCAGGCAGGCGGCCACCTTCGTCCTCGTCGTCCTCGGCACCCTTTTGTTTCTCGTCGCGGCCTTCTTCATAGGCAGCGATGAAGCCGTCGAACACCATAACCTGACCGGTCGCGCGAAGGCCCGTCAGGCCATCCGGCGTTTCGATCTCGACCGTGGTGCGGTCCAGCTTGGCCGACTCCATCTGCGAGGCGATCATGCGCTTCCAGATCAGCTCGTAGAGGCGTTGAAGGTCGCTATCGAGGCGCAAGGTATCGGGACTGCGCATCATGTTGGTCGGACGAATGGCTTCGTGCGCTTCTTGGGCGTTCTTGGCCTTTGTCTTGTAATAGCGCGGCTCGGACGGGACATAGGCTGGACCAAAGCGCTGGGCGATGGCCTCACGGGCCTGTGCGATACCTTCAGGTGTCACGAAGACGCCGTCGGTACGCATATAGGTGATCAGACCACCGGTATCGTCCACGCCTTCATACAGCTTCTGTGCGGCCTGCATGGTGCGCTGGGCCGTGAAGCCCAGCTTACGGGCGGCTTCTTGCTGCAAGGTCGAGGTGGTGAAGGGCGGCGAGGGCGAGCGCTTGGCCGGTTTTTTCTCGACGGATTTGATGGTGAAATTGCCCGCGGCAATGGCGTCGCGAGCGGAGATCGCCATGGCTTCGGAAACAATATCAAGGCGTTGAACACGCTTGCCTTCGTGTTTAACCAGACGGGTGGTAAAGGGCGGGCTGTCGGCAATCAGATCGGCTTCGACCGACCAGTATTCCTGCGGCTTGAAGCGTTCGATTTCCATTTCGCGATCGACAACGATGCGAAGGGCAACCGATTGAACGCGCCCCGCCGAGCGGGCACCCGGCAGCTTGCGCCACAGAACCGGCGACAGGTTGAAGCCCACTAGATAGTCCAGAGCGCGGCGGGCCAGATAGGCCTCGACCAGTTCCATATCCAGTTGGCGCGGATTAGCCATAGCTTCGAGGACAGCCGACTTGGTGATCGCGTTGAACGTCACGCGCTCGACCGGCGTATCCTTCAGGGCCTTCTTCTTGTTCAGCACTTCTAGAACGTGCCAGCTGATCGCCTCTCCCTCGCGGTCGGGGTCGGTCGCGAGGATAACGCGGTCGGCCTTCTTGGCTTCTTCGGCGATTTCAGACAGGCGTTTGGTGGCCTTGGCGTCCACTTCCCACTGCATGGCAAAGTCATCGTCGGGCAGGACCGAGCCATCCTTGGACGGCAAGTCCCGGATATGCCCGTAGGAAGCCAGGACCTTATAGTCCGGCCCCAGATACTTATTGATTGTTTTAGCCTTCGCGGGGCTCTCGACGATGACGAGATTCATGGCGCTCTATTCGAGGAAACGGGGGCGCGAACGTGGTTGCGACCGATGGATATGTCAATGCGCCTTGAAAACAACGCATGCCGGAACGTGTGTGTTGCATTAAAATGCAACCTAAGGTTACATATGACAAAGCTGGGCGCTGTGAGGGAGTGGCTATGCCGGTTTTGCGCAATCAGGTTCAAGCGGACGAAGTACGGGACAGAGCCTGTGAGGCGCTGCCGAAGGGCGTCACCCATATCCGTGAATATGTAGGGAGCATGTCCAGAGAACTGGCGCAAATGGCGCGAGGGCAGGGCGACGAGCGACTGGCATGCTTGCTGGAACTGGCGGCGGAAATGGCAAAGCGTTGAGCACAAGCGATACCGTACCCGTCTACATGCTGGAAACCAGCCCACCCGGTAGCAGGGTGGCCCGATCCGTCAGACTTAGCTCCAGCAGGGCGGCGGCAATCGTTGCTACGGGCAAGTTCAGATGGCGCGACAATTCATCCGTCGCCGTGGGGACGGGCGATAACAGGCGTGCGATTTGCTCGATCACATCGTGTGCTGGCTCAGCCGTAACAGGTTCGAAATCCGGTATGGCTTGTGGCTCGAACAGAGTGCGAAGCGTTGTAAACGCCCTCTGCACGTCCTCGGCACCTTCGCAAAGGATGGCCCCCTGACGTAACAGGTCATTGGTACCGCGTGTGCGGGGATCAAGCGGTGATCCGGGCACCGCAAACACGTCGCGATTCTGCTCGGCGGCTATGCGTGCAGTAATCAGCGAGCCGGATTTCAGTTCGGCCTCGACGACGATCACTCCACGCGAAAGGCCTGACAATATACGGTTGCGACGTGGAAAATCGCGCGCCTGAGCCCGCATTCCCATGGGGCTTTCCGATACCAGACAGCCGGTTTCGCCGATTTTGGCATGTAGTTCGGCATTTTCCGGCGGATAGATGTCGTCGATGCCGCCCCCTAGAACTGCGACAGTACCTGTTTCCAGCGCGCCGGAATGGGCGGCGGTATCGATCCCGCGTGCAAGGCCGGAAACAACCACATGTCCTGCCTGACCCAGTTCGCGGGCCAGATCGCGGGCAATGCGTAGCCCGCCAGCAGAAGCAATCCGAGCGCCGACAATGGCAATCGTTTCATCATGCAGCAGATCTTTACGCCCCTTCACCCACAAAACGGGAGGCGGTGGGTCAATATGTGAAAGCCGCACGGGGTAGTCGGCATCGCCACGAACCAAGAGCGTGGCCCCATAGGCGTGTCCAGCTTCAAGCTCGGCTTCTATGGTGCGGGTATCGGGCAGATTATAGGTTGCACGACCGCTGCGGCGGACCAAATCGGGCAGGACGTCGATGGCGCGGATCGCACTGCCGAAACGCTGCAAAAGCTGGGAAAAGGTGACGGGACCGATTTTATCGGTCCGCGCCAGCCGGAGGCGGGCAATACGCTCGGCCTCCGGCAGGGCCGTCATGCTTTGACGTCTCCTGCCTTCTTGCCGCCGATCTTGGGTTCTTGTCCCTTGATGAGTCGCCCGATGTTCTCATGGTGTCGGAACCAGATCAGGACTGCTGCAAAGATGGCCAGAAGATAGATCGGCTTGGTGATAGGAAAGCCCATAGACGCCACCGAAGTAATGCCAATCAGGGGTGTTACCGCCGACGCAATAAGGGCCGACAGAGAGGAAATACGGAAGGCAAAGGCGCAGACCAGCCAGATCAGTGCGGCCACCAGTCCCAGAGGCCAGTGCGCGGCCAGCATCAGGCCAAAGAAGGTTGCGACACCCTTGCCGCCCTTGAATTTAAGCCACACTGGATAGAGGTGGCCAAGGAAGGCTGCACCACCGGCCAGAGCTGCAGCGACTTCGCTACCGGTAATATAGCGGGCCAGAAGCAGGGCCGCAGCGCCCTTGCCGGCATCCAGCAACAGGGTGGCGATAGCCAAATCCTTACGGCCGGTACGCAGCACATTGGTGGCACCAATGTTTCCAGAGCCGATCTTGCGGACATCACCCGCACCAAACGCACGGGTCAACAGCACACCAAAAGGTATGGAACCGAGCAGATAACCGGCAAGTGTCACCAGACCGAGGGTCGCCAAGGCGGGGGCCGCCAAATCCTGCACTTTGATTCGCTCCTATGCGCGCTGATCGTAGACGATGCGGCCGTCGACGATGGTGAGCAAGACCTTGCCTTGCAGGCGACGTCCGTCGAACGGCGAGTTCTTGGACTTGGACTTCAGCTTGGCCGCGTCCACAACGATGGGCGCACCCGCATCGAACAGGATCAGGTCGGCGGGTGCACCTTGGGCAATCACACCGCTGTCGAGGCCCAGCAAGTTGGCCGGATTTTGCGTCATCGGGCGCAGCACGTCGATCAGGTCGATCCCGTTATCGTGGTGCAGATTGGTGATAGCCGCGGCCAGCAAGGTTTCCAGCCCCACAGCGCCGGGTTCAGCCTCAGCGAACGGACGGCGCTTGTTTTCCGCCGGTTCTGGGCAATGCGCCGAGGTAATCACGTCAATCAAGCCGTCACGAATGCCTTCGATCATCGCCTGACGGTCATCTTCGGTGCGAAGCGGCGGATCAAGACGATAGAAGGTGCGGTAGTCGCCGATATCGATCTCGTTGAAGCACAGGTGGTTGATCGAAACCGATGCCGCAACATCCAGACCGCGCGTGCGGGCGCGGGTCAGGACTTCCAGAGCGCCTTCGGTTGAAATCTGGTCGACAAGGAAACGTGCGCCCGTTTGCTCTACCAGAGCCAGATCGCGCTCCAACTGGATACGCTCGGCCAGAGCGGGTTGCCCCGACAGGCCAAGGCGCGTGGCCAGTTCGCCCGCCGTCGCGACTGTGCCTTCCGACAGCCACGGCTCTACCGGACGGCAGGAAATCAGGGCGTTGAACGAGGCTGCGTAGCTCATCACCCGTTGCAGGGTGCGGCTGTTGCGGATCACATGGTCTACGTCGGTGAAATAAAGCGCACCGGCTTCGTCCATCAGGCCGATTTCAGCCATGCGCTCACCTTCACGGCCTTGGGTGGCCGCACCGGCAGCGTGGACATGCACCAGTTCCAGCGCGGCACCGCGACGGCGGATGTGGTCGATGGTGGCGGGATCATCGATGGCCGGATCGGTGTCGGGCTGGATGACGATTGTGGTCACGCCACCCGCAGCCGCAGACAGGCTGGCCGATTTCAAGGTTTCTTTGGGCTCGTTACCCGGCTCGCCGGTTTTCACGCGGATATCGATCAGGCCAGGGGCAAGGATGCGCCCTTGGGCATCAATGACAGCCGCGCCAGCCGGAGCCGACTGGGCCGAGCCGTGCATGACCTCTTTGATACGACCGTTCTCGATGATGACGCCACCAGCGCCATCATAGTCACTGGCAGGATCAATCAGGCGGGCATTGAGGATAGCGGTAATGGTCATTATTCGTCTCCCGCGCGGCGATGGGCGAGGGCGGCCAGCACAGCCATACGGGCAGCCACGCCCATCTCGACCTGGTCCTGAATCAACGAAACAGACAGATCGTCGGCAACGTCGGAATCGATTTCAACGCCACGGTTCATCGGGCCGGGGTGCATGACCTTGGCTGTGGGCTTGGCATAGGCCAGCTTTTCACGGTCCAGACCCCAGAAACGGAAATACTCGCGCGTGGACGGGATGAGCGCCCCTGCCATTCGTTCCATTTGCAGGCGTAACATCATAACAACATCAACGCCTTGCAGTCCTTCCTTCATGTCATGGAAGATTTCGACATTCCAGCGCCGGGCCACGCTCGGGATCAGGGTGGTGGGGCCGACCAAGCGAACATTGGCACCCATCATCTGTAGCAGGGCAATGTTGGAACGCGCCACGCGGCTGTGGGTCACGTCTCCACAGATCGCGACCGTCAGGCCGCCAACATCGCCAAAACTGCGACGCAGGGTCAGCAAGTCCAGCAAGGCCTGTGTGGGATGTTCGTGGCGGCCATCACCGGCGTTTACAACGGCGCACCCGACCTTCTGCGACAGCAGGTCCACCGCGCCTGAGGCCGAGTGGCGCACCACAAGGATTTCCGGCTTCATGGCGTTCAGTGTCACGGCGGTGTCGATCAGGGTCTCGCCCTTCTTCACCGAAGACGAGGCAACCGGCATGGTCACAACATCTGCGCCCAGTCGCTTGGCGGCGATCTCGAACGAGGAGCTGGTGCGGGTCGAATTCTCGAAGAACAGGTTCACAACCGTCTGTCCGCGCATCAGGTCAATGCCTTTGGCGGACTGGCGGTTAAAGTCGACGAAAGCGTCGGCCAGATCGAGCAAAGCCATGGCGGCGGGCGGATTTAAATCCGCAGCAGCGAGGAAGTGGGCTTTGGGGAACGGGGTGAGCCGCTCCTGAATGATTTCGGTGACATGTGCGGCTTGGGTCATCGAGAAGCCGCTATAGGCGTGTCCGGCCCTTGAGGGAATAGTGTGACGCCATCACATCGCTAGATAGCGTCACATCAGGTTTCCGATTGTCTCAGATTTGGCCGCTGCTGATACGCAGCTGATCCAGCGCGCCCTGTAAAATCCATGACGCGGCTGTGCGGTCCACAACCTCGGCGCGGCGTTTGCGGTTCAGGTCCAGTTCCTCGATCAGGAAACGCTCTACACCAGCGGTGGACAGGCGCTCGTCCTGAAAGGCGATATTGATGGGGCGGATGCGTTCCAGATTGCGGGCAAAGGCGCGGCACGACTGGGCGCGCGGCCCCTCGGTGCCGTCCATGTTTAGTGGCAGGCCGATCACCAGAGCCGACACATTGCGTCCGTCCATAAGCTTGAACAGCGCCTCGGCTTCCTGCGTAAACTTTGTCTTGCGGATCAGCTGGAGCGGGCTGGCGATCATGCGGCTGGCGTCGGACACGGCGACGCCGATGGTTTTCTCGCCAAGGTCCAGTCCGATCCACGAGGTGTTCGGAGGGCAGGCGGCGGGCAGGTCTTTTAGGTCAAATACAGGCACAAACACCTCATATTACATAGGGAACCGCTTGTCGAAGGCGCGGCAGAGCGGTAACCCACTTCTTTATTGTGGGCGCGACGACTCCCTATCGTTGTGCCGCCGGATATTTCGGAGACTTTCATGGCTATCGACGCCGCGACGGTGAGGCGGGTTGCCCACCTCGCCCGTATCAAGACCCCCGAGGATCGACTGGAGCCGCTGGCCCAGGAGCTGAACGGCATCCTGAATTGGATCGAGCAGCTGAACGAGGTGGACGTAGACGGTGTCGAGCCGATGACCTCGAACGTGGCCCAGACACTGCGCCTGCGTGACGACGTTGTGACCGACGGCGACAAGGTTGCCGATGTCCTGTCCAACGCGCCCAAGGCCGCAGACGGCTTCTTCGTCGTCCCGAAGGTCGTGGAGTAAATAATGAGCGACCTGACAAAACTGACGCTGGCCGATGCCGTCGAAGGCCTCAAGTCCAAGCAATTCTCGTCGGAAGAAATCACCAAATCCTTCCTGACCCAGATCGAAGCCTCGAACCCCAAGCTGAACGCCTACGTCGAAGTGACGGGCGAGAAGGCTCTGGAACAGGCCCGCGCATCCGACGCTCGTATCGCCAAGGGCGAGGGCGGTTCACTGGAAGGCGCGCCGCTGGGTGTCAAGGACCTGTTCTGCACCGAGGGTGTTCAGACGGCTGCTGGCTCGAACATGCTGCGCGGCTTTGTTCCGCCGTATGAATCGACCGTCACTGCCAACCTGTGGCGCGACGGCGCTGTCATGCTGGGCAAGCTGAACATGGACGAGTTCGCCATGGGCTCGGCCAACGAGACCTCGGCCTTCGGTCCGGTTGTAAACCCGTGGAAAGCTCAGGGCGATGACGCGCAACTGACGCCGGGTGGCTCGTCGGGTGGTTCGGCTTCGGCTGTGGCTGCTGACCTGTGCCTTGCCGCGACCGCGTCGGATACCGGCGGCTCGATCCGCCAACCGGCAGCCTTCACCGGCACCGTGGGCATCAAGCCGACCTATGGCCGCGCCAGCCGTTTTGGCATGGTGGCGTTTGCCTCGTCGCTGGATCAGGCAGGACCGATCACCAAGACGGTGAAAGACTCGGCGATCTTGCTGAAATCCATGTGCTCGTTCGACACCAAGGACTCGACCAGTCTCGACGTTCCGACACCGGATTGGTCCGCTTCGGTTGGCCAGTCGGTCAAGGGCCTGCGTATCGGTGTTCCGGCGGAATACCTGATCGACGGCATGCCGGAAGAGATCAAGAAGCTGTGGGAGCAGGGCGTCGAGTGGCTGAAGGCCGCTGGCTGCGAGATCGTCCAGATCAGCCTGCCGCACACCAAATACGCCCTGCCGACCTATTACATCGTGGCTCCGGCAGAAGCTTCGTCGAACCTCGCCCGTTATGACGGCATGCGTTTTGGCCACCGCGCCGAAGAGTTCTCGTCGCTGGATGATCTGTATGCCGCTTCGCGCGCAGAGGGCTTTGGCAAGGAAGTTCAGCGCCGCCTGACCATCGGTGCCTATGTGCTGTCGGCTGGCTTCTATGACGCCTATTACGTGCGCGCCCTGAAGGTGCGTCGTCGTATTGCCGAGGACTTCGACAATGTGTGGGGCAAGGTGGATGCCATCCTGACGCCATCGACCCCGTCGGCTGCGTTCAAGCTGGGCGACAAGCAGATCGACCCGCTGACCATGTATCTGAACGACGTCTTCACCGTCACGACCAATCTGGCCGGTCTTCCGGGCATTTCGGTTCCGGCAGGTCTGGACGCAAACGGCCTGCCGCTGGGTCTGCAGATCATCGGCAAGGCACTGGATGAAGATACCGTCTTCAAGGTCGCAGGCGCGATCGAAGACAGCGCCGGTTTTGTTTCCAAACCGGCCAAGTGGTGGTGAGCATGAGCGACAACGCAACAGTCATCAAAGGCCGCACGGGCGATTGGGAAATCGTCATGGGTCTGGAAATCCACGCTCAGGTGGCCTCGAAGGCCAAGCTCTTCTCGGGCGCTGCTGTCGGTTTCGGCGCTGGTCCAAACGAGCAGGTCTCGCTGGTTGACGCCGGTTTCCCTGGCATGCTGCCGACTCTGAACAAGTTCTGCGTCGAGCAGGCTGTGAAGTCGGGCCTGGGCCTTCGCGCCCAGATCAATCTGAAGTCGCAGTTTGACCGCAAGAACTACTTCTATCCGGATCTTCCGACCGGCTATCAGATCAGCCAGCTGTATCACCCGATCGTGGGTGAGGGTGTCGTTGAGGTCGAGGCCGAAGACGGCACCTTCTTCAATGTCGGCATTGAGCGCCTGCACCTTGAACAGGATGCGGGCAAGCTGATCCACGACCTGTCGCCGACGGAGTCCTATGTCGACCTGAACCGTGCGGGCACCGCCCTCATGGAAATCGTGTCGCGCCCGGACATCCGCTCGCCGGAACAGGCCGTTGCCTATGTGAAGAAGATCCGCACCATCCTGATGTACCTCGGCACCTGCGACGGTGACATGGAGAAGGGCAACCTGCGTGCGGACGTGAACGTGTCGGTTTGCCCGGTCGGCAACTACGACAAGTTTAAGGAAACCGGCGACTTCAGCTTCCTCGGCACCCGTTGCGAGATCAAGAACGTTAACTCGTTCCGCTTCATCGCGCAGGCTATCAACTACGAAGCCCGTCGCCAGATCGAGATCGTCGAAGACGGTGGCAAGGTCGATCAGGAAACCCGCCTGTACGACCCGACCAAGGGCGAGACCCGCTCCATGCGTTCGAAGGAAGAAGCGCAAGACTACCGCTACTTCCCGGATCCGGACCTTCTGCCGCTGGTTCTGGAACAGGCATGGGTCGATGAAATCAAGGCTAGCCTGCCAGAGCTTCCGGACGACAAGCGCCGTCGCCTGATGGACCAGTATGGTCTGTCGCAATACGACGCCATCGTCCTGATCTCGGAACAGGCTAAGGCCGACTATTTCGAAGCTGCTGCCAAGGGCCGTGACGCGAAGTTGGTTGCCAACTGGGTGACGAATGAACTATCGGCGCGCCTTACTGCTGACGGTAAGGACTTCAGCGAAAGCCCGCTTCCTGCGGCGCACGTTGCCGAACTGGTCGAGTTGATCGAAACCAACGTCATCTCGTCCAAGATTGCTAAGGAAGTGTTCGATCTGGTCTGGAAGGGCGAAGGCTCTCCGGCTGAGGTCGTCGAGAAACACGGCCTGAAGCAAGTGACCGATACGGGTGCCATCGAGAAGGCTGTCGATGATCTGATCGCTGCAAATCCGGACAAGGCTGCTGCTGTCGCCGAGAAGCCGCAAGCTATTGGCTGGTTCGTCGGTCAGGTGATGAAGGCCACTGGCGGCAAGGCTAACCCTGCTGCGGTGAACGACATCCTTAAAGCAAAGCTGGGGCTTTAATACTTGGGGGCTGCGGCCACCCAACCCTCGGTTGTCGCCAACGCTCGCGACGCGGTCGCTCCCTGCTTGAGCGACTAGAGGTTCGGATTATATATGTAAAAAGCCCCCGAGGTCAGTGACTTCGGGGGCTTTCTTTATGTCGCTATCAAAGGCTTACCAGCGCCAAGCGTCGCGGATAACCTCGATGATGTAGCCATCATAGTCGTCGATCAGATAGATCGAGTTGTCGACATAGACCCAGCGCGTCCCCGGAGGCGGGTAGCCCAGCCCATAGGTGCGCCAGTCATTGACCTGATAGCGCCAGAAGACGTCTGGCAGATATTGGCCTTCATACCACTGGCGGTTCCAGTAGCTGCGCGGGACGCTGTAATAGCCATATCCGGGCGCGAAATAGAAACCTACTCTTACACCGGACCAGCCACGGAAGCGGTGATCATGTCGCCACCAGTCGCTGTGGTGACGTCGATCCCAGTCACGGCGCCACTGATCACGGTTCCAACGATTGTAGAAGTCACGATAGTCACGACCGCCGTTCCAATTCGGTCTGTTCGGACGATGATCCGGGCGTGTGGAATGGTTCGGCCTGTCAGGACGTCCTGCATCGGGGCGGTTTGGGCGGTTCCAGTCCGGACGGTTATGATCCGGCCTGTCCGGTCGATCCGGTCTGTTCCAGTCCGGTCGATTGGGGAAATCTGGACGCCCGCTATCGGGTCGGTTGGGGCGGTTGCTCCAGTCGGGACGACCGGCCTCAGGCCTGTTTGGGCGGTTGTGGTCAGGACGTTGAGGGCGATTGTAATCCGGTCTGTTTGGTCGATCCGGATGGCCCGCATCGGGCCTGTTACCGTCAGGGCGACCGGCTTCAGGCCTGTTTGGACGTTCGCCATCCGGACGTTGCGGCCGGTTCGTTTGATCAGGACGCGTTGAGGCATTTGGCCTGTCGGGGCGTTCTGGTCGCGGTCCACGTTGCGGCCGTTCCATTTGTTGTCGGGCGGGCGCGCTTTCAATGCGACGGATTTCCGTCCCGCGTGACGCGCGGTCGCCGCTGCGTTCACGGCGCGGTCCATCCTGACGTGTTTCTGCGCGATCCTGCGCAAGAACGGCCATCGGGGTCACAACCGGAACAACGAATGCTGCCACAGCCGCAAACATCATAAGAGAGCGTTTCATTTTCGGGTCCTTACCCAAAATTACATGGCTTAAATATCGGCGTCACTCCATGAACCCGGCCTGAACACGGACTTTAGTTTTCATAATGATAAAAAAGCCCCGCAAGACAAAGCTTGCGGGGCCCAGTTCAGACTGAAACTCAAGATTTAGTAGACACCGCTCAGAACGCTGCTGATCAGCCCGGTAGCCAAGGCGATCAAAACAATATCATTACCCGCATGAACGTAACGGTATCCGTAGGGAGCGGGGCGCAAACCATAGAAGTCTGGATCGCGTACATAATAGCTCCGATAGTTTGCGGGCAGATATGAGCCTGCACGCCAGCGATAGTCGTGGTAACGCGAGTCTACGCGATAATAGCCATAACCGGGCGCGTACCAGTAACCTGCACGATTGCCGCGATAATCACGGAAATCACGGTGATCACGCCACCAGTTGCGGTCGTGTCGGTTCCAGCGAGGCGGACCGGCATAGCGCCTGTCGTCATGACGGGGACGGACATAGTGCGGGGCAGGGCGATGGTCCGCGCGCCAGTCACGGTGCGGTCCCCGATGGTTACGGCGATCATACCGATCGTGCCTGTCATTGCGATCATAGCGTTCGTGACGGTCGCCACGATCGCGGTGACGGTCCTGCGCCTGGGCAAGCATAGGGGTAGCAGTCGTGGCCAGTGCCAGAATGGCTATGGCGGCTCTGGTGCTGGTTTTCATCATCGACTCCGTTTGTCTTGGCCCTGTCGATGAGGAACATGGAGCGGTGTGCCTGAACCGAATCTGAACCGATTTTTTAGATTGGTTCAGGTTGCGATAATGATCTGCAACTGGATGTCGGCTTGCCGTCGGGCTTGATGGCGTTCATCTATTCACTTCGCTTTTGAATGGAGTGAAGCCGATGTCCGCACCGATCGAGCTATGGTTCTGGCCGACGCCCAATGGCCATAAGATCACAATTGCCCTTGAGGAAATGGGACTGCCATACACTGTGCGCTATCTGAACATCGGCGGTGGCGAGCAGTTCACGCCAGAGTTCCAGCGACTGAATCCCAATGGGCGTATGCCAGTGATTACTGATCCGCAGGGACCGGACGGCCAGCCCATAAACATCTTCGAAAGCGGAGCTATTCTTCAGTATCTGGCCCGTAAAACCGGCCAATTTTACGGTGCGGACGAGCGTAGCCGTATCGAGATTAATCAATGGCTGTTCTGGCAAATGGCAGGGCTTGGCCCGATGGCGGGACAAACCCACCATTTCCGTCAGTATGCTCCGGCCATGATCCAGGATCAGCGCCAACTTGCCTATGGCGTAAACCGCTATACCAACGAAACCCACCGTCTTTATGGAGTGTTGGAGCGTCGACTTCAGGATCGTGATTATCTGGCCGGAGATTATTCGATTGCGGATATGGCCTGCTGGCCCTGGATTTTGCCACGACTTCAGGGGCAGTCGTTTGAAGCATTCCCCCATCTAAAGGCTTGGTACGAACGTATAGCCGCTCGGCCGGCTGTCCAGAAAGGCAAGGCCGTGGGGGCAGATTTACGTCGTGATCTCGGATCCGGAGATAAGGACGCCGAGACGGCTCGCAGTATCCTGTTTGGTCAACGAGGCCGTTAACCAAAATTTCAAACCGTTGATATTTGAATGATCCTGCATTCATAGGGACAGAAGGTTCCTGCATGGAGGGTTTGACAATGATTGGGCATTTCGAGAACGCCGCTGATCTTGTGGCCGATCACCTGCCGTTACCAACGCCGGAAATGGACGGCGAAGCCTTGTTCAAGCTGGGCCTAGCTTATTCTTCAGGACAGGATGGCTGTCCTCTAGATCGCGTTTCTGCGCATATGATCTTCAATCTGGCTGCGCTGAAAGGTTCGCTGGAGGCTCGTTCCTATCGCAAAGAGATGAGCGAAGAGATGTGCAGCGAAGAGTTGGCAGAGGCTCAACGTGCGGCTCGTCGCTGGATTGATAACGGCAGCACAGGCTGCGCGGCCTGATATCGCATCCAGACTTCACCTAGGTCTGGACCCGCAGCGCGCGGAAGGCTATGGACGGCGCACGACTGTTTGTTGAGGACTACGCCCATGCTTGCCCGTATCTATCGCCCAGCCAAGACCGCTATGCAGTCGGGCAAGGCCAAGACGAGCGATTGGCGTCTCGAGTTCGAACCGTCTTCGGCACGTTTCAATGACCCGCTGATGGGTTGGAGTGGCACGACCGATATGAACGGTCAGGTGCGCTTGAATTTTGAAACCAAAGAAGATGCCATTGCCTATGCCGAGCGTCACGGTATTGCTTTCCGTCTGCACGAGCCGAATGAAGCACCGGTGATTATCAAGGCCTATGCCGATAATTTCGCTACCAACCGCAAACAATCTTGGACGCACTAAGCGTATCAACCGACTTGTAATCCAGTTTCGAACGGGCTGCAGACTTTATGTCTCGGCCCGTTTTGTATTTTAGCTCTGGAAGAAACAGGCAAGGCGGCTTGCCCTCGCACACGAACGCCCTTATCCGTCCGCCTGTTCAACTCAATGCGCCCTTAGCTCAACCGGATAGAGCACCCGCCTTCTAAGCGGACGGTTGAAGGTTCGAGTCCTTCAGGGCGCGCCAGGGTTTTCGGCTATTAGCCCCCTATTGTTTTACAGCATGTTTTACAGCGGCTGTTCTCGTTTCGAGCGCATCGATGCGGCGGATGCGGTCGATCATGATCTCGTCCTTCTTGACGTAGGTGTCGATCAGGCGTTCCACCTTGTCTTCGCCCCATGTGAACATCTGGGAAATTTCGCGCACGGTAAGGCCGGCCATGTACATGCGGGTGGCAGCAGTGCCGCGCAGGTCATGGAAGTGCAGGTCGATATTGGCTTTCAGCTTTGAGGGCCGATAGGAGGCATCAAAGCCGGTCTTCCAGGGCTTGCCGTCCTGATTGGTCAGGATGGTAGTGGCACGCTTGGGAATTGTGTCCAGCAGGGATTTGAGTTCGCGGTAGAGCGGAATTACAGCTGTTTTCTGGTAGCTGCTTTTGCCTGTGCGGCATTCAATGGAATAGTCCTGTACATGCGACCATGACAGGCGCAGCAGATCCGACTTGCGAAGTCCGGTTAGTGCGCCAAGGCGAACGGCCCACATGACTTCAGGCGATGCGAATTTTGCGATCTCTTCAATGTCGGCATCAGTCCAGATGAACTGGGCGCGGTTGTTCGCGTAGAGGCGCGGAATCCCGCGACAGGCATTGTCCTGCAAACGTCCTTCAGCCACGCCAAATGATAGAATTCTTGAAAGCACTTGAAGGGCCATATCGGCCTGACGCGGCGAATGCTTATAGGTGTCGCGCCATTTGCGTATCACAACCCGGATAAGGGGACGGTCAAAAGCGGCGATGCTTGTGCTGCCGAACTTTTCCTTGATGCTGGTGACGAATGGCGTCCAGTTCTTGCGGGTCTTGTCAGCCAGCTGTTTCCAGTCATCGGAGCCCTGATAATCGGCTACAAGGCCCAGCATTTTTCTATTGTCAGGGGCGGTGTGGGCCGCAGTTACCTCGGCCAACTCTTTGAAGAATTCCGGTGTACCCATAGGGGCATGCAGGCGGGGGCCACCTCGCCATGCATAGACATAGGTTTTGCTCCGCGCCGTGACGATATGGATACCTTTAATGGGCAGCAGGGCCATTGATCAGCTCAGCAATCTCTGCGTCCAGCGCAACGCTGTCAGCCTGCGCAGCAGAGACGTTCAAAGGCAAGATGGTAACCTTGCCATCCGGATCGATGTCTACCCGATGATTGCCAGACTGGATTGCCCGCTGCACCAGCGAGGTCAGGCTACGTCTGTTTGAAGTTTGAGCTTTCATAGAACGGGTTCTCCTATGGCGGTGCGGATGCGTAGGCGGCCCAGAGGGGTTAGGCGGATCAGGCCGTTATCGGTGTGGGTGCTGTCGGTGCCGATGGCGTCATGGATCTGTTTGACCAGGCGGGACATCAGCGGGGACTGGCGCAGGAAGGGAAGTTTCACGAAGGCGTCGTCGTGCGGGAAATCCTTGGCATCGACGCCTTCGCGGTCGGCTTCCATTTGTGCCAGCATCCATGCGGCGGCGGGGGACAGGACAAGGCTGGCCTGAAGGGTGATGGCCCGCGTGTCCTCGATGGCAGCGCAGGCGCGATCGGCCAGCTCCTGTCGCAAGATGATCAGCATGCCGCGGCTCCAGCGAAGAGGTCGGGGTGTTGTTCGCGCTCGCCATAGGTGATGCGGGATTCAGAAATGACCCATGTGCGGTGGCCGGTCTTGTCGTAATGACGGGCGGCGACAGCTTGGGCGTTACGGCCTAGCCAGTGAACCTTGTCACCGTGACAGACTGTGCAGCCAGCTTGTAGCGTCATGAAAATGGAGCGGGTGCGCTTGTTCATGAGCGCGTCCACATAGCGATTGCTGCGGGTAGGCCTGCCGCGTGGTCCTCGGGTGTGCCTTTCCAAAGCGCGGGCACGAACTTGAGGGTGACGCCGCCTGCTGCGCTGATAGGCCCAAAGAAGGCATTTTGTTCAGCGCACCATTGGACGGCCGTATCGAAATCAGGAGCGGGATGAACATCGTCTGGGCCGATGACGTGAACCATCCAGAGTGGATTTATCGGGACTTGGGTCATGCCTTCAGGCCCATGTTCAGTTCGTGAGGGTCGCAGTCGAACAGGTCGGCGACGGTACGGAGGCTGTAGCCAGCAGAGAGGAACCATCGCGCCCAGACGAGTAGGCGCGGGTTACGGTCCAGCAGGACGGGCTTGTCGCAAGGGTCAAAGGTCATGCGGCCATGCGCTCCTGTGCGGGCTGGCTGGCCAGTTCCTGATCCTTCAGCTGCTCGATGATGCGTTCGGCATCGATCCAGTCCTGCGCGATAGGGGCGGGCAAGGTGCCGATGACTTCGGGGCGTTGTTCGATCAGGTTCTGAAGGATGCGGCGCATCTCGGGCGCGGCGCGGGTCAGGGCGCTGTCAGTCGGGGCGGGGCATTCGAACACCGCAAGCCACAGGTCTTCCTTGCTGTCGAAGTTGGCGAACACCGCGCCGGTGGACATTCCAGCCTTTGCAGCGACTTCGCGGATGCCTTGGGTTTGATAGCTGCCCGGTGCGGTCCAGACCGTGCGGGCGGCGTCCATGACGCGCTGGCGGGTCTTGTTCTTGGCAAGGGTGCGTTTATTGGTTTCGACGGTCATGTGGCGCTCACAGCGTCTGGAACGATGGCCTTGGCCACGTTCAGCAGGGATTGTTGTTGGTCGGGGCGCATGCGGCCAAACAGGTTGGCGAGGCGCAATCCGATGATGGATTGGCCCATGTTGGCCAGAGGGTCGGCGACAGCGGTGCCATCGGCGCGGATGGCGGGCAGCAGGTCGGCGGGTTCAATGCCGATGTGCTGGCGCAGAACGGCCAGAGTGGACAGCGACAGACGGCTCTCACCGTTCTCGTATTTCTGGATGGACTGATGCGACAGGCCGATGGCTGCGGCCATATCCTTTTGGGTCAGGCCTTTGGCGATACGGGCTTGGCGCAGGCGACGGCCGATTTCGATATCGAGGGACTTGTTTCCCATCAGCAGCAGCTCCGGAACAGGTAGGTTGCCGCGCCGTACAGAATGGCGGCGGCGATGATGGCGACGAGGACGCGTTTACGGTTGCGGGTCACGCGGCCCTCCAGACGCGCCAAGCGATGAAGGCGAAGATCGCGCCACAGACAGGAACCTCGATCACGGCATCGATCCACGCGCCGACGATCACGGCAACAGCGGCACCGACGATACACGCCCATACGGGCACCACAGGGCGGCGGCGGGCCATAAAGCGGACCTGAAGGGCAGGGCGGTGGGCATTCATGGCTTCACTGCCGATGATGCGCTTTTGCGGGTGGGCCATGGTCACAGCTCACCCAATGCGGACAGGTAGAGATCGAGGATGGCTTCCTCTTCCTGTCGCTTGGCCTTGTCCTGTTTACGCATACGGATGACCTTGCGCAGGATTTTGACGTCAAAGCCTTCGCCCTTGGCCTCTGCGAAGACCTCCTTGATGTCCTCAAGGATGGCCTTCTTGTCTTCTTCAAGCCGCTCGACGCGCTGGATGATGGTGCGAAGGCGGCCTTGGGCGGCGGCGGTCATCACGTCAGGATTATCGAACGCGGCCTCATTCGAGATGGGATGGCCGCTCATTCGGGCTGGGCCTTCTTGGCCGAGCCACCTTTAGCGCCGGCAGTGCGGGCCAGAGTGCGGTTTTGCGAAAACGAACGCTTCTCTGCGGGCACAGAGCCACCGCCCTTGCGGGCGATCTCTACGCGGCGTTCGGGCGACAGGCTGGCAAAGCCGCGCTTGTGAATTTGATTTGGAAATGCGGGCATTGGTCCCCCCGTTCAACGACAGGGGGAACGTCGGATAATCCGACGAATTAGTCAATATAAAAATGTCGGATAATCCGACGCTCTTAAAACCTGTTAGATTGAGCCGCCATCTTTGCTGAGCAATCGAGCGTGATCATTCAGGAGCTGCTCGAGTTTGCGTAAGCGTTCTGCGTCTTCAGGGGGCATAAGCAATTCATACGGACGTATGCCTAGCCAGTTGGCTGCTTCGTCCACGGATTCCTGAGTGTACCGTTGTTTCAGGTTCCAAAGATCGCTTGTTTTGGCCCTAGACCAGCCAAGATCACGCTCGGCATCGGCCTGTCGTTTACCGTGAATTGCTGCGTGTTCTGGAAGGTACCAGCGATGGCTGAGTTCTTCTGTTGGCGTCGAGGCGCGCTTTGTCCGCTTAGGCTGCATGGTTTGCAGTCTGATTTTGTTTGATAATCTTGTCGGTACCAATAATCCGACGGAATCGCCTTGACTCAATCGTCGGATAATCCGACGTTCTGGTCATGAGCAAGATTGCTGAATGGCGAAGAAAGTCAGGCTTAACCCAAGCGGATTTGGCAATCCGACTGGGTTTCAAATCTCGTGCGCATGTAAGCGCTCTTGAGAATGGCGCTGAAAGGGTATCGGCCGAGATGGCCATCGCCATCGACCGCCTGACTTCCGGCGAAGTATCTGTCTCGACGCTGCGCCCTGACCTGCATGACGTGCGCGTCATCTCTGCACTGGCTCCCTAGACATGAGTGCGGGGGGTGTTGCGTATTGCGATGATTGCGGATGGCAGGCGTGCCTGTCTGAAGCAGGGTGCTGCCTTAAGGCAGAAGTCGCTGCGCTGGATATATGCCCGTCCGAGTTGGAGTTGATGCTCCACCAGCCAGAGATGGAGGTTGTTGCCCTCTCTGCTGACGAGTTGGAAGAACTCGCCAGTGCATTGAAATCTGACAAGTTATCCACAGGCGACGGTGTCGTACCGCCCTGTGTCAAAATCGGCGTCCCCCTAACGTCGATGCCTGCCGGTACGGGGTTTTCAGCCCCCATCCAGCCCTGTTCCGGCAGGCCCACCATATTCTCGCATGACGGTGATTTTTGATTACCGTCATGCATGACCTGATCCGCCGACTGCTGATGCAGCTTGCGCTGGACCGCGAGCGTGATTGTGCCGCGCAGGGATGAACCCTGCATCCGACCACCATCGGGTTGCGGTTCAGCTTTGTCTGACACCTCCAACTGTGTGCCGTCCGGCCCATTCCGCCGGGACGATACAGCTTTCGCCAGACGGCCCGCAGCCGTCAGAGCGGCTGTTCCTACGCCCAAAGCGCTGACCCTTTCCGTGTGTATCGCCACGGTCATCGGTATGCCTTTTGCCAACGCTGGGCCGGATTGCGCCACAGCGAATGCCTTTGTGCGGCCTGTGACCTAACAACGTCACGCGGATTCGAAGATCGAGAATCCACTTGAATATTCGCCAACACGCCTATCTGGCGCGCGCCCTGCAGGATGCCTGTGGGGGCGCAGATCGTTGTGTGACCCTGCTTGAGAATACGCCCTTCGCTATGGGCCGGACGGCCATGTACGGGTGCCGATCATCCGAGGACGGCAAGACGATGCCGATCGGGGCACTGCACCTACTGGAGCTGGAGTGCGGCGAGCCGATCTATAGTCAGGCGCTGGCCAATGCCGGACCCGCACCCAGCGAGGCCGAGTGCGCGATCAGCGAGGCGTGTGAAGCCTCCGAGACGATGGCTCGGGCGCAGTCCCTGATCCGCAAGGCAGGTGCTGACGGCATCTATACCGAACACGAAAAGCGCGACATCGAGCCGGAGCTGCAGCGGGTGGAAGCCCATGTGCGCAGCATCCGGGCGGGCATGGAGTGCGCGAAATGAGCATTGCCCCAGCCCAAAACTTCAAAACTCCCGAACACCGCCGTACATATCAGAGGGTTCGCCGCGAAAGCCGCTGGGCTGGTAGCGAGCGGTGGCAGTCCATCAGCCTCGAGCACGGCAAGGACATGCTGTTGGCGTTGACGGTCTATCGCGAGAAGCTGCGCCAGCCCGGCCAACGCTGGGGCGCAAAGGGCACCATATCGTCAGGTGCGGTCGAGATGTACCGGCTGATGATCAATATGGCGGTGCGCGGGCGAGGGCGACTGGAGCCCAGCGTGGGATGGCTGGCCGAGAAGCTGAACGTACCGGCCAAGGTCATCCATGCGTGGAAGAGCCAGCTGAAGGAGCATGGCTTTTTGCGATGGCAGCGGCGTTATGTCGAAAGCGGGTTGCGGGGGCGTCGTGGCCCGCAGGTCAAACAGATCTCGAACGCCTATGCCCTGATGACGCCGACCAAGGCGTGGGAGGCCATCAGCAAGATCATCCGCAGACGCCCGAAAGCGGCGCGTGGAGCGGTATCATCCGTTTGCGGAGCGTTGCCCATGACTGCCAAGGCGCAGCGGCTGGAGGCCCAGCAGAAGGCGGGCAGGGCGGCCATGCTGGAACAGTTCGATACCCTCGGCACCCTGATCGCACTGGATAGCGCTAAAAACGACCCGTCCGATCTGGAAGGAACGTGAATCACCTGAGGGTCGAGAATCCCTCCTGATATCTTTTATCTAATGCGTCTCGCTGGTCGCGAGACCACTTTGATAGAAGATAGAAGGCGGCGTCCTGGTCGGACGACCACTTAAATCCCCGATCGATGATGCAGACGGGGTGTTTCCAACAGAAACCGCAGGGCGGACAGGCTCCGCCTGTCCTTTGACGCCCACAGGCTGCCGCGCGAAGCACGGCGGCCGTTTGTGTATGGGGCCAGCGTGGCTGGCTCTGCGAAGGGTGAGGAGTTTCGATTTTCGCGCGCGTGGGGGCGGGCGTAGCGCTTGAAGCTGGCGATGCAATCGCTTGGATCAGACGTAGCGGGCCATAGGCACTGCTGGGTCTGAGACAAAAGGAGGGACGGGCGCGCGGGCGGGGGCGGGCGGCGACCGATTAAAAGCTTGGCTATATTGAAATAGGGCGAGAACAAGGCCAATGCAATAACGCTGTTCGCACCGGAGGATTGATATGGAAACGCTAGGCGGTATTATTGTATTCGCGGCACTGGCTTGCTTTGCCTTAGGGATCGTCAATCTCATCAAGCCGCAAGCTTGGATGAAGATAAAAAAGCGCCGTTATGGGCTTCTGATGATGGTTGGGTCCTTCTTCGCCATAGGTTGGGGAGGATCAATGCTTCCACCTGTCCCTGAAGGCAGTTCAGTTCAGGCCGCTGTTGACCAGCCAGTACCTAAAACACCAGTTCGTGACGGTGTGTCGCAAGAAGAGTTCGACGTTATCTGGACGAACGTCAAAAACCACATGGCTAGATGTGATGATCCGCTGACGGCGGCAGGAACGGCACTTGAAAGCGGCGATGTTTACACCGCTTACGGCCCGACGAAGTCGGCAGCTGAGGCATGCGAGGCAGCTTGGTTGGACATGGGGAAAATTAGAGTTCCCAAAAGCGCCAAAGGGGATGCCAAAACGGCCCTTAAAGATGCTTTGGATACCTGTAACACAGCTATTTATCTGAAACGCGAAGCCTTGAAGCAGCTTCAAACGGTGCTCGATGGAGATGTCCGCCCATCAGTTATGGAAGACACTAAAGACAAGCTGGAAAGAGGGGGTGGGCTATCGACAAAATGCACCTTTGATTTCCTTGCTGCTGCAACACAATCCAGACTGATAATGCCTGAATTGCAGGAAGCCTTTGATCAAGCGAAGTAGACCAATCATCACCCTGCCGGAGACGGCAGGGCTGTGCGGTTCATGCGTGCTGGTGCGATCGACAAATTGATACGCGGGTTCGGGCGCGCTGAAGGCACGATGGTCCGTTCGATCACCAGTGAGCAAACGAAGGTGTGACCGCAGGCTTCATCGCCATCAACATTGGTGCATTGAAAACGCAATTCTCTGAATAGTGGCGTCACGGCGCGTGAAGTTCGGGCCTTTGCTATGGAACCACAATGGGGGCAGACCTGCTTAATGGTGCTGCCGCCCTGATGTCTGCGATTGGCATTTGCGCCGCCAAAACGGGTGTCGTTTGCCATCTCATTTCCCGACTGCGCCCCGGTGATATTTTTATCATGTTTCATAATGATTTACCTCTGTTTCTTGCGGGGATTGGTCAGGTGTTTGACGTGCGTTGCGTATTTGCCGAACCGCCCAGTTCTAGCTGGAGGCTGGTGCCCAAGCCGGTGCTGTTCAGGGTGTGGCGTGTCTCGACCACCAGCCAGTTGGCGGCGTCGATCACAGGCTTGAAGCCGGACACGACGACGGTCTTTTCGGGGAAGATGTCAGGGCGTCCGTGCGACAGCGTCAGCGAGAACTTGGCGGCACCACGTTCCAGCCGTTTGTATTCGGCATCGGCGGCACGGCGGGCGCTGGCTGCGCTGGCATAGGTGCGGGCCAGCTTCTTGGCGTTTTCCTCGTCACCGACCACCACCTTTTTACGCTGGCCACCGGCGCGATCGTGCCATTCGGCGATGACACCGGAATAGGAACCGCGCTCGGCAGACTCCCATGTGTGTCTATCGCCATCTCTGCGGGTGATTGTTGCAAGGCCCAAGGGGGCACCGCCGGGGCTTTCCCCTGCGCCACAGGCCATGAATATCAATGCGCCGGCCTTAACGGTGGCCACAGCGTCGTGCATGCGGCCCAGACGGGCAATCAGGGCTGCGTCTGATTCATTGCTTTGGGCCAGATGGGCGATTTCAACGTCGGATTTGTCATCGGCGCATTTGAGCTGAAGGCCATTACGACCGGCCAGATCGCCAAGCACCGTGCCCAGTGTGGTCTGTGTCCAGGACTGGACGCGACGCTGGCGAAAGGCGCGTGTCAGATCAGCCGATCGAGCGCGGATGGTCAGGGTGTCGGGTGTGCCGGCGTGTGTCAGCTGGTCCACCTTGTAGCGGCCCTTGTCGACCAGTTGGGGCGGATTGGCTGTGCCAAGGTCTTTCCAGCCCAGTGACACGGCGATGATGACACCGGGACGCGGGACGGCCAGCTGACCGTCATGGTCTGAGAGAACAAGCGACAGTTCGTCGGCATCGGTGCCGCGCTTTTCGGTCAGATCGAGACTGATCAGACGGGGGCGCAAGGTGTCGGCGATATCGACGCCATCCACCGTGATCGCCCATGCTGCCTGACGGTGAACATACTGGCCGGTCATTGGGGGGCTGCCTGTTCCGGTTCTTCAGGCAGAGGATCGTCCATCCGCTTGAGCGACAGGGTGAAGTCACTGATGCGCGGGCGGCCATTGTCCATGATCGAGCGCTGGGTTTCGTCCAGCGATGTGATGGCAAAGGCACCGTAGATATGGCCCGAGCCGTCGACCAGCGGGAAGACCTCGCCGGTGTCGGCCATGGTGCGCAGGTCATCCAGACTGTCGGCCTTGCCGAATGCCACAGGGGCCAGCATGCCGGTCAGGGTGATGTCATCGTCACCGGCACCAGCGAACTGGCCAGCAGGGCGTGCGCCCACGCGCTCGCTGGTAGGGTGGCGCCATGAAGACCGGCGCTGAAGCTGGTTATAGGTGAGGGTGGGCAGGTCGAAGACGAACATACCAAGCGTCATCAGGGCCATGACTAATCGAGCCCCTCCGGATCGTCGCCAAAGGTCGACAGGTCGGGGCTGTCGAGCAAGGCCTTGATGCGTCGGGCAAGCGCCGCTTCATCCTGTCCCGGCTGGGCGTAGATATTGATCACCACCTGACCGATCGAGGGGCGAGAGTGATCCTGACTGGCGACGGCCGGAACGGGGGCCGTAATGCGCGGGCCGCTATCGAACGACATCGAGGGCGAAGCGCCGGCACCCACGGCCAGAGCTGCTGTCATGCCGGCACCGACACGCGCCACGGCGCTGACGGCACTGCCACTGGAACGGTTTAGGCCTTGAGTAAGGCCCGCCACAGTTTCATCACCAAGACCGGCAAAAACACGGCTGGGCGATCTGATACCCAGTTTGTTCTTCAGGCCGGTAACGAGCTTGCCGCCTAGATTAGCAATGGTGGACAGCACATTGGGCAGACCGCCCATCAGGCCGTTGATCAGGCCTTTGATCAAGTCGCCGCCAATGGATTTGAACCGCTCGCCCAGACCGGACAGCGCCGGCCAGACCTTCTGGAAGGCCTGTATCAAGATGCCGACCGGCGAGAAGTTCATGAAGACGAAGATCAGGGCCTGAATGGCGGCACTGCCGATCTCCTTGATCTTGGCCCACACACCGGCAAACCATGGGCCAATCGTGCCCCAGTTCTTGTAGATCAGATAGACGCCGCCAGCGAGGAGGGCGACGGCGGCGACGATACCCAGAACGATCCACGTCATCGGGTTGGCCAGCAGAGCTGCTGTCCATGCCCATGTGGTGCCGATCATGCCGGTCAGGCCGGCGATAACAGGGGCGAACAGGGCGCTAGATCCAGCCAGTGCGAACTGGAGAAGGGCAAAGGGGCCAAGCACGGCGGCGACGGCCAAAGCCAGACCGCCGAAGATCAGAAGTGCGCCGGCCACAATGGCGAGCAGGACGCCAGCCACCTTGATTACATTGGGGTGGGCTTCGGCAAAGCTGGCGAACTGGGCCGAGGCATCGCGAACCTTTTCAGCCACCTCGCGAATGACTGGCAGGAATTCCATGCCTGCCGTAATGGCCACGCCCTTGATGCCCTCTGTGGCCTGCATCATGGCCCCCTTGGCACCGGACATGCGGTTGGCAAACTCGACGGCCATGGAGCCGGAGGTCTTGCTGCTGTCGGCCACTGCATCGAGGTTAGTCTTGAGCACATCCAGCTGAGACAACATGGGCGCAATGGCGGCTACGGATTCAGAACCGAACAGCTGGGTCAGGGTCGAGGCCTGTTCATCGGCAGACAGTTTGCTGACCCGTTCCAGAACATCGACAATGGTGCCACCGGCATCGGCCTGCATGGCCTTGGCGACGGCACCAGCTTCCAGTCCGAGCGCCTTATAGGCGGTGACCTGTGCCTTGGTGGCGGCCTTGCCCTTGGTCAGGGCAAGCATGGTGTTCTTGATGCCTGTGGCAGCAACTTCTTCTGCCACACCCATGCCAACAATGGTCGAGCCGAGTGCGGCGACTTCGGCGGCGGCCAGACCGGCGACGCCGCCCAGAGGGCCGACGCGCGTGACAACATCGGAGATGGCCAGCGCTGTGGCGTTGCCGTTATCGCCCAGATAGTTGATCTGGTCGGCCAGCCCGCGCACGGCGTCTTGGTTCATGCCAAATGCGACGCGCCATGTGGCCATCTTCTGACCGGCGTCCTCGGCTGTGGTACTGAAGGCAACCCCCATCTGACCGGCATCCTGTGCGAAGCCCTTCAGCTCTTCACGCGGGATTTTGGCCTGACCGGCAGCGGCGATGATCTGGGCAATGCCCTCGGCAGGCAGACCCAAATCACGAGACAGCCCGATCACATCGCGGTTCATCTGCTGGAACTGTTGCGGAGTGTCGAAGTCCACCACCTTTTTGACGTCCAGCATGGCGTCCTGAAAGTTGACTGCTGCCTTGCCGGCCATGACCAAAGGTGCGGCGACGGCAGCTCCGGCTCCGATCGAGGATGCACCGGCACCAGCGGCCGTACCGGCAAAGGCCTGCGTGCTATCATAGCGGGAACGAGCACCAGCCATGCGCTTTTGGTGAGATTGAAGGCCTTCGAGTTTGGTTTTCTGCTGGTCCAGAGCGCGGTTGGCACCCTCAAGGTCTCGCTTCAAGCGCAGTTCATGGGCACCCAAAGACTTGGTTGAGATACCTGCTGCCTTCATCTTGGCATCCAGCTCGGACAGCTGCCTGATCTGGCCCTGTTCCTTCCTGTGAAGTTCGGCAAGTTTTGTCTTGGCCAGATCATAAGCCCTGGTCAGGCTCTTGGTCGGCTTCTGGGCATTTTGCATCGCCGTGGCGAGACGGAGCTTCTCAGCCCGAGCAGCCGTGACCTGCTGGCGAAAATCGTCAAGAGCCTGCTGACCCTTACGAAAGCTGGCCACATCCTTTGTCGATCGCTGTAGCTCGCTCACCCGTTCGCGGGCAGCGCGCAGGGCTTTCGATGTCGCGTCGGTATCGTTGCGCACGCCCTTGAGGAATTTCGTGGCATTGCCCGTGGCGCTCAGGATCATTTGCAGGCGAAGATTACGCGACATCGTAAGGCTTAGCGTCCCTTGGTTTTGTCTGAGGCGTGCATCTGTTTCCAGCGCTCGACGGCCTGATCTCGGCATTCGAGGATTTCGGAAACCGTCATCTCGACCATTTCCGACAGCGGCCAGTGGAACACGGCAGCAATGTCGAAAAATGCGTCATCGATCATTCGAGGCCAGCTTCGACCTTCTGTTTCTTCTGCAACAAAAAAGCCGCGATTTCTCCGGCGATGGCGGTGCAGTCTTCACCTTCCATGTCGAGGAACTCTTGTGCGGTAATGACCGGCGAGGAGATACGCGGCACCACTTTGGAAGCCGCAACCAGATCGAGGTTGAGCAGGTCGACCACCTTGGCACCGCGCAGGGCACCGCCTTTGGGCTTGCGCAGAACCACAGCTTTGAAGGTCTGGTCGCCGCGTTTCAGCGGCGTATCCAGATCGACTGTGACAGTATCGCGGGCTTTGTTTTCAGTGACTTTGGCTTGATCATTCATCGTAAAGGTTCGCTACTGGGGGCTGATTGGGGAGGTGTGATCAGGCGAAGCCGAGGATGCGGCGCTCTTCGGCCATGCGATCGACGCCGTGGACGATGAAGACCTTGTTCAGGACATCGATCTCGAACTCGACGCGGCCATTGCGAACCTGTTTGTAATAGGAACAGGCGGTCTTGTAGGTGACCTCGGTGTCGCCACCGACCTCGTCGCCGCCGGCATCGATGGCGAAGGTGCGCCCTCGCACGGTGATCTCGACGTGGTCGTAGCGACCCTCGGCGGCTTCCTGATAGGCACCGGTGAAGCGCAGCTGGGTGGCATCGACCGCATGTTCGGCAAAGGTGGCATTGAGGGCCGGGATTTCGCCGCCATAGGTATGCTCGACCTCGAGCGCCTGAAGGCCGGTGAAGATTTTGACAGGAGCGATCATGCCGCCGCCGCGCCAGTCTTCACCTTCCATTTCCAGTGGCGGGCGGGTGAAGGTCTTGCACTCACCCATGAAGCTTTCGCCGTTGCCGTGGACCACCATGTCTTTGAGTTTACGTGGCAGGTTCATTTTCTGGTTTCCTAAAGAATATCAGTCTTCAATCTCGAAGACCTGAGAGTGAAGGTGATCGGATCAGGCGGCGAGGGTGTTGAAGTCGGCGTAGAACTCGTCGGTGATCTGGCTTTCGACCGACAGGTCTTCCAGCGGCGCGCAGGGGGTGAAGCGGTAACCGATACGCAGTTTGCCGACCGCCAGCTGATCAGGCGTATTGGCGTCGGTCAGGAAGGCTTCGGCCCCAATGATCTGGCCTGACGACTTCATGCGTCGGAACAGGGCGTTGATGCTTTCGACGATGTCGCGTGCCATAGCCGGAGTCAGGGGGCGGTCGATATAGGGGAACACACCCTCGGCAATGGTATCGCGCAGCACCTGATTGGTGCGCACGGTGCTCTCGAAGGCAAAGCGTGAATCGGAAGCACAGCCACGGTTGCCCCAGAAGCGATAGCCATCGCGGCGGATCAGACAGGTGATGTCCGCACCATTGAGCAGACCTGCTTCGGTGTTTTCATCCTGCAAGTCCCAGCTGACCGGCGTGTCCAGACCGATCACGCCATTCACCGGCACGTTGGAGATGGTCTTGTGGAAGCCGATCTCTTGATCGATGCGGGCGCGAAGGCCCACGGCCACGGCAGTGGCATAGGTCGGCTCGATTGCTTTGCTGACCGGATCGGCGGCGGTGAAGCTGCCAAAGATCAGGAACAGTTCGCGGTGGGTGAAGTTGGCGCGGAAGGCACTGGCGGCCGTCACGGTGCGCACAGGCCCGGCCTCGTAATAGGCGACGGCATTCAGGCGCGAAGCCAAAAGGCCCAGAGCCTCGCCCACGGCCTGATCGGTCACGCCCGGAACGGCAAGGATGCGCGGGCGAAGGCCGGTAATGCTCTGACTGTCCAGCAGAGCCTGCATGCCGGTGCGCGACCCCGCAGCACCATCGCCAATGATATTGGCGCGCAGACTGGTGGCAATGTCTTCTTCATTGCCGCCTTCACCTTCGGCTACGCGCACCACGACACCGACGGCGTTCACCTGATCGCCAATGGCGCGTAGCGATTTGGCGAGCGTGCCGTCTGCACCGGCAGCCTCGATGGCCGCGCCGATATCGGTGACGATCACCGGCGTATCCAGAGGGTAGACATCGGCGTCCGCGGCAGAAGCTGTGGCCACCAGCCCCCAGATCGCCGTTGCTGCAACCTGAAGGGTCAGAGCGCCGGTCGTGACTTCGATGATTTTGACGCCATGACGGCGCGGGGCGAGGGCCATGGAAAATGTCCTTGAGAGATCAGATGATGGAAAGGGGGAGGGACTGTGCGATCCGGCGCGGACGGGGCAGGTCGGTGCGGACCAGTTCCAGTTGCAGTCGCGACGAAGCGCCATCGGTATCGAGGCGAACTGATTTGAGACGGGCGCGACGAAGCCAGCGCATCAGGGCCATCGCCGTTGCGCCGTAGAGCTTCAGCTTTGTCTGGTCGTTCAATGGCTGATCGACCAACTCGGGAATGTAGGAGCCGTAATCGCGGCGCATGACGCGCGAGCCGACCGGCGTGGTCAGGATGTCTGCCACCGAACGGCGGATGTAATCGTCGTCCAGTTCGGAAATGGCGCGACCGGTATTGGGGGATAGGCCGCTCATTGAGGGCCGCCCGATACTGCCGAACCCGCTGTGACGCCTGTGTGTTTGTGGCTCTTCAGGCTCTTGCCCGCACCGATGACATCCTGCTCACCGCTCAAGGTGCCAGAGGCGACCAGATTGCCGGTGATGGTGATATCGGCCTCGATCGACAGGCCTGCAGGTGCAACCACTGACGCCTTTCCGGCCAGATCAAAGCGCAGTTCACCCGCGTCCGGATCATAGGACAGCAAACTACCATCTTTGAACCGGACGGCGACCTTTGCGCCCATGAACAACGGGGCCATCTGAGACGATGGCAGTCTGTTGCTGATGAAGGCGCGCTCGATGTCGCCTTCGGGACAGATGACTATGACAGGCTGGCCGACCGTGGGCGGGTTCCAGATGGTGGTGTCACCGACCGACATTGCCCAATCGCAAGGCGGTGTAAGGATATCGCCCAGTCTGACAATGGCCTTGCCTGCTGCCAGATCGACGCTATCAACCACGCCGTCGCGAACCAAATCGGCAAGAGCGCGATGGGTTTCAGCCGTCGATGAGGCAGGGGAAGAGCGGGACATGGCTCATTGATGGCCCAGTCCCGGTCATCACTCCCGAGCGCGTTGTTGTCAGGTCCACCCGAAACAACAAGAAGATGGCTTCCATAGTGCCCCGCGTTCAAAAGGCTTGTGCCTTTTCGACCCGACGCGGGGTTATGCGCCCGTCGCCAAAAGTTCGGGGGGCAGGGTCGGCCATTCAATGGTGAGGGGGAAGCCGTCCTGTTCGGGAACGTCGCGCAGGTCCTGCACATACTGGTGCACCAGCAGATAGTCCTCGTCGTTCAGGGTGGTGCTGAGCTGTAACGATAGTTCACCCCTGTGCCGCTCGATCAACCACTGGACCGATGCGATACCGGCATCGCGGCGCTGGCGGGCCAGATGGGCCAACTGCTCGATGTCCGGCCCTGCCGGTTCGGTCGTGAGCGGATAGCCTTCGCTATCGACATCGAGGACGCGGCCCTCTGAAAGCTCGCCCAGCAGGCGGGCGTGATCGCCAGTGCCTAACAGAACGATGTCCGAAGGCAGGTCATGCGGCCACGAAGCCGGATCATAAAAGGCGCGTGTGGAAGGACTGAATGCAAATTGGGTCATGGGTTAAACCTCTGGCTTAATGTCGCCACCGCCTCCGCCGCCACCGGGTGGGATAGTGCCGCCGCCACCGCCGGTGTTGTAGGCAGGATTGGGGTTGCCCTTGGCGAGACCGATGGCCATCCACTCGAAGCCCTGCATGGCCGGTGAACTGTCATTGGCCTTGTTGGCGTAGAAGGTAATCCGGTCCAGCCACTTGCTATGGGCCTGCATATACCAGTCGTACTGGACCACAGCAGACGGGTTGCGTGGATTGGCCAGTGCGACCAGACAGCCGCCGCCAAAGGCCACTGGAAGAGTGGCATGTTGCAGACCTTCGGTCATGCTGGCGGTGTTTACACCCCACTGGATGATCAGGTCGGTGCCGGGGATTTGGATATAGCCGCTCGGCCCGATGGACTTGGCAAAGGACCAGAGACCGGCGGGCGTCATCGAGCGGCTGGCATCGGTACCGGCAAGTGTCTGGGCATTGGTGGCCAGCAGGGCCAGACCGCGCACCGAGGTGGTGGCGTTGGGCACAGACGGGATGGCGGCGATGGCGTTGGCGACGTGTTCCGTTGTGGCCAGCTCGAACCACGGTTGCCAGTTGCCTGCGTTGCGCCGCCTGAAGAAGGCACGATCAGCCTGAATACCGAGCGCGAGCTGTGCCGTGTTGTCGGCATCATTGGGTATCCCGATAATCTGCGACCATTGAGCCATTGGGCTGTTAGCCGTGGTCGAGATTGCGCGACGTGTTTCAAACTCCCTCAGGCCTATGTTGTTGGCATTGTTTCCAGCGACCAGATCAGGCGTGGCTGTGAACAGGCCGCCGGATGATGGATTGAAGTTAAGCTCGTCCCATGGCTCTTTGCCATTAAACAGTGGGCGTTGAGTGAAGTCGTACCGATAGCCGGGAGCGGACTGGAGAACGATTTTACCATTTTTCCCGTCGCCTATGTATCCAAGTCGCTCAGCGAGATTGTTGTAAAAACCTATCCAGCCGGACGTGCCGTTAGTGGATCCAGATATACGGACGTATCCATAGGTCTCATCACGCTGCCCGATCGTCATTTCGCGGCTAAAGACGTTGATTTCTGCAAGGCTCGCCTTGCCTGCGAGGGCGTTAGCCAGACCTGTGATCTTCTCCATTGCAAGTGCCGGAATGCGGCCTACGGCCAGAGCGCCTGAAGTAATGTCGTCGGCATGGTGCTGGTGCACAGCTGCCGCTTTGGATGCCAATGCATCCACCAATCCGGTGACCTGGGCCATGGTGTGTGTGTGAATTTCGGCGGCCTTGCCAGCAAGGGCATTGGCCAGACCAGTGATTTTTTCCATGGCCAGCGCCGGAATGCGCCCGACATTGAACACACCCGAAGTCGTATCGGCTGCATCGTGCTTGTGACCCAGCAGTGCAAAGCCGGACAGGGCCGACAGAGCGCGCTTGAGAAGGCGCGGTGTGATGTAGCGCCAGTTATCTGTACCCGTGTCAGTCTCGGCGTCGGTGGCGACTTCGGTAATGCCGGCGACGGTTTCACTGGCTGGCGGCAGTGTGAAGCCGACTGGGCCGAACTCGACCTGATCTGTGGTCAGAGCCACCAGCTTGGCATCCACGGCCAGAAGTAGCATGGCCGCAGCCGATTTCTCGATAATCGGGTCAGGCTGGCTATATACGGCAAACAGAATGCCGGTCGAGTTGTAGAGGCCAAAGGCACGCATCGGATAGGCGTCATTGCCTTCGTCGCGGATGGTGACGTGCAAGGTGTCGTCGGCCACCACATCGCCGGCCATGGTACCCAGTCGTTTCCGCTCGTTCGGCAGGGCTGTGATTGTAGCCAGATTGTCGGCGACGTGCTGGGTCGAGACGCCGATCTGGGATAGGACAAAGGCATTGGTGCCGGTGTTCTGGGCATTGATCAGGGCGGCACGACCCGCATCGGTAATGGTGATGGTGAAACCGGACATCGGTCAGGCGGCCTCGGACAGTTGTAAACGGCGATGGATGACGGGACGGGCCGCGGCGATCATGGCGATGCCGCCACTGGCCTGAAGGCCTTGGGTGACGGTGAACCAGGACCGGGCTGGCCTGGTGCGGGCGACCTCTTCGATCACCTCTTCGATGAATTGTTGCGTGGCGGTCTGGCCGTCTTCGCCGGTGACCGTCAGGACCATGTCAAAGGTATGGGGCTGACCCGGCGGGTCCATCTGCCACCATTCCCGAAGAGCGATCTGGCCGCCAAAGGCCTGAACCACGGCACGCACAGATGCCGCCGAACCTTTGCGGCGGTGCAGTTCAATCGAGTTGGCAATCAGGTTGCGCTTGATCCGGACGGACCATGACGGGTTCCAGCTGTCGACCGAACGGGTAAAGGCCAACCAAGGCAGGAAGCGCGGCGGGCAGGTTTCGACATTGACCAGCTCGCGTAGATCGACCGGCATCTGGTCCAGTCTGCGGCCCAAGGCCTCCAGCGCACGCTCGAACGGCGTGGCATTGGGCGGCAGCAGCGAAGTGGTATCGGCGGCCCGCAAGGTCATTCGGCCAACCCGTCATAGACAAGGGTGATGCCGGTGCATCGGGCAGCCTGAAGCGGTGTGACGACGATCGAGGCCGCGGGCGATTGTAGATCCACATCTTGCACGCCATCAGGACACAGGGCCGCGGTCAGGGCAGCGCGCGTGATGTCGCGTCCCAAGCGGTAGGAACGGGCCAGATAGTCATCGAGCCGGCGGCGGGCCTCGGCCATCACCACGTCGCTGTCGGGGCCGGTAAAGGTCTTGATGCGAGCCACAACCTCGAAGGTCAGGATTTCGGCGGACTGGACAATGACGTGATCGGTCAGCGGACGGACATCATCATCGGACACCACGGCCATGACTCGATCCAGCAGAGGTTGATCGGCGGTACCGTCTCCTTGGCGCGATAAGACCGTCACCAGAACATCGCCAGCCTGCGGGGTGATGCACGATGCATCCAGCACCAGAGGCGAGGCCTCGCGGGCGAATTTCACATAGGCACCGGCAGGACCGGCGACCGAAAAGCCTTCCGGACCCATCATGGCACGCTCGCGTAGGCTGTCGTCGCTTTCCATGACGGCGGGTGTGCCGGTCAGTGGATCGGCCGGCTTGATTTCCATACGGCTGGCAAAGGGCGCGGCCACCACGTCGAGATCGGCACCGGTGGCATAGGGAAGGGTCATGGCGCGAGCCGCATCATTGATGCGCTGGCGTAGGTTCAGTTCGCGGTAGGCGAATACATGGATGAGTTTGACCAGAACTTCGCTGTCGTCCTGAAGCACGGCTTCAGTTTCCGGAGCAAGGGCGATCAGGTCGGATTTCAGACCCGCGACAATGTCTTCGAAGTTCAGGGCTTCGATTACGGCAGGAAAGGGCAGCCGTGACAGGTCAACAGCGGTCGTGCCGCCAGCGGGGCCGGAATATTGGGTCATGGCCGGATAGGGCCGCGTTCGGCCTATCCGGGCGAGGTTACGGTGTTGTCAGTTCCACCCGGCACAACAACGGGGGAAACTACAGTCCCCCTTCCATGTGGGCGTAGACGAGGTCCATAGCGGCTTCGTCATCGGCTTGGCTGAAGCCCAGCAGTTCGCGTTGCGGGTATTCGGTTTCGGGGCCGTCGGGGACCACGCGATCTTTCAGGCCGTAATGGTGGATGCGGGCGAGGCGGCTGGCGCGGCTGGTGAACTCGACATAGGCCTCGTCCATGGTTGAGCCGGCCTTCATGTGTTTGGCGGTGCGCAGGCCGGTGAACATGGACTGGGCCTTTCGCCGCACACTGCCTCTGCGGGCTTTGATTGCGCCGGCAATCGGGCCGGGATCGGCACCGCCCTCGGCGGGCAGGTGGCGGGCAATGCGGTCGGCGCGGAAGGTGCGCAGGCCTTCGGCTTCACGATCAAAGCCGGTGAGCATATTTCCTTTGCGGACCCAGCTACGCATATCGACCAGACGTTCATCCCCGCTGCCTTTCCGATAGAGGAAGCGGATGGCACGGCTGGCAGGTTTCTGATCCTTGCGTGGTTTACGCTTGGGCCATGGTGAGCCGTCGGGGGCCTTCTGGGCGCGGATACGCTGTTGCTGGGAACGACGAAGCTGAAAGGCCAGCCTGCGGGTCAGGCGTCGGCGCTCGGCGTCATCCAGTCGTTCCAGATATTGCGAGACAGCCTCGCGATAGATCAGGAGATCATCTGCCCTATCCGACATTGTTTGTCTCCCTAACGCTCGCCGTGCGACGGCTTGCTGCTTGAGGGCATGATCAGCCCACTTCGTGATCGCAGCGAGCGATCAGTTCATCGTCCAGATAGACCCTGTGCAAGGGCGCGGACTGTTCCAGAGCAAACGGGACCGGTTCTTCAGGTCGGACCATGTCATGACCGCCATCGGGACGTGGTTTTAGGCTTACCGTTTCGCTCAGAGGGATGCGGATCATGATGTCGGCCTTGCCGTCATCGAGCAGCTCGACCTCCCAGTCGATGCCCCCGTTGCCGGCGGTCAGGGACAGCAGCTCCGATTGCCAACGGGCCACCCATGCCATCAACGGGACGGTGATCTCGTCCAACGACCATGCGCAATCCAGAATGGCCATGACCAGTGTGTAGCGGTACTCGAAGCCATGGCCGGGGCGGGCCGTTCCGAGCAGACTACCGGACGGGATGGCAAAATGCATATCGGCAGGGTTCTGGCCGATGCCGCGATGCGACAGGGCTGCCGTCATATGCGCCTTCAGGCTGTTCAGCTTTCTCATTGTTCTTGCCCTACCACAGCCGACGCGGTCGGCTGCTGCTTGAGGGCGTTATGGTTTGCCCTAGCGCCTTCAGATCGGACTGCTGGCCGATCAGGGTGTCCACGGCCAGCTGGCGGGCCGCATCGCAGGCGAGAAGCGCCGAGCCGCGCTGGACCAGCAAGGCTTCTAAAGTGGCTGTCGTGACCACACCTTCAGGAAGGCGCGGCAGATGGCATGGATTAGCCGCCTGATCCGGGATTGGCCGTAGAGGTTGGCTGACTACAGATGGCGGGCCGGAGCTGGCACATGCGCTCATCAGCAAGGCGCAGGCGATCAAGGCGGGAAGTGTCAACGGGCGTGTTTGCATCAGGGGCCTCAGCGGCAGCGGTTGCGGACTGGAAGGCGATCTGTTCGGCGGCTCTGATCTGGATGGTGACCTGTTCGACGCGGCGCAGTGTTTCGACTGTGCCCGCCGCCTCGATGCGACGGGCGGTGGCGTCTTGTTGCGCCTGATCACGCTGCTGTTCGGCACGGGCTAGACGTTTGGCCGACAGGTCGAACGGGTCGAAGCGGAAACCCAGACCATCCAGCGCCACAAAGGCGATGATCAGCAACAGAATACCGGCCAGCACAGTCAAGACGATGCCGACAGGCGAGCGGAAGTTGAAGGTACGGCCCTTCATGGATAGGCCTTGCGGTCGAGTTCGAAGTGCGGGCCGTCGCGCAGGCGTGGCCAGTCACCACCCCAGACGAGCGGGGTATTCAGTTCTTTGGCGGCCTGTTTGAAGGCGGCGGCGATCTTGGGATAGAGCGGCCAGTCCCAGCGCACGGTCCCGTCGACCCATGCGGCGATATCTACGGCGTGGCCTGTCAGGTGGCGGCTGTTCTGTGTGCGGCTAGCACCGGCCTTGACCAGTTCCTTTTGTCGGGCTGGCGTGCGCAGGCCTTCGGTGATGGTGAAGTCGATGCAGGTGATCTGGATGGCGCGTTCGACCACGGCCACCAAATCAGGGTGTACGCCCTTCATGCGGTCGCGCGATCGCTGGCTGAGGCGGTAGGTCATGGCTGGTTTCCTCTCCATGCGCGGACAAGCGCGATGATGTGTTCGGCGGTCGGGCCGATCAGGTAGAAGGCGATGAGGGAGCCGAGCAGCAGGATCAGGCGTTCGGATATCGAGCGCAGATCACCTTCGGGCAGGCGGGCAATCAGGGTATGCAACTGGAACAGAATCCAGATCGTCACTCCCCATGTGAACAGGCGTCGCCAGAACCATTGGGCCTCGGGCAGAGGCTGGCTCATCGCGCCTGTTCCTTTTCCAGACGTGACCGGATCCACGCGACATCGGTCTGGACGCGGATCAGGTCTCCGGACTGAAGGGGTGCCGTGCGCTCTTCCAGCACTTCGACGCGCTGGACGGTCTGGGCACCGAAGACGATCCATGAGGCGAGGGTAACAGCGGCACCAAACAGGAAGGCGACCTTGGCCCAGTTGGTTTGAGCGGGCTGATAATGATGAAAAGGCTGTGCGGTCATGTCTTCAGCTCCAAAGCTGGACCATGGGAACGGGGGCGGTGCGGGTGGCATCGGCGGGCACAAGGACGGTTTGGCCGTGGCGCAAGAAGCATCCCTGATCGGCAAGGCCGGGGTTCAGGTTCAGCACCTGCTCGACCACAGGGGCGGCACGGCGAAGGGTACGCCAGACCAGCTGGTCAACGGTTTCGCCATCGATCGCTGCGACAGGCAGGGTGCGGGTCATTAGATGACCTCGGCGATGATGCGGGGACGGCCCAGAAAATCGCGCACGGCATAGGTGACGTTGCGTCGATGGACATCGATGTCGGCGGACAGTTCCTCGACACGCTCCATGCCCGCCGAGCGGGCAGACTGGCCCAACTGTCGATCGGCAAGGTCGGCGGCGATGACGGAGTGGACGGCGCGGGTCCAGCGGATCACATAGTCGCTGGTGTTATCGACCTGTTGGCGTGCGGGAACATCGGCCAATGTGGTGTGGCCGGCGCGGGTTTGGTCATGCCGCCAGTCGTTCAACTCGGCCATGATGTCCAGCACCGCATTGCGGGCGACATCTCGCAGGCGCTCTATCGTTACGGTTTGATCGACGCGAAGGGATTTTCGCAGATGATCGAGATCGATGTCCGGCCAGAACGGGCCACAGACGATGGTACCGCCTTGGGGAGCTTGTCCGGATGCAGGGATCACTGGGGTCGAGTTGAAGGGACCGGTCATGGCTGGCTTTCTTTTGGAAGCCCTAACGCTCGTGACGCGGTCACTCGCTGCTTGAGGGCGGCCTTACTAAGTTTCGGGAGCCTGCCGGCCCTTCGTTACGCAGCCCGTCCGGATACGGGGTGGGGGGCTGGACGGAATATGCAGACAGGCGAACCCGCTGATGTCGGTCCAGCCCCGCCCCGAGCGCCGGGGGGCGAGGTCTTACGCGTCTGAAGACGAAGTCTGCTCAGTCGCGTTTTGTTCGGTCGAAGAGTTGTCAGAAGGTGCGGTTTCGGTTGCCTCTTCGGTCGAAACCGTTGCGCTTTCTTCAGTTTCCGTTGCGGTTTCAGCCGTTTCGGTTGCGGCCTTGGCCAAGGCTCGCTGGAGACGTTCGATGTCTTTCTTGACGCCGACACGCGGGCATTTTTCGATGGCGGTCATGTAGGCGCGCATGGCGGTTTCCTGACGGGCCTTCAGATCGGCGGCGTCTTCGTCATTGGCATCGGCCAGAACCGCACGGCCAATGGCCTTGTACAGTTTGGCTTCAACCTCGTCGTGAAGATCGACATCGTGATCCTGCACCAGGTCCTGAAGCATGGGCAGAACCGCCGCTTCGAACCCGGCTTCCTTGGCAACACCCAGATCGTAGAGGCGGATGGCCTCTTCACAAATCTGGTCGATGGCAAAGGTGATCGGGTCGCGGTTGAACTGTGCCGGCATGTCCAGACCATGGATCATGGTGTGTTCCAGCATCGGCAGGGCGGTCATGTAGTCGCCCACATCGATCGTCCACGCCATGATGGTGGTGAAGACCTGATCCAGTGGGCCGCGTTCGACTTTGCCAGCGGCCAGCACGCCATCACACCAGCCCTTATAGGCGGGCAGCATCAGGCGCTTGGCTTCGACCTTGCGATCGGTGGCCTTGATGTCCTTCAGGCGACGACGGTCGTCTTCCAACTGGATGACGATCTTGGCCACGTCGGCAGACAGGGTGATGTCGTCCATTGGAGAGGCATCGGCAGATAGACCGGAAGCCGCCAAAACGGCACCAGCACCGGAGGCCACCAGATAGGCTCTGCGCCGTGCCGCCGGTGAGGTGCGGCCCGGTTGTGGCGGCGGCACCGGTTTTTCCGCTCTGACAACCGGTGCGGTCATCAGAGGGCGGCGACGGTTCAGGATGGCGGCCTTGGCCTCGGCTTCAGCTTCGGCCTTTTCACGGGCCTTGGCTTCGGCCTTGGCCTTGGCATGTTCGGCGGGGGACATGATCGATTATCCGCTAGAGTTCAGGGATAGGGGTGAGGAGGGCGATCAGCCCTCCTGCACCTCGATCTTTTCGATCAGCAGGGCGAAGTCGTAGTTTTCGACGACATAGGCCTCGTTGACCGATTCATAGGTCTCGACACGGTTGCGCTTGGCATTGTCGACAATGGTCTTGCGGCGGGTGTTTTCCTGTTCGTAGATCGACAAGTTATCCAGACGGGTGATCAGGATGGTGCCCGCCGGGAAGAACGGCACCTGGGCCACCTGTTTGCCGCCCAAGGTCTTCTTGGACATCAGGATGTCAGCCGCGATCTTCTCGGTCGGCTTGTCCTCGCCGTCGACCATCGGGAAGTATTTCTCGTGCAGCAGACCGGCACCGACGATGCAGACCAGTTCGGTGTCGCCCTGTACCCATTCCGGCATGAATTTGGCGATGGCGTCATAGACCAGGGCGTCGAGGTTGCGATAGTCGCCGCCGGTCGGCTTGACGAGGATCTTGCCAGCCGCCGCCGTGCCTTCGTCAAAGACATGGGTCGGGCGGTTCAGACGGATCTGTTCCAGCCAGCCGATATTGACGTCCTGCAGTAGCGGATAGGTCGCGCGGTCGGTCTGTTTAGCAGCGGTCAAACCGTTCCAGCCGATCATGATGCGGTCGCGGGCCTGCTGCTGGGTGACCTGATTGCGCAGGCGGGTCTGGAAGTCCTTGAACTTGGCCCACAGATCCAGCTTGGCATAGGTGACATGCGTGTCCGAGTTGGTCTGTTTGCACTCGTAACGGTCGGCATCCAGCGTGGTCGGGTCTTGGGTGTCGCGGTCCTTGACGTCCGTATCAGTGCGACCGGCCAGCGTGCCGGCAATGCCGAGGCCCAGTTTTTCGCCCGAGGCCTCATCCACCGGCACGATGTTGATCTGGCTGAGGAAGGCCGAGCTTTCGCGCTGTTTGTCGATCAGGATTTGCTGGACCGAAGGGTCCACAGTGAACTGTTTTTCGCCAATGACGGTGCTTTCGGCGACGTGGTTCAGTTCGGCCTGACGCGACAGCCAGGTGGTGTAGAGCAGGCGGGTTTTGGTTTTCATCGGGACGGTATCCGGAAAGGGAGAAGCTGTTCAGGCGAGAAAGAAAGAGCGAGGGGGCGGATCAGCAGTCGGTCAGTTCCATGCCGTCACCGCCGGCATGCAGGGGGCGGGTGCGGTATCCATTCTCGGGCGTGTTCTCGAGGTCGGTTTTCAGCGTGTTGAACTGGGTTTCCAGACGCGCGAAGCGGGCATTGGTGTCCTGCTGGCCGTCGGCGATGACCTTGCCGATCTGGGTGCTGAATTCCTTCAGAGCCGAGGCCAGTTGGGTATTGTCACCAGAGGTTTGAACGGGCGCTTGGGTCGAGGCCTGAACCGAAGCCGGATTGACCGGTGTGTCGTTGGTTTGGCCAAGGGCGCGGGCGAAGACATTGGCGATCTTCTCGATCACGGTTTCAGTCGGCTCGGACGCTTGTTCCAGTTCGAAGCTGGTTTCATGCAGTGCGCTGAATACGCAGGTCGGTGTCTGCTTGCGGCGATCTAGATCGGCCTTCAGGGTCTTGGCGAAGGCATTGTTTCCGCTGTGGGAGAATTGCAGGGCTTCGGTGCCGAGCGAGGCAGGGCTGTCGGTCGCAGCCAGACCCATAAGATAGGCCTTGCCGGTATTGGCGAAGTTCGGCTCGATCTCGATCGAGGTGTAGATCTTCTGGCGGGCCTTGTTGAAGGTCACCAGTTCGTCGGTCGGGTCGATCTGGGCATAGAGTGCCAGACGTTTTTCGTCCTTGCCGTCGATCTTGATCGTATCTTCCTGAGTGCGAACAGCCAGAACATCGCCATAGGCCTTGAACGGGCCATCGCCGGTATAGCCGCGGATATGTTCCATGTTCACGCGGGCAGCATAGGTTTCGCGATTATAGGAAGATGCGGCCTGTTCCAGCCATGCGCGCTCGATCGTGCGGCCATCCGAAGCGGTGGCACCTTCGACGGCGACGCGGAAGAAACGGGACTTGTTGGCGGTCTTGTCGGCCATGGCGGTTCTGTTCGGTCCTGAGGGGGCGCACCGTTCGGGCGCGGAATAGGACTGCAGATCACCGCCATGGCATGCCAGTTCTCAAGGTGCCGTTGTTGTCAGCTCCACCCGGCACAACAGCAGCCGGTGAAGGTGATGAGGCAGCGCGGCTAGCGTCCGCTCCATGAGACAAAGGCCAAGCAAGAAGGATTTACCCAAACCGGGATCGTCGGACGATCTGGGGGCCGTCCTGTCGTCTTGCGACGGGTTCGGGTTTCCGGTCGCCGCAATGCTGGATGAGCGGCAGGCGGCCAAGTACTTGTACTGGGCAAAGTGGCGGCTGACCGACATCGCGCAGTTGTTGAACCTGCCTGAAGGCACGGTGGCCAGCTGGAAATCGCGCGAGAAGTGGGAAGAGGCCGACTTCCTGACGAAGATGGCCGGGGTCACCGAGACGCGTTACGTCGCCCTGACCATGAAGGCCCAGAAGACGGGTCTGGACTTCAAGGAAATCGACCTGCTGGCACGGCAGGCCGAGCGGTTTGCGCGCATCCGCCGTTATCAGCAGCCAGACGGCCATGAAGGCGATCTGAACCCCAAGGTCGGCAATCGCAACGCCAATCCTAAGAAGAAGCCGGCGCGCAACCGGATCACGCCTGATCAGGTGCAAATCCTGAAGGACGCGCTGCTGAAGCAGCTGTTCGGTTATCAGGAGCTGTGGTGGTCCAAGCGTGAGCTGCGTAACCGCGCCATCCTGAAATCGCGCCAGATCGGGGCGACCTATTATTTTGCGCTGGAAGCCCTGATCGTTGCGCTTGAGACGGGCAAGAACCAGATATTCCTGTCGGCGTCCAAGAGCCAGGCGCACGTCTTCAAAGGCTATATCCGCGCTTTTGTGATGAAGGAGATCGGGGTCGAGCTGTCGGGCGATCCGATTGTCATCGACCGTGGCGAGGACGAGGACGGCAAGCCGCTGGATCAGCCGGAGCTGATCTTCCTCGGAACCAATGCGCGCACGGCGCAGGGCTATCACGGGGACTTCTATTTTGACGAGTTCTTCTGGGTGTTCGGTTTCGACACCCTGAAGAAGGTGGCCAGCGGCATGGCCATGCAGAAGCGGTACCGGAAGACCTATTTTTCGACGCCGTCATCGGTCACGCACGAGGCCTATAAGTTCTGGACCGGCGAGGAGTGGAACCGGCGCAGGCCCAAGGACAAGCGGCAGGAACTGGATGTTTCGTGGGCGGCACTGCACCACGAGGGACTGATCGGGCCGGACAAGGTCTGGCGTCACATGGTGACGATCGAGGACGCCGACCGTCTGGGTTGTGACCTGTTCGATCTGGACGAGCTGCGCGACGAATATTCGCCGCCGGAGTTCGACAACCTGCTGATGTGCGGCTTTGTCGATGACACCCTGTCGGTGTTTCCGATGGCGATGCTGGCCCCGTGCATGGTGGACCCGCGCGACGACTGGCACGATGTCGATATCGCTCGCATCATTCTGGGGGCCGGACGGCCTTATCAGGGTGAGGTCTGGCTGTCCTATGACCCGAACGGCGATGGCGAGAATGCCGATGCGGCGGGCCTGATTGTTCTGGCTCCGCCCACCAAGCCCGGTGGCAAGTTCCGCGTGCTGGAACGCAAACAGTTCAAGGGCAGCCGGTTCGATGAGCAGGCCGAGGTGATCCGCAAATATACCAAGCGGTATCGCGTCACCAAGATCGATATCGACAAGACCGGCATCGGTGATGCGGTGTTCCAGCTGGTGCAGACCTTCTTCCCGACCGTGACGGGCCACCAGTACGACGCCTTCCTGAAGACCCAGATGGTCTACAAGGCGCTGGATGTGATCCTGAAGGGGCGTCTGGAGTTCGATGCCGAGATGAAGGATCTGGCCGGCGCGCTGATGTCGATCCGGCGCACCACCACGGCATCGGGCCGCAAGGTCACATACGAGGCCGGTCGCACCAAGACCGCAGGCCACGCCGATCTGGCATGGGCGCTGTTGCAGGCCCTGTTCAACGAACCCATTCAAGCCGCCATCGGAGCCGAGGGCGGGCAGACTTCCACTGTGGAGATTTACGGCGATGACTGATGCCGCAACAGTTCCGGCCGATGTTGCCAAGACCGCCAGCCCGATGGCGTTCGCGCTGGGTGATGCCGAGCCGGTGCTGAACCGTCGCGAGCTGATGGAAGGGCTGGATTGCTGGGAAATACAGGGGCAGGGCGGCCGCTATTATCAGCCGCCCTTGCCGATGGATGTGTTGTCCAAGGCGGGCAATGCCACGTCGCACCACAGCAGCGCCTTTCGGGTGAAGGTGAACCAGCTGCTGCGCGACTTCATTCCGCACGCGATGCTGGATCGGACCACGTTTGAGGGGATCGTGCTGGATCATCTGGTGCTGGCGAACTTCTATGTCGAGCGGGTCGATAACCGTCTGGGCCGCCCGATGAAGCTGAAGCGTAGCATGGCGCGCTATACGCGGCGCGGGGTCGAGGACGGGCAGTTTGTGTTCCTGTCAGGCTGGAACAAGGAACACTGGTTCAAGCCGGGGGCGGTGTTTCAGGGCATCCAGCCGTGGCTGGATCAGGAAATCTATGGGGTGCCGGAATATCTATCGGCCCTGCAGTCGGCCTTCCTGAACGAAGGCGCGACCCTGTTCCGCCGCCGCTATTACATCAACGGCGCCCATGCCGGTTTCATCATGTATGTGGGCGAGGGCGGCCTGACCGAAGGCGATGCCGATGCCCTGCGTCAGGCGATGAAGAACACCAAGGGCGTGGGAAATTTCAGGTCCATGTTTGTCCATCTTCCCAACGGGAAAAAGGACAGCATCCAGCTGCTGCACCCCGGCGAAGCGGCGGCTAAGGACGAGTTCATCGGGGTGAAGAACACCACTCGAGATGACATTCTTGCCGCCCACCGTGTGCCGCCCCAGTTGCTGGGCGTTGTGCCGGCCAATGCGGGCGGGTTTGGCGATGTCGAGAAGGCCGACGCCGTGTTTTACCGAAACGAGATCCAGCCGCTGCAGCAGCGGTTCTTGGCGATCAATGACTGGCTGGGGGGTGAGGTAGTGCGGTTTCGGGAACGGGCGCTGATATCGTAGTTTTTGCAGTACGGTTGTACTGAAAAGTATCGAAAGCAACCTTGCTGACGCCGATAATGCCCAGCGCGAGAAGGAAAGCACATACTCCTGAAATCCAGTTGGCTGTAGAGAGGCGGTTCTTATCCTTCTTCTCATCTGGATGACGCGGATCTATGCGCGCCATTGAAAGTGGTAAGATACCCATAAGGGTGAGGCCAATGGCAAATGTTGCCACGATACCAAACGCTGAGTAGGCAGCGACTTGAGGCGCTGGTGTCCGCATTAATGCGGTGAGGCATGTTACCAAGCCAACGCCATGGGCGACAGTAAGCGATGTGAGGAAGCGTCGAAACCAATAGGACTGTTCGTCGCTACGACCTCTAATTTGATTTTGGCGTTCAGTTTCCGCCATCTGGGCGTCTGTTGCTGCATCTTGAGAGAGAGCCAACTGCTCCTGAGAGCGAGCAAGGCGTGCCTGAGCTTCCAAAGCTTCAATCGAAATAAGTTCACTCCAATAAGATGCAAACTGTTCTCGACTAGATATGGAGCTAGGCACGAGGCTGTAATTTTGGATATTAGAAACTAATTCTTCGCGCCGCTTTTGAATGAATTGATCATGCATTTCCAAAGGCTTCCTTGAAAAGGGCGCAGTATTTCCGCCCAAACAACAACGCAAACTGGAACTGGTGACGGCGGCCTGAGACATAGGGCGCGGTCTTTGCCGTTAAGGCGGGGGCCGGGGTGTTCGAGCACCCAAGCCGCCGAGCCGGAACTCAGCACATAGGGGGATCATGATCCCCGTTTTGCCCCGCCACTGTTCGAACAGCGGGGCCACCTATTGTTGAGTCGCGTATGTTTTCAACGTCTTGTAGTCCTGTCGCCCCTGTTCGCCCGATTGCGCCGTGGATAGGTGGCAAGCGCGGGCTGGCCCGACGCCTGTGCGCCATGATCGAGGCCACGCCGCATGATCTGTATGCCGAGCCGTTTGTCGGCATGGGCGGGGTGTTTTTCCGTCGTCGCAGTCGCCCCAAGTGTGAAATTGTGAATGACTGGTCGGGCGAACTGGTGAACCTGTTCCGCTGTATGCGGGCGCATGCCGGGCCGCTGGCCGATCTGACAGCGTGGACGTTTTCGTGTCGGGCGGATTTTGACCAGCTGAAGCGGGCGGACACATCGATGATGACGGACCTTCAGCGGGCGGCGCGGTTCATCCAGCTGCAGAAGATGGCTTTCGGCGGTAAGGTGACGGGTCAGGCTTTCGGCGTGAACAAGGATGGAAAGGCGCGGTATCGGTCCAGTCAAGTGACCGCTGACCTGTTGGCGGCGGGACGGCGTCTGGAAGACGTGACGATCGAGAACCTGGACTGGTCGGCCTTTATCGCCCGCTATGATCGGGAAGGGGCGCTGTTCTATCTGGACCCGCCCTATTTCGGGTGCGAGCGCGATTACGGCGACGGGTTCGGGCGCGAGCAGTTCACCCGCATGGCCGAGCAGCTGGCGGCCCTGAAGGGGCGGTTCATTCTGTCGCTGAACGACAGGCCAGAGGTGCGCGAGATCTTTGCCGCATTCGACATCGAGGCGGTCGGCACCCATTATGGCATTGCCGGTAAGGGGGCGCAGGCGGCGCGTGAGGTAATTATCACCGGCTGCTAACGACATAATGGCGGCTCCATTAAATCGGAGCCGCCTTTCAAAACTTACCAGTTTGTGGTTGCCCGCAGAAATGCTGGGTCGAGGCAATATGGAACCTGTGGGTAGTGAAGCGGCCTAAGCACAACGTAAACGTGAAGTCTCGTACTCCTATAACCGTGTTATGCGATTGATATGGTCAATCTGTATCGCCAGACATCGGATGCCCAGACGATCATGAAGTTATGCAACGCCACGAGCAATCTGGCGGGCAGACTGGGGACAGGTGAAATCGGGCGGGATGGGTCTGCCATGATTGTGCGAACCGAAGCGGGATCACGCGTGCTGTCTATTGCACGGTGGGGGATGCCGTCTTCGTCCAATGCCATGTTTCATGCAGCATCGCGTACAATGGAGAAGCTGCGGGTCAAAAACCGGTCTTTGAATTTTGCCGAAATCAGGCGGTGTGAGCCCGATCGGGGCGTTATGACCATCCAAAACACTATGGGGCAGAATTGGGAAAAATGGCTGGAGCCCGAACATCGGTGCCTTGTGCCATTTACAGCCTTCTGCAAGCCATCAAGAAAGCCGGATGGGAAATATACCGATATCTGGCTGCGCCTGGCGAGCGAGGGGCACGAAAAGATCGGGTTTTTCGCCGGTTTTCATATGAAAGGGTGGGAAGGTGTCCGTGATAGCAAATCCGGGCGACAGGTGCTGAATCTGTTTGCGATCCTAACGACTGACCCAAGCCAATCCGTTCAGGAAACCCCGAGGGCTATACCGGCCATTCTGACGACGATGCAAGAATATGAGACTTGGCTGAGCGCACCGTGGCCAGCTGCGGCAATGCTGCAAAGAGCAGTGCCGCATTCTATGATCGTGCCGGTTTAATGGTCCGGCTCCATTCAGGTTTGATGGAAGCTGCCGCCTTCGTTTTCCCAGCGATCCTTGGACGCGTCTTTTCGAACGCACGGCGTATTGCCATCTAGAACAAGCCGAGTTTGCGTGACTTTACGCCATTTCGATATGGCATTCACAATCACGTGCAGCGGTGCGGGTCTATAGAGGATATGTCTGTTAAAGGGCTTTAGGAAGCGCCTGTCTGGAAGAGGCATTGTGATTATCAATTGCTTTCAAAGAGGTGTCGATTTCGGGCCATCTCCCGCGCGATTGCCTTGCGGTTGCGATGCCGGGCACGTCGATAGATGTAGAGGCCAGCAAGCGTGCCTGAAGTCGTAGAAACGACCCCCGCACCTAATGCGACAGTCTGGGGCAAGCTGTAAAAGAGCGCAGCGATATGGCTGCCTAATAACCCGATGGTTGCGCCGCACAGCCCCGATATGAAGTAGCCTCCAGTAGGGTGTGGCGCATAAAGCTCGGCTTTTGCTCTGGCCGCTTTCAACGCTGCGTGCCGGGATTCATTTACAAGTGTGTGTCGTGACATAGCGATTTTTCCTGAAAGGGATCGACAAAGGCACGGCACACACACGGTAAAGGCGACTTATAGTGTCAGCCCTGCGGAGGGCAGGGACCTTCCCTATTCGTCACCCAACGCCGTTAAGCGCGTGTAGCGGAATCCTCGCGAGGATCCTTGCCCTTTTGCGCCGTAGTTGCATTACGGTCGGTAGACTTCGGCGTTACGAGAACGTCAGGTTGTTTGCCTTCGTTTTCGCTCTTGGCCGACTTGGTATTTTGATTTTGGTTTTGGTTTTGCGGGTTGTTGGTCATTTTCATTTTCCTTTTGACCAAACTGAAATGGGTATTAATTTTACATTTTCAAGGAGAGACTGGATAAATAATGGAATTTAAATTCTTAATACATTAAATCTGCGAAATATTTTCAAATACAGACGGCGCTTTTAGATTAAGCTTCGCCTTGCCATCTTCGCGTAATTTTACATTCTCGCTGCCAACAACATGAACAAAAAGAGAACAATTTTCTTGCGCCCTGATCCTTTTCGCTCTTAGGAGGTGCGAAAGGAGATGCATCGTGGAGATGATGTTACGCGGCGCGATACTGCTGAAGGCGCTCGATCCCGCATGTCTGGTGCCGATGATGGGTGCCAAGGTTTGTGCCGGATTTCCGTCGCCGGCCGATGACTATATCGAGGAGGCGCTGGATCCTTCGCGCCTGATCATCACCAATCCGGTCAGCACCTTCCTGTGGCGGGTGACGGGGTGCTCAATGATCGAGAGGGGCATTCTGGACGGGGATTTTGTGGTTGTGGACCGCAGCCTGACGGTGAAGGTGGGCGATGTTGTGGTCGCCATCATCGACGGTCAGCCCAGCCTGAAGGTTGTGAAGCGGCGGGCAGGGCGGCTGGTGCTGGATTTCGCCAACAAGGCTATGGGCCATCTGCAGCTGGATGAAGCCAGCGAGGCCATTGTCTGGGGCGTGGTCACATGGTCGCTGACCCAGCATCGGAAGCTGTCGTGAACCGGGTCTATGCGCTGTCGGACGGGAATAGCTTCTATTGCAGCTGTGAGCGGGTGTTTGATCCCAGCCTGATCGGCAAGCCGGTCGTCGTCCTGTCCAACAATGACGGGTGCGTCGTGGCGCGGACGCCCGAGGCGAAGGCCATGGGCATTCCCATGGGCGTGCCGTGGTTCGAGATCCGTGACAGTTATCTGAAAGCGGGCGGCAAGGTTCGGTCTTCGAACTATGCGCTGTATGGCGATATGAGCCGCCGCGTGAATGCCGTCTATGAGCAGTTTGCGGACGAGGTCGAAGTCTATTCGATCGACGAGAGCTTTCTCGATCTGTCGCGCTCGCCCGACCCCGAGGCCCATGCGCGGCTGATGCGCGATACCGTGCTGAAATGGACCGGCATCCCGACCTGTGTGGGGCTGGGGCCGACGCGTGTGCTGGCCAAGGCGGCGAACCATCTGGCCAAGAAGCGGGCCGAGCTGGGCGGGGTGTGTGACCTGACCGATCCGGAGCGACGGGCGGCGCTGCTGGCCACGCTGAACATCGAGGACGTGTGGGGCATCGGGCGGGCGCTGTCGGCGCGGCTGGCGGCGCACGGCGTGCGCAATGCGGCCCAGCTGGCGGCCATGCCACCCAAGTCGGCGCGGCAGATATTGAGCGTGACCGGCGAGCGGATCGTGCTGGAGATGTCGGGCATCCATTGTTCGGCGCTGGAGGTATCGGCACCGGCCAAGAAGGGCATAGCGGTGACGCGCTCGTTCGGAAGGCCGGTGACGACGCTGGCCGAGATGGAAGAGGCCGTGCGGACCCATGCTGTGCGCGCGGGCGAGAAGCTACGCCGCAACGGGCGGGCGGCACCACACATCCAAGTGTTCTATTTCACGTCGCGGCACCGCAACGCGCCGCAGCGATCGGTGTCTGGCATCGAGCATTTTCCGGTGGCGACGAATGACAGCATGGCGCTGGCCGCTGCTGCGGGCCGCGTGGCGCGGCGTCTGTGGGCGGACGGGTTCATCTATGCCAAGGCGGGCGTAATGCTGGAGGGGTTGATCGATCCGGCGGACGCAGTGCCGGACCTGTGGCACACGCCGGACCCGCGTCGGGCCGAGTTGATGCGAGCTATGGATGCGGTGAATATGCGGTACGGCCGCAATATGCTGGCACCGGCGGGCGTGACCTATCAGCGGCCCTGGTCATTGAAGCAAGACCTTCGCAGCCCGCGCTGGACAACGCGGCTGGACGAGGTGCCGACCGTGGTCGCGAGATGATTGAGCAGCGCAAATTGGCGGGCCACTGCTCCTACAGCCGCCTCTGCACTTGTAGAACAGCGCTCTGTCGTGAGAGGTTCCGACATACTCAGAGCAGGAACCGCAACTATGTCACGCGAGGAAATAGACAAGCTTGATCAAGAAATCGCCGATCTAACCAATGCGATTGAGAAAATGGATCCAGATGCAATGCTGGACGGTGCCAATTGGCGCGACCAATTAATCCAGGCGCGACAGAGACGCATAGAAGAACGTGCGGTTTGGAAAGATCGGCAAAGAAATTGGACCGCTACCGAGGCCTAGATGTGCAACCTGTATGCCCAGAAGGCCGGTCCACAGGCCATCATGAAGGCGGCCAAAGCCGCGCGTAATGCTGCGGGTAATCTGGAGCCCGGCAGCATCTATCCGGACTATGCCGCGCCCATCGTGCGGATTGAGGGCGACGAGCGCATCCTGACCACGGCGCGATGGGGCCTGCCGTCGCCAGCCTTCGCCCTCGAGGGTAAGAAGACCGACAAAGGCGTGACCAATGTGCGCAACACCTCCAGCCCGCACTGGCGGCGCTGGCTGACCCCACAGTTCCGGTGTCTCGTGCCGTTCACGTCCTTCAGCGAACCGGGGCGCAATGCCGAGGGCAAGTATGAGCCGGTGTGGTTTGGGCTGAAGGATGCCGATCCGGAAGTGCCCGCCTTCTTCGCCGGTATCTGGGTGCCGCAATGGACCAGCGTGCGAAAGCTGAAGGAGGGCGAGGTGACTGCTGACCTGTTCGCTTTCCTGACCACTGAACCCAGCGAGCCGGTGAAGTCAGTTCACCCCAAGGCTATGCCGGTGATCCTGACCGAGCCGGATGAGCTGGAGATGTGGATGGGGGCGGAATGGGCGTTCGCGAAATCGTTGCAGCGACCGCTACCAGACAAGGCGCTGACAATCTTATGACGGCGAAGGATATGGTGGCCAAGGCCGCTCGCTTTGAGGCTGAGGCTGTTGCGCTTCACGGTCGCTCTCAGGTGGCACGGTCACCCATCGCTGCGACGATCCTGCGGTTCAGGGCGCTATGGAAAGAGGAAGCGGCACGGCTACTGCGTCGGCACATGGGGTAGGGCGGTCAAACGGCCCTCGAGAGCGTCGGTCTGCGCCTGAACCCAAGCGCCGCGCTTTTCCCCCCGCCTCGCCCGCGGGCTTTATGTGTCGCAATCATTGCATTCTAAGACAGACGAAAATTACAAGCCCGACTAAGCTTGATCGGCACAAGATGACTCCCAATGATCCTTGCAGATCATTGCAGTATTTACCGAAAGCATCTAACGAGCCCGCCAGGCTTCCAACGAACTACGATATATCTAGGCGTTGGAAATGTTGCGCCATTTAATGAATTTGGATTTTAGCGATGGCTTCGAACCCCTCACAGTCTTCTTCCCGTAGACACCATTATGTTCCGCAACTAATTCTGAGACGGTTCGCTGATAAAAATAAGAAAGGCGAATATCAAATTAAAATATTCGACAAGCAAACTAATAAAGAATATTTATCCAACGTTAGGGATGCCATGGTTATCACGGACTTCCATACTCTGGCGGTTGAGGGAGGGCTAATCGAATTAGAAAACTATGTCACTTCTATTGAGGACAGAGCTGCACCTATTATTGCAAAAATACTAGATAATGAATCTATAAATAATATTTCTAAAGAAGATCATGTAAATTTATCTCGTTTTATTGCATTGCAATTTTGCCGAACAGTGCATCATAGAACATTATTTGAAGAAGCATCAAAGGAACTTTCTATAGTTTTAGCTGATAAAACTGGGTTTGCAGATTTTAAAGAACTAATTGTTAGTTCCGATGACGCGAAATTAATGTCCTTTAAATCTATGACAAGCGAATTGCCTGGATACACGTCGATAATGGCGTCAAAGGATATGATATTATTAAAATCACCCCCGGGCTCAGAATTTATTATCGGTGACAATCCAGCATCTCTATGGAACGATAGGCCCTCTAATTTCTTTAGTAATATTGGGCTTTCGTGTGTAGGGATTCAAATTTTCTTGCCGCTATCTAGTCAATATACTTTAGGACTTTGGTGTCCTTCCATTAAATCAGAATTCATTGAGAAGCGCCGAGATGCAAAAAGAAATCTAGGCAACTTACGTGCTCAGTCATGTTTAGCTGTAACACCCATTAAAGTACCTCCGGAACTTGAGGCAAATCTTAATTCTCAGATCAGTATCTTAGAGCCACTCATAGCGGCGCTTGAAACAGGTCATCCCTTGAGCATCGAAGCGCCTTACGTTACCCGCCTGAATTCTCTTCAGATCAAGCATGCTGAACGCTTCATTGGCAGCAAGTCTGGTGATTTCGAACTTCTTCACAAAATGCTTGAAGACGACACCTCGTATCGCACGGGCCCGAGAATGAAAGTTATGTGAGGATTTTTCGTCAGGGTACACCGCTATAAAGGGCAGGGGGTAAATCCCCTGAAAGTCCCCAGAAACGGCCCAAAAACCCGAGAACGAAACCGGAAACGCAATAACTAAAAACTATTACAACACAGTGGTTTGAGTTCAGGGTCTTTTGTTTACCCCGATGGGGTCTGGACTGGGTAAAATGATCCACTGCCTGAAGGCTTGGTGAATGTCAGTTTGGGTGGTTAGCGAAACTCGATAACGAGCCCACGACCATGCGTTAATCAGGACTAGATTCAGGCAGGATGGCGCGAAAGTCCGCCACGATAGCTGTCGCCATCTCATGCAACCTTCTTAGGGTGCCGACGACCTCTTCACCGGGGAAGGGTGTGTCTTCAGGGAAGACCTCTGTAATCTCCGGGTTGCTTCCGTCGACCAACTTCACCCGCACGATGCCTAGATGAAAATCAGATGTATCGGCGGTGACTTTTGGAGTTGAGATCATCATGGCGACCGGGATGATTGCATTATGTTTGTCGCGCAGGTCGAGGTCGTGCAACCCTCTTAGATCGGCATTTCCTCCTGTGAACGGCTGCCATTTGCGAAGCAGTGCAACCGCGTCCGCCCCGGCCCGGTCAAACTTTTTAGAAACGATCATCTCTTCGAGCTGGTCGGCATTTGTCGCGAAAGGAAAATGCACGCTTCGGGTGCCCGGACTCACGCTGTTCACAAGTTGAACAGCAAGGATGTCTAAACTTGTTCTTAAATTATGGACCGCGTCTCCGATTAAGGCGCTCACGAATCTGGGAAGCCCTTTCACAGAGACACCTAGGTGAGCCAAGTGACCGCTATCGTCATAGCGGGCATCTACGACTGCGGGGTGTGTCGCATGATGCTCCGTGATCCAGCGCGCTAGCTCATCGGTATGTGCCTTCGCACGGTCGATTTTAATGTCGCAATCTTCGAACATTGCCCCCTCATCTTATGATCTGATTTCGCCCACCGCCGTTATGAGCGCTATGGTCGACCGTCCGCAATAGGGCGGGAGCAGAAGTTTTACACGTCTGCTCTAAACCACTGTATTCATTGATGTGGGAGAGACTGCGTTTTACAATTAAGTGATTGTTTTAGTTGAAAAATGAATAGCCTTCTAAGCGGACGGTTGAAGGTTCGAGTCCTTCAGGGCGCGCCAGGGTTTTAGGGGTATTGGCCCCCTATTGTTTTCAGATTTTTTGCGAAAGTTTGTTCGCGCGCGGGTGCGGCAGCGTACTGGTGACCGTTCGTCCGTGGCCAAACTATGTTCCACAAAAGGGCCACCGAAACTTCACTGCTCCGCGCAAGTCATAATCTGACGTTCCACTAAGCCTCGCCATCAAGGCAGGAGGGGTACGAACCGTGAGGGTGCCTGTGTCCTGCTGCTTGGCTTAAATGATCCGGTGGAACACCATGACGTCCAACTTTAAGACCATGCTCGCTGTGGCAGCGAGCGCTTTGGCATTGGCTGCTTGCGGAGGCTCGGCCGAAGTCGCATCGCCCGGCGAGGGTGGCTTTGGTAATGGCGGTTCGGGTGGTGGTGACACCGGCGGCGGTGGCGGCAATGGTCAAGCCGCAGCGGATTGCCCGACCGGTTTCTCGAATGTCGGTACGATCGCCAATAATAGCCTGCGTGTTTGCCAGCTACCGAGCCAGATTAATAACAATCTGACCGTGCCGCTGCGTGCGGGTACGATCTATTCGATTTCGGGCCGCACTTCGGTGGGTGTGGATATGGGGCTGGCCCCGGGTTCGACCATTGGAACTCAAGGTATCCTGACCATTGAAGCGGGTGTGAAGCTGTTTGCGTCGGGAGGCGGTGACTATCTGATTATCAACCGTGGCTCGCAAATCTTCGCCGAGGGCACGGCCAGCAACCCGATCATCTTTACCAGCCGCCAGAATATCGAAGGTTCGACCGGCGAGAATTCGCACGGTCAGTGGGGCGGTATCGTGATCGCCGGTCGCGCACCGCAAGCAGGCTGCCAGTTGACGGCTCCGGTCACCTGCACCGGTCAGGTTGAAGGCACCGACGCCTTCTATGGTGGCAATACTCCGGCCGATAATTCGGGCCGCCTGCGCTATGTGCAGATCCGCTATTCGGGTTTTGAAATCGCGACCGGTAACGAGCTTCAGGCTCTGACCCTTGCTGGTGTGGGTTCGGGCACAACGATCGAATATGTGCAGTCGCACAACTCGTCGGATGACGGTATCGAGATCTTTGGTGGTAATGTGAACCTGCGCCACATTGTCATTACCGGTGCGGATGATGACGCATTTGATACCGATACTGGCTGGCGCGGTGGCGCACAGTTCGGCATCGTGACCCAGCGCGCACCGAATGCGACCAGCCGTTCGGCAGGTTTCGAATTCTCGGCAGCACCGGCAGCGACCCCGCTGGCATCGCGTTATATCTCGCAGCCGAAGATCGCCAACTGGACGATGGTTGGCCGTAACTCGCCGACCGATGCCCACACCGTGGCGCATTTCGACACCGGCACCAAGGCCAGCGTCGTCAACTCGGTCTTCACCAGCGTTGCCGGTTCAAAAGCCGGTTGTCTAGACATTGCCGATGCCGATACCGCGACTTCGGGTCCGGTATTCCACTCGGTCTTTATGTCGTGTGAAATCTCTTACCGTGCGAACAATGCGGCCCGTTCTGCGGGTGTGTTTACTGCCGGTACCAACAATGTCGCCAAGGGAAGTTCGACCCTGACGGCTCCGTCGGGCGCTTCGATCACCAATCAAGTGCTGAGCTTCATCAACGGGGCCAACGAAACTGCAGTGACGCCGTACAAGGCATCGACCATCCACAGCTTCTTCACTGACACCAGCTATATCGGTGCCGTGAAGGACGCGAACGACACGTGGTGGCGTGGTTGGACCTGCGGCCTGACCGACGCCAAGTGCTGATCGGCAAAGCTGAGAACGGAGCGGCGAGGGGAACCTCGCCGCTTTCCGGCTTTAACTTCTATCCCTGCAAGGCAAGACTTATGAAAATGAACAAGCTCAAACTGGGCAGGGTTCTGCTGGCGACCTCTGCTCTTGGCGCAACGGTTATGCTGCCGGGCGCGGTCTTCGCGCAAACGGTTTATTCTGAGACGCCTTCTGCCGCGGCCGACTTGGCTCCCGAAGCAGATGACCAAAGCCCAACTTCTGTGGCTGAAATCATCGTGCGTGGACGAAATATCCCGCAACAAAACCGTGCTACAGCCGAAGTCGCCGCCTTCCTGACGCAGGAAGATTTACAACGTACGGGTGATTCAACCGCTGCTGCCGCACTGACCCGCGTTACCGGCTTGTCGATCGTCGAAGGACGTTTCGTATATGTCCGCGGCCTTGGCGAGCGATATTCTTCGGCCCTTCTGAACGGTTCGCCGCTGCCGAGCCCCGAGCCTCTACAGCGCGTCGTGCCGTTGGACCTGTTTCCGGCCAGCGTCCTAAAGGGTGTTCAGGTTCAAAAATCGTACTCGCCAGACTTTCCCGGAGAGTTTGGTGGCGGTGTAATCAACCTGTCCACGGTCGAAGCGCCTGCCGAAGCCTTCCTTGATCTAAAGGTGGGTATTGGCGGTAACACCGAGACGACGGGCAAGGACAATCTGGTCTACTATGGTTCGGATACCGACTGGACCGGATTTGATAACGATACTCGGAAATTGCCGGGCCAGATCGCTTTGGCTTTCCGTGAAGGCAAGCAGATCAATCGCACCAACTACTCGGCACAAGCCCTTCAGGCTATGGGCCACTCACTGGTCAATGCGCCTTTGCGCCTTTTGCAGATGCAGCAGACGCCGGTGGATAGCAGTGTCGAAATCTCGGGTGGTTTTACAAGCCCGAACAAGCTGGGCGATCTGGGGGTGATCGTCGCGGCCGGTTACGACAACAGCTGGCGTGCACGCGAAGCCACACAGCAGGAAGGCATGTTTGAAGGTGACGGTCTGGTTCCGCGCTCTTCTTATACTGTGCAGTCCAACCAGAATGATATCCGCCTGAACTTTTTGGGTGGCCTGTCGCTATCGAACGAAAACCACGAGGTGAAGTGGACGAATATGTACGTCCGCAGCTCCACTAAGGAAGCACGCTCTGCAGCAGGTCCGGACTTTGACGCTGGCGGCAGCATCATCCGCAACGACTATACTGAATGGTTCGAGCGCCAACTGTTCACCACTCAACTGGCGGGCGAACACTATCTAGGCGGCGGTAATTGGAAGCTGGACTGGCGCGCGGCTTATGCCAAATCCACCCGCGACGCACCGTATGAAACCCGTTTCCAGTACGGTGTGGATGCCAATGGTCGTTTTATCCATAACGTGCAGGGCAACTTGATCTCGTTCTCGGAACTTGAAGATGAAGTTTTGTCGGGCGGTATTGATCTGGCCTATTCTGTGCCAATGCAGGCGGGCCGCGAGGCGACGATCAAGGTTGGTGCAGCCACGCTGGATAACACCCGAAATGCAGAACGCCATGATCTTCAGTTCGAAGCCGTCAACGGCCTGACCGACAGCCAGCGTCTGGCACGCGTGGATTATCTGTTCTCGGATTATAATATCAATCCAAACACCTTGCAGTTGCGCGAAATCGCTGGTGGCAACGGGGCCAGCGCCTATGATGCCGACCTTAAGACCAACGCGGCCTATGCCATGGTGGATGCCGAGTTCTGGCCGACCCTGCGCACGACCTTTGGTGTGCGTTACGAAGATGGCAAACAAAGCGTGACCCCGCGTAGCTTGTTCGCCGGTAGCCCCACATATCAGGCGACCGAGAACAATGCAGATTACTGGCTGCCTTCGTTCACAGCGACGTGGAATTTTGTCGAAGAGCAGCAACTACGTTTTGGTGTGTCCAAGACCATTGGCCGTCCGCAGTTCCGCGAGTTGGCTCCCCAGACCTATACCGACCCTGAAAGCGACCGCATCTTTATCGGTAACCCGTATCTGGTCGATACAGAGATCCTGAACCTTGATGCCCGCTGGGAATGGTATTTCGCACCGCAGCAGTTCGTGACCGCTGGCGTCTTCTACAAGAAGATGGACAAGCCGGTTGAGGCCGTCATCGTCGATGTCGGTAACCAGCGCCAGCAATCCTTCCTGAACGCGCCCGAAGCCACCATCATGGGCATCGAGCTGGAAGCGAAGAAATATTACGAGTTCGCCAGCAATAGCGACTTCATCGCCAACAAGCGCTGGCTGATCCAGGCCAACTACACCTGGTCGGACAGCGAGGTCAGTGTCGGTGACGATGATACTGTCATGACATTGGGCGGGGCTGGCGTACCGGAGCAGGCAAAGTTCTTTATCCGTGACGGCGTGCGCATGCAGGGCCAGTCAGAGCATGTCGCGAACATGCAACTGGGCTGGGAAGACGACAATGCCCGTTCGCAGGCGACGCTGATCCTGAACTATGTCTCCGAACGTATCACTGCACGCGGGGCTGGTACGGGCGGTGCTCGCGAACCTGATTACCTTCAGGAACCGGGGGCTTTCCTTGATTTCGTGTACCGCAAGGACTTCACGATCAAGGGACAGGACATGGGTCTGGCCTTTGAGGCGCGGAATCTTCTGGGCACGGACTTCGAGGAGTTCCAGGAACAGAATGGTCGCATCCTCGTGAATGCCTATGAACTAGGCCAGAGCTTCTCGCTGAGCGTGACCGCACGCTTCTGATCCTATCGCCTTAGCATTACGACTTGGCCGGAGGTCCGCTCGGATCTCCGGCTTTTTCATTTTCGTGATGATTGATCTGTGTTCTGAGCGATCGTCATTCCAATTTCGCTCGAGTGTCATTTTCGTATGCAAGCCGGGTACGGACGATCACGGCTAGGTGCTGGATGTAGCGATTTTTCTGGATCGCATGTCGGGACATCGGCCATTGTTTCAGAGTCACAAACCCTTGGGCCCTTTGTCATGGGCCTCGTTCCAGCAGGGGCTTAATTGGCGTCTCTGGCTGGCACTGGCGCTGTTGATCGGAATTGTAATCCAGCTGGGACGCGCCATTTGGGTCTTTGTCGAACCGGAACAGCTGCACACCAACCTTAATACCTCTGCTGTGATTGATGTGGCGGTGCTAAGCCGCGTTGATCCTTTTTTTGCCGAAGGTCAGGCGGCGGTGGAAGCGACGGCCGACAATGGCGGTTTTAGCCTGTTTGGCGTCAGTGCTGACGGTGTCGGAGGCGGCTCGGCTATTATCGGCCTTCCTGACGGTGTGCAGGTTTCTGTGGCTGTGGGCGAAGAAGTCAGCACCGGTTCGGTGCTCAAAACTGTCAATCCAGATCATGTGATCATTCAGATGAATGGTCGCTTCCTGCGGGTTGGTTTCCCCGAGATGGGGGTTATGCAAACCCAAGCTCCTGATGAAAAAGCTACAAGTGCAGACGCTGAAGCACCCCCAGCACAAGCTGCATTGGTTGATCCGTCAAAACTGGTCGCCGAAGCCGGTTTGCGACCCAAGATGGAAGGGCTTTCCGTCAAGGGGCTACAGGTCAGTGCGGGCGAAAACGTACCTCAATTGGCCGCTGCGGGGCTTCAGGACGGCGACATCATCCTGTCGGTCAATGGCACTGCACTGAACTCGCCGCAGGCTATCGCAACCCTTCGCCAGCGACTTTCCAATGCCGCCACGGCTGAAATCTCATACGAGCGCGGCGGGCAGCGGCGCATGACTTCCATCAGGACACGCTAGATGATGCGACGATCGCGTTTGTTGCTTCCTTCTGTGCTGGCACTGGCACTGGCCGCGCAGGCTCCGTTTGCGGGCCTTAGCACTGTAGCTATGGCGCAGGAACGCCAGACCCTGAATGTGCAAAATGCCGATATCCGTGCGTTTGTGCAGGATGTGGGCCGTCGCACAGGACGCACCTTTATCGTTGATCCTGCGGTGACGGGTACGGTCACGGTTTCCAGCCCGCGCCCGTTAACCTCGGCGCAGTTGTTCGAGTTGTTCCTGTCTACCTTGCGGGCCAATGATCTGGTGGTGAACCAGACAGGGGCGGGCACCTATCGCATCAGTCCGGCAGCCGGTGCGGCTCAAGGCCCGTCAGGTGTGGGAGCAGGGCGGTTCGTTACCGAGGTCTTTAACTTACGCCATATCGATGCAGCATCAGCAGCGGAGACGATCCGACCACTGGTGGGAGGCGAAGGTCAGGTCCTGCCCAATGCCGTCGCCAATAATGTCGTTGTGGCCGATTATGCAGACAATATGGGCCGTATACGCGCTCTGGTTGCGCGCATCGATGTGGATCGCAGCGACTATCAGGTTATTGCGCTGGAAAACGCCTCGGCGCGCGAGATCGCCAATGTGCTGCAACAGGTGCTGGGCCAAAACGCCAACATCACGGTTACTCCGGTGCAAAGCTCGAACTCGGTCGTGCTGCGTGGCGATGCACGTCAACTGGAGCGCGTTAAAGGACTGGTTGCCGATCTAGATGGCCGCTCACGGGCCAATCAGGATGTGAATGTTATCTTTCTGGAGCATGCGGATGCGGGGCAGTTGCTCCCTGTGTTGCAACAGATTGTTGGGCAACCTGTCGAAGGTACAGGGCAGGCTTCACGGGCCACAATGCTTCGCAATGGCGGCATTACGCGCTCAGCCAACACGCCGGATGCAGCGCGTAACGCCACATCGGCTGATGCTGATCAGACGGGTTCCATCGGCACTACCACAGTCACGGAAACCGGTCAGCGTGCGACTATTGCCCGCTTCCCCGGGGCTAATGCTCTAGTGATTTCGGGCCCTGCCGATCTGCAACGAACCCTGACGGATGTGATACGTCGACTGGACGTGCGTCGTCAGCAGGTTTTGATCGAGGCCATCGTTGTCGAGCTGTCCGATAATGCCGTACGTGAACTGGGCGTTCAGTGGATCGCAGCGGGTGAATATGGCGCAGGTCTGACCAACTATTCGGATAGTGCCAGCCCCATGTTGCCGGTGCTGGGAGGGATCGCCTCCAGTGAACTGGAAAAGGATGACCCGCTTCGCGAGCAACTGCAGAACATTGCTCTGAACGGTCTGTTGGGCGCGAACGGATTTGTTGGCGGACTGGGTGGAAAGCGCGGTGATGGCCTGTTCGGCTTCATCATTAATGCGGCCAAGACCGACGCCGGATCGAACCTGCTGCAAACACCGTCGATCATGACCCTGGATAATGAGGAAGCCACCTTCCTTGTCGGTCAAGAAGTGCCGATCACCACGGGTCAGACCCTGTTGGATGGGAACTCCAACCCGTTCACGACGACCGAGCGCAAGGACATCGGTGTGCGCCTGACGGTGCGTCCCCAGATCAACTCTGGCGGCTCGATAACTCTGACGTTGAAACAGGAGGTCTCGGCCATTGATGGCGTCCTGACCCGATCGGCGAACGATATCGTTCTGGACAAGCGCGAGCTGGAAACCACTCTGGTGGTGGATGATGGCGATATCGCCGTGGCGGGCGGGTTGCTGGACCAGAACGAACGGCTTGAGTCCACGCGCGTGCCGGGGCTGGGTGATGTTCCTGTCATCGGCCATCTGTTCCGCACCACCAGCCGTCAGGGCGGACGCACCAATCTGATGGTGTTCCTGCGGCCAACCATCATTCGCACGCCCGAGGATGCACAGGGCCTGAGCGCTGATCGCTGGGGTTATATGCGAGCCCAGCAACAGGCGATGCATCCTGATGTCGAGCCTAGCCTCGATGCCTTGCTGCGCGACTATATGCGCACCCAGCCGCCCGCCGTCGCGATGTCATCTGCACCGGAAGTCCGCGATGATAATGCTCGCTGATCCGAAGCTGCCCTACAGCTTTGCGCGGCGCGAGGGGGTGGTGCTGTTGCAGGCGGGCGATGTGATGTCCGTGGGCACACGACCGGATGTCGGTCCGCTGGCACTGGTCGAGGCTCGGCGTCTGCTCGGCCATCCGCTGGATGTTGCGGTGATCGATGATGCGACCTTCGAGCGCCGACTGTCGGAAATCTATGCCAGCCATGCGCTGGGTGCCGATGTGAACGACGATCTATCTATCCCGAGCGGTCTGGAAGGTCTGGTCGAGGACATGCCTGCCGCCGAAGACCTGCTGGACAGTCATGACGATGCGCCGGTGATCCGTCTGATCAATGGCGTGATCGCCGAGGCTGTGAGGCTTGGTGCATCGGATGTTCATCTCGAAACCTTCGAGAGTCGCCTTCTGGTGCGCCTTCGCGTTGACGGGGTGTTGCGAGAGGCCTTGAGCTTGAACCCGCGCATGGCTCCCTTGTTGGTGTCGCGTATCAAGGTGATGGCGCGGCTGGATATTGCCGAAAAACGGGTACCACAGGACGGACGCATTGCTCTGATGCTGGGCGGACGAAATCTGGATGTGCGTGTCTCGACCCTGCCTTCACGGGCTGGAGAGCGTGTGGTGTTGCGGGTGCTGGATCGCGACAAGGCAGGTGTTGATCTAGATGCACTTGGCATGGGGAAGGGTGAACGTGCCGCCTTTGATCTGGCCCTATCAGAGCCGCACGGTGTGATCCTTGTTACTGGCCCGACGGGATCGGGCAAGACTACTACGCTTTACGCCGCCCTGTCGGGATTGAATGACGGCCAGCGCAATATCCTGACCGTCGAAGATCCGGTGGAATATGCCATCGAAGGCATTGGCCAGACACAGGTGAACAGCCGCGTCGGCATGACCTTTGCGGCGGGTTTGCGGGCCATTCTTCGCCAAGATCCCGATGTGGTGATGGTTGGTGAAATCCGTGATTCCGAGACGGCCTCGATTGCTGTGCAGGCTTCGCTGACGGGACATTTGGTGCTCTCTACGGTTCACACAAATGATGCCGCAGGGGCCATTGTGCGCTTGCGGGACATGGGGGTGGAGCCCTTCCTTCTCGCGTCCAGTGTGCGGTTGATATTGGCCCAGAGGCTGGTGCGTAAACTGTGCAGCGCATGTCGCCGCGAGGATGTTCTTGATGCTGCCACAGCCGCCCGCATCGGCGTTATGGTCGGCAGCCGTCATTATCGTCCCGTGGGGTGCAGCCATTGCAGCCAGACCGGTTATCAGGGACGTCAGGGGGTTTATGAAGCCCTGCGCGTTGATGACCGCATCCGCCAGTTGATTGCCATGTCGGCCTCGGAAGAAGAACTGGCCGAGGCAGCCTTCGGAGCGAACCGGACAGGTTTGCTGGCCGATGGCGTGCGCCAACTGGTGCTGGCAGGTGTCACCTCGGTTGAAGAGGCGGTTCGTGTCACCGGCGATCGCACCATAGAGGCGACGGCCTGATGATCGGCTTTGCCTATGTCGCGGTGGATGTATCGGGGCAGACTGTGCGCGGACACATTCGTGCCTCGAGCATCGAGGCTGTGCGGCAACAGCTGGAACAGCGCCAGATGCTGGTGCTGGACTTGCGCGAAGGTGAGGCTGGCACCAAGGCTATAACCCCTAAAGGCAAGTCACGTCTGTCGGCCAAGGCTCTGGCGCTTTCTACACGGCAACTGGCGACACTGGTTTCGGTCACGCCGCTCGAAGAAGCGATGCGGACACTGGTCGCGCAGGCTGAACGGCCCAATGTCAGACAGGCACTGGAAGGGGTCCATACGGCACTGTTGGAAGGGCGCGGTCTGGCCGATGCTATGGCCACTCAAGGATCCGCATTTCCACCGCTGTATCGCGCTATGGTCAAGGCTGGAGAGGCTTCGGGGGCTTTGCAGTCCATTCTGGAACGTCTGGCAGACGGGCTGGAACGAGATCAGGAAATCCGCGGCAAGGTTATTGCGGCACTGGTTTATCCTTGTGTGCTCGCAATGGTGGCATCGGGTGTTGTGGTCGCCCTGATGACCTTTGTCGTGCCCAAGGTGGTCGAGCAGTTCGACAGTATGGGCCAGAGCTTGCCGTTGTTGACACGCGGTATCATCGCTTTGTCACGAGCGATGACCCAGTGGGGCTGGCTGGCGGGTTTGCTCATGGCATTGGCTGTCGCAGGTCTGGTTATCGCCCGCCGTCGCGAGGATATTCGCCTCAAGACCGATGCCATGGTGCTGCGGTTGCCTGTGGTCGGGGCGCTGGTGCGTGATCTTCATGCAGCGCAGATGGCCCGTACTCTGGCCACGATGATCGCCGCCGGGCTTCCGGTTCTGGAAGGGTTGAATATCACCGCCCATACCGTGTCGAACCGTGCCCTGCGTCAAGCCACCGAAGCTATGGCCGAAGCTGTGCGCGAAGGTGGTGGCCTGTCATCGGCTATGAAACGGGCAGAGGTCTTTCCACCGGTCCTGATCCATATGACGGCATCAGGTGAATCCAGCGGACGTCTGGAACCGATGTTGGCCCGCGCGGCCGATTATCTGGACCGCGAGTTCGCCAATTTCACATCCGTCATGCTCAGCCTACTGGAGCCCGCCATCATCGTGGTGATGGGCGGCGTTGTGGCCCTGATCGTGCTGTCGATCCTACTCCCCATTTTGCAGATCAACACCCTGGCTATGGGGTGAACGAGGTCATGATGTTGTCGAAACTGGTTCAATCGGCCCGTAACAATCGTCGCCGTAAACATAGGCAGGACCGCGAGGGCTTTACCCTTGTGGAACTGCTGGTGGTCATCACCATTATCGGCCTGCTCGCGACTGTGGTGGTTATCAATGTGCTGCCCAGTCAGGACAAGGCGATGCAGGGCAAGGCCCGCGCCGACATCGCCGTGCTGGAACAGGCGCTGGAGACCTATCGCCTCGACAATATGGCCTTTCCCAGCGACCAGCAGGGACTTGAGGCTTTGAAAACACCGCCCGCGGATCTGGCCCAGCCGGACCGCTATCGTCAGGGCGGGTATGTGCGCCGCTTGCCGCAGGATCCGTGGGGCAATCCTTATCAGTACCGCCGCAACAGCGAGCATGGCGGGGCCTTTGACGTCTGGACATTTGGTGCCGATGGCAAGGCAGGAGGCGAGGGGAACGATGCCGACATCGGCAACTGGAGCCTCTAGTCGCTCTAAGCCACTGCGTCAGGGTTTCACTCTGGTCGAGCTTCTGGTGGTTATTACCGTGATCGGCGTGGCCGCGACGGCTGTCGTGGTGTCAGCCCCCGATCCGCGTCCGACCATAGCGGTGGAAGGAGAACGTCTGGCGGCACGGCTGATCATGGCGCGCGACGAGGCGATCCTTGGCAATCGCAGTGTGGCGGCCATGATCGATGCGCGTGGCTATTCATTCCATAGTTTTGACGGCGTGGAATGGCATCCTGTGACCGGTAGCCTGAAAGCCGCCTTGTGGCCGGAGGGTGTCAGTGCTTTTCAAGCGTCGCGTGTCGTGTTCGATCCGACTGGTGCGAGCGAGCCTGCCGAGATCATACTGATCAAAGACAATCGCAGTGTGACCTTGAAAGTTGATGGCGCAGGGGAGGTATCCTTTGCGCCATGAGCGGGGCCGTGACGGCTTTACCCTGATCGAGATGTTGGTGGCACTGGCGGTGTTTGCTTTGGCGGCAATGGCGCTGGTAAAATTGTCACTGGAGAGCACTCGAACCACGGCGATTATGGAGCGCAAAGCGCTAGGCGGGATTGTCGCCGATAAGATCGCTGCGGAAGCCGCACTGGGCTTTTCATCGGCTTGTCAGGGGCAGATCGAAATGGCGGGACGTCGTTGGGACTGGGTGCGCCATACGCCTGTATCGCGAGATGGCGTGACTGTTTTCGAAGTGCGCGTGTTCAGCGATGGCGAGCAGGTTGCACGCCGTCTGGCTCACAGAGTGGACGCTGGCTGATGTCTTTGCGAGCGTCATCGCGTGAGGGCTTTACGCTGGTCGAGGTTCTGGTGGCTGTGGCCGTCTTTGCCCTGATTTCGGCCGCGGGCGTTCTGGTGTTGACGCAGGTGGTGGATGCCCGTTTTACGATCAAAGGCCATGCCGCTCGTGTCGCCGAGTTACAACGCACCACATCCATGTTGCACGCCGATGTGTCTCAGGTCGTGCCCCGTCGCACACGTGGCATTTCGGGACGGCCTTTTCCTGCACCTGTTATAGTGGGTCATACTGCGGACCAACCCTTACTGACACTGGTGCGGGCGGGCTGGAGCAATCCTGAAAACGAGGATCGGTCTTCGCTGCAAAAGGTTGAGTATCGTCTGGTCGAAGATCGTCTGGAGCGGCGGACATATCGCTATCTGGATGGAGGATCGCCCAATCCGTCTCAGGTGCTTTACCGAGGCGTTTCGGATGTTCGTATCACCTTAATCCAAGGCCAATCCGAAGGACCCGGATACCTCAGTTCGAGCGAGCGTCCTTTGCCGGATGCTGTCCGTATTCGTATGAGGCTTGAAGGCTACGGTTCCATTGAAATGCTGCTGCTGGTGGCAGGTGGATGAGGGGTTGCGATCCGAAAAACCCGGACAGGGAAGGCATGGCCTTGCTGACGGTTCTGCTGCTGGTGGCCGTGATGGCGGCTGTCTGTGTGCTGATACTGGATGATGTGCGGTTCACGGTTCGTCGCACCGCCAATGTCGAGCATCTGGCCGAGATGCAGTCCCATGCCGCGATAGCAGAAACACTTGCTGCGGCGCAGATCATGCGTTTGTCCAAGGCCAATCCCTTGGTGACGCCTGTGGAGCCTAGATGGATCGGGCAGGCGGTCGAGGTCCAGACAGACAGCGGTGCGGTTCGCACGCTCGTATATGATGGTCAGGCCTGTTTTAACCTCAACAGCCTCCTACTGGGACAGGGCGAAGATCTTCGAGCACAAGAAGAAGGCGTGGCCCAGTTCGCTGCTCTTGGCGTCGCGCTGGGCTTCGAGCGTTCGCGTATGTTGTCGCTGGCAGACAGTCTGACTGACTGGATGGATTCCGATCAGGATGTTCGGGGTGCCAGCGGTGCCGAGGACAGCTATTATGGCGCACGCAGCAAACACTATCGAACCGGCGGACTGATGCTGGCCGATGTCAGCGAACTGCGGGCTATCAAGGGCTTTGACGGCGACACCTATAGACGATTGCGCCCCTATGTGTGCGCTCTGCCGGAAGCGCGCCTGACACGCCTCAATATCAACACGCTAGAGCCCGCTGACGCTCCTGTTCTTGTTGCGATCAGTGGAGATCGTCTGACGATGGGAGCAGCACGCGCGGCAATCCGCAACCGTCCGGCACAAGGCTGGCAAAGCGTCGATAGCTTCTGGGCGCAACCGGCCTTGAACGAGGTTGTGGCTGACGAACAGCTTCGCAGCCAGACGGTTTTGGTGACCCGTTATTTCGATGTCCGCATCGATGTCGAGGCCGGTGATAGCCGCGCTTCACGAACCCTTGTTTTGCAGATCATGCCCGAGGGACGGGCCCGCACCATTATCCGTCGTTGGACAACCGAAGAATGAACGAGAAAACCATAGTCTTCCTGCCTCGTGCGGTTGGCCTGCCTGCACCGTGGCGAAAGCTGTCAGCAGATGGCTATGTCATAGGGCGCGGTGAACTGGCACCGGACGAGACGCAAATCCTGTCCGGCGAATGGATTGTTGTTGCTCCTGCCGAGGATGTGGCCGTGCGTTGGCTTAGCTTGCCAGAGGGGAACACCGCCCAAAAGATCGCCGCCGCCCGCTGGCAGATGTCTGAACAGCTGGGCCATGATCTAACAGATGACGATGTAGTGCTTGGGCATTCATCCCATGACAGTACGCCGGTAGCGGCAGTGCGCCGTTCGTTACTGGCAACGTGGCAAAACTGGATCGACACAGCGGGCCTGCATTCAGCACCGGTTATTCCCGCACAGTTATGCGTGCCGGTCGAGGCAGAAACTTGCTATGCCGTTTCAAGCCAATCCGGTGATGTCCTGATCTCGACAACGGGGCTGTCTGCTCTTGTGTCCGCCGATCTGGTCGAAGAGCTTGCTGCTGGCCAGAACCTGATATGGACCACGCCGGATGAAGCTTTGGATCGTCTAGCTCTGGGGGCACTGGCTAGTCCTCTCAATCTGCTGTCCAGTGCAGTTGGAAAAGAGCGAAAGCGAGTTAGCTGGAAACAGATTACCGCTCTGGCTGTCATCTTGTGTTTGACTCCGGCTTGGGTCGGATTGGCTCAGATCGCTCACGATAAATGGGCCCAGAGAAGCGCGGACAAGGCAGTCATTGCTCAGGCTATCGCTTACATGCCGGAGCTAGCTAATCAGGATGATGTTCTGGAACAGGCGGACAGCCGCCTGCAAACGCATCCTCCCTTAGGCAGTTACACCAAGACATTAGCGGCTTTGGTAAGCGTTCTTGCCCCAAAAACGGTGATCAGCCTGTCGGAAGTTTCAGGTGCGAATGGCGAATTACGGGGTGTACTTCGTTTGAGTAATGCCGATGACGCCAACCGCATTCGTGAATCGCTTATGCAATACGGGCTGAATTTTACGGGCTGCGAGCCAACCAATGAAAGTGGACAAAGCGTCTGTGCCTTCGTGATCGGAGCAAGCCAATGATGTCCCTTCAAGCCCAGTGGGCCATGCGCACCAATCGCGAGAAAATCATGCTGGCGGGTCTGGCCGTTTTGCTGTTGGGGATTGCGGAGTGGTACGGCGTTCTCAAACCCGTTCAGTCATGGCGCGATAGTGCGGCCTTTGATCGCCAAACTGCGGAAATGCGTTTGGCGCGCATAAATCGCCAGATTGAAGAAGCGAAAGCCTATAAAAAAGGCGGTTCCAATGCACGGCAGGCTCTGGAACAGGCAGCGCGTCAGGCAGGGGTTCAGATACAAATTTCGACACAGGGGAATGGCCTGAAGTTCGAACTGGACCGCATTCCATCCGCAAGCGGGCGAGCATTCCTTGTGCATATGGAACAGCAAAAACTGTCGCCTTCGTCACTGCGTATAGATGCCTATGAAGATGGCACATTGCGTATCAGCGGCCAGACAGGCTGAAGCTGCTGCCCCATGCGGTATCCGAACCTCTGCCGATGTCAGCGATAGCGGCAGACATCCTGTCACTTTTTGCCAGCAGGGTATCGGCTATTTCGATGATGCGGCGGTTCGGAGTGGCATGGGGAGCCTTGGCTCGGAGGTGGCGAGCAATATCCAGCTCTGTCATCTCTGGCTGGCTTTGAACCATGGCGATATAGGCCGCTGCCGGAGAGCGACTAACCCCTGCCCAGCAATGGACAAGCAATGGCTGGGTGCTGTCCCAGCTTTGCAGAAAATCCAGATATTTACGGATATGATTCTCATCCGGCGCGATCAGTCCCTTGCAGGGTTCGGCAATATCATTGAAGCGCAGGACCAGATGATCTGCCTTGTGACCGGACATGTCGATATCCAGACGGGCCGATGGTGACATCAGGCTGACGATATGGCTGGGCCGCTGAATTGCAATCAACGCATCCACATCATGCAGCGGACATACGATAATCCGGGTCACAGGCGGATCACGGCTCCTAGCGCAAGCAAGAACCCGATCTCGAAGCATTGCTCGACGGCACCCAGGACGTCGCCTGTGCGTCCCCCCAGATATTTCCATGCCAGCAGCACCGGAACCGCCGCGACCATCATGCCAACTGCCAAACCTGTGCTGGCCATGACCGGCGTCAGGAACACAAAGGGAATTATGCCGATCAAGATTGCGATGATCGCATTATGCGCAGAGGCCCGATCGGGATTACCTTCCTTGGCCATGCCCGGGTTTCCGCCATAGGGCATGATGGTCATAGCCGTCACGGCTGCGGAACGGCCAAAGCTCTGCGCACAGATCATGGCTATAGCCGCAAGAACCGGCGACACTGCAATAAGAGTCGCCAGACATGCAGCACGGATCATCAGATTCAGGAACAGGACCGATGCGCCATAGGTGCCAAGTCGACTGTCCTTCATGATTTCCAGTCGGCGTTCTCGGGTGGTCCCTCCGCCTATACCGTCAGCGCAATCGGCCAGACCATCCTCATGGAAACACCCCGTCAGGGCCATACTTGCGGCAATGGACAATAAGGCTGCTACCAAGGGGGAGGCTAGTTGCGAAGCACCCCACAGCACTGCCGCAGATAGGGTTCCGACCAGCATCCCCACCATTGGATAATAACGGGCGCTGGCTTGTATCCAGGCGGGATCAAACCGTTTCAGTTCCGGCGTTGGTATCCGCGTCAGAAACTGCACCGCGCAGATAATCAGGTTTATCTCGCGGCGGATCATGCAGAGCCTTCCAAAACGTCCTTCAGATCGGCGACATCGCTTAACAAGCCACAGGCCGCTTGCAAAAGAGGAATGGCCAACAGTGCCCCTGTGCCTTCGCCGAGACGCATTCCCAGATTCAGTAAGGGTTTGGCTCTGAGCGCGTCCATAATAATCTTGTGACCGGGCTCGACCGAGGCATGGGCAAAGATACAATAATCATGTGCCTGTGGTGCCAGACGTAGAGCAATAAGCGCTGCTGCCGAACAGATAACGCCGTCAACTATCACAGCGACACCGGCCTTTGCACAGGCCAGAAGCGCCCCTGCCATCATGGCGATTTCATAGCCTCCGAATTGGGCCAGAACATCTATGGGTTCGTTCACATCGGTGCGCGCTGCCGCCTTGGCCAGAACCCTATATTTATGAGCCAGTCCTTCGGGAGAATGACCGGCTCCCGGTCCCACACACGTTTCTAATGGGGCAGGGGCAAGGCGATGGATTATCAGGGCCGCAGACGAACTGTTGCCTATACCCATTTCTCCCAGACAAATCAGGTTCGCTCCATTGGCTATGGCCTGCATTGCAACGTCAGCGCCCGCGAGCAATGCAGACACAGCCTGGTCCGCGCTCATGGCGGGTACTTCGCTTGCATCATTCGTACCCAAGGCGATCTTGGCGTGGATCAGACCTCGTCGATCCGACAGATCGGCGGCCACACCTGCATCAATTACGCTTACCTGTGCGCCTACTACGCGGGCAAAGGCATTGGCGCTGGCTCGGCCCGACAGCAGTGTATCGACCATCGAAACAGTGACAGCAGAAGGATAGGCGGCAACCCCAGAACGGGTCAGACCATGGTCGCCCGCAAAAACTAGAAGATGAGGTTGAGAAACGGCAGGGAGGGCTGTTTTTTGAATGACGGCCAACTGTACTGCCAGTTGCTCAATGCGGCCCAACGCATGCAGGGGTTTGGCCTTACCATCAATGGCAGCCTGTATGTTTGGCTGTGAAGCGCGATCGAGAGCAGGGATGGCGAGAAGGGAATCCAGTTTACGCATTACAGTCCGGCGATCTTGGTTAGGGTTTCTATGTCCAGATGATTTTCAAGGGCTTCAGCGATGCGGTCCAATGCTTGGTCTATGCGCTGGCTCTGATCGATAGCGGCTATCTGGCCTGCCAATTCGGGTAAAAGCGCCTGACGGGCTTCGGCCTCGTCAAACAGTCCATGTACATACAGACCCATAATGCGTCCGTCGGGGCTGATGGCACCTTGGGGTTGGCCGTCGATATAAGCGGCAGGGTTTTGGGTATCCGCGCCGGTTGTCTTGCCAATATGGATTTCATAGCCCGTAAAGGCGGCTCCGTTTGCGGCCAGTGTACCGGTCACGTTCTTTAGGGTCTTGTCGCCTTCCAAGCTTGTCTCAACATCCAACAAGCCAAGACCGTTTGCGGAACCGGCTATTCCTTCGCTTCCCGCAGGATCATGGATCATGTGTCCCAGCATCTGATAGCCGCCGCAGATGCCCATGACCCGTCCGCCACGGCGCGCATGGGACAGGATGTCGATGTCCCAACCTTGCGCCTTTAGGAACGCTAGATCGGCCAGCGTAGCCTTGGTGCCGGGGATGATAATCAGGTCGGTGTCGACAGGAATAACCTGACCGGGCGGTATGAAGTTCAGGTCGATCAGCGGCTCGTGACGTAAGGGATCGAAATCGTCGAAATTGGCGATCCTAGACAACATGGGTACTGAAATGCGCAGCTTGCGATCACCGGTTACACCCATCGGGCTTTGCAATGCGACCGCATCTTCGGCGGGCAAAAGTGCGCTCTCATAAAGCCAAGGCACCATACCGATATCATGCCATCCGGTGCGGGCGCAGATTTGTTTTCGTCCTTCGTCAAATAGTTGAGGGTCACCACGAAACTTATTGATTATAAAGCCTTTGATGGCATCACGATCATCGTCTTCAAGGACATTATGTGCGCCAACCAGCGCCGCGATCACATGGCCGCGGTCAATATCACCGACCAGTATGACAGGTACATTTGCGGCCAGTGCAAAGCCCATATTGGCGATGTCGCCCTTGCGTAGATTGATCTCCGCAGGACTTCCAGCCCCTTCAATTATGACCAGATCAGCCTCGGCCTCAAGCTTGCGAAAGCTCTCCAGCACGACATCCAGAAGCGCTGTCTTGTGTTCCTGATAGCCACGGGCTTTCCAGTTGCCCCGTACCTGACCGCGCACGACAAGCTGCGCGCCCGTATCGCTTTGCGGCTTCAGTAGGACAGGGTTCATGTCGACAGTCGGCGGGGTTCGACAAGCCATGGCTTGAAGCGCTTGCGCGCGACCGATTTCACCAATTCGACCTTCGCTGTCAGGCACTGTGACGGCGGCATTATTGGACATGTTCTGGGGTTTGAATGGACGAACTGTTAGACCTCGCCGCGTAAACAGCCGACATAGACCTGCTACCAGCACGGACTTGCCGACATCGGACCCGCAGCCCTGAATCATTATTGCGGCCACAAGAATCCTCCACCCAGCACAAGCACAAACAGCCCCAGGCAGGCCCAAAGATAGACGGTCATCGCCCGTTTCAGATCCGATGCCACAGGCGTGGGGCCTTCGCCCAGTACGGGGCGGGCATTTTCCAAACCGTCATAACGGACTGTGCCGCCAAGTCGCACACCCAATACACCCGCCATCGCCGCTTCGCTCCACCCCGCATTGGGCGAGGCATGTTTGCGGGCGTCGCGGAACATGATGCGCCACCCTTTAATGGCCGATCCTGCTACCGTGCCTGCAAGGGCCAGTAATGCCCCCGCTAAACGTGCGGGGATCAGGTTCATCAGGTCATCAGTCTTGGCTGCGGCCCAGCCAAAGGCTCGCCAGCGCGGCTCCATGTGGCCGATCATACTGTCTGCCGTGTTGATGGCCTTATAGACGAATAGCCCTGGCAAACCGGCCAGAACGAACCAGAATACAGGCGCGACAACCCCGTCATTAAAGCTTTCAGCCAGGCTTTCGATGGCCGCTGTGGCGATGTCCGTCTCATCCATACTGGCCGTGTCACGACCGACAATCATGCTCACAGCTTTTCGGGCGTCGGGCAGTCGCATATCAGACAGCGGAATCTGGATCGCTCTGACGTGTTGCCACAAGCTGCCTAAGGCTAGACCGCATACACAAGCCATAACGATTACCGCTATGTCGATGGGTCGAGGCAGGAAGCCTGCAAGCCAATGGATGGCAAGACCGACAACGATGGCAACCAGAACCAACAGCAGGACTGTCAGAGTCCCCAGAAGCTTCCTTGTGGGTTCACTGAATGCAGGACTGTTCCAGCGCTTTTCCAGTGCGCTGATCAAGCGGCCGATCCACATGACGGGATGGGGCAAGGGGCTAGGCCAGCGTATGATTGCTTCCAGCACCAAAGCCATCGCCACAACCCAGAACAGATTAAAGCCCACGGCCCAGAACCTCGATCACGGGACCATTGGCTCCATCAAGCGTCTGGGTGACGATGCCGTAGGCTTGACGCAGGACGTCCGGTGTCAGAGCTTCTTTCGGAGCAGCATCGGCAATGATCTGTCCCTGAGCCAGCACGATCACACGATCGGCTATACGCATCGCTGCACCAAGATCATGCAGGGTGACGATGATCCCGCATCCTCGATCACGGGCCAGCTTGCGGAACAGATCGCCCATATCCAGCACATGTCCCGGATCCAGACCCGCCAGCGGCTCGTCGGCCAGCAACCATTCCGGCTGACCGGCCAGTGCGCGGGCGATCATCATGCGCGCACGCTCCCCACCGGACAGCGTAGAGATGACACGGTGCCGGTATTGCTCGGTATCGGTCAAGGACAAGGCTGCACTGACGCAGGCGCGGTCATCACGACACAGACCCCATGCGCCGACATAGGGCGTGCGGCCCAGTCCGACGAAGGTTTCGCCATTGATAGCCCAGACTACTTCGGCATTCTGCGGAACATAGGCGACCTGTCTGGCGCGTTGGCGCTCGGAGATACGGCCTATGTCATGACCACCCAGCACAACCCGTCCCGTTTGCGGTGTCCGCAAGTGAACGAGGCAGGCCAACAGCGTCGATTTGCCCGCACCATTGGGCCCGACAATGGCCGTCACCTTGCCACGCGCGAAACAGGCAGAGACATTGTTCAGTATGGTGCGTCCGGCAATGCGGACACAAAGATTGTGCGCTTCCAGATCGCTCATGCCAGCTTCCTTCGCATCGAGATCAACAGGATCAAGAAGAAGGGGCCTCCGATGGCGGCCATGGCCACGCCCAGCTTTACCTCGGTTGCGGCAGGGAGAAGTCGAACCAGAATATCTGCTGCCAGTGTTAGTGCAGCGCCACCCAACGCAGAAGGCAACAGCAACGCCGAAGGTTTTGCCCCGACCAGCGGGCGCAGCAGGTGCGGCACGATCAGCCCTACAAAGCCGATCACACCGGCGACGGCGACGGCTGAGCCAACCGCAAGCGCCACGCCGAAGGTCAGCAACAGCCGCCCGCGCACCAGACTGACACCAAGGGTGCGCGCGCCATTTTCGCCCAGTGTCAGGGCATCCAGCATGCGCCCCTGACCCAACAGGAACAGGCATCCTGCCAGCATACCGGGGGCTGCGATTTTTACCTCGTCAAAGCTGCGGTCGGTGACAGCCCCCATCAGCCAGTTGACGATTTCGGTGACAGCCCACGGATTGGGAGCCAGATTAAGTGCAAGCGCAACCCCGGCCCCTGCAACAGTCTGGATGACAACGCCCGCCAGAATGAAGGTGATGCTGCTGGAGGTGACACCGGCCATCAGCAACAACATCACAACGCCCAAGGCTGCTCCAACCATGGCAAAAAATGGCAGCACCCACACAGCGGCGGCGAAACTGCCCATATAAAAGGTTGTCACGGCTCCCAGTGCGGCCATGCCGGAAACCCCGAGCATGCCGGGATCGGCCAATGGGTTTCGCGTATAACCCTGAAGCGCTGCGCCCGTCAGGCCCAGAGCTGCGCCGATCATCATAGCCAGTAGGGTACGCGGCAGACGCAGTTCAAACAGGATTGCCCATGCAGGATCGCCCTTGCTTCCCAACCATGCAGACCACGGCACCCAGACCTTGCCCGCGCTCATACTGGCCACAGGCAGTACGACGACCAGACTGACTAGACATAGATACAGAAGGGGACGTTTAGCGTCTGTCATTCCCGTTCCTTCACGACAAAAATCTCAGAGCGGTGCGGTGCGCACGGGCCAAAGCGGCAGCGGTCTGGATCAGGACAGGTCCGCCGCAATACAGCAGCTTTTCTTCCAAAGTCGTTTGAACGATCCGGTCCGACAGGCTGGCAAGGGCGGGATGGCGCATCATCCGTTCGGACCATGTCCGCACGCTTGGGCTAAGGCTTCCGCTCAGCAGAACTTCCGGCGGATTGGCCAGAATATGCTCGACGGAAACATTGCCCCATTTGCCGATGCCGTACCGTCCGGCGACATTCTCGAAACCGGCCAATTCCATCATCTCGTTCATTAGCGTGCCGTGTCCGGCCGCAAACCCGTTGGGCTGATATACAAGGGCTTTGAGACGACGCGGGTTGTCGGGCCGGGCCGCGTTTATGGCCATTTGGATGCGTGAAGCCAGCGCTTCTCCGCGATGGGCAAAACCTGCAGCAGCTGCGACTTCGCGCACCTGAACCAGACTTTCCTCAACGGTGGAGGGAACATCGAACAAGGCCATCGGGATGCCCAACCGTTCCAGCGCAGTGCGCGTGGCTCTGGCTCCGTGACGGCTGCTCAGAACCAGATCGGGTTGGAGGGCAATAATCTCTTCGCCGGTGCCGTGGGTTTGCGGCAAGCTCATCGCCAAATCATAAATGGCTGACTGTCGGGCGATGCGAGAATAGTGGCTTAGAGCTGCGATCTGTTCCCTGTTGGCGACTTCGACCAGAATGGTGTCGAGGCAGGGGTTCAGTGATACAATGCGCCGTGGCCTGCTCTGTGCTGCCAGCGGTAAAAGGGCCGGAAAGCCCAGCCCTCCGAACAAGCTGCGTCGTGACAAGCTCATTGGCGTGCCTCAAGGGCCTGTACCAATCGAGGCAGTGTTTCCGATGTGGGAACCCCGAAGCGCAAGGTGTCGGGTGCATAGTCAAACGGTCGCGTCAGTATCCCTTGCTCACACAGATGCGAGAACCAGACGCGGGCATCATTGGAATGGACAAGTCGAAAAAGACTGATTCCACCGATCGGCTTAAACCCTGCATTCAGCAAGGCTTTGTCCAGCTTTTTGGCATCGGTTTTTAGCCGTAGGTTTGTGGCCTCGCGCCATGCTGTGTCTGTATAGGCGGCACGTCCCATAACCATCGCCTCGGCACTCACAGGCCAGTCACCGGTCAGGCCGCGCAGACGGGTTTTCAAAACGGGATTGGCCACCATAAAGCCCAGTCTGAGACCGGCCAGACCGTAGAATTTTCCGAATGAGCGCAGGATAATCAAGTGATCGATGTCTAACCCTGCGACAGAAGCCTCGGGCGAACACTCGATGAAGGATTCATCGACAATCAGCCATTGCCCCATGCGGCTACGCTGACGCGACAACTGCTCCAGTTCGTCCCTGTCGAACAGGCGACCATCAGGATTGTTCGGGTTAACGATGACCAAAACATCGGCGCGCGAGGCAAATATCTGGTCGGCCCCAATGGCATTGGGGGCCATGGACGAGACCCGCCATGACTCTCGGTGTGCGCCATAGGTGGGCTCGACAATATCGACTGTCATAGGGCCGAGGATAAGGGGCAAAAGGCGTATGGCCGTTTCTGCGCCCGAGACAGCGCAAACCCGTTCTTCTGAAGTTTCAAAAACACTGGCTGCCACCGCTTCCAGTTCTAGCAACTCCAAAGGGTCGGGCAGGCGGTTCAACTGGTCTTCATTTGCCCGAAGCCCGCACCACGGGACAGGATTGATCCCCGTCGACAGGTCCAACCATGGAATCGGCGCATGCGGATAGGCTTTGGCGGCGGCCATCAGGCCGCCACCATGCCGGATCGAAGCCTTGTGAGGCATCAATACGTTGTCCTTCATTCTGACCGAAATCAGAATTTGACGCGGACACCACCAAAGACACCGCGACCGGCGGTGCCATAGTCCTTGGCCGTTTGGTACTCTTCGTCGAACAGGTTTTCGACGCGACCATACAGTTCAACCTGATCGCTGACCGGATAGGCCAGACGCAGATCAACCAAGGTGTACTCATCCATCACCACGGTGTTGGCGTCGTTGTTGAACGTCTCGCCCGAATAGCGGACGGCGAGTCCGGTCTTGAAACCGCTGGCCCAACGATAATCGGCCATCAGGTTGCCCATGTGCTCCGGACGGCGCGACAGGTGCTTGCCTTGGTTTGCACCCGAAGCCATCTGGGCGTCGGTCCAGGTGTAGTTGGCCGTAACCGACAGAGCATCCGTCAACTGGATCGCGGTGCTGAACTCGACACCTTTGGCCTCGGTTTTGAGGGCATTGGCATAATAGCCCCAGCGATCGACGCCATTCACTTTACACAGCGGATCGGGCGAACCGGTCGAGCAGCCATTATAGCGGATCTCGTTGTCAGCCTCACGGTTGAAGTAGGTGAGGGTGACACTGGCGCGATCAAACAGTTTTTGCTGAACGCTGAGTTCCCATGCATCAAACTCTTCGGCGGCCAAGGTCAGGTTACCGTATTCGCTATACAGCTCGTACAGACCCGGAGCGCGGAAGCCCTGCCCCCAGCTGGCGCGCAGCAGGGTATCGCCACCATTCGGGGTCCATGCCGCAGCGACCTGACCCAGCAGGTTGTCGCCGTATTGGGCATGGTCGTCATAACGCAGGCCACCCGTCAGGGTCAGACCTTCAATCGCGGTCCACTGAATCTGCGCATAGGCGCTGTCCAGATCGGCATTGCCCTTCACATAGGTCGGATTAATCGACCAGTCCGATGGTGAACGGGTGCGCATTTCCGAACGTTCGCTCTCGATACCGAACGTCGTATTCAGATTGTCGGAGAATGCGAACGTGCCCTGATATTCCCAACGACGGTTTTCGCCCTTGGCATCAAAGGTCAGGGTCTGAATCTTGTTGTCGGGGTTGTAGTTGTCGCGGTCGGTCGTGGTCTGGGCGTAACCGATACGGTTTTGCAGACGACCTTCAAACAGTCCGAAATTCAGACCTGCATAAGCGACCAGTTCACGGGTTTTGCTATATTCACGGCTATCGACACCCCAGCCGTCAAAATCATTTTGGCCATCCGACCAGACGCTACGCAGATCAAGGGACACATCGTCCGCCAGCTTCACATTCAGGCGGCCCGACAGGCTGGTATTGGTATAGCCGTCGTCTTCGCTGCCCAGAGCATAGGCCGAATAGCCGTCCGTATCGTAACGGTTGGCCGCCAAACGCCAGCTTACACGGTCATTGGTACCGCCAACGGCTCCGCGGAAATAGGTGGTGCCGTGCGATCCGGCTTCCGCCGAGGCATTGCCTTCAAATGCCGAGCTCGGCTCTGCGGTCACGATATTGACCACGCCGCCAATGGCTTGGCTGCCCCAAAGCGTGGATTGGGCACCGCGCAGAACTTCGATGCGCGAGGTATCGCCAACCAGCAGGTTGCCGAAGTTGAAGCCACCTTGGGTAGAGGAGGGGTCGTTCAGCTTTACGCCATCGATGATGACGACGGTGTGGTGGCTTTCTGCGCCACGGATGCTGACACCCGTAGAGGTGCCAACACCGCCATTGCGGTTATAGCTGACACCCGGTGTCTGGACGAGCAGTTCCGAAACAACCGGCGTTTGGGCGTTTTCAATAGCCGCGTGGGTCAGGATCGTTACCGAGGCACCAACGCGCTCAACGGGTTGGGCCGAACGGTTCGCGGTAACCACCACATCTTCCACGGCGGTCGCGCCGGAGCGGCCGGCCACGTCAGGAAGCGAAGCTTGTTGATCAGCTTCGTAGGCAAATGCGGGAGAAGCCGCGAGGAGGGCGGCAACAGCAATCTGTACAGTCGTAAGACGACGCATCTATGTATCCCATAGCAATGCAAACGCCGCCGCCTGCATAACCATGAGCCATGCAGAAACGACCGCGCAAGCGGGTTAAAATCCATGGTCGTCACGCGAGTTTCCTCGACCACCCGGCACATCCCGACCGCGTGGAGAACGACGACGTCAGGCAGGTCTCCTGGCTTGCGGATCAATGCCGGTGCGCGTCGCCTTCCCAGCATCGAGGCCGTAGCCTTTTCGATGTCCAGTGGCGTATGACGCGCGGGCTAGCCGCTTACAGTTGCGGGAACAGCCGGAGTTTTTAACTCCGTTCCCTTTGAATCCCCGTAGGGGAACCTGACGCAGGATTGCCACTAGGACGGCTTGTGGTTCAGGTCAACCGGAGAGAAAACATGGGTCGTATTCTGGTGCTGGGCGGCGCACGTTCCGGCAAAAGCCGTTTTGCGCAACTCAATGCTGAAAAAGCCGCCAAAACGACCGGCCAAACGCCCGTAATGATCGTCACGGCACAGGCCTTTGATGACGAGATGCGCGACCGAATCCAGCAACACCAGAATGATCGCGCAGACCGCTGGCAAACTATAGAGGCACCGATGGCGCTGGCCGAAAGTCTGCGCCATCTGTCACGCGACAGCATTGTGGTTGTTGACTGTCTGACGCTCTGGCTGACCAACCGGATGCTAGCCGAGCATGATCTAGCTGAAGCCGTATCTGAACTTGTGGACGCAGTGTCTCTTTGTAAGGCCGCACGTTTATGGCTGGTCAGCAACGAAGTCGGCTGGTCGCTTGTACCCGAAAATCCGCTCGGGCGCCGTTTCAGAGACGAAGCCGGACGTCTGCATCAACAACTGGCTGCCGTGTGTGACGACACATATCTGATTGCTGCCGGAATGAAGCTGAAGCTGGAGCCATTCTAATAGCTCATCATTTATTGCGCATAATATTCCTTAGGCGATTTACATCATCCAGCTGGATTGTTTGATTTTAGCGCTCATACCTATCTTAAGGACGCAAAAGTACCTTGCCGGACTTGCCTGGGGCTAAGGATGCTTTCACAGCATCGGAAATTTGGGCGAGATCGAACACAGCCTCTACGGGTAGCTTCAAATCTCCGGACACCACCAGCTGCAACAGTTCGCCGATCAGCGCGGCGCGTTTTGGTGCTGGCATGGCTGCGCTGACCTTTGAACCCCAGAATCCTTTGACGACCGCCTGCTTAAAGATGACGTCACCGGACGGTATCTGCATCGGCTCGCCGGCCATGGTACCGAACGAGACCAAAAGCCCGTTCTCGCCAAGCAACCCCATCAGGTCGCCACTCGCCCGACCGCCTATGGAGTCCACAGCGGCCTTGATTGGAGCCTCGCCGATAATAGCCTTCACCTTGTTCTTCCAGCCATCCAATGCGGTTGAAACCACATTATCGATGCCGAGTTGCGATAATTCATCGACACCGGCATCACGACGGACAAGGTTCACAACATTAACGCCGCGCGCTTTGGCCAGCATGGCAAGCGTCTTGCCAACGGCACCATTGGCCGTGTTCTGGATCACCCAGTCACCGCTTTCGACGTTTAGGAAATCCAGCAACGTGATCGCACTAAACGGCATGGCAATAAGCTGCGCAGCCGCTTCGTCAGGAATGGCGTCCGGAAGCGGTATCAAGCCGCCCGCGGGGGCTAGAAAATATTCTGCCCAGCTTTCATGAACGCCGGCAACGGCCACGCGTTGCCCCAAGGCAAAGCCTGTCGCATCGGGACCTAATGCATGCACAATTCCGACAGCCTCACTGCCCCCAACTGCGGGCAACGAGGGTTTATAGCCATATTGTCCCCGCACCGTCCAAAGGTCGTGATTATGGATCGGCGACAGAATGGTCTTGATGCGTACCTGCCTTGGGCCTGGCTCGGGAATGGGCCGATCGCCAAGCGTTAGAACCTCGGCCGGTTCTCCGAACGTGTGATGGACAGCGCTGCGCATGACAGTCTCCGATAGGCAGTATTTAACTGGCATCGATCCTGTTTAGGCCTCAGCCTACAAGACACCATTCAAATATCCTTGATGTTTCAGAAGTGCCATTTCCAAACACAAAAAAGCCCGCCTAAGCGGGCTTTTAAATGGTGGGCGGCGAGGGGTTCGAACCCCCGACCCCCTCGGTGTAAACGAGGTGCTCTGACCAGCTGAGCTAGCCGCCCATTCCCGCGTTGCTGTTGCAGCGCTGCGAGGCGGTCTCTTTGCCCATATTCGGCTAACCATTCAAGAGGCTTTTTAATCCTTCCCCAGCTCTAAATCGTGCCGTGCGCGATGCGGGGCGATGAATCGTCTCGCCAGTCCGGGGATTTCGGGCATTTCCGGCGGAACGCTCTGAAATAAAAAAACTTCCAAAACCAACAATACGGACGTCTTTTCCCTCTTTCAGGCGTTGTCCGATCTGGTCAGTCACCGCTTCCAGAGCCAATTTGGCCTGATCGCGTGAGATACCGGCCGCGTCGGCCATGCGTCCAATCAGTTCTGTCTTGCTCATAAACTCCCCTCCTCCGTTTCTGATTTTTCAAAAGCCTAGCATCAATCACCCATAAAAAAATGCGGCCCGCCGAAACGGACCGCATTTCTATTTTTATAATCGCTTAGTGGCTGACCGATGCTCCGCCACCCGTTGCCGGACTAGCGGGTGCGGGTGTCAGAGGTTCTGCCTCTTCATCCCATTCCACGGGAACAGGCGTACCGGTCAGCGCCCATTTCAGAGCCTCATCCGCCGTAGAAATCGGGATGATTTCTAGTGCAGCCTTCACGTTTTCCGGCACATCCTCAAGATCCTTTTCGTTCTCTTGAGGGATCAGAACCGTCTTAACGCCTGCACGCAGAGCCGCAAGCAGCTTTTCTTTCAGGCCACCGATTGCCGTAACACGCCCACGCAGGGTGATTTCCCCCGTCATGGCAATGTCCTTGCGGATAGGAATGCCTGTCAGCACCGAAACCATGGCCACCGTCATGGCCACACCTGCCGACGGACCGTCCTTTGGCGTTGCACCGTCCGGAACGTGAACGTGGATGTCGGTCTTCTCGAACATAGGCGGTTTTACACCGATGCTGAGCGCGCGACTGCGGACATAGGAGGCCGCCGCCGAGATCGATTCCTTCATCACGTCGCGAAGATTGCCCGTCACAGTCATACGACCGCGACCCGGCATTTTAAGTGCCTCGATGGTCAGAATATCGCCACCGAACTCGGTCCAGGCCAGACCGGTGACGATACCGACCTGATCCTCGGCCTCGGTCTCGCCGTGACGGAACTTACGCACACCGGCATATTCTGCCAACTTGGCCGCATCGACCGTGATCGACTTGGCCTTGGTCTTGGCCATTTCACGTACAGCCTTGCGAGCCAGACCACCCAGAGCACGCTCAAGATTACGAACGCCCGCTTCCCGCGTGTAATAGCGGATCAGGTCGCGGATGGTGTCTTCCGGCACAACCAGCTCGCCGTCCCTGAGTGCATGGTCTTTCATCTGCTTGGGCAGAACGTGACGCTTGGCGATCTCGACCTTCTCGTCCTCAGTATAGCCCGAGACACGGATGATCTCCATGCGATCCAATAGAGGCTGGGGCATGTTCAGGCTGTTGGCCGTGGTGACAAACATCACAGGCGACAGATCGTAATCGACTTCCAGATAGTGATCGCCGAACGTGTTGTTCTGAGCCGGATCCAGCACTTCGAGCAAAGCCGAAGACGGATCACCACGCCAGTCGGCACCCAGCTTGTCGATTTCGTCCAGCAGGATGAAGGCGTTGGTGGTTTTCGCCTTCTTCATCGACTGGATGATCTTGCCCGGCATCGATCCGATATAGGTGCGGCGGTGACCACGAATCTCGGCCTCGTCACGCACGCCGCCCAGCGACATGCGGACGTATTCACGGCCCGTTGCCTTGGCGATGGATTGCGCCAGAGAGGTCTTACCGACACCCGGAGGACCAACAAGGCACAGGATCGGGCCCTTGTGCGAACCCGTACGGGCTTGCACGGCCAGATACTCGATGATGCGTTCCTTGACCTTCTCCAGACCATAATGGTCCGCTTCGAGAATGGCCTCGGCTTTTTCCAGATCGATCGGCTTGGCCTTGGTCTTGCTCCACGGAATCGAGAGCAGCCAGTCCAGATAATTACGAACCACGGTCGATTCCGCCGACATCGGCGACATGTTGCGCAGCTTCTTGAGCTCGGCATCAGCCTTGATGCGGGCTTCCTTCGACAGGCGAGCCTTGGCAATGCGCTTTTCAAGCTCCATCAGCTCGTCGCGCTGATCATCGGTTTCACCCAGCTCGCGCTGGATCGCCTTCATCTGCTCGTTCAGATAATATTCGCGCTGTGTCTTCTCCATCTGACGCTTCACGCGCGAGCGGATTTTCTTCTCGACCTGCAGGACCGAGATTTCGCCCTCCATCAGGCCATAGACCTTTTCGAGGCGCGCCGGCACGCTGACGGTTTCCAGCAGCGACTGTTTTTCAGCAATCTTCACGGCCAGATGCGCGGCCACGCTGTCGGCCAGCTTGGACGGATCGGAAATCTGCGGGATGGAGCTGAGGGCCTCAGGCGGCACCTTTTTGTTCAGCTTCACATAGTTTTCGAACTGTTCGATTACCGCACGCAGCAGGGCTTCGGACTGAGAGGGATCGCCCTGCTCGTCTACAATCTCAACAGCTTCGGCTTCGTAATAGTCTTCACGGTCGGTATAGCTGAGCAAGCGCGCACGCGACTTGCCTTCGACCAGAACCTTTACGGTTCCGTCCGGCAGTTTGAGCAGTTGCAGAACGCTGGCGACGACACCCGTCGGATAGATGGCGTCCGTGGCCGGATCGTCGTCGGTCGAGTTCTTCTGGGTGGCGAGCAGGATCTGCTTTTCACCCTTCATGATTTCGTCGAGGGCACGCACGGATTTTTCGCGGCCGACAAACAACGGCACGACCATGTGCGGAAAGACGACGATGTCTCTCAACGGCAGGACTGGGAGGATTTTGCTCTCGGTCATGGTGCTTACTTTCTGGGGCCTTTGTGAATCTCCGGCCCGTCAAAGCCAATCAAAAGGAACAACTCGTTCCCCCTTCCCGACTCGACCCGCATTGCGGCATTTCGGAAGATTATGTGGGACGTGCGGCCGCAGGTTCAAGCTTAACGCCGGATTGGCCCACAGAAGTCTAAGTCCCAGCGGGTTCATAGGGCCATATATGCAACAAGGCGGCCCGTTTCCGAGCCGCCCTGCAACATTTTCAATGGCATTGTACGGCTTAGGCTGCCGGGTCGGCCTTTTTCTTCTTTGATTCTGAGTAGATCAGCAAAGGTTGGGCGCGGCCTTCGATAACCTCTGCATTGACCACCACTTCTTCCACACCCTCGAAGCTGGGCAGGTCGAACATGGTTTCCAGCAGCACGCCTTCCAGAATGGAACGCAGGCCACGGGCACCAGTCTTGCGAGTGATCGCCTTCTTGGCCACCGCCGACAAAGCATCCTCGGTGAAGGTCAGATTGACGTTCTCCATCTCGAACAGTCGCTTGTACTGCTTGACCAGAGCATTCTTAGGCTCGGTCAGGATGGTGATAAGCGCCGCTTCGTCGAGGTCTTCCAGCGTGGCCAGAACAGGTAGACGGCCAATGAATTCCGGGATCAGACCGAAACGCATCAGATCATCAGGCTCGACCTCCTTGAGGACCTCGCCCATACGACGCTCGTCGATTTCCTTGACCTTGGCACCAAAACCGATCGAGGCCCCTTCGCCACGAGCCGAGATCACCTTTTCAAGGCCGGCAAATGCACCGCCGACGATGAACAGGATGTTGGCCGTGTCCACTTGCAGGAACTCCTGCTGCGGGTGCTTGCGACCACCTTGCGGCGGAACCGAAGCCACGGTGCCTTCCATGATCTTCAGCAGAGCCTGTTGCACGCCCTCCCCCGACACGTCGCGGGTGATGGACGGGTTGTCGGACTTGCGGCTGATCTTGTCGATTTCGTCGATATAGACAATGCCGCGCTGGGCACGCTCGACATTGTAATCAGATGCCTGAAGTAGCTTCAGAATGATGTTTTCGACGTCTTCACCGACATAACCGGCTTCGGTCAGGGTCGTAGCGTCGGCCATGGTGAACGGCACATCGATGATGCGCGCCAAGGTCTGGGCCAGCAGAGTCTTACCCGAGCCGGTCGGACCGATCAGCATGATGTTCGACTTGGCCAGCTCGACGTCGGAATTCTTCGTCGCGTGGTTCAGGCGCTTGTAGTGGTTGTGTACGGCAACCGACAACACCTTCTTGGCGTGCGATTGGCCGATCACATAGTCGTCCAGAACGTCGCGAATCTCTTTCGGTGTCGGAACACCGTCCTTCGACGTTTTGAGCGTAATCTTCTGTTCTTCGCGGATGATGTCCATGCACAGCTCGACGCATTCATCACAGATGAACACGGTCGGGCCCGCAATCAGTTTGCGGACCTCATGCTGGCTCTTTCCGCAGAAAGAGCAGTAGAGCGTGCTTTTGGCGTCGGTACCGGCGGCTTTGGTCATAGACCCATCTCACTCTCCGCCATCTCCACCGGGATTGGGGGAAAAGGCGACTTCCTTGATGTTAGACACTAGAATCTAACCATCAAAGTCTTCAAAAAATAACAATCACCCATCAGAGGTTCCGCCACAAGCCCGATTAGCGAGCGTGGCGTACTTAAACAGCCACTCTATGGGTCATAATGCGGAACATAGTTGGAAAGTCACAAATGGGTAATCCTGACGCAAAGCGCCAGCCCTCTTTTCGCACGAGCGAACGACCTAAGGAAATCGTAGCGTTTGATTTCGATGGCACCCTGTCGATTCGCGACAGCTTTACCGCATTTCTGAAATGGCGTGTTGGTCCAATGGTCTGGGCCGCGGGTTTGGTACAGCTGATCCCTGCTGCCCTGCGGTATGTAGTCGATCGTGATCGCGGAGCCATCAAAGCCGCATCGGTTGACCTGTTTTTGAAAGGCTTGAGCCGTAAACAGATCAGCGACGAAGCCGAACGGTATGCCAGTGCGATCTATGACCACTTCATGCGTCCAGACGCCCTCGCCTGCTGGGAAGAATGGGGCAAGAAGGGTGTGCATCGCGTAATCGTTACTGCTTCACCCGAAACGACTATCGAACCGTTCGCGCGCCGCCTGAAAGCGGACAACCTGATCGGCACCCGTTTCGAGTTCGATGCTGATGACAATCTGACAGGCCGTTTTTCGACGCCGAACTGCCGCCGTGAACAAAAGGTCCTGCGTATCCGCGAAGTCTATGGCGATGATGTGCGCATTCTTGCTGCCTATGGCGACACATCTGGCGATGAGCAAATGATCGAAGCGGCAGAGGAAAAGGGCTTCCGGGTTTTCACCGGCCGCCCCTGAATGTTCAGTATCCCTTGGCGTCCACCGCAAAGCTAACTGCCTTTCCTCGAGAGGCTGGCTCCCAGCCTGCCTCGAGGATGGAGCGGACGCTGGTTTTTACAACATCCAGATCAACTTTTTGCTTTTCGAGGTTTGGAGAACCGTTAGGGCGGTAAACCATCGGGTACTCAACGATAGCCTCACGCTTGTAATCCTGATGTCGAAGGGTGATTGCCATCCCTTCCCATTCGCGTTTGCCTACGGGACGCGGCTGGCGGCGTAGCTCCCAGACATAGATCTCGCCATCGACCTCTACGGTCCCACTGGTGTCGTTAGTGTACTGCATAGGCGGCCTGATAGCATAAAAATGGCGTCAGGCCGCCATGAGCTTTAGGACATGCGTTTGAACGTATCGTCCTTCCAGACAAACTGGTGAAATAGAGCCATTCCCAGATGTAGAACGATCATCGCTAACAACATCCAAGCAAGCTCTCCATGCCAGTCACCGCCCAGCTTGGTCATCCATTCGATCTTATCGTGACCGCCCTGCATGATCGTAAGACCAAAAGCCTCAAAGGGACGGCCCGAACCATATTGGCGGATTAGAGCGACGCTTGGGACAAACAAAAGCAGGCCATAGAGAACCACATGGCCAGCCACAGCCATTTTGCCAATCAGGCCAGTATGTGCCCTAGGTCTGCGCGACAGGTTCAAAAGTCCCCAAACCGCACGAACGACTGCCAGGATAAACAGCAGTAACCCCACGGGCTTGTGCGTGGATCCAATCGCATCAGTGAACGAGGTTTCTCCCAAGACCTCACCAGCGATTACGGCACCCAACTGCCACAGCAAAAGCAGAGCCATGCCCCAATGCAGTATGCGCGTTACCAGCCCATATTTCAGACCGTTATCCATCAGACCCATGCGTCACACCCTTCATCGAATCCTGATTGTAGAGCAAACATGATTCGGGGCAGCAAGGTGAACCCTGCTGCCCCGAACAATCAAACCGTTCTGCCGTAAACTTAAGGTGCTTTCACACCGTCAGCATCGGCTTGGATGCGGCGGTCATAGACATGGTCCACGATCCCCCAGGCCTTGGCTTCTTCGGCGGTCATGAAGTGATCGCGGTCCAGAGTGCGCTCTACTTCCTCATAGGTACGGCCGGTGTGATGCACATAGATTTCGTTCAGACGACGCTTGGTGGCGATGATGTCTTCAGCGTGGCGTTCGATGTCCGAGGCCGTACCACGGAAGCCGCCCGAAGGTTGGTGAACCATGACGCGGGCGTTTGGCAGAGCAATACGTTGCCCCGCTTCGCCTGCCGTCAGAATCAGCGAACCGGCCGAAGCCGCCATGCCCATCACCACGGTCGAAACCGGTGACTTGATGTACTGCATGGTGTCATAGATCGCCAGCGCCGAGGTCACCTGACCGCCCGGACTGTTGATATACATGCTGATTTCCTTCTTCGGGTTTTCCGATTCAAGGAACAGCAGCTGGGCGCAGATCAACGAGGCCATACCGTCCTCGAACGGACCGGTCAGGAAGATGATCCGCTCGCGCAGCAAGCGTGAAAAGATGTCAAACGCCCGCTCGCCACGGCTGGACTGCTCCACCACCATAGGAACGAGGTTGTTGGAGATGTAATCGATCGGATCGCGCATGTTGGCCTTTTCGAGAATCTCGGGGCGACTCAAGATCGCCCGTCTTAGAGTTCAGGATATCACTACACGACACGGGCGACGCAAGGCCAACAGCACACAATATGTCGATTAAGACGATACGGCAGCTTTAAGCCCGTGCCGTGCTCGGTCCGAAGGTTCTCTCACATGCGCCTTATCTCGCGCCTGTCGGATCAAACTCATCATTTCGTTCTGTTGCTGCAGACGGATCGGCTGGTTCAATCGGGCACTATAGAGACTTGTCAGATACTCGCGGTCCCATTCAGTAAGCCCTCTTACTTCGGGATTACCCGCCAAGAGCGTTAGAACCGAAGGATAACCACTGAAGTCGGCGGCATCATCGACCTGCGCAAACGATACCATCGAAACATAGTCCGCCACTTGAGTGAAATTTAAATCTTCCAGTTTGGAAAGGTCGAGAACGACCATCACACGATCTATATCGTGACGCAGTTCTGTACGCAGGCGCGATGCGCCGCCTGTAACGATAGGTGCCTGCTCGCCTGGTAGGCGCGCAGCTCTTTGGCCCGTTCGTGCATCCACAGGTGTTGCGACATGCCACCAACGGATAGCCTGACTACCGTCAGTGAAACGGTTTAACGCCTGATTGCTCCGGGTCATTCCGCTGCCACCGGGATCGAAAAAGCGTCGTTTCCGCTCAACTAGCCCCTTGGCAAGAGCGTTGCCATCGTTCGTAGCGACCACCAATATATTCGGACGACAGCCGGGTTGGCCAGGCTCAAGCCCAACATCTAATGCGTTTTGTGAAACGCGATCAGCAATGGCTTGTGCCGCGGCGGGGTTCAGATTGATCACCCCTACACAAACTTCGCGATAGAAACGTGCGGTCTGAAGCGAACGCTCTGGAGGCGCAATATCTTCAATAAAATCCCGCATCAGCTCATCTTGAGAACGAGCAGACACGACGACATCGTCAACCTGCGTAACTTCCTGTGCTGTGCTCTGCCCTCCTAATGTCATGGCGGCTAGGGCAGTCAGTACTGAGGATTTCAACATTAAGATGCTCCAACGATAACAGCATTATACATCGCCACCGGGGAGTCATGAGTTACAAAAAAGAAAGGGCGGAGCATAAGCCCCGCCCTTCCCAATCTTTAAAGAAGAAAGCCGATTAGGCTTCGTCTTCATCCTTCAGCAGCTCTTCTTTGCTGATCGGGGTATCGGTCACGTCGGCAACCGAGACGATCAGGTCGACGACCTTCTCTTCGTAGATCGGGGCGCGCAGTTGAGCGGCTGCGTTCGGGTTCTGGCGGTAAAAGTCCAGCACCATACGCTCTTGGCCCGGATAGTTGCGGGCTTCGGCCATAATGGCGTTCGACAGCTCTTGGTCCGACACGGTCACGTTGTTGGCGCGACCGATTTCGGCGAGCACGAGGCCCAGACGCACGCGGCGCTCGGCGATCTTCTTGTACTCGGCTTTGAGTTCGTCTTCCGACTTCTTGGCGTCATCTTCCGGCAGGTTGCCAGCTTCCTTGTCAGCCGACACCTGAGCCCAGATGCCTTCGAACTCGGCTTCCACCATCTTCGGCGGCAGCGGGAAGTCGTGTCCTTCGTCCAGTACGTCCAGCAGAGCGCGCTTCAGCTTGAAGCGAGCTGCGCCAGCATATTGCTGGTTCAGGTTTGCCTTCAGCAGTTCTTTCAGCTTGTCCAGCGACTCAAGGCCGATACGCTTGGCGAACTCGTCGTCGATAGCGGTTTCGGCTTCAGCCTTGATAGCCTTAACGGTGACGTCGAAAGTCGCAGCCTTACCGGCCAGATGGGCGGCTTGGTATTCTTCCGGGAAGGTGACCTCGATGGTCTTCTCTTCACCGACCTTGGCACCCTTGAGCTGCTCTTCGAAGCCCGGGATGAAACGACCCGAGCCGATAACCAGATCAGCATCGGTTGCAGCGCCACCGTCGAACTCGACGCCGTCGATCTTGCCGACGAAATCGATGGTCAGTTGATCGCCATCAGCGGCCTTGACGGTCTTGCCCTTCTTGTCCTCGTAGGACTTGGCTTGCGAAGCCAATTCCTTAAGGGCCTCGTCCATGTCTTCTTCCGAAGCTTCATAGGTCGGGCGCGACAGCTTCAGGGTCTTCGGATCAGCCGGGGTAAATTCCGGCATGACTTCCAGCGACATTTCGTAGGTCAGGTCTTCGCCACCGGCGATAACCTTGTCCATGTCCGAGATCAGCTTCATCTCGGCCGGAGCAGCCGGACGAACCTTCAGCTCGTCCAGAGCGCCCTGGCTGGTCGAGTTCAACTCGGCATTGATGATTTCGCCCATCAGGTCGCGACCGAAGGTCTTCTTGACATAAGAAGCCGGCACCTTGCCCGGACGGAAGCCCTTCAGCTTCATCTGGGGGGCGACTTCCTTGATACGGGCTTCAAGCTTTTCGTTCAGCTCGGCTACCGGAATGGTCACCGCGATCACGCGGCTGAGGCCTTCGTTCGACTTTTCGACGACTTGCATGGTCGGATATCTGACGCTCTGGGGCGACGCCCGAAAGGCGCGCGAGTGGAATACGCAAAAGGACCGCCCACTGCAGGCGGCACCTCGAAGCCCGCCCTTATGTAGATAAGGGGCGCTTACGTCAACGCGCGGCGGGTTTCTTTGATGGCCTGACAGCGCTATTTCACGGATATGAACCAGCAAACTGCACCGATTGGCGTTCTCGTCAGCCCCGTTACACCGCTTCAGCAGAACTGCACCATTGTCTGGTGCACCAAAACTCTAAAGGCGGCAGTCATTGATCCTGGCGCGTCGGCCGAGGCGCTTTATGCAGAGATTCAAAGGCGCGGCCTGACGTTGGAAGCTATCTGGATCACGCATGGGCACCTTGACCATGCGGGTGGCGCTCAGGATTTGCAGAACATTTCAAAGGTGGAAATCATAGGTCCGCACAAAGCCGATCTGTTTTGGATAGAAGCGATTCCCGAACAGGGTCAGAAATGGGGATTGCCCGATGCGCGTAGCTTTACCCCTACCCGCTGGCTGGAAAACGGCGATGTTTTGAGTTTGGGTGAGACACGCTGGGAAGTTTATCACTGCCCCGGTCACACCCCCGGCCATGTGATCTTTTTTAATCGTGAAGCGCGATTCGCTCAGGTGGGTGATGTTCTGTTTAAAGGATCAGTAGGACGGACTGATTTCCCGCAAAGCTCGCATCAGGATCTGGTGAACTCGATCGTCAGTCGCCTATGGCCGCTGGGCGATGATGTCACCTTCATCCCAGGTCACGGCCCCCATTCGACCTTTGGTCATGAACGCCTAAGCAATCCTTTTGTCGGAGATGCGATTGTAAAAGCAGCGAGCAAGGCTGGAAACGTTTCAGGACCGTCATAGATTACAACAAATTAAAACTAATATTTCAAATAGATGACCCTAACATCACGCTAAAGTTGAAAATTTGAAATCACTGCAAGGAACCTTAGCCATCCTTGTCTCTTCTTTCCTGTGAGCCGCATAGTTTCAAGAGGAGTTCTTAGTATGGCCGATCCAGTGCAGAGCAAACCGTCGGGCATCTCCAAGCGGGGATTTGCATCTATGGACCCGGCGCGTCAGCGCGAGATCGCCCGTAAGGGAGGTGCCAGCGTTCCATCTGAAAAGCGTAGCTTTTCTCAGGATCGTTCTCTGGCCGCGCAAGCTGGACGCAAAGGTGGCGAAGCCTCACACGGCACTCGCAATAAAGACGCCGTCAAAGTCCAGCCCGAAGATCGGAAGCCTAACTAAGGCAGATTTCAAAGAACATCCTTGCAGGGCGCTGTGAAAAACAGCGCCCTATTCTGTGGGCTGCAATAAGGCCAAAGCGACACAGGGGGCAGCAGAGATGCGCATTTCACGCAGTGTCCAACCACTCGCTTCAGCCAAGGCCTGCACACGTGCGCGATCAAATTTATGAGAGTTTTCTGTGTGCAAAGTTTCGCCCGCCTGAAAGAGAAACTTTTGGCCATCTAACTGGATGTTTTGATCTTTCAATGACTCCAGATGCATTTCGATACGCGCTTCTTTGTCATTCCAAACGGCGCGGTGGCGAAACGCGTCAGTGTCGAAATCTGTCCCAAGTTCACGATTGGCGCGGTGTAACAGGTTCATGTTGAAGGCAGACGTCACGCCTTGCCTATCGTCATAGGCCGCAAGCAGCGTTTCTCGATCTTTAACGAGATCGATACCCAGAATAAACAGACTGTCGGAACCTAACATTCGACGCGAAGCGATTAAAAGCTCGACTGCGGCTTGGTGGTCCAGATTACCGATCGTGGAGCCGGGAAAGAAACCGATGCGTCGGCCCTTGGGTAAATCATCAGGCAGGTTCGGTAAATTCTCGAAATCACCCGATACCGGCCGGATATCCAGTTGAGGATAATCTCTGCGTAATGCTCGGGCTGCAGCCTCAAGCGCAGTTTCGCTGATATCCAGTGGTACATAGGCCGCAAGGTCAGATATGGCGTCCAGCAATATGCGTGTCTTTGCACTCGCACCTGAACCAAGCTCAACCAGCACAGCATCCGTCCCGAATAAATCCAGCCACAGAGGAATGGTCTGTCGCAGCAGAGCCTTTTCCTGACGTGTCGGATAATATTCGTCGAGCTGTGTAATCTGTTCGAATAACCGCGACCCTTCGGCATCATAAAACCATTTGGGAGACAAGGATTTCGGTGATGCCGAAAGTCCTGCGATCAGGTCACTTCGAAAAGTTTGCATTTTGCCCCTTCGGTTGAGGGCATGTCATGAGCCAGTCTCAGACCGCAGAACGCCCACCGTTGTGATGGATAATAGAAATTACGATATGAATGGCGCAGGTGGTCGCGTGGCGTTGCAAAACTGCCCCCCCGCAGGACCATCTGGTTGACCATGAACTTTCCGTTGTATTCCGACGCTGTTCCTTCGGTCGGGCTAAACCCCGCATAGGGCGCGTAGGCAGACTGGGTCCATTGCCAGACCTCGGTATCCAGATTGCCAAATGCGTTGCCGCTCTGGTGCGCAGCATGCTCCCATTCCGCTTCGGTTGGCAGTCTTGCCCCCGCCCACCGGGCGTAGGCATCAGCCTCGTAATAGCTGATGTGGCGTACGGGAGCAGAAGGATCCAGATCACTCGGGCCTATCAGGCTATAGGTCGTCCAGCCTGTATCGCTCGCCTGCCAATAGGCAGGGCTATCCCAGCCTTTTTGACACCGCGTCGCCCAGCCATCCGATAGCCACAACGCCGGATTGCGGTACCCGCCATCTTTGACAAAAACCAGCCAGTCTTCATTGGTGACCAAATCCGCATCCAGCGCATACGCGTTCAGCCAAACACGTTGTACCGGCATTTCATTATCAAAAGCAAAGCCCTCAGCCTTTGATGTGCCTATAACGGCCAGCCCTTCCGGAAAGGCGATCTTGCCGTCTTTTGAGGGCGCTAGAGGAGCGGTACGTGGCTCTCTGGACCAAACGGATGGCTTCAAAGGATTTAATGAAAACAGGTGCAATGCATCCTGAAGTAACAATTCCTGATGCTGCTGTTCGTGATGTAGCCCTAATTCGAAGAGGTAGCTCTCTGTAGCCGATAAGGGCTCCGTAAGACGGGTTGCTATTCTGCGATCGACTTCATGGCGATAGGATAAGACCTGAGCCAAGGATGGACGGGTCATCAGGCCGCGATCCGACCTTGCTACGCGCGGGCCTAAGGCTTCGTAATACGAGTTAAAAAGCGTTTGAAAATGTGGATCGACGGGACGGTAATCGCCCTGCCTTGCTAGGACCATCGCCTCGAAGAACCAGCTGGTATGCGCCAGATGCCATTTCGTAGGGCTGGCATCCGGCATGGACTGCACCGCCATATCCTCTGGCGAAAGCGATCTAACCAGATCAAGGGTCCTTGCCCTGACGCGCTTGTATCGCTCGAACGCTAGGGTTGAAGCGAGCGGAAGGGGGCTTGGAGCTGACGGCATCGGTTCCCTCTGTCCTTGGGCCCGTCATTGGACCCGACAGAAGGAACGCGATGCGAGCATGACCTGTTCCGAAAAAGCTCTAGCTTAGTGACCAGCCTGTACAGCACGAGCCGCATATTCCAGTCGCGCAATCGTGCGATTATGGACTTCATCCGGACCATCCGCGATGCGCAATGTCCGCACGGTGGCGTACAATTCCGCCAGAGGCGTATCGCCGGAAACACCGGCTCCGCCAAAGGCCTGAATGGCATCATCAATGACCTTCAGCGCCATGCGCGGTGCCGCCACCTTGATCTGGGCAATCTCGGACCGTGCACCTTTGGCACCGACCTCATCCATCATCCATGCGGCCTTCAGCACAAGCAGGCGACACATTTCTATCTGGGTACGTGCCTCGGCCACACGTTGCTCCCAAACTGAATGTTCGGCCAGTGCCTTGCGGAAGGCCACACGGGTCAGCAGACGGTCAACCATCAGTTCCAAAGCACGCTCGGCAGCTCCGATCACGCGCATACAGTGGTGGATACGGCCAGGTCCGAGGCGGCCTTGGGCGATTTCGAACCCCCTGCCCTCGCCGGCTATCAGGTTTTCAACCGGAACCCGCACATTTTCCAAAACCACCTCGGCGTGCCCAATGGGTAGTTCGTCATAGCCGAAAACCGACAACATCCGCTCGACACGAAAACCCGGCGTGTCGACCGGCACAATGACCTGACTTTGCTGCTGGTGAACCGGCGCATCGAAATCTGTTTTACCCATCACAATCGTCATAGCCAGATTGGGGTGCGCCATGTTGGTGGACCACCATTTACGGCCATTGATGACATAATGGTCGCCATCTTTGTCGATGCGCGTTTCAATATTGGTCGCGTCTGACGAAGCGACCGCCGGTTCTGTCATCAGGAACGCCGAACGGATATCGCCCGCCATCAAGGGTTTAAGCCAAACGTCCTGTTGCTGTGCATTTCCATAGAGGTGCAGCACCTCCATATTGCCGGTGTCGGGAGCATTGCAGTTAAAAACCTCGGCTGACCACAGGTGTCGCCCCATCATTTCGGCAAGAGGCGCATAGTCCTGATTGTTCAGTCCAGCTCCATGTTCTCCCGGAAGGAACATATTCCATAGGCCGGCCGCCTTGGCCCTCGCCTTTAGCTCCACCATGACCGGAGACATCAGCTTGGGATTGGCGCGTATTGAGGCGATGTAGGCGTCTTCTTGTGGAATAACGTGGTCCTGCATGAAGCGAGACAGCTTTTCCTGCCAAGCTAGCGAACGGTCAGAAAAACGAAAATCCATGGCATATCCCCCGTAATGATCTGCCCCGCTCTTTGTTGGCGGTTTGCGGCAAAGAAAAAGGCGCGGCCCCTTGGGTGCCGCGCCTTCACATTCTGCCTAAGCGGCCAAAGGATCAACGACCCTTAAGCAGCGGAGCCAGTTTTTGGGCCAGCATCATGTCGCCCGCGACCTTCAACTTGCCTTGCATGAAGGCCATCATCGGATCCAGACGGCCTTCGGCCAACGCCAGGAAGTCATCCATTTTCAGCGACACAGTGGCGTCAGCAGCATTATCGTCATTCGAAACGGTGTTGTTGATGCCGTCGATGAAGATCTTGCCAGCGTCACCAAGGTCCAGCTTGATGGTCTTGCCGAAGCCGCCATTGGCGTTGATGGCTTCTTGGATTTTTGCAGTGATTTGAGCCAGATCGGCCATGAGCGTCATCCCTTAGACGTTGATGTTCAAGAGCTAGCGACTCATAGCCCCCATGCCAAGATCACCTAGGGTAAGACTTCGGTGATTTCCGCACTATTTTCATGAATGAAACTAGGAAACCCTAAAATGCTACGCCCAGAGTGGCCGCAAGCCGAGGATCGGTCAGCGGTGAACTGACGGATGCATCCCAATAACGGACATCCAGCGACAAGGTTTTCGTCAGGTTCACCCCCATGCCTAGATTCCATGCCGTATAATCAGACGTCACATCCACAAACTGACGCCCGACACCGCCCGAGACGCTCCAGCGATCATTGAACTCATAGCCTGCGTTCGCTTCCAGATATGTTGCTGTTTCATCCACCCCATAAAAATCCGGAGAGTAGTGGACTGCTGCTCCAAGCGTTAGCTTGTCAAAGCTATGAGATGCCGCCGCCTTGAACTCGACGAAATCGTAATCTGAACCGGACGGGGCCCCTACATAGTAATAGTAGATCACGCCAACATCCCAATCGACGGTACCTGATGTGCCGGTCAGACCGGCATAAAAGTCCCACTCCACATCCGTGTCATCGCTAAAATCGACCGTCGAGGCCCATGTGCCAGCGTAAAAACTGCCATAGGTAAGATCGACACCACCTTGAACAGCGGCACCCTCGTTTGACTGGCTGGCCCCTCGCCAAACATAGTCATTGGTTACGGTCGCATTGAACGAAAACTCCGGTACCGCGTCTTCGGCACTGACCGTTCCGGCTAGACCGACTAGACCGGTTATAACAAGGCTGCACATAAACTTTTTCATGACTGTATCCCCTGGTCATCATTGAAAATCAGACACACAAACTCCTCCGGCAGCGCACAACGCTGTCGGGGGCATTCGGCTACACACTGCGAGAAAATGGCGTGTCGGAAGGCTGTGGGAGGACAACCTCCCGACACGTCTAGAATAAGAATCAAATGATCCGGTTGCCGAAACCCATAAGGCTCTCGACCAATACGCTTACGAAGCTTCCAGAGCCTCACCGTGCAGGTGCGTGTCTAGGCCTTCGTCTTCGACCTCTTCCTTCACCCGCAAGCCAGTGGTGTATTTGCAGATCAACAGTACGAACAGAGTGCCAATAGCGCTCCAGACGATTGTCCAGACCAGCCCCATGAACTGGGCCCAAACGGTGGCACCTGCTGACAGGTCATTCACAGCTGTCGTTGCAAACACACCCGTAAGCAAAGCCCCCACCAGTCCGCCCGCGCCATGCAGGCCAAAGGCATCAAGGCTGTCGTCATATTTAAGTAGCTTTTTGAGCCACACCGACGAGACATAACATACCGGACCGGCGATCAGCCCGATAATGACCGCGCCCTTTGGGTCTACGAAACCGGCGGCAGGTGTAATCGCGACCAAACCGGCGACCACGCCCGACAGCACACCGATCAAGGACCATTTGCGTTTTTCGATACGTTCAATGAATTTCCAGCTCAACGAACCCGCTGCAGCTGCCAAAAGGGTATTGATCAGTGCAACCCCCATCAAACCATCAGCAGCACCAGCCGAACCCGCATTAAAGCCAATCCAACCCACCAGAAGCAGCGAAGCCCCGATCATGGTCAAAACCGGATTGTGCGCTGTAATCGGCTCTACGCCATAGCCCTTACGGGCCCCCAGGAACACGGCACAGACCAGACCCGCTACGCCCGAGTTGACGTGAACCACAGCACCGCCTGCAAAATCCAGAACGCCTTCTGCGCCAAGGAAGCCGCCACCCCAAACCCAGTGGGCAATCGGCGAATAGACGATCAACGACCACAGAGCTATGAACAGGAGCAGGCCCGAATATTTTATCCGCTCTGCAAAGGCCCCTGTGATCAGAGCTGGCGTGATGACAGCAAAGGTCAGCTGGAACGAAATCCAGAGATATTCCGGTATCCCCGGCAGGATAGAATATGCCGTATTCTTGGTGACCCCGTTCAAGAACAGGGCATCGAAACTACCGATAAACCTGTTCAACCCCTCATCTGGATTGACACCAAAGGCGATGGTGTAACCGGCTATAAACCAGACAAGCGTCACGACGGCAAAAGCGGCAACGGACTGGGTTATGGTCGCAATGACGTTCTTGCGGCGCACCATACCGCCATAGAACAAAGCCAAGCCCGGCAAGGTCATCAGCAATACGAGCGCCGTCGAAGTCCCCAACCATGCCGTGGAGGCCTCATTCAACTCGAGTAGAACCTGATGTGAAAACAGCGCCGGAGCCTGCTCCGACGCTGTTGTAGCGGTTTCAGTTATAGTTGCAGCGGTTGCTACCGCTGTGGACACACCTTCGGGTGTTACAGCTGCAAGCGCAGTCCCTGCCATAAGAAGTCCGGCAGCAAGACAGCCAAGGGCAATCAGACCGGGCCTCGTTTTGATTAATAGCGTCACTTGAGTATCCCCTCTTCGTTTACGCATGTGCGAAATATTCATCGCAATTGCGAAGCCAGCAAGCGAAAAAACGAGGGTTACTGAAAATATTTTACCCTAAGGACACGCACGCTCCCCGTCAGAGCATGTTTCAATCTGGTGCAGTCAGGCCGCGAAAAATAATTACCTCAAGAACTCCCGTTCCTTGTGTAAGCCACCGAAGGCCGCGTTTAGAAAAAGAGGGAAAAACAAGATCCCGAGCGCTTTAAATACGCATCATCATATCCGAGCCTCGGGTCAGGCACCGGATCGAATATTTGCAGATCTGGAAAAGATCTGGCGGAGACGGAGGGATTCGAACCCTCGGTACCCCTTACAGGGTACGACGATTTAGCAAACCGTTGCCTTCAGCCACTCGGCCACGTCTCCGGCAGGCGGCGTAGGTAGCCCGTAACTCTCGGGTATGCAACGGGGTTTTCAAGAAATCTTCTCTGTTAACCCCACGTATAGGCAGGCAAGTCAGATTTCATCGTGATCCAGGCTGCTTTTATGCGCCGGACGGGGTGAAAATGAGCATGTTTATGAAAGTTCGGGTGGGAGATGAGATTCAAAACGAGTCTGTCCACTCGACAATGGCCGAATCAAATGCGCTGGATGCTTCGGTGCCGCATATGCGTCGTGGACCTTTTCGTCCCGACGCCTGGGTCAATGCGCGCCAGCGCAACGCCCTGCGATTGCGTACCTTTTATTATAGAGGCTTGGACGTTGCCCTCACCGCCCTACTCACTGTTGGTTGGTTAACCTACCCCCAAGCGATTTCAAGCATTGGACAACTGACGATCACTCAGGCTGCGCCCTATGCCATAGGTTGGTTGTGCGCCCTGTGGCTCCTCATCAGCGCCAATCTGTACAATTTCGCTGCCGCAAGCCGCATATGGCACCATGCTATTTTAACGGCATTGATGACTGCTCTTGGCTTGCTGGCTGGATTGATCCTACAAGTCATCACTTCGCCTTCGTCGTCGACCGATTACCTGCTGTGGGCTGGCTTTATGTTAGTCGCCCTCACGGTTCTTCATCTGATCTGGGCATCGGTAGCAGCGCGTGGTCGTAAGAATGGTGCCTTGACACCAAACATCGTGCTGGTCGGTGCCACCCAGTATGCCGAACTATTGATCACTCAGGCGCTGGAGCGTCGCGACGTCAATATTCTCGGCATATTCGATGATCGTGCTGAACGAAGCCCCGCTTCCATCTGCGGAGTCCCGGTCTTAGGGCGTGCCAGTGATTTGCTGACACATCGTCTGACGCCCTATCTGGATTGCATTGCCTTGACGCTGTCCCCCGAGGCTGCCGAGCGGGTGGGCCAGCTCAAACGTCAGCTTTCAACCTTGCCAAACCGGATTGCGGTCCTGCTGCAAGGCGATGAACCGGACGCCGTTGAAATCACCCGCGCATTGGACAAACTTGCCTACACGCCGGTTCATTTACTGAACCCGCCCGCCAATGACGATCGTCGCGCCTTTTATAAGCGACTACAGGATCTCGTACTGGGATCTCTGGCCTTGTGTGCTCTGATGCCATTCTTGCTGATGATCGGCATATGGGTGCGGCTGGACAGCCATGGACCAGCCTTGTTCCGCCAACGCCGCCACGGTTTTAACCATGAAGAGATTGTGGTGTGGAAATTCCGGACCATGCATCATGATCACGCAGATTTCGCAGGCATCCGACAAGTCACGGCAAACGATGATCGTGTTACCCGCGCAGGACGCTTTCTGCGCGCAACCAGTCTGGACGAGTTGCCCCAACTGTTGAATGTCGTTCTAGGTCATATGAGCCTGGTAGGCCCTCGCCCTCACGCCATAGGCATGAAGACCGGTCAGGTCATTTCGGCCGACATCGTGGCTGAATACGCACACCGCCATCGCATCAAGCCCGGCATGACCGGATGGGCCGCTATCAAGGGGTCTCGTGGTCCCATGCACAACGCCTCGGATGTGCGCCGCCGCGTACAATTGGATATCGACTATATCGAGCGCCAAAGCTTCTGGCTCGATCTATGGATTATGGCGCAAACATTACCCGTTCTGTTGGGCGACAAGGTCGCAATGCGCTGATGTTTGTACGCGGGCTGCTGGGGTATTTACCCGCCAATATTATACAGGCGGTTGTAGGTGTTCTGACCATACTGGTCTTTACGCGCCTGCTGTCATCGACCGAATTCGGTATTTATGCGCTAGCCTTTTCTGTTGCCTCTCTGGCCCATGTCTTGATTTTCACATGGATCGAGGCAGCCATGGCTCGCTACTGGGCTGGCGAAGCAACCTCCGAAGGTTTGGCCAACCTTTATTCTACACTTTACAACACGGGGTTGCTGCTCAGCCTCTTGTTCATCCCCGCAGCGGTCGTCGTATGCCTTTGGGTTCCGCTGGGCATCGAAATGCGGATTGCCATGGCTATCGGTCTGGCGGGGGTGCCAATCCGTTGCCTGTTAAATATGATCAAGGTTGCCCTAAGAGCGCGCGGCGCTGTGCGTCAGGCTGCCGGTCTTGATATCTATTTCTCGCTCGCCGTTTTCATTCTGGGCATCGCCGCAGCCTGGCTTGGCCTTGGCGGAGCATCACCACTGGTGGGGCTACTGATCGCCCCGCTTTTGGCCCTGCCCTTTGCCCTGCCACTCGAGCGTGGGAAATTGTGGAGCGGGCGGTTCAATGCTGTTCGGCTTAAAAACTATATCGCCTACGGCTATCCTATTTCGATGTCGCTAGGCATGGCGCTGATCCTCGCCTCGACCGATCGCTTTATGCTGGGCTGGCTGATGAACGAAGCCGCCGTCGGGGCCTATCACGCCAGTTACAGCATCGCGAACCGCACGCTGGACATCATCTTTATCTGGCTGGGAACGGCAGGCGCACCCGCCTTGGTTATGGCTCTGGAAAAAGGCGGAGCCCGCGCATTGAAACTGGCCGCTGTTGACCAGGCCCGTATCCTGATGCTGGTGACCTTGCCCGCAGCAGTTGGAGTGGCGCTCGTTGCGCGCCCTCTTGCCGAGGTGGTTATCGGACCAGAACTGCGAACAGCCTCGGCCATGGTCACACCGTGGATCGCGGCATCTGCTTTTTTGTCGGGCTGGTTATACTATTATTTCAATCAAGCTTTTACCCTCTCCAAGCGCACATCAATATTGTTGCTGACCATGGTTTTTCCGGCCATTGCCAATATTGGCCTGAACATGATCCTGATCGCTGAAATGGGATTGATGGGAGCCGCCATATCAACGGTGTTGGGTTATTTTGTCGGTGTTCTGGCATCAATCATTATGGCCCGCCGTATCATGCCAATGCCTATTCCGTGGAAGGACTTCATGTTGTGCGGACTTTGCGCCGCGGTCATGGCTATCGTCGTGGCCTGCCTGCCGCAGTTTGGCGGGTTTTTGGAACTGATGATCGATGCTGGTGTCGGTGGCATCGTCTATTGCGTTTTGGCCTATGGCACTAATGCAGGCGGCGTCCGGGACCTGTTGAAGAGAATCCGCAGCCTTCGGATCACTCCCGAAGAGCTGACACTATGATCCTGCATGCCAATGCCCGCTGGCCGGACGTCAAACCCTGTCTGTCAGTACTGGTACCGTTTCTGGGTGATGATCCCTCCCCACTTCTTCAGGCGCTTGAAGCGGAAAAAGGCGACCATACCAACCGCGTCGAGATCATTATTCTGGACGACGGGACCAATGACCCATCCCTGACCCGCAAGTTGCAAGATCTGGTCGATACGTCGCATCACGCCATTTGTTTGCTGTCATCGCCGAATAATCTGGGACGTTCAAAGGGGCGCAATCTGTTGGCTGCACAGGCGCGAGGCAGTAATCTATTATTTATCGACGCCGATATGCTGCCGGATCATCCTGATTTTTTACGCTTCTGGCTGGCCCATATCGATACCCAGTCCCCCGCGGCAAGCTTTGGCGGTTTTAGTGTCATCCAAGCCTCCAGCGCACCGGAATATGCCGTTCACCGCAGCATGGCGCTACGATCCGACTGTTTGCCTGCATCAATCCGTAGTCAACATCCTGAAAAACACGTTTTCACGTCCAACCTGTTGATCCGCAGAGATGTGTTCCTGAAAAACTCCTTTGACGAAGATTTTCAAGGCTGGGGTTGGGAGGATGTGGAATGGGCTATGCGCGTAACGAACGCCCATACCATTACCCATATCGACAACACGGCCACACATCTGGGCTTGGATACAGTCCCTGCACTCATGTCTAAATACAGGCAGTCGGCAGCTAATTTCGCTCGCATAGCTCATCTGCATCCTGAATATGTAGCCCGCTACCCGTCATACCGGATCGCAAAAATCCTCAGGGTTTTGAATTTGGCTACGCTCGTCCGAATGACCGCAAAACCGGTTGCAGCGGCTTCATTTTTGCCAGCTTCCATTCGCGGTATTGCTCTGCGCTTTTATCGTGCGGCGCTCTACGCCAAGGCACTAGGCACATGACACGGGCAACTGTGATTATCCCGACCATGCGGCGTCCTGAAAGTTTGGACCGTGCTGTGCGATCTTTATTCGCCCTAACGGATACTCACGCGGTCGAAAGATTGGTTATCGTCGATAATGACCCGCAGGCCACCGCCGAGGCCACCGCCCGCGCTCTGGCCCTCGAAACCCCTTTTCCGGTTACCTATGTGCATCAGCCACAAACGGGCATTGCAAATGCTCGAAATACCGGCCTTGCCCATGCGTCGGATGCCCGCTTCATTGCCTTTCTGGATGATGACGAAATTGCCAGTGCAAACTGGTTACAAGCCCTGCTGGACGTACAAAAGCGCTATGATGCCGATGTCGTATTTGGCCCGATAGAGGGTAAAGCCCCCGATGCCCGTACCAGTATCCGTCCCGTGGTCGAGGCGTTTTTCAGTCGCAATGGGCCCGATGTAGACACGCTGCTGGCCCGAAGCTATGGCTGCGGAAACAGCCTGATGAAGCGCCACACCGCTCTTAATGGCGATACCCCGTTCCAGGTTTCGGCCAACCAGACCGGCGGTGAGGACGATATTTTATTCGCCCGACTGGAAAAACAGGGAGCCCGATTTGCATGGGCCGCTCAAGCATGGGTGCAGGAGCAAGCTCCGTCACATCGTGCCAATCTGGCCTATCTGCTGCAACGCGCCTTTGCACGCGGACAGGGGCCCAGCCAGACAGCCGCCAGCCATGGTGAGATAGCGGCCCTTATACGTTGGATGGCTATCGGTGGCGGTCAATTGGTTGTTTTTGGTTTGGGCGGCATCGGGACCGGCATGGGTCTGACCCAAACGGGCGCAGGTTTGCTGATCCGCAGTGCCGAAGGATTAGGCAAACTATTATGGTTCAGTGGTTTGGAACCAAAACTTTACGGAGCATCAGAACTCAAGAGACGCAGCTAGGGTTTTAGCCCATAAATTTTTTCATCAGCATGGGTGGCTGATAGGTTGAGCGATTGATGACCATGCCCGTCACACGCCCGCCAGCAGACAATATCTGCTCTTTCAATTTAAGCGGCGGCTCCACGGCAGCATTTTCGCCGACAACAATGACCACATCGTCCATGAATGGTGCCATCATCAGTGCTGCATCCTCGGCATCAACTGATGGCGCATCGACAATCACAGCATCCACATGCTGGCTCAGAGCGGACCAATAATCGCCCTGCTTAATGATGTCGGCCACTTGTCCGGCCTTCAAGGCTTCCTGCTGAAAGCGTGTGGCATAGAGACGGCGCCCCAAAAACGGTTTGGCCGTCAAAAGACGTGCGGGGCGAATACGTGCGCCATTTTTATCGGAAAACGGCGGCTTAATCGTAAAGAAGCTCGAACCGTCGGGTGATCCGGCCACAGTGTCCCCTGCCCGACCAAAACGGTCGGGATGCTGGATCATATGAGCCTGTTGCTGTTGTTGCTTCAGGTCTGCATCTACCAGCCAGACAGGTTTTGTGGCCCGCACAGCCGCCAAACGGGCAAACTCGCGTGACACTGTGGAAACGCCCTCGTCCTTTACGGCGCTGACAAACATGATCAGACGGCCGCGATGGGATGGCGCAGCGCCCAGCGCCGTCCATAGCCCCGCCATTTCGGCTGTCAAATCCACCATGCGAATCGCTAAGAAACCTATCCTGTCACGATCCTAGCACGGCTTAGCTCTTGGATGGGGCAACAGCCAAAACTGGCAAACCGAAGGTACGCTGGGCGGAGGAGCGGGTCAGAACGCCCCGACGCAGATAAACACGCACCAAGCCAACACACAGAGCCGTAAAACCGGAAAACAGTATGAGAGCGGCCATCAGAGGCATTTTAAGGCTACGGCCCGATAGCGGCGGCTGAGCACGCTCGATGACCGTTACATTATCGGCACCGGCAGAAACCAGTTCGCCGTCAGCGCGGCTCTGTGTTTCTCGGAGTTGAAACTCGCGGATCGATTGGCTCAGAATCTCACGGTTGCCTGACAGGGTGGCATTCTTGGATTCCAGATCTGTCAGGCGTGCCTGCTTCATTCTTAAGTCGGCCAATTGCTGGTTCAGAACAGACAAACGGGCCGCCAAGGCGTCACGTTCGGCAAGTGTCGAGATACGGTTGGTTTCCAGATCGACCCAGATAGGGTTCGGTCCGGTGCGAACCTCCTTGGCCCCGACCGAGGTGCCCGTCTCTACAAAGGCTTGAAGGCGGCGGATACGCGCGTCGATTTCCTGAACGGGTGCCGCATCATTTTGATAGCGCGACAAAAGCTGCTCGCGTTCAGTGCGCAACTGCAAAATTTGATCGTGCGCCGAAACATTCAAATCCTGCTGCAAAGCAATCTCTGCCGGCGTTCTTGTCTGCTGAGCCATTAGCGTAGAAAGACGCTGCGCCGCTTGATTTTGCTGGGCCTGAACCGAGAGGCGTTCAGCAAAAATGGTTTGATAACTTTGCGAAAGCGCAGCCTTCGCCGTAGCAAAATCTCCGATATCATTAGACGCCAGAAATTCTTCATAGGCACGGTCCGCAGCTTCCAGCTCACTTTCAAACGCTGCGCGTTGGCTGCGGATGGCAGGCGTGGCGCGATCACGGAAAACTTCGCGACGATAGGTCAGGTATTGGTCGATGACTGTATTCAGAACCTGTGCCGCCTGTCGGGGATCATGACTGCGATACGACAAGCCAATCACTGGGCTTTCAGGGGATACGGAAACTTGCAGGGCATTGCTGACGGCCTGAACCGCCGACGCCTCGGCCCGTGAGGCCGCAGCAGCATTGGCAGCAGGTGCATTCTGGAACGTCTCTACACCCATGGCCCGTACAACGCGCTGTTTGACTTCCAGGCTATTCAGGATAGCCGCTTCGGACTGGGCGACTTCGGATGCATTTGGAGGCGCACCGTTATCTACGGTGCCGACGCGGGGCTGATAGACATATTCCTGACCGACACCGACAAACAGGGTGGCACCGGCAGCATAGGTTTTTTTCAGACTGAGAATGGCAACTGTGCCAAGGGCCACAATCACCAAAAAGACAATAATCATCAGCCACAGCTCACGTGTCAGGAGAGCAATGACATCGACCACGCCGTAACGGGGGCGGCCATATCCGGAGCTGATTGACGCCATGCGCATGAGCCTGCGAAAGATGAACCTCTGCTATATGAATGCCCTACAGGGTGTTAATCAGGCGTGAACCATAAATTCCGATCCTTGATATTCATGGCATCGGCACAGGGACCTCGGGGGGAAGCGAATGATCGATCGTAGATTTTTTCTCGGTGGCTTGGCCATTGCCGTAACAGGTTGCGCATCATCGGGCGCAGTCGTTCGTGATGGCGAGGATGCCATAGTCGGTTTTCGGCCATGGACAGACATCGAACCTCCCTATGTTCTGTTCCCCGGTGACGAAGTCGATCTGGTCCTGCCGTCGGCACCAGAGCTAAATCGCACTCTGATATTGGCACCCGATGGCCGTGTTTCATTGCCAATGGTAGGCCATGTGATGGCTGCCGAACGTAGCCTGCATGCTTTGGAAACTGATATCTCTGCAGCTTACGCCGAGCACCTCGTAAGGCCGGCCGTCGAACTTACTTTGCGCCGCTCTGGTCCTGCGAAGGTTTGGGTGAATGGTCAGGTGCGTAATCCGGGCGCCTACGACCTGCCCAGTGAACCAATCAATGCCTATCAGGCTATGATTCTGGCGGGTGGCTCCTCACTGGGCGCAAGAACCAGCAAAGCCGCATTGATTCGCCGGGGGCCTGATGGCTATCCGATGATGACGACTGTGGATCTGGGCAATCGCAGCCTGTTCTCGCCGCGCATTCGTCGTGGCGACATTATCTTTGTTCCGCGTACGGCCCTTGGCGAAGTCACGGCCTTCTTTACGCAGGTCCGTGAGGCCATGCCCATAGGGTTCAGCTATGCGTTGAACGGCTGGAACTGAGCTAAGATTTTAGGGAGAGATTTTTTCCGTGGTCGGGGCACGAGGATTCGAACCTCGGACCCCCTGCTCCCAAAACAGGTGCGCTACCAGACTGCGCCATACCCCGAGCCGCGGAAGCCGTTCTAATGTCACGGCTCGGCGTTTATCGCAACAGAAAAAACCTACTTTTTGAAGAAGTTGTGTTTAATTTGATCGCCGGGCTTGGCACCGATTTCATCCGCACGACCCGCACGCAATTCCAGAACACCGTTCGCTGCACCGTAGGACGGAATGGGAGCTTCGGAATAGGGTGTCGTGTGACGGGCAATCGAGACAATTTTGCCCGTTGGATCGATATAGATAATGTCGAGCGAACTGGGCGTATTACGCATCCAGAAAGATTGTTCTCTGGCTTGCGGAAATTGAAAAAGCATCCCGCGATCATCTGCCAGCGGCGGGCGGAACATCAGCCCCCTTGCCCTGGAGGCGTTGTCATCAGCGATTTCGACAAGGAAATGATGCTCGCCGCTCTGTGTTACGACAGAGAGCGGCTCTAGCGGACGTCCACGCTCGTCAACAACCTGCTTACCCGCCGCACAAGCAGATACAGCCAGACCCAAAGCAAGTACGGTAAGACCGCGTCGCGAGCACATCATAGTTTCGCCTTCCAAAAACAGGCGCAAACCTTACTGCGCGGGACGAATTTCGGCTACTACCAATCCTTTAGGACCTTCGGCAAAACGTACATCGACCGCATCACCCGGCAAGAGGTCTTCAAGCCCATTACGACGCAGGGTTTCGACGTGCACAAAAATGTCACCCTCGGCACTGTTGCGGACAACAAAGCCGTAGCCCTTGGTACGGTTGAACCACTTCACGACTGCCGGTTCCATTTCGCCGATCGGGGTCGCATCGACACCGGAGCGCTGAATCAGGGGGCGCTGTGGGCGAGAATCCGGAAGCGCTTCGTCCAGAGATTCTATGCGCACTACCTGCCAGCCCTTGGCACGACGTGCGCAGTCTGCACTGATACGCGCACCTTCACCGGCATCTTCACGCCCGATATCACGCAGGCTGCTGACATGCAGCAGAACGTCTTTCTGATCGGTATGATTCGAATCATCAGGCACGATGAAACCGTAGCCCTTACCGGGATCAAACCATTTTACGTGCCCCTCGACACGTACAGTATCGTTATCTTCCATCCCCACAGATCCAAACAAAAGCGAACAAGAGTTTCAATCTAGGCCGAAACCTTCAACTGAACGAACAGCGAAACTTAACACAGAATTTAGTGTCTCGTAGGGTGAAAAATGACTATTTTACATCCTTGTGATTTACGCGAGCAATAAAGCTACAAGCGCAACAAAATCATCCCGTACTTACAGGATAAGTATTTAGATTGTGGAGCTAGAATAGAGGCTTCGCGTGGCAGTCCCTAGGGGAATCGAACCCCTCTTTTCAGGTTGAAAACCTGACGTCCTAACCGATAGACGAAGGGACCGCAGCGCGAAAAGCGATCTAGATTGTATGGCTCCGACCTTGGTCGGAAAACCGGTCCGCGTGGCAGTCCCTAGGGGAATCGAACCCCTCTTTTCAGGTTGAAAACCTGACGTCCTAACCGATAGACGAAGGGACCGCAGCGCGAGGAGCGGTCTATTATCTGCCTCCGAACTTTGATGCAAGCAGCTTTCTCATCTTTCTTTGGTATTTGGAAAATCTCCAAAACCAGATGAAGCAGACTTGAACCGAGGTTCTAAAAGCAACGCCGCGTGGCAGTCCCTAGGGGAATCGAACCCCTCTTTTCAGGTTGAAAACCTGACGTCCTAACCGATAGACGAAGGGACCGCGTCGCGAACGTGTGGCTAGATAGACGGCGAATCTGTGAAACGCAACGGGGTAGAACGATTTCTGCGTCTTTTTTCAAAGACCTGTGACGCAGGGTCGCAAACGCTACGCCTCCATTCGAGGGTCGGCGACATCCTCGATTTCCAGTTGAACACCACGTCTGCCATTCCAGTCATCAGCCTTTAAGCGCCCTGAAACGCACAAACCACCCTGCCCTGACAACAACATGCGCCCTAAAGGCAGGTCAGCACAGCGCCACGCAATAGCCCTGACCGATGCCCCATCAGGGCCGACCAAACGACAGCGGACATGGCCGCCATTCATGGCCATCGGCTCACGCACCTGGATATGTTCGAAAGCAAACACCGGTTCGGGATTGGCTGGGCCATAGGGGGCCAGTTTTTCAAAACTTTCGAATAGGTCGCGTGTGGCGGAACGGGCATCAATCAGCGCATCAATCTCGACCCAGTCCAGAGCCTGCGCCGCTTCCTGCTCTCCGCTCAAGGCGTCATTCAAAAATGACCTCAAGGTTTCGAGATTGTCTGTGGCGACGGTCAGACCAGCCGCCATGGCATGACCACCCCCAGCAATCAGGACCCCCTCTTCCCACGCTTTTTGAACTGCACGGCCCAGATTCATGCCCGGCTGCGAACGACCGGACCCTTTGCCAATGCCGGTCACAGGATCAAGGCCCACGACGACAACAGGTTTGCGCCAGCGCTCCCGCAGGCGCCCCGCCACAATACCCACTACCCCCGGATGCCAGTCCTCGCCCGCTACCAACACACAGGCGGTTTCATCCTGATGTGCGCCCGTCGCCTCGACCATGCGAATGGCTTGCTCGGTAACATCTGCCTCGACATCGCGGCGCGCGCGATTCAACTCATCCAATTCACGCGCCAGCATATCGGCTTCGCGCGCATCCTGCGTGGACAGCAGGCTGGCCCCTAGATCGGAACGGCCAATACGTCCGCCCGCATTGATTCGCGGCCCCAGCACAAAACCGACCGTCTGCGACTTGGCTTCGCCCAGTTCGGCACCCGCCACCCTCATCAGGGCCGACAAGCCCGGATTATTCCATCCCGACATGGCCTTGAGGCCCAGACTGGCCAATGCCCGATTAAAGCCCGTCAGGCGGGTTACATCGCAAATCGCGCCCATGGCGGCCAGATCCAGCCACTGGCGGATATCCGGTTCGGGGTTAACGGAAAACAAGCCGCGCTGGCGTCCTTCGCGGTTAAGCGCAGCCAGGAGGACAAACACTACCCCCGCAGCCGCCAGATTCCCCTGTCCTGACGGGCAACCGGGTCGGTTGGGATTGACGACGGCCAAACATTTGGGAGGCTCTTCGCGCATCATGTGGTGGTCAATGACCACAACCTTCAGACCGATATCTGTAGCGTGTGCCACAGCCTCGTTGGCGGCGGCACCACAGTCCACGGTAATGACCAGATCGGCACCGCTGGCTTTCAACCGGTCAAAGGCTGGCGCACTTGGGCCATATCCTTCCTTCATCCGGTCCGGCACATAGATGGGCAACTCCGCCCCCAGATGCCTGAACCAGCGCACCAGCAGTGCAGCGCTGGATGCTCCATCGACATCATAATCCGCAAAAACATGGATGCTTTCACCCGCTTGTAGCGCATCCAGAATGGCTGTGGCGGCCTGATCCATGTCCATAAAGCTGGAAGGGTCAGGAAAAAGGGCGCGCAGGGTAGGGTTCAGGAAACTGTCGCCCTGATCCGGCGCAATCTCTCGCGAAGCCAGCGCTCGGGCCAACGGCTCGCTCAAGCCCAGTGACTGAATATGCGCTCGGGTGACGTTCGAATCTGCCGGACGCATGCGCCAGCTACGGCCCGATGTTGAACGACTGAAACCCAGAAACGACTTTTGCCCCGTATCGTCAGCCATGCGGCCAGTATCCTTGAACTTGTCAGTATCCTCGTGCTGTCAGTATCGATCAGAGGCGCTGATTCTCGACGCCTATCCTACGATTGCGTCAAGCACGGGCGTATAGAAGGTTTAACGCAGAGGCCGGTCCACGGGCGGCGGTGCCTTCGCGCGTTCGCGCAAGGATGCCGCAAAGGCCTCGATTTGAGCAGGCGTATCTGCTGTAGGGATTTCGACATTGTCTGCGTTCAAGCGTTGACGGATCGAGGTGACAAACTGCTCGGTGTCACCCAGTTCCCAGTCAATCGCCGCCACTTCGCGACCCAACTCGCCTTGTGATGCCTCTAAACTACTGACCGCGACGCGAACACTGGCTGCATCGGGAACATTCACAGGCGCATCCGGAAAGTCCTGCCAGCGAGGGTAGTCGCGGTTCGCGCTGACAAGGGAATCGATTCTTGTCGCCAATGGCGAGGCCGGATCAGCCGGAGGGTCAAAGGCACACGCCGACAGCCCTACACATAGGGAAACAACGGCAACCGGCTGCAATACGATTTTCACAAGATTCACGTTCATATCCCGCGCATTCATATGCCAACATAGTGTGCGGCGAAAGGCATACGCCTATTCCTTGCTCTGGAGAACAGAACGGTGACCAAACCTGCGGCCCCGATTTCGACCGGTAAAACGGCTTCAACAGCAGCTAAGCGCTCTCGTTCGGCCACTGCAAAATTGCCTGCGGCCCAATCTGCCAAACCAAAGGCATCAGCTAAGCTCAAAACTGCTACCGAAGCCACGGCCAATAATGCTCCGCCGCGCGAGAGCGAAAGCGGGTCGGGTTTCGGTGCAGAACACATCAAGCAAATTGAGCAATTGTCGTTAAATCTGGCCAAGGCCGCCATGCTGGCGCAGTCAGCTCTGGCCGAAGTGGCTCTGTCTCAGGCGGATCGCCCTGCGGCGCTTTCGGCCGATCCGTTCAATGTGACACCCGCCATGGGCGCAGTGATGAGCAGTCTGGCCGCCAAACCGGAAAAGCTGTTCCAGGCACAGGCTGATTTGTTCAATCGCTATATGGGTCTGTGGACCACGGCCACGCGCCGCGCCATGGGGGAAGAACCCGAAGCCGCTCCGGCCACCGACAAACGGTTCCGCGACCCTGCATGGTCGGAAAATCCGGTGTTCGACATGATGCGCCAGTCGTATCTGACAACAACGGAATGGATGCATGCACTGGTCGCCAGCGCCGATGGCATTGACCCTAAGGTCAAGCGTCAGGCCGAGTTCTTTACCCGATTGCTGACCGACGCCTTGTCGCCCTCTAATTTTCTGGCCTCTAATCCGGTCGCGCTGAAAGCTCTGGCCGAGAGCAATGGCGAGACTCTGGTCAAGGGTATGCAGAATTTCGCGACCGATTTGGAACGCGGTCGCGGTCGTCTTGCCATTCGCCAGACCGATACGGACAGTTTCAAAGTCGGGGAAAATGTCGCCACATCGCCGGGGCAAGTGGTCTGGCGCGACGATTTGTTCGAGCTTTTGCAATATGATGCAGCGACGCCAAAACAGTATGCGATCCCGCTGCTGATCTTCCCGCCGTGGATCAACAAGTTCTACATCCTCGACCTGCGCCCCGAAAACTCGATGGTGCGCTGGCTGACAGCGCAAGGCTTTACCGTCTTTGTTTGCTCGTGGGTCAATCCGGACAAGGACAAGTCGCACTATAATTTCGACGACTACCTCGAAAAAGGCATTTACCGCGCCGTTGAAAAGGTACTGGAGCAAACCGGCCAGAAAACCGTGAACACGGTTGGCTATTGCATTGGTGGCACCCTGCTCGGCTCCGCTCTCGCCCATGCTGCTGCCAAGAAAGACACACGTTTCAGCAGCGCCACATTCTTTGCCGCCCAGCACGATTTTGCCGAATCTGGCGATCTGGCCCTATTTACCGACGAGCACTGGCTGGCCGAAATCGAGCGCCAGATGGATGAGGCAGGCGGCGTACTGCCCAGCACCGCCATGGCTGATACCTTTAATGCCCTGCGAAGCAACGACCTGATCTGGTCGTTCTTTGTCTCCAACTATCTGATGGGCAAAGATCCGCCCGCCTTTGATCTGTTGGCATGGAACGCCGACCAGACGCGTATGCCCAAGACGCTGCATCTGGATTATCTGCGCCGCATGTACGGTCAGAATGCTCTGGCCAAGGGCGAGATCACCATGGGCGGCGAGACCATTGATCTGGGTCGCATCACTGTGCCGGTCTATTTCCAGGCCAGCCGCGAAGACCATATTGCGCCCATGCGCTCGGTCTATCGCTCGGCACGCCTGTTTGGCGGTCCCGTCACCTATACGCTGGCCGGGTCGGGCCATATTGCGGGCGTGATAAACCATCCTGATGCAGGCAAATATCAGCACTGGGTCAACGCAACGCTTCCCGAAACGCTGGAAGAATGGCAATCGGGCGCTGAACAACATCCGGGCAGCTGGTGGCCGCATTGGGGAAAATGGCTGTCGGCTCTGTCCGGCAAGCAGATTCCCGCACGCGATACTGCCAAAGGCGCGCTGGCTCCGCTGGAGCCTGCACCCGGATCCTATGTTAAGGTCAAGTCCTGATGCGTTTTGAACCCAATGCCCTGCTCGCCGTAACAACCGGTTGCGCACTGGGCGTTCTGATTGGCAGTGCCGCCATCTTTGGCGAACCCGGTCAGTTACTGAAATATGTACTGATCGCAGTCGTCGTGACAGCGCTCTATATCCCGCTGAACAACTGGATGAAGAAACGCGCCGGACAACAAGTCCGACCGCTGATCCATCTGGAATCACAAGTCTCGGCCATGTGGGCAAACATGTTTCCCGCGGTCGTCACCCTTGCCGCCTTTATCCCCGTAATCTGGATGGGGCATGATTACGGACTTCTGATCGTCATTGCTTCGGTCTGGTTTGCAGGCACAGTCGCCTCGGCCTTAGCTGCCCGTAAAGCCGCATAAAAAAGCGCCGGAGAAATCCTCCGGCGCTTTTTTTGATGAGCTAGGTGATTAGCTACGGGGTCCCGAATTGAATATCCGGGGACGAGCGCGCCGCACCAACCACAAATTCAAGGTCGCCAGACCTAGAACAATCGCAGCTACAGCCTGATGCACTACGCCCAGCGTAATCGGCACCGCATGTATCAAGGTCAGAATACCCAAAACGGCTTGTAGCCACAGGCTCAGCGCCAGCGCATAGGCCGCCGCGCCTGATCCTTCGGACAAACGCCAGCGCCATGCCTGCACAGCATAGGCCGTACCGAAGGCCAGCAGGATATAGGCACCCAGACGGTGATTGAACTGCACCAGTCCCTGATCGTGCAGGAAGGCCAGACCGCCCTGCCCCCATTCGACCGGCGGGAATAAGGCACCGCTCATCATCGGCCAGTCCGTAAAGACCATGCCAGCCTTGGAACCGGCCACCAGACCACCAAGCAGGCACTGGATGAACACCGCAGCCAACAGCAGATTGGCCGCAATATTCCAGCCACGCGAAGGACGGTTGAACTGCTCGCCCGACCATGCCTCGAGACCAGCCCAGATCAGACCGGCAAAAATGATAAAGGCTAGTCCCAGATGCGTCGCCAGACGCTCGGGTGCCACATCCACACGCTCGCTGAGACCGGATGACACCATCCACCAGCCGATAAGCCCCTGCAAACCGCCCAGACCCAGCAGGATCGCACAGCGCAGCACCAGACGACGCGGCATAATGCGAAAAACAACAAAGATCAGGAACGGTACGGCAAACGCTATACCGATCAGACGGCCCAAAAGGCGGTGGATCCATTCCCACCAGAAAATGTATTGGAACTCGCCGAGAGTCATTCCCGCATTGACCAATTGGTACTGCGGAATCGCCTTGTATTTTTCAAAGGCCTCAAGCCAATGCTCGTGCGTCATCGGGGGGATTGCCCCCATGATCGGCTTCCATTCCGTGATTGATAGACCTGAGCCCGTCAATCGCGTCGCACCGCCCACAACGACCATGGCAAAAACCAGAGCCGCACACACAAACAACCAGATTGCCACAGACCGGCTGTGGGTGACTTCACCTATACGCATCATTCGACGCCTGCTCTTTGCCCCGATATGGTGACCGTCTATCGTCAGACGGAGAACAGAGGGGTATGCCCCTCTCTCGCTACGATTTCGAGTCGCATTCTTGCATTAAGCGTCACGGTTGTTTGAGGAGGCAATTTGCCTATGCCCTATATTGAACTGGCCGTGACCATCGCGGTCGTGTCCGTATTGGCTTTTCTGGCCGACCTTCTGGCTGGCCGCCGTGAAATGCCGGCCTTTTTTATTGTGGCCTATACGGGGGCTATTTGCGGCGTATTCCTTGTGCTGCGGGTATTTGCCCTTGTCACTCTGGATAGCTGGATATGGCCCGTATGGGCCGCTGGCGGCGCTATAGTCGGCCTACTGCTGTATTTTATCTTCCGGAAAAAACGCTGATGTCGCCACGTCTCAGAAAACTGATTGCCGCCATTATGGTCATGGCCTTCCTGACCTTCTGGGTGTGGGGCGCTGTCACCTTGTCCGGCTTCGTGCCCGATATCTTCTGGGTAGAGGCAATCTATTACGCCATTGCAGGGATTGGCTGGGGCATTCCGCTGATCCCTATGCTGCGCTGGGCTGAAAAGCCAGGCAAGGGCGGGCAGAATCATCCCGCAGATCCCCGATAGGATGCAGATACGAAAAAAGGGCACCCGAAGGTGCCCTTTTCATTTCGACCAATTCCTTGGAGGAAATGGTCGGAGCGACAGGATTCGAACCTGCGACCCCTTGACCCCCAGTCAAGTGCGCTACCAGGCTGCGCCACGCTCCGAAGACGCTCCGTATAGACGGGCAAACTGCGGACCGCAAACCAAAAAAGTGGCTTATGAACAATAAGCTGCGACTATTATGCCAAGACAGCGTTCAGTCGCGCTTGTGCCGCCTCGATCTGCTCTAAAACGCGGGCAAGATGAAGGGAATTGATGCTAGGCGGTACGGTATCCGGCTTATCCAAGGCTTGTGCTGAGGCTGAAGCTTTCCCTGAACGCACCGACTTGTCTTTAAACAGGCGCTCTACGCCTTTAATGGTCATACCTTCATCGTGAAGAAGGCGACGGACATCCTTAAGGATAAGGATGTCCTCGGGGCGATAAAAACGCCTGCCGCCCGCACGCTTAACCGGCTGGATAAAGTCCAGCTTTCCTTCCCAAAACCGCAAAACATGTTGCGGAACCCCGACTTCTTCTGCGGCTTCGGAAATGGAACGAAAGGCTTGTGGGCTTTTAGTCAAAATCAATCCTCGACAACGGCGTCGTGGACCCTCGATTTCATGATTTGGGAAGCGCGGAAACTGATGACACGACGCGGATTAATCGCGGCCGGTTCGCCAGTTTTCGGGTTACGGCCCATGCGGGCCCTCTTTTCCCGAACCTGGAACACGCCAAAGCCGGACAGTTTGACCGTCTCGCCGCGCTCCAGAGATTCAACCACTAACTCGAGTGTACGCTCTACTAGACCTGAGCATTCCTGACGTGACAGGCCCACTTCATCGTGAACCGCGTCACACAGATCTGCTCGGGTAAGGGTGTGCTGTCCCGACACTTGCGTCTCCCCGTTATCAATCAGGGAGTCATACAAAGCCAAAACGACGAAAAATCAAAGCACTCTTTGCAGAATCACAAACGGAATGCGCATGCGCCCCACGTTAATCCTCCGCCCATGGCCTCGATTACGATTAAATCACCGCGTTTTATGCGGCCATCCTTTATGGCTGTATCCATTGCCAACGGGATTGAAGCTGCCGAAGTATTAGCGTGCAGAGCCACTGTGGACACCACACGGTTTTCGTCCAATCCTAGACGTTCGCCAACACCACGGATGATTCGCGCATTCGCTTGATGCGGGACAAACCAGTCGATGTCAGCAATAGTGATGTCTGCGGCTTCGGAGGCCGCTACAATCGCTTCGGAAATATTCACCACAGCGTGGCGGAACACCTGATTGCCGATCATGCGTAGGTGGCCGACAGTCCCCGTTGTGGCAGGGCCACCATCGACATATAGCAGATCGGTCTTGGAACCATCACAACGCAAGGCAAATCCCAGAACGCCCTGATCGTCCTTGGTGCCATTGCCCTCGCGCGGCTCCAGTACAAACGCCCCTGCCCCATCGCCGAACAGAACGCAGGTGGTACGATCTTCCCAGTCCATCAGACGGGTCATTTCTTCGGCACCGATCACAAGCGCACATTTGGCATGACCACGGGCAATGAAGCCATCAGCCACGCTCATGGCATAGACAAAGCCCGAACAGACAGCCTGAACGTCGAATGCGATACCGACGGGCGCACCCAGCTTCTTTTGGACAATGGCCGCCGTCGCCGGAAAGGTATTATCCGGCGTGGTCGTAGCGACGATAATCAGGTCCACATCCGCCGCCGTCCTGCCCGCATCGGCTAGCGCGCGAAGCGCGGCCTCAACAGCCAGATCACTGGTTGGCTGATCATCAGCCGCCTTATGACGCTGATGGATGCCTGTCCGTTCGACAATCCATTCATTGGACGTATCGACGGTTTTGCTCAGTTCTTCATTGGTCACGATATGCGGGGGCAGATAGGAGCCCACACCCGTAACAGCCGTCCGAACTATGCTCACTCGACTACTCCCCGTCCGTCTTGACCGCCAGATCGGCCATCTCGGCCATCCGGGCCAGATTGGTGCCGACCTTGGTCAGATAATCACTGCGCGCCAGATCAACAGCCACGCGAATAGCATTTCCAAAGCCCTCGGCAGTCGCGCCACCGTGGCTTTTCACAACCAGGCCGTTCAGCCCCAGAAGCGGGCCGCCATTGACGGTACTGGGATCAATCTTGCGCGACATCTGTTTCAAGGCCGGCATGGCAATCAGCGCACCAATCTTGGATTGAATCCCCGACTTAAGCGCATCCTTGAGCAAGGTACCGATAAAACGAGCTGTACCTTCAGCGGTTTTCAGGGCGATATTGCCGGTGAAACCGTCCGTTACGATCACGTCCACCGTGCCCTTGGCGATGTCGTCGCCCTCGACAAAGCCATAATAGTTGATCGGGAGATGACCGGAGCGCAGCATAGCGTGCGCCTCGCGCACGGCATCATTGCCCTTCATTTCCTCAGAACCAACGTTCAGAACACCTACAGTCGGTTTTTCAATGCCGTGAACAGCCGACTGGAAAGCTTCGCCCATGATGGCGAACTCGACCAGTTGCTTGGCATCCGATCCGATATTGGCTCCGACATCCAGTACTGCTGTGGTGCCCCTTAGAGTCGGCCATGAAGCAACGATCGCCGGGCGCTCCAATCCCGTTGCGGCCATCCGCAACTGCAATTTGGAAATTGCCATCAAGGCACCGGTGTTACCAGCCGAAACAACAGCTTGAGCTGTACCGTTTTTCACCGCCTCAATAGCGTTCCACATACTGGAACCCTTGCCACGACGCATGGCCTGGGCAGGCTTTTCGTCCATCGCCACAACCTTGTCGGTGTGGAAGATGGTGCAGTCAGCATCCGTCAGACCGTGCTTGTCCATTTCGGCGCGAATAAGGGCTTCATCACCATGCAGATGGAAATGAACCTGTTCGCCACCGAAACGGGCACGGTAAGCCTTAATGCCGGGGACGACGACCGACGGGCCGTGATCGCCACCCATGGCGTCTAGAGAAATCAGGGTCTTGGATGCCAAAGGCTTCGGGTCTCCAGCACAGCTAGCGGCTGTACTTATCGGTGTAATAGTCAGTGTGGATGCAACCAAGGCGACCCAAGGTCAACCTTGGCTCGAGTCTTTCAGAGATTTCAGAGCCGCAAACGGTGAAATTTCCACGGGTTCAGGCGGCTGTACAAAGACGGCTCCGTCCTTGCGCGGGAAAGGATCAAGCGACAAAAACAGTTGTTCAACCGCATATTGGCCGAGATCAATTTTCCCATCTTCGATGACATCGGGAAAATCGTCATCCAGTTCGATGTCGATCTCGCCGTCTTCGTTGTTCTCGGGTTCGGCTTCATGGACGAAGTTGACGGTAAAGTCGCGATCCACGCTCACCGGCATCGGCTCCAGCGAAAGGCCGCAGGTCTGCACAACCTCGGCTCTAACACGACCTTGCATGCGAAAACCGGAAACGGTCGGAACCAGAGCCATATCAACAGTCAGGGAATCCAGCGACGCCAAATTTAGCGCCTTGGCGATGCGTGCGCGATCGGCGGTTTCAGGCGCAAGTGTGCGTTCCAGCAAATTGCCGATCTGATGAAGCCGGACAGGCTCGCTATAGGGAAGTTGAATTTGGGTCATCCGTTAATTTGCGCCCATTGCGGCGCGTGTTCAATCTCGGCCATCGTCTGACGGCTCAGGGCCTGATGGCTGGCAAGGGCATAGTCAGCCAAGTTAGCCGCATGTTCGTTATCATCGGCCTCGTAGACATTGCGGGCGATGGATACGATCAATGCGTCGCGGTCACCTTCAGAGAGCGCTTTTTCATAGCTGGCCATACGGCCATACAAAGCTTCGCCCAGCTTACGCATTTTTTTGCCTACACCGACATCGCCGACACCTAGTTCGCGCAGAACATTATCCAGCGCGGATACATAGTGATCGAACAGCTTCTGGGCCAGCGTCGCACCCCGATCATTTTCATGTCTTAGGCGCACATAAAGCAGCAGGACGTGGAGGGTATATATCTCGAATCGCGCATCGATACGGTCCATGACGCCTAAATCCGTATAAAAAATCGGCTGGCGCGCCTGATCTACAGCCTTGGCATAGAGTTCTAAGGCCTCACGTTCGACAGGTTTGGGTCTGAATAGTGATTTGAACATATTATTTCATGGCCCTCATGACTCCGCGACGTTGCACTAAGGCGCTCCGGAGGTTAGGTCAAAGAACAGTTTTCGCAGAGGCCCATCGCAGATGCTCCGCACCAAGTCGCTTCTTGCCGTGATTTCCCTGACCGTCCTGACCGCTGCCTGTGCGCCGCGCGTTTCGCCACAGGGTTTTCAGGTCATCGACAACAAGCCCGAAGACATTGTCGTCGGCACCGATACCCGCGAATCCGTCCTGACGAAATTGGGCTCGCCTTCGACCGCTTCGACCTTTGAAGCCGAGAACGTCTGGTATTACATCTCGCAAACGACCGAGCGCTATACCTACAGCACGCCCAAGGTCACCCAGCGTAACATCACCGAAATTACTTTTAACGAGCAAAGCGGTGTTGTCTCTGGCGTTCGCAGCCTGAATCTGGACGACAAGGTCGATATCGCAATGAACAAGCGCGAGACGCCCACCCGTGGTCGTTCGCTGACGGTTCTGGAACAGCTTCTGGGTAATGTCGGTCGTGGTCAACTGCCGCGTACGGACGAAGACCAGCCCGGTCAGCAGCGTCGCGACTAATCCGTCATCATTACAGAAACAAAACGGCCCCGAGCATATTCGGGGTCGTTTTTTGTTGGGCTATCTAGCAGGAGCTACTGGCACAGTTCGCACCCGCCTCCGCGGAGTCTGGCGAACAATCTCCACACGCACCACATTGCCGCGCCCCAGATGGGTGGCCGCGATTTGCATCACGGCCGTCGCCAAAGCTCTCTCATCAATGCGGTTCCAGTTATCCGCCATTCCGAAAGAGCGTCTGTGGCCTTCGCGGACCAAGGCATCACGCATCACTGTATCTTTCGCACGAGCCTTCTCGACGGCAAATCCAGCTTTCAGATGCAGTTTCATCTCGACAAAAATGTGGTTGCGAACCCGCCCGTCTATAAACACAGGCAAGCCTACACCAGTCATGGTCACCCATGCCGCCTCGGGCACAGAGGCTTCAGGCGAAGCGTTTGCCATGGACGGGACAACCCACATGGCGGCAAGGGCAAGGATCAATCTGCGGCGCTGCATGCGCCTGACAATAAGGCACAGCTCTTAGCAACTGATTGCTAGCCGTGCGTCCACCCGGTTTTCTCTGGCGTGGCATCCTCGCCATGATAGCGTACGATCAAGCCCGCGCCTTCAACCACCTGTCCAACACGGGTCAGGCGCACATGACGGCGGTCAGCCTCACGACGGATGGCCTCTTCCTGCGAGGCCGGCACGGTAAAAACGATCTGGTAGTCGTCACCGCCACTGGCCAGTTGTTGCAGCGCGGCCAGTTCATCCACACGTCCCGAAAACCAGCTATCGGCCGCTGCCGACAAGGGCGTGACCTCCAGTTCCAGTTCGATGCGTACATTGCTGGATTCAGCAATACGTCCTGCATCGGCCATCAGACCGTCAGAGACATCGGCGCTGGCAGTGGCCGATTTGAGGATAATGTCGGCAAACTCGGTTTGGGGCATGGGCTGGCGATATGAGCGGCACAGATAATCCAGCCGGTCTTGTTCCAGTTTCAGCGTGCCCTGACACGCTTGCAGGCCCAGCCATCCATCACCGATTGTGCCCGTCACAAAGACCACATCACCCGGCTTGGCTCCACCACGATGCACAGCGCGCCCTGCAGGCACCCAACCCAGCATGGTCACCGAGAACGTCAACGGACCCGGTGTCAAAACCGTGTCGCCGCCCAGCAGGTAGATATCGAAAAGCGCCTGATCTCGGCGCAAGCCCGCTACAAAGGCCTCGCGCTCCGGCCAGCCGCACCGTTCGGACCAATGGCACGCCAGCAGATAGCCGAACGGCACCGCGCCCTTAGCGGCTATGTCGGACAGGTTCACGCGCAAAAGCTTTTGCGCCAACGTATCCAGAGGATCTTCGGGGAGAAAATGCACGCCCTCGACCAAGGCATCCTTGGTCAGGATAAGATCATACCCCGGACGGGACGGCAGGGCGGCCACATCATCGGCCAGCCCCCTCGCCCATTCAGGGTGCGCCAGCGGCTTGAACAGCCGCTGGATCGTCTCGAATTCGCCTACGGCATCAATCGCGGGCATCGCGTGCCACGGCGTCCAGCGCCGCGTTCACGAATTTGGATTCCGCATCGTCGAAGAAGGCCTTGGCCAGTTCGACATACTCGTCGATGACGATTTCGCGCGGTACTTCGGTCTTGTGCTTCAGTTCCCACGAGCCGCAACGCAGCAGAGCACGCACCGTCGAGTCCAGCCGCTCCATGCGCCAGTTCGACGCCAGATGCGCCTTGACCAGCGTATCAATCGCCGACTGGTCCTCGACCACACCACGAACGATGTCCGCGAACCAGTCTTCGTCGGCTTCGGCCATGGTCTGACCGTCAATGTCACCGTCAAAGCGGAAATTGCGGAACTCGCGCACCACCTGTTCAACCGGCTCGCCGATTAGCTCCATCTGATAAAGCGCCTGAACGGCTGCAAGACGGGCCACGGTGCGCGCACGACGCTGACGGCTGGTCAGTTGCGGCTCGGCCTTGGTCTTATGGGCTTCATCTAGTTGCGCCATCACTTCGGCGACGGTTGCGGGTTTGGGGGCGTCGGTCACGAGGCCAGTCCTTTAGCCAAGCGTTTACGCAGGTTGATCAGGTCCAGACAGGCGCGAGCGGCAAAACCACCTTTGTCAGCCTCGCTGGCGCGAGCACGGGCCCAAGCTTGATCTTCATCCTCGGTCGTCAGGATACCATTGCCGATGGCAACGCCCTTCAGACCCAGTTGCGAAATCGCCATGGCCGATTGGTCAGCAACGATTTCGAAGTGATAGGTTTCACCACGGATGATGGTGCCCAGCGCAACATAGCCGTCATAGCGCGGCGCGGTCGGTAGACGACCAGCGTCTTCGGCCATGGCGATCACAGTCGGCACTTCCAGTGCGCCCGGAACCGTCACAACGTCGAATTCAACGCCCTGCGCGCGCAAGGCATCCTTGGCCCCTTCAAGAAGGGCGTCAGCCAGATCGTCGTAGAAGCGTGCTTCGACAATCAGCACGCGGTAAGGATCGTTTAGGATTGTTCTTCTCCGTCCATGTCACACCAGCCGACAATGCGCAGGCTATAGCCTTCCAGCGCCGTCGGGTTGGGGCGTGTGGAACTCATTAGTTTCATGTCGCGAACGCCCAGATCCAGCAGGATCTGCGCACCCACGCCATAATTTTTGAGGGCACGATCGACGGCGGCCGGCTTGTCGCCGCCAACCAGTCGCTCGGAAAGTCTGTGAAGGCCCGGATCGCGCAAAAATACGGCAATGGCGGGGCCGTCATGCTTGCTAAGGGCCTGAAGCGCACGCGGGATATAGTCCTGACGCGCTTCGATATGGCCCAGAAGGTCCGCGGCAAAGTCGATCTGGTGCATACGAACCAGCGTGGTCTGGTCGGGCGTAATATCGCCCTTCACCATCGCCACATGCTCGTTGCCTTCGATGGTGTCACGATAGACCACCATGCGGAAAGTACCGCCATAGATGCTCTCGAACGGCGTATCCAGCGCACGCTCGACAAAGCGCTCGGTGCGGCGGCGATAGGCGATCAGGTCGGCAATCGTACCGATCTTCATACCATGGAGCTGCGCAAACGAAATCAGCTCCGGCATACGCGCCATAGTGCCGTCGTCGTTCATGATCTCGCAGATCACACCCGCAGGCGTCAGCCCCGCCATACGGCTGATGTCTACGGCTGCCTCGGTGTGGCCCGTGCGAACCAGAACACCGCCATCGCGCGCGACCAACGGGAAGATATGGCCCGGCGAGACGATATCGTCGGCACCCTTGGACGGATCAGCCGCCACCTGAACAGTGCGTGCACGGTCAGCCGCCGAAATGCCGGTCGTAACGCCCTCTTTGGCCTCGATCGAGACTGTGAAGGCCGTGCCCATGCTCTCGCGGTTTTCCGCAGCCATCGGCGGCAGGCGCAATTGCTTGGCACGATCCGCCGTCATAGCCAGACAGATCAGGCCACGCGCATGCTTGGCCATGAAGTTGATCTGGTCAGGGGTCGCGAACTGGGCGGGGATGATCACATCGCCTTCGTTCTCGCGATCCTCGGCATCCACAAGGATGTACGGACGCCCGTTACGGGCATCGTCGATGATATCTTCGATCGGGCTGATCGGGCTATCGGTCATGGTCGCTGTCAGTTGCATTATGCGGTCTCCTGCCACCGGGCGAGGTAACGCGCCAGCATATCAATCTCGAGATTGACCTTATCCCCGACCTTTAGCGAGCCCAAGGTCGTGGCTTCCCACGTGTGGGGAATGATGTTCACACCAAATACGCGGCCCTCGACCTCGTTGACGGTCAAGGACACGCCATCAACAGTGATCGAGCCTTTGGGCGCGATGAAACGGTGCAGAGGCTCGGGAGCCTCGAAACGGATACGGTGTGAGCCGCCTTCCGGCGTGATGGATGCCACCGTGCCCAGACCATCCACATGGCCCGAAACAATATGGCCCCCTAGTTCGTCACCCAGCTTGGCCGCGCGTTCCAGATTGATGCGCGAGCCTTCGGCCCATTCGGCCAGCTTGGTCTTGGACAGGGTCTCACCCGAAACCTCGACGGCGAACCAGCCATCGCCTTTTTCGGTTACCGTCAGACAGCAGCCAGCATGAGCAATGGACGCGCCCAGATCGATCGTCGTGGTGTCCCACACGGTCTCGATTTCATAGCGCCAATCCCGCTCGGTACGCTGCACGCTGCGAACGCGCCCGATGTCGGTAACAATACCGGTAAACATAGTTCAGACCTTCTCGTAACGTTCCCACAAGTCGTCACCCGAAGGCTGGACTGCAAGACGCCGGAAACGCGGAGCATCAGAAAGTTTCGTCAAATCGAGCGCAGCAATACCCGAACGGCCGCTATCACCCAAGATCATAGGTGCGCGGAACCACTCGATTATATCGACCACACCCGCCTGAATGAAGCTGGCGGCAACCCTGCCCCCGCCTTCGATCAGCAAGGATTGAATACCTTCGCCCGCCAACACGGCCAGAACCGCCCCGACAGATGGCCGACCATTAGAATCAGCATCAACACGCACAACGCGCGACGTGCCGACCTGTTGTGGCTCAACCGCTGTCAGGATCAGGGCATTATGGGCCAGTTTTGCAGACGATGGCGTCCGCAGGCGGCTGTCCAGCACAACCCGTAAGGGCTGTTTCGGTTCTTCGCCCGCAATCCGCGCCGTCAGTTGCGGATCATCGGCCAGCACCGTCTCGATCCCGACCAGAATAGCATCATGACTGGCCCGCAGATGATGCCCCTGAAGACGCGAGGTTTCGCCTGTGATCCACTGGCTTTCGCCAGAGGCCATGGCAATCTTGCCATCCAGAGACGTCGCCAGTTTAAGCGTGACGCGCGGGCGCATCAGTCGTCGCCGTAAAGCGGCTTGTTCTCTTCAAAGCCCTCGTCGCCGAGGAATTTGGCGAAGTCGCTGGTATGGCGGAAGTCTTTATAGACCGAGGCGTAGCGCACATAGGCCACTTCATCGACGCTCTTTAGCGCCTTCATGATGAAGTCACCGACGACGTGCGACTGGATTTCGGTTTCGCCCAAGCTCTCTAACTGGCGCACGATGCGGCTGACCAATTGTTCCACTTGATCGGGCGTCACCGGACGCTTTCGCAGCGCAATGCCCAATGAGCGTTCCAGCTTGTCACGGTCAAACGGCGTGCGACGGCCGTTGCGCTTCAGGATCACCAGTTCGCGCAACTGCACCCGCTCAAAGGTGGTGAAGCGCCCTCCGCACTGCGGACACGAGCGACGGCGGCGGATAGCCGAACCGTCGTCTGACGGTCGGCTGTCCTTAACCTGAGTGTCGGCGTTACCGCAGAAAGGGCACTTCATTTCAGAGCCTTAGCGGTAGATCGGGAAGCGATGGGTCAACTCGCGAACCTGAGCCGCCACCGAAGCGATGACAGCAGGATCCGCTTCGTCGCCACCATTCATCGACGAAACAACGTCAGCGATCCAGTGACCGATCTGACGGAACTCGTCCTCGCCGAAACCACGGGTGGTGCCAGCGGGCGTGCCCAGACGGATACCCGAAGTGATGGTGAACGGTGCCGTGTCGAAAGGCACGCCGTTCTTGTTGCAGGTCATCAGAGCCTTTTCGAGCTCACGCTCGGTGGCCTTGCCGGTCACGCCCTTCGGACGCAGATCGACCAGCATCATGTGGCTGTCGGTGCCGCCGGTGACGATGGCCAGACCGCGCTCGATCAGAACCTCGGCCAGAACCTTGGCATTCTTCACGACCTGCTGGGCGTAGAGTTTGAACTCCGGCTTCAGGGCTTCACCAAAGGCCACGGCCTTACCGGCAATGACGTGCTCCAGCGGGCCGCCTTGCAGACCGGGGAAGACCGACGAGTTGATCTTCTTGCCCAGTTCCAGATCGTTGGACAGGATCATGCCACCACGCGGACCGCGCAGGGTCTTATGGGTGGTGGTGGTGACAATATGGGCATGCGGCAGCGGGTCAGGATAGGCACCGCCCGCAATCAGGCCTGCATAGTGAGCCATGTCCACCATCAGATAGGCACCGACCGAATCCGCGATCTCGCGGAAACGTTTGAAGTCGATCTGGCGCGCATAGGCCGAGGCACCCGCCAGAATCAGCTTGGGCTTCTCGCGCTCTGCCATTTCAGCGACGTTGTCATAGTCGATGGTCTGATCGTCTTCGCGGACCTTATAGGTCACCGGACGGAACCACTTGCCCGACTGGTTGGCTGGCGAACCGTGGGTCAGGTGACCACCACAGGCCAGATCCATACCGAGGAAGGTGTCACCCGGTTGCAGCAGGGCAAAGAACACAGCCTGGTTGGCCTGTGCGCCCGAGTGCGGCTGGACGTTCACATATTGGCAGTTGAACAGCTTTTTGGCGCGCTCGCGGGCCAAATCCTCGGTGATATCAACGAACTCGCAGCCACCATAGTAGCGACGGCCCGGATAGCCCTCGGCATATTTGTTGGTCAGAACCGAGCCTTGGGCTTCGAGAACGGCCTTGGAGACGATGTTCTCCGAGGCGATCAGTTCGATCTCTTCCTGCTGGCGACCAAGTTCGCCTTGGATACCCTTGAAAATCTCCGGATCGGAATCGGCGAGAGACTGGGTGAAATAAGCGTCGTGGGTAAAGGCGGTCACTGTGGGAATCCCCAAGGCTGAGCGGCTGGTTGGTGCTTCCTTCTAGGCCGTGCCGTCCGTAACCACAACATCTAGTAGGTCAGCGATTTTCCAATGCGCGCTTCAGCTTGGCCACAGCGACACGCTCGACCGCATTGGGCTCGCGCGCAGGGCCCATAGCCGACACTTCGACGCCTGTTTTCACATGCGCCGCAGAGCATTTCAGATAGGCCCCGTTGCGAACGAACTCGACGATAATATCGCCGAGTTCGGCATCCCGTTTCATCAGGCTGCGACCGGACGGCGCGCCACGTTGCAATGCGAGAACAACTTGTCCATCGCATCGACCAGCTTGTTCATCATGTCATCGTCATGGTTCGGCGAAGGCGTGAAGCGCAAACGCTCGGTTCCTTTGGGCACAGTCGGATAATTGATCGGCTGAACATAGATGCCGTAATCATCCAGCAGCATGTCCGAAATCTTCTTGCAGTGCACCGGATTGCCCACCAGCACCGGCACGATATGGCTTTCCGAAGGCATGACCGGCAAGCCCGCCGCGGCAAAGCGATCTTTCAAAGCCTGAGCGCGTTCCTGATGCTGCTCGCGCAATTCGGAATGCTGCTTCAGGTGACGTACCGAGGCCAAAGCACCGGCGGTCAGTGCTGGCGGCAGCGAGGTCGTGAAGATAAAGCCCGAAGCCCAGCTGCGAACCGCATCCACGATCACAGCATCGGCCGCGATATAGCCGCCCATCACGCCAATGGCCTTGCCCATGGTGCATTCGATAATGTCGATCTGGTCCTGCACACCATCGCGCTCGGCCACACCGGCACCCGTCGCACCATAAAGGCCAACCGCATGGACTTCGTCCAGATAGGTCATAGCGTTGTATTTGCGCGCCAGAGCAATCGTGCCCTTCAGGTCGGCAATGTCACCATCCATCGAATAGACAGACTCAAAGGCGATCAGCTTCGGCGCACCCATCGGTGCCGCTGCCAACAGTTCTTCGAGATGGGCCAAATCATTGTGGCGGAAGATATGACGCGGGCCGCCACCATTACGAATGCCTTCGATCATCGAGGCATGGTTCAGGGCGTCGGAGAAAATGATCAGCCCCGGCAGGATTTTTTGCAGGGTCGAAAGGGTCGCCTCGTTGCCGACATAGCCCGAAGTGAACAGCAGCGAGGCTTCTTTCTGGTGCCACGAAGCCAGTTCGGCCTCCAGGTCCACCGCAGAGCGCGTCGTGCCGGAAATATTGCGTGTACCGCCCGCGCCAGCACCGACCGTATCCAACGCCTCATGCATGGCTTCCAGAACCGTCGGATGCTGGCCCATACCCAGATAGTCGTTTGAACACCAGATCACGACGTCTTGCTCGGTTCCATCTTCGCGTCGACGTGTAGCCAAGGGGAATTGGCCACGCACGCGCTTCAGGTCTGCAAAGACACGGTAACGGCCTTCGTTACGAACCTGCTCAACAGAGTTTTGAAAGGCGGATTTATAGTCGAACAAAACTGCGTTTCTTTTCTTTATATGGTCTTTAGCTTATTTGGACCCTTGTTAGGCGTATGTCCACGCCCTCTGAAGGACAAAATGCCCCATCTAGACCAAGTGATAATGGTTCGCACAGACAGCGACACTTTGAGCTAGTAAAAAACAACTGAAAGTTACGGTTTCATCACGTGTTTTGCGTGATGCGGCGGATTGGTCTAGCACCGCCATTCGCGTTTCAAGGACTACTGCCATGAGCATCCCTCCCTACCAGCCCGCCGCCTTCCCCTATGCACGTCCGCGTCGTCTGCGTACGGCACCGTGGGTGCGTCGTCTGGTTGCTGAAACCACGCTCACTCCGTCCGACCTGATCTGGCCGATCGTTGTCCATGATGGCGATGAAGACAAAATCGCCGTCGCGTCCATGCCCGACATGTTCCGCCTGTCTCGCAAAGAAGCGGTTAATGCCGCTCGCGAGGCCCGAGATCTGGGCATCCCGATGATCGCCCTGTTCCCGAACATCGCCCATACGCCCAAGGACAATATTGGCAGCGGCGCAACCGATCCAGACGGCCTGATCCCCGAGACGATCCGCGCCATCAAGGATGCTGCGCCGGAAATCGGTATCATGACCGACGTGGCACTCGACTGTTATACCGACCACGGCCATGACGGTGTGATGGAAGGCAACAAGATCCTCAACGACGCCTCCATCGAGCGCCTTGAGGAACAGGCTTTTATCCATGCCCATGCCGGTGCCGATGCTGTGGCCCCGTCCGACATGATGGACGGCCGCATTCAGGCCATCCGTAATGCTCTGGAATCCAATGGTTATTCGGACACGATGATCATTTCGTATGCGGCCAAATTCGCTTCGGCCTTCTACGGCCCGTATCGCGATGCCGTCGGATCGTCCAAATCGCTGACTGGCGACAAGAAGACCTACCAGATGGACTTTGCGAACACCGAAGAAGCCCTGCGCGAAGTCGCCATCGATATTTCCGAAGGCGCAGATGCCGTCATCGTCAAGCCGGGTCTGGCCTATCTGGACATTGTCCAGCGCGTCACCTCGACCTTTGGCATTCCGACCTTCGCCTATCAGGTGTCCGGCGAGTACGCGATGATGCAGGCCGCCATCCAGAATGGCTGGCTGGACGGTGATCGCGTCATTCTGGAAAGCCTGCATGCGTTCAAACGCGCCGGCGCTTCCGGCATCATCAGCTATTTCGCGCCGACCGCAGCGCGCCAGATGCAGGGCTGAGTTAAAGGGGGCATCTGCCCCCTCGCCTTTTAGCTTGCGTGGTCAGATCGTCGGATCGACAGCCTGACCATATTTGCCACGGAAATAGGTCAGGGCATCGCCAGGACGCGTCGCAAAGCCCCGCACATGGCCGACAATCACCAGATGATCGCCCATAATGATCTGCTGGTGCATGTCGCAATCTAGACGGGTCACAGCATTGCGCAGGTATGGCGGTTCAGGGTTTGCGGTCTCGAACTCATCCTCGCTCAGGCGGGCAATGCCCCACGCGAAGCGGTCGGACATTTCCTTGTCCTCGACAGGCAACATATGGACTGCAAAACGCTCTGCGCCTGCAAAGGCATCATGGCGCTCAGACTTAATGTCCATGCACCACAGTACCAGCGGCGGGTCCAGCGATACCGAGGTGAACGAGTTCACGGTAATCCCTAACGGACCATCCTTGGTGTGGGCCGTTACAACGCACACACCCGTGGCAAAGCCCCCCAGCGCACGGCGATAGGCTTTGGGATCAAAAGTTTCGGTATTTTCAATCAGTCCAGTCACACCTTCTGACTAGAACTTACCGTGAAGCACAGCAAGTGTGCGCATCACCGCAACCGCTTCTTAACGGCCCGTGTGGCATCAACAGGCTTAAAGACTAAGGTTAAGGTTCCGCATAATGGCATCGAGTGATCGGCCCATTCTGATCAAGAAGGTCAAAAAGGTTCAGGGACACGGCCACCACGGCGGTGCGTGGAAGGTGGCCTATGCCGACTTCGTAACCGCCATGATGGCCTTCTTCTTGCTGATGTGGCTCATCAACACGACCGATCCCGAGCAAAAGCGCGGCATCGCCGAATATTTCGCACCATCCAGCGTGTCGTCCAGTACCTCCGGTTCCGGCGGTCTTCTGGGCGGCACGTCTCTGGGAGATGCCGAAGGTGCCAAGGGGGCCGGCTCTAACTCGGTCATCGAACAACTGGCCCCACCTTCGCCGGATTCGCCCGAAGACGCCGGACAGTCCTCCGACCTAGCTTCGGCCAGTGAATCGTCTTTACGTGCCGAGATTGCCCGTCGCGAAGCCGCAGACTTTGCGAGTGCAGCGGAGTCTCTGCGCCAAGCCATGCAGACCATGCCGGAACTGGCCGAACTGTCAAAACAGCTGATTATCGACCAGACACCCGAAGGTTTGCGTATCCAGCTGGTCGATCAGGAAGGCCGCTCGATGTTCGAGAACGGCTCTTCACGCCCCAACCCACGCGCCCAGACCCTTTTGCGAGCGGTGGCACGCGTCATCAACCAGCTTCCGAACCGCATCACCATATCCGGTCATACCAGCTCTGCTGCCGGTTCTAACCGCGCCAGCGCACCGGGCGACTGGCCGCTGTCTGCTGCCCGCGCCGATGCTTCGCGCCTAGTCCTGCAGGCTGCCGGTGTGAATATGGACCGCGTATACTCGGTCAATGGCAAGGCGGGTTCCGATCCGCTGTACCCAGACGATCCCGCACTGGCAGGCAACCGCCGCATTGCCATTGTCCTGCTGCGCGAAGCCCCTGTTTTGCCGCGTGATACCAGTCTGTAAGCGCAATAAGTCTGTGTCGATCCCCTTGCGCAAACGGTGCAAGGGGCGACATATCGCCTTATGATTATGGCCTGTTCCAGTGATCTGGTTTCGTTTCGTCAAAAGGACTTGGCGGCATGACCGAACACGTCCCCACGCAACAGCTACAGTTTTTTGTCACTGCCGAAGCGCCCTGCCCGTATCTAAAAGGCAAGCAGGAACGCAAAGTCTTTACCCATCTGCCATTTGCCAATGCTGCCAGCGTCAATGACGCCCTGTCACATGCCGGTTTCCGCCGAAGCCAGAACATCGCCTATCGTCCCGCCTGCGAGCAATGCGCGGCCTGTGTCTCTGTACGTATTCCGGTCGATCGCTTTGTCGCCAACCGTACCAATCGCAAGATCATCAACCGCAATGCCGATCTGGACCGCTTCGTCGTCGATCCGGTCGCGACCGATGAACAATACGACCTGCTGAAAACCTATCTGGCGGCCCGTCACCCCGACGGCGGCATGAACGAGATGAACGGCAGCGACTTCATGACGATGGTCGAGGACAGCACGGTCCGCACCCATATCGTCGAATACCGACTGCGGGACCGTAATGGAAAGCTCGGCACACTGGTTGGATTTACTTTGGCCGATCTGCTGAATGATGGCCTGTCATTGGTTTACAGCGCCTTCGATCCCGAAATGCCGCACCGCAGTCTGGGGCGCTATGCCGTGCTGGATCACCTGCATCAGGCCCGCACGATCAACCTGCCCTATGTCTATCTGGGCTATTGGGTGCAGGGTTCCCCCACCATGGACTATAAATCGCAGTATCAGCCGCTAGAAGGACTGACCCTGTTTGGCTGGCAGCCGATACAGCCGTAAAAAAAGGGGCTTTCGCCCCTTTTTCTATACTTATCGGAACTTGCGCATACCGCGCGGGCCCTGACGGCCAGCGCCTGCGCGCTTACCCAACCAGTCGCGCCAGTCTTCCCACTTGCGCTTGCGGCCACCGCCATCGACCCATTCGGGGCCGGTTTCGGAGTTGAATACGGCCACGTCGGCCAGGCCGCCCTGCTTGAAGTTTTGCAACCGTACGCCCTTGCCACGGCCCATTTCGGGCAGTTCGGCAATCGGGAAGATCAGGGTTTTGATGTTGTCGCCAATGGTCACGATGTGATCGCCCGTCACGCGCATCATGGCCTTCATGTCGCCGTTCAGTACCTGCTTGCCGCCGCGCTTCTGGGCCAGCAAATCATTTTCGGGGGCCACGAAGCCATAGCCCGCCGCCGAAGCGACTAGCAGTTTTGCATCAGGTTCATGCGCCAATACATTGATAATATCGGCCTTTTCATCAAGGTCGATCATCAGTCGTAGCGGCTCACCATGCCCGCGACCGGATGCCAGCTTGTCCGCGCCAATCGTGAAGATGCGTCCGTCCGATGCCCCGATCAGCAGCTTGTCGGTCGTATAGGCCGGCACGAGGAAGCCCAGCTTGTCGCCTTCCTTGAACTTCAGTTCCGACGGATCATCCACCTTGCCCTTGGCCGCACGGATCCAGCCACGATCCGACAGGATGACGGTGATGGCCTCACGCGGGATAAAGGCCTCGGGAGCGACAAAGGCCGAGGAATCCACGGCGTCGGCGATAATGGTGCGACGCGGCGACAGCAGGGCCTTGCGGACAGCCTGAAGCTCCTTGCCGATGGCCTTCCACTGCTTGGCCTCCGACGAAGTCAGAGCCTGAAGACCGGCCAGTTCCTCGGCCAGTTTGTCATACTCTTCCTGAATGACCATTTCTTCGAGACGGGCCAACTGACGCAGGCGGGTGTCCAGAATGAAGTCAGCCTGAAGTTCTGTCAGGTTAAAGTGCGCAATCAGTGCTGCCTTGGGATGCTCTTCCTCGCGGATGATGCGGATCGCCTCATCCAGATTGAGGAAGACCAATCGCAGACCTTCCAGCAGGTGCAGGCGCTTTTCAATACGAGCAATGCGCCACTGCGAACGGCGGTTCAGCACCACGCGGCGATGGTCGAGGAAGGCTCGGAGGCATTCCTTCAGGCCCATGACGCGCGGCGTACCCGTTGCGTCCAGCACGTTCATATTGATCGGAAAACGCACTTCCAGATCGGAAAGCTTGAACAGGCTTTCCATCAGCATTTCAGGCTCGATCGTGCGCGACTTCGGCTCGAGGATCAGGCGGATATCCTCCGCCGATTCATCGCGAACATCGCCCAGCAGTGGGGCCTTTTTGTTTTCGATCAGGTCAGCCAGCTGCTCGATCAGTTTGGACTTCTGGACCTGATAGGGAACCTCGGTAATCACCACACGCCAGGTGCCGCGTTCCAGCTCTTCTTTCACCCACTGGGCACGCAGACGCACACCGCCGCGTCCCGTCTCATAGGCTTCAAGAATGGAGGCCTGGCCTTCAACCGAAACACCGCCCGTCGGGAAGTCCGGCCCTGGTACGATCTGCACCAGATCCGCGGTAGTCGCTTCAGGTCTGTCGATCAGCAGCTGGCACGCATCGATCAACTCGCCGACATTATGCGGCGGGATCGAGGTGGCCATGCCCACCGCAATGCCTGACGAACCGTTGGCTAACAAGTTCGGGAAACCGGCCGGAAGAACCATCGGTTCTTCGTCCTGATCGTCATAGGTCGGACGAAAATCGACAGCGTCCTGATCGATACCTTCCAGCAGCAGCACCGCTGCAGGCGTCAGCTTGCATTCGGTGTAACGCATGGCGGCGGCGCTATCGCCGTCGATATTACCGAAATTACCCTGACCATCGACCAGCGGATAACGCTGGGCAAAATCCTGAGCCAGACGGACCAGCGCCTCATAGATAGAAACATCGCCGTGCGGGTGGTATCCACCCATGACCTCACCCACAACCTTGGCGCATTTACGCGCCGCAGACTGCGGGTTCAGGCGCATCTGGTGCATGGCATACATGATGCGGCGGTGGACCGGCTTGAAGCCGTCACGCGCATCGGGAAGCGCACGGTTGGTAATCGTCGAAAGCGCGTAGGCCAGATAACGGCGCGACAGCGCCTCGGCCATCGGTTCTTCAACGATGCGGCCGCCTTGCGGCGGATTGGTATGGACGGTCATACGAAATCGAATCGAGGATCAGGACGAAGAAGTCTAGCCCACTCTGTAACTAGGCTGGGGGCGAAGCGGAAAAAGTGGTGGCTTTCTTTGCATGCCAAGCCGCCAGACGTGCCTGAACATCGGCCATGGTATCGGCATAAAACAGGTTATAGGGCTTGGCTTTGCGGCGATCGGTCCAGGAACGGTTTTCGCGGAAAGATTCCGTGTTCAAAGGGGTATTGCGAAGGAAACCCTCACGACACTGGGCCTCAACGACGCGGTCGATGAATGCCGGTCGCACGCCCCATTCCAGACCTGCGGCGTTGGCTGCGCCCAGATGACGCCGAGCCTCTGTCTTGGTTTCGTCCGAAGAGCCGCTGACAGGATTCACGCAAATAATCGGGCGATGGCCAGATTCCACCAGTTGACCACGTTCGTCCCAGAACAAGGCGCGGCGTTGTCTACGGGAAATGACTCCGGTGCTGCCTTCGTCAACCATCGACCATGCCACGAGGCACCCGCTCTCTTCGCGTCGCGAACAAACCGGCAGATCAATGGCGTCACGCGGTATCATGGCGTCCATCATGTAGGCAGCGACAAGACGTTGTCTTAACTCCGCATCCCTGCTCACGCGATCACGCAACAAGCGGGCCAATAATTCCGCTCCCTGTTCAACCCCCACCAGAACAAGTGGCTCTTGCGGATGACGCGCGATCCAGTGATCGAAAGCGACCTCAACATCACGATAGGCGAACGCCCGCGCCTCACGCGCATCGTCCCGCAAAGTCAAACGGCTATACAGACTGCCCTGTCGGTATTTCGGCGCACTGACCGATCCCGCTATGGCAAATGGTCCTGCGAAATTCGGTAGGACTATACGTTCCAGATAGGCGTCGGCTTTTTCCTCGCCAATCCGGCCGTTCCACTCGTGTCCGCCATCAAAAGTGGTGGAATGCACAAAGAATACCGCGGCATTTTTCGCGCCCGCAATCTTATCATCACGCAAAGCCCAGGCATCGGCGCGAGAATAATCTGGCGCTTCCGGCGGGGTGTAGGTCTGGAAAGGTATTTGGGGATCCAGCGCGGCTCTAACAATGTCACCGCGCCACACGACCAAGGCCAAAAGCACTAAAAAAACAAACACAAATAGTGCTAGTCTTATCCAGTACTTAAAGCGTAGACGTGATTTTATCACCGATAGGAATCCTCGGTAGACAGATAATTTTGCACATAACGGCGCACCCCTTCTTCAAGAGGCGTCTGCTGGCCATCGTAACCCAGCGCCCGCAAGCGATCCATGCTGGCCTCGGTGAAATACTGATACCGGTCGCGGATGCTTTCGGGCATGTCGATATAGGAAATCCTGGCTTCCTTACCTGCCGCTTCAAACGTGGCCTTGGCCAAATCGGCAAAGGATCGCGCCTGACCCGAGCCTGCATTAAACACGCCGCTCACATCATCACGCAGCAACAGCCAGTTGATGATGGAAACAATATCGTCAACGAAAACGAAGTCCCGTAACTGGCCGCCATCGGCATAGTTCGGGTTGTGGGACTTGAACAAGCTTACAGTTTCGTCGGCTGCGACCTTGGGCCAGATTTGAGCGACGACAGACTTCATCGAGCCTTTGTGGCCCTCGTTCGGACCATAGACATTAAAGAATTTCAGTCCGACCCACTGCGGCGGAGCCTGATCGCGATCGGCTTGACGAACAGCGTACTGGTCAAACAGATATTTTGAATAGCCATAGGCATTTAGGGGGCGAAGCGCATTCAAATTCTTAGGATCATCCCGATCATCGAAGCCCTGTTCACCATCCCCATAGGTTGCCGCCGACGAGGCATAGATCATCCGCACATTGCGAATGGCGCACCAGTCCCAGATGTCACGCGACAGGCTGAAATTGGTGCGGATAATCAGGTCCGCATCTGCCTCGGTCGTCGAGGAGATCGCCCCCATGTGAATGACGGCCTCGATCTGGTCCGCGTGGCGTTCCAGTTGCTCGAACATCTCTTCGGGTTGCCAGAAGTCGGCAATCGGGTGCTTGGCGATGTTCTTCCACTTGCCAAGGTCCGCCGTTTCCAGACGGTCGCACACCACCACATCCCATGCCTGCGTTTCACACAGATGGGCGGCAATGTTGGAGCCGATAAAGCCCGCGCCACCCGTCACAACAATCATACGCGGGGTCATCAGCCTTTATCCGTCTTGGCAGTCATTTTTTCGATTGTCTTGGTGGTGGAATAGCCATCCTCGAAACTAGCTAGGCGCACTTCACCGCCCCAGCTTTCGACCTCGGCAGCACCGACCACCTGTTCCTTGGTATAGTCCGATCCCTTGATCAACACATCGGGTCGCAGACGTTTGATCGCCGCAAGTGGCGTATCGTCACCAAAGAAGGTCACCGCATCAACGCTGGCCAAGGCACCGATCACGCTGGCGCGGCTTTCCAAATTATTGACCGGACGACTGGGCCCCTTGAGGGCGCTGACAGACGCATCGGTATTCAGCGCCACAACCAGACGGTCGCACCAGCGACGCGCCTGCGCCAGATAGGTGACGTGGCCACGATGCAGGATATCGAAGCAGCCATTGGTAAACCCGACCTTCAGGCCATCGGCCTGCCAGCGGGCGACGGTTTCAGCCAGATCATCGACCGACACCACATCGCCCATCAGCGGACGGCCAACCTCGTCTTCTTCGGCATCGATCAGTTCTTGTGGCGTGACGATAGCCGTCCCCGCCTTGCCGACAACGACACCCGAAGCCAGCAAAGCAAACTGGACCGCCTGTCCCAGCGCCAGACCTGCGGCCAGCGCCAGCCCTAGCGCTGCAAGGCTGGTATCACCGGCACCGGACACGTCGAACACTTCGCGCGCACGCCCTGGATGGTGCTGCACCTCGCCACCGCGCTGGATCAGGCTCATGCCCTTGCCTGCACGGGTGACGACCACAGCCTTTACCGTCGTCTTATCAAGCAGCGCCACCAGGGCCGCCTCTACCTCTTCGTCGGTGCCCGTGGGCATACCCGTGGCAGCGGCCAGTTCACTGGCGTTCGGCTTGACCACATCCGCCGCGCCATAGCGGGCAAAATCGTTTCCCTTAGGGTCAATGATGACCGGTGCGCCATATTGACGGCCAGCCCACAGCGCAGCCTCGATCAGGTCGCTATCGACAACGCCTTTGGAATAATCCGAGACCAGAATGGCCTTGGCATGGTCAAAAACGCTTTTGTCCCGATATGCAGGGCTGAGCCCCACTTCATCATCCAGACGCAGCAATTGCTGGCCCGAAGATACAAAGCGGGTTTTCACGATCGTATGGGCATCGTCCGGTCGCTGGATCTTGTCCTCGATACGCGCATCCGCATCAATCAGCGCCGCCAGTTCATCACCCGCACGGTCCTGTCCCGTTACCGCGCCAAGACGCGATACAGCGCCCAGTGCCGCTATATTACGCGCCACATTGCCCACACCGCCCGGCATAGACACCGTGCGGCGGGCCTTCAGCACCGGAATCGGTGCCTCGGGCGAAATGCGGTTCACCTCGCCATAAACGAAGTGGTCCAGCATCAGGTCGCCCACACAGGCGACCTTGATGCTTTTGATCCGCTCCAGAAGATTGCGGAGCTCAGCGAGATCGAAAGAACGTTCAGCCATAATGCTGAGCTACCGGATTCAGGCCGATCAGGCCACAGGTCCCTTTGCACCAATCTTGATCGCCAGATCATCGAAAGCGATCAGTTCGGCAGCCAGAACCTCGAACTTGTCCAGCGGAACCATGTTCGGACCGTCCGACGGCGCATTGTCGGGGTCTTGGTGGGTTTCCATGAAGACCGCATCCACACCGACCGCCACAGCAGCACGGCCCAGAACCGGCACGAACTGGCGTTGACCGCCCGAAGACGTGCCTTGACCACCCGGCTGTTGCACGCTGTGGGTCGCGTCGAACACGACAGGGCAACCGATAGCGCGCAGTTCCGGCAGGGCGCGCATGTCGCTGACGAGGGTGTTGTAGCCGAACGAAGCGCCACGCTCGCAAGCCATAACATTCAGATTGCCCGCGCCAGTGATCTTGGCGATGACATTCTTCATGTCCCAAGGCGCGAGGAACTGGCCCTTTTTGACGTTGATGGCCTTGCCAGTGGCTGCTGCGGCCAGCAGCAGGTCCGTCTGGCGGCACAGGAAGGCCGGAATCTGCAACACGTCCACGACTTCGCCCACCGGACCGCACTGGGCCTCGGAGTGAACGTCCGTAAGGGTCGGCAAGCCATAGGTTTCACGCACTTCCGCAAAGATCGGCATTGCGTCTTTCAGGCCGATACCGCGTGCGGCATTGGCGCTGGTGCGGTTCGCCTTGTCGAAGCTGGTTTTGTAGATGATGCCGACGTTCAGGCGATCACCGATTTCCTTCAGCTGGTGCGCGGTTTCCAGCGCATGCTGGCGGCTTTCCATCTGGCACGGGCCAGCGATGAAAGCGATCCGGTTACCACCGCCGATGATGACCGGCTTGGCCAGACCTTGGGAGAGTTCGATGACGGCGTTAGGAAGGGTCACAGCAAGGCTTTCAACTGGGGGGCGGGCGTAAATCAACACCCTGATTCTGAAACATCAGGTGGCGTCTGATGTGGTTAAGCGCAAGATACCATGCCACTATCCGGCCTGACCACACCCTGCGTTTAATCCCTAGATGTGATAGAAAGAACGCATGACAAACCCTGCCTCCCCCATGATTTCTACGGATGAACTGGCTGCGCTTCTGGATGGCGGCGCGCTGAAACTGGTGGATGGCAGTTGGTGGCTGGATGGCCGCGATGCCTATGCCGATTATAGGGCCGAACATATCGACGGCGCGATATTCCTCGATCTGGAACAGATATCGGCACCCGATTCCCCTTTGCCCCACACCCTGCCCTCGCCCGACAATTTTGCCTTGGTTGTTGGCAAGGCAGGTATCAGCCGCAATGACACCATCGTCGTGTATGACGCGCAGGGCCTGTTTTCGGCGGCGCGGCTCTGGTGGATGTTCAAGCTGTATGGGGCCACTGATGTCCGCATACTGGATGGCGGATTGCCCAAGTGGAAGGCCGAGGGACGTCCAACCGTATCCGGCCCTGCCAGAACACCCGACGCCGTGGTCTTTGATGCCGTATTCAATGCGGACCTTGTGTCCTCTCTGGATGACGTCAAAATCGCGCTAGATAGCCAGACCCAGATTATTGATGCGCGTGGCAGCGCCCGCTTTAACGGAACCATGCCCGAACCTCGCGCCGGTGTCCGAAGCGGCCACATGCCCGGTGCCTTGAACCTGCCGTTCGGACAGCTTCTCAATCCCGACGGCACAATAAAAAACGGCCCCGAATTGGAGGCCGCTTTCCGATCAGTAGGACTGGATATGAATCGCCCCGTTATCACCACATGTGGTTCGGGCGTTACGGCTGCCATTCTGACGCTGGGCCTGACCCTGCTGGGCAAGTCCTCGCGGCTTTATGACGGCTCGTGGAGTGAATGGGGGAGCCGTACCGACACCCCCATCCAGCCCTGATACTCAACCAACCGATGACCTGACATCCCCTTCATCAAAGCCGGTATCTTCCTCGCCGCGCGACACCACCGTTGCGACGACCAGATCCCCCGTGACGTTCAGCGTGGTCCGGCACATATCAAGGAAGCGATCGACACCAAGGATCAGGCCGATCCCTTCGACCGGCACACCGACAATGCCGAGGATCATCGCCACCACCGGCAAAGAGCCACCCGGCACGCCCGCCGTCCCCACGCCACCCAGAATACAGATCAGCATCACGACGAACTGTTGGGTCAGTGTCAGATCAACACCGAAGAACTGGGCGAGGAACAGCACCGTCACCCCTTCGAACAAAGCCGTACCGTTCTGGTTTGCCGTCGCACCGACCGTCAGGACAAAGCGGGCAATCTTGCGTGGCAAGCCCAGTTCCTGCTCGGCAACACGCAGCGATACCGGCAAGGACGCATTGGACGAGGCCGTGGAGAACGACACCACCATCGCCTCGCGGATACTGGAAAAGAACTTGATTGGCGACATCCCGCCCATGGTCCAGACCAGCAGCGGATAAACCACGAACATGTGGATTGCCATGGCCCCGGCCGCTACGCCGACGAACGCCGCCAGACGCACCAGCAAGTCCAGTCCGAACAGCGCCGACAGGTTGAACATCAGGCAGGCAATCGCATACGGAGCCAGTTTGATGACGAGGCCGATCAGCTTCATCATCACTTCGAACAGACCTTCGAGCGACTTAAGCATGTGATCGGTAGCGCTGTTACGCACCATCACCACGCCGACACCGAACAACAGGGCAAAAACCATGACCGGCAGAATGTCGTTGTCGGCTGCTGCCTTAAACACATTGCTCGGGATCAGTTCGACAAAGAAATTCGTACCCGTCGTTCCGGCCTTGGCATTTTCGACAATGCTGGCGGCTCCGGCCTTGCCCTGTTCCAATAGTTGCCCCGCCACAGCCGGATCAACGCCAGCCCCAGGACGAAACAGGTTCACCATCACTAGACCGATAACGACCGCGATGGTTGACACGAAAACCGTGAATAACAGGCTCTTGATACCGGCACGCCCCAGAACCTTGAGGTCGCCCATTTCCGCCACTCCGACCACAAGGGCCGAAAACAGTAGCGGTAGCACCAGCATAAACAGCAGGCGCAGGAAAATCTGGCCGATGGGGCCGGTTATGTTTTGGGTGATCTGCTGGACCCAGTAGTTATCGCCGCCAATCGTCGCATTGACGATCAGTCCCCCGATCAGACCAACCACAAAGCCGATCAGCATCAGCACATGTAGCGGCAAACCGCGTTTGGACACCTGATCCATAAATCCCCCTCTCCTTCGGTTTGGCCCCCTAACGGATAGGTAGGCCGTAGATCAAACCACTCTCCGGTGCATTCCACTGGGCATTCAATCCGCGCTCCAGACCGAGCGCAGACTGACGTCCAATGTTACGTTCAAAGATCTCGCCATAGTTACCACTGGCAGCTACGGCCTTGCTGGCCCAGTCACGGCTCAAGCCGAGACGCGGCCCAAACTCACCCTCGTAACCCATAAAGCGCTGTACATCGGCAGAGCCTTCGCCCTCCTTGATCTGCTTGACGCTTTCTTGAGTCAGTTCCAGTTCCTCAGCAGAGATCAGGGCATTCAAGACCCAACGCACCACACTGGCCCAGCGTTCATCTCCTGCGCGAACGACCGGTCCAAGAGGTTCCTTGGAAATCACTTCGGGCAGCAATACATGCTGTCTAGGATCGGTCATTAAACTGCGGGCCGCAGCCAATGCCGATACATCTCCCGTCAGCGCATCACAGCCTTCGCGCGAATAGGTTTGGCGGGCTTCTTCTTCGGTCGGCAGGATCACCGGCCTGAACTCTATCTGACGTGTCCGGAAAAAGTCCTCGGCGTTCAGTTCATTGGTAGAGTTGGCGTGAACACACACGCGCGCACCGTTCAACTCGGTCGCACTGGACAGATTCAATGATCGACGAACCAGAAAACCCTGGCCGTCATAATAGTTGATGCCTGCAAATGTCAGTTCACCGCCTGAATCACGGCTCATCGTCCACGAGGTATTACGCCAAAGAACGTCGACACGACCTTCGGTCAAAGATTGAAAGCGTTGGGAAGAAGTCAGTGGAACAAATCGAACAGCATCAGGATTCCCCAACACGGCTGCCGCTGTTGCACGACAAAAATCGACGTCGAAACCCCGCCAGCTGCCTTTGTTGTCGGTATAGGCAAACCCGACCAGCCCCTCGTGCACACCGCATAGCAGATAGCCGCGTTGGCGCACCCGCGCCAAGGTTGGACTGGCCAATTCAATCTCTGTCAGATCAGTCGCAGGTGCTGGCAGGGTATCGGCTGCATTGCGCTCATCGGCATTGCGTTGACAACCGGCTATGATCAAACCGATTGCCATACTCGCCAAGGCAACCCGCATTCCGACGGCCAATCCCATGCCTGAGTCTCCATACACGTCTTGCGCCCCGTACCCTTTAGACCCCTGTATGCTCTTGGCCGCAACCCGAGATAACCATGAGCGACGATTCAACACCCCCCAAGAGCCTTTCGACGCGACTGATCTCCCCCGCCACACAGCGCGGCAAGGGACGTCGCCCCGTAAATCCGCCCATCGAGCGGGCCTCGACCATGCTCAGCGACGATCCCGCCCAGATGACCAGTTCGCGCGATGGTCCGGTTTATGGCCTCGAGGGTGGCTCGGCCGCGCGACAACTTCGCAGCATTCTGGCCGATATGGAGGGCGCGCATGATAGCCTGATCGTGCCGTCCGGTCTGGCTGCCGTGACCGTTCCGCTGACAGCCATACTGCGCGCCGGTGATGAAGTGGTGTGCACCGATGCCGTCTATGGCCCCACCCGCCGTTTCCTGACCCGCCATATGTTCGAGCGCGGCATCAAGACACGTTTTCATCCTGCTGATGCAACGGCGGAATCGATCATCGACAGCCTCGATAAAAAGGCCCGCGTGCTGCTGATCGAAGCGCCCGGATCCCTGACTTTTGAAATGGTGGACATGGCCGCACTGGCCCGCGCCTGCAAGGAACGCGGCATCATCACGATGGTCGATAATACATGGGGCGCAGGGCTGGCTTATCGCCCGCTGGAACACGGCATAGACATCAGCGTGCAAGCTCTAACCAAGTATGTCGGCGGCCATTCCGATATCCTGATGGGCGCAATCTCGGTGGCGACCAAGGCTATGGCCGATGCGATATTCGAGACCATTGACGATAATGGCTGGCATGTTTCGCCCGATGACGCATGGCTGGCCTTACGCGGTATTCGCACCCTGCCCTTGCGATATCGCAGCCAGTTCCAATCAGCGATGAAAGTTGTGCAGTGGCTGGAGCAGCAACCGCAAGTCTCGCGCGTGCTATATCCGCCCCTCCCGTCCTTCCCTCACCATGATCTTTGGAACAGCCACTTTGACGGTGCCGCCTCGCTGTTCGGTGTGGTGATGAAGGGCGGCAGCCGTGCGGACGCACACCGCCTGATGTCGGGCCTCAGCCTGTTCGGCATGGGCTATTCGTGGGGTGGCTTCGAGAGCCTCGTCACATACGAGACGCCGCAACTGGAACAACGCCTGCACCAAGTCGAGCTTGAGGGCCAACTTTTGCGCTTTCACATTGGCTTGGAGAACGCAGACGACCTGATTGCCGATCTTCACCGTGGACTAAGTGCCTGGCCGACCTAAAGCCGCCTTGCCGCCTGTAAGGTCGGGGCGCACACTGATGCGTCCCGATTCCCCGCCACAGAACTCTCGATGCCCAGTTTCTATGAATTTTTTGCTGGCGGCGGCATGGTGCGTCAGGGCCTTGGTGCAGGCTGGGACTGCACCTTTGCCAATGATTTCGACGCCAAAAAGGGCTTCTCCTATCAGGCCAACTGGGGCACAGACGGCGAGTTGAATGTCGGGGATATCCGTAATCTGACATCCGGAGATTTGCCCGGTCACGCGGACATGTGCTGGGGCAGCTTCCCCTGTCAGGACCTGTCGCTGGCGGGATGGGGCAAGGGACTGGCCGGAGAGCGTTCTGGCACCTTCCACACGTTTTGGGCCCTTATCGAGCAACTAAAATCCGAAGGCCGTGCGCCGCCGGTTGTTGCGGTCGAGAATGTCTGTGGCGCGCTGACCTCGCGTGGCGGGGCCGACTTTGTTCGCATCTGTACGACCTTTGCCGAGGCGGGCTATCGGTTTGGCGCTCTGGTTATCAACGCAGACCAGTTCGTGCCCCAGTCCCGCCCGCGCCTGTTTGTGATCGGTATTGCCGACGGCATTACCATCAGTGACGAACTGATATCACCCGAGCCGTTTGCGCCCTTCCACACAGCCCCCCTGCGCCGCGCAGCCATGGCTCTGCCGGAAGATGTGCGCGCCAAAATGCTGTGGTGGAACCTGCCAACCCCGCCGCGACGGCCTCTGGATTTTGTCGACATTATCGAAGACCGGCCCAAGGGCGTGGAATGGCATTCCATGGATGAAACCCGCGCGCTTCTGGCCAAGATGTCCGACGTTAATCTCGCCAAGGTCACAGCCGCCAAACGCTCTGGCCGGCGCATGGTTGGCGGCATCTACAAGCGCACGCGCCGGCTGGCCGACGGCACCAAGGTTCAACGTGCCGAAGTGCGCTTTGACGATGTGGCGGGATGTTTGAGAACCCCTTCGGGCGGCTCCAGCCGTCAAATCATTATGATCGTGGATGGTCGTCGTATCCGCTCACGCTTGATCTCACCGCGCGAGACGGCACGCCTGATGGGTCTGCCCGATCACTATCGCCTGCCCAAGAACTATAATGATGCCTATCACCTGACCGGAGACGGCGTGGCTGTTCCTGTTGTCAGCCACCTTTCCCGACACCTGTTCGAACCTCTGTTGATGATTGATCAGAATACCGAGCAGAAAAAACCCGGCACCAGAAGCGCCGGGTAAAAAGTATTCGGTGGTGGTGGGTGCTCTCGAAATTCAGAGAACATGCCTAGTTCTATCTGTTTTGGTTAACAAAAGATTAACAGTAAATATTTCATTACCATTCAGCTACCTATCGACAGGCAACCATGTGGACTGCACAGCATTGTCCCCGATTTTTCGCGTGATACGCCAGCCATCCGAAACAAATTCGATACCTGATTCCACTGCCCCAAGTCCGGGATAGTGATAGGTTCGTTCACCCAACTTAATCACTGACGGACCTTTACCTGCAGGCAAAATAACCGCCCAGTGCCCGCTCGAATCTAATTCGACAGGCATAGCCCGACTATCCACCAACAGGCGTGGCACAGATGTCGTCGGCGCATGGCCCGACACGATCATCATGGCACCGTCGCTGTCGACGGCTTCCAGTGCGCTATTATGGGCTAATCGATAGCTGGCTTCACCATCCGTCAGCGTAACCGCTACGGGATGTTCGCCCGCTTTGAGAAAGACTAGTCCGTGCCCGTCGATGAACTCTTGTCCGATCTGGGAACGAGGCTTCAGGTACAACCCCTGATCTGGAACATTCAGCTCGATTTCAAAACTACCGTCCGGTTTGGCATTAGCCGCATAGACGCGACCATTCATCCCCGCCAACACAACCCGCCCGTTTGGTTCAGCCGCACCCGCAAGACGGATCTCGTTCCCGTTCCAGATCGCATTATCCAACGACGGAGGCCGAACCCATTCCGTGCTCGCAATACCTTGATCGATGGCTGTTTGATCCGCAGGCTTACACGCCGAAAGAGCGAATACCGAAAGAACCGCAGCACAGGTCAAAGTTTTAGCGACCTGACAAGGTTTCATCTTCACTCATCCTCCAGATTCTCTGCTAGATAAATCCATGCCCGTTTCAGGGCACAATGTCTCCCTTTTCCCCCACAGCCAGAGTTGCCATGACTGAACTGAAATCCACTGTCGCGCCCTATGAAGGCCAATCGGTTTGCCTGTTTTGTGCCTCTTCGGATGGTAATGATCCTGCTTATCTCGAATCCGGTCGCGCTTTCGGACAACAGACGGCACAGGCGGGCTGGCGACTGGTTTATGGCGGCGGCGGCGTTGGCCTGATGGGAGCATCGGCACGTGCAGCCCATGCCGAGGGCGGTCGCGTGGTCGGCATCATGCCGCGCTTTCTCCGCAGCCGAGAACGCCTCTTCGACGAGGTGGAAACGGTGATTGTCGAGTCGATGCACCAGCGCAAACAGATGATGTATGATGAATCCGACGTATTTGTCGTGGCACCGGGCGGTGTCGGCACCCTCGAAGAAGTCATCGAGTTGCTGTCGTGGAAACGTCTGGATCTGCACGCCAAGCCAGTCATTTTCCTCAACATACTCGGCTTCTGGGACAGCCTGTTCACCCTGCTTGAAGAGACCGTAAAAGCGGGAATGACGCCTGCCTCTTTCCTTGAAGCTTATACGGTTGCGACTTCAGTCGAAGAAGCGATCGAAATGATGCAGAAATCCGAATCAACGCCCCACGTCCGCCACGATCCCCGATAAAGTGCGACAAAGTGAACGCCGTTAACAAATCAGTGTTCACTTATGTTGACAGTCTCCAAAAACAACGCACATAACTGGCCTTCTTTTGCGTGTCCTCCCCGGGTTTTTGGTTCAGGAGATTTAATATGCGTGCCATCGCTATCGCCGCCGTACTGTTTGCGGCCGCCCCTGCTTTCGCCGACGCGCCGGCCACCCGCGCGACTCTCGTTGACACCGCCAAGGCACCAGCCGGTCGTCTGATCGTGGATGGCGCTGCATGGCGCTGCGAAGGCACCTCGTGCACCGCGACGGGCGGTTCGGCCCAACCGGCATCGCGCGCCTGCCGCCGCGTTGTTGCCCGTATCGGCAAGGTTTCGGCCTTCGCCTATAAAGGCACCGAACTGACCGCCGAAGAGTTGGCCGTTTGCAACGCCGACTGATCTGTACCGTCTACCGGCTACAAAAAAGGCCGCTCCGAATGGAGCGGCCTTTCTTTTATCTACATATCCATCGGATCAGGCTGTTTCACCTTTAAGGCGAGCGACAAGGCGCTCACGCGGGATCATCGGCACAATAGCGCCCATATCCGGCCCGTGCGCCTGTCCGGTCAGGGCCAGACGCAGCGGCATGAACAGACCCTTGCCCTTGGCACCTGTCTCGGCCTTTACTGCGCCGGTCCAGACCGACCAGACATCGGCACCGATTTCTTCGGGCAACAGCTTCAGAGCAGATTCGGCAAAGGCCACATCTTCGATCACTGGCGTGATCGGGCCATTCACAATCGCAGCCAAGTCTTCAACTTCCTTGAAGAAGTTCAGGTTCGGACGCACCACATTCCAGAAGTCCTCGCCCAGATCAACGCCCAGTTCAGCAAGGCGCGGCTTGGCAACTTCGTACGGCATGACCTGCAAGGCCTGAGCGTTCAGACGGCCCAGATCGGCTTCGTCATAACGCGCAGGGGAACGGCCCATCTTGGAGAAGCTGAAGCTTTCTCCCAGTTCCTGCATCGATGCCGCAATTTCGAGATTGTCCGAGGTACCGATCTTGCCGAGGTGGCTGGTGATCGCAATCGGTTCATAGCCGTCTGCGCGCATATCCATGATGGCCAGCGAACCAAGGCGCTTGGACAGGGCCGATCCATCGGCACCCACCAAGAGCGGCATATGCGCAAAGCCCGGCATCTTGGCACCCAGAGCTTCGAAAATCTCGATCTGGGCACCGGTATTGGTAACGTGGTCCTCGCCACGGATGATGTGGGTGATCTCCATGTCGATATCGTCGACCACCGACGGCAGCGTGTAGAGGAACAGGCCGTCCGCGCGGATCAGGACGGGGTCCGACATCGAGGCCGTGTCGACCTCGGCGTGACCACGGGCCAGATCTTCCCAAGCGACGCGCTTGCCTTCCAGCTTGAAGCGCCAGTGCGGCTTGCGTCCTTCAGCCTCGTACGCCGCCTTTTGCTCGTCCGTCAGCTTTAGGGCCGCACGGTCATAAATAGGCGGCATACCACGCGACAATTGTACCTTGCGTCGCAGGTCCAGCTCTTCCGCCGTTTCATAGCAGGGGTAAAGACGCCCCGAAGCCTTCAGCTTCTCGGCCGCAGCTTCATATCGATCAAAACGCTTGGATTGGTTGTAACGCTCGTCCCAATCCATACCGAGCCATTTCAGGTCGATCTCGATATTATCTTCAGACTCCTTGGTCGAGCGGACCAGATCGGTGTCATCAATACGCAGCACGAACTTGCCGCCCTGCCCCTTGGCGAATAGATAGTTCACCAATGCGGTGCGGACGTTACCAACGTGCAGCTTTCCCGTCGGCGACGGGGCGAAACGGACCTTGACGGACATGACAGCCTTTGACCTCAAAACGAGGCGGCTTGGTCGCGCCGCCATGAGGCGAAGTCAAGGCATCTAGTCTATTATTACCCTGCCACCGCCGACAAAAAGAAAACGGCCACCTCAATCCGAAGCGGCCGTCTGAAATCTTAGTCGTCGCGATGAACGCGTTCTCGACGCTCGTGCCTTTCTTGCGCCTCAACCGACAGCGTCGCTGTAGGGCGAGCTTCCAACCGCCCCAGACCGATAGGTTCGCCCGTTTCTTCACAGTAACCGTATGACCCGTCCTCGATACGACGCAATGCCTCGTCAATCTTGGAAATCAGCTTGCGCTGACGATCACGGGTGCGAAGCTCCAATGCACGATCTGCTTCGGACGAAGCCCTATCAACCAGATCAGGATGATTTTCCGTTTCCGATTTGAGGTTCGTTACCGTCCCACGCGCTTCATGGAGGATATCTTCCTTCCACTGCAACAGCTTGCCTTTAAAATAGGCTAACTGTCTATCGTTCATAAACGGTTCGTCATCCGAAGGCCGGTACGTCTCCGTTTCTTGACGGATCAAGGTCGCGGTTGCGTTCATTGGCTTAACGCTCGTTTAGTCGCGCCCCCCTGTGGCGCAATGCCGCCTATATTGAACGATTCCTTACGGCGCAATGCCGCTAATCGATCATTGATATAGCAACGCTATCCAGATCAGTGGATAACTGTGCATTTAATACGCTATGACTGCATGATTTCAGCAAAAACTTTGACAAGATCACATAAAATCTAGGTTTTTCGGCGCGTTTCTACCTTTGCCATTTCAACCGCAGCGCGAAGATCAATTTGATCGAGAACTGTTTTTAAACCCGCTTCCTCATCACCTTCTCGTGTCTCGCTCATGGCGCGCGCCAAGCCTTGCAGGTTAACCGGTGCGGCTTCACCCGCCAAAAGGGCCAGTTTCAGCTCGTCCAGCTTGTCTAAAAGGTTCGAGCCGCGACGGATTGCACGACGGCGACGCTCGATCGGGTCTTCAACCCCCTGCAAAGCCATCAGAGCAGAAACACCGGATACGCCAGTGCTGGAACTGGCCGCACTGGCTGCGCTTGCCGACGAAGAACCGCCGGAGCCGGGCAGACGAAAGCCCTCGGCGCTTTTCGATGCCGGTCTAGACGTAGAGGGGACGGCGGGGCCGCCAACACCATTGACCTTCATGAGCTTTACTCCCGATCTAGCTGCAAGCTGGGCTAGAGGGCTGAAATCTTGGTTAACACCCCGGCACAATTTGCCGCGATATCCCCGCTCAAATTTTCACTGTCATTGAATTTAAACATCAATTTCTTCGGCATGAAGTTCGCATGGTTAATTGCGAACACCTAACAGGGACGCCTGTCGTATGCAGAAGTTTCTTACCACTCTTATAGCTCCGGCAGCAGCCCTAGCCTTTTTGGCCGTGGCTGCTCTACCCTCGGACGCCCTGTCCCAGTCGCGCATCAAGGATGTGGCGTCGGTTGAAGGTGTGCGTACAAACCAGTTGATGGGCTATGGTCTGGTGGTCGGCCTCAACGGCACCGGCGACTCTCTTCGTAACTCTCCGTTCACCCGTCAATCGGTCGAAGGGATGATGGAGCGCCAAGGCGTCAATATCCGGGGCACCACAGCAAATACCAAGAATGTCGCAGCTGTAATCGTTACCGCCGAACTTCCACCTTTCGCTGTTCCGGGTGCCCGTCTGGACGTCACCGTCTCGGCCATGGGCGATGCCAAGAGCCTTTTGGGCGGTACATTGATGGTGACAGCCCTGCAGGGGGCCGATGGACAGGTCTATGCCGTAGCCCAAGGTGCGGTCCAAACCGGTGCTGTTTCGGCCTCGGGCGGTTCGGGGTCCTCAATAACGCGCGGCGTACCCACAGCAGGGCGGATTTCTTCCGGCGCAGTCGTGGAACTGGAAACCGGCTTTAATCTACAAAACATGGACGTTCTGCGTCTGGCCCTTCGCAATCCCGACTTCACCACCGCACAACGCGTGGCTCAGGCTATCAACCAGACCTTCCCCGGAACGGCCCATGCCGAGAATGGCACTGTCATCGCCGTTCGCGCACCTCAAGGCCAATCAGTTGCGGGTTTCATCAGCAGCGTCGAGAACCTGCCCGTGTCTGTCGACACCCCTGCCAAGGTTGTTATCGACGAGGTCAATGGCGTGATCGTTATGGGCGAGGCCGTGCGTGTATCTACCGTCGCCATCGCCCAAGGCAATCTGACAGTCTCGGTTCAGGAGAGCCCGATGGTCAGCCAGCCCAATCCTTTTGGAAATGGTCAAACGGTCGTGACGCCGCAATCGTCAGTGACGGTAGAGGAAGAAATGGGACGCCGTATGCAAATCGTCGGCGGACAAACCTCCCTGTCCTCACTTGTCAACGGCCTGAATGCCCTTGGCGTCAGCCCGCGCGATATGATCTCCATCCTGCAAGCCATCAAGGCAGCAGGGGCTCTACAAGCCGAAATCGAGGTGATCTAATGGGTGCTTCCGAACTCAATCCCGCGCTCATTCGCCCTCTTGGCGGCTTTAGCGCACCATCCAAAAATCATACGGTCGAGCAAATCCGCCAAACGGCGCAGGATTTCGAGGCCAGTTATCTGTCCCAGATGCTCAAGCCCATGTTCGAGGGTCTCAGCACCGATGCCCCGTTTGGCGGTGGTGCGGGCGAAGAAATGTGGCGCGGGTTTCTGGTCGAAGCCATGGCCAAAGAAACCGCCAAGGCCGGTGGTGTAGGCCTGGCAGACAAAGTCATGTCGCATATGCTTAAGGCACAGGAAGGCCTCGTATGAATTTGGATAGCGAAATGGCGAGCCTCCAGCTTGAAAAGTTGATTGGTCTGACAAAGCAACTGGATGCGCGTCTACTCAAAGAACTAGAACTGGTTCGTAGCCACAAGGCTGCCGACATGGCACAGGGCATGGCCGAAACCGCCGAACTGGCCAACGAGTATCGTCGTGAGTCCGCCCGTATCAAAGCCAATCCCGGTCTGGTCGCCAACGCGCCTCTGGAATTAAAGCAGGCCCTCATCAAGGCCACCGAGACATTCGACGAAACGCTGGCCGTACATTCCGAAGCCATTGAGGCTGCGCGCCGCATATCCGAAGGTCTGGTCCGTACGATTGCCTCAGAAGTCGCCAACAACCGTGCTATGGGGACGGGCTATATGGCATCGGGGCATGCCGCATCGGGTGACGGGCGGGCTGTTGCCCTAGACCGCAAGGCTTGATTAAACTCGCGCGGTCATAATGGCTTGCGTATAAGGTGCGGAAGCTTCAATTTAGTCCCAGTTTTCCAGCCAAGGCTTTGATTCCACCGTATGACGCTTGCCACACGCCTTTTAGGCTTGGCCTTCGCTTCGGCAGATGCGTTGATCGAGCTGGACAAGCAAGGTGTCGTACGCTTCGCCTTGGGTGCTGGACCTGTGCCTACTGCGCCTGTCGCGCAATGGGTTGGCCATCCTCTAGCTGACCGGCTCAGCCCTGAAGGGGCCGCAGACCTTAAAGCCTTGATCCAGTCTCTGCCTGCTGGACATCGCAGCCCGCCCCTGGACGTCGCTATTGATTGCGGTGGAAACCATCAACGCATGGCCCGGCTGCATGTTTTTAGGCTCCCCGAGCTTGCGCCAGCTGTGTCCTGCTCCTTGTCCTATATAGACAAGACCGCTTCGATACGCCCCGCTAATGCCCCGATTTCAAGCTCGGATGAGCTGCCTGAGGCGCAGGACATGCTGGCCAGTCTCAGGTTCCGCCTCCATGACAGCGTCGAAAGTGAAGTTGAGAAACTCGCGCTCGCCTTTGTCGATGTGGCGGGCATGGACAATGTCCCCAGCGAACGCCGCCCTGAAATTTATGCCGACCTGAATGCCACCTTGCGTTCAATCTCGCTGGACGGACAGTCTGCCGGTCGCCTCACCCATGATCGTTATGCTGTTGTGCATACCACAGAGAATGGCCGCGACATTGATGCTGAAATTCGCGCCATGGGTGAGAACAAAGGCGTGCCGTTATCATCAAAATCTGGCAACTCGCCATTAGGTAGCGATGCGTCATCGGCTTTGCGGGCCATGCGATTCGCGATCGAGGCCTGCCTCCGTGAAGACAATCTTGAAAATCCCGAAGCGCATTTCGCGGAAGCATTGCAGCGTACGCTCAGAGATGCTGAACGGTTCCGCAATATTGTGCGTGACCGTGATTTCGAGCTTCACTATCAGCCTATTGTCGACCTGAAAGCCCGCACAGTCCACCATCACGAAGCCCTTTCACGCTTTCCACGCTCAACCAGTCCCGGCCCCGCCATTCGCATGGCCGAAGAGCTTGCTTTGATCGAAAGTTTTGATCGCACTGTTGCTGAAATGGCGGTCAACTGTCTCGGTAAACCCGAAAATGCTGCGTTGAATGTCGCGGTCAATGTCTCCGGCGCATCGCTGTCCAACGATTCCTATGTGTCCTCGCTGTTGGCCATGACGGCCGATACGCCGCATATTCGCAACCGCCTCTTGATCGAGGTGACCGAAACAGCAGCATTGGCTGATATCGGCTCAGCCAATCGTCGTCTAACAGCCCTGAAGAATGCAGGTGTCAGAATCTGCATCGACGATTTCGGAGTGGGCTCGGCCAGTTTTGACTATCTGCGCGGCCTGAATGCCGACATTGTGAAAATCGACGGCACACTGGTACGCGGTCTGACGGACAATTCACGCCACCGCACCATGATTAGCCATCTGGTCGAGCTGTGCCGTTCCCTGAAAATGGTGACCGTTGCGGAGATGGTCGAAACCGAGAGCGAAGCCATCACCCTACATTCTCTTGGTGTAACTCACGGTCAGGGCTGGCTGTTTGGCAAGGCCGAACGGGAACCGCGCACCCAGATCAATACCCCGCCCTCACGACGCAAGGGTGTGATGGACAGTTGGGGTTAGGTTACACACCTGCTCTATACCGATGGCTTCCAGAAAACGGCGGTCATGACTGATAACCACCAAAGCCCCGTCATATTCGGCCAATGCTGTTTCAATGGCTTCCACTGACGGAATATCCAGATGATTGGTTGGCTCATCCAGCAATAAATATCGCGCCGGTTTCTCGCCTCCCAGCACACAGGCCAAGCCTGCACGCAGGCGTTCTCCCCCAGATAGCTCACTGACACGTTTCATCGCTGCCGTGTTACGAAACAGGAAGCCTGCCAAAGCGGCTTGAGCCTGTTGTGGTGTACATTCGGGATTTAGGCGCAGCCACGCATCACGCACGGTCTCGTGTGGATCAAGAAGGCTGACATCCTGATCCAGCATGGCAGCGAGCTCAAAAACCTCTGCCGAACCTTCATCAGGATCAGTATGTCCCGATAGAAGCGCCATCAGCGTCGATTTTCCGGAACCATTGGGACCTGTAATCGCAAGACGAAATGGCCCGCCCAGCCGCATATCCACTGGTCCCAACAGCGTACGCCCGCCGCGTCGCACAATGGCCTGTTCCAGTCGTACAATCTCGCGGCCCGACCCCAAACCCGTAGGATTGATCCGGATAGCCGGATTTCGGGTGCGCGCCACAGCACCTTGAGCCTGCAACAAATCGCTCTGGAGTGACGCCATCTTGCGTGCCACCAAAGTGTTTTCGCGTCCGGCGCTCTGTTGCGCAATACTTTTGCGCCTTCCAAGCAAGATTTTGGGCTGCCCCCCCTGCAGAGAAGCCCGTTTTCCGGCCCCATCGCGCCGTTCACGAGCTTCGCGCTGGTTTTGTGCCTCTTGTCTTGCGCTGTCCACGGCCCGCTTGGCCTGTGACAAGGCTAAATCCGCCGACAGTCGTTCAGCATCCCGCATCGTACGATACAGTTCGTAATTGCCGCCATATATACGCGGCCCCAAAGGCGACAGCTCTACGATCCGGTCCACATGCTGCAACAGATCCCGATCATGAGAAGCCACAATCAGGCATCCTTCCCAGTCACGGAGAATGGCTATAACCGCCTCGCGGCCTGGCGCGTCCATATGGTTGGTCGGCTCGTCGAGTAAAACTATGTCAGTCTGTGCCAGCTTTAATCCCGCCAGATAGACACGCGTGCGTTCTCCACCACTGAGGCTCGACATAGGTCGAGCAGGATCAAGCTCTGTCAGGCCAAGCGCCAGCAACGCCTTATCCAGACGGGCCTGCAGGTCCCAGTCCGCCCGATCCAGATCATCGTCGCTCGCAATACCGTTAAGGATGCGGTTAATCCGTGCCCATTCTTCCTCAACACCCAATGCGGTAGCGACGGACATGTCGGTAAAAGCACCCGTCTGCTGGTCCAGACGCACAACCTTACCCGTGACAGATACATGACCATCGTCAGGCATACGTTTCTGGGCAATTATGTCGAGCAAAGTCGACTTGCCGGACCCATTGGCACCGACAATGCCTATGCGCTCGGCACCGAGCGTCAGATCAAGATTTTCAAATAGGGTGGAGCCGTCAGTTGTACGGGCGGCGACCGATACGAGGGTCGCGTATGCGGACCCGGACACGTTTGGCTTTAGGTTGATTGGCATGAAACACCACGAGCATCATTGCAGACAGAACCGTTGCGGTAACCAGTGCGATGATCATGATATTCAAGCCTCCTAAAACAATGTGGGCTGAGTGAAACATGGGGGCATACGGCACGCCTTGCAAGTAGCTAAAAGTAACAACTGCATGCCAAACCGTCACCGGATGACCGGCATATGGTTGGGATCACGCCTTTTCATACCTATCTAGGATCCTATGAAACCGACCCGCTCTACGCTCGACTTTGCCATACAAACTCCAGATGAACGTCGGCATGCCGAAGCCCGCCGTGCGAAATCTGTTGCGCGTGTACAAGCCGAGACCGGCATCAACGAGGCCATGATCGATCGTCTGGTCGAGGGATTCTATGAGCGCGTGCGCCAGGATTCCCTGATTGGCCCGATATTTATGGAGCGGGTCAGCGAGTGGAGGCCCCATCTGGCGCAGATGAAACTGTTCTGGTCCTCGGTGGCCCTGCATAGCGGCGTCTATCAGGGACGCCCGATGCCCAAACACCTGCCTCTGCCCATCGACGCCCGCCATTTCGATCGCTGGCTGGAGATTTTTGAGGCCACGGCCATGGAGATATGCGGCCCCGTCGCCGGTCCCCATTTCATTGTCCGTGCACGCCGGATTGCCCAAAGTCTGGAACTGGGTATCGCCAATTCGAACGGTGTCCTGCTGGATCACGGCCAGCGTTTTGTGCGTTCCGACATAGGCTGGACACCAGAAGAGGTATAAGCCTCTCGACTAATGTTCAATCTTTGTTCTAGATACACTCCCTCCCCTCTGTTTGCGTGTTTGCGGCTTCCATGAGCGAAAAACATAACTTTATCCGCGTGCGTGGTGCCCGCCAGCACAACCTCAAGAATGTCGATATCGATATTCCGCGCGAGCAGTTGGTGGTGATGACCGGCCTGTCGGGTTCGGGCAAATCCTCGCTGGCGTTCGACACTATCTATGCCGAAGGCCAGCGCCGCTATGTGGAGAGCCTGTCGGCCTATGCCCGCCAGTTCCTGGAACTGATGGGCAAGCCGGATGTGGACCTGATTGAGGGCCTGTCACCGGCCATTTCGATTGAACAGAAAACCACTTCCAAAAACCCGCGCTCTACGGTCGGTACGGTCACGGAAATCCATGACTATATGCGTCTGTTATGGGCGCGCGTGGGTATCCCCTATTCGCCGGTCACGGGGCTGCCGATCGAAAGCCAGACTATCAGCCAGATGGTCGACAAGCTGTCTGCCTTGCCCGAGGGCGAGCGCATCATGCTGCTTGCCCCTGTCGTGCGCGGTCGCAAGGGCGAGTATAAAAAGGAAATCGCCGAGTGGCAGCGTCAGGGCTTCCAGCGCCTGAAGATCGACGGCGAGCTTTATGCCATCGAGGACGCCCCGACCCTCGACAAAAAATTCAAGCACGACATCGATATCGTTGTGGACCGTATTGTCACTAAAGACGGCCTTGAAGGTCGCTATGCCGACAGTCTGCAAACGGCTCTAGGGCTTGCGGATGGTCTGGCGGTAGCCGAGTGGCTCAAGCCAGCCGAGGGTGAAACCGAACCCCGCACACTGATCTTCTCAGAGCGCTTCGCTTGTCCGGTATCGGGTTTCACCATTACCGAGATCGAACCGCGTTTGTTCTCGTTCAATAACCCGTTCGGAGCCTGTCCCAAGTGCGACGGGCTCGGTGTCAAACTGGCCTTCGATGCCGATCTGGTGGTGCCGGATCGCGACAAGACCCTGCATGGCGGAGCCATTGCGCCTTGGTCCAAGGGTCAGTCACCGCTCTATACCCAGACCCTGCAGGCGCTGTCGCTTCACTATGGCTTCTCGATGGATAAGCCATGGCGAGAGCTTCCCGCCAATGCCCGGAAGGTCATTCTGCAAGGCACCGGCAGCGAGAAGATCAAGTTCGTCTATGACGACAATGCTCGCAAATACGAAGTCTCCAAGCCGTTCGAAGGCATTATGCCCAATCTGGAGCGTCGCTGGCGCGAGACGGACTCGGCATGGGTTCGCGAGGAACTGGGCCGTTACCAATCCGAAACGCCTTGCGACTCCTGCGGCGGCAAGCGCCTGAAGCCCGAAGCACTGGCCGTAAAGGTCGGGGCAGCAGATATTGCTGAGATTTCCGAACTGTCCATCTCCAAAGCCTTCCTGTGGTTCTCGACCCTCGAAGAGAGCCTGACTGAGAAACAGATGGAGATTGCGCGCCGTATCCTGAAGGAAATCACCGACCGGTTGCGCTTTCTGAATAATGTCGGCCTGGAATATCTGAACATGTCACGCGCTTCGGGCACTCTGTCCGGTGGTGAAAGCCAGCGTATCCGTCTGGCCAGTCAGATCGGCTCGGGTCTGACCGGGGTGCTTTATGTGCTGGACGAACCCTCCATTGGTCTACACCAGCGCGACAATACCCGCCTGCTGGAAAGCCTTCGCGGCCTTCGTGATCTCGGCAACTCGGTGCTGGTCGTCGAACACGACGAAGAAGCGATCCTGACCGCCGACCATGTGATTGATATTGGCCCCGGTGCGGGTGTTCATGGCGGCACGGTTCGGGCTCAGGGCACGCCCGCTGAAATCATGGCCAATCCAGATAGCCTGACAGGTCAATACCTGACCGGTGCACGTGAAATCCCATTGCCGATCGATGGCCGACGCCCGATCAGCCGCAAGAAGATGCTGACCATCTCGGGCGCGACCGGCAACAATTTGAAGAATGTTACGGGTTCTATTCCGGTCGGTGTTTTCAACTGCATCACCGGCGTATCCGGTGGCGGCAAATCCACCTTTACCATCGAAACACTGTACAAGGCCGCGGCGCGCCGCCTGCATAATGCTTCGGCTGCCCCCGCGCACCATGACCGGATCGAAGGCTTGAACCACTTCGACAAGGTCATCGACATTGACCAGTCGCCGATTGGCCGTACGCCGCGTTCCAACCCCGCCACCTATACAGGGGCCTTCAATCCGATCCGCGACTGGTATGCGGGTCTGCCGGAATCCAAGGCGCGTGGTTATGGACCGGGCCGGTTCAGCTTCAACGTCAAAGGCGGCCGTTGCGAATCCTGTCAGGGCGACGGTGTCATCAAGATCGAGATGCACTTCCTGCCGGATGTTTACGTCACTTGCGACGTCTGCAAGGGTAAACGCTATAACCGCGAAACGCTGGAAATCCTCTTTAAAGGCAAGAGCATATCCGATGTTCTGGATATGACTGTCGAAGAGGCTGGAAAATTCTTCGAGGCTGTGCCGTCGATCCGAGACAAGATGCTGACCTTGGCCCGCGTGGGTCTAGGCTATGTCAAGGTTGGCCAACCCGCCACCACCCTTTCCGGCGGTGAAGCCCAGCGTGTGAAGCTGTCCAAGGAACTGTCCAAACGCGCCACCGGCAAAACGCTCTATATCCTCGACGAGCCGACAACCGGCCTGCATTTCGAGGATACCCGCAAGCTTCTGGAAGTGCTTCAGGAACTGGTCGACAACGGCAACACCATCGTGGTGATCGAGCATAATCTCGATGTCATCAAGGTAGCCGATTACATCCTCGACTTCGGCCCTGAAGGGGGTGACGGCGGCGGCGAGATTGTCGCCATCGGCACGCCCGAAGAAGTTGCCCAAAACCCCAAGAGTTGGACCGGCAAATACCTCAAGGAAGTGCTGGACCGACACGAAGAACGTCGGCAGTCCCGCGTGGCACAGCTGGCAGCCGCCAACGGGTAAGAAAAAGGCCGGATCGCCCTGAAGGTGATCCGGCCTTTTTTGTTCGTCCGCTTAGATCAGCTTTGTTTCAACATCCGGTAGGCGCTTACAAACGGCGCATACAAGATCAGAGCCTGCGCTGAAGCCATGAGCAGGCTTAGCACTACTGTGCCGATAAATCCGATAATCGTCAGCGCCGTCACGCCTTGCCCCGTCAGCAGACCAAAGCCACCACCTGAAATGGCTGCAAACGGCATGGCTATGATGTTGACCAACAAGTTCACACCAAACGACAGGATACCTGCCAGAAACGCCATGCCTAACAGCGGCCAGAAATGACCCTTGGTCATTCGGAAGCTGTCCATGATGGCAATGCGCTTTTCAGCAACCGTGATTGGCACAGCAAGGCTGAACTTTACGCCGAACCATAGCGCAAATGCGACCAGACCAAAGAAAACCAGCAAGCCCGTCAAAACCGCAAACGCAACACCGGCTAGTGCCGCTAGACCAACAATCGCGCCAGCCAGAACAAGCGCTGCAACCCACACCAGTGACAGAGCCAAAACCACCACAAAAGTATTCAGCTCGTCGCGGCCAAGGCGCAGATAACCGAAACGGCTATCCTCAGGCGTCAAGACCGATCGCACAATCGCTGGCCAAATGATTGCCGAGGCGACCAGTGACAATGGCAGAGCTACAGCGATTACACGGCCATAGGCCCCCAGCAGTTGCATGGCCAAGGCCTCGTCCGGCTCCTGCCCCGCTTGGATCGTCGCCACAAACCCCATTAACTCGACAAAGGACTGATAGGCCAAGGCCACCGTAATGGCACTGATCACGGCATAGACAAGTCCTAACCACAACAGCAGCACAGGCTTCTGGCGGGTAATGCGGAAGCCTTCAAACACCGCATCGGTGGGCCCGAATTTCATAATAAAATCCTTGATTTAAAGTTCCGGCACAATGCCGGGATCGCCCTGTTGTTCAACGGACGGTCTTAACTGACGCCACGCCGAAGTGAACGGCGCGATGGTAAGCACCGTATTCAGCCCCTGCATAAAGAAGGTCGGTACAGCCATAAGCACTACACCAATAACGATCAACGCCACCCAGTTCCATTGGGACGGGTCTTCATTAAAAGCTACCAAACCCGCAGCTCCGCCCACAAAACCCAGCACAAGGATGATCAAAAACAATGCAATCATCCAAACGATGCTGATGGCCATCATGATCAACATCGACAGGAATGCCGTACCCAGTAATGGCCAGAAATGCCCTTTTGATGCCTTCCATGCCGGTACCAGCGCAAAGGTGTTCAAATCTATGCTGGCGGGAACAAGGAGTGAAAGGCGCACACCGACCCAAATCATTGGCAGGATCGCGACCAAGCCGATCACAATACCAGTCCCAACGCCGGCAGCTTCGATACCGCTAGCATAACCGACGATCAAACCCGCAAATACGGCGATCAGGGCGATAATCATCGCCGCAATAAAGAAGCCAAGCACGATCGCAATATAGGTCACAAAAACCCATAACTCGTCCATGCTGGCGCGAAGACCGACAATACGGCCAATCCCTTTACCCAGAACCAGCCGCGCTACGGCGGCGATAATCGGAACCATCAACAATAGCTGTAATACCGATGACAGATTGGCGAGCAGGTTCAGCCCGATCATTTCATTCATCGCTTCGGGATTATCGGCCAAGACTTCGAAATTGTTTGCCATCCAGACAAACATTGGAATGACCGGAATGGTCGGCAGCACGATCAATAATGCGCCCCAAGCCAGTACCCACCAAGGGTGGGCTTTTATGACGGCAAAGCTATCCTGGAACACCTTACCGATATCGTATTGAACCCGCATCCTGATGGAATCTCCCGCCCTTGTCTTAGATCAAGACTAAGCGATGTTGGTTCAACATGACAGCGGGCCTTTTCGTCGCTAGAAGCCGCAGCATGTCCACCCAATCCACTATTCGCCCTGTCCACGTAATTGGCGGCGGCATGGCCGGTTCCGAAGCCGCATGGCAGATCGCCAATGCCGGTGTCCCTGTCATCCTGCATGAAATGCGTCGAGACGAGACGGCGAGCGACGGTTCGACCGTCGAAATCCGCACCGATGCCCACCATACGGCAGGCCTTGCCGAACTGGTATGCTCCAACTCGTTCCGTTCGGACGACTGGGAATACAATGCTGTCGGCTTGCTGCATCAAGAAATGCGCGAGCTGAACTCCATCATTATGGCGTGCGGACACGAACATCAGGTTCCTGCAGGCGGCGCTCTGGCCGTTGACCGCGTGAACTTCTCGGAGGCTGTCACCAAAAAGTTGTCCGAGCATCCGCTGATTACAATCGTGCGCGAAGAAATCGACGGCATCCCCCCCGAAGACTGGGACAATGTAATTGTCGCGACCGGTCCACTGACGTCTCCTGCTCTGGCCGATGCCATTCTGAAACTGGGTGGTGCAGAAGGTCTCAGCTTCTTTGATGCCATTGCGCCAATCATCCATGCGGACAGCATCAATTTTGACATCGCATGGCGCCAGTCGCGCTATGACAAGGAAGGCCCAAGCGGCGAGACGGCGGCCTATGTCAACTGCCCGATGGACAAGGCACAGTACGAAGCTTTCATCGACGCGCTGCTGGCCAGTCCCACAGCTGTTTCCAAGGAATGGGAACACGTCCCCTATTTTGATGGGTGCCTGCCCATCGAGGTGATGGCCGAGCGTGGTCGCGAAACATTACGCCACGGCCCTATGAAGCCGGTGGGCCTGACCAATCCGCGCAACCCGACAGTCAAGTGCCACGCTATCGTGCAACTGCGTCAAGACAATGCGCTAGGCACCCTGTTCAACATGGTCGGTTTCCAGACCAAGATGAAATATGGCGCACAGACCGATGTGTTCCGCATGATCCCTGGCTTGGAGAATGCCCAGTTCGCCCGCCTCGGTGGCCTACATCGCAACACCTATATCAACAGCCCCAAACTTCTGGACAAGCAACTGCGCCTCAAGGCCATGCCGCGCCTTCGTTTTGCAGGTCAAGTTACGGGCGTCGAAGGCTATGTCGAAAGCGCTGCCATGGGTCTGTTGACGGGTCGTCTGGCTGCGGCTCAGGCACTAGGTAGGGCAATCCTTCCACCGCCTCCAGAAACGGCCATGGGCGCACTGGTCGAACACATCACCGGTGGCCACATGGAAGGCTCGAAATTCCAGCCGATGAACATCAATTACGGCCTGTTACCGCCGCTGGAAGCCCCCAAGGTCGATGAGGATGGCAAGCGCATCCATCCTAAGGAACGCGGCCGTGCCAAAAAGCGCCTTCAGAGCATCAGAGCGTTGGACGCCCTGAAGTCCTGGCGGGAAGCCAACTTCGCCCAATAAAAGAAGGCGGTGATTTCGGTCACCGCCTTTTTATTATCTCGCGGCATTGATGACCATGGATGCAGTCCACATCACAATGGGAGGACTGGCAATGATCAGGGCCAGTTTGTACTGGCGACGCATCAACATCCACCACGCCACCAACGGACAAATCATCAGGCTGCAATATGGCACCATGGTCAGCAGAGCCGTCCCCAAAGGCACCGAACCGGATCGGAAACCGCTCCACACCAGAATGACGGGCAATAATCCGACAACGGTTCCTGCCAGTCCGAACAGAGTTGTCACCGCCAGCCACATGGAGGCGGGTTTTCGTAGGTGTGCTTTAGACATTAGATACGGCCCCTCACCGTGTTCCAGAACAGTTGTAACCGTTTGACGGATTCGGGGGCGGAGCGCGACAGGCCCGCATGGGCTACAGCCGGAAACGCCTTGGGTGGCAGCGATTTCAAAGCTTTGTTGGCCACAGGGATAAAAGCCTTGGCCTCGCGCTCCTGCCCTGTCTGCATCAGCCCGAAAACCTGTCCGGCTGGACGCACAGCATCGTCATAGCCTGCGCCCGCCAATATCTGGACGGCCAGTTGCATCGGTGCCGTGAAAAAGGCGTCCAGATCGTGCGGCTGTTTATGCACACGACCGATATGGGCTTCGATCAAAGCATCGAACCCGGATCGCTCCAAGCCGTGACGGGCGACTAGATCGGTCAAAGCCTCCAAAACCGGATGGCCTTTGCGCGGCGTGTTGGAAAATACTCCATCCATCTGTTCAGCCCACCACGTGTACCGCATCTCGGCCAGCAAAGGCTGTGTCACGCGTGTCGGAATGGCCACAAGCTCGGCCTCAAACGCATACAGGGCGATTAGGTCAGCGCGTGCCTGAAAATCATCGACAAAGCGACTGGACAACCAGCGGTCGAGATCAGCCCCACGGACCTGAGTATCTAGATCTACAGAAGTCATATTCCCCTGCCATGCGGCACACTGACCCGGGGTGCAAGCCCGAAGGCCTCAACAAACCTTAAACCAAAAAGAAACCCGCCCTTTGCGATGAAAGGGCGGGTTGATTTTCAAACCTGAAACATCCTTACGGACGGCTGGCCATACCCAGCTTGACAGGCTTCAGATCGTCTTTGTCACGATCGATATTGCCGCGTTTCACGCCCCACAGAAGGACAACCGGTGTACCGACATAGATCGACGAGAAGGTACCGATAACGATACCGATCATCAGAACGATCGAGAAATCGAACAGAGCCGCACCACCGAAAATCGCCAGTACAGCCAGAACGCCAACGGCAGTTACACCGGTGATGATCGTGCGCGACAAAGTTTCGTTCAGCGACAGATCGATGACTTCCTTGAGCGGCATGGTTTTGTACTTACGCAGGTTTTCACGCAGGCGGTCAAACACAACCACGGTGTCGTTCATCGAATAGCCGATAACCGTCAAAATGGCGGCGACGGTATTCAGGCTGAACTCGAAACGGAACAAGACAATTAGGCCAAAGGTCAGGATCACGTCGTGAAGCAGACCGATGATGGCACCGAAACCGAACTGAGGCTCGAAGCGGAACCAGATGTAGAGGAACATCAGGAAAATGGCTGCGCCCAGTGCATAGATGCCCGAACGGAACAGTTCACCAGAGACCTTGGAACCCACGACGCTGACACCCGAATAGGTGACCTCGCCAACCGAATCGCTAATCGCTTTTTCAACGCGAGAAACAACTTCGGACTGATTGGCACCGTCGGGAATCTGGAAACGGATCAGAGCGGCAGAGTCGCTGTCGATACCCTGAACCTGTACGTCACCAAGGTCGAGATCGCCCATGGCATTACGCACTTTATCCAACTCCAGAACCTGACCGGCAGGCTTGCTGACTTCCATCGAGGCACCGCCGCGGAAGTCGATACCCAGGTTCAGCCCCGGATAGAAACACCCCACGATCGAAGCCACACAAAGCAGCACAGCCAAACCGCCCATGAACTTGGCGTGCTTGACGAAGTGGAAGTTTGTAGTCTGCGGAAGCAGTTTGATGAGAGGCCATCCACGCATCGGCATTACTCCGCAATCGGCAGTTTTTTAGGCTTGGCCACTTTGAGCCAGTAGCCAAGCAGAACTTGGGCGACCATCACCGACGAGAACATCGAGGTGAAGACACCGATGGTCAGGGTCCATGCGAAACCGCGAACCGGACCGGCACCGAACATGAACATGATCAGGGCCGCCACAAGGGTCGTCAGGTTGGCGTCCACAATGGTGCCCATGGCGCGGTTGAAACCGGCATCCATAGTCGCAATCGGAGAGCGTCCCAGACGGGCCTCGTCACGCATGCGCTCATAGATCAGCACGTTGGCGTCAACAGCCACTGCGAACGTCAGCACCAGACCGGCAATACCCGGCAGGGTCAGCGTCGCACCGATCATCGACATCGCTGCCACGATCAGAATCCCGTTCAGGATCAGACCCAGCACCGAGATCCCACCGAACAGGAAGCCATAGGCACCGATCATGAAGACGATGATCAAGCCAAAGCCGATCATGGTCGAAATGGCACCTGCCTTAACAGCATCGGCCCCGAGTTCCGCAGTCACTACGCGGCGCTCTTCAACCTTCAGCGGAGCTGGAAGCGCACCACCGTTCAGAAGGTTCACCAATTCGGCGGCCGACTGGATCGAGAAGCTGCCGGTAATCTGGCCACTACCGCCCGTAATCGGCGACTGGATGGTCGGAGCCGAGATAACCTTGCCGTCCAGAATAATCGCAAACGGCTTGCCGATGTTCTGGGCAGTGGCTTCACCAAAGCGGCGAGCGCCCTGACCGTCGAACTGGAAATCGATAGCCGGACGACCCGACTGGTCCGAACCCACGCTGGCGCGGGTCAGGTTTTCACCCGAAACCAGCACGCGGCGCTTTACCAGATACGGCGTGCCGGCATCATCGGCCAGCAGCTCCGAATCCGGAGCTACGCGGCCAGCCAGTGCATCCTGAAGACCGGTCGCCGACGTATCCACCATCTGGAAAGTCAGCTGGGCGGTTTGGCCCACCAGACGCTCCAGTTCGGCCGGATCGCTCTGCCCCGGAGCCTGAACCACGATGCGGTCAGAACCCTGACGGGTGATCGAGATTTCCTTGGTGCCCGAGCTGTCCAGACGACGGCGCACAACCTCGATCGATTGATCGACGGCGGTGGCACCCATATTGGCCATGGCCACATCGGTGAAGCCGTAACGGATGCGGTTACCGCTGAGGCGGGTCACCTGACGATCCGAAACGCCAGACGAGTTGACGCCGGTATTGACCATATCGCGCAGGGTTTTCAGCGCCGTATCGAACTGGGCACCATCGGCCACAGTGATAACGACACCGCCATCCTCGCGTTGCAGGTTGCCGATATTCACACGTTGCTCGCCCATCGAAACGCGAACGTCTTCGATCAGGTTGCTAACGCGTTTCTGGCGCATGGCCGGAACATCGACTTCCAGCAGGAGGTAAGAGCCCCCCTGAAGGTCAAGGCCGAGGTTTACGCCGTTTTTAGGCAGCCACCCCGGCAGCGCATCGCGCTGCTCGGATGTGAGCATGCTGGGGAAGGCCAGCAGTAGCCCGAAAACGAGCGACAGCACGACCAAGACGACTTTCCAGCGTGCAAGCTGAATCATGTCAGGGCTTCTCCGGGGCGGCTTTAAAGCCGTTGTAAAAAGGGCTTAGCCCTTGTCGTTGGCGGCGATAGCGGTGCGGTTGCGCACGTCGGCAATCATGGAACGGACCACACGGACCGAAACGCCTTGGGCGATGTCCACCATCACTTCGGATTCTTCAACGCGGGTAACCTTGCCGACCATACCGTTCGACAGAACCACTTCATCGCCACGCTTCAAAGCCTTCAGCGTCGCCTGATGTTCCTTCATGCGCTTTTGCTGAGGACGGATCATCAGGAAGTAGAACAGGACGAAAATCAGAACGAGCGGTGCGAACTGAATGATAGCGCCCATCATGCCGGGATCTTGGGTATTCAATGTAAGGCTCCCCATACTGAGCCGCTTCCCACCGTGGGGGGCTCAATGGATTCAAGGCGCGAAAACTAGGGTGCGCCGAGTGCATTTGCAACGCGACGTCCTGTCGGGAGCGGATCATTTCAACCAATCCGCCCCCGATAATGTCACTTTGTCGCGATTTTAGCGCGGTAGAACGCCCAACGGGTCCATTGCAACCGGATCATCGCCACGCATCTGGCGTACTTCATAGTGGATCGACGGACGACCATCACCGGCAGTCGTACCCACCGTTCCGATCACCTGACCAGCACGAACCTGTGCGCCATCGCGAACGGTCGAAGAACCCAGATGGCTATAAACTGTACGCCAACCGTCGCGGTGGACGATGAGAACCGTCAAGCCCTGCCCCACAATGTCATCACCGACATAGGCCACAGTGCCATCCGCCGAAGCCTTAACCTCTGCACCGGCAGACGCGCCAATATTGATGCCATTATTGCGTTCACCCATGCCCGTCGGACCAAAGCGACGCAAAATGTCACCTCGCACCGGCCATTGCAGGGCCAGTGTCTGTCCCAGCGGTGTAGAAGATTGCGCCGGGGCTTGTGGCACTGTTGCAGCAGGCTGCCGTGCAGATGGCAACGGCGCATTCCCGCTGGGTGGTGGCGGCGGTGGCGGGGTTACACCCTCTACACGACTATTGACGCCCGAAGGTGCCGGACCAGTCGCATAGGGATCACTGCCAGTATCGACTGCCGTAGTCGGCAGAATGATACGCTGTCCTGAAGTAATGGCCCCACGAGGACCTAGACCATTCAGTTCGATCAAGGTCTGAACCGGCGTCTGGAAGCGACGGCCAACGCCTGAAATCGTATCGCCGGGCTGAATGATATAGGCCGCACCTGCCTGAACCGGACCTGTCGAAGCCGGAGGCGTCACCCGCACCGGCTCGCCGGTCGATGGGTAGGCTGGACCCGTCGAGGCAGGCGGCAGACCGCCGCCATCGATATGACCCGAACCGGCAACCGGTCCCTGCTCTACCGGTGGCGGTGTATTCGGCTGATAATAGGGGTTGTTCGGTTGCTGGGCCGGTTGGGACGGCTGCGTCTGCGGGCGCGTGGCATACGGGCTTTGGCCATAAGGCACAGGGGCCTGACCGGTCGGCACAGGACGCGTCGAATAACGCGGCTCGGTCGGATAGGTCGAACAGGCGGCAAGCGTTAGTGCACTCCCTGCCAGCAATCCCGCTTTGATCCAGTTGCGGCTGCCCAGCATGCCTGTCTCCATCTTGAAAATCACATCATCAACCGGCCTTGCCGGATTCGCGGCAGACTGAAACGGCTAACTTGTGCAAAAATGGGGCGGAATAGTTAAGGGTGCGTTTACCCTTCTTTGGCGGTGCCTTCGACCAACGGCACAAAGCGCACCTCGCACAGGCTTTCGCGTGTAAAACTGCCGTCCGGTTGTCCGGTATAACGGTTCAGCATCTGAACCGATGTACGCCCCACCGGAGCCACCAGGACTCCGCCCGGTTTGAGCTGTTTCAGCAGTTCGGTCGGCTCGTGTGGGGATGCCGCCGTCACCATAATACGATCGAACGGTGCCTGCTCGATCCAGCCCACACCACCATCACCATGGCGGGTAAACACATTTTCGAGACCCAGACGCTTCATCCGGATTTCGGCCTCGGTCAGCAGGCTTTTATAGCGCTCAACCGTATAGACAAAGCGGGCCATGCGGCTGAGCACAGCGCACTGATAGCCACTGCCGGTGCCGATCTCCAGCACGCGGTGGCGCGGTCCGACCTGTAGAGCTTGCGTCATCAGGCCGACAATATAGGGCTGGCTTATGGTCTGGGCGCAATCGATGGGAAGCGCCTGATCTTCCCATGCCTGATCCAGAAACCTCTCATGCACGAACAGGGAGCGATCCACCTGTTCCATGGCCGCAAGGACGCGCGCATCGGTGACACCCTGCCGCCGTAGCGACAGGATCAGGCGTCCGGCACGGTCGTCCCTTAATGTCATTGTTCGTGTGGTCCCTTGGGTGGTGCGCCACCCAGCACTTTCTTGAGATCGTTGACCATTTGCGTGTGCGTCAGATCGATTTGCAGCGGCGTGACCGAGATACGACCCTCTTCCATAGCGCGCAAGTCGGTGCCTTGGGCATGTTCGTGCGGCTGGCCACGGAAGGCCATCCAGTAGTACGGACGGCCACGCAGATCGTCACGGCGGATGGCGTGAAGCTCGCCAATATCGCGGAAGCCCTGACGGGTGATTTCGACCGTCTTGACCAGTTCCGGCGGCAGGCGCGGGAAGTTGACGTTCATAACCACGCCGTCCGGCCATTTCTGGTCGAGCAGCTTCTGGATAATGCCCGGTGCAAAGGCCTCAGCCGTTTCCCAATGGGCGACAGCCTCGTCATGGAAACGCTCCAGCGATTGCGATAGGGCAATCGAGCGAATGCCAAAGGCCATGCCTTGCAGCGCACCGGCGACAGTCCCCGAATAGGAAGTGTCCTCGCCGACATTGTGGCCACGATTGACGCCCGACAGCACCAGATCGGGCTTTTCGGGCATCAGTTCATTGACGGCCAGAATAACGCAGTCGGTCGGCGTGCCGGTCACCGAGAAACGCTTGTCGCCCAGTTTGTTGACGCGCAGAGGCTCGGTCAGGGTCAGGCCACGGCCCTTGCCCGACTGTTCAACCGCAGGAGCCACGATCCACACATCGTCCGACAGCGCGCGGGCGATGTTTTCCAGACAGGTCAGGCCTTCGGCATCGATGCCGTCGTCATTGGTCAGAAGAATACGCATGATACTCGTTTATGCAGCAGCGATGGCGGTCAGACCGCCCATATAGGGTTGCAGCACGGCAGGCACAGCAATCGAGCCGTCTTCGCGCTGATAGTTTTCCATCACGGCCACAAGGGTACGGCCTACCGCCAGCCCCGAACCGTTCAGGGTGTGCAGGAACTCGGTCTTCTTCTCGCCAGCGCGCTTGAAGCGGGCATCCATGCGACGGGCTTGGAAGTCACCGCAGTTCGAGCAGGAGCTGATCTCACGATAGGTATTCTGCGACGGCAACCACACTTCGAGGTCGTAGGTCTTGGTGGCCGAGAAGCCCATATCGCCCTTGCACAGCAGAACCTTGCGGTACGGCAGTTCCAGCGCCTGAAGCACAGCCTCGGCGCAACCGGTCATGCGCTCGTGTTCGGCATCCGAGTCTTCCGGCTTGCAGATCGACACCATTTCCACCTTCTGGAACTGGTGCTGTCGGATCAGGCCACGGGTATCACGACCAGCCGAACCCGCCTCGGCACGGAAGCAATAGGTCAGCGCCGTCATGCGGATCGGCTGGGCCACTTCCTCGTCCGGCAGGATTTGCTCGCGCACAAGGTTGGTCAGGGACACTTCGGCGGTCGGGATCAGCCAGCGGTTGCCCGTTTCGCCATCAACCGGAACCGAAGGATCACCGTCGGCGGCGCGGAATAGGTCTTCTTTAAATTTCGGCAGTTGGCCCGTACCAAACATGGCAGGGTCTTTGACCAGCAGCGGCGGGTTCACTTCGGTATAGCCGTGCTTGTCGGTTTGCAGGTCCAGCATGAACTGGCCGATGGCGCGCTCCATACGCGCCAGTTGGCCCTTCAGCACCGCAAAGCGCGAGCCGGACATCTTGGCCGCGCCTTCGAAGTCCAGCATCTTGAGCGCTTCGCCGAGGTCGGCATGGTCCTTGGCCGGACCTTCGGTGCGCGGGGTGCCCCACTTGCTGACTTCGACATTGTCGTTTTCATCGGCACCGTTCGGCACGTCTGCGGCAGCGAGGTTCTTGAGGCCCGCCAGCAGGTCGCGCAGTTCACTACCCTTGGCGGCTTCGACTTCGCCCGCTTCGGCAATCTCGTTCTTGAGGGTTTCGACCTCGGCCTTCAGGCGCTCGGCCTCGGCCATGTCCTTCTTGCCCATGGCCGCGCCAATGGCCTTGGAGGCCGCATTGCGCTTGGCCAGTGCTTCCTGACCCTTGGTTTGGGCCGCACGCAGGGCTTCATCCAGAGCAAGGATGCTGTCGACCACGGATTGCGCGTCATCCACGCCACGCGACGACCAGCCGGCCACATAGAGGGCGGGGTTGTCTCGGATCGCTCTGATGTCGTGCATGGTCCTGGCCTGTATCTGGGGCAAAGGTTGGAAGAGCGCCTGCTCTACCGCCCCCTGCCCCGTCAGGCAAACCCCGTAGCGCCTCAAACACTCAAAGAGTGCTGCAATCGGTCAGGATGCGCGCTCGGCACGCACCTTGATGGACACCTCGATGGCCTTGGACACCCAGCTTCCGGCGGCATCGGACGCCATGCCCAGATCAAAGGCCGTGCGATCCAGCTCGACCTTGCCTTCAACCGTGGCCACACCGGACGCCTCGTCAAAGGTGAAGGGCAGAACCACCGGAACGGTCATCGATTTGATTCGCAGTGTGCCGCGCGCCTCGAAGCGGTTGCCGCCCAGAGCCGTAAAGCTGTCGGCCTCGAAACGGGCCGTCGGATAGGTGGCCGGATCAAACCATTCGGCACCGCCCAGCGAGCCGTCCTTGGTCGCATCGCCCGTCTTGCCCGAGGCGGTCGAGATAGTGACCACTGCCTTGGAGCCCGCCAGATCAGCCGGATCAAACCAGACCTTGGCGTCCCATTTCCCGAACGTGCCAGTAAAGGGCGCACCCGAATGGGTACCGCTGAATGTGATCGAAGATTGCGCTTTGTCGATAGTCCAGGCTTGGGCCGTACCCGCCACTACGTCAGCATCCTTGGTCGCCACAGCCGTTACCGGTTCGCGGGTCGTTTCTTCGAGCATGGGGGCTGGACGCGCCGCAATCGCCGTTGCTGTCGCCAAAATCACCACAAAGCCCAAGCCAACCAGTCGCTCTGCCCATTTGATGGAAGACTTGGGCTCTGGTGCAGTCGGACCGTCAACATGTTTGAACACCGGCACCATATGGGCCAGCACACCATCACGATTTAGGAACTGGTGCTTTAAAGCTGCACCAACGTGCAGAACCACCAGCACAATAACGCCCCATGCCAGTTTACTGTGCGCCCCCATGCTTGCAAAAGCGATATTGCGTCGGACCGCTTCCGTGGCATGCTCGACGAAACCGATATGCGGTATGCCGAACAGCCCAAACCAGCTGGTTGCCACAGCCAAAGGGGTATCGGTTTCGACGGCCCAACCGGCAGAGACATAGACCCAACCCGTCAGCGGCAGCGCAATCATCAAGCCATAAAATGCAACATGCGTCGCCCTTGCCGCAAACTGCTCCCAACCCTTCATTGCCTGCGGCAAAGCCGGAACCGGATGGGCCAAACGCCACAGCACACGCAGCACTGTCAGCGCCAGAATCAGAAACCCGACCGACTTGTGAATCTGGAATACCCGATAGGCCAGTGCCTGTTGCGCAGGGTCATTGATTGCATCCCCCATCCACCACCCCATCGGGATCATGGACAGGATCGCCGCCGCAATCAGCCAGTGAAGAGTGATAGCCACGGCAGTATATCGGTTCGGTCGCACGGGCATGGACAGTCTCGGATATTGTTTGATGTCTAAAGAATACGGGCGAAGCTTAGCTCCGCCCGTTTAAAAATTTCCAGCTTTAGGCTGCCGGAGCGACTTCCTGAACGAACTCGCCATCGAACTTGATAGTGGCGTCGTCGCCGACATAGCCGGCAGGCATACCAAAATCGCTACGCTTGAAAGAACCTTCGGCCGAGAAGCCAAGGGTCGGAACTTGCAGGAACGGGTGCTTCTCGATCTCGCCGCCGAACTCAGCCTTCAGGGTCACCGGCTTGGTGACACCAAGGAAGGTCAGATCACCGGTCACGTCAGCCGTGCGCGGGCCGGTAAGCTCAACCTTGGTGGACTTGAACGTGATTTGCGGGAAGGCACCTGCGTTCAGCTTGTCCGCAGCCTTGGCAATGTCCTCGCTCCATGACTTGAAGCCAGTTGCAGCATGGGTGCCGAGGTAATCGCCCGCATAGTGAGCATCAACCGAAGTCGGGTCGATCGTGGCTTCGATGGTCGACTTCGACAGATCGGCAGCGTCCAGAACCAGCTTGGCCGAGAATGTGTTGAAGCGCGCGGTATAGTTCGAGACTGAGTTGTGCGGCACCGACCATTGCAGGCTGGCGTGCGTCGGGTCGAGATTATAAACGCCCGACGGAGCCTTCAGCTCGACCGGAGCAGCGGAAGCAGCATCGGTCGTGCCCGCAGCAGGCGTAGCCGATTGACCGCAGGCAGCCAGCAGTGCGGCGGCCGAAATAGCAACAAAAGCAGCTTTGATCTTCATCATAGATATCCCGGATGTGACCTGCCCCATGGACAGGCAAAAATGGATCGACGACTCTCGCCGCCAGTCCGTAACAGTATATGTTGCGAATGATGAACCGCAACCCCGATAGTGACAAAAAATCTTTACAGCTGAATGAACGTGCAAGATGCACCTCGCTGCTATTCGTCCTATCTTGCGATTCAAATGCCAATTCGTCGCCTCCCTCCCGAAACCGTAAACCGTATCGCCGCTGGCGAAGTGGTTGAACGCCCCGCCAGCGCCATCAAGGAACTGGTGGAGAACGCTATTGATGCGGGGGCTTCTCATATCGAGATACAGGCTGACGGCGGTGGGCTGACCCGCATCCTGATTGCCGACGATGGCAAGGGCATCCCCAAGGACGAGCTGCCCGTCGCCGTCGAGCGGCACGCGACATCGAAACTGGAGCCCGATGATGCGGGCGATGTGGACCTGTTGCGTATCTTTACGCTGGGCTTCCGTGGCGAGGCCCTGCCCTCGATCGGTTCGGTTGCCCGTCTGAACATCACGACCCGCGCCAAGGCCGACGCCGGCCAGAACGAGGCATGGGCGATCACTGTTGAAGGCGGCCACCACCACCCTGTGGCCCCCGCCGGTTTCCCCGGCCCGCATGGGGCGCGTGTCGAAGTGCGCGACCTGTTCTACGCCACCCCTGCCCGCCTGAAATTCATGAAGTCGGAACGCTCCGAGGCCATGGCCATCTCCGAAGAGATCAAGCGACAGGCCATGGCGCACGAGGAAGTGGCCTTTACCCTGACGCTGGACGGCAAGACGACCCTGCGCCTACCTGCCGAGCACAAGGGTGATGAAGGTCGCCTTCGTCGTCTCGGGGCCATTCTGGGTCGTGACTTCGAAGCCAATGCCCTGTTGATCGATCAGGAACGTGATGGCACCCGCCTATCAGGCTATGCCGGTCTGCCGACCTATTCGCGGGGCAATGCGGCGCATCAGTTCCTGTTTGTGAATGGCCGCCCTGTCCGTGACCGTCTGTTGCAGGGCGCACTACGCGGGGCCTATGCCGACTTCCTTGCCCGCGACCGCCATCCGGCGGCAGTTCTGTTTATCGATATCGACCCGCTCTATGTCGATGTAAACGTCCACCCTGCAAAGGCCGAGGTCCGCTTCCGTGATCCGGCACTGGTGCGTGGCCTGATCGTCGGGGCGTTGAAACATGCGCTCCATGCCGCCGGCCACCGCGCCTCGACCACGGTAGCTGCCGATGCCCTGTCCGGCTTCCAGCCGCATACGGGCGTGCAGAACCACGGGCAATATGCGCCGTCCGAACCTTCGGCTTCCGGATTTTCGGCATGGGCCGGATGGTCCAGACCCGAAGCCGCTGCTCAGATCATTCCCGGCCTGTCTGAACGCTCGGCCCGCATTGAACACACATGGTCGGGCCAGCAGGCCGCGCCGAGCTTCCGCACTCTCGCCGAGGTTCAGGCCGAACATGCAGGCCAGATCGCGCCTGCGCCCCATACGCCGGTCGATCCCATCGACTTCCCGCTGGGTGCCGCCCGTGCGCAGCTTCACGCCACCTATATCGTTGCCCAAACCCGCGACGGTCTGGTGATCGTTGACCAGCACGCCGCCCATGAACGTCTCGTCTATGAGCGCATGAAGAGACAGATGGAAGGAGGTCACGTCTCCCGTCAGGCCTTGCTGACACCTGAAGTCGTCGAACTGGATCCCGCCGAGGCTGAACGCGTTTCCGCCAAGGCCGACGAACTGGCCGAAATGGGCCTGATCGTCGAAGCCTTTGGATCAGGTGCCGTTCTGGTGCGCGAAACCCCTGCGCTGTTGGGGGATACAGACGTTCAGGGCCTGATCCGCGATATTGCCGATGACCTGTCCGAGCATGGTTCGGCCCTGTCGCTGAAAGAACGTATGGCCGAGGTCTGCGGCACTATGGCCTGTCATGGTTCTGTCCGTGCGGGCCGCGTGTTGAGCGCCCCCGAGATGAATGCTCTGCTGCGCCAGATGGAGGCTACGCCCCATTCCGGCCAGTGCAATCACGGCCGCCCGACCTATGTCGAACTGAAACTCAACGACCTCGAAAAACTGTTCGGAAGGCGTTGATAATCAATCATGTACAGCGTTCTATTCGTCTGCCTTGGCAATATCTGCCGCTCACCTCTGGCCGAGGGCGCATTCCGGGACGAGGTCGCCAAGCGCAAACTGCCGATCATCACGGACTCGGCAGGGACCGCCGCCTATCACACCGATAATCCGCCCGATCCACGCGCCATAGCCACGGCAAAGCGCAACGGGGTGAATATCGCCTCTCTACGCGCCCGTCAGATCAAACCCGCCGATTTCAAGCGCTTCACCCACATCGTGGCGATGTACACCGACAACCTCGCCAACCTGAAACGCGTCCAGCCGCAAGACAGTACGGCCCGCCTCAGCCTGATGATGGACTGGGCCAAAGGCCGCGAGGGAGCTTCGGTAGAAGACCCCTATTATGGCGATGAAGACGGTTTTTCCGTCACTTGGACCGATGTGATCGAGGCCTCGAAAGGTCTGGCCAACCATCTGGCCCATAAGCCGGACTAACCCGCTCAGGCCGCTATAAGCTTGATGGTGAGCGGAGCCGCGTCATCCACAATCTCGATAAGACGGTCGATATTCGGGTGCGCGCCCGGACGGTTCTTGGCATCGGCCGTATGTTCGGCAAAAACATCGAGACCGTGCGCGGCAGCCTTGGCATCAAGCGCACCAAAGACTTGCAGCAGGTATTGATACACGCGGAAGGATCCTTGTTTTCCAGCCTGATTTTCGATGGATGCGACCACAATGCCCGCGTCATCAACCAGATCGATACGGGCAAGGCCGTCGATTGACGGCAGCAGTTGCAGGTTATCCTTGAACGAAGCGGTGGGCTGGATCATCGAAAAATCCTCGGGTCGCGTAAAACTGCCCCGCCTGTAACAGCTTCGCCTCCATACCGCGACACCTACAGTCTCAGGGCCTCGACCACGCCGCTGGCCTTGCCACCCGAATAGACTTCGCCACCCGCAATCGCATAGACGACGCCATCCACGCTGCACCCCGCCAAACCGTGACGCGGCACGCCCATATCCGGTCCACGCGTCCAGCGGTCTGCGGCAATGTCGTAAATCCACGTCTCGGTGAAAACGCCCCCCGGTCGGGTCAGCCATTCGCCGCCAAAAGCCACCAGTCTGTCACCCACAGCCGCCATGGCCAGACCACCACCGACCTGATGGCCCGTATCCGATACCGGAACAGGGCTAAGCGTATCCCAGCGGTCTGATTGCGGGTCATAGCGGTCCAGACGTCCCGTCCCTCGCCCGCCTTCGACCATCCGCCCGCCAGCAACATAGATATGGCCACCATGCACCGCCCCCGCCGCACTGTTGCGGGCCTCGGGGGCAGGACGTGCCGTGGTCCAGCTATTATCCGAAGCATCGAAAACCAGATGGGTGGCGACATCACCCTGATCGTTCCACTGGCCGTTCTTGCCGCCCACAGGCGAGCGCCCCGTCACCAGATGCACATGATCGCCCACCGTGACGCCGACAGTCTCGGCCAAGGGCTCTGGTATCTGGCCAACCGGATGCCAGACATCGCCATCCAGCGCCCAATAGTCGGTCATGGAGGTCCATTCGCCGCCCTCGCGCCGGTCATAGCCACCAAAGGCCCAAACCCGCCCGCGCGCAGCAGCCAGCATCGGGTGATGGCGTGGCTGCGGCAGGCGCGTCCCCTCCGCCCAAGCGTCTTGGGCCGGATCATAGATGCCCATGCGGTCATTGATCCGCGTTCCAACGGCATCACGGATCAGCCCGCCCGCCACATAGACCTTGCCATCCAGCAACGCGCAGTAAATCTCCTGCGTCGCCCACGGCATTTCGGCCCGTCGCTGCCAGCGCGGGCTTTCCGAAGCCATAGAAATACGGGGAAGTGCCGCAGTTGCGGCAACAGAGGCGATCAGGCTGCGGCGATGAATCATCATGCGCCGCAGCCTAACCTTGTTATTGAGAAGGCGCGACCTTCAGGAACAGCACACGCGCCGCGCCATAGTCGCGGGCATCCATGCGTTCATAGCCGGGGGTGTCGATTTCCGGTTCATCCGAACCGCGCTCGTAAACAACCACCGCGTCAGGGGCCAGCCAGTTGCCTTCCAAAAGTTTCTGCAAGGTCTGCTCGCCCAGTCCTTTGCCATAAGGCGGATCAAGGAAGGCCAGCGTGAACGCTTCGCCTGCAGAACCCGGACGAGGCCCCAGATCAATCGCACTGCGGCGATGAACCCGCGTACGACCGAACAGACCATAGGCATCCATATTTTCACGAATGGCACCACGCGCCCCGTCGTCGGTTTCAACGAACAGGCAGAAGGCACCACCACGCGAAATGGCTTCATAGCCGAGCGCACCGGAACCGGCGTACAGGTCGATGACCCGTGCGCCATCCAGAACATCTTCGGCCCATGCGGCATGTTCAAGCACGTTGAAAATAGCCTGCCGTGCGCGGTCGGAGGTCGGGCGTGTGCCCTGCCCCTCCGGCGCGACAATGGCGCGGCCTTTCAGACTGCCGGCGACAATCCGCATGGCTTAGGAACGACCACGCGGGCCACCGCGACCGGCACCACCGCCCGGCTTACCACCAAAGGGCTTGCCACCCGATGGACGACCACCCGAAGGCTTACCACCGAACGGTTTTGCACCAAACGGCTTGTCGCCACGCGTACGGTCACCGGTCGGGCGATCACCGCGGGGACGGTCACCAAAAGGCTTGTTACCGAACGAGCGTTCACCACCCGAGCGTTCGCCCGAAGGACTGTCGCCATACGGACGCCCCGCCGGCTTGTCACCAAACGAGCGGCCCGCTGGCTTGTCGCCAAAGGACTTGCCCGCAGGCTTGCGGCGGTCATCGATGAACTGCACATCACGCTGGAATGCCGGACGCGGGCGATCCTCGCGTGGGCCGCGCTCATAACCTTCATCCGAACCCGGACGGGCACGCGGTTTAAAGGTCTTCTTGTGCTCGAACTTGGGCGTGGCCTTGGCCCAGCCTTCCTTCTTGACCGGACGTGCGGGTTTCTCCGGCACACCGTCCTCGACAGCCTGATTGGCAGCGCGAACGCGGCTGGGCTTGCGCGACGGGTCGGACATGGCCGAACCCGAACGGCCCTTGATGATCGCACCGGCAGGGCGACGACCGGGGATCGGCGCAGGCGTGCTGACCGTGTTACCGGTCGGCAGGTTTTCCGGACGGATATACTCGCCCAGCATCTCGCGGATCACACGCGGGCCGATTTCCTCGACCGAGTTGACCGGCAGGGTGCCGAGATTGAACGGACCATAGGCCAGGCGGATCAGGCGATTGACCTGAAGACCGAGGCTTTCGAGAACCTTGCGGACCTCGCGGTTCTTGCCTTCGGTGATCGAGACGCTGATCCAGAGGTTGGCCGAGCTGGGCTGACCGTCCTCTTCTTTTTCCTTGGCCTTGTCGATTTTCGCATCGACCGGACCATAACGGATACCGTCGACGACACAGCCGTCTTTCAGGGTATCCAGACGTTCTTGAGTGATGCGGCCACGGGCACGGGCGCGGTACTGACGCACCAGAGCGGTGTCCGGCAGTTCCAGCGCACGGCTCAGTTCACCATCATTGGTCAGCAGCAGCAGACCTTCGGTGGCCAAGTCGAGGCGGCCCACCGAGATCACACGCGGCAGATCAGCCGGAAGCGCGTCCCAGACCGTCGGACGACCGGCAGGATCGTTATGGCTGGTGATAAGACCGGCGGGCTTGTGATAGCGCCAGACGCGGGTGGCCTCTGCGGCCCCCACCGGCTTGCCATCGACCGTAATCACATCGTCGCGCTTCACCAGCACAGCTGGCGTGTCGAGGATGCGACCGTTCACCGCGACCTTGCCGAGACCAATCAGGCGTTCCACCTCACGACGCGAAGCGATACCGGCGCGCGCCAAAGCCTTGGCGATACGTTCGGTACGTTCCGGGGTCGCGGGCTTCCCAGCCGGCTTGTCTCCCTTAGGTCCGCGATTCTCGAATCGGCCCTCGCCGCGCGGACGGTCTTCGTCACGCGAACGGGGACCGCGATCGTCAAACTTGCGGTCTTTCTTGTCACCGGAGCCGAATTTCGGGCCCTTATCGGCGAATTTACGGGGCCCACGCGAGGCGTCGTCTTGACGCGGGCGGGGCTTCTTGTCGTTGTCTCGGTTATGGCGATCCATGATGAGCGGTTCATGAGCATGGCGCTCGATTTGGCGCAAGCGGCAGCTGAAGCTGGCGAGGTGCCTGTCGGCGCACTGGTTGTGAACGAATTAACCGGCGAAGTGATAGGTAAAGGGCAAAACCGTCCAATCACAAGCCATGATCCGACGGCTCACGCTGAAATCGTAGCGTTGCGCGATGCTGCCACGACTTTAGAGAATTATCGTCTTACCGACCTTACTTTATATGTCACGCTTGAACCCTGTGCCATGTGCGCCGGTGCCATCAGCCATGCCCGTATCGGTCGCGTGGTCTGGGGAGCCGATGACACAAAGGGCGGAGCGGTCAAGAACGGCCCGAAATTCTTTGAGCAGCCCACCTGCCACTGGCGCCCCAAAATCGACAGCGGAATCTATGCTGATCAGGCTTCCACACAGCTCAGAGACTTCTTCCGTTCGCGCCGCAAGAAGGGAACCGCCAAGCCAGAACCGAGTTAACCCTGTCTGAAGCTCGTGACCCCCCGTCACAAGAGCGACGGGACGGGTGGTTCAATGCGCAAAATCGTGGCTGGTTTGGCAGCAGGCTTGTTTTTGACGGCATGCCAAGATCACGAAACCATTGGTCCGCGCAAAACTGACGAACATCTCAGGGCCGAGATTCCACAAGACGTTTCACCCGAAAATGCAGCTGCATGGGTTTTCAACTGCCAAAATGGCCAACGTCTGATGATCGATTTCGACCATCCTCGCCAAATGGCAACCGTTCGCCGCTTAGACGGACTGGCCTTTGACCTGACGCGCAAGCTAACAGCAGAGGGCTATCTCTACGAAGCCAGCGGATTAGTGCTAAGCGGCAAAGGCAAGATTGCAAATTGGCATGCCCCCAATGCAGACGATACAGTTTGCGAAGTCAGCGAAATAAAGCCGCTGGTCTAGACCGCGCCTTCTTGCTTCAGGAAGGAGAGAACATCGACTGCATCGACATCCTTGGTCACAAAGGCCTGTCCGATGCCATGCGCGAGAATAAGCGTTAATCGCCCACCCTCGGCCTTCTTGTCACCCTGCATACGCTCCAGCAGTGCAGCCGCATCAAAGGCATGGGCAATATCAGCAAGACGCGTGGGCAGGCCCGCCGCCTTTATCCCCTGCTCTGCCCGTTCGGCCTCGACCACATCACACAGACCCAGACGCGCCGAATAGCGGAACGCCATGGCACAGCCGACAGCAACCGCCTCACCGTGGGTCAGAGTATCGTCAAACCCGACCTCGACTTCCAGTGCATGGCCAAAGGTGTGACCGAGGTTCAGCAAGGCGCGGCGGCCTGCTTCTTTTTCATCCTCTCCGACGACCTGCGCTTTGATCTCGACAGAGCGAATGACAGCCTTTGTCAGCGCCTCAGGGTTGCCCTCAGCACCCACAGCGCCTTCGCCCGACAGCCAGTCAAAATAGGCCGCATCGCAAATCAGGCCATGCTTCAGGATTTCCGCCCAGCCGGAGCGCACCTGACGTACGGGCAGCGTCTTCAAAATATCGATATCGGCCAGCACCAGGCGCGGCTGATGGAAGGCACCGATTAGATTTTTGCCGCGTGGTGTATCGATGGCTGTCTTACCGCCGACCGAAGAATCCACCTGAGCCAGAACCGTTGTCGGCACCTGAATAAAGTCGATCCCGCGCATAAACAGCGCCGCCGACAGTCCGGCCAAATCACCGATCACACCGCCACCTAGGGCCACTACCAGACTGCGACGGTCCATACCTGCCGCCATCATCCGGTCCAGCACGCTTTCAAGCTCGGAAAAGCTCTTTGAAGCTTCGCCCGCCGGGACCGTAATTTGCTCGGCTTCAAAACCCGCTGTCTTCAAGGATGCCAATGCGGCATCCGCATGCAAGGGACCAACCGTGCTGTCGGTAACCACCATCACTCGTGTCGGATTAAATGCCTTGGCGCGCTTTCCCAGCGAAGACAGCAGGCCCGCGCCGACCACGACGTCATAGGCGCGGAAGTCGCCGCCCTCTACACGGATAGTAGCGGTCATCGCACACCCTGCTCCAACGCATACTTTCTCAATTCCGCCAGCATGGCTTCAAGCGCCACGCCGTGCGATCCCCCCCCCACATCCACCGTCACATCGGCTTGGGCATAGACAGGATAACGTTTCTCGGCCAACTCACTCAGCACCTTGATCGTATCGCGTCCGCGCAACAGGGGCCGCGTATCACGGCGCGCCACACGCTCGGCAATCACATGCAGATCCGCCCGCATCCAAACCGTCACGGCGTGTTCTTTCATCATGGCGCGGGTTTCGTCATTCATCATTGCGCCGCCACCGGTTGCCAGCACAATGGGCGGACCTTCCAGCAGACGTTTCATGACCCGCACCTCGCCGGCACGAAAATCGGACTCGCCCCGGGTCGCGAAAATCTCGCTGACACTCATACCGGCTGCAGATTCAATCTCGTGATCGCCATCGGCAAACGGCAGACCCAGACGCGTGGCCAGACGGCGCCCCACTGTGGATTTGCCGACACCCATCAGCCCCACCAATGCAATGGTGCGGTTCAGCTTCAAAATCGGAGAATCAGGTGAGGCGTCACAGTTCATGTTCTTAACCTCCTCTTCTATACACGGATGACCACGCTCCACACCCCTTGCAGTCACCAATGACCCCACAAATCGAAGCCTTTCTAGAAATGATGGCCGTAGAGCGCGATGCTTCCAAGCATACGCTGGCGGCCTATGGCCGCGATCTGGCCGATGCTGAACTGATGCTGGCTTCCAAAGGCGGACTGTTGAAAGCTGAACAGGAAGACATAGAAGCTTGGTACGCTAATCTGGCTGTACGCGGCCTTTCTGCAGCAACAGCCGCCAGACGACGCGCCTCTGTGCGCCAATTCTATCGCTTTGCCATGGGGGAAGGCTGGCGCAAGGATGACCCTTCAAGACGTCTGGATGCTCCAAAACAAGGTCGCCCTCTGCCTAAAAGCCTGTCGCGTGAAGAGATCGACGCCCTTATGAATACCGTCGCCTCGCAGGATGGAGCCGCCGCCCTGCGTCTTCTGGCTCTGGTAGAACTGACATATGCGTCTGGAATGCGGGTTTCAGAGGTGCTTGGCCTGAAACTGGCGGCAGTGCAGCGCGATCCCGCCTATCTGATCATTACCGGCAAGGGGAACAAAGAGCGCCTAGTGCCCCTCAATACCTCTGCCCGCGAGGCGGTAAAGGCATGGCTTGCGGTAAGAGCAAAGACAGCCAACAAGTCTAAAGACAGGGAAAAACCCATTGATAGTCCGTGGCTGTTCCCCTCTCACGGACGTTCTGGGCACCTGACGCCTCGCCGTTTCGCACAGTTGCTGGACATTGCAGCTGCTGCTGCCGGCATAGATCCCTCGCGCATTAGTCCGCACGTTTTGCGCCATGCCTTTGCCACCCACCTGCTGGAAGGCGGAGCCGATCTGCGTGTCGTACAGACCCTGTTGGGGCACTCAGATATCTCGACCACCCAAATCTATACCCATGTCGCAACCGACCGTTTGGCCCAGGTCGTGCACAAGTCACATCCCCTTGCGCGTAAAAACTGATATGTAGGTCTCTTGCCGCGAGGCCCGACGAGTTTTAGGGTCCGCGACCTTTCCGTAGCGCCAAGATGGCGCGGTCGTTACACGGGCGCTTTATGGCCACGCATTATCTCGAATTCGAAAAACCTATCGCTGAACTTGAGGCGAAGATCGCCGAGCTGTCACAGCTCGCCCCCTCCAGCGGTGACTTCGAGGCAGAGATCAACACCCTCAAAGCCAAGGCTTCGGCACTGCGTACCGAAACCTATGGCAATCTCGATCCGTGGATGCGCACGCAGGTGGCCCGCCACCCGCAGCGTCCGCACTTCATCAACTATATCGACGGTCTCTTCACCGACTTTGAAGAGCTGCACGGCGATCGCCAGTTCGGTGACGATCAGGCCATTCTTGGTGGTCTGGCCCGTTTCCGTGGCCAGGGCGTGGTCATCATGGGCCACGAAAAGGGTCATGATACCCAGACCCGCCTGAAGCATAATTTCGGCATGGCCCGCCCTGAAGGCTATCGCAAGGCCGTGCGCCTGATGGACATGGCTGAACAATTCGGCCTGCCAGTCCTCAGCTTTGTCGACACCGCCGGTGCCTATCCGGGGCTCGGTGCCGAAGAGCGCGGTCAGGCCGAGGCCATTGCCCGCTCGACCGAACGCGGCCTGACGCTGGGCGTACCCTATATCGCCACCGTCACAGGTGAAGGTGGTTCGGGCGGTGCTATCGCCATCGCTGCGGCCAACCGCGTCATGATGCTGGAACACTCGATCTATTCCGTAATCTCGCCGGAAGGTGCCGCCGGTATCCTGTGGCGTGATGGCAGCCGTGCCAAGGATGCGGCCATGGCTATGCGAATCACCGGCCCCGACCTGCTGGAACTGAAGATCGTGGATCGCGTGATTGGTGAGCCTCTGGGCGGTGCCCACACCGATCCAGAAGCTGCAATCAATGCCGTTGGCGACGCCATCGAGGACGAATTGAAAGTCCTTTCGGCGCTTGATGCCAACCAGCTTCGTGCCCAGCGGGCCGACCGCTTCTATGCCATCGGCCGCCTCGGCTAATCCGGCGTGAAACAGCAGCTTTGCCATAACATAGGGCGTTGCCTCCTGTGACACCTATGGCAAAGCTGACCTTATTGCCTGCAAGAGGACTGCCGTGACTTTGATGACTGCGCGTTCACCGGGCATGGGTGAAACTTTACGCGAAAGTGCCGTCTTCAACTTTGAAGGCGCTGTGACGATGGTCATCGATGACTCGAGCTTTGCGCAGGAACTAACCATCCGCGCGCTCAAAGGTTTCGGCCTGTCAACGCGTCATGCCTGTGCTTCCGCAGCCCAAGCCATTTCAATCCTTAAAGAAAATCCGGTTGATCTGATCCTTGTAGATTCGGACATGCCGGGCATGAGCGGCTTTGAATTCGTGCGCTGGCTTCGCCGTTCCAAGCTGGAACCCAATGCCTTTGCACCTGTGATCATGACCGCTGCCCACGTTCGCCAGTCCAAGGTTCAGGAAGCGCGCGATTGCGGTGCAAACTTTCTAATCACGAAACCGTTCAGCTCTCTGACCCTGTTAGAGCGTATTGTCTGGGTTTCACGCGATAATCGTCCATTCCTTGAAGTAGGCGATTATCTTGGCCCCGACCGCCGCTTCCGTGTAGGCGATTATGATGGCCCCGAACGTCGTGCTGACGAACTTCGCAAGAAGGCAGGACTGTAATGACCACTGTCATCACCCATAATCGTCGCCGCTCGCGGCTCTCCAGCCTGATAGATCAACCGGGAGGCATTAGCACCGGCATTGCACTGAAACAGGCTGCCCAAAACCTGGCCTCTATGGAAGAGCAAAGCCTGCAACTGGTTGAGCAAACCATTCAGCAGTTAGCCGCCCTGCCCGCACCTGACGGCATTGAAAATCTGGAAGATGCACTGAACAAGGCCTACGCCCTGTCGGCGGGTATTATTGATGCCGCCGGTCCGTTTGCCCGCGAAGACCTTTGTATCGCAGCCACCAATCTATGTGATCTGCTGGATGGTTCGCCGCTGGATCAACCGTTTGATTGGCGTATCATCACCGTCCACGCCCAAAGCTTCCGTCTCTTGCTGGCTCTACCCAAAGACGACGAGATCACGCGCCAGCAGGTTCTGGACAGCCTTAAGGATGTCTTGAAGGTCAAACTCGGCAGTTAAGCCGTTTTACGGGTGCGGGTCTGCTTGCGCCAAAGCGCAGCATATTCGCCACCCTGACGGGCCACCAGTTCATGGTGCGTGCCGCGCTCGATGATACGGCCTTGCTTCAGAACCAGTATCTGCTCGGCATCCATAATCGTAGACAGACGATGCGCTACAACCAAGGTCGTGCGCCCGTTACGGGCACGACGCAGGGTCTGCTGTATGGACGCTTCAGTCCGGCTATCGAGAGCACTCGTCGCTTCATCCAGTATCAGCACGCAAGGATCGGCAATAAGGGCGCGGGCAATTCCTACGCGCTGGCGCTCTCCCCCCGACAATTTCAAACCGCGCTCGCCGACGCGCGTTTGTAGACCATCAGGCAAAGATTTGATGAAGTCGGCCAACTCCGCTCCTTCAACGGCTGCCCAGATTTCCGCTTCGCTGGCATCCGGCCTCGCAAAGGTAATGTTCGCCGCCAGTGTATCGTTAAACAGCGCCACATCCTGCGGCACTAGTGCCACCGCCTGTCGCAGCGACTGTTGTCTGATTTCACGCACATCGTGACCAGCAATGGATACTTTGCCGGACTGAGGATCCAGCAGACGCAGGGCCAGCTTTACAATCGTCGATTTCCCCGATCCTGAAGGACCGACAAGGGCTGTGGTCGTCCGTACAGGAATGAGGAAACTGACATCGTCCAGACCACTGGACCGCGCATCGTGGCGGAAGCTGACCCGATCGAACTCGACCTCTGCACCGCATGTCTCATCTGGACGAGGCAGGGCCACAGCATTGGGACTGTCTGCCACCAAGGGTTTTTCACGCATCACCTTCAACATTTCTTCCATATCTATGAAAGATTGTCGAATTTCACGATAGGCAAAGCCGAGGATGTTCAGGGGCTGATAGAGCGACGTCATAATCAGAACCGCCGCCGTTACATCCCCCGGCCCCATACGTCCCGCAGCAGCTTCAAAGCCCGCCAACACGGCCAGAACCCCAAGGCCAAGATTCATAATGGCCGCTTGGATCATGTTCAGCGTTGCCAATGAGGCATTGGCTTTCAGCGAAGCGCTGGCATAGGCCGACAAGGACTGCTCATAGGCATCGGATGTGCGCTCTTCCGCGCCAAACGACTTAACCGTCTCGTAATTAAGCAGAGCATCGACCGACAGCCCCGCTGCCTCGGCATCGGCTGCATTCATTGTCCGGCGATGTTCCAGCCGCCAATTGGCCATCATGAAGGTGGCCGTTGCATAGACCAGAACAACTGTTACGGCGACCACAGCAAAGCGCCAATCATACCGTGCACCCAGCACGGCCGCCGCCAAAATCAGCTCCAGCAGTGTCGGGCCCAAATTGAACATCAGGATGCGCAGCAGAAAGTCCACTGCCCGCGCTCCCCGATCCATAACACGCGACAATGTTCCAGACCGCTTGGTCTGATGAAAATCTAGCGACAGACTTAGCGCGTGGGCAAAGGCATCGGACGCCGTTTGTTTCTGGGCTGCTGCTCTGACCGGAGCAAATACAAGATCAGATAGTTGCGGCGTTGCTGCCGCCAGAAAACGGATCAACGCCCAACCGACAGCAAGGGCTGCAAAGCTGATCCCTACCGTTGTGGCTACGCTTTGTCCTTCAGCCAGGTGGTTGACGGCCGCCCCGAGCATTAACGGAGCCAGTACGCCAAGCCCCTTGCCCATCAACGTCAAACCGACTGACCCTGTCACGCGCAAACCCAGTTGCGGCGCTTTGGATCGGCCCACCAGCCCAATCAGATCGGCCAAAGCGCGCAGCGTACCGGGTTCCTCCGTCACAGAAGCCCCCGCCCCTGCCTGTTGGGCCTTGGACATAACGTCGCCGCGACGCGAGCCGCCTCTTTCACCACGCATGGTCCGCACCTTTCCAACCGCTATCCGCGCCATTCCGGCATGGATGCGGGGTTTCAGCCAAGCTGGCCCAAGACCGCAATCAACTCGTCTACCGTTTCAGGCTTTGTGGCCCACGAGCAGACAAAACGTACCGAACCATCATCAAATGCATAGGCCGCAAACCCCTTCGCCCGCAACGCGGTAAGGGCTTCGTCCGGCATGCGTACAAACACCGTGTTCGACTCTACGGGATGGGCCAGAACAAACGGCGTGTCGTCTTCGATACCCGAGGCCAGTTTCTGGGCCATGGCATTGGCGTGCTGGGCACCGGACAACCATTCACCGCTGGCAATCAACTCGCCCATGGGGCCGGCCAGCAAGCGTCCTTTGGATGCCGTTTGCCCCGCCTGTTTCAAACGGTTATCCAGACGCGATGACAGCGACTTGTTCAGGACAACCAAGGCTTCGACGCCATGTGCGCCCGCCTTGCAGCCACCTAGACTAAGGATATCGACGCCCATCCGGCCCAGAGATTTTGGATCAAATCCGGCCGCTGCGGCATTGGCCAAACGCGCACCATCCACATGCACGCCTAGGCCCTGCCCCTTCGCCAAACGGATCAGCAGATCCATTTCCTCGAACGAATAGACCGTGCCGTATTCGGTGGCCTGCGTCAGGGTCAGCGCCGCCGGTGGCTGGCGATGACCGACCACAGGCTCATCGAGAACCGCACAAAGGCTCTCGTCGTCAATCTTGCCCGAATAGCCCGGCAGGCCGATCAGGCCCACGCCATGACCGAAAAAGCCCGGCGCACCGGTTTCATCCGTACAAACATGCGCCGTGTGATGCGCCAGTACGGCTTCAAACGGATTGGCCAACATGGACAGGGCAATCGAATTGGCCGCCGTGCCGGTAAACATGAACCGGATATCCGCATCCACATCCAGAAGCTTGCGGATTTCATCGGCGGCCTTGCGGCTGTATTCGTCCGCGCCATAGCCCCCTGCAAATCCGCTATTAGCCTCAACCAACCCCCTCATCGCCGATGGAGCCATGCCGGCGGTGTTATCAGATGCAAAATCGTAGCGCACAGCACTCAGTCTTTCTGGGGAGCAGCGGTTTCGGAATCGGTACGCAAGACGCCTACCTGTCCATAGTTTAGAGATACTTGGTGAGGGAAAGGTATCTCGATCTCTGCCTTATCCAGAGCCTCCTTACCGGATTGGGTCAGGTCGGCTGTGGTCTGGAAATGGTCTTCGGAACGGACCCAGCAATGCAGGGTCACCTGAACCGAACTGTCCAGCAGGCCCGTCACCCCCGTCCAAACTTCGGGGTCTTTGAGTACGCGGAAATGGGCCTTGGCACAGTCTTCCAGAACCTGACGCACACGGTTCAGGTCTTCGCCATATCCCACGGTGAACTTCACCTCGACACGGCGGGTACGCTGGCCACTCAGGTTGATAATAACGTCAGCCAGTACCTTAGAATTCGGCACTATAATCTTGTTATTATTTCCATTCGACATTTCCGTCGTGAACAGCGTCAACTTCTGCACCGAACCCACCACGCCGTTCAGATCAATCACATCACCCACACGATAGGGTCGCAAAATCAGTAGCATGACTCCTGCCGCCACGTTTGACAGCGTGCCTTGCAGGGCCAAGCCCACGGCCAGCGATGCTCCACCCAGAACGGCAATGATCGATGTCGTCTGCACCCCGAGGCGTTGCAGGACAGCGATCATGCCGATCAAGATCACGATCACCCGAACGATCTGGACCAGAAATCCTAGAACCGTTGGATCACGCTGAACCGATCGTGTCCGCGACAATATCTTGCGCGTGGCCGAACTCGCCCATTTTGCAGCGATCAGCGTAACAACAAAGATAATCGCCGCAACCGTCAGGTTGACGGCAAAATCCCCCAGCATGTCGATCGCCTTGGCGATGACAACAGCATCGGTGCTTAAACGGCCGTCAAGGGCTTGCACGGTTGATGAAAGGGTATCGGTGGCAGGCGGCTGTATACTCATGGCAACAGGCTAACGCCTCAGCCGCCGAATGGAAGCATCTGATAGAGCTAAAGTTTCATTCGTATCGTCAGGCGGCCACATAGGCTGAATCAGATGCCGACGTCAGTGACTGTAGAGCCGCACGCCCCAGAGCCGCCTGTTTCATAAACATAGCCAACTGACGGAAATCGATAGGTTTGTTGAGATAGGCATCCGCGCCCGCTGCAAAGCCGGCCTGATGGTCCTCTGCACGCGCCGATGCGGACAGTACAATAATGGGCGTGTCCACATTGACCGTACAGCCGGTCCGGATACCTCGCGTGGCTTCCAGACCATCCATGACAGGCATATTCACATCCATCACAATCAGATCGAAGGCCTGGGTCGCGGCTATCTCTACAGCCATAGCCCCGTGCTCGGCTGTGGTCGCATCGTGACCGTTGCTGCCCATCCAGGCTTCAAGGATCATGCGATTGACGGGATGGTCCTCAACCACCAGCACCTTCAGGCCCGACATGACTTCGACCTTGGCCGCTGTTGAGCTTTCCTCGGCCGCTCGCGACCATTGCACAACCTCGGCTTCTACAGCCAGCGTGAAGGTTGATCCCTTGCCTAAGGTCGATTCCACATGGATATCGCCATGCATTATGTTGGCCAGACGACGAGAAATTGTCAGGCCCAGCCCGGTACCGCCAAAACGGCGGGTTGAAGAATTGTCGATCTGCGTAAATGGCTCGAAGAGACGATGAAGGTCGTCTTCCGAGATTCCGCTTCCTGTATCACGAACCGAAAATTCAAACGCCACACGCTGATCCGAAATGCGTCGGGCATGCACGCCATAACGAATTTCGCCCTTTTCGGTAAATTTCACCGCATTGGACAACAGGTTGGACAGTATTTGAGATACCCGCAGCGGATCTCCTCGCACTACGTCCGGTATTTCCCCTGAAAATACCGGAATCATCTTCAAACCTTTGGCCTTAGCCTGTGCCTCAAAGGGCGACAGCAGACGTTGGTGGAGGTTCTCCATATCAATGTCGATAGCCTCAAAGGCCATCTTTCCGGCTTCAATCTTGGTGAGATCCAGAATATCGTTCAGCAAGGACAGCAGGCTGTCACCTGAATTGCGAATGATAGACAGCATTTCACGCTGTTGGGCATCCAGTCGCGAACTGCTCAGAAGCTGCGCTGCGCCCAATACACCATTCATGGGTGTACGCAATTCGTGAGAGATAACGCCCAGAAAGTTCGACTTGGCCGTATTGGCGGCATCAGCCTTGTCGCGCGCGGCCTCCAACTCGGTAATCAGATGGGTCTGATGCTCTTGGAACGCATGAATACGTTCTTCACGCAGCATGGTCATCAGAACCAGAACGAACAAACCGCCCAGCATCAGCGGCCCCATGGCCAAAAAGGCCCAAAATTCCTGCGTTCCCCACAAACTAATGGCGATTATAGCTGCCGCTGCTCCATAGGGAGAAGAAATCAGTACGGCCTGTCGCGGAGAGTTTCTTAGCTGCGCAAACACCAGCAGATAGCCCGAAGCCAGCAAGGCTACAGCCATTTCATGCCCGAATGACTTGCCCGAAAACCATGCCAATAGCGGTGCAGTAGCCCAAACCGCTGTGGTCAGGGTGGCGACAACCGGAAAAACGGTGCCCCAGTCTTCTTTCTTGCGGCGACTGGCGCGACGTTCGGCCGTGCCGCGCACCCAACCAGCCAACAAGGTTACGACCAGCCAGCCCAGCCCCATCTTCCAGCCGACAGCCGCGCACATGGCCAGGCCCCAGCTGAGGATAATCAGGTACCGTAGATACTGGGTCTCCAGAATCGCGCTCAGCGCTTGCGCTGCCGAGCCGGGCGTATCCCCGTCAAGACCTCGTCCGATACTGCCACTACCCACCATATTCTGGTGCCCCCATGCCCCACGGTGATCTTTCATGGCAAGAATACGACCGAGTCGCTAAGACACCGTGAATCTTGAAATTACGCGTTATACAGATTGTACTTCTTCGGCAGGCGTTCTCGCGGAGATTGAAAGTGCGTGCACCGGCCCCGCCAATTCTTCGGCCAGAAGCTTTTGTACCATGCGCTGTCTCGCCACACGTGACTGACCTTCAAACGCTTGGCTGACGATCACCAGATTGAAGTGGGATTCCCCACCCGCTTGGGCATCCATCCCCCCTTCATGATGATGGCCAGCATGACGCCAGCTGTCATCTTCCAGCTCCAAACGTTGCGGAGATAACGCGGATTGCAGTTTTTGTCGGATAATTCGGGCAACCGGGCCGTCAGCCATAGGTCAAGTCCTTGAAGCAACACAAATCAGGCCTAGACTAACCGGAATGTCCGCTTCTTTCGAATACAAACCCCGTTTCACCGATATCCGGGTGAAGCCGCCCAAACCTGAAGAGGAGGCGGCTGCCGCAGATGTGCTGCATCTCAAGCCCGGCGAGATTCCGTGCGAATGGGCCGATTGTTCGCGTCCGGCCACAGCCAAGGCTCCGAAATCGCGTGAACAGATCAACCAGTTCTACAACTTCTGTCAGGCTCATGCCGGCCAGTACAACAAGAACTGGAACTTCTATTCAGGCATGTCCGAGGGAGAGATTCGCGCCGCTCAAGAAAACGAGGCCATGACCGGCGGTCGCCCGACCTGGGACATGAAGGTCAGCCGCAACTCGCGCGTCAATGCAGGTTCGGCCGCCAAACATGGTCCCGCCGATGCAACGGCAGGCTCGTGGCAGGACAGCTATGGTCTTTTCGGGCGCCGTGTAAACGAATCGGCTCCAAGTGGTCCTGTCATGTCCGAGGCTGAAGCCCGCATGGGTAAACTGGAGCGTCAGGCCATTGCTGAACTGGGTCTGGAACCCGGTGCAGACAAGGCAGCGGTCAAAGCACGCTATCACGAGCTGCTGAAACGCTTCCACCCGGACATGAATGGTGGCGACCGCGCCACCGAAGCCAAGCTACAACATGTCATCAAGGCCTATAAGACCCTAAAGAAGGCCGGATACGGCTGATCCTTGAACCGATATCATCTTGGCCATTGAGCCTCGTCCTTCCCCGCTCTATGGGACTTGCATGACCTCTCCGCTCGCTGTTGCTACCGATCCCCTGCTGACCCTCGCCCCTCACCGCAAGGTGACGATACGCGAAGTCTTTGGCATTGATTCCGATATGGAAGTGCCGATGTTCGACGAGCGTGACAGCCACGTTCCCGAAATCGACACCAGCTATCAGTTCGATCCGCAGACCACGATCGCTATCTGCGCGGGCTTTGCCTTTGACCGTCGCGTCATGGTTCAGGGCTATCATGGCACCGGCAAGTCGACCCACATCGAGCAGGTTGCCGCACGTCTGAACTGGCCGCTGGTGCGCATCAACCTCGACAGCCATGTCAGCCGTATCGATCTGATCGGCAAGGACGCCATCGTCCTGAAAGACGGCAAGCAGATCACCGAGTTCCGTGAAGGCATTCTACCGTGGGCGCTGCAACGTCCTGTCGCCCTCGTATTCGATGAATATGATGCTGGCCGTCCGGACGTGATGTTCGTGATCCAGCGTGTACTTGAGGCTCAAGGCGCACTGACCCTTCTGGATCAGAACCGAGTCATTCGTCCCCACCCCTATTTCCGTCTGTTCGCAACGGCCAACACAGTGGGGCTGGGCGACACGACGGGCCTTTATCACGGTGCCCAGCAAATTAATCAGGCCCAGCTAGACCGCTGGAACATCGTCACCACGCTGAACTATCTGGATCACGACGTCGAAGCCGAAATCGTCGCAGCCAAGGTGCCGCAATATGCAGACGAAGAGGGCCGTCGCAAGATTGCCGCTATGGTCCGCGTCGCGGACATGACCCGTAATGCTTTCATGAACGGCGACATTTCGACCGTCATGTCACCGCGCACCGTTATTACCTGGGCCCAGAACGTCGAGATTTTCAAAGATGTCGGTCTGGCCTTCCGCCTCACTTTCCTGAACAAGTGCGACGAACTGGAACGCCCGACCATTGCCGAGTTCTATCAACGTGCCTTTGGCGAAGACCTGCCCGAAGCTGCCATGCGCGTGAAGGTGGGCTAAGCCCCCTTCCCGCCCGGTACAAAAAAGCCCCGCGATCACCGGATCGGGGGCTTTTCTTTTGACTGGATGGCCAGATTATTTCAGGCCGGTCGCCTCATCCAGACCCAGCATGATGTTGAGGTTCTGGACCGCAGCGCCCGATGCGCCCTTGCCCAGATTATCCAGCATGGCTACCAGACGCACCTGTTCGCCGCCACGGTCGCCAAATACATGAAGACGCACTGTATTGGTTCCGTTTAGAGCTTCAGGCTCGATACCGCCCATGGCTTCGGTCGCCTCCAGATCGACCACTTCGACGAAACGCTGACCAACATAGGCCTCGACCAGAGCGCCATGAATGCGCTCTACAGACGGCGTTTCTGGCAGGGCCGAAAGATGCAGCGGTACCTCGACCAGCATGCCCTGACGATAGTTCCCAACCGCAGGAGAGAACAATACCGGCATGGTCAGCCCCGTATGCTTCGTCATTTCCGGCACATGCTTGTGCTTCAACGACAAACCATAACCACGAAAAGCCGTCGAAGCGCCTTCAGCTTCGAACTCGCCAATCATAGTCTTGCCGCCACCAGAATAGCCCGACACCGCATTGACGGTAACCGGATGGCTGGCCGGTACCAGGCCCGCCTTCACCAGTGGGCGCATCAAAGCAATAAAGCCGGTTGGATAGCAGCCGGGGTTCGATACACGCGTGGTCGAAGCAATCGCTTCGCGCTGCCCCGCATCCATTTCTGCAAAGCCGTAAACCCAGTTCGGATCGACACGATAAGCCGTCGAGGCGTCGATGATCTTGACCGCAGAGTTTTCGATCATCGACACCGCTTCGCGGGCCGCATCATCCGGAAGGCACAGGATAACGGCATCTGCACTATTCAGCGCCTCGCGTCGGGCTTCCACATCACGACGTCGGTCACCCAGCAACATCAGTTGCAGGTCGTTGCGCGCCTCGAGGCGTTCGCGAATTTCAAGACCGGTCGTACCGGCCTCGCCGTCAATGTAGATAGTGTGGGTCAATGCACTCTAATCCTGTTGTCGGAAAATCCCGACAGGGTCTGAATAATGCGCCAAGCCAGTTGCCGCAAAAGAAAAGAGCGCCGCGGAAAACTCCGCGACGCCCCTTCCAAATACCGATCGCGGTAAAGCGATTAGCGCTTCGAGAACTGGAAGCTGCGGCGTGCTTTCGCGCGGCCGTACTTCTTACGTTCAACGACGCGGCTGTCGCGGGTCAGGAAGCCGTGCGGCTTCAGAACCTTGCGCAGTTCCGGCTCATAGTGAGTCAGAGCGTGCGACAGGCCGTGACGGATTGCGCCAGCTTGACCCGACAGGCCCGAACCGGTGACGGTGCAGACGACGTCATACTGAGTAGCACGGTCAGCAACGTTCAGCGGCTGAGCCACCATCATTTGCAGAACCGGACGAGCGAAATACTCGTTCACGTCCTTGCCGTTGACGGTGATCTTGCCGGTGCCGCGCTTCACCCAAACGCGGGCGATAGCGTTCTTGCGCTTACCGGTCGAATACGAACGGCCCAGGGCGTCGATCTTCGGTTCGGCAACAACGGTTTCAGCGACGGTGCCGAGGCCCTTCAGGGCGTCGAAGCCAGCGGCGGTTTCTTGAGTCACGTCAGTCATGATCAGACGCTCCGGGTGTTCTTGGCCGACATCGACTTGAAGTCGATGGTTTCGGGCTGTTGAGCTTCGTGATCGTGAGCAGCGCCAGCGAACAGACGCAGATGAGTCATTTGCTTGCGAGCCAGCGGCGACTCTTTCGGCAGCATACGCTCAACGGCTTTCTCAAGGACACGCTCCGGGAAACGGCCGTTCAGGACCTTCTCCGGAGTGGTTTCCTTGATACCGCCCGGGTGACCGGTGTGACGGTAGTAAACCTTGTCGGTGTTCTTCTTGCCGGTGAACACCACCTTGTCCACGTTGGTGACGACGACGTAGTCGCCCATGTCAACGTGCGGGGTGTAGGTCGGCAGGTGCTTACCGCGCAGGCGGTTTGCGATGAAGGTCGCGAGGCGGCCCACGACGACGCCTTCAGCGTCGATATGGATCCACTTCTTTTCGACCTCAGCCGGCTTTTGTGCAGCCGTAGTGCTCTTCAGCATTGTGAGGGTCCTAAAGACAAAAAACAGTCCGCATCCCGAAGGACTGGACATTGGCGAGCTTGATAAGGTGCCTTGCGCCAAAGGTCAATGTCGGATGGATTGCAGAAAAACCATCAAGACATTGATTTTATTGGAACAATTTGCGCTGGTATTAAAATACCCGATACTTGGTATTAAAATACCGCACTTCTCTACCAGGCGTGGCTTTCTGCCTTGCGTTCGACCAGATGGCCGTCCTTCAAAGCGAAGACACGATCCATATGACCGGCCAGTTCCATGTTGTGCGTGGCAATAAGGGCAGCGACACCCTCCTCCTTGGCCAGACGGCGGAGAGCCTCGAACACAGTCTGGCTGGTAACAGGGTCCAGATTGCCGGTCGGTTCGTCCGCCAACAGCAAACGCGGGCTATTGGCCAGTGCGCGGGCAATGGCCACACGTTGCTGCTCACCGCCCGAAAGCTGGGCAGGCTGATGGGTGACGCGCTCGCCAAGGCCGAGGGCCGACAGCATGTCGGTAGCCCGTTGGCGGGCCTCCGCCTCGCGCATACCCGCAATACGCATGGGCAAGGCCACATTATCGCGGGCATCGAATTCCGGCAGCAGATGATGGAACTGGTACACAAAGCCGATCCGTTCCAGACGGATACGCGTGCGCGCCCTCTCGTCCAGCGAACCGACATCCTCGCCATCGATCATCACGTGACCCGTGGTTGGATGCTCCAGCAAGCCCGCAGCATGAAGCAGAGACGACTTGCCCGAACCCGATGGCCCGATCAGACCGACAACTTCGCCCGGCATGATGTCCAGATCGACACCCTTGAGCACCGTCAGACCACCCTGTCCGGTCTTGTAGGTCCGCGTTACGCCTCGCAGCGACAGGGTCGGTGCCCCTGCCACCGGTGCCGATACGGTCTTTTTCTTCAGCAACCTATTCAAAGCGAAGGGCCTCCACCGGATCGATCCGCGACGCATTCCACGACGGCGGCAAGCTGGCGAGGCAGCTCATAAAGAAGGAGAAAACAGCCACCCAGGTGACATCCCACGGGTCAACATCGGCCGGAATGGAATCCAGCATATAGACGTCGGCATTGAATAGCTGAACGCCCAGCAAGGCTTCGAGGAAGTGCTGGATCGAGCCAATGTTCAGACAGAATAGCAGCCCCAGCGTCAGACCCGCTATCGTGCCGCCGATGCCGATAGCAGCACCCGACATGAAGAAGATACGCAGGATGGACGACTGGCTGGCCCCGATGGTCCGCAAGATCGCGATGTCGCGGGTCTTGTTCTTCACCAGCATGACAATGCCGCTGATGATGTTCATCGCCGCAATCGCCACAACCATGCCAAGGATAATGCTCATGGCCACGCGCTCGACCTTGAGTGCGCCCCAGATCGCCGCCTGACGGTTACGCCAGTCGGTAACGACGGCCCCCGGTCCGGCGATTTGAGCCACCGGCCCGACCATCTGCTCGACCTTGTCAGGTTCATCGACCTTAAGCTCGATCACATCCCAGACACCGTCCTTGCCAAAGAACAGTTGCGCCTGTTCCAGCGGCATAAAAACATAGGCGCGGTCATAGTCCGACGCGCCGGACGTATAGATGCCACCGACGATATAGGTTTTTTCCAGCCCGCCCAGATTGCCGAAAGCACTGTCGGCACCCGTCGGGGAATAGAGCGAGATCGGATCACCGATGCCAAGGCCCATTTCATTGGCCAGCGTCTTGCCGATCAGAACCTTGTCGCCGCCCCATTCGCCCTTGCCGAAGCTGGCCTTGGCTTCTTCGGTCAGGCTTTCATAGATATATTTGCTGGCCGCGAGATCCTGCGGGCGAACGCCACGCACAATGCCACCGGTCGCCGCACCTGCAACGCGGAACATGGCGGCGTTCTCGGTATAGGGGCTGACCGATGCCACGCCCGGCAGGTCGCCCAGGCGTTTCAAGATGGCGTCGCGGTCCTGTGCCCACAATACCGGCCCCTGCACATACATATGCCCGTTAAACGACAGGATCCGGTCCATCAGCGTACCACGGAATCCGGCCATGATACTCATGACCGAAATCAGCACAGCCACCGCCAGCATGATGCCGACGAAGCTGATAATGGCGATCAGGGCCACCCCGCCCTCCTTGCGCTTGGCGCGGAGGTATCGCAGTGCCAGCCCGATCTCCCAAGAGGAAAACGGGCCGGACGGCTTGCCGGAAACGGCGGCGGGGGCCGGCGACGGAGCGGATCCGGTCGCTTGTTCGGTCATTTCGTCAGCAGCTCCACAGCAGCATCCAGCGACAGGGTTTGCTTCTCGCCCGTCGCACGTCGTTTCAGTTCAACCACGCCGTCGGCCAGACCTTTCGGGCCGATAACCAGTTGCCATGGCACACCGATCAGGTCGGCAGTGGCGAACTTGCCGCCCGGACGCTCGTCGGTATCGTCATACAGTACATCCTTGCCAGCGGCTTCGAGGCGCTTGACCGCCTCTTCACACGCTGCCGAAACGGCTTCGTCACTGGCGCGCAGCGAAATGACCGAGACGTCGAACGGCGCGACCGAATCCGGCCAGATGATGCCGCTGTCGTCATGGCTGGCTTCAATGATCGCGCCCAGAAGACGCGAAACGCCGACGCCGTACGAACCCATATGGACTTCGGTGTCCTTGCCATCAGGGCCGGCAACCTTGGCCTTCATCGGCTCCGAATATTTGGTGCCAAAATAGAAGATATGGCCAACCTCGATGCCGCGCGCCGACAGGCGGTCCCCCTCGGCAGTCTGGGTTTCGAACTGCGCCGCGTCATGCATTTCTTCGGTCGCGGCATAAAGGGCGGTGCGCTCGTTGAAGACGCCTTCCAGTTGCTCGACGCTGAGGTCGTGACCCGGAGGGGCCATTTCCACCAGTTTACGGTCGCAGAAGACCTCGCTCTCGCCGGTATCTGCTAGAACGATGAACTCGTGCGACAGGTCGCCACCGATCGGGCCGGTGTCGGCGCGCATCGGCACAGCCTTGAGGCCCAGACGCGAGAAGGTATTGAGATAGGCCGCGAACATGCGCTTATAGGCGATACGGGCCGAGGCTTCGTCGATGTCGAACGAATAGGCGTCCTTCATCAGGAACTCGCGGCCGCGCATCACGCCAAAGCGCGGACGGCGCTCGTCGCGGAACTTCCACTGGATATGGAACAGGTTCAGCGGCAACGACTTGTAGGACTTCACATAGCCACGGAAGATGTCAGTGACCATTTCCTCGTTAGTAGGTCCGTACAGCAGCTCGCGCTCGTGACGGTCCGTGATGCGCAGCATTTCCGGACCATAGGCGTCATAGCGACCCGACTCGCGCCACAGATCAGCCAGTTGCAGCGTCGGCATCAGCAACTCGACAGCACCGGCCTTGGTCTGCTCCTCGCGGACAATATTCTCGATCTTGCGCAGAACACGCAGACCAAGCGGCAGCCAGGCATAGATGCCGGCAGCTTCCTGCTTGATCATGCCAGCACGCAGCATCAGCTGGTGCGAGACGATCTGGGCATCCGAAGGGGCTTCCTTGAGGGTCGGCAGAAAATAGCGCGACAGACGCATGGGATAGGCTTTCCTAAATCTTGTCCGGCGTGATTACCCTTTGGGCCTTTGACATGGCAACGCGCTCAGACGGAAAAATGGCATTTGAAGTGGTTACAATGCTGGAAGTTGTGCAGCATTGATCTGTGGCACTGGAATAATACCTGACCACACCACGCCGACGATCAGCGCCCACACAATAGCCGCGACCCATGTCGTCGTGATAAATTTCTTCTTCAGATTGGGGTTTTCCGGCGCGCCCCACTGGCTGCCATCGGTTGGAGGTGCGCCCACCTGGCTGCTCATGCCCAGCGGCAGGATCATAAACAACACAATCCACCATGCCGTCAGATAGATAGCGACAAGAGTAAATGGGCCCAGCGGCATAGACTTAATCCCTCATAGACAATCGCCAAAGGTGACGTACCAGCCTCTCGGGCCTATGACGTGATCCCTTATTCAAAGGACCGTCATGCCACAGATTACGCTGGAACACTCCACCCATTTCGACGCAGCCGATTATCGTGCTTTGGCACTGGAAATCCACCAACTGTGCGTCACCCATGTCGGTGCCACGATTCAGGCCTGTAAAACACGCGTCATTCGCGTCGAAAACCTGATTATCGCCAATGGAAGCCCTAAACAGGCCATGGCCCACTGTGACCTGCGTATCCTCAGCGGGCGCACTCAGGAACAAAAGACCGCTCTGGCCGATGCCGTGCAGCAGGCCATGCTCAAACACCTGATCCAATATGATGGCCCGCGCCAGATCAGTGTCGAGATCGGCAATCTGGACAAGCCCAACTATCGTAAAAACGTGTTGGGCTAATCTCCAGATTTAAGGATGCGGGCGGCCGATACCGTAACGGGCCGCCCAGTAAGGCAAGATAGCCTCGTCTTTCAGATAGCGTGCGCCCGTTTCCTCACTGACCAGTGCATCAGGCCAGTCGAACTGGCCATCCAACACCAGCATAGGGCAGGACTGGTCAGCCTCGCCCACCACAGCCACAACAGCCGCACGCGGACGCGGGTGATCCACACGGATCACCTCAGTCACGTCTTTCAGGCGCGGATAGAGGTTTAGAACCCCCTCAATCACCGCGCCCGGCGGGCAGTACCAGGGACCGCCATGATCGTCGAACCAGTCAGGGTTCAGTAGATAAAGACGGTCCGCCATCACAGCCTCAAAACTACGGTTTCAACGATGGGGCGACGGCCCCAGACCTTTTGCGAGGACTTTTTCAGTGTGCGGGCCACAGCCTGTTCGATGACGATTTCGTCTGCCAGAGCATCGCCCTTCAGACCACGAACCGCGTCCTCGACACGCTCGGCCAGATCATCCAGAACCTCTTCCAGCGGGCGGTCTTCGTTGCCCGGCAGGCCGACCGAACGGATGTCGATATCGCTGACCATACGGCCGCGCTTGTCGAGGGCGAAGGCCACGATCAGCATACCGTTACTGGCTGCGTGTTTGCGCTCGCGCAGAGCTTCGCCCTGCTCTTCCACCAAAATACCGCCATCCACGAACAGACGGCCAGCCGGTACTTCGTCGATGATTTCGGCATAGCCGGGAGCCAGACGCACCATGTCGCCATTGCGCGGTGTGACCACCTGCTCGATGCCAATTTCCTTGGCCAGCTGGCCATGCTCGATCAGGTGACGGCGCTGGCCATGGGTCGGCACAGCAATCTTGGGGCGCGCCCATGCATACATCTGACGCAGTTCGTCACGGCACGGGTGACCCGAGACGTGAATGCCCGGATGGCCCTTCTCGGTGTAAATCTTCACACCACGGTCAGCCAGCTTGTCTTGCAGTCGTGCGATCGGCAGTTCATTGCCCGGAATGACGCGCGACGAGAAGATGCAGTGGTCGCCCTGCCCCAGCTTGATGAACGGGTGCGTACCTTCGGCTACGCGCGACAGGGCTGCGCGGGCTTCGCCTTGTGAGCCAGTGCAAAGATAAAGGATCTTATCCGCAGGCCAGATCTTAGCCTCTTCTTCCGACAGGAACGGCTCGACATCCATCAACATACCGACCGACTTAGCAGCGGCTGTGATGCGGTGCATCGAACGACCAGCCAGTGCAACACGGCGACCGGCGGCCTCTGCGGCGCGGATGACACTGTCCATACGGGCGACGTTGGATGCAAAGCAGCCGACAGCAACGCGACCCTTCAACGGCGCGATCAGATCGGCCAAATGCTTGGCAACCTCGCCTTCGGAACCCGCGGTGCCTTCCACGAACACGTTCGTAGAATCACAGATCATAGCCAGAACGCCTTCGTCACCTAGCTTGGTGATGGCCGCTACGTCCGTCTTGTCACCGACAATAGGCTCGTCGTCGATCTTCCAATCGCCCGTGTGCAGCACCGTGCCCAGCGGGGTCTTGATAGCCAGACCGTTCGGTTCTGCAATCGAGTGGGTAATGGTGACATAGGTCACTTCAAACGGATCAAGATTGACCGTTCCACCCAGAGCGATTTCGTTCAGTTCGACGTCTTCCGCCAGATTGTGATCGCGCAGTTTTTCGCGGATCAGGAAGGCCGTGAACGGCGTCGCATAAAGCGGAGCCTTGATGCGCTCGAACAGCCAGCCCAGAGCACCGATATGGTCTTCATGCGCGTGGGTCAGCACAATGCCCAGAATTTCCTCGCCCTCGAGGAAGGAAGGATCGGGCACAATCACATCCACGCCGGGCGTGGACTGGTCACCAAAGGTCACACCGACATCGACAATGATCCATTTGCGGTCATGCTCTGGGCCAAAGCCGTAAGCATTAAGGTTCATGCCGACCTCGTTCGACCCGCCCAGAGGCAGGAAAACGAGTTCGTTTTGATTTTCGCTAGTCATACAGTCCTTAACGGAGGTTATTCCGCCGCCAGATTTCCAAAAGGCCGCGGATGGTCAGGTCCGGATCAAACCGGTCGATTGTGGTACTGGTCCCCTCGAACAGAGACGCGACACCGCCGGTTCCCACCACGGTCATCGGACGTCCCCACTCTGCCTTGATCTTGGTGACGAGCCCGTCAATGAGGCTGACATAGCCCCAAAAAACCCCCGATTGCATCGAGGTTACGGTGTCACGCCCAATCACGACTGAGGGCCGTTGAATGGCAATTCGCGGCAGTTTCGCTGCCGCTTCGTGCAGAGCCTGCACAGAAAGATTGATACCCGGCGCGATAACACCACCCTCGAAGGCTCCCGCCCCCGGGGTGTCACCGGACGATACGATATCGAATGTGGTGGCTGTTCCGCTGTCGATCAACAGCAGGTCACCGGAATAGGTCGTCAGGGCACCGATTGCGTTTACCAGACGGTCGGCACCGGCCTCGCTCGGCTTGGGGATACGCACCTCGATACCCAGTTCAGCATTCTCGCCAATCACCAGAGGTTCGACTTCCAGATAGCGACGCGACAGGTTTCGTAGATTGAAGATCGACTGCGGCACCACGCTCGAAATAATGCAGCCGTCCATATCGACCATAGCCAGCTTGCGCTTGGTTTTCGCGCTCATCAGTTCAAACAACTGGTGCAACCAGACTGCATATTCATCGGCTGTGCGTGTCGCCTCTGTGGCCGTACGCCACTGCGCGATCCAGTCGTGACCGTCATGCACGGCAAATAATGTATTGGTGTTGCCCTGTTCAATCGCCAGCAGCATCAGCCATTCTCTCCGAAAAACACATCGCCTGCCGAGATTATACGCACACTTCCGTCTGACAGCTTCAGCCGCAAAGAACCATCGGGTTCGATACCGTCAGCGGTACCTTCCAGAGTTTCATTCGGCAATCGGGCAATACATGGGCCAAACAGGCCCGGCGTGCGTGAAACCCATGCCTGACGCACACCGCCAAAGCCCTGTGTCTGCCACAGGACCAACCAGTGGTCGAAAATGTCGGCCAGTGCCTGTCCGGCCTCTTCAATCGTGGGGGCAAAGATGTGGCCGGTGCCCAGATGATCGGCAACGCATGTGGCCGGACGCTCTGTGCCTGTAGGTGCCGCTTGAAGATTTACGCCGATACCGACCGCCAGCCACAAACCGCCCTCTGGCGCAGATCCGCTTTCCAGCAGGATACCGCTGACCTTTTTGCCATCCAGCAGGACGTCATTGGGCCATTTGATCGAGAGCAGGCTGGGCGGCACATAGCGGGCGACAAGATCATACACCGCCAACGCAGCGACAAAGGTCAGCTGCGAGGCTTCGAAGGGCGTCTTGTCGAGTTTGAGAAGCAGGGTCTGGGCCAGGTTGCCCGTATCCAAATCCCAGCCGCGCCCCCTGCGGGCGCGACCGGCTGTTTGGTGTTTGGCTGCAATCCACAGGGGACCGAACTCGCCCTCCTCTGCACGTCTCCGTGCTTCGAGATTGGTCGAGTCGGTCTCCCTTAGGATCAGAACCGGAGCCACCAAGGCTCCTTAACCTACGCCTACGCCAGCGGCCGCAGCCTTGGTCAGCGGCTCCAGCCATGCCAGAGCGATGATCACGACAGGGAAGGCAAAGGCTGCAGCAGCCCAAGCGATCCACTGGGCTTCCAGCGGGGCTTTGTCGGTCTTCACTTCCGTTGCCGGAGCATCGAACCACATCATCTTGATGAGGCGCAGATAGTAGAAGGCCGCCACAACCGAAGCCACCAGACCGGCAACACCAGCCATCCAGTAACCGGCATCAGCTGCCGCACCGAAGACATAGAACTTGCCCCAGAAGCCCGACAGCGGCGGAATGCCGACAGCCGACAGCGACAGGATGGTCAAGGCAATCGCCGTAACCGGACGGTCCTGCTTCAGACCAGCCAGATCGGAGATGTTGCGGATCGGACGACCATTGCGGCTCAGCGACAGCAGGACAGCAAAGAAGCCGAACTGGTCGATGACATACAGGGTCATGAACATCAGCATGGCTTGAACGCCAAGCTCGGTACCCGCAGCAACACCCAGAAGGGCATAGCCGATATTGATGATCGACGAATAGGCCAGCAGACGCTGGATGTCTTTTTGCATCAGGCCGCCGAAGGCACCCACAGCAAACGAGATCAGTGAGATCAGGATGATGACCTGTGCCCACTGGAAGTGTGCAAGGTTAAAGCCGTCGATCAGAACGCGGGCGATCAGGATCATGGCTGCGACCTTCGGTGCCGTGGCAAACAGCGCCACAACCGGGGTCGGGGCACCCTGATACACGTCAGGCGTCCACATGTGGAACGGAGCGGCCGAAACCTTGAACGCCAGACCGGCAATCAGGAAGACCATGCCGAAGATCAGACCCGGACCCGGATTGTTCGATGCAAAGGCGGCGATTTCGTCGAACTTCATCGAGCCGGCGAAACCGTAGATCAGGCTGGCACCATAAAGCAGGATACCGGAGGACAGCGCGCCTAGCACAAAATACTTCAGGCCCGCTTCCGAGGCGACAAGGCTGTCACGACGATAGGCGGCCAGAACGTATAGGGCCAGCGAGTGCATCTCGATGCCGATATAGAGCGAGATCAGATCGCCCGACGACGCCATCATGCCCATACCGACCGAAGCCAGTACGATCAGGACCGGATATTCGAACTTGGCGATCTTGTTACGGTGCATCCAGCCATCACCGAGGATGATAGCCACAGCCGAGGACAGGAAGATAAGCGCCTTGCCATAAACGGACAGCGGATCAGCGATATAGGTACCGCCGAAAGCCAGACCCAGTGGGCCGGTGACCGTCAGTGCCGTTGCGACCAGAAGCAACAGAACCGACAGGCCGGAAACCAGACGCGTGGCCTTCTCGCCGGCGAAAGCACCGATCATGAGGAGGACCAGGCCGCCGACCGCGAGTGTTACCTCGGGGGCGGCCAGTTGGAGTGCTGAAGACAGATCAGTCATAGTTCTCTCACCCGCCGATTGCTGCGCGATAGGCGGTGGTCAGGGCTTCAACGGACGGGCCGGTGATGTCCAGAATGGCGTTCGGATACAGACCGAGGCCGATGGTGCCGATGATCAGCGGCACGAACAAAAGCAGCTCGCGCTTGTCGATATCGGTGATGTTTTCCAGCGCGGGATTGGTGATCGGGCCGTACATGACATTGCGGAACAGCGTCAGGGCGTAAACAGCCGAGAAGATCACACCCGAGGCCGCGATCAGGGCCGTCCAGGTCGAGACCTGATAGGCACCGGTCATGGTCAGCACTTCACCAACAAAGCCCGAAGTGCCCGGCAAGCCGACATTGGCCATGGTGAACATCAGGAAGATGGCAGCATACCAGGGCATGCGCGCCGTCAGACCGCCGTAGAAGGCGATTTCACGGGTGTGCATGCGGTCATAGACAACGCCAACGCAGAGGAAGAGCGCGCCCGAGATCAGACCGTGGCTGAGCATCTGGAACACGGCACCCTGAACACCGGTTTCGTTTCCGGCGAAGATGCCCATGGTCACGAAGCCCATGTGTGCGACCGACGAATAAGCGATCAGCTTCTTGATGTCGGTCTGACGGAAAGCGACCAGCGAGGTGTAAACCACGGCGATCACCGACAGGGCGAACACCAGCGGGGTGAACATTTCCGAAGCCAGCGGGAACATCGGCAGGTTGAACAGGATGAAACCGTAGCCACCCAGCTTCAGCAGGATACCGGCCAGAATGACCGAACCGGCGGTCGGTGCCTGAACGTGGGCATCCGGCAACCAGGTGTGGACCGGCCACATTGGCATCTTCACCGCAAACGAGGCGAAGAAGGCCAGCCACAGCAAGGTCTGGGCCTGCGCGCCGAACTCGTAGTTCTTCAGATCAGGAATGCTGGTGGTGCCGGTTTCGTGCGCCATCCACAGCATGGCCAGCAGCATCAGAACCGAACCCAGCAGGGTATAGAGGAAGAACTTGTACGAAGCGTAGATACGGTTCGCACCACCCCAGATACCAATGATGAGGAACATCGGAACCAGAGTGCCTTCGAAGAAGACGTAGAACAGGAACAGGTCCAGCGCGGTGAACACGCCGATGACCAGCGTCTCCAAAACAAGGAATGCCACCATGTATTCCACGACGCGATGCTCGATCGATTTCCAGCTGGCGATCACGCAGATCGGCATCAGGAAGGCGGTCAGCAGCACGAACAGGATGGACACACCATCCACGCCCAGATGGTAAGCGGCACCCGCAAACCACGGCACATGTTCAACGAACTGATAGGCAGTGTTCGAAGGGTCGAACTGGGCCGTCAGCAGGACGGAAACAGCCAGAACCACCAGCGTGGTGCCAAGGGCAATCCAGCGTGCGGCGGGTGCTGCGGCTTCCTTGTCGCCCTTGATCAGCAGGCTGGCGGCGATGATCGCCGCAACCCCGAGAAGCGGAAGGAAGGTAACGATGCTCAGAATGTGAGGCACGAGGTTCAGGCTCCCCACGTGAAGATGGCGAAGGCGAGGAACGCGGCCACACCAATCAGCATCACGAATGCATAGAAGTAAACGAAACCGGACTGGAAGCGCGACAGCCAACCGGCCGACTTAAGCGAGGCCCATGCCGCGCCGTTCGGACCCAGACCGTCGATGATCTTCACGTCACCGATCTTCCAGAAGAAGTCGCCCAGAGCCTTGGTGCCCTTAACGAATGTGACATTGTAAAGTTCGTCCCAGTACCACTTATTATAAAGGAAGGTGTACAGCGGCCCCTTCTTGGCAGCCATTTCCTTGGCGGCACCTTCCTTCACGACATACAGCCAGTAGGCGATGAACGTACCCAGCAGGGTTACGATCAGCGGAGCCCACTTCACCCACGTCGGAACGCTGTGGCTGTCGTGCAACACATGGTTCGCCTCGGCGGTGAAGATGGCACCACGCCAGAACTCGGCTTCGTGGTGACCAATGAAGTGCGGCGCAAAGAACATACCGGCAGCGACAGCGCCGACCGAGAGAACCAACAGCGGCACAACCATGATCCACGGGCTTTCGTGCGGTTGCAGTGGGCCGTGGTGGTGATCGTCGTGCGCGTGGTCGTCATGGGCGTCATGAGCATGCGCATCGGCATGAGCGTGGGCGTCGTCGTGATGAGCGCCCTCCTCTTCCTTCCACTGTGCTTTGTTGTGGAAGGTCATGAAGACCAGACGCCACGAATAGTATGCGGTTAGCAGAGCAGCCGACAGACCGATCACGAAGGCAAACATACCGAAAACAGCGTGGCCCGAAGTGGCCGATGCGTAGGCGCTCTCAAGGATCGAGTCCTTAGAGTAGAAGCCGGCAAAGCCACCAATACCCGGAATCCCCAGACCCGTGATGGCAATCGTGCCGATCATCATGGTGGCATAGGTCACTGGGAGCAGTTTCCACAGGCCGCCCATCTTACGCATGTCTTGCTCATGGTGCATGCCGTGAATGACCGAACCGGCACCCAGGAACAGCAGAGCCTTGAAGAAGGCGTGCGTGAACAGGTGGAACATGGCCGACTGGTACGCACCGACGCCAGCAGCGAAGAACATGTAGCCGAGCTGCGAGCAGGTCGAGTACGCGATCACGCGCTTGATGTCGTTCTGCATCATGCCAACGGTCGCAGCGAAGATCGCCGTAATACCGCCGATGATGGTGATGAACTGAGTTGCAACCGGAGCATGCTCATACAGCGGCGACAGCAGGCAGACCATATAGACGCCCGCGGTCACCATGGTTGCCGCGTGGATCAGAGCCGACACAGGGGTCGGGCCTTCCATCGCGTCCGGCAGCCAGGTGTGCAGGAAGAACTGGGCCGACTTGCCCATCGCGCCGATGAACAGCAGCAGACCGGCAAGGTCCAGAGCCGACCAGTTATGGCCGAGGAATTCCCAACCGGTGCCAGCCTTGTCCGCGATCAGCGGGAAGAATTTGGCGAACTCGATGGTTCCGAACATCCAGAACACGGTCATCATGCCGAGCAGGAAGCCGAAGTCACCCACGCGGTTGACGACGAATGCCTTGATCGAAGCCGCAGTAGCCGACGGCTTCTTGTACCAGAAGCCGATCAACAGATACGAGGCCAGACCCACACCTTCCCAGCCGAAGAACATCTGCAGGAAGTCGGCGGCCGTCACCAGCGACAGCATCATGAAGGTAAACAGCGACAGATAGGCAAAGAAGCGCGGACGGCTGTCGTCCTCCTTCATATAGCCCCAGCTGTAGAGGTGAACGAGCGCCGAAACGCTGGTCACCACGATCAGCATGGTCGCCGACATGGCGTCGATGCGGATCGACCAGTTCGAAACAAAGTCGCCAACATGGATGAACGGCAGCAACTTGATGGTGAAGGCTTCGAGGCCGCCCCACGTCCACTGGCTGAACACGATCCAAGAGATAATGCACGAAACGAACAGCAGGCCGGTCGTCACTGCCTGAGAGGCAATGTCGCCGATCCGGCGTCCGAAGAAGCCGGCAATCGCCGCGCCGATCAGCGGGGCGAAAATACCGATAGTGACGAGAGTTTGGATAGTCACGGTTCCAATCAGCCCTTCATCACAGAGGCATCGTCCACAGCGATATCGCCGCGGTTACGGAAGAAGGTCACGAGAATAGCAAGACCCACAGCCGCTTCAGCAGCCGCCACGGTCAGCACAAAGATCGCCATCAGCTGACCTTCGACATTGCCGAGATAGCGCGAGAAAGCGACAAAGTTAATATTCACGGCCAGCAGGATCATCTCGATCGACATCAAGATGACAATGATGTTCTTGCGGTTCACGAAGATGCCGAACACGCCAATGGTGAACAACATGGCCCCTACGGCCAGATAGTGCGCCAGAGCGATTTCCATCACAGAAGCTCCTCGGGTTTCACGCCAGCACCCGTAGTGACCGACTTGATTTCAACGGCATCCACGCGAAGGCGGTTTGCCTGAGCAGCCAGATCCTGACGCAGAACACCGTCACGCTTGCGCAGCGTCAGAACGATCGCGCCGATCATGGCCACCAGCAGGACGATACCCGCAGCCTGGAAGAAATAGATGTAGTCGGTGTACAGAACACGACCGATGCTCTGGGTGTTGCTGACGCCTTCCGGCAGTGCCGCCGGAGCCAGTGCAGCACTAGCAGCACCGCCCTGCACAACAGCCAGCGAAACCATTATCATCTCGGCCAGCAGGATGATCGCCACAATACCGGCCAGAGGCAGATAACGCGCATACCCTTCGCGCAGACGCACGAAGTCAACATCCAGCATCATCACGACGAACAGGAACAGAACCGCGACCGCGCCGACATAAACCACCACCAACAACATGGCGAGGAATTCGGCACCGAGCAGAACAAAAAGACCGGCTGCCGAGAAGAAGGTCAGGATCAGCCAGAGAACGGAGTGGACAGGACTACGCGCGGTCACGACCAGCAGGCCGGACACCACAGCAATCGTTGCCAGAATATAGAAGGCCAGGCCTTGCAGCATGTGCGGGACGACGCCCCCTTCAAAACCAATGGTTCGGATGTCAGTCCGAACCCTTCCAGAATTGTGGCCCCGATCCGGATGAACGGGGTCAGTACGACAGAAATAGACGCCCCGTTTAACGGTACGGCGCGTCCAGTTCCAGATTCTTTGCGATCAAACGCTCCCAACGGTCGCCATTATCGAGCAGGCGTTCCTTGTCGTAGAGCAGTTCTTCACGCGTTTCGGTCGCGAACTCGGAGTTCGGACCTTCGACGATCGCGTCCACCGGGCAGGCTTCCTGGCACAGACCGCAGTAAATGCACTTCACCATATCGATGTCGTAACGGGTGGTACGACGCGAGCCATCGGCACGAGGTTCTGCCTCGATGGTGATGGCTTGAGCCGGACAGATCGCCTCGCAAAGTTTGCAGGCAATGCAGCGTTCTTCACCGTTCGGATAGCGACGCAGAGCGTGCTCGCCACGGAAACGCGGCGATTGCGGGTTGCGCTCGAACGGATAGTTCACCGTCGCTTTCGGCTTCAGCATGTACTTCATCGACAGGCCGACGGCGCCGAACACGTCGGTCAGCATCGCGCCCTTGGCCGCCTGAACGATACGGGTCAGCATTACGATCTCACTCCAGCGCACTCGCGTTTATAGCGTGCGCTATCCTTATCCAAAGTCTGACAGAGACGCTGTTTTTCAGCGCCCTGCCGCATGATTTCATTCTGCCGCTCTTCCCATTGATAAACCGACACAGGATCGGCCTCATAGGGTGCACTACAGGCTGTCATGCCGAGCAAAACAGCCAATAGCGGGAGCGACAGACGCATTACATCAGGCTCCGACGGCGAACACGCGCCACGCTGCCACAGCGATAACGGCAACCAGCGAGAACGGCAGGAAGATTTTCCAGCCCAGACGCATCAGTTGGTCATAGCGGTAACGCGGGACGAATGCCTTCACCAAAGCAATCATGAAGAACCAGAACACCGTTTTCACGATGAAGGTCAGCAGATAGATGGTGTAAGCCACAAATGTCGGCAGGCTGGCCATAAAATCTTCCGACAGGAAGCCCGGGTTCCAACCGCCCGTGAACATCAGGGTCAGCATGGCGCACATGAAGACGATGTTCGCGTATTCACCGATCATGAACAGCAGATACGGCGTCGACGAATACTCGACCTGATAACCGGCGACCAGTTCCGATTCCGCTTCCGGAAGATCGAACGGCGGACGGTTGGTTTCAGCCAGTGCCGAAATGAAGAAGACAATGGTGATCGGCAGCATGATGACGATCAGAGGCCAGGTCCCTGCCCCGCCACCGAAAACGTTCCAGTTCCAGAAGAAACCAGCCTGATCGGTAACAATCTTGGTCAGGTTCATCGAACCGGACAGCAGGATCACCGTGATCAGGATCAGACCCATCGACACTTCGTACGACACCATCTGTGCCGCCGAACGCAGTGCGCCAAGGAACGGATACTTCGAGTTCGAAGCCCAGCCACCCATGATGATGCCGTAAACACCCAGCGACGAGATCGCCAGAATGTACAGGATACCCACGTTCAGATCGGCAATAACCCAACCCGGTGCGAACGGAATGGCCGCCCAAGCCACAAAGGCCAGCACAAAGCTGATCAGCGGGGCCAGAATGAAGACCACCTTGTCCGAACCTGCCGGAATCACGATTTCCTTCAGAACGAATTTGAAGAAGTCCGCAAACGATTGCAGCAGGCCGAACGGGCCAACCACGTTCGGGCCTTTACGCAGCTGAACACCTGCCCAGACCTTACGGTCGGCCAACAGCAGGAAGGCCAGCGAGATCAGGATACCAACGGTAACCAGCAGGATCCCGCCGACAGTGATGAGGGTCCAGCCGAGCGGCGTAGCCCAGAATGAAGTCGCAGCTTCCATGTCTTACTCCGCCGCCAGTGCGACCGGCGCGACCCGTTCACGGGACAGTTCGGCCATGGTTTCGCTGGCGCGCGCAATCGGGTTGGTCAGATAGGGATCGGTGATCGTGGAGACGAAGGCGATATCGCCTGCATCGCCCTTAACACCCAGCGATGCCACGTCGAACGAAGCCGACGGAGCCAGATAGTCGATACGGCCGAACGACGGCACATCGGCCATCAGCTTGGCGCGCAGTTGGTTCAGATTGTCATACGGCAGGGTTTGACCCACGCGTTCCGAAAGAGCGCGAACTATAGCCCAGTCTTCCTTGGCCTCGCCCTTCGGGAACACAGCGCGTTCCGCCATCTGTACGCGGCCTTCGGTGTTCACATACAGACCCGACTTCTCGGTGTATGCGGCACCCGGCAGGATCACGTCAGCGCCATGAGCGCCACGGTCGCCGTGCGAGCCGAGGTAAACGCGGAAGGCGTCCGAACCCGAAGCGTTCACTTCGTCGGCACCTAGCAGGAACAGAACGTCCAGAGCGCCCGGCTTCAGCATGTCGGCAACCGACAGACCGCCGTCTTGCGGCAGGAAGCCCATGTCCAGACCCGCAACGCGAGCTGCAGCGGTGTGCAGCACGTTGAAGCCGTTCCAACCGTCCTTGACCACGCCAGCCTTCTTGGCCAGTGCGCCCAGAGCGTTCAGTACAGCCGGACCGGTTTCACCGACCAGAGCGCCCATACCGACGATGATCGCCGGACGTTCAGCCTTGGACAGGAAGTCGGTGACAGCCTTGGTCGGCTTGCCAACCAGCTTCGAGCCTTCGCCCAGATAGGCGTAGTCATAGGTCAGGTCGGCTTGTTGGCCGATGACAGCCACTTCAGCCTTACCGTTCAGCCAAGCCTTGCGAATACGGGCATTGAGCAGCGGAGCCTCGACGCGCGGGTTTGCACCCACGATCAGAATAGCGTCTGCGTTTTCAATGCCTTGAAGGCTGGAGTTAAACAGATAGCTCTCGCGGATATCGCCGCTCAGAGCCGCGCCGTCCTGACGGCAATCCGTATTGTTCGAGCCCAGCGCGCGGAATAGGTCCAGCACAGCCTTCATCGATTCAGCGTCTTGCAGGTCGCCAGCGATAGCACCGATGCGATCAGCCGAAGCCGACTTCAGCTTGGCAGCGACAGCGTTCAGAGCCTCATCCCACGATGCGGCGCGCAGCTTGCCGTTTTCACGGATCCACGGACGGTCGAGTCGACGGGTTTGCAGACCGTCAACCGCATAACGCGAACGGTCGGCCAGCCACTCTTCGTTGATGCCTTCGTTTACACGCGGCAGCACACGCATCACTTCCGAACCACGGTAGTCGGCACGGATATTGGAACCCAGAGCGTCCATCACGTCGATGGTTTCGGTCTTCTTCAGTTCCCACGGACGATAGTGGTACTGCCACGGGCGGTGCGTCAGCGCGCCCACAGGGCACAGATCATTGACGTTGCCCGACAGTTCGCTGTCGATGTTCTTTTCCAGATAGGTCGTGATCTCGGCACCTTCGCCGCGCGAGATCATACCGATGTCCGGAACCCCGGCCACTTCGGTGATGAAGCGAACGCAACGCGTGCACTGGATGCAGCGCGTCATGAACGTCTTGACCGTCGGGCCCATGTTCTTTTCTTCAACCGCGCGCTTGTTCTCGCTGTAACGCGAGCCGTCGCGGCCGTAACCCATGGCCTGGTCCTGCAGATCGCACTCGCCGCCCTGATCGCAGATCGGGCAATCCAGCGGGTGGTTGATCAGCAGGAACTCCATCACACCTTCGCGGGCCTTTTTGACCATCGGGGTGTCGGTGAAGATTTCCTGACCGGCAGCGGCAGGTAGAGCGCACGAAGCTTGCGGCTTCGGCGGTCCGGGCTTCACCTCGACGAGGCACATACGGCAGTTGCCGGCGATGGACAGGCGTTCGTGGTAGCAGAAGCGCGGGATTTCCTGCCCGGCGCGTTCCGCGACCTGCAGCACGGTCATGCCCTGCTCGAACTCAACCTCGACACCATTTACCTTGGCGATAGGCATTACGATTACTCCGCCGCGATCGTATGGCCGGCGAAGTTCGCGCGGCTGTTACGGTAGGTGTGGATGCGGTCTTCGATCTCGTGACGGAAGTGGCGGATCAAGCCTTGAACGGGCCAGGCCGCGGCGTCGCCGAGAGCGCAGATGGTGTGGCCTTCAACCTGACCGGCAACGTCCAGCAACAGGTCGATTTCCGACGGGTCGGCATCGCCGATCGCCATACGTTCCAGCACGCGCCACATCCAGCCGGTGCCTTCGCGGCACGGCGTGCACTGACCACAGCTCTCGTGCTTGAAGAAGTAGCTGATGCGGGCGATCGCACGAACGATGTCGGTGCTTTCGTCCATGACGGTTACACCGGCAGTGCCCAGCGACGAGCGTTGCTCGCGCATGGAATCGAAGTCCATCAGAGCGACTTCGGCCTGTTCACGAGTGATAACGGGGCACGAGGCACCGCCCGGAATGATGGCTTTCAGATTGCCCCAGCCGCCACGCACGCCGCCGCCGTGATCTTCGATCAGTTGGCGCAGCGGGATCGACATGGCTTCTTCGACGACGCAAGGCGTGTTCACGTGACCGGCCAGCGACATCAGCTTGGTGCCGGTGTTGTTCGGGCGACCGAAGCTGGCGAACCAGTCTGCGCCACGACGCAGGATGGTGCCGACCACAGCGATCGATTCCACGTTGTTCACGGTCGTCGGGCAGCCGTACAGGCCAGCGCCAGCCGGGAACGGCGGCTTCAGGCGCGGTTGGCCCTTCTTGCCTTCCAGCGATTCCAGCAGAGCGGTTTCTTCGCCGCAGATATAAGCGCCGGCACCGTGGTGGATATAGACGTGGAAGTCCCAGCCATGGACGTTGTTGTCGCCGATCAGCTTGGCTTCATAAGCCTGCTTGACGGCAGCTTCCATGCGCTCGCGCTCGAGAATGTACTCGCCGCGCAGGTAGATATAGCAAGCATGGGCCTGCATGGCGAAGGACGCGATCAGCGCACCTTCGATCAGCAGTTGCGGATCATGACGCATGATCTCGCGGTCTTTACAGGTCGCGGGCTCGGATTCATCGGCGTTGATGACGAGGTAGTGAGGACGATCCGTCACTTCCTTGGGCATGAACGACCACTTCAAGCCGGTCGAGAAGCCCGCACCACCACGACCGCGCAGGCCCGAGGCCTTCACGTTATCGATGATCCAGTCGCGGCCAAGGTCCAGCATGTCCTTGGTGGCGTTCCACGCGCCACGTTTCTTCGCGCCCTCAAGGCCCCAGTCATGGAGACCGTAAAGGTTGGTGAAGATCCGATCCTTGTCTTCGAGGATTCCGATCATGGTTCCTTAAAGTCCTTCCGCCATGCGGCGTTTGTGGTGGCGGGTGCGTTGGAAAATGGCCGCAATGACCAAGACCCAACCGGCAAATAGCATGCCGTATGCAACCTTCACCGCATCCTGGGTTAGGCCAAAACGGCCTTCCTGAGCGAATACAACAAGCAGGGCCGCGACCACGATCAGCACAAAGCCGCCAAGGCGCAGTTTCCACCCTACCCGCTTCAATTCAGCGCGATAGGCCGTTCTGCCTTCTGGAGTGTCGAGGTTCGGCCGTGCCATCAGGCGTCTGCCTTTTTCGGTTCGGAGTTCGGCAGCTTCGTGATCTTCTTGGCTGCCGAGCCGTCATACAGCGCCGGATCAAGCAAGACCTTGGCTCCGCCAACCGGTGCCGCGTTGTGGCGACCGCAATAGCTGCCAGCCTTCGGCGTCTTGCCAGCGGCAAAATCGTCGATGATCTGGGCCATGTTTTCCGGCGTCAGGTCTTCGTAATAGAGATCGTTGATCTGGGCGACCGGCGCATTGGAGCAAGCCCCGATGCACTCGACTTCCTGCCAGGTGAAGCGACCGTCGGCGGACAACTTGTCCTTGGGACCGATCTTTTCCTTGCAGACGCGCATCAGGTCTTGCGACCCGCGCAGCATGCACTGGGTGGTGCCGCAGACCTGGATCAGGGCGACCTTGCCGACCGGCTCCAACATGAACATGGTGTAGAAGGTGGCCACTTCCAGAACGCGGATATAGGCCATACCCAGCAGCTCGGCGATTGCGCGGATAGCCGGTTCGGAAACCCAGCCTTCCTGCTTCTGCACCAGCCACAAGACCGGGATCACAGCCGACTGGCGGCGCGATTCCGGATATTTCTTGATCCACCACTGGGCCTTTTCCATGGTTTCCTTCGAAAACTCGAAGGAAGCCGGCTGGATCTTGGCCAGACGACGTGCGCTCATCGGTCAACTTCTCCGAACACCATGTCGAGCGAGCCGAGGATGGCAGACACGTCGGCCAGCATGTGGCCACGGTTCATCCAGTCCATGGCCTGCAGGTGGCGGAAGCCCGGTGCAGACAGCTTGACGCGGTAAGGTTTGTTGGTGCCGTCCGACACCAGATATACGCCGAACTCGCCCTTGGGCGCTTCGACAGCCGCATACACTTCACCTTCAGGCGTCTTGAAGCCTTCGGTGTAGAGTTTGAAGTGGTGGATCAGCGCTTCCATCGAACGCTTCATCTCGCCACGACGCGGCGGGGTGACTTTGTTGTCTTCGGCCAGAACAGGCTCACCCGGGCAGTTACGCAGCTTGTGTACGCACTGTTCCATGATGCGGACCGACTGGCGCATCTCTTCGACGCGGCACAGGTAACGGTCCCAGCAGTCGCCGTTCTTGCCGACGACGATGTCGAATTCCATGTCCTCGTAGCAGTCGTACGGCTGGGCCTTGCGGATATCCCACGCAATGTCCGAACCGCGCAGCATGACGCCAGAGAAGCCCCATGCCAGCGCGTTCTCTTTCGAGACCACGCCGATGTCGACGTTACGCTGTTTGAAGATACGGTTTTCCGTAACCAGCTTTTCGATATCGTCGAGGGCGCGCGGGAACTCCTTGCACCAACGGTCGATGTCGTCGATCAGCTCAGGTGTCAGGTCCTGATGGACGCCACCCGGACGGAAATAGTTGGCGTGCAGACGCGCACCGCAGGCACGCTCGTAGAACACCATCAGCTTCTCGCGTTCTTCGTGGCCCCACAGCGGCGGGGTCAGAGCGCCCACGTCCATGGCTTGCATGGTCGAGTTCAGCAGGTGGTTCAGGATGCGGCCGATTTCCGAATACAGAACACGGATGAGCTGGCCACGGTAAGGCACCTCCACGCCCAGCAAGCGCTCGATAGCCAGACAGAAGGCGTGCTCCTGATTCATCGGGGACACATAGTCCAGACGATCCAGATACGGGATGTTCTGCAGATAGGTACGCGCTTCCATCAGCTTTTCGGTGCCGCGGTGCAGCAGGCCGATATGCGGGTCAACGCGGGTCACCAACTCGCCGTCCAGCTCCAGCACCAGACGCAGCACACCGTGCGCGGCCGGGTGTTGCGGACCGAAGTTGATGGTGAATTTACGATCGTCCATCGCACGGGCATGCGGGGTCAGGCCGTCTTCGTAATCCTCGAAAGGATCGACAGTGACGCCGAGGGGACGCGCGGGGGTGTTGTGTCCGTCATCCATAGACTCAGGCTCCTGCCTTCTCGTCGCCGGGCAGCGGATATTCCGCACCTTCCCACGGCGAGAGGAAATCAAACGAACGGTATTCCTGAGCCAGTTTCACCGGCTCATAGACCACACGCTTCTGCTCTTCGTCGTAACGAACCTCGACATAACCCGTCATCGGGAAGTCTTTACGCAGCGGGTGCCCCTGGAAACCGTAGTCGGTCAGGATGCGGCGCATGTCGGGGTGATCCGAGAAGATCATGCCGTACATGTCGAACGCTTCGCGCTCGAACCAGCCCGCCGACGGATAAACCGAAACCACGCTGGGAACCGGCTTCACTTCGTCGGTCTGGACCTTGACGCGCAGACGTGCGGCGCGGGTCAGCGACAGCAGGTGATAAACAACCTCGAAACGCTCTTCGCGATCCGGATAGTCGGCACCACAGACATCCATCAGTTGCTGGAAGCCAAAGGTGTCACGCAGCGACTGCATGACTTCGACAATCTTTTCACGCGGGGCGATCAGGGTCAGTTCGCCAAAGGCAACAACAGCCTCGACACCCAGTGCCGCGACCATTTCCGTACCCAGCGGGGTCAGGGCCGATTCACGCTCGGCCACGCGGACGAGCTCGCTCATCGTTCAATGCTCCCGGTACGACGGATCTTCTTCTGCAGTTGCAGAATACCGTACAGCAGGGCTTCGGCAGTCGGCGGGCAGCCCGGGACGTAAACATCAACCGGAACCACACGGTCGCACCCGCGAACAACGCTGTAGCTGTAGTGGTAATAGCCACCGCCATTGGCGCACGAGCCCATCGAGATGACGTAGCGCGGCTCGGGCATCTGGTCATAGACCTTGCGCAGAGCCGGAGCCATCTTGTTGGTCAGGGTGCCAGCAACGATCATCAGGTCAGACTGGCGCGGCGAACCACGCGGTGCCGTACCGAAACGCTCCAGGTCGAAGCGTGGCATCGACAGGTGGATCATTTCCACGGCGCAGCAGGCCAGACCGAACGACATCCACATCAGCGACCCCGTACGGGCCCAGGTGATGACGTCGTCCAGCGAGGTCGTCAGGAAGCCCTGCTCACCCAGTTCGGTGTTCACGGCCTCGAAAAACTTGTCGTGGACCTTGGGATCATATCCCTCGACGGTCGAACGAGCGGCAGTGCCAGCGGGCACCAATGGCGACGACGGTGCAATAACCGACGACGAAGGCGTGATCACTGCCATTCCAGTGCTCCCTTCTTCCATTCGTAGATGAAGCCCACGGTCAGGACGCCGAGGAAGGCCATCATCGACCAGAACGCAAAGATCATTTCACCACGCGACAGTTCAAACAATGACACTGCCCACGGGAACAGGAACGCGATCTCGAGGTCGAAGATGATGAACAGGATCGACACCAGATAGAAACGGACGTCGAACTTCATGCGTGCGTCATCAAAAGCATTAAAGCCGCACTCATAAGCCGACACCTTTTCGGTGTCCGGATTCTTGGGAGCCAGCACCCATGCTGCGAGCATGAAGGCGCAACCCAAAACTATTGCGATCCCGAGGAAAACGACGATCGGTAGGTAATCTAGAAGAAATTCATTCATTCGAGCTGCCTCGCCCGCCGGTTGGAGGGGGCGGATTCGGCGCTTCTTAGACCCAACTTCGCCAGTGTTCAAACCCATCAGGCCAATAAGGCCACATTGAGAATGGTTCTCAAAACACTGGCGTTTTCAGAGGTCTATGTTACGCCAAGAAAACGACTGTATTGGTGACGCTTGAACCACATATATGTTCCGCGCCCTACCCCTGCTTTAAGCGCAAACGACGGTCGAAACGACGCAGCCTCTCGGCACCCGCGCGTCCCATCTCTGTTCTAACGCGGCCAAGTTGCGGATATTTTCGATAAATTTCGCTAAAATGCATTTATCCACAGACTGGTCGCTTGACGGCGGGCTCAGCCCCGCATAAACGACGCCCCTCGCCGCAGCGCATCGCCGCTCCGGCTGGGAAACGCGGGTGTAGCTCAGTTGGTTAGAGTGCCGGCCTGTCACGCCGGAGGTCGCGGGTTCGAGCCCCGTCACTCGCGCCACTCTTCTTCTTTAAAGACTTATCGAAGCAAGAGTGGCGCAACCGCCCTTTTCTCTTTCCAACCAGTTAAACCCGATCACAAGTCGTCTCCGCTGGAGCGCGATCAGATTCTCTGACCGTCCACTCAACCGGTCAGACGAATATCTGGCGCAGGCATAGCGAACTCCGGACAACCGCTAACCTCGCCGTAAAGCAGGCTCAGCTCTTCAAACACACGCGGCCATGCAAACTGCTCGACCGTCTTGACGCGCGCTGCAGCACCCAGCGCCTCGATATCGCGTTCAAACAGAGCCTCTATCGCCTCTGCATAGTCATCAGCATTGGCACGCTCGGCCAACTGCCCCACCCGCTCATCGACCGTTTCGGCCACGCCACCCGAATTAACGCCCACCACGGGACGGCCACAGGCCATGGCCTCCAACACGATCAAGCCGAACGGCTCCTTGTCATTAGCATGAACAAAGGCATCGGCACTGGCCACTATACGAGCCACGGCCTTGGGATCTTTTTCATAATCGAGAGCAATCACCCGATCTTCGGCAGGCATACCCTGCCCCGCCCCGACAAGGATTAGGTAGTAGGGATCGCCCAGCTTCTGCACCGCATCGATCAGCACATCGACGTTTTTTTCTTTGGCTGGTCGCCCCGCAAAACAAAGAAGGCGGGCTTCTTGAGGCAACCCTGTACGCTTTAACAGCCAGTCGCGATCACGTCGGTCAGGGTGGAAGGTATCCACCTCGACCCCTAACGGGCGGATGACAATATTATTGATACCCGCCTCTTCCAAGCGGCGCGCAATAAAGCGGCTGGGGGATACCACGCGGTCAAATTGTGAAAAGACCTTGGCCCAGCGCTTCTCTACCGGCTTCTTTGCCCATTCTCCAAAATGCAGCGCCGCAAGAGCCGCAGGATCCGAATGGCAGAAACCAACAACAGGTGCTCCAACCCGCTGCCCTGCCTCTAACGCTCCCTGTCCTGCACTGTAAGGGTCCCCCGCCTCGATGACAGACGGGTTTAGCGCCGACACCCACGCCCCCCATTTGCGCGCAGAACTGGGCCAGCGATAGCCATCACCAAAAGGCAGCTTGGGAGATCGGATGCGAACGATTCCGTCAGCGTCTATATGATGTCTCGCTCCCGGCACAACGAGGGTGTGATCCACCCCCGGCCGGTTCGCCGCCAGCCAGGTTCGTTTGGCCTGAAGATAGCGCTTCACACCGCCAGAACGCGGTGCAAACAGCATGGTCGTATCGACAAGTCGTGGTCGTTCGGATTGCGCCATAGCCTTTAGGCGGCTGAGCGTATTGCCAATTTGCTCGTCAAGCGCGGGAAGAAGACTGAATTCGGCTTCCTGGATATCAACCTGACTCATCTATCTCTCAAATCCACCGCAAGGATTACCTGAACGCACCAAACGCATCCAAGATGCAGAAGGTCGTAAACGAATCGCTTTGCACCTGATCGCAAAGCTTGAGCACCACTGCACAGTTACATCGTTGTAATATGACAGTGCTTGATTGACACCAAACCACGCCTAAAGCCTTGCATTCGCCTTAAAACTGAGAAACTTGGAGTCAACGGGCGAATGACCTGCTAGACGGTCTGCTTGCTTCACTGACGACTGATTGCCTTGAGGGATTTGTTTCGAATGCGTGCACTACTGGCCACAGCAGCAGCGATTGCGCCTCTTGTCGTCGCTTCTGGCGCCTTTGCAGAGACTGTTGTCTCCACAGCCCGTACCACCCCGATCCTCACGTCCACGGCAACGGGTACGGGTCCAGACAGTGTCCGTATCGCGAATAACGGCTCGATCGCTGTGAACAGCGGCACAGCTGTCACCATTGATTCATCGCACGACTTCAAGACTGATGCCGGTTCCTCCATCAAGATGGAGAAGTCTGCTGACGGTTCGACCGGCGTGCTTGTACAGCCCGGTCACACCAGCAACATCACCCTCGGCGGATCCATCAACATCACGGATTCGATTGAAACCTATCCGGATGACAACAAAGACGGCGTGCCGGATGGCCCTTGGGCAGCGGGCAGAAACCGCATAGGTCTGCGTTTCGCAGGACCGGGCGTGTCGACCGGCAATGTGCTGCTTGAAACGACCAGTGTCATCAATGTCGAAGGCAATGATTCTCGCGGTATTTCGGTTGAAAGCGACCGCGTTGGCAATCTGACCAACTATGGCAGCATCAATGTTGTTGGTGATCGTTCGACCGCTGTGCACCTTGGTGGCAGCACCACAGGTAACGTGAACTTGCTGGGCTCGATCAAGGCCACCGGCGAAGGCGCAATGGGTATTGACGTCCAAGGCGATGTCGATGGGCGTTTTAATGTACAAGGCACTGTCATTTCGACGGGCTACCGCTACACGACCCGTCCGGGCAACAAACCCGAAACCGGTGCGCTCAATGGTTATGTCTATTACGAAAACCTCGATGCCGATGACCTGCTGCAAGGTGGACCGGCGGTTAATATCTCGGCGAACCTGACCCAGGGCCTACTGCTGGACAGCGGCCCGACCTATGGTTCCGGAGGTATCGACGGTGACGATGACGGTGACGGCGTCAAGAATGGTGACGAGGACGATGACGGCGACGGCATCAAAAACCGTGAAGACCCAGACCGTGATGGCGATGGTCTAACCGACGCCAACGAGGGCCGTGCTTCGGTTACGTCCTATGGCGGTGCACCTGCAATCCAAATCGGGTCGGCGACGCGAGACATCGATCTGGGTGTTACCGGAACCGGCGATAATGCTTATGGTATCGTCAACCGTGGCGCGATTGCAGGTATCGGCGTCTATGACGGTGTTCATTCGACCGCCCTCAAGGTTGGTGTTGATGGCGGTCATGCGGTCAATATTGCGGGCGGTATTCGCAACTCGGGCGAGATCGTCGCTACCAGCCTGCATGCCAATGCAACGGCTATCCAGATGGGAGCTGGCGCAAACACTCCGACCATCAATAACTCGGGCACGATCCGCGCTACCGGCGTTTCAAACACCGAGAGCCAGCTGACGGCGATCAATATCGATGCCGGTGCCAACCTCGGCAGCATCACCAATACGGGTTCGATTGTTGCGGATGTTACCGGTGGGAAATCTTCTGTAACGGCTATCAATGATGCGTCCGGCAGCCTGACCAGCTTCGTCAACAACGGCACAGTTCTGGCCGTGGTGGCCCCCTCGGATAGCAAAGATACCGTTACGGGTTCGGCTACGGCGATCAATGCCTCAAATAATACAACCGGCTTCTCGTTCGTTCAGGACGGTATCGTCGGGGGCGTTGTCGACGGCGTCGTCGATTCCGATGGTGATGGTGTTCCCGATACCAAGGAACCGTCGCTCACCGGCGACATCAAACTGGGATCGGGTGCCGATACGATCGATATCCGCAACGGTACCGTGAATGGCGACATCTCATTCGGTACCGGTGCAGACAGCCTGCTGATCTCGGGCGGCGCTGTGGTTACGGGTAAACTCGATTCCGGCGACGGCCTGCTGTCGATCGACATCAGCAAGGGCACTTTGGACGCACGTCAAAGCGGCGTGACGGACCTAACCTCGCTGAATGTCGGCTCCGAAGGCACCCTGGTCGTCACACTTGATCCGACCAATGCAGCCAATGGCGGCTTCAAGGTCAATGGCAATGCAACCTTGGCCGACGGTGCTGGCATCGGTATGCGTTTCGACAGCCTGATCAAAAACCCGACAAGCTTCACGATCATTGACGCCGACACCCTGAACCTTGGCGAGTTGGATGAGCTTTCTCTGAAGGAAAACTCGCCATACGTTTATGACATTGGTCTGGATGACAGCCAGGCGGCTGATGGCAAGCTGAACATCACCGCCGAACGCAAATCTGCCAGCGATTTGAATATGATTGCCGTCGAGGCCGATGCCTATGACGTGCTCTATAATGGTCTTGAACAAAACGATGCGATCCGCAACGCCCTGTTGAGCCAGACGTCACGCGAAGGCTTCTTCGAGCTGTACGAGCAGATGCTGCCTGACCATTCTGGCGGCCCTCTGATGTCGTTGGCAGCCGGTGTTGATGCTGTGACGCGTGCCCTGACCGGTCGCAATGCCTCGGCTGCTCAAGGCGAAACCAGCGCCTGGGTTCAGGAAATCAACTTCTACGCCGACAAGGATAAGACCGACTCCTATGGCTTCCGTTCGGAAGGCTTTGGCGTTGCCGGTGGCATCGAACGCGGAACGCGTGCGGGTGCCTTGGGCTTGTCCGTCGCCTTCACCTCTTCGGACATCGAAGATCCGGAATCGGCTGCCGAAGAAGTCCTGTCTGCCAATCTGCTGGAACTGGGCCTCTATTGGCGCGCTCAGGGCCAGGCATGGACCACATGGGCCCGCGCGGCTGGGGGCTATGCATGGATGGACGCCACACGCCGCCTGGTCGCTGATGGCATCAACCTGAAGAACGAATCCGACTGGAATGGCTTCACCTTGTCGGCCGCAGCCGGTGCATCCTACGAGAAGCACTATGGTCGCCTGAACATCCGTCCTGAAGTCTATGCCGAGTACTTCTCGCTCAGCGAGGATGCCCGTACCGAAGTGGGCGGTGGCGACGGATTCGATCTGGAAATCCAGGATCGTGACAGCCATATCTTCTCGGGCGTAGCTGCAGTGAACATCGGTTACGGCTTTGGTCAGGACGGCTGGATTCGTCCAGAGTTCCGTGTTGGCTATCGCCACAACTTCTCGGTTGATACCGGCGATACGATTGCCCGCTTTGCTTCGGGTGGCGATTCCTTCCTGCTGAAGAGCCAGGGCATCGAAGGTGGCGGCCCGATCCTCGGCTTCCGTCTGAATGTCGGCAATGCACTGGGTATGCTGTCCGTCACGGGCGACGCAGAACTGCTGGAAGACTATGTACGCTACACTCTGTTGCTGCGCGCCAGCTTCAAGTTCTAAGCCGTATCAGGCAGCTGCAAGCAAAGGGCCGGTGGAGCAAATCCACCGGCCCTTTTTTATCGCTCAGACCGCTCAGACCGCTCAGACCAGGGCCAAGCGCCATGTATTTATGAAACCGGCAGCAGACATCGAAATCTCATGCAGATTCGATGGGATCAGAACGACCTCGCCGCGATTTTATCTCGACCTCGAGGCAGAGCGCCCTCTTTCAGCAATGCAGATTCGCATCCTCCGGCACGCCTTACGAATTAACCCGCGCTCAAAATTTGCTTTTAAGCACCAAAGCAAAAAGGCCGCCCGTAAGGGCGGCCTTTTGAAATCCGATGGCTGGGGAACTAGGACTCGAACCTAGAATGACGGTACCAAAAACCGTAGTGTTACCATTACACCATTCCCCACCGCTTCGGTGACCCGCTAGGGCGTTGCGCCCCGGCGAGGTCGGTTAGATATGCCAAGCTTTTACGGAACGCAACGCCTTTCTTGCTGATTTTGTAGAAAATTTCATCGATCAGCGTCTTTTTTCAAAAGTGCATTTTCCTACTTGCAGCACCATGATGTGCTGGTTATAAGCCGCCTCCTCAACGCCGGTCGGACACGTTTCAATCGGTTTAGAGTTAAGTCGGAGTGTGGCTCAGTCTGGTAGAGCACCGCGTTCGGGACGCGGGGGTCGTAGGTTCGAATCCTATCACTCCGACCATCTTCCTGATTAATCTGGAAGTTACAGAGGCCACCCTAAGGGTGGCCTTCTCTGTATCAGCGTCTATGTTTTGCATATGACCGACACACACCTGCCCTCGCCCGCCGATGTCATTTCCTTCTGGACCAAGGCCGGACCAGAAAAATGGTTCGCCAAGGATGATTCCTTCGATCAGGCTTTCAAAGCGGAGTTTCTGGAGGCTCACTATGCTGCAGCTCGCCGAGAGCTTGATTCTTGGATGAATACAGCCGATGGCGCTCTGGCTCTGCTGATCCTGCTGGATCAGTTTCCTCGCAATTGCTTCCGCAATACCGGCCACATGTTCGCAACCGATTCATTGGCGCTTTATTTCACCCGTCAGGCCATTGCCAAAAACTATCAGCACAACGTTGCCAGCGATTTGCTGCCATTTGTGCTTATGCCGTTGATGCATTCAGAAGATTTGAAAGACCAAAACGACCTGATCGACCTTTTGGATAAGTCAAAATACGAGAATACCTACAATTATGCAGTGATCCATCGCGATGTAATTGCCCGTTTTGGTCGCTTTCCACATCGCAACGCATCCCTAGGTAGAGAAACGACTAGCGAAGAATCAGCCTTTCTGAATGAAGGGGGTTTTTCAGGTTAGAAAGCCCGGCTCTTTAAGCTAACGTTCATGTTAAGCTCTGCTATACGACATTCATAACTAAAGCAGAGCTTATTCATGTCGTTTTCACCTTGTAGCACTGTCGCTGCTGTCGTCGTCGGCACCCTTGCTATGGTCCTACCTGCGTCAGCCGAAGCTCAAATGTTCTTCGGTCGAGGGCGTCAGGCTCCATCGACAGCGATTAACGAAGTGCCTCGATGCATCCAAAATCTGGGCACCATCACCATCGCGGACACCCAGAACCAAATGTTCAATCAAATGGGATTGGGCGCGCCGGGCGAAGTTTTGCGCCATCTGATACGCGAATCCGGTTGTTTCCGCCTGATCGAACGTGGTCCGGGTATGGATGTTATTGAACGGGAACGCGGTCTGGGCGCTGCGGGCCGTATCCGCACCGCAGACTTCGTACTGGTTGCGGAACTGGGCAATTCAATTGACGCAGACACGTCGGACCGTAGCCGCGGCCTGATGGGTTCTCTCGCATCTTCAGGGGGGCGCTTACTGATGCAAGCTGGCGTTGCAGCCTTAACGGGCAGCGAAGGTGGGGCCGAAATGGGCCAAGGCATGAGCCAATTGCTAAGTATGGGCAGCAATCTGGCCAGCAGCCAGATAGATCAGACGCTAAACAGCCGCACTGTCGATTCCCTCAAGGGCCTCCAGAAGGATATCGGTAAGGGCAAAGAAGATGCCCAGATCATCATGTCCATTGCGAGTGTGCCGATGGCAGAGACGGTTGGTTATACTCGCGCTATCGCCAATGAGAACGAACTGCGCCGCCTGCGGATTCGCGACAACCATTTCGGTGGTCGTGTGGGGGCCGGCTATGAAAGCGAAGACGAAGGCAAGGTTATCGCTCTGGCCCTCGTACGCGCCTATTCCGACCTAGTTGTTTCGCTTGGCGGCACAGGCTCGGACACGCCCGAGGTTGTCATAGCCAACCGCGAGGCCATTGCCGCCGCCGAAGCCGATCGTCGCCACGAAGAAAGCCGCGCATACCGCGCTGAACAGGCCGAGCGTGATCGCGCAGAACAACGCCGTCGCGCCGAAGAAGATCGTATCCGTGATGAAATCCGTCGCGAAGAACGCGCGCGCTACGAAGCCGATAGAGCGGCCAATGAACGTGCTGTAAACAATCGCGATAACGACTACCGCGACACGACCGTCACGGCTTCGCGTCCGGCGTCGTCGGTCACCCAGATCACGGTCAGCCGTAATTCTGTCCTGCGTAACAGCCCAAGCGGCGAACCGCTCCAGGCCGTACAGCCGGGCGACACTCTGCTCGCGACCGGCCGCAAACAAGGCGCTTGGCTGGAAGTTGAAGTGACCGATGGCAGTCTTGGTTGGGTGCAAGAAGACCGTGTCAGCAGCAAAAGCTGACCTAGCGTCAAAGTAACATGCTTGACGCGTTTTCGGTGGCATTACCTTCTTAATCAAGTCATGTATTGGGTATAATAAAGGCCAAATAACGCCTGCCCGATATTTTAGCGTTCAATCTAAGTTTACAGGACTACGCCGTGAAACTTTCGCCAAGAAATGTGGCAATCGCCGCTACTATCCTGAGCCTGTCCATGCCTGGTCTGGCCGAAGCGCAAAACCGCCGTTCTGGTGCGCAGCGCACTCAAGACCAGCAAATGGCGAATATTCCGCGCTGCACGACCAATCTGGGCAGTGTGACTATTGCCGATGGCCAGTCGGACTATTGGCGCGAACTTCAACTGTCGCCCCCGCAATCTCTGCTGCGCGTCGTGATTCAGCGTTCCGGTTGCTTCACCCTTGTTGACCGTGGCACTGGCATGAATATCGCCGAACGCGAACGCGAGCGTGCTCGTGGTGGCGATCTGCAACGCGGCTCGAATGTTGGTGGCGGTCAGGTTCGCGCCGCCGACTATGTGCTGGTTGGCGAGATTGCCAGCCAGAACGACAACACCGGCGGCAGTGCTCTTGCCGGTCTGGCGGGGGCAGCTCTGGGTGGCCGCGCCGGTGCCCTGATCGGTGGCCTGCGTACACGCAACATGGAAGCCAATACAGTTCTTTCGCTGACGGATGTCCGCACCTCGGAAACCCGTGCTGTTACCGAGGGTTATGCCTCGCGTAGCAATATGTCGTGGGGCGTAGGCGCTGCTGGTTTTGGTGCTGGTGCACTGGGTGGTGGCGCTTATGAAAACACCGAGATCGGACGCATCGTGGCCGCTTCCTTCATTCAGGCCTATACCGATCTGGTGACCCAACTGGGCGGCCTCAGTGGCAATGCTGCGGCCGAAGCGCCGATCCAGACCTATACGGTCCAACAGGCTTCGACCCTGCGTTCCAGCCCGAATGGCGGTTCGGTCGTTCGTGCTCTGCCGACGGGTCTGCGTCTCTATCCGACTGGCAAACGCGAAGGCGTGTGGTGGGAAGTCATGGACGATAACGACAACATCGGCTGGGTTCAAAACGAGCGTCTCGCGCCCGGAACCTAAAACATCCACAATACGGATGACACGATAACTCAACGCCCGTCGCTACTTAGCGGCGGGCGTTCTCATTTCTGTGAAGCGATAGAATCAGCCGCTGCCAACCAACCCGAATCGGAGGCATCCTGTGGCTCATGAACGCGCACGCAGCCCTCGCCGATTTGGAAAACCGCCTTCACGCGGCCCCTGCTGACCATCCCGAATGGCAGTATCTCAATCTGTTGCGCGACATTCTGGAAAATGGCTCCGAACGCGGCGACCGCACCGGCACAGGGACACTCGGCGTATTTGGTCGCCAGATGCGTTTTGACCTGTCCAAAGGCTTCCCGCTTCTGACCACCAAGAAGCTGCATACGCGCTCGATCATTGTCGAACTTTTGTGGTTCCTGCGCGGTGAAACCAACATCCGCTGGTTAAAAGAAAACAAGGTCAGCATCTGGGACGAATGGGCCGATGCCGATGGCGAGCTTGGTCCGGTTTACGGCAAGCAATGGCGTTCGTGGGCGGCCCCTGATGGCCGCGTGATCGACCAGATCGAAAAACTGGTTGATGGCCTGAAGAACAACCCCAATAGCCGCCGCCACATCGTTTCGGCATGGAACCCCGCCGATGTCGATGACATGGCGCTGCCGCCCTGCCACTGCCTTTTCCAGTTCTTTGTGGCCGATGGAAAGCTGAGCTGCCAGCTGTATCAACGCTCGGCCGATGTCTTCCTCGGTGTGCCGTTCAACATCGCCTCCTATGCGCTGCTGACCATGATGGTAGCGCAGGTGGTGGGTCTGGAACCGGGCGAGTTCGTCCATTCGTTTGGCGATGCCCACCTGTATTTGAACCATCTGGATCAGGCCCGCGAGCAACTGACCCGCACGCCGCTGGCCTTCCCGCAGATGCAGATCGCGCCGCACACCGACCTGTTCGCCTTTGCTCCCGAGGACTTCACCCTCACCGGCTATGAGGCATGGCCCCACATCAAGGCCGCCGTTTCGGTCTGATCCACTCCCAAAGCCCCCAAATGAATCTCAAAGACCTTCAAGCCGATGTGCTGCGCATTTCGGACATCTATGCGGCCGAGCATAATATCGACCGTGACCGCGACTGGGCACTCCTGAAGCTTCAGGAAGAGCTTGGCGAACTGACCAAGGAACACCTGAACCTTAGCGGCCGTGCGCGTGGCGAGGCCAATCCGCAGGCTCAAGCCGACGAGGCCGCCGATGTGCTGGGCATGTTGCTGATCTATTGCGAGCGTGCCGGTATCGACATTGAATCGGCCATGGAACGCAAATGGCTTCAATGGCTTAAGCCGAAAACCTAAATTTACACACAACATCGGTTTTTAAAGTCACACTCCTTCTCGTGAGGCTGAGTCTTTCAGGCTCCAACCATGAGAGGGAGGACTTCCATGATTAAGAAGTTTGCGGCCGAACTGATCGGCACGGCTGTTCTTGTATTCTTTGGATGTGGTGCCGCCGTTCTGGCCGGTTTTGATGTTGTAGGCCAGTTGGGCATCGCTCTGGCCTTCGGTTTTGCCATTATCGCCATGGCCTATGGCATTGGTCCCGTGTCGGGCTGTCACGTCAATCCCGCGGTCAGCCTCGGTGTCTTTGCCGCCGGTCGAATGAGCGCAAAAGATATGGTGATCTATTGGATCGCCCAGTTCATCGGTGCCGTTATCGGGGCTATGATCCTTGGCGCGATTGCAAAGACCGGTTTTACCCAACTGGGCCAGAACGGTTTTGATGCCGGATCGCCCGGCGGCTACAGCCTACACGCCGCTCTGATCTTCGAGATCGTGGCCACGGCCATCTTTGTGATCGCCATTCTGGGTGTGACGGGTGCCAAGGGTCACGGCGCATTTGCCGGTGTTTCCATCGGTATCACCCTGGCTGTCATCCACATTGTCGGCATTCAGGTAACCGGCGTTTCGGTCAATCCGGCCCGCAGCTTCGGTCCTGCCATTCTGGCTGGTGGCCAAGCTCTGTCGCAGCTTTGGGTGTTCATCGTGGCCCCGCTGGTTGGCGCTGTGCTGGGTGGTCTGCTGTTCCGCTTGAAACTGCTGGAACCGGAAGCTTAACCTAGGGACAAAGGGGGCGGCACCGCTGCCCCCGATTCCCTTCCGGAGACTACCCCTTGCACCTCGCCCAGATCGCCCTTGTCGTTGCCCGTGGCTCTAATGGTGTGATCGGACGCGACGGTAATCTTCCGTGGCGCATTCGCTCGGATCTGCAACGCTTCAAGGCTGTCACCATCGGAAAGCCCTGCATTATGGGCCGAAAAACGTGGGAAAGCCTGCCGCTTCGCCCCCTGCCCGGTCGACTGAATCTGGTGCTGACCAAGGACGAATCCTATCACGAGAGCGAAAAGGCCAAGGGCTGTGTGGTGGTCACCAGCCTCGATGAAGCCCTGTCCATGGCCCGTGAACAGGCCGCCGACGATGAGGTCAACGAAATCTGCATCATTGGTGGTGCCGCCATTTTCGAAGCCGCCCTGCCGCGCGCCAAACGCCTCTATATCACCGAGGTCGATGCCGCCCCCGACGGCGATGTTCTGTTCCCCGCCTTTAACGAAGCGGACTGGACGGAAACCCTGAACGAAGCGCATCCTGCGGGCGAGAAAGACGACCACGCCTTTACGTTCCGCACTCTGGAACGCCGCTAACAGGAACCACCGCAATGCTTGTTGCGACTACAAATGATCTGGCCGGATACCGCATCGTCAAACATCTGGGCATGGCACGCGGCGTGACTGTCCGGTCCCGCAATGCTGTTTCCGACTTTGTCGGCGGCATCCACGCCATGATCGGCGGGCGCATCACCGCCTATGTAAAGCTGGCCGAGATGGGCCGTGCCGAGGCCTATAGCGAACTGATCAATCACGCCCAGAGCCTCGGAGCCAATGCCGTAATCGCTGTGCGCTATGACGCCACTGAGATCATGCCCGGCACCACCGAGGTCCTGTGTTACGGCACCGCCGTGGTGGTCGAACCCGTATAAAAAAGGCCGGAGCGATCCGCTCCGGCCTTTTCTCTTAGGTCAGCTGCATCATGTGCGAACGGTCGAAATCGACCATATCGCCTGACCGGCCTTCCTTGACCTTCTTGACCCAGTTCGGGTCCGACAGAAGCGCACGACCCACGCCGACCAGATCGAACTCTTCGCGCTCCAGACGGCGCAGCAACTCGTTCAGATCTGCACGATCGGCACCCGCCCCCTTGGACAGGCTGGCCAAGAACTCGCCGTTCAAACCAACCGAGCCTACAGTGATGGTCGGCTTGCCCGTCAGCTTCTTGGCCCAACCGGCAAAGTTCAGGTCTGAACCTTCAAATTCCGGCTCCCAGAAACGGCGCTGCGAACAGTGGAACACATCCACACCCGCCTCAGCCATCGGCAACAGCCAGTCGGCCATTTCATCGGGCGTCTTGGCCATCTGGACGCTGTAGTCCTGCTGTTTCCACTGTGACAAACGAATAATCAGCGGCATATCTTCACCAATACCGCGACGTACCGCCTTGATAACCTCGATGCCCAGCTTGCTGCGCTCGGCCAGGGTTTGCCCACCCCACTGGTCATTGCGGCGGTTCAGGCCATCCCAGAAGAACTGGTCGATCAGGTAGCCATGCGCGGCATGGATTTCGACAGCATCAAAGCCGACTTCGCGGGCATGTCGGGCCGAGGCCTCGAAACCGGCAATCGTGTCGGCAATGTCCTCGTCGGTCATCGGCTCGTATTTGGCCTTGTCGGGCATAACGAGGCCCGACGGCGCATCCACCTTGCCCAGCGGCTGCCAGTCCGGCGATGCCCCGCGCGCCGATCCCACATGCCAGATTTGCGGCGCGATCAGGCCACCAGCAGCGTGAACCTCGTCCACCACCTTCTTCCACGCCGGCATGGCATCGCCGTAGAAATAGGGAATGTTGGCGTCATTGCGGGCTGCGGGGCGTTCAATCGTCGTGCCTTCGGTGACGATCAAGCCCACCTCGCCCTCGGCGCGACGACGGTAATAGGCTGCGACGTCATCGGTCGGAATACCGCCCGGCGAGAACATCCGCGTCATCGGGGCCATAACTACCCTGTTCGGCAGGGTCAGATTCTTGATTGTGAAAGGCTGGAATAGAAGATCAAGGCTCACGCAGCATTCTCCGGAGTTTGGTTATTCCGAAGATGGTTCACCTTGACGCGGGTTTAAAGGGTCCGTTGCGATTTTAAACTGTGTCAGCCTAAATTTCGCGCGCAACCAGCATGGCATCGGCCATATTATATGCCAGTCGCGCCACAGCCTCGTCCTTGGAATAGTTCTTACGGCCCATCAAACGGTCCAGTTCGGCCACCGCCATCTTGGAATAGATGGTGGTCGCGTGATCCAGTGCAGACATGGCGAAATCGTCACGCAAATTGCGCTCGGGTATCTCGCCCCGGACTTTCGGTGCCGTGCCGCTGTCTTTCAGCGACTCTCGCAAAGCAAAACCCCGTACGGGCGCAAACTCGCTCATCGGTTTTCTCCAACGCTACTCTACGCCCCGATGAGATGGGGGCACGAAGCTATGGTGACAACCAAAAGTGGCAAGGTTCGGTCAAACTGTAACAGTTAAGCTCAATAAAAGTTACAGTCTGCTATGCGACCTATAGGGACAGCGCCTCTATCATAGCCGCAGCCACGGCATCGAAACGCTCGGCAGCCTCTCCGAACGGCACCGCCACAGTGACAGGCACACCGGCATCGCCCCCCTCGCGCACCGATGCGGACAGCGGAAGATCGCCCAGATAGGCCACACCCAAACGCGCCGCCTCGGCCTCTGCGCCGCCCTTGCCGAAGACTTCACCGCTCATATTTTCGATCAGGCCCAGCGTCGGTACGCCCACCTTCTCGAACAGCGTATGGGCGCGGCGGGCATCGGCCAGCGCCACTTCTTGCGGCGTCGAGACAATCACAGCGCCATCCAGCGGCGTTTTCTGGATCAGGGTCAGTTGCACGTCACCTGTACCCGGCGGCAAGTCCACCACCAACACATCCAGCGGTTTTTCCGCCGTTCCCCAACGGGTCTGGGTCAGCATCTGGGTAATGGCCTGCGAGGCCATCGGGCCGCGCCACACCATGGCGTCATTGCCAGCGGTCAACAGGCCCACCGACATCGCCTTCAGGCCATGCGCCTCGTGCGGCACCATCTGGCCGTCTTCATAGGCAGGCTTACCGGAAATCCCCAGCATGGTCGGCATGGACGGGCCATAGACATCGGCATCCAGTATACCGACCGACAGGCCGCGCTTGGCCAGTGCCACCGCCAGATTGACCGAAACAGTCGACTTGCCCACGCCGCCCTTGCCGCTGGCCACGGCCAATACGCGCTTCACATGGGCCGGACGGTCGGTCGGGACCGGTGCCTTGGGCCGGTTCTGGTCCACGGCTTGCGGCGACAGACTGGCCGTGCGGCGCTGGGGTTTGGCCACAGTCTCCGCCGTCAGGATCACCGAGACACGCTCCATGCCCTCGATAGCCTTAAGTACCGCCTCGGCCTGATCACGCACCGGCGCATAAAGGGCGGTATCTGCTGACGGCACCTCGATCACAAAGCCCGAGCGGCCGTTCTCCACGACCAGTCCTTGAACCAGTCCAGCCTGAACCAGTCCCTTGCCGGATTTCGGGTCGATAACAGTATCCAGAACAGCGGTGACAGTGGCGCGGTCGATCAAGGTGATAACTCCAATCCTGCCGACGGGTCTTGCCGCATCGGTCCGCGCCTTCTATCGCCTGCGGACAAGAACCGCGAGCCTCACCCTTGTCTAATTCGAATCCACAGCCCTCCATTACCCTGATCGGTGGCCCGACGGCCTCCGGCAAATCGCGGCTGGCGCTGGATTTGGCGATGGAAACGGGCGCGGTCATTATCAATGCCGACAGCCAGCAGCTTTATGCTGATATGGAGGTCCTCAGTGCCCGCCCCCCCCTTGAAGACGAAGCCAAGGCCCCTCACCGCCTCTATGGCGTGGCCGATGCAGGCGAAGCCTGGTCGGTCGGCAAATGGTCCCGGGCGGCACTGGATGAAATCTGCCGCGCCCATGCCGACGGCAAGAATGCCATTCTGGTGGGTGGAACGGGCCTGTATTTCAACGCCCTAACCAAGGGTCTGGCCGATATCCCGCCCGTGCCGCCCTTTATTCGCGAGATGGTCGAGGAAGAATACGATATCGGCGGCGAAGAGGATTTTCGGGCGACCCTGCGAGAGATCGATCCCGAATCCGAAGCCCGCATTTTCCCGTCAGATCGACAGCGTCTGGTACGCGCCCTGTCGGTGTTTCGGACATCGGGCAAATCCCTGACCGAGTTCAAGGCCGAAACACACCCCCTGCTGCGCCCTGAAAGCTGGAGCGGCATCATCGTCGATCCGGAACGCGACGTGCTTTATGCCAATTGCGACCGCCGCGTGGATATCATGCTGGAAACCGGAGCGATCGAAGAAACACGCGCGCTGATGGCACGAGGTCTAGATATGGGCCTCCCCGCCATGAAGGCCGTGGGTCTGCGCGAGATTGCCGCATGGCTGGACGGTCAGATGCCCCGCGAACAAGCCGTTTCGGCCATGAAACAGGCCACCCGCAACTATGCCAAACGTCAACTGACATGGTTCCGCAACCAGCAGGCGGACTGGCCCCGCAAACGTCCGTAAGGAATCCGTGCACGCCGCCTTGTCGGCTGAACAAAGCCGTCCTATATTCAATGCGTTCGGGCTTGCTCGGACTATGGCGATAAACGCGCTTGTAATAAGCGGACCGGACCCGGGTGCGATTCCCGGCGGCTCCACCAATCTCTTCCTCTTCGCGTTATCGGCGAGGCGAGTACGGGGCCGACTAGCATCGACGGACGTGTAAAGAGGTTGCTTTCGCCCGACGTGGCTCATCGTATCGGGCTAATTAAACTAAATGCGAACGATAACTTCGCTGGTGAAGTCCGCCTCGCTGCGTAATGCAGTTCGGTGATTTCCGATCTAAGTCCTAGGGGTTCAGATCCCTAGGCGGGGCCCGGAGGGTGCCTGCCAACAGAAACCCTCCACTTCTCCCGATACAATTCATAAAAAACGTGTTGCCGCTGGCCACAGTTTCTTTCATCACACTCGCAGACCGCTACACACGCCGGTCGCGCGAGTTTTGAGGCCAACGATGACCGACCAACAACCCCCGATTGACGAGATGCAGTACGAGCAACTGGCTCAGGATGCATTGCGTGGCGTCATCAAATCTGCGCTGGAACGCGCAGCCTCTCCCGAGGGCATTCCGGGAGCCCACCACTTCTATATTACCTTCAAAACGCGCGCCGCTGGCGTGTCGCTTCCAGCTGATGTGATCGCTAAATACCCCGACGAAATGACCATCGTCCTACAGCACCAGTACTGGGATATGGCGGTCAATGACGACCTGTTCACGGTCACGCTGAAGTTCGGCGGTCTGCCCAAGGTTCTGACAGTGCCCTATACGGCCATTGTGCGCTTCTATGACCCCAGCGTGCAGTTCATGCTTCAGTTCGACGAGCCGGAAACCATCGAGGCCGAAATCGCCCCGCTGCTGACACCTGTGCGCGATCCCGAAGCGGCCCCGCCCCCTACGACCGGCGACGATGACGACAGCGGCCCGAAGGTCGTGTCTCTGGACCAGTTCCGCAAGAAATAACGGCAACTATAGAGCCCGCTTTTCGTTATGAACCAGACGCCGCACCTTGCGTCTGTACGGAGCGTTTTCATGATTAAAAACAATCGTGCCGCCTTCACCATCGCGCTGGTCGCCATTACAGGCAGTCTGGCACTGTCCGCTTGCGGGTCGCCGGAAAACAATCCGCCGGCACAAGCGCCTGCCGATCCTGTTGCTGCGGAACCCGCACCGGCGGCTACGGCACCTTTGACCGGTGAATGGGCTTCACTGGAACCGCTGGTCAGCCAATATCCCAGCCAGAGCGGCCTGTTTGAGACCTCGGTCATTGCCGCGCCGCTCAAAACCCTGCTGGGCGACAAGTTTGAAACCTTCAAAACCAATATGAAGGTTGAAAGCCCGCTGACCCGTGAAGGCAATGTCCTTTATACCAGCGGCAACAAGCCCCACGATGGTGGTATCAATGCGGCCTATCTGCTGATCGACCCCGCCGTCAAGGCGATGGAAGTCGGTCTATGGGAAGGCGGCAAGCTGACCACCTATCCTGCTGGCGGCACCTCCATCGCAAAGCCCAAAGACATCCAGACGCTGATAAGCAACGCAGCGTCCTGAGCACACCCCAAATGGCCGATCCTGAACAGGGTCGGCCATTTTAGTTTCTAGCCCCTACCTACATGGCCGTCTTGAAATTTGGACGCCGCCGATCTAGAACAAAACATAAACATGAGGGAGGACGTTATGATTTCAGGTGGCTGCCACTGCGGCGCAATCCGTTACGAGATGGATACGGATGTCCAGCACCATACCCTTTGCCATTGTACCGACTGCCGCAAAGCGTCCGGTGCACCCGCCGCGTCATGGGCACTGGTTCGTAACGACCAGATCCAGATAACCGGCACACCCAAATCCTATGCCTCGTCAGAGGGGGCACAGCGTATGTTCTGTGGCGATTGCGGGACCAGCCTGTTCTACGTCAACGAAACAATCTTCCCGAACATGATCGATGTTCAATCCGCCACGCTGGACAATCCGGCAGCCATCCCGTTGCAGGCCCAGATCCAGACCGCAGAGCGCATCGACTGGATGAAAAACCTTGATGCGCTGCCCGCGTTCAACCGCTATCCGGGCATAGAATAGGTTTAGGGACTAACGCCGATAGCAACGGATGATGATCCGCTCGCGCTCGCCTTCATTGCGTTCTACCAGAAGGCGGGCGACCTGACTGTCGTCATGGAACAGATAGCCCTTGATGGAATCCAGTAGCGCCTTGGCCAGATTGTCGAGGTCCATCCACGGCGGATCGCCGACATGCTCCATCACAATCTCGACGACATGGTCGCCCCATTGCGGGCGCGACTGCCATTCCTTGCGCATGAACTCATAGACCAGCGGCTTGTAATATTTGGCCTGTGTGGTCAGTCCGTCGATGACGATTTCAACCACTTCACCGACTTCGCGCGCACGCACTTTACCGGTGCCAACCCAACCCTGAACCACGCGAACTTGCCTTTCCTGCCGTCAGTTCCCTTGCCCTGACCGTCGCAAGTGCTACACCCCCAACCAACTTCCCGCCACGTCTGAGAGTTCGTTATGAGCAACGTCCGCACCGAAACCGATACCTTTGGCCCGATCGAAGTGGCCGCCGACCGCTATTGGGGTGCCCAAGCCCAGCGTTCGCTTGGCAACTTCAAGATTGGCTGGGAAAAGCAGCCTCTGCCGGTTGTCCGCGCTCTGGGTATCGTCAAGCGCGCCGCTGCCGAGACCAACCGCGATCTGGGCAAGCTGGATGCCAAACTGGCCGACGCTATCATTCAGGCCGCCAATGAAGTGATCGAAGGCAAGCTGAACGACCACTTCCCGCTGGTCGTATGGCAAACCGGTTCGGGCACCCAGTCGAACATGAACGCCAACGAGGTCATCTCGAACCGCGCAATTGAAATTCTGGGCGGTGAAATGGGCTCCAAGAAGCCGGTTCACCCGAACGACCACGTGAACATGAGCCAGTCGTCGAACGACACCTATCCGACGGCCATGCACGTTGCCTGCGCCGAACAGGTGGTCAACGACCTGATCCCGGCCCTGAAGCACCTGCACGCCGCTCTGGACGCCAAGGCCAAGGCCTGGGCGCACATCATCAAGATCGGCCGCACCCACACGCAGGACGCCACACCGCTGACGCTGGGCCAAGAGTTCGGCGGCTATGCACACCAAGTAGCCATGGGCATTGAGCGCATCGAGCAGACCCTGCCGCGCCTAATGGAACTGGCGCAGGGCGGCACTGCCGTCGGCACCGGCCTGAACGCCCCGATCGGTTTCGCCGAGAAGGTTGCCGAGAACATCGCCAAGATCACCGGCCTGAGCTTCACCACCGCCCCGAACAAGTTCGAGGCACTGGCGGCCCACGACGCCATGGTCTTCTCGCACGGTGCGATCAACACGGTTGCCGCTTCGCTGTTCAAGATCGCCAACGACATCCGCTTCCTCGGTTCGGGTCCGCGCGCGGGTCTGGGCGAGCTGTCGCTGCCGGAAAACGAGCCGGGTTCGTCGATCATGCCGGGCAAGGTCAACCCGACCCAGTGTGAAGCCCTGACGCAGGTTTGCGCTCAGGTGTTCGGCAACAATGCCGCCCTGTCGTTCGCCGGTTCGCAAGGCCATTTCGAGCTGAACGTCTATAATCCAGTCATGGCCTACAACTTCCTGCAATCGGTCCGTCTGGTTGCCGATGCGGCCATCAGCTTCACCGACAACTGCGTCGTCGGCATCGAGCCGCGCGAAGACAACATCAAGCACGGCCTCGAAAACTCGCTGATGCTGGTCACCGCCCTGAACGCCAAGCTGGGCTATGACACCTGCGCCAAGATCGCCAAGACCGCACACAAGAACGGTACCACCCTGCGTGAAGAAGCTGTTGGTGGCGGTTATCTGACGAACGAAGAGTTCGACCAGTATGTCCGTCCGGAAAACATGATCTCGCCGTCGTAAGACGCCGTCATCATTCCAGACTGAAAAGCCCCGCCTAAGATATCCGGCGGGGCTTTTTCATAGCTCGCGCATATTGCCGATCAGCGATAGGTTAGAGCCGACAGTGTAATTTCCGAGGTCGCTCCATGTCGCTGATCCTTCACCATGCCCCGCAATCCCGTTCCACCCGTATGCTGTGGTTGCTGGAAGAACTAGGGGCCGACTACACGATCAACTATGTCGATATCCGTCGCCAGAGTGGTGAAGGCGGCAATGATCCGTCCAATCCGCATCCGCTCAAGCAAGCTCCCGCCATCGAGATTGATGGTCAGGTGCTGATTGAATCGGTGCTGATCTTCCTGTTCCTGACAGACCGTTATCGCGTCGCAGGTATGGCCCCGACGCCGACACACCCCAGACGGGCCGAATACGTCTCATGGCTGGGCCTCTATAACGGGGTGCTCGAATCCGTGCTGACGTCCGGCCCGCGCGAAAATTGGACGCCGGTTCAACAATATGCCTATGCCGAACTGGACCGTCGCTGGCGCGAGGCGATCAAGGATGGCGGCTTTATTCTCGGGCAATTCTCAGCGCTCGATATTTTGTTCGGAAGCCTGCTGCAATGGTTCCGTGCCGCTATGCCGGCAGGCGAACCGTATGACAGCTATGTACGCCGCATTTCGGAACGCCCTGCCCTGCAACGCGCCATGCAGAAAGACAGCGCGCCTACCTGACCCATCAGGCCTTGGCATTAATGGTACGACCGACCGGTGCCAGTGACAGCTTGGCAAGCTCCAGATTTTTCAGCCCGAACGGAATGCCGATGATGCTGATAAACTGGGGCACAGCCACCAGTATGTGGCCAATGGCAATATACCATCCAGCAAGAACCAGCCAGATGATGTTCATGCCCACGCCAAGGCATCCCGTCCCGATTACCGAGGCGTCTGGTTCACGCCAGACAACTTCACGGCCGAAGGGCCAGAACGAATAGGACGCAATACGCCAAGCCGAGAATGCCCACGGCGCCCCCACCACGGTCAGCAACAGCAGAAACCCGCCAACCAGCCAGGTCAATCCGGTCAGAAAACCTCCTGTAAAAAACCACAAAAAGTTCAGGATCAATCGGATCAATGGCAAGTTGTCATTCCTTCATCATGGGGGCGTCTATAGAGTTAGGTATCGACCTTCATTTGCGCGAGTCCTGTTTCCAAGCCGGAACAGATAGCCCTCAGCAGCACTTGGCATTACATTCAGCCTATACCCCCTTTCACCGGTCCAAAATCATGCACCCGATCTTGCGTCCTTTTGCAGTCGCCGCGCTTGCTCTAAGCGTTGCCGCCTGCGGTACACTGGACCGTCCCGATGGTCCGCTGCGTCTATACGGGCCTGATAGCGTGGTCTCGGCGGCCATGGCCCGCACAAGCATTGAATCTCAGGTGACCGATTTCAATGCCGATTTCAGCTATCTGTTATCTCGTGAAAGTCCTCCGCGCCTGTTGGCCCTGTCAGGTGGCGGTGCCAATGGTGCGTATGGCGCAGGCCTGATCTATGGCTGGAGTGAAGCAGGCACACGTCCCAGTTTCGACATTGTCACCGGCATTTCAACAGGCGCTCTGGCGGCACCTTTCGCATTTCTTGGTCCCGAATGGGACGAGGAATTGCGCGAAGCCTATACAGGCAAGCAAACCGAGAGCCTGATAGGTTTGCGTAGCTTTGCCGCCATATTCAATCCCAGCCTGTTTTCGTCCAAACAACTGGAACGGTTGGTCGATTCCTATGTCACGTTCGAGCTGTTACGGGCCATCGCGCACGAACACGCCAATGGGCGCCGCCTTCTGGTCGCGACCACCAATCTGGATACCCAGCAAAGCGTGATCTGGGACATTGGCGTCATCGCCACCCGCGGTGACGAAGATGCACGCCAATTGTTCAAGAAAATTCTTGTAGCTTCGGCCTCTATTCCGGGTGTGTTCCCGCCTGTGCTCTTGCCCGGCCTATCGCCGGAGGGCCAGCCTATTGCCGAAATGCACGTCGATGGCGGCGTCAACCTTCCCTATCTGGCCATTCCCGAAGAACTTATGCTGTGGACCTCGTCTCGCGCCCGTCCGGGCCGCGGGGCCATCTATATCATAGTCAACGGCCAGACAGGACGAAACACTGGCACCACGCCTGGCCGCCTGACAGGGATTTTGGGGCGCACTTATGACAGTATGAGCAAGGCTTCGCTGCGCACCCATCTGGCGGTTACTTCCGGCTTTGCCAGCCGCAACGGGCTTGAAATGTCTTTTACGGCCATTCCCGACAATGTTCAGGCCTCGGCCCTGTCATTCGATCAGGTCTCGATGACAGCCCTGTTCGAAGTGGGGCGCCAACGCGGGCGGGACGGGTCAGCATGGCGTCGTATGGACAAGATTGATCCGGCAGCAGGGCTGATTGGCGAAGACAAAATCGACGAAGCAGACATCCCTGAGCCACTATTACTCAAGCCTGTCATTCCTCCCTCACAGACGCCAGTAACACCACCCAGCCCGACCGAAACGCCTTACACGCCTCAGCCCTGATCCCGGCCCTATCTATGGCAGAAGTCATCAATCTCAACCGTGCCCGCAAACAGGCCGCCAAACAGGCCGGACGCAAGCAGGCCGAGGCCAACCGCCTGACCTTTGGCCGCACCAAGTTGGAGCGCCAGCAAAGCCAGAAGAATGAAGCCGCCCGCGTGTCCCGCTTGGAAGGACACAAGCGCGACAGCGCAGAAAAGAATGACGGTGAGGTTTAAGCCGCCGACTTCCTCGGCGCGCGGCTCATAAAGATCTGACCGGCCAACACCAGAACAAGCCCCGCAAAGGCCGGAAGCCCGAAACGGGCGCCTTCGAACACGATGGATACCAGCATGGCAATCGGCGGGGTCAGGGCCGAAATATAGCTGGCCAACGCATAGCCGTAATTGCGGGCCAGCGTGAAATACAGGCCGAACGTCAGAACCGACCCGATCACGGCGAGATAAAGCAGCGATCCGACATAGGCGACGCTCCAGTCCACATGCCAGCTAATGCCGGTGGCCAGCGCATACAGTGTCAAAAATGCCGTGCCATATCCCATGGCCCACGCCGTCGCCGGAAGCACTTGCGCCCCTGCCTGTTGACCGCGCCATGCGAACCAGTTGCCCATGGCCGAAGCCAGTACCGCCACAAAGGCAAACACCACACCGGTAACCGCGTGATCCCCCAGACCCGCACCCGTGATTTCGCCCGCCGATAGCACCGCCACACCGACTACGCCCAGAATGGCCCCGATCCATGCCCCTGCCGATGCTTTCTGGCGCGATAACAAACGGAACAGGATCAGGTTCACAAAGGCCAGAGCGGCAAACATGATCGCCACCACCGCCGAGGCGATCTTCTCTTCGGCCGCATAGACAAAATAATAGGACACGGCGAACGCAAACAGCCCCTGCCCCGCCGCTGCCAGATGCTGTGCGCGGGTCAATGACAGCGTGTTCTTCATAAGCTTGGCCACAGCCGCCAGACCCAGAGCCGCCAAACCAAAGCGCAGGATCACCGAGATCGCCGCATGGGTTTCACCCAGTTGGAAAGTAATAGCGTACCAGGTCGTTCCCCACACCAGCGCACAGACGGCAACGCTGCCATAGGCCTTCATATCCACACTCGAAGGCTGTTCCACCCCGACGCTCCCCGCTTTAAGTCCCTATACAGGGTGTCCTTACGGCGCTTTCGTGTAAGAAACTGCATTAATTTTCGGCACCATGAGACAAGCTGTGCGTTTGCGCCTTGCTCTCTCTTTCTTCACACACGAGGCATCAAAATGCGCCTGCACATCCCCCTTGCCTTGGGAACCATGGCCGCCACAGTTGTTCTGGCATCTTGCACCACCATGCCCATGCCCGAGAACAATATGCGTACTGTTGATGTGACTGCATCCTATCGCGAACGGATCATGCTCACCCCCGGTCACAAGCTGACGGTTACACTAGCAGATGTCAGCCTTGCCGACGCGCCGTCACGCGAACTGGATCGCGAAGACATCATGCTTGATGGCCGAGCCCCTCCCTATCAGGTCCAACTGAAGGTTCCGGCCAGCCAGATTGACCAGCGCCACGAATATGCTGTTCGTGCCGAAATCCGCGACCCTGCCGGCAATCTGAAATTCACCACCGATACTCGCCATAGCGTGCTGACCCGTGGCGCACCGGATAGCGCCAACATCATCATGATCGGCGTGCGTTAATCCTTTGAGCAGTCTGGTCAAACGCTCGGTTCTTCTGTCCGGTCATGCCACCTCTGTCGCCTTGGAGCCAGAGTTCTGGACGGTGCTGGACGGTATCGGTGAGGGTTTGAGCCTGACCCGTGCCGAGCTCTTGATCCGTATTGATGCATGGCGTGGTCGCCGTCCGCTGGCCTCGGCCTGTCGGGTTCTGGCCCTTCAATGGGCCGGCGGCGACAACAGCTTTGCCGAGTTTGAACCCTCGGCCTGATCCTTTAGGCGTAGAGTACCGGAAACGGGCCTGACTTTATGCCGTGTTCCGCTTATGTTTCCGTCCGAATCCGCTGCCCGATCCTGCGACCTGAGTGATCTGTTTCGTGACCGAACAAAACGCCCCCCGTATTTCCGACCTTGCCCGCGCCGATAATGGTCGCGTTCAGACAGCGGACTATCTGTCCGGTCTCAACCCCGAACAACGCGAAGCGGTCGAAACCACCGAGGGGCCGGTTCTGGTTCTGGCCGGTGCCGGAACGGGCAAGACCCGCGTTTTGACCACTCGACTGGCGCACATTCTCGCCACAGGCCGTGCCCGTCCGTGGGAAATGCTGGTCGTCACCTTTACCAACAAGGCCGCGCGCGAAATGCGCGAGCGCATTAGCCATCTGATCGGCGATCAGGCGGAAGGGTTGCGCTGGCTGGGCACGTTCCACTCGGTCGCCGCCCAGATTTTGCGCCGCCATGCGGAACTGGTGGGGCTGCAATCCTCCTTCACAATCCTCGACACCGACGATCAGGAACGGCTGCTGAAACAGCTTCTGGAAGCGGCCAATGTCGATACCAAGAAGCACACGCCCAAATCGCTGGCTGCCGCGATCGACCAGTGGAAGAACCGTGGCTGGACGCCCGAAAAACTGCCGCCCAGCGAGGATTTTGCCGAAGGTCGCGGCAAGGCGCTCTATACCGCCTACCAAAACCGTCTGCGCACACTGAATGCCTGCGACTTTGGCGACCTGTTGCTGCACAATCTGACCATCCTCAGCCAGAATGCCGATCTGGCGGACGAGTATCGCCGTCGCTTTAAGTATATTCTGGTGGACGAATATCAGGACACCAACGTCGCCCAGTACCTGTGGCTGCGCCTGCTCACCTCCTCCACCGGCAATGTCTGCTGCGTGGGTGACGACGACCAGTCCATCTATGGCTGGCGCGGGGCCGAGGTGGACAACATCCTGCGCTTCGAGCGCGATTTCCCCGGGGCTAAAGTCATCCGTCTGGAGCAGAACTATCGCTCGACGGCGCATATTCTGGGGGCTGCCGGTGCCCTGATCGCCGCCAATAAAGAACGGCTGGGCAAGCAGCTCTGGACCGAGGACGACAGCGGCGACAAGGTTCGCGTGCGCGGCTTCTGGGACGGTGATGCTGAGGCTCGCATGATCGCCGAAGAGGTCGAGGACGCCTATCGTCGCGGCATTCCTTATAAGGACATTGCCGTTCTGGTGCGTGCCTCGTTCCAGATGCGCGCCTTCGAAGAACGCTTCGTCATGCTGGCCATCCCCTATAAGGTGATCGGCGGCCCGCGCTTCTTCGAACGTGCCGAAATCCGCGATGCCCACGCCTATTTGCGTCTGTTGCAGTCGGAAAATGACGATCTGGCGTTTGAACGCATCGTCAATGTGCCCAAGCGCGGTGTGGGCGACACCTCTGTGTCGAAAATCCTGCACATTGGGCGCGAAAATGGCGTCTCCGCCATGCAGGTGGTGCGTCACCTCATGACGACGGACGAACTTCCGGGCCGCACCCGCACGCCGCTAACCAATTTTGTCCGCGATCTCGACCGCTGGCGTGACCTGCTCAAGATGGGCACGCCGCACTGGCAGGTCATGGAAACCGTTCTGGACGAGAGCGGCTATACGGACATGCAAAAGGCCGACAAGACCAGCGGCCAGACGCGCCTCGACAACCTCAAGGAACTGGTGCAATCCATGCAGCAGTTCGACACGCTGCAGTCCTATCTGGAACACGTCTCGCTGGTCATGGACCTTGAGCGCAATGCCGAGGAAGAAAGCAGCGCAGGCTCGGTCCAGATCATGACCCTGCACGGGGCCAAGGGTCTGGAATTCCCGCTGGTCTTCTTGCCCGGTTGGGAGGAAGGCGTCTTCCCTAGCCAGCGCAGTATCGACGAAAAGGGTATCAAGGGCCTCGAGGAAGAGCGCCGCCTGGCTTATGTCGGTGTCACCCGCGCCAAGCGCGACGCCCGTATCAGCTTTGCCGCCAATCGCATGGTCTATGGCCGTTGGACGACACAGTTGCCCAGCCGCTTTGTCGATGAACTGCCCATCGAACACGTCGAGCCACAATCTGATACCGGCTATTACAACTCTGGGTCCAGTCCGCGCCCGCAAAGTCGTTGGGATGACAAGCCCTTCAGCCAGTCCAGCCACGACACCCCCGGCTGGAAGCGTGCGCAACAGGCCAGCACCAACAAGGCCATCTATGGTGATACCGGCTTCGGGGCCAATCTGCATGGCGGCAATGCCAGCGCCCGCAGCACCTATCAACCTGCCCGCAAGGCCGTTATCGAAGGCAGGGCTCGCATTATTCCCCCCGCGCCCAAACCCTCGGGCGACTGGTCACGCGGCGACCGCGTCTTCCATCAGAAGTTCGGCTATGGCCTTGTCACCGCCATCGAAGGCAACAAGTTGGTGGTCGACTTCGAAAAGGCCGGCGAGAAAAAGGTCATCGACAGCTTCGTCGAAAAATCCTGAGCCGCACCTTTTGTTTAACCCTGTTCGATAAGCCTAGTCCTCGTGACCTATGCTGCCATCGCACAGACTGACGCTCCAACGCGCCCTGTCGCTGTTCCCCTGTGGGAGCAGTGGTGTGCGGGCTATGTGCTGATGATGCTGACGGGGGCGCTGATCGGGCCGATACTGGCCCCCGATCAGGGCGAGAACCCGATCCTGCGTCTGTTCTGGTTGCCGAGCTATGCGGTTACGGCGGGATTGTGCCTGTTGCGATGGCGCGATCTGGTGCGGGTGTGGCCAGCCATTGTTCTGGTCGGCCTGATGGCGCTGCTGGCCTTTGCCTCGCGCTATTGGTCGATTGATCCTGCCACCACCCAGCGCCGTTTCATCGCACTGGCGGTCAATAGCGGCTTTGCCCTTTATCTGGGGGCCAGATATCGCGGCGTCGCCCTACCTCGTCTTTTGGCCATGGTCTGTTTGTGGATGGGGGCGTTGTCGGTCATCTTTGTCTTTGCCCTGCCCCATATCGGCATTCACCACGGCGTTAATGACGGCCTATGGCGCGGTATCTGGTACGAAAAGAACCAGATGGGTCTGGTCATGGTGGCCGGAGGCATCAGCGCCGCCGCGTGGCTTGTGGCCGAACCGACTAAACGCAAATGGGCCATGGCGGTATTGGCACTTTGCACGCTGCTGGTACTGGCCACCGCCTCCAAGACGTCTCTGGTCTGTCTGGTACTGGGTGTAGGCATTGTGTTTGCCATTGCCGTTATTCGCACAGGCGGCCCTGTTCTAGTGATCCTCAGCCTATGGCTTGGCGTCGTGTTGACCGCGCTGGGTTGGTGGGTCTGGACACAAGAATCCGCTTTCCTGCTGGGTTTGATCGGCAAAGATCCCACCCTGACCGGCCGTACTGAAATCTGGGATGCCGTACTGGAAGCCTCGAACCAACGCCCGCTGTTGGGTTACGGATATAATGCCTTTTGGGGCAAGGATTCCGTTCCAGCCAACTGGATACGGTTCAACACAGCATGGGAAGTGCCATCGGCCCACCATGGCTGGCTGGATGTATTGCTGGAAATGGGCTGGGTCGGTGCCATTGGCTGTGCCCTCGTTGTCGGCACTGCCGTTATCGCGCATCTGTGCCGCATCAACGGGTATGGTAGAGCCGAAGGGTGGTGGTCTTTGGCCTATCTGGCCGTGTTCATTCTGCTCAGCCTGTCCGAGAGCGTGGTAATGACCGCCCAGAATCTGCCGTGGATATTATGCGTCGCGGCCCTCGCAAGAGCCTGTGATCGCGCTATAGTCGTTCATGCACCGTTCTCGTCGGCTGTCCCCAAGGGGATGAGCCACCCACGCTTGCACACATCGCCCGCAGGGCATACCTGACCAAGTTCCGAATCGCCGCAGACTGACCTGATGGACGACCTTTTTTCAGCCTTGAACGACCCCGAACCCGCAAAACCGCAAAACACGGCGGAACCGTTAAAGGCCTCAACGCCTGCTGCGGTCAAACCCGTTGTCGCGCCTCCTACGCCCGTTGTTGCACCTGCCTCTGCGGGCGCTTCAGGTATTGCAGCCGCGACCGGATATTCGGCCGAATCCATCGAGGTTCTGGAAGGTCTTGAGCCTGTTCGCAAACGCCCCGGCATGTATATCGGTGGCACCGATGAACGCGCCCTTCACCATCTGTTTGCCGAAGTCCTCGACAACGCGATGGATGAAGCCGTCGCCAAGCATGCCAAGCTGATTACGGTTGATCTGGACGCCGATGGCTTCCTGTCGGTGCGCGATGACGGTCGCGGTATTCCGGTCGATCCCCACCCCAAGCACCCCGGCAAGTCGGCACTAGAAGTCGTCATGACCGTGCTGCACTCGGGCGGCAAGTTCTCGGGCAAGGCCTATGAAACCTCGGGCGGTCTGCACGGCGTGGGTGTGTCGGTGGTCAACGCCCTGTCCACCAATCTGGATGTGACGGTCTGGCGTGACGGCTTTGAATGGCGTCAGTCCTTCAGCCGCGGCAAGGTACTTGGTCCGATCCAGCAGGTTGGACCTTCCAAGAAAAAGGGCACCCTGATCCGCTTCAAGCCGGATGAGGAAATCTTTGGGGCTGGTGCGGCGTTCAAGCCCGCGCGCCTGTTCCGCATGACTCGCGCCAAGGCCTATCTGTTCCGCGGCGTCGAAATCAAATGGACCTGTGCCCCGGAACGCATCACTGACGAAACGCCCGCACAGGCCACGCTCCATTTCCCGGGTGGTCTGGCAGATGCACTAGCCGAGCGCGTGGGCGAACTGGAAACCGTCACCCCCGTCTTTGCCGGTCGCGTCGAGCGCAAGGGCGAAGCGGGCGCGCTGGAATGGGCGGTCACATGGTCGCCGATCGGCTTTGGCGACGCCGACAGCTTTATCGCCTCCTATTGTAATACGGTGTCGACGCCCGATGGCGGCACCCATGAATCCGGCTTCCGCGCGGCGCTGGTCAAGGGCCTCAAGGCCTATGGCGAACTGACCAACGAGAAACGCGCCGCCCAGATCACTGCCGAAGACGTGATTGCCAATGCCGGTGCACTGATCTCGATCTTTATCCGCAATCCGGAGTTCCAGGGCCAGACAAAGGACCGTCTTTCTTCACCTGAAGGGGCGCGTCTGGCCGAGCAACTCCTGCGTGACCCGTTCGACCACTGGCTGACCGAAAGCCCGAAACAGGCGAACGCCTTGCTCGGCTTCGTCATTGACCGCGCCGAGGATCGCCTGCGCCGCCGCAAGGACAAGGAAGTGCAGCGCGCCGCCGCGACCCGCAAGCTGCGCCTGCCGGGCAAGCTTGCCGACTGCTCGCGTCAGGCCGCCGAAGGCACTGAATTGTTTATCGTCGAAGGTGACTCGGCTGGCGGTTCTGCGAAACAGGCCCGTGACCGCACCACCCAAGCCATCCTGCCCCTCCGCGGCAAGATTCTAAACGTGGCCTCGGCCACCGCTGACAAGCTGCGCGCCAACGTCGAACTAACCGACCTGATGTTGGCGCTCGGCGTTCAGGCAGGCACCCGTTTCAGTGTCGATGACCTGCGCTATGAGCGCGTTGTCATCATGACCGACGCCGACGTGGATGGTGCGCACATTGCCGCGCTGCTGATCACCTTCTTCTATCGCTCCATGCCGGACCTGATCCGTCAGGGTCGTTTGTTCATGGCCCTGCCGCCGCTTTACCGTATCTCGGCTGGCCCTCTGTCCGAATATGCCCGCGACGATGCCCACCGTGACGAGCTGATTGCCACAGTCTTCAAAGGCAAGAAGTTCGAGATCGGCCGCTTTAAAGGTCTGGGTGAAATGATGGCGTCTCAGTTGAAAGAGACGACCATGGATCCGAAGAAACGCACCCTCGCCCGCGTTTCGCTGCCTGAAAGCGAAGAGGAAATCGAGGATCTGGTCGAGCGTTTGATGGGCCGTAAGGCCGAGGCGCGATACCAGTTCATTCAGGAAAACGCTCAGTTCGCTCAAGACGCACTGGACGTGTAAAATCCAAAGAACCGTCCCTTTGTCACACACAGGGGCGGTTTTTTATTTGCGCTGCACAATTCTTGGCAAATTCATTGTTCTAGATCGCTGAAACGCTTATCCTAGAGAAATGACTAAGCGCTGGACCCCAGATTCCTGGAGAAACAAGCCCGCCCTGCATATGCCGGCGGACTATCCTGACGCGTCCGAACTGGTACGCGTTGAAGACGAGTTGCGTGCAATGCCCCCGCTCGTCTTTGCCGGTGAGGCCCGTCGCCTTACCAACCACCTTGCACAGGTAGAGGCGGGTAACGCCTTCCTTCTGCAAGGCGGGGACTGCGCCGAGAGCTTTAAAGAGTTTTCCACCGACAATATCCGCGACACCTTCCGCCTGATCCTTCAGATGGCGGTCGTGCTGACCTTTGCCGGTCGCAAACCTGTCGTCAAGGTTGGCCGCATCGCTGGCCAATTTGCCAAGCCGCGCTCCTCGCCTGTCGAGGAAATCGGCGGGGTGGAACTGCCGTCCTATCGCGGTGACATCATCAACGGTATGGGCTTCACGCCCGAAGAGCGTGTACCCGATCCGCAACGCCTGATGAAGGCCTATCACCAGTCGGCGGCGACGCTGAACCTGCTGCGGGCGTTTGCGGGGGGCGGCTATGCTGACCTGTACAACATCCACCGTTGGACGCTGGGCTTTGCCGACAATGGTGCTGGTGCGGCCTATCGCGAACTGGCCGACAAGATCACCGAGGCTCTGGCCTTTATGGAAGCGGTGGGCGTCACGCCTGAAACCCACCCCGACCTATCGCGTGTCGAGGTCTTCACCAGCCACGAAGCCCTGCTTCTGAACCTTGAATCGGCCCTGACCCGCCTTGATGGCAATACGGGCGAATGGTTCGATACCTCGGCCCACATGCTTTGGATCGGCGAGCGTACCCGTCAGCTGGACGGTGCCCATATCGAGTTCATGAAGGGGATTTCCAACCCCATCGGCGTCAAGTGCGGCCCGACCATGACGCCGGACGACATCCTGCCGCTGATCGACGCGCTGAATCCGAACAATATTCCGGGTCGCCTGACCCTGATTGGCCGTTTTGGCCATGACAAGGTCGGTGATCGTCTTCCGGCGCTGATGCGTGCCGTCAAGGCCGAGGGCAAACGCGTGATCTGGTCGATCGACCCGATGCACGGCAACACCCTCAAGGCCGCCAACGGCTATAAGACGCGTCCGTTCGACCGCGTCATGGGCGAGGTTCGCAGCTTCATCGACGTGGCCGAGGCCGAGGGTGTTCACCCCGGCGGCGTCCACCTCGAAATGACCGGCCAGAACGTCACTGAATGCCTCGGTGGCGCACAACCTGTCACCGAAGATGATCTGTCCAGCCGCTATCACACCCACTGTGATCCGCGTCTGAATGCCGATCAGGCTCTGGAACTGGCCTTCCTCGTCGCAGAACGCCTGAAAGCGGGCCGTCAGGCCCAGTCGAAGGCTGCATGACCGAGACCGGCGAAGACATCCGTCCGGCGCGCATCTCCTATCAGGGCGCGCCGGGGGCTTTCAGTCATGAAGCCTGTCTCGACCTTCGTCCATGGGACGTGCCTGTGGCCTTCGAGACCTTCGAAGGTGCCATTCAGGCCGTCCTGAGCGGCGATTGCGATCTGGCCCTGATCCCATTGGAAAACACCACGGTTGGCACGGTTGAACCCGCAGCCACTCTCGTTCGCGAGGCCGGTCTGGAGCCACTCAGCGAGGCGTGGCGTCCTATTCGCCATGCCCTTCTGGGCCTGACCGATGCCCGCCTGTCGGACATCAAGACCGCCGAAAGCCACCCCATCGCGCTTCAGCAATGCGTTCAGAACCTGAAGGCATTGCATATCGAACCTGTCGTCGTTTTCGACACCGCGGGGGCCGCTCGCGATGTGGCCGAAGCGGGCGATATCACCCGCGCTGCCGTAGCTCCGGCGCGCGCCGCAGAGGTGTACGGACTGCAGATTTTACGCAATGATCTGCAAGATTTCAGCGATAACCGCACACGTTTTGTCCTCTTGGCCGCACCAAAGGCTTGACGGCGCATAAAATTTGCGGCCTATAGCGACCATCGGATCAATCTCGATCCAGAAACCGGACCCGAAAATGTCGTCTCTGAACGCACAATTCGTCCTTGAAACCGCTTCGTTTGAAGTGGCCGGTTTCTATTATGGCTACGGCTTTTACGGCTTTCGATACGCCGGCTGAGGCGTCGGGACACAAACTTCCCTGACAGCTTCACCGGCGACCGTTCTTCCCAGAGCGGCTCTGCGCCTTGTCGCGTCCTCCCCATCGAAATCTGCATTCCGTAAAGCCAAGATCATGACCACCAATACCCTGACCAAAACCCTGCCTGCCGAAGTTGTCGAACTGACCGCCGAACAAATGGCCCTGTCGGCCCTGCGCTCGGAAATCGACTCTATCGACGACCAGATCCTCGAACTGTTCGAGCGTCGTCTGGCCATCGCAGCACAGGTCGGCAAGGCCAAAGACGCCCCGACCGGCCCGCACACCAAGCTGCGCCCCGATCGCGAACAGGCCGTTCTGGCTCGTCTGTCCGGCAAGGCACAGCCGGAAAACAAGGAAGCGGTTTCGGCACTTTGGCGCGAGATCGTTGGCTGGGGTCTGGCCCGTCAGGGTCGCCTTCAGGTTCAGGTCTATGCCCCGATCGACGGTGCCCGCGCCATGGACGCCGCCCGCACCCGCTTCGGTGCCGCTGCCGACATCCGCGTTGTCTATGACGCCCAGACCGCCCTGTCGCACGCTGCCGAAGGCAATGGCGTGTCGGTTCTGTCGGTCAGCGGTGACGACGCATGGTGGATTGGCCTGCGCAAGGAATGGTCGATGCTCAGCGTCTTCGAAGGTTTCGGCCCGAATGACACCCCGACCTCGCTGGCCGTTGGCAAGATTGACCCGCCCGCTCTGCCGACCGGTCGCCGCGTTGTGGTCACTGCCGGTGGTGATGCCGGTGACGGCTCGGGCGCACGCCGCTGGGGCCTGAACACCCACCACGGCTGGACACTGGCCCTGACCGATGCCGAGCTTGGCGTTGGCGATGTCGAAGGCTGCGTCGGCGCAATCATCTAGAGACAGCGTTAACGGCACTGCAAGATTGCCACGCGACACTAGGGGGTATGAGACTTTCTCGCGCCTTACCCCCTGTGTCGCTGGTCGCCATCGCATTGAGTGTGGCGGCCTGTAATGCACCTGTAGAAGGGCAACCCTCATCCTATCAGGCATGGGCGGATAAGGTCGCGACCATCCCGCTAACGCCTGCAAACGATGCAGGCATGTCCGGCGATGCTCCGCGCGTTACTCTGCCGCTCGACCCGCAAAAACCGCATGAAGAGAGCAAACCCGCCTCGCGCATGAAGGTCGAACTGGTGTCCCCGCACCAGTTGTGGGACCTGCGGAACGGCCCCGTAAAGCTACCCAGTATCGAAGTTTCCGAGGCTGGCCCTTTGCTTGTTAACACACCGGCTTCCCGATCGGCTCCATCAGCGTCCCGTCCGCACGGCTCGCAACTCATCCAGTTGGGGGCCTACAGCACACAGGCGCAGGCACAGTCCGCATGGCAAAGACTGTCGTCCGGTTCAGGCGGTAACGCCCTTAGCGGTCTTTCGCCCCGTTTTGATCCGGTCGAGGTCAATGGACGTACTCTGATCCGGCTTCGCGTTACGGCCTCCAGCGAGCAAGCCCAATATCTTTGCCGCTCAATTGCGGCAGCAGATCCATGGTGTCAAAAGCCCGCCGCGTAAGGGAAACTACGAAAATCGTTGCGATTTAAGGCTCGATCCACAACGTCGTTATTAAGCTTTCATTGACGATTGAGGCAAAGCGACCGACTTTCCACGCTGAATGGGGAGGCCCTCGATGATGAGTCGCCTTCGTCCTCAGAGTGAGATTCATCATGGCGCAGCCTCTGGTCATCGTCATCGGCAATGAAAAAGGCGGAGCGGGCAAGTCCACTCTGGCCATCCACATTGCCACCGGTCTGCTGCACGCAGGCAAGAAGGTCGCTATCCTCGATCTGGACCTGCGCCAGCGCTCCATGGAACGCTTCTTTGCCAACCGTGCCGTCTGGGTTGCAGCCAACGGCCATGACCTCCCCTTGCCCTTTGTGCCCGATATGGGAGATGGCAAGGCACTGGCCCGCGCCACGCCCGAAGAACAACTGGCCCGTTTCGAAGCTGCCTATGCCGTGGCCCAGACTGTGTCCGACGTCATCCTGATCGACACCCCCGGCGGTGATACCACCCTGTCACGCGCAGCCCATGCCCGCGCCGACCAGATCGTCACCCCCATGAATGACAGCTTCGTCGATTTCGACCTGCTGGGTCAGGTCGATCCAGTGACACTGGAATTGCAAAAGCCGTCTATCTATTCGGAAAGCGTCTGGGAAGCCCGCAAGGAGCGCGCCATCAAGGAAGGCCGCCACGCCACGATCGACTGGCTGGTCGTGACCAACCGTCTGCAAGGCACCCACGCGCGTAACCGTGACCGTCTGGAAGAGCGCATGGGCAAGCTGGCCAAGCGCGTCGGCTTCCGTGTCGGCCCCGGTCTGCGTGAACGCGTCATCTATCGTGAACTGTTCCCGTTCGGCTTGACCGTAGCCGATCTGTCGAATGAAGTACGCCCTGTGTCGGTGACGATGTCGCACGTTTCCGCTCGTCAGGAACTGCGTGGCCTGATGGCAGATATGGGTCTGCAAGATGCGCTTGCTCCGCTGACAGCGGCGGCCTGACGGATAGATGCTTCTGATTGTTCTGGGGTTGGCCGCTGTCGCCCTTTGGGTGCTGGTCCGCCTCGGTAAACAGACCGAAAAGGCCCGTCGCGGTCATTGGCGTATTTCGGCAACCCTGCTGGGCGGCACCTGTTTTGCGGGTGCCGTCCTTTCTGTTGCCAAGAGTAGTTATATCTGGGCCGCCGCCCTGTTTGTGGCTGGTCTCTATCTGGTGCTGCAATCCCGCATCCGCACCACAACGCCTAAACCTGCTGTCCCCGTCGGGCCGCAGATGAGCAAGGCCGAGGCACGAGCCATTCTGGGCGTATCCGAGAATGCCAGTTCCGCCGACATACAGGCCGCGTGGAAGCGCCTGATGGCCAGAACCCACCCCGATCAAGGTGGGTCCGAAGGTCTGGCCGCGCGGGTCAATGCCGCGCGCGACCGTCTGTTAGGCTAGATCAGCAAGCGCCGTTCGGGCGCTTTTCCTTCATCAGAACCAGTTCTTCTGCGGCTGTCGGGTGAACCGCACAGGTGTCGTCCCACTGCTGCTTGGTCAGGCCCGCCTTAACGGCAATACCGGCCAGCTGGATCATTTCCGGCGCGTCGGGGCCGACGATGTGGACCCCGACCACCTTTTGTGACTGGGCATCCACCACCAGCTTCATCAGCATGCGGTGTTCGGCACCATAGAAGGCGTATTTCATCGAGCGGAAGGTGGTCATGTAGATGTCCACCTCGGCCGGGCATTTCTTGCGAGCCTCGGCTTCGGTCAGCCCCACAGTGCCCACCGGCGGCTGGCTAAAGACAGCAGTGGCAATGTCTTGATGATCAACCGTCTGCGGATTGTTCTTGAACACCGTCTCGTGGAAGGCCACAGCCTCGCGGATCGCGACCGGCGTCAAGTTCACACGGTCTGTCACATCACCGACAGCCCAGATATTATCGACATTGGTCTGCGAATAGGCATCGACCTTGATGGCACCACCATCGGTCAGTTCAACGCCAGCCGTTTCAAGGCCCAGACCCTTCACATAAGGCTTGCGGCCCGTCGCAAACATGACGGCATCGGTTTCGATGTCCATGCCATTGCTAAGGCGGTTCATCAGGCCGGTTTCGGTCTTTTCAATCGCCGTATGTTCGGCGCTGAGGACCACCTTGATGCCGTGACGCTCGATCTCGCGTGACAGGTGCGCGCTAACGTCCTCGTCAAAGCCGCGCAGAATACCCGCACCGCGATAGACCAGCGTCGTCTCGACACCCAGACCGGCAAAGATGCCGGCAAACTCAACAGCGATATAACCGCCACCAACCACGACAATACGCTTCGGCAGTTCCGGCAACAGGAAGGCTTCTTCAGAGGTGATCGTATGTTCGGAACCGGGGAATTCCGGCACGAACGGACGACCGCCAACCGCGATCAGGATACGTTCAGCGGTTACAGTCTTGCCCGTGCCGACGATCTCGACCGTGTGCTTGTCCTTCAGGACAGCACGGCCATTGATGATTTCGACCCCTGCCTTGGACAGGTTGGCATTATAGAGGCCCGACAGACGGGCAATCTCGGTTTCCTTGGCATTGCGGAACCTGGTCCAGTCAAAGTTGGCATGCTCTACCGTCCAGCCAAAGCCCTCGGCGACTTCGAGTTGATGGGTAAATTCCGACGCCATCACCATGAATTTCTTGGGCACACAGCCACGGATCACGCAGGTGCCACCCACGCGATATTCCTCGGCAACCGCAACCTTCTTGCCGCCCATCGCCGTCAAACGGGCTGCACGCACCCCGCCCGAACCGGCACCGATCACAAACAGGTCGTAGTCAAAGGAATGGGACATCAACAGCTCCGGAAAATACGTCACCACTATCTAGGCAATAGGGCTGAATATTTCGAGGCCCATCGATGAAACTGATCACGCGATAGTGGCGAGACTTACAATAACAATGTTACATGCGGTTTCTAAATAGCTCGGGAAACGCTTCATGTTCATTGAGACCATTGCCAGTATCGCATTGGCCACTTCAGCGCTAACTCCGACAGTGGTGCCTCAGGCCACACCCGCGCAGAGTGAACCTTCAGAACCTCATCGCCTTGAGGATCTGGTTGTTACAGGGCGACATCGTGATGAGATCATACGCGATTTTGTAGAAAATGTGGCTGACCCAGTTGCCGGACGCCCCCTCGCTCGCTGGAGATCAGAAGTCTGCGTTAGCGTCATCAACATGGAATCCCAATCGGCTCATTTCATAGTCGAGCGCATTTCCCATGTGGCACGCGAGGTTGGACTTCGGTCTGGAGGTCCTCGATGCAAACCCAACCTTGTTCTTGTGGCATCCGCCAACCCTGCCGGGGAAGCGCAAGGGCTGGTTCAACGTTATCGCAGGCTCCTCAAGCCCAACATGACCGGTGCCTCACAGGGGCGTGCAGAACTCGCACGATTCCAGGAAAGCGACGCTCCTATACGTTGGTGGCACATTAATCAGGTCACCGACCAAAACGGTCGCCGGGCATTTCGCGCACCTGGTGACACACCTTTCGACAAATCTTCACTGCACGAAGCCGCGTATGTGTCGGTAATGCCGTCTCGCCTTTGGAGTTCGTATTCCGAAGACATCAACTACGCCGTAGCGATATTTAACCCGCGCGAGTTGGAGCATCTGACTGCTCTACAGCTTGCCGATTATCTGAGCTTGGTGACTTTAGCGCAAATCTCGCCAACAGCCTCGACCGCTAACTACGACTCAATTCTAAATGTCACAGACGCAAACTATGTCACTGAAGCCGACCAACTCACCCAGTGGGATTGGGCGTATTTAAAAGGGCTTTATTCTGCGACACGTACGCAGTCGAACCTGAGCGCATCGCGTGTTGAGATCGCCAGTTCAATCTCTAGGGCTGCAGATCGACTAAATCTCTCAAGAGACCCTGAGGTGAACCCATAAAATGAAGGGCGACTACATTACAGGTAGCCGCCCTTTTCATTTCAGCTCTGAATCACTATCGAGCCGCTATCTGTCCCGATAACTGCAAGGCTGGCCAGACCCAAGAACAGGCCGTGTTCGACGACGCCGGTCAACACTTTTAGGTCGGCGGCCAGTTTGACAGGATCGGCGATTACGCCTTTGTCCGCGTCATAGATGACATTGCCGCCATCGGTGCGAACCATTCCACGGTCGGCCTGACGCACGGTGGCCTCGCCCATACCGTGTGCGGCCAGAACTGCATTAATGCGTGCGCCTGAGGTCTTATGCCCAAAGGCCACGACTTCGATCGGCAGCGGGAACTGGCCCAGTTGCTTCACGACCTTGGCCGCATCGGCAATGACGATGCAGCGGTCGGACGCTTCCCACACCAGCTTTTCACGCAAAAGAGCCGCACCACCGCCCTTGATGAGTGCAAGGTCCGGTCCGATCTCGTCGGCACCATCCACCGTCAGGTCCAGGCGCGGCGTATCTTCCAGCGTGGTTAGGGTCAGGCCCAGTTCACGCGCCAGATCGGCAGTCCTTTCCGAGGTCGGAACGCACTTCAGGTCGGACAGGTTACGCTCTGCCAGAGCCTTGACGAACCATGCCGCAGTCGAGCCGGTGCCAAGACCCACCTTCATGCCCGCCTCTACATATTGGGCAGCGGCATAGCCGGCGTTCTTCTTTTGGATGTCGCTCACTTCTTGGCCGCCTTTTTCGCACGCATGGTGTCCATGAAGCGCTTGGCCCAGCCGGACTTGTTCACTTGCGGGGCTCGCGCCAGCGCCAGCTCCCCCGCCTCGACATTCTTTGTGACCACCGAGCCGGAACCGACCATGGCCCCGTCACCGATAGTCACGGGCGCAACCAGCGAGCTGTTCGAGCCAACAAACGCCCCCTCGCCCACCTCGGTGCGGTGTTTGAAGAAGCCGTCATAGTTACAGAAGATGGTGCCCGCGCCGATATTGGCCCCTGCCCCCACCGAACCGTCGCCTAGATAGGCCAGATGGTTGGCCTTGGCACCGATGCCCATTGTGACGTTCTTCACCTCAACAAAGTTGCCGATCTTGACCTTTTCACCCAGTTCCGCACCGGGGCGCAGACGCGCATAGGGGCCGACCTCGGCTTTGGTGCCGACCTTGGCACCCTCGATGTGAGAGAAGCTACGAATACGCGCGCCGCCTTCAACCACCGCATTGGGGCCAAACACCACGAACGGTTCGATCACAGTACCTGCGCCCACTTGCGTGTCATAGGCGAAGTGGACGGTTTCCGGCGCGCTCATGGTCACGCCATTGGCCATAAAGGTTTCGCGCTGCACCTTCTGGAACAGGGCCTCGGCCTGCGCCAATTCAGCTTGCGAGTTCACACCCATCACGGCGTCTTCATGCGCGAACACGGCGCGGGTGTCGTGACCGGCCTTGCGGGCCAGTTCAACCACGTCGGTCAGATAGTATTCACCCTTGGCATTTTCATTGGTCACATCGGCCAGCAGCGTGAACAGCAACTGCGACGGGGCCGCCATGACGCCCGAGTTACACGCGCGAATGGCCAGAACCTCTGCACTGGCTTCCTGGGCCTCGGTAATGGCCACAAGGGTTTCGCCCTCGATGACCAAACGGCCATAGGCCCCCGGATCGCGGGCCTCAAAACCGATAACGCTGACCCCCTTACCACCAAACACCGGCTCGATGTCTGTGGCTTTCAGCAGCGGTACGTCGCCATAGGTGATGACAACCTCGCCTTCAAAACCCTTCAGGGCTTCCTCGGCGGCGCGCACAGCATGGCCCGTACCGCACGGCGGGTCTTGGACGGCAATCGCATCTTCGCCCAGACGTTTGACGATATGGGCGCGTACTTCCGGCGAGTGATTGCCCACCACCACAATGATCTTTTCACAGCCCAGAGCCTCGGCGGCATCAATGGCATGGTCCACCATGGCGCGGTGCCCGACGGGGTGCAGCACCTTGGGTAGGGATGACTTCATCCGTGTGCCTTGACCGGCGGCAAGAATGATGGCGGCGCGTGGGCTGGAAATGCTGGTCATGAATCGTCCCAAAGGCTAGTTCCCTAGGCTCTAACCCATCAGACGCCGCAACGGGAGACACCAATGAGCCAACGTGATCTGGAAGGCTGGACGATTGCCTTTGATCTGGACGGAACTTTGGTGGATTCCGCGCCTGATCTGATTGGCACCTTGAACCGCCTTCTGGTTGCCGAAGGCTTGCCGCCCCGCCCATTGGAAGCGGCACGACATCTGGTCGGTCACGGGGCGATGGCCCTGTTGAAGGACGGCTTTGCCGAGGCAGGTGCCGAATGGAATGACGAAGGCGGCAAGGTTCTGTTTGATGCCTTCATTGCCGACTACATCGCCAATATCGCCGTCGATACCCGCCCCTTCCCGTCCTGTGTCGAGGTACTGGACCGGTTGAGCGCACGCGGTGCCACGCTCTGTGTCGCCACCAACAAGCGCACCGACCTGTCACTGGCCCTGCTGGATGCGCTGGAACTGACCAACAGGTTCGCCGCCATCGTCGGCCCTGATGCCGTGTCCGCCAAAAAGCCCGACGGTGCCCATATCCGCGAAGCCGTTCTTAAAGCCGGTGGCGATCCGGCCAAGGCCATCATGGTCGGCGATTCCACCACCGATACCGGTGCCGCAGCCAATGCGCCTGTGCCGTGCATCCTCGTCAGCTTCGGCTATAGCGACGTGCCAATGGCCCAGATGGGTGGCGACATAACCATCGACCACTATGACGAGTTCGAGGACGCTCTCGACAAGCTCATTGCCTGATCGTTTAGCTAAACTAAACATCTATCCAGAACTTCTGGGGGCGACTTCCGTCGCCGGACGGTTGCCCCCGAAGGCGTCAGACCAGACATAGGCACCCTGATTTCAGGTGTTGCTATGATCCGTCGCTTCTTTGCCATCCCCCTTTGGAAACGAACCTTTGCAGGTCTCGCGCTCGGCGTGATCGCGGGCTTGCTCCTGCGGGATATGGCCCCGAAAATTCTCCAGCCGGTAGGCGATGTCTATCTGAACCTGATCCGCATGGTGGTGGCACCTCTGGTGCTGTTCACCATTGCCAGCTCCATCGCCAAGCTAGGCGAAGGCGTGGGAGCCGTGCGATTGGGTGTCCGCACCATCATCTGGTTCGCCATCACCTCGCTTCTGGCTGTGCTGGTCGGTTTTGCGACCGCCCACATCATCAATCCGGGCGTCGGTCTGGCCGATCTGCCGCTGGGCGAGGTCAAGGCGCGCGAAATCCCGACGCCACTTCAGGTGCTTCTGGACATCGTCCCGCGCAATCCCTTTGCCGCCCTTAGCGAAGGTAAGGTGCTGCAGATCATCTTCTTCTCGGCCTTTGTCGGAGCGTCGCTGGTGGCACTGGGCGACCGTGCCCAGACCGCCCGCCGTGCCGTTGATGAAGGGGCGGCGATTGTTTTCCGCATCACCCGCTGGATTATCCAGTTGACCCCGTTTGGCGTGTTCGCCCTGATCGGTTCGGTTGTGGGCGGTTATGGCTGGGAAAGCCTGTTGCCACTCGGCAAGTTCATTCTGGCCATCTATGTCGCCTGCCTGTTCCACATTCTGGTGGTCTATTCAGGCCTGCTGAAACTGCACGGACTGAAGGTCCGCAGCTTCTTCCGTGGCGCATTTGCAGCCCAGCAGACCGCCTTTGCGACCTCTTCCTCGCTTGGCACCCTGCCGATTACCCTGCGCCAAACCGTCGAGCGTCTGGGCGTCCCCCAAGCCTATGCCGCCTTTGCCGTGCCGCTGGGTGCAAATGTGAAAATGGACGGTTGCGGTGCCATCTATCCGGCGATCGCTGCCATCTTTATTGCCCAGTACTTCCAGATCGATCTGTCCGTTACCCAATACATCCTGATCGGCCTGACCGCGGTTCTCGGATCATTGGGTACAGCAGGTGTTCCCGGCACCTCTATCGTCATGCTGACCCTGACACTCTCGACCGCTGGCCTGCCGCTGGAAGGTATCGGCTATATTGTCGCCATCGACCGCATTGTCGACATGATGCGTACCGCCACCAATGTCACGGGTCAGATGCTGGTTCCTGTGATCGTGGCTAAAGAAGAAGGCATCCTCAACGAGGATATTTATAACGGCCACGTCGCATGGCTTCCCGGCGACCCCGAAAACGAAACACCCGAAAACGCAATAACCGCAGGTATTTAATCAGTTTACCCTTGCAGTCGGGAGATTCACGGGCTAAATCGCCGCCTCCCGACGCGGTTCTCGTGAACCCGTTCCAGAAGATGGACGCGTAGCTCAGCGGGAGAGCACCTCGTTCACACCGAGGGGGTCACAGGTTCAATCCCTGTCGCGTCCACCATCTTCCCCATATCACTGACGAACCTTACCATGTCCCTAGGCATGGTTTTCACTCTATGTGAAAAATATTCGCATCTTGTCGGCACTCTTTTAAAATTAAGGCGTTGCTATACGACTTGCCGTATTTGCAGTAAGCGAGGCACCCTGATTGTGCGTAGGCCTCGCTATACCGCACTGTAATCGCAATATTTGGGGCTGTTTGTGATGTCGGACGTATTAGCGGATCGCCGTATTTTAATCGTCGAGGACGAGTCCCTCGTTGCTATGCTTCTGGAAGCCATCCTCGAAGATCTAGGGTGCACCATTGCAGGCCCCGAAGGCAGTGTTGCCGGCGGCGTTTCGCTGGCCCGCTCCGAACAGATCGATGCCGCCCTTCTGGATGTGAATGTCGCGGGTGAACTTGTCTTTCCCGTCGCAGAAACCCTGAAACAGCGTGGCATCCCGTTTGTCTTCTCGACCGGATACGGTGAAAGCGGTCTGCCGGAGCAATGGCGCGGCCACACCACCATCCAGAAGCCTTTTACCGAGGTTGCTGTTCGCGACGCCCTGGTCTCGGCCCTCGCCCAGCCGTCTCGGGTCTGAGGTTTTCTTTTAAGGCCCGTTCCCTTCACAAGCCTACTCGGGTTAGAAAGCCTGTTCGGATAGTGGACGCGTGAGAGCCTGATATGCGCAAACAGTCGCTTTTGTGGGGCGGTATCGCCCTTGCCGTGATCGTAGCGATTATCGCGTGGGCAGGCATCACTATACTGGGCGGCAGTGACGAACCAACAGGACATGCCGATGGCGAAGGACTGCGCGTCGATGTCGTCGCTCCTAAAGAGCCTGAAATCGTCAGCGGTAGCGGACAGTTGGGCGTAGGCGAACTGGCCAATGGTTATGACCACACCGAAACCATGGCACGCATCCAAACCCCCGAAGAAACCGGCGAGGACATCGGCACAAGCTGGGACGACGACAACTGGAACTACAGCGAAGGCACGGGTCCGGCTATGAATTCGGATAACACCGATAAAAAACAGCCCCTGCCCACCGACAAGACTGTCAAAGTCACCAAGGTACCGAGCGGCTACGAAGGCTGAGACGCTTGATTTAAAGCGACTTTCGGCAAAAATTCTGTTTCTAGCCCACCATGTAGCGGGCTTGATGGCGACCGTGACAAACCACACCAATACGATCATATTTTAGATTCAGATCGAGCGGTGGGGGCCCGTATGAGCGCATTTGAATTCTTCTTCAGCTTCTACGGACTGGTGCTGGGACTGTCGGTCGCGGTCATCGCCACCGGCGTTGCGCGCGCCTTCAAACATCGTAAGACAGTACGCGTGGGCTGGAAAACCCCCATGCTGGCGGCCTTTGTCGCTCTGGACATCGCCACCTTCTGGGATGCCGCCTGGACCAATTTCAGCAATGCGCCCTACAGCTATGGCCTGCTCATTGCGGGCCTTGTGGTTGCCACCGTTTATTTCGTCGCCACCAGCTTGATCTTCCCCGAACCGGACGACGAAGCGCAGGACTTGGACACGCATTTCTGGGCCAACAAGAAAGCCATCCTGCTGTTGCTGGTTCTGGCCAATCTGATGATGCTTATCGGCGCAGTTTGGGTAAACATGGGTAAAAGCAACGGGCAACAGATAGCCATGAGCTATGGCCTAAACCTGATTATCTATCTAGCCCTTGTCATACCTGCGGCCCTGACACGTCGGGCATGGGTGTTTGCCCTGACCGTGGGCCTGCACATTGCCTTGTACCTCTATTTAGTCGGCCTTAGCCTCATTAACCCCGCCGCTATGGCCGCCGCCTCGGTCGCTGCGTCTTAACGCGCCGGCAAAAGCGGGACCCGTTTCAGATGTTCAAGACTGGGGGCATTGACGCAAAAACAGGCCGTGCGCAGTTGGCGTGTCATGGTCTGAAAATGGTTGATGACCGCTTCGGTGGAATGGGTTGCGGCGTGAATGATACCACCGGCCACCCCAACAACATCCGCCCCTAGCCGGATGGCCTTGGCGGCGTCCACGCCATGACGAACGCCGCCTGAACCAATCAGGAAAGCCCCCGGCAAGGCATTTCGCGCCTCAGCAATGGCGCGGGCTGTCGGGATACCCCAGTCGGCAAAAGCGGAAGCATGGGCCTGTTCGTCTTCGCCTTCGCTGCGAGCGCCTTCGACCAGCGCCCAGTTGGTACCACCCGCCCCCGCAACATCGATACCGGCAGCGCCCATTGCCATCAGCTTCTGGCCGGTCAGAGCCGATATACCGGCTCCGGTTTCCTTAACGATGACGGGCAATTCCAGATCACGGATCAGGGCATGCAATGCGGCGCCAACGCCCCACCAGTCGCGGTCGCCCTCGGGCTGGCAGGCCTCCTGTAGAGGGTTCAAGTGCACGACCAGAGCATCGGCACCGATCATGTTGATGACCCGCAAAGCCTCGTCGCGGCCAAATCCGCGCGTCAGTTGTGCCGCGCCAATATTGGCCAGAATGGGCGTATCGGGTGCACGATGACGCAGGGCCTTATCCAACCCCGCCACGGCATCCTCACTGTCCAAAGCGGCCCGTTGAGAACCAACCGCCAGCGCAATGCCCAGATGCTGGGCCGCTTCGGCCAGTCGGGCATTGATCGCCTCGGCCCGCGCAGGCCCGCCCGTCATCGCACTGATGAGGAACGGTGCCCGCAAACGGTAGCGCAGAAAGTCCACACCCAGATCAATCTTGGCATGATCGATATCCGGCAAAGCTTCGTGCACAAAGCGCCAGTCATCAAAGCCGGTGGCCAAAGCATGACGGCCCCCGTTAGCCAGCACCACATCCAGATGCTGGTCCTTGCGCGTCAAATGTATGCGCGTCGGGTCGGGGGAAACCGTCATGCTGCTAGGCCTACTGTTCAAACGCTCAGGATTGAGGCTCCACGATCAGCGAATAATCGCCTGTAGAGTTGGAGCCAAAGCTGGTCACGCGCACCACATAGTCGCCATCGCGCGGGCTCGTCCAATTCAGGCGTGAATGTGTATCGGACAGACCATCGTCATCCTGTTTGGAGACGTTGAAGTTATCACCTTCGCCCGTGCCCACCATAACCACCGCATCGAATTTCGGGGCGACCAGAATGAAGCGCAGCTTCTCGTCTTTCTTGGCCGAAAAACGATAGTCGTCATAATAGGGGGCCCCCATCATGCCGCCGCCCGCCGTATTATCGTACTCGCTCAACGAGCCCCGTACGGTCGATCCGGCCAGCAGACTGCCCGGTTGCGGGGCGGGACCACGGTCGATCATGCGAATTTCGTAGGCACCGCGCCCCTCACCGCCATAACTGGTTGCGCGGACAATATATTCGCCGCTTTCCGGTACCTCGAATATCAGGCGCGAATCCAGACTATTGCCCATGCCGTCATCATCAGTGGCCAAGGCTTTAAAAGTGCCTTCGGCCGAGCCGACTTCCAGCATGGCGTCAAAATCGGCCGAGGTCAGCGTGATTTGCAAACGCTGACCCTCGGTCCCGCTGAAGATATAGCCGTCATAACGACCCGACGCGCTGGTCCGCGCATCGTCATCCGTCAACTCACCCTCAACTTCCGTGTCCATTGGCAGGGCTGTGGGTGCGGGCGGCGGCTCCACAGCTTCCACCAACAGATTGTATTTACCCGTGCTGCTGCCAAATGCGCGGGCCTCGATGATATATTCACCATCTCGTTCAGGCGTGAAGATCAGGCTGGCATTCAAGCTGCCTCCGCTGTCGTCATCTGTTGCCAGTTCAAGACCATTGGCATCATAGACGCCTAGATAGGCGTCAAAATCATCGGAGTTCAGGCTGATTTCATGGGGTTGGCCCGCCGTGGCCGACAAGCTGTAACGATCGGCAGTCACACCACCAAAACCCGGATCGGTCTTGTCTATCAGTTCTCCCGTCACCGGCTCGCCCAAGGGAACAGGGCGCGCTGGTGCCATTGGTTTCGGCTCGGCCACATCAAGTTCAAAACGTCCCTCGGCGCTGTTGCCAAATGACGAAACACGCACGGCATAGGCCCCAGCTTCTGGCGCAGTAAACACGATGCGCGAGTTCAGCCCCTCGCCCGAATAGTCGTCGTTTTCCGCCAGTGGCGTGAAGGCGGGGCTGTCGTGGCCAATGGCCAGTACCGTATCGAGATCATCCGAACGGGCCGAAATATCCACGAGCTCGCCTTGGGCCAGCATCAGCCGATACTGCTGGAACCGGTTACCCGAATCCGTTTGCGGACTGCGAGCGTTCAGACGGCCGCTGGCATTGCTGCCCTTGCGGATATTGGTCGAACGCACACGCTCGGGCTGCCACGAGCTTACCGAAAGCTGGAACTCGCCATCGCTGTCGTCGATTGACTCGGCTCTGATTGTGAACACACCGGACTGGCGCGGATAAAAGCGCAGTCGCGAGTGCAGGCCTTCGCCCAGTCCATCATCATCAGAGGCCAGTACCTCGCTCGCATCATCTTGGCCGTAGATCGACAGAAAGGAATCGATGTCGCTGCTTTGCATGACAATCTCGACGCCCTGCCCCTCGCGCAACTCAAGCTGGTAGTCGCGTCCCAGCGTCCCTGTGCTGCCATCCACGCGGTCACCGATACGGATCGCCCCGCCGTCAGTCTGCGCTACCGCCATTGGCGCGGCGGCCAGCAAAACAATCGTACTGACGGTCAACAGGAAGGATGAGCGCATAGAGACAAGACTTTCCATTTTTGGTGGCGGCATCATAGACGCCGAACCGGGGTGGCTGTAAATCGCCAGCATCTCAATCAGTTCCTTCGCCCGAGGAGAGTTCCCGTCATGGCAACCGAAAACGCCACTGCCGCAATCATTGATGGCAAGGCCTTTGCCCAAACCCTCGTGACGCGCGTGGGCGGTGCCGTTGAACGGTTGATCGCCTCGCACGGTGTCCAAGCCGGTCTGGCTGTTGTTATCGTAGGCGAAGACCCAGCCAGCCAACTCTATGTCCGCAACAAGGGCGAGACGACCCTGAAGGCCGGTATGCGCTCCGATACGCATCGTCTGGCGGACACAACCACTCAAGAAGAGCTGCTGGCCCTGATTGCCCAACTGAATGCCGATGACGGCATCCACGGAATTCTGGTGCAACTGCCCCTGCCCGCCCACATCGATTCCAATGCAGTTCTGGATGCTATCTCGCCCGACAAGGACGTGGACGGCTTCCACGTCGTGAATGCGGGCCGCCTAGCTGTGGGTCAGGACGGTCTGGTGCCGTGCACCCCGCTGGGCTGCCTGATGCTGCTGAAAGACCAACTGGGGGACTTGTCGGGCATGAACGCCGTCATCGTTGGCCGCTCCAACATTGTCGGCAAGCCAATGGCGCAACTGCTGCTGGGTGAAAGCTGCACCGTCACCATCGCCCACTCACGCACAAAGGACCTTCCGGCCCTGTGCCGAACCGCCGATATTCTGGTGGCTGCGGTCGGTCGCCCAGAAATGATCAAGGGCGACTGGATCAAACCGGGTGCAACCGTGATCGACGTGGGCATCAACCGTGTTCCTTCCAAGGATCCGGTCAAGGCTGCCGAGGGCAAGACCCGCGTAGTAGGCGATGTCGCCTTTGATGAGGCCGTACAGGTTGCCGGTCGTATAACCCCCGTACCAGGTGGCGTGGGTCCAATGACCATCGCCTGCCTGCTGGCCAATACCTATACGGCGGCGTGCCGGTCTGTCGGTGCCACCCCTGAAAATCTGGGCTGATATTTTTTATCGCTAGCGGTCGGGTTTCTCTTGCAATACCCGCCCGCTAGACCCCACTCCTATAGTTCTGGTTTGGTCACAGTGACCGACAGGAGGAAACAGATGTCTTCTATCTCCCCCCGTATGGCCGCAATGGCCGCTGTAATCGCTATGGCACCGGCAGTGGGTGCGTGCGGTTACAACACCATCCCGACCGAAAAGCTCAACGCCGAGGCCAAATGGGCCGACGTCCAAAGCCAGTACCAGCGTCGCGCAGACCTGATCCCCAATCTGGTTTCGACCGTTCAAGGTGCCGCCATTCAGGAACGCACCACCCTGACCAATGTCATCGAGGCCCGCGCCAAGGCCACCAGCGTCACGGTCAATGCCGATGATCCGGCTTCGTTCGAGCGCTATCAAGCGGCCCAAGGCGAGCTGACGGGTGCCCTGTCGCGCCTGATGATGACGGTCGAAGCCTATCCGCAACTTCAGTCGAACCAGAACTTCATCGCCCTGCAATCTCAGTTGGAAGGCACCGAAAACCGCATCGCCGTGGCCCGCCGCGACTACAACGAAGCAGTGCGCGCCTATAACACCACCTTGCAGACCTTCCCGAACATCATCTGGGCCAAGACCCTGCACAGCGGCTCCAAGCCCATGCAGCTGTTCACCGCAACGGCCGAAGCCCAGAACGCACCGAGCGTAAACTTCGACTCGCTCAACCCTGCGGCCCAACCGGGCGGTAATGCACCAGCCGTTACCCCGGGTGCGGCCCCTGCTGCGGCTCCGGCCGCTGGCAACTAAGGCGCAACCTGAATGAAAAGGGCCATTGCCCTTCTGTTTGTCCTCGGCTTGTGGTTGGGAACGGCACTGCCGCTTCCCGCCCTTGCTCAAGGCGGCATCCAGTTTCCGGCCCTGACGGGGCGGGTCGTCGACAATGCCGACATCCTGACCCCTCAGCAGGAAGCCGAACTGACGGCGAAATTGGCTAATCTAGAACAACAAACGACGGATCAGGTCGTGGTTGTGACGCTGCCCACCCTTAATGATTACGACATTGCCGATTACGGCTATCAGTTGGGTCGTCACTGGGGCATTGGCCAAAAAGAAGCCAGCAATGGTGCCTTGCTGATTGTTGCGCCCAATGACCGCAAGGTACGGATTGAGGTGGGCTATGGCCTTGAAGGCATTCTGACAGATGCCTTCTCGGCCCTGACGATCCAGAACTACATCCTGCCGTCCTTTCGAGAGGGCGACTATTACAGGGGTATCAATGCCGGTGTAGATCAACTGACCCAGCAACTGACGCTCGATCCCGAAGAAGCCAAGGCTCGCGCTGCCGAAATGGCCATTCAGGCCGAGGAAAGCGGTTCAGGTGCCGGTATTCTCATCATCATTATCGGCGCTTTTGGCGTCATCTTTGTTATCGGCTCGGTCGTTGGTGCAGCCAGCGCCGGTAATGGACGCCGTATGCAAGGTGCCGCAGACGGTGCCGGTGCGGTTCTGTGGACCACGGCCCAGATCATTGCCGCCATTGCCTCCAGCAGCGGCAGCGGTGGTGGACGCGGTGGCGGATTTGGTGGGGGCGGCGGCGGCTTCGGCGGCGGCGGTGCCTCGGGAGGCTGGTAATGCATTTCACCCCTGAAGATCACGGACGTATCTCGGCCGCCATTGCCAAGGCCGAGGCTGGAACCAGTGGCGAGATATTCTGTGTCATCTCGCGTCAGGTTTCGACCTACCGCGATATCCGTCTGGCATGGGCAGCAGCAGCATCGCTGGTTCTGCCCGCCATCCTGATCCCTCTGGGCTTATCAGGTGATTGGTTCGGCTTCAGCAATGATTGGCAGGTCGCCCATGCGGCCAGCCAGTCTGACGAGGTCAACCGCGCTCTGACCGCCTATGCGCTGGCTCAGGTCATCACCTTTATCGGTGTGTATCTGCTCAGCAAAATCCCGTTCCTTGGACTTTTGATGGTGCCACAACGTGTGCGTCGTTCGCGTGTGCGTCGTGTGGCTCTGCAACAGTTCATGGCCCATGGGCTACATGCCACGGTGGATCGAACCGGCGTTCTGATCTTTGCCGCCATGGCCGATCACGAGGTCGAGGTGATTGCCGATACCGGCATCTATACCCAGACCTCACCCGAGTTCTGGGGCAGCACAGTTTCGGTACTGGTCAAGCACATCAAACAGGGTGACCCGATCACTGGCATGGAAAACGCCATCGCCATGTGCGGACAGGCTCTGGCCGAGAAATTTCCGCCTCGCCATGATGATGTCAACGAAGTGCCCGATCACCTGATCGTTCTGTAACGATTGATCCTTATTAGCCTGCGGACGTTTTAAAACGGTCATGCCCAGACTGCTTACCTATAACGTCCATCGCTGTGTGGGGACGGACCGCAAGCTTGATGTGGCCCGCATTGCCGAGGTCATTGCCCTTGAACGCCCCGACATTGTCTGCCTTCAGGAACTGGATGTCAGACGTGTACGCACCAATGGCGTCGATCAGGCCTCGGAACTTGCCAACCTTCTAGGCATGTCTTCGCGCTTTCATCCAGCCATGACAATCGAGGGCGAGGAATATGGCGATGCTATTCTTACCCACCTGCCCGACCGTTTGGTCAAGGCTGACAGCCTGCCCACCGTTAAAGGCATTCGCGGATTAGAACCGCGTGGAGCGATCTGGTCCGAGATCGTGGTGGACGGCAAGGTTCTAAACGTCATGAACACCCATTTCGGACTGGTTCCCAACGAACAGCGCCGCCAGGCCCGCGCCCTGGCGGGTAAGGATTGGCTGGGGCAATGTCACGGACCGACGATTTTAACGGGTGACTTCAATGCCACCTCGATTACCCGCCCCTATGGTATTCTGGCCCGTCACCTGAAGGATGCTCAAAAGGTTCTGGGTCTGAAACCCTCGGTAAAGACCTTCCCTGCAAGCTTTCCTGCCATCCGGATAGACCACTTTTTTGTCAGTCCGCATATCCGCATCGAAAACATCTATACCGGATCGTCGCCGCTGGCGCGTGTGGCCTCTGACCACCTACCCTTGTTGATCGATTTCGAAATCACGGCCTAACCCGCAGATTTACCACCTTCGGAAAATGGCCGCGTACTGCGCGTCAGATATCGACGCCGCCATGGTCGCCACGCATCACGCGAAGACAATGGATCACCCAACTGCCATTCAGCAAACATCCTCTCGATCCTTGTCGGCTCGCGTAACCCCATCATCTTCATGCGCTTGGCTCCGAAGGTCTCGACCGAGCGACCAATAGACCCCATCACGCTTTCGGCCTCGGCGAACTGGCTGCCCGTCACACCGATAAAATGACCCAAAGAGTGCTGACGGTAATGACGGATGCGTGTCATCTCTTCTTCGCTTGTGGCCTCGAACGACAGATCACATTCGGTATCCAGCCCCATCGAACGGTTGTTCAGATTGGTCGAACCGATCCGCATCAGCTTGTCGTCTATGATCGTCATCTTCGCATGCACAATGATACGATCACCCCGCGTCGTAACCGGATAAAAGGCATAAAAACGGTCATAGGCATCGGCTTTTTCCAATCGCCAGAGTACCTCGGCCCGCGCCGTATCCATTGTTAATCCATCAAACCATGATGGACTGCGCCCTGTCGAAACCAGGATCACCTCAGGCCCGTCGGGTTCCGCCAGACGATCCGCAATGGCAGACGCCAACAAAGGCGAGGTAAAATACTGGTTCTCCATATAAATCAGAGATTTGGCTCTGCGGATGGCCTCTAGGTGCAGGGCTTCGTTTTCGCGAACCTCCGGGCGATCTTTCAGCTGAGGTTCTGTGCGCGAAATTCCGACAGGCACATTTTGGAAAGCCACTTCGACATTCTGCGGCCAAGGGTCATGATCGGTCTCGACCCATGGCAAGTCTTCGCCGCTACTGTGCTTCCAGCGTTCACGGGCCAACTGCGCCAGATCGCGCGCAGCCTCTCCATCCAGCACACACATCCATTCATGGCGCGGTGACGGGATAAGGCCTGACGGCATACAGCGACGCGGATCACCGCTGTAATGTCCCTCCTCGTCCCAGCGATCGACCGAGATATCGCCCCCACCGCAAAACGCGACCTTGTCGTCAATAATGACGACTTTCTGGTGATGGCATGCCCCCAGTATTCCCACGCCATCCAGTCGCAGCTCGACAATCCGCTTGTTGAAAAGTTTAAGCGCCTTGTGGGGGTAAAATCCCTGAGAGGCCGCAATCACCAAAGGAGAGCGCCAGATAAGCAACCTTACGGACAGTTCGGGGCGGTCGCGTACCATGGCTTTCAGGCGATCACCGATCTCGTAGCGACGCTGATCTATAGGTGCTTGTGGATCCAGACGCGTTCGCGGATCGAACTGCCACCCCAGAATAAGGATCGATTTTTCCGCCTTCTCGATCGCTTCGTCCAACGCCTCGAAATACGTGTTGTTTTCCATCAGGGGGGTCAGGCGGTCGGCCGTGGACTTGCGCCAGACAGCAGGCCCCTCGTCCAGCAAAGAGCGGTCATAAACGCTTTGACGCAGCATGGCCCCTCCCGTTCTTTATCCTGAACACAATACCCTGTTTGACTGTCAAACAGTGACGAGCCGATGACAAGGTTCCATCTGCCACATTCTTGATATTCGGTCGCAATCCACGATTGATTTATCGTCGGTATTTTGGCAAACTTATGCCATGAAGCTGCTTATCGATTTCCTTGCAGGCATTGTGGCCTTTTTGGCGGCTATGGCTATGTCACAGCTGGGTATCGACATGAATCGCAGCACCCAGCCCTTGGAAATCAAACGCTTGCCAAGCTGTGCCGAGGTCGTGGATCAAGAAGCGCCGCCGCCCGCATCCTCCAATTGCTGATGGATCAGGACGTATTTTTGCGTTCTGGCGATTTAACCGCTCTATTTTATAGCTTTTGCACTTTTTCTGAGCCGCTTTCAGACGGTTACGACTTTGCGACCGTGTGTCCAGAGGTTAGGGTCCGAACTTGGACCGTGCCGACTGGCGCTAAAACACCGAAATCGAACGCCCATGACCTCACTACATCGGCCTGAAACCTCGTCAGAAACCGCTGCTTCCGAGGTCACGCCTGTCACGGCTGCCGAAAATAATATTGTCGGTGATGCTGCATCCGCACCGATGGCAGGGCCTACGCCTGATAGCGTCGAAAATGATCCCTATGCGCACCCCATGTCGGAGCGCCAGCGCCGTCGTCTGGCCGAACAACAAAAGCTAGCCGAACAACGTAGCGCCGAAGCCGGTCGCCAAAACCAGTTCTTGTCTCCACTAGACGAAACCAGTGATGGTGCCCTGACCAAGCCTCAGGCCACCAGCCCGTCTATATCGCCCACCAAGGTTTCGAGGTCCTCTAAGTCCAAATCAAAATCTTCAGGCAAATCCATATATTTGCTGGCTATTCTTGCGTCTGGATTATGGGTGGGGGGCATTGCCTCCTGGTTCGCCTACGAGTTCGGCTCGGGCATGGTTGATCTGGAACCTATACGTCTAGCCGTCTATTCGCTTATCGCCATTGCGCCTGTAGGCCTGTTCTTCATGCTGGCCCACGCCCTGCGTTTGGGTGGTCTGCTGGCCCATGAAAACCGTCGCGCCCGTGAACTGGCTGATGCCATGGTCGCGCCAACAGTTTATGGCGCAGAGCAGACCTCCAACATTGTTTCGGCTCTGCGAACCGATATTGATGAAGCGGCCAATGTCGCCGAACGCGCCCGTCAAGAACTGACCAAGTTGCGCGAAAGCCTGCTTAACGAGGCCACCCGCCTAACCGATGCCGCACGCACGGCACAGGTCGCAACACAGAACATCACCCGCACCATCGGCGACGAGCGCCAGCAACTGGCTACCCTTGGCGATACGCTCGACAGCAAGGCCCTGTCTGTTGCCGAAGCGGTACAGCGTCAGGCCCAGATGGTGGCCGATGCCTCCGATCTCGCACAGGCCCAACTGCGCGAAGCCGAAGCCGCCCTCGCCGCCCGCGCCGCCGATTTGGCTGCTGCGGCCAATGAAGCACAAGACGCCGCACGCCTCGCCGCCGATGACCTGTCGCGCCAGACCCAGCGTCTGGAAACCGCCGGCAGTGGCGTGACCGAACAGATCAAGGCTGTCGAGGACGGCCTCAGCCAGCAGCGTGCGGCTCTTGTGAATGCAGCCTATAGCCTGCGCACCGATCAGGAAGGCTTTGCCGCCCAGATCGAGAACCAGCGCATCCAGTTCATCGACCAGTTGAGCCAGACCCGCACGGCGGCAAATGATCTGAACCTGACCGGCGACCAGATTGCCGAGGCCATCAAGTCCCAGACCGAAGCTGTACTGGACCAATTCCGCACGCTCGTCGGAATGTCCCAGCGTGAGGCCGACGGCTTTGACGCCGCCACCAAGCTGTCATTGGAAAAGTTTGAAATGCTGGCTGCCGAAAGCCGCGAACGGCTGATGAACGAAACCCGTGTCGCCGTCGATACGCTGAACCGCGCCGCCCTTGAACAGCGCCAACTGGCCGAAGAGGCCCTGCAACAGGCCCAGATTCGCGCCGATCGTCTGGGTGAAAGCCTGTTCGATGCTGCGCGTCAGGCCGATGATGCCGCTGAATCCCGTATTGCCGGTGCCCGCCGCATCGTCGACGAAACCGTCAGAATGGTAGACCAGACCGGTATCGAGGCTATGAACCGTCTGGAATCCCTGACGCGCCGCATGACCGATGCCCTGTCGCAGATCGAAAACTCGGTGCGCGATCTGGATGACCGTGCCGCGCGCCTCCCGCAAGAAACGGCCCAACGCATGGCCGCCGTTCGCCAAAGTGCCGAGCAAAGCCTGGCCAGCCTGAACGATGCCTCGCGCCGCGCCGCCGCCGAAGCCGAGGCCCTGGATATGGGTTTCCAAGATCGCGTCCGTAAGAACTACGAGATGGTCAACGAGGCCGTCCGTCTGATCGGTACCCCCAAGGTCGAAGCCTCGCCCTTGCCGTCGGAACCTTCCGGCTCTGTCGTCAATGATGACCCGATGCGCATTCCGCTACGTCCGGCCTCACTCCACGAGCCGGTTGCACCTCCAGTCGAGAATGCGCCCGAACCGCCACTCCATTGGCAACCGGCCCCGCGCCAGCCACAGGAACCGGCTGTGCCCTTGCATGTGCTGAGCGAGCTGGCTGTATCCTCGATCCGCCGCATGGGCGTTGATCCCAACGCACTTCTGCCACGTGCGCGTATCGACGATGTGGCCTTTGCCCTGTCGCGTGACGATGTGGTTCGTGCCCGCCAGATTGTCCGCCGTGTAGCACCGGCCGCTGTCCGCAGCGTCAACCGCCGCGTGACCGCCGATCAAGAACTACATAACGACATTAACCGCTTCGTTGATGCCTATGCGCGCCTTCTGGCCGATCTTGGAGATGACCAGAACAGCGTCAATAATCGGCTGGCCAGTGACGAAGGTCGCGCCTTTATGATTTATGATGCCGCTCTCAACGAAACACGCTGAGGCGACAACCTATTCAGGGCTTGACCACTAGCCCCTCTGTACACAACCTTCCGGCGGCCTCGGGCAGGAGCAGCTTCTAGAATGGCTATATCGACGCATATCTCTGACGAACGGTCGCAAGATCAGGATCGCCGCCCCCTTTTGCTGGTATGCAACTGGTCTGCAACCGATCCTGTCTGGGATATGGTCGAAGACCTGTCCGGCGTGCCGTGGCAACCAGAAGGCATACGAACCGAACTGGTCGAACCCTCCACGGATATTAGCGCTCAGGCCCAGTATCTCGCAGATCAACTGGACCAGCAGGGAGCGCGCGCCCTGCTTTTGATCGGTCGCACACGCCATGAAGGCCCCGCCCGCGTTCAATTGCGCGCCGAGATTCCGCAAGAAAATGGCCAACGCCTGTCTCATGACGGTCCCGGTGTTGTGCGCTCGACGGCCCCTGCTGGCCAGATCATCGAAGCCGCCACCAAGGCCCGCGTTTCGATCATCGCCTCATCGGAAAACGAAGCCGATGATGGCAGTCGCCTGCTCTATGAAATATTGTCGCGACTGGACGAGCGGTTGGAAACACCGGCAGTAGCCCTTATCCGTTTCCCGCACTCCATGCCCGAAACGGCTATTGCCCATACAGTCAAAAGCGCGATCATCGTCATGACGCAGCACCTGTCCAATGCCCCGCGTTATTAACCTAAGGAGCTTATTATTGGGCGTCTGACCGACACGGCAAACACGCCCCCCAGAACGGCCAGAACAGCCATGGCCATATAGCCCTGCGCACCATAGGCATCATAAAGCTGTCCCGATACGGCAGTGGCCAAACCAATCAGGAACCCTGCGGCGACCACAGATGAAAGAGTCTGCGCGGCCGTATGGTCTTGCGGCGGTGACAGCGCCTCGACAATCTCCACGCCCGCCAGATAGGTGGCGGCAAAGGTCAGGGCGTGCATCGCCTGTAGCGGCCACAGCCACCAGAATGAAGGCTCCAGCGCCATAAACAGCCATCGTATCACTGCCGCTGTAACCCCCACCATCAGCAGTGGAAACGCGCCAAAACCCTTACGCTTGCGCCACGGCTCGACCACCCACATGAAGCCGATCTCGACCGCAACGGCAAAGGCCCACAAAAGCCCTGTCATGCTTTCGGAAATGCCCTGTGCCTTCCAGGCAATGGCTGAAAAGCCGTAATAGAAGCCGTGCGCTGCCTGCACCGCTCCGATCCCCAGGATGGCGCAGACAAAGGTACGGTTCTTCGCCAGTCGCCCCAACCCCTGAAAGCGGGCGAGTTTCGATATCTGCACTCCGTCCAATTGCACCGGCTCAGCCGGGAGGCAAAGCCATGCGGTCAATGCAATCAGCGCACTGGAACTGACGATCCATACAATAATGATATCGGCAGGCATCATGGTCAGCAGTGCGCCCATGCCGATATTGGCCACCACAAAGGCCAATGATCCGCAGCCGCGCGGTAGGCTGAACGGATAGTTTTCACGTCGCGACAGACGCAAGGTCAGCACATCGCTAAGCGGGATCAGGGCTGCGGCCGCCGTCGCGCCGACAAACCAGCACAAAGCCCGCACATAGAAATTATCGACCAGTCCGGCCGCGCCATAGCCCACCACCATGGCCAGACCCAGAAGGGCAATCGCTGTGCGCCGCAACCGGAAACCGTCAGCCCATACGGCCAGCAACGGCCCAGACACAATCCGCCCGAACATGGGCAAAGCGAGCAAGGCACCGATCTCGGCCCCGCTCATGCCCTGTGACCTGAACCACAGTCCGGCAAAGGGCAGTGTGACGCCACTGGTGCCGAACAGGAGGATGTATTGCAGTGCTGTGCGCGGAGCCGAACTCATCCACATGCCGATAGCAGACTCGGCGCAATATGTAGTCTAGACAATAGACATGACCTTCAGCCGCAACCTGCTTTTGTTTGCCGCCCTGAACGGGGCCATGTCCGTCGCCGTCGGTGCATTTGGTGCTCACGGCGTTCCGCCCGAAGCCAAGGCGCTTCTGACCACAGGCGGGCAGTATCAAATGGTCCATGCTCTGATGGCGGCTGTTTTGTCCATCTGGCCCTCAGCAGGCCGCGCCGGTCGAGTGGCTGGATGGCTCGCGGCGACAGGGGGGCTGATCTTCTGCACAACCCTTTTGCTGATTGCCATGGCCGGTATGCGTTACATGGGTGCCGTCACGCCCGTTGGTGGAACCCTGATGGTTATCGGCTGGTTGGTTCTGGCGTGGCGGGCTGTGCGCTCCTCGCCTGTTGCCTGAAATTTTACCCCAAGACCGAAAGCTCAATCCTATGGCCTTTCCTGCGATCACCACCCCGCGACGTGACCTGTACCCCGAAATCGAGACAACTCGTCATGGCTGGCTAAAGACCGACAGTATTCACGAAATTTATTGGGAAGAGAGCGGTAATCCTGAAGGCGTTCCGGTCGTCGTGTTGCACGGTGGACCGGGCGGCGCGGTCAATCCCGGGATGCGTCGTTACTTCGATCCGGCCGTCTATCGCATCGTCATGTTTGACCAGCGCGGATGCGGCCTGTCCCGTCCGAATGCCAGCCTCGAAGACAATACGACGTGGGATCTGATCGCCGATATAGAAGCCATCCGCGAAATGCTGGGCATCGACAAGTGGGTGGTATTTGGCGGTTCGTGGGGTTCGACCCTGTCTCTGGCCTATGCCATCAAACATCCCGATCGCACCCGCGCGCTGGTGCTGCGCGGCATCTTCCTTCTGACGAAAAAGGAACTGCACTGGTTCTATCAGGACGGAGCATCGATGATCTGGCCGGATTTGTGGGAAGGCTTTGTCGCCCCCATCCCCGAAACCGAGCGCGATAACCTGATGGCCGCCTATTACAAACGTCTGACGGGTGACAATGTCGAAGAGCGCAACCGTTGCGCCGTGGCTTGGTCTACTTGGGAGGGCAATACTGTCAGTGCCGCAGGTCCGACCGCCACGCCCGATAAGTTCGCCGACCCTGAATTCGCTGTCGCCTTTGCCCGTATCGAGAACTGGTACTTTACCAATGGTGGCTTCTTCGACAGCGAAAACTGGCTGCTCGAAAACATCGACACCATCCGCCACATCCCGACCTGGATCGCCCAAGGCCGGTTCGATGTGGTGACACCCGCGTCCGGGGCATGGGCCCTGCACCTCGCCTTCCCCGAGGCGAAACTGGAGTTCATCGGCGATGCCGGTCATGCCTCTAGCGAGCCGGGTATTATTGACAGTTTGATCCGCGCGACCGACTGGGCCGCTCGACAATAGGTCTAAAAAACAAGCCCTGCGGATTAACGCAGGGCTTGTTCTCTATTCGGCCGGATTGGTGTTTCGCACCATCTCGTCCAGACGGAAACCGATACGGTTTGGCTCGGGCTGGTCTTCGGGTTTCTTCATCGCGCTCAGGACCACATTGATCTGCGTATAATGCTGGACCAAGCGCACCGGTTTACCATCTGGATTACGGCCAAAAAACATGATCAGGTCCGGCCCCCAAAATCCGACATCCAGAATCTGCATGGTACCGTCACCGGGTAAACCGACGACGCGGACACCAATTTCTTCGTCCTTGTCGAGATTGCTCTCGAATTCCTGAATCATTTTGGACAGGCGCACAAAAGCCCATTCCGCAGGATTATCGCGCATCCGCACATTCATATCCTGAACGGCTTTGGCATTGGCCGGATTGGATGTGACAGGCTGAGGGCACGGCACATCGCCGGGATTGGAGAACATGGCCGGATCGGCCTTGGGTATAGGCGCTTCACTCATGCCCCTACCCTAGACCGGTCGATCAGATCAGGCCATGACCTTTGGACAGTTCGGCATAACGGTGAACGTGAACCGACATAATCAGGCCAAAACCGATCATCACCGTCATCATTGACGATCCGCCATAGGATAGCAGCGGCATCGGCACACCGACGACCGGTGCCAAGCCCATCACCATGGCACCATTAATCAGCACGAACAGGGCAAAAAAGGCCGTCATACCTGCTGCGGCGATACGCCCGAAATGGCTATGCGACAGGGCCGCAATACGCAAGGCAATCAGGATCAGGAAAGCATAGCAGACCAGGACCGTGAACGATCCGATAAAGCCGAACTCTTCGCCCACAGTCGAAAAGATAAAATCTGTATGGCGTTCCGGCAGAAACTCCAGCTGGCTCTGGCTACCAAGGCCAAAGCCTTTGCCCAGCAATCCACCCGAGCCTACGGCAATCTTGGACTGGATAATGTTATAGCCCGTGCCCGACGGGTCCATTTCCGGATTGAGAAAGTTCAGCACCCGATTGCGCTGATAGTCGTGCATGACGAACAATACGAAGGGGGGAATAAAGGCCACGGCAGCCGCAACACATGCCCCGATGACCCGCCAGCTCAGCCCCGCCACAACCATGATGACTGCGCCCGTCAGACCGATAATCATAGCCGACCCAAGGTCAGGCTGAGCCGCGACCAACAGGAACGGTACCCCGATCATACCTGCCGGTATCAATAGCTTCCATGACCAGCGGGCCTCTTGCGCCGAATGGCCATGGTACCAACGCGCCAATGCCAGAACGAGGCCGATCTTCATGAACTCGGCCGGCTGGATACGGATTACACCCAGATTCAACCAGTTCTTGGCACCACCCGCCGTATAGCCCAGCGGTGTAAAGTCCACGAGCGCCACCATCACCAGCAGGACCCCATAGAGGGGATAGGCCGATCTGAACCACCATTTGGGGTGGATCATAGCCATGCCGATAAGTGCAACCAGCAACAAACCGTAGCGGATCAAATGTTTGGCGGCCCAAGGCTCCCACGACAGTTTGCCAAGGGAGTAAAGCATCAAGGTGCCGACACCTGCCAGAAACGTCAGCAGGCCAATCACACGCCAGTCTAACTGGCCCAGCTTGACCGACAAACGTTCGCGTTCACCCGGACGGGTCAGGGCAGATGACGTCATTGTCTCGGCTCCACAAGCGGTGGCGGCACAGCAGCATCAACCACGGCACCATCGACCGGCTCGCCACGGGCCTCGGCCTCACGGGCACCCGCATCTTCAGGCGCTTCAAAACCGGCTTGCTCGATGCGGGCACGCATTTCGGGGTCTTTCAGCAAAGCCACCTTCATCACTTCACGTGCCCGCGGGGCGCCGGCCGTGCCGCCGCCCAGACCACCGTGCTGGACGATAACCGACACGGCATAGCGCGGGTTATCGGTCGGCGCATAGGCCACAAACAGGTTATGGTCTTTCTGGGACCACGGACGTCCCGCGCCCTTGCGCGATCCGGCACCATAGTTTCGTGCCTGCGCCGTACCGGTTTTACCGGCCATCTTGACAGTGCCCAGCCCCAGTTGGCTGTTACGGAAACCTGTACCGCCTGCTGCGGTCACGGCCTCCATGCCATCACGCAGAACCTGCAACATTTCAGGTTCGTATGGCAGATCTTCAAATGCACTACTGCCCTGTTCCACCCCGCCAATCGACTTGATGAGGCGAGGCATCACCGCTTTGCGACCATTGGCGACGCGTGCCGTATAGACCGCCAGTTGCAAAGCGTTGACTGTCAAAGCGCCCTGACCAATGCCATAGCTGGGGTTTTCGCCCGGATACCATTTGCCATCACCGCGCACAGGATTTTTACGTCTCCACTCGCGATCAGGTACCAATCCGGCCCTTTGCCCACCAATTCCTATGTCAAAGGTTTGACCAAAGCCCAGATCACGCGCTGTCTCCGCGATCGCATCAGGCCCCATCTCGGTCGCAAGCGTCATGAAATAGACATTGCAGGAAGCCTTGATAGCACCACGCAGGTCCACAGCTCCATGGCGTCCAAGGCAAGCAAATCGGCGTCCCAGATAAAAACTGCCGTTACAAACAATGCGGCGGCTAGGATCTAACCCCCGCTTCATAGCGGCCAGTCCGACCACGGGCTTGAAGGTGGAACCGGGTGCAAATGTGCCGCTCAATGCCTTATCGGTCAGAGGACGGCGCTCATAATCAGCCAGTGCGCGATAGATACGCGACGGAATGCCCGACACAAAAAGATTGGGATCGAACGACGGCGAAGACACCATGGCCAGAATGTCGCCGTTGCGAACATCCATCACGACGATGCTGCCTGCCTCTTCGCCAAAAACTTCCAGCGCACGTTGCTGAACATCATTGTCCAGCGTCAGAACGACCTCGTCGCCCTGAACAGCGGGTCGTGATCCAGCCGTGTCCTCGGCCACAACGCGACCGCGAACATCGACCTCGACACGATTGCCACCCGCCTCGCCGCGCAGATGTTCATCCAGCGCTTTCTCGAGCCCTACCCGGCCAATGCGATAGCCAGGATTATACAAGATCGACGGAACTTCTTCGCCACGCTCGCGGATCGCCTTGACGTCATTGTCCGACACCTTGGCCACATAGCCAACGACATGGGCATAAGCCCCTGCGTGGGGATAATAGCGGGCCTCGTTCATATCGGCCATGACACCCGGCAGGTCCGCCGCATGCAGGTTGACCTTGGAAAACTCTTCCCAGGTCAGATCGCTTTTGATCGGAACCGGCGAGAAGCGGGGGGCCGCGTTAACTTCGCGGATAATTGTCCGACGACGCTCCAGCGTATCGGGCAACAGACGCCCCAAAAGGTCCAGCGTCTGGTCCAGATCCTTGGTTTCGTCGCGCACAACCAGCACACGGAAACTGGGCCGGTTGCCCGCAATCGTCACCCCGTGACGGTCTTTGATCAGACCACGAGGCGGCGGCACCAGACGGAAATTGAACTGGTTACGGGTCGAAAGCGTGGCGTATTGCTGCGTCTGGAACAGTTGCAGCTGCGCCAGTCGGCCGACCAGCAGACCCACGCCAGCAAGGGTTGCGCCCCCGAAGATAACGGTACGGCGCAGGAACAAGGCCTGCCGTTCGTTGACGTCGGTAAAGAACAGTTGCGGTTCGCTGCTCACAGGAACCTCACATCATTGTCGTCGAATTTCTGAACAAACCAGTCCGCAAGGGGGAACAGTAACAGGGTCGGAATCATCTGTCCGGCAAGCGCCAACACACTGGGCGCATTATTGATACGCAAGGCCGTCACCACATAGGCCACAAAAAAAACCGTGACGACACAGCACACATAAAGGACGAAATTAATGACCGTTGCATGTCCGGACATAAATGTCCGGCTGACCAGCATACCGCCATAGGCAATCAGGAATGACAGTGGCCACAGACCGATCGGCCCACCCCAGAAGATATCCAGAAACAAGCCCAGAATAATCAGCGCTACAGGTCCGATAGCGGCAGGGCGTATCATCGGCCACGCATAGACCAGCACCAGAGCAAATACGGGTTCCGGCAAGGAAATGCCGAACAGTCTCAGCGGTGTGGCCAAGACTACGGTCGCCAGAACCGTCAACAGGGCCGGATAGACGATCCACTGCAGGGGACCGACAACTCGAACCGAAATGGGCCGCCTCATCCCCCTGTATTCCCGTTTACAGGCGTCTGGGGGGATGTCGCCGGATTTTGCGCTGCGGCAGTTGCGGCCTGTTGTCTGGCCAAAACAGCCGCTTGCTCTCTGGCTCTGGCTTCGGCCTGTTCACGGGCAATGGCCTGAGCTTCGGCTTGGCGGGCACGTTCGGCAGCCGCTTCGTTCGCCGCAGCACGACGTGTAGTCGCATCAACAATCGCAGCGGCCTGTTGCGGTGTCGGAGCCGGGGCTGTGTTTAGCGAAGACAGGGTCGCAGGTGTCAGCGCTGCCGGATCAACCAGTTGGTTGAAGTCCTGGAACAATAAAACCCGTACATAGTCGATAGCCGCGCGTTCACTGAACAGCTTGACCCGCCATGAGCCGTCAACACTCTTGGCGACAGTGCCCACCGGCAGGCCGCGCGGGAAGCCGCCACCATCACCCGAGGTAATGACGCGATCTCCAGCCTGAACCATGTTCACACCGCGAATATAGTCCAGACGCGGGTTGCGGCTGGCATCCCCCGTCAGAATAGCCCGAGCATTCGTGCGTTCAACCATGACAGGAATGCGCGACGACACGTCCGTAAGCAGCACCATACGGCTGACACCACCGCTGGCCCCGCTGATGCGCCCCACTACACCATGCTCGCTCAGAACCGGATTACCCGGACGGACCCCGTCATCAGCGCCCAGATTGACCAGACGTGCCCGAGCAAACGGACCACGCGCATCTGTCACCGCCCTGCCCGTCACCATAGGTATTGGCGGATCAGTATGGACGCCGAGCATTTTCTCGTAACGTCCATTGATATTTTTCAGAGCGATAGCCTCGTCGCGCCAATCCTGAAGCTCGGCGATTTGCTCGCGTAGACGACGGTTTTCAGAAACAGCGAAGAAATAGCCTTGAACATATTCAAAGGCATTGCCTGTCCAGCGAACCGGAGCCGACAAGACTTCGCCGACCGGAGCCGCGGCATTTTCCACACCGGCGCGCATATAGGAGACGCGCGTCGCGTCTTTTTGATTGCTGCCTGCCAGCATAAAGATGCTGGCCACAATACCAACGACAACAACCACCGCAGCGATCCACGCCAGCGGTAGCTTCACATTATCGAACGGTCCGTCGCGAAACGCCACGGCCAGCCTTCCTGCTAGGGGTTCAAATCGGCCGGAACCGACTTAGGGAGAATGAGTAAAGGCCGATTCTCACGAAATCGGCCCTTAAACCAGCGGATAATCCAGGCTTAGAGCGTGGAATCCAGAATGCCCTTCATCCACGACGGATGCTCCAGCACCTTGCCGCAGCCAATGGCCACGCAGGACAGCGGATCATCGGCAACCTGAACCGGAAGACCGGTGTGGTCGCGGATTTCGGCATCCAGACCGCGCAGCAGTGCGCCGCCGCCGGTCAGCATGATGCCCTTATCGGCAATATCCGCAGCCAGTTCCGGCGGGGTGGCTTCCAGAGCGACCTTCACGGCCTCGACGATTTGCGAGACGGGTTCGGCCAAGGCTTCGGCAGCCTGACGTTCGCTCATCTTCACTTCGCGCGGCACGCCCTGCATCAGGTCGCGGCCCTTGACCTCGATTTGCAGGCCTTCGCCATCGGCAGGCGTACGGGCAGTGCCGATGTCCTTCTTGATGCGTTCTGCGGTCGTTTCACCGATCAACAGGTTGTGGTTACGACGCATATAGCTGATCAGCGCGTCGTCCATCATGTCGCCACCGACACGAACCGAGCGCGAATAGACGATACCCGACAGCGACAGAACGGCCACCTCGGTCGTACCACCACCGATATCGACAACCATCGAGCCAGTCGGCTCATGGATCGGCAGCCCCGCACCGATAGCCGCGGCCATCGGCTCATCGATCAGACCGACGCGACGTGCCGAAGCATTCAGGCAGGAATCGTTGATCGCGCGGCGTTCAACAGCGGTTGCACCCGACGGAACGCAAACAATCATCTTGGGGTTCACAAAGCCCTTGCGGTTGTGAACCTTGCGGATGAAGTGCTTGATCATTTCCTCGGCGACTTCGAAGTCGGCGATCACGCCATCGCGCATCGGGCGAATGGCTTCCATGTGGCCGGGGGTACGGCCCAGCATCTGCTTGGCTTCGAGGCCAACCGCATGGACGATCTTGCGACCACCGACATTACGCAGGGCAACAACGGACGGTTCGTTCAGGACGATCCCCTTGCCGCGCATATAGATGAGGGTGTTTGCTGTACCCAGATCCATCGCGATGTCGTTGGAAATCATGCCGAAGAGGGGTGAAAACATGGGCGTCGGTTACCGCTTGTGTGTTTCGGGCCAGAATGGGCGCTAGAAAGAAATTGAGTCCGCGCTGGCTACACCCCTGTCCCCGATCCGCCCTTTAATGACGCTTCGGGTATATATGATCGTATGCCAGCCGACCGAATGTCCGGTTTGCCCTTATGAAGCGACGATTGCAAGCGCCTAAGCAACTGCCATCACCACCTTGTCAAAGGGGCATGAGAGTTACGTCATCAATGAGGCGAATTGATATCCCTTTAAGGAACTTCATCGCCGTTTCGACTAGCGCAAAGCTTGCTTCAGCTATTTACCGGCGACGGATGATTTCTCGCACCCACAGCATCACCGCCAAGGCCGTCAGGCCGATCACCGACAGGATAACCGATGTCCATACGCCATCGCCCTTCACGGCCGTCATAAAGCCCCCGCCAAAGAAGGCGACCATAGCCGTTTTGGGTAGCACCCCCAGCGCGCATCCCGTCAGATAGCCCCAGAACCCTGCCCGAACCGCACCAAAGGCCGAGTTCACCACGATAAAGGGGGCTGACGGCACATTGCGGATGATGAAGCTGGCAGCAAAAGCATTGCGGCCGACAAAGGCCTTCATGCGCTCGAACCCCTCCCCGCCGATACGCTCCAGCCACAAGGCCGCCGGTCCGCGGCCCAGCCAATATGTGACCGCCGCCGACACCACAGTCGCGATCCAGCTATAGGCAAAACCGTGCCACGGCCCGAAGGCCAGAACACACAGTCCGATCAGTATGAACTGGGGCGCACCGACAAAGGCGGCAGCTGTGAATAATACAATCGCCGCAACCAATCCCCATGGCCCCGCCCGATAGCCGGACAACCATAAAGCGAGTTCTTCTTCGCTATGGGCAAACTGCTGCTTGCCCAACGCGAATACGAGACTAACAGCCCCTAAAACAAGGACGCCCGCCAGCAATACGCGCCAGCGCTTGCCTTCCATCTGCATCAAAAAATCGACGATATGTCGCATAAATCTCGCTCAAACGAAGGAAGTCGCCCGCCATATACGCACAAACATTGTGCAATAGGTCCCGTATGCGTATCTAGCCACGCCTATCGGCATTTTTGTTCATTTCCTAAGACGGGATAGCTATGTCCAGCCTTCAGTCGTCCGCCCTCGCCCGCGTCAAGCCCTCGGCCACTCTGGCCGTGACAGCCCGTGCGCGCGAGCTTAAACGCGAGGGCCGCGATGTCATCGGCCTTGGTGCAGGCGAGCCCGACTTCGATACCCCCGAGAACATTAAGCAAGCTGCTATCGACGCCATTTCGCGCGGTGAAACCAAATACACCGACGCCGACGGCATGCCGGAGCTTAAGGCCGCCATCTCGGCCAAGTTCGCACGTGAAAACGGCCTGAAATACGAAACCAACCAGATCCACGTCGCTCCAGGCGGCAAGCCGGTCATTTATAACGCCTTCCTCGCCACCCTGAATCCGGGTGATGAAGTGATCGTTCCAGCCCCTTACTGGGTGTCGTATCCCGACATGGTTTTGCTGGCAGGCGGGGAGCCAGTCATGGTTGTGGGCGAGGAAGCTGACGGCTTCAAGCTTCGCCCCGAAGTGCTGGAAGCAGCCATTACGCCGAAAACCCGTTGGATAATCCTCAACAGCCCATCGAACCCTACCGGTGCCGCCTATACGGCTGCCGAACTGGAAGCGCTGGCCGCTGTCCTTCGCAAGCACCCACACGTCTGGGTGCTGACCGACGATATGTATGAGCACCTCGTCTATGACGGCTTCGAGTACACTACCATCGCACAGGTTGCGCCGGACCTTTACGACCGCACCCTGACCGTCAACGGTGTTTCGAAAGCCTATGCCATGACCGGCTGGCGTATCGGTTACGCCGGTGGCCCCAAGCCGCTGATCGACCTGATGCGTAAAGTCGCCAGCCAGACGACCTCGAACCCGACCTCGGTATCGCAATGGGCGGCTGTCGAAGCCCTGAACGGCACGCAGGAGTTCCTCGCCCCGCGCGCCGCTGCTTTCAAGCAGCGCCGTGATCTGGTGGTGAAGATGCTGAACGAGGCCGAAGGCATCACCTGCGCCACGCCGGAAGGTGCCTTCTATGTCTATCCGTCCTGCAAGGGCCTGATCGGCAAGACGGCTCCATCGGGCGTCGTTATCGATAGCGACGAGACCTTCACCACCGAACTGCTGAATGCCGAGGGCGTGGCTGTGGTTCAGGGCGCGGCCTTTGGTCTGTCACCCTATTTCCGCATCTCCTATGCCACGTCGGATGCCGTGCTGGCTGATGCCTGCACCCGCATCCAGAAGTTCTGCGCTTCGCTGAAATAATCCGAACCCGGACGAGGATCAGGGCGCTGGCGGTTTTCGCCAGCGCCCTTTTCTTTGTTCGCTTAGGAAGCGATCAGCAAAAAGGGCACTGACTTCAAATCACCAGTGCCCTCTTGAAATCTCTGATGCCTTTAAGCGCCGCGGCTGACTGCATAGTCGGCGACAGCTTCTAGCGCCTTGCGCCATTCGCTGTCTGGCAAGATGGCCAAAGCCGCCTTCGCCTGATCCGCATATTCATAGGCGCGATCCAGAGTGCCTGTGATCGCACCGGTCTCACGCATGATTTTCAGGGCGTGTTCGAAATCGCCATCCTTGCGATCACCGCGGTGGATAGTGCGCTCCCAGAATGCATCTTCCGAGCCCTTGCTACGCTCGATGGCCAGCAACAACGGTAGCGTCACTTTGCCTTCGGCAAAGTCATCACCGGTATTCTTGCCCAAAGCCTCGGAGGTCGCATCATAATCCAAAGCATCGTCTGACAACTGGAAGGCAATGCCCAGTGCCATGCCGTATTCGCGCAAGGCCGCGACCTTCTCGGCCGACACACCTGCACCCAGTGCGCCCGTCTCACAGGCCGCTGCGAACAGCTCTGCCGTCTTGGCACGAATGATCTGCAGATAGGTGTTTTCGTCCAGATTCACGTCGTGCGAACGGGTCAGTTGCAGCACTTCGCCCTCGGCAATCACAGACGACGCCGTGGCCAAAACACCCAGCGCCTTGATGGAATCAGTTTCCACCATCAGCTCGAACGCTCGCGCAAACAGGAAATCACCGACCAGAACCGAAGACGCTGCGCCCCATATCAGGTGCGCCGCCACCTTGCCGCGACGCATCTCGGACGAATCCACGATGTCGTCGTGCAGCAGGGTTGCCGTGTGAATGAACTCGACCGAAGCGGCCAGCTTGCGGGCAGCGACGATATCGCCCTCCCCGCCACAGGCACGCGCCGACGCCACAGTCAAAAGCGGACGCAAACGCTTGCCACCAGCGGAAATCAGGTGTTCCGCCAATGCCGGAATAACCGGAACATCAGACTGCATACGCTCGATGATCAAGGCATCAACAGCGGCCATATCCGGCTTGGCCAGAGTGACTAGAGCATTCACATCGCCCATAGGGCGCGGTGCGACGGCGAGAGCTGCGTCCACGAAAATCTCTTTCGAAGTCAGAGGCAAATGGGGGAATTGCCTAAAATCCACACGCCTCGACTTGCCCCGAAGCGATGGCGCGCACAATGGTAGCGGCACCATGACGGGTCAAGCCGAACCAATGCCAGAAACTACCCTTGCCTCCACTGAAACGCACGTTTTGGGTGGACGTGTGCCTTTGCGCCAACCTGCACGCGGTTATCGCGCAGGTATGGACGCCGCCCTTCTGGCCGCCTGTGTCCAGCCGCGTAACGGTGAAAGCCTGATTGAAGCGGGTTGCGGCGCGGGGGCCGTGCTGCTGCAGTTGGCGGCCCGTCATCCGTCACTGGTGCTGACAGGCGTCGAGCGCGACCCTTTCGCCTATGAGCTGGCCAAGCACAATGTCATGACCAATGGCGCGGGTGATCGCGCCACCATTATCAATGGCGATATCGGCGAAGGCTTCAAGTCGCTGAAACTGCCCCTGCATGACTGGGCCATTTCCAACCCGCCCTATTTCGACGACCCCGGTGCGATGCGCGCCCCTATGGCCGAAAAGCGCGGGGCATGGATGGCCGATCACGGCCTGAAAGCGTGGGTGCAGTTCCTCAACAAATCGGTACGCGAGGGCGGCCGCATGGTGATGATCCACCGCGCCGACCGTCTGGCCGATATTCTGGGGTTGATGGCTCCCAAGGCTGGATCGTTTGCCATCCGGCCCATCCATTCCTTTGCCGACGAACCGGCCAAGCGCGTGCTGGTTCAGGCCATCAAGACCGGCAAGGCTCCACTGCGCCTCTTGCCGCCGCTGATCCTGCACAACCGCACCGGCCCCAAACACACAGCACAGGCCGAAGCCATCCTGCGCGGCGAAGCCAATCTGTACTTCGAGTGAACATTTCCAGACGTCAGGCCTTAACTTCGCACGAACAGGAGCCTGCCATGTGGCGCACAATATTAAGACCGTTCGGCGTGGTTTCCTCGCTGGGCATCCTGCTGGGGGCGATCTGTTTCTTTACGGCGCTCAGCCCCAGTCTGGTGCCGCGCAGCGGTCTGTTACAGGGCGTATTGGCAGGCTGCTGTTTTGCAGCAGGTTACGGGATCGGCGCCCTGATCGCCTCGCTATGGAAATGGCTGGAACTGCCCGTTCCGCGTGCAGACATTCACAGAGGCATCTATTTCGGCGCTTTGGCCATCGGTGCCATCCTGATCATTGCTGCCCTGATCCTTGCAGCGGGATGGCAGAACGACGTGCATCGCGCCATGGGCTTGCCACCCGTCGAAAGCGTTCGACCCTTTACGATTTCCAGTGTTGCCCTTGTGGTGGCCGCCATCTTGCTGGCCATCGGACGCCTGTTCCGCCGTGCCGCCCGCACAGTATCGTCACGCCTTGCGGGACATTTGCCCCAGAAAATCGCCATCCTTGCCGGTGTTCTGGCCGCGCTCGCCCTGTTCAACTTTATCGGCAGCGAGGTCATTCTCGGACAGAGCTTCAAGCTGTTCGACAAAACCTATGCCCGTGTGGATGCGACCATATCCGATGACACCATCGCCCCTGCCGATCCCTTGAAGACCGGCAGTTCGGCATCGCTTCTGGACTGGAACACACTCGGGGCCGAGGGACGCAAATTCATTCTGGCCACGCCCGACGCAGAACAGATCAGCGCCATCACCAACCGCCCTGCCCTAGAGCCGCTGCGTGTCTATGTCGGCATGGGCTCGGCCGAGGATGCCGACACCCGCGCACAGCTTGCTCTCAATGAAGCCATCCGCATTGGCGCGTTCGAGCGCAAGGTGCTGGTTCTGGCCACCCCGACCGGCACAGGCTGGATGGACCCGTCGGCGCATTTCCCGCTGGAAACCCTGCTGGACGGCGATGTCGCCACCATCGGGGTGCAATATTCCTATCTGCCGAGCTGGCTGTCGCTGCTGGCCGTGCCGGAATATGGATCGGAAAGCGCACGGGCCGTGTTTCTGGCCCTCCACGACTATTGGGAAGCTCTCCCCGCCGACAGCCGCCCGCAACTTTATCTGTTCGGGCTCAGCCTCGGTGCCATGAATACCGACCTGTCCTATGATTATTACGACATCGTCGATGCCCCGCCCAATGGCGTGTTCATGGCCGGACCGCCCTTTACCAGCCGCTCATGGAACCAGATCACCCATGACCGCGATGCAGGATCTCCCGCATGGCTCCCCACATTCCGTGACGGCAAGGTCGTACGCTTTATGAACCAGAAGGGCGTTCCAGACCACGGCACGGCATGGGCCGATACCCGTATCCTTTATCTGCAATATGCATCCGACGGGATCGTGTTCTTTTCCCCGTCGCTGATCTGGCAGCGTCCGCAATGGCTGGACCAACCCCACGGTCCCGATGTCAGCCCCAAGCTGCGCTGGTTCCCTGTTGTGACCTTCCTGCAGGTCGGCTTTGATCTGCTCACCGCCACCTCCACACCGCGTGGTCACGGCCATGTCTATGACGGCGGCGACTATATGGAAGGCTGGAACGCCATCTTGAAAACCGAGCGTCCGCCTGAAGAACGCCAGCGTCTTCGCGAAGCTATGAAAGCACAGGACCTTTAAACGCCCCTAGCCCGCGCCGATCCCCAAGCGTATGGAAACGCCCATGTCTCTACGCACCCTCTTCCCGACCCAGATCTACGAAACCTCCGTGGCCGCCGACAAAGGCTGGGCCGAGCTCCACGAGGAGATTCTGGATCTGTGTCTGGTCATGGGCGAGGAAGACGAGGCGGGCATCAAGTGGTGCGCGGACAACCATTATCCGGGCTATACATCGTATGGCTCGATCAATGATCTGCCTGTCCGCTTCCCAGAGTTTTCCGAGCTGAAGCGCATCCTCGACAAGCATGCAAATATCTATGCCAAGGCGCTGAACTTCGATCTGGCCCGCAAACCCAAGCTGGACAATCTGTGGGTGAATATCCTGATGCCCGGCGGTGGCCACACAGGCCATATCCACCCGCATTCGATCATTTCAGGCACCATCTACATCCACATCCCCGACGGCGCATCATCCCTCAAGATGGAAGACCCGCGTCTGGTGATGATGATGAACCGCCCCGGCGTGACCGATAATGCCACCGAGGCCGAGCGCCCGTTCGTCTATCTGAAACCACAGGCAGGAACGATCCTGATGTGGGAAAGCTGGCTGCGCCACGAAGTACCCGCCAACCGCGCCAGTGAACAGCGCATCTCGATCAGCTTCAACTACAGCTAATTACAGCTTCGCCATTCGTGCGCCCCATTCCTCCGCAAACCTGCATTACGGGAAAATTTGGATGGGGGAGTTCATGAAATTTCAGGTCATAGCGCTGATGACGCTTGCGATATCGGCAGCCGGTTGCAATCGGGCCGCCGATGCCCAAACCGCCAGCAGCAGCTCCTCTGACGGCGCGCCCTATGTGCTGACAGGCACGCAGGTCTGGTCCGTGCCCGATCCAGTTTCAAACCGTGAATACGACATCTTTGTCAGCCTGCCCGCCAGCTATGACAGCCAGCCGAACCGTCGCTATCCGGTGCTATATGTGACCGATGCGGACTATGCCTTTCCCATCATCCGCCAGATTGCAAGGCGGGTAAATCTGGAAGGACCGGTCGTCGAGGAATTCATCCTGATCGGCCTGTCCTATGCCAAGGGCGACCACGGCGCGACCAGCCGCCGACGCGACTACACCCCCACACCAAACGGTCCCAGCAACTCCAGCAATGATATCCATGGTGGCGGCGCGGCCTATCAGACCTATCTGAAGGAACAGGCTCTGCCCTATGTGGACGCCAAGTTCCGCACCGATCCGTCACAGCGCATCCTGCTGGGCCACTCCTATGGCGCTTTGCTTGGCGCACAGATCATGTTTACCGATCCGGCCATGTTCAGCCGCTATGTGCTGGGCAGTCCGTCCTTCTGGTACGACAAACGCCACATCATGACGATGGAAGCGGCCTATGCCCGCAACCATACCGACCTGCCCGCCGAGGTCTTTATGTATGTGGGTGGTTTCGAAGCCCCCGGCCCGACGCCCCGTCACATGAAGGACGGAGACATGGTTCGGGACATGCAGGTCATGGAACAGGTTCTGAAATCGCGCGCCTATCCGAACCTGAGAGTTCAATCGACAGTGCTGGACAACGAAGATCACCTGACGGTCGCCCCTGTCGGCTTTACACGCGCCCTGCTGGCGGTTTTACCCGCCAAATAGGTTTGGAGACATCACACAACCCTACGACCTATGGGGATTTATCCGCTCATTAGCGCTCTGTGATTTGCCCTTTGGCATCCCAATCGCTACATCCCCTGCCAACACTCCCATTTCTTCTGAATCAAGGGCGCGACGCACCAGTATGGCGCAGCAATATATTTTCCAGATGCAGGGTCTGACCAAGACCTTCCCTGGCGGCAAAAAGATCTTCGAAAACATCTGGCTAAGCTTCTATAACGACGCCAAGATCGGTGTTGTTGGTGTCAACGGCTCGGGTAAATCTACCCTGCTGAAGATCATGGCTGGCCTCGACACCGAGTTCCAGGGCGAAGCCCGCGCGGCTGATGGCATCAAGCGCGGCTATCTGGAACAAGAGCCCAAGCTGGACGACAACCTGAACGTTCGCGAAAACGTTGAAGCATGGTGCGAAGAAAAGCAGTGGGTCAACCGCTTCAACGAAGTCGCGGGTGAACTGGGCGAAAACTATACCGACGAACTCATGGAAGAGATGACCTCTCTCCAAGAGAAGATCGACGCCGCCGACGTCTGGGACATCGACAGCCGTATCGATCAGGCCATGGGCGCTCTGCGTTGTCCGCCGGACGACTGGTCCGTGACCAACCTGTCGGGCGGTGAAAAGCGTCGCGTGGCTCTGGCCCGCCTGCTGCTGTCGAAGCCAGACATGCTGCTGATGGACGAACCGACCAACCACCTGGACGCCGAATCCGTCGCATGGCTGCAGCACCACCTGGAGAACTTCCCGGGCTGCGTTATCCTCGTGACCCACGACCGTTACTTCCTCGACCAAGTGACCAAGTGGACGCTGGAACTGGACCGCGGTAAAGGCCACCCGCACGAGGGCAACTACTCCTCGTGGCTGGAAGCCAAGCAGAAGCGCGTCGTTCAGGAACAATCTGAATCCGAAGCTCGCCAACGCGCCCTTACCCGCGAACTGGAATGGGTCCGCTCGGGTGCCAAGGCCCGTCAGGCCAAGTCGAAAGCCCGTCTGGCGGCCTATGAGCGCATGGTGGAGGAACAAGAGGCCTCGCGTGGCGCTCAGACCTTCGCCCACATCCAGATCCCGCCTGGCCCGCGCCTCGGCAACGTGGTTCTGGAAGTTGAAGGCCTGAAGAAGTCGTACGGCGACAAGGTCCTGTTCGACAACCTGACCTTCAAGCTGCCGCCGAACGGTATCGTTGGCGTTATCGGCCCGAACGGTGCCGGTAAGTCGACCATGTTCAAGCTGATCACCGGTCAGGAACAGCCGGATGGCGGCACGATCAAGGTCGGTGAAACCGTCAAGCTGGCCTATGTTGACCAGTCGCGTGATGACCTGAAGCCGGACGACACCATCTGGCAGGCCATCTCGGGCGGCACCGACGTCATGATGGTCGGCAAGCGCGAGATCAACACCCGCGCCTATGTCGGCTCGTTCAACTTCAAGGGCGGCGACCAACAGAAGAAGGTCGGCCAACTGTCCGGCGGTGAGCGCAACCGCGTCCACCTTGCCAAGACACTGGCCACCGGTGGCAACCTAATCCTGCTCGACGAACCGACCAACGACCTGGATATCGAAACCTTGCAGAACCTCGAAGAGGCTCTGGAAGAGTTCGCCGGCTGCGCCGTGGTCATCTCCCACGACCGCTGGTTCCTTGACCGTCTGGCCACCCATATCCTCGCCTTCGAAGGCGACGGCCACGTGGAATGGTTCGAAGGTAACTTCGAAGCCTACGAACAGGACAAGATGCGTCGCCTTGGTGCAGACAGCATCATTCCGAAGCGTATCCAGCACCAGAAGTTCGGTCGCTAAGACTTTTTGATGCCAAAGATCAGCGGCCCCGTCTTTCATGGCGGGGCCGTTTTTCTTTGCCTGACGCTATGACTGGTCATTTGGCATAACAGGGGTAATCTGGACTTATGACCCAGAGACCTGCCCTGCTCATCACCCCGCGGCACCTTGGTCCGCTCAGCGCTTTCCTCGAAAGCAGTTATGACGTCTATCGGCTATGGGAAGGCCCACCGACTGAGGCCGCACCCGATATCCGTGTAGTGATTACGGCCGGTGAATATCCACTAGGCCGCGAGTTACTTGAAAAACTGCCTAATCTGTCCTTGGTGGCGTGCTTTACGGCAGGATTTGAAGGCATCGATCTGGACTGGTGCCGCGCTAACAATATCCCCGTCACCCATGCCCCGAACGTAAATCACGAGGATGTCGCTGACCACGCCATGGGCCTGATAATCGGTTCGCGTCGTAATATCGTCAGCGGCGACCGATTAATGCGTAAAGGTGAATGGACGCCTGAATTGCGACTTCTGACACCCTCCCTGCGCCATCAGAAACTGGGCATTGTCGGATTGGGTGCCATTGGTCAGGCTATTGCCCGCCGCGCCGATGCCTTTGGTATGGAGGTGTCGTGGTGGGGTCCAAATGCCAAGGATGTGAAATGGCCCCGTGCCGAAAGCCTTCTGGAACTGGCCAATCGCTCGGATATTCTGGTGGTGGCCAGTCGCGCCGATGACAATAACCGCCATATGATCAATGCCGATGTAATGAAGGCCATTGGTCCACACGGACTTTTGGTCAATGTTTCGCGCGGGCAACTGATCGACGAGACGGCCCTGATAGCCTCACTCACTAATGGCAGTTTGGGAGCAGCAGCACTGGACGTGTTCGAGGTCGAGCCTACACCCTCCGAACAATGGGCAGATGTGCCGAATCTGGTCCTCACCCCGCATACGGGAGGAGCCACCAGCGAAGCCGTTCAGGGTATGCTGATGCTACTGATCCAGAATTTATCTGCGCACTTTGCGGGCGAGGCCCTGATCACGCCTGTCTAGGTGGAATTTACCCACCTCAAGACGTAAGCCTTTGTAGTCCAGCACGAAGATTGCGCCACTTTGGCTGTGATTGCGCATAATCACGCGCACACACTCACCTTTTAGCTTGCATAATCATATAAACATATCTTTATATGAGCTATGAACCTGACTGCTGATCAGACCGTAGAGATTCTCCGCGCCGCAGGCGAACCGACGCGCTTGCGTATCCTTTCCCTGCTGGCCGCCGAAGAGCTGTCGGTCATGGAGTTGTCGCGCGTATTGGACCAGAGCCAGCCGCGTGTCTCGCGCCATCTTAAGCTGATGGCCGATGCCGGTTTGATCGAGCGTTTTCCCGACGGTGCGCGGGTCTATTACCGCCTGTCGCACGATGCACAAGCCCGCCGCCTGACCGATACGGTTCTGGATATTCTGGCCGACGATGAGGGCGAAGCCGACCATCGCCGCCTCGAAGAAGTCCGCAGCGAGCGTGCCGCCGATGCCGCCCGCTATTTCGAGCAGGTCGCGCCCCAGTGGGACCAAATGCGATCGCTCTATGTCTGTGAAACCGACGTCGAAAAAGCCGTCGAACAGGCCGCAGGTTCCGGCCCGTTCAACCGCGTTGTCGACCTTGGCACCGGCTCGGGCCGAATGCTTACCCTGCTGGGCAAAAAGGCCAAGATGTCGGTCGGTCTGGACCTCAGTCAGAACATGCTGAACATCGCCCGCGCCAATGTCACCAAGGCGGGTCTAGACAAGGTCGAACTGCGTCACGGCGACATTTTTTCGACGCGCCTGCCTGCCGAAAGCGCCGATCTGGTGATCGTGCATCAGGTTCTGCACTATCTGAACGACCCCGTTGCCGCAGTGTCCGAGGCCGCTCGTCTGGTAGCCCCCGGCGGTCGTCTGTTGATCGTTGATTTTGCACCGCATAATTTCGAACAGCTGCGCGAAGAACACCAACACCGCCGTCTGGGATTTGCCGATGAGGAAATCGCAGGCTGGCTGGAACAGAGCGGGTTGCAAGCCGCCGCCCCTATCATTCTTCCTCCCGACCGCGAGGGCCTGACTGTCCATATCTGGACCGGCAACCGCGCCGCTGAAACCGTCCGAAAGAGCGCCTGACATGGCACCGTCCTCCCTCGCCGAAGCCCGCGCCCTGTTGCTGTCCCCGCTAGGCCCTGTGGCCCGTGCCGGTTCGAACCAGCGTCCGGTGAATGTCTCGTTCGAATTCTTTCCGCCCAAAACCGACGAAGCCGAGGCCAATCTGTGGAAGGCCATCCGTCGTCTTGAGCCGCTGAACCCTGCCTTTGTGTCTGTCACCTATGGTGCGGGCGGCTCCACGCGCGAGCGCACCCACCGCACGGTTCAGCGCATCATCACCGAAACCAGCCTGCGCCCTGCCGCCCACCTGACCTGTGTCGAGGCCAGCCGCGCCGAGGTGGACGAGGTGATCGAAGGCTATAAGTCCATTGGCGTAGACCACATTGTCGCACTGCGCGGTGATCCGCCCGGCAGTTCGGGCATCGGCGGGGCCTACACCCCGCGCGCTGACGGCTATGCCAATGCCACCGAACTGGCTCGCGCCATTCACAGCGTTGGTGGCTTTGATATTACGGTCGGTGCCTATCCTGAAAAGCACCCCGAAAGCCCGTCCATCCAGCACGATCTGGATGTTCTAAAGGCCAAACAGGATGCCGGTGCTACCCGCGCCGTGACCCAGTTCTTCTTTGACATGGATGCCTTCCTGCGTTTCCGCGATCAGGTTCGCGGGGCAGGCATCACCCTGAAACTGATCCCCGGCATCATGCCGGTGTCGAACTTTGCCGGTCTGCAGCGCATGACCTCGGCGTGCGGTACGGCCCTGCCAGACTGGCTGGCTGGTCATTTCGACGGACTGGATGACGACCACGAAACACGCAAGCTGCTCGCCGCCTCGGTGGCAGCGGAAACCTGCGCCCGCCTTCAAGAAGAAGGCTTTGAAGACTTCCACTTCTACACTCTGAACCGCGCCGATCTGGTCTATGCGATCTGCCGCGTTCTGGGCGTTCGCGAACATAAGGTAGCGTAGTATGGCCCTCACCCGCTCGGAGCGTATCGCGGCCCTGCACAAGGCCGCCAAGGAACGCATTCTGGTTCTGGACGGCAGCTGGGGCGTGATGATCCAGCGCGAAAACCTGACGGAAGAGGACTTCCGTGGTGAGCGCTTTGCCAATCACAACCACCCGCAAAAGGGTAATAACGACCTGCTGATCCTGACCCGCCCCGACATCGTGGCAGGTCTGCACGACGTCTATTATTCTGTTGGCGCGGATATTTCGGAAACCAACACCTTCTCGGCCACCACTATCGCCCAGGGCGATTATGGGCTGGAAGATGCGGTCTATGACCTGAACTATGAGGGCGCTCGCCTCGGCCGTGAGGTTGCCGACCGCTGGACCGAGAAAGAGCCGCACAAACCGCGCTTTGTCGCCGGTGCCATCGGCCCGACGAACCGCACATTGTCGCTCAGCCCCGACGTCAACGACCCCGGTTTCCGCGCCGTTTCATACGACGAGGTTTACGAGGCCTATAAGCAGCAGGCCAAGGCCCTGCATGATGGCGGCGTGGACCTGTTCCTGATCGAAACCGTCTTCGACACCCTGAACTGCAAGGCGGCCATCAAGGCCGTAAAAGACCTCGAGGACGAGGGCTACGAGCCCCTACCCATCTGGATTTCCGGCACCATCACCGACCGTTCGGGCCGCACCCTTAGCGGCCAGACCGCAGAGGCCTTCTGGAACTCGATCCGTCACGCCAAACCGTTCGCTGTCGGTTTCAACTGTGCGCTGGGGGCCGAACTGATGCGCCCGCACATTGCAGAGCTGTCGCGCGTCGCCGACACCCTCGTTTCGGCCTATCCGAACGCAGGCCTCCCCAATGCCATGGGCCAGTATGACGAACAGCCGCACGAGACCGGCCACTTCATCGAGGAATGGGCCAAGTCGGGTCTGGTCAATATCGTCGGCGGCTGCTGCGGCACCACGCCTGAGCACATTAAGCACATCGCCGATGAAGTGTCGGGCGTGACGCCGCGTGCGATCCCCGAACGTCCTGTCGCCCTTCGCCTGTCGGGTCTGGAACCGTTCGAACTCGTCGCCTGATGACCACTCTGCTTAGACTTCTGGCAGACGAATTGGCCGCGACGACGGACGAGCAGTTTGTCACATGGGAAAAGACAGGCACCGGTTTCACCTATGCCAAATACGGTCCCGCCTTCCATGCGTGGGAACGGGCGCTGGGAGCCATCGGCCTTGGCGGTCCGTCAGATGTGTACGACCGGCTGTTAAAGGGCGAAGTGGCCAACCCTTCGCTCGAAACCATTGCCACCGCCGACCAGGCCACCCTGCTCGGCTACGCCACCTATATTGTGAGATCGGAACGTTTCAGCGAAGGCCATATCGCCTCTTGCCACCGCAAGGGCTACCTCGCCGCCATCGTTCGCCGCCTCGCACAACTGGATAACACCTGATGCGTCCTGTCTTTATCAATGTCGGCGAGCGGACCAATGTCACTGGCTCGGCCAAGTTCCGCAAACTGGTGGTCGAGGGCGACTATACGGCAGCCCTTGATGTGGCCCGCCAGCAGGTCGAGGCCGGTGCCCAGATCATCGACGTCAACATGGACGAAGGCCTTCTGGATGGCCCGAAAGCCATGCGTACCTTCCTGAACCTGATCGCCGCCGAGCCCGATATCGCGCGCGTGCCGATCATGATCGACTCTTCCAAATGGGAGGTGATCGAAGAAGGCTTGAAGTGCGTTCAGGGCAAGCCGATCGTCAACTCCATCTCGATGAAGGAAGGTGAGGAAGCCTTCCGTCATCATGCCGTGCAATGTCTGCGTTACGGGGCCGCCGTCGTGGTCATGGCCTTTGACGAGCAGGGTCAGGCCGACACCGCCGCGCGCAAAATCGAAATCTGCACCCGCGCCTATAATATCCTCGTCAACGAGGTCGGCTTCCCGCCAGAAGACATCATCTTCGACCCCAATATCTTTGCCGTGGCAACAGGCATTGAAGAACACGACAACTATGCCGTGGACTTCATCGAGGCGGTCAAGGTCATTAAGGCCACTCTGCCCTATGCCCGTGTTTCGGGCGGCGTTTCGAACGTGTCGTTCTCGTTCCGTGGTAACGAGCCTGTGCGCCGCGCCATCCACTCAGTCTTTCTGTATCACGCCATCAATGCAGGCATGGACATGGGCATCGTCAATGCGGGCGACCTGCCCGTTTATGACGATATTGACGCCACCCTGCGTGAAGCCGTCGAGGATGTGATCCTCAACCGCCCGCAGCGCACCAATGTGTCCAATACCGAACGACTGGTGGACATGGCCCCGTCCTATAAGGGCGAAAAAGGTGCAGCCAAGGTCGTCGACCTGAAATGGCGCGACCAACCAGTGAACAAGCGTATCGAACACGCTCTGGTCAACGGGATCACCGAGTTCATCGTCGAAGACACCGAAGAAGCCCGCGCAAGCGTTGAACGGCCGCTGCACGTCATCGAGGGTCCGCTGATGGACGGGATGAACGTGGTTGGCGACCTGTTCGGTGCGGGTAAGATGTTCCTGCCGCAGGTGGTGAAATCCGCCCGGGTAATGAAACAAGCCGTCGCCTATCTGGAACCCTATATGGAGGCGGAAAAGGCCGGTCAGGAACGCTCTTCGGCGGGCCGCATCCTGATGGCGACCGTCAAGGGTGATGTGCACGATATAGGCAAGAACATCGTCGGCGTTGTGCTTCAGTGCAACAATTACGAGGTCGTAGACCTTGGCGTCATGGTGCCTGCCGACCGTATTCTGGACGAGGCCATCGCCCACAATTGCGACATTGTGGGCCTGTCCGGCCTGATTACGCCTTCGCTGGATGAAATGGTGTTTGTGGCCGCCGAAATGGAGCGTCGCGGCATGAATTTGCCGCTGCTTATCGGCGGAGCCACCACCAGCCGCACCCACACCGCCGTTAAGATCGAGCCAGCCTATCAGCGAGGTTCAACCACCTATGTGATTGATGCCTCGCGGGCTGTGGGTGTGGTGGCAGGCCTTTTGTCTCCGACCGACAAGACCGCCAACGAAGCCGCCACGCGCGAGGAATATGTCCGTATCCGCGAACAATACGCCCGAGGTCAGGTGGTTAAAGCCCGCGCGGCCCTGCCCGATGCCCGCGCCAACCGGTTCAAGGCTGAAGATCCGACACCGGCTCCCAAGCCATCTTTCATTGGCACCCGTACCTTTGAATGGGATTTACAAGATCTGGCCGACCACATCGACTGGACGCCCTTCTTTGCCAGTTGGGAACTGATCGGGCGCTTCCCCCAAATTCTGGAAGACGAGATCGTCGGCACCGCCGCCCAAGACCTCTATCGCGATGCCCGCGCCATGCTCGAAAAGATCGTTGCCGAGAAGTGGTACACCGCCAAGGGCGTCGCCGGTTTCTGGCCCGCCAATGCGCGTGGTGACGATATCGTCGTCTGGACCGACGAGACGCGCTCGGTCGAGGCCGCCCGTTTCCATGGCCTGCGCCAGCAGATCGCCAAGAACAACGGCAAGCCGAACCTGTGTATCTCGGACTTCGTCGCCGAGGACGGCGAGGACTATATCGGTGCGTTCGCCGTCACCGCGGGACATGGCGAACTGGCCAAGGCCAAAGAGTTCAAGGACGCAGGCGACGACTATTCGTCGATCATGGCCACCGCCCTGGCCGACCGTCTGGCCGAAGCCTTTGCCGAGCGCCTGCACAAGGAAGTCCGCACCACACTGTGGGGCTATGCGCCGGATGAACAGACTACGGTTCAGGACCTGATCGAGGAGAAATACCTTGGTATCCGCCCGGCCCCCGGCTATCCGGCCCAGCCGGACCACACGGAAAAGTCTACACTTTTCCGCCTGTTGGATGCCGAAGCGCAAGCAGGCATGGAGCTAACGGAAAGCTTTGCGATGAACCCGCCCGCATCGGTCAGCGGCCTCTATTTCGGCCACCCCGAAAGCCACTATTTCGGCGTCGGTAAAATCGACCGCGACCAGATCGAAAGCTATGCCGACCGCAAAGGCTGGGACATCGCCACGACCGAACGCTGGCTATCCCCCGTCCTCAACTACGATCCGCGTAAGATCGGCCAAGAACAACCTGCTTAAGCGTCAGACTTGCAGACCAAACATCAAAACCTCCGCATCCCTGATGCGGAGGTTTTTTGTTTGTCCCTCATCAACAGAAAAGGCGGTAGCCCAAGCTACCGCCTTCCCTTGTCGACTTAGTCAAACCTCGTCGCTTAGAAGCGAGCGCGGGCACCGATGTAGAAGTAACGACCGATTACGTCATAGGTCGACGGATCAGTTTGGAATTGGAAACCGCTAGCATAACGCGGCGGATCCTTGTCGAACAAGTTATCAACACCACCAAACAGTTCAATGGTGTCGTTCACTTGCCATGCACCACTCAGATAGAAGTAGTTATAGGCATCAACCTTGCCGATATCGCCACTTGCAACGTCCGCACCTTCGTCGATAACGCTATCGATGAATACCCAGCGCAGCGAAGCCGAGAAGTCTTCATACGCCCAGCTAAGGCGCGTGTTGAACTTCCACTCCGGCAGGGTGGTTGCACCCGGAGTACCATCACCGATGGTGCCCACGAAGTTATCCGAGATGGCCGAAGCAGCATCCGATTGGAACTGCTGGTTTTCATACCAAGTACCTTGGGTTGCAAAACCCAAACGACCTGTCCACGCTGGCATACCGTAGTCTGCAGGCGTGATGTTCCAATTCACAGCCAAGTCAACGCCCGAAGCTTTGAACGTCGCCAGGTTGGCGTTCGAAGCCGAAATGAAGCCATTCAGACCGGTATTGGTCAGATAGCCTGTTTCAGCATCGCGGTTCAGGTTTTGGCAGTAGACATTCGCGTTAGAGAAATTCGGGTTGAAATCAGCATTGAAGCAGCGCGACAATGAAGTCGAGAAGCCAATCGAAGAGATGACATCTTCAATTTCAATAGAGAAGTAGTCAACTGTAACCGTCAGCGGAGATAGCAACGCCGGGAAGTTCGAAGGCGCGCGGAATACAGCACCAATAGTGGTAGAATCTGCTGTTTCTGGAGCGAGGTTTTGATTACCGCCCGAGAAGGTACGGTACTGCGTACCAACAGAATCCCAAGTTGCCGATATTTGCGACGACTGAGCCTGACATAGCGCCAGAACTTGTGCAGCATTGGCACCGTTACGTGCCGCGCTATCCTTGTCACACGGATCAAGATTACCCGTGGTCACACCTGGGTACGATTCCTGGCGTGTCGAGAACAGCTCACCAACCGACGGCGCACGAACGGCGCGTTGTTGCAATGCGCGGAAACGCATCCATTCGACCGGAGCCCATTCACCACCAGCTTTCCACGTCTCGGTTTGTTGGCCGATCGAGTAATCCGAGTAGCGATATCCACCTTCGAAACCAAGGTAGTTGGCAAACGGCATATCAGCCAAGATCGGCACACGGATTTCCGCGAACACTTCCTTCACATCGTAACCGCCGAAGACCGGACCAGCAGCGTTACCGCCTAGCAGTGAGCCCGTCTGAACACCTTCAGGCGGCACATCGCTGTAATCGATATCACGGTATTCCAAACCAGCAGCGAAACCAACTGCACCTGCCGGCAGATCAAATAGATCACCCGTGATCGAAGCAACCAGGTTCTTTTGCTCGATCGTGGTGTGAGCAAACTGCCCCTTGGCCATGATGTAGTCGACTTGGTCTTGCGTGATATTGCCTGCGCCGAACGGATTCAGCGGTACACAAGTCGAAGGCGCGCCAGTCGAGCCTACTGGCCCCAGTGGCGAGCCCGTCGGGCAACCGGCGAGAGCCGCTCGAATACGGTTGCCTTCTGGGAAGCCTGCAAACTCTTGCGAGCTCTTGTATTTACCGAACGAACCGTACAGATCCCACGACCAATTCTTGTCGTTGAAGGTCTGGAATTCGCCACGGAGACCCGCACTGGCCTGATATGCGTCAGTGTCGTAATTATAGGTACGCGGGCCAAGCTCGTTGGAACGACGCGACAATGTGAACGAACGCTCCGCACCCGAAGCCGGTGCAGGAATCGCCTGCATGAGCAAGTCACGAACATCTGCACTCAGTGTACCGGTGGACAGCGGAATCGCAAATGCTGCTGGCGACTCAGCCAGTTGGTTCGAGCTCGAATAGGTGCTGTACAGAACGTCAGCATAGAATTCGACATGCTGGTTCAGATCGTACTTAATGGTGGTGTAAATGTTCGTACGTTCGTACGGCGACTGCAAAAGGTTCACCGGGTTAAAGTCGTACAGGAACATTTCGTCAGGGTTCCAACCCTGAGTGTTCGGCCCCTTATAGCCCCAGGTGCCGTCACCGGTACCTGCAACAAACAACGATCCGTCTGGGTTAAAGCCCAAACGCTGGCCACCATAGATCAAGTTGGTCTGATCTGCAGCGCTCATGCCCAGCCCGGCAAAATAGGCTTTGTAGTGACCCAGAGACGCCGCATCTGCGTTTGGCGAAATTGAGAATGTGCCATCACCCGTAGTCGCCGAACCGTTAGGAACGCATGTGCCATCGTTGAAGCAGTACTCGGCCGTACGTGAGATATCGCGTTCAGTTTGAGCAATACCATCACGAGTATTGTGCGACGCGGCAAAGGTGAAGTGGCCACGACCATCGCCGAAGGCACCGCCTGTCATCAGGTTGTACTGGACTTCCTTGCCGTCGCTCTCGCCCGAGATACCGTATTGGGCGGAAACTTGGACACCTTCAAAATCATCTTTGAGAATGAAGTTGACGACACCCGAAACAGCGTCTGCGCCGTAAACGGCCGATGCACCACCGGTGATGATTTCCACACGGTCCATCAGGCCAGACGGAAGGATCGAGATATCCACCGCGCCATTCGACGAACCGGGAACCATACGACGTCCGTTGACCAAGGTCAGGCCGCGCGAAGTACCCAATTGGCGAAGATCAAGGAACGCAGCACCACCCGACGACGGGTTGTTGTTGGTTTTGGTCAGCGACGGAGACAACTGTGGCAGCGAGTTCAGATAGGTCTCAATGCTGGCCGAGCCGATTTCCTCAAGTTGCTCCGCACCGACGGTTACGATTGGGCTGGTGCCGGTCGTATCACGAACACGAATACGCGAACCCGTGACGACAATCTGCGATACTTCGGTAACTTCTTCGGATTGCGGTTGCGTTTGGGCTTGAGCAACGCCCACCCCACCCATCACGGCGACGCCCGCAATAATCGAAGATGCTAGCAAACGCTCGCGTTTCGATAGCGTTTTCATTCTGGTTTTACCTCCAATGAGGAAGGCGGCTTGAGGTTCCCCTCTCTAAGCCCGCGCCTCCTGTTCCCCGCCACCGATTCATCGAGATGAAGGGCAGCTGACAACCCTCACTAAGACGAGATAACCTCGTTAGGCTATGGCAATTAACTTTCGGCAACGAAAAAGGCCAGATAATGTCATAATTTAGCAACGCTCGGTTTGGGCGCTTTCAGGGTCAAAATTTTTGAGATGCGGAAATGAACGAAAATCGTACAAAAACAAAATCAAAGCACAGAATTATATTAGCCCATATAGGGATATTATCAGCGATATATTGCACACCCGCCTTCTCGCAATCAGCCTCAGCGCAAGACCGTCAATCCGCCATGAACCTGTTGGTAAATTGCCTAGAAATTACCGACACAGCTCAACGATTGGCCTGTTTCGACTCACAGGCGCTTATAGTTAAGAATCAAATTAATGCCGGTGAACTTGTAGCCGTATACAAGAATGAAATTGCTGAAACTCAACGGAGCCTGTTTGGGATCGATCGTATTCGAATGCCGAGTTTCTTTGAAAATTCGAACGAAAGCGTCAATGAAATCAACGCCACAATTGAGTCCGCTATTCGTTCTCCAATTGGAAAATGGCACTTCGTTCTCGATGACCGATCCGAATGGGTGCAAATCGATACCACCAATCCCTACTTTAACACCCGCAAGGGCGCGCCTGTCCGCATTCGCCGTGGAAGCCTCAACAGCTACTTCCTAACAGTGGGAAATTCTTCTGCTATCAGGGTATCCAGACGTCGCTGATCCTTGCGTCGGGAGTGCCTTATGCAGTTCACCAGAGAGTTTGATTTTGCCTATGGGCGTTGCGACCGCTTGTCGGAGCGGGTCGAGCGTGTGATTGCCAATAATCCGGGCCCGTTCACGTTTACGGGCACGGGTACCTATATTGTGGGCAGGGCCTATGCGGGATCACAGGTCGCCGTGATCGACCCCGGTCCGCCGGATCAGGATCATCTGGCCGCCCTGCTCCGCGCCATTGGGCCACGCACAGTCAGCCACATTCTGGTGACGCATACCCATGCGGACCACTCGCCTCTTTCGCACGACCTCGCCAAGGCCGTTGGCGGCGCGCCTATCTATGCCGCACGGCCGCCACACGGGGATAATCACGGCCTTCGTCTGGATGAGAGCCATGACGAAGGCTTTGCGCCGGATATCATCCTGAATGGTGGAGAAGCCATCGAGGGCGATGGCTGGACGGTCGATGTTATGGCCACCCCCGGCCATGCATCGAACCATATCTGCTTTGCCCTGCGTGAAGAGAACGGCCTGTTCAGCGGCGATCACATCATGGGCTGGTCCACCACCATTGTGGCACCGCCCGATGGAGATATGAGCGACTATATGGTCAGTCTGGAAGCCATCATGGTTCGCGGGTTCGACACGATATGGCCGACCCACGGGGCACCCATTGTCGATGTCGAACCTTTCCTGAAGGGCTATCATGCCCACCGGATGCAGCGCGAGGCTCAGGTTCTGGAGCGTCTGGCCGCCGGTGACACCACCGTGGCCCAGATGGTGCCGGTCCTATATTCCACCGTTAGCCAGAGCCTGTGGCCCGCCGCCAGCCTGTCGGTACTGTCGCATCTGCAAAAACTGGTGCGTGACGGGCGTGCAGAAACGAACGATGCCAACAGCCTGCAAGGCCATTGGCATCTGGTCGGTCACATTTCCTAGCCGCCTAGCGTAGCGCGTTCATCTCGGCGACGACGCGCTTGGCCAGATCACAGGCGCGTGGCCCGATCGGCATATTGTCACGCGCCGCCACGCGCACATCGGTACGCCCCGGACGGATACGAACCGTGACATCATGCTGGATACCGAACCACATCCCCTGTTGCCAGCCGTCTACGCGGAAGGGCGAAGAGCCCATCACTGTCACGCCCGATTGCTTTAACGCCCATGCGACAACATCAGGCGAAAGTTGACTGTCGATAGCCTGCAAACCTTCGCAAGCCACAGCGCTGCTCGGCAGAACACGCGCAGCACGACGATCCGACAGCATGGTGCGGCCAAAACCCGGTGGATCCTCGGCATTGGTCGTGACATCGCGTGGATCAGGCCCGATGCGCGACAATTGGTACTTATAAACCCCGAACGTACCGCCTGCGACCAACATGGCCGTCAGTGCATAGAGCCACAGACCACGGTCCTTCAGCATCAGCAGCACCGAGAGCAGGGCCGCAGCCAGCCCCGCCCATGCCAATATCGAACCCAGTTTAAGGGCTATCAGACCCAGACCGGTTTCCAGACTGATCCATCCCAGACGGGTCGCCAAAACCGCCACCAGCACCATGACCGGCGTGATACAGGCGATCAGCACGGCCAATCGCGCCCAAACCGTCAGCTTCTTGTCCGGTTGCATTTTGTCACCTTCCCGAGATGCCTAGCCAGCTGAAGGCAAACGATAGTCCTTCATCCGTTCACGAAGTAGCTTCTTGTCTATCTTGCCTGTGGCGCCAAGCGGAATTTCATCAACCGCAACAACATCATCGGGCATCCACCACTTGGCAATCTTGCCAACGAGGAAGTCCAGATGCTCCTGCTTGTCGAGGACTTCGCCTTCCTTGAGCTTGACGATCAATAGCGGGCGCTCGTCCCATTTCGGGTGCGCGGCACCGATCACAGCGGCCAGTTCGACCTTGTCGTGACCTACGGCAATATTCTCGATCTCGATCGAGCTGATCCACTCGCCGCCCGATTTGATGACGTCCTTGGCGCGGTCGGTAATGTGCATGAAGCCGTATTCATCAATGGTGGCCACATCGCCCGTATCGAAATAGCCACCGTCATCCAGAACGGAGCCGTCCCCCTTGAAATAAGCCCGCGAGATGGTCGGTCCCTTGATCATCAGGCGACCAAAGGTCGTGCCGTCATGGGGGAGTTTTGCGCCAGCTTCATCGACCAGTTTCAGTTCGACTCCCAACGGCGGCATGCCTTGCTTGACCCGCTGTTTGACCTGATCGTCATAGGACCAGTTCTTCATTTCGGGCAGGATGTTGGAAACTGTGCCGATGGGCGAGGTTTCGGTCATACCCCAGCCCTGCACGACCTCGACATTGAACTCGTCATTAAAGATGCGGATCAGACTTTCGGGCGCCGCGGCCCCACCGATCATGACCCGCTTCACCGTTGAAAGCTTGAGATTGTTCTCGCGCATATGCTGCAACAGGCCCTGCCAGACGGTCGGCACCGCCGCCGAGAAGGTCACGCCTTCGGTTTCCAGCAATTCATAGATGGACGCCCCGTCCATCTTGGCCCCCGGCATGACCAGCTTGGTGCCCGCCGCAGGACCGGCAAAGGCGATCCCCCACGCATTGGCATGGAACATCGGCACCACCGGCAGGATCACATCCCCCGGTGTTGCGCCCAGCACGGTCGCCTGTAGACCCATCAGGGTGTGCAGGAAGTTGGAACGGTGTGAATACAGCACCCCCTTGGGATTGCCCGTCGTACCGGACGTATAGCAAAGACCGCAGGCCGTTTGCTCGTCAAAGTCGCCCCATTTCACATCCGCAGACGCTTGGTCGATCAGGCTTTCATAGGCCTCGGCATTGGGCAGCTTGGTCTGCGGCATATGGGCCGCATCGGTCATGATGACGAAACGCTCGACCTTTGGAATATGCGGCAGGATCGCTTCCAGCAGCGGTACGAAAGTCAGATCCGTAAAGATCACACGATCTTCGGCATGGTTGATAATATAGACCAGTTGCTCGGGAAACAGACGCGGGTTGAGCGTGTGGCACACCGCACCAATCCCCATAATGCCGTACCAGGCTTCCATATGGTTGCCGGTGTTCCATGCCAAAGTCGCGACACGGTCGCCCTGCTGGATGCCCCATGCCTGAAGGACGTTGGAAACCTTGCGCGCACGCTCATGCAGTTCGGCATAGGTCACCCGCACAATCGGCCCCTCGACAGAGCGCGTCACCACTTCACGGTTCGGATGCCATGCCTTGGCATGGTCCAGAATACGATCAACCGTCAGCGGCCAGTCCTGCATGAGTCCGAGCATGGGCGTCCCTCTATAAATATAGTCCCGTTTGCGCTTGTTTTGGTTCAAAGACCCGCGCTTTACCGGACGCTAAGCCATTAAGGGCGGGGCTGGCAACGTGACCTTAGGTCAGGTTTGCCGCGACAAAATGTATTTTTCGGCTTTTGGCTGTCTTGCGCCCTGCCTTGCGACAGTGGATGAGGTCGGCATGACCATTCTGATTGCGATCACCGGCGGCTCGGGTTCGGGCAAGTCCACCCTTGCCGAAGCCCTGATTTCCTGCCTTCCCGAAGGCAAGGCCACACTGTTGCGCGAAGATTCCTATTATCGGGATGCTGCTTCGGTCCCCGGTTTCGATCCGGCAACTCATGATTTCGATCACGTCGATTCCCGTGATCACGATCTGTTGGTCCACGACCTGCAAGCCCTGAAAGACGGTCACGACATTGTCGCTCCCCTCTATTCCTTCATCACCCACGGTCGCGAAGAAGGCGGCGAGATGGTCAAAGCTGCCGATGTAGTGGTGATCGAAGGTACGCACCTGTTGTGCAATCCGGCATTGACGGCTCTGTTCGACATCAAGGTCTTTGTCGATACGCCTGCCGATATCCGTTTTATACGCCGCCTGCTGCGCGACCAGATCGAGCGCGGCCGCACAGCGGATTCAGTGGTCAACCAGTACCTGCTGACTGTCAGACCGGGGCATGAGGCCTTTACCCAGCCATCACGCATTCATGCTGACTTTATCGTCGCCGATACGACCGCTGCTGTCCGCTTGGTCGACCATGATGCGGTTATGCGACTGGTTGCACCCGTTCTCGCACACCCCCTGCTTGCAGCATTCAAATAGCCACGCGACTAATAGTTGCGCCCAGATCAGAACCACGAATGCTCCGGCCAAGGCGCATTTAAACTACGGATTGTTATATTATTTCACGATATTAAATAACATCGCTACGCTTGCACTTACGGCAAAGCTGGATCACTGTTATTCATAGGGCAACAATCCGGTGAACAGCAAATGTCTTCCCCACAGGACCCCCGCGTTCATGCAATCATCCGCGAAGCCAGACTGCGCTTCGTGGCCGACGGGTATGCTGCGGCACGAATAGAACCCATTGCCCGCTCTGCCGGTGTATCGACGGCAACGCTCTATACTTTCTTTCCCAGCAAGGCCGCATTGTTCGAGGCCGTTATCGAAGCGGCCGCCAAAGAATTTTATGACCGCGTTGGCCCTCTGGTGAACACTGCAACACCTGACAGAGCCATGCTGACGGACTATCTGACCCGATATACTGAATTTCTGTCCGACAGCTTTGTGCGGAAAATGTTTCGTCTGATCGTGGCCGAACGCCCGCGCTTCAACACGCAAGCCATAGATTTTTTCGACAGGGGCCGCGGCGATATCGCCCACGCCCTGATTACTATGTTCGAAACCATGAGCGCCAATGGCCTCATTAAGCTCGAAAAGCCCAGCTGGGCCGTTAGCCAGCTACTAGGCATGATCGAACATCCGGTTCTTCTGCTTCCGCTGGCCTCGGGCAAGGATCCGGTACAGGCCCGTAGCGCCAGCGCTATTGCCGAAGATGCCGTAGAGACCTTCTGGGCTCGCTACGGTACATAAGCCTTACGGATATAGACGCTCAATAATCCACGCATCGCCCTGCTTCACGAACCGCATGCGGTCGTGCAAACGATATTTCCGATCGCGCCAGAACTCGATCGACACAGGCACCAGACGCCAACCCGACCAGTGCGGCGGACGCGAGACGTCCTTCCCCTCGAAGCGCTCGGTTTCCTCAATCACGCGCTGTTCCAGTACCTGACGGTTTTCCAGCAGACGAGACTGCGACGACGCCCATGCACCGATGCGGCTTTCACGGGCACGGCTGGCAAAATAGGCATCGGCCTCTGCCGCTGTCACAGGCTCTATCACACCGCGCACTCGCACCTGACGACGCAGGGACTTCCAGTGGAATACAAGAGCCGCAACCGGATGCGTCGCCAGATCCTGTCCCTTGGCGCTTTCAAGGTTGGAGAAGAACGTAAATCCGCGCGCATCCATATCCTTCAGCAACACAATCCGTGCATCCGGCATACCCGACGCATCCACAGTGGCAAGTGTCATGGCATTGGGATCATTCGGCTCGGTCGCGCCCGCCTCCTTCAGCCAGTCGGCAAAGATGGCGAACGGATCAGCACCTTCAAAAATGCTGTCATCCGAATTGCGAACCAGTTGGGCTTCGTATTCGTCGCGTGACGGGCTGGGGGGGATGGCGGAGTGACTCATAGCTCGCTTATAGCCCGCCCGACGCGATTTGCCCAAATATTGAACGTCGTTCATCAGCTTTACAGAAGATGATTACGGTTAACACCCTCTTGACCATATGGGGTCAGTGTAGGGTCCATGAGCGCAAGGCCACTCACAGTTCTGGACGCCTACCGGATACTGGACCTGACAGGTCCGGTCAGTCCGGCCGAGCTGTCGGCTGCGTTCCGCCGCGTCGCCAAGGCGGTCCACCCCGATCAGCCAAACGGCGATGTGGTGCTATTCCGCTATGTGGTCGATGCCTACCACCTGCTGCAACAACAATCAGGTCAGCGATTGCTGCTGGAGGGGCCACAGGCATCCGCACTGCGTGTTGTCCGCCCCGATCCCGAGATCGTTATCTCGCCGATGCAGGCCTTAAAGGGCGGCATTACCAGCCTTTATGTCGATGACCGCCTGTACCGTGTTCGCCTTGCCCCGGGCCTGAGGCATGGCGACCAGCTGCGCCTCAAAGACCTGATGACTGTGCCGGTGAAAATCAGACCCCGCGATGGGCTGTCGGTTTTCGGCTCCGACCTGTTCTATCAGACCCGCATCGAGGCCCATCTGGTGCGCGATGGCGGTCGGGTCGAGTTTGACACCCCCGTCGGCCCAAAATCGGCTTGGCTGGTACCGGATATGACCTCGCCGGTCAGGTTGCGCTTCGAAGGTTTGGGCCTTCCTGCGCGCGGTTCGCGCCCTGTCGGTGACCTGTTTGTGTCGCTGGAAGCCAAGCCTGAAAGCCTCACCGAGACACAAGATCGTCACCATCGCTTCACTCAGCTCTGGACGACACAGGCCGTAGCGGCTTAAGCCCTAGCCTCATGTCACATAACAGCTTCGGTCACCTGTTCCGCATCACCACCTGGGGCGAAAGCCACGGGCCGGCTATTGGCGTCGTCGTTGACGGCTGCCCGCCGCTGATCCCGCTGACCGAAGCGGACATCCAACCCTTCCTCGACCAGCGCAAACCGGGCGGCAGCCGCTTTGTCACCCAGCGCCAAGAGGCCGACGCGGTGAAAATCCTGTCTGGTGTGTTTGACGACGGTAGCGGCCCTGTCACCACCGGCACCCCAATCAGCCTGATGATCGAAAACACCGACCAGCGCTCCAAGGACTATGGCGAGATCGCCCACGCCTTCCGCCCCGGTCATGCCGACTTTGCCTATCAGGCCAAATACGGCGTGCGCGACTATCGCGGCGGTGGCCGCTCGTCGGCCCGCGAAACCGCCAGCCGCGTGGCGGCCGGTGCCGTAGCGCGCAAGGTTCTAGGCGACAGCATCCAGATCCGCGCGGGCGTGGTGCAGCTTGGTCCGCACCGCATCCCTGACGACCGGATCGACTTCAGCGCCGTTTACGACAACGCCCTGTTCGCCGCCTCGAACGAAGTGGTGCCGGAATGGGAAGCCTATCTGGACACCGTCCGCAAAGCCGGTTCCAGCATCGGCGCAATCGTGGCGCTGGAAGTCACCGGCGTTCCCGCCGGATGGGGCGCACCGCTCTATGCGAAACTGGATAGCGAACTGGCCGCAGGGCTGATGACCATCAACGCCGTCAAAGGCGTGGAAATCGGCGCGGGCTTCGAGGCTGCCATGCTGTCCGGCGAGGAAAACGCCGACGAGATGCGTATCGGCCCCGATGACGAGCCGGTCTTCCTGTCGAACAAGGCGGGCGGCATCCTCGGCGGCATCTCGACGGGCCAGCCCGTCACCGCCCGCGTGGCCTTCAAACCCACCTCATCCATCCTCACCCACCGCCAGACCATCAACCGCGACGGCACCGAAGTAGACTTGCGCACCAAGGGCCGCCACGACCCGTGCGTGGCTCTGCGCGGCGTTCCGGTGGTGGAAGCTATGGCAGCGATTGTGCTGGCGGATGCAAAGCTGCGCCAAAGGGCGCAGGTGGGATAATAGATAGCCTAAAATAGCAAGTTACCCAGCCACACCACAGCGAAGCGTAGGCCGCTTTTAAGCGGTGCCTACAATCATCATAATAATTAAATCTCAGCAGGTGTGATGTACGCGTTTCTGCGTCAGCGTTACGCCCAAGAACCCTTCGCGCGACCATATTTACAAGAACATCAGTTGATGACACTCTGAGGGAAATAAAACCAAGAGTGATCCATGAAACCACATGTTCGAGCGGCTATTGTGGCCGCCGCTCTCAGCCATCACGGCAAACGTAATGTGTCGTCTGTATATGACTTTTCAGCAGGCAGTTACCATAATATCGTAGCTAGTTTTAACGGACAGTCGTTGACTGCCTTCGACTATACAAAAGGCGCTCATTTTAGTGGAACAATCCCGAACTTGTTCCACTACGGCGAGAGCTGCCACATACAACTAAAACACAAGTCAGGCGATAAGTATGATGGCTTTGACTATGGAAGCTCTCATCACTTTGAACTAACTATTAAGCACAATGGTCAGGTAGATTTTTTTGACTACGGCGCGGGATCCTATTTTACTTACAAGGGCTGAACACATCTAATACACCAACAATCCTATCACGCTGTTACAATCCGTGATCGCCACACCTCTATTCGTAACAGTAACTGTTCCTTATATAGCTCTCAACGAAGCAGCAACGCGCTGCACACTTAAGCGTTAGGGAGATCACCATGATCGATGTCCGTCCTTTCAATACCCTCGGTGGCGCCAACCACGGCTGGCTGAATGCCAAGCACCACTTCTCGTTCGCCAACTATTACGATCCGAACCGTATGGGCTGGGGCCGTCTGCGCGTCTGGAATGATGACGAGATCGGTCCGAAGTCGGGCTTCCCGCCCCACCCGCACGCCGACATGGAAATCATCACCTATGTCCGCACGGGGGCCATCACCCATCAGGACTCCATGGGCAACCAAGGCCGCACGGGTGCTGGCGACGTTCAGGTCATGAGCGCTGGCACGGGTGTTCGCCATGCCGAGTACAACATGGAGAACGAGCTGACGACGCTGTTCCAGATCTGGATCGAAACGGATCGTCCGGGTGCACAGCCTTCGTGGGGTCAGCGCGAGTTCCCCAAGGCCGACCGCTCGGGTCAGTTCACCATCGTCGCCTCGGGCAACCCTGCCGACGAAGCCCTGATGATCAATGCCGACGCCCGCGTTCTGGCTGCGACCCTCAAGGCCGGTGAAAGCCTGTCCTATGATCTGGCCGCCGGTCGCCGCGCCTATCTGGTTCCGGCAGTCGGCAAGGTGGATGTGAACGGCACCACGTTGAACGCCCGCGATGGCGCAGGCATCGTCGATGAAGCCACCATCACCATCACCGCCAGCGAAGACGCCGAACTGGTCATGGTCGACAGCCTGTAACGGGCTCGACGCCTTACAGCATCAGGGGGACACCATCGGTGTCCCCCTTTTTGTTTAGGCCCTGTTCCAGAGCATTTTCGCATTCGGATGCGGCAGACCCTGATCATCGGTTTCACGGGTGCTGACCACCGCAAAACCCATGGCCCGATAAAAGCCGACCGCACTCTCATTGTCGGTATAAACCTCTAGCGACAGTGCATTTCGGCCGTTTTCGACATGGCGCAGCAAGGCCTTGCCTATGCCCTGCCCCTGACAGTCAGGGTCAACAAACAGGGCCGCGATGTGATCGTCCATCAAACTGGCAAAACCGACAGGCCGGTTATCCAGGCAGGCCACCATGGTGTTGGCCATAGGCAGATAAACCGCCTCCATCAGCGACTTCTGCTCGCGCAGGGTATGTTCGCCGATAAAGTCGTGGGCGATCATAGATGCCCTGAACCAGATGTCAGACAGGTGTGATGTATCCGTGCCCGCGACGAACGGGCGGATCGACAAGTTCTCGATCATGTGAAATTCCAAAGATTAAACACAGAAAATCAGCGCCTCCATGCGGAGCGCTGGCGAACCCTTTCGGGTGGCTCAAATTGTTTCTCTGCGCATAAATCTCCGTCGCGATTTGCGGCAGGTTAGCCGCGCCAGCTTCATAAGGTCAATTCGGTTTTAAGTTGCGCCATCAACTGCGTTGCCGACATAGCCCGCGCCCTTGGTGCGCCCTGCCCCGCCCATTGCGCGCCAAACCTGCCGTCGCCCGCCGATTTCGCCGCCTGATTGAGCGCCTTGCCCGCATCATAGGCGCGGGGATAGTCCGCCACCAAGGCATCTTGCCCCTGATCCAGAGCTGTAAATCCATTGGACAGACAACGCGCCGGACGCCCCGAAATCACCCGCGTCATCACCGTATGGCGGGCCGCATCACTGAACAGAGCCGCGCGATAGGCATCATCGGCGGCGCTTTCATCACAGCCGACAAAAGCCGTGCCCATCTGGGCCGCCACCGCCCCCATATCCAGAGCGGCCCGTACATCACGGCCATCCATAATACCGCCTGCGGCTATGACCGGCAGACCGGCTTCTTTCACCAGCAATCGCGTAAGATTCCCCATGGACAGACGACTGTCGGGCATATCGGGATCGAACATTCCACGGTGCCCGCCCGCTTCATAGCCTTGGGCCACAACGGCATCCATTCCCGCATTCCTTGCAGCCATGGCCTCGTCCAGACAGGTGGCGCTGGCCATCAACAGGCACCCCTTGGCCTTGAGGGCCGCAACCTGCGCGGCATCGGGCAATCCAAAATGGAAACTAACCACCGCAGGGGCCGCCTCCAGAACAACCTCCAGCATGGCCTCGTTACCAAGAAAACTGTCATAGATGGTTCGAAGTTTCTTGGGTGGCTCAGCTCCAAAGCGCTGAAAATACGGGGCCAAATAATCCAGCCAAGCCGCCTCGATATGCGGTTGCAGCTTAGGATCGGCATGCACGAACAGGTTGACTTGATAGGGGCGCGCCGTCTGGTCCCGCACCGCTTGCATCATAGAGGCTGCACTTGCAGTATCCGCGGCACCCAGCCCCAGCGAACCCAGACCGCCCGCCTCGCAGACAGCAGCCGCCATAGCAGGTGTTGATACACCCGCCATCGGGGCCTGAATGATCGGCACTTCAAGGCCGAGGTTTGCAGCCCAACTCATTCCCGCTACCTCTATTCAGTCAACTGCCCCTTCCAGACCTGTAACTTTAAAGGCCTACTCCATGACAACCGCAATCATACGCTGTTCGTGCGTCATCATGGCCGCCCTGCTCCTACAAGGATGCGTCGCCGGTGCTGTTGTGGGCGCAGGTGCTGCAGTTGTAGGTGGAGCCGCAAAAGTAACCGGCACGGTAGTTGGCGCAGGCATCGATGCCGCGCATACCTCTGACGAAGAACTACGCGAAAAACGCGAACGCGAGCAGCGCGAGGCCGAACGCGAAGCCCGCCGCTGTGAACGTCGCCAGCAACAGGGTAAGGCCTGTTAGGGCTTTAAAGCGCCCTCGCCCGCCCCATCGTCCACACCACCAGTGCAGACACACCACACGCGGCAATGGCGGATACGATCGGCACCAGCGACGCCACACGTCCGGCCTCGATCGCCCAGAACACCGCCGCCAAAACGCCGCCCATAACCACAACCCACATGGCCAGATAGGTAAAGCGGTCAATCGCACGGCGTTTGGCGATGCGTTCCAGAACCGCGATCTCGAACCCGTAATCCTGTGCGGGCGGTTTTGATGCCGCAAACAGGGCTTGCAGCTTTTGCTCGGGGCTCATGATGGTTCTCCCAACGCCTTCAACAAACGCTCGCGTCCTCTGGAAAGATGGGATTTTACCGTCCCCAGCGGAATACCCAAAGAGGCGCAAATCTCGGCATGGCTCCAGCCTTCGGCCAAGGACAGCGCCACACAGGCCCGCACATCTGCGGGCAAATCGGCCATCGCCTTTTCCATCGACAACCGTTCCTCGGCACTGACACCTTCGGGTGTGGACAAGGATTGCAGCCAGTCCTGATCGCGGCGGGCGCGGCGCTGGTTGCTGCGGATATGATCTTGGGCCCTGCGCCAAGCGATGCCGATCAGCCATGAACGAAACCTTTCGGGCTGAAGCACCGTATGTAGCCCCTGCCACGCCTGGACAAACACATCCTGAGCAACATCGTCGGCATCGGCCCAGCCGCTGCCCAGTATCCGGCGCAGGAAGCCGCGCACCACAGACTGATGCGCCACCACAAGCCGTCCATAGGCCATGTCCGATCCGGCCTGTGCCTCGGCCAGCCAACGGATTTCCTGCGGTGTCATTGGTTCAGCGCCCCGCTATACTCGTCCCTATTTCTTGAATGTCAGGGCCAGCGCCATCACCAACGCCCAAACCATGACCGCCCCCATCGTAAACGACACGATCATATACCCGGTCGCCGCTACTCCACTGATCGAGGCCGCATAACCAAAGCCCAGTGCAAAAACTGCAAACAGCCCGACCAGCGACCAGTAGTGCATTGGCCCCTGCGCTTTTGACGGTGTCGTTGGAATGCGGTTCGGCGCATTCACACCTTCTTCCGCCAGCGAAAAGCCGTTGGTCAGTGCCGTCAGCACCTCTTGCGGCGGAGCCTCTCCCCGCTCGGCATAGACTTTGAGAACGTCCAGCATGGCACGGTGCTGTCGGTATTTGAGGAAGGATGTGAACGCAGCATAGACAATGCCGAATAGCGGCACCGAAAACACCAGCACCCAGAAAACCCAGCCCATAGCGCGACCCTTTTCAAACCTTCGAAAACCTTGTTTCGTCAGTTAGTCGTCACCGCAAGGGCATTTGGATGCAGTGCCCGCATCAAAAAACCCTGCTTCAAGCCCAAGAAGGTTCAGCCATGAGCGAAGATAAGGTCAAAGGCCCTGCATCCTATTTCCCCTCCATCGAGAAGAAATATGGCCATCCTATTTCGGAATGGCAGGGCGTTGTGCGTAGTGCCTATCCGGCCAAGCACATGGAACTGGTCGAGATTTTAAAGCGCGACCACGAGATGGGCCACGGCCACGCCAATGCCGTTGTGGCCTACACCCTAGCTGAAGACGGCCTGAAATAGGTTCAGCGTACGCCGATATATTTGTGGGTCTGGATACTAAGCCGCCACTGAGGGTGGCTCAGGCAATATTCCATAGCCGCCGCCGTGTTGGCGACCTGATCGGGACCATCCATCGGTTGCAGCCAGAACCGTTCGAAATCCATATGTTCGAAGCGTTCAGGCATAGCCTTTTCCTGCGGATAGACCAGTTTCAGTTCCTGACCCGAGGTTTGCACCACCTCGGCATCGGCCTTGGGGCTAATACAGATCCAGTCAATACCTTCGGGGGCCTTGATCGTGCCATTGCTCTCGATAGCGATCTCGAAACCGCGCGCATGCAATGCGTCGATCAATGGCGCATCCAGTTGCATCAATGGCTCGCCACCCGTGCAAACCACAAGTTTGGGATCGCCTTGACGGCCCGTCCAGAAACTATTGACGTGATCGGCCATCAGGTCAGCGGTCTTGAACTTTCCGCCGCCATCGCCGTTCACCCCGACAAAATCGGTATCGCAAAAAGTGCAGACTGCTGTTGCACGGTCACGCTCCAGCCCGCTCCACAGGTTGCAGCCCGCAAAGCGAAGGAAAACCGACACGCGGCCCGCCTGCCCCGCCTCGCCCTGAACCGTCAGGAAGGCTTCTTTCACCGAATAGGTCATCAGCCCTCGATCCATTTGCGGTAACCCGCTTCGCGCAGTTCACACGCCGCGCATGTGCCACAGCCATAACCCCAGTCGTGACGATGCTCACGATCACCGGCATAGCAGGTGTGCGAAGTCTCGATAATGGCATCCACCAGAGGTTGACCGCCAATATCCTTGGCCAGTTCCCACGTTTCGGCCTTGGTCAGATACATCAGCGGCGTCTCGATCGGCACCGGACGGTCCAGCCCCAAGCTCAGGGCCTGTGACATGGCATCAATGGTGTTCTGACGACAGTCGGGATAGCCGGAATAATCCGTCTCGCAAACGCCAGTCACCAGCACCTTCAAGCCGCGACGATCAGACAAGGCTGCAGCCGCCGTCAGAAAGATCAGGTTACGACCCGGCACAAAGGTCGGCGGCAGGCCGCGCTCGTCCATTTCAATGGCCACTTCACTGGTCAGAGTGCTTTCGGCAATGCGACCGTACCCAGTCAAATCAACCACATGATCCGGCCCCAGACGCTCGGCATATTGCGGCAGAACATCCTTCATCGCCTCGCGCACAGACAGACGCGCTTGCATCTCGACAACATGGCGCTGTCCGTAATCAAAGCCGATAGTTTCGACACGCTCGTACTTCTGCAACGCCCAAGCCAGACATGTGGCGCTGTCCTGCCCCCCTGAAAACAAAACGAGAGCGGATTGGGACGATGTGGGCTTGAAAGCGTTCATAGCAAACCTGCGGTCGGCCAATAGCCGCGCGCATCCGGACAAAACTGATAAGAAAGGTAAGTTGCCGCTACTTATAGCGACTAACCGCTACTGCTGCAAAAAAGCAGCATTTTCATGGTGGGTTATTCCATGAATCCTCTCTTCGCCAGCGGCTTAACAGTTCGGAAAAGGTTTCCGAGCGATGTTACATTCCCATCAGTGGAGTGCGGCAATGCCGACGGTTGAGTTGCTCACAGAATGTGTGCCGCCAATAAACCCCGAGGCTTCTGTCCCCGAGGTATTCAGTTGGTTTCAGGCACATCCTGACGCCATGGCGCTGCCCGTGGTCGAAAACGGGCGTCCTATAGGCCTGATAGACCGTCAGGAATTTCTTCTGAAACTTGCGTCTCCCCTGGGCCACAGTCGTTATGCCTCGCGGCCGGTTTCATGGATTATGGATTCTGATCCATCGGTCGTTGACGCCGACACCCGAATTTCCGCCTTTTCAGAGATCATTTTAAAATCCAGCGCCTCGACCTTGATGCGCGGTTTCATTGTGACGAAGGAAGGCCAGTATTTCGGCGTTGGGACAGCGATCAAACTGTTTCACCACGTCAATCTGATTCAGGCGACGCGGCTCAAAGAACAGGAACACCATATCGCCGCGCTACAGGCCCAGCAGATCGACAAGGCTGCTGTTTCCAGTGCGCGTAATCGTTTTGTCGATACCCTGACGCAAGCCCTTAGCGCTCCGCTTTCCACGGTTGACGCCTTTTCCAAGATCATCAGTCGCCAGCCCTTGCCTGTTGAAACGAGAGGCCATCTAGACGCCCTCATGCAGGCTTCGGATGAAAGCCTAAGTATGCTGCAAAAGGCCCGCGATCTGGCGCGCGCCGAAGCAGGCGAACTTCAACTGGATCTGGCACCGATAACCCCGCGCATTGTCATGGACCAGATTACTGCCGACTGGACCCAGCGGGCCGGTGATGCCGGCGTAACCCTGATGGTCAGTTATGAGGGAGACACCGACCTCAGCCTTCTGGTCGATGAAGCCCGTTTTCGCGCAACCTATGACACCCTGATCCAGTGCGCCCTGAAATGGGCGCGTAACGGCATGCTCGAAGTCGGTTTGAAGGCCGTCATCCGCGACAACCTTGTCGATCTGGAAGCACGCGTTCGTGACGACGGTCCCGGACTGGAACCGGATCAATTAGCCACCTGTTTCGGAGACCTAGAAACCACAGGCGACCTTTCCAGCGCCATGGCATGGCATCTGCTTACGCGCATGGAAGGCCATATTTTCGCCCGTAACAATCAGGGGCGCGGCACGACTTACGGCTTTGACGTGACCGTCCAGCGCGCCCTGCCTGACGTCAGCCATGAGGTCAATGTTACCCAGATCGAAAGTCTGGAACTGACCTCGCGTCCGCATGTGCTGATTGCGGATGATAATGCCACCAACCGTGTCGTTGCCCGCGCCCTGTGTGAAATGTTCGGCTGCACTTCCGAAACGGCTGAAGATGGCGAGGAAGCGGTAGAGGTCGCACGGACAGGCCGTTTCGATTTGATCCTCATGGATATCAAAATGCCGCGCATGGACGGGGTTCAGGCTACACGCGTCATTCGCGCCCTCGCCGATGATCGCGCTCTGACACCCATTATTGCCCTGACCGCCAACGCAGATCCTGAAGATGTTGTCGGCTATATTGCTGCCGGCATGGCCTCAGTAGTCGAAAAACCGATCAAACCCGAACGTTTGCGCATGGCCATGATTCGCGCCCTGGACGAGCGTCAAAACCTGAATGATTCAGACACGGTCACGCGGTTAAGTCTTCGGAACTGATCGCGCGTGCTGGACAGCGCCCCATAGCAAAGGCCAGTGTTCAGATCTTCCAAGGAGATCTGATGCCAAACCCCGATTTGCTCGCTATTCTGCCTCAACTGGCTTCAGGGTCAGCCCATACCCATGCCCTGGGTTTCCAGCTGGAAAACATCGAGGGTCGACGTGTGCGTATGCGCGTTCCCTATCGCCCCGAACTGGTTGGCGATCCGGCATCAGGCGTCTTATCCGGCGGGCTGGTCAGCACCCTCCTCGACCATGTCGGCGGTATGTCGGTATGGCTGGCCCTGGACCAATTTCAATCCATCGCCACTTTGGACATGCGGGTAGACTATATGCGGGCTGCTGCCCCCGGTCGCGACCTACTGGCCGAGGCTGAGTGCTATCAGTTGAACAGGACCATGGCCTTTGTGAGAGCATGGGCCTTCGAAGACACTCCCGACAATCCCGTCGCCGCCTCGCAAGCCGCCTATATTATTCACAAGCCCGCTCTGCGCGATCACGGCACCAATCAGTCTCACGTTCAGGCTCAGGCAGACGCATAATGACCAAACCCCTGCTCGACCACCTGCCCTATGCCCGCTTCCTGAACCTCAAGACCGACATTTACGGTGACGAGGTGACTGTTGTGATGCCGTTTTCAGAGCACTTGATCGGAAATCCATTGATCCCCGCTTTGCACGGTGGTTCGACCGCCGCGCTGCTGGAATTGGCCGCTATGGCCAAGGTGTCCCACGATTATCCGCGTCTCCGCCTTCCTCGTCCGATCAATGTGTCGATTGCTTATCTACGAGTCGGTAAAGCCAGCGATGTCTATGCGCGTGCCCACATTAGCAAGGCCGGAAAGAAGGTCGCCTATGTGACCGCATCGGCATGGCAAGAAGGTCAGGACAAACCGATTGCAACCCTAACTGCACATTTCCAGCTTGACGATACTACCGGAGATTAGTCGATGGTAAAAATTACGTAAATTTTAAGTTAATAAAGTCTTTACGAACAACCTTAACAACTGTTAAACATATTTCGCCAGATCGGCGTTATATGGGGAACAAGTATGGACCGCTCCGAAGTCGTAACCAGCATCTCGACCGAACTGTATGCTACTGAACAGTCGGTGGATGCCGCTATCGCCCACGCCGCAGCCATGGTTCAGGCCATGATTTCGGGCCGCACCGCTCTTTCGGTTTCGCCCGTTGCAGGCTCGGCCTCGCAAGCTAAGGCCCTCGCCACGCTTGCTGCTCTCTCCACCGCGCGCGAAGCTATCGTCGAGTGCCACGCCGAAATGCAAAAAGACCACCGCCGGATGGGCTGGGGTGTCTATGCAGCCGGTCCGGCAGACAAGCCGCTGGAGTGGGATGACTCGCCGATGCCTAGAAAATCTGCTCACCTGCGCGCAGTCTAACAAATCGGTAACGCACGATTTATTAGGAAATAATCCTACAAATAGCCTCCATCGTTTAGCGCGATGGAGGCTATTTTTGTTTACCACCATAACCGGATGGGCCGGCGCATTACTCATGTTAGCAGGATGCACCTTCGCCTTAAGCCTGGGTGGGAAAACTGAAAAAATCGCAGCAACAGCCTATCTTTTATGTTGGCTGTTCAGCACGCTGGCACGCATCAGCCTCCTCGATCAGGAGCTTTCCATTTTTACAGTAATGTTGCTTGACGTTACATTACTTATTATATTTTTAACTCTAGTTTGGAAATCATCATCAAATTGGCCAGTATGGGCAACCGCATTACAGCTTCTAGTTGCTACGTTGCAATTTCTATATGTTATAGACTTTAAAATTACAGTTTCTGCTTACTATACTATTTTGAACGTCTCTTCTATCGGCATCATTATCTCACTGATCGTCGGTACATTTTCTGCATGGCAAGAACGTGCCGTGATCGGCTCTAGTCGCAATGATATAGGTAGATATTCCTAAGACATTAACCTATTTTGGGCGTCCCCTAGGACAGACCCATGACACTTACGCACGCCAGTATCTGGAAAGGCTTGGACACCTTGGCCAAGCGCGCCGGCACTTCGCCATCAGGGTTGGCCCGTCGTGCAGGTCTGGATCCGACAAGCTTCAACCCTTCCAAACGCTTTGGCCCTGGCGACCCGCCGCGCCCGCGTTGGCCCTCGACCGAAAGTCTGGTGCGGGTACTGGAAACCTCACAACTTTCGCTTAGCGAGTTCGCCAGCCTAGCCGACGATGCAACGCCTTTAACCCTACCTGTTCTCGGGCTGGCCAAGGCCGGCAAGGAGGGCTTTTTCTCCGATGAAGGTCTGCCCTTGGCCGAAGGCTGGGAGCGCACACCTCTGCCCGCGCTGCGAGACGGCCTTATCAGTCTGGAGATCGACGGCGATTCCATGCTTCCCCTCTATCGCCCCGGCGACAAGGTGATCGTGGATCTGGAAGACACCCGCGTCCGCAAGGGTGACCGCATTGCTCTTCGTACCCTGGACGGCGAAACCTTGGCCAAGGAGCTGGGTTTTATTTCCCATAGTCAGGTCGAACTCTTGTCCATCAATCCCGACTATGCCCCCCGTACACTGGACCGAAAGGACATCCAATGGATGGCCCGTATCGTCTGGGTCAGCCAATAGAAAAGGCCGCCTGAAATCCAGACGGCCCTTCCCACGAAATACGGTTAGATCAGTAGTTACTGACATAGCGGGCATTGACCCAGCCACCACCGGCAATCTGCACCCATTCGCCCTGCGAACCGATGGCTGTGAAAGGCTGACCTGCTGACAGATTACCGCGCACACCATAGTTGGTGCCAGGACCCGAGCGGATACGCAGGTTAGACGTTGCGCGGTACATGTCCTGCGAACCCTGCTGATTTGCACGGGCGCGCTGTTGGTTACAGCCGATATAGGAACCAGCCGCAGCACCGGCACCGGCTCCTACAACCGCCCCCAGAGCGCGCTCATTACGCGAGACCTGACTGCCAGCCAAACCGCCGATAAGCGCACCGATTGCAGCACCCGCTTGCTGACGTCCACCGGGAGCGTCGCAGTTGGTGATACCGTTAGCCTGCGCATTGGCCGTCATCGGCACAGCCGCAGCAGCGATAGCGGCGAAAATGGAAACACCGGCCAGACCGGCCTTAAAGGATTTCGACATGGCTCTCTCCTGTCGTCGAGTTGGTCGTGAGGAGACAATGCCCAACCCCGCCTGAAGGCTCCCCGACAGAGGCTGTCAGGTTTCGTTCATCCGGATAAAAACCAAAAAAAGAGCCGCCCCGTTACAGGGCAGCCCTTAATTTCAACGGCTCTGAACGCTTAAGCGGCCAGTTCGCCGCGCGCGCCCTTTTCGATCAGCTCAATGGTTTGCGGAAGGCCATAAATGGCTGCGAACGAACCAAAGCGCGGGCCTTGCGACGCGCCCAGCAGCACTTCGTACAGCGCGCCGAACCAAGCACGTAGCGGCTCGAAATTGTGCTCCTTGCCGACCGCATAGACTTCGTTCTGGATGATTTCGCCATCCGTGGTGTCTTGCGGCAAGGCCTTCAGGCGCGCAGCCAGATCAAGCAGAGCGGTCTTCTCTTGCTCGGTCGGCAGACGATAGACCTTCGAGGGCTTCACGAAGTCCTCGTAATAGTTCAACGCATAGTCCATCAAGCGATCCAGCAGCGGCTCGTTCTCGGGCGTCGCTTCCGGCAGATACTTGGCGAAATAGGCCCAGAGTTGCTCCTTGCTCGAAGCATTGGCCACGCCCACAAGGTTCATCATCAGCGAGAAACTGACCGGCGAGGTCGTCTCCGGCGGATTACCGCCGTGGATTGACCAGACCGCATTGTCGATTTGCTTGTTCGGCTCTTGCGTCTTGAACTGTTCGACGAAGGACATCCAGTCGTCGGTTGCACGCGGGATGACGCCAAAGTGCAGACTCTTGGCCGACTTGGGCGACTGGAACATGTACCAGCTCAGCGATTCCGGCGGACCGTAACGCAGCCACTCTTCCATCGTCAGGCCATTGCCCTTCGACTTGGATATCTTCTTGCCCTCAACATCGAGGAACAGTTCATAGTTGAAACCAACCGGCGGCGAGCCATCCAGAGCACGACAAATCTTGCCGCTCTCTCGCACGGATTCGATCAGGTCCTTGCCGGCCATCTCGTAATCAACGTCCAGCGCGGTCCAGCGCATGGCCCAGTCCGGCTTCCACTGAAGCTTTACGTGACCGCCTGTGACCGGAACCTCGGTACGACCGCCCGCGGGGTCGTCAAACACAATCGTACCCTTTTCGAGATTGCGCTCGAGGGTCGGCACTTGCAGCACATGGCCGGTGATCGGGCTGATCGGCAGGAACGGCGAATAGGTCGCGCGGCGCTCTTCACCCAGCGTCGGCAGCATGATGCCCATGATGGCATCATAACGCTCAAGCATCAGCAGCAAGGTTTCGTCGAAACGGCCAGACTTATAGGTCTCGCTCGACGACATGAACTCGTAGTCGAAGCCGAAGCTGTCGAGGAAGGCGCGCAGGCGGGCATTGTTGTGTGCGCCGAAGCTTTCGTGGGTGCCAAACGGGTCGCGCACCTTGGTCAGCGGCAGATGCAGGTCTTCGCGCAGCATCTCCGGATTCGGGATGCCTTCCGGCACCTTGCGGAAGCCGTCCATATCGTCCGAGAAGGCGATCAGCTTGGTTTCCCAGTGGTCGCCGGTCAGGGCGCGGAATGCGTTGCGCACCATGGTGGTGCGAGCCACTTCGCCGAAGGTGCCCATGTGCGGCAGGCCCGACGGACCATAGCCGGTCTCCAGAATGACCGGACGGCCAAGGCCTTCGAACTGTTTGAGAGCCTCGTCCGCCTTGCCAGAATCGATCAGGGACTGCGCAACAGCGCGATCAGCATCCGACAACCGTTTTTTGAGCACGTGCGCCAGAAGGTTACGGGCTTGCTCAAACGGCCACGAACGGGCCTCACGGGACAGGGTTTCAAGGTTCTGTAGCATAGGCGGGGTTTGCCGCCTCAGAGCCTCAGGGTCAACGGCGACTTATGCCTGAAATGACAGATTTCCCGATCCTATCGCGCTTTCAGCACATTGCGGATCGCCAGACTGGACTGGATGCGCGAAACGCCCGGCAGTCGCGACAGCACATCCTTGTGCAGAACCTCATAGGCCGCCATCGTCGGGGCCACCGCCCGCACGATATAATCGGCCGCCCCCGCCATCAGATAGCAGTCACGGATTTCGGGATAATGGCGCACGGCCTCCTCGAACTTTCGCATCTGCTCATCAGTTTGTTTTTCAAGGGTAATCTGAACAAAGGCCACAATGCCTTCTTCTTCATCCGCCCCCAGAATAACCGTATAGCCGCGAATGACGCCCCGCGCTTCCAGCTGCCGCACCCGCCGTAAACAGGCCGAGGCCGACAGACCGACCTGATCGGCCAAATCGGCATTGCTGATACGACCATCGACCCGCAGTTTCTGAATAATCTTGCGGTCGACCTCGTCCAGCAGCATCACAATTTCCTGTCAGCTTTATCGCAGATAATTGCGAAACCTTTAGCACCACCGCACGTTCAGCTGCAATGAGACAGGAAAGGCCTGATTTTTGCGCGTAGCTTCCCGCCGAAGTCGGCCCGCGTCGGGCCACATATAACGCGAGCGTTTTTCATGCGTGTTCTGGTTCTTGGCGCAGGCGTAATCGGCACCACCACGGCTTGGTATCTTAATCAGGCAGGTCACGATGTGACGGTCGTTGACCGCCTGTCCGGTCCGGCGCTGGAAACCAGCTATGCCAATGCCGGTCAGGTCTCGCCAGGTTATTCGGCCCCGTGGGCAGCACCGAACATCCCGACCAAGGCGATCAAGTGGCTGCTGATGAACCATCCGCCGCTGATCCTGCATGCCAAATATGATCCGGCCATGATCCGCTGGACGCTGGCCATGCTGCGTAACTGCACCTCGGCCCGCTATGCGGTGAATAAAGGGCGCATGGTGCGTCTGGCCGAATATGCTCGCGATGAACTGGACGGACTGCGTCGCAAAACCGGCATCCAGTATGACGGCCGTCAGCAAGGCACGCTGCAACTGTTCCGCACAGAAAAACAACTGAAGGACGCCCACAAGGACGTCGAGGTTCTGAAATCAGAAGGCGTGCCCTTTGAGCTGCACGATCCCGAGGGTTGCCGTCGTATCGAGCCGGGTCTGGCCCATTCGGAAGTTCCCTATGTGGGTGCCCTGCGTCTGCCGGGTGACGAAACCGGCGATTGCCGTATCTTTACCGAAACCCTCGCCAAGATGGCCGAAGATGCCGGTGTGAAATTCCGCTGGAACGAAACCATCAGCGCGGTCCAGCGCGAAGGCGACAAGATCACCGGCGTTATCACCGACAAGGAAACCCTGACAGCCGACGCCTATGTCATGGCCATGGGCTCATGGTCGCCCATGATGGCCAAGGCTCTGGACCTGAAACTGCCGGTCTATCCGGTAAAAGGCTATTCGATCACCGCCAACATTATTGACGAAGCGCGCGCGCCGGTCTCGACCGTGATGGACGAGAGCTACAAAGTGGCCATCACCCGTCTTGGCACCCGCATCCGCGTAGGCGGCATGGCAGAACTGAACGGCTTCAACAAAGACCTGTCACCGAAACGTCGCGCCACACTGAACTATTCGGTCGACAGCCTGTTCCCCGGTGCCGGTGATCTGCAAACTGCCGAGTTCTGGTGCGGTCTGCGCCCGAATACGCCGGATGGCACACCGATTGTCGGCACCACCAAATATTCCAATCTGTGGCTGAACACCGGCCACGGTACGCTGGGCTGGACCATGGCCTGTGGCTCGGCCGCCGTGATTGCCGACCAGATTTCCGGCAAGAAAGCCGCCATCGACACCCACGATCTGGGTCTGTCGCGCTACTCTGCCTAAAGGCAGCACTTGACCGCACAGGCGGGGAGGTGTTCACCCCCGCCTGTGAAAACTTCCGACTTCGATTTCGACCTGCCCGAAGAGCGCATTGCCCTGCGCCCTGTTGATCCGCGCCACAGCGCCCGCTTCCTGATCGTCAAGGACGGTCAGCTTGAAGACCGGATTGTGCTGGACCTGCCCGACTTTCTGGAGCCGGGCGATGCGCTGGTGTTCAACGACACCCGCGTCATCCCTGCCCGTATGAGCGGTATCCGCGAGCGCGTCGGCCCCGAAGGCGAAACCCTGACCGTCGAGGTCGAGGCGACGCTGCACCACCGCGATGCCCCCGATGTCTGGTCGGCCTTTATGAAGCCCGGCAAACGCCTCAAGGTCGGCGACCGTGTGCGTTTTGGAACCGACACCGATCGCGCCTGCGAAATGGGTATGCTTGATGCTGTGATCGAGGCCAAGGGCGAAGACGGGCTGGTCACGCTCAAATTCGAACTGGCAGGCCCCGCATTGGATGATGCCATCCGCAATGTCGGCGTCATGCCCCTGCCCCCCTATATCGCTGCCAAACGGCCCGAGGACGACAAGGATCTGTCAGACTATCAGACCGTCTTTGCCGAACATGACGGCTCGGTCGCCGCCCCGACAGCAGGTCTGCACTTTACCCCTGAACTGTTGGAAGCCCTGAAGGCGCGCGGTGTATCCACACATGCTGTGACCCTGCATGTGGGCGCTGGCACCTTCCTGCCGGTCAAGGCCGACGACACCAAAGACCACAAGATGCATTCCGAGTGGGGCACCGTCTCACGCGAAACCGCAGATGCGCTGAATGAAGTTCACGCGCGCGGTGGCCGTATCGTTTGTGTCGGCACCACATCCCTGCGCCTGCTGGAAAGCGCAACGGGCGAAGACGGCATCATCCGCCCCTTCCACGATGACACGGCCATCTTCATCACCCCCGGCTATCGCTTCAAGGCCGTGGATGTGCTCATGACGAACTTCCACCTGCCCAAATCTACCCTGTTCATGCTGGTCAGCGCCTTTGCCGGTTTCGACACCATGCAGGCCGCCTATAAGCACGCCATCGAGAACGAGTACCGCTTCTACTCCTATGGTGACGGAAGCCTGTTGTTCAGGCAGTAAGGTCTTCCAAGGGGGGAGCTTACCAATGAACACTATTCGCAATGGCTCGTTTATAGAGCTGTTTGTCACGACCTTTATCGTCGCAGCGGCGTTTCAGGTCGCCATGTCGGTACTCGGCATTCTGTTGGCCGTCCTTAGTCCCGGCCTGTTCCACATGAACGGGCAAGCCGCGACCTCGCCGGTCGGGGCCATCGGCGTTCTGATTTTCTTGCTGGTATTCAGCTTGCTTGTTAACGCCACGATCTCGGTCGCAGGCGCAGGTATCGTCTTGGGCCTTCGCCGCTTCCTGCCGGCAAAAGCCTGATCGCAAAGCGTCCGCTCAGAACAGACCAACCGCTGCGTCGGCCCAGATCACCAGAACAGCAAGCACGATGACCGCTCCTGCCACCCAGCGGGCGCGGGCGGTCAACAGCTTCCATACGGCCAGTTCATAGATCAGGCCCGCACCGACCAGCAGCAGGGCCGCAAAGGCAAAGTCTTCCGATCCCCATGCCACTTCGTGCGTGAATTGCATGGCAATAGCCGGAAGAGCCAGAAGCACGGCAATCGCGCCCCACATGAATGGGCGACGATAACGGGCCAGTGGTGACTGAGGGCGGGAACGGGCAACCATGAGAGTGGGTCTTTCCAAAAAGACGCGTTTAACAAGGTCTGGATGCGGATGATCGTCTTTCAATCTGCAACGCTTGCCAAGGTCAGCGGTTCGCGGTTCCAAACATTAAATCATCACGACGTTTTATTCCTGCGCCATACCGGCCTATAGAGCAGGTATGGTTACGCACTATGACGATCTGCCCGAAGACCTTTCCGCCGCGCTTGATATCCTCGCTTCGGCATCCAGTGTGATGCAAGACCCGTGGTGGGTGTTTGGCGGTGCAGCTATGGTTCTGGCAGGACTGACCGACTGGCGCGTGCCGGATGTGGATGTGTTGTGCAGCGTCCGTGATGCCAAGGCCCTGATTGATGCCCTTCATGGCGAGGTCACACCCGACCCCGGTGAAGGCCTGTTCCGCTCGCGCGTTTATGGTCAGATCCTGACCACGCCGGTTCCAGTCGAGGTCATGGCAGATTTCGAGGTTCGCAACGGTGGCGAATGGACAACTGTCACCTTCAATAGTCGCATCCCTGTGGCGGTTGATGGCGGACGCATCTATATCCCCTCCGTCGCCGAGCAGATCGAGACTTGCAAACTGTTTGGCCGCCCCAAGGACCTGCAGCGCGCCGAACAGCTTCAGCGCCTGCTCTAACCGCGTAAGATTACTTTGACCTTCCCGTTCGATATCAAGGCCACAGATGGCCGCGCCCGTACCGGCGTCCTGAAAACCGCCCGAGGCGATATCCGCACACCTGCCTTCATGCCGGTTGGCACCGCTGCCACCGTGAAGGCCATGACGGTCGATCAGGTCAACCAGACCGGTGCCGACATCATTCTGGGCAACACCTACCACCTGATGCTGCGCCCGGGTCCGGAACGCATGGAACGTCTGGGTGGTCTTCACAAGTTTATGCGCTGGGACAAACCAATCCTGACCGACTCCGGCGGCTTCCAGGTCATGTCCCTGTCTGGCATTTCCAAGCTGACCGAAGAGGCTGTGACCTTCTCCAGCCATATCGACGGCTCCAAGCACGTTCTAACGCCAGAACGCTCGATCCAGATTCAAGCCGACCGCCTCGGCTCGGACATCGTGATGCAGCTGGACGAATGTGTCGCCTATCCGGCCGAGGAAAAACGCGCCCGTCAGGGTATGGAATTATCGGCTCGCTGGGCTGTGCGTTCCAAGAACGCCTTTGGCACGCGTGACACCCAGGCCCTGTTCGGCATCCAGCAAGGTTCGACCTACGAAAACCTGCGCAAGGAAAGCTCCGAGCGCCTGCAGGAAATCGGCTTTGACGGCTATGCCATCGGCGGCCTTGCCGTTGGTGAAGGCCACGAGGCCATGTGCGAAGTCCTCGACTACGCGCCGGAGTTCCTGCCGAAGGATCGTCCGCGTTACCTGATGGGTGTCGGCAAGCCGATCGATCTGGTCGAGGCCGTCTATCGCGGCGTCGATATGTTCGACTGCGTGCTGCCGACCCGCGCTGGCCGTCATGGTCAAGCATGGACGTGGGACGGCCCGATCAACATCAAGAACGCCAAATTCGCGGAGGACGAAAGCGCACTGGACCCGATGGTTCCCTGCCCTGCCTCTCAGGATTACAGCCGCGCCTATCTGCACCATCTGGTGAAGGCAGACGAAATCCTTGGTAAAATCCTGCTGAGTTGGCACAACATCGCCTTCTTCCAGGCCCTGACCGCAGCGATGCGCGAGGCCATCGAGAAGGGCGAGTTCGAACAGTTCCGTAAGGACTTCCGCGCCCGTCACCTCAAGACCTAAGCCGGATACAAAAAACGGGGAGCTTCGGCTCCCCGTTTCTATTTGATGGATTTAGTGGCGCTGATAACCCGCAGGGGCCGCAGGCGGGGCGCAATTCTTTTGCTGGCCGATCCCCTTCAGGAAGGCGCGGCGCTGTAGGCCCGCGCGAACGGCCGCTTGCACTTCCTTGCTATGGCGATCTGCACCGGTCAAACGGCGCACCCATGAACGTGCCGGTATAAAATCGGTCACAGTGCTGCGAACCGCATCCAGCGTCGCATCGGCGGCAGCATCGGCAGCCTTGTCACCGATATCTGCTTCTTCTGTGCTGGCAGCGGCATCCAGATCGGAACCGAGTGCTTCGTCCAGTCGGCCAATCTCGGCGGCTATGGCCGAACAGGTTCCCATACCTTGGACACTATAGGGAGCAGCCGCAGCCTCGTTCAAAACAGCCGGTATTTCCTGCCGCACTAGGTTCAGATCTTCCAGTGGAGCCTGCAAAGCGCTGCCGAGACCGGAGTTCACCTGTTCAACCCCTCTGGAGGCAGAAGAGGTCGCAGACGACGGCGATAGGGTGCCGCAACCCGCAAGCGCAATGCCCGCTAAGGCCAATGTGGCGATGGATGTTGTTTTCATAGTCAAGCTAACCGCTCCCCGCACAGGTTGTTCCATCTTCGTAGACGCAAACAACTAGACTGTCGCGCACGCGACAGTGCAAAGGCACAACTTGATTAAAATGTCGGGGAAAGTGATTTTCGCAGTGGTACGCCCCCCCGGGCTCGAACCGGGGACCCTCTGATTAAAAGTCAGATGCTCTAACCAACTGAGCTAGGGGCGCACACTGCGAAATCAAACACTTAGCTGCCGCTTGGGGAGGCCCCGTGGGCGACCGCTCCGTGTGAGGGCGGTTTTTGTTGTATTCCGCCCTGAAGGTCAAGGGCCAGTTTGCAAGGAAGTGCTCTTTTTCCGAAATGAAGCGCTTTTTTTAGTGGTCAGCCCCTGTTTGAAGCCTTTTTAGCCATGCAAAAGCGGTCAGATGGAACCAAAACGAACTTTTTGCTCTTCATAAGACGTTGAAATCTCTACGGATCGATTCGCATTACGAACCGGTTGCGAATCCCTTCCAGGACTGCGGCGATACAAAAGGTTACGAGAAACCATGCCCGTACAGCCTCGTATTGCGTTAGCTCTTCAGGATTCACAGACGGTTCATAGGCTGCGTTTCAATAAGCGTAATATTATGCCGGTAGGCTGGGCCTGACCGGAGCCTTGTCGGCATTGGCAATCTTTGAGAACACCATGACCTTTCGCATGTCCCACACCACCGCATATATCGCCCTTGCGCTTGCTGGCGGCCTGATCCTGTCAGGTTGCGACAATTCCTATAACGCTTCCGACTCGGCCGTCATGGAGGTTGAACAGGTGGAAGACGCCGCTCCTGCCGCCGAAGAAGCGGCTGCCCCTGTCGCTGCCGAAACGTCACAACCCGCACCGGACACCGCCCCCACCGAAACCCTGCCACCAGCAGTCCAGAGTTCCGAAGAATCGGTACAGCCCGAAAGCGAAACGCTTTTCTATTAATCTTGAACACGAAGGCTGCCATCATGGCGGCCTTCGAGCACATTTGTTCCCGCAGCTCACGAAAGATACCTTTGCGGCTTCTCGTTGAGCCGTCTTTGGGAAGGACTTGTTTTGACCGGTCGCCACGGCTTTCTGTTTTCCAGCGTCGCAGTCTGCGCTCTGGTTATGTCCGCAACGCCGAGTTTGGCCGCACAACCGCGAGCCACATTTGAATTCTGCTCGCCCCAAAGAAGCAATTATGGCGATCTTGACGACCGACTGCGTCAGGCCATTGGCGAAGCGGGTGGAAACGAACTCGCCACAGCTTCGCGCAGACGCGCATCCACCGAGCGCGCCATCGAGCTGGCCACCGAGCTTTTGCGCTCGGAGGGATATTATGGCGGTTATGTCAGCCATACCGAGACAACAGGCACCAATGCACCGCCGCATCTGTGCGTCTATCCCGGTACGCGCTTTACGGTTGATGATCCGGCCATCAAGTGGACCGACAGCCTGCTGCTGGTAAACATCACCAACAAGCCGACTTCAATCGAGGACGAAGCCAATATCCCGCCCGCAACGGCCAGCGATATTGCCCCGCCCAACGATCCTGCCAGCAACCGCACCATCACCTATGACACGCGCGTTTTTGATACCGCGCCGCCCGTACGGCCTGCAGACGACCGTAACGAAGCCCGCAATGTTGTTGAAGATGCCCGCAAAGCAATACAGCTTGAAGGCAAGCCCGCGCGCGCTGAGGACATTATAGCCGCCGAGGCCCGTATCCTGCGCGCCCTGCGCGAAGACGGTTTCGCCGATGCCCGCGCCCATCCACGGCAGGTTCACGTCATCCACCCGGACACCCGTTCCGCAGTCTCGTCTCCACAGCGTGATCCGGAGACGGGAGAAATTTTGACTGTGCCATCCGCCGATGCGGAAGCAGAGACTCCCGGCAATGAAACGATTGCCCGCCTTGCGGAGCAGCTACATCAAGAGCTGATCGGCTCGACCCCGCCCGCACAAAATGTCACCGATGAATCCAATGGAGCCATCAGTCCGGACAGTCAAAATCCACTAGACCGATTGCAAAATGGACAGGGCGCAGACGGTAACGACGACGCGGCCCTCCCTGCCCCGGTACCGGAAAGCCAGCGCTATGCAGGTCATACGGGCAATGTGGTTATTCCCTTCTTCGTGATTCAGGCCGGTCAGCTGGTTCGCCTGAAAGAAGATGTCTTCTTGCTGGGTACGGATGACATTTCGACCTCTGCCCGTGGCTCTCTAGCGTCGCGCGCAGAGACTTCACGCTCCCGTTCCGATGATAGGAACACCGCTGCCCGCGACAGTCGCACTGATGAAGACACACCGCGCACGCGAACACGACCGAAATTCGTTCAGTCTTTAGTCACGTGGAAAGAAGGCGATATCTATTCGCCCGAACTTCTGAACCGACTGGAAAAAGACCTTTCGGATACCGGCGTCTACAACTCGGTATCTGTCAATCTGGAGCGCCCGGCCCAGCCTATCCAGACGATCGAAGATGGCGTTGCCGGCCCTACGCGCAATACGGATACTGCAGACACCGATGCCCTGCGTGAAGTTCAGGTGCAGTTGGTCGACCGCGATAAGAAACTACTAGAAGCGGCCGTGTCCTATGCCACACAGGACGGCGTCGGTGTCGAACTGGTGCAAAGCCAGTTCAACCGTTTTGGTCAAGCCGACACTCTTCGCTACATCTTGCGCCTGGCCGATATCGACAGCCGTATCGGTCTGGACTGGACCCGCCCGCACTTCCGCAAACGTGGACGCACCATTTCGGCCAGCGCCTTTGTCGTCAATGAAATCACCGATGCCTATGAACGTCAGGCTCTGACTATCGATGCCGATGTTTCAGAGCGTCGTGGCGACAAATGGTGGGCCTCGGTCGGGCTTGGTCTGGATACCGGACGTTATGCCGAGGTGCGTTATGACCCGATCACGCAACAGGCGCTGAATCTGGATCGCGATCTGGCCATTGTGACCCTGCGCGGCGCTATGCGCACAGATCAGTCCAATGATCCACTGGACCCGACCCAAGGCTGGAAGGCCAGCCTGTCTGTACAGCCCACTGCCGTGACGGGTGAAGACACTGTCTTCTTCCTGCGGACTGTGGGCGATGCCAGTGCCTATTACGGACTGGGCGAGGACGACGCCACGGTTCTGGCTGGCCGCGTCAAGATCGGCTCCATTGTCGGCGGTGACGAACTGGTTATCCCCTCCTCGCGCCTGATGTATTCGGGTGGCGGCGGATCGGTTCGCGGTTATTCCTATCAAAGCATCAACCCGCGCCTGCCTGACAATACACCTCGCGGGGGCCTTGGCCTGTTTGAAGCCTCATTCGAGGTTCGCCGCGACGTTCGTGACAATTGGCAGGCTGTGGCCTTTGTCGATGCCGGTGCTGTCGGCTTCGAGGCCACCCCCAACCTGAGCAATATGCGATACGGTGCCGGGGTGGGTGTTCGCTACAAACTGCCATTCGGTCCGATCCGCGCCGATGTTGCCTTCCCTCTGAACAAGCGTGAAGGTGACTCCGACTTCCAACTCTATATCAGCATCGGCCAGTCGTTTTGACCGAAACGCCCTCCACGCCAGAACCTGAACACACACCTGAACACGAAGCCGCGACTTCCGAAGAACAGGCTCCTGCCGAGCGCGCGAAAAAGCGCCGCCGCAAACGCTCGCTTTTGCGTACTGTCGCGGTCTTTACGGGGATAGGTATTGGAGCTCTGGTGGGGGTGGGCGTCATCGCCCTTGTTGGCGGGCGCTATTACCTATTGTCCGATGCCGGTCGCGGACTGGTCACCAGTTTTATTGCCGGCAAGAAGATCGGTCGTTACGGGGCCATCAAGGTTGAAGGCGTCAAAGGAGACCTGTTTGACGATTTCACTATCGACAAAATCACGGTCACAGACATCAACGGAGCGTGGCTGACTGCCGAAGATGTGCGCGTGGACTGGTCGTTCTGGCCGCTGGTCATGCGTCGTTTCCACGCCGACGAGATCACGGCCAAGAGCATTAATGTGCTGCGCCGTCCGGTTCTGGAGCCACCGACGGAACCCAGTGGTCCCATGCCCATCAGTGTGGATATCGACAAGTTCGCAACCGACATCCATCTGATGGAGGATTTCTCCAAGGAATATGGTCACTGGCGGCTTTCCGGCGATGCGAATATTCCGCGCAACGGCGCAAAAAAGGCCAATGTCGATGCGCGGAGTCTCAGCCGTCCGGGCGACTTCCTGAAACTGGCCGCAACCTTTAGCGACAAGCCCGAAGAACTGCGTCTGAACCTTCAGGCACAGGAGGCCATGGGCGGCCCTCTGGCGGGAGCCATGGGCTATTCGCCGGATGTGCCTTTCTCTGCGGTCGCCGTGGTGGATGGCAACCGCGCCGACATCGTGATGAAGACCGGCAACTTTACCCCGCTCAGCGTCAAGGGGCGCTTCGCCGAGGAAGGTTCACGTCTGTCCGGCTATATGGACTTCTCGGGTTCAGATCTGCTGGCCCCGTTTATCGACCGGATCGGTCGCACAGCAAGGATCGGCTTTGCCGCCTTCCCCGACAAACAACGTGAAGGTGTGCAGAACATTGGCTGGCGTCTGATTGCTGACAACATCCAGTCATCCGCCTCCGGTTCCGTGCTGACCAAGGGCGGCATGAAGGCCGAGAACATTGCCCTAGAGGTCGCAACACCGTCACTCTCGCGCCTTGCCGGCGTGAAACTGGCCGATGCCACCAGCTTCAAAGGCGTTTTTAGCGGCGATGCCAGCGAGTTCTCGCTGAAAGGCGATCTGGCCGCCGAGAATGCCGAGGTGACCGAATATCGCATGGCCCGTCTGGCTGGTCCGGTGGAGCTGTCGGCAACACGCGGCGAGTATAATCTGCAGGGCCAGCTTCGCGCTGCAGGGGCTTCTACAGACGGTATGATTGGCGGCCTTCTGGGATCAGCGCCATCACTGGATGTGTCCCTCTCCATGCTTAAGGACGGGGCCATTCTTCTGCGCAAGATCGACTTGCAAGGTCAGGCCGCCAGCCTGACCGGATCAGGCGGACGCAATCTGGCCGGTGGCCTGAAGTTTGACGGCGACATCGCCCTCAAGGACCTGTCACGCCTGTCGCCCAAGGCCAAGGGCGCTTTCAATGCTCGTATCTCGGCCAGTTCCCCGCGCGCCCGCGCGCCGTGGAGTTTGTCGCTGGACGGCATAGGCAACCGCATCAAGACCGGTTTTACCGAAGCGGATCGTCTGCTGGGTGATCGTCCCAAACTCAAACTGTCAGGCAATTTGAACCAGGGCGTTCTGTCCGTGACGCAGGGGCGTCTGGACGGCGACAAGAATACCTTCGTCAATGCTATGGGCCAGTTCAACAACGGCAATCTGGCGCTTAAGCTGAACTGGAATGCTGCGGGCGAGTTCCTGATCGGCCCGATTTCCATCCCTGAATCCATCCGTGGATCGGGTGCCCTGACCGGCAGCCTGAACTATCCGGTCGTCAATCTGCGTTCAGACTTCAAACAAATCCGTCTGGCCGACAATGTGTCGCTGGATAATGCCATGCTGGCAGTCAATTACAGCAAGCGTCCGCACGCCAATCAGACGAATGGCTTTGTCGATCTGCGCGGCACAATGGGCGGCCATCCGGCCTATGCCCGCAGCTTCTACAGCTTTATTCCCGACGGCATACGCCTCAGCGACCTGAACGTGAATGCAGGCGGCGTCCGTGCCGCCGGTTCCGTCACCCTGACCGGCTCCACCCCGTCCAGAGCCGACCTTCGTGTCTCGGCCCGTCCGGGGGCACTAGTCCAGTCCGGCTGGCTGGATGGCACGGTCAAACTGGTCGAGAACGAGCCTAGCGCCATCAATATCCGAGGACGCAACCTGCGCATCGCGGGCGTCAATATCCCGATCAATACCGTGGATGTGGCGGGTACCGGCTCGCTGGAACGTCTTGAGCTGACAACCCTCAATATCGGCATCGGCGGTGCCTTGCCGGTGCAATATAATGGTAGCCTGATCTATGAAAATGCAGGCGATCAGCACAGCTTCTATCCGGTCGGAACCGTGGCGCTGCGTGGTCAGACCTTGCGTGCCGCTGCCCCATCCTATGTCCGCATCAACAAGGACCGTGTCTATGCGGATCTGCCGCTGACCAATGCCGCAGGTGCGCGTGTCGTGCATCTGACGGCCAAGGATGGCGCGCGTTCTGGTTTTGGCTATGATCGCCACAGCTGGCACCTTCATGCCAACCTGAATGGCTTGCCGATTTCGTTGCTGGTGCCCGACATGCGCGGCAATATCAGTGGTGAAGTGCTAGTTGGCGATGCCGGACAATATCTAAGCGGCACGACGCGTGGACTGAAACTCGACAACCTTGCCACCAGCGATGCCGAAGGCAGCAATGCCACCAGTGTTGACCTGAATGTACAGGCCACGCTGGATGCCAACGATCTGAAGCTGCTGGTGAACAGTCCTCTGTTGAACAATGCCGGTTCGACCCCGAACGCCAGCAATCTGGATGTGACGGTTCCTGTAACCAATACGGGTTCGCTGTTCGGCCTCGGGGTCAATATGGACGGCCCGCTGTCCGGCATGGTTCGCACAAATGGCCAGATCGGCCCGTTGTGGAACCTGTTCGACGGACTGGATCGCAAGATGTCAGGCCGTCTCACCACCGCATTGACCATCAGCGGAACCCCCAAGGCACCGTCGATCGACGGCGCCATCCACCTGCGTGACGGCACGTTCGAGGATGTCGCCACCGGTGCCCTGATCCGTAAGCTGAATCTGGACGCCCATGCCTCCAATAACGGTGTCTCGGTCCAGCATCTCAGCGGCAATGACTTCAGTCAGGGCACTCTGTGTGGCTACGGTTACGTGGCCCTGCGCCCCGGCTATCGTCAGACCCGCGTGGAATCCGAACTGCCCCCCTGCGAAGGCTGGCAGGCGGACAATGCCCGTAATGCCCGCATAAGCAGCGGCGGCCTGACCGTTGATCTGAACAATTTCCGTATTGTCCGTTCTGAAACCGCGACGGTCGTGGCCTCGGGCAAGATCAATGCCCTGCACAATGGCTCGGTCATCAATCTGACAGGCCGTCTGGACGTGAACAGCGCCGAGATCAGCCCGACCTTCCCGCCCAGCACGGGCATTACCCGTATGGACGTGGTCGAGTACAACCGTCCGGCTCATCTCCCCCCGCTCCAGAGAGCAGCAGCACGCCCCACCTCCGGCAATGGTCAGAGCAATGCTTCTGGCTTCTCCGATCTGGGTCGCACGCCGGTACGTTTGAACGTCAATCTGAATGCTGAAAGCATCATGGTTCGCGGTCGCGGACTGGACCTGATGCTCAGCTCCAATGCGAGCATACAGGGATCGTTGACTTCACCGCGTCTGAACGGCCGCGCCGAAGTGGTGCGTGGTACCTACGAGTTCGGCGGCAAGCGTTTCAGCTTCGATCCGTCCGGCTATGCCACGCTTGATACGTCTCCCGAGCGGATCAGGCTGAACCTGTCGGCTCGCCGCGAGGATGCCGACATCACTGCCGTCATCAATGTGACCGGCACGGCGGCTATGCCCCGTATCGAGCTGACATCAGAGCCGGAACTGCCGCAGGACGAAATCCTCGCGCGTGTCCTGTTCGGTCGCTCGGTCACGCAGCTGTCGGCCATCGAAGCGGCGCAACTGGCCTCCAGTGTCGCCTCTCTGGCAGGTGGTGGCGGTCTGGATGTTCTGGGCGGTTTGCGTCAACTGGCACAGCTGGACAGCCTGTCCTTCAGTGGTGACGGCACCGACCTGATGATTTCGGGCGGACGTCGCATCGGCAAGAACCTGTTCCTCGAGATCCAGAGCGGTGGCCGCAACGGTCCGGCCATCAATGTGGAATGGCAGGTCCGTAACAATGTGGCTGTGACCTCAACTATGGAAGGCGATGGCGATGCCATCATCTCGGTTAGATGGCGCAAGCCCAGTAACTAGTGATCAGGGCACAAACAAAAAGGCCGGACATTGCGTCCGGCCTTTTTCAATTCTGCCTCGGAAAGATTGTCAGAGAACTTCCAGAATGGCTTCCAGAGGACGCCCCAGTCTCGCACCCTTTGGCGTTTCAATAATGGGGCGCTCTACCAGAACCGGATTGGCGATCATGGCCGCACGGATCGCATCATCGGATGCACCATCCGCGACCAGAGCCTTGGCCTCTTCCTCGCGCATCCGCAAAAGACCTGCAAAACCCTTGCCCGTCGATTGCGCTAGACGGTCCAGCACATCTGCCGTCCATCCGGTTTTCAGATATTCGACAACTTCGGTCTGGATGCCTTTTTCCTGCAACAACTCCAGCGCCTTGCGGGAGGTCGAGCATTTGGGGTTGTGATAGAGGGTCACGGTCACGGCTTAGCGTCCCTGAGCTTTTGATAGATGCGACCCCCGCGATAGGCGGCGATCATCACAAGAGCAAGTATCAGGTTCAGTGCCCAATTGAGGCGGTTCACGGAATCCGTCAGTGCCGAACGATAGGACGGCTGCATCATCGCAGACAGCACCAACACTATACCCGCCAGTGTCATCACCAGAAAAATCAGCGGGATCACCCAGCCCGGCCGTTTCCACTGCCAGATGGCCAATGCAAGCATCCCCGCCACAGTGGTCAAGGTGATACCAGCCCCGACCCAGCGCATGATTTCGGCGATCTTCTCGAACAACACCAGATCAACGCCAGCTTCGTCCAGCGTCACGGGACCGCGCACATCGCGCATCCGGTCCAGCATCTCGGCCTTGGTCGGCAAGGTCACCCAGTAGCGGATCGTACTGGCCAATGCCGAAAGCACTAAAACAACCGATGCCAGACGCGCATGCATCATGGCGTGTTGACGGGTCTCCGGTCCCTGCCAGATGCTTTTAACGAAACCGATATCGGTCATTATTTCCAAAGCCCCCACCCTGCACCGACTTTATCGGCACATTATTCCCTCTAGCATGCAAAACCTTATGCAGGTCTTGCGCTCGGTCGGCATTGTCAGGAAAAACGTGACAGAGCCACGGTCCCGCGCAAACCCCCGATGTGCAAAATCACGCATACTAATACTGCGCCCGATGAAAGGGCCGCTGCCCAGGCTGGCAGACCACTGACGGCCATTGGCATTCCGACCATCAGCCCTACCATCAACGAAGACAGCTCGAACAGATTCCAGGCTACACCAAAAACCGGCAAAATACGGTTTGGTTTGCGCGCCTGAAACAGACCGGCAACAGTCACCGCAATGAACTGAAATACCAAAAATCCCAATGTAGACCCCGCGCTGTCCGCACGTTCCGGTCCCCACCAGACCAGTCCGGCCTGCATCAACAACACGACACCCCACAGGCCAAAGCCCGCGACGCTATAGCGCGCCATCGACATGGCCTGTTCACGCGATTCGATATTGGCAAACGGTGAGGAAAATCGACGGTTCATGCGTAACTCCGGCCCTGAAGGGTAAAATCCTATCGGCAAGAGCCCGCGATTCCCATAAGCGTCGATAGAAAACACCGCTCCTTCACCTTTGTTCTTTGCCGGATTAGGGTGTGTAGATGAATCTGGACCCGCACGATCACACCGTCCTCGGCAGTCCCGCCTTGCACGGCGACGTCCTTATCGGGCGAGCCGTTGACTGGGCCAATATCAACTCGGGCAGCCGCAACACGGCGGGCCTTCTGGCTGTGCTTGCGGCACTGGAAGATGCCTTCTCCGTCCTGCCCGCCAAGATAGAGCGCGTGCCGACCGGCACATCCAGCAGCGTCGCCGCCGATGGTTCGGTCAGCGTTGACACCTATGCCCCTGCCCTCAAAATCACCTGCCGCCCCGATGCGCCGATCCAGATCGTTCTAACCGGCCACTATGATACCGTCTTTGCCGAGAACAGCCCGTTCCAGCGTGTTGTTACGCGCGACGACGGTGCGCTGAACGGCCCCGGCATTGCCGATATGAAGGGCGGGATCAGCGTCATGCTGGGGGCCCTCGAAGCCTTCGAGGCACATCCGCTCAAAGATCGCGTCGGCTGGACCGCGCTCCTCAGCCCCGACGAGGAAATCGGCTCTCCGGGTTCTGCACCCCTGCTAGCCGAGCTGGGGGCCCGCGGCCATATCGGCCTGACCTATGAACCCGCCATGGCCGACGGCACTCTGGCGGGTGAGCGAAAAGGCAGCGGCAACTATCACCTGATCGTCCACGGCAAGGCCGCCCATGCGGGCCGTGCCTTCCACGAAGGTGCCAATGCTATTGCAGGTGCCGGCATGATCGCCGCCAAGCTGCACAGCCTGAATGGCCAGCGCGCAGGTGTGACGGTCAATGTCGCCAAGATCGACGGCGGTGGCCCGCTGAACGTCGTCGCCGACAATGCCGTGGTGCGCTTCAATGTGCGGGTGCCCGATGCCCAAAGCGCCTCATGGGTGGTGGATGCCATCGACGACATCTGCAAGTCACCGCCACTTGAAGGCCTGCACCTGCATCTTCATGGTGGCATGACGCGTGCGCCCAAGCCTATGGATGCCAGCCAGACCGCCCTGTTCGGCGCGGTGAAAAACGTCGGCGACCTGTTGGGGCAAGCCATACGCTGGCAGTCCTCGGGCGGTGTCTGCGAGGGCAATAATCTTCATGCCGCCGGTCTGCCCAATGTCGATACGCTGGGCGTCATCGGCGGCGATATCCATTCCGATCAGGAATATGCGTGGCCCGACAGTTTCGGTGACCGCGCCCGCCTGTCGGCCCTTATTTTGTGCAAGATCGCTTCGGGCGAGATTGACGCCCTCAAGCTGAAACAGCTCCGACTGGAGACCCTGTAGTCCATGCTTATTGTACGTCCTGCCGGCCCTGCCGATCTGGCTCATCTGCTGGAACTGGCCATCCTGTCCGGTCCCGGTTTTACCAGCCTGCCCGAAGATGCCGATGTCCTGACCGAGCGTCTGGAACTGAGCCAGAAAAGCTTCCTCGGCCAAGTCCCGTGGGAAGAGGCGTGGTACACTCTGATGCTGGAAGACAGCGATACCGGAGACATTGACGGTATCGGTTCGGTCAAGGCCACGGTCGGTCTGAAACGCCCGTTCTTCTCGTTCCGTCTGGTCAACAACATCGTCCAGTCACCGTCTCTGGGCGTAAAGCTGAACCACCAGACACTGGTGCTGGTGAATGAATGCGCGGGCTGGTCCGAAGTCGGCTCGCTGTTCCTCAAGGCCGATCGTCGGCGCGGGGGCGCAGGTCGCCTGTTGGCCCAGTCGCGCTATATGCTGATCGGTGCCCAGCCGGAAATGTTCGCCGACAATGTACTGGCCGAGTTGCGTGGTGTGTTCACGCCGGATGGGGCCTGTCCGTTCTGGGATCATGTGGCGCACAAATTCTTCCCGATGGACTTTGACGACGCCGACCGCATGACCGGATCGACCGACAAACAGTTCATCCTCGATCTGGCCCCGCGCCACCCCATCTATGTCGAGCTTCTGCCTGAACCAGCCCGCGCCGTGATCGGCAAGGTCCATCCGCAGGGCATTCCCGCCATGGCGCTGCTGGAATCCGAAGGCTTCCGCATCAATGGTCTGGTCGATATTTTCGATGCCGGCCCCACGGTTTCCTGCGGCCGCGACAATATCCGCACCGTGCGTGATGCCCGCGCCCTGAAGGTCGAACTGGGCGAAGATATTCAGGCAGAGCTTCCGGCTCTGGTTTCAACCGACAGCATCGCCAATTTCCGCGCCGTACGCGTTAAGGTCGATATCCACGGTGACAGCGTCACCATCCCCGCCGATGCCGCCCGCGCTCTTCGTGTGAAGACCGGCGATATCGTCCGCGTCAAAGTCTGACCCTCAACAGAGCCGTTTCATGCCCCAGTTCCAGTCCATTGATCCCACCACCGGCGAAATCGTTTGGGAAGGCGTGGAAACCACCGCCGAACAGGTGGCCGCCGCTGTCGCCAAGGCCCGCACGGCCCTCTCCGACTGGGCGCTACGTTCGCGTGAAGCGCGCATTGCCATCATGAAGGCCTATCAGGTCCGCCTGAAGGAGCGTAGCTCCGAAATCGCCGAGGCCATCAGCCGCGAAACCGGCAAGGCCCTATGGGAAACACAGGCCGAAGCCACCATCATGCAGGGCAAGGTGGATATCTCCATCCGCGCCTATAACGAGCGTACCGGCGAGCGCAGCAATGACATGGCCTTTGGCCGCGCCGTGCTGCGCCATCGCCCGCATGGTGTCGCGGCTGTGCTTGGCCCGTTCAACTTCCCCGGCCACCTGCCCAACGGCCATATCGTCCCGGCCCTGCTGGCGGGCGATACGGTCGTGTTCAAACCGTCCGAAGAAGCACCCCTGACCGGCCAGATCATGGTCGAATGCCTGCTGGAAGCGGGCGTACCGGATGGCGTTATCAATCTGGTTCAAGGCGGCAAGGAAGTCGGCGCGGCCCTGTTGGACCAAAAGATCGACGCCCTGATGTTCACCGGATCGGGTGCCGCCGGTGCCCATTTCCGCAAGAAGTTTGCCGATGATCCGCATGTGATCCTCGCGCTGGAACTGGGCGGCAATAACCCGCTGGTGGTGTGGGATGTGGCCGATCCCGAGGCTGCGGCTACCCATGTAGTGCAATCAGCCTTCATCACCTCGGGCCAGCGTTGTTCCTGCGCACGTCGTCTGATCGTGCCGAACGGCCCGCAAGGCGATGCCGTTGTCGAGGCCGTCGCCAAACTGTCCGACCGTCTGAGCTTTGGTCCGTGGAACGGCAATGCCGAGGTCTATGGCGGCCCGCTGATTTCGGCTCGCGCCGCGCAAAAGGCCCTCGCCGATCTACAAGCCCGCATCGACATGGGGGCCAAGGTGATCCGCGCCTCGGGCAATATCGACGGCCTGTCCGAGGCCTTCGTCAAACCGGCCATCATCGACGTGACCGGCGTGGACGTTCCGGACGAGGAAATCTTTGCGCCCTTCCTGTCGGTGATCCGCGTGGACAGCTTCGAAGATGCTTTGACCGCCGCCAACGACACTCGTTACGGCCTGTCGGCGGGCCTGATCAGCGACGATGTTTCGCTGTGGGATCGCTTCATCACCACCATCCGTGCGGGCGTTGTCAACTTCAACCGCCCAACCACCGGCGCGGCGGGTGACATGCCTTTTGGTGGCCTCGGTTCCAGCGGCAACCACCGCCCCAGCGCCTATTACGCCGCCGACTACTGCGCCTATCCGGTCGCCAGCTTCGAAGCGCAAAGCGTGGCTAACATCACGAACGAAATCAAAGGCCTGAAATAATGTCTGCACAGGCCATCGAAACCAATGCCGATGGCCTGATCGGGCCAACCCACTCCTATGCAGGGCTGTCGCCGGGTAATCTGGCGTCCAGCCTGAACAAGGGCGTGGCGTCCAATCCGCGCGCGGCTGTGTTGCAGGGGCTGGAGAAGATGAAGCGTCTGGCCGATCTGGGTCTACCGCAATTCATCCTGCCCCCGCACGAGCGCCCGAACATCCCGTTCCTGCGCTCGCTGGGCTTTGCAGGCACCGACGCCCAAGTGCTGGAACGTGCTTGGAAGGATGCACCATCCTTTGCCGCTGCCGCCTGTTCGGCATCCCCAATGTGGGCGGCCAATGCGGCCACCGTCACGCCCAGCGCCGACAGCACCGATGGCCGTGTACATTTCACCCCCGCCAACCTCGTCACCAACCTACACCGTTCGCTGGAGCACCAGCAGACCCAGCGGGCGCTAAACACCCTCTTCCCCGACAGCCGCAAGTTCGCCGTTCATGATGCCCTGTCCCCCGTCGCCCATCTGGCCGACGAAGGCGCAGCCAACCATGTACGTCTGTGCGCCGATCATGGTGATGTGGGCGTCAACCTGATGGTCTGGGGCCGCAAGGCGTTCGAGAACTGGAACGGTCCCTACCCCGCCCGTCAGACCTATGAGGCATGCGAGGCCATCATGCGCCGCCACGGGGCTTCGGGTGCGGTGCTGGCCCAGCAATCACGCGCCGCCATCGCAGGCGGCACCTTCCACAATGATGTGGTCTGTGTGGGCGCGCTGGACACGCTGTTCTTCCACGAACTGGCCTTTGAAGACACCAACGCGACCAAGGCCGCCATACGCGCCGCCGCCAAAGGGTTCGAGCCAAAGTTCGTAGAGGTATCCGCCACCGACCTGCCGCTGGGCGATGCCATCAGTTCCTATCTGTTCAACTCCATGCTGGTACGCCTGCCCGGTGATGATCGGCTGACCCTGATCTGCCCCACCGAAACCCGCGACAACCCGCGCAGTCACGCCGTTGCCGAACAGATTGCAGCCTCTAACGGCCCGATTGGCCGCGTGGAATATGTCGATGTGCGCCAGTCCATGGCCAATGGCGGTGGCCCTGCCTGTCTGCGCCTGCGGGTCGTGCTGACCGACGAAGAACTGGCCGCCACCAACCCCGCCATGCGCATGACCGACGAGCTTTATGCCCGTCTGACCGTCTGGGCCCTGCGCTGGTATCGTGACGAGTTGCGTCCTGCCGACCTTGCCGATCCGTCATTGCTGATCGAAAGCCGTGGCGCTCTGGATGAACTCAGCGCCATCCTCAACCTCGGCCGAGACTTCTACCCGTTCCAGCGGCCCTAAGCCTTCAGCCGCTCCAGTGCCTGTGGATAGCGCCGTGACAGCGGTGCTTCCAGTGGTCCTAGACCGACCGTCCAGTCACCGGAACCGACAGGCACCAGCCCTGTCATTCGCGCCGGATTCACCAGCCATGAACGGTGGCTGCGCACAAAACCGACTGGTTCCAGACGCGCCTCGACTGCCGCCAGCGTCGCTCGCATCAGGGGTTTTCGTCCGTCGGCCAGATGGAACTCGACATAGTTACCCGCCGAGGCCACAGCCAGAATATCGTTCAGCGGCACCCGTATAATCCGTGCCCCGTCTCGGATATCGAAACTGACAGGGCGCACCTCGTCCTTGCGGTTGCGGCGCACCTCGGCCACGCCCCAGAACACGGTGATGAACAGCAAATAGACCAGAATGTCCTTGCGGAACTCGAACAGGAAGTGGTTGCCGAACGTGTACGGGCCATGGTCCATCACGACATAGGCCAGTTGTCGCAGCACGATGAACACCGCCACATGCAGCACCGAATAGGCCACCACTGCTGCACCATGTACGGCCACGAAATGCAGGCGCGTTTTCCATCCGGCCGACAATAACTGGTCCGCAGGCGCACGCGCCGCAGCCAGCCACGGAATCCAAAGCGCACAAACCAGCCCGATCAGGCTGCTTACCTCCCACACCACTGGCTCCCAGCGATGGGCGTCTGCCGTATCCACCCATGTGGTCACGATATTGATGGTGGTGACCACACCGGCACAGGCCAGCAACAGAAGCCCCCCGCGAAACAGATCCGACCTGTCCGCACCGCTCGTCACACTGTTCACGCCACTCGTCACAGCCGCTCCCCGTCTGGCCCCTTTATCGGGCCTATTCGCCCGCGCCCATTGAGCGCCGTGCCGCCAGCCGCTGTCTAGAGGGCATGACCCAAACCACTGCACACCACTTTTTGCGCAGACATGATCTGGACGCCATCCGCATAGGGGCTTTCATGCTGCTGATCCTCTACCACATCGGCATGTTCTATGTGCCGTGGGACTTTCATGTGAACAGCGCCCGCCCGCAGGAATGGCTGCAACCCGTCATGTGGTTCACCAATCCGTGGAGGCTGACCCTGTTGTTCCTCGTTTCAGGCGCGGCCACACGGTTATTGCTTGAGAAGTACCGCGCCGAGGGACCGGGGGCCGCCGAACGGCTGGGCGGATCGCGACTGTTGCGACTGTTTTTACCTCTGCTGTTCGGCATGTTGGTGATCGTGCCGCCGCAAACCTATTATCAGGTGGTCCAGCATGTGCGCGATAACGGCCTTGCGACCGATATCTATCACAATGCCATGACCGCCGATTTCTGGGTGCGCTATGTCACATCCAAGGGTGACTGGTGTGATGCCGACGGCTGTATCACCACCCCGACATGGAATCATCTGTGGTTCGTCGCCTATGCCATGATCTATAGTTTGATCGCGGCGCTGGTGGCCGGTTGGGCAGGCCCACGTCTTGCCAAGGCCACACAGGTTTTCGAACGCCTATTCAGCGGTATCGGTCTGTTTATATGGCCGATGGCCTATCTGGCGCTGATCCGTTTGTGGTTGTTTCCCCAGTTCCCGATCACGCACGATCTTTTCGGTGATCTGTATAACCACGCCCTCAGCCTTGCCGCCTTCGGGTTCGGTTTCCTGATGGCCGATGCGCCGCGTGTAACCGAGGCGTTGCAGCGCTATCGCCATGTGTTTCTGGCGCTGGCACTGGTCTCATACGGGGTCTGGGTCGGCTATATGACCGGCTTCAAAGACACCGCGCCGCCAGAGGCTCTGAAACAGGCCATGCGCGTGGTTTATACCATCGACCAGTGGGCCTTTATCTGCGCCATTCTGGGTTATGGCGCGCAACATATCCGCCAGACCTCGCCGCTGATGCGCTGGCTAGGCGGCGGTATCTTTACCTTTTACATCGTCCACCAGACCCTGATTGTGGTGCTGGCCTTCCAACTCGAAAAACTGAACCTGCCGCTGTTTGTCGAAATGGGTGTGGTACTGTCCCTCACCCTGACCGGCTGTGCTGTGGCCTATGAAATCGCCAGACGGGCCGGTGTGTTTGGCATACTGATGGGCGTCGGCGTCGCTAAGAAAACTGCGGCATGATGACCTGTCACACGGCCGTTAAACTCGCGTCATTCACACGTTATCCAATCAGCCTACGGAGCGCCCTATGAACCCTTCACGTCGCGCCTTTATGGCCTCCGCCACCGCCCTTGCCCTGTCCGGCTATGCCCTTCGCGCACAGGCCGCCGCCAATGGTTTCATTGACGGCCCAGCCCGCAACGAAGTGTTCGGCTATGGCCCGATGGTCAAAGATCCCTATGGCGTCCTGGACCTGCCGGAAGGGTTTTCGTACCGCGTGGTATCGCAGGCTGGCGAGACCATGAATGACGGCCTGATGACGCCGGACAAGTTCGACGGCATGGGCTGTTTCCCGCTGGATGATGACCGCGTCATTCTGGTGCGTAACCACGAGGTCGATGCCGACGAGTTCAATCTCAGCGCATGGGGAACGGCGCACCGTCTGGCCGACGATATCGACCGCAGCAAGGTTTACGGCGTCTATCCCGACCCCGATGGCGGCGTCTATCCGCTGGGCGGCGGCACGACCACATTGGTTTACAACCTCAAGACCGGCAAGCTGGAACGCAGCCACCTGTCGCTGGCGGGCACCGCCACCAATTGTGCGGGCGGCAAGACACCGTGGGGCTCATGGCTGTCGTGCGAGGAAAGCCTCGCAGGTATCAAAGACGGTCTGCCCCAAGACCATGGCTGGGTGTTCGAGGTTCCCGCCAATGACACAGGTCTGGTCGAGCCCAAACCGATCAAGGCCATGGGCCGTTTCAAGCACGAAGCCGCCTGTATCGATCCGCGTACCGGCGTGGTCTATCTGACCGAAGATGTCGAAAACTCGCTCTTCTATCGCTATCTGCCGGTCGATCCGCGCCATCTGGACAGGGGCGGCAAGCTGCAAGCCCTCGCCATTGTCGATCAACCGTCCGCGGATACGCGCAACTGGGACAGCGTGATGTGGTCACAGGGCCAGAAACGCACCACCCGCTGGATCACTCTATCGGATGTCGAAAGCCCTGAAGGCGATCTGAACCTGCGCGGCCATGCCGCTGGCGCGGCCTTCTTTGCCCGTGGCGAAGGTATCCACTGGGCCGAAGATCACCTGTATTTCACCTGCACCTCGGGGGGCGTAGGACGTCACGGCCAGATTATGCGTTATGTCCCCTCGCCGCGCGAAGGTGCCCATGACGAGGCTCTACAACCGGGGCAGATCGAACTGTTCGTAGAAGCCACCGACCGTGCAGTGCTGGACTATATCGACAACATCACCATCGCCCCGAACGGCCACGTCATCGGCTGCGAGGATCGCAAGATCGGCACCAACCACATCAAGGGCGTCATGCCCGATGGTCGCATCTACACGATTGCGCGCAATGCCGAGCCGCATGACAGCGATGACACTAATAGCGAACTGGCTGGCGTCTGTTTCTCGCCCGAGGGCAAGACCATGTTCGTCAACATCTATTCGCCGGGTGTGACACTGGCCATTACCGGCCCGTGGGAAAACTTCCGCGTCTGACCCTTACTGCAGGGCGCACAAACGGGGGGCGTGGCGGCCATTGCCATCAACTGTGAACAGTCGACACTGTTCTTGTTCGGAAATCGGCTCCACCCCCTCTGTCACCGCCAAAGCTTCCTCTGCGGCATAGGCGATGGCAAGCCCTTCCTCGGTTTCCACCATGACCGAGTAAAAAGGCTGTTCGGGGTTGATGCTGCCAATATCCCCGATCGGCCCCTGATAGCTCGCATCCACATCCAGCACCAAGCCATAGAAAACGTGGTGGATGTGACGGACTTTCTGACCTAGTCCAAAACGTGCTGTGCGAGCTTGGATCATAAGCCAGATACGTTTGGCGCACATGAAGGTTGCTACAAAAACCGTCATTCAGTGTGACTATTTGTAACCTTAAATCCTGTAATCATAATTACACAGCTTGGGGGCTTGGCCTGATGACGGGATGCGGGCTAGGTTAAGTATGACGGGCGCCACTTTGGACCGCCCACATACCCTTGTCGGCCCATGCCGGAGACCAAAGGCGCGCCACCCAAGCGCGACTCACGGTCCCAGCCCTCCAGACCACGTCGGTCGGGCGATTCAAATCGGGATGCACCCTTGTATGGCGCACTTGATTTGGGGACCAATAATTGCCGCCTGCTGATCGCGCGTCCTGCGCGTGACGGCTTTCGCGTGGTTGATTCCTTCAGCCGGATTGTGCGGCTTGGCGAAGGCCTCTCTCGCACAGGCCGTCTGGACAGCAACGCCATGGAACGGGCCTATGAAGCCCTCAATCTATGCGCCGAACGCATTGCCAGACGCGGCCTCAAAGCTGAAAATCTATCCGCAGTGGCCACACAGGCCTGTCGCGGTGCCTCCAATGGCGCGGAATTTATCGAGCGCGTCCGTAAAGGCACGGGACTGGATCTACGGATTATTGACCCCATCGAGGAAGCGCGCCTGTCCGTTGCGGGCTGCCTCAATCTGATTGATCCGACATCCGAAGCTGTTCTGGTCATTGACGTTGGCGGCGGCTCGACGGAGCTGTCATGGATGCGTCGCAGCGAACAAGGCCTGGATACACTAGCCTGGATGTCGGTTCCTCTGGGCGTTGTCAGTCTGGCAGAACGTCATCCCGAACCGCAAGGTTCGCCGCGACACTGGTACGAAGCCATGGTCGCCGATGTCGGTGACGCAATTGCTAGGGGCGCGCCTGACGACCCCGCCTATCATAGCCTCTATCAACAAGGCCGCGCCCATATGGTTGGCACATCGGGTGCCATCACCAGTCTGGCCGGTATCCATCTGGGTCTGCGCCGCTATCAGCGTGATCTGGTGGATGGCCTCTGGATGACGCGCACTGATTGTGAGTCAGCGGCCAACCGCCTCATCACCCTCGGCCCGGACGGACGTGCAGCGGAAAACTGCATCGGGCCGGATCGGGCCGATCTGGTTCTGGCGGGAGCCGCAATACTGGAAGCCGTACAGCGGGCATGGCCTTGCGAGAGAGTGCGCGTGGCCGACCGTGGTCTGCGCGAAGGGCTGTTGCTGACCATGATGAGCGAACCTAATCGCGCCACTCGCAAACGCCGTCGTCGGCGCAAGCGTTCGCGAGGGACACCCCCGCCCGCAACCCCGGCAACAAGCTAGGGCTTACGGTTCGATCCGCACAGGAATCTGGATGTCGCATGGCGAGAAGTCTGCACCTCTGGCCTGACGCACTGTGGCCACTATGCCCCGGAAGGTTCTGCTGTCTGGGCGCAGGCGATAGACGCCCGGACGTTCGCTTGCCGGGATGGCCGAGGCCACCTGCACCTTGGTCATGACATCGGGATCTGTGACCATGCCGCTGGGCAGGTCACCGGCCTTTAGTGCATTGACGACATCCTGTCCGACAACCACGCGGCCCCAGACGCTGTAGCGGCGCTCTAGCGACGGATAGGCATCGCGCATGAAGAAGAACTGGCTGTCAGCGCTGTTCTCGTCGGTGTCGCGGGCCATACCGGCCACACCGGGACAGTACATGCCCCACGCGGTAGCCTTACCGTCCTCGAACCGACCGAAAAAACGATCCGGTTGACTATAGACGGGCACACTGTGGTGAAAACCTTCCGGATAGCCCGCAGGATGGGCCACAGGTTCGAACGGCGTTTCCGGCCCGCGCCGGAAGGTCAGCTCGGCCTTTACAGTGCCATGGGTGCTACCACCCTCGCCGGTGCCCGTCGGATCACCTGTCTGGGCCATAAAGCCGTCAATGACGCGGTGCCATTTGACGTTGTCATAAAAACCCTCGCCCGCCAGCAGACGGATACGCTCGACATGCAAGGGGGCAATATCGGGTGTCATCTCGACCCAGATACGCCCTTTGGTCGTGTCGATGACCAGCAGGTTTTCGGGGGCGATGGCCTCGTAATCGCTGTCGGGGCCCACAGGCTCCGCAAGGGCGGGAGAGAAACCGAAACTGGCCACAAGGGCTGCGGCTACAAGGTTTATCGGTTTCATCATCCCGCCTTTGTTATCGTTTTCAGTTCCGGCGTATTCAGCCGTTATCGATCTGGACCGGTATCTGGATATCGCATGCTGTAAAACCGTTGCCCTTGGCCGTACGCGCGGTCTCGACTGCGGCATTAAACGGCGCACCACCGGCCACAGCCACGCGCACAGTCGGGCGTTCTCCTTCGGGCAATTGCGAGGCCAGACGCACGCGCGTCATCACATCAGCCCCCTCGCCCACGGCACCGTCCGCCGCTTCAGAGCCGGCTTTCAGCGACTTCACGACATCCAGGCCCGACAGTACACGACCAAAGACCGTATAGTTGCCGTTCAGCGTGTCGGCATGGCCGGTCGTCAGATAGAACTGGCTGTTGGCGCTGTTCGGCTGTGAAGAGCGTGCCATACCAGCCGTGCCCGCACAGAACAGCGGCGTGGCCCATACCTTCATATCGGCATTGATCATCATCTGGGCGTCAGGCTGGGTGGCAACCACCACTGAACCGACAGTCCCCACGTGACCCGGACCGCCATTGGCAACGGGCACATAGCCCGCATCGCGTCCACGGCGGAAGCTGAACTCGGCGGCGATATCGGGCAGCTCACTGCCCCCCTCGCCCGTCCCCTTGGGATCACCGGTTTGCGCCATGAAATTGGGAATGACGCGGTGGAATTTCAGGCCATCATAAAAGTTCTGGTTCGTCAGGGTGCGAATGCGCTCGATATGGTTCGGCGCAATGCGCGGTTCCAGCTCGACCAGAACCCGCCCCTTGGACGTATCAATCACCCACAGATTCTCGGGGGCCACCATGCGCCAATCCGCTGACGGCGTGGACTGGGCTTGTGCAGCACCGGCCATAAGGACGGTGGCTGCGCTCATACAAATCAGCAGGTTTTTCATAGACTCAATGTTTCAGCGCTTGCCCACCTTGTCGAGTACCGCTGCGGCAATCGCAGGGCTGACAAAGCTTTCGATATTACCGCCCAGCATAGCGATTTCCTTGACCAAGCGCGAAGCAATAGCCTGATGACGCGGATCAGCCATCAGAAAGACGGTTTCGATCTGGCTATTCAGACGCTGGTTCATTGCTGTCATCTGAAACTCGTATTCAAAGTCGGCCACAGCGCGCAGGCCTCGCACGATACAGGTCGCATCGACCTCTTCAGCAAAATGCATCAGCAGACTGGAGAACGGGCGCACTTCGATCGCATCACCGAATCGGGCGACTTCGTAACGCAGCATTTCGACACGTTCGGCCGTCGTGAACAACGGTCCCTTGGCATCGTTCTGCGCTACACCGATCACCAGCTTGTCGACCAGTTTGACCGCACGCCCGATGATGTCGAGGTGGCCATTCGTGACCGGATCAAAAGTACCTGGATAAAGTCCGATACGCATAGGCTATCTCAAGCCTCCCCAACTCTAAGTCCGCATTGCTTAGCAGGTGCAAAAAGAGGGGAATAGCGCAAATGGCTTCACCTCGCAGCCGAATATGACATTGCCCGCCCGTATTACAGCGGTTGCAAAGCCTGACGCGTCCATGCGTCGCGTATGCGCGCAAGCATCGGATGCTCGGCATCAAAGCTATATCCGTCGATAGCCGAAATAGAGCCCGCGGGCGTTGCCGCATTGCACAAGAATGCCGCCTCAAATCGGCTGAGATCACGCAAGGACACCGCTTCATAGGCTTGGGAGATGCCCATTTCCGATAGGCCACTTTCAATTAGACGGCGCGTTACCCCATCCAGAATGTCGCCCATGGGCCAGACCACAGTGTCATCGCAAATCAGACCGATATTCCAGACTGTGCCTTCCAGTATCTGGCCAGTAGATGAAACCAGTAAGGCATCGTCAAATCCGTCCATGCGAGCCTTGCGGCGGGCATGAATAATGCCGGTCGTACCCAGATGTTTGAGGTGCGCCAGTTCGCGCTGGTGCGGGACAGCGCTGAGCCTTTGACCATCGGACAGAGGCTGCGCCGGACCCGACACCCACACCCCGACCACCATATCGCCAGACTGTTCGGGTGTGCGGATCGACAGGTCCGGTGCCGTCAGGGTGACACGCACCCACGCCTCGTCCACTGCCGCAAGAGCAGCGCGCAAGGGCTTCAAAATGTTTGATTTATCGAGTTGTTGGCCAAACAGTTCCTGACCCGAGGCGATCAACCTCTGCAGATGCAGGTCCAGTCCGCGCACCCCGTTCGCCTGATACGAAAACGAGGTCAGAGCGCCATAGTTGACCATGGCCATACGGCGTAAATCCGCCGCAGATGCAGCATGGCCGTCGATCCACAACTGCGGTTCGACGGCCATGTGTCTCTTAGTCCTCCGAGGCGGTCGGGGCTTCGGCGATCTCGGTGGCTTCACCTTCGATCACGCCCTCGCCTTCAACCTCGGTATCGTCCTCGTCCGAACCCGGCAGGCGCTCGACCGAAACCACGGTCTCGTCCTTGCTGGTACGGAAGATCATCACACCCTGAGACGAACGGCCAACAATGCGGACCTGCTCGACAGGGGTGCGGATCATCTGACCGGCATCGGTAACCAGCAGAAGGTCATCGCTGTCCAGAACCGGGAAGGCTGCGGCCAGACGCTTGCCCGCACGACCGCCAAGGCCGTGAGCCGTCAGGCCCTGACCACCGCGACCGGTGCGACGGTATTCATAAGCCGACGAACGCTTGCCCAGACCGTTTTCAGAGACGGTCAGGATGAACTGCTCGGCGGCGGCCAGTTGCTCGATACGCTCCGGCGTCAGGACAGCATCATCGCCGCCTTCATCCTCGGCCTCGGTCGCAACAACCTCTTCGTCGCCTTCGCCAGCCGCCGCGCGACGGGCTGCATTGGCGTGTTTGACATAGGCGGCACGTTCTTCCGGCGTAGCATCCACACGGCCCAGAACGGCCATGGAGATCACCTCGTCACCGTCTTGCAGACGGATACCACGAACACCGGTCGAGTCACGCCCCTTGAAGACGCGGACGTCGTCCGCCTTGAAGCGGATGGCGCGGCCCAGTGCCGTGGTCAGCAGGATGTCGTCTTCGGCATTACAGATGGCGACGCCGACCATGTGGTCACCGTCTTCCAACTTCATGGCGATCTTGCCCGCGCGGTTCACCGTGGCGAAATCACTGAGCTTGTTACGACGCACATCGCCCGACTTGGTGGCGAACATGATGTCGTAATCGCCCCAGGTTGCCTCGTCTTCCGGCAGCGGCAGCACGTTCATGATGCTGTCGCCCGGCTCGATCGGCAGCAGGTTCACAAAGGCCTTGCCCTTGGACTGCGGCGTGCCCAGCGGCAGGCGCCATGTCTTGAGCTTATAGGCCTTGCCGTTGGTGGCAAAGAACAGAACCGGCGTGTGGGTCGAGGCCGAAAAGACGCCGGTGATGGCATCCTCGTCCTTCATGGACATGGCCGAACGGCCCTTACCGCCGCGATGCTGGGTGCGATAGGCGTTCAGAGCCACGCGCTTGACGTAGCCGGTGTGGGTGACGGTCACGACCATGTCCTCACGCGGGATCAGGTCTTCGTCTTCCATCTCGTGATCGCCCTCACCGATAAGGGTGCGGCGCGGCACAGCAAACTGCTCCTTAACGGTCAGCAGGTCTTCGCGGATGATGGCCAGAACATTCTTGCGGTCCGAGAGGATCTCGAGGTGACCGGCAATGGTGCCTGCCAGAGTATTGGCTTCACCAAAGATGTCATCACGCCCCAGACCGGTCAGACGCGACAGGGTCAGGGCCAGAATGGCCTTGGCCTGTTCGTCGGTCAGACGGATCAGGCCGCCCTCGACCAGAACTGTACGCGGATCGGCAATCAGCTCGACCAGAGCCATCATGTCGCCCACCGGCCATGCCTTGCTCTGCAAGCGTTCGCGGGCTTCGGACGGATCGGCCGACGAACGGATGATGTGGATCACTTCGTCGATATTGGCCACAGCCACAGCCAGACCGACCAAGACGTGACCACGATCACGCGCCTTGTTCAGCTCGAATTTCACGCGGCGGACGATCACTTCCTCGCGGAATTCGAGGAACACTTCCAGCAGCTTGCGCAGGCCCATCTGTTCGGGACGGCCATGGTTCAGCGCCAGCATATTGACGCCGAACGACGATTGCAGCGCCGTATAGCGATAAAGCTGGTTCAGGATCACATCGCCCGAAGCATCGCGCTTCAGCTCGATGACAATACGCATACCCAGACGGTCGGATTCGTCGCGAACGTCGGAAATACCTTCCAGACGCTTTTCGCGGACCATCTCGGCAATGCGCTCGATCAGGGTCTGTTTATTGACCTGATATGGCAGCTCGGTGATGACAATCGCATCACGGTCCTTGCGAATTTCCTCGATCGCAGCCTTGCCGCGAACGATAACCGAACCACGGCCGTCACGCAGGGCGTTACGCGGAGCCGTACGCCCCATGATCTCGCCGCCGGTCGGGAAGTCAGGCCCCGGGACAATGTCCAGCAGGGTTTCATCAGAGACTTCCGGATTGTCCAGCAGTGCAATCGAGGCATCGATGACTTCGCCAAGATTATGCGGCGGAATGTTGGTCGCCATACCCACGGCGATACCACCGGCACCATTGACCAGCAGGTTCGGAATCCGGCTCGGCAGAACGACCGGTTCGAGTTCCTTCTCGTCGTAGTTCGGCTGGAAATCGACAGTATCCTTGTCGATATCGGCCAGCATCGCCACGGCAGCATGCGTCATCTTCGCTTCGGTATAGCGCATCGAAGCGGGCATATCGCCGTCAACGGAACCGAAATTGCCCTGACCGTCCACAAGGGTCAGCCCCATGGAGAAGTCCTGGGCCATACGGACCAGCGCCATGTAAACCGACAAGTCGCCGTGCGGGTGGAAACGACCCAGCACGTCACCCACCACACGCGCGCACTTGGAGTACGAACGCTCGGGTGTCATGTTCAGGTCATGCATCGAATACAGGATGCGGCGGTGAACAGGCTTCAGACCATCGCGCGCATCAGGCAGAGCGCGGCTGACGATCACGCTCATGGCGTAGTCAAGGTACGAGCGTTTCAGCTCGTTTTCGATGGTGATCGTTGCAATCTCGCCGGACGTCGAAGGGGCGGCGTTTTGGTAACTATCGTCGGTCAAGGAAATCAGGCTTTAAATGGCCGGAATCGGAACGTGATCCGCTAGGGTTGGTTCTAGCACTCAGGGGGCGTCGTGGCAAAAGAACATGCCGTTCCAAATCCGTACTTTCTGGAGGCAATATCATGCGTAAAACAACCACCGCCCTACTCGTCGGCAGCTTGGCCGCTCTCGCCACAGCCTGCACTGCTGTCGCTGCTGAACAGGCTTCGCACACAGGCCACCAATCTGCGCCCGCAGCCACATCGTCAGGCTATAATGTCCATCTGTTCAACAACGAGGGTGCCGCCGCGGGCACCGTCACCCTGAAACAAGGTCCAAACGGCCTTTTGATGGTTGTTGAAGCCACAGGCCTGACGCCGGGCTGGCATGGTATCCACCTGCACGAAACAGGCCAGTGCGAGGCCGCCTTTACGTCTGCCGGTGCCCATATCAACCATCCCGAAGCCAAGGTGCCGCACGGCCTGATGAATGCCGACGGTCCCGACAATGGCGATCTGCCCAATATCTATGCCCATGCAGACGGCACGGCCAAGGCCGAGATCTTCACCACCCGCGCCCGACTGTCAGGTGATGATTCGGCACAGGATCTGCTGGATAATGACGGCTCGGCCATCATCATCCACGCCAATGCCGACGACCATTCCAGCCAGCCGATTGGCGGGGCTGGTGCGCGCGTGGCCTGTGGTGCGATCCATCTGATGCACTAGGTACAGCACCTATGAAAAAGGGCGCAGCGGCCTTGGCCACTGCGCCCTTTTTCTTGTGGCCAAAGCCGAACCCTAACGCGCTGCGCCGTATCGCAGTCCACGCTCGGCCAGAGAAACAACCACCACACCGATCAGTGTAAGTGCTGCGCCCGTAATGATTTGCGGCGTCAGCTGATCGTTCATGAACAGCCATCCCATCAGTACCGAGACCACTGTGGACCCCAGAAGATAGGGCGTGACACGTCCGGCTTCGCGGCGCTGTACCAGCCAGAATAACAGGCTGGTTGCTAACACCGAGGACAAAAGCCCCGCCCAGATGACAGAGGCCCAGACCAGAGGTGTTGCGGATTTTACGCCTTCAATCTGTCCTGTTTCAAACAGGAGCGAACCCAATGTCATGGTCGGAAAGGCGGTAAGCGCCAAAATGCCCTGCATCTTCAGCGGCGGCACAGAGGCCGTACGACGGGCAATCACCGTCACCAAGGCCCAAACCGCTGCACCCATAATGCCGATCATAATGGCCTCCCAATCATGCAGAGCATGCGGGTCAGCCGTCATCCACGCCACACCGACAAAGGCGATCGCCATCCCGACAAGCCCCGGCCAACGCACCTTTTCCCCCAGTAACAGAAACGCAAACAGGGTGGTGAACGGTATCCACATCTGGGTGGCCACAGACACAGGACTGACATCTTGTGCCAGCGAAAAAGCGTAATAGATCAAGCCATAGTGCAGGACCCCGCCCAGAAACGCGATCAGCAACAAAGCCTTCCAGTTCGGGAAGGGCGGGCGCACAAACGGGGCCAGACACAATGCAGCGACCGCAAACCGCAGGGCGGCCACCATCATCGGCGGCATATATTCTGTCGCCAGTTTGGCGGCTGCGTTATTGACACCCCAAATGATAACGATAGCCAGAATGGCCCCGATTTCCAGCGGTGTGAGCTTTTGATCCAACATAGTGATCTGGCCATGCCATAGGTAAAGGCGTTTGGCTTCTCACGAAGCTTGTCGTCGTGTTTCGACACGCGATGACTTCGCCTAGATGTCACTTCGGGTTATGGGAACCGCACAGTATCCAGCCAAGAGAGTTCCCATGGCCATCGCCCGTTCCCCCCTGCGTCGGACCTTTGCCGCCTTTAGCGCCGCATTGTGCCTTGGAGCCATCAGCAGCCCCGTTCTTGCTGGTCCTGTGCACGTCACTTCACCCGAGCCTCTGCCGCTGGATAACCACATGCCGCGCGTCTTTATGGGCGGCAGTATCGATATGGGTGGCGCACCCGACTGGCAGGCCGCCATGACCCGCGCCCTGTCGGATATGGATGTGGTGGTCCTGAACCCGCGCCGTCCCGACTGGAACCCTGCATGGCGTCCCGAAGCCGACGAGCCGGAATTCCGCCGTCAGGTGGAATGGGAACTGGCCGCCCTCGAAGCTAGCGACGTCATCGTCATGTATTTCGCCCCCGGCACCCAAAGTCCCATCAGCCTGCTGGAAATGGGCCTGCATGCCCGTACCGGAAAACTGATCGTGCTGGCTCCCGACGGTTTTTGGCGCAAGGGCAATGTGGACATCACCGCTGAGGCCTATGGTGTGCGTCAGGTTCACACGATGGAAGAGCTGACAGCGGCTGTGCGTGAAGCCCTGAGCGAAGCGGCCACCAAGGGCCGCTTCGTCCGTTAACTCAGACCTTAGAAAACCGGCTTGGCCACCATCAGCCAATAGATGCCGATCACACCGGCAAAGGCGGGCCAGCCCAGAATGAACCATATGCGGAACAGGCCGAAATAGCGGGGCGGCAAGGCCTCCCCCTCGGCCTGAGCCTGCTTGGCCATTTTCGCCAGTTCCATCTGGATCCACACCACCGGCAGCCAGCAAATGCCGATCAGCACATAAAGCCCATAGGCCGCCAGCAGCCACGGCTCGGTCAAGCTGTAGCCCTGAAGGTGGATCAGGCCCAGTCCGCTGATCGGCTGCACCACCACAGCGGTCGCTGTGAACAAAAAGTCCGCCAGTACCACGATCGACCCGACGGCCGCCATGGTCGCGACATTGCGGGTCATGTGGGCGCGCAACATGAAGAAGGCGATCCCTGCCCCTGTGCCGAACAATACAGCCCCCGACAGGATGTGGATGATCTTTAGCCACTCATACATTAGCGTCTCGCCTCCGTTCCTGCCACAAACAGGCACAGTGCCATCATCGGCAGCACCTTCAGCCACGGCCCCAGCGGGTTCAGCCAGTATTGCGGCAACAGGACCGTCGCCGCGATCAGGTATCCGATGGTGGCCATAAACATGAAGATCGCCACCCGCGAGGTCCATGGACGCACAAACAGCATCAGCCCCAGCACCACATCCAGCAGCGCGCCAAACCACACGATAGGCCATGCAAAACGGGCCGCCGCCGTTTCACGGATAATGGCCAAAGACTGTTCCCATCCGACGGTATAGCTGACCACGCCGGTCAGGAGCCAGAAAAGGCCCAGCACCAGAATGGCAATGGGCCGCACACCCCACAGGCGGGCATGCCAGACATCCTGAACCGAGGCAGGATTTTCCGACAAGAAGCGCCGGAAGCTGCGGGCATCCACACCCAGACGACTGGCCCAGTCACTGTCTGCGCCCGCCGCGCCGTAATCCAGCTGCTTCATCGATGTGCTGCGCAAAGGTGACGGCCATCCCAGCCGGCCCAGCACATCCCCCGCCATTATCGCCGGTGTCGCCATCCAGCGCGGTACCCGCACAATCGGAGCAGCCTCAAACCCTAGCCAGCCGCGATAAAGCGACAGGGTTTCCACCATGGTCACGGTTTCGGGTCCGGTAATGTCCAGGGCCTCGCGGCTGATGCTGCGATCCGAAACCAGTTTCACCACGACCTGCGCCAGATCAGCCAACGCCACGGGTTTGAACCGTTGTTCGCCCCCCACTACCGGCATGACAAGAGGCATAGCTGCCAAGGCACGGATAAAGCCGGTGCCGCCAAAGGCCGCACGATCGACCACCAGCGATGGCCGCAGGATCACCCAATCCAGTTTTGAAGCCATGACCATGGTCTCGGTTTCGGCCTTGGAAGATGCATAGAGGGTGCCTGCATCCTCATCGGCACCGACAGCCGAAACATGGATCAGGCGCGACACACTACCCGCTTCACACGCCGCAATCAGGGCACGAGGGCCGTCAATATGGGCGATACGGTTGCTGTCCTTGCCGCCGTCCTGAAGCACGCCGACGCAGTTCACCACCGCATCGACACCGGCCAGCAAACCCTGCCAGTCATCGGGACGTGTCAGGTTAAAGAAATCTGCCTTTACCCATTCAAAATGTGGAGCCCGTCGCGAGGCCGTGCGCGTATCACGCGCCCCTGCCCGTACCTGATACCCGGCCGATGACATGGCCGCAGCCACACGCGAGCCGATAAAACCATTGGCCCCGAGAACCAGAATACATCCAACCATAGTCACCCCCACCGGTTCCTAATCCAGAATCCGGTCCTTCATATCGGCGCCTTCGGGCGGCATGGCGCACCATGTCTTGCCCTTAAGCCTGCGCCGGTTACGCGCCACAAAGCGATAAGCTAAATCCCTGATCGGGCGTGGCACCATATGGCCAACCATCCCCAACCGATACGGAAACGGCAGATGCCGCGCCAGATGCAGCACCGCGTCCGACATGCCCATCGCCTGCCCGTCCTCAATCACCAGCATACTCGCCGGATCATCGGGACTTAGACCGTAATGGGCCAGCAAGGCCCGCCCCAGATCACTTTGCATCGGCAACAAACGAAAACGCGGACCGTGCTTGAGCAGGGTCCGCGCCGAATGCGAGCAGAGAGCACAATCGCCATCAAACAGAACCACAGGCCGGTCATCCTTAAAGGACGGAACGGCGGGATCATGGCGATAGCTATAGGCTCCCTGCCTCATTTTTCGTTGTGATTAGAACGGGATGTCGTCGTTCAGGTCATAGCTTTCCTTCGGACCAGATGGACGGTTGGCACCGCCGGTCGAGAAGCCCGACGAGTAATCATCATCATTGCGACCGCCACCTTGGCCACCGCCATAACCACCGCCCGAGCCGCCATCCGAACGACCGCCCAGCATGGTCAGGGTGCCGTTAAAGCGTTGCAGCACGATTTCGGTCGAGTATTTCTCGACGCCCTGCGCGTCCGTGTATTTACGAGTTTGCAGCGAGCCTTCGACATAAACGGTCGAACCTTTTTTCAGATACTGCTCGGCCACCTTGACGATGTTCTCGTTGAAAATGACCACCGAGTGCCACTCGGTCTTTTCCTTGCGCTCGCCCGTGGCCTTGTCGCGCCAGGTTTCCGAGGTCGCGATACGCAGGTTAGCGACACGGTCGCCCGAGTTCAGGGTGCGGATTTCCGGATCGCGGCCCAGATTGCCGACCAGAATAACCTTGTTGACGCTGCCCGCCATGACCGATGTCCTTTTATTATTGCCCGCCGGTCTGACCGACAGCGACGGGAATGTTCCATTTATGTTCCGATTTCACAACCGGAAAATCTATTGCTCGCGAGATGCTATCAGGGAGCGATCGCGATGGGACGCCCGTCGATCTCGCGCTGAATGGCACCCGGTATAGCGAGTCGGCCATCTCCCGTGCGCGTCAGAGCGAAAAACCGTGGACCATTCAGCGAAGTGCTCATCTTAACGCCCTGACGGTCGATGAAGATAAAGCGCCCCTGATAGGCACCGACAAGATCATTATTGGAGCCGCCCATACGTAAGAATTTAATGCGCAACTCTTCCAGTCGGGCCGCACAGAACTCGATCTGCGGCTGGTCGCGGGCAACCTCGTTAAAGCGTATGCCACCCTTCTGGGTCGCATCCTTGCCAACGTGATAGCAGACGCCCTCGTCCATCGGGGCTTCGACCTCGTTGGACGCGCATGCCGATAGGCCAAGACCCAGTGTCCCCAGCATTCCCACCATCAGAGCCGTTTTAAAAACTGGACGCATCAGAGCCTCGGAAACTGGCATTGGCGGTTTTGATCCGCATACGTGCGGAAGTTGGCATTATCCGTCGAAACTTCAACCCGACGCGGGACCAGACGCAAGGTCACATCGTTCCAGCGACCATACTGGGCCTCGCCCGGCGTACGGATGCAGGTACCGGCATAAAGCGCGTTCACGCACTCGGCCTGGTTCATACCCTGCCCGACCTGACGCCATTCGGAACCGACGTGGCGCAGACACTGCCCTTCGACCGGCCCCGCAGGTTGCGGGGCTTGAGCCGGTGCAGAAGGATTGACAACCTGAACCTTGGGCTCATCGACAGGTAATGCGGGCGGCGGCGTAAACGAAGCCGCAGCCAAAGCGCCCGTCGCATCCAGACCGACATCCAGAGTGCCCGTGGCCACACCATTTCGTTCGGCGCAGTTTGCCAGAGTGGCCATGCCGACAAACTGGCCGCTGACATAGCAACGCAGTTCACGCGTCGGCTCCAGCGTCGGAGCCTCGGCCAGATCAATTTTCAGACCGCCCTCGGCGGCTGGAGGCACATTGTCGGGGTCATTGGGATTTCCCGCACCGAAAAACATTGCAGCCGCAACAGCAGCCACAACGGCCACACCTGCGCCCACAATTACCATCGTGCGGGTATCTTTTGGAAAAGCCATACGGGTCTCTACGCCATCAATGGCTTCAATAGCCCTGTCCTAATGGCCCGCGTCAACTGTGACTGTGCAGAACTCAGCCACCCAGACGGGCCAAAGCCGCCTGATAATTGGCAATCTGGCTTTGCATATAGGCCGATGGCGCGCCGACCGGCCCCTTATTGGCGTTCAGCATGGTCGGGCTCATAGCGCGATAGGCTTCGCGTACACTGCGTAAAGCCGATTGTACAAAATCACGCGCCTGAATGACGGAATCGGCATTCAACAGGTTCAGACTGGCCGGCAGATCAAGACCAATCGTCTTGCGCTTGTCATCGCCCTTGCCGACATAGCCCGCCGTCAGACCAAGCCCCGCCAGCGCATCACGCCCCGTTTCCCCCGAAGAGATCAGAGCGCCCTTGCGGCCATCAGCATTGGTCAGGGTCAGGTACTGGCCGCCCCCTTGCAGGACACGGCTGTCGCCTTCGCTGGCCGGACCCTCGCCGCGATTGGTCGAGACGGTGACCTTCAGGTTGCGGCCTGATGCCGTTTCAATCTTGGTGGCCAGGGTTTGCAAGGTATCGCGGGCATCGATCGTCACGGCGGTTTTGCGGTTGGTATTGGGGTTGATGACATAGAAACGGTCACCGGCCCTAAGTCCCGTAGCATCCACCAGTTTTTGCGACACGTCCTGAACCAGCTCGCCACTGGGCAGGCCCAACTTGTCCAGCACGCTGGAGCCATTGCTGGTGACAGTCAGGGCCAAGGGTTTGGCCTGTTGCTTGTCGCCGGTCCATGTGCGGTTCCAATCCACCGCACCTGTCGTTGCGTCGATCCGCGCCAGATAGGCAATGGACGGATCTGTATCCTTGGCCGTACGGGCGCGATCCCATGTGCCGGTCAGCCAGACCTCGCCATCCACGATCTTGACATCCGCCGCTGTGTCATCGCCCGCCGTACCGTAATAGGTCAGGCGATCATCGCCCGAAGCCTGAAGGTCCATCGACAGACTGGCCACAAAGGCATCCGATCCACCCGCATGGGCGCGGGTTACGGTATCGATATTCAGTCCAGCATTGCGCGTTGCACCCGATACAATCAGCTTGCCATCCGATACCGCAATTCCTGCAATCTCGCCGCTGTGGGCCGCGCCCAGATTACGCGTGGATAACAGCTCAGGAGCGCCCTCCTGACCGATGCGGAACTGGCGCACGACAAAGCTGCCGTTCTCGATACCAGCCGTATAAAGATTGTCGCCATCGACAGTCATGGCCTGAACGGAATCGTCACCCACCGTCCCGAACTGGGTGGTGCCCAAAGATGCCGCCTTGATCGGCGCGGTGGCATGGCTCTGGCTCTCGCCAAACACCTGCACATAGCTGTCCCAGCCGCCTGTCGCCGTGGTGCCGGGCATGGCCGACTGGGCGCGTCCCGACACATAGACCTTTCCATCGGCACCGAACGATACTGCCGTGGCTTCATCTGCAGCCTTGGCACCACGTGAATGGGTCCATTGCTCGACGCCATTGGCATCGAATACCGAGACAAAGCTGTCGGACAGGCCCGCATTCGCCCCGCTCTGACCGGGGATCAGGCCACCCGTCACTGAACCGGCCACAGCCACGCGGCCATCATCGGACACCGAAATGGCATAGCCCGCCGCATTGGAGGCCGCACCTAACCCGCGACTGATGACCACCTGCCCCGTAGAATCCAGCTTCATCAGCACAACGTCAGACTGGCCACGCACAGTGTGGCCGCCTGCGTCTGCTGTCATATCGGCCACAATCCACATACCGCCATCGGCAGCGGCTGCCGAAGCCCGCACTGTACTGATGCCATCGGGCAGATTGGACTGGCCGGTGCGGCCATCAACCCAGTTTGTCTCGCCGATACCGGCCCCGCCAGAACCCGCAGGATCGAATTTCAGAGCCTGATTATTGCCGCCAAGGCCATTGCCCTGAATCACATGAACCGAAGGGCCGGAAGAAACCGCCTGAAAACCCACTGTCTCATTGGAATTGCCGGAAACACGCAGACCCCAGCTATTACCCGAGGCAGGCAGGGTAATGGTACGATCCCCCACAGTCATCTTGCGCGGTTCGCCGGGGATGTCCTGACGGCTGAAACGGGTTTCTACGCCCGCAGTTTTCAACGTGCCGTTAATGTGTTCGATCACCGCATCCATTGTGCGGGGCGTGGCCCTCATATCGTTCAGATCGACAGCAATTGACTGTGTGCCGCTTCGGGTACGAATGGTGATGTTGAACTGGACCTCGCCCTGAAACGCATCGACAGGCTCGGACAGGCTCCCCTTGTGCAAAGGACCGGTCTGATAGGCATGATTGTCACGCGGGATCACCGTCGTCCCTTGACTGCGGGTCGAGGAAACGCCGTTAATCAGCTGAACCGTATCCACATCAGAACCAGCCGTAGCCAGATAATCGGATACTTCTTTAAGGCCCGCCTCGAAACGTTTTTGCAGCTGTGCCGCCTCGGTCTTGGAAACGCCCTTCTCCATCCCTCTCAGGGCCAGGGATTCCAGAAGTTGCAGCCCTGTATGTAACGAAAACAGAGTCTTGTATTCGTGGGAATTTTTAGTCTTGAAATCGAGTTTATTGGCGCGCTCGTCGATAAACTTGGTGTTCGACAAGGCCTTGCGCAACAACTCGGACTGGGTCGGCTGTTTGTCCGCGACGGAGCTGCTCCACGGTGCCGTCGGCTGTGATTTTATGCTGCCGCCAGACGCACCGGTGCCACCCGAGAAGATGCTGCTGGCATCCCCCCCGTAAAGTCCCAACAGATAACTGTTGTTGATCTTCATAAGGCGCGCTCCATTTCACGAACAGCTTTACTGCAACGGGAACAGCAAGTCGTTAACACCGACGCTCAAAAGCAAAAGCGCCGACCTGTAAAAACAGATCGGCGCTTCAAAAATATCATATAAAATCTGTGCCTTATTGGAACAGCGACAGAATAACCTGTGGCGACTGGTTAGCAATCGACAGCGCCTGTGCTCCCAGTTGCTGCTGAACCTGCAGAGCTTGAAGGCGTGCGCTTTCCTTGGCCAGGTCAGCATCCACCATATTGCCGACGCCGACTTCCAGCGAGTCCATCAGCTTGCCGACAAACACATTGTGTTTTTCGATCTGCTTGGATTGCGCACCCAACTCGGCCAGACGCTCACTGGATGTGGCCAGCGCTGCTTCTACAGCCGTGAGCGCCGCAGCAGGATCCGCCTCCAGATCAAGTCCAGTCAAAGTCAGACCCGCCAGTGTCAGGTTTTGCGGGTTCAGAGAAATAGTTTCTTGCGCATCGGCACTTGCCAGAAAATCCAGAGGAGCCGCCTCGGATCCATCCAGAATATTCTTGCCGTCAAAAGTGGCATTCTTGGCAAACGAATCCAGCGACAACAAAAGCGACTGGAACTCGTCATTGTACGCCTTCTTGGTGGCGTCCGAAGCCGACGGATCGGCAGCAGCGACGGCCTTATTTCGCAACTCCACAATGATGTCGGAAATTTCGGCACCCGCCGCCAGAGACACGTCGGCGATCGAGGTTGCCCGGTTCAGGCTGGATTTCACAGAGTCCAGCGACGACATATCTGCACGCTGGTTTTGGGCAATGGCCCACGTCGCAGCGTTATCCTTCGCTCCCTGCACCTTCAGGCCCGTATTGATACGGCTCTGCGTGGCTGCAAGCTTGGAATTGGTCTTGTTCAAATTCTGCAATGCAATGAGTGCAGAGCTATTGGTATGAACGCTGGTGGTCATGGCTTTATCGCCCCCGGACTTTCTGTACGGGTCCACTATTAACCATGAGTCGTGATCGTATGGTTAACGTATAAAAAACCATAAAATCGCCGCCCGGTGCATTTTCCGGGGGCGTTATAAATATCTGAACATCAGACTGAAGACGTAACGGGATACAGCGCGCTACATCAGCTATTCAGATCAGACAGACGTGCTCACCACGCCACCTTGGCGATAGGCCGGATCGGTAATCAGTTTTTCCACTTCCTCGCGAGGAAGCTGACGGATAACCTCGCCTGTGACACGGTCCATTACCTTGTAGACAAAGCGATTTTGCCCCACTGCCTCGATCACAAGCCTCTGGTTGGCATCATCGTTACCGTCCAAGGCAGATTGCAGCTTGGCAGGTGGCATCTCGATATTTGCAGCGTCCGGCGTCACATTCGCCACGGCTGAAATAGAAGAAATCGGGTCAGACATTCCAATTGAGCGCCTTTCTGGCGCACCCTTCTGCATTCAAGGTATGGAGCGGGCTGAAATAGCCCGCTCCTTTCCCGGATTAGCGGAACAGGCCCAGCAGCATCGAGCTGGACGAGTTGGCGATCGACAGAGCCTGCACACCCAACTGTTGCTTGGTTTGCAGAGCCGTCAGACGAGCACTTTCCTTTGCCAGATCGGCATCCACGAGGTTGCCTACACCGGTTTCCAGCGAGTCCTGCATCTTGCCGACAAAGGTCAGCTGACGATCCAGAGACTTCGACTTGGTACCGAAGTCGGCCAGAATCGTGGTGAAGGCATTGATAGCCGAGTCCACATTGGCGGCCGTACGGTTGGCCTTGTCAGCCGTAGCCAGATCGAAGCCGGTACCTGCCAGCGGGTTGGTATCCGCAGCAGCGATAGCCTTCAGGGTGAATTTGTTGCCGGTCGAGCCGGTGTTCGTGGTCACCTCTACGGCTGCAGCATTAGCCTTGAACAGGTTCACGCCATCGAAGGTCGCGCCACCAAGAGCAGCGGTGATTTCGTTGGTGATCGCCGTGAAATCGGCATGCAGCTTGGTCTGGGTGTCGCCCGTTGCCGGTGCGTCCTGAATAGCCACAGCCAGGCTCTTCAGTTCGGTCAGAGCGTCAACGACAGTTTCACCGGCAGCCAGAGCCACATCGACGATCGACTGACCGCGTTGCAGCGACTGTTTGACGGCGTCCTGAGCGCCCATTTCCGCACGTTGCGAGGTCGCAATGGCAAAGATGGCACCGTTATCCTTGGCCGACGAAACCTTCAGGCCCGTATTCACACGGTTCTGGGTGGTTTCCAGCGCACGGTTGGTGCTGTTCAGGGTTTGCAGGGCGACAAGCGCACCGCGGTTGGTGTTGATCGAGTTGGCCATTCTGGCCTCCTATCTTCTGTCAAACACTGCCGTTTTGGCAGCAGGAGCATTTTGCTCCGTAGTGATGGTCGAGGTGATCAGGATCGGGAAAGGGGCTTTCGCCCCCTTCCCTCGCCTAAATATTAGCGGAACAGACCCAGCAGCATCGAGCTGGACGAGTTGGCGATCGACAGAGCCTGCACACCCAGCTGTTGCTTGGTTTGCAGAGCCGTCAGACGAGCGCTTTCCTTGGCCAGATCGGCATCCACGAGGTTGCCGACACCGGTTTCCAGCGAGTCCTGCATCTTGCCTACGAAGGTCAGTTGACGATCCAGAGACTTGGACTTGGTACCGAGATCGGCCAGAACCGTGGTGAAGGCATTGATAGCGGAATCGACGTTTGCAGCCGTCCGGTTTGCGACCGTGCCCAGGTCGGCAGCGCCGCCCGTGATCGGGTTCACAACCGTGCCATCACCCAGTTCGAACTTACCGCCCGAGGTGTTTGTGGACACTTCGGTTGCCGTCGCCGAGGTGAACAGGTTCACACCGTCAAAGGTCGCGCCATTAACCGCACTGGTGATTTCACTGACAATTGCGGTGAAATCGGCATTCAGCTTGGCAGCCGTGTCACCGGCCGGGTCAGCATCCTGAATAGCCACAGCCAAGCTCTTCAGTTCGGTCAGAGCGTCAACGACAGTCTCACCGGCAGCCAGGGCCACATCGACGATCGACTGACCGCGTTGCAGCGACTGTTTGACGGCGTCCTGAGCGCCCATTTCCGCACGTTGCGAGGTCGCAATAGCGAAAATGGCACCGTTATCCTTGGCCGACGAAACCTTCAGACCCGTATTCACACGGTTCTGGGTGGTTTCCAGCGCACGGTTGGTGTTGTTCAGGGTTTGCAGAGCGACAAGTGCACCGCGGTTGGTGTTGATCGAGTTGGCCATTCTGGCCTCCTTATCTACATATAATCACTGCCTTTTTGGCAGCGGGAGTCTTTGACACCGAGGTTTACTTAAAGAGGTGATCAGGGTCGGGAGAGCCGCTATCGCGCCCCTCCCTCACCTACGTGTTAGCGAAACAGGCCCAGCAGGATGCTGCTGGACGAGTTGGCAATCGACAGAGCCTGCACACCCAGCTGCTGCTTGGTTTGCAGAGCCGTCAGACGGGCGCTTTCCTTGGCCAGATCGGCATCCACAAGGTTGCCGACGCCGGTTTCCAGCGCGTCCTGAAGTTTGCCGACAAAGGTGGCCTGACGATCCAGCGATTTAGACTTGGTGCCGAGATCGGCCAGAACCGTGGTGAAACCGTTCAGAGCCGTATCAACATTGGCCGCCGTATAGGCCGTACGTTTGGCAGCAGCCGTACCCGCAGCCGCCCACGCGCCGGTTGCCGGAGTCGCCGTACCGCCAAAAGCCAGTCCGGTCGCGGCTGCGGCATCGGCAGCGGCTTTCAGAGTGAATTTACCACCCGAAGTATTGGTGGAAACTTCAATCAAGGTGCCGGTTTTAAACAGGTTCACACCGTCAAAGGTCGCACCGGCCAAAGCCGAGTGCACTTCCTTGGCGATAGCATCAAAGTCTGCCATCAGCTTGGTTTCGGTGTCAGAACCGGCCACCGAATCCTGAATAGCCACAGCCAGACTTTTCAGTTCGGTCAGACCGTCAACGACAGTTTCACCGGCAGCCAGAGCCACATCGACGATCGATTGACCGCGTTGCAGCGACTGTTTGACGGCGTCCTGAGCGCCCATTTCCGCACGTTGCGAGGTCGCAATAGCGAAGATGGCACCATTGTCCTTGGCCGAGGAAACCTTCAGGCCCGTATTCACACGGTTCTGAGTGGTTTCCAGCGCACGGTTGGTGGCATTCAGGGTTTGCAGAGCGACGAGCGCACCGCGGTTGGTATTGATCGAATTGGCCATTCTGGCCTCCTACATCCACATTGTGTGACTACTGCCATTTTTGGCAGCGCGAGCCTTTTGCTCATGTAAAACGCGATACTGGTACTAAACCGAGTGAGCCATGCTGGCTTAAGGGTGCTTATTTCGACTGAATAAACACCCCTAGCGAGACCTTAACGGAACAGGCTCAGAACGATGGAGCTGGACTGGTTGGCGATGGACAGAGCCTGCACACCCAGCTGTTGCTTGGTTTGAAGCGCGGTCAGGCGGGCGCTTTCCTTGGCCAGATCGGCATCAACCAGATTGCCGATACCGGTTTCCAGCGAATCCTGCAGCTTGCCCACAAAGGTCAGCTGGCGATCCAGCGACTTGGACTTGGTGCCCAGATCAGCCAGAACCGTAGTGAAATTGTTGATGGCACGCTCGACGTTGGCGGCAGTGCGGGTCGCTACAGTGTCAAAGTTAAAGGCCGTCGCATCGGCCGTAATGGTCGGATCGATCGAGCCATCCGCTGCCGTCGCGCCCGAGGCTGTGCCAGCGGCGGCTTTAAGGGTGAATTTGCCACCCGACGTATTGGTAGAAACCTCGATTGCCGTGGCATTGGCATCAAAAAGGTTCACACCGTCAAAAGTCGCTCCGGTCAGTGACGAACGGATTTCCGAAACCAGAGCCGTAAAATCGGCATTCAGTTTGTTTGCCGTGTCCGAACCAGCCACCGCATCCTGAATGGCCACAGCCAAGCTCTTCATTTCGGTCAGGGCATCAACGACCGTCTCACCCGCTGCCAAGGCCACATCGACGATCGACTGACCGCGCTGAAGCGACTGCTTCACGGCGTCTTGCGCACCCATTTCAGCGCGCTGCGAGGTAGCAATGGCGAAAATCGCACCGTTGTCCTTGGCCGAGGATACCTTCAGGCCCGTATTCACACGGTTCTGGGTCGTCTCAAGCGCACGGTTGGTAGCATTGAGGTTCTGGAGCGCAATAAGCGCACCACGGTTGGTGTTAACCGAATTGGCCATTCTGGCCTCCTGATGTTTCACTTCGTGAAGGCCGTCGCCTTTTTGGCAACGGGAGCATTTTGCTCAAGCTTCATCGAAGCAAGAGTCGCACCAGAAATCCAGAGGAAATCGGCACGAGTAAAACATCACTATTTCAATGTGTTCTGATTATACCATCGGCAAATATTGCCTAGTGATAGACGGTATATTTTGCCTAGCCGGTATTTCCTACCGACATCCCAAACAAACTCTCACCTTAAAAACGGAAAGAGGGGGCGGCGCACCGCCCCCTTTGGCCCAAGACCATTCCAGTCTGTATCAGCCGCCTTTCGCGTTTAGCCGCGGAAGAGGCTGAGCAGGATGGAGCTGGACTGGTTCGCAATGCCCAAGGCCTGCACACCCAGCTGTTGCTTGGTTTGCAGAGCCGTCAGCTTTGCGCTCTCCTTGGCGAGGTCTGCATCCACCAGATTACCGATGCCGGTTTCCAGAGAGTCCTGGAGCTTGTCGACAAAGGTCGCCTGACGACCCAGAGACTTCGACTTGGTGCCGATGTCCGCCATGGTCGTGGTAAACGAGGTGATCGCCGCCTCAACATTAGCCACCGAATAGTCGGTCAATGCCGAAGGCGTTGCGCCTGCAGTATTGCCCGCCTTGGCATTCCACGCACCGGTTGCGGCATCGAATTGGCCTGCGCCAGCGCCAGCGGCGCTACCGAATGCCAGACCGTCTGCCGCAGCGGCTGCACCATCGGCCTTCAGCTCGAACGTATTGTTCGCGCTGCCGGTGTTAACAGTGACAGCCAGACCGCCGGTTTGACCCAGTTTGAAGACGTTCGCACCATCAAAGGTCGCGCCAGCCAGAGACGTGTGAATTTCCTTCACGATCGCCTCGAAGTCAGCCACGAGCTTTTTGCCGCTCTCGCCCAGACCGGTCACAGCACCACCTGCGTCGTACTCTTTCGGAGCATCTTGAATCGCCACAGCTAGACTCTTCAGCTCGGTCAGGGCCTCGATCACGGTTTCACCGGCCGACATAGCAACGTCCAGAATAGACTGGCCGCGCTGGATCGACTGACGAACCGCGTCCTGAGCACCCATTTCAGCACGCTGAGAGGTCGCGATGGCGAAAATAGCCCCGTTGTCCTTCGCAGTGGCAACCTTCAAGCCAGTGTTCACGCGGTTTTGCGTGGTTTCCAGATGACGGTTGGTCGCGTTGAGGTTTTGCAGCGCAATCAGAGCGCCACGGTTGGTGTTGATCGAGTTGGCCATTTTGGCTGTCCTTGCTCACTTTGTGATGGCCAGCGCCATTTTAGCGCCGGGAGTCTTCTACTCAGCCAAACTTGCAGCAATCATCGAGCCAGTTATCGGTGTTATTTTATTTGCACAAAGCACTGATTATCATAAACTAAATATATAATTATGCAGCTCAACTTTTCCCCCGTCTGGACAGGGGAAAAACCTGCCCGGCAAGACTTACCGCCTCGTATTTTCCCTTAGTCCCCTCTCGCGTTTCAAAGTTTCAACTGCCAGAGCACGGGCGGCATCACAGGCCATTAGCTGTTGCCCGCGTCGCATATAGGCCACCTCCAGCGCCGCCAGATTGGCTTCACCCTCAAGCCTTGCCAGATCGCATGGCCTTTCAACCTCCGGCGGCAGGGCCAGAACGGGCATCACAACCCCCAAGCTGGCGGGCCTGCTCACACACCCACCGGTCATGCTCATCAAGACGCTGATAACGAGCATCGCCCAAAGGTGTTTTAGCATCCTCCTGCCCCCTTGCTTCTTCTATGAACTTGTTTGTGAACGCTTCTGCGGCTCTTTGCTGTGCCTGAAGATCACGTTGGCGGATGATGATTTCCTGCTGGGCCAACTGCTGCCTGTGTCGCAGATCCGCTTCGACACGCCCGATGGCTGCGGCCTGTTCGGCACGATCCAGACGCCTCGCCCGCCCACCAAATGGATCGACAAGGATGGCCAGAATGACCAGAATCGTCACCCCTAAAGCCGCCCCCCAAGCCAAAGACGTAAGCAGCCGCCACCCCGCCGCTGGAAGTACCGTCATGGATAGGTCTTCCAGCACAGTTCGAAATGCGGCCCGTCGCGCAGGCGCGGCCAGTCACCGCCCCACACTAGCGGCACGTCCAGATCAGCAGCCGCTTGTTTGAAAGCCTCCGCAATGCGCGGATAAAGCGGCCAGTCCCAGCGCACTGTTCCGCCAATCCATGCCGCCACATCCACGGCATGGCCTGTCAGGTGGCGACTGTTGAGGGTACGACTGGCCCCCGCCTTGACCAGTTCGGCCTGTCGCGCCGGTTTCCGCAAGCCTTCGGTGATGGTGAAATCGACGGGGGTGATCGCAATCGCTCCCTCGATCACCCGCACCAGATCGGGATGCAGCCCCGTCATCCGAGTGCGCGAACGCGCCGACAGACGAAAGCTCATGCCTCGCCTCGCGCACGTCCACGCGCCAGATTGACCACCTGCTGCGCCGACGGTGCCACCAGATAAAGCAGCCCCAACAGGGCCACCAATCCCATCAAACCGTCCGCCAGATAGCGCAACTGTTCAGGCGGCGCACGATGCACCACCTCGCGCAGCAAGACCCAAAGCAGCAAGGTAGCCAGATAGACATACATCCGGCGCCAGAACCAGCGTCCCTCGGCCAGTTCAGCGGATTTAGGCGTTTGTTCTTTCCTCATATTTCATCCCCTTCATCAGAAAATCCTCCGGTCGTGCTGCGCCAGTCCACGCCGATTTCATCAAGGCATTCGTCGGCGCTCAAACGCTCGGGCGAGGTCCAGATTTCGGCATCCGGCAACAGGTCGTCCCAAGTGGTGTCCAGTCCATAGTCAGGCTGCATGGCTCACCCCGTGAACGTCAGACGCACGAGGCCCGCCGCCCCTGCGCCACCCGCACCGCCAGTGCCGGTTCCAGCACCGCCGCCACCGCCGCCCGCGCCATAAAGACCTGCCGCACCGCCCGCATGGCCAACACCTCCGGCATTGGCTCCACCGCCCCCACCACCGCCGCCCAGCCAGCCGAGATTGGCCAGTGACGGTGACTGCCCGTTCCAACCGCCATACTGAGAACCGACACCGGCCACGGCCTGTACGCCGCACGGATGGCCGGTGCCGCCATCACCGCCAAAGGTCGCCGCATTGGCTGCACTCAAGCCACCGCCCGCGCCACCACCGCCCGCACTATGGGGCACAGAAACCCCACCCGGTTTTCCACCGCTGGCAGCTCCATCCAGCCCCTGCCCGCCAGCACCACCCGCGTTCAGAGCCCCGCCGCGCCCACCTTCGGCCAGAGCGATCACATGACCATAGGTCGCCACCGATGAGGCCACGCCATGACTGCCCGAGGCACGACCGCCGCCGCCCACCACCACGTCCAACTGTCCCAGATGTTCAGCGGGCCACGCCGCGTGGCTGATGCCGCCCGCGCCGCCACCACCGCCGCCGTGGCGGACAGTCCCCGCGTTACCGCCCTGCCCCGCAGCCCCTGCTCCACCGCCACCGACACAGACCGCTTCCACCCAGCGTGCCCATGACGGCACGGCGACATTGCCCGACGCGGTCAGGATGGTAGTTTCACGCCGCACTGCCCCCACCGAAAACCACATCCGGCCTGTCGATCGGTCCACTCGCAGGGCATCGTGCCAGTGGCTGCCGTCCGGGCTGACCTTGAAGCGCAGGTCGTCATCGCCCATCAGGCCGATCTCGGCGCATCCCTGCCAGCCGCTCTGGAACAGCACCGAGGCCGTATGGCTGGCGTCTTGTTTATTGAAGACAAAGCGCAGATCGCCGTCACCGCCATCTTCATCGGGACGTGCTGCCCACAGGGCCTTGTTGATGCGGGCACTAAAGGGATTACCGGCATCCGGTGTCGCGCCCACGCCCACGCGCTCCAGCGTCAGGGTGCCACCCAGCGTCTGCGCCAGAGAGGTCCACGCCCCGCCCATGCGGACCAGCGACACACCTTCGTCCAGCACCACCAGACCCATGCCCTGCGTCGGCACTACCGGCACCCAGCCGCCCACATCGGCACGCACCAGATCGCCCTCGGCAAATCCGGCCCAGCCGCCGGACGGTGCCGGCCCGAGCAGATAAAGCGCACCCGTTGGCGGTTCTGTTGGCGGTACCGACAGCTTGCGGCTGACCACCGCCGTCTGCACAAGGGCATCCAGACGGGTGAAGGCCTCGTTCACCGTCACATGTTTTTGCAGCTGGCCCGACACCACATAGGGCAGGCCCAACCGCGCACTATCATCGCTCATCACGATCTCCGAACTATTGTCGAAGACCAGTCTTGGCCAAACCACCGCTAGGGCTTGCAGTCTGGCGCGAAAGGCACCCAATCCCTTATTTTTAAAGGCATTGCATTGTCCGGTTAGGATACCTTTCCGCGTTCAACCGGCACACTTGGCGCACCCGCCGCTTTCCGATATCGCTGTCGAATGCCGCGCCAAAGCTCCCTGATCCGCATCGCTCTGAACCTTCTGGCCATGGCGGTGACGCTGGCTCCGCTGGGGCTGGCCGTGGCGTCATTGATCCAGTCCGATCACCGCTGGCCGGACCTTGCCAACCAGTTCGTTGCGCCTGCCTTCTTGGCCAGCATCGCGTGGTTACTGTTCCTGCTGGTGCTACGCCTACGACCTGCCGCCCTCATGGCCGCACTGGCCTCTGGCCTGCTGTTCCTGGCCGTCTGGCCCCAGTGGTTCCCGCCGCGCATTGCGTCCGATCCGGCTTCGGAAACCATCACCGTCTATTCGGCCAATGTCTGGGCGCGAAACACCGATGTTGAGGCCATGGCCCGTTCGATAGCCGAGGCTAAGGCCGACATTATTCTGCTGGTCGAGGTTGGCGATGCCCCCGCCGCCGAACTGGATACACTGCTGCCGGATCACCCGTATCGGGTGGTATCGATTGTCGGCAACCGCACCGTGGCACCGGCCCGCGCCTTGGTTGCCAGTCGCTGGCCGCTAATACCGCTCAAGGAAAATGTTGAGGACCAGTTGTTCTCGGCCGCCGCCCGCGTGGAAACACCACTCGGCGAAATCGGCGTCATGTCCGCGCACCTGACCCGCCCGTGGCCCTATCAATATCAATGGGCGCAGATCAACCAGACCACCGACATGGCCGTCGAGCGCCGCCGATTGGGCGACGCCGCCATCATTGCCGGTGATTTCAACGCCGTCTCGTCCGGTCGCATTGGCCGTCAGGTCAAGGACAGTATGGGCCTGATCCCTACCCCCGCGCCCGCCTATACCGGTACATGGCCCGCAAAACTTCCTGCCTTCCTCGGCATCAGCATCGATCAGGTCTGGTACAGCCCCGAACTGGCGCTGGTGGATCGTCGTCTGGGGCTGGAAAACGGCTCGGACCACCGTCCGGTGATTACCCGTTTTCGTGCGCCTGCACCTGATCAATAGCCGCCTGTAAGCGGGCCGCATGGCCATCAGCGGGAAAATCGTCCGCAATCCACGACTGCTCGAACGCCTTTAAAACCTTGCCCGTCATCGGCCCCGGCTTGAAGCCTGCCTGCGCCAGATCACGCCCGCCCACCGGCATGGACGGGATGCGCCAGTCCTGCGCCATCTGTCGCAAGGCCTGCATGTTCTGCGGCGCAATCCCCGCCGCCTCGGCCCGATAGGTGCGATCCACAAAGGCCGTCAAACCATCGCGCCACACCATGGCGCGGGCCTGTTGCTCGCTCATATCTGCATCCAGCAACACAGCAGATTCTACCATCCGGTACCGCTGGGCATTGGACAGGCGCAGGCGTCTGGCATCCTCGGCCAAGCCCTCTGCCGACAACGGCAACAGGGCCACAAGGCGCAGCACCGGATCAGGCGTAATCGCCACCATGGCCGCAAACGATGCGCGATCCGCACGCGGCAGGATCACGCTTAAAACCCCTGCCTCGTCCATAGCGTTGACGGCCGCCACCGGATCAGGTGCCGCCAGCAGTTTCAGCAGTTCTTTGGACACCCGCTCCGCCGACAGCGTCGCGACGCCCTCGGCCAGTTTGCGACACGCCGCATGCCCCTCGGCATCCACCGCCCCGCGCCCGTACCACGCCCAAAAGCGATAGAACCGCAGGATACGCAGATAGTCCTCGCGGATGCGTTGTTCCGGCTCGCCCACAAACACGATGCGGCGCTGCTCGGCATCCGAAAGACCGCTACCGGTCGGATCGAACAGCTCGCCACGGCCATTGGCATAGAGCGCGTTCAGACGAAAATCGCGCCGTGCGGCATCCTCGGCCCAGTCGCGGGTAAAGGCCACCACGGCTCGGCGCCCGTCCGTCTCGACATCACGGCGCAGGCTGGTGATCTCGAACGGTTGGCTGTTTACGACGGCGGTAATGGTGCCATGCTCGATCCCTGTCGGCACAGCGCGGATTTTAGCCGTCTTGAGCGCCGCCAGAACCTGTTGCGGCTCCAACTGCGTGGCAATGTCCACATCATCGACAGGCACATCCAGCAGGGCATTACGCACACAGCCGCCGACATAGCGCGCACAGTCCGGCCCACCCGCTGCTTCCAACGCCGCCATCACCGCCTTGGAAGCTTCGGCCTCCAGCCATGGCTGGCCTTTCAGACTTGGCGCGCTCACGCCACCTTGTCCTCATACAGGCGCGCGCACAGGCGGCGTAAAATGCCCGCCGTCACGCCCCAGATATAATGCTCGCGATAGGGCATGGCCCAAAACCAGCGGCGGGGCTGGCCATCACGGTCGTAATAGTCGCGACGATGGTTGACCGGATCCATCAAAAACGCCCACGGAGCCTCGAACACCTCGGCCACCTCGGCGGGGGATGGTTTCAAAACAGGCTCGGCCTTCAGCCAGCCCACCACAGGCGTTACCGCAAAGCCGGTACCGGTTTCATAACCATCACCCACGCCCAGCACCTCGACCAGTTCCGGGTCCAGCCCCACCTCTTCCCATGCCTCGCGCAGAGCCGCCTCGACCGCTGTCTCGCCCGCATCCAGCCGCCCGCCCGGAAAAGCAATCTGGCCGGTATGACTGGCCAGCGAATCCGAACGGCGCGTCATCAGCACGGTCGGCCCGTCCTCGCGTTCCAGAATAGCGATCAACACCGCCGCCGGTCGCAAGGGCCGATCCGGGCGTTCCATTTGGGCATTCAAATCAAAATCGGAATGTAGCGGTGGCTGATTCAGCCGCCATTCGGACGGGGCCATCAGATGTTGTTTCAGACGGCGTTTCAGGCTCTCGCACTGGGTCGCAACCACCGATGCAGGCATCACCGCATTATCGATCACAGGGTTGCCACTCACAGGCCTGCCCCTTCCGGCCCCAGAGCAAAGCTCTTGTTCTGCGAAGTTACAGCCAGACACCCGTCCACCTCGTGCGCCATCTCGACCAGTTCATAAAAGACGGGTCGCACAATACGCGCCCACAAATCCGCGCGGATATGGATACGCGGCGCAGGCTCTCCCGTCTGCGGATCGGTTTCGACAACCAGCTCGTGATCCGCGCCAGCCACCGCTTCGTCGCCCTGATCTGTCACGAAAACCAGCGCCCCGTTTTCATGCCGCATCGACACAGCTCTAAACGGCAGGTCTTCAACCCTGATCTTTAGCTTCTCGACCGGTGTGACAAGATGATAGCCGTCAGCATCTTTGCGCAAAATGGTCGAGAACAATCGCACCAGCTCAGGTCGGCCAATCGGCGTGCCCTCATGCATCCAGACGCCATCGGCACGGATCAGGATATCGATATCGCCGCAATGCTCGGGGTGCCACAGATGCACGGGCGGCAAACCCCGACCGGGTGCCTGTTTTGTGGCTTCGATCACAGATTGTAGTGACGGTGTCGGTTTGTCCTGATGCGCAGTTGAATTGTCCATGCTGTGAATATGGGCGGCATCGCCTCATATTTGAAGCTTGGATTTAGGCGACAGGCCTGACTGCGCCATCCGGCGAAACTTCGGTCAGCGGCAACCACATGACACGCTGCTTGTTCACCGGTCCCGAGAACACGGCATCGGGTGCCGCAACAAAGCCGAAACGCTCGAAATAGGGAGGATCGCCAATCAGCAGAATCCCGTCCAGCCCCAGCGCCTTGGCTTCCTCGATGCATTGCTGCACCAACAAACCGCCCAAGCCGGTGCTGCGCTTGGTTTTACGCACCGCGATCGGACCAAGAAATGCGCCGCGCGCCGCGCCCGAAGTCACACTCCACAAACGCACCGAGCCCAAAAGCTCTGCGCCATCATAGACTGTGAACCCCGCCAGAATGGCCGATTTTTCGCGCACGCGCTCGGCCGTCTTCGCAAATCGCCCCGGACCAAAGGCGGACATGACGAGGGCATCAACAGCCGTCGCGTCAGAAGCCTGCTCGCGCTGGATCACCACCGGAACGGCGGTCTGGGCAGAGGATACGGACGCGAGCACTGATGTCATGTGCGGCGCACTAGAACCAAGCGCCACACGAATCAATCGGCAATTGATCGCATGGCGGCGCGAAAACGCTAACCGCCACGCTATCTTGTGGGTTATCGCCCGCCTTAGAAGCTCGGCTTGCGTTTTTGCATGAAGGCCGAGAAGGCTTCGACGGCCTCGGGGCTACGCATCTGTGCCGAGAAGATTTCCCCTTCGCGCAGCATCAGCTCCCACATCGCCCCCGCATCGCGCATCAGACCCTTGGTCTGACGGATGGCATTGGGCGCACGCTCGGCCAGACGCAGTGCCAGCTCAACGGCCACCGTATCCACCACACTGGCATGAACGGCGCGGTTGGCCAGACCCCAGTCGCAGGCCTGCGAGCCATCAATTGGCTCACCCAAAGCAAACAGCTCGAACGCACGCGCATGCCCCAGCACGCGCGGCAACAACAGGGTCGAAGCCGCTTCCGGCACCAGAGCCAGATTGATGAACGGTGCCGACAGTTGCGCGTCCTTAGCTACCACAACCATGTCACAGTGCAGCAGCATGGTCAGACCCACACCGACCGCGCGACCACGCACCGCCGCCACCAGCGGCTTGTCCAGATCGGCCAGCGCCTTGAGGAAGCGGAACACGTCGCTGTCGGTCAGGCTGCCTTCGCCCTGACCCAGTTGCATAAAGTCGGCAATGTCGTTCCCAGCCGAGAAATTATCGCCATTGGCCCCGATCATGACCACACGGACGCTGTCATCTGTGCGGGCCCCGACCAGCGCCTCGGTCATGGCCAGATACATGGCCTGGGTGATGGCGTTCTTCTTGTCGGCACGGTCCATCACGATGTGAAGGACGCTGTCTTCTACATAGGTTTTAACAAACTCGGTCATTGTGTTCCCTCCACAGCGGACCACCATTCAACGCCATTTTCATCGGTTTCACGAACCGCTCGGCTCTGCCCTTCCAGATAGTTCAGGTGTGCCAGAGATTCTGCGGTCGCCATACCCAAAAGCTCGGGACCGATCTGTCTGGCAAACAAGGCCCCGAACACATCAATCGTTCTGCATTTCTGTTGCAGCGAGCGCATCAAACGCTTCAAGCCCACCTCGTGCCCGCGCAGCAGGGTATCCAGCCGCGTCGTCACGCCATAGAACGGCTCTCCGTGCGATGGCAGCACAAGAAGACCGGACGGCAGACGCTCTTTCAGCGCCGCCAGAGACAGCAGCCAGTCCTTGAGCGGATCACCATTGGGCTCGGTATCCCATACGCCGATATTGGACGAGATTTTCGGCAAGATCTGGTCACCGGCGATGAACACGTCATCGTCCTTGCGCCACAGGCAAACATGTTCGGGGCTATGCCCCTCTCCGATCACCACCGTCCACTCGCGGCCACCGATCGTCAGAACCTCGCCTTCCTGCAGGCGGGTAAACTGTGGCGGGATTGGCGAGATGCTGCGGCTGAAACGACCAAAACCTTTTTTCCAACGCGCAATGGCTTCATCGTCCCACCCCTGACGACGGAAGAATGTCTCCGCTTCGGCTGTAGGGCCGAGCGCATCCTCGCCCACATACATGCGGGCACACACATATTCGAGGCGCGACATCAGCAAGGGCGCGCCTGTCTTTTCATACAACCATCCCGCCGCCCCGATATGGTCGGGGTGAAGGTGCGTGACAATCAGGCGATGAACCGGCCTGCCCTGCAAAGGGCCAGCCATGATTTTTTCCCATGCATCGTGCGTTGTCGGCGTGTTCAAGCCGGTATCCACCAGAACCCAGCCGTCACCATCGGCAATCGCATAGACATTGATATGGTCCAGCGCGATCGGCATGGCGATGCGCATCCACAATACGCCGTCCGCGACCGTCACCGCCTCTCCGTGCAGGGGCAAGGCGGGCTGAGGATAGGTCAATCCCCGCTCGGTCCGCTCCAGCGATATGGGTGCGCCGCCCGCCAAGGTCCGTCTCCAATCAAAACTTGCCTATCGACTTGTCAGAATTTGCGCCTCGGGTCCAGTCTTCGCCGATTTCTGATCTTGACCACACCACTGTGGAGCGCCAAGGCTCTGGCAACATTACAGAGGCGAGGAACAACCCAGTGACCCACCGTACCAAATCACACGCCATGTGCGTTGCCGCCGCTATGGCCCTGATGACCCTCTCGCCAGTGTCGGCGTTTGCCTATTCTGGCCAAACTGCTCATCCGGAAGATCGCGTTGTCACTGACCAAAACCAATCGAACCGAGCACCACGTGGCCGCGTTTCAGGTCGCCAGAACCGCAACCAACAGCAACAACAACCAGTTGCACCGGCCCTGCCGACGCCCGAGGAAAACCTCGCCGCTGCCCAGCAACTGTTTGCTGCCAATAGCGTACCCTGCCAGATGACCGAGGCCAATCTGCGCGGTCAGACCCCTGACACACGCAGCATGTACGAAGTCGTCTGCGCCAATGGTTTCGGTTATCTTTCGCTGACCGGTCTGGCCGCCAGCACCGACGAAGCCGGTCAACCCAAGCCCGCTATCGAACCCATCTTCATCGAGTGCATCGAGGCACAGGTCACCCACGACCGCGCCGTAGCGGCCTCGGCCGAAGCCGCACCGCCGCCGAAATGCGATCTGCCTGCCAACCAGAACTTCATCCAGATCTTTGCAGCCATGTCTGCAGAGGCCGGTATTGCCTGCACCGTGGACCAAGGCACGATTGTCGGCCGCAAGGGCAAGACTTCGGTCTATGAAATCGGTTGCGACGGAGCCGATGGCTATCGCATCAATCGTGCTGGCGAAGGCTGGGAAGTGGCTTCCTGCCTCGAACTGGCCAATGCCAATGTAAGCTGTGACTTCACCACCAAGCCGGAACAATTGGCCACGGTGAAGACCTGGCTCGCCGCCAACGAGAAAACCGCTGCCTGCGACATCAACAATGTCCGCTATATGGGTTCCAACCCGAACGGCTCCTTCTATGAAGCGGCTTGTAACGGAGCCGAAGGCTTCATCACCCGCCTCGATGCCGCCAAGGCCATCCAGGAAGTCTATCCGTGCTCGGAAGCCGAAAAGATCGGCGACGGCTGCAAGCTGACGGCTGCTGCTCCGCAGAACAACACCTCTCCGGCTGCATAACCCACGGTTCGCTTACGTCACCCAAAGCGCCGTCGGGGATCACCCCGGCGGCGTTTTCTTTTTGCCCTCTATCGGACAGGCCGCTGACGGCCTAATCTCGAGCTTATGCGTATAGCCACCTGGAACGTGAACTCGGTCAATGCCCGCCTGCCTACCGTGCTGGCGTGGCTTGAATCCGCTCAACCCGATGTCGCCTGTTTTCAGGAGATCAAATGCGTCGACGAGAAATTCCCGCGCGAGGCCTTTGAAAGCCTTGGCTATAATGTCGAGACGTATGGGCAGAAGAGCTATAACGGCGTTGCGCTGCTGTCCAAATTCCCGATGTCGGATATCGTGCGCGGCTTGCCCGGTGACGAAAGCGACGAACAGGCCCGTTATATCGAGGCCCTAATCGAAGCTCCTAAACCTGTGCGCGTGGCCTCGATCTACCTGCCGAACGGCAACCCGATCGATACCGAGAAATTCCCCTACAAGCTGAACTGGTTTCAACGTCTGCACGACCACGCCAAAGGGCTTTTGTCCTATGAGGAGCCGCTGGCCTTATGCGGTGACTATAACTGCATCCTGACACCGGAAGATGCCGCCAAGCCCGATGAATGGGTCAATGACGCCCTGTTTCAGCCGGAAACTCGCGCCGCTCTGAACGCGCTGAAATGGCTGGGCTTCAGTGATGCCCATGACCTCGGCAAGGAGGCCAAGGGCACCTACACCTTCTGGGACTATCAAGCAGGGGCATGGCAACGGAACAATGGTATCCGTATTGATTACGCCCTACTCTCCTCCCAAGCAGCCGACCGGTTCCGGGCTATTGAAACCCACCGTGACGCTCGCGATATGGAAAAGCCTAGTGACCATGTGCCTGTGGTCGTGGACCTTGATCTGGAGGGATGAGCCATGGAGGAGACGTTCAGGGCCATATTACTGGTCGCCCTGATCGCCGCCTTTGCAACCACGACCTTCCTGTTTCTATCGTGGTGGATGGAATCCGAGCGGCGACTGCGCAGAGCTATGAAGTCTGCCCTTACAGGAGGGCCGGACATGCACGCTGTCGCCCCTTCCGAAGGCAAGGCCGCCGGGCTTGATCTGGACAACAAACAACTGGCCGTCCTGTGGAATCGCGGGGCAATCGGTCTGGTATTCGACTTCGAAGAAATCGAAGGGGCAGAAGTTATTGTGGATGGTCATGTGGTCGGACGCGTTCGTCGCCATCTGGGCCGCAAGGATCTGGAAATCTTGGTCGATGATGCCGATAGCGTCATTTTGCGCCTGATGTTCCGTGATGCACATTGTCCCGAGTTCGAAGTCAGTCTTTGGCGGGCCAACTGGTCCGCACCCTTACCCGATACCGCCCCAGCGGGGCAGATGGTGTCCGGTCCACGCCAGACAGGGTCAGCTAATGAAGGGTTACGTTTAGCCCGTCGCTGGTTGGCCCATATTCAAGCGGCCGTCGCGGCATAACTGCCCTTCACCCGCCATACACGCACCGCTAGAAATAGCGGTAAAATCTCAACGACTATTATCAATGGAGCCCAAAGTGGCCCGATTGTTCGACGCTTACATCATCGCCAAATGGACCGCCGCCGAGGGTAAAAAACTCGGGGACCAGACACTGTGGATTGGCGTTGCCAAGCGCGATGTTCGCTTCCGCCTCTACACAGAGACCCACAATGTCGCCACGCGCGCAGAAGGCGAGGCTCTGCTGGAGCATCTGCTGACCGAACACCGCAAGCGCGGTGACCGTGTAATGCTGGGTCTGGATTTTGATTTCGGCTTCCCGGCCGGTACCTCGGCCCTGCTCAAGCTGGAAGGACGCCCGTGGGAGGCTATGGGCAAGTTCCTGTCCGCCAATATCGTGGACAAGGCCGATAACACCAATAACCGTTATCAGGTCGCCGCCAAGATGAACCGCCTAATGACGGACCAGCCGTGGCCATTCTGGGGTGCGCCCGCGTCTCAGGCCCAGCGTTGGCTGACCTCGACCAAGCCGCCTGAAGATGCCGGTGTCGATATTCCCGAATTCCGTCTGACCGAAGAGGCTGGCCTCAAGAAAAAACTGCCCGCCAAGAGCGTGTGGCAAATGCACGGTGCCGGTGCCATCGGCGGCCTGACGCTGGTGGGTGTGCCCATGCTGCGTCGCCTGATAGACAAGCTGGGCACGTCCGCTGCCATCTGGCCGTTTGGCACGGGCTGGCGTGAACTTGGCGAAGAAGACTTGGCACCGCTCTCGACCCTCGTGGTCGAGGTCCTGCCCGCCATGTTCAAGGCCACCCGTCTGGAAAACGCCGACGGCGTGAAGGAATACAAGACCCAGTCCGAAGTCCGAACGGCCGCCGAAGCCTTTGCCGTGATGGATGACGAGGGCCAACTGCAAAAAGCCTTTGCTCCTCCGGCCAAGACCTCGGCCAAGACTATCGACAAGGTCGAAAACGAAGAAGGCTGGATCCTCGGGATCAACTAACAAAAAAGGGGGCCAACCGGCCCCCTTTTCCATATCTGCCAACAACAGGCTCATTCAGCCCAATAGGGCGTGCGCTTGTCGAGGAAGGCCTTTACGCCCTCCTGCCCTTCCTTGGACACACGCGCCCGCGCAATGCGCTTGGCTGTGTCTTCGAGAAGGCGCTGGTCAATTTCCTGGCCTGCAACATCATTCACCAGACGCTTGGCATCGCCCATAGCGCCCGGCGCATTGGCGCTGAGGCTGTCGACCACCATCGAGATGAACTCGTCCAGATGTTCGGACGGCACAACCATGTCGATCAGACCGGCATGGGCGGCATAGTCGGCATCAAAGATATTGGCCGTCAGGAACAACTGACGCGCACGACGCGCACCAATCGCCTCGATGACATAGGGGGCGATGGTTGCCGGAATGAGGCCCAGCTTCACTTCCGAGAAGGCAAAGCGGGCATCGTCCACGGCCACAGCCATGTCGCAGGCAGCCACAAGGCCCGCACCGCCGCCCATGGCTGCCCCTTCGACCAGAGCCACGGTCAGGGCCGGCACTTCGTGCAGCGCCTTGAGCATCTTGGCCAGACCCATGGCGTCTTCGCGGTTCTCGCCTTCCGACCAGTCAGCCGCATCGCGCATCCAGCCCAGATCGGCACCGGCACAGAAGGTGCCACCCGCACCACGAATAAAGACCACACGCACATGGTCCGCCCCGTGCAGGGTCTCGAAGGCTTCGTACAGGCCCGCAATCACCTCGGCATTGAAGGCGTTCTTTTTCTGCGGGCGGTTGATAGTGATGAACACCACACCCGACGGCAGGCTTTCGATCAGCACCAGATCGGTATCCGCATCCGGCGCGGCTTCGGCGACCAGAGGCTGGGCGATACGGTTGATTTCGGCGGCCTCGGCATCGGTGATGTCGAGGGCGTTCAGGTCTTCTTCGCTGGGAAGATCGTTGGACGGATCGTGGGGGTCTGACATGAATCAAAGTCCGTTAAATCTGGTTTGCGCCATTAGACAGGATCACACCGCAAGGCGCGAATAGTTTTACCGCCGGTTTCCATCCGCAGGTTAATGCCTGCCACTGGCGACAGACGCCAAGTCTGGGTCAAAACCTCTGTACCTTCCGCAGACTCGTTTTCCATGACGACACGCACCGTCAGATCGTCAATGATCTCGATGGCCTGAAGCTTGGAAGTATCCTCGTAACCCTTGACCTCGCTGGCAGTGATACGGAAGCGGGTGCCACTCTCGCCTGCACCGCAGCCGTTTTCGTTATAGTCCCAGTTGCCACGGAACGCCGCCGGAAACACCGCCACTGCCGGTCCTCCTGCCGCTTCTTCCTCGGCTGCAGAAACAGGAACGGTTACGACTTGTCCCGCTGTCGTTATGCCAGCCGCATCACTGCTTTGAGCACGGGACATTTCATCAGATGCCACAGCAGCGTTCGCCCCCTCTTCGCCCTGCGCACAGGCCGATACCAGTCCCACAGACATGATAATGGCCACGGACCGCAAAAGATTGGTTTTCATAAATCGTCCCCACAACAACGTAAGCTTCAGATAAAAGGTCTAGGCTCACATCAGGTTGCCAAACTTACCGCCGCAAGAAAGGTTTTTATGCCTGTGACGTCAACCGGATCACATTTCGAAGCGGATACAGCCCCCGATGCGCTGGACGTCACACTGGCGCGTATTCTCGCTGATGATCTGGACCCTAGAGCCAGCTGGTTTGCGTTGACCGAAGGCGACCGCCTGTTTTCGGAGGGTGATCCGGCCGATACGTTTTATGTTCTGCAATCGGGTCGGCTCGGCGTCTTCACACCGCGTGAGGGCCAGCCACCCGAATTTATCGGCGTCGTTCACCCCGGCACGCCCGTCGGTGAAATGGCCATGCTGGCCGACACGACCCACACATCCAATGTGGTCGCCCTGCGAGACAGCGAAATCATTGCCCTGCCTCGCGCCGCTTTTTTCGAGATGGTTCGTCAGCATCCCGACCTGATGGCCGATGTCGCGCGGGTTATGATCCGCCGCGCTCGGCAGAAAGGCGACAATGACGTTCCCACGGTGTTCGGCTTTGTTTCGGCCCGCAGCCAGCCCATACGCCCATTCGTAGATGCCGTTCACAAGGCCGTTGAAACGCAGGGCTATCGCGCGCGCATCATCGACCGCAACGCCATGACACGCGCCACGGACTGGTTTTCCCGCATCGAGGACAGCCACGACTTCGTGCTTTATATCGCCGAAACAGGGGACCCCTTATGGGCCAATCTCTGTGCGCGTCAGGTAGATCGTCTTTTTATCGTCGGAGATCCCGACAACTGTCCGCCGCCTGACCCTGCCCGCCGCAATGGCGACAGCGAACTGGTGCATCAGCTTACCGACCTGATCCTGCTGTCAGAAAAGCCTCTGTCCCTGCGTACACCATGCCAGCCCTGGTTGAAGGCCATGGCCCCCGGACGTTGGTTCCATTGCGTAGAGAACCAACCCGCCGATGTTGAACGCATTGCCCGCATTCTGACAGGCGCTTCGGTCGGGCTGGTACTTTCAGGCGGCGGCGCACGGGCCTATGCCCATATCGGCGTCCTCAGAGCGCTCAAAGCGGCCAATATTCCAGTCGATTTCATCGGGGGGTCATCCATGGGGGCGCTCATCGGTGCCGGCCCTGCTCTCGGTTGGACACAAGACCATATGGAACAGCGGATCAAAGACGTTTTTGTCCATAGCGATCCTCTCTCTGACATAGCCTTCCCACTCATAGCCATGACAAGGGCGGGAAAACTGTCGCGGCTGCTGAACACGACCTTTGGTGATGACACCATCGAGGATATGGCCCTGCCCTTTTTTGCGGTGTCCACAAACCTGACAACTGGACAGGTCGAAGTACACCGTGAAGGCCTTCTGAGACATGCCATGCGGGCAACCGTAGCCATTCCTGGGGTCATCCCGCCCTTTGTAAATAATGGACAGGTATTGGTGGACGGGGCCGTTCTCAGAAATTTCCCCAGCGATGTCATGCGCCGGTTCAACCGTGGCCCGATGATCGGCAGTGATGTTTCCCAAACGCGTGGCGTGAATGCCGAGCAACTGGAAAACCCTCCATCCTGGTGGCGCTGGATCATGTCCGGAGCCTGGAAACAGGGCCCACCTATTGTATCCATCCTGATGCGCGCCGCTACATTGTCCACCAGTGCTGAACTGGCCGAAGCCCGCGCTGAAACCGATGTCCTGATCATGCCCAAGCCTGAAGGCATCGACATCCGCGAATGGAAAGCTTTTGATGCGGGCGTCATGGCTGGCCAGAAAGCCGCCAACGAAGCACTGGACCAGCTGGATAGACCTGTAGCCGATCTACGACGCCCCGCCCCCAAGCCCTATACGCCGCAGGTCACGACAGCCCCTCACCACACTACCCCGTCCCCTATCCGCTCGGCACTGGCCCGCCTGTTGCCCCAGCGCAAGCCGCAAGAGACTGCAGAAAACTAGGCCCGAACGCAAAAGGACCGGATGAGCCAAGGCTGCATCCGGTCCCTTTATTCGCGTCACCGCCGTTAAGCGGTGGAATGGTACAGCCTCTCAGGTTTGAACTGAGGACCTCCGGCTCCACAAACCGGCGCTCTAACCAACTGAGCTAAGGCTGCACATCGCTGCGAGGCGGTTTCTCTAGCGAGCCTCAGCGTTTGATTCAAGAGAACTTTTCATCAAACGCATCTATTTCTTTGTTATCGCTGAAAATCAGTAGCCCCGCTCGATAATATAGGCCTGCAAAGCTGCAATACGGGTCTGGTCCGAGGGGTGGGTCGAAGCAAACTCTGGACGCCCTGCCCGATTCTGTGCCGCAGCCATCAATTGCCACAGGGCGATAGATTCGCTCGCGCGATAACCCGCGCGCACCATGTAGTCCACGCCCAGACGGTCAGCTTCCAGTTCGTGCTTGCGGGAGAAGGGCAGCAGGATGCCCAATTGCGCGCCAATGCCACCAAGACCGCCGACGGCCTGTCCATAGTCCCCTGCCCCGCTCTGTAACGCGCCCAAGGCCAACTGTGTCAGCCCGCTGGTGCTACTGCGCTCTGCCGCGTGGCGACCAATAACGTGAGCAACCTCATGGCCTATGACCGTCGCCAGCTGGTCATCATTTTGCACCAGTCGCAGCAAGCCGGTTGTTACGCCCATATGCCCTGACGGCAAGACAAAGGCGTTCGGTGTAGAATCATCGAAAACGGCATAGGTCCATGTACGGTTTTGAAGCCCCGCTGCTTGTACCAAGCGATCCCCGACACGGCGCACTCGCTCGTTCATGGCACGATCGTTTGAAATCTTCTGGGTTTGCAGGGTCTGTCGCCAAGCCGCCTCGGATGCCTGGATGAGCGCACTATCATCCACAATGACCAACTGATTGCGGCCAAGAGTGTCATTATACGCGCAACCGGCCAGTGCAGCTGCCCCCGTAAGCGCTAAGATTACCTTGCGTGTACGATGCCCTGCCTCACGCGCACTTTGCACCGGTTTTAAAATCATAAGATTGACCATCATAAAGCTCCGGCTCGGATAGTTTTCAAATCGCAGTTCTAAACGCATGAAGGGTCACAGCGGTGCCGTCTGCGAACTTTATCAAAAGAAAAAGCGCCCCGGGCAAACCCGGAGCGCTCTAACTTTTTCAGTCTCGTTCGATCTCGACTTAGTCGAGGTTGAACGGAACACGCACGGTGAACTTTGCGTTCTGTGCAGCACCGTCAACGGTACGCGGCGAAAGTTGACCGCGTTGAACGATACGAACTGCGGCAGCACCAAAGCCCATGCCCGACGGACTTTCGTCAATCGCACGGCAGCCTTCAGGACGACCGCTTGGCGTAACCGTACATTCCACAACAGCGTAGCCACTGACACCACGGTCCATAGCACGTTGCGGGAAGTCACGTTCCGTCGGACGCGGCGGACGCGACCAGCTCGGATTCGTGATCACCGTAGCCTTCGGCGGAGCCGGAGGTGCCGGCGGCGGCGGCGGCGATTGGGTGATTACCGGAGGACCTTCGTATTCACGACGTTCATCCTTCTTCACCGGCTCGACGTTTACCGTCACAGGCGGCGCCATGTCCGTAATCACCGGCTCACGCACCTGAAGCTTCGGCGGCGGCGGTTGATCCGTCGGCGGAGGCGGCGGAGGCGGAGGCGGCGGAGGTGGCGGAGGTGCCATCTCGATCAACTCCACATCGACGGCTTCATCGACGTAATCGAACGGCTGGATTTCGAACTTCGCCTTGTACAGGTACAGACCTGCCAGGGCGTGAACGATCACCGAAGCCGCGATACCGACAATCGCGCCCGTCGAAAGTTTTTTCTTCTTCCGCGGAGCATCGATCAGGGGGTTTCTATGCTGAGTAGGTTCAGCTGTCATAGTTAAACCTAGCCCCCTTACTGTTCGTTGCCGACGAGTGCGACGCTGTAGAAACCATTATCCTGCAAAGCATTCATGACCTGCATGAAATTGCCATAGCGGGTTTGTTGGTCACCACGGATGAAAATCCGCTCTTCGTCAGGCGAACGGTTGCCGATCTGGCCCTTAAGGTCTTCACCCAGGGTCGCCACCGACGTTTTGAAGTCACCGACATACACATCGCCATCATCCTGAATGGAGATGAAGATGGGCTTAGGCGGATTCGGAGCCGGCGGTGCGACGGCACGAGGAAGTTCCACCGGCACCGACACAGTGGCGAGCGGAGCCGCCACCATGAAGATGATCAGGAGAACAAGCATAATATCCACGAATGGCGTGATATTAATTTCGCTGTTCGCCTGGACGGTGTACTTGCCGCCGCCGGAACCGGAAAGTTTGGCGGCCATCCGTCTTATGCTCCCTTGTCGAGCTGACGCGAGACCGTGTTCAGCAGTTCAGCCTGGAAGCCGTCGGCGCGGGTGCCGTAAGCAGCAATCTTGGTGCTGAAGTAGTTATAGAAGATAACGGCCGGGATAGCGGCGAAGAGGCCGATACCGGTAGCCAGCAGAGCTTCAGCGATACCCGGAGCAACAACAGCCAGGTTGGTCGTGTTCGACTCGGCGATACCGATGAACGAGTTCATGATGCCGTAAACGGTACCGAACAGACCGATGAACGGACCCGACGAACCGACCGAAGCTAGGAACTGTTGGCCACCCGACAGACGACCTGCGATGGTCGACTGAACAGCGGCAACTGCGGTTTCAATACGACCAACGGTCGAACCGCGGTGCGCACCGGCAACGTCCAGGCCAGCTTGGCGCGAGACTTCCAGTTCTTCGGTAGCTGCAGCAGCCATGTCGGCCAGCGGGTTACCGTCGAATTCTTCCGAAGTAGCAACGCGACGGATGTCAGCGATGGTACGGGCGCCGCGGAAGGCGTCCAGGAAGTTGTTGGTGGCTTTCTTCAGCGAACCGAATTCAACCATTTTGATCAGCAGCAGAGTCCAGGTCACGATCGAAGCCAGGACCAGGCCCAGCATCACAACCTTAACAACCGGGTGAGCGATCAGGAACATGCCGATCGGGGTCAGCTTGCCGTGGCCACCGCCAACGGATTCATTCAGCGAGGCCGGTTCTTCGGCGGTCGCGGCGGCATCGGCAGCCGGGGCTTCGGTCGAAGCCGGGGCAGCTGCATCAGCGGCGGGTGCGGCTGCGGCGGCCGGAGCGGCCGGAGCGGCGTCCTGCGCCAGAGCCGGCGAAGCAGCCATAAGGACGGCAGCGCCGGCCATGGCCAGGAGGATATTCGTCTTCTTGCTATCGAGCATGTTTCGCCAGTTCCTGCTTTGGTCTGACTCGTGGAACCTAAGAGACGCCCGCGTCAGTCGAACGCCCCTCAAATGAAATCTTAACCACCGCCGGATTTCTCCCCCGCCGGTTGTCGCCGTATCCCGAACTTACGCCTAAGGCGCCTATGGCCGGAATAGCGGGATGAACAATAACTCACCCCCCCATCCCTGCAAGACCGGAATGCGGTTAAAGACCCTTTGACGAACGCCTCCCTGAGCGTCAAGGCCGGAAAATAGCTTTTACCTGTTTGAAGAGAGGCGGAACCGCTACAACGCAATAAATTTGCTATTTATGACACAAAATCGCAATAATATCGGCAGGTTTACGCTCAATTTGCGTACAAATTCCTGACCTTAATTGTGTCCATTTCGCGGCAATTCTTCACAGCCACAAAAAAACCCAAGCGATGCGCTTGGGTATTGTTGTTATATTAAATACTAGAAGATGGTGCCCGGAGGCGGATTCGAACCACCGACACGCGGATTTTCAATCCGCTGCTCTACCAACTGAGCTATCCGGGCATCTTCTCTTCGCTACGGGCGTCTGCGCCGCGGCGAGGTGTGTGTCTATAGGGGCAGTGTTTCGGCCTGTCTAGAGGCTAATTCACTCAATTCCACGATCTTTTTCATCAATCTCTGCTTCTTCCGCTGGGATAGCATAGCTACCCGAAAACCAGCGCTGCAGATCAACATCGGCACAGCGGCGAGAACAAAAGGGTTTGTATTGCTCCACGGTCTCGTTGCGGTGGCAAATCGGGCACTTCGCCATGATTTATCCCTGTCTGATAATGAACTGTCCGGACGGACCATTGGCTACCAGTCGCGCACGCGGACCAAGAGCATATACGAACGGAGCCAGTTTTTTCCCAAATTCAGGACCACAAACCAGCTCATAAACAGGCGTGGCCCTATCACTGAGTATCGCATGGTGCAGGCGACGAAGGGAATCAAGCATCGCCGTATCTTTGTGCGCCAGCCGCTCGTCCAGCGGCGTATAGGTCCAAGGCACAGAAATCTGCAACAAACCAAGGCGGCTCAGCGGCCCAACCGCTACACCGTTCCATCCTGCAAATACGGCCTTAGCCAGATTTAGAATCGAATCGACCTGAAAGGCGACGCCTGCCAGATCAATGGCGATGATTCCGCCCCAGTGTTTCAATCGCAACTGGCGCGCTGCCTCATTCAAACCGAAACGATTTACGACTTCGCGGCCTTTACGCGAATCCCGTCCGGGCAAGGGGGCATAGTCGATATCGACCGCGATCAGGGCGCGCGTACGCTGGATCGCCAGATCCAGACCCACCTCAGACCGTATCACAGATGTGCTGCGGACTTCTTCCTCAGCCTGAAACGACATCTCCACGGCCTGAAGCCCTGTGATGATCGCTTGCCCTCCGGCCATATCGCGTAAAATCTCTGCAACACACGGTCCGGCTGAAAGGATTCGGACATCCCCCTGCCCTTCCCCCATATATTTGAGGGCCGGACCTTTTGATTCCCGAATCTCTGCGGTGACCTGAACGCGAACCTTCTGCCCCTCGGTCAAATGGACTGCCTTGGGCAGCGACATAAACCCGAACGGCTCGCCGGCACCCGTATCGATAAAGGCTGCCTTAAGACCAGGTTCGACACGTACCACACGACCGACCAACTGCGTTCCAAGCCGGTTTTCAGGCCGATCACTGTCGCGTTCTATATATAGAGTGTGGATGTCGCCATTTTGCGTGACGACAGCGCGGGTTTCGCCGGGCATCTCGTCGAGATAGAATTCCAGCCCGGCCACCGCTTATGCTGCCGGATGCCAGCCAGTGCCGTAGAGCAGGTTGGCCGTCTCTACGAGCGGCAAGCCCATTACGGCAGGATGGCTACCGACTATGCGCTGCACAAAGGCTGCGGCACGGCCCTGAATTCCATATCCACCAGCCTTGCCCTGCCATTCTCCAGACGCGACATAAGCGTGGATCTCGGCATCGGACAGGTGTTTGAACGTCACGCGGGTATCCACCACACGCCATGTCATGCGCCCTTGGGCAACCACAGCGACACCGGTGAAGACGCGATGATTGCGCCCGGATAACAGTTTGAGGAAACGACGCGCTTCGGCTTCGTCGGCCGGCTTTTCCAAAAGGCGGCGACCAACGGCCACAACCGTATCGGCGGCCAGAACAACATCATCGGGATGACGTTCTGCCACAACAGCAGCCTTTGAACTGGCCAAACGCTGGGCCAGTCGAGTAGGCATTTCGCCCTTTAGCGGGGTTTCGTCTATATCGGCGGGATCAATCTGATCGGGCGTGATACCGATCTGCGCTAGGAGCTCCACCCGGCGCGGGCTCGAGGAGGCCAGAATCAGCCTCCGAGCCGGTGCGTCAGGACGCGACAAACCGCGTCCTTACTTGAAGCGATAGGTGATGCGACCCTTGGTCAGGTCGTACGGGGTCATTTCAACAAGAACCTTGTCACCCGCCAGAACACGAATGCGGTTTTTACGCATCTTGCCTGCAGTGTGAGCAATGATCTCGTGATCGTTTTCCAGCGTCACGCGGAACGTCGCGTTCGGCAGCAGTTCGCTGACCACGCCGGGGAACTCAAGTAGTTCTTCCTTAGCCATGCGGCCTCTCTCGCCCGTTGAAACAGCAATAAGCTCGCGCGGGCTGGACGCGAGCCACTCATAGGAGGGCGCTCTAATGCACCAAATTCTCTGATTAGTCGAGTTCAGCCACGACGATATAGGGCGCAAACCAGCGTGAACAGACGCCGCGACGTCTCCTTGTCCAGCTCAACCTTGCCTTCTAGGCGATTTTTCAGCAGTTCAGCGCCTTCATTGTGAAGGCCGCGACGCCCCATATCCACCGACTCGATCTGGCTGGGCGAAGAACCTTTCAGCGCCTCGTAATAGCTTTCGCAGATCAGGCCATAGTCACGGATAACCGTCTTTAACGGCGTCAGGGACATGGCATGCGTGCGCGTATAGTCCTGACCGGAAATCTCGAACACCAGACGGTTGTCCTGCGAGGACAGCCGCAGTTCGTATGGGCCGCCCTGTCCGCCTTCAGGCTGGAATACATTATCTTCGACAAGGTCAAAGATCGCCACGCGGCGTTCGTGCTCGATCTCTGCGGTCGGCGCAGGCAGGCTGCCATTATCGATCTCGATCTTGATCAGATCCACAGTCATCCCCTCAAGCCTCTTCCTGCGTGGCCGGATGTTCCGGTGCCATATGCGCAGGCCAGCGATCCGACAGATCCGTCAGCACCGCATCCAGACATTCCACATCAATACGCAGATCACCACCACCGGCGAACATCATGACCACGCGACCTGAGGGCGCTTCGGTCGGCATGAAATCCATGGCCAACAGCTCCAGCGCCCCTTCGGGTGCACGCGGCAGGCGACGGCTTTTCACTGAATGGACATCCCCGAACTGCATGGCCGACATCACGCGCGTACCGCCACATTCCCAGCAGAAACGCGACAAGACCAGCGTCAGCCGCCGCGCCTTGCGTTCCCATCGGATATCGACAGGACGCATGATGGCGTCCTGAAGCGCCGCAGACATGATCTGGAGATCGATAGCATCGGCGGCGAGCAGACGCAGGGGCAAGGCTTCCGCCTTGCCTTGCGCGCCATCATGGCTGTGCTGGTCGCTAGTGCTGTCGATCTCGATGGTCATTAGTGCTCGGGACCTTCGCCCTTGATACGCCGGACGTCTGCACCGCAGGCCCCCAGTTTTTCTTCCATACGCTCAAAGCCGCGATCCAGATGATAGACGCGCCCCACAGTGGTTTCGCCCTCGGCAGCAAGGCCCGCAATCACCAGTGACATAGAGGCCCGCAAATCCGTCGCCATAACCTGTGCACCATGCAGGGCATCAACACCCCGCACACGCGCTTCGCCAGCCGATACAGTAATATCGGCTCCAAGGCGCATCAGTTCCGGCGCATGCATGAAACGGTTCTCGAAAATCGTCTCGTGAATCACGCTTTCACCATCGGCCAACGTCATCAGGGCCATGAATTGCGCCTGAAGATCGGTAGCAAAGCCCGGATAGATTTCGGTCGTGACATTCACGGCCTGAAGGCGCTGAGCTGGGTCGCGACGGATCACGACATCGCCATTGGCTTCCTCGATCACTTCGACACCCGAACGGCGCATCGGATCGGTCAGGGCTGTAATCAGGTCGGCGCGCCCCTTGGTCAGGCGTACTTCACCACCAGCCATAGCCGCGGCCAAAGCATAAGAGCCCATTTCGATCCGGTCCGGAATCACCGACCAGTCCGTGCCCTTGAGCGAGGTCACGCCGGTAATCACCAGTTGGTCCGTGTCCAAGCCTTCGATCTTGGCACCCATTGCCATCAGGCAGCGGGCCAGATCGCCGATTTCCGGCTCCTTGGCCGCACGTTTCAGCACCGTGGTGCCATTGGCCATCACAGCCGCCAGAAGCGCATGCTCGGTCGCACCGACCGAAACGAAGGGGAACTCGATTTCCGCGCCTTGCAGACCGTTTTTGGCCGAGGCGGTCACATAGCCTTCTTCCAGCTCGATATGTGCCCCCATGGCTTCCAGAGCCATCAGGTGCAGATCGACCGGACGCGCACCGATGGTGCAACCACCCGGCAGCGAAACCTTGGCCTCGCCGGTACGGGCCAGCAGCGGGCCCAGAACGTTGAACGAGGCGCGCATCTGGCGGACCAGATCATAGGGAGCAAACGTCGAGGTCAGGTCACTGGCATCGAACAACGTCTCCTGCCCGTCCGCGCCGTCGCCTTCGGTGACCTTGATGCCGAACTCGCGCAACAAAGCCCCCAGAAAGCGCGTGTCGGCCAGACGCGGCATATTGGTGAGACGCAGCGGCTCCGGCGTCAGAATCGATGCGGCCATCAATTTAATGGCGGAATTTTTAGCGCCACTAACGGGAATCGAGCCGTTCAGGCGATTACCGCCGTGGATGACAATACTGTCCATGGGAACCTTCAGAACCAGTACCACTGTGGTCCGGTGGACCGGATATCTAGCAAGCTCGATATGCAGGTTGAAAGAGCTAGTTTTGATCCTTTGGCTCCGGGCGCCCTGCACCCCCCGGCATCTTGCGTCGACGAAGATTGGTTCGAAGCGCCGCAGCAAGCCGCAAAGCCCGCTGTGCCTTGGCATCGGACGGCTTTGTCGCAACTTCGGCAGCCGGTTGCGCAGAGGCGACTTTGTCACCCGTCACTGGGGAACCGTTGGTATCGTGATCTGACATATCCATGTCCATACCAGACAACCTGCAAAGATTTTGATCAAGCTTGCATTTTTACTCTTGCGCGCACCGAGAGTCGTTGGCTAAAAGCCGCCTCCTCAGCGAGACGCCGCCGTAGCTCAGTGGTAGAGCGCATCCTTGGTAAGGCTGAGGTCGGCAGTTCAATCCTGCCCGGCGGCACCATTCGGCCCTCTGTTTACCGACAGAGGGCCGGTCCATTTATGGTGTTGTCTCGCTGTTAAATAGGTATGGTCACATACCGCCGTCGTAGCTCAGTGGTAGAGCGCATCCTTGGTAAGGCTGAGGTCGGCAGTTCAATCCTGCCCGACGGCACCATACAGGCTCCTGTGAAACCCACAGGAGCCTGTTCCATTTACGGCCTCCAGCACATATCCAGCCCTCAACGCCCGACGATTCTTCATCTTCGGCACCGCAAATGTGGAAGTTATTTCGTCACATCCCTCTCGCGCACACTCCATAGTGTCGTTAGCTTCAACACATCGAATAGTGTTCGAGGTTTAGAGGGGGCTTCGATGAAGCGTATTCTGTTGGCGACAGCGGCCATGATGGCCATCGCTACCCACGCCACGGCTTTTGAAGCTGCGGAAACACCAGCCAAATGGGATGTCCAGACCCTGACCGGTCCGACACGCGACGTTAAAATCGAGGTCAATGAGGGGACCTGGATGTCGCTGGACGTCAGCCCTGACGGCCGTGAAATCGTGTTCGACCTGCTGGGTGACATCTATGTGATGCCAATCGGCGGCGGCGAAGCCCGTGCGATTGCCTCGGGCGTGCAATGGGACATGCAGCCCAAGTTTTCGCCGGATGGACGCTCGATTGCTTTCACCTCCGACCGTGGCGGTGGCGACAATATCTGGGTGATGGATCGTGACGGCTCGAACCCGCGCCAGATCTCCAACGAATCCTTCCGCCTGATTACCCAGCCGGAATGGACACCGGACGGCCAGTTCATCGTCGGCCGCAAACACTTCACCTCGGCCCGCTCGTTGGGTGCAGGCGAAATGTGGATGTGGCACCGCAATGGCGGTGGCACGGGCGTGCAACTGACCGAGCGCCGCACCCAGCAGAAGGACACGGGTGAGCCCGCCTTCTCGCCGGATGGCCGCTATCTGTATTACAGCGACGACACCACACCGGGCGGCGTCTTCGACTATTCGAAAGATCCCAACGGCCAGATCTATGTCATCCAGCGCCTTGACCGCGAAACGGGCCGCATTGCGCCCTTCGTGACAGGACCGGGTGGTTCGATCGCCCCCACCCCGTCGCCGGACGGCAAGACCTTGGCCTTCATCCGTCGTGATCGTTACCAGTCGGTTCTGTATCTGAAGGATCTGGAATCGGGCCGTGAAAGCCCGCTGTATGCCGCGCTGGACCGCGACATGCAGGAAACCTGGGCGGTCCACGGCGTCTATCCGACCTATTCGTGGACACCTGATAACAAGTCGATCGTCATCTGGGCGGGCGGTAAAATCCGTCGCGTAGATGCTGCCTCGGGTCAGGCCACCGAAATCCCGTTCCAGGTGAACGACACCCGCACGATCCAGAACGCTGTCCGCGCCTCGGTCGAGGTGGCCCCGAACGAGTTCGACGTGAAGCAGGTCCGCTTCGCCCAGACCTCGCCAGACGGCAGCAAGGTGGTCTTCGAGGCTCTGGGTCGCCTTTATGTACGCGATCTGCGTGCAGACGGCACCGCTGGCCCTGCAAGGCGCCTGACCCGCCAGACGGACAACTTCGAAAGCCAGCCGCAATGGTCGCGTGATGGTCGCAACATCGTCTTCACCACATGGAACGATCAGAACCTCGGCACTGTGCGCATCGCCCCTGCCTCGGGCGGCGAAGGTCGCGTCATCACCCGCCAGCCGGGTCACTATGTCGAGCCGACCTTCTCGCCCGATGGCCAGACTGTTGTCTATCGCGCGGCCACTGGTGGTTATCTGACCACGCCGCTGTGGAGCATGAACCCGGGCATCTATTCGGTTCCGGTGCGCGGCGGTGACGCCACGCTGGTTACTGCCAGCGGCAGCCAGCCCCAGTTCGGTGCCCGCAATGACCGCCTGTTCGTCACCGCTTCGGCGGACGGCAAGCGCGTCCTGCGTTCTATGGATCTGGATGGCTCCGACAGCCGCGATCACCTGATCTCGGAATGGGCCGCAGAGTTCACTGTTTCTCCGAACGAGCAGTGGGTGGCATGGAACGAGCGTTTCAACGCCTATGTCGCGCCGTTTGCCTCTTCAGGCCGCCCGATCACCTTGTCAGCTGACGGCAAGGCCCTGCCCCAGACCCGCATGACCCGCGATGCGGGCAAGTGGCTGCACTGGTCGGCTGATTCCAGCGCCCTGCAATGGTCCCACGGCCCGCAACTGTTCCAGCGCAAGCTGACGGACAGTTTCAGCTTCGTCGAAGGCGCTCAGGCCGACCTGCCCAAGCCGCCGGAACAAGGCATCCAGCTCGGCTTCAAGGCCCAGCAGGAAGCCCCGCAAGGCTATACCGTCCTGACCGGTGCCCGCATCATCACGATGAAGGGCAATGAGGTGATCGAGGATGGCGTCATCGTCATCAACGGTAATCGCATTGAATCGGTCGGCGCTCGCGGCAGCGTAAACATCCCGAACGGTGCCACCACTCACGACATGGCGGGCAAGACCATCATCCCAGGCCTGGTGGATACCCATTGGCATGGCGGCGTCAGCGCAGGCGACATCATCCCGCAGCAAAGCTGGATCAACTACGCTTCGCTGGCCTTCGGTGTCACAACCCTGCACAACCCGTCTTCGGAAACGACCAACTTCTTTGCCCATAGCGAGTTGGCACGTGCGGGCTTGGTAACGGCTCCGCGTATGTTCTCGACAGGCACCATTCTGTACGGGGCCACTACGCCGACCACGGCTGTCGTCAACAATATCGACGATGCCCGCGGCCACCTGCGTCGCCTGAGCGACAGCGGTGCCAACTCGGTGAAGAGCTATAACCAGCCTCGCCGTGAGCAACGCCAGCAGATCATCCAGGCCGCCCGCGAACTGGGTATGAGCGTGGTGCCGGAAGGCGGCAGCCTGTACCACCACAACATGTCGATGATTGTCGATGGTCACACCACCATCGAACACTCGGTGCCGGTTGCGGTCATGTACAATGACGCCCTGCAACTGTGGTCGCAAAGCCAGACCGCTTACAACCCGACCCTCGTCGTGGCCTTTGGCGGTGCATGGGGCGAAATGCACTGGTACGAAACCACCGATGTCTGGAAAGACCCGATCCTGACCCAGTATGTCCCGCGTCCGATGCTGGATGCCGTCGCCCGTCGCCCGACCAAGGTGCCGGTCGAAGAACTGAACCACATCAATGTCGCCCGTGAAGCCACCAAGCTGAACAACCTCGGTGTCACCGTCCAGATCGGTGCCCACGGCCAGCGTGAAGGCCTCGGCTCGCACTGGGATATGTGGATGTACGAACAAGGCGGCATGACCCCGATTCAGGCCCTTGCCGCCGGTACCATCAACGGCGCCAAGGCACTGGGTATGGATCGCGACATTGGCTCTCTGGAAGCTGGCAAGCTGGCCGATCTGGTCGTGCTGGACGCCAACCCGCTGGAGAACCTGCGTAACACCCGCGAAATTAGCCACACCATGCTGAATGGTCGCCTGTACGACAACCACATGAACGCAGTGGGTGGTGCCGCCCGCAAGCCGTTCTGGTTCGAGGGTGATGCCACGACCAACCCGGCCTATTCGACCACGGTCACGGAATCTGCTCTGGAAACCTATACGGAAACCCACGGCCACACCCACAACTAGGGTTCAGGTCCGTATCTACAGAAAAGCCCCGATCCGCACTGGATCGGGGCTTTTTCTTGGGACTGCTTCGATCCCTAAATCAGCCTTCGCTCACGACACCGCGTAAAATCTGGTTGCGGCGAACAGCGCGGGCTTTCAGCACTCTTTGAATCACCAAGACCACGGCCACCAAGACCACGGCTGTAACAGCAACAAAGGTTTTACCCTGTCCCTCGGCCAGATGGTTCAAACCCTTGCCGACCAGCCAGCCCGGGATCACCATAGCCAGCACCCAGACAAAAGCCGAAGTCACATTGGCGACCTGAAAAGTACGGCGACGCATCTGCAATACGCCCACCATGGTCGGCACAAAGGCCCGCAACGGACCAAAGAACCGTCCGATAAAGATCGAAGCCACGCCATAACGGCGGCAATAGAGCCGCGTCCAAGCCACCTTGCGGCGATGGTTTTTCAGCCAGCGGTGACGCAACACCCGAATACCCATCCGACGACCGATGGCATAGGACACCGCATCACCCAGAACGGCACCAATAACACACCCCAGAATGACATTGGCTGGATCCAGAATCCCTGTGGCGATCATCGTTCCCGCCAAAACCAGCAGTCCAGTCGCAGGAATAAAAGCCCCGATCACAAGCAAGGACTCTACAAAGGTTACAGTACCCAAAATCACTCCGGCCCACATCGCATTACGCGATATGAATTCGGCGACCGAACTCAACAAACTGTCCATTTTGATCCTAAAGGCGTCGGGAGGCCCGACTTAGGGGCTACGCCCTCGCCTGCACATGCGGTTTAGTGCCGCCGACGCCATTCGTCACAGGTCAATTGGTCGGAGTATCCGTATTTTCCGATTTCTGTCCGACCCTGTGTCGTGGAATCCGCGATCCATTGTCGAAAGGCGACACACTCTGGCCTGATGGTGTTGTCCACATACGGCGGCCCATACCGCCCCATTCATTATAGGGATCACGCGGGTCCCAGAACAAACCGTCACGACCGAGGGGCCGTTCATACCAGCCATTTTTGGTCTGGCTAAAGCCGAGACTCACCGTCGCATTTTCGCCGACCGGCAAGTCCACATAGCCAGAAACATGGCTGTAATCATGCGAGCCAATACCCAGGCTGACTTCGCCAGACATACGACGGGGTTCTTCATCGCGCCAGACCGGCATCTCATTGCGTCCGCTGTCTTTCGACAGCCAGTTATCGATCTGCTGGGCCGTGCTCAGTTTCAGGCTGGAGCCTGCGCCGATATTCTGGCCCGCCGATGAAACCGTCGAGGATGGACTGGCTGCATCTATCGTGGCGGCAGGCATAGTAACAGAACCGCCGTCACTACGCGCCGTAGTGACCACAACGTCCTGATCGTTTGACGGCGTAGATGCGACCATAGACCCGCTTAGCGTCAAGGCCGACAGAACAGAAATCAACATGGTCATCTCGCACACCTCGCACCGCTCTGCGGCCAGTTTATTCTACCAAAAGCGGCCTTAATCAGGCGACGCCGTCACCGCGTCCAAGCGGGTCGGGCAAGGCTTCGCCTTCAGGTGTAAAGCTCAGGGCCACCGAGTTGATACAAAAGCGCAGACCACTGGGTGGCGGTCCATCGGGAAACACATGGCCCTGATGGCTGTCACAGCGGCCACAACGTGTTTCGATACGCGTCATACCGTGGCTGTCGTCACGTACACCGACCACATGCTCGCGGTCTACCGGCTCCCAGAAACTGGGCCAGCCTGTGCCACTTTCAAACTTGGTCGAAGATTTGAACAGCGGAAGCGCGCATTGGCGGCAGCAAAACATCCCTTTACGGCTTTCCCCCAACAGGGTGCCGCAGAAAGGAGCTTCGGTACCATGCGCCAACAGAACGCGCTTTTCCTCGTCGTCCAGTCCCGCCTCCAGCCTTGCGCGCTCTTGGGCGTCGGGCGGGGTCAGATCAAAGCCGGATGGTGATTGGCGCGTCATACTCAGTCATGCTCTTGTCACTGGAAACAGCTAGCTCCGAACATAGGTATCAACGCCTCCCCGCGATAGAGCAAAGCCTGACTTAGATGCCATCCTCTCGACAACGTCATTGGAACAAAGGCTTATGGACGTTTACTCGCGCAATCCCGTCAAGCTAAGCCTAGATGCCTATCAGACGACACACCCGCTTCCTCACGGCATGATTCCTCTCAACGAGCTCTTCTGGCACTCATCGCATCGCGTGGGACGTACAGCATTTGTGCTGGGCCTCGGCGTGCTTTTGCTCCTGCTTGTCGGGCTTGATGCATGGAAGGCCCACGGCCTGCCCTCGTGGCTGGCCGTGCCTATGGTTCTGGCGCTGGGCTATAGCGCTCTTTGTGTCCTGTCCCTGCGCCTGCATGATCGCGGACGATCCGGCTGGTGGAGCTGGATCGTGCTGTTTCTCTTTTCGCTGGGATGGCCTCTGGCACACGCCGCCGCTCCCGATGTTATAAACATCGGTGCCGCCATCCTTCTATTGCCGGTTGGTGTCGATCTTGCGCTGATGCCGGGTCAAAAGGGCCTGAACCGCCACGGGCCACCGCCCTCACAACGGCCCTTGTTTAAACCCGTACCCTAAAGCGGTGGCTGGCCTTCTACGACTGGCCCGAAGCATTTCTGGAACGATGTTTTCAGTGCATCATCCGCATCGTCCATAGAAGCCAGGATTCCCAAATCCATCAGGCTGGTCACACCGTGGTCGGTGATCCCGCACGGGACGATGCCACCGAAATGGTCGAGGTCCGGCTCCACATTCAAGCTAATGCCGTGGAAGCTGACCCATTTACGGACCTTGACGCCAATAGCAGCAATCTTGTCCTCGCGCGCCCAGCCCGCGCCCTTGCGCTCGACCCAGACACCGACACGGCCCTCGCGCATGCCCGCCTCGACCCCGAAACGCTCCAGCGCCCCGATGATCCAGTCTTCCATCCCATGCACAAAGCCGCGCACATCGCGCCCGCGCTGCGTCAGGTCTAGCATGACATAGGCCACGCGCTGACCGGGGCCGTGATAGGTGAATTGTCCACCCCGCCCCGTCTTATACACCGGAAAACGGTCGGGCATTAAAAGGTCGTCCGCCTTGGCCGACACGCCCGCCGTATAAAGCGGCGGATGTTCCAGCAGCCAGACCAACTCATTAGCCTCGCCCGCCGCGATGGCCGCCACGCGGGCCTCCATGGCGGCCTCGGCCTGAGCATAGTCCACATAGCCGTCAGACGTCGCCCATTCGACCGGACGGCCATCGGCACGCAAAAGCGGAGATGAAGAGATTCGGGAATCGGAAAGGTCGGCAGACATATTTAACGGCTCGGAAAGCATAATCGGTTCAATGTGGCCTCAAGAACGGCAAGGCAAGGCCGTCTTTATATGTGGTGGGTGTTCTTCCGTGAGCCAAATCGAAGCTGTCGATGTCGAGATTTCCGTCGTGCTGGGCCGTTCGGTCCTGCCGATGCAGCAATTGCTGCGTATGGGTCGCGGTGCCGTTATCCCTCTCGACGCCTCGGAAAAGGACGAGGTCTGGATCTTGGCCAATAACCACCCTGTCGCGCGCGGGGAGATCGAGATTCGCGATGACCGCATCGCCATCACGGTCACCCGCACCGCCGATGTATACGACTTTATGGCCGGTCAGGCCTAAAGTTCGGCACAAGCAAAACCAACACAACGGTTTTTACAAATATCCAAAGCCCGCGTTTGCGGGCTTTTTGCTGGGTTTTGTGCAGATCTGGCTCAATTCATACCGGCCCCACACATTTTCGGCTTTCCTTTTTCAAAAGCCTCGACTATTCAACCGCCTCCGATGCGAGCGGTCGTGGCGGAATTGGTAGACGCGCAGCGTTGAGGTCGCTGTGGGGCAACCCGTGGAAGTTCGAGTCTTCTCGACCGCACCATTGAACAGACAGGACGAATCTCGGCTACTACCAAGCTGACGACTTCATTTCAGAGAGGCACCCGACGTGAACAACACGGACCCCGCCAATCTGAAGCCTGATCTGTCTATTTCTGAAAATCAGAATGACACCCTCGGTTCTCCAGCGGAGACCGAGGATCACGTCGCACTTGGCGATGACTATGCGCTGACCGTCAGCTTCGTCGAAAAGGTGGTCGATGCCGCCGATGACGGCGATGGTATGCGCCTGCGCGGGCTTCTCGAAGACCTGCACCCGGCCGACGTCGCCGACCTGATGGGCTTCCTGACCGCCGAACATCGGGCGGTTGTCGTTCAGTGGCTCCCTCCTGAGCTTCTGGCCGAAACCCTGCCGGAAATGGACGACGGTATCCGCGAGGAGGTGCTGGAGCGCGTCCCGTCTGGCGTCCTGGCCGAAGCCCTGCAAGAACTGGATTCAGACGACGCGGCTGCCGTTGTCGAAGACCTCGAGGATGACCAGCGCGAAGAAGTTCTGGCAGCCATGCCCGAAACCGACCGCGCGGCGATCGAATCTTCTCTGGGTTATGAGGAAGACACCGCTGGCCGTTTGATGCAGCGGGAATATATGGCAGCACCACAGTTCTGGACTGTTGGTGACACCATTGATCACGTTCGTACCCACGGCGATGACCTGCCCGAACTGTTCTACAACATCTATGTGGTTGATCCGCTGAACCGTCCTGTCGGCGGCGTGGCTATCAGCCGCCTCCTGCGCAGTAAGCGCGAGGTGGCCCTCAGCGACCTGATGGAACCGCTGAATGAAATTGCCGTCGATGTGGATCAGGAAGAAGTCGCCTATATCTTTGAAAAATATCACCTGATCTCGGCCCCCGTCGTGGATGCGGCCGGACGCCTCGTCGGTCAGCTGACCGTCGATGACGTGGTGAACATCATTCAGGAAGAAAACCGCGAGGATATCCTGCGCCTCGCCGGTGTTAATGACGAGGATCGTTCGTCCTCGGTGGGCGAGATTGTGCGTTCACGCGTGCCGTGGCTGGGCATCAACCTGTTCACGGCCATTCTGGGCGCAGCAGTCATCGCTGTGTTTGAAGGCACCATCCAGCAGATTGTGGCTCTGGCTGTACTGATGCCGATTGTGTCCGCTATCGGCGGCAATGCAGGAACGCAGGCCCTGACCGTCACCGTGCGCGCCCTTGCCACGCGTGAGTTGAACTCGTCCAACGCCCATCGGACCTTCTGGCGCGAGCTGACAGTGGGGATGCTGAACGGAATGATTCTGTCGCCTCTGGTGGGTGTAGCCGCCGGTTTCTGGTTCCAGGACTGGCGCCTGGGTGCTGTGATCTCCGTGGCTATGGTGCTGAATATGATGGTTGCGGCGACCGTTGGCGTTTTGACCCCGCTCACTCTCAGCCGGCTGAAATTTGACCCCGCCGTATCGTCTGCCGTCTTTGTAACGGCCACGACAGACTTCTTCGGTTTCCTGATTTTCTTGGGTCTTGCGACCATCATCCTTCTGTAATCGCAAAATATTTTCCGTCTCGAAACGACGCTTTCAGATGGAACGGGGTTTGCTGTTCCATAAATGAAGCCTGTCTCTGAGTTTCGTTTTGGATCATTTCGTGCCGAAACCCATGCCCAGCACCAGACGCAAACTGTCCCGGGAAGGGCTGTTGCTGATTAAAAGCTTCGAGGGTTTCCGCCCTCGCGCTGTGGCACGCCGTGACGGCACGCTGACCATTGGCTACGGCCACACCCAGAGCGCGCGCGAAGGGATCACCATCACCGAAGAAGAAGCCGAGCTTCTTCTGATGCACGATCTTATTCCGGCAACCCGACTGGTCCATACCCAGATCAATCGCGCGCTAAACCAGAACCAGTTCGATGCTCTCGTCAGCTTCATCTACAGCATCGGTCCCGACAGGTTTATGAAAACCGGCATGCTGGAACTGATCCGTAAAGGCAGGATGGCCCAAGCCGCCGAGGTGCTGGCCAGTATTCCCGAACGCCAGCAACCCCCTGTTGATACCCCCTATCGCCGCCGCTGTGCCGAACGCGCCCTTTTTGAACGCACTGACAAGCCCACACTGGTGCAACTGCTGCTTTCCCCCATCAGCCGTCCCGACAAAACAGCCACAGTTCCCGACGATGCCGCCTTAGGCGTTACCGGCGTTCTGCGTCACGAGAACCCGCCACCCGTGCTTGTCAAAACCGCACGCGAAAATCGTGGCGATCTTGGCACCGTAGTGCTTCTGGCGGCGGTGGCGGTTATCGTGTCGCTGGCAGCTTTTATAGCCTTCCAGCACGGCGTCAGTGTGCCGGTACTGGAAAGCCACGGCCTGATGATCGCCGGATTGCTCTGCCTATTAGGACTGGCCCTGATCGGGGGAGCGGTGTGGCTGTTCTCGCGCTCGCCCAAAACCTCGCTCAAGATACAATAGTCGGTCCGGGCGTCACGATTCTACAGATAGTCCGCTATGAATGCTTCGCGTCCGTTGCGGGACGCGCTATGCCTGTTCATCCAACTGCCTTGGTTATGACGATCCTCCCTGTTCCCGGACCCTATGACGCTTCCCGCCGTACCGACGACTGCTGACGAGTACAGGAAGTTTTCCGACGTACTGGAAAGCCTCGCCCGTGGCGAAAATCCACATCTCAGCATACGGGAAATGACCGAAGCCTTTGGCGAGCGCGGTTTTGGGGCCATGCTTCTGCTGCTAACGCTCATGGCTCTGTTTCCGTGGCCCCCCGGCGGCAAGGCGATATTTTCTATCCCGATCATTCTGATTTCGATCGAGATGGCCTTCCAGATGCCCAAGCTGCGCCTGCCGCAGTTCATCATGCGTGCCAAGGTATCGCGCGAAACCTATCGTCGCCTGATCAACAGTCCTGTGGCCTTGCCAAAATGGATACGTCGTCGCGTGATGTCGCCCAAATCTTCAAAAATGGGTCGCTGGTGGCGTCGTCGTATCGCCGTCAGCCCCGACAGCGCCACCCCCCTCACCCTGTTGCGCAAGGCCGAGCGTCTGACGCGTCCACGCTGGCCCTTTATGACAGGCGAAATCGCTGACACCATTATCGGTATCGCCTGTATTCTGCTGGCCCTGATGATGGCGCTGCCGGTGCCGTTCGGGGACATGCTGCCCGGCCTCGCCATAGGTCTTCTGGCACTGGGCATCATCCAGCGCGATGGCATCTTTATCCTGCTGGGAGCGGCAGGTTCCGTCATCAGCGGCATCTATGTGCTGCTGGTCTGGAAAACCGTCGTGGCCGTTTCTACCAGCATTTTCGACTGGTTCAGCAGCCTCTTCTAAACAGGGATTTTCAAGCCTTTCGTGCCCGGTTCAGGCAGGGCTGGACTATTCTATCTGGCCGCTCAGCCCTTGCATGATCGAGCGATTAATATCGATCAGGGTCGCGAAATCATCCTCGCCACGCGCCACGACCGAGGTGTGGCGACTGACAAACAGGCTGATAGAAATAATCTGCGCGCGCACAGCCTGTGGCAGAGCATTATTGGAATCCGAGCAGGCCGTCGCCAGCGTCGACCACAGTCTACGGTTCCAGTCCAAAGCATCCATACGCTCGGCAAACTTGGTCTTGTCCAGCGTTGCCGCATGCATCAGTGCCCGGGTGACCTGCCCGAACAGCCGGTATTCAGCCTGACGGGGGCTCTCAGCCCGCGTTGACGCCGTCTTGTACGCCTGTAGCGACATTGCCGAGCCTTTGCTCTTCGTAATCAACAATCTTGCGGGCGCACATCAGCGCCTTGTAATACTGACGGTTCATGACGTGGCGTGAACAGTTCACGCACTCGTTCAGAATCTCGGGATTTTGAATCACGCCCATGAATTCCGACAACCGAAGCGCAAACTCGTCATAGAATTTGCTGGCTTCATTTTCGTCCAGATACATCATCATCACCGGGAAATAGATCCGGCGCGCCGGCGTATTCACATCCTCCGGCTGCATGATGTCCTTTTCGCGTAAAACGCTGGCCTTGTTTTGCAGAACCAGCACACCGCGACGGTCACCGTTCTGGACAACGGCCCCGTTCAGCACAAATTTCTCGCCAGGTTTTAGCGACAGTTTCAGAGGCAAGAGCAAAGTCTCCGTAAGTGCGCCTACCGTGACGGTAGTCGGCTGATGAAATGTAACCGGACGTGGTTAACCATCTATTCCGATTTGCGCCGAAGGGTCACCTTTAACGGCCTCTTTTTATCATCTGCGACAAAGTTTCTACGGAACACCGATGTGCCGGACCCGTTGTTTCATCAGCAACGCTGACAGGAGGCCCAAATGGTTGTTCCTGATTCTGCCTCCTATGCCGGAGGCGATCCGCAGGACGTAGCCGAGACGTTTGACGAAACCCATCTGGATGACGAGGGCGAAGGCGACTTCCTGCTCGACGAGATGGATGAGGTTTTTGATGCCACACGCGACCAGAACGGCACGCAGCCGTCACGCCTCTCTCCTCGTGACAACGACCAGACAGACCGTAACGCCCATCTGATTGCCGAAGCCGACGCCTTACTCGGTGAAACCACCGCGATTGAAAATGACGATGCAGATTCGGCCCCTGTCGCTGCCAGCGAGATCGAACTCGTCTATGGCGGCCTGATGCGAAATCATCGCGGAGCACAAGGCTCTGCGGCTCACTGGGAGGCCAAACGTCTGTCCAGCGACGATATCGCGGACCTTGGCTATGGCACTGACCTTCCCTCTGAAACGCCATAAGGAGAAACGTCCATGACCCAAAAGTCCCATCAAGACATGAAGGCGCAAGAAGACGTCAATGCTCCGATGTCGCGCAAAACCAGACCACAAAAGGGCAAGCCGGACCAACTCAAGGAAAAGCTCAAAGAAGCCGAGAACCGTCAGGAAGCCCTGATCGACGAAGCTGTCGAAGAAACCATGGACGCCAGCGACCCGCCTTCGCCTAAACACATTACCTGACCTGTTCAGGACAGTATCTTTAAGCTACCTGCTCCTAAAAGAGATTTCAGGAGCAGGTTTCGTATGAGCAGCCGGTTCGAAGGCACGTCCGACTATATCGCCACCGATGATCTGAAGATCGCGGTCAACGCCGCCGTGGCGCTGGAGCGTCCGCTGCTCATCAAGGGCGAGCCCGGCACCGGTAAAACGGTTCTGGCCTATGAGTTGGCCAAGGCGATGAATGCGCCGCTGATCACATGGCACATCAAGTCCACCACCAAGGCCCATAATGGGCTGTACGAATATGATGCCGTTTCGCGCCTGCGCGACAGCCAGTTAGGCGAAGAGCGCGTCAAGGATGTCCGCAACTATCTGAAGAAGGGCAAGCTGTGGGAGGCCTTTACCTCCGACGTGCGCCCTGTCCTGCTGATCGACGAAATCGACAAGGCCGATATCGAGTTCCCGAACGATCTGCTTCAGGAACTGGACCGGATGGAGTTCTTTGTTCAGGAAACCGGCGAAACCATCAAGGCGGCTATTCGCCCTGTGGTTATCATCACCTCGAACAATGAAAAGGAACTGCCGGACGCCTTCCTGCGCCGCTGTTTCTTCCACTATATCCGCTTCCCCGACACCGAGACGATGAAGGATATTGTCGAGGTCCACTTCCCCGGCATCAAGCCGCGTCTGGTGGCCGAGGCGCTCAAGACCTTCTACGAAGTGCGCGAGACGCCGGGCCTGAAGAAAAAGCCCTCGACCAGCGAGCTGCTGGACTGGCTGAAGCTTTTGCTGGTGGATGACATCAGTCTGGAGAGCCTGCGCGAGAAATCGCCCAACAAGCTGATCCCTCCGCTGCACGGTGCTCTACTTAAAAACGAGCAGGATGTGCACCTGTTCGAGCGTCTGGCCTTCATGGCCCGCCGCGAAGGTATGCGCCCCGGTTAAGGTCAAGGCTGAGCGGCCTTATCGATGACATGCTGGGTTACTGCGAATTCACTGGTGACGCTGGCCGATCCGGCACACGATAGGGTTATCAGGAGTTGGATTATGTATAAGTTCTGCCTGCCTATTCTGTCTGTTCTGGCGCTCGCGGCCTGCGATTCCGATCAGGGTGTCCGCATTACGCGCAGTGCCGAGATCGATACTGACACCGGGGCTTCTGCCTCAAAGGCTCTGAAGGTTGTCAGCGCGCTCCAATGCCCGTCGGACCAAGGCGTGCTGACCCGTGTCGGATCGGCCAGTGTTGACGGGCAGACCTGCACCTATGCCGGTCCGCGCGGGGCTGAAATCCAGCTTCACCTCGTAACTCTGAACGGCGAAACCAGTTCGCAGGTGCTCAAGCGCTTCCAAAATGAGCTGGTCCCCTCGACCGGTGGCACCTCTGCCACGGTCAGTTCCTTGACCGAAGAGGACGGCACCGAAACCGCAACCGTCACCGCACCGGGCGTCGATATCGCCGCCAAGGGCGATGATGCCTCGGTCAAGATGCCGGGCCTGAACATTGAATCCAAAGGTGATCGCGCCACAGTCCGCATGCCGGGCATGTCTATCGAGGCCGATGGCGACCGTGCCCAGATCCGCATCGGCGGCATGGTCATCAAGGCTGATGACAAGGGCAGCACCATCACGGCACCGGACGGCTCCCTGAAGATCGACGCCAATGAAACCGGCGCGGTCGTTCAGACTCAGTCTCGTCAGGCCGTTCGTGCCACCATGATCCACGCCATCTCCAAGCCCACGCCCAATGCGTGGCGCGTGGTCGGATACGAAGCGCGCGGCCCGTCGGGCGGCCCGATCGTCGTGGCCACCTTCCGCACGCGTGACCGTGACGAACAGGCCATCCTTGAATCGGTTCGCGAATTGGTTGTTCTCAACGTCGGGGATTAATCGCTTCTTTTACGTCCACCGGCCTTGAAAGCGTCGCGAGGGTAGTTCACCTGCCTTCTCTATGAGCAAGACGACGACCTTGGCCGACCTCGACGACGAACTGGCCCCCCTTCCCAAAAAGCCACGCACCCCCAAGCCCCCGCGGGCATGGCAGCGCATGCTGTCAGGGCGCCGTCTGGATCTGTTAGATCCCTCGCCTTTCGATATCGAGATCGAGGACATTGCCCACGGTCTGGCCCGCGTCGCGCGCTGGAATGGTCAAACCATAGGCGAGCATGCCTTTTCCGTTGCCCAGCACTCGTTGATCGTCGAAGAAATCTGCCGCGTTATCCGTCCCGGCCTGGAACCGAAATGGCAGATGGCGGCCCTGCTGCATGATGCGTCCGAATATGTGATCGGCGATATGATCTCGCCGTTCAAATCGGCGCTGGGATCGTCCTACAAGGATTTCGAGGCCCGTCTGGAAGCCGCCATCCATGTGCGTTTCCAGCTACCGCCCAAGACGCCGCAAACCATCAAGACGCTGATTAAAAAGGCTGACCGTGCCTGTGCCTTCTTCGAGGCCACACAATTGGCGGGCTTTAACAAGCGCGAGTCTGTCCAGATCTTCGGTGCCCCACCGGCGGGCTATTCCATTACTCTGGAACCCATGCCGGCTTTCGATGCTCAAAAAGCCTATCTGGACCGTTATCACGAACTGGCCGAAGCTATGGGGCTAAGCACCCGCGCCTGAAGGCGCACCACGCAGAACACGTCCAATATGGCGGGGCTATTATGACGGACGGCGAACATCCTATGCCTGCCTCCCCGAACGAGACACAGATCGGCGTCCGTATCGGCCTTTCTGTTGTTATTATTGCCCTGCGCGGCCATCAGGCTGTAGTCCTCACCACGCATGCGCCCGATGGGGCTTCTGCCCTGCCCTTCGGGCCGTTCGATCCAGTCAAAGACCGTACTTTCGAGTTAGCCCTGCGCGACTTCGTGGCCCAGCAGACCGGCTTCCCGCTCGGGTTTGTCGAGCAGCTTTACACATTTGGCGATATGGGACGCGCCTCTCCACGTGCCACGCCCGGCCCTGTGGGGGCCCGCGAGGTTTCTGTCGGCTATCTGGCCCTGACCACCGGTTCACACGCCGACACCGGCCACGATGCCCGCTGGACGCCGCTGTTCGACATCTTCCCGTGGGAAGACTGGCGCAAGGGCCCGCCTGCATTGCTGGATACCCTACGCAAGCACCTGCTCAATTGGGTCGGTCAGGACGCCAAACGCCGCTCGCGGGCCGAAGCCCTTTTCGCCCTCTCCCCCGATGCCCGCTGGAACGAGGAAAAGGTACTGGAGCGCTACGAATTGCTCTACGAGGCCGGTCTGGTTGCCGAAGCTGCGCGTGACAACGAACGTGATGCCGCTATCCTTCTGAACGATCTGCCCATGGCTTCGGACCACCGGCGTATTGCGGCGACCGCACTGGGCCGCCTGCGCAGCAAGTTGAAATACCGGCCTGTCCTTTTCGACCTGATGCCGGACGAGTTTACCCTGTCATCCCTACAAGCCGCCGCAGAGGCTATTTCAGGTCTGTCGCTTCACAAACAGAATTTTCGGCGTGGTGTTGAACGCACCGCTCTGGTCAGTGCCACGGGCCGTTTTGCGACCGATACAGGCGGCCGTCCGGCAGAGCTTTTCCGTTACGCTGGACCGGATATCAACGGTGCCTCTGCGCCCGGCCTCACCCTGCCGGGACAGCGTTGAACCATATCGGATTTTTTTGAAAGAATCGGCTTGCAGCGTCAAAGCGACTTGGCTACATAGCGCTCCTCGCTCGGCCCCACAGGGACCAAACGATCTCGCGGAGAGGTGGCAGAGTGGTTGAATGTACCGCACTCGAAATGCGGCGTACGTGAAAGCGTACCGGGGGTTCGAATCCCCCCCTCTCCGCCATATTTCTTAAAAATAGACACTCCCCTCGGGGGAAGCCTGCGGATAGTCTCGGGATACTATTTTTATAACCTATAGTATTAACATCAATGGTGACGATAGGGTGCAGTTTTCACCGCCATATCGGATTTGATCCAGTTACAATTGCTCTGCCAATCTCACATAAAGCCAAGGTTTTTCAGGCTTATGACCCCATTTTGGGGGATAGTTTGCCCCAGAGTGCAACATTACAGTGATATTTGAAGTTATAGTTTCCTTAAGCGGCTTCTCGCGAGGGGTTTCAAATGTTTCAAGAGCTGCTCCCCGGCATCTCACCCGAGAGTGAGTTTGATGCCTTTAATCTCTCTGGCGACACCGACAACGGCGGTCTGTCCCCACAGCTTTGCAATTATGCCCTGACCAAGTGGCTGGATAATGAAAGCAAGGCACGCATGCTCGTTTCTTCGGACATGGTTGTCCGCTGGATGAGCAATAAAGCCGAAAAACTGGTCGAGGCGGGTATCATCCGTATACGAGAAGGCCATCTTGTTCCCCGGTCAGTAATGGTCAGCAACCTGCTGCACAACTGTACCACCGACGCTTATAACTGTGCCATTTCAATGGACTGCCAACAGCGGGCCTGGGTGGTCTGGGCTCGTCGCCTTTGCGAGCCACCCATTTCGCTCATCGGTTTGATTTTCAACCCTCCGCGTCTGTCTTCCCGTTTCGAGGCTTTGGTCGACACCCACACCCTGACTCCCACCGAGGGACGCGTGGTGGAAATGCTGCTCAACGGGTTCGAAACCGGCAGGATCGCCCAAAGCCTGAACATCTCCAGCCAGACGCTAAAGACCCATATCAAGCATATCTACAGCAAGCTTGGCGTCAAAAGCCGGGGCGACCTGTTTGCACAAGCCGCAGGATTTGCCAGACCCTGATCTTTCCAGCTTCGCCTATAGGGTCGAAATCTCGATCGTCAGTTCGTCATTATAGTTTCCGGACTGCGCGCCTTCGACCTTGCCAAGCGTGAGCAGCAACTCGAAAGCCTGACCGGCATAGGTTCGCGGTGGATCGATATCGCGAACCGCAACCTGTTTTAAATCCAGAACGCTGCCATCGAAGCGGACACTGTAATCAAGGCTGGCCGTTCCCTCCCCTACAATCTTCAGCTTTCCGTCATTAGCCGACTTGAACGTCAGGCGGGCCGGATTATTGGCTCGGGTTTGAACGTATAACTGGCGAACCTTGCCTGTCTCGGCCTTGCCAAAATCCACCACGCTCACCGATGCCCCGACCCCAAAGTCACCCCGCGAACCTGACAGGTTCATCTGAGCGCGAGGCAGGGATGTCAGGTCCAGCACAACAGGTGCCTGTTCATAGGCCACGCCTGTGCCCGGCTGACGCAGTTCCAGCATCAATCGTTCACTATACTGGCCCGCTGGCACCACGGCATCATCAAGGATAGCCACATCAAAGAGGATATCCGTCGTTTCACCGCCCTCCATACGGGTCGTAAAGACCGAAGGCGTCACTGAGCGCGAAACGCCTGATATCGGCCGCAGCTCAATGCCCAGACCTGTCGCCCCCACATCAAAGCGTGTCATGGCCTGACGCGAGGCGTCCACGAGGACCAAATCCGCCTGACAGCTTTGTGCGCCAGGATTGCTGAGTCTGAACTGCATCCTCGCCGGAGCCGTCGCAGGAAGGAAAGGATCATAATCCAGCCGCACAGAGGGCGGCATCCCCTCTATTTTGAGCATACAATCCTGCGCCCTCGCCTCTCCACCACCCAGCGCAAGCGCCGAAATAAAAGCGGTCAGAGCAAGTTTATCCAACGAAAACAGAAGCCCCTGATCGCGCGTCAAAGCCCTAGCGCGGGGAGATTTGCAATGTACCAACATCGACCATTCCTTCACTGTCTTCGGAGATTACAAAGCGGGCGACCTCGCGGCCTTCGATCATGATGCGATAGCGGCCCGGGGCCAGACGATCCGCCACAAACCGTCCTGCACGATTGGTAAAGAAGGGCCGCGCCTCGGCGGGGTCAGCCCCCTCGGCCAGCACCTGTCCCACACCCAGAACCAGCGGCCCTTCCGGCCCGACCAGCGCGCCCACCGCAATACGCGACGCATCGCTGCCGATTTGCTGACGATAGCCAGTGCCAAAGGCGGGGAAGACATTGATGGTCCCCGATCCGATATCATAACCGGTCGGTAGGGGATCAATCAGGACGTCAAAGCTGTTGATGCCATAGCTGCGCTGGATGGGGATCAGCGGCGGCCCCAGAAGGCCCGACTTCGCCACCTTGCGCGAACCCGACATGATCGTGACCTTGGAATCCGCCAGCGATTTATGCACCGGCGCAATGATGAAGGCATCATCGACCGGCCGACCGAGGGCAAAGGCCCCATCGGCAAACCCGATAAAGCTGCGAAGCGCTAATACCGATTCCACACCTGCGCTTTGACCCCGCAAACGGTCATATGGACGATTGTGGGTCAGTTGCGCCTCGAAGCGGTTATGGATGTAATCCAGCCGCCCCGAAATGTTGCGCGTGCGATCATCATTGGTAAACCGTGCCTCGCCGCTCAGATCATTCAACGATCCGGTTGAATAGCGACCGATCACCAGTTCAGAGCGACTGTCATCGCTGTCATAGCGGGCCTGTGCATTCCAACGCCCGCCCAGCGGCATGGTCAGACCAATCGAGAAACGGACATCATCCTCGTCCTCGGCATTGGTAAAGCTGACATTGGACACCAGATTCACGCGACCGAAGCTGCGGCTGACGCCCACATCGATCTGGTGACGACGAAAGCCATCCAGCCGCGCCTCGGCCACACCAAACCCTACGCTTAGTCCCAGCTGCCACGGTGCATTCCATTGCACCAGAGTGCTGAACCGCCAGACATCGGGATTGCTGCGATCCGGCTGGAAGACATCCACAAATTCGCTAGTGGTGCCCATCATCGTGGCCGTGATCCTCAGATCTTCGGGATCACGAATGCTGAAACTGTGACGATAGCTTAGCGAGGCCGCCACGCCCGTTCCGTCACGCAGTCGGTCGCGACTGGCGGCCATTTCCAGCATCAGCAAGCCAAAGCGCGAGCCCCAGATGGCCGAGCCGCCAATCTGCTGCACATCTTTGGAAGCCTGTGCGTTGACGCCGAGGGTCAGGTTGTCGCCATAGCCTTTGCGGACAAAACCTGTCGCCAGCATCGGCCCATCATATTCAAACGGTATAGATCCCTCATAGCGACCAGCCGCGACACCAAAATCGACCACGCCATCGCCCAGCAATTCAGAACCGCTGAAGACATCAAAAACCGCAATCTCGCGACGGCCGGTTACATCATCGACCACCAACTGGACTTGATTGGCACCGGTGCTGAAAGGAAAGTCAGCCACCGAGTAGCGCCCCGGCTCCAACCTCAGGGTCTGGGACATCAGGCCGTTGACGATCACATCCACCGTCGCAGCCCGTTCAAGAGTGAACTCCTGACGTCCTGTGGGGCGGATATTCTGGAAAGGCCGGACCGCCGAATAGGCTCGCTCGACACCGAACCCGACCACGCGGCCCGAACCCTGAAAGCCGTCGGCAATGGGCGTGAACTCGCCCGCCATGGCGCGGATGCCCGACTTGAAGAAGTCCTTGACCAGTCGTGTCTCGGTGCGCCGCCAGCCACTGCCCTCGCGCGATCCGTCATATTCCGCGCCGGTAATCAGGGTGACACCGCCAAACCCGCCCCAGTGGACAATACCATCGATAGCCCCACGAAAGGGCGCAGTTTCACCATCATCATGCAGATAGCGATCGGCAATCGAGATATTTGCCCCTGCCGAAAAGCGGGCCGGTTGCGGAAAGTCCGCCGGATCGGGCGGTACGCGATTGCCGCTCAGGCTCATCTGCGTCGCATTCAGACTGTTTCCGCCCGCACTGGCTTGCAGTTCCAGCGCTGTCGTCGAAAAGACCAGCGTGAATCCCGCTATATCCAAATCGGCAAACGGCACCCGTTCGCGTCCTGCTGCGGCCTGTCGCAAGGTGGTCAGCGTCTCGGGGGTAATCACAGGCTCCACCAGATCAAAAAACCGGCGCGCATCCACAAGCCCACTGCCCTGCCGGTCCACATCCGCACTGACCATGCCCAGAAAGCGACCATTCAGCGTCAGAGGCACATCAATCGAGGTATAGACCCGTGCCGTTCCAATCGGCGCTGTCTGTTGCACGACGGGCGGGGCCGCGGGAACAGCCACAGCATCCTCGTCCACATCTTCTGTAATTCGGGCCGGCGTTCCGGTGATCGGGGCCGCTGCCGCGGTCCTGGGGCGAGAACGCGCTAAGCTGACACCCGCCTCTGCCGGAACGCCTGAAGGAGAGCCGGACAGTGCGGCGTCCAGCTCCGGCCCGCCCGACGACACCGAACCGTCCGAATGGCGGTTCGTAACAATTGGTGCGTCGGGATCGTTATTTTCCGTTGCCGTCGCCGCGCTGGCGGTTCCGGCCAGAAAAATCGTCATCATGAGGACAGCATGCGAGCACCCGAGATAGGCACCGCGCCCCCCTGCCGTCATGCGGTGAACGGACATGGCTGTATCCGTTCATTTCAGATTGATGGCGACCGTCACATTTCCGGTCAGACCTGCGGTATTGGCCGCCGGTATTGTCATCGTGCGCTTGCCGCCGGGCAGAATGGCTCCAAAGGCACCAAACTCCACATTGTCGGCAACCACAGCAACCGGTGCACCGCTTTGCGGCACAAGCGACCATTCCGCTGTACGCAACAGGGCGACACCATCACCGGTATTGCTGACCTCGAAAACCAGATCATTATTGGCCTGACGCGTCGCCGGACCGACAACCAGATTGGCCTTGGCCGAAGGTGGCTGAACCACCATGTGGCTGACGAAATCAAAGCCGATCTTCACCTGTGTCTGGCTGTTACTGCTGGTGTTCAGCGTTGTGAAATCGACAGGTAACTGACTGACCACAATGGCATATAGCCGTCCTGTGGTGACACTGGGATCGCCGACATAGCGGATCTGGATCGCCTGCTCCCCGCCGGGCTGAACAATGGTCTGAGGGGGAAACAGTATGACATCGGCGTCCTCGGGGGTTCGCACCGCCGCACCGGCCTCGGTAATTTCTACCCGATACGGATTGATTTCCAGCGTAATCGGCATGGCATCCGTATTGCGGATCATCAGTCTGTAATTGGCGTTCGAGCCCGATGGCGCAACCGTCGCAATCATAGGCTGGACTTCGTGCGCCTGCGTATCAGAAGGCGCGGCAAAGCTGGCAGCGGCCAAAAGGCCGGCGCAGATAACTGCAACTCTATTCATGGAAATGACCCCAGAAAGAAAAGGCGGTCGGGCTGCACAACCCGACCGCCCCTTGGCCTTAGATGGCCGACAGTTCGAAGGAGAAGGACTCGTTGTACGTACCAGCCGGAGCGGCATTGGCCGGATAGAAGGTTTGGCCCAGCGGTGCCGGTCCAGGTGCAGCCACGTTCACGTTCAAATAGAACTGTGCGCTACTGCCATTAGCCAGTGACTGGCTATAGCCGACTTTGTTGCGGGTAAACTTGCCCGAACCTTCGGCATCGCCCGGAGTGGCATCGGTAGTGTTGATGTCGAATGCATTTTCAGCAGCATCCAGACGCATGGCATAGTTGATCAGATTATTGCCATTCTTGAAATCGCCGTTCAACGGATTGACGACCAGCTGAGCCGTACCGCCGGTATTGCAGGCCAGTTCAAGATTGGCGACCATTTGCTCGGCTTCATGAGCCACCGATGCGGTGCCGCTGGAGACATTTGCAAGACGAATGCCGCAATACGGTGCAACAGTCGTGTTGACGGACAGGGTTTCGGCCTGGGCAGCACCACCGGCAGTAAGCGCCGCGAGAACTGCGAGACCCGATACAATACCAACTGCTTTCATAACCAATTCCTCCCAGTATCCAAACTTTATATTTAATTTAAGCTCGGATTTAAGTTAATAATCGCATCCACTATTGTTTACGATTAAGGAACTCGACAGCAACGACCCGCTGTCGCCCTCAAAATGACAAAAGTCCTTTTCACTTCAAAAATAGTCACCCGTTAACGGTATATTAACGAGATATTTTGGGGGTCTGTTAATGTAAATAGTCACGAAAAACACATTGGCGCCCTTATTGGGGGTCAAATTTTATATTTTTAAATCAAATAGATAATCAATTTTTAGCAACACACTCACATGCGTTTACCGACTTTTTGCCATGAAAACACATGACCGTGCTTGACCCACCCCTCGGCTAGGGGTCACTGAATATCTATCGGTTGCGGGAAGAAACCTGACAGTTCCAATGATCAATCTGACATGGCGGTCGGGACGCGACCTGTGGACGCGCATAGTCGAACGCCCAAGTTTACATCTTTCCAATACTGAATGCCGCAAACTGGTCGAAGACCTGCGCGCCGTCGCCAGCCTGACCCTGAATGAGAGCGAACTGGAATATGGCGTTCTGGGCGGCGATACAGAGCGCGTGAAGAACTGCGTCATCACCATTGTCTATCAGGTCGACACCAAGAGCGGTCCGCGCCGCCCCATCGCGTTCAACGTGCTGTCCCTACTGGATGTCGAACTGTCCAGCCGCCCGACCACCGTCATGCATCTGGGCCTTGTCATGGTGGACCCGAGCGTGCGCGGACGCGGTCTGTCGGCTACACTGTATGGCCTGACCTGCGTGCTGATGTTCCTGACAGGACAGGGCCGCCCGCTCTGGATATCCAATGTCACACAGGTCCCCGCCGTGGCCGGTATGGTGGCCGAAACCTTCTCGGATGTATTTCCGTCCCCTCGCCCCGATGCTCGCCGCAGCTTTGACCACCTGTCTCTGGCCCGCCAAATCATGGCCAAACACCGCGCCGCATTCGGTGTCGGCGAGGACGCCGGATTTGACGAAGCCCGCTTTGTCATCACCAACGCCTATACGGGCGGATCTGACGCGCTGAAGAAAACCTTCGCACAGGCGGCTCCGCACAGAAAACAAAAGTATAACGACTTCTGCCAGCAGCAACTGGACTATGAACGCGGTGACGATCTGATCCAGATCGGCCGCATCGATATGGCCACTGCGGGCCAATACCTGCGCAAGGTCGCCCCGCCCACCACCGCCATAGGCCTGACAGGGCTGGTGCTTTTACTGGGCGCGCGGATGACTTTCCTGCCCCTGATCCACTGGCTATCGCCCAATCGCGCCTGGGGCGTACTGCGACCTGCAAAGCAGAAATCATGACCCAAGACTTCTATTCCGAAATGACCACCCGCAATATCGGCTTTATTAGCGAGGCCGAGCAGGCAAGCCTCAAAGGCGGCGCGGTCTTTGTGGCCGGTGTCGGCGGCATGGGTGGCGCGGCGGTACAGATGCTAGTGCGGGCGGGGGTCGGCAAGATTGCTATTGCCGATCTGGATACGTTCGAAATTTCAAACCTTAACCGCCAGTTGTTCGCCTTTACCGACACCGTGGACCGCCTGAAGGCCGAGGTTACTGCCGAGGGGCTGAAACGCATCAACCCCGATCTGGACCTTGTGGTTCTGGGTGCGGAATGGACCGAACGCCTCGACGAACTGGCGCGCGATTATCCGGTCATCATCAATGGCTGTGACGACATCCCCGCTACGGCTCAACTGTACCGCAAGGCCAAGCAGCATGGCGCAACCGTTATCGACGCCTATGCTTCGCCCTTGCCGTCGGTGATTGTGGTGCGCCCGAACGATCCACGCCCTGAAGAACGCCTCGGCTATCCAATCAAGGGCGTGGACTGGAAGTCGATCACCGACGAACAGGCCGCCGACAGCTTCATGAAAGAGCTGGAATGGGTGATGACCCATTCGTCATCCCACACCCATATCGACCTGACCGCCGCCGCCGAAATGGCTGCGGGCAAGCGCAAACGCATGAGCTTCGCTCCCATGGTCACCACTGCCGGATGCCTGATGGCGGGCGAGGCTCTAGCCATGCTGATGGGACGTAAAACCAAGACCGACTATCGCGGCTGGTTCATGAATACGCGCGATGCCAAGTGCGAGCGTCCGCTGCCCGCGCCGATCGGCTGGCTCAAAGGCATAGTTGTGCGCCGTTTGATGCAAAAGCTGCTGGCCGGATAATGGACCTTTCCCTGACCGACACCACACGCATGCTGGTCGATGGCTTTGGCGCCATCGGCGCATTGGCGGTTGCGCTTGTGCTGTGGCGGCGTGCGCGTCGCTCGACCGTGCAGAATGTACTGTTGCTGGTGTTTGGCCTGTCGGGTCTATTCTACGCGTTTCGCGCTCTGGTACGGGCCACGGGGATCGAATTCTTCGGTGCCCTGACCCTGCTACTAGCCTGCGCCTTACCGCTGGGGGCGTTGCTGCTGGCCGAAACCCTCTTGCGACGTCATGCGCCGCTGTGGATCAAGATCACCATCGGAGGCGGTACTCTTCTGGGCATCTTTGCCGCCCTTCTGGCCGGCAGCGGTATAGAGAGAGCCTTCAGCCTGGCCATCTATGTGCCCTGTGCGCTGCTGCTGGTGCTGGGTCTGATTGTGTTTCGCCGTCGTGACAGCCTGTCACCAATGGAAAACACCACCCTCAACGCCTATGGCCGCGCACTACTGGCCACAGGCCTTCTGGCGCTGACAGATTTCGGCATCGGCTCGCCGTTCGGACTTTCGGCGCTAGGTTTGCTGGGACTGGCCTATGCCGCCGCTGCAGGGGCCAACGCCCCCAAGGGCTGGCTGGATACGGCCAAGGAGCTATCTCTGGCCTTTGGCACAGCCCTGTTGCTGGCAGGCGCGCTATTGCTGCTACTCCGACCTGAAACCTGGCTGGATGCCGCCTCGGTATTGGTGGTGACCATTGCCGCGCTTCTGGCCCTATCGGTGCTGCTGCGCCTGCGCTCCGGCGGTAATGACCAGCAGCGCCGCCTATTCGATCAGGCACTCGCCAATGCCCGCACGGATACCCTGCCCCACTTCATCAATGACACCAGCCGCGTAACGCCGTTGGAAGGGCTGATCCTCATTCAGGGCGATGACCTGAAGGACTATGATGTTGCCCTTCTGCCGCAAGCCTTTGAAGGCCGCGCCGTCATGCACCTGTCCAGCCTGTGGGGCGCGCATCCGCTGGCCGATGCCCGCGAACAGTTGCGCGACCTGCTGCTGCGACACAACTCGACCCACGCCATCCTGATCGGCGACCAACCCCTACAGATCGGCCTTGTCGCGCTTGGCGGTTCGGCCATGCTCGACGAAGACGAACGCGCCATGGCCCTGTTCCAGAAAATGGCCGCCCTGATCGTCCAAAATACCGGAGCCGCCTAATGGCCCTCGAACTGGTTCAAGGCGATTTCGACGCCTTCTTTGCCACGCCTTTTCACGCCTATGGCAAGGAGACACCCTATGTGTCGCCCATGCGTTCGGACCTAAAGAAATATCTGGATGCCGCGCAAAACCCGCTGATGAAGGCAGGCAGCCCGCTGGAGTTTTACGTCGTCAAACGCGACGGCAAACCCGTGGCCCGCGCCACCGCACACCGCCATCTGCAATCGAACGAACGCTACGGCTGGGCGCGGACCTGTTTCGGCTTTTTCGATGCCGCCGATGATGCCGAGGCCATCGACCTGCTGTTCTCGGCCATCGAGGATTTCGCCAAACGCCATGGCGATACCGAGATCATGGGCCCCTTTAACCTGACCGCAATGCAGATGGTCGGCCTTGTCACCGAAGGGTTCGAACACGCCCCCTATACGGACATGGTGTGGTCGCCCGAATGGCTGCCAAAACATCTGGAACGTCTGGGTTATGGCCGCGAGTTTCCAATGGCAACATGGCAATTCAACCCGCAAACCGTGCCGGACGAGCAGCCCCTGACCGACAAGGCCCGCGTCATTCTGGATTCTCTGGACTGGAGCTTTGCCCCCATCACCCGCCGCGACTTCAAGGTGCGGATGGAGGAAGGCCGCCTGTGTCTGAATGGCGGGTTCGATACCAACCCGATGTTCGTGCCGCTGACGGCTGAAGAGTTCCAGTTTCAGGCCGGTGAAATGATGTGGGTCATGGACCCGAACCTGTCGGCCATCCTTCATTACAAAGGTAAACCAGCGGGCGTAGTGATCTGTATTCCGGACCTTAATCCGTTCGTGAAACATGCCGGTGCGCGATACGGATTGCGGATGATCTGGTCTTGGCTGCGGGGGCTGTTTGCACCCAAACGCGCCGTGATTATCCTCTATTCGGTCATGCCTGAACATCAGGGCAAGGGCGTTAATGCCGCCCTGCTCCACCGCGTTCTGGGTGCCCTTAAAAAAGGCGGATACCAGTCCTGCGGCGGCACATGGATCGCCGATGTGAACGGGGCCAGCCTTGCCCAGCTCAAGCGCCTGAACGCGCAGGTTCTGCACCGTACCCACCTGTTCCGAAAGGCGCTGGCATGACGCCCAATCTGTTCCGCGCTCTGGTGGCCGATGCCTGCCTGTCGCCCAATGTCCACAACATCCAGCCCACACGCTGGCGATTGGTGGATAACATCACCATTGCCTTGATTGCGGCACCCGATCGCCGCCTGGCCGTTGGTGACCCGACAGGCCGCGACGCCGCCGCCAGTCACGGCGCTGCCTTTGAAGGCATGACCATCGCCGCCAGCGCACACGGCATTCAACTGACCGCCGCCCCCGCCGAAACCGGCGAGGTCGCAAGACTGGTCGAAAACGGCACCTGTGCGCCCGATCCCCTCGCCCCGTTCCTGACCACAAGGCGTACCTATCGCGGCAAGTTCGACAACCGCCGCAAAGATGCCGCCCGCAGCGCCGCGCAAAACCTATCACAGCGTCCCCACGTACGCCTGATTGCCGATGATGCAGCGATCAAGGACATCGCCCGCCTGACCGATCAGGCGACCATGCGTTTCTTCCGCAACCGACCCTATCGCCGCGAGCTGACATCATGGATGCGGCTGACCAAGGCTGATCCAAACTGGAACCGCGACGGGCTAAACGCGCGGGCGATGGAAATGTCGCTCCCGCTAGCCATCGCCGCGGGCGTGGTGATGAGCCATCCCCTGTTCGAGATATTGGACAAGCTGCAACTGGCCGCCGCCTTGACCGGAGAAGCCGCCGTTACCAACACCGCCTCCGTGCTGGTGGCCTTTGTGCAAGACCGCGACACTGCCCCCTTCCAGACCGGCCGCGACTGGCACCGCCTGTGGCTGGACCTGACAGCGCAGGGCCTGACAGCGGCCCCTCTGACCATTCTAGGCGATGACGAACAGGCTGCGTCCGAAATGGCCCGCCGCCTGAGCCTGCCCCCTCATCAGCGTGTGGTCACAGTCCTGCGGGCAGGCATGGTGGACGCTAGCAAACTGCCCCCACCCGCTCGCCTGCCGGTCGATGAACTGATCGTGGCTTAGTCGGCGCTACGTTCTTTTCGACCGGCCAGTTCCTTGGCCATACGATCGACCGAGATTTGCAGTCCATTGGCGAAAGTGTCGTCACCGCCCTTACGGCTGGCCTGCATCAGGTTCTGGATTTGCTCAATGCTCTCGACCAAATCTTCATCGTCCAGATCGGCATATTCAATGCGTTCGGGGAACTCATTAAGTTCGGGCAACTCATTCATGGCCATGCCTCTGTGACGACGTAAACACACCTCGAGCGTACCTTGCCGTCATAGACACGCCTCGCCACCCGACTAGAGTCGCTTCAAATACTCTAGCAGATCACGCTTATCCTCGTCGCCAAGATCGGCAAACATGCGGGTATGTCCGCCATTGCCCATGCCGCGCTGTCGCGTATCCACCTGTGACGGGCGGCTATAGGGCTGATAGCCCGCAGGATAGGCCACGCCCACCTTATCCAGATCCATCGCATGACCGCCGACGCTAAAGGTCTGGGGTCGTTCCTCGAGCCCCAACAGAGCCGCCAGTGACGGCACCGAGCCATTATGCAGATAGGGCGCGCTCTGCCAGATACCGGTCAGAGGCGGCGACGCATAACGCCCCGTATGCTCGGCACGGATATAACGGCGCATCGGGCTGGCATTGATCTTGGCGGCCAGAACATCATCGGCCAGTTCGGCCCGCACTGGGTCCGTACCAACATTGCTCAGCTTGTTGGGGAAGCTGTTCAGGCGCGGCCCCTCCGCTGTCTCCTGATAGGTGCCGTGACAGGTCGAACAGTTCTGCGCAAACAGTCGCGCCCCGCGTTCGGCCCGCACCCTATCCACCTGACCGGGGAAGGCTTGCGGTCGCACGGTTCCTACAAAGCCGAACGTCTCGCGCACCGTTGGAATGGCCCGCACTGCACCTTCACCCGTCATGGCCATGGTCGGCACGGTGAAATAGGCCGCAATCGCCGCAAGGTCCGCCTTGTGCGCCTCGGTCAAATCCTCGGCCCGCGTTTCGCGCTGACGTTCGCTGGCATTGGCGGGCGCATAGACACCATCCCACAGCAACATGCTGCGCCACATACGGTCTGACAGGTGCGGAATAGAGGTCAGCCCCCGTTCACGCTCATAGGCACCGGCATCGCCCTTCAGCAAGCCGTGCTGCAGCTTCAGCGCCGCCAAGCCGTTGGAAACGCCCGCATGACCGTTGGTATAGGGCAAAGGCCGCCCGCCTTGCGCTGCGATCTCCGTCAGACGTTCTTCGACAATTGGAAGAACAAAATCATTTAAGGTCTTTAATTCGCGGAAAGTAACCTGAGGAAACAGCGTCCGCACAGCCGCTATCAGGCGAGTCTTGTCTCGCATGCCGGATGTCATGCCGTCATAGATGCCCTGTGTATAGCGATCCATGTCCAGAGACGGATTGGGGGCCCCCATCCATATCCGTCCCGGTTGCGGCTTGCCCTGCGCATCATAGACGGGAGCAGAGTGACAGGCCGCGCATCCCATACCCGCAATCTGCACCTCGATGCGCGGGATCGAACGAGTACCCGTACCAAGGATGATCCCCATACCCGCCTCCGGCATGGGGGGTTGCGGGCTGTTGGCAGGCCAGTTCTCGATCCGATCGGGATAGAAGAAACCATATCCGCGCATAATACGCTTCAGCGCGTCCTGCGAAATATCGTCAGGCGACTGGTGTAGAACCAAAGCAGCTGCCGTCAGCTTCCACGGTACGGCCACCGTCTCCATCGCATCGGAATTCAGACCGCCATAGTCACCAAACGCGAACTGCATCGCACCGCGTTCGAGGGCATTGTCCGAAGGTGTCCACCCCGCCAGTACATCGGACGACGCGCCTATATGGCCACGCAGGAAATCCCATGTGCCTTGCGTCGCCGCGCAACCAGCCAAGGTCACAAGTGCCGCTGTCGCGATCAGTCCACGTTTCAGATGCACAGCCCTGACCCTCTCATTTCCCGTCTATGGTTAGGCTCAATCCCCAAGGGCATGCAACTGCATGATCTTTAAGCAGGTTCGATCCCAACCGGAACCATTCGAAAGATACAGGATTGAATCCAGTCACGAAAAGGCGAGCTCCTCTCGCCTCTTGTCCCCCGATGGAGCCACTGATGCCTCCTGCTACAGCCTCGTCATCCAAGCCTGGCACAAAGAAAAATCCGGCCAAGGCCAAGGCCGCTGCGATTGCCGAAGCCAAGTCCTTTGCCCCTGATCTGGCTGCCCGTATCGGCTCGACACCGAAAACAACCTTCAGGGGCGATCCTGAAATCTTTGGCCGTCTGGTCGAAGATCACGACAAGCACCGCGCTCTTCTGGCCATGATTGAAAGCACGACGGCCTCATCGCCCGAACGCCCCATGCTTTTCGAGCAGTTTTGTAAAGAGGCTCAGGCTCACGCCAATGCCGAGGATCAGGCCCTTTGGTCCACTGTCCTACGCGAACCAACCACCACAGACGATGCCCGTCATGCCGTGGCCGAGCATAAGGAACTGGACAAGCTGATGGCCGACCTTGCGGCGCGCGATTATGCCTCGCCCGGATGGCTCAAACGCTTTGCCGCCCTCAAGGAAAAATACCTGCACCACATCGCCGAAGAGGAACAGGAGCAGTTTTCCGCCGCCGAGAAAATCCTGTCGGAAACGGACCTAAAATATATCCGCAAAGTCTTTGAACGCCGCAAAAAGGCTGAAAAAGCCGCGATCAAGATCAAGAAAAAGATCCGGCTGAAAAGCTAGGACACAAAAAAGGGGAGCGACAAAAACGCTCCCCTTCTTCATCGAAAAATCCAGCCCTTATTGATTTACGCTGGCAGGACCATACAGCAAGCCATTGAAGAACAGACGGAATGTACCGTGTGGTTGCGCGCGCTGTATGACCTCTGCGCCATAGACGAACAGCTTCCCCTCGCCCATGTCGATATCCACCACAGCGCTTGTGTCCTTCAGGCGTTCCTGATGGTGCGCCCAGCCACTACGCAGCGGCGTATCGGTATCGAAGCGCACCACCGAGCGGGCATTGTCGCCCGTCAGGCGGAAGGTCTGGCCATTGCTGAAGAACACATCCGAGGACGCGCCCATGCCATAGGCCAGCGGGTTCGACGGCTCGACCGCCGCCGTCAGTATAGATCCCGGCAGGAAGAACTCGCTGGTGCTCAGGGTCGTCACCTGACCGTTCTCGGTCTTGACCAGAGCCGGCTCGATCGGTGCGCCCAGCAGGCTGGCCAGACGGTTGGCATTGCCGATGATCAGCACCGTGCCCCCCTTCTCGGCAAAGATCTTCAGACGCGGCACGGTCACGTCGGCGCTGATGTCCCCCAGCCAGTCACGGTATTCTGTCGGGATGCTGTCGGCGCTAGGCTGGCTACCCGCCGAAGTGCGGCGATACCCCGGTACATTCAGTGCAGGCGTCGTGCCATCGGTGAAGACCAGCACATCATACTTGGCGTTCAGGTCGCCCTGATCAAGCGCCTGCGGATAGACCACCTCGAACGGGAACTCGTATTGCTCCAGCAGCCAACGGGTCCAGCCCGACGACATCACCCCGCCATAACGATCCACCAGACCGATACGGACAGGCTTGAGCGCCAGCGCCTCGCCAACGGGACGGCGCGACACTGCATGGGCATCAATGCCCAGCGGGCCAACGGCCTCGCGTACAATGCGCGATGCCTCGGCCGAGGCAGGCACCCAGATCGCCCCCGCCTGCAAGGTTTCCGATCCAGCCCGCACCGACTGGCCGATCCATTCCGGCGTGATACCTGCCGCCAGTAAACGGTTGGTCAGGATGAAGCTGTTATTGGCCTCGTGGCCGATCACATAACCTGCGCGGCCCGAGCCGATCACGCGGCCAGCGGGTGCCACAAGATCATCCTCGGCGCGCACGCCCGTCGCGGCAAACTCACCCGTAATGGCGTCGAAATTGACCCCCATTTGCAAGGCCAGCGTATAGCCCGCCATGTCATAGGGCAGCTTGGGCGGACCACCGGGGTATTCGGTGTTATGCGGGTGGTCCTGAGCCGTGAACATATCCATCACATGCGGACGATAGGCCTGCGCCGTGCGGACAATATAGGACCCTGCCGGATAGCGGACGCCATCGGCGGTAAACGGCTTGTCGGCCACCTCTACATCCACACCGTTGCGGATCAGCGTGTTCAGGAAGGCCACAGACGCCGGAAGATCGCGCTGGTCGTCAGGGCGGATCACAAAGGCGCGCGGTTCGCGGTTCTCGGCGGTACGCACCACACTGTCCAGCAGCGCCGGATCAACCGCGCCGCGCGTGGTTTCGGTCGCCGCGGCCTTCATGGCATCTACCATGGTCGGCGTCATGCGCCAGCTATCGCGCTGGCCACGTTCGATGCCGTTCATCCCCATACGCCAGATATTGAACAGCAGACGTTCCTTGTTGCGCGACGCATAGTCGATGACCGCGCGGTTCATGGTCCACTGGTACTCAACGCTATCGCGCATATGCCATAGGCGCGGCGCGATCGGCATGGGCTTGTCATTGCTGGCCAGTTGCACATCCGGCAGCAGCGGGATCTGTTCCGGCACCGGCCCGCCGATGATCTCGGTCAGGATACCTACGGCGTTATGGAAGTACGGCGTCGAGCGGTACATGCCATTGTGCCAGGTCGAATAGTTGGCCGCTGAATCCATGCCCGAACCGGCCTTGCCTTCCGAGATCAGGCGGCTGTGCATGATGGTGCCGACCTCGGTCGTGGTGGTCATCACCAGCGGGTCGAAATTATAGTTGAACGGGTCGCGGAACGGCGGAATGAACACCACCATGCCGCGCGGACCGGTCTGGTGCTGGTTGAAGACGATCTGCGGGAACCATTCGCGATAGTGGATACGGTTGGCGTTTCGCGTCTCAGCCTGCGTGACCATGAAGGAGTCGCGGTTATTATCGTGGCCGGTATATTTCTGGTACAGGCGCGGAATATCTCGGAACGACCGCGCCTGCGGGTCCGGATTACGCATATACCAGTCGGCCACCAGTTGATGCCCGTCAGGGTTCACATGGCCGAAGATCAGGATGGTGTCGTCCAGCGTCCTCAGCGTCTCGGCATCCTGCCCCGTCAGCAGACGATACAGCACATGGACCTGTGCCTGAGGCGTGACGGTTTCGGTAGCGTGCAGTCCGGCATCGATCCACACCACGGCCTTGCCCTCGGCGGCCAGTTGGCGGGCTTCGTCTTCGGATACGCCCTCGGCCTTGGCCAATTTGCGGGCGATCTCCTGATAGCGATCAAGATTAGCCAGATTGGCCGGAGACGACACGATCCCCATCCACTGGGTGCGGCCTTCTTCGGTCGTGCCAAAGCTTTCCAGCTTGATACGGTCCGACTGTTCGGACAGGCGCTTCAGATAGGCTTCATACTGGTCATAATTGGCCAGATAATAGTCCGTGCCCGGTTCCTGCGCGAAGAAGTCCTTGGGTGCCGTGACACCGGCAACGGCGGGCGTGATGACCTCGGCTGAAACCTGCGCCACAGCAGCAGGTGCCGCTTGGGCCATAACCGCCGGAGCGGTCAGAAAAGTTGTCGCCAGAAGAACGGCCGAAAGGCCGGCTGCACGAACCGTTGAACGCATGATTACCCCTCACATCATCAGCCCCCTGACGGGCCGATGCTCGCGGTGAGTTTCATCGATTTTCTAGTGCCGGTGCAAGATCGAATGTATGAGGTTCGAGACAAGCTATCCGATGTGTCGCCACTGCGGCTGCGAGGCGCTGTTATCGCGGGTCAGCATCATATGGTATTCATAATGATCGGGATTATAGAGCCCGATATAGTGTTCCAGCGGCTCGTTCTTGTCGTTCAAAATGGTCCGACGCAAACGGATCACCGGTGACGACACGGCCACACCCAGCCAGTTTGCCACCTGATCGTCCGCCGGAACCGCGCTAAGGGTTTGTTCGGCGCGATAAGGGCGCACCCCGCCCTCCTCGAGCATGCGGATAACGGGTCGATCATCCAACAGGTGCTCCGCCGCCAGATGCGACACACTGTGCGGCAGATAAACCGTAGAAACAGACAGCGGCAGGTTCTGGTGACGACGCAGCCTTACCAAACGCAGTACGGTGTCATCAGGCTGTAGGCCCAAGGCCTGAAGCACGCGTGTGGGCGGAGCCATATCGGCATTGAACTCCAGCAGTTCTGCCGTTGTGGCCATACCCATCGAAATCAGGTTTTCAACCAGCCCCGAAACCGCAGGACCGGCAGGGTTCTGCAACCGCGTCAAATCAGAGGCGACAAAGGTCCCCACGCCATGGCGGCGCACGATCAGGCCTTCGCTTTCCAGTATTTCCAACGCGCGACGAACCGTCACCCGTGACACGCCATAACAAGATGACAACTGCATTTCCGAGGGCATTGGCTTGTCCGTCGCGAACAGACCGTCTTTGATCTGCTGCCGCAGGATGGAACGCAGCTGATGATAGACAGGAATGGCCCGCTTGCTACCGTCCGACGATACACCGCGAAGTCGAGGTTCGGGCCGCGAACCAGCCCCTTCCGGCGCTTTATTCTGATCGGTCATATGCGCCCCCGCTCCATATATCGCCACGACTGCATCATCTGCCACCGCGACTCACGCCGATGAAATATCAACGACATGCAAGCCGAATAAGTACACGAAAAAAGGCGACGAGAAAACTCGCCGCCTTTTTGGGTACAACGCTTACTAGTACGCTTACTGGTACACTTACGCTTACTAAAATAGCCTAACATGCGGACTGCAAGCTAAGCCATCAGTGGTATTCTTGCTAATACAAGATGACCAAAATAGGGCGCAGAAGCTCGACAATCACATGGAACGGCACTTGCCGTGCACTAATGACCACCAGAACATAAAAGCAGTCACATCGACCCATTCAGACATTAGAGGAACGTCTGCGCAGCAAGGGAGGGGGGAGGATGCAGCGCGGCGGGCAGTTACGCGCCCAGAACGTTTCGGCACTGAGGGGGGAGAAACGCCTCAACAGGTCGATGTGTTAACGGCGATAATATACTCGCTTTAGCATAAAAACAGCCAGACCAAGGTCGAACATCACTTCATCCCCTCGCATCAAGGCGACAGCCTTGCCGTGTATTGCTATCTAAAGCGGATGACCACTGATCGCTCTGCCCAGACTGCCCCTGCTATCGGCCCGCTTGTGGGCATCAAGGTTCTGGACCTTTCACGCGTACTGGCTGGCCCGTGGGCCACTCAGACGCTGGCCGATATGGGTGCAGAGGTCATCAAGGTAGAACGCCCCGGCGTGGGCGATGACACCCGCCAGTGGGGCCCGCCCTTCACCACCAGCATTGACGGTACTCGCAGCGACGCGGCCTATTTCATGTGCGCCAATCGCGGCAAGAAATCCATCGAGCTGGATATGGCCACACAGGAAGGTGCCGACACCATCCGCAAACTGGCCATGGAAGCCGATGTGGTGGTCGAAAACTTCAAGGTCGGCGGCTTGGCCAAATACGGTCTGGACTATGGCAGTCTGTCAGCCCTCAATCCGCGTCTTGTCTATTGCTCGATCACCGGCTTTGGCCAGACAGGACCGGACGCCCACCGTGCGGGCTACGACTATATGATCCAGGCCATGGGCGGGCTGATGTCCATCACCGGCCAACCCGATGGCAGCGACGGTGCCGAGCCGATGAAGGTCGGCGTGGCGGTCGTGGATCTATTCACCGGCCTCTATGCCTCCAACGCCATTCTGGCCGCCCTGATGCACGCCCGCAGTTCAGGTGAGGGTCAGCATATCGATATCGCCCTGTTCGATGTTCAGGCGGCTATGCTGGCAAATCAGGCCACCAACTATTTCGTTTCAGGTAAGGCCCCGACCCGTATGGGCAATGCCCATCCCAACCTTGCCCCCTATCAGCCCTTCGCCTGTTCGGACGGCATGATTATTATTGCGGTGGGCAATGATGGCCAGTTCCGCAAACTGTGCGAGGCACTAGGCCAGCCCGATCTTGGGCTTGACGAGCGCTTCGCCAAAAATGCCGAGCGCGTGGCGAACCGCATGCTGCTGAGCCCTATTCTCAACGCCCTGACGCAGCCGCACAGTATGGCGAGCCTGATGAAGTTGCTAGAAGATTACGGCGTTCCCTGCGGCCCGATCAACCGCATCGATCAAGTGTTTGACGAGCCTCAGGCCATCCATCGCGGCCTGACCGTCGAGCAAACCCGCAATGACCTATCGGCACCGCTCAAGACCGTCGCCTCGCCTATCCGCATGTCGAAAACGCCTGTGCGCTATGACCGCCCGCCGCCCGCTCTTGGGGCCGATAATGCAGACGTGCTGGCCAAGCTGAAACCTTGAGGATCACCTGCTGATGAACGAGTTTGTTGCCCGCATCCAGCCGCTCAAGGTCGTTCTTGGCATTGTTATCGCGCTGGGCTTTGTGGCCATCGGCGTGTGGATGACGGGCATTCTGGACCAACCGGTCACGCCGCCTTCGGCCTATGGCACAGATCTTACAATCTATCCCCTGCCCGCCTCTTCGTCGCGTTATCCCGACTGGCTGGTCATTTCGATGGGATGGGTCTGTACTTCCCTTTTCGGCGGGATGGCCGTCCTCGGGGCAATCCGTCTCACCAATCCTGCGGACCACCTGCGGATCAACCGCATGGGGATCACAGTCCCATCCTATACCGACAAACCGATTGCTTGGTCGGATATTGCCGACATCAGCACATGGTCGCATCGCGGACAGAAATCGCTGGTGATCAAGCTGCGTGATCCGTCGCACTTCCCCCGCAAACCGCTGCACCGCATACTGGACAGCCTGAACCGCGGCCTGACCGGCGGTGACATCGGCCTTTCGATGGCAAGCACAAACCGCACCCTGAAACAGGCACTGGACGCCATCGAGACCTTCCGCCCCAAGGCCTAGCCCCCTATTCGATCAAATCGTCATCACGACTGGCCGGACGCTGGCGCACAGGCTTGGCCGCATGTCCGGCATGGATGGCGCTGGCTCGTTTCTCGACCTCGGCCAAAATGGCAGCCAGTTCGTGATCGGTCAGGTGCTCTATACCGATAAAGGCCGCATCGGCCTTACGCACCGCAAAGATCAACTCGTCCAGCTTGGCGTGCATAGCCGCCGCGTCACGGTTCTGAGAGTTCTGGATCAGGAACACCATCAGGAAGGTGATGATGGTCGTGCCGGTATTAATAACGAGCTGCCACGTCTCGCTAAAACGGAAAATCGGCCCTGTAATGCCCCACACAATCACCAGCAACAGGCAAGCCATAAAGGTCCACGGCCTTCCGGCCGTGCGGGCGGTTGCGGTTGCAAAAGCGCTGAACAGCTTTTCCATTACCGCCTAACGGCCCCTCTTGCCGACAGTTCCAGACGGTCAGCAAGAGGGCGACCGGAGCATATACTCGATCAAGCCGTTTCAAACGCCCCCGCTCTTGATCCTGCCTGTTTAGGCAGTCTTATTTTGAGCGCCCAGATCCAAGCCCATCTGCCAGAAGGCGGCTTCTAGGCGTGAGGCCATGGCAAAGATTTTTGCCAACTCGGCAAAGCGTTCTTCCGACACACCGCGCTGGGCCAGTCGGTCCAGTGTTGCGCGCGCGGCGGTGGCAGCGGACTGGAAGCCCTCGCCCGCATATTCGCCGATCCATTCGTGATACGGATGATCCGCTAGAGCTTCCACACCGTTGGGAGCCAGCGCCTTGCCGATTTCGGCATAACCGATCACGCACGGGCTGAGGGCCACATGCATATCCAGCAAGTCGCCCGACATCCCGCAATCCAGCACATAACGGGTATAGGCGACATTGGCCGGATGCTCTTCCTCGGCCTCGACCGCTGCTGCCGACAAGCCCCAGCGCTCGCACAGGCGAAGATGCAGGTTCATCTCGTTCAAAATGGCCGACAGCGTATCCTGCGCCGCCTTCAAATCCTGAAGCGTGCGCGCCTTATAGGCTGCCAGCGCCCAGGCGCGGCTGAAATGGATCAGGAACAAATAGTCCTGTACCAGATAGGCTTTGAATGCCTCATGCGGCAGGGTGCCGTCGCCCATACCGCGCACGAATTCGTGGTCCACATAGGACTGCCAGTCATCATGGGCAGCCGCTTTCAGACGGTCGAAGAAATCCATTACGCATCTCCCTCATAGGCAGCGTCAAAGAAGGCCAGTTCGAGATCGACCGCGCGTCGGAAGAAGTCGCGGGCCACATCGGCCTCGGCGGGACCAACACGGTCCAGTTCGCCTTTCAGGAAGGTCACGAAGTCTACAAAGAACGGGTTGTCGTGCAGGACAATCCATTCTGCATGGATGAAATTTTCTGGCATCGGGCCATCAAGGCGTTGCGCCCAGTCCAGATAAAGCCCTTCGGCCACGTTCAGCACGGCCATAATGGCCGCATAGGAACGCGTAGCCGCAGCTTCCTTCATCAGGGCCTTAAAGCCCGCCGTCGGAACCGCATCAGGGATATCATGGCGTTCATCGCCGATACCCAGCGCCGCAAACGAGCGGATGAAATAGTCATTCTCGTCGCTGCATACCATGCCGAGAAAACGACCCAGACGCAGGCGGCTCTCGAACTGATCCGCCGAGGCCACTGCCGCGCCGACCAACGTCACAAAGGCATCAATGAAACGGTGATCCTGAACCAGATAGCGGCCCATCACCTGGTCAGAGATGGTGCCTGCCAGTAGTTCATCGACATAGCGGTGCTTAACGCAGCCATCCCAACCCGCTGCGTTTTCCAAACGCAGGCTTTCAACAAAGCCGGACATTCATCACTCCAAACTGCCCTGCTCGGCTCCCATAGCGGGAATCGCAGATGGCCTATGGGGTCGCACCTATGGGAACGCGGGTAAAGCCATCGCCCTGACAGGTAACGAGAGTTGTCCGCTGCGTGGCTCAATCCAGCGGGAAACGGGCCGTCCAGCCGTCAAAACCGGCTTCAACACCTGCAGGCAGACGCTTGTTAAGCGTCTCATAGTCCATATCGATATGCAGATTGGTCAGGACCGCGCGTTTGACGCCCGCATCCGCGATCCAGCCCAGCGTCTTGTCCAGATGGGCATGGGTCGGATGCGGGTGATAACGCAGCGCATCCACGATCCACAAATCCGCCCCGCGCACGGCCTCGATAGCAGTTTCATCAAGATCGGAAACGTCCGGCGAATAGACCACCCCGCCCGTGCCGTTATGGCCACCAATGCGATAACCCACAGCACGGATATTTCCGTGTGCCTGATCAAAGGTCACAACGGGCACAGCACCCCCTGCCCCGTCCACCGACCAACGCGTACCGTGCGGCGGGATCAGATGCGCCTCGGCAATGGCCGGGTAATTGTTCTGGAACTCGAACACATAGCCGAACCGCTTCATCAGCGAGTCATAGGTGGCCTGATCCAGCCAGACCGGAATGCGCTGACCACCCTGAATGAAGAAGACGCGGATATCGTCAATGCCATGCGTCTGGTCGGCGTGGTCGTGGGTATAAAGCACCGCATCCAGATGCTTTACGCCCGCCATCACCATCTGCTGGCGAAACTCTGGCGAGGTATCGACCACGACATTCGTGACGCCATCTGAACCAATACGCCGGAACAGAGCCGAAGAGCGCGTCCGCAGATTACGCGGATTTTGTGGATCGCATGCACCCCAGTTGCCATCACCGCGCGGTACCCCGCCGGAGGATCCACACCCCAGAATGACGACTTCCAGCGTGTCCGCCATAGCGTTACGGCCTCGGAATAGAATGGAACAGACCAAAGAAGGCGTCTGTCGTCAGACGATCCGCCTCCTCGGGCGACCAGCCACGCACCTCGGCCAGCTTAGCCAGAACGTGGCTGATATAGGCCGGTTCATTACGACGCCCGCGATATGGAATCGGGGCCAGATACGGACAGTCGGTTTCAACGATAATCCGCTCGTTCGGCATTGTGCGGATGACATCGCGCACGTCTTCGGCGGCCTTAAATGTCGCAATCCCCGAAACCGAGAACCACGCCCCGAGTTCACGAGCAATATCGGCCAGTTCCTGACCGCTGGTATAGCAGTGCATCAGGAATTTGAACGGCCCGATCGCCATTTCTTCCTTAAGGATCGCCGCACAGACATCATCCGCTTCGCGCGTATGCACGATCAGCGGCAACCCCGTTTCACGCGCCGCGATGATGTGCTGGCGAAACACATTGGCCTGAATGTCGCGCGGGCTGAGATCATAGTGGAAATCAAGGCCGCACTCGCCAATACCCACCACACGATCACGCTGTGCCAGTTCGATCAGGGTATCGGCCTTCAAGTCCGCATAATCCTTGGCCTCGTGCGGATGGACCCCCACCGTGCACCAGATATCGGAGTGCGTCATGGCCAGCGCGTGCGTCGCCTCAAAGGTCGACAGCTTGTCCGAAATCTCGACCATCATCTCCACGCCGGCCTCGCGGGCGCGAGCAATCACCTCGTCGCGGTCCTCGTCAAACTGCGGGGCGTGAAGATTAACGTGACTATCGATCAGCATGGTTCAGTGCAAAGCCTTGGTACGCGCGATGTCTGCCAGCGCACCCAGCAGCACATCACCTTTATCCATATTCAATCCGGCGGCCCGTTCGGGCATTTCCGACAGGCGGCCCCAAAGTTCCGCCCAGCGCGCTCCCTCTCGCCCGCCCGTTTCCGCAGCATGCCGCTTAACTGTGGCAATCAGACGATCCATCAGTGCGTCAAAACGCACCGCGCCCTCTGCCCCGCGAAAACTGCCTGAAAGGTCCAGCTCTTCCTTACGGTCCAGCCCTGCACCCTCGACAATCATGCGGGCCAACTGGTCCATTTCGAACAGAGGCCCTGAGGCCAGACTGAGCGCCGCGCCCGGAGATCCACCGGCCATTGAGGCTGCGCTTTCGGCCTCTTCCCACGACACCTGTGTCCGCTGCTGCACCAGTTCGGCCAGTTTCGCCTCGGTCCAAACCGGAAAACTCAAACGACGACAACGCGAGCGAATAGTCGCCAGCAACCGCCCGGGCGCATGGGTCACAAGGAACAGCACGCCGCTTTCAGGCGGTTCCTCGAGAATCTTCAACAGGGCATTTGCGGCATTGATATTCAAGTCATCCGCCGCATCGATAATCGCTACGCGATATTTGGCTTGCGACGGACTCTTGGAAAAGAACTCCGGCAGTTGGCGGGCCTGATCGACCGAGATCGCTTTCTTGGTTTTTCCGCCCTCGACTATGCGTTCCAGTACCAGAAGATCCGGGTGCGCCTGGGCCGCAACCAGACGCGATACCGGGTCACGGGGCGACGCCCCCAGTGGTCCCCGCGAGGAATCCGACGCAGCCCCCAACAAACGACGTGCGGCACGATAGGCAAAGCTCGCCTTACCCGCGCCCTCGACCCCACATAACAGCCACGCATGGTGAAGCCGTCCGCGCCCTAAAGCGTCAAGAAAGGCTTCTTCCGCCTTTAGGTCGGGAACAAGGTCGTATCGATCACGCGGATGCTCGCTCAAAGCAGCCGCTCCTCCACCACGGCCCAGAGCCGCTCGGCAACCTCTTCAACCTCGCCGGTGGCATCCAGCACCACACAACGCTCGGGATGGCGCTCGGCCACAGCAAGGAAGCCCTCGCGCAACTTCTGATGGAACTCCAGCCCCTTGGATTCGAAACGCGTCTCGAACAGGCCACGACCAAAGGCACGCTCCAAGCCCACCTCGACCGGAATATCGAACACAACCGTCAGGTTGGGTTGATTGTCACCGACAACGTGTTTGTCCAGCGCCTCGATCAGGCTTTCGGGCGCACCGCCGCCGGCCCCCTGATAGGCACGGCTGGAATCGGCAAAGCGGTCACAGACTACCCACTTACCTTCTTCCAGCGCAGGAAGGATTTTGCGCTCCAGATGGTCCGAACGGGACGCATACATCAGCAGGGTTTCAGTCCGCGCCGACCAGCGTTCGGCGTCACCGGAAACGGCGATGGCCCGAATTTCCTCGGCACCGGGCGATCCGCCCGGTTCGCGCGTCTGCACGGTGTCTATGCCACGCTCGCGCAGGCGCTCGGCCAGCAGGCGCGCCTGCGTGGTCTTACCGGCACCTTCGCCGCCCTCGAATGTAATGAATCTGCCTCGCACCGACGCACAATGGCTGCGCCCGCGCCGGAAGTCACCCCGATTCAGTCGGCTATCAACAACGCATCCGCAAAACCGCGTGCAATGATAGCCTGACGCAGCCGCTCGGCCCCTTCCCGATCGGCACCGGAGCCTACAATCACGCGATAAAGTGTGCGTCCGCTACGTTCGAAACTTTCCACAACTGCATCACCGCCGACCCGTCGCGCAATGCCATCGGCAAAAGCCCGCTCGTCAAATGACATGACCTGCACACGGTAAGGACCACTGGCCTGAACCGACGCAGACGTGGGCGGAGGAGGAGGCGGAGGAGGTGTATATACAGGCACAGGAACCGGCACAGGTTTCGCTGCCACAAGTGGAGCATCACGCGGCGGCATCAACGGGGGCAAGGGCTGATCCGGGATCGGCACATCACGGCGTGTGCGTGGGTAGTTCGGCGTTGTGCTTGGCCGCGATGAAGAACGCGCCGGTGTCGCTTGGCGCGGTTGATCACGCACCACTTCATGATAGGGGCGTGCGGTTGAAGAAGAGGCGTTAGAAGGCGCGGGTACCCGCTCTACTGGCGGGTTGGCAGCACGGCTACCCACATCAGCCAACCGCATCCCGCCACCCGAGCGTGGAGCACGGCCCGCATAGCGCACCCTCACCTCTCCGACACCCTGATTGAGCAGACCCAAGGCATCGGCCGCTCCGCGTGACAGGTCGATAATACGGTTGTCCACAAATGGCCCGCGATCATTTACCCGCAACAATACACGGCGGCCATTGGCGGGATTTGTCACCTCGACCATGCTGGGCAGCGGCAAGGTTTTATGCGCCGCCGTTAGCGCATTCATGTCGAACCGTTCACCCGTCGAGGTCGAACGTCCGTGATGATACTGACCGTACCAGGAGGCCTGACCTGTCTCGTTATAATCAGGCTGTTCGGCCGGACGATAGGTACGCCCGCGGATCGTATAGGGGCGCATCGTACCCGACACGAAAGGGGCCGGTTCACTTACCGACGGAATATCACGTGGCAGAGCCCCGCCCTTGCCTCCTCCGGCGGACGCACAGGCTGTCAAACTAACCACGGCAGACAACATCAAGACGGCTCGAAACGCACCTTTACTGGCGTTTCTGGACCTCAAAGGCGGCGAAAGGGGGAATATTACCGACTGCATACCCCACCTTGCCCACGGCAAGCTTGGAGTTTGGTTAACAAACATTAGCTGTTTTCGACTTGAGCCCGCGACACTTTTCCCGCTAAGCACTGCGCTCACTTGCGACTCGCCGCTGACTCGCAAGGTTTGCGCCCCAAGCGCCCGACGGAAGAGTGGCCGAGCGGTTTAAGGCACCGGTCTTGAAAACCGGCGTAGGTGAGAGCCTACCGTGGGTTCGAATCCCACCTCTTCCGCCATCTATTCAACAACAACTAGTAAGTATAATTAAGCACACACTAGTCATGTTTACTTAAAATCTACATCAGAGACTGAGCAATTTATGAATATTCCCAATAAAACTGGCTATATACTTCATCATAATCTCTAAGGTATGTTTTGGATACTTTAAGCCGCGACATATCCGCGGCTTGCAGCCAAAACTATATCTCAGCTTCGAATCCATATCTTCCCGCCATCTATTCGCCCGCTAAAGCGGGCTATGCGGAACATCCGAAAATACCCCCGACATTACCGATACTTGCACAGCCCACTCGGTGCTGACAAGTTAACTGGATTGAGCCAAAAGCAGCCCTCCCATTGCCGATTTCAGGCCCCTTGCGTTGCTGCCGACCAAGCGGTTTCGGCCTGACCTCGCAGCACGCGAAGGCCAGATCGGGAAATCAGGTGCGGTTGAAGATTGAAGACGTTGTAAATCGGGCCGTGGCTGGAGAGAAATCGCTGGGCTGAACCCTGCGATTTAAACCTCTGCTGCTTTCGCTCTCGTCGGCGAATAACGAGGTGAGAATTCTCGGCGCGATTGTTCTCGCGCATCCCGCCTGGATGATGACGCCCTTGAAGATTCAGGACTTTCATCGCCGCGCGATAAGACGCAAGTTTATCCGTCACGATAGCTTCCGGATGAACGCCTGTGTTGCGGAGCAAACGCCGCAGCAACTTCAAAGCCGCGTGCTTGTTGCGTCGCTTTTGAACCAGTACATCAAGCACTTCGCCCTCATCATCGACCGCACGCCATAGATACATTCGGCGACCGCGGATCCTGACAACCGCTTCGTCCAAATGCCAACGGCCCGTCGGACGATTACGATTCGGCGAATGTTCGCAGCAATCATTGGCCCAAACTTATTCACCCAACACCGGATAGCTTCGCGGCTAACGTCTATCCCGCGCTCCGCCATCAATTCTTCAACGTCGCGAATGCTCAGTGTGAACCGAAAATACCAACGCACCGCCTGACAAATGACCGATCCTGGAAACCGGTGACGCTTGAACGATAAGCCAGACATGAAAACCCCCACCCTTCAAACCAAGTGGAGACTTTTTAGCGTTAGACTGTCAGCCCCCACGGATCAGCGTGCGCTAGCGCTGGCCTTCTTGCCCAGATGCGCCAGCAACTTCAGGCTTTCCGAATAGTAGTCATTCGAGGCTGACTTGTTCGGAAGCGCGCGGCCAATCGTAATATTGGCAATCGACTGACCACCGCCTGACAAAGGATATGGCGCAGTCTCGCCGCTGACCACATCAATCCATGCCGGCCAGCCCGAAACCTTTTCTGTCTCGCGCCAATAGTCGCGGAAGGTTTTAAGTTCAGTGGTTCGTCCAGACCAAAGCAGATAAAGCGGCACACGCACAGCGTCGAAGCCGAAACGTGCTGGCTTGTCCGCTGCAGGCGACACAGAGCCGTCATCACCGATCAATGTCCAGTCGGGTACCAATTGCCACTGCCCAAAGCGCGAGCGAGTCAGCAGGTCCAGACCATCGCTGATGATGTCATTCCACATTGGTTCGTGACGGGCAAAGGTATCCAGTGCGGGCCAGACATAATAGGACAGGTTTGCCACCACGCCAGCTTCGCCGGTGAAACCAATACGCCCCGGCAACAGCAGTCGTTTGCCCGCATGGCTAACGGTCACTTCGCGAAGGATCGCGGCGCGCAAGCTCATGGAGCGCTCGGCATAGGCTTGCTCGTTCCAGCGCTCGAACGCCAGCAGCAGCGCCCAAGCGATCAGAATGTCGCCATCGGTCGCATTGTTAGGATCAGACACAGGCGGCGTATTCGATGGGTGATAACGCCATGCATAAAGGCCGCTGTCGCTGCGAACCAGATGCGTTTCTGTCCAGCGCAGCATAGTATCGAAGGTGCTGCGGTCATTGGCAGCCAGCGCCAGCAACAGCGCAAACCCCTGCCCTTCGGAATGACTGACATTCCCGTTGCCGGTATCCATAACACGACCATCATTCGCAATGAATGACTGCCGGTATTGCGTCCACAGCGCCTTGTCGAGGTCCTGCGCACAGGCAGATGGAGCCACAACCAATGCCGCCATCATCGCAAGAAAAAGCCTGCGATCACTCCGAAAAAATGAACTCAAGTTCGCTTCCTGATGAAGAGATACGTGATAAGGTGCCATGCGTGCTGAAGTGATGGAACCAGCTACGGTACACCCCTTCAACCAGCAATGGCAGAGTATCTCTCCATACCGAAGAATCCTGTCCTTGGTGCGGCAATTGGTGGCGGATCAAAAGTCCGCCCCGCTCCATGGACATAGACACCATTCCGAAGCCCAGTTCGGCCCAGATGTCATTCATGGCCACGGTAAAGGGCTCAAGCCCGCCGTTGAAATCAAACGAACAGGCCGCGCCTATGCGCTCGCCAACCGCCACGATAAAGTCATCTGACCCGTGGCCCAGCCGGCTCCTGATCTCGGACAGTATGGCCACCGAGATCAGGGTTTCAGCAGAAGTCGAAATCAATAGCTGCTCCCGAACGGCTGTTTGATCTTCAGCTCCATCCGATACTCGTCGTAATTGCCGAAGGTGTTCATACGGGCCTCGCCACCCATGGAAGTCGTTCCCAGACGTTGCCAGACCTCAAGCCCGCCCGAGAAGGCAAAGCCGCTGCGGTTCTGGCTATCATAGTAAGAACGCACATCATCATTCAGCGCCTTAAGCGCATCAAGCTGTCCCTGAGCCGCCGGATCCAGCGGATAGAGTAATGCCCTGTCCTGCTGGTAGGTCTGATAGCCCGGAGTGATGTTGGCATTGATCATCCAGTCACCCGACTGCCAGCGCACATCGACAGGGAACGACAGGCTGACAAAACTCTGGGGGCTGAAATAGCCGCCATGACCGAGCGTGAAATAGCTCAAATTCTCGTCAAACGACTGATAGTTCATCGCCAGACCCGCGGTGACGCTCAGTTCATCACCCAAATAGACCCGACGATAGCCCCCGAGATTCATCTCGAGCGCATTGTTGTCCTCTACGCCCTGCCCTGCATAAACGCGGTAGGCCACATCGCCATAAAGTCCCGTGCCGTCACGCTCCCAACTCAGGCCAAAGCCGCCGCCGGTCTTCATGACCGAGCCCCAGACTTCGCCACTAACCGGATCAACTGCACCGGCATAGGACAGGACACTATCGGTTACAGGGCGACGCTCTGCAAAGACCTTGAACGCGCCATTCGTTCCTATGCGCGGACGCCAGATGAAGCCGCCTTGCGCGTCGGTTCTCTCGAAACCGAGCGGCGTAGTGCCAACATCGATCTGGAAGTTTTCATCTTCATAGGAGGCACTGATAACAACACCCGACGCATACTGGCTGTCATTGGCAGCCAGAACCGTGGGTTCCTGTGCCACAATGGCCAGCGCTTCTGCCGTAGCGTTGCGGCCAAATCGTGCGCGAGCCGAGCGGTTCATGTCGCCGGCATCGATCACAGTGGGCTGGATCGCTAGACCGACGCGGCCACGACCTGCAGGCAGCGTGCCCTTGATATTGGCCGAAAGGCTGCTGAGGTTGCTGAGACCACCCTCGCCCGAACGCGAACGCGCCTGGATATTGGCTTCCAGACGTGGAGCTTCGTCATCGCTCAGGTCAGCCAGAGCTTGCTGAACCGGCGTGCGGCTTGCCATCTGCTGCGTTGAACGCGATGACGCACGCAACGTATCGGGCATGAACGGGTTTGCCTGAACCGGAGCAAGCGACTGGCCTGCCGAGCGGAACGGGTTGTTGACAGTGAAAGCACTTCCTTCGCCCAAACCCTGCGGTGCCCCCAGACGTTGGGCCTGTTCCAGAAGGCGTCGCGCCGCACGGCGATCACCCGCTGCCTGCTCGATACGGGCTGCCGTGAGATAGGCTTCAACATCGTCGGGGCTTTGACGCAGCAGGCGACGATAGACATCACGGGCCTTGCCCGTTTCGCCACGGGCCGAATGGGCATCCGCCAGAGCCGACAATACCGCAGAGTTCGATGGCGAGCGTTGCAACGCCATGCCGTAAACCTGCACTGCCTCTTCACTCATATTGCCCGCCATATAGAGGCGACCAAGCGAGACGAGGATATCGGTATTCTGCGGTGCAAGGCTCCAACCCGATTGCAGCACATCAAAGGCTTCGGCATGCATGCCTTGCTCGCGCAGGCGATCCGCACTGGCTACCGTCAAAACCGAATAAAGGTTCGAGGCCGCTACCGATGAACTGTTACCGCCCGTAGAACGCTGGATCACCTGAAGCGCCAGATCGTCCTGACCGGTCTGCGCCAGAAGGCGCACCAGAGGCTCCACCTGCGAGGACGCCAATGCCGGTTGCTGTGCCGCCGAACGGGCCAATACGCCCGCACGGTCCGTCAGCCCCATAGACTGGTACGTTCCGGCCAGACGCAGTTGTTGTCCCACCGAGGCACTGGTCGAGTCATAACGGCCCAGCATTTCGATGGCATCGGACATGCGGCCTGCCGCCGCCATGGCTTTGGCCTGACGTTCAATATCGATAAAGCGGATTTCGGCATCCAGCGCCCGCATTTCAGCGGTGCGAGAAGCCTCGGGGATACGGTTCAGTATGCGCGAAGCGTCAGACGGACGGTCGGCCTGACTGTAATAAAGTGCAGCGGCGTAGAGTCCATCAAGCTGGCTGGAGGTTTCCAACGGCTGGATAATGGCGGCGGCATCACTGCGACGGCCCTGCTCTAGAAGGAAACCCGCAAAGGCGTAACGTGCCCATGGATCGGTCGCACCACCACTCTCGATGGCACGGCGATACGCCCCTTCGGCCCGCAGCGGATCACCGGCACCAGACGCCTCTCCCGCTTCGGCTAGCGCGATCTTGTATGCAACCTGCGGCTGGCCGATACTGGCTTGTGAATAGGCTGTCAGAGCTTCACCAAAGCGGCCCTGCTCAAGAAGCAAGTCGCCGAGCTGCACCGCCGCCAGAGACTTTTGTTCGGCATCGGATGCAGACGCAATCAGGCCCTGAAGTGCCGTCTGGGCCTGTGCGATCTGGCCCGCATCGATTTTGCTGCCCGCATCTTCCAGACCGGCAAAGAAGCGAGCCGAAGCCAGGGCCTCGGACCAGCGTGACGCACCGCCCGACTGGCTTGCGCGCTCAAGCAGATCACGCGCATCGCGGAAACGATCCTGACGAAGACGCACGATACCCAAGCCACCCAGCGCATCGGCATCGCGGCTATTGATCGACAACGCCTGTTCGAACTGGCTCGCGGCAGTACTCAATTCTCCGCGTTCCAGCGCGGCATAGCCTGCAACACGCAAACGGCCTGCACGGTCAGCAGCGCTGGAGGTCGCACTCTGGCGGTTGCTACGTGGTGCAGAGACCTGAGCAGGCGCAGTGTCGACACGTGTACCCGTATCACGACGGACCAACGGCTGTGGCTCCTGAGAAACCGGAGCCGGACCGCTGAGGCCACGACGTGCCGCAGCGTTATTGGGATCCAATTGCAGCGCACGATTATAGGCCTGATCGGCCAGATCGTTTCGACCACGGGCGCGCCAAAAATCACCCTGACGCACCAGTTCATTGGCCGTATTGTTCTGGGCTACAGCCTGGTCCAGCGGAAAGCTGCTGGCCGCGACTATAGCCCCCAGAGCGACCGTTACCGAAAGAATGGACTTCACTTTACGCATCCTTCTTACCCGTCAGTCGTCTGCGGCCATGAGCCTTGAGTGCATAGTAAAGCGGGAAGCCGACAATGATAGACGCCAGCAGCGCCGCCAAGGCCATCACGACAGGGCGCTGGCTGAACCAGTATCCAATCGCAAGCCACCACGGCAGGTCACCCCGCCACTTGGTCGGCTTGACCTGGAAGGCTTTGAACTCGTCACCATTGCGGATGACAAGGTCCCCGCGGATTTGAGCCTTGGCGTCTGCGGTCGGCAGCAGGCTCGTCATCTGAGGAAGGGTCGAGGTCTGGCTGCTCAGAACCGCAACCACGTGACGGTCCTTGGTAAACGGCGAGGCAAAGCTGGTAACACCCTCGAAGCCGCTGGCAGAAGACACGGCCAGAGTGGCTTCATCAGCCTCGTGACGGCCACCCGGAGTGAACCAGCCGAAGAAACGCTCCAACGGCGTCGGATGGGTCACCTCAAGACGGCGCTCGCGAATACGCACAGGCGATTTCTCGAACAGGGCCTGATGATTTGCCAGATCGGAACGGCCAATCACCAGAATGTCCTTGTCGGCCATACGGCTTGGCTGAACCGAACGCATCACCGTCAGGCGCGTGGTCGGAACACCGGTCGAGTTACCGAACTGGCCCATCAGGTGCAGGAAGGCCTCAACCTCTCCCGCAGTTATGTTCTCGCCGACTAAAACAGCCGTATCGGCAAGGTCGGGCATACGGGTGAACGGGAAGCCGCCGCCGGTAAACAGCGCCAGGTTCGGCATGCGTGCCGCATGGTGCGCACTACGGAAGTCGACGGTGCTGTTCGGTTCGATAGACGTCAGCACATTGTTCGGCAGACGTCCCACGCACTGGCCCGGATCGGTCACCTGTAGGTCGTAGTTGAAGCCCAGTTCGTTCTGGCCAAACAATGTATAGGCCGGAAGCGTGGTGACAGCCGTCGATTGGGCGGAGGTGATACCCTTTTCGGCAGCCAAAGAACCAAACAGATTCTGGGTCTTGATCGGTAGCGAGCGGATATATTGACCGTTCACCGTCAGATCGAGGCGCGAACGACGGGTATCCAGCCACTCGCCGCGCGGATAACGGTAGTGGCTCTTGAGCTTGGCACCTTCAGACGGCCAGAAGAACAGGTCCGGCGGCAAACGGAAGTTCGCTTGCAGGCGGCCCGGCTGGAGCCCCATCCCGACAAGATCGGTCGCTTCAACCAGTTCACCCAGTTGCATGACCTTTTTCACATTGACCCAGCGCGGGGCGCTGTTGGGCATGTAGGTCGGGATCGAGCTGCCGGTCAGATCGGCAAAATCACCTTTGAGGTTGCCCTGCGAATAGGCGACGCCCGCAGCGGCCTGTTTCAGTTCGGCAGCATCGCGTCCCATAATCAGCAACAGCGAGCTGTAAGGATCGCGAGGGTGGCGGACCACGGCAACAGACGGACCGTTGATGGTACGCTCTAGACCCGGAACCATCTGGTCCGGCGTCATGAAGACTACAGCGTCGCCATCAGGAAGGGTGTTGAATGCTGCCGGGAAGGCAAAGCCGCGATAGCTTGCCATTGCGCCGAGGGCACTGGCCATGGTCGCAGCCGCTTCCAGATCGCCATTCGACGGAGCCGCACCAAAGACGAAAGGCAGCTTCAGCGGCGCGACGTCATACTGGTCAAAGAACGGCGCAGGGAAGGTCTGCAGATCAGGTGCGATCCCCAGACGCTGCACGCGCAGATCGAGGTAGGAGCGAACATTGCTGATGTTGGCCCACAGGCTGCTGTGAAGCGGGTCTTCACAATCGCGCGTATAGTGGCCGATCAAGCGAAGATTCAGCCTGTTGTCACCCGGAACGATCAGCGCCGGATCAAGCGGGATTTGAACCCGCGTGCCGTCAGCACCCGATTTCGGAAGAGGCAGGCTGCGCACCACCTCGTCATTGACCAGAACCGTTATGCTGCTGAGGTCTTCGAGCATCGACGGCGAATAGGCAAAGTCCAGCACCAGATTACCGGATTTAACGACCTCGTCGTTACGGCTGGTAAAGGGAATACCAACCTCGCCCTGAACACCCTGAAGGCGCACGCTCTGGCGAACCTGCAGATCGCGCAGGCTGGCGCGCAGTTGGCGTTGCCCCTGCCCCAGCAGTTCGACCATCGCCGGGGCTGCCGGACGGGTATTGACCGTCGTCGAAGCCCCCGTGCGGTTCTGCAAAGGCGTGGTTTGCGCCACGGCCGCAGTTTGCGCCGAAGCACTGACAACAGGGGTTACAGCCAGGAACAGAGCCAGTGCCGAAACACCGACACGATGGGCCATACGTGTGTTTTGCTGCTTGCGGTCGGACATCACGCGGCCTTCACCATGGCATTTTCCAATTTAATATCAGCATCTTCCCAAGCATCAGAGCGGCCAAATACCGCGACACTCAGAGCTCTGCGCTGTTCAAAGGTCAGATCGGCGAAGCTCAAACGCACCACACCGTTACTCTTGCCGGCCACCTTGACCGGCAAGACGAGATTCTCGCCCGCTGTGCGAATGGCGACGTCGGTCACGACCTTGTCGGCCATATCCATGTCTTTCGGAATACGAACAGCCAGACCGCCAATCGAGGCATCTTCGGTTTCGGTATCCACCAGAGCACCGCTGTCGAAATACAGGGTCACAGGCAATGCCGCCTCGACGCGAACAGCATGACGCTGTTGCTTGGTCTCGCGCGCAATCAGAACCGCAGAAATAAGGATCAACAGGCTGAACACCGACCACGCCAGGTTCATCACCACAGTCCACACCTCGGCATAGCCCGTGAACATTTTGACGAGGCCGAACACCACCCCGATGACCAGCAGCACAATGACAAACATGTGCGGCACGACACTGCTGTAGTCGAAGAAGGAGCGATCAATCACACCGCCCTTGGCCGTCACGTTAAACGAACCGCCCTTCGGGTTGATCAGCGTCTCCAGCGTCGGGCGCAGCAGGTGGAAGGCCAGAAGCGATTCATAAATTTCACTCCAGAACAGACGGCGTTTGCCACCTTGAATACGGTGCGTTGCGATCATCGCCCCGAACAGGTGCGGCGCCGCATAGGCAAAGATCATTGGAGCGGCGGCAAAGATCACGCTCTGGTCCGCCAGCAGGAAGGCCAGAGGCGAGGTCAGGAACACGATGCGCGGCAGCGGAAACTGGAAGTGCAGCATCGCATTCAGATAGCAGAGCCGCTGAGGCAGGCTGAGACCCGGACCGAACAAAGGGTTATCGATGCGCAGCATTTGCGTCATGCCGCGCGCCCAACGCGCACGTTGACCGATATGCAGTGCCAGCTTCTCGGTCGCCAGACCTGCCGACAGCTTGATATTCAGATAGCCCGAACGCCAGCCCTTGCGCTGAAGCTTCAGTGCAGTGTGGGCGTCTTCGGTAACGGTCTCGCCGGCAAAGCCGCCGACATCGTCCAGAGCCGAACGGCGGATAACCGCGCACGAACCGCAGAAGAACGAGGCGTTCCAGAAGTCGTTACCATCCTGCACCACATCATAGAACAGTTCGCCCTCACCCGGCAGATCGCCGACAAGGGTAAAGTTACGCTGGACCGGATCGAGAGAATAGAAATGGTGCGGCGTCTGAAGAAGTGCCAGTTGCGGATCGCGCTGGAACCAGCCCACCGTCATCTGCAGGAAGGCACGTGTCGCCACGTGGTCGCAGTCGAAGATGCAGATCAGTTCGCCATTCGTCTTGGGCAGGGCTGCGTTCATATTGCCTGCCTTGGCATGCTTGTTATCCGAGCGGGTCAGATAGCCACACCCCGCATACTGGGCAAAACGTCGAAACTCCGGACGACGCCCATCATCCAGAATATAGACGCGCAGCTTGTCGTGCGGATAGTCAATCGCCATGGCTGCAAAGACGGTGCTCTGTACGATCGACAAATCTTCATTATAGGTCGGGATATAGATATCGACCGTCGGCATATCGGCGTCATCACCTTCAATCGACACCGGCGGACGGCGCAAAGGCCAGACCGTCTGCATCAGACCCAGAACGTGGATCAGCCACGCAAACAGTTCTGCGAGGAACAGACCGCCACCGAGAAACAGTTCCAGAGGCTGATCGAAGGACAGCGTATTGGTTGCACGCCACCATATGTAGCGCGTCGAGGCCAGAAGCGAGATCAGGCAAATGATCAGCGTCGCGCGACGTGCAGGGCGAAACTGCAAAAGCGCCATAGGCACAATCATGCCAAAGGCAAAGATCCACTGCCCCTTCAGATCAAGCGGCGTCAAAATGACAGCGGCAGCCAGACCCGAAGCCAGCAACAGACCAACGCACAGGCCTACAAGGCGCAGCAACGCGCCTTTGTCTTCCGGTAATGTCCCTCTCATCGGCGCGAACCGGTGGCGGCGAGAGGAACCTCTTCCATACGTTGCAGCAGGTTGGTCAGCGCCGTGCGCATATCCCCCCATGCCGCACTATAGGGTGCCGAGGTCGATAGCATTTCCAGATTGGCAACCGCTTCTTCAACCGTTTCATCCTGACGAATGCGGCCGATGACGCGATCACGGAAATGCCTGGTCAGATAGTCTGCGGCAGCACGCTTCAGAGGAAAACGGCTATCGTCGAAATTGATCAGCAGGTAGCGGTTCTCGCCTTCCGACAGAAAACGCTTAACACTGGCAGCCATGGTCACGGATGTGGCCGAAGCCGGAACGACCAGAACAACCGCATTGGCGCGGGTAATCGCTTCAGCCTGCACATCACCGCTTGAACGCGGCAAATCCCACAAAAGAAGATCGCCCGAAAAATCATAAGCGGTTTGCGGCGTGGCCAGTTTGATACGCGATGCCGTGCTTTCACTCTTCTCGCCTGTAGCCAGACCGACCAAGCCGAGATGGTATTTCAAAGAGCCGTGGATATCGGCGTCAATACAGACAACCCCGAGATCCTGCTGCGCCGCAGCCTGCGCAAAACCCGATACAACTGCGCTTACGCCGGTCCCGCCCTTCAGGGATGTTACAACAATATTGATCACGAAGAACGCTCCGCAGAAATGCGGTTGATCAACGACTTGATGTCATTTGCTTCTGTTGCAGGTGAAGCAGCATCAAGTTCGTTAGTGACAGAACGAGCCTCGTTAAGCTGCCTGTCGATAAGTTCAAACAAAGGCCAGCGAGCGCTGCTGGATTGGGTATCGACCTCGTGATATTCGCGGTACTTAAAGTCGGACTGCCCCAGGCGGTCCAAAAGTCTTTTCGTTTCGACGCGCACGCTAATCCCCCACTCCTCACTACGAACCAAAATTCGATTACGTGTATATACGTATTCTAACGCGATTGGCTTTAAGCGCCACGTAAAAGGTGCGATAACACACCCCTTGCGGTGCTGTCAGCTGAACTAAGCGAAGTCGAAAGTGACGTCACCCGTTCCATACCCTTGGCTCTGGCGGTTCGCCTACGGACGGGTAGACCACTTCGCGCGTTAGAAAAGCCTAAGCTTTGGGACGATGATTTTTGGTGCGATTATTGAAGACGGCCGCCAAAACGGCACTGACAAGTTGGGACCGTCAGGTTAACCGGGCACACTCAAAAGTTCCCCTTCCCTGCTCAATATCAGGCAACAGCCGCCGTCCATGCGGCATTCGCATCGACACGAAGGCGACGAAGTGTCGGCCTGCTGATCAAATGGCGTTGGGTGTTGAAGGTGTTGTAGATCGCTGCGTGGGTGGTAAGAAATCTCTGGGCTGAGGCTTGAGATTTGGGTGCTGACACGTTAACTGGGCTGAGCTGAAATCAGCCCTCCCTTCCCGACTTCAGACTGCTTTCGTCGCTACCGCCCACGCGGTTTCGGCCTGGCCTCGCAGTACGCGAAGTCCGGCTCGGGAAATCAGGTGCGGTTGAAGATTGAAGACGTTGTAAATCGGGCCGTGGCTGGAGAGAAACCGCTGGGCTGAACCCTGCGATTTAAACCTCTGCTGCTTTCGCTCTCGTCGGCGAATAACGAGGTGAGAATTCTCGGCGCGATTGTTCTCGCGCATTCCGCCCGGATGATGACGTCCCTGAAGATGCAGAACTTTCATCGCCGCTCGATACGAGGCAAGTTTATCCGTAATGATCGCTTCCGGATGAATGCCTGTGTTGCGGAGCAGGGGTGCTGACAAGTTAACTGGATTGAGCCAAAAGCAGCCCTCGCCTTGCCGATTTCAGGCCCCTTGCGTTGCTGCCGACCAAGCGGTTTCGGCCTGACCTCGCAGCACGCGAAGGCCAGATCGGGAAATCAGGTGCGGTTGAAGATTGAAGACGTTGTAAATCGGGCCGTGGCTGGAGAGAAATCGCTGGGCTGAACTCTGCGATTTAAACCTCTGCTGCTTTCGCTCTCGTCGGCGAATAACGAGGTGAGAATTCTCGGCGCGATTGTTCTCGCGCATCCCGCCTGGATGATGACGCCCTTGAAGATTCAGGACTTTCATCGCCGCGCGATAAGACGCAAGTTTATCCGTCACGATAGCTTCCGGATGAACGCCTGTGTTGCGGAGCAAACGCCGCAGCAACTTCAAAGCCGCGTGCTTGTTGCGTCGCTTTTGAACCAGTACATCAAGCACTTCGCCCTCATCATCGACCGCACGCCATAGATACATTCGGCGACCGCGGATCCTGACAACCGCTTCGTCCAAATGCCAACGGCCCGTCGGACGATTACGAATTCGGCGAATGTTCGCAGCAATCATTGGCCCAAACTTATTCACCCAACACCGGATAGCTTCGCGGCTAACGTCTATCCCGCGCTCCGCCATCAATTCTTCAACATCGCGAATGCTCAGTGTGAACCGAAAATACCAACGCACCGCCTGACAAATGACCGATCCTGGAAACCGGTGACGCTTGAACGATAAGCCAGACATGAAAACCCCCACCCTTCAACCCAAGTGGAGACTTTTTAGCGTTAGCCTGTCAGCACCCCATGGCCAATAAGACCGCCCGGATTGCGTGGGCGGTAATGGCGCGAGGCGAGACCTACAGACCTATCGCTAAGGTTTAACCGAGATTGCTGCGAACCATTGGTTTGTAGCTCCGAACTGGAAGGGTGCATATGGGATGATGATGATCAGGTAGTGGCCGCAGGCTGGGAAAACCCGAGGTACTGTCGGAGCCTTGAGCTCGATAGCCTGATTGGGACCTGGTCCAGCGGACTCCATCAGGGCCAGCGGCCATCGACGCCGCACAAACAGGCCGGACAGATGACCGCAACACCCAGATCGTCACTTCAAACCAGATTCACCCTTGCAGTGCAGGGGCCGTCCACAGATGACAGCACCAACAGCAGTGCAAAAAGCACAGCCACAAAGCTTCGCCACGTGGTCATCCTGCATTCTGTCACGGCGAGCAAGCTGACAAATGCGTCACCGGACAAAATGACTAATATTCCAAATATTGGGCAGTGCGGGTCATAGATTATGCCCTCGACGAATGGCTAGACAATCTTCACAACCTGCTATGCCAAGGCGCGACAGCCTTTCAATCCCGCAACCACAGCTCATGAGCGTCGAGCGCCAGTTTCAGTAACGCGGCGTTGGCTTCCGCTCGCGCCACAAGCTCAAAACGTTGCGCCTCATGCATCTGACGCCGCCCCAGCAACATGTCGGACAGATCACGTTCACCCAACCGATAAGCGCGAACGATCCGGGCCTCGGCCTGTGCCGCAGCGTCCCTTGCCGCCTCAGCCTCCCGCCAGGTAGTCAGGGAGGCCTCAGCCTGAATGACGTCGGCGCGAGCCCTGGAGCGAACCTCGCGGTAGACCATGGCGTAGCGCGCCTGTGCAGCGGACAGGGACGCGACCTCACGATCCGCAACGGCAGCCCGCCGACCGCCACCTAGCGGCATAGATAGAAAAACGCCTACGCCAGTCTCCTCCCCGCCTCTTTCGCTGAAGACCCGGACCCCTGCCGTAGGATCAGCGATCCGATCGCGATGCGCACGTTGGGTCAGGAGACGACGCTCCTCCATCTGCCAGCGGGCCATGGTGAGCTCATGGTTGCGAGTGATGATCGCCGCCTCCCAATCGCTCCATGCCGCGCTCGGGTCTATCGGTGATGTCAGACTGTCCGCAGCCTCGAGTTCGGACGCCAGTTCTGGAAAGGCCCCCGTCAGGGCAGCCGTGGCGGTGGCTGATTCACGCCTTTGCGCCGACAGTCTAGCCCTTGCCTGAGCCGTTGCGCCGCGCGCCTGATCCAGATCCAGAAGTGACGCATCCGCCAGTTCTACGCGCCGTTCCAATGCCGCATATTCTCGCTCTAGTCCCGCCAGTTCCTCCTGCGCGATCGTCAGGGCTTCTCGGGCTGCAAGTGACGCGACCCAAAGTTCCGCCAAATGCAACGACGCCTCATGTCGCGCGTCCTCCACCCCGTCACGCGCGGCTTCGACTCCCGCTTGCCCCGCAGCCCGATCCAACGCCGCCTTGCCCGGCAACCTAAAGCCGCGGCTCAGTTCAAGATTACTCTCCAGATATCGCCCGTCAGCCCGCACGTCTCGATGGTCAATGCCCAAGGCGACGGAGGTTTCGTGCTCGCCGATCTCCAGTATCCTCGCCGAGGCTCCCGCCTGGGCGAAAACGGCATGGGCTTCAGCCAGCAAGGGCGAGTTGTCGAGCGCCTGCGAGATCAGGCTGTAGGGCGGCAGATAGGACGGCGGCGACGCCGCCAAGGACTGTTCTACTTCGTCTTGCGCCCAGACGGGCACTGCGACCGAACCCAGGGCGATCACCGCAAGGGCTGCCGAAAATGCCAGACCCCGTTGTAGAGTGCTCATGGTCATATCTCCTCTTGAGCCGCAGATCCGGGCTCCACGCCGAAGCGGCGATACAGAATAGGCAGAAGGAACAGGGTCAGCATGGTCGAACTGACCAGCCCGCCGACTACGACAATCGCCAGCGGCTTTTGAATTTCAGAGCCAGGACCACTGGCAATCAGCAGGGGCACAAGACCCAGAGCCGTAATGGCCGCAGTCATGACCACAGGCCGCAGCCGCCGCCGGGCACCGTCATAGACAGCTCGCCCGATAGGCTCGCCTCGCTGCACCAGGGCGTTGAAATGCGAAACCATGACCAGGCCATTCAGCACGGCAATCCCCAGCAAGGCGATAAAACCCACCGAAGCCGGCACCGAGAGATATTCGCCAGATGCCCAAAGGGCGAGCAGTCCGCCGATCAGGGCGAAGGGAATATTGGCCAGGATCAGCACGGACTGACGAACCGACGACAGCGTCAGGAACAGCACCAGGAAGATCAGCCCCAGCGCGACCGGAACCACCAGGCTCAGCCTTGCGGCTGCGCGCTGCTGGTTCTCAAACTGACCGCCCCACTCTAGGTGATAGCCCTGCGGCAGGACGACGGATCGCTCCACGTTCTGACGGGCCTCGTCAACGAAACCGACCAGATCACGGCCTAGGACGCCGGCCTGAATCACGGCGAAGCGTGAGGCATTCTGGCGGTCGATCTTGACCGGGCCGTCCGTGCGCTCGGCGATGACCAGATCGGAAATCCGGGCATAGCCGCCCGATGGCGTGGGGATTTCCGAGGACAGGAAGAGATCGGGACTGGCCCGCAGTTCCTGCCCGCCGCGGATGATGATCGGCGTGCGGCGTCCCGGCTCATGGACGACGCCGGCTTCTACGCCCTCGACCTCAGCCCGAAGCGCAGCCTGAACCGTCTGGGCGTCCAGACCCGCCGCACGCAGGGCGTCAGGATCGAGTTTCATCTGCAGGTAACTCATATTGTCCCCCGCAACCGTCAGGACGTCGGCGGCACCTGGAACCGCTTTCACCACTGTCTCGATCTTGGCCGCCAGATCTCCCAAGACAGCGAGATCCGGGCCATAGACCTTGACCGCCAGATCGCCCCGGCTACCGGTCAACATTTCGGACACGCGCATTTCGATCGGCTGGGTGAAAGCCGCGTCGATACCGGGATAGTCCGCAACAGCATCACGTAGCTGTTCGACAAGCCAAGCCTTGTCAGGCTTGCGCCATTCCGAACGCGGCTTGAGCACCAGGAAGCTGTCGGTTTCGTTCAATCCCATAGGATCTAGACCGATTTCGTCGGAACCGACCCGCGCGACAATCCGCTCGACTTCCGGTGTTCGCTCCAGAATGACCCTCTGCACCGCCAGGTCGATCCGCGCGCTTTCATCCAGATTGATAGAGGCTGGTTTGGACAGCTGCATGATGATCGCGCCCTCGTCCATGGTGGGCATGAAACTCTTACCGACCATGACGTAGCCAAGACCGGCGACCATCATTCCCACGACAGCCAGCCCCACGACCGGCGCAGGCCGCGCCAGAGCCGACGCCAACAGACGGGCGTAAAGTGGCGACAACCAGCGCATGAGCCAGCCTTCTCCATGGCCGCCTGTCTTGAGCAGCAGAGAGGCCAGAACCGGCACAAGCGTGAAGGAAAGCAAGAGAGCGGAGGCCAGGGCGAAGATGATGGTCAATGCCACCGGCGCGAACATCTTGCCTTCGAGACCTTCCAAGGTCAGCAGAGGCATGAAGACGACGCAGATGATGATCACCCCCGAAACCACTGGCGCGGCGACCTCACGACTGGCCTCGAAGATCAGGTGCAGCTTTCGCCCGCCCGTCGCGTCTGGCTCCTGCAAGCGCTCGACGGTGTTCTCAATGACGACCACGGCAGCATCGACCAACATGCCAATCGCGATGGCCAGTCCCCCCAGACTCATCAGGTTCGCAGACATGCCGAACAGGTGCATGAGAAGAAACGTGCTGAGAGCCGCAAACGGCAGCGTTACCGACACCACTACGGCTGCCCTGACGTTGCCGAGGAACAGCACAAGAAGGACGATCACCAGTAGGCTGGCCTCGATCAGGGCGCGGGTAACGCTGCCCGTCGCGCGCTCGATAAGCTCGGATCGATCATAAAAGGACACGACTCGCACGCCCTTGGGCAGGCTGGGCTGAAGTTCGGCCAGTCGCGCCTTTGCGTGCGCCACGACGGCGTTGGCGTCCGCGCCCTTCAGCGCGATGACGATGGCCTGCGCCGTCTCCCCTCGCCCGTCTTCGGTGACCGCCCCATAACGGGTCAGGGCCCCCATATTGATCCCAGCTACCCGATCCAGCGGAACAGAGGATCCGGACGCCAGCGGGACAGGAATGCGGCCGATGTCTTCGGTCGTCATCGCCGCCCCGACAACCCGGACGACTAGAGCTTCTTCACCTTCCTCAAGGCGCCCAGCACCGTCATTGCGGTTGGCGTTCTGGATCGCCTGACGAAGCTGCTCGGTTGTTACGCCCGCCGCCGCCATAGCGGCGTAGTCCGGCACGACTTCAAAGGCTCGCGCCCGTCCGCCCAGAACGTTGACGTCCGCGACGCCGGGCAATCCACGCAGAGCAGGACGTATAGTCCACTCTAGAAGCGAGCGTTTGTCCTCCAGAGACAGACCCCCGCCTTCGAGCGTGATCATCAGCACATCGGACAGGGGCGTCGAAATCGGAGACAGGCCGCCGTTGACGCCTTCTGGCAGACTGGACATGACAGTGGCCAAACGCTCGGAAGCCTGCTGGCGGGCCCAATAGACGTCCGTGCCTTCATGGAAGTCCAAGGTAATGTCGGCGATGGCATACTTGGCGGTCGAACGCAGCATGGACTGCCCCGGAATTCCGAGCAGTTCCGTCTCGATCGGGGCGATGACCTGGGTCTCCACTTCTTCCGGCGTCATGCCGGGGGCTTTGAGGATCAGCTTGACCTGGGTCGGAGAGATGTCGGGAAAAGCATCAACCGGCATGGTGTGATAGGCGTTCCAGCCTGCGATCAACAGCCCTACCGAGGCGACGAGAACAATGAGGCGCTGCGACAACGCAGCCTTGATGAGCGCGGAAAACATGATCAGATACCCAGCGAGGCCTTGAGCGACACCAGGTCTGAAGCCGCGACTTTTTCACCTACAGCGACACCCGTCACAACGACGATGTCGTTGTCGCGCCCCACGATCTGCACGGGAACCGGAGTCCAGAGTCCGCCGCGCCATACTAGAACGACAGTGTCGCCGCTCGTCCGGGTCAGGGCCTGGATGGGCAGTTCCACAGCGTTCTCGGGTGCAGCTATCAAAACGACGGCCTGAACCAGCGCACCGAGCGGTAGGACTGCGCCGTCGTCCAAGGCCGCTCTCAACAGCACCGATCGGCTAGCGGGGTCCAGCGCCGCGCCGACGACTGTCACTCGTCCACGACGGCCGTCTACATCAACGAGGTCACCCACAGAGACCTTGCCGGCCAAAGTCCCCGGTAACCGAGCCTCGATCCAGACTGGCCCTTCCTGATCTACAACCGCCGCCGGAGTTGTGGCTGTCAGCCCCTGACCGGCCTGAACATGCAGTTGCGTCACCCGGCCGGAAATCGGCGCGCGCAGGATTACTCGGCCAGCCGACACACCTGCGCCCTGCACTAGGCGCTGTTGCTCGCCCAGCGCCGCGCGCGCCTGGGTCAGTCGGGCGTCGGCCTCTTCGGCACGTGCGGCAGCGACGATACCTTCAGCTACCAGCGTCCGGGCGCGCGTTGCGGCGGCGGCGGCCACGTCCATTTCAGCCCGAGCCTGCGCTAGAGCGCTGCCCGCCTGTAATCCGGCAGGGCTGAACATCTCGGCAATAGGCTGACCCGCGCGAACCGATTGGCCTTCCAGGACGTCGACGCGAACCACAAGGCCGTCGAAGGGTGCTGTTACAACAGACCGCCCCGTCGCCGAGGAGGTTATGGTCGCCGGCAAGGTCACCAGAGGTGCCTGTTCAACCTCACGCGCCAGAGCCGTTTTCACCTCGAATGGTGCCGCAGCAGATGCCGCAACAGACTCTGAGGTCTTGCGTGCGAACACTCCAGACCCTGCCGCGATCGCCAACGCTACGGCGGTCAGGCCAACCGTGCCCAGAACAATGGACTTGGACCGGCCCAAGGCGATAACAGCTTTTTTCACCTGCAAGTGCTCCTCGCAAAAACGTGTGCGGGGCTTGTGTCAGGTCAATCTGAAGGCGACATGAGGCGAAACTTAACTCAAGCTGAATGTCGTTCAGGTTGATTTCAGCTTGGGCCGCTATACTGCTGGCAGGAAATTCTTATGCACATTCTGCTGGTTGAAGATGATCGTGAATTGTCGACTCGCCTGACAAGGTCGCTGAGCGAGGCCGGCTTTGCCGTCGACATCGCCTATGACGGCCTTTCCGCCGCAGAAATGGGCGAAGCGCAATCGTTCGACGCTGTCGTGCTGGACCTGGGCCTACCCGAGATGTCCGGCCTTGAAGTTCTACGGCGTTGGCGCCGCGCCGGTATCAACACACCGGTCCTCGTCCTGACAGCTCGTGACGCCTGGCCCGAACGTGTTGAAGGCCTAAACGCGGGTGCCGACGACTATCTGGGCAAACCTTTTCAGACCATGGAGGTCGTGGCTAGGCTGCGCGCCCTGGCCCGTCGTGCTAATGGCACCGGCGCGACGCTGCTGCGGCACGGCCCGCTTGAACTGGATCCGTCTTCGGCCACCGTTACCATTGATGGACGATGTATAGAACTGACCGCGCGCGAGCTCGGCGTCCTACGATACCTTATGCTGCGGACCACGCGCATAGTGTCTCAAAGGGAACTGATCGATCATATCTACGCGATGGATGATCAGCGTGAGTCCAACACCATTGAAGTCTACGTCGCCCGTCTCCGTAGAAAGCTGGGGCGCGAAACGATCCGAACGATCCGCGGCCTCGGCTATCGGATGGGTTGAGCCGTGCTGGTCCTGAAGTCCTTGTGGCGCAGTTTTCGCGCCCGCCTCGTGATTGGCTCCGTGATTTGGATTGTCGGGGGCGTGGCACTGAGCGGTGTGGTTCTAGCGGAAATTTTCCGCGAACACGTCACGGATCGCTTTGACGCGGAACTGGACGGCCACGCCCAGGAGTTGGCGGCTCTCGCCGAAATCGACCCTAGAGGCCACCCGCAAATCGCGCGTCGGCTCAGCGATCCACGCTTCCAGCCCCTGCACTCTGGCTTCTACTGGCAGATAGAGGGCGATGATCAGACCCTACCCTCCGACTCTCTTGGGTTGGCAAGACTGCGCCTGAACACACCGCCTCCTTCTCCTGGCGCGCGACGTCACGGCGTGGCCGAAGGGCCGACTGGACAGGTTCGTGTAGTTGAACAGACCATTCGACCGGTTCATGCGACAGCCCCATGGCGCATCTCGGTGGCCGGAGACCAGCAGTTGCTGGATGACCTGCTCGCTGAGTTCAATCGTACTCTGGCGCTGTCTCTGGGCGTCATCGCAGCCGGGCTCGTCACCGCAGCCGTCCTATCGCTTCACTTTGGTCTCGCGCCCATGCGAGGCCTCAGGCGGGCTCTCATGGATCTGCGCTCAGGGAAATCCACCCGCCTCGCTGTGAACACAGCGACCGAGATCACTCCCTTAGTCGAGGACCTGAATGCGCTTTTCGATCTGAAAGAAGAAATGCTCCAGAGGGCGCGATTACAGGCCGGCAATCTTGCACACGCCTTGAAAACCCCGCTGGCTATTCTTTCTGACGAAGGCGAGCGCCTGCATCAAGCCGGTCAGATCGCTGCCGCCGAGATCATCCTGTTGCAGTGCGAACGGATGCGCCAACAGATCGATTATCAACTCGCCCGCGCCCGCGCTGCGGCCTCTCGCGGATCGCCCGGGCTAGCTGTAGACATCGATCGGGCGCTGGTACCAGTGATCCAAGCCATGGAACGTATCCATGGACATCGCGGCGTTCAATTCACCCATGTCGGTCTGACCACATCCCTAGCTGCGATAGACTCCAGAGACTTTAGCGAGATCGTCGCCAATCTTCTCGACAACGCCGGAAAATGGGCCGCTTCGCAGGTCCTGATCAATACCTCAGCCAGCGACGGCTGGATTAGGATCCTGATCGACGATGACGGGCCCGGCTTGCCGCCGCAAGCGCGTGAATCCGTCTTCGAACTCGGTGCCCGACTTGATGAAAGAGCGCCGGGAAGCGGTCTTGGACTCGCCATCGTACTGGAATTGGCCACCCTTTACGGGGGCTACGTCACGCTCGACGGAGCGCCCTCCGGCGGCCTCCGCGCAACCCTCCTACTACGTCAGACGCCGACGGCGGGATACTCGAGCGGGTACTGACAAGTTAACTGGGCACAGTCAAAAAGCCCCTATCCCGCTCGATTTCAGACGACCGCCAACGCCCAAGCGGTAGCTTGCATCGACGCGAAAACGACGAAGTACAGGTCTACTGATCAGATGACGCTGGATGTTGAAGGTGTTGTAGATCGCCGCGTGGGTGGTGAGAAATCTCTGAGCTGAGGCTCGAGATTTAAACCTCTGCTGCTGCCGCTCTCGTCGTCGAATCGGCAGATGAGAATTCTCAACGCGATTGTTGTCTCGTAGCCGACTAGGGCGGTGAAGATGCCGAAGCTCTAACAAATCGAGCGCCGCTCCATAGGATGCCAACCCATCTGTTGTGATGATTTCGGGCTCAACTGGTTGATTGCGTAATAGACGTTTGAGCAGCTTCAAAGCCGCCTCCGTGTCCCGTCGGCGCTGGACCATAACGTCCAAAACCTCGCCTTCGTCATCAACCGCGCGCCACAGATACATGCGTCGGCCACCGATCTTGCAAACCATCTCATCGAGATGCCAACGGCTTGTCGGAGGCACTCTCCTTTTCTTCAGCCGCCGTGCAATCAGAGGCCCGAATTTGATCGTCCAACACCGGATCGTTTCGTAGCTGACGTCAATTCCGTGTTGCGCCATCATTTCCTCGACGTCGCGGAAGCTAAGATTAAAGCGAAAGTACAACCACACGGCATGACGGATCACCGCCGCCGGAAACCGATGACGCTTAAACGATAGTGGCTTCATAACGCCTGCTCCACCAATGGCTTGTAGCCATCAAAGTGGAGCACCTTTAGCGTTAAACTGACAGCACCCCTCGAATGCGGTCCTAGCCTGGGCCGACGACACTGGCGTCGGTTGGCACTACATCGCACCAGGCAAGCCCCAGCAGAACGGCTTCAATGAGAGCTTCAATGGTCGCCTGCGTGACGAGCTGCTGAACGAGACGTTATTCCGCTCCCTGCCGCATGCCCGCGAGGTGCTGGAGGCCTGGCGGCATGACTACAACGAGCGGCGACCGCACTCAAAGCTCGGCTGGCTGACGCCGCAGGCCTACGCACAAGCCCTTACTGGAAACGCCGGCCGGCCTGCTGCGCTAGTTGAGGGCTGCGCAGGCCGCCCTATTGCCAACCCAACCAATCTCTACTCAAATCAACCTCGGACTCTCGTTATGGCTGGATGAGAAACGGAGGTCACGTCACATACGCCAAAACCCCAGCCAGCATGCCAACGATAGTAAGGGTTGTAAGGACTACCGGGCGCCCGAGGCTTAACCAAGTACTCAAGTCATCTCCTTGTCGAGACGTAGCGGTGCAACTTGCCACACCACGAGGTGCCCATCATCCAAATGGGCCTAAAGCGGCCTGATTATGCTTCAGTGGTTTTGCCGTCAAAGTGCTCAGATGAAGCGTCAGCCTCACCTTTTGTCCGGTGAACGACACCATCAGCGTGCTCGGGCGGACTGTAGATGGTATAGAGCTGGAGAAGATCTTTCCCCGTATTCTTGACGTTGTGGCGTGCGCCTGCAGGCACGATCATCGCCATTTCTGATTTTATATCCCTAACGGTGTCGTCGATAAGGATTTCGCCGGTTCCTTTTTCGACGCGGAAAAACTGATCTCCGTCCTCGTGCACTTCCTCGCCAATCTCCTCGCCTGGCTGGAGCGACATCAGCACGAGTTGCATGTTTCTTGCGGTGTAAAGGACACGCCGGAAGTCGGTGTTGCCCTCTGTCAAAACTTCGATATCATCGACAAATCCGCGCATGGTGTGCTCCTTGTATTTTGGCAGGCCTCTTTAACCATAGGTCCATCACGTGTGGATGACCAGTCCGCGTGCTGCTGCGACACCAGCTGGCCTGAATTTGCCCCCACATTGGCCTCGTATAAACCTGTTGGCCAAATGGAGTGTTTCGTTTTGGACCTGTTGACATGGATGGGCGTTAGTCTCGATGTTCAGTCCCTCGGCGCACACGTTTTGCGATGAAGAACACGAACAAACGCAATGAATGGCAGGTCGTACTCGAATTCTGGTTCCCTGAGGGGAACTCGCTCGACATAGATGCGGACGTCCATCGCAGCCATTGGTCTTGGCGGATGCGGGGCGGCGCGGACGACGATATCACGGCCCGCTTCGCGGAACTCACAGTTGAAGGAGCCGCGGGAAATCTTGACCACTGGGCCTCCGATCCCGAAGGCAGGCTCGCGCTCATCATCGTGCTCGATCAGTTCTCGCGATCGGTCTGGCGAGGCAATGCCCACGCTTTCGCGCAGGACAAGGCGGCGCTGGCGCTGGCAATGAACGGATTGTTGAATGGCCACTACGACGCGCTATCAACGCCATGGTTCAAGGTCGTTCATGGTCTGCCACTCGGCCACTGCGAAGGGCCAGACCATCTCCAGCGCCTGGACCTTCTCATCGGACTTCGCGAGGAGATCGCCGCAGAAGCCCCCACGCACCTGCAGCCGATTTACCGTTCGCTCGTGAAGCAGGCCCTGGACGTGAAGCAAGTGATCGCGGCGTTCGGCCGTCATCCCCATCGCAATCAGGTTCTTGGCCGCCGCTCGTCGCGGGCGGAAGTTGCATATCTGAAGGAAGGCGATTTCCCTCATGAGCGGGCGTTTCAAGGGTGATGCTTGCCCCCCGGCCCAGAGCGGACCTGCGGCGCTTCACACGTTGCGCTTTATCCGCCCCGTTGAGGGGCACGGTTTCTCCATCGAGAAAGTACTGGTCCTCATGGCGCTCTGGCGTGACGGGGCGGTCGGTGATGGCGTACGCGTCCGGGGGTAGCCCGAGTTCCTCGACTGACCACGCGCGCTGCGTCGATCAACGCAATGTAGCGCTTCTTCGTAGTTGTTGGTCGGGAGCGACCCGCTGCGCCTCTTGCGATGAAGTCGACAAGCGCCTCGTCTCAGTGAGTGCGATGCTGCGATATTAATGGCCCCGCTCCGCGCAAGCACCTCAGCGGCAGAGGAAAATGCTAGATCGAGCGTTGGTTGACGCGCTTGGACAGCTGCTCAGCGCTTTCCACCCGCTCCGAGTAGCGGTCGGTTAGATAGGCCGAACGGCCGCGCGTGAGATGGGTGAACTTCACGAGTTCCTCCATGACGTCGACGATGCGATTGTAGTACGGCGACGGCCGCATGCGGCCGCCCTCATCAAATTCGCCCCACGCCTTCGCCACCGAGGACTGGTTTGGGATCGTCACCATGCGCATCCAGCGGCCGAGGATGCGCATCTGGTTGACGGCGTTGAAGCTCTGCGAGCCGCCGGAGACCTGCATGACCGCGAGCGTCTTGCCTTGCGTCGGCCGCACGCCGCCGAGCGACAGCGGCAGCCAGTCGATCTGCGCCTTCATGACGCCGGTCATCGCGCCGTGCCGCTCGGGCGAGCACCAGACCATGCCCTCCGACCAAGTGGCGAGCTCACGCAGCTCCCTGACCTTCGGGTGGTCGGGGTCTTCCGCGTCCGGCAGCGGCAAGCCGGACGGGTTGAAGGCGCGGGTCTCGGCGCCGAACCAGCGCAGCAGGCGCGCCGCCTCCTCCGAGGCAAAGCGCGAGTAGGAGCGCGTCCGGAGCGATCCATAGAGCATCAGGATGCGGGGCGGGTGCGCCGGCGCGCCGGGCCCGGCGAGCGCAGCCACGTCGATCGGCCGGAGCGATGCTGGGTCGATGTTCGGCAGGTCTTCGATCGGGACGGGATGGTCAGCCATGCCGCGCGCCTCCGTCATCCGCGGGAAAATGGTGACAAGTCCGATTGGCGAAGGCGACAAGTGACAGCATGACCGGAACCTCGACGAGAACACCGACCACGGTCGCGAGCGCAGCGCCGGATTGCAGTCCGAAGAGGCTGATCGCGACGGCCACCGCGAGCTCGAAGAAGTTGGACGTACCGATCAGCGCGCAGGGCGCGGCGACGTTGAAGGGCACGCGCCACGCCCAGGCCGCAGCATAGGCCAGCGCAAAGATGCCGTAGGACTGGATCAGGAGCGGCACCGCGATCAGCGCGATCAGCAGGGGCTGCTCCAGAATGATCTGCCCCTGAAACCCGAATAGAAGCACGACCGTCGCCAGCAGGCCGAGCACCGAGAAGGGCTTGACCGCCGCCGTGAAGCGCGCGACCGCCGCCTCGGCGTCCGCCCCCCGGCGGCCCCGCGCGAGCCACTGGCGCGTGGCGGCGCCGGCAGCGAGCGGGATCAGAATGTAGAGCCCGACCGAGAGGATGAGCGTCTCCCAGGGCACGACGATATCGGTGACGCCGAGGAGCAGCGCCACGATGGGCGCGAAGGCAAAGATCATGATGACGTCGTTCACCGAGACCTGCACCAGCGTGTAGGTGGCGTCGCCCCGAGTGAGCTGCGACCAGACGAACACCATCGCGGTGCAGGGTGCCGCGCCCAGCAGGATCAGACCGGCAATGTACTGCTGCGCATCGGCCGGTGCGATCAGGTCCGCGAACAGGACCTCGAAGAACAGGACGGCGAGCCCTGCCATGGTGAAGGGCTTGATCAGCCAGTTCACCACGATCGTCAGCACGAGCCCTTTCGGCCGATCGCCGATGTGGCGCAGGCGCGCGAAGTCGACCGCCACCATCATCGGATAGACCATCGCCCAGATCAGGACGGCAACGACCAGGTTGACGGACGCGATCTCGAGCGCGGCGAGCGTCTCGAACAGGCCCGGCAGCACGTTGCCGAGCAGCAGCCCGGCGCCGATGCAGAGCGCCACCCAGACAGAGAGCCACTTTTCGAAGAAGCCGATGCCGGCAGGCGCCGCTGCGATGGCCTCGGCCGTGGGCGCGTAGGTGTCGTTGCTCATCGGGCGGGGCTCTCGTTTACGCGGCGCCCGTCGGCGTCCGTCACGAGCTCGCCGTCCTCCTTGTGGAACTCCCCGCGCTGCGGGTTCGGCAGGATGTCGAGCACCGCCTCGGAGGGGCGGCAGAGCCGTGTTCCGAGCGGCGTCTCGACGATGGGGCGGTTGATGAGGATGGGATGCTCCAGCATCAGGTCGATCCGCTCGTCGTCGGAGAACTTGGGGGCATCAAGCTTGAGCTCGTCGTAGGGCGTGCCCTTCCGGCGCAGGAGGTCGCGCACGGGGATCCCCATCGCGGCGATCAGCGCCACGAGCCGCTCGCGGCTCGGGGGCGTCTTCAGATACTCGATAACCTCCGGCTCATCGCCGGAGTTGCGGATCAGCGCCAGCACGTTGCGCGACGTGCCGCAGTTCGGGTTGTGATAGATCCTGGTGGTCATGCGGTCTCTTTCCTGGCGGCGTGCGTCGAGGGGGCGATCCCGCATGCTGCCGGATCGCCGGCGCAACAGTGGCGGGTCAGATAGTCGATGAGGCCTGTCATGGTGGCGAAGTCCGCTGAGTAGATCAGCGAGCGTCCTTCGCGCTGGACCGTCACCAGCCCGGCGTGCTTCAGTTCCTTGAGGTGGAACGAGAGCGTGGCCGAAGGGAGATCCAGCGCCTCGCCGATCCGCCCCACTGCACGCCCTTCCGGACCGGCCTCCACCAGCAGGCGGAAGATGTCGAGACGCGTCTCCTGCGAGAGCGCGGCAAGCGCAGCGAGTGTGTCCTGTTTTTCCATCTCTCCACAATAGTGGAGATATAGAGCGAAATCAATCCCGCCTGCGGCCGCCCCGCGGTGTCAGCTCGGCGCACGGCTGATCCTGCAGCGCTGAGGCGCGGACCGATGCCGGTGATCAGAGGAGAGCGAGCGCAATCCCGCCTGTCGCGATCAGCACCACCACTATCCACGGCGGCGCCTTCCACACGGTCAGCAGCACGAACCCCACAAGAGCAAGCGCGAAGTCCTGCGGGCTGAAGATCGCGCTCGTCCAGACGGGATCATAGAGAGCCGCGCCGAGGATGCCGACGACGGCGGCGTTTGCGCCGCGCATGGCCGCCTGCGCCAGCGGCCGCGTCCGAAAGGCGTCCCAGAAGGGAAGCGTGCCGATCAGCAGTAGGAACCCGGGCAGGAAGATCGCGATGAGGCCGATGGCCGCGCCGGCAAGGCCGTTCGGCTCCGGCACCATGACCGCGCCCAGATAGGTGCCGAAGGTGAAGAGCGGCCCCGGAACGGCCTGCGCCGCGCCATATCCGGCCAGGAACGCGTCCTCGCCGACCCAGCCGGGCCGGACCACCTCCGCCTCGAGCAGCGGCAGGACGACATGACCGCCGCCGAACACCAGCGAGCCCGCCCGATAGAAAGCGTCGAAGAGCGCCAGCCCCTGCGATCCCGCCGCTGTCGACAGGACCGGCAGAAGAAACAGCAGCAGGAAGAACAGTCCGAGCGCAGCGGCTCCCACCGTCCTGGAGACCGCGAAGGTCAGATGCCCCGTCGTCGGAGCGGCGCCGCCCCGGCAGAGCCAGAGACCGGCAAGACCGCCGACGACGATGGCCACGATTTGTCCGACCGATCCGGCGGCGAAGACCACGATCAGCACCGCCGCAAGGGCGATGCTGGCCCTCCCGCGATCGGGCGCGAGCGTTCGGGCCATGCCCCAGACAGCCTGCGCGACAACCGCCACGGCGACGATCTTGAGCCCGTGCAGGAGGCCCGCTCCGATCGGCCCGTCGAAGGCGGATGCACCGAACGCGAAGAGCACGAGCAGCAGAGCGGACGGCAGCGTGAACGCCGCCCACGCCGCGGCTGCCCCGAGCGGACCGCCGCGAAGCAGGCCCAGCGCGAAGCCGACCTGGCTCGAGGCCGGCCCGGGCAGAAACTGGCAGAGCGCGACGAGGTCGGCATAACCCGCCTCGTCGATCCACTTGCGTCGTGTGACGAGCTCGTCGCGGAAATAACCGAGATGCGCGATCGGGCCGCCGAACGAGGTGAGCCCGAGCTTCAGAAAAGCCCGGAACACCTCGCCCGCCGAGCCCTGCGGGCCGGCACGCTCAGGCGTCGTCGCTTCCCGGAACGACCTCACGAAATAGCTCCCGGATCTTGTCGTGCGCGAGGTTCAGCGCCTCGGTCCCGAAGGGCGTCGCCCTGTAGATGCGCCGATGCGAGCGGCCCGCCCGTTCGGTGCGGGATTCGAGATACCCCTTGCGCTCCATCGCGTGGAGCATCGGGTAGAGCGTGCCCGGGCTGACGCGGTAGCCATGCCGAGCCAGTTCCTCGATCATCCACTGTCCGTACAGGTCGCCCTCGGCGGCATGGTGCAGGACGTGGAGCCGAATGAATCCGGAGAGGAGCTCCTGATGTTCCATCTGCTGAAGTCCTCAAAGCCGGCCCCATTATCGAATCTCGATTTCGGGAACCGATAGTATAGTGGATTGTTCGCCGTGCAACCTGCCCGGGGAGGGTGCTGTCAGGATAACTAAGCGAAGTCGAAAGATCCCTACCCTGCTCATTTTCAGACCACGGCCGCCTCCCACGCGGCATTCGCTTCAGCGCGAAAGCAACGAAGTGTGGGTCTGCTGATCAAATGGCGCTGGAAGTTGAAGGTGTTGTAGATCGCGGCGTGGGTGGTGAGAAATCTCTGGGCTGAGGCTTGGGATTTGAACCTCTGATGCTGCCGCTCCCGTCGTCGGATCGGCAGATGTGAGTTCTCAACGCGGTTGTTGTCACGAAGCCTGCCAGGGCGATGCAGATGGCGCAGTTCCAACTGATCGAGTGCCGCACCGTACGAGGCCAACCCGTCCGTCGTGATGGTTTCTGGCTCGACCGGTTGATTGCGCAAAAGACGTCTGATCAGCTTCAAAGCCGCCTCTGTGTCCCGCTGGCGCTGGACAACGACGTCTAAAACCTCGCCTTCGTCGTCGACTGCGCGCCACAGATACATGCGCCGTCCTCCGATCTTGCAGACCATTTCATCGAGATGCCAACGGCCTGTCGGAGGCACTCTCCGCTTCTTCAGCCGCCGTGCAATCAGAGGCCCGAACTTGATCGTCCAGCACCGGATCGTTTCGTAGCTGACGTCAATTCCGCGTTGCGCCATCAGTTCCTCGACGTCGCGGAAGCTAAGATTGAAGCGAAAGTACAACCACACGGCATGACGGATCACTTCGCCTGGAAAGCGGTGTCGCTTAAACGATAGCGGTTTCATAAAACGCCTTCTCCACCAATGGCTTGCAGCCTTCGAAGTGGAGCACCTTTAGCGTTAGACTGACAGCACCGTCAGGCCTTCCTCGCGATAGAGCCTGTAGATCCGGTTCTTGCCCGAAGGCTCGCCCTCACGCCGCAGCAGCACGAACAGCCGGCGATAGCCGAACCGTCGCCGCTCCACAGCCAGCGCGCACAGCCGCTCCCGCAGCGCCGTGTCCGGAGGGCGGCAAGAGCGATAGCGTACCGACTTACGGTCCGCCTTGATGATGGAGCAGGCCCGTCGCTCGCTGACGCCGAACGTCGCCTTCAGATGGGCGACGGCCTGGCGCATCGCCGCGGGCCCTACCACTTTTTTGAGAGCAGATCGTTCAACGCCGCCTTGTCGAGCATGGCGTCCGCGAGCAGACGCTTCAGCCTGCCGTTCTCTTCTTCCAGGGCACGGAGGCGCTGGGCGTCCGACACGCTCATCCCGCCGAACTTGGCTTTCCAGGCGTAGATCGTGCCCTCCGACACGCCGTGCTTGCGCGCCAGCTCGCCCGCTTTGGCACCGGCCTCGTTCTCCCGCAGGATCCCGATGATCTGCTCTTCAGTGAATCTCGCTCGTTTCATTCCGTCCGTCCTTTCAAGGGCCGGACTCTAGCTCCGCGTGGAGGAGTTTCAGGGGGTCACGTCAACAGCAGCGAGATCGGCGTCCGGGTGGTCGAAAAGGTCAGCGGGGCGGTGGTCGAGACCATGCTCGACACCGACACCCCGGCCCCGACGCAACTCCTGAGCCCGCGCTACTTCATGAACAACGGCGCCACGGCGGCGGCGGTCGCATACGATTGCTCGGGGGTCTATGTCGAGACGGATTACTGACGCATTCGTTGACCGTGTTGGCCGCTTCGACAATTTTCTAACGCAGCCGCCCGTTGACCAAAACGGCATATCCCCAGCCGCGGCGGACGGCGATTTCGCCAGCAGCCTCACGATTTCGATCATCAACCGGGTAGCGTACCACTGCGCTGACCTTGAGGTCTGATCCGCCGGTGCCCACTCCAAACTTCTTGGCAACGCATCCGATTTGGTGCCGCTGTCCTGTCCTATCTGTATGGAACAAAGTCCACCCGTTACTACCCAATGTGATGCGATCACCAATATTCACGCAGGTCTCGATGTAGGACTGGCAATCATTCGGGTTTGGGTTGAAATTGCTTCGACGAACAGCCCAACTAAGGTCAATCTGGTCATGAGCGCCTGTAAGGACCTTCTCCCCTCCGGCCTCACCGGGGTGACGGCAGGGATCAGTACGGCCCCAAGCAAACTCCCGCTGCCCCATAAAATAGACCAACCGGGATTTTGCTCGGGTGAGGGCCACATAGAGCAGCCGCGCCTCTTCTGCGGCGTCATCTTCTAAGGCTTCCTTCGAAGTTGCGGCATCTCCGAAAGATGTTCGAGAGGGGGCGACGACGACATTGTCATATTCCAGCCCCTTCACCTTGTGAATTGTCGACACCACAATCTCTTGCCCGTCTTTCCTGCTGCTCATGAGGCGCAAGAGTTCATCGCGTTGCAGATTTCTGATGAAGCGCAGCAGGGTTGAAAGGTGCGGAAAGACACTTTCTTCGCAACAGAGCTCCCACAGATTCGTCAAATCAAACCAGGTTCCGCCCGACGATGTAGTCTCAGGGATTGCAATTGAAGCCGTAAACGTCGCAAGGAGCTCTTGTGCGAGGGAGTCATTCAACGCGCGATCACCTTTCGCAACTTCGACTTCGAGAAAATCGCACCACAACGCGACATGCCTTAGGTCAGAAATACGCATGTTTTCGCTGCTCTGAACTGAAATGCTCCCGAAATGGGAGGTCAGGTGTCGGTGGATCTCGGCAACTTCGTCGTTAGTGCGGCAAAGTACAGCCAGGGAACCCGGATTTTCACGATGAAGGCGCAGGCAAGTTTTGACAATTTCGTCAATCACCTGATCTCTGCTCCAGTCCCGGGCCACAATACGTTCGCAACGGCTAGCGCCCGCTGTCGAGGATTGCCGTAGCAAGGTCGATTTCAGGCGGCGCGACCTGCTGCTTCTGGCAAAGAAGCCGGAGATCATCTTCTGGCTCATTTCCACGATTTCCGCGCCGGAACGGAAATTCACGCAGAGTTCAAGGCAGCGAAGATGCTCGTCGCCAAACTCCGCCTTGAAGCGGTCAAAATAGGTCTCCGCAAATCCACCGCGGCGCAGGGGGCCGGCCTTCCTTTGCCAGCGCAAGATGTCCTGATCGTCATCGCCGATTACCATGACACCAGCTCTCTCGCCGCTGCCGCGATGCAGGTTGCTTATGATGCCATAGACGTCGTCGGTGACGTCTTGAAACTCGTCCACCAGGATGCAACGGCAACCGCCCGCCACCTGTTCGCGAAATGCCGGGTCTGAGGTAAGTCTTGCCGCAAAATTCCCGAGCAGGTTCTCCATGTCCTGACCCACGCTGCCGTCGATGCCAGCAAGGCTCAACCTCGCAAGCCCGTGGAAGGTGTGTATACGAACCTGAGAGGCATAGGCCGAATAGCCAAGCGTTCTGAACAGATCCCGTATCCGCTTTCTGATTTCAAAGACAACGGCCCGGTTGAAAGCCAAGACAACAATTTCTGCAGGCTTGATGTGCTGCTCTCGGATCAGATGGGCAATCCGGCCAACGAGCACGGAGGTCTTCCCTGCACCCGGGCCCGCATTGACCAAGAGATGTTGATCGAAACGGTGGGACATTGCCTGCCACTGTGCGGGCTCTTCGGAATTTTGATAGCGTTCGAAAAATTCGACTGCCTTCGTCGCACGCAACTGATCGCGTTTGGACGCGATGAAACCGATAGCCTCGTCTCCTTGATCTTCGATCTCACCGAGCTGGCCTTCCAGAAATGCCTTCAGGTCCGCGCCACTCGCCTGAGCGAAATATCCGCCTATGAAGGGCTCCCGTGCTGGCTTGGGCAGGTTCGCGAAAACTTCCATCGCGAATGTGCGGGTTTCGGCCAATTCGTTGACGTCATTCAGTTCTTCGACAAGCTCGGGATGCCGATCAAGACCGGGGAACTCGTTGGACAAAGAGAGAATATAGGACAGAGGCACGAGTTCAGGCTGAACGCTGACGAGGTTCAGAGATGAGGAGAGGCGAAGTAGTGTCTCCAAGTCATTGATTCTGAATTTCTTTCTCGGATGCGCGGTTTCCAGACCCCGGATCAGGTCGTGAACCTCGACTTCTTTGAGCCCCCCTTCGAATGCTCTGGAAAAAAGGGTCAGAAGCGAGGGGATCAAGGCAAGAAGTTCATTGCACCTACCGGCGGCATTTCTTTGGTGTGCACTCGACATTTGAGCCTGCCAGAGCACGCCCTCATCTGGCGCTCGCACGATCTGTTTGATTCTGATGCCGCAGGCACGAGCGAGGGTACGGAACCCGTAAATAAAAGCCCGCTCATAGCGGCGGCGCAGAGCTTGCCGTTCGGCTTGCTCCTTCGGGGACGAGGGGGTTTCATCCTGGTTGCAGAAATCGAACGCAGACTGATCCAGATATTCTAAGGGAGTGAACTCTGCGCGATCCCGCGATTTCAAATGCTGGATCAAGCTGCGAACGGCGCTGCCGACTGTCTCGACCAGAACGGCGTTCCGTTCTTTCGGTTCCGACAACAGCGGCCGCTTGGCGAACTCGAGTGTCCAGCGCAGTTGCAGCCCCTGCCGGTGTTGCAGATCCACGAGACAGGCCATTGTCTCGTCTCTGCTAGAGATCCTGCACTGACGGCGTATCTGCGAGATGTTGATCAGTGCGGTGTCAGAGGCGGTACCCAACCGGCGCCGGGTTGGCGTGGGATCCGGCTGATCGGTCCGCACGCCAACAAGCTCGGTTAGCCAGTTGAGAATGCCTCCCAAGAGGCCGCTGCGCTGTGGATGCCTTTGATCAGAATTGTTGAGGGACCCGTCAGAGTCCTCGCCGACTGCGATGGCGTGTATGGCTTTGGCCACACGCCCAGTCGGAGAGGCTTCAGCGGCAATGGCTGCGAGTCGGCTGGGGAAGAGTGTGACCGACAGTAGATCAGGGATCATACCAAGCTGAGTTAGGTGGCCAGCCTTTTCCAGCCAGTACAGGGCCATGCGCAGCTTGGTCGCGTTCGCTCTCATCTGTGCCGCGCTCTTGTAGGGCTCGAACCCATGGCTGGGAACGAAAGCAATCTTGTGACCCTCGATAATTTCGGCTGCCTCGTTTATCTTGCCTCCGATCTCGTCAATTTGTGGCGAGCGCAGCTCGTTCACGGCGCGAAGGCCGCGCATGTTCTCGAAGTCAGCAGAAGAGGCCAGCAGTTTGGCCTCCAACTGATCTAAGCCCGCCCGCCGCTTTTCAACGACGCCCCGCCCGATACGACCGACTTCCTGAAGATAGTCCTCGAGGTACGCAGGCGGAGAAAGATGGACGACCCAATGGATGTCAGGAATATCCATTCCCATGCCAAAGGCTTTGGTTGCGACCAAGATATCTAGGTCCCCGTCGCGGAACCGAGTGTAAATGTCGTCTCTCGTCGCTGAATCGAGACCGGCGTGATAGCTCTCGACCTCGCATCCGGCAGTCTCCGTCAAGCGCTTAGCAAGATCATCTGCGTGCGCGCGACGCGTCACGAAGATGATGACCGCGCTTCTTTGTCCGGTTGCACGCCTATTTTCACGGGCCTGCTGTATTGCCTGCTGGATGTGGGGAAGACGTTCGGCCAGAGCTGTTTCAAAATCCTGACTGTCTAGGATATTTCCCCTAACCAGAAGAGGATCCACATCGATATGCGCACGTAGCGGGTTCGAAGATGCGTCCGCATCGGGGCATACAGCCAACGGAAGCCGCAGATGTGCGGGCGCACCTCCTGCAAGCAAATTGCGAATGCTGCGCCGGTCCGAGGCAGTAAGAGTTGCGGAGAGGAGCAGGAAAGGCGTGACTTCGTTGAAGTCAGTGCCTCGAAGACTGCGCATGAGCAAAGTGAATGCGTGGAAATAATCCGGGCGGAACTCGTATCCCCATTGGTTCACGCAATGAGCTTCATCGAAGACAACATATTCAAGTCCTTCATCAGTTTCCATCCGCCGGCGAAGGACATCGAGGAACGCCGCATTGCGCAAACGCTCAGGGGCCACATAGAGCAATACGATCCGATGATCGAGCACACCTTGAAGCACCTCAGCCAGTTCGAAGCGGGGCCGGTCACTGTTCACGTAGTCGACCGATTCCGCAAAGCCCTGTTCGTGAAGTCTTGCGACCTGATCCTGCATAAGCGCCTTGAGTGGCGATATCACGAGCGTCAACCGTCTGTTGCGCAGTCCGCGGCAGAGCGACGGAACTTGGAAAAGCACAGATTTGCCTTCCCCCGTCGGCAAGGCGACCATGACATCGCTGCCGCGTGTACGTATTGCCTCCATTGCCTGCTTCTGGGTAGGTTTGAAGCCGCTGACCGCGTTGCCGCCTGACTTGCCCGGAGGCTGCCAATTGGTGACAAGAAATTGTTCCATGGTTGCAAAGTCGGACGGCGCGTCCTCGCGTTGGACCTGCAGCGTTTCGAATGCCAGCTGCAGCCGCTTGCGGTCCTCCTTCGGCAAAGACCCATCCGGCAAGGGATGCTTTTCCACGAAGGCAAGCAATTCGAAGTTTGACACTTCGGCACGGGCGTCTAGCAGGATGGGAGCGTGTATTGACTCGTTCAGGCCGGTTTCCTTCAGCCAGAACTCCAGGAAACGCCCGACAAGTGCCGGCGCGGTCTCAAGTATACTTGCCTCTGGAACGGCGATTTTTTCGGCGCCGGGGGCCGCGCGTGTTTCCTCGGAATTCACTACGTTGTCGCTTGTTTCGGCATCAGCCAGAGCGAACCATTCTTCGAGTGGCAAGGCTTCGACGAGCGGGAGAAGTTTTACGTCAAGGGTCGCTGCAAGACGCTGCCAGTCCCGCCATTGGTCAATTGTGTCGACAATGGCAAAGTTGCGGCCGGCCGCCCGCCGCAGATGCTCACGCCGACTACGATGGGGCGGGCACATCTCGCCAAGCCCGATTTCAGCACATGCCGCGCTCAGGATCTGCATCAAGGCCGAACTTGTGGAACTGGCGACGAGAAGAATAGGAATGGCGTCGTCGCGACGGATTGCGCAGAATGCCTCGATAACCCCCGTCCAGTAGGAGGCCTGGTCAGCGGAGCCGGGAAACAACCCCGGATACTGCCGCACAGCGAGAAACGGCCGCTTCGTCAAGGCCGATGCCGGAGGTTTGACCACTTGGGTTGCGGTTGGCACCCGGATGGTTCGGAAACTTCGCCAACTGCCGCTGACATCGAGACGCTGAGCCGCACTGTCCCGTTTGAGCCACAAACCAGCGCCGGGTTCCGTAATCTTGATCAGCGGCGCATATCGAGAGCCACCTTCCATGTCTGTCTGCCCCGGTTTAACCGTTTGGCGATCCACGATAACGAAGCGACCTTCGGGCAGCATCGCATGGATGCTCGAACCATCGACCTCTGACCACCACGAGGAAGCTCGCGGAATCGGTGCCACGCAGATTCTTCCATCTATGGCAGGGACAAAGCTCGCGCCGTCGATCGCCTCAGAAAGACCTTCCAACCCCTCAATCAGCCACAGGGGCAACATTGATCGCCTTAGGGCAATTTCCTCCGCTTCTGCCCGCTGGCAGATCGCCAAGAGCACTTGGGCAATGGGGGACTGCGCAAAGGCTTCCTTCAGGTCGCGATCCAGGAGTTCGACATCAATTTGCCATCGCTCTCTCGGAAGCCTTTCGTCGGGATTGGCCGACACCACGGAAACACCTGGCACCCAGTCAACGGCCGTTAGTTCGTGGTCTGGCAACAGCACGAGTTCGACAGGATCTTGCTCAGTGGCAATCAGATATTCGGGGCGTGACCTGGCCAAGGGTGCAGCAGATACAAGGGGTGGGCAAATCGCGCAGAACAACTCTGCCGTGTCGTTGAACTGTCCCGCAAGAATTTTAGCCGTGAGTTCGGCCGGCAGCATGCGCATCTGCTGGACAAAAAGCGCAAGTGTGGCCTCTGCATCGTCCTCGGCATGATGTGCACCTCCAAGCGCATGTGATGGCGCCGAAGGATCCAGCAAAAACTTCACGAGCATCGTATCCCAGATCAGCGGCGCAGAGTCTGGAGGCAAACGGGCGGCAAGGATCGGCCAGTCCCACGCCAGGATGTTATGACCCACCACCAGCGTGGTGTGTTGCAGCCGTTGGGTCAGGTCTGCCAGCGCCGCGTCGAAATCCGTCCCGACTGTCGCATCGTGCAGTCGCTGTGTCGGACCCGACCCAGAACAGCCAACTTCCCATATGTTTTCCCCATCGGTTTCAAGGTCAATGGCAAGAACACAGTGGTGGACCAGTCTATCCAATACTTCGGGCCGATCACCAATCGCGGCGACGAGCGGCGAGATATCCTGTTTCCAGCCGGTTCGAACCTTGTGCTCTGCCGCATTCGAAAGCCGCCCAAACAGTCTCGGCGCAACAGCCGGATCCTGCACCGCAAGCTCGTCACAGCAGGCTTGGTCCAAGATAGCATTTTCCGCTAGGATCATCATCCAGTCACGGAGCGCGCTAGAAAGTCGAAGATTGCGCCTCAGAATTCGCTGCGCGGCTATGGCTTCATAGGCGTTCTTGCCTTCAAACCATTCAAGGTGACTGTGATCTAACTGATCGTTGACATGACGCAGAACAAACCACTCCAGAATGGCAGCCTTGTCGTCGTCATTTAGCCTTCGCGTCGGTTTTACGTCCGAAGTATGCGTTTCGGAAACCCTTGGCGGAGACGCCCATGAGGAGGAAAGCCATTTTTTCTGCGGCTCACCCAGTGCGCTTAATTGAGCCGGAGAGAAATATTCCAGAAGATCCAAAACCGAACACCGCGAACTCGCCGGATCAATCATTTCTCGAAAATCAAAGCGGCAGGACTTCAGCATTTCTTCCAGCTGTACCTGCTTCAGATTCTCGGTGTCCAGGTCTGAAATCAGTCTCAACCAGGTAGCGCCAAGCAATGGGTCGCGCAAATCAGAGGGAGCCTGCCCATCCCATTGTTTAACATACCATTTCGCTTCCACTAACTGATGAATCTGCTTGAGGGAGCGCGCTTTGAGAACGTCAAGTCTGTAGGCATCAAGATCTGCTTGGCAAGCGGGTACTTGTAGCCCGCCCCAATCCAAATCTTCCGCCCGCACCCATTGCACGATGCATTGTCGGCTAAGCTCCTTTGCCCGAGACCCAATCTGGCACAGCAGCAGATCGCCAACGTTAATTGCCTCGAAATCCCGTTGGCCCGCCAAGTTCGACGTTACATGGAAGAAGAACTCATCATCGCCGAACTCGCATCTCGCAAACCCAAACCCTCGGTCTTCAACCAAACGTTCGATTTTCGCCACGAAAGGCAGGCGAACAAGACTCGATCGAAATTGTTGCGTGTCGGTCCGTGCTGTACGAGAAGAAGACAGACTGGATTTCTGGAGATTCAATTGGTTACCGGACGCTCAGTGTATGCAGAAGCATTTGAAGCATGCGTATGGTGCAGGGCGACACATCAGTAGCTTGCATGGAGGTGGGGTGGATTCCACTCTTACCCCAGCGTCGTGGATGGGCCAAGAAGGGTCTGCGAGTATCCACAAAGGAGGACAGTCATGTCGTAAATACCACGGTCGGGCTCGACCTTGCGAAGACGGTGCTGTCAGGGTAACTGAGCGCAGCCGAAAGCCCTCTACCCTGCTCATTCTCAGGCGGTAGCGGCCGCCCATGCGGTATCCGCATCGACGCGAAAACGACGAAGTGTGGATCTGCTGATCAGATGGCGCTGGATGTTGAAGGTGTTGTAGATCGCTGCGTGGGTAGTGAGAAATCTTTGTGCTGAGGCTTGGGATTTGAACCTCTGCTGCTGCCTCTCCCGTCGCCGGATCGGCAGGTGCGAGTTCTCGACACGGTTGTTATCTCGAAGCCGACCGGGACGATGAAGGTGCCGTAGTTCCAGCTGATCGAGCGCCGCACCGTACGATGCCAGTCCGTCCGTTGTTATGCTTTCAGGCTCGACAGGCTGGTTGCGAAGAAGTCGTTTGAGCAGCTTCAAAGCCGCCCCTATATCCCGTCGACGCTGGACGATGACATCTAAAACCTCTCCTTCGTCGTCGACCGCACGCCACAGATACATGCGTCGGCCGCCGATCTTGCAAACCATCTCATCGAGATGCCAACGGCCTGTCGGTGGCACTCTCCGCTTCTTTAGCCGCCGTGCAATCAGAGGCCCGAACTTGATCGTCCAGCACCGGATCGTTTCGTAGCTGACGTCAATTCCGCGTTGCGCCATCATTTCCTCGACGTCGCGGAAGCTAAGATTAAAGCGAAAGTACAACCACACGGCATGACGGATCACCTCCGCCGGAAACCGATGACGCTTAAACGATAGTGGCTTCATAAAACGCCTGCTCCACCAATGGCTTGTAGCCATCAAAGTGGAGCACCTTTAGCGTTAGACTGACAGCACCTGCACGTTGCGTGCCTTCAGTCGTGTACTCGAACCGCCACCAAACCAAGGCCCCGGCCGGTGCCCAGACCGCACCAGGGTGAGCCACGCTTCTCCAGTCCGCCGCCTGGGCCTGGGCACTCGGATTGGCCTGGCCAGCGTCCATCGCCTGATCAATGATCCGCTCTATGAGAATCCTGGGAAGATGCTCTCGTTTGAGCGCGGCCAAGGCCGCGCGGACCTCGCCCGCCAGTACTGCGGTCGCAGAGTAGAGGACGTCGCCGCTAGAGGCGTACCGGGCTGAAGCCCAAGTCGTGACTCGGTCACAGATCACGAGGGCCTGCGCCAGGGGCATGCCGGTATCTGGACTTGCCAGGTCGGGCTCGGCCCAAGCGCGCCACCGCGAGAGGCGCGGCCCGATCTTGGCCATCTTGTCCGCATCGCCTTCGGCGTACTCGCGCTCCTTCTCCGCGACCTCAGCCCAGGCTGAAGTCCATTCCTCCCCTCCCCGACCCGGCGCTTCCTCAAGAGAGGACGCCAGACGTCGCGCAGCGCGGGGCGCGATGGGGGAGTTCGGGAAGACCAGAAGCTCCATCAGTGCGTGGGGGTCGAACGGCGACCAGGCCCCCTTGAAGGCCAGAAGCAGGAGTTGCATGGAGCCGCGATGGACTGAGGACTGGCTGCGCCCTGCCTGCGGTTGACCGGAGGCGTGAAGACCATGATCCAGGAGGGCGGTGTCTCCATCCTGGGCCACCAGAACCATGCTCGGCACCGATCTGGCAGCCACCCACTGACCAAGTAGTTCCGCAGCCAAGGGCTCACTGGCTGCTGTCGCGACAGTAACGGTTCCATCCGCTCCTACCAGCGGCTCCGACGCACCAAGTACCCATCGCTGAAGCTTGCCGAGAGAGGTCTCGGCCGGTGCCGCCGCCGCAAGCGGAACGGTTTCGACCACGCAGCCTAGGGCCTGAAGTCGTTCGACGAGCCGGCGCAGCGGCGACTCCAACAGGTCAACGCCATCGATCAAACGAAGCCGCATCAGCGGGGAAGTCTTTGCGCGCTCCAACGCCCTGATCAGGCCTACAATCCGGTCCGGAAGACCGGGCGGCACGCTAGTCGCTTCGCGACAGGCCGCGGCGAGATCAGCAATACGAGCTTGTTTCCACTCATGATCCGGCGACCATCCCAGGCCGACTAGTTCATCTCGCCACGTCAGCACCATGCGTGAGGTCGACCATGGATCCATGACCAGGGAACGCGACCAGAAATAGTCCCCCTCAAGCGCCTCAAGCGCGGCTTGGAAGGCGGCGACCCGCACAACCTGGGGACGGAAGGGTTCACCCAGACCCAAAGCGGTTTCGAGAATATCGACCAGACCGACAGGTCCAACTACAGGCTGGCCAAGCGCCCCGCTCGCGCCGCCGCCGTGGTCTGGACTGGCACCCCGGTCGGCCCAAAGTCCGAAAACTACATCCATCCCCATCGCCTTCCCGGCTCATACTGCCCCGGTTTACCCAGGATCGCCCCATGGCAGAGTTGCCCCAATACCGATAACTTATGATTGCCGAACCAAACATCCATAGTTTTTTTTCAGCTCTCAAGCCCACACTCGAGTGGACGATCCCGGATCGGAAAGTCTCGTCGGATTTCAGCAGCCGCCCCGTGCTTTTGGCGAGATGTTCGTTCTCCCCCGGTGCAGACGCCGCTTCCCGCCGCGAGCGCACCCAACCGAATGCCCCGAAGCTGACGCGCTCAACGTCCGGAATGAGGCAGGAGCGGTATTTCCGAAGGTCCGCTTTCAGGCAAACGTCCCTGTCCTTTTCGCCTAAGAGCCATTCCTAAAAACTTTGTCGCCAGGTCGAATACGGAGGTCGAATACGGATCGCTCCCTTCGCCGCTTCCGCGCTGAAGACGACACGGCATGTGTGGCGGCAATAGCTTGAGCATGGCGGGGTGGGGGCTTCTGACCTGGTCGCCGTTTACGTAACAGCACCGATTTTCCGGAGTCATCTCATTCCGCCTCGCGCTGCGGTGTTGACGCCCCCTGGCGAAGCCTGCAATCAGGGTGCGAGGGGAAACCAATGAGCCTGAACCTACTGACTGATCCCGCGGCCGTCGAAGCAGCCATGGACGAATATGAGGCGCTCGGCGGCGAGGCTTTTCGAGCTAAGTACGGGTTTGGCAAAGCCAAGAACTGGTTCGTCATACGCGCCGGCAAGCTCTACGATTCCAAGGCCATTGCCGGGGTTGCAGTGGGTAAGCAACACCCCGATCGCGGCCCACTCAGCTCAAACGACTTCTCGGGTGGAGAAACCTCGGTGAAGCGGATCTTGGAGGGCCTAGGCTTCACGGTCTGGTCCAGCGACGCCACGGCCCCCTTCCGGTCAGAAGAAGCGCTTGCGCAAGTCCGCACCGCCTGGGGACCCGAGCAGTCGCTGGTCAAATACTTGGCGGTATGGCGCACGCCCTCTGGCCGAGAACTGGCGCTCCAGCTAACACAGGAATCGGTGCGGGTATGGACGGAGATCTTAGCGCCAGCGGACGTGGGATCTTCGACCCACTATGGACCGTCAGAGACCCGCCATAGCGCGCTCAACTCGAACGCCCCACGCCTAGCCCAGCCGAACCCCGCCTGGCTGACGGTGGTGGATTCACCCGCTGCCCTGGATCGCCTAATCACTTGGTATGCTGACGAGGCCGTCACCGAATTGAACTTGCGAGCACTGGAAGAACTCAAGGCCAACTTCAAGCGCGAAATGCCCGGTTTCAAGAGCTTCGCTGCTCCCGGCCAGACCTACCTGGAGTACGAGCGCCACTATAAAGACGAACTGGCCGCACTCTTCCGTTCTGAAGTTTTGCCTTTGCTGGCAAGCGACCTGGACGATGCGAGCGCAGCGGCGTTGACCACCGCCTACCACAGCATTCTCACCCGTAAACTCCAAGCGGCCGGCCGCCCCCAGAACCTAATTGGCTGGCAGGCGGTCGATCGGCTCAAGCCCTTAGACAGCAAGCAATCGGCGCGTCTGGGGCGCGCACTTAACAGCCTGCTCGGCGAAGAAGGCGTCGCCGTGGATCGACTAGACGCCTTCATCGTAGAGGCTGGCGAGGCGTTCCGAGAAGCCGGCGCAACGGGTCCGCTAGGTATCGCTCGATTCTTGGGGTCCTGTGCGTTGATGCTCCAGGACCCGAACGCTTTCGTCGCCATTCGGACCGACCTGTATGAGCTAGGCCTGCGGCGTCTTAAAGATCAAAAATTTCCCGCCTATAACGATGAACCGGACCGCGTTCGAAGTGCACTGATGCTCACCGAAGAGGTGCATGATGCTCTGACCGACGCCGGTTGGCAGCCCCGAGATCTCATCGACATCCAGAGCTTTTTATGGGTGAGCCTGATGTATGACGGCACGAAGGAAGGAAGTACCATGTTCGCGCAGACTATGGAGGCGTTCCTGAACCGCTTCCGCGAAGTCCGCGAAACCCCTTTCAAAACTATCCCGGATCTCTGGTCGACCATGACGCGGTTGAAGAATCGCCTAGAGGTCTTGCCTAGCATCCAAAACCGCCCCGAGATCAAGGTAGATTGGAGCTTAGGCAAAGGCGTCTGGGCCTCCGTGCCCTGGATCGCACTCATGAATGAGCGTGAAACCACCTCGACCCAGAATGGCCTCTACATCGTCTTTCTCATCAACCGAGATTTGTCGGAGATCCAGCTCTGCCTCGCGCAGGGAACCACCGAGCTGGTTAACGAACACAAGCAGTCGGGCGCTCTACCCATCCTGCGTGCGCGATCTGATCAATACCGCGCCCTCGTCCCCGAACTAGCTTCGGCCGGCTTCCGATTGGATGACGACATAGACCTGGGTGCTGAGGGCTGGCGAGCTCAGAGTTATAGGGCCGGCTGTGTCGCCCACATGCCGTTCGCAACCGACGACCTGCCGTCCGACGAAGTGTTAGAACGCGTTATGGAGGCGCTGCTACAAGCCTACGAAACCGCGCTCGCCGGACGGGGCGAACAGCCTGATCCTGAATCTTCTTCCAACGGACGGGGCGAACAGCCTGATCCTGAATCTTCTTCCAACGTGCCCTACACTATAGACGATGCGATCAAAGGCCTATTCCTTGAGCGCGAAGAATTCGAGCGCATCCTCGCAATTTGGAAACACAAGAAGAACCTCGTCCTCCAAGGCGCGCCAGGCGTCGGCAAGAGCTTCATCGCGCGCCGCCTGGCCTATGCGCTGATGACGCAGAAGGACCTCTCCCGGGTAGAGGTGGTCCAGTTCCATCAGTCCTACGGCTATGAGGACTTCATCCAAGGGTATCGACCTACCCAAGACGGTGGTTTCGAGCTGCGCGACGGCGTCTTCCATCGCTTCTGCGAGGCCGCTCGTAAGCGCCCAGGCGTGCCGCATGTCTTCATCATAGACGAGATCAACCGCGGCAACCTGTCGAAGATCTTCGGTGAGTTAATGCTGCTGATCGAGCACGACAAACGATCATCAGAATGGTCCGCCCGCCTGGCCTATGCGTCCCCGGATGATGCGCCCTTCCATGTTCCAGACAATGTCTGGCTGCTAGGCATGATGAACACTGCGGACCGCTCCCTGTCGATGGTCGACTACGCCCTGCGGCGGCGTTTCGCCTTCGTTACGCTAAAGCCAGAGTTCATGTCTCAAGCCTTCGGCGCGCATCTGGCTGATGCGGGCGTCGCGCCCGACCTGATCTCTGCCATCGTTCAGGGCATGCAGGAGCTCAACATCGCGATCGGTGACGACCGGATAAACTTGGGCCCCGGGTTCCAAATTGGGCATAGCTTCTTTACGCCGGCGGCGGATCAGGCTGTTGGGCGCGCCTGGTTTGAACAGGTCGTCGAAACCGAGATCCGCCCGCTCCTGGAGGAGTATTGGTTCGACGCACCGGATCGCGCAGACGAATGGCGTCTGCGGCTGCTCAGTCACCTGTGATGATCCCGATCCGTAACCTCTACTACCTCTTCTGCTATGCCTGGCAGCGGTTTCCGCCAGGCGGTGCAGTCGAGACTGGTGTGGACGCCGCGCCCGATCTACCGAACCTATTCGCTCGCCTGCTAGTTAACGACGTCAACGCCCTACTTCGCCGTGGTCTCGATCGCGGCTATCGCACGTTCGTTGAGGAGACCCGCGCGCCACGCGGACGACTGCTATTGGACGCTATCGTGAAGGAGCAGACTTTGCGGCGCGGTGCCGTCGTTTGCGCCGTTGATGAGCTGACCCCGGACGTCGTTCACAATCGCATCGTCAAAGCCGCGGCTCGAGTTCTTGCCCGCACCCGAGGTGTTGAGACCGCGCTGGTCCACGAGCTAGGCGCAATCGTTCTCAAGCTACAAGCTGTGAGCGATGTCAGACTGAGTGCGGACATTTTCAAAGGCGTACAGCTGTCTCGAAACACCCGCCACTACGCCCCCCTTATGAAGCTGTGCGAGCTAGTCTGGCGGGCTCAGATGCCAGACGAAAACGGTGATGGAAGTCGCTTCGCCGATATCCTTAAAGACGAAGTGACGATGTCAGCGGTCTTCGAAGACTTCCTACGGAACTTCTACGTCCATCATCAGACCCGTTACCGCGTCAGCCGCGAGGTCATGTCCTGGGATGCGATCGCTCTGGACGAGGTCTCCCACGGCCGGTTGCCGATTATGGAGACGGACATAACGCTACGATCGCGCGAACGAACCATCGTGATGGACGCCAAATTCTACAAGGAGACACTGGTCTCCCGAGGCGGAGCCGGAAAGGTCCGCTCCGGGCACCTCTACCAACTGTTCGCCTATCTGGAGCATGCCAGTGCCCGAACGCCAGAGCGATCATGTGAAGGCGTACTGATCTATCCAACCGTAGGCATCGAGGTCGCCCTACGATACCGCATCCGCGGTCATGAGGTTCTGGTTAAGACGGTGAACCTAGATCGCGAGTGGCCAGAGATTCATCGGGATCTGATCGGCGTCCCCCTGACGTTCGATGCGCCCGCCCCGCACCCTGCTCCATTAGCTGCTTGATCACCTGAAGTGCGTGTGGAGGTCAAAGACTATGCTCTTTGGATCAAACATATCGAGAGCACCCACCAAGAGATCTGACGCTAGCTATTCTCGAGTTTGGCGGGCTATATAGTTTATGGCCATTGTCATCATATGCGATCCAATCACCCTGCACGTAGGTGGTCGCTCCCTACTTTCAGCACCACTCTATAAGGGCGCTCAGCCTCGAGCGGGCGACGCGGTGTTCATCTGGTTCTCTGAGACCGCCGGTGGAATTGGCCTGGCCGCCCACGGCATCGTCGAGGCGGCCAGCGACGACGGCGACATCGCTCTGACCATTCATCAGACTTCACCGCTGCGAGCGTTCGATAAGCGTATGCTTGCCCCTGAGCGCGACGCTCCCGGATCCTTGGACGGGCTCGCTGCGAAGCTGTACCGAAACGCCCACAACAAGATCGCGCAGCTTGATGACGACGAAGCGAAACTCCTGCTCAGTTACTGGAAGCCTTCGCCGACACAGCGATCTAAATATGCGCCCCTCGGCGAGTGGCTGGCAAAGCAAGACATTGCTGAGTTGGTGGTGTCGTTCAAGGACATCGAAGCCCTGGTCGGTCCACTGCCTGCTAGCGCCGATCGACCGCAGTTCTGGGCGAACACCGAGCAGATCTACACCAATGTGCAGCGCGAAGCTTGGCGATCGGCCGGATACGACGCCTTCCTGCTGAATGGACAAGCCATGGTCCGCTTTTTGAAACGGCCGGCCCCCAATCGAACCACAACAGGGAGCCCGTGACGCCGCCATGCTCCATGCCTTCAACATCAAGAATGCACGCCGAGTTCTTCAACCGAAGGCCTCAGAGCATAGCATTGAGAAGTCAGAAGACGCGGCCACCTCGATGGTGTTCACGCCGCTAACCTTTATGACGCCAGGAGAGGCCCTCGACAGCCTCGAGGCCTTTCTTGGCGACGCTGCAAGTCTTCCGATTGCTGGTCGAGGTCCTATCCGACACACAGTCGACCTATGGCCTGGCGGCCTGCTCGCACGATCAGCGGATGGCGATCACCTGACTCGCTGCGAGCCTGACTTAATGATTACCTTTGAGTTCGAACAAGGGCCCTCGGTGATTTTCATAGGCGAAATGAAGTGGGGCTGGTCCATGCCGGCCGCCGATCTAAGGATCGAACTCGACCGCGAGATCGAGGCCATCAGGCGTCACGATCCGCACGCGGTTCAGGTTGTCTTCGTCATCTCGCAATACGCGTACGGCCCTATGAACCAGGTGACGCTCCTCACCTGGAAGCGCTTTTCATCGCTTCTACGGCCGCTGGCCCATCGGGCACCGGTTACTGCCGCTTCCCGCTGGGCCGATTTGGTCTGCACATTCCTCGAACGCGCCGATCAATGGGGTTTCGCGGGCATACCGCAGACATATCCTTTGGAGGCCTGGTCTAGGCACGTCGCCTTCTGGAGGCCCTAATGACTGATCCGATCTTCCAAGCCGCGAGTTATCTGGAACGGGTATGCGCCGAGATCTCCCACCTGTCGGAAGAGGTCGCCCGGGCGATCAGCGAGCAAGGATTTGAAATCAAACTACACGACAGCAATCTGGTCTCGGACAACCAAATGTCAGGGCTACGCTACGCCTTCAGCTACGCGGTCAAACGCGTTTTCCGCAATCAGAAGAAAAACGCTCAAATTCTCCTTAAGTTTGATCTGTGGCGCTCCGACCATCCGTCGGATTGGCCTCACGCAAAGGAGGCCCTCCTGATCGTCGCCTATGACGCCGACCTCGTCGATGGCTGGGATTCAGAACAGCTCGATGTCCAAGCCGATGGACGCCTTGAGCGACCAGACCTGGTGAGCGAGCTGCACCAACGCTGCGATAATCGGCTTCTTCTCTGGGAGAGGCGGATCAACGACCGCTCGTTCGCGCGCCAGGCATGGTACTTCGGTGTCCGGCTGTGTGACATTCACGACATCAACGACTCTCAGCGTATGATCGTTGGCCCTCTCGTCGCGCTTTTGCGAACGCCCGAAACGGCCGCGGAGGTTCTAGCCCGTGCAGAAGCTGTGGTTTGGCCCGAGCATCGGACGGGCGGATGGCCAGGGGGAATTGATCCGAGCAGCAATTCAACCGCTTGCCTATAAATGACCATCGAGCGAGCCGCTCTTAGCCATCTAACTCGCGGAAAATAGACCCAGCCGGGGGGGCTTTATCGGCTGTATATCCACACCCGCTTCTTCGGCAGCCCGCCGCAGGACTCTTTGATCGGCAATCACGATGGCTTCTGGGTTGCCGACATTGGTACGGGACTGTCAGCTTAACTGAGCGAAATCGAAAGTCCCCTTCCCTTTACATGTTCAGGCCGCCTGCGTCGCCCCCCCCCGACAGCGCCAGTTCGGGAAATGTGGCCCGCACCTGCTTCATCTGCAGTTTCCGGATCGAGATCGCTTGGATCGTGGACATAAAAATCTGGACCACTCGGATGCCGTCCGCGTCCCCATCGAGCAGGAAAATATTGATGGAGCAAGGACGCATAGAAAATCGCTTTGCATTTATGGCCACTTTGGCCAAAAGTGCAGGCCGATAGCGGGCGTCAAACCATGCAAACCATCTCTGCCAAAGAGGCGAAGTATCAATTCGGTAAGCTCATCGACATAGCACGGGCGAAACCCGTTACTGTCGAAAAGCATGGACGGGCGGTTGTCGTGGTATTGGCGGTTGAAGAATATGAGCGCTTGAAGGCGATTGAAGCGGGGCAGAATGGTTGATCAGGTGGATAGCGACAGGTTTCTGGAGGCATTGACGCAGCTTGGCGGTTCCGCCGGCAATGTGCGGCTGCGGGGACTGTCAGCTTAACTGAGCGAAGTCGAAAGTTCCCTTCCCTGCTCATGTTCAGATGGTAGCAGCCGCCCAAGCAGCATCCGCATCGCCGCGAAAACGACGAAGTGTGGGTCTGCTGATCAAATGGCGCTGGATGTTGAAGGTGTTGTAGATCGCTGCGTGCGTTGTGAGAAATCGCTGGGCTGAGGTTTGGGATTTGAACCTCTGCTGCTGCCGTTCACGTCGTCGGATCGGCAGATGCGAGTTTTCAACGCGGTTGTTGTCTCGCAGTCGACCAGGACGATGAAGATGGCGCAGTTCCAACTGGTCAAGCGCCGCGCCATACGATGCCAGCCCGTCCGTTGTAATGGTTTCAGGCTCGACAGGTTGGTTACGCAAAAGACGTCTGAGCAACTTCAGCGCTGCCTCTGTATCCCGCCGACGCTGAACGACAACGTCCAAAACCTCGCCTTCGTCGTCGACCGCACGCCACAGATACATGCGTCGGCCGCCGATCTTGCAAACCATCTCATCGAGATGCCAACGGCCTGTCGGTGGCACTCTCCGCTTCTTTAGCCGCCGTGCAATCAGAGGCCCGAACTTGATCGTCCAGCACCGGATCGTTTCGTAGCTGACGTCAATTCCGCGTTGCGCCATCAACTCCTCGACATCGCGGAAGCTCAGGCTGAAACGAAAGTACAGCCACACAGCATGACGGATCAACTCTGCGGGAAAGCGATGTCGCTTAAACGATAGCGGCTTCATAAAACGACTTCTCCACCAATGACTTGCAGCCATCAATGTGGAGCACCTTTAGCGTTAGACTGACAGCACCCTTCCTTGAGGTCACCAAACCCCGCTTGACTCTACACCCGTAGCGCGCGCTATATAGAACAAATGAAGAACAAAGAGCCCGATGATCGTCTGACCGCCTTACGAGATAGGTTCGCGACTCTCGGTGTCTCCTGCCGCCCGGTTGTTCAATGTCAGACTCAATCCTCCACTGATTTCCCGGCGCATTGGACCCGAGGCGTCCTGCACGATCTGTATGCAGCCACGCCCGCCGACGCGGTAGCCGTCAACGCCTTCGCACTCGGGGCCAGTGTTCAGGTTGCGAAGGGGCGGATCATCGTCTGGGGGCTGCACGAGATGATGGGGCTGGAAGCCGGGCGGCCGCACGGTCCGGGCCTGCACGAGATGGGGCTATCACCATCTGACATGCTGCTGGTGCGCGCACCGGACATCCAGACCCTTCTGATCATCGGTGAAGAAGCACTGCGGACGCCAACGGTGGGGGCTGTGCTGCTCAGCGCCTGGGGCGAGGCCAAGGCCATGTCCCTCACAGCTAGCCGGCGCCTAGCTCTGGCGGCAGAGACCTGCGGAGGGACGCTATTTTTGGCGCGGGCCGGAGCGATGCTTGTACCTAGTGCGGCTGAGACGCGATGGTCGGTGCAGGCGGAGGCGTCAAACCCTCTGGAAGGGGGAGCGCCGGGGCGGCCATCTTTTTCCGCGACCTTGCTGCGACGACGCGGCGGGGGGGAACACAGAAGTTGGATTTTGGAGTGGGATCGTGACGCCCGATCGTTCCGTGAATCTGCGCCGCTATCTGGCGCTGTGGTTCCCGTGGTTGCCCAGCGACCGGCTAAAGCATGGAGCGAGCGCTGACGACGCGTCGGTTGATGTTGCACCTGTGGCGCTGGTAGAGAAGATCGGCGGGGCCTTGCGTCTCGCCGCTGTCGATCCAGCGGCAGCCAGAGCGGGGCTAACGCCCGGCCTGACCCTAGCCGATGCACAGGCGCGGACGCCGTCCCTACACACCGTCGTTCATAAGCCGGAGGCGGATGCCGCCCTGCTGCAGCAGGTGATGGAGGATTTCAGCCGCTTCACTCCTATGATCGCCGAGGATGCGCCGCAGGGGCTGATCCTTGACATCTCAGGCTGCGCCCATCTGTTCGGCGGCGAGATTGGCCTGGTCCGCGCCGCGCATGACCGCGCAGGCCGCATCGGCCTTAAGATGCGTAGCGCTCTGGCCTCGACGCCCCAGGCGGCGCGCGCCTTGGGCCGGTTCGGGCCGGGCGGCATATTCGCAGAGGGGGAGGATCGACAGGCTGTCCGCACGTTGCCGGTAGCGGCACTGGAATTACCGGAGCGCGACACCCAGGCGCTGCAGCGCGCCGGCTTAAAAAAGATCGCCGATCTGGACGACAGGCCCCGCGCGCCCCTAGCCGCGCGTTTCGGCACGGATTTTCCCGCGCGTCTGGCTCGTGTGCTGGGCGACCAGGACATGCGGATCACACCGCACCGCCCGCAACCACCTATCACCGTCGACAGAGTTTTCTTTGAACCCATTCTGACCGATAAGGACGTAGAGCGCGTCCTGTCCGATCTGCTGATGGACGTAACTGACCGACTGGATCAGGCTGGCAAGGGCGGGCGCGCCTTTGAGGCCGGCTTTTACCGCATCGACGGGCTAGTCCGCCGCATCGTCACACGAACCGGGCGAGCGACACGTGATGCGGATGCCGTGCTGCGTCTGTTCCGCGAGCGGCTTGCGGCCCTGTCCAATCCGCTCGATCCCGGCTTCGGTTTCGACCAGATGCGGCTGTCGGTGCTTGAGACCCAGACGCTGAATCCGGCTCAGCGCCGTCTGGATGGCGACCGCTCTGACGGTGAGGACTTCAGCAGTCTGATTGACCGGCTGACAGCCCGTCTCGGTCCCGAGGCTGTGCTGCTCTTCGAGCCTCTGGGCTCGCACATCCCCGAACGCGCGTCGCGTCTGGTTCCAGCGACTATCACGGCGGCTCGACCGGCCCTGGATTGGCCCGAGCGGATTCCCGGAAATCCACCCTTGCGCCCGCTGCAGATGTTCTCTCCGCCACAGCCGGTCGAGACCCTGGCCGTGGTGCCGGACGGCTCGCCACAGAGGTTTCGCTGGCGTCGGGTGCTGCACGAGGTGGCTTTGGCCGAGGGGCCGGAGCGGATTGGCGGCGAATGGTGGCGTGCACCCGACCAGAAGACCCGCGACTACTACCGCGTCGAGGACCGTGATGGCCGTCGCTTCTGGCTGTTCCGCCAGGGCCTGTACGGCGAGACCGACGAACCGCGCTGGTTCATCCACGGCCTGTTTGCATGACCGTTCCCGTCCACGAACCCGCACTTGAGCCCACCTATGCCGAACTCGCCAGCGCCAGCAACTTTTCCTTCCTCCGCGGGGCGTCCCACCCCAAGGATCTGGTGCTGACAGCGATCCTGCGCGGCCATGCGGGGCTGGGCCTGGCCGACCAAAACACAGTTGCCGGAGTTGTGCGGGCCTGGAGCGCCCTGCGCAGCCTGCGCGAAGACGGCCTGTCGCCGCCCGATGTGGTGCGTGACGGCGCCGGTCCCGGGGAGGTGACCTATGTCGAGCATCCCCTAAACGACCCGGCCCTGTCGGACAAGATCAGGCGACGGGCCGCGTGCTTCAAGCTGGCAACTGGGGCGCGTCTGGTTTTCAACGATGGTGCGCCCGACATCATCGCCTATCCCGAGACACGGGCCGGTTGGGGGCGGTTGACGCGGCTGCTGACCCTGGGCAATCGCCGAGCTGTGAAGGGCCGGTGCGAGATCGGGCTGGGTGATCTGCTTGCCGCCCCGGAGGATCTTCTTCTGATCGTCATGCCGGACGCCCGAATGGAGGGGCTGGACCGAACGTTGAACCGTCTGGCCGAGGCGGCACCGGGCGCGGTCTGGCTGGGCGCATCCATGGGACGCAGCGGCGACGACCGGCGTAGGCTGGCGCGGTTGAAGACGCTGGCAGACCGGAGCCGCGTCCCGCTGCTTGCGGTCAACGATGTACTCTATCACGACCCTGACCAGCGCGACCTGCAGGACGTTCTGACCTGTATCCGCGAAGGCGTCATGATCGAGACGGCAGGCCGACGACTGAACGCCAACGGTGAGCGCTGGCTGAAGCCGCCCGCCGAGATGTTGCGGTTGTTCCGCGACGCGCCCGATGCCGTCGCCGAGGCAGCAAACCTGCTGGCTCGCGTTGGTTTCGATCTCGGGGATATCAGTTACCAGTATCCCAAAGAGACGACACCGCCTGACAAGACGCCGCAGGAGTGGCTTGAGCATCTGACCTGGCTGCACGCCGAGATGAACTATTCAAATGGCGTCCCCGAAAAAGTGAGGCTGCTGCTGGAGAAGGAGTTGGCCTTCATCGCAAGGGCAGACTACGCGCCCTATTTCCTGACCATCTACGACATCGTCCGCGTGGCACGCGACAAACGCATCCTGTGTCAGGGACGCGGCTCGGCGGCCAATTCCGCCGTCTGCTATGTGCTGGGCATCACAGCGGTGGACCCGGCAGAATCCGATCTGCTATTCGAGCGCTTTCTGTCGTCAGACCGCGGCGAGCCGCCCGACATTGACGTCGACTTCGAGCACGAGCGGCGCGAAGAGGTCATCCAGCACATCTACAATCGCTATGGGCGAGAGCGCGCCGGTATCGCCGCCACCGTTATCCGCTATCGCCCTAAAAGCGCCATCCGTGACGTGGGCAAGGCCATGGGCCTGACCGAGGATATCACCGCCCGTCTGGCCTCTAGCCAGTGGGGCAGTAGGGGCTCCGAGATCAGCGACCGCCATATCGCGCAGGCCGGATTGGATCCCGCCAATCCGATGATCCGGCGCGCGGTGGCGATGGCGACGCGGCTTCTGGGTTTTCCCCGTCACCTGTCCCAGCACGTCGGCGGCTTCGTCCTGACCCAAGACCGGCTCGACGAACTGGTCCCTATCGGCAACGCCGCCATGGCAGATCGCACCTTCATCGAATGGGATAAGGACGACATAGACGAACTGCGACTGATGAAGGTCGATGTGCTGGCACTCGGCATGCTGACCTGCATCCGCAAAGCCTTCGACCTGATCCGCGACCATTACGGCGACGACTGGGCGCTGAATACGATCCCAGCCGACGATGCGGGCGTTTACGACATGCTGTGTAAGGGCGACTCCATCGGCGTCTTTCAGATCGAGAGCCGCGCCCAAATCAATATGCTGCCTCGGCTGAAGCCGCGCCGGCTCTATGACCTGGTGATTCAGGTCGCCATTGTTCGACCCGGCCCGATTCAGGGTGACATGGTCCACCCCTATCTACGCCGTCGCAACGGGCTGGAGGAGCCGGACTATTCCAAGCCCGGACCCCAGTATCCGCAGAACGAGCTGAAACAGGTGTTGGAGAAAACCTTGGGCGTGCCCCTGTTTCAGGAGCAGGCGATGAAGGTCGCCATGGTCGCCGCCGAGTTCAACGAGAAGGAAGCCAACGGCTTACGCAAGGCCATGGGCACCTTCCGAGGCGACGGTACCCTGCACACCTACGAGGACCGCATGGTCAGCCGGATGATCGCGCGCGGTTACGATCCGAGCTTCGCCCGGCGTTGCTTTGAACAGATCAAGGGCTTTGGCTCCTACGGGTTCCCGGAGAGCCACGCCGCTTCCTTCGCCCAACTGGTCTATGTCTCATCGTGGATCAAACACCACTATCCTGCGGCCTTCGCCTGCGCCTTGTTGAACAGTCAGCCGATGGGTTTTTACGCTCCGGCCCAGATTGTACGTGACGCCCAGGCGCACGAAGTCGAGGTGCGCCCAGTCGATGTCTTGCACAGCGGTTGGGAAAACAGTCTGGAAGGTTCGGACAGTGCGCCGGCCCTGCGTATCGGTCTGCGCCAGATCGACGGCTTCCGCGAGGATTGGGCCGAGGCCTTGGTCGCCGCGCGAACCTTCCCGCTGTCCGACATTGAAACCCTGGCGCGGCGCGCGGAACTGCCGTCATCCGCCATGCGTAAGCTGGCCGACGCCGACGGCTTCCGCTCGATGGGGCTGGATCGGCGTCAGGCCCTATGGGCGGTGCGCCGCCTGCCGGACGACGCGCCGCTGCCCCTGTTTGCCGCCGCGGATGCCCGCGAGTTGGGTGCCGAGCCCGACGCCCGTCTACCGACTATGCCGCTGGGAGAGCATGTCGCCGCCGACTACCAAACGCTACGCCTGTCTCTAAAGGCCCATCCCATGGCCATACTGCGTCCACTCTTCGACGCGGAGGGGATGCTGACCTGCGCCCAGACCGAGGCGAAACGGAACGCCGCGTTGGTGCGCGTCGCGGGCGTGGTTTTGGTGCGGCAGCGTCCCGGTAAGGGCAACGCCATCTTCGTCACCCTGGAAGATGAGACGGGCATCACCAACGTCGTCCTCTGGGCACGGATGTTCGAGCAGTTTCGTCGCGAAGTCATGGCCGCCCGGCTGATGGAGGTCGAGGGCGCAGTGGAGAAGAGCCCCGAGGGCGTAGTTCATCTGGTTGCCCATAAGGTCATCGACCGCTCCTCGGAGCTGCAGCGTTTATCGGAAGATCGTGACACGACGGTGCAGCTCGCCCTCACCGACATCGCTGCCAACCCGCAGCTGCCGCGTCATACGCCACATCGCCATCCGCGCGATGTGCGGATCCTGCCGGGGTCTCGGGATTTCCATTGAGCTAAAGAATTGCGAAATGTCTGGTATCGGCCTGTTATTTTTAGGCTGATATCTGTCAGGGTTGCTGCCCAACCAGCATCCGTATCTGCAAGAAAGCAAAGAAGCTGGACCTGCTGATCAGATGGCGCTGAAATTTTCAGTAACCCTATCGTCAGCTCAAATGTAGTTCCATTCAATGGCGGAACTTGAATACGGACGTAAACATTATGTCCCCATGACTTGTAACGCGGATATCTATGAGAATCTCGCTACGGATCCGTTGTGGACCTTAAAATTTGGAGCCTCCCCTCTTATAGGGACGGCGATCCATGATGGGCATGCAATCAGCCCTCATCTTGTTAATCAGATAGCTCTCGATGCGGCAGGTCGTTTACGCGAGGAGGATCCGTTCACCGCGCATTTCATTGCAGACATGCCGACACAAATTGTGGTTCACCGCTCACGCTTCGAGTTCGACCTTAATCGTTCGCCAGAAAGTGCGGTCTATTTAGATCCGGAACAGGCTTGGGGCCTCGAAGTCTGGCATGAGAAGCCAGATCAGAGTGCGATATCTGACTTGCTGCGCCAGCATGCCAGCTACTACAGGTTGCTACACCACGTTCTCACCCAAGCAGAGATACAGTTCGGAAAATTTATCGTTCTGGATATCCATAGCTACAACCATCGCCGCGATGGGCCAGAGTCTCCTCCCACAGATCAGAACCGCGCTCCGGATATCAATATCGGTACTTTCTCAATGGACCGGGAGCGCTGGGCACACGTCATCGAACCTTTCATTGCAAGTTTACGAGCTTCGCTAATCAACGGACGTCACATTGATGTTCGCGAGAATATTGCCTTCCAGGGTAGAGGCGAACAGACACGGTTCATTCACGAGCATTTCCCCTCCTCCGGCTGCGCCATTGCTGTTGAGATGAAAAAGATTTTCATGGACGAGTGGACTGGAAAACCTGACCATTCCGCCATTGCAGAATTGCGTGCTGCCATAACAGCAAGTCTTCCTGTGCTTAAAGCAGCGCTAGAGGGCGTGGCATGACCTCCCGAAGGTCAAATGTCGATGAGGCAACTTTAAAAGCCTGTCTCGTCAAGGACGGCCCAATTCGGCTCGACCTTAACGGAAAAGGCAGACTGTTTATGGATCGGCCCATGCCCTTCATAGCAGTGCATGTTGGTCACCGATCCACGGTGGCACGCGAAGTTGTGATGGCAAATTCATCCTATCTGCTGGCCGCCAACCTCGCAGACGCCGTGACAGTTATACGGCTTGTCGGCACCGCGATGGCCAAGCGGTTTGGTGCTTTCATGGTTATCGATATCGGAGAATTGAATAAGGATAGTCTTGCCAAAGATGCGCCCTATCTTGCCCCCTTTACTGTCACTGCCTCTGCGCCTGCGGACAAGGCGGCACAGGCCGCTCTTTCTGCTCTCATCAGCGGGATTCAAACCGCTGATGCACGTTATCGCACGCCCCTCATTGATCGCTTGGAATTAGTGGACGACACCCAAGCCAGCCTTGCCCGCAAAGTGCCGGCTTTTCCCGTCGTCACTCTGCGTTTCGCGCCAATTCATAAGGTCCCTCAATCCAATGAGGTCTATCCGGAGCTACGCGATAGGCTGGTGGCGAATGTTTTCGATGCTGTTCTCCAGTCCGTTGCTGACTTCACGCGCAAAGAAACGTGTCTGGTGCCCGCCAGTCACAGAGCTCTGGGGCGCCGCGTCTTCGTGGATGCCGTCAAGCGTGCCGACCGGGCCATTGACGATATTGCCGGACGCTTTGATTTCTTACTGTCCGTTACGCCTATCAACTCAGAAGACGCTTGGGCTGAGTTCAAGTCTCTGAACTTCAAGCGGGTTCCGCATTTCCTCTATCGTCCCCTCGCCTTCAATATCGGGGAAAGCAAAAAAGCTCTGTTCTCGATCAATCTAGAAAGGTTCGAGGATCCCGTTCTCACGACGCTCTACCGCGAGAAACAAACCGAGCTCGACCTACAGCTTTCCATGCTCGCGGCGCGTGGTGCACGCCAGTTTGTTGATCTGGGCCGCGCACTATATCGCCCGATTGAGCCTCGCCTTAGCCAGGTAGCGCACGACATATTGCAAGCCACCGCCGGTCTTCCATCGGACGGCGATGCCGACACTGTCGATTACCGGTTTCTTGAACGGCGCGCCCAAACCATGATCGATCGCTATTCAGCGCAGTCGAAAGGCTTCGCAGCGTCGGTTACCGTACGGGACGACCTGCCCGCCGGCATGATGGTGAGTAATGGCAAACTGCTCATTTCACGTCACACATCGATGTCCAAGGCACGGGTAGAAGCCTTGCTCAGCCACGAGGTCGGCGTCCATTTGCTGACCTTCTTCAATGGCTCGGAGCACGGACTAAAAATATTCCGCAGCGGCTTGGCGGGCTATGAAGGTGCGCAAGAGGGGTTGGCCGTTCTGGCCGAATACCTCTCGGGCGGAATGACTGTATCCCGCCTTCGTCTTTTGGCGGCCCGTGTCTGCGCTGTCGCCGGAATGCTTGATGGCGCAAGCTTCGTAGATACCTTTTCAATGCTTCATAGAGAGCAAGGTTTCTCGGACAGAAATGCCTTCAACACTGCCCTTCGTGTCCATCGGGGCGGTGGACTTGCCAAGGATGCTATCTATCTGCGCGGACTGCTGGAACTTCTGGATCATCTTTCGAGGGGTGGTGCGCTTGATTCATTCTGGATAGGCAAGATCGCGTCTTCGCATCTGTCTGTAATGCAGGAGTTGAGCTTACGGGGGCTTCTCAAACCTCCGAAAATCATGCCGCAGTTTCTAGATCTTCCCGGAGCCGATCAAAGACTGGCCCGTCTGAAGGCCGGGCTTACACCTCTAGACCTTATTGCTGCCTAGGAGGCCTCATGCGCATCGCATTCTTCGTCAACTCCATCGAGGGCGAAACGCCCCGTTACACGACCACTATTCTGGCGTTGGCGGCAATGAACCGAGGGCATGAGATTTGCTATGTGACACCCTCGGATTTCGTCCTTTCCCCCGATGACAGCCTTTCGCTTAGCGGTCTGGAGTTACCATCCGGCAACTACAAGAAACCTGAAACTTTTCATCGGGCGCTCCAAAGCAGTGAAGCCACCAAGCGCCTGTTTGATATGAGTGAAATCGACGTTCTGTTCCTGCGCAACGATCCCTCGCTCGATGCGATTGATCGGCCTTGGGCTGCAAATGTTGGGATTATCTTCGGACGAATGGCGGCCCAGCGCGGTGTCCTTGTCGTCAACGATCCTGACGGGCTCGCCCAAGCACAGAACAAACTCTATTTTCAGGATTTCCCGTCTTCGGTCCGGCCCCTAACGCTGATTTCCAAGAACATCGATGAAATCCGAAGCTTCATTCAGGGCCAGAAAAAGGGCGTCATCATCAAACCGCTACAGGGATCTGGTGGCAAGAACGTCTTCAAGATCTCATCGCCTAAAGACCATAACCTGAACCAGATTTTCGAGGCGGTGAGCGAGGAAGGTTACTTGATTGCTCAGGCCTTCATCCCTGAAGCCGGAGAAGGCGATGTAAGGTTCTTCCTGATGAATGGCCGCCCGCTCGTGCGCGACGGCAAATACGCAGCGTTCCGTCGCGTTCCCGCCAAGGGGGAGATTCGATCCAACATTCATGTTGGCGGCGGCCCCGCACCTGTAGAGGTCAGCACGACAATGCTGGGGATCGCCGAAACGGTCCGGCCCAAGCTCATTCAGGATGGCATGTTCCTCGTCGGGCTCGACATTGTCGGAGACAAGTTGCTCGAGATCAATGTTTTCACGCCCGGTGGCATTAACAACCTGTCCCTGCTTTACGACACACACTTTGCGGACAGCATCATTGAGGCCTTAGAAAATAAAAAGACAATCAGCACCTCCTATGGCCATAAAATCGGTAATCGAGAACTAGCTACGCTTTAAACTTCACTAAAATTCTGACTTTGATTGTCACATCGGTATGCCAGTATCATTGCGTTCTAGTGCACGAATTATTGGAACGAAGTGGTTCTAAGAAGCATCCCTTATAGACGGGAGGGAGATTCACGATGAATTCAATCGACGAGAATGACGAAAAGCCAACCGTGCTTAGGAAGCCCAGATCGCTATTGCGATTTCTTACGCTTCTGCTCGCCCTGTTCATCTTGATCTATATGGCCGTTGCAGCGATGGCGTTCTTCAGAAACCAGTCCGAAGCTCCCTCCGTTCCAGCATCCGCACCAGCATCCCAGGAGGAACCCAATGTCTGACCAAGCTCCGGGTCGTACCCGTAACGGTGCCACGCCTGTCACAAAGTCAACGCCCGATGCCTCGGATAAGAAGGCGCAAAAGACCCAAGCCGAGTCACGCAAACGCGCTGGACCAGATGGTCCGGATGCGAAGGTAATTGGCGACACCTTTAAACGTAAGCCATAGCCCTACTGACGCCTTTAAGGGTCAATCCAACTTTCGACGGTGATCTGAACATCCCCTTCAGCTGGGACGCGCATTAAAGCGCGTCGGTTTCCGCGCGCGGGGACATAGTCGATAACGGCTTGAACAATTTCTCCTGAGGTTTCAGTCGTAACGGTGACATCGGACGCGGTTCGTCCGCCTTTGTTTTCGACTTGAACGATAAGCTGACGACCTCCCTCAATGGGGGCCGTGTCGAGCACTCGCGCCGATAGCCTCGCCTCATCTCCGCCTCTCAGGCTTTCGAGCACAAGAATGGTCACGCAGGCCATGACGATCACCATTCCCAGAAGTGCAATCACACCCTGCACACGTGCTTTTCGACGTCTTGGTCGGCGTTTAAAATTTAGCCTCATACCAGAAGCCTCGCTGCGGCAGCGCCCAACGACGCCGAAAATGCCAGCACAACCGTATTGGCCATGATTGCCCCCGTGCCATGCGCATCATTCATGCCGAGCAGTGCCAGAATGCCCATGCTGGCCAATAGACAAATGGCATAACCGGGCACGGTAAAATGCAACAAGGCCTCCAGAGGCGTCTCCTGTTCCTCCTGACCGGCAAAGCCAACCTCGAACACGAATATGTGGACTAGCAACATCGACAACCCCATCACCACCAGTGTCGCCTCGGGTCCGATGCGGTAAGCGACAAGCTGGATTTCCTCGGTCGGCGCGAGGTTCAGCGCCAGAAAAAGCGCACCGGACATCATCAGGAATAACTCGCCAAAATAATCGCTGGCCGCCGCTGGGCTGAAGCACAGTCCAGAACGGACCGGGGGCGACTGCGTTGACGCGAATGCCTTGCTCGATAGCCTGTTTTGCCAGCGCCTTCGTATAGGTAACGATGCCGCCCTTTGTAGTCGCATAATCTAACAGGATGTCACTGGGCTCATAGGCCTGAATAGACGCCGTAGTGATGATGGCGGCACCGGCGGGCATGACCGGAATCGCCGCCTGACATAGCCAGTGCAAGGCATACAGGTTGGTCTTCATCGTCAAAATCGCTGGTAGAAAAATCCGACAGATCATCGCGATATTGCTGGCGCCCCGCATTGACCACGAGGATGTCCAGCCCGCCGAACGCTTCAACGGTCCGTGCGACCATGGTCTCATTCCATGCTTCGTCGCGAACATCACCTGCAAGCGCCACCGCCTTTACACCTTCAGCTTCGATCTGCTTGATGACCTCGCCGCATCCGATTCCTCGGACGGCAGATAGGCTATCGCAACATCGGCACCTTCTCTCGCAAAGCTGATAGCGACAGCGCGCCCGATGCCGGAATCGCCGCCGGTGATCAGGGCACGACGACCTGCCAGCCGCCCATGGCCAAGATAACTGTTTTCGCCATGATCGGGCGCTGGTGTCATGCGCTTTACTAGACCTGGTGTGGCTTGCTCCTGATCTGGAAACGGCGGCCGAGGATATTGATGGCGCGGATCCTGCATCGATGACCGGTTCTCCATGGTGCATATCTCCTTGGGTGATCGGTTCTGCTGAGCCTATAAAAACAATCCTTTAGCCACTGCCATGTTCCCGACCGTCTCAGTTCAATTGCTGGCAGCTAAGGTCTTGGCTAATGCGCGTTCGAAAGATTTGGCCGAGGTACGGGGCAGTGCTTCGGCAATCGCGCCGCGCTCGAACAAGTCGACGACGCGCGGATGCACATAGGCACTGCGGCAAACCGCGAGCGTATTACCCAGCAGGGATGCCGCCTCGCGAATACAGCTATTGGCCTTGCGCTTGGCATCAGCAGCCGAAGTCGGCGGTTCCGTGTCGCTAAGCGCGCGGGCCACACAAACGGTCGCCGCCCAAGTGCGAAAATCCTTGGCCGAGAAGTCCTCGCCCATATTCTCGCGGATGAAGGCATTGATATCGTCAGACGTGACGGCGCGAAGTTGTTCCTCGTCATCGACATACTGAAACAGGGTATGGCCGGGCAGTTCGCTTAGTCGCCTGACACCGGTGGCCAGCCTGCGGTCTTGTACATTCAGGTCATGCACAATCCCGCTTTTCCCACGAAACCTCAGCCGCAATTCCGTGCCACTAACCTCGATATGGCGTTTATGCAGGGTCGTCAGGCCAAAGCTGCGGTTCTCACGGGAGTAACGGGCATTGCCGACTCGGATCAGACTTAACTCCATCAGGCGCATGGCCGTGGCCACAACCTTTTCCTGATCGAACTTGCGCCGCGCGAGACCTTTCTCGATGGCCGCTTCTAGCTTTGGCAGGGCGGCAGCAAAGGCCGGCATTCGGGCGAACTTGTTCTCGGACTGGGCTTTCGTCCAATCGGGATGATAGCGGTATTGCTTGCGCCCGCGGGCATCACGGCCCGTCGCCTGAATGTGGCCATTAGGGTGCGGGCAAATCCACACCTGTGTCCAAGCCGGTGGAATGGCCAGAGCGCGTATTCGCCCCAACACCTTTTCATCCGTTACCCGCGCGCCATCGCGTCCAAGATAGAAGAAACCCCGACCTGCACGTTTGCGCCGGATGCCCGCGACTTCATCCGAACACCAGCGCAGTCCGGCGGGTATGTCCTCTTTATCGGCGACAGCACAATCCAAGGCAGATCACCCTGCTTTTCTTGCGCGCGGTTTGCTGGTTTTCGACGCTGATTTAGAGGTCGCCTTGGATGCAGGTTTGCTCGCAGAGCGTCCGGCCTTGGCGTCCAGACTGGCACGTAGGGCAGCCATAAGGTCGACCACATTGTCGTCCTTGGGCGCAGAGACTTTGGCAGGTTTCTTGCCCTTCTGCTTGTCGGCAATCAGCGCCTTCAACGCGTCTTCATAGCGATCATTGAACTTTGAGGGATCAAAGGGTCCCGCCTTTTGCGCAATGATCTGTTCGGCAATCTTGATCATGTCCGCATCCGGCTTGGCGGTCGAAATGCCGCCAAACACCTCTTCGGGTTGGCGCACCTCGTCATCGGTCCGCAGCGTATAGGCGAGGATACCTTTGCCTCGAGGCTCCAACGCCAGAAGTCGCTCGCGGGTGGACATCACAACGCGCGCCAGTGCGATCTTCCCCGACTTCTCCATTGCCGTGCGAATGACATTGAAGGCGTCCTGACCGATCTTGCCGTCAGGCGCGAGGAAATAGGGATTGTCCCAATAGATACGATCGATGTCCTTGGCCGGAACAAAGCTTTCGATGTCGATGGTCTTGGTGCTCTCCAGCTTTACCGACTTGATCTCCTCGTCGGTCAGCAGGACATATTCCCCCTTCGAAACCTCATAGCCCTTCACCAGATCGGCACGCGAAACAGGTCCCGTATCCGGATCGGTCGTGACCATCTTGATGCGGTTATTGGTCTTTGGATTGATCAGGTTGAAGTGGACGTCTCCCCCCGTCGACGTCGCCGTATAGAGCGCGACCGGACAGGTCACGAGCGACAGCTTTAGATGACCTTGCCAACTGGGTCTGGGAGCCATGGGAGCACCTCGTTTGCGATCAGCCTTGCCAAGGGGGCTTTTTACAAACGAGCGTTACGGCAAAGGGTTCGATCAGCCGCAGGATTTCAGATCACCGCTATCGGTATCCAGCAGAAAACAATGCTGGTTTCCGTCTTCGATATCGGTCACCCAGAGCTTGAGTTCCGGCACCGGCGGCGATGTTACAAAATCCTCGATATAGCTGACCGCTGCGGCCTCCAGTGTCCGCTCCTCGACAATCCGCGTCGGGTGTCCGGTCGCCATGACGCGATAACGGTTCAACGGTTCAGATGCGGCTTGCGCCATAAGCGTTCCTCCTGCCCAGTTCCAACGCACAAGACGCCAGATAGATTCACTGAAAGATCCGAAAACGGTTCGTGCGGGAGCGCAAAGCCATAACGACCGTTAGTATGGCGGAGGTCTTTGATGCCCAATCCCCGCTTGGACAGCTATCGCCAGATGCGCGACTTTTCCCGAACGGAAGAGCCGTCTGGTATTGGTGCCGAGATCGCCGGCTCGGACCACCTGCGCTTCGTCATCCATAAACACGATGCCAGCCGCCTTCACTTTGACCTGCGGCTGGAGTGGAACGGCACCTTCCTGTCATGGGCCGTACCCAAGGGCCCTTCGCTGGATCCTGCCGACAAACGCCTCGCCATGGCGGTGGAAGACCATCCGCTCGACTATGGGGATTTCGAAGGCACCATCCCCAAGGATTTGTACGGCGGTGGCACGGTGATGATCTGGGACCGCGGGCTATGGATACCCGAACCGGGCTTTGAGGACGTGGACAAGCATCTGCAAAAAGGCGAGTTGAAGTTCGTCATGGAAGGCGACCGGATGCACGGCTCCTGGGTGCTGGTCCGGCTCAAACCCAAGGCTGGAGAGAAGGGTAAGCCATGGATGCTGATCAAGCATAAGGACCGTGCTGCCCAGACGGGCAACAAGGGCGGTCCGAGCGATCGCGACAAGTCGGTCGCCTCGACCCGCACCATGAAGCAGATCGCCACAAACGTTTCGGCCGAGGTTGCGCCCTACATGACCCTGCCGCGCAGCAGCGCAAAGCAAAGAAAGTCTGTACCTTCGCCCCATCGCACCAAGACGAAGAGCGCCCAAAAGTCTGACATTCCTGACTTTATCGAACCGCAACTGGCCACAAATATTGCCACCCCACCCGCAGGCGATATGTGGGCGCACGAAATCAAGTTCGACGGTTATAGGCTTCAACTGCGCATCGACGGCCAGCAGACTTCCCTGCGCACCCGCAAAGGCTTGGACTGGACCAAGAGATTTCCCTCCATAGCCGCCGATGCCAAGGGCCTTGAAGACGGCCTCTATGATGGCGAGGCCGTAGCGTTGAACGATGAAGGCAAACCCAGTTTTGCCCTTCTCCAAGCCGTTCTCGGCGGCGAGAGCGATGCCCCAATTGTCTATTATGCCTTTGACCTGCTTCACGACGGCCAGCAGGACATTCGCAGCCTGCCTCTCGCAGATCGAAAGGCAGAACTGGAAAAGCGGTTGGCCAAGGCCAAGGGCGCTATACGCTATGTCGAACATTTCCAGACGACAGGGAACGCGCTTTTGCAATCGGCCTGTCGGCTCGACCTAGAGGGGATTATCTCCAAGCGCCTGAGTTCACCCTATCGCTCGGGCCGCAGCGACGACTGGGTGAAGTCCAAATGTCGACAAGAGCAGGAAGTTGTGATCGCCGGATGGGCGACGACGGGCAATGCCTTCCGGTCGCTGATTGCCGGGGTCTATCGCGAAGGCAAGCTTGAGCATGTGGGCCGGATCGGCACCGGCTTTAGCCGTAAGACCGTCGAGCAAATCATGCCCAGGTTAAAAGCTATCGAGACGGCCCAGAGCCCCTTCCCCGATGGCCCCAAATCCGTCGCAGGGGTCCACTGGGTCAAGCCGGTTCTGGTCGCTGAAATCGCCTTTGAAGGCTTTACCGGATCGGGTGCGATCAGGCAGGCCTCGTTCAAAGGACTGCGTGATGACAAGCCTCCCAAAGAGGTCGCACTGGATAATCCTCAAGGCGTTTCAAAGATTGCGACCGGCACCGATGCTCCCCTGCGCGGTGTCCGTCTGTCCAGTCCGGACAAGGTTTTGTGGCCCGAAACCAAAGACAGTCCGGCCATCACCAAACGCGGTCTGGCCGACTATTACGAGCGTATCGGCGACAAGATGCTGGAGCACATTCGGGGCCGACCTTGCTCCATTATCCGTATGCCCGATGGCATCGAGGGCCAGAGTTTCTTTCAACGACATCCCGTGAAGGGCCAATCCCCGCTTATCGAAGCCGTCGAGGTTAAAGGCGATCCCAAGCCCTATATCTGCATTGATACCGTCGAAGGTTTGATTGCCGCCGCACAGTTTGCTGCCGTCGAAATCCACCCCTGGAACTGCGTGCCCTATCAGCACGACAAGGCTGAACGTCTGATCTTCGACCTCGACCCCGCACCTGATGTTGCGTTCAATGAGGTCATCATAGCGGCCAGAGAAGTCCGCGACCGGCTAAAAGATTTGGGCCTCGAAAGTCACTGCAAGACGACTGGCGGCAAGGGGCTGCACGTTAACACCTATGTCGAGCACCTTGATATGGACTGGACAGAAGCCAAGGCCTTCGCCCGCGAGTTCGCCCGCGTCATGGCTGCAAATGCACCCGACCGCTATCTGATCAGTATGTCAAAGAAGGCGCGCGAAGGCCGCATATTCATCGACTACCTACGCAACGATCGTAAAGCGACCGCTGTTGCACCCTACTCGCCTCGCGGACGACCGGGCGCTCCTGTCTCGATGCCATTGAGTTGGAGCCAGGTCCGCAAAGGCCTTGATCCATGCCGCTATCGCATTGAGCCTATAAGATAAATGGCTAATTGGGTTCCGCGCCGTAAAACGTCAGACCGTGCGGGTGTAATGCTTTCAGACCCAAGGGGCTGGTTCCAATAAAGTCATTTAAGCAACTTCACAGCAGCCCTATATCTCGTCGTCGCTGGACCAAAATCTAAACCTCGTCTTCATTATGACCGCACGTCTTTCTCCATCAGAAGATGCCGAGGGAACGTAGTCAAGCTAAGGCAATCGATCGCTTCAGTATGCAGAAAGCAATAAGCGCAATGCCCAAGTTATAGAGCCAGCTCAAAGGATTCTCCGACGGTATTGGTTCCGAAATTACAATTCTTTCTCGATCGGAACAAAGTCACCTCTTTTTACCTTTCACTTTCATGCTTTTTAGAGGTGAGACTATGAAATGGCTAATACCCACTATCGTGTCGTCCGGCTTGTTGCTAGCTGCCTGCGGTAACGAAAATTCGTCTGACCGTGACAGTGTAGAAGGACCAGTTGTTGCGCCGTCCGAAGCTCCACGTAATTCTGCCCTCGGTGACGAAAATGCCTCGACCCTAACTCCTGGTGCGAACTCCTTCACCGAAAGACAAGCTAGAGCGGCGATTGAAGGCCAAGGCTTCACAGACATCGGACCATTGACTCAAGATAACCAGGGCATTTGGTCGGCCACGGCGACGAAGAACGGAAACACCACCACGGTATCTGTCGATTATAAGGGCACTGTAGTTTCCAAGTAACAGACATATATCACTGGAATTTCTAGAGGTTAACCATGGAAACGATTACTCGACTTTTCGATCACCACACAAATGCGCTTGCGGCCGTGTCGGCACTTGAAGCTGCAGGTTACAGCCCATCGGACATCAGCATCGTATCCAATAATGCTGATAATTGGCATGCAGGTCATAGACACCAAAACGATGCCGTTTTAACGGATGACGATAGCGAAGCGGCTGAAGGAGCCGGCAAAGGTGCCGTGACAGGGGGTGCTCTTGGAGCAAGTGCCGGTATTCTCGCGGGTCTGGGTATGCTGGCAATTCCCGGTCTTGGCCCGGTTGTTGCCGCAGGCTGGCTGGCATCTGCAGCTGTAGGGGCTGCAGTCGGGGCTGCGGCTGGCGGGGCTACGGGTGGGCTGCTCGGTGCTCTTAAGGATGCGGGTCACAACGATGAGGACGCCCACATCTATGCAGAAGCTGTCCGACGTGGCGGCACGCTTGTCAGCGTAAAAGTCCCTGAGCATAAGCGGGAACATGCTGAAAGTATTCTCGCATCCCATCGCAGTTTCGATGCCTCTACTCGGGGAGTTACCTACCGTGAAGAGGGATGGGAGCGATTTGACACGGATGCAGTCCCCTACACCTTAGATCAGATCAACGCCGAGCGAGCGCGGTACCGCTAAGCTATTATAAGGCCCCCGTTTTCGGGGGCCTTAATTATTTTGGGCCAATGTGGTTTGTTTAATGCGGCCATGGATGGGGTCAATGAGCGGCTTGATCAGGATATGCTGGGACGCCGCGGCTGGACTAGGTGTCGACCGTGCGGGCGTGAACCCCTTAGTCTGTCTGACGGCTTTCGCGCAGGTGAGCCTGTTTTACATCGCCGTCGATGTGGGCCTTACTGGTCGCAAACACATAGCCCGCAACAATGGCGAAGGACACCAGCGCGATTACCACGCACCAGATGACGGTTTCTTTTGTCGAGAAAATCTTGAGGTTTTCCATTAGCCTCTAATGTCGTTGGAACGTCCGTACAACCTAATGGTTCAGCTTAAGGCATTATGGTTATGACGGGCCAGCGCATATTGGCGGGCCGCTGACCCTACAGCCGCCTCTACCTTTGAACAACGGCGCTCTGTCATGTGAGGTTCGAGATATGTGCAACCAGTACGCCAATAAAGCCGGACCACAGGCCATCATGAAGGCGGCAACGGCCGAGCGTAATGCTGCGGGCAATCTGGAACCAGGAAACATCTTTCCCGACAATGCCGCGCCCATTGTGAGGATGGAGGGTGACGAGCGCATCCTGACCACTGCGCGGTGGGGCATGCCGTCGCCCGCCTTCGCCCTAGAGGGCAAGAGAACCGACACGGGCGTAACCAATGTCCGCAACACATCCAGCGCTCACTGGCGGCGCTGGCTGGTCCCAAAGTTCAGGTGCCTTGTGCCATTCACCTCCTTCAGCGAGCCGGGGCGCAATGCCGAGGGCAAGTATGAGCCAGTGTGGTTTGGGTTGAAGGATGCTGATCCGGACGCGCCCGTCTTCTTCGCCGGTATCTGGGTGCCGCAATGGACAAGTGTGCGCAAGGTGAAGGAGGGCGAGGTGACCACTGACCTTTTCGCCTTCCTCACGACCGATCCAAGCGGGCCGGTGAAGTCGGTCCGCCCCAAGGCGATGCCGGTGATACTGACCGAACCGGACGAGTTGGAAATGTGGATGCGTGCCGAGTGGGCGTTTGCGAAGGTGCTCCAGCGTCCACTGGAGGATCACGCTTTAGAGGTTGTTCTGAAATGAAAATACCCCCTCGCCGCTAAGAGGGGGTATTCATCATCAGCAGCACAACGCAAGGGGGACTTACATTTTGTGCTGTTAGAGAAATGGTTGTTATCCCAAAATGTTCCCTGCGCGTGGTTCGTAAATCTGTTTGCGAACCGGCAAAAAAAGCAACCTGCACGATTTGCATGCGTTGGCTGGAGTATGGCTTCTGGAATTCGTTTTGGACCGATATCTCCAAATGCAGTCCACCTGTGTGTGGATATGCAAAGAATGTTTGCCGAAGATACGCCTTGGCAAACGCCGTGGCTGCCTCGCGTTTTACCAGTTGTTGTTCGCCTCTGTGAGCGACATGCGCCCCATACGGTTTTCACGCGCTTTATTCCGGTAGATCGCCCTGGTGAAGGGATCGGCAGCTGGCGTCGATATTGGGAAAAATGGGCAACAATGACGCTTGTTCATTTGGGCGAAGACAAGGTTGAGCTTTTGCCCGAACTGGCTGGCTTTATTCCGCCCGCTAGGGTCGTTGATAAATTCGCCTATTCGCCTTGGGTCGGGACTAATCTGGCTACCGATTTAAGGGACAATCAGGTCGATACACTTGTAGTCAGCGGAGCAGAGACAGACATGTGCGTGCTGGCGACGATACTGGGCGCTGTAGATCTGGGCTTTCGGGTCATCGTCGTTTCGGACGCTCTGTGCAGTTCATCCGACCAGTCCCATGATGATTTGCTTAACCTATATCATGAGCGGTTCGGACAACAGATTGAGACAGCAGAATGCCATGATGTCTTGGAAGCTTGGCGCTAAAAGATAGACGTTGCCGAGGAGGCTATTGCGTCTTCACAGGGCAAGCATATTTCCATTTATTCAACATTTTTCGCCCGCCCATTATCGGAAATGGTTGCAACGACTGTGTCGCCAGAAAGGACGTGGGCTACCGATGCGCTAGTATGTTGAGAAAACAACCGCACAGCCTCTTGTACTGCACCAGTCCGGCATTCAGCCTCTAGAGCTTCCATATGTGTCGCAGAGGAGTGCTGCGTTTCCATCAAGCAGAAAAAGACCATCCTATATTCCCCGGCTCTACCAGATAAATTGAACCGCGCCAGTCTCCAATCTGAACCAGCTGGCTACACACTGCCCAATAAAAATGAGGCCCGCCCTCCGAAGAGAACGGACCTCCTATGGAAAATATTATCCGCTTGAAGAAAGTGCCTCAGCGTTTACTGCCATATCGGCAATGCCCGTCAAATCTTCATCCGTCTGGGACTCTTCCTTCAATGTCTCATCCAAAAGAGCCGCGGCATCCTTCATATTAAGCACGAGAGCCCAGCGCTTCAGTGTGCCGTACCTCGTGATTTCATAGTGCTCTACAGCTTGAGCCGCAGCGAGAAGACCGGCATCGAGCGCGGGAGTGTCTTTGTATTCCTCCATGATCTCATCCCCCTCGGCGAGGATTCCATCAATGGCGTCGCACGTCTTTCCGCGGGCTGCCTTACCAATAATCTCAAACACCTGCTGAAGGCGTTCTATTTGACCTTCCGTCTGATCTTTGTGTTTTTCGAAGGCGGCTTTCAACTCTGATGACTGTGCGGCGCGAGCCATCTTCGGCAACGACTTCAGGATCTTACGCTCAGCGTAATAAATATCCCTCAGGGTGTCATAGAATAGGTTTTCAAGAGTTTTACTAGCCATTTGCTCCTCCTTCTAGTTGAGAGGAAAAGCAATTTTAAGATGCATCGTTCCATACACCTAAGCTTTTGCGGGATGTAGGCGCTAATAATACTAACTCCAGAAGCGCCACCATGGCCGATTTATTCTCCCTACGATTTGCGCATCTCGTCCCTCATATCGGCGGATCGTTTCAAGAGCATCAGATTTGTCGCGGTTCGAGATTTTTAGCTGACCTGTCTGTTCAATTCCAAACAACTGCCAGTCAAGCGCTGCATCACCACTATCGCCGAGCACAGCACTTGGCACGTCTTCAGCCCAGCGGCCCGCGATCAGTGAGGAACAGCCCTCACTTTGCGCACGCACTTGGATTGAGGTTGCACAGCCTACGACGAGCATCAGCATCGCGCACAGCAGGATCGTTTTCACCGCGTATTGCATCAGCGGCCTCTTGGACCTGATCTCGGGTGGATTGGTTTGCGGCGTCATTTTTGTCACGGATCACGCTGGCCTCTTTGGCCGAAACCGTTCGGCCGTCGGAGAAGGCCAGCTCGCCGGATGCGTGGTCGCGTTGAGCCTTGTGATTTGCCTGAATGGAGCAAGTGCCTATCAGGACAAGGGCGATGATGACGGCCCAGCCCAGCAGGGTCAGGGATCGGATGGCCTCACGCATACTGGCGATCATGGATGCACCTTCCGATCCAGCTCAAAGTGCGGACCATCGCGTAGACGCGGCCAGTCGCCGCCCCAGATGAGGGTCACACCTTCTTCCTTGGCGGCCTGTTTGAAGGCGGCGGCGATCTTGGGATAGAGCAGCCAGTCCCAACGCACCGTGCCATCTACCTATGCGGCAATATCGACGGCGTGGTCGATCATGTGGCGACTATTCTGGGTTTGACTGGCACCGGCCTTGACCAATTCCTTCTGGCCTCGGTGCCTTCGGTGACCATAAAATCGACGCCTGTAATCTGGATTGCATGATGAACGACACGGACCAGAGCGGGATGCACGCCTTTGAGGCTCGCCAGCGAACGCTGCGAGAGACGGGATGCGATGATGGCCTCCATTGTCAGATTATGGGGTTAGTGGTTTTCTGCTCGCAGGGGGGCGAGACAGAAAATCGACTAGGTTGAAATAGGCACGATGGGCCTAATACTTGCCGATGCGCTGTTTCAGACGGTCACGCTGGTTCGCTCGATGACGCCAGAAGTGAAGAAGGTCATACCGGCCATCCTCCTCTAATCCGCACAACAAATTGTGCCAAAGGTTATGACGACGGACAGTCGAAGGCCTACGCAGTTCTGCTGGTATGGGCTTCGATGCTACCCAGTGCAGACGCCTTGTGTTGGGCCGAGTTGCAGCACTGAACTCAGCAACTCGTTAGGCCGAATTCAGTGGATCACACTGCGGGCACATGGAACATCGCTGACAGGCTTTCGTTGCCCTTCCATGAGCAATACCCTCGCCAACTTGGTCGGTACGGCAGCCGCGATCTGCTCGATCACCAGCTTCGCGCCTCAAGCCATCAAGATTTGGAAGGAGCGCGATGCCTCAGCCATCAGCCTGCGGACCTACTCCCTGACAGTTACCTGTTTCATGCTCTGGGTGATTTACGGTGTCATGACCGAGGCTTGGCCGGTGACAGTTGCCAATGCTTGTGCGCTGGTGATGGCGTCGTTGGTGTTGGTTATGAAGTGGCGGTTTAGGGACACGTCGTGAAAGAAACGTGGGGAAGCCGAAGCCTCCCCTTTTGATTCACGCTGCGAGGTTGGGGTCTCGGTTTTCGATGGCTGCAACATTGCGCCCTTTACGATCTGCTCGATCCATTTCGATTGCTCTGCGAAGATGTTTGACAGACCTCAATATTGCTGCCCGACATTCTTCACCTCCATCGCTTCTTTCTTCAGTTATTCGCTATCGGGCCAGTGCCTCTGTTGCCATGACATAAGTAAGCTCATCGGCAGACATGGCATCTCGAAGGCTCTTGGATTGAGTGAGCCCCTTTTCAATCTTAAGATCCTTCGCACTCTTACCAAATAGCCGCGGTAATCACTATCTGGCAAATTCCGTAGTCTTTGCCTTTCACTCCATGATCCTGAAGGCAGTCGGTATAACGGCGGCGCTGAGATCGTCTCAAAGCTCGGATTGCAGCCCATTCATTTGACTCTGAAGAAGCCCGCTCAAGCACTTCATCTGAAAGTTTTGCATCCGTCGAGACGTAGCGAATGAAGACGTCTTTCACCTTTAGTGCGAGTTCGGGGCTAAGATATTCAGCGTCATCCAGCGCTAAATGCTGATAGGTGAAAGTTCCTCCCCCCTTGCCACCTTTGCCAATAATCCAAACGGTGTCTCTTAATCCCCCGAATTTTTCGGGGGATTGTATCAGGGCGTTCAAGACCCCCTTCGTGGACGGCAACGCGCGCCAATCGGAGGGCTCTTTGTTCATCGGTTGAACCGCGGCTCGCCAGAGATCGTTAAGGCATATACGGTCTTCACCATCTCTGCGGATAATAGCTCCCTTACCATTGGATTATGACTTGATGAGCCAGCATTTATCTGGACGTTAGAGTTCTCGGTATGCATAAGCATCCCACTATTGAAGGCGGAGGGATCGCCTAGGAACGTCTCTCCTCCGTCGGCTACCTTTGCACTAAGTATCAGGTGCCCCCTGCCCTTAGCTGGGAACACTCCGCTCGATGACAGCATTTCCTTACAAAGGAGATTGCAATGTCAGGCACATATAGCGACCCCAAAGGCCACAAAAGGGAGATTCCGGGTAAAGTCGACCATGATGCGGATCCAGCAAAAGGCGTGCTGGTAGATGGCAACGGCAACCCGACAAAGATCGGCACCGAAATGCTATCCAATGGCACTGCTGGGGAAGACACACGTGGCGTCGATCAGGTGAACCTCAGCGCCATGACTGTGCGACAGGAAGAACGCCACCGCGACCCAGCCTCAGATGATCCCAATGCTTCAGATAGTCGCTCTACGGGCGCAGAGCATGGCAAGCCAGTCCATGACGAACGCCAGCCCAATACCGGCCAATCCGATGGTTCAAGCAACCTATCGGCAACGTCAAACGTACGTCAGCAACGCCAATATCCAGATGGCAACAAGCCCAAGCCTGATGTCGCTGAATAGAGAAAACCCGCTTTCACCGGCGGGGTTTTTGTTTGACCTAAATATCGTCATCACCAACCGGGGCTGTCAGGCTAACAAAACGAAGCCAAAAGGGTGCTGTCAGGATAACTAAAGCGAAGTCGAAAGATCCCTACCCTGCTCATTTTCAGACCACGGCCGCCTCCCACGCGGCATTCGCTTCAGCGCGAAAGCAACGAAGTGTGGGTCTGCTGATCAAATGGCGCTGGAAGTTGAAGGTGTTGTAGATCGCGGCGTGGGTGGTGAGAAATCTCTGGGCTGAGGCTTGGGATTTGAACCTCTGATGCTGCCGCTGCCGTCGTCGGATCGGCAGATGCGAGTTCTCAACGCGGTTGTTGTCACGAAGCCTGCCAGGGCGATGCAGATGGCGCAGTTCCAACTGATCGAGTGCCGCACCGTACGAGGCCAACCCGTCCGTCGTGATGGTTTCTGGCTCAACCGGTTGATTGCGCAAAAGACGTCTGATCAGCTTCAAAGCCGCCTCTGTGTCCCGCTGGCGCTGGACAACGACGTCTAAAACCTCGCCTTCGTCGTCGACTGCGCGCCACAGATACATGCGCCGTCCTCCGATCTTGCAGACCATTTCATCGAGATGCCAACGGCCTGTCGGAGGCACTCTCCGCTTCTTCAGCCGCCGTGCAACCAGAGGCCCGAACTTGATCGTCCAGCACCGGATCGTTTCGTAGCTGACGTCAATTCCGCGTTACGCCATCAGTTCCTCGACGTCGCGGAAGCTAAGATTGAAGCGAAAGTACAGCCACACGGCATGACGGATCACTTCGGCTGGAAAGCGGTGACGTTTAAACGATAAGGGCTTCATAAAAACGCCTACTCCACCAATGGCTTGAAGCCATCAAAGCGGAGCACCTTTAGCGTTAGACTGACAGCACCCATCAATGGGTCCTGAGCCTAGCGGCGTCTTGTGACCTAAACCTTACTTCTAAAATTAGGCTTATTTCGTGCCGCTGAAATGGATGTAGCGCCCCAAAAAATAATAAACTCTACCGCACAGATCCAACTCCATGCATCAATCGTACTCAAAAAACCTCAAGAATTAAGTGAAGACTATCCGAGGGCTAAAAGGATGCAAGGCGTACACAAACGGGATCTTCCGTTCAAAACCTGCCCTGTATGCATGAGGCCCTTCTCGTGGCGCAAAAAGTGGCAAAAAGACTGGCCGAACGTGGTGTATTGCAGTGCGCGTTGCGCCTCTCGAAAATCGGCCGTTAAAGAACCGGCACTCCCCTTATGACAATGGATAATGGGCACGGCGTCCTGCGGCTCGTACTCGGAGACCAGTTGTCCGACAACTTGGCGGGTCTGAGCGATATTGACCCTGCGCGCGACGTTGTACTGATGGCCGAGGTCCATGATGAGGCCACCTATGTTCATCACCACAAGCAGAAGATCGCCCTGACCTTTGCCGCCATGCGGGCATACGCCGAACGGTTGACCGCACGCGGCTTGACCGTTCGTTATGTCCGTATCGATGCACCCAACAACAGCCACTCCATTATCGGCGAGCTGCACCGCGCGCTGACCGAGCGCAACTTCAGCCGCGTCGTGATCACTGAACCTGGAGAGCTTAGGCTGGCAGACGCCTTTTCAGCCTTTGCCGCAACTTCTGGCCTACCCGTCGATATCCGTGAGGACCGGCGTTTCATCTGTTCCCACGCCCGTTTTCGGCGCTGGGCTGCCGATAAACGCGAACTGAGGATGGAATATTTCTATCGCGAGATGAGGCGCGAGACCGGCCTACTGATGAAGGGTGCAGATCCCGAAGGTGGCCGCTGGAATTTCGATGCCGACAACCGCAAAAAACTGACCAAGGGCCTGCGTCCACCGCGCCGGCTGCGCACAACGCTCTCTGAAATAACCTTGGGTGCTATAGCCGATGTCGCACGGCTGTTTCCCGATCATTTTGGAGATCTGGACGATTTCGGCTGGCCCACCACCGCCGATGAGGCCGAGGCCGCATTGGAAACCTTCCTGACGCACATCCTACCTGCTTTTGGTGACTGGCAAGATGCCATGGCCTATGGCGAGCCCTGGATGTGGCACGGTCTGGTCTCGACGGCGATTAATATGGGACTGTTGGACCCTCTGGACGTCTGCCGACGCGCCGAGGTCGTCTATCGCGCAGGCTATGCTCCTCTGAACGCCGTCGAAGGCTTCATTCGCCAGATCATCGGCTGGCGAGAGTTCGTGCGCGGCGTCTATTGGCTCAAGATGCCCGACTATGGCCAGATGAACTATCTGGATGCCGACCGCGCTCTTCCGTGGTTCTTCTGGTCAGGCGAAACGGATATGGCCTGCGTGGCAGACGTGGTCCAGACCTCGCGCGCAAACGCCTATGCCCACCACATCCAGCGTCTGATGGTCACGGGCAACTTGGCCATGATGCTGGGCGTCCATCCCGATGCCGTCGATGACTGGTACATGACGGTCTATGCCGACGCCTATGAGTGGGTTGAAATGCCGAACACCCGCGGCATGGCAACCTTTGCCGACGGCGGCATTATCGGATCAAAACCCTATGCCGCCTCAGGTGCCTATATCCAGAGGATGAGCGACTACTGCGGCGGCTGTCGTTACGACGTAAAGGCCAAGAGCGGCGACGGTGCCTGCCCGTTCAACCGTCTCTATTGGGGCTTCCTCGAACGCAACCGTGCGCGACTTCGCAACAATGACCGACTGGCGATGCCCTATAAGACACTGGACGGCTTCGGAGAGGCCAAACGTACCGCGCTGCTGGCCGAGGCCGAAGCGACACGGATCGCTATGGGAGCTGTCCCGCTGGAACCGAAAAATTAATCTTATGTGTTAACGTCTGACAAGGCCTCAACTCAACCTCCTGACCAGTAGCATTTAAAACTTGACGATCCTACAGAACATTTAATTTCCACTTCTTTCACAAAACATATATGTAAAATTAAATGGATTACAGAATTCTGAGCACATCGTACAACATGTAATATACTCAATTACAGCGATATGGATTAGCTTTGCTTGTTTAATATTCAATCTTGAGGCAGATGAAGGTTTATCGAGGCCAAAGCGCAACCCTCGTCTGCTTCCGCGCCGCCAGCCCCTGCAACACCCAAGGCTCCGATAATCTGGCCATTCACAATGAGCGGCACACCCCCACCCAAGAGCAAAAGCTCGTCAAGAGTATTCAAATTTTCTGACGCAGGATCATTGCGCGCCCGTTCGGCAATTATACGGGTCGGGGTTTTGGTCGATAAAGCCGTATAGGCCTTGCGTTGTGCCGCTGCTGTATTGTGGGGGCCGACAACGTCATCTCTCTGCAGAGCAACCAGATTGCCGCTTCTGTCCACTACCGCAACAACAGCAGACCGTCCTTGGGCATGGCATATCTCAACCGCACTACTGGCAAGCCGATTAGCTAAATCTAGCGAGACATCCTGCCGAAACAAAACCCCCTGCGGCGCAACTGGTTGATTATCTGGGAGCGTTACATAGCTTAAAGCTAAAGTTGCCAGTAAACTTATTGAAGCTATCACCGTCGAAACCTTTATTTATTATTTTGATTAGCATTGAAAATGCTATTAATGTCTTGCTGAATATTAACGCATAGAGACGCCAACCTAAAGGGCCGCTCTATGCGTTAAAGACCAGATCAGTTGCCGCGATATGTGCTGTATCCATAAGGGCTAACCACTACTGGCACGTGGTGATGGACCATGGGATCAGTCACGCGAAATACAACATCGATTTCGGGAAAGAAGGGCTCAGTGTCAGCAGCTGGATACTGCGACATGTCAAATGTAAGCTTATAAACGGCGGCCTGAGCATGAATATCATCACCAAAAGAACGCACACGCCCATTTTCGTCTGTTTTGGCCTTCGCCAGTTGTTGCCACGAACCATCCGCCTGTTTGATTTCAAGCGTTACGGGAACATCTTTGCCACCCACGCCGCGCGCCAAATCCAGAACATGGGTCGAGATGCCCTCTGCTAAGGCGCTCGTTGCAAACAAAGACAGTGTAGCGGAAATCGCAAAAAGGGGGGAAATGCGCATCTGAATCTCCTTAGCCATACGGCAAAACCAAAGCCAAAAACACGGCTTTGTTCATACGATCCGGCAACAAGAACAGATCACTTAACCAACAGCCTTTTCAAAAATTATGTCCCTGCACCAGGTTGGCGTAGGCTGGCTCGGGAGTCCGTTAGCAAAGCAATCTATCCGTCTCAACTTGCCGGAAAGAGCCGGATTGGTTAGTCTATAAACAGCGGACCGGGCCCCTCTGACGTCTGATGGCAGGCGTGATGTCGGACCGCATCGAGCGAGCTCGGTGCGCGACGGCCTCTTACGGTCGATCCCTTTTCATACGCACGCCGTGGTCGCTCCCTAGCAAAGGGGAGTCCAATGGACCTGATGACTTTCTTCCTGGCCGAATGGTTGGGCAAGCCGGCCTGGATGTGGCTGGCCTTCATGAGCGTCGTCGTGGCGCTTCTGGTGCTGGACTTGGGCGTCCTGCACAAGGATCAGCATGAGATCGGCGTGCGCGAGAGCCTGCTTTTGTCCGGCATGTATATCGCCGTCGCGCTATTGTTCGGGGGCTGGGTCTGGTGGGAACTCGGCAGCCCGTCCGGCATCGAGTACCTGACCGGCTTCGCGATCGAGAAGTCGCTGGCGATGGACAATGTCTTCGTCATCGCCATGATCTTCGGCTACTTCGCCATTCCGCGCGCGCTTCAGCACCGGGTGCTGTTCTGGGGCATTCTGGGCGTGATCGTGCTCAGGGCCATCATGATTGGCGCGGGCGCGGCCCTGGTTAGTCAGTACGGCTGGGTGCTCTACATCTTCGCCGCCTTCCTGATATTCACCGGGGTCAAGATGTTCTTCGCCGGCGATGGTCACGCCGACGTGGGCGCCAATCCACTGGTCAAGTGGATGCGCGGACATCTTCGCATCACCGACCATCTGCACGGGCAGAAATTCTTTGTACGGGCGCCGCACCCAAAGACGGGCCACATGACGTTATGGGCCACGCCGTTGTTCCTGGCGCTGGTGATGATTGAGATCGCAGACGTGATCTTCGCGGTGGACTCGGTGCCGGCGATCTTCGCCATCACGACCGATCCCTACATCGTCTACACCTCGAACATCTTCGCTATTCTGGGACTGCGAGCGCTCTATTTCGCGCTAGCGGCCATCATCCATCGCTTCGCCTATTTGAAGCAGGCACTGGCTGTGTTGCTGGTGTTCATTGGCGGCAAGATATTCGTAGCCGACTTGCTGGGCTGGGAGAAATTCCCTGCGGAATGGTCATTGGCAATCACGGCCATTATTTTGTCGGCGGGGGTGATTTGGTCACTTTGGAAGACGCGCGATCAGTCCGATAAAATCTAATACTTTTGATTTAATGACCCGCGAATAAAAATAGCACTAGGCTAATGCGCTGTGAATGCAAACAGGTCGCTTAGTCTATCCCCCGATATACGGCCCGGCGTGCATTAAACACTCGCCGGGTCGAATTCGATCTAATGGATTTAGATTCTAGCGCCGAGAGGTCTATTACTCTCATACACACCACCTACCTCTTAACGATTAGGGGGATTTAATTACTGAGCAATCTTTAAAGCATGATCTTGCAGCAGACACTGCAACATTTTGGCAAAAGCTCATTCCGCGCCCATCCAAATTTCTAGCTTACCAGGCGCTGCTAGGATGACTGGCATCAGATTGGGCTGAAACGACTTTACCGGCAAAGAAGGGGTGAACTTTCGGATCGGCATCCTTCAACACTTGCTCTCTCAGGCGAAAGTGGGCGGTGGCTTATCCCAACGCGCTGTGTCCACCTTGATGATAACATTTGGTTCGACCGTCTGAGCATACTGTTCGCCCAAAACCGGCCCTCCATGACAGATCGGCGTTATTCAAATACAATGACGGCTGTAGATTGAGTGGCCCGCCAATATGGGCTGGTCCGTCATACACATTATGACATGAGATAAATCACAAGGCCGCACGGACCTTCAAATGACACTGGAGCCTTATGGAAAGCCTCAAGATTTTCTCGACCAAAGAAACCGTAATCTGGTGCGTGGTGATTGCACTCGTGTCATTCGCGATTGTCGCTGGCTATATTTTTGCGACCAGCAAGATTCAAATCGACGGTGATGTGAAACAGGCTCACATGAGAGAGAGCCGACAAATTAAATAATGCGTTCAGAACAAGTGTTCAGCAACTCAAGTCGAACCACCTTGCCCGACCACATCATTGGAGACTAGCAGCCCGTTGCTAAGCATCAGGCGGCGGGTGCAGCGGGCGGCGACGCCCTCGTCATGGGTGCAGATCAGGAAGGTCGCCCCCTCCTCCCGGTTCACCTCGCGCATCAGGTCCAGCACGCGGTCGGCCGAGTCGCGATCCAGGTTGCCCGTGGGCTCGTCGGCGATGATCAGATCGGGCTGATTCATCAGGGCGCGGGCGATGGCGACGCGCTGCTTCTGGCCGCCCGAAAGACGTGTCGCCGGATAGTCGATGCGATCCTCAAGCCCCACCCGCGCCAGAAGGCCCCGCGCGCGGTCGCGCATCTGGCGCGAAATGCCCCCGGCGGGCGCGGCGGCGGGAAAGGCGACGTTCTCCATCGCGGTGAAGTCGGGCAGCAGATGATGAAACTGGAAAACGAAGCCCAGCCGCTCGTTGCGGAACTGCGCCCGCCGGGCCTCGGACAGGCCGTCCACGGCTTCGCCGCTGATCGACAGGGAGCCCGCCGACTGGCGCAGCAACAGGCCGATGATCGACAGCAGGGTCGACTTGCCCGACCCCGACGCCCCCAGCAGGGCGACCAACTCGCCCCGGTCCAGATCCAGGTCGATGCCTTTGAGCACGCGGGTTTCTTCCTCCCCGTTGCGGAAGACCTTTTCGATCCCCCGCGCCTGAAACACGCGCGTCATTGCTGAATCGCCTCCAGCGGATCGACCCGGGAGGCCGAACGGGCGGGCAGGATCGAGGCGATCACCGCCCCAAACGTGGTCAGCACCAGGGCCGCGACATAGCCTCCCTGCTCCGGCGCGATGGGCAGGGCCGAGGTTCCGTCAGGCTTGACGATCCCTTGCAGCCAGAGACACAGGCCGTAGCCGCTGGCGCAGCCGATCAGGGCGCCGACCAGGCCGATGATCAGGCCCTGAAGCAGGAAGACCCACAGGATGAAGCCGCCCGGCACGCCGAAGGCGCGCATGATGCCGACCTCGCCGCGTCGTCGATAGGCGGACAGGACCAGGGCGCTGGCCACGCCGATGATGATGGAGATCAGCGAAAAGATCTGGATCAGGGTTCCCGTCTGCCCCTGTGCCTTCAGCGCGTCCTCCAGGCTCAGGTTCTTTTCCTGCCAGGGCGTGGCACGCAGCCCCGTCGCATCGGCCAGAAAACGCGCGACCGCCCGGGCGTCGTCCGGGTTCTTCAGCTTGACCTCGATATTGGTCACGCCTTCGGGCAGGACGAACAAGGGCCGCGCCGTCTGCAACGACATGAAGGCCACCCGTTCATCCAGGCTCTGAAGGCCGGTGCGAAACACGCCCTTCACTGTCAACTGACGCTCCACGCCGCGGTCGGTCCGCAGCAGGATGGACTGCCCTGCGCTCAAACCCAGATCCTCGGCCATGCGCACCCCGATCAGCAGGCCGTCCGCGCCCAGATCGCCGTCGCCGCTGATGATCTTGGGCGTGATCTGGGAGATGGCGTCGATCCCCTGCGGGTCCACACCCAGGATCGAGACCGGCGACACCGCCTCGCTCTTCACCAGGAAGGCGCTGCCCGAAATCTGCGGGCTGATGGCCGAGACAGCGGGGTTGGCCCGCAGCAGTTGCACGATCATTGGCCAGTCGCGGATCTGCTTGCGCTGGAAGGTGGACACCAGGGCGACCGATTCCACCGGCATGTCCGGTCCCGCCAGAACCCGCGCCACGCGGGTCGGCGGCTCCAGACTGACATGGGCGCTGTGGCCCGTGACCTGATCGGTCAGCCGCACGGCCAGGCCGGCGATCAGGGCGGTGATGAAGACAAAGACCGTCACCCCCAGCGCCACACCCGCGATCAGCAGCAGGGTCTGGCTGGGGTTGGATAGCAGATACCGCCGCGCGACCTTGAGGGCGAACACGGCCTCAATCTTCCATCTTGGGCGCCACAGGTCGGACGCGAGGGCCGACGCGTGCCGAGGCGGGGTCCAGAATCACGCGCTCGCCCGCTGCTAGACCGCGCTCAATCAGGGCGTTGACCGTGGGCCAGCGCGCAACGACGACGGCGCGTTCACGCACGACGTCGTCGCCATCGACCACATAGACCTTGGGCGCGGCGGTGGCGTCCGCCACGGCGCTGCGCGGCAGGACGACGGCGCCGGGTCGCTGGCCGACGACGATGGTCACGTCGATCGAGCGACCGGGAGACAGGGACGAGCCCGCCTCAGGCGCAAGCTTCACCAGCCGTCCGCCCGTGGCCGCATCGACCTGAGGCGAGACCTCGATCACGCGGGCGGCGAATATCGTGGAGGTCCCGGACAGGGACGCGCGGGCGGTCATGCCTGGACGGATGGCGTCGGCGTAGGCCTCCTCGACCTCGGCACGGATTTCGACGCCTGTCGCCGATCCCAGTTCGAACAGGGTCTCGCCCGCAGCCACCACTTGGCCGTTGTCGATGGGCCGCACCAGCACCACCCCGCTCATCGGGGCGCGGATAGTGAACTCCCGCGCGCGTTCGGCGGAGGCGCGCACGGCGGCGGCGGCGGCGGCGACATTGGCCTCGGCGGCCTGCAAGGCGGTGCGTGCGGCGTCCAGGGCGGCCGGCGCGGCGAAGCCCCGCTCGTTCAGCGTCCGGGTGCGCTCGTATTTCAGGCGAGCGTCCGCGGCCTCGGCGCGGGCGGCGCGCTCGCGCGCCAGATCGGCCTCGGTCTGGGCCTGCTCGACAGAGGCGAGGATGACGGCCAAGGGTGCGCCCGCCGCGACGCGGTCGCCGTCGTCATGCATCAGGCGCACCACCTGCCCCGGATTAGGAGACGCCACCTGGACCAAATCCACAGGCCGCGCCCGTCCCACCACCGACAACGCCAGCTCGACCGTTTGAGGCTTGACCGTCGCCACCTCAACCTCGGGCGGGCGGCGCCAAAGCACCACAGCCATCACAGCCAGTCCGAATAGGATGGCCATAGTAAGTATTATTAGCTGTTTGTGATTAAGCCGCATGAATGATCTCTTAAGGTCGCAATCCACGACGCAACGATCCTGCGGCGGTCGCCATGGTTCTGCAAGCCTACGGGCACCGCTCGGCAGAAAGCATTGCGGTAGAGAGGAAAGCCCCGGAGTCGATCATCGACTCCGGGGAATTAGTCTCAGAAGGCGAACTTTGCTCGTAGTGTCACGGGCACATAGGTGCGGTCGCCCACGCCGTTAATCGACGCTAGTCCCAGACCACCGATGGCGCTGTCGTCATCGTTCAAGCTGGAGATATAGCGGATCCCCGTTTCGGCTTGCACCGATACCATGCTGTTGAAGGCATAGGAAAGACCGACATCGACGCCCGCCGTGAAGCTTGTGGAGCTGTCATAAAAGGGCGCGTCGGAGATGGTGATGGCGGCGTCCGGAATTTCAAATGTGGCGTTGATCTTGTCGGTGAAGACCGCGCCCACACGTCCGGCGACGTAGGGCTTGAGCGCGCCCGCGCCGAAATACTGGCGATAACCGGCTTCTAGGGCATAGGCCTTGTACTCGCCGAAGGTCCCGTACACCGGCAGGGTCGTGGCCAAGGCCGGCACGAAGGCACCGCCTACCTGCACACGGCCCTCGTCAGCCTGCATGTAGCGCACTGATCCGAAGACTTCGGCGTTATTATTCAGGCCATAGGCAAACTCAGCGCCCAGATTCATACCATTACCGTAGATGTCGTCGAAGCTGCGCGACTGGATGCGCAGTTCGGCGTTCACCCCAGCTAGGTCAGGATTGAGCGGGCCAAGGTCCGGTACCGCCGCAGTCGCTCCGCCATGAACATCGCCGGCAGTTGGGAATTCAGCGCCGGCTTCCAGGCTTACTGTCCAACGGCCAGGGGAGGTTTGAGCTTGAGCAATGCCCGCGCCCGAAAGCACCACAAGGCTAGAAAGTAAAATCGTCTTCAACATCCTTCATCCCTCTTTCATGCATCCAAAGACGCTGTTCCCGGGGTCCACATGCATCGACCCCCGGCCGCAGGTCCGCGAAGAGCCAGCGTGACATCTCGCTGGCACATAGAACGAGCTGACTTTTTTTGAGGCAGCTCCCAGTTTACGCGAGATGGGCGAAAGCGGATCAGGCCTTTAGCATATTTCCTGCTTAAGCCCTTGGGCGAAGCCTTAAACCACGATAGCCAAGGGTTGATCCGCCGTGATCTTAAAGCGCGCGATCAGATCAGTCAGTTTGACGCAGTCGGCACGCAGGGTAAGGCTGCCAGATCTCAGCTGTTCGACCATGTTGGCGTTCTGGCGGGTCACTAGGCCCATGTCAGCGATGGCACTGTCGACCTCGACAAGGCGATGCACTTGGTCAGCGGTCGATCCTCGAACCTCTGTCATCAGATCGCTGACTTCCCTGATGCCCAAGTTGATAGCGTTCAGTGCCTCCCCCGACTGGCGAACCAGGGCCACGCCGTCATCGACCTTGGAAGTGCTGGAGGAAATCAGCAGCTTGATTTCCCGCGCCGAGGCCGCCGAGCGCTGAGCCAGGGCGCGCACCTCCGCCGCCACGACGGCAAAGCCGCGGCCGGCCTCCCCAGCCCGCGCAGCCTCCACGCCGGCGTTGAGGGCCAGCAGGTTAGTCTGAAAAGCGATCTCGTCCATGACGCCAATGATCTCGCCAATTTGGCGCGACGCCAGTTCGATCTCTTCCATAGCGGTCACCGCGCGCCCGAGTATCTCAATTCCGCTTTCCGCCAAGTCGCGTGTCTGCACCACCACCTCGTCGGCGGCGCGAGCATTGTCAGTCGTCTGACGCACGGTCGTGGCGACCTGTTCCAGCGCGACCGTCGTCTTCTTCAAGCTTTCATCCTGGCGCTCTGTGCGTCGCATAAGGTCTTCGGCCGAGCCGCTGATGTCGATAGCCCCGGACTGCATCGCCCCGGCGCTGGACCGGATCACTCCCATGGCCGAGTCCAGCGACGTGATCGCCTTGTTGAAGTTCGTGCGCAGCAAGCGATAGTTTTCGGGGAAGGGCCTCGTAATCAGATAGGTCAGGTCGCCGGCCGCCAGCGCCTCCAGCGCACCGCCGGCACCCGACACCACCGCCGCCTGACTCTGCGCCGCCAGACGATCGCTCTCCGCGCGGCGCTCTCTCTCTTCTTCGGCTGCGGTAACGTCGGTCGCGAACTTGACAACCTTATAGGGCACGCCTTGCTCGTCGAGGATCGGATTGTAGGTGGCCTCAATGACGACGCGCCGGCCGCCCTTGCCGAACCGTGTAAATTTGTCGGCGATGAACTCCCCCTTGTTCAGTCGCGCCCAGAAGGCAGCATAGGCCTTCGAGCACGCCTCGTCCTGATCCAGAAACATCCGATGGTGACGGCCACGAACCTCGTCGAGGGCGTAGCCCAGCACGTTCAGAAAGTTTTGATTGGCGGTCAGGACATGCCCCTGAAGGTCGAACTCGATGACCGCCTGGGAGCGTTGCAAGGCCGACATCATCGCGCGCATCTCGCGCAGTTCCGTTTCAGCCAGCCGTCGGTCGCGCGTACGTGCAAACATGGTCGTCTCGAAACTACAGCCCGCAGGGCGGACATGGGGCGCGGCTTCTAGAAGCGGATCCATTAAGAAAATGTGATTATTTTGTCCGACATTTCGCTCTGAATCCTTATAATTTTTAGCCCAAAGCCTCGGAACGCAAGATTTCTTAAAGAAGGGCAGCCCTAAGCAAATATCCAAACAGTCGGGAGTATGAGCGATGAATAAGGGATGTGAGGGATGCCGCGACGGCACCGGCTTCAATCTGCAATTCTCTATGGCTTTTCAGCCCATCGTTGATATTTCAAGCCAGACAATCTTCGCCCACGAAGCCCTTGTGCGCGGTATTGGTGGCGAAGGTGCCTATTCCGTCCTGAGCCAGGTTTCGGACGACAACCGTTACGCTTTCGACCAGCAGTGCCGCGTCAAAGCCATCGAGATGGCCACCGCACTGAACCTACCTAGGGACGGTGCAAGGCTGTCAATCAATTTCATGCCCAATGCAGTATATGAGCCGCGGGCCTGCATTCGCCTGACGCTGGCGACGGCAATTCGGACTGGCTTTCCACTCGACCGGATCATATTCGAATTTACCGAAGACGAAAAACTAGACACTAATCACCTATTGGACATCCTACGCACCTACCGCGCTATGGGCTTTAAAACGGCGATCGACGATTTCGGTGCCGGATATGCCGGACTAGGGCTTCTGTCGAAATTCCAACCAGACATCGTTAAACTGGACATGGAGCTCGTTCGCGACATAGATCGCAACCGCGCCAAGCAAAAGATCGTTAGCTCCATGCTCGCTCTGATGTCCGATCTAGGTATCGAGACCATTTGCGAAGGCGTTGAAACTCAGGATGAGCTGCGCGCGCTGGAAGAACTAGGTGCAACCCTAATCCAGGGCTATGCCCTAGCCAGACCCGCCTTCAACAGTCTGGTCCACGCCGAAGCCCTACAGTCCATGCAGGCGCGCCACGCGATCTGAATATGGTGCGGCAACTAATCTATACCAGTAGGGTAGCTAATGGTTTTCAGGAAGAAGATAACTTACTGCAATCCATTCTCGACGTATCGGTCCGAAACAACGCCACAGTCTCCGTGACCGGCATGCTCCTGTTTTACCGCGACCACTTCTTCCAGGCACTGGAAGGGTCTGCGGAGGCTGTCGAAACCATCTATCTTAGGGTTTGTCGCGACCCGCGTCATCAGGAGCTTAGGCTGCTTCAGGACGCGCCACGCAAATCCAGAAGTTTCGAAGGCTGGGCGATGTGTGGATACAATTTAGGACCTGCTGACAATGAAATCTTAGGGGTTTTAGGGCTGCGACGCGGGTTCGATCCTAAAAGTATAAGCGGGCCAGGTGCCTTAGCGCTTTTAACAAACGTTCATGCTGTTCAGCAGCGCGTAAATCTAAGGACACCCTCTTCTATTGTTATTGAATCTTGAGCCGATACTGTAGGGTGGATCGGTATTTTCGGGTTAACTTGGCCTGATTGAGAAGCCCTCCACCCTAGTGCCTCTAAGAATAACGCCGCTGATTACTGGTCATTGAGGCGGAAGCGAATACGGGCACCACTTTGCACTTCTCAGCGTTGCGGCAGAAAACCGTACTTTTTCATTGTAAGCGAAACGAATTCCGGTTTCGGCAGCTTGGGTTGGAAAGCACGTCCTGCCCTGAGCCAATGGACAGGCAGAGACTTCGCCACTTCAGTGACACCTCGCGTCAGATGATCTGCTCCGTCCACTTCTTAAATCTCAAACAGAGTGAGCCTTAATCTTATCATCTGTCTCTTACGCACATCGTACCCCTCCTATCCCAACGCCCAACAGGGAATCTCGCCGGGTCGATCACATAGACCCGTTTCATCGTAGCGCTTGGTGCCATGACGGTCTGGGTTTCAACGACCAGCCTCGTCATAGGCGCGAACAGAATCTCCGACCGATCTTAGCTTTTAGCCGACAGGGTGTTCGCCGCGCCGCCGGACGCGTTGATCCAGGCCAGTGCATGATAGAGAGCGGTGGCTGTGATCGGTTTGGGCAGATGAAGGTCCGCGCCCGCCATGAGCGCGTTAACGACATGATCCTGCAAGGTATTGGCGGTCAGCATAATGATGGGGGTCCGTCCCCGACCTTGTGCCGCCTCCAGATCCCGAATAGCCCGCGTTGCCGCCAGGCCATCCATACGCGGCATCATCATGTCCATGAGAACGGCGTCGAAATGCTTAGTGCGATAGGCTTCGACCGCTTGGCCCCCGTCTTCGACGGCAGTAGTCGTAATGTCGGCTGCAGAAAGGATAAGCTCGGCCACCCGACGATTGGTTTCACTGTCGTCGGCGACCAGAATGTGAGCGAAGCCATGACTGCCCTGATCAGTCGTCACCGTGGTTTCTTTCTCGGGGATGGGCCTGCCCTCAGCCAGCTTGATATCGAACCAGAAACTCGCTCCGGTGCCGGGCGCGCCTCGACAATCTATGGAACCGCCCATGGCTTCCACTAATTCTCGGCATATCGACAGACCCAAACCAGTACCGCCGTATAGGCGACTGATGGCTGCGTCCGCCTGCTGAAAACGTTCAAACAGACTATGGCGCTGGTCTTCCGAGAAGCCGATGCCCGTATCCTGAACTTCGAAATGGAAGACGTCCCCCTCACCACGCGTAACGCTGAGCGATACTGATCCAGCAGTAGTAAATTTGATAGCGTTGTTTAGCAGGTTAATGATCACCTGACGTAGCCGCAGAGAATCTCCGACGACAAATCCTATCCCCTCATCGCAACGCAGCACGAGGTCTAGCCCCTTCTCGGAAGCCTTTAGCGCGCACAGCTGGCAAGCCCGTTCAACCTCGGCGGATAGATCGAAGACGTCCTGGGCAATCTCGATGTCGCCGGACTCGATCCGCGCCAAATCCAGGATGTCCCCGATCAGGCTTCGCAGCTGATCTGCGGATGTCTGTATGATCCCCGCTAGCTCCTTTTGGTGATCGGATAGCGGCGTGTCCGCCAATAGCTCGGCAACCCCGATGACGCCATTCAGAGGCGTGCGTAGCTCATGGCTCATATTGGCCAAAAAGGCGCTCTTTGCGACGCTGGCGGCCTCTGCTTCGGTCTTGGAGCGGATCAACGCCGCCTTCTGCGCCTCACGTTCAGATATGTTGCGGATCGCCGCACTAGTACGCTTGACACCGCTCTCATGCCAGACCGCCAGAGAGACCTCGACATTGATGATCGAGCCGTCCTTGCACCGGGCCGTCGCCTCGGCGCGCGCGCCGTCCAGCACGGCACCGACGCCCTGAAAGCCCTGGTCCAGAGCAAGTGCCTGGATAGTCTGACAGGTCAGACCGATAAGCTCTCCCGTATGGCCCAGAGCTTCCGCCGGCGAATAGCCGAACAGCCGCTCAGCGCCTGGAGACCAGTAGATATAGCGATTGTCTTCATCGGCCATAATGACCGCGTCTGCAGCCGCTTCAAGCGCGCGCTCCAGCGCCCGATACCTTTGACGCCCGGCCAGACGCTCGGCGGCGATTCGGCTCAGGTCCTGCAACAGACCCGCGACTTCAGCGTCATAGCCTCGAGGTTCCGGCGCGATCAGGCAGAGGCTGCCCACTGCCCGACCGTTCACCACGAGAGGCGCTCCGGCGTAGAAGCGGATCGAAGGCGATCCCAATACCAGAGGATTGTCATGGAAGCGCTCGTCGAGGCGCGCGTCCGGTACCCACAAAACCTCATCAGGTCGAAGAATGGCGTGCCCGCAAAGCGCGACGGAGCGATCCGTCTGCATCAGATCCATGCCGCTTCGGGCCACAAACCTCTGATGGTCCTCATCCAGCAAGGATATGAAAGCAGAAGGAGCCCCCGAGTGACGACGTACAAGGTCGAGTATGCCGCACAGCACGGCATCCTCCTGATATCCGTCACGCCCCAACGAACGGACCATCGCCAGTCGCTCGACCTCGTCATGCGGATTTTCTGGAATCAACATACACACCTCACAGTTCGAAGCCTTTCAGTCCTCCACATTGATCATGGGTTAATCTGAGCATCGGTACAAAAACCTACATAACCGCGCGCCTCGACCGGCGCGATATAAGCCAGCGAAAGAAGACTGCAGCGGCCAAACTAGATTGGGACGCACTGAGCCTCGCTAGGGCTGCCTGTCGAGGAGATGGCTTACTTATTGTCAAACTGCGATCAAGAACCAATGAACCCTGCGACCACAAGGCACAGAATAACCGCCAGGGTGAGCCATAGACGCAACCTTCCATACCATTCGACAAGGTCGCCACGCCTGACGCATCTCAAATCATAAGCCAACAGAGCTAAAAAGCCGGCTGCCAACCCTAAAAGTCCGATGGGCGGCGAGGTGAACCCCATGGCAAAAGCCCACAGAGCAGGCAAGACGCTGACGCCATAAGGTGGCACCCCGTTTTCGCTTCTCAACGTCGCGACACCCCAGTGCACTCCGCCCATGAAGGACAGAATGACCGCACCATAGAGTCGAAGAGCGTCCGCGATTTGCTCCGCATCGCCCAGTCCAACAGCCAGTGCCCCCGTGAGGCCAGCAAACGGTAAAACCCCGAACCAGCCCAGGATCATCGCTGGGCGCGGTGCGCGGGTCACAGCCCCTTGCTCCCACGTTCCAGACGAAAAACGACCGCCTGTAGACAGGGTCGAATGCGCAGAAAGGCTCCGTAGGCGCACTCTAGGCCCCGAGCGAAAGGTTGGATCGCCACCAATCGACCAAGCCAACTCAGGCCCGGAAGTTCTCGCCATACAGCAGCGAAGGCGGCCGCTCCGCTGACGGTCTGGCCGTCGGCCCCACGGACATGAAATCGACGAAGCAGCGCGTCGCGATCCATATCCCCTACATCTTGTAGCGTTACATCTAGGAAAGACAGTCGTCGGTGACAGTCTAGCCGCCGCATCAACCTGATTTCCCGAGAGCAGAGCGGGCACTCGCCGTCATAGTAGACAATCAAGCCCGAGGCTGGCGACTCTGTCTTATTATACAAACCCGTCACAACGATTAGAACTCCAAGCTGTACCTGCTTAGAATACGCGTCATCCTGATCTCTGGATCAGCCACGGCAGCGAGCCACACAACACGGCCATGCTTGCTACGTGGTCTCAGATCATGGACGCTACCCTATCGCTCATAGTAGGGTGCTTTAACGTTAACTGCGACCAGATCAGAAGCGACAGGTCGGTTGCGCAAAAGACGTCTGATCAGCTTCAAAGCCGCTTCTGCATCCAGCCGACGGTAGACGATGACGTCTAAAACCTTGCCTTCGTCGTCCACCGCGCGTCACAGATACATACGTCGGCTACCGACCTTACATACCATTTCATCCAGATGCCAACGACCTGTCGGAGGTATTCTCCGCTTTTTCAGCCGCCGTGCAATCAAAGTCCGAACTTAATTGTCCAGCACTGGATCGTTTCGGAGCTGACGTCAATTCCGCGTTGCGCCATCAGTTCTCGACGTCGCGGAAGCTAAGATTCAGCGAAAGTACAACCACGAAGCGGTGTCGCTTAAACGATAGCGGCTGCATTAAAGCGCTTACTCCAATAATGGCTTGCGGCCTTCAAAGTGGAGCACCTTTAGCGTTAGACTGTCAGCACCTCTTCCAGTCAGTCAATAAATCTCTAGTGATTTCAAACACATTAGAGACTTTTTAGATCCTTGCCTAAAACTACCTCAGTCGGGCCGTCAGACGTCGCTCGTTCCGTACACGACCCGGTTCTGTTCTGACCAACTGAGTGGAACAGCTTTTAGCGCGTTTAACTTTGCGAGAACTTCGGCACTCAAGCGTCCATTCAGAATGGCGGCTTGTATTTTGGGTGACAGGAACACCCAATCCAACCGATGCAATCTGATGTTGGCAGGCCGATCTGCTTTCGGCTCCGATAGTGCCTTCCGCATAGGCGCGTATACAGCATGCGCGACTCGAAGCTTCTTTACCGCCGCAAGCTTGATGGCGTTTGCAGGACTATCTGGCAGTGCCTGAGCATCTTCGACCCAGGTGCGACCACCATGCATTTTTAGGCGAGCCAATATGGAAAGTCGCACACGATCGAACCGAGAGAGCTCGGGTAATAATCGATCCCCGACCCAAAGCTTCTTCTCTAAGTCCTGAATCGTTGTGCCATGTGAATTGAAACCTTTGAGCGCTTTGAGGTTGATGACCACCTGAACCGATGCGCCATGAATCTCGACGCGAACCACCAGATCACGCAACACCTCGGTCGTGATCTCTTCCTTCCCGACGCCCGCAAGTTCAACAACCCTTCTCTGAACAAGGTCGTCCAAAGCTTTGCAGGGTACTCGACCCAAGCCATCGGGATTTCTCAGTCCCGGAGCCAGTCTCGGCGCAACATAATACCCATAGGTTCGTCGCTTTCCGGGGATGAATTGCGGCACCATTTTCTGCCCGAACTCATCAAATATTCGGCCATGCAGCTTCGCGCGTTCGAGATTTGGCGCGCGACGTTTCCAAACGTCCGCGCGGTGGCTGAGAAGCGTTTGAACAGTATCGAACAGACGTTGATCAATCAGAGCTTCGTGACGCCCTGCGTACACCGCTCCCTTATGGCAAATGAGCCCAAGGTAGGTCTTGTTTTGAAGCAGGTATCGCAGAGCTCCACGACTGAACGGAGCCCCTGCCCTTATGGTCCCGTTTTGACCTTTATGCGCCTTGGTACGAATACCATTATCCATCAAATGCTGTTGAAGATCGCACAGAGAGCGACACACGGTGAAGCATTCAAAGATAAACCGGACGACTGCGGCCCCTTCCTCATTGACCCTGAGCCTACGGTCTCCAGAAGCATCGGGCGGATCATAACCGAGAGGCACGGTTCCGCCCATCCACATACCTTTGACCTTTGAGGCTAAAACCTTGTCACGGATCCGTTCACCGGTGACCTCACGTTCGAACTGCGCAAATGACAGGAGTATATTGAGCGTAAGCCTGCCCATGGAGCTGTTGGTATTAAAGGCTTGGGTAACGCTCACAAAGGCCGCGCTATGTTTGTCCAAGCACTCGAGAATGCGGGCGAAATCAGCCAGTGAGCGCGTCAGCCGATCAACCTTATAGACCACGACAACATCGATCCGTTTAGCCTCAACATCATGCAAGAGATGCTGAAGCCCGGGTCGCCCCATGCTCGCACCTGAAAAGCCGCCATCGTCGTATCGTGTACGAACAACCGTCCAACCTTCCCCGCCCTGCGATTGGACATACGCCTCGCAATACTCTCTTTGCGCATGCAGAGAGTTGAAGACCTGATCCAGTCCTTCTTCGGTGCTTTTGCGCGTGTAGATCGCGCACCTGAGACGCTCACGATGCTCCACGCCCCCCTCCCGGCCGAAGCCCGAAGAAACGTGGTCCGTTCCAACGCACGCCCGTGATCTCACGCGCTATTGCGGACAAGCTACGGTATGTACGATCTCGATATCGAAATCCTCGGGCTTCTGCGACGACCTCATGGACTATACCCTGATACTCGCGCGCAACACGGCTACCTTCTCGTAGGGTTTGAATTACCGGCGTAGCTGTTGATTTTAGGTGCCTGCGATCCACGGCACTCAGATCGCCGTAAAGTTCAGTCTGAAGACGCCAGGCCAAAAGATGCCTCAGTAGCCTTACAGAACCCAAAGGCGGAGGCGTGCCCCAACGTTTGCGCCACTCGTCTTGCACGGCTGAAAGCGAGCAGCGTTCCAAGCTGGCAAGAAAGACTTCTAACTCGTCATCGACAGCGGGCATGCGTCACTCTCTCGAAAGAAAAGCCGCCCCGACAAGAGAGTTACATACCACGATTATATTCAAATATAAACGATCAAATACAATCGCTTAAAGCCACAAATGCGGAGACTATTTACCGACTGTATAGGTCCACCTACGGAACTTGCCTTTAGCATCTGAAAAAGTGACGTTCGAATAATAGAAAGATGCCGATGCCGTCTCGATTCCGAGATCATCTAGAATGACTTTAAAACCCGCCATTGTCCCCTCCAACAAGGTGAAAGACTCATCCGATGAGTCTCTTTTTATGAGGAACTGGTCACTCATACGGGTCGGACAAGTCAACCAAAATGAGACTTATCGTCTACACTCCAATCAGAGGCCTGGCTGACATCTGGACGCGTGGATGCATTCCAAAACTCGAAGTTCGCGAACAACAGTCCCACCTTTTATAGGTCGGAAGAATGCGTCATCGTATGGTCTCGAATGCGCCAGAAGCGGCCTTTCTTATCCGCGCGCAAAGCCGACATTCATGAGCACTAGTTGGGCCTTTGACTCCGTTATTGATTCCATTATCTTGGAATCATGGAATCAGAAGCCGCCATTCTCGCCCTCGCCGCCCTGGCCCAGCCCACGCGGCTGGAGACCTTCCGCCTGCTGGTCCAGCATGAACCCGCTGGCCTGCCTGCCGGAGAGATCGCGGACGCACTGGCAGTGCCCGCCAACACCATGTCGGCGCACCTTGGGGTTCTGTCCCGCGCGGGCCTGATCAGCTCGGAGCGTCGCAGCCGCTCGATCATCTACCGCGCCGATCTGAGCCGCCTTCAGGCGCTTGTCGTCTTCCTGCTGAAGGACTGCTGCCAGGGCCGCGCCGACCTGTGCGAGCCGCTTCTGGCCGAACTCGCGCCCTGCCGCGCCTGAGGACCTCATGGACGTCGTCATCTATCACAACCCCGCCTGCGGGACGTCGCGCAACGCCCTGGCCCTGATCCGCCACGTCGGGATCGAGCCCCATGTCATCGAGTATCTGAAGACCCCGCCCAGCCGCGGGATGATCCTGGAGTTGGTCGAGCGTATGGGCGTTCCGTTGCACAGTCTGCTGCGCGAGAAGGGCACGCCCTTCGCCGAACTGGGCCTCGGCGATCCCGCCCTGTCCAACGATCAACTTCTGGACGCCGTCGAAACCCATCCGGTTCTGCTGAACCGTCCCATCGTCGTGTCGCCGCTGGGGGTGAAGCTGTGTCGCCCGTCCGAAGCGGTCCTCGACCTTCTGCCGCCGGAAGGGCTCAAGCCCTTCACCAAGGAGGACGGCGAAGTCGTCATCGACGCCGAGGGCCGGAGGGTCCGCTGATGGTTGACGCCGTGATTACTGACCAGCCAAAGCGCCGCCTGTCCTTCCTCGACCGTTGGCTGACACTGTGGATTTTCGCGGCCATGGCGCTGGGCGTGCTGCTGGGTGCGGTCGTGCCGGGCCTTCCCGCCTGGATCGACGGCCTGTCGGTCGGGACGACCAACATCCCCATCGCCATCGGCCTGATCCTGATGATGTATCCGCCGCTGGCGCGGGTGAAATACGAGGAACTGCCGCGCGTCTTCGCCGACAAGCGCGTGCTGCTGCTCTCCCTGTTCCAGAACTGGGTGCTGGGGCCGGTGCTGATGTTCGCGCTGGCGGTCATCTTCCTGCGCGACCAGCCGGAATACATGACCGGCGTCATCCTGATCGGTCTGGCCCGCTGCATCGCCATGGTGCTGGTCTGGAACCAGTTGGCGCGCGGCGACAACCAGTATGTGGCGGGCCTGGTCGCCTTCAACTCGATCTTCCAGATCGCCTTCTTCAGCCTCTACGCCTGGCTGTTCCTGACCGTGCTGCCGCCCCTTTTCGGGCTGGAGAGCAGCGTGGTGGACGTCAGCGTCTGGACCATCGCCGGCGCCGTCCTGGTCTATCTGGGCTTGCCCTTCCTCGGCGGCTTCCTGACCCGGCGGGCGCTGGTCGCGAGCAAGGGGAGCGACTGGTACGAGACACGCTTCCTGCCGCGCATCGCGCCGGTCACCCTGATCGCCCTGCTCTTCACCATCGTCGCCATGTTCAGCCTCAAGGGCGGCGAGGTGGTCGCCCTGCCGCTGGACGCGCTGCGCATCGCCATCCCGCTGACGATCTACTTCTTCGTCATGTTCGTGGTCAGCTTCCTGATGGGACAGCTGATCGAGGCGGACTATCCGCGCACCACGGCCCTGGCGTTCACCGCCGCCTCTAACAACTTTGAACTGGCAATCGCCGTCGCCATCGCTGCCTTCGGGCTGGCGTCGCCGGTCGCATTCGCGGCGGTCATCGGCCCGCTGGTCGAGGTCCCGGTGCTGATCCTGCTGGTGTCGGTCGCCCTGTGGCTGGGCCGCCGCTACTTCCCCGCGACCGCCCCGAAGAAGGACGCCTGCTGATGGCCTTCAACGTCTCGGCGTTGCCCGAACCCACCGCCGACCTGATCGCCGCGCTGGAGGCTGCCGGACTGCCGACGGATGACCTCCACGAACCCGACCGGCGCTTCTTCCGCTTTGAGAATGGCGAGGGGCTGGTCGGCTACGGCGGGCTGGAGCAGGTCGGGCCCGACGTCCTGATCCGCTCCATCATCGTCCCTGACGGCCGTCGCGGCGGCGGTCACGGCGGGGCGATCCTGTCCTGGCTCGAAACTGAAGCCGCCCAGCAAGGCGCTGCCAGCCTCTATCTGCTCACGACCTCGGCCGCCGCCTTCTTCCAGCGGCGCGGCTACTCGGTCGCCCTTCGGTCAGCCGCGCCGCCCGCCATCGCCGCCTCTCGCCAGTTCAGCGGCCTGTGCCCGGCATCGGCGACCTTCATGTTCAAGGATCTGCGTATCCAATGACCCGCCTTCGCGACCTGCCCGATCCCGACCACCTGCCCGCGCTCGACCCGGCCTATCTGTCCAGCTGCCCCGCGCTGGGCCTCGGTCCGAACGACCATCCGCCGCGCATCCTGCTGCTCTACGGCTCGCTGCGGGATCGGTCCTTTTCCCGGCTGTGCGTCGAGGAGGCCGCCCGCCTTCTGCGCTTCATGGGCTGCGAGACGCGCATCTTCGATTCGTCCGACCTGCCGCTGACCGATCAGGTCGCCTACGACGATCATCCCGCCGTCCATGAACTGCGCGAGCACGCCCTGTGGTCGGAGGGCATGGTCTGGAGCAGCCCGGAGCGCCACGGCCAGATTTCCGGGATCATGAAGCTGCAGATCGATCACCTGCCGCTCAGCATGGGCGGCATGCGTCCGACCCAGGGCCGCACCCTGGCGGTCATGCAGGTCTCCGGCGGCTCGCAGAGTTTCAACGCCGTCAACACCCTGCGCCTGCTCGGCCGCTGGATGCGGATGATCACCATCCCCAACCAGTCCAGCGTCGCCAAGGCCTTCATGGAGTTCGACGACGACGGCCGCATGAAGTCGTCCAGCTACTATGATCGCATCGTCGACGTGATGGAGGAACTGGTGCGCTTCACCGTCCTGACCCGCGCCCATGCCGGCCAGTTGGTGGATCGCTATTCCGAGCGGAAGGCGTCAGGCGTGCCGATCGATGCGGCCAACGACCTGTCCGCGATCGCGACCAGGTCTGCGTAGCCTCAGGCTGGATTGTTAGAGAATGGCCACGGAAATCAGCGGCGAATCCAGCTCAGTCCACGGGTGCCCGAGCGCGCCACTGGCCGGTTCGCCGACAGAGGTCTTCGCGGTCTTCCTCAAGCTCGGCCTCACGTCGTTCGGCGGGCCCGTGGCGCACCTCGGCTATTTCCGGGACGAGTTGGTCTCGCGACGCCGTTGGATCGATGAAGCCGGATACGCCGACTTGGTCGCCATGTGCCAATTCCTGCCCGGCCCAGCCTCCAGCCAAGCGGGCTACGCCTTGGGCTTGTGGCGCGCCGGCCCATTGGGCGGCATTGCGGCATGGTGCGCCTTCACACTGCCGTCCGCCGCGCTCCTGGTCTTGTTCGCCGTGGGCGCAGCCTCGCTCAACGGTCCGGTTGGAATGGGCCTGCTGCATGGACTGAAGCTGGTGGCCGTGGCTGTGGTCGCTCAGGCGGTCTGGGGGATGGCCCGCACCCTGACCCCCGACTGGCAAAGAGCGGCTATCGGCCTAGCCGCTGTTGTAATCCTGATGTTGCTCGGCGGAGCGACAGGTCAGATCGTCGCCATCGTCATCGGCAGCCTGGCGGGGCTGCGCCTCTGCCGGACGACGAACGCCACATCAGCGTCGACTCCAAGCTTCCCGATTTCACGGCGCGCCGGCGCAACGGCCCTGGCCGTGTTCCTTCTGCTTCTGGCGGGCTTGCCGCTCGCCTCCATGGCGACAGGACTCCACGGCGTCGCCTTGCTGGACGTCTTCTATCGAGCCGGCACCTTCGTTTTCGGAGGCGGTCACGTCGTTCTGCCCCTGCTCGAAGAAGGCGTGGTGCAGCCCGGCTGGATCGATTCCAATGGCTTTCTTGCGGGCTATGGCGCGGCCCAAGCCGTACCGGGGCCGCTTTTCACCTTCGCCGCCTATCTGGGCGCCGCCATGGAGCCTTCTCCGAATGGATTGGCCGGGGCCGCCCTTTGTCTAGTGGCGATCTTCGCGCCGGGATTGCTGCTGGTGACAGGGGTGCTGCCGTTCTGGAGTCTGCTGCGCGCCCGACCGGCGGCCCAGGCGGCGATGCGCGGCGCGAACGCGGCAGTCGTCGGCATTCTGGCTTTCGCCCTCTATACCCCTGTAGGAACCGGCGCGATCCTGAGTGCGATCGACTTCTTCGTGGCGCTGGCGGGCTTTGTTCTGCTGACGGTGTGGAAGTGCCCACCATGGATAGTCGTTGCCCTGACCGCCGCAAGCGGGGTCGCCGTCGCATTGATTTGACACTAGCCGCACCCGTCGCGGGCACCTGAAACAGGCGGCCGCCCCCCGTCGATTCGTCCAAACCTCTTGCGCAGTGAACGTGACGGATCTTGCATTCAAAGCCCCGTAGCGGCATGCATGCCGTCGTTCACCTTGGACTCGGCGCCCCTGGGCTGCCGGGTGGCTATCCCGTCCGCCGATCCGTCGGGAAACTGAGCCGCCGCATGCGGCTCGTCCAAATGAAATCCTGAATGTCCATTATTGCATCCGCGCGCCAGCAATGGCTCGCCAACCCTCGCCGCGATTTGCTGGCGGGCACCGTCGTGGCGCTGGCCCTGATCCCGGAGGCCATCGCCTTCTCCATCATCGCCGGCGTCGATCCCGCCGTGGGCCTTTACGCCAGCTTCGTCATCGCCGTGACCATCGCCTTCGTCGGTGGGCGACCCGCCATGATCTCGGCCGCGACCGGCGCCATGGCCCTGCTCATGGTTACGCTCGTCCGTGATCATGGCCTGGAATACCTGTTCGCCGCATCGATCCTGTGCGGCGTCTTTCAGATCATCATCGGCCTGCTGAAACTGGGCCGCTACATCCGCTTCGTTAGCCGCAGCGTCATGACCGGCTTCGTCAACTCTCTGGCCATCCTGATCTTCCTGGCTCAGATGCCGGAACTGATCGGCGCCAACTGGCAGACCTTCGCTCTGGTCGGCGCTGCCCTGGCCATCATCTACGGCTTCCCTCGCCTGACCAAGGCCGTGCCTTCGCCCCTGGTCGCCATCGTCCTGATCAGCGGCTTCGTGATGATGACCGGCCTGGATGTCCGCACGGTCGGCGACATGGGTCAAATGCCTTCATCCCTGCCGATCTTCCATCTGCCGGCCGTCCCGCTGGCCTGGGAGACCTTCGCCATTATCGCGCCAGTCTCGGCTACATTAGCCTTCGTCGGCCTGCTGGAAAGCCTGCTAACGGCGAACCTGATCGACGACCTGACTGACACCCCTTCAGACAAGGACCGCGAGACGCGCGGTCAGGGCATCGCCAACATCCTGTCGCCGCTGTTCGGCGGCATGGCGGGTTGCGCCATGATCGGCCAGTCGATCATCAATGTGACCTCCGGCGCGCGAGGCCGCCTGTCCACGCTATGGGCTGGCCTCTTCCTCTTGTTCCTGATCCTGGTGCTTCAGGATTGGGTGGCGCGGATACCCATGGCAGCTCTGGTGGCGGTGATGATCATGGTGTCCATCGGAACCTTCGACTGGGGCTCAGTCCTGAAGCTGCGCTCAACGCCGTTCCAGTCGTCCATCGTCATGATCGCCACGACGGCGACTGTCGTGGCCACCCATGATCTGTCCAAGGGCGTCGTCCTGGGCGTGATCCTCTCGGCCGTCTTCTTCATGCGCAAGGTCGGTAAGACCGTGGTCGTCGAAGAGATCGAAACGCCGGAAGACGGCGTGCTGCGCTACCGCGTGTCTGGGCAGTTGTTTTTCGCTTCGGCCGATGTCTTCGCCGCAGCCTTCGAACACCACGGCAGCCCCAGGCGCGTGGAGATCGATATGACCGACGCCCACCTGTGGGACCTGACAGGCGTCGCCGCTGTCGACAAGGTCGTTTTCCGTTATCGGAAGCAGGGGGCCGAAGTCGAGGTCATTGGCATGAACGCTGATGAACAGTCTCTAGTGGAGCGGGTGGGCCGTCACGACAAGAGCCATCTTCCCATCGGGCTGTCGCACTGATGAGCCCTCCTGAGAGGGTTCGTCATTCTTGCCCCAGTGGAAGGCTTTTCGTCGACCTATGGTCAGATGTCCTCGCCTATCCACGCTGATGTCGGCGACGCGCCAGGAGCGGTCCTTGGCTCCCTGACCAAAACCTCACATTTGCCTCCCCCGCGGTCTCAGAGCGGCAAAGCCTTCGCAAGACTGGCTTTCAGCTTCTCATCGGGTCCCAGAAGCGGCTTCGGCGGCGACGCTTCGGTCAGCCCCAGCATATTCGCCGCCGCATACATCAGCCGAAGACTGCCGTGGGCGCGGAACAAGTCCCACAAGCCGGCGAAGGCGGCGTCGCATCGGCCCGCTTCCTCGCGATCGCCTCTGATAGCCGCCGTCGCGAGCGCGGCGGCCTGTTCAGGAAACAGCCCGCCGGCCACGCTGTACTGATCTGCTCGGACTCTCGTTATGGCTGGATGAGAAATGGGGGTCACGTCAGTGTGAAGCAAAAATTGTCCCCCATCTTTAGCTCCACTTGCCATGTAAGCTATTTCAGGGATATGCAGTGGAAATCATCAAGAGTTGGGTCGACACCCACACCAACCTGCCAGTCCGGGCAAGGTGGTTTGCGTAAGCAGATGTGGCTCAACTGAGCAACAAAGCGGAAGCTGTGTCGCCCCTCCAAATGGAGGTTCTTTAATGTCAACGACCGCAGTAAACAACGACCTCGTAGCAGCTTACAGTGCTACAAATTATCACGTCCTTTCGGATGACGGATTCTTCGTCCTTAAAATTGGTCAGCGATCACATGAGCTTGCCCACCGGTTCGTACTGACCGACCGGAGCGGAGCGACCTTCATAACAGCTGAAAATCCCTTCAGTCAGACTGTCACGGCAGAAGAAAACGCGGCCAACCAAGCCAGCCTGTACCAGGACCTCGCTTCTACGGGGGCAGCCATAATAAAGGGAGCAGGACAAGGCGAGGACCCGACTTGGCCGGCCGAAGCCAGCTACCTCGCGATCGGCATCTCCCGCGAAAACGCCTGCGAACTCGGCCGCAAATACCGACAGAACGCAATCCTCTGGATCGGGGCTAATGCCGTGCCGGAGCTTGTGCTCTTACGCTGACAGAAAAGGCAGAAACAGGGCTGGCTCACCTCACGGGCTGGGGGGATTTGATCCTGATTGCCAACCCCGGCGCGTCGTCAAATCTGGCTAAAAGTGGAACCAGACCATGAAGATCATCAACGGCCTTTTCACGTCCGAAGCCGTCAGTGCTGGGCATCCGGACAAGCTTTGTGACCGCATTTCCGACACCGTACTGGATGCTTTCCTTACCCTTGACCCTGACGCCAGGGTCGCCTGTGAGACATTTGCCATCAATGATCGCATCATTGTTGCAGGTGAATTCAAGGCCAAGCCCGGGGTTGCCCGACAGGTCGAAGCGCAAGCCGAAGCACTCGTTCGCAAGGCTTTGAAGGATGTAGGCTACGGCACTGCCGACAATGATATCGCCCCTGAAACGTGCCTGATTGAATTGGCGTTCAATGCGCAGGCCGCGGAGATCAGTCAGGCGGTTGACGGTTCTGCTAACCTCGGTGCTGGCGATCAGGGTATTATGTTCGGTTATGCGTGCGATGAAACTCCTGAGCTCATGCCACTCGCCTGGAGCCTCGCGAATTCGCTGGTCAATCGCGCACAGGAAATGAACGAGCGGTCGCGCTATCAGCGTGGAGCCTCTCCAGTCCGTCCGCTGAGGCCCGATGGCAAGACCCAGGTTACCGTTCGCTATGAGGATGGCCGGCCCGTTGGCGTCCAGTCGGTCGTGGTTTCCTGGCAGCATTCTGCGGACCTTACGCTCGAACAGGTGCGCTGGTGGCTTCAGCGTTTCGTCGTCGACACGATTATCCCTCCGGAGCTGCGAACTGAGGACTTCGTCATGCATCTCAATCCCGGCGGCCGTTTTACCATTGGCGGCCCCAAGGCAGACACGGGGCTGACGGGCCGCAAGATCATTGTCGACACTTACGGTGGTGCTGCACCGCACGGTGGCGGTGCCTTTTCGGGAAAAGATCCCAGCAAGGTGGACCGGTCGGGTGCGTATGCGGCCCGCTGGATTGCGAAGGCTACCGTCGCGTCGGGCCTGGCCCGAAAAGCAACAGTCCAACTCTCCTATGCCATTGGCCTCGCAGAACCGATCAGCATCGTGGTCGACACTGATGGGACGGCTACCGTACCGGACGAGATTATCGCTGACGCTATCCGGGAGGTGTTTGATCTGTCGCCCGCCGGGATCATTGAAGCGCTTCAGCTCAAGCGTCCAATTTACACAGCGACGTCCTCGCTCGGCCATTTTGGCGCGTTCCGCGACAGCGGGACCTATCTCTGGGAAACCACGGACCGCGCGGGGGCTCTTAGCGATGCCGTTCGATCGAAAATGAGACCTACCACGTTAACTGAGCGCAGTTAAATCCCCCAACATAACCTTGTTCAGGCGACAGCAGCCGCCCAAGCGGTATCGGCATCGGCGCGAAAACGACCAAGTGTAGGCCTGCGGATCAGATAGCGCTGAATGTAACTACGAGCGCAATACTCAGCATCTTATATGATGTGCAAATCCTGGCGCATTAGGGAACGGCTTTCAGAGGCGGCTACGGCCATCTCTCCGAGCGTTCCGACTGCAAACTACACACACCTAAAAGAACAGCCCGACTGGAAATCACACGATCGTTCGGGGGGCGCTGCGTGACGTTCCGTCGGGCTGAGTATGGGGCCATGAAGCTTACCCCACGTCAGCATATAACCACGACTTAAGAATAAGAGCGAATCATAAGTATCATCGTTTTCTTAAGTCGCAATGCCGCTTGGTCAACGCACCCTTCTCCCCCTTTTGGGGCGACCGAAGCGTGACCTTTCAACGGCTTCGCACACCTTCACTACACCCCATACAAATCGGGCGCTGACAAGTTCACCGGTCTGAGCAAAAATCAGTCCTCCCCTTGCCGATTTTAGACCATTTTCGTCGCTTTCCGGGGATGAATTGCGGCACCATTTTCTGTCCGAACTCATCAAATATTCGGCCATGCAGCTTCGCGCGTTTGAGATTTGGCGCGCGACGTTTCCAAACGTCCGCGCGGTGGCTGAGAGGTGCTGTCACGTTAACGGCGACCAGATCAGAAGCCCCCACCCCGCCCTGCTCAAGCCGTTGCCGTCGCCCAAGCAGCATCTGCATCGCCGCGAAAGCGACGAAGTGTGGATCGGCTAATCAGATGACGTTGGATATTGAAGGTGTTGTAGATCGCTGCGTGCGTTGTGAGAAATCTTTGAGCTGAAGCTTGGGATTTGAACCTTTGCTGCTGGCGTTCTCGTCGTCGGATCGGCAAATGAGAATTCTCAACGCGGTTATTGTCTCGAAGCCGCCCAGGGCGATGAAGATGTCTCAGTTCGGTGCTGTCAGGGTAACTGAGCGCAGCCGAAAGCCCCCTACCCTGCTCATTCTCAGGCGGTAGCGGCCGCCCATGCGGTATCCGCATCGACGCGAAAACGACGAAGTGTGGATCTGCTGATCAGAGGCGCTGGATGTTGAAGGTGTTGTAGATCGCTGCGTGGGTAGTGAGAAATCTTTGTGCTGAGGCTTGGGATTTGAACCTCTGCTGCTGCCTCTCCCGTCGCCGGATCGGCAGGTGCGAGTTCTCGACACGGTTGTTATCTCGAAGCCGACCGGGACGATGAAGGTGCCGTAGTTCCAGCTGATCGAGCGCCGCACCGTACGATGCCAGACCGTCCGTTGTGATGCTTTCTGGCTCAACTGGTTGATTGTGAAGAAGGCGCTTGATCAACTTCAAAGCCGCCTCTGCATCCCGCCGATGCTGGACGATGACATCTAAAACCTCGCCTTCGTCGTCAACCGCGCGCCACAGATACATGCGCCGTCCTCCGATCTTGCAGACCATTTCATCGAGATGCCAACGGCCTGTCGGAGGCACTCTCCTCTTCTTGAGCCGCCGTGCAATCAGAGGCCCGAACTTGATCGTCCAGCACCGGATCGTTTCGTAGCTGACGTCAATTCCGCGTTGCGCCATCAGTTCCTCGACGTCGCGGAAGCTCAAGCTGAAACGAAAGTACAGCCACTCGGCATGGCGTATCACCTCAGCTGGAAAACGATGTCGCTTAAAAGATAGAGGCTTCATAAAATCGCCCACCCCACCAATGGCTTGCAGCCGTCTAAGTGGAGAATGTTTAGCGTTAGACTGACAGCACCCGTCTGACAGCCCCTGTATCCCTGTAGCACTTCGCCAGTCCGCGACGCGACATGACAGGATGCCGAGACCGGCCTTGCAGAATTAGTTCTTTGAGGCTATATAGCTTCTAAGATATGAGGATCGAATGCCTTGGACCGTTTCCTTCGCCGATGAGTTCGAACAGGAATTCGACGCACTAGACGCCGAGGTTCAGGACGCGATCCTCGCGCGGGTGCTGCTTCTCGAACGCGAGGGGCCCTCACTCGGACGACCGCATGCGGACACCCTGACAGGGTCTAAGCACGCGAACATGAAGGAACTGCGCTGTACCGCCGGTGGTGGCGTCTGGCGTATCGCCTTTGCATTCGATCCCGACCGACAGGCGATCCTGCTTGTCGGCGGGGACAAATCAGGTGGCAGCGAGAAGCGCTTCTACAAGCAGATGATCGCTCGGGCCGACGACCGGTTCGACCGCCACCTCGATGCACGGAAAGGATGACAACCATGGCACGCACCCTTCAGGACAAACTTGCAGCCCTCGACCCCGCCCGTCGTTCCGGGATCGAAGCCGAGGCTGCGCGCCTGCACACCGAATACCTGACACTGCAGGAACTGCGCAAAGCCAAGGCGTTGACACAGACCCAGTTGGCGGAAACCCTCGGCATCCAGCAGGCGACCGTTGCCAAGTACGAACGCCAGAGCGACCTGCTCCTGTCGACGTTGACTAGCTATGTCCGCGCGATGGGCGGGTCGCTAAAGCTGATGGTTGAGTTCCCCGGCAAGGCCCCGGTCGCACTGGAAGTCTTGGGCGACACTGAAGAGCCAAGTCGGCGGCGGCGTGGACGCGATGCCCACCCGACAGTCGCACGTCCCTAAGGGCGCTGACAAGTTAACCGGTCTGAGCAAAAATCAGACCTTCCATTGCCGATTTCAGGCCGTTTGCGTCGCTGCCAACCAAGAGGTTTCGGCCTGACCTCGCAGTACGCGAAGGCCGGGTCGAGAAATCAGATGCGGTTGAAGATTGAAGGCGTTGTAGATTGGGCCGTGGCTGGAGAGAAATCGTTGGGCTGAGCCTTGGCTTTTAAACCTCTGCTGCTTTCGTTCTCGTCGACGAATGAAGAGGTGAGAATTCTCGGCCCGATTGTTCTCACGCATCCCACCCGGCTGGTGACGCCCTTGAAGATGCAGGTCTTTTATCGCCGCACGATACGAGGCCAGTTTGTCCGTCACGATCGCTTCAGGATGAATGCCGGTGTTGCGAAGTAAGCGTCGTAACAACTTCAAAGCCGCGTGCTTATTACGTCGCTTTTGAACCAGCACATCAAGCACTTCGCCTTCGTCATCAACCGCGCGCCACAGATACATGCGGCGACCACATATCCTGACAACTGCCTCGTCCAAATGCCATCGGCCCGTCGGACGATCGCGATTTCGGCGGATGTTTGCAGCAATCAGCGGACCAAACTTGTTCACCCAGCATCGGATGGCTTCACGGCTGACCTCAACCCCGCGTTCCGCCATCAACTCTTCAACGTCGCGGAGGCTCAGTGTGAAGCGAAAATACCAGCGTACCGCCTGACAGATGACCGATCCCGGAAACCGGTGACGCTTGAACGATAAGGGTTTCATAAAAACGCCTTCTCCACCAATGCCTTGCAGCTTAAAAGTGGAGCACTTTTAGCGTTAGACTGAAGGTCTCGACAGTCTCTATAGTAAGCTACCAGAGGGGTGCCCCATCATGTCGGCCAGGGCATCCAGCGCCTGTGCAATTTCTACACGACGCGTACTCGGCAGGTGGCTGAAGGCAGTAATGAATTTGCCGCTGAGCAAATCGGGCGAATTGTACAGAGCGGCGCGTCCTAGATCGGTCAGTCGGCTATGGACAACGCGTCGGTCACGTGTCGAGCGATACCGTTCGACCATACCCTTGGCTTCCAGTTTCTCCAGCACACCAACCACCGTCGGGGCCGACATGGCGGCGTCGCGCGAAATGGCCTGCGTCGTGACCTCGCCGAGAGAATGGACCGATTGCAACACGATAAGCTGCGGCAAGGTTAGCCCCGACTGACGGGCAATTTCACGCGAGCGAACATCAATTGACTGGGCAATACGACGCATCGAACGCACCAAACTTGCCGTTGCGTCGGAGGGGCGTTCGGCATGAACAACATGATTTGGCGCGACGATAGGAACCATGATTGCGGAACTCATTAGTGTACTAACGATTTAGATAGTCTCCTCCAACAAAACAAGGACTGCTTATGTGCGGCTTGAGCGGCGAGATAAACCATGACGGACAACCGGCAGATGCGCACGCTGTAGAGCGCATGACGCAGGCACTGGCCCCACGCGGACCTGATGGCTCGGGGGTTGTTGTGCGCGGACCGGTCGCCCTAGGCCATCGCCGCCTTAAGATCATCGATCTGTCTGAAAAAGCTCAACAGCCGATGATCGACCCTGAATTGGGGATCACGCTCGTATTTAACGGATGCATTTATAATTATCCGCAGTTGCGCAAAGAGCTTCAAGACCTCGGTTATTGCTTCTTTTCTGATGGCGACACCGAAGTCATCATCAAGGCGTGGAAGGCATGGGGCCAAGCCTGTGTCGAACGCTTCAAAGGCATGTTCGCCTTTGTCCTTCACGAGCGCGACACCGGTCGAACCGTGATGGCGCGAGACCGCTTTGGAATCAAACCTCTATATCTTGCGCAGAAAGGCAAACGCCTGCGTTTTGCCTCTACATTGCCTGCGTTGTTGGCAGCTGGAGATGTGGACACCCACATCGATCCGGTGGGTCTGCATCATTACATGACCTTCCACGCAGTCGTGCCGCCACCCCATACCCTGCTGCAGGGTGTCAAGAAGTTCCCCGCTGCAACCCTGCGGATTTATGAGGCCAACGGGACCTTCCGTGATCGCGTCTACTGGACGGCAGATATGACCCGACATGCTGAGGATGCGCGCCTTACGGCCAATGACTGGCGCGATCAGGTGCTGGAAGCCCTGCGTGAAGCAGTCAAACGTCGGATGGTCGCCGATGTCCCTGTTGGCGTATTATTGTCTGGCGGGGTGGATTCCAGTCTGATCGTCGGTCTGCTGGCTGAAATGGGCCAGAAAGACCTGATGACTTTCTCGGTGGGTTTTGAAGCGGCCAACGGCGAACAGGGCGATGAGTTTGTCTATTCAGACCTGATTGCCAACCATTACGGCACCAACCACCATCAGATTTTTGTGCCTCACACACGATTGATGGAGGCTCTACCGCCCACTATTGCGGCCATGTCAGAGCCAATGGTCTCCTATGACAATGTCGGCTTCTTCCTGCTGAGTCAGGAAGTTTCAAAACACGTCAAAGTCGTCCAGTCCGGTCAGGGAGCCGACGAGATTTTCGCCGGTTACCACTGGTATCCGCCGTTACAGAACACCAGCGATCCGGTCGACACCTATGCACAAGCCTTTTTCGATCGCAACCACGAGACACTGAAAACACAGCTCAATGGGGCCTATATGGCCGATGTTGATGTCAGTCGCGCCCTTGTCGAAGCTCACTTCGCACAACCCGGTGCCGCCACTGCGGTCGACAAGGCCCTGCGTTTGGATAGCCAAATCATGCTGGCCGACGATCCGGTCAAGCGCGTGGATAATATGACAATGGCGTGGGGGCTTGAGGCCCGCGTGCCTTTCCTCGATCACGATCTGGTCGAATTGGCCGGTCGCATTCCGCCCGAGCATAAGTTGTCGCAAGGCGGCAAGGGCGTCCTTAAGGAGGCGGCGCGGCTGGTCATACCCTCCGAGGTCATCGACAGAAAGAAGGGCTATTTCCCGGTCCCTGCGCTGAAATATATTCAAGGCCCCTATCTTGAAATGGTTCGCGAGACCCTGACCAATCAGGCAGCCCGTGATCGGGGCCTGTTCAACAAGACCTATCTGGATGGCCTGTTTGCAGATCCGACCAATCGCCTGACCCCCTTGCGCGGCTCGGAATTGTGGCAGGTGGCAGTGCTGGAAATGTGGATGCAATCACATGGCCTCTGATACACGCTCGCCGCGTTCACAGGCGCACCGGCTGAAACGCTTGCGTCACGAGAGCCTGAAACCACGGGTTCGCGCTCAGGATCGTTCCAGTATGCACTCCGAGGCTGTGGTAGATTGCGGTTGGGGGCGACTTCTGTTTGCCCAGACCTTTGAAACTGCCGCCCCGCTGGTTGACGCTCTGCGTGCGGAAGCGCCCGACCGGCGCGACATAGCCTTTTATGTGCGTAACCCGCATGTATTGCTGGCTCAGGCTCCGCAGGAAATCTTTCTGGATCCCTCGCACACCTACAGACTCGATCTGGCCGTCTATCGATCCAGCCGCCGCCAACCCCGCAGCTTTAACATACGACGCCTATCGTCCGAGCAAGATGCCGAAGCGATAAACCGCATTTATGCCTCACGCCGGATGGTGCAAACCCCGCCCGGTTTCTTGTGGGAGCACCGTGATCACCGTGGCCTGACCTATTTCGTGGCCGAGGACAGTGTAACCGGCGAAATCATTGGAACAGTGACGGGCATCAACCATGTTCGGGCCTTCAATGACTGCGAAGGCGGTTCGTCTTTGTGGTGTCTGGCTGTCGCTCCTCAGGCTAGCCAACCCGGCATCGGCGAGGCGCTGGTGCGTCGATTGGCCGAACATTTCAGGACACAGGGTCTGGCCTATATGGATTTGTCGGTGATGCACGACAATGTCCAAGCCATTGCTCTTTATGAAAAACTGGGTTTCCACCGCGTCTCGTTCTTTGGAGTAAAGCGCAAGAACCCCATCAACGAGCCCTTGTTCGTCGGCGGCCCCGATGACGAAAACCTCAATCCCTATGCCCGCATCATTGTGGACGAAGCGCGGCGCCGCGGCATTGCGACCGACATCCTTGATGCCGAAAGCGGCCTGTTCCGCCTGACATGGGGAGGACGTACCGTGCGCTGCCGTGAAAGTCTGAGCGAACTAACCTCGGCGGTGGCGCTCAGCATTTGCGACGACAAACGCATGACGCGCCGCATCGTCAATGCCGCGGGCGTAAGAATACCGGCTCTCGTCTGTCCTGACAGTCCCTCGAGAATTGAGGCCGCCCTCAAAACCTATGGTCAAGTGGTGGTTAAACCCGCCCGTGGCGAACAGGGTCAAGGCGTGGCTGTCGGCTTGAAAACCATGAGCGAAGTCCAGACGGCACTCTCTGCGGCGCGACGCATCTGTAATGATGTACTGATCGAAGAGCAGGTTGAGGGCGAAGACCTGCGCCTTGTCATTATCGACTACCAATTGGTCGCCGCCGCCGTTCGTCGTCCACCACGTGTTATTGGCGATGGGCAGAACACGATCCGCAGCCTGATCGAAACCCAAAGCCGCCGCCGCAGTGCCGCAACGGGCGGTGAATCCCGCATCCCGATCGATGCCGAAACCGAGCGCACCCTCGCCCTGTCGGGTTTTGCACTGGATGACGTGGCTCCACCCGATACGGTCATTATCGTGCGCAAGGCGGCCAATCTTCATCTGGGCGGCACCATCCATGATGTCACAGACATTGTGCATCCTGCCTTGGTCGAAGCCGCGATCACAGCGTCCCGCGCCATCGACATTCCGGTTACCGGCATCGACCTGATGGTCAAGTCACCCGATCAGCCCGACTACGCCTTCATCGAAGCCAATGAACGCCCGGGACTGGCCAACCACGAACCCCAACCGACGGCAGCGCGTTTTATCGACCTATTGTTTCCCTCTTCTGCGCCCGATTCAGCCCGCAGCAACACCTAGCCCTCCCCACCTGCGCCTTTCCCAACCGAATGCCCAGAAAGTGACGTCTTGTGCCTGATCCCGTTATTGACCTTATCTACCTTAAAGCCCGCCTTGCCGATTTTCTGAACACCCCCAGCCCGACCGGTTTTACCGACGAAGCCGTCTGGATGCTGTGTAGCGAACTGACTCGTCTGGGGTTGAAATATGAAATGACCCGACGCGGTGCCGTAAGGGTGCGCTTGCCAGGCCGTGAGGTCACACCGGCCCGCGCCATCGTCGCCCATATCGACACACTGGGCGCACAGGTTAAACAGATCAAAGACAACGGGCGGCTGGAAGTTGTTTCCATCGGCCATTGGTCATCGCGCTTTGCCGAAGGGGCGCGCTGTACAGTCTTTTCCGAGGGCGGTGCATGGCGCGGCACCATTTTGCCCCTGAAGGCCTCGGGCCACACCTATAATACCGAGGTCGATAGCCAGCCTGTGAGTTGGCAGGAAGTCGAGTTGCGCATCGATGCCGTAACACACGATCGTTACGGCACCGTGAAACTGGGCATAGATGTCGGCGACATCATCGCTATCGATCCACAGCCCGAATTCATCGATACCGGCTTTATTGTCTCGCGCCATCTGGACGATAAAGCCGGGGTCGCCATCCTTTTGGCCACCCTCGAATGTCTGATCCGTGAGGGACGCACGCCCACTGTCGACACATGGTGGCTCTTCACTATTGCCGAAGAGGTCGGCCTTGGGGCTTCGTCGGTTCTTGTTCCGGATGTGGCCTCGATGATTACCGTCGATAATGGCACCACCGCCCCCGGCCAGAACTCGTCAGAGTTCGGTGTCACCATCGCCATGGCCGATCAGACCGGTCCATTTGACTGGCACCTGTCGCGCAAGCTGACCCAATTAGCCCGCGACAATGCAATCCCGCATCAAAAAGATGTATTCCGGTTCTATCGATCAGATTCAGCCTCGGCGTTGGAATCCGGTGCCGACATCCGCACTGCCCTGCTCGCCTTTGGCATTGATGCCAGCCATGGCTATGAACGTATCCACGAAAGCGCCCTAGTGGATTTATCGCGTCTGCTGATTGCCTATGTCGAAAGCGAAGTCGAAATCAGTCGTGACGCCAGAACCATGAGTAGCGTCAAGGGCTTTACCCACCAGCCAAGCCCCCTCAACCCAACCGAGCACAGTTAACCGTCCCGACATAGTTGTCTCTGAGATGACTGCAGCCATCCATGCCACAAAGGAGGTTTTAGCAGTTTCGGCGCCGCCTCAGTATCTCGCTGATACAATGCGCACCTACATCATCTTCCGCATGTAACGGGTAAATCCGCTGCATGCCGCAAGACTGAAATTCGTTCTGAACCGCAAAGACCTTGGGTGCGTTATGAGCCTATGACCCAGGCTTCAACCGGATCAGATTATTCCCATTTTTCACGGATACTGCGTCCTACCGAAAATGGGCTTTGGTGCCCTCAAGGCGATTTCTATATCGACCCTCCTAGACCTGTAGACAGGGCGATTATTACCCACGGTCATGCCGATCACGCACGTTGGGGCCATGGTCATGTGATGGCCACGCCCGAGACACTGGCAATCATGGCTGTTCGCTATGGTTCGGATTTCGCGCAAACCGTCCAGAGCCTTGAGTACGGCGAGCGTGTGAACGTGAACGGGGTGGAAGTCTCGCTACATCCCGCAGGGCATGTTCTGGGTTCGGCGCAGGTCGCCACCCGCTCAAATGGCATCACCATTACCGCATCGGGCGATTATAAACGCCGACGCGACCCGACCTGCACAGGCTTTGAGCCTGTGCCCAGCGATGTGTTCATTACCGAGGCGACCTTTGGACTACCTGTATTTCGCCACCCGCCCGATAGCCATGAAATAGGCAAGCTGATCCACTCGCTGCAACAGTTTCCCGAGCGGGCGCATCTGGTCGGGGCATATGCGCTGGGTAAGGCGCAGCGGGTGATAATGCTGCTTCGCGAGGCAGGCTATGACGAGACGATCTATGTCCACGGCGCGCTGGAAAAGCTGAACCGGCTTTATGAAAGCTTCGGTGTCGATCTCGGATCGTGGCAGACGGTGTCGGGCGTAAAAGCCGACTTTGCGGGCAAGGTGATTATTGCCCCCCCATCGGCCATAGCCGACCGCTGGAGCCGCCGCTTTCCTGATCCTGTAAGTGCCTTTGCATCAGGCTGGATGAGCGTGCGGGCACGTGCGAGGCAAAGAGGCGTGGAACTGCCGATCATATTATCGGACCACGCAGATTGGGACGAACTGACCGACACTCTGACAGAGTTGAACCCCACAGAAGTCTGGATCACGCACGGGCGCGATGATGCCCTGTCGCGCTGGGCGCAACTCAACGGCATGACGGCGCGGGCGCTGCATCTGGTCGGCTATGAGGAAGAAGATGATGAGCCTATTGAAGAGGCCATCGAATGAAGGCCTTTGCCGAACTGCTGGATCGGCTGTCGCTGACGGCGTCGCGCCATGCCAAGCTGCGGCTGATCCGTGACCATATGGCAAGCGTTCCCGATCCTGATCGTGGTTGGGCGCTGGCGGCGCTGACGGGCGGTTTGACCTTTAAAGAAGCCAAGGCCAACACCATCCGCAGGGTGGTGGAAGAGCGGGTCGATGCCGAACTGTTCCGGATGTCCTATGACTATGTCGGCGACCTTGCCGAGACAGTGGCGCTGATCTGGCCTACACGCCACGGAGCCAACCGCGAGCCGGAAGTCTCGGAGGTTATCGAGGCTCTGACCCATGCCAAGCGCGGCGAGGTCTATGGCCTGATCGAGAACTGGCTGGATGCGCTGGATGCCGATGGCCGCTGGGCCTTGTTGAAGCTGGTGACGGGCGCGCTTCGTGTGGGCGTATCGGCACGACTGGCGTGGCAGGCGGCTGCCGATTACGGCGGCGTTGATGTGGCCGATATTCAGGAGGTCTGGCACGGACAGGAGCCGCCCTATGTGGACATGCTGGCCTGGCTGGACGGCAAGGCCGAAAGGCCACAGTTCGAAGCACATGGTCGCTTCCGCCCCGTCATGTTGGCCCATCCGATTGACGAAACAACAGAAATGCCGCGCCTGAACCCCGCCGACTTCGTGGCCGAATGGAAATGGGATGGCATTCGCATTCAGGCCGTCGCCGAGGGTGATATCCGCCGTCTCTATTCGCGCACCGGCGAGGACATCAGCCACGCCTTCCCCGACGTGGTCGAGGCGATGGATTTTCACGGCGTGATCGACGGCGAACTGATTGTGCTACGCGACAGCCAGATGGGCAGCTTCTCTGACCTGCAACAAAGGCTGAACCGCAAGACGGTGGATGCCAAGCGCATGGCCGCCTATCCCGCCGGTATCCGCGCCTACGACCTGTTGGCCGAGGGGGATGAAGACACCCGCCCCCTGCCCTTTTCCGAGCGACGGGCACGTTTGGAAGCCTTCGTTGCCGCCATACAATCACCGCGTCTCGACCTGTCTCCGTTAGTGCAAATCGAGGGCTGGGAGGAACTGGCCGAACTGCGCGCCAATCCGCCCGAAGGTGACGCGCGTCTCGCCGAAGGCTTCATGCTGAAGCGCCACGACAGCATCTATGAAGCGGGACGCCCCAAGGGGCCGTGGTTCAAGTGGAAGCGCGACCCAATGCTGATCGATGCCGTGCTGATGTACGCCCAGCGCGGGCACGGCAAACGCTCCAGCTTCTATTCGGATTTCACCTTTGGCGTCTGGACCACCGATGACACTGGCCAGCGCGTGCTGACCCCCGTGGGCAAGGCCTATTTCGGCTTTACAGATGAAGAGTTGAAACAGCTCGACAAATTCGTGCGCAACAACACCACCGACCGCTTCGGCCCCGTCCGCGCCGTCACCGCCACGCCGGAGTTCGGCCTTGTGCTGGAGGTCGCCTTCGAGGGCCTGCAACGCTCCACCCGCCACAAGTCCGGCGTCGCCATGCGCTTCCCTAGGATCAATCGCATCCGGTGGGATAAACCGTCTAACCAGGCAGATAAACTCTCTGCTCTCGAACAAATACTGACGGCGATTGAAGGGAGATGAAACCGTCTTCTGCTCTTCCCATATCCAATGATGTGACATCTAGCGCCGACATCCTCCTGCCACAGAAATTTCGCGACTGGTTCGCCAGTCGGGGGTGGTCGGTGCGTCCGCATCAATTGGCAATGGTGAAAAAGGGACTGGCGGGCAAGGATGCCCTGCTGGTGGCCCCGACAGGCGGGGGCAAGACGCTGGCGGGGTTTTTGCCCAGCCTGATCGAGCTGTCACAGCGGCGCAAAAATGCTGATGAACAGCCCTCGGTCCACACCCTCTACATCTCGCCGCTGAAGGCGCTGGCGGTGGATGTCGAGCGTAACCTGCTGACGCCGGTGCGCGAGATGGGGCTAAACATCGTCATCGAGAGCCGCACCGGAGACACCGGACAGTCCCGCCGTTCGCGTCAGAGGATCGCCCCACCCGATATCCTTCTGACCACGCCCGAACAGTTGGCTCTGTTCTGTGCATGGGAGGGCGCGCGGGCGTATTTCAAGGACCTGCGCTGTGTGGTGATCGACGAGATACACGCCATCCATGGCTCCAAACGCGGAGATCTGTTGTCGCTGGGGCTAGCGCGACTGCGGGCCTTTTCGCCCAGTATGCGCAGTGTCGGCCTGTCGGCCACGGTGAATGACCCGGCATCCATCCGGGGCTGGCTGTCCGACAAGGGCACCGACATTGTCTTTGGCCAGTCGGGCGCACCGCCTGAACTGGACGTCTTGCTGAGCGAAAATCGCGTGCCTTGGGCAGGTCACACAGCCAAGCACGCGATGCAGGAAGTCTATGATGCGATCAAAACGGCGAACACAGCGCTCGTCTTCGTAAATACGCGCTGGCAGGCCGAGTTTGCATTTCAGGAGCTATGGCGACTGAACGAGGAAAACCTGCCGATTGCCCTACATCACGGCAGCTTGTCTGCAGAACAGCGTCGCAAGGTTGAGGCCATGATGACGCAGGGGCTGCTTAAGGCCGTAGTCTGCACATCTACACTGGACCTCGGGATCGACTGGGGCTCGGTCGATCTGGTTATACAGTTGGCCGCTCCCAAAGGATCGTCCCGTCTTGTTCAACGCATTGGCAGAGCGAACCACCGGCTGGACGAGCCGTCGCGTGCAATCCTGGTACCAGCCAGCCGCTTCGAGATGCTGGAATGTCGCGCGGCCGTAGAGGCCGTAATGGAAGGTGCCCATGATGGCGAGCCCATCCGAAACGGTGCCAAGGATGTGCTGGCACAGCATATTGTCGGCTGTGGCTGTGCAGAGCCTTTTGACTTGCAAGCGATGTATGAAGAAGTCCGTACCGCCGCACCCTACAAAACACTCTCTTGGGAGGATTGGGAAAAGGTCGTCGATTTCGTTTCTACCGGTGGATACGTTCTAAAGAACTATGAGCGGTATACGCGGCTGATCCGGGGTCTGGATGGTCTGTGGCGTCCATGGAATCCGGACATAGTTCGCCGTCATAGAATGAATGTTGGTGCCATTGTCTCCGCGCAAACATTGAGCATTCGATTACAAGGCCGGCGCGGATTGGGTCTTGGCCGTAAAATAGGCGAGGCCGAAGAGACCTATTTTGAACAGTTATCTGTCGGAGACAGTTTTCTTTTCGCCGGAGAAGTATGGCGATTTGAAGGGGTAACCGGAACCAATGCGGTCGTTACGTCCAGTCGAGACAAGGAACCAAGGGTTCCAAGCTGGGGTGGCTCAAGAATACCCATCTCCTCGCACCTTGCGTCTCGCGTGCGAGGCCTAATCAGCGATCGAACTTCATGGGCAAGCCTGCCCCTCGATGTTCAGGAATGGCTGGAGGCTCAAGATAATCATTCAACCGTGCCCGGTCCTGAAGGTTTGCTCATTGAAACCTTTCAACGGGGCAAACGCCATTTCATGGTCTGCTACCCCTTTGCTGGCAATCTCGCGCACACCACGCTGGCCATGTTGTTAACGCGTAGACTGGATCGCGAGGGCGTAGGCCCTATCGGATATCTCGCAAACGATTATGCAGTCTGCATATGGGCAATGCGATCGATGAGCGAACTAGATTTCGCAAAACTGTTCCAAGAGGACATGCTCGGGGACGATCTCGAAAACTGGCTTCAGGAAAGTTATATGATGAAGCGCGCGTTCAAAGAATGCGCGCTGATCGCGGGACTGATTGAAAGACGCATGCCGGGCCACGAGAAAAACACCCGTCAGGTCACGTTCTCATCCGATCTCATCTACGACGTATTGAGACGTCACCAACCTGACCATCTTTTATTAGAATGCGCACGAGAGGACGCTGCGCGCGGTCTCATGGATGTTGGTCGTTTAGGAGAAACGCTAAAACGCGTGTCGGGGCATCTAGTGATATCTAAACTTGCAAAGGTTTCCCCGTTCGCGGCTCCATTGCTCATGGCGATTGGAAAGGAACGTTCACCCGGAACATCGGCAATGGATATGTTGCTCGAAGAAGCCGCACTGATTGATGAAGCCATGACATGAGCATGCTTATCAACGTGGCTGAAGAACCGGTTCACCTGCGCGCTGCCGGTACATTGTGGCTACCCCAGTTTTCAACGCTGGTTGTGTCGGACCTGCATCTGGAAAAGGGTTCCGCCTACGCAGTGGGGGGGCAGTTGCTACCTCCCTATGACACACGCGACACATTGGAACGGCTTGCCACAGAGATTCGTGCGTTAAATCCACAAAGGCTTGTTCTTCTAGGCGACAGCCTGCACGACATGGATGCGGTTAACCGCGTGGCTCGTGATGATGCCGATGCGATCCGACAACTTGCTCGATCCTTAGAGCTTGTATGGATTAGTGGAAATCACGATCCGGATGGTGGAGCCGCCTTTGGCGGTCAAAGCATAGAGACTTTAAATCTGGGTCGCCTCAAACTATGCCACGAACCAAAAGCGGTGCAGGTTTTCGGAGAAATTGCAGGCCATCTACACCCCTGCGCTAAGTTACGCGGATCAGGTGTTACTATAAGACGGCGCTGTTTTATCACTGATGGTCAACGACTGATCTTACCGGCCTTCGGATCCTATACGGGAGGCTTAAACGTACGCGATGAGGCATTTTCAGACTTATTCTCTTCTCAGCCCGATGTATTTTTAACTGGACGAAAAATTGCGCGTTTGAAGTTCGAACAACTTTCTCCAGATCGTGACCACACGATCAAGCGACATCGTTTGCTCCAGTGAACAAGAACAACTTTTAAGCAGCCGATGGATAAAGTTCATTCGTCCAACGTTAAAACTCCACTGGTCAAATATGGAGTTCGATTATGCTGCCTTGGGACGAGATTACAGCCCCCCTTATAGGGTCATTAATTGCGGGCGGCTTGATCGGCTTGGAACGAGAATGGCGTGGTCGTCCTGCCGGATTCAGAACCCATATTCTGGTAAGTTTATCTTCCTGCCTTTTGATGCTCGCCGCTCTTCATCAAACACACTGGGCGTTTGACGACCTTCCACGCAGCAACATCATGACAGACCCTACGCGGATGGCCCATGGCGTCCTTACAGGCATAGGTTTTCTGTGCGCGGGCGTGATCTTCAGACAGGGCTTTTCGGTTCATGGCTTAACGACCGCAGCATCGCTATGGATGACCGCTGCGATAGGTCTTTTATACGGCGCTGGCTTATTCGGCTTGGCGACAACCGGAACCCTAATCACAGCGATTATCCTGATTGCCCTGAAACTGATCAGCGATCGCGTTCCCGCTCGGTTAAACGCCGATCTGCAGGTGCGCTGGAAGCGTGGAAATGATCATGGCCACAACCGTATCCGCAACATTGTGGCTCACAACAGCTACAGGGTGCAGACCATAAGATATGCTTTATCGGCAGATGGTGCGTCCGAAACCAGAAACTGGCGATTGCAACTACGAAACCGGTCCCAGCTAGAGGCACTCTCAAGCGCCCTGTCTGCCGATGATATGGTGCTTACATACCGGCTTGAAACCCACGACGATTAATGCGGGACGATCTCCTTGCATCCATTACCGTTAAAATGCGCTGTGAGGATCAGGCATTACCGCCCCAGTCGGGCGCATTCTGTGCCTCCGAATGCGCCCGCTATCTACATTCTGGGTTCCGCCTTATGGCAGATTGCGAACCTTGGACTCACGTTTCCAGTGGCGAATGGGACCAACCTTGACCATGTCCTCCCAAGGAACCACCCCTTCATCCTTTTCGACATTCGCCTTGTCCAAAAACACCTGCGTTCCCTTGCAGTGACCTATCGTTTTGCAGTGGGCATAGGCATCGGCAAACCACTGGATCGCGCCCGCATCTTTCAGCAGTTTATCCGCCGCATCGGGCATAATAATCGAAGCGATGGCATCAAACGTCACAGAGGGTGACCCCGCCAGTTGCCCATCGGCAGACAGTTCTCCACCCTTAAGCTTAAGGGTACCGATTTCCGGAGCCACCAGAAACACGGTGCCGCCCGCCTTCTCAATCTCGCCTTTCAGCTTGTCGATACCGGCCTTGTCCGATCCTTCAGCGAACAGAATGCCGACCTTACGACCCTCGAATGTTTTGCGGGCCTGTTTCTGAATCGACAGGGCATCAGAGACTTTCATGTCCACCGGTTCCTTGGCCACCTTGGCCTTGGGCGGTAATTTCATCGCCAGACCATTGGCCACGCGTTCGGCTAGGCTCTCGTCGATATTACGCAAACGCGACAGTACGCGAATGCGCACATGTTCCAACGTCACCTTGGACAACTCGAAGACAATGGCCGCGCAAATATGCGCCTGCTCGTTTTCGGTCTGAGAACGATAGAATAGGCGCGGCTGGCTATAGTGATCTGCAAAGGCCTCGGCGCGGATCCGCAGCTTTTCCGAACCGTCGTTACGTTCGTCATTGGGTGTAAACGACGTAAATCCGGTTTCCGGACAGGCACGCGGGCCTGTCGTCTCGCCCGCCTCTCCCAGTGAATTAGGCTCGTAATTGGCGCGGCCAACCGGCACCTGCGTCTGCATCATCCCGTCGCGCTGGAAGTTGTGGAACGGGCATTTGGGGGCATTAATGGGTATCTGATGGAAGTTGCTCGTCCCTAGACGTGACTTTTGCGTATCCAGATACGAGAACAACCGTCCTTGCAGCAGCGGATCATTGGTAAAATCGATACCCGGAATGATGTTGGACGGAAGGAACGCCGCCTGTTCGGTTTCCGCAAAAAAGTTATCGACATTGCGGTTCAGGGTCATACGGCCAATGACCTCGACAGGTATATCTTCCTCAGGGATCAGTTTGGTCGCATCGAGAACATCATAGGCTTGCTTGGCTGCCCAGTCCTCGTCGAAAACTTGAATACCAAGGTCCCATTGCGGATAGTCGCCATTCTCGATGGCTTCGAACAGGTCACGACGATGAAAATCGGGATCGGCCCCCGCCAGTTTCACGGCTTCATCCCATGTTGTGCTCTGAATACCCAGCACCGGCTTCCAATGGAATTTAACGAACCTGCCCTCGCCCTTCGCATTCACCATGCGGAAAGTATGCACCCCGAAACCTTCGATCATCCTTAGGGAGCGCGGTATGCCGCGATCCGACATGGCCCACATGACCGTGTGCAAGGTTTCGGGCATCAGGCTGATAAAATCCCAGAATGTATCGTGTGCCGATGCGGCCTGCGGATAACCCCGATCCGCCTCCATTTTTACGGAGTGGACAAGGTCGGGGAACTTCATGGCGTCCTGAATGAAGAATACAGGAATGTTGTTACCCACAAGGTCCCAATTGCCCTGCTCGGTATAAAGCTTGACAGCAAAGCCTCTCACATCCCTCGGCGTGTCGACCGATCCTGCCCCGCCTGCAACTGTAGAAAAGCGAACAAAAACAGGGCATTCGTTTCCGACTTTTTGAAACAGCGCCGCTTTTGTCAGATGCGGTATAGCCTGTGTCACTTCAAAAACGCCGTGTGCACCCGACCCACGGGCATGCACGATACGCTCGGGAATGCGTTCGTGATCAAAGTGGAAGATTTTCTCGCGCAGAACAAAATCTTCGAGCAGCGTCGGACCGCGCTCGCCCGCTCTCAAGCTGTTTTGATTGTCTGAAATTCGGTGGCCGAAATTATCGGTTAGATGGGTTTGGCCATCTTGATGATCGGCCTTACCTGCAACGACTTGCTGGGTTTCTCCGGCCTGACCTTCGCGTTCTTCAAAAGGCGTATGACCCGACCCCGGAGCAAATGCGTCCAGAGCATTGGTGTTACTGGGGGAAGTGTCGCGCTTAGGCATGGCTCATCTCCGCATTCAGGGGGCGAGCGTTGCGCAACAATCAGGGCCAGTGTCGATAGCCCTTCAGCAACGCCCACATCCCAAACCCCGGCCAAGAGCCTGTGTTCCATAAATACATTTTTCAGGTTCACACGGGCGATAAGCTTTGCCGTCAAAAACAATCACAGATTTGCTCAGAATGCTAAATGTCATCCAACGCGTAAATTACATCATCTAAAGTAAAGGCTCTAATTTCTATCGGAACCTACAACTTTTTCTATCGTTGAATTGTTCGTGGGCGGGTTTTTTTATGGAGATCTTTAATGACTGATACTCTGACCTCTAGGGAAGCGCAGGAAGCCTTCTGGAAGGCTTTAAAAACCAGCAATACAGGCATGCTCGGACTTGATCGTCCCGGTTATCATGCTCAACCCATGACCGCATTCCGCGATGAAGACATAGGCACGATATGGTTTTTCACCCGCAACGACACTGACTTGGCAAGAGACGTCGCCGTCGGCCAATCCGCACAGTTCACATATGGCTCGAAAGACCAAAACGTTTGGGCGTGTGTCATGGGCCGACTGTCTGCCGCTCCCCGTGATCAAGCGATTATTGACCGGTACTGGAATCCCGTTTTATCGGCCTGGTATCCAGATGGAAAAGATGACCCTCATTTGGCTTTGCTGCGCTTTGACGGTGCCGAGGGGCGCATATGGGTAAACCAAGGCGGTTTCCTGAAATTCGCGTTTGAAATTGTTAAGGCAAACATCACCGGACATACCCCTGATAGCGGTGGATCTGCCGACGTCCGACTTTAAGAAGGCCACGAAAGAGGGCAAGCGCGAAACCAAGCGCTTGCCCTCTTCTATTCTGTCGATGTCAAACGCGCGCCCGACATCGATGATGTCTTTATGTTCAAATATTTGCCGGAACTGATCCCGTTTCGAAGCGTTGCGGTTCAGCTTGAGTGGGTGACACGAACTGTTTACGCATAAAGCGAGATTCCAAGAACTTTATTCGTAACGTCTTACTGCGCCCGCGCCGTACTCGCTCTGGGGGGAGCTATTACTAATGTTCGAAAAAATCCGTCCGTCCTCCTCCTCACGCACCGAAGCGTGGGCAGCCGTCGGACTAGCGATTGTTTTGGCGTTTTTTTGTGCCACCAGCCTCATCGCCTATATGAACATTCAGGTCCTAAGGACCAACAATCAGCAGATCATGCACACTCACAGGGTCATCGTCGGCATTGATGGCCTGATGACGACCATGTTGGATGCCGAAACAGGCCAGCGCGGCTATCTGCTGACCGGCAATCCCTCATATCTTATGCCTTATGAGCGCGCGTCCCAGAGGATCGAGGAACGGCTTTCCGAACTCGCAGACCTCACCAAGGACAACCCCACTCAAACGGCCCATCTCAATCAGGCCCGCTCCCATGTTTCGATCCGCATGTCAGAGCTTAAGAACGCGCTGGAAGCCCGGCGAGAGCGAGGCGTTTCAGGAGCCGCCGAGCTGTTGAACTCCAACCGCGGCAAGGGCGAAATGGATGCGATCCGAGCTATCGTCAGCGAGATGCAGCAGGAAGAACAGCAGGTCCGCCAAGACCGGATCAAGCAGATGGAATCCGCCGCGCGTACTGCCATCATCAGCGGCGTCTTCTCGGGTCTGTTCGGTGCGTTTCTAACGGTGGTCGTCTTCCTGCTGATCCGTCGCAGTGTTCGTGAACGCGCTCGTCAGGAATGGCTGCATCAGGGTCAGGTGGGGCTGGCCACGGCCATGCTGGGTGACCAGACAATGGAGCAGTTGTCCAACAATATTCTGTCCTATCTGGCCAAATACACCGGTGCCCATGCCGGTGCCCTCTTCAAGGGCGAGGACAACATATTCCGCCGTCTGGCCATGACCGGCGTTCCCGCCAATGCCGCTGTGCCGCTACAGTTCAGCCATCGCGAAGGCCTGTTGGGCCAGGTGGCAAGCGACGGTACCCCCTTGATTATCAATGACGTGCCCGAAGGCTATCTGACCATCGGTTCAGCGCTGGGCCGGGATAATCCCCGCCACCTCATTATCGCGCCGGGCAAGGCCGATGGTTCGGTCAATGTGGTGCTGGAACTGGGCTTCCTTCAGAACATCGATGAACGTGTGCGCGCGCTACTGGATGAATCCTCATCGGCCATCGGTGCCGCCCTGCGCTCGGCCCGTTACCGTGTTCGCCTGCAGGACATGCTGGAAGAAACCCAGCGTCAGGCCGAGGAGCTACAAGTCCAGAGCGAAGAACTGCGTGTCTCCAACGAAGAACTTGAAGAGCAAGGCCGCGCTCTAAAAGAATCTCAGGTTCGCCTCGAACAGCAGCAGGCCGAACTGGAGCAGACCAACAGCCAGCTCGAAGAACAGGCCCAGATGCTGGAAACACAGCGCGACAATCTGGAACGCAACAGTGCCGAGTTGACCCTCAAGGCTCGCGAACTGGAACAGGCCAGCCAGTACAAGTCCGACTTCCTCGCCAATATGTCGCACGAGTTGCGTACGCCACTGAATTCGCTGCTGATCCTGTCCAAGCTTTTGGCGGAAAACGCCGAAGAAAATCTGACGGAACAACAGGTCAATTTTGCCAACACCATCCAGTCGTCGGGCAATGATCTGCTAAACCTGATCAACGACATTCTGGACCTGTCCAAGATCGAGGCCGGACACATCCAGGCCCGCCCCGAAGCCGTATCGATCCAGCGACTCAGCGGCGATATGAGACAGTTGTTCCAGCCCGTCGCAAACGAGCGCGGCCTGAGCTTCCAGATCGATACCGCCTCGGCAGGCAGCGAACTGGAAACAGATCGCCAACGTCTCGAACAGATCATCAAGAACCTGTTGTCGAACGCCTTCAAATTCACCGAGGCGGGCGAGGTGAAGCTAACGGTCGAAAGTGTCGGCACCGATGAAGTTGCCTTCGCAGTCTCCGACACGGGTATCGGCATTTCCCCCGAACAACAGGCGGCCGTATTTGATGCCTTCCGTCAGGCTGATGGCACCATAAGTCGCAAATACGGTGGCACGGGCCTTGGACTGTCGATTTCGCGTGAATTGGCGCGCCTGCTTGGGGGCCGGATCACACTGGAAAGCACGCCGGGCAAGGGCAGCACCTTCACCCTCATCATTCCGCGTTTGTATGATGCCGAGCAGGTCGCGCCGCGCGAGGCCCCGCTCGCCCCTGCCAAATCACCCACTCCGGCGCCAGCCCCTTCAAGCCTCGACCTGTCGCAAGAGCCGGTTCGTCCGGCTTCGCGCTCCATTGATGATGACCGCGAACACCTGACATCCACGCGCCGCGTGCTGCTGGTGGTTGAGGACGATGCACGTTTTGCCGCCATCGTGCGGGATCTTTCGCGCGAACTGGGCTTCCAGGTTCTGGTCGCTGGCACCGCTGACGAAGCTGTGCGTCTGGCCAAACGCTATCAGCCCAGTGCTGTGGTGCTGGACGTTGGCCTGCCGGACCAGTCCGGTCTGACCGTACTTGATGTGCTAAAACGCGATGACGATACCCGTCACATCCCGATCCACGTCGTCTCTGGCGAAGACCACAGCCAGACTGCTCTGTCGCTGGGTGCCATCGGCTATCTGGTCAAGCCGGTGAAGCGCGAAGATCTGGTCAATGTGCTGAAGACACTGGAAGAGAAGCTGACCCGCTCGGTCCGCCGCGTCCTGATTGTCGAGGATGATCTGGTACAGCGCGATGCTGTCGGTCGCCTATTGGCATCGGGCGATGTGGAAACTGTGGGCGTCGGCACGGCTGCCGAATGTCTGGAAAAGCTTAAGAGCCAGACCTTCGACTGTATGGTGCTGGATCTGACACTGCCTGATGCGTCCGGCTTCTCGCTGTTGGAAACGTTGAGCCGCGAGGGGACTTATGCCTTCCCGCCGGTGATTGTTTACACCGGACAGGACCTGTCACCCGATTACGAACAACAGCTGCGCCGTTATTCCAGCTCGATCATCATCAAGGGGGCCAAGTCGCCCGAACGCCTGCTAGACGAGGTTTCGCTCTTCCTGCACCAGGTCGTATCGGAACTGCCGCCCGAACAGCAGAAGATGATCCGTCAGGCCCGTCACCGCGATGCCGTGCTTGAAGATCGCCGCATCCTGATCGTCGAAGACGACGTGCGAAACGTTTATTCCCTAACCAATGTCCTCGAACCTCGTGGAGCCAAGATCGAGATTGCCCGCAACGGCAAGGAGGCATTGGACGTACTCAATAATGCAGCAGACGATCCTTCCAAGCACATCGATCTTGTCCTGATGGACGTAATGATGCCGGTGATGGACGGCCTGACGGCCACGCAGGAAATCCGCAAGGATGACCGCTTCAAATCCCTGCCGGTGCTCATGCTGACAGCCAAGGCCATGCCTGACGATCAAGAGCGATGCATGGCCGCGGGTGCCAATGACTACATGGCCAAGCCGCTGGATGTGGACAAACTGCTCTCGCTTATTCGCGTGTGGATGCCGCGTTGAGCCCTGCCCTACAGCCGTCGATAGAGGACATCGAAATCCAGCTTCTGCTGGAGGCGGTCTTCCTGCGCTATCACTATGATTTCCGGCACTATGCCCGCGCCTCGATCAAGCGACGGCTTTTACAGGCACGTCTTCATTTCGGTGTCTCTACCATCACTGCCCTTCAGGAACGCATCCTGCATGATCCCGACATGATGGGTCAGATGCTGGGCTTCCTGACGGTGCAGGTCAGCGAAATGTTCCGCGACCCATCCTATTTCCGCGCCCTGCGTGAACAGGTCCTGCCACACCTCAAGACCTATCCGTCCCTCAAGGTCTGGATCGCCGGATGCAGCACAGGTGAAGAAGTCTATTCCATGGCCATCCTCTTCAAGGAAGAAGGCCTGCTGGATCGCACCATCATCTACGCGACCGACATCAATCCTCATGCGCTGGCTGCGGCAAAAGCGGGCATCTATCCCTTGGATCGTATCCGCAAATTCACTGAAAACCACCAAAAATCTGGCGGCCGTTCGTCCCTGTCAGACTATTACACAGCCGACTATGGGCGCGCCGTTTTCGACAGCAGTCTTCGCGCCAATGTTGTCTTTTCTGATCATAGCCTGGTGTCCGACGCAGTGTTCGGTGAGATGCAGCTCATCTCGTGCCGAAACGTCATGATCTATTTCGATCGTGCACTTCAGGACCGCGCTGTGGGTTTGTTTAAAGACTCGCTGAGCCGGAACGGTTTCCTCGGCATCGGGTCCAAGGAAACCCTGCGTTTTTCGCGACATGCGGACGCCTTCAGCGATTTTGTCCTGCCAGAGAAAATTTACCGGAGGCATGACTGATGAAGGGTATTGAAGCCGTTGTCATCGGCACTTCGGCAGGCGGTGTTCAAGCCTTGCTGCAAGTCCTGCCCCAACTTCCGTCGGACTTCCCCGTGCCTGTGCTGGCTGTCATCCATATTCCAGCCGACCGTAGCAATGTGTTGGCCCCGCTGTTCGCCAGCCAGTGCAAGCTTGTTGTCAAAGAGGCAGAGGACAAGGAAACCGCAGCGCCCGGCGTCGTCTATTTCGCCCCTTCCGACTACCATCTGCTGGTCGAGGCCAATGGCGACCTTGCCCTGTCGTCGGACGAGGCTGTGAACTTCTCGCGCCCATCCATCGACATCCTTTTTGAAAGTGCCGCAGATACCTATGGCGAGGGCCTGCTGGCCATCCTGATGACAGGTGCCAATGATGATGGGGCGCGTGGTTTGAAGGCCATCGCGGCCGCTGGCGGCCACGTCATCATTGAAGACCCTGCCACCGCCTATGCCCGTGCCATGCCCGAGGCAGGCCTCAAGTTTTGCCCCAAGGCCCGGGTGGAAAGCCTGCGGGGCATTGCCGACCAGTTAAAAGCGATTGAAGCATTATGAGCACCGCAGATCAGCCGATTAACATCCTTCTGGTCGATGACCTTGAAGAGAACCTCATCGCTCTGGAGGCACTGCTGGCCAATGAGGGCGTGACCTGTCTCAAGGCACGTTCGGGAGACGAGGCTCTTGAGCTGCTGCTGGTCCACGACTTCGCACTGGCGCTTCTGGATGTGCAAATGCCAAACATGGACGGCTTCCAGCTAGCCGAGTTCATGCGCGGTAGCTCCAACGCGCGGGACATCCCCCTCATTTTCCTCACCGCCGGAAGCGCGGACATCCAGCGACGCTTCAGGGGGTATGAAGCCGGAGCTGTAGATTTTATCCAAAAGCCCATCGAGGCCGATATCCTGCGTAGCAAGGCCCGCGTTTTCATCGAGCTTTATCGAAGCAAGCGAAAGGTTTTGTCCCAGTACGAAGAACTGAAAACCTATTCGCAGACTTTGAAAGTCGCCGACCAGCGAAAGAACGAGTTCTTGGCAATTTTAGGCCACGAACTACGCAATCCAATCATGGCCCTCAATTCAGGGTTTCGTCTGCTCTCACGAACTGAGGACAGTGAACGCCAAAGCTCGATCATGAAGCTTATGCAGGTTCAGTCCCAACATCTGGCGCGATTGGTCGAAGACCTTCTGGATGTGGCGCGCATTGATCAAGGCAAGATTTCGATCAAACAAGAACGGGTCAGCCTGGAGAGCGTGGTAAACTCTGCCGTCTTCATCGCTACGCCAAAGATCGAAGCGGGCAAACACACCTTGACCGTTGATATCCCCGATGGTCCGGTCTGGTTGGCTGGCGATTTTACCCGCCTGTCCCAGATCGCCAGCAATCTGTTGACCAACGCCGCAAAGTACACGCCCGCTCACGGCAAAGTCGCTCTATCCTCCAAAATCGACGGCGATCATGTTTGTATCTCTGTTCAAGACAATGGTGTTGGCATTCCAGAGACAATCCGAGAGCGGATTTTCGACCTTTTTGCACAAGAGAACGGACCGGATGATCGCGCCCGCGAGGGCTTGGGCATTGGCTTGGCGCTCGTCAAAAAACTTGTCGAAATGCACGACGGCACCATTGAGGTTGCCAGCGAAGGCGCGGGCAAGGGCAGTTGCTTCACTGTTCGACTGCCCATCATGGACACGCTTTAAACGAAAGGCCCGCCTAAGCGGGCCTTTCCTTTATTTTAAGCTTGGGTCTTGAACCAGTCATCCACCTGCTTTTGCGCCGTGGCCTGATCCGTACCATAATGCTGTTGAATGCGGCCTTCGAGTTCTTGGCGGTTGCCCTTGATTTGGGTCAGATCATCATCAGTGAGCTTACCCCACTGTTGCTTCACCTTTCCCGAAAACTCGTTCCAATTGCCTTCAACTTTATTTTTCCAATCGGCCATTTCAGTGACTCCTTAATGGCCCCCACAGTGAAATACTTAACGTAACGTAATCTTTATTGTTCCCGCCATCAGGTCAACTAAGCGTGAGGAACGGCTGCATTCTCGTCTCTAGGGAACACCCGATGCGTGTCGAGCCTTTAGCTTTCGATGACATCAGCAACTGAAGAAACAGATCTAAGAACCGGCCATACCCTATGGGAGGCATCATCCGGTTTAGGGTTAGATTACGCACCTCTTGAAGGCAGCGTAGTGACTGATATCGCAATAGTCGGCGCAGGCATCACCGGAGCCTTCATGGCCCATGCCCTCTCGGCATCCAGCGAGGCCTTCAAACGGGAATGGGGATACCCTCCGTCGATCACGGTGTTGGATCGCCGACGCCCCCTTTCGGGTTCAACCCTTGCCTCGACCGCCCTGTTGCAATGGGAAATTGACCTCCCGCTTGTGCATCTTGCCAAGAAGATTGGGCATGCCAACGCCTCACGCGCTTATCGCCGCTGCTTTCAGGCACTTTCAGACTTGTCGCACTTGATAAAAGCCGAAAACATTCGTTGCGCCTTTGAAGAGCGCTCGACACTTTATTTGGCAGGCGATCAATATGGGGCCCGTGCCTTGGCTAAAGAGGCCGAAGAAAGAGCCAGGCTTGACCTGCCAAGCACCTTTCTCAATGCGCAAGAACTCGCTGAACAGTTCGGCATCAAACGGACCGGCGCAATATTCAGCCTGAAATCAGCATCCGCTAATCCAGGGCAACTTGCCGCCGGACTTATGCGGCGTGCCCTCGCAAACGGCATCACGCTGTATTCCCCTGTCGAGGTGGTCGATGTTCTGGCCGATCCTTCAGGCGTCAGTTTAAAAATGGACAATGGCCATGTTGTGAGGGCCAAAAAGGTCGTCTTTTGCACAGGATACGAACTGCCCGAAATGGTTTCGATCCCCAAGGCCGATATCCTGTCCACCTGGGCGATTGCCTCGGATAAATCAGCAACCATGCCGGCTTGGATGAAAGACACGATGGTTTGGGAAGCGTCAGATCCCTACCTCTATTTCCGCGCTACGCCGGACGGGAGGATCGTTTTGGGGGGCGAGGACGCGGACGATCCACTTGCACACACCCAAAAATCCTTGCTTCAGACCAAAGCCAAAACCCTCCAGAACAAGCTGAAATCTCTAATTCCCGAGATTGAGTTCCAGACAGAATACAAATGGGCCGGGGCGTTCGGAAACAGCACGACGGGGCTGCCCTTCATTGCTCCGGCAAGATCGATGGACAATGTCTGGGCCGTAGCTGGACTGGGCGGAAACGGCATCACCTATTCGGTTATTGCCAGCCAGATCGTGAAGGCGTCCTTCTGCGGAAAAACGGACCCTGACGCCGACCTTTACCTCTGAGGACGTCATTGCGTGCGCTCGCCCTTCCGGTTGAGCCGTCGATTTATTGGAACGAAATGGCTTCCAAGGGCGTCCTTTAGGGTACGGCAGGTCACGTTCATGCCGCCCCTAAACCTGTATTTAAAGAGAAATCCAATGCCCAAACAATCTCCAGGTCGCACACGCAACGGTGCCTCGCCAGTCACCAAGTCAACGCCGGATTCATCTGAAAAGAAGGCTCAAAAGACCCAAGCCGAGTCTCGCAAACGCGCGGGTCCTGACGGTCCCGATGCCGAGGTAGTGGGTAACACATTCAAGCGGCAAACGCCGTCCAACCGACCGCTTTAAGGATAAATCCAGCTGTCGATTGCGATTGTAACCTCGCCCTCGCTCGGAACACGGATAACAACATGCCTGTTTCCCCGCGCTGGGACATAGTCGATTACAGCCTGAACAGCTTCTTCAGAAGTTTTAGCCGTGACAGTGACCTCGGAAGCTGTGCGTCCGCCTCGGTTTTCAACTTGTACGGTAAGTTGGCGACCACCCACACTCAACACCGTATCCACCACCTGCGCCGATAGCTCGGCTCTATCGCGGCCTTTTAGGCTTTCTAATGCCAGTACTGCCGCGCACGCGAAGACAATCATCACGCCCAGAATGGCGATTACACCCTGCACTCGCTCAGTGCGGCGTCTTGGCCTGCGCTTCAAGCCCAGCCTCATACCAAAAGCCTCGCTGCGGCTGCACCTAAGGACGCAGGAAATGCCAACACGACCGTATTGGCCATAACTGCGCCCGCGCCATGCGCATCATTCATACCCAGAAGCGCCAAGATACCCATGCTTGACAACAGGCAAATGGCATAGCCCGGTACAGTAAAATGCAGCAAAGCGCCCAATGGCGTCTCCTGCTCTTCCTGGCCTGCAAAGCCAACCTCGAAGACAAAGATGTGGAGCAGCAACATCGACAACCCCATCACCGCTAATGCCATTTCCGGTCCAATCCGGTAGGCTACAAGCTGCATCTCTTCAGTGGGGGCGAGGTTTAGCGCCAGAAAAAGCGCGCCAGCCATCATCAGAAACAGTTCTCCCAGATAGTCGCCTTTGCGAATGCTTTCCTGCCTGCCGTCTGCCGCCAACTGTTTACGCGCTAACAAGGCTCCAATGGCTGCGGGAACCAATTGCAGGGTCAACTGTCCGATGGCTATTCGCGGATTTCCGAGTTCCCAAGCGCCCGTCAAAACCAACAATATTGCCGCCGTCACAGCCGCGACGAAAAAGGCAACGGCCACTTCGAGAACATTGTCCCACCGGCCACGTCTGTCCGTAAAACCGGCATAATGGGCGAGACCGTAAAGCACGGGCAGACTGACAAGCAGAAAAAGTAACTGGCGCCACGGCTCCAGTGTCATTCCCAGTTCCCACATCTCCATCGTCATCAACAACGGGAGCGAAAACAATAGGGCACCCCCGAAGGCCCGCCCTAGATCGCGCAGATAAGTTGCGCGCCCCCTATGCTTGGCTTGGTTGCGCCTCATAACGCGAACTAGCCAATACCCGCGCCACCGGTCACACCCCACACTTCGCCGGTGACAAAACTGGCTTCCTGCGACGCCAGCAGGACATAGACGGGCGCAATCTCGACAGGCTGTCCGGGCCTGCCAAAGGCACTATGGGCACCGAAATTCCTGACTTTTTCGTCGGGTTGGCCCCCGCTGGGCTGAAGCACGGTCCAGAACGGCCCCGGAGCGACCGCGTTGACGCGAATGCCACGCTCGATAGCCTGTTTTGCCAACGCCTTTGTATAGGTCACTATGCCGCCCTTGGTAGTCGCATAGTCCAACAGGATGTCACTGGGTTCATAGGCCTGAATAGACGCCGTCGTAATTATTGCAGCCCCCGCCGGCATGACCGGCATCGCCGCCTGACATAGCCAGTGCAAGGCATACAGGTTGGTCTTCATTGTCGCGTCAAAATCGCGGGTGGAAAATTCCGACAGATCGTCGCGGTATTGTTGACGGCCCGCATTGACCACGAGGATATCCAGCCCGCCGAACGCTTCAACGGTTCGAGCGACCATGGTTTCATTCCAAGTCTCGTCTCGCACATCACCCGCCAATGCCAGAGCTTTTACACCCTCTGCTTCGATCAGCTTGATGACTTCAGCCGCATCCGCTTCCTCTGATGGCAGATAGGCTATCGCGACATCGGCCCCTTCCCTCGCAAAGCCTATGGCCACGGCACGTCCTATGCCGGAATCGCCACCGGTGATCAGGGCACGACGCCCTGCCAATCGACCATGACCACGATAGCTGGTCTCGCCGTGATCGGGCAAAGGTGTCATGCGCTTTGCCAAACCCGGCGCGGCCTGTTCCTGATCGGGAAATGGAGGCCGAGGATATTGATAACGCGGATCCTGCATCGATGACCGGTTCTCCATGGTATAATATCTCCCTAGATGAGCGGCTTGGGTGAACCTATAACAATCCGGCAAGCACACCCATGTTCCCGGAGACCTGTCTCAATCCTTCAGTGCCTCTAGTCAGTTCTCGGCAGCTAAAGCCCTAGCCAAGGCGCACTCGAAAGATTTGGCCGATGTGCGCGGTAAGGCAGCGGATATCTCACCGCGCTCGAACAATTCGACAACGCGCGGGTGCACATAGGCACTGCGACAGACCGCCAGCGTATTACCCAGCAAGGATGCCGCCTCGCGGATGCAGGTATTGGCCTTTCGCTTCGCATCCGCAGCCGAACTAGGCGGATCGGTGTCGCACAGGGCGCGCGCCACACACACAGTCGCTGCCCATGTGCGAAAATCCTTGGCCGAGAACGCCTCGCCCATATTTTCTTGGATGAAGGCATTGATGTCGCCGGATGTAACGGCGTGAAATTGTCCCTCGTCATCGACATACTGGAACAGGGTTTGGCCGGGTAATTCACTCAGCCGCCGCACACCTGCGGCCAATCGACGATCCTGCACATTCAGATCATGGATAATCCCGCTTTTGCCGCGAAATTTTAGACGCAACTCGGTGCCGCTGACCTCGATATGACGTTTACGCAGGGTCGTTAGCCCAAAGCTGCGGTTTTCGCGCGAATAACGGGCATTGCCCACGCGGATCAAGCTCAACTCCAACAAACGCATCGCCGTAGCCACGACCTTTTCCTGATCGAATTTACGTCGAGCAAGAGCTTTCTCTATGGCCGCCTCGAGCTTGGGAAGAGCCGCAGCAAAAGCAGGCATACGCGCAAACTTGTTCTCTGACTGGGCTTTGGTCCAATCAGGGTGATAGCGATATTGCTTTCGCCCGCGCGCATCGCGACCTGTCGCTTGAATGTGACCGTTGTTGTGCGGGCAAATCCAAACCTGTGTCCACGCCGGTGGAATGGCCAGGGCGCGTATTCGTCCCAACACCTTTTCATCTGTGACGCGGGTTCCGTCAGGCTTTACATAAAAGAAGCCTCGACCTGCACGCTTGCGGCGGATGCCCTCTATTTCATCCGAACACCACCGAAGTCCGGCAGGTATGTTTTCTGTATCAGTCGCATCGCTCTGCAAGTCCGCTCATCCCGCCTTGCGTGTGCGCAACAGATTCAGATGACCTTGCCAACTGGGTCTGGGGGCCATGGATGCACCTCGTTTGTGAACAGCCTGACCAACGCGGCCTTGTCCCAAACGGGTGTTATGCAAAACGGTTCGATTAACCGCAGACTTCCATGTCACCGCTGTCGACATCTAACAGTATATTGCTGGTTGGCATAAGCAGACATGACCCATATGAGCAGCAAAGTGGAAGCCGTGCCGCCTGAAAGAAAAGGCCTCGTAAAACGCCTGCTCTATCAATGACTTGTAGCCATCAAGATGCAGCATCTATCTTTAAGCGGGTGGGGATTTATAGCTTGCCATGAATGGACAAGATTGAGTCAGCCTCTCGCGACCTGCATTTGCGACGGGTATCGTTCACCGGCCCAGATGTGGTTTTCCAACAGGTTTACAGCGGCGTCGATGTCGCCCCCGCAAAGGGCATCATAGATGCGCTGGTGATCGTGGTTCGAACGCGGCTTCCAGTCATCCGAGCGCATCTTGGCAAACACCTGACGCGAGAAGGCGATGTTCAGATCCGCCACTGTCGAGACCAGACGCGGCATCAATGACAACTCGGCCAAGGCTGTATGAAAGGCGCGATTGGCGGCTTCCCATGCGATCAGATCAGCCGCTTCGTCGCCCGCTTTCAGTGCTTCGCGAACCTTGGCCAACTGGCGTGTATTGGGCCGCCCCTTTTGGATTCGCAAAGCCATAACTTCCAGAGCGCCGCGCATACGCACAATCTCCAGCGCATCATGGCTTTCCAGAGGGGCCACCCTCACGCCGCGACGCGGTTCACTGATAGCCAGCCGCCGTATCTCCAGACGCAGGAAGGCTTCGCGGATCGGCACATGACTGGTGCTGAACTCATGCGCGAACTCCTCCTGCCGCAGACGCTCGCCAGCCTTCAGCTGGCCGATAATTATACGGTGGGTCAATTCGTCAGCGACCTTTTCCGCCAGAGTAGGTTCGCGCATTATCAATAATCTATGGCGTTTCTGAGTGACATGACACGCCCAATGCGGCAACGGGCACGTCAATGTCAAAGTGCTTTTGGATTTTATCGATAATGTTCGCGCGCAAAACCAAAACGACCATCTGTGCAGGTGCCGCATTGTCAGCCCTGTTTCTGCCATCCGCCGTCATGGCCAAGGCCGGTGATGACCAGATTGTCCGCACACAGGTTGATGATATTGTCGTAACCGGTTCGCGTCTGGCCGGTGCCGCGCGCATGACCACAGTCGAGAACCTGAACCAGAGCCAGCTTCAGGCTGCGGGCATATCCGACCTGTCACAAATTACCCGTCTGGTCGGGGCCAATTCCGGCTCTGAAAACCTGATCGACCAGATGAACAACCCCCAAAGCTCGGGCACAGCCCAGTTCAACCTGCGCAACCTCGGCCTTGGAGCAACTCTGGTTCTGGTGGATGGCCAGCGCTGGACCAACAGCGCCGTGGTGGCCACCGATGGGTCGGCCTTTGTCGATATCAACTCCCTGATCCCCAACATCGCACTGGAACGGGTCGAGGTGGTCAAGGACGGCGCCTCGGCCATCTATGGCTCTGATGCCGTGGCCGGCGCGGTCAACTTCATCACCCGCCGCGACGTGACCGCCCCAGAAATGCGCGCCAAATACGCCTTTACCGATGGCTCGGATGAAAGCGTGATCGAGGCCATCGGCAGTCTGGACCTGCTGAATGGAAGCCTGACACTAGCGGCATCGCATTTTCACCGTTCGGCGCTTGGCTCGGATGAGCGCGACTTTACTCAGGCCGAACGCTATGGCCGCGCCGCATGGACCGCCGTCACCAGCTATGGCCAGCCGGGTTCCTATTTCCGTCCGTCCACCAATGCCTATGTAGCCGATGCCGATTGCGACAATCCTGTCTTTGTCGGCTCTTACCGCAACGGCCCGTCGGACAGCTTTTGCCGTCTGGACTATTCGGACTTCTTTGACCTGACGCCCGAAGAAACCCGCACACAGTTGTTTGCCGACTATCGCAAGACAATGGGCGATACAGATGTATGGGCGCAAGCATCGTGGGCCTCTACCTTTACCCGTGCCCGCCAGTCCCCTTCCCTACCCATCCTGTCGCGTACACTGGTTATCGGTCAGGACCATCCCGATAACCCCTATGGCGAGGACGTGCTGTTCCGTGGTCGCCTAAAGGGCGGAGCCTCGGGCGCATCGGCGGCCGAGTTCGACTATGAGACATGGCGCATTGCCGGTGGCGCAGACGGCAAGCTGAACGACGACTGGAACTGGTCGTTCTCTGCCACCGCCAGCCGTCAGGACGTAGACTACAGCAAACCGGACGTGGTCGGCACCGCCCTGCAAAATGCCCTGAACGGCTTTGGCGGCGCGGGTTGCGATATCGCCACGGGCACCGCAGGGGTCGGCCCCTGCCAGTATTATAACCCGTTCGGCAGCGCCCTGACCGGCACCGGTACGGCCAACAGCCACGCCCTGATCGACAGCCTAACCGGCTGGACACGCCTTCACGGCAGTGCAGACCTGTTTACTGTAGACACCCAGATCGACGGGCGCATTCACGAATGGGATGGCGGCAGCCTCGATCTGGCGGCAGGCCTGCAATACCGTCGCAGCGGTTTCAGCCATGACTGGAGCGATCAGGTTAACTCTGGCGACCTGCTGACCGCAGGCTTTGCACCCGACTTTGACGGCACTCAGGACACCTATGCCGCCTTTGCCGAGGCGCGTCTGCTGCTGGGTCAGAATATCGAGGCGCAACTGGCCGCCCGTTACGAGACCTATGACGGGTCTTCAGGCAAGCTTAGCCCCAAGCTGGCGATCCGATGGGATGCCACTGATACCTTGGCCCTGCGCGGTTCATGGGGACGCGGCTATCGCGCTCCGTCAGTCTATACCACCCGTGGCGCACAGGCCGCCCAGCCCTCCGTTCTGGATCGCGGCAGCTATGTCTTTGTGAACACCCTGACCTCGGGCAATCCTGACCTCGAGCCGGAAACCTCCGAACACATCAGCCTCGGCGCGATCTGGAAACCCGTTCGCGGCCTTGAACTGTCGGTCGATGCATGGCGATTCGACTACAGCAACCTTGTCATCAAGGAGGCCCCGCAGCCGATCATCAATCAGGCCGCCGCCGACGATGCCGCTGGCCTGATCGGCACCGAAGCCCAAAAGCGTGTCACCCGCTCAAGCAGTGGCAGCATCAGCATGGTGCAGCTGTATTTCATCAATGCCTCGTCGATTGAAACCTCGGGTCTTGATCTGTCGGCGCGTTACAGTCGCCCGCTGCTGGACGGCACCGTCTCGGCCAGCGCCACATGGACACTGGTGGACCAGTACGACATCCGCGTGGACGGTCGCGGCCCGTCGGTGTCGGGTGTCGGCTCGACTAACCTGAACACGCTGGGCCGCTCATTGCCGGAAAACAGGGGCGAGTTTGGCCTCTCGTGGCAGAATGATCGCCACAGCCTGACCGGCCTTGTCCACTATACCAGCGGCTATAATAATGACCGCGCCGGTATCACCGACACCACCATCGCCAGCCAGACCACCGCCGACATCTATTACGGCTATAATGTCAGCGACACACTGGAACTGGGCGTCGGCGTTGTGAACATCGCCGACAAGGCCCCTCCTCTGGCCCAGTTCTTCCTCGCCTATGATCCCGTCGCCGCCGACCCACGCGGTCGCGTGGTCAGCCTCCATCTGAGCAAGCGTTTCTAGTCATCACCTCAAAACGTCTTTGGGTGTTACCTATAAGTACGGGGCAGAAACCTGAACGGTCTCTGCCCCGCTTTTTTACGATTATAGTTGCTTCAGACCTTACTGGCCGCTGACATCTGCACGGGTGCCGATGGTGCGGTCGAGGAAGTCCAAATAGGTGCGCCACTGGTGTAGTTGGCGGTCATTGCCGCGAATGCCGTGACGCTGGCCCGGATAGAGCATGGTCTCGAACGGGATGCTCTTTTCCTGCAGCGCATTGAGAACACGGGTGGTGTTCTCGAAGATCACATTGTCATCCGCCATGCCGTGCATCAGCAGCAAACGACCCGTCAGATTATCGAGGCGCGTGTTCACATCCGATGCGGCATAGCCCGCCACATTCGCCTCCGGCGTGGACATATAACGCTCGGTATAAGCGGTGTCGTACAGGCCCCACTCGGTCGGCGGAGCGCCCGAAATGGCAGCGGCCAGACCCATTTCCGGCTCGGTCAGCGCCATCAGGCTCATGAAGCCACCATAGGACCAGCCCATCATGGCGATACGGCTGTCATCCACATAGGGCAGACTGCGCAAATAGTTGGCCCCGATCACCTGATCGGCAATCTCGGGCTGGCCCATCTTGAGGTACAGCGCCTGTTTGAAGGCCGCCGAACGGTCGCCCTCGCCCCGATTGTCCAGACGGAAGACGATATAGCCCGCCTCGGTCAGTAGTTGCGTGGTCGCCGGTTGCCATGCGCGTTTGACGCCACCACCCGACGGGCCGCCATAGACCTGCATCACCACCGGATAGGTCTTGGACGGATCAAAGTTCGGCGGAGTGGTCATCTGCCACACCAGCGTATGGCCGTCGCTTTCCAGCGTACCGAAGGTCGGGTCTTGCTGGCGGTCATTGAACGGCCAGAACGGATGACCGGCTTGCAGCCTGTTCTCTTCAATCCAGCGCACGCGCTTGCCGTCCATCGTATAGAGAGCCGACTGCGACGGGGTGTTCAGGTCCGAATAGTTACCGACATAGGCTGTGCCGGTGCCATTGACCGATGCCGACCACCAGCCCCCGCGCGGGGTAATTTCAGTCGGATTCACGGTGCGCTTTAGCGACGCCTTGAACAGTTGCTGTTCGATCGGCAGTTCACGCCCATCGCGCATGGAGGCGGTAAAGAAGACCTCGCCCGTATCCTGATTGACGCCGTCCAGCGATTTGACGGGATAGTCACCGCGCGTAATGGCGCGGATCTGGCGACCGTCCTTATTGTACAGATACAGGTGGTTCCAGCCGCTTTCCTCGCTGGACCAGATAAAGTTACCGTCCTTCAAGGCTTTGAAGTTGTGGGTCAGCGGCACCCAGGCGTTCGAGGTCTGGCTGGCGATGACACGGCTTTGGCCTGTGGCCGGATTAACGCTGAGCAGATCGAGCGTCTTTTGATCGCGCGACAGACGTTGCACATAGGCAACCGAGCCATCCGAGGCCCAGTTCACACGGCCCAGATAGATGTCTTTATTGGCACCCAGATCGACCTGAACACGGCTGCCCGTAGTCACATCGTGGATGAACAGCTCAACTACGGCATTCGGGCGGCCCGCACGCGGATAGCGTTGCTCGACAACCGAGGCACCGCCACCCGAAATATCCAGACGCGGCACGACATCGACCGTCGATTCATCGGTGCGTTGCAGCGCGATGTATTTTTCGTTCGGGCTCCACCAGTAACCGGTGTCACGGTCCAGCTCTTCCTGAGCGATGAACTCGGCGGTGGCCCAAGTGATCAGGTCCTTGCCTTCGGTGGTGACAGCCTGTTCGGCACCCGTTTCAAGGTTCTGGATGAACAGGTTCTGGTCACGCACAAAGCTGACAAACTGACCCTTGGGCGACACCTTGGCGTCAATTTCATCAGCGGCCGTTTGCGTCAGGCGACGCACCGAACCATCGGCCCGGTTGGCCAGAAACACGTCGCCTTCCAGCGGGGCCAGAATATAGCGGCCCTGCTCGTCCCAGCTGTATTCCACCACGCCGCGCTGCGAAATACGCATACGCTCGCGGCGGGCCTTTTCAGCCTCGGACAGCTCACCGGCGTCCGGCACAAGGGCGCGGGCATCGATCAGCTTGAATGGCTCGCCGCCCGATACGGGCGCGGCCCACAGGTCCAGCACATCCACATCATCCTCGCGCGAGCGCAGGAAGGCCACCAGTTCGCCATCGGGCGACAAGCTGACGCCCCGCGCGACCGGACCGGACAGCGACGGATTGGCGAACACACGCTCGACCGTCAGGATGTTGGAAGCCGGAGCCGTAACGGCCACCGGAGCGGAAGAGTTCTGATGGGGACTCATGGCCATTACCGGTGTTGCAGCGGCTGCCATCAGGATCGTCGAAGCGAGAAGAAATGTGCGCATAAAGGCAAGCTAGAACGGGAAGACTTTGCCGTCACCTCCATTTTGACATTCTCGCGTCACGCACAGATCAACACCAAGTCACCCACAGAACAAAAGCACTTAACGTAATAATATTTATAAATACATGATGATTAAAGTAAAATTTGCCAGAAATATTTTATTTAACATGGAATACACGCATAACGTCTTTAGAATATTTGAAAAATCAAACTCTAAATATATTCAAGTTTGACTCTAATAATTTTATAAAATTCATTGCACAAAAAAGTTATGTCAATTTTCACTCCAGAATGACTATGGTCTGGCTTGTTTCATTCGAAACCATTTAAACGTCATCTTATAGACGCCTTAGCAGCGCTCGTCCCCTGACGGGCGTTTTGCCCATTTGCAGAGACGCCCGCCTCTCTTTGCCATCTACGCGGCAAGTTTCCGGCGTCCGGCACCATGCCCCTGCCTCTCCGTCAGGGCGCAACACGACAGAAGGAGTGCGTACAAGAGTGGATGATTTACAGTTAAACAGTTTGAGCGGTCCGCTAACGCTCGCTCTGCTGGCTCTGTTTTTTGGCGGGACGCTTCTGATATCCATCACCATCCGCCAGAAAAAGGATGATGCCGACGGCTATATGACCGCAGGTCACGGCATCGGTTTCGGGATATCTGCAGCGTCCATGACGGCCACCTGGATCTGGGCCGCATCAATGTATGCGTCAGCAACCTCCGGCTACACTTACGGCATATCTGGTCCCATACATTACGGCTTGTGGGGCGCCTTGATGATCCTGTTCATCTACCCCTATGGTCGCCGTATCCGCGCACTGGCTCCCAATGCCCATACTCTGGCCGAGGTGATGCATGCCCGCCATGGCCGCTCCAGCCAGTTGATGCTGGCAGGATCCAATATCCTGGGAAGCCTTATCAGCCTGACCTCCAACTTTATCGCTGGTGGTGCCCTGATCTCCATGCTGTCGCCCTTCAGCTTCAGCCAAGGCGTCGCCATCATCGCCGCCGGCGTGCTGCTCTATACCTTATGGTCCGGTTTCCGCGCCTCGGTACTGACTGACTTCGTACAGGTCTGCGCCATGCTGGGTGCTGTGGTGGTGATTATTCCCGCCGTATTCTTCGCGGTCGGCGGCCCGCAAGTCTTTACCGAAGGCGCAACACAGGTCACCCCCGAACAGGCTTCCTTCTTCTCGTCCGAAGCCTTCCTCAAACAGGGCGCGCCCTACATCACAGCTGTTCTGGCCTATGCGATCGGCAACCAGACCATCGCCCAGCGCCTGTTTGCAGTGCGCGAGGACTTGATCAAGAAAACCTTCCTGACCGCTACCGTCGGTTATGGTGCCACAATTATCGGCATCGGCATGTTGGGCGTTGTGGCTCTTTATGCCGGTATCCAGCCCATGGACGGCGATCCCAACAACCTGATCCCGCAACTGGCCGCGACCTATCTCGGTCCCGTCTTGCTGGCAGTATTCTTTGTGATGATTATCGGCGCGCTGGCCTCGACAGCTGATTCTGATCTGGCCGCCCTTTCTGCCATCGCCATGACCGACATCTATGGTCGCTCGGGCATGACCACCAATCCCAAGACCATGCTGGTGATCGGTCGCTCGACCATGATCATCGCCACCGCGGCCGGACTGTATTTCGCAGGTGGACGGATGAATATTCTCGACCTTCTGGTACTGGTCGGGGCGCTCTGGGGCGCGCTGGTTTTCCCTGTAATCGCCAGTTTTTACTGGGACCGCGTGACCAACTCGGCCTTTACGCTATCGGTATTGGCGGCTCTGGCTTGCTTCATTCCGGCGCGCTTTGGCTGGATCCCTATGGACGGCTTCATGGCCTATGTGTCGGACATCCTGTCGGTCATCGGCGTAGGCATTGTCGCGGGACTGATGGTATTCGGTTTCTTCGGTCGCCGACCCGCTATTGTTGCAGGCATTCTAGCCAGCGCCATTTCTGCGCCCTTCGTCATTGGCTTCCTGCATGACTTTGCCGTGCTGAGCAGCGCCCTGATTGCCTACGCCGTCAGCACCATCGTCTGTGTCACCCTCACACTGCGCAACAAAACGCGTTTCGATTTCAGCCTCATCAAGGCCCGAACCGACGATTTTGAACCCGCTGCAAAACTACCAGCCGAATAACCTTAAGGAGACTGTTTATGGGTACACTAGGTCTCACCGCCTATATTCTTATGTGGCCGGCTCTGGTGGCCATTGTGCTGATCATTTTGGTCAAGGCCTTCCTCTCAGACTGGATCACTGCCCGTCGCGAAGGTCGCCGGATAATCTGACCCACAACTGCAGAACAAAGGCCCGTACCGACAGTCCGGTGCGGGCCTTTGCTGTTCTCAATAACATCAAATTCTCATCCATCCTTACATTCCAAAGCCAGTTCTCCGCAGAGAATGTCGCAGCGGGCTTTCGCTTGGCGTTTCGACCGCCTAGTTAGAGGCCATGACCGACGCCTCCCCTGTTAATACTGCACCGGCTAAGCCCAGCCCCTTCCACGAACTGGAAGTGCTGTGGGTGCGCCACTGGACCGACCAACTGTTCAGCTTTGGTGTGAAACGCCCCGAGGATTTTCGTTTCCGTTCGGGTGAATTCGTCATGATCGGCCTGCCCGGCGAAGACGGCGCCAAACCGGTCCTGCGCGCCTATTCCATCGCCAGCCCGTTCTGGGCCGAAGAACTGGAGTTCTTCTCGATCAAGGTGCCGGATGGTCCGCTGACCTCGCGCCTGCAAAAGATCGTCGCCGGCGACACCGTTCTGATGGGCAAGAAGCCGACCGGCACGCTGGTTCTGGATGCCCTGACGGGTGGAGAGCGTCTTTGGCTGATCGGCACAGGCACCGGCCTAGCGCCGTGGCTGTCGGTCGCGCGCGAGCCGGAAACCTATTCGCGCTTTAAAGAAGTGATTGTCTGCCACACTGTGCGCAATGTGCAGGATCTGGCCTATCGCGACTTCTTCACCAAGGGCATCCACGAGGACCCGCTGATCGGTGACGAGGCCAAGGCGCAACTGAAATACTATCCCACTGTCACCCGCGAGCGTTTCGAAACGCCGGGCCGGATTACCGACCGCATCAAGTCGGGCGACCTGTTTGCCGACCTGCAACTGCCGATCGGTTTCTCGCCCAATACCGACCGCGTGATGCTGTGCGGTTCGATGGCCATGATCAAGGAAACGGCTGAACTGCTGGAATCCTATGGCATGAAGGAAGGCTCTAATGCAGAGCCGGGTGACTATGTTCTGGAGCGTGCCTTTGTCGGCTGATGTGACTTCCCCTTCTTCGGTCGCGATTGATGCGCGTCCTGCGCCCGAGGCGTGCGAAACCATGATCGACGTCCGCAAGGGCGTGGATGCACTGGACCGCGCTCTGGTGACCCTGCTGGCCGAGCGCCAGCGCTATATGCACGCCGCCGCCCGCATCAAGCCGAACCGCGAGGCCGTGTTCGATCAAGCGCGTATCGACGATGTGGTGGCCAAGGTGCTGGTCGCTGCCGAGCCTGCGGGTCTGTCGGCCGATATCGCAGAACCCGTCTGGCGTCTGCTGATCGACCGCTGCATCGCGCACGAGTTTTCCGTATGGGACAAGACGCGGGTCTGATCCAGTAGATCAGCGGATATGAAAAAGGCGGGCCATAACGGCCCGCCTTTTATTTTGTCATCGAGACTTGTTAGCCCTTCAGCCCTTTGAGCATCAGCTCGTGGCGATAGGCAGCCACATCCGCCAATGCCCGGTCCAGCGCATCGCGCACACGAAGCAGTGCCCCCTCAGACACCGCTTCGTCCGCCTCTTCGGCCTCGGCACAGGCGGCGGCCAGATCGCCCGCCCCTATGCCGCCCGCCGCACCGCGCAGGGTGTGCGCGGCGTCGCGCCAACCGGATTCGGCCGTGGTCAACATCGGCGACCAGATACCGGCCTGTTGCACGAACAGGCCCAGTATCTCTTCACTGACATCATCCATGTCTGCGGTGGCGGCCTCAAGGACCGAGAAATCCACCGCTCCGGTCAAGTCGCGACGCGCCATCAGGCTGCCTCTTCCTCGCCCTTGGCCAGACGCGAGTTGCGTGACGACCAGGCCAGATAGACAACCAGACCCAGCACGTTCCAAAGCACGAACCAGATTTGTGTCGTCGCCTTGAGGCTGGTCATAAAGAAGATGCAACCCACAATGGTGATGACACCCACGACCGGCCACAGCGGTGCCTTGAACTTACGCTCGCGGTTCGGTTCGCGGATACGCAGCACGATCAGGCTCAAACCCACCGCCGAGAAGGCCGTCAGCGTGCCGGCATTGGCCAGCGAAGCCAGCTCATCCAGACGCATCACACCCGCCAGGAAGGCCACCACAATGGCCGTGAACACGGTCACGATGACCGGAACGCCACGGTTAGAGATTTTGGCCAGACCTTGCGGCAGAAGACCGTCACGCGCCATACCGAGGAAGATACGCGACTGGCCAAACAGGAAGGCCAGCAACACGGTCGGCAGAGCCACAACGGCAGCAGCGCCAATCCACTTGGCCGCAGCGCCCTGACCCAGTTCACGCAGGATCAGCGCCAGAGGCTCGGGGCTATCGGCGAAGCTGGCAACCGGAGCCGCACCAATGGCCGATGCAGCCACTAGAATGTAGACCACCGTACAGATCAGCATCGAACCTACGATACCGATCGCCAGATCACGCTCTGGCTTCTTGGTGTCTTCGGCAGCCGTCGCAATGGCATCAAAGCCGTAGAAGGCAAAGAAGATAATCGAGGCCGCAGCCATCACACCCGTCTGCACGAAGGGTGCACCAAAACCGTTCGGCATGAACGGGGTGAAGTTGGCCGAATCGAAATGCGGCAGCGACAGAGCCACAAACAGGATCAGGGCCGCGATCTTCACGACCACCAGAACCGCGTTCAGCGTGGCGCTTTCCTTGGTTCCCAGCAGCAGCATACCCGTCACAACAGCAATAATGCCCACTGCCGGAAGGTTGACCATACCGCCGTCAACGTGCGGACCAGCCAGCAAAGCCATCGGCACGCCCCACTCCTGCAGGAACGGCGCGGCATAACCGGCCCAACCCACAGCAACAGCCGAAACGACCAGCGAATATTCAAGGATCAGCGACCAGCCGACGATCCACGCCAGAAGCTCGCCCAGCGCCACATAGGAATAGCTATAGGCACTGCCCGATGCAGGCATAATGGTCGACAGTTCGGCATAGGCCAGTGCCGCACAGGCACAAACCAGACCCGCCAGACCAAAACTAATCAAAACGGCCGGACCTGCCAGACCAGCCCCGACGCCGATCAGGGTTAGAATGCCGGTGCCGACAATGGCCCCGACGCCCAGAGCCATTAGATGCGGCCAGCTCAGCGTCTTCTTAAGCGCCGGTCCTGACTGCGGTGCCAGCATGGCATCGATTGAACGGCGTCTGTTCCAAAAAGCCATACGTCCCTCCCCAAAACTCTATTAAACTCCGAAAGACCTTCGGTATCACCATATTGATCGAAGAAAAAACGCTTTTGAGAAATTAAACACTTGCACCCTTCGGGGGGCGTGCGTATTAAGCCGCCCTCGCTGCGACGCAATGCTTCGCTTCGAGAGCCGGAGCCCAACCAAAGGCTCATACGACGGTACGGGTGATTAGCTCAGTTGGTAGAGCAGCTGACTCTTAATCAGCGGGTCCACGGTTCGAGCCCGTGATCACCCACCATCGTTTCTCTTGATACTTCAAGAAATCCGACTGCATCGGTTGTAGATGCAGTGTCATGCGGGTGGCTTTTTCCAAATCGTCCGACGACGTCTCTATCAGCCTTAATCCAGGGCGATATTCATAATATCTATGTCTTTGGGCTGATCCTGACGCGCGCGAATTTTCATGGCGCTGTGCATAGCCCCCAGCAACTGTTCCAAAACGATGGGCTTGGCGACATAGCCATCGGCCCCCGCCTCGATGGCACGTTTGCGATCATCGGCACTGTCATTGGCAGAACAGACAACGATGGCGGCAGGTGATGCGCCTTTCGCCTGTTCCGACATACGGATTCGACGTACCGCTTCCAGACCGTCCATGACAGGCATCTGCACATCCATCAGGATCACATCATAGGTTCGCTTTGAGGCCGCCTCGAGCGCTTCCAGACCGTTCGTCGCATAGGTCAGACGGTATTCCTTGCCGCTCAGAAGCATGCCGATGATGTTCTGGTTGGTGATATTGTCATCGACAATCAGCACCCTCAGAGTCTGGCTATCGACAGACGCTTCCTCGTCATATCCATCATCTGACCCCGCCAAGGTGACAGCGCGATCCTGCGTTTCGGGCAGGGGCAGGCTGAACCAGAACTGGGCCCCCTCACCCGGTTTGCTGGCAGCATTCAGCCGCCCGCCCATCATCTTGACCAGATTGCTGCTGATCGAAAGGCCCAGCCCCGTGCCCCCAAAACGGTTCGAGATTGTTCCATCGGCCTGACGGTAACGCTCGAAAATATGGCCGTCATTGCCTTCATCAAAGCCGATACCCGTATCGGTCACCACAAACAGGCACTGTTCGTCGGGCATCTTGACAACACTCAGCAGGATACGGCCTTGCGGTGTGAATTTCAGGGCATTGCTGATCAGATTGTTCAGCACTTCACTCAGGCGGATATCATCACCCTTTACCCAGAAACTGTCTCCCAGATCGGTCTGCAGGGACAGTTTCAGGTCGCGCGTTTCGGCCTTTGAACGCCAAAGCGCCGCAACATCGCGAACCAGTTGCGCCAGATCGAAAGGCTGGGTTTCGATGGTCAGCTCGCCCGCCTCCATCTTGGCATTGTCCAGCACATCGGACAGAAGCCGGTCCAGCATCTCGCTGGAGGTTGCGATCAGTCGCACCTTTTCGGCGACATCGCGCGGTAGATTTTCCTTACGCAAGGCATCCGCCATAGCCACCACGCCATTCAGGGGGGTGCGGATTTCGTGGCTGACATCGGCAAAGAATTGGGCGCGTCGAGCATTTTCCTCGCGTTCACGAGCATGTGCTTTTTCCAGTGCCTGCGACATACGTCGCTGTCGCAACAATAACAGGATCAGGCCCGCGATCAGAACCGTCACCGCCCCCATCAACCACCACAGGGTCGCAATCGTTCGGGCGCGCAAAGCATTTTGACGATGCGCTTGCTGAAGCTGCTCGTCGATATCGACAACCACATCTTCCATCACTTCTGCCGATCGCTGGGTCGCCCTGCGATACTGGTTCAGGTGATAGTCTCTCAACGCCTTGATCCCGCGACGGTAATCACCCGCCGCAATCATCACCTCTGCCTCGGCGCGGTGAACGGCCGGCGTGAAGGGCATTTCCTTCGCATCAATACGGCGACGGATTTCGCGAATGTCTTTTTGTGCCAGAGCCAGTTGGCCGGTCCGGGCATAAGCCACAGCACGGCGTGGCAAAATGGATCGCCTTAAAGGCTCAGGCACATCCAGAGAGGATCCGAAAGGTGCATAACATGCCAGAACCGCAGGCCAGTCATCCCGCGTCAGCGCCACATAGCCACACAAACTACCTGCCATAGCCATGCGCATCGGCGTACCCGTGCGCTCGGCCAGTGATTGATAGACCCGCATGGCCTGATAGGCTTCGTCGTACCGGCCCACATAGGCGAGGGTCAGCGACAAATTATAGACAGCCTCATAATCCGGCCACGGATAGCCACTGGCCTGTATGGCGTTTTCTGCCCGCTGCATCGCCTTCAGGTAGCCCGACACATCATGCAATTGGCTGTGGGCCAACGCGATATGGCTCAGCAAGCGCGCCTCGATGCCCCGATCCCCGTGCCGGTTAACCGGCAGATCCCGATAGACATCGCGCAAAAGTGCCAGAGCAGCCGGTGCCTGCTGGTTATCGATCAACAGGCGGGCTTTCAGGATTTGTGCGCGATAACCGGCAATCGTGCCCGCATGTTTTGCAACCAGCCTATCGGCCTCGGCCTCGATGACCGACTTGTCGCGCTGGTGACGGATAACGGCGTCATTGACCTCGGCCAGACCACGATAAACATCATCGCCGCCCTGAATGGCCAATTGGCGCAGACGGGCATTCCACAGGCTGGCAGCCTCGTAGTCGCCCTGCTCGCTCATCATCACGGTCAGGTGCTGGAGGCGTCCCATATTATCGGGCGTTGCGCGCGACATGGCCGCAAGGCCGTATTGTTCTAGCGCCGCCAGATCGGTCGCCATCGCCCGCTGTCTTACAGCCAAGGCATAATCCAGCGCAGACGAATCCTTGCCCCGAATGGCCGCCGGTCCGCTTAAAGGCGTCATAGCGCCTATCGGAACTGCAGAACTGTGGGTCGCTGATACCAGTAATACAGCCGTCGCAAGGACAACTACCCTGCTCAAGACATCGGCGCGGAACATGGAACCTACCACTTAGACTTGTGCCTCAGTGTGCGATCCCGTCGCCAAGGTCAACGCTTGGCCATGATTTTACATGCCTGTTCCCATCGCCGAACGGCTTCTTTCAGTACGATTTCAAGCTTGGCAGGTCACAGGCAAACAATGTGCCTGCGCTCCACCCATCAACAGGGCAGGCAAAGTCCCCTCAAAGCCTGTGACAGAGACGGAACGCGTCCCCCTCATCAACGGGCAGGAAATGCCCCGCGACGCAGCCAGTTCGTGAACAGACGGAATAACAGGCTCCCCTCGCGCGTATGGATAACGCGACGCGCGTGACGGCCCTTACCTTTGAAAACCTGTAGCGGCACGATGCGGCCTCCCCCTCGAATCAAGCAACCCATGCTGAAGCTTTGTTGGGAGAATAGGAAGATCATGGTTAATCGGTTTTAAATATTTCACAATCGCCCACCGATCTCATTGATCTAGGTTAAGGCGTTGTTGACCCTAAGCTTTAAAAGAGCGCTAAGCGTGTCTGATCGCCTCAGATTAACCGCTGCCGGCTAGAACAGACACAACGATTGCATGACGAGAAGCGTCATTAAGAGGTCTGTAACCATGAAGAGTTTCGCTTTAGCCGCCGTATCGATGGCTGTGGCCCTCATGGCCATGCCAGCCACAGTCCAAGCCAAGGACACCGCCAGTGGCAATTTCCGCGTTCGCGCGCGCGTTCCTGTATCCTGCTGGGTGCGTCCGGACCGCACAGTGACCGCCGCAGAAGGGGCAACCGGTGCTGTCATCGAGGCTTGCAACAATCCGGGGGGCTACACCGTCAGTGCCCAGTACCGTCAGCTTGGCAACGGTGAGAGCGCCCGCATGATTTACAACGATCAGGCCGTCGAGCTTTCCTCTAGCGGCCAACAGGTTCTGCGCCAGTCGAACATGGCCACCATCCGCACGGTTTCCTACCAGTTCCAGAATGTAAATCTGGAACAACCGTTGATCTTGGCCCTGACGATCCAGCCGATCTGATTAACGATCAAACTAAAAAACGCCCCGCCTTTTGGACGGGGCGTTTTTGTTTGCGCCAACGATTTAAATCGCCGTCACAGTAAAACGAAGAGTGTCCCGATAGCGACCGGCTGGCTTGCCACCAATATCGCGCACATCAATACGCAGCGGATAATCATCGACGCGGGCGCGCGCTTCACGACTGGTCATGATGTGCGGGTTGCCGAGATTGATTTCCGTCCCCCCCAGACGCAGACCATAGGGAATGCCCCAACCCGGTTGCTCATGCAGCAACTGGCCACGATTGTCGGACGTGACCGTCACCTGATAACCGCTGCTGGCGCGGACATAGACCTTGGCATTCAGCGGTACCACGCCGTTCTGGGTCAAATCCCCCAGATTAAGCGTCGGTGTACCGTTCACACGCGTGAACTCTCCGGCCAGACCGATAATCAGCGACGGGGCCACCTCGAACACCAGAGTCACATCTGTGGCCGCATGGATTTCGCCATTGGGCATACGGAACTGGATTGTCACGGTCTGAGTATAGCGACCGGCGGTGATATCTGCCGGAGGGATAACCGTAAAAGCAATACGTCCGGTCGCGGTGCTTCCGGCTCGAATCTGAGTGTTACGACCCACCAGATTGTCCGAAGTGCCCGGTGTTAGATCATTCCGGTTGGATTCATCACGCAAATTATAGGGCACAGTCTGGGCGCTGGTCCGGCTTTCCAGTTCGCGCTTATTGCCCACTGATGTGACTTCCAGACGCCCCACGCAGGGCGTTCTGCCTGCATTCGAGAACTGGATTTCGAACGGAGAAAACAACTGGTTGTCCCCGAACGGGTCATGACGGATCACCCATTGTGACTGGGTGGTCATCGTCAGTTCGCATTTATCCTGAGCCACAGCTTGCGGAGCCCACAGGGCCAGACCTGCCACAACAGCAAGGGCCGCGATTATCTTTCGGCGTAAAGCGGAGCGGATCATTGTGTCGGACCCTCCTGTCATTGCTCGGTAACGATCATGGGTAAGGAAACTGTCTGGAGATCCAGAAGCCCCTCATTGTCTTCCGGCACCTTGAACTGGAAACCCTGCGCCGGTGAGGTGAACAACTCCACCCGATAATTATGGCCCGGCTTCAGTTTCTGGATCGCGAAACGGCCCACCGAGTTTGTAAAGAAGATTTCAGGCTCGGCATCCGGTTCGTCGACCGAGAAAATACGGCCTGACATCAGACTGGCTGGAATACCGCCCTGCCCCACCAGCCGCCCCATGGCCGAGACAAAGGCATCACTGCCCGCCACAATGACATAGCCACTGCGATAGGCCGGACGAACCCGCTTGATGCCGTCGCCAATGTCATAGCCCGCTGGAACATCGATCACATCATAGCGGATCGACTGGTTCACGTAGGAGCTTAGATTATTGGCCAAAGCCGGTCCCAAAGCCCCGCTGCGCGAATTATAACGGCCACCTTCCAGACTATCGCCGACAATGACATCGCGTCCGCCAAGGGATTTATGCGCATCGACAACGGCGAAGCTGTCATAGATGCGGCGACCAACCGCGAACTTGCCACCCGTAAAGGCCAGCGAAGAGCCGACACTGAGAGATGTGACCTGCTGGTCGGTGACGCGGCTGAAATCCTGACCGAACGAAGAATGGGTCAAGGCCCCGTCAAAACGGTTACCGACATAATCGACCTGCGCCGACAAGGTTGCGGGACCATCATCATAGGTGGATGCCAGCGAATAGCCCAAGGCTCCCACGCGGTTCTCGCCAGACTGTTGGAAACGCACGGAGCCTGAGTTGCGGGCCGAATTATAGCGCGCCTCGCCACGACGATCGAAACGCGGCGTCCAGATCAGGGCAAAGGTGACGCCAAAGCCTTCGGAATTACTGGCAAACGGCAACCCGTAGTCCGCATACTCCACACCCACCTGTACGCCCCAGACCGGAGTGAAATTATAAGTGGTGTAGGCGTTGACGTTATAGGAGTCCTCAAGACCGACATTACGGCTGACACGATAGGCTCCGCTTAGCGACCCCATCCATTGCGGACTGAAGCGACGGGTATAGGCCCCCTGAAGCGACCATTCCGTCGGATTCTGGGCGTTCGGATTCCCGATCGAAGAAAAATCCTCGGATGTATACTCCAACGCCACGGCCCATGAATCATAGACATCGCCACGATCCACAAAGTGGTCATAACCCAGGGCCGCCATAAAGCCCTGACCTTCATCGGCATTGGTGCTGAGCGCCCCGTCCAGACGAAGGCGGCTGCCATTTTGGAGTATGAACTGAGTTTGCCCCGACAAGGTCTGGATGTCTTCGCTGGCCTGAAGCCCCAATCCCAGCGCCGGACGGTTCTCAAACGCCTTGCGCCAATAGCCGCTGAACGCCAACTCGCCATCATTATATTCAGGTGAGCCAAAGGTGCCGCTGCTGGTCATCCCCAGAAAGGCACCGTATTCATAGTCGCCCGGATCCAGATCAATGGCATCCAGATAGGCGCTGTAGTTCAAGGTTTCGGTGCGGCCTAACTGGTCACGGATTTCCAGCTGGATATCGTTGGAACCGGTTTCCAGCGGCAGGTTGGACAGATCATACTGACCGGCATCCAGCTGAAACTCGCGCACGAACACGCCATTGCGCATGACCCGTACCGTCGAGCCTTCCTGCAGGACAACCTGTCGGTTGCCAGACAGCACACTATTGCGGAAGCTCTCGAAACGCTGACGCTGGCGCGCTACACCGATGCCGCCCATCTGCACATAGCTTTGGCGGCCACGGATTTCCGTATCCAGGTCACCCGCCCACCAGCGGCGGAAATTCTCGGGATCATCATAGACCAGACGGGCATACCGGCGGTTGAATTCATATTCGCCCGTCCCAAACGTCTCCTGCCCCTGATAATCGGCTTCAAGAACAACACCGCCCAATCGCACAGCACCGTTCAGGTAAAGGCTGGGGGTCTGCATATCGCTGACATTATGGCGCTTGCTGACACCCACACTGGTGTTCACATAGGCCGAGAAACTTTCCGGTGCCACTCCGTGTTCTTCGGGCTTACCTTCCTGAAACAGGCTTTCGACAGCTCGTTTGGACGGGTCAATCCGCAACACCATCACGGCGAGTTGGGTCGGATCATATTCCAGACGAATACCGCTATTGACGATATCCTCGGGGCTAAAGCTCTCACGGTCGCCAAGAATGGCAGCGATTTCCGCCTGCGCTTCCTCGGTCAGCAACGGATTGATCAGATTTTTGAAACCCGACGAGTAAACGATGAAACGATCGTCCCGCGTCAGCAGAACATCCATTTCACCCAGAACACGCCGGTTGAAGTTCAACGGCACAGTCATGCCGATGTCGCGATCATAGGGATTAATGTTAGGACGTGACGGCGCTTCCTGTCCCGTCACATCCGAAATCATCGCTTCTTCGGCCGTAGCAGGAAACGCGACCGCTATCAGCACAATGGCCGACGCGGCCATGTGCAGACGCGCAGGTTTAGCGGCTCTTCTCATCGCGTGAACCGCACCTTGATAGGCTTGGTGCCATCCAGTTGCGTCTCGGTCGGCAGCTGGAAGGTTCGCTCGCCGCCCAGAGGTTGCAGATAACCCACGCCGACACTTTGCGAAATTTCATCACCGGTATATTGGCGGGTAAAGGGCTGACCGGACGTATCCGTCGCTTCCACGACCCAGTTTGCACCGCTCATCAGGGCATAGCGACGGCCCGTATTACGCACCTTGACCTCGATGCCATGCGTCAGCGGGGCGGCTTCAGCCTCACCCAATTCTGGATCAATTTCAGGGGCCATCGGGGCCACCATCGCAGGCTTGGCCGCGACAAGTTGCACATTGGGCTCGGCCCCCGGAGGGGCAACCACGATAAGCGCCTTCATCGTATAAAGGACCTGGATCGAAGCCGTACCGCCCGTTTCGGAATCCGGGGCTTCGGTCTGAACCGGCAATTGGCGCACCCACAGATAATAGGCTTGCGAAGCAGGCAGCTCTTGAGCACCGACCCACTGGACACGCACGATTTGACGACCACCGACCGGTACCAGCCCTTGCGGCGGGAAAATCAGAAAATCTTCGTCCGCAGGGGTTTCAACCATATTGCCAGTGGCATCCACCTCCATACGGGTCAGCAGGGTCTCGAATGGTAGGGCCGCACTGCCCACATTTCCCACTTCGATACGCGCGGTCGACCCGGCGCCTGACGTTGTCAGTTCCGAAACCATCGGGGAGACACGCATGGCCCATGCCACGGCGGAGATACCCGCAATGCCGATTACCGCTGCAGCAAGACCCGCAGCAAAACGGTTCAGATATTGAATGGCAAACGGCATTTTTGGTCGGTCCCCGGTTCCTCTGATGCCGTATCCGTTTCATTACGGATCAAACAGCACCTAACAGAACGCTATTTTGCAAACGATACGCCAAAGCTTATTAGGTCGCCCTAATTCCAAGGCGCAGACCAAAAAACGCGCCCCGTTCAACGGGGCGCGCTGTACTCTTGATATTTAGATCAGAAAGCTTGGATCTGAACGGCGACGGTACCTTCATAGTTACCGGCCAGCAGAGCCTTCGAAGCGACCGGAATGTTTACGGCCAGCGAGAAAGGCGACTTCCATGCACCGTGGTTGGCCACGTTGCTCAGTGCCGTCGAAGCGACGCTCAGGGTTTGCTGGCTGCCATTGGCCACAGCGTTGTGGGCGGCAGCGGTGTATTTGGCTTCAACCGAGAACGGCAGGTTGGCTTGGAAGACATTGCTGTCATAGCCGCCATTGTTGCCCGAGTTGATCAGGCCGTCAGCGCTGTTCTTGGTGATGGTCACCGAGTTGGCGGTGTTGCAGCCTGCCAGGTTGGTATAGACCGTCACAGTTGCCGGAGCGACCATGTCAAACGCAGCGGCCGGACCGGTATTGTCCGAGGCATAGATGCCCAGAGTGCCGAAATCCAGAGTCTGGCTGGTGCTCGAACCCGAATAGAACGAGCAATCCTTGGTGACATTGCCCTTCAGGGTGAAGGTCGCGCCGTCGTTCATCGAGGCCGTGCCGTTATTGCCCTCGGCCGAACCGATAGCCACCCAGGTCGAACGACCATTCAGGGTCGCAAAATTCACGTCCTGAGCCTGGGTTAGATCGTTACCCTGAGCTACAACCAAACCACTTGCCAGGTTACCAACGCCGACATTCTGGTTGGAGTGGAAGTTGTTGTACTGGCCCTTATTCATCATGTTTTGGGCCGAAGCCGAAGTGGCCACAACGCTCAGAGCGGCGACGCCGGCGAGCAAGACGAAACGTTTCATTGGATAGTCTCCGGTGCACTAGGGAACGACTCAAACGATCCCTGCATGGGCTCTAAATGACCCAATTTTCAGTAAGCAAACGGGTGATGTGCCGCTGGCGCATCACCCGCATTCAAGCTTGATTAGAAAGCTTGGATCTGGACGGCGACGGTACCTTCATAGTTACCGGCCAGCAGAGCCTTCGAAGCGACCGGAATGTTCACGGCCAGCGAGAAAGGCGACTTCCATGCACCGTGGTTGGCCACGTTGCTCAGCGCCGTCGAAGCGACGCTCAGGGTTTGCTGGCTGCCATTGGCCACAGCGTTGTGGGCCGCAGCGGTGTATTTGGCTTCAACCGAGAACGGCAGGTTGGCTTGGAAGACATTGCTGTCATAGCCGCCGTTGTTGCCCGAGTTGATCAGGCCGTCAGCGCTGTTCTTGGTGATGGTCACCGAGTTGGCGGTGTTGCAGCCTGCCAGGTTGGTATAGACCGTCACAGTTGCCGGAGCGACCATGTCAAACGCAGCGGCCGGACCGGTATTGTCCGAGGCATAGATGCCCAGGGTGCCGAAATCCAGCGTCTGGCTGGTGCTCGAACCCGAATAGAACGAGCAATCCTTGGTGACATTGCCCTTCAGGGTGAAGGTCGCGCCGTCGTTCATCGAGGCCGTGCCGTTATTACCTTGCGAGGAACCAACAGCATGCCATGCCGACCACGGCGAGCCAGCGGTTTGGGCGTCGATCAGGTTGAGGCCTGCGAACGGTGGCGAGTCAACGTGGGTTTGGAACAGGTGCGAGAACCACTCACCCTGGTTGATGCTGCCAGCAGCAGCAGGCGAAGCGATCAGAGCAGCGACAGCAGCCGCAGAGAGAAGAGCCGAGATTTTCATGTTTTTTCCTATCGAATTACTTGAAAAGCTTCTCAAAACGAAGCCAATTAAACTCAACGAACTAAAACTACATTTAGATTATTCAAATAAAAGGCAATTCACCAATCAGTTGAATTATCCAAAATCACATCAAAACCTACATTCTTGGGGCTATGGTCAAGATTATAGATTCCGAATACTCACCCGCTAAAAGACCCGCACCTTCAGGTGCCTGTGTCTTGAAGCGCAAAACAGCGCCGCCTTTCGCAATCGCATCAACGCTGCTCAGCGTGACGCCGGACAGGAGTTGGCGACTTTCATAACGGCCCGACATCAAGCGTTCAGCCGGTGCCAAAACCGGCACATCAATATCCAGCCCATAAGCCAGACGCCCCGAAAACGGGCCCTCTCCTGTCGGTTTGCTGTTGTGGGTCAACCCACCCTTGGTCGCGCGGATGTTCAGATCAAACGGGACGTTACATTCCAGTCCCAGATGCGCGATGGCGCTCAGACCGCCCGTCAACTCGCCGAAATCGATATCCGCGCCACGTCCCAGCTCACAACGTGAAGGGATGCGCGCTTCAAGTGCCACATCAAATCCCGTGGGGCTTTCGATGGCATTGGCACCGATCGGCATTGTGGGCAGATTGGGATCCGGCCCGATAATGACAGGCGAACCCGAGGCATGCGCCTGGGCCATGCCAGCAGCCATCAAAGCGGCGGCCGCACAGATACCACCCACAGCAATCTTTGCACTTTGGGTGACAATATAAGCGCGATTACGGCGCTGCTGCCCTAGAAACTCGATCAAAGGTCCGCTCCCATGCCGCACAGCACGACACCGCCCGAACCCCCTCGGCCCGAACTAAGGTCAACCTTCCAAAACCTGTGCCATCCTGTTTTGAAACGAAAATGGCATGCTGCGAGCCATTTCTAGGCCCAAACATGGTTATTTGGCGTTAACACTTCGAGCATCTATGGCCATTTCGAGCCATTTGCAAGCGAACTGTATCATTTTGATAAGGCAAGCAGACACAGGACGCATTCGCGCCCCATGTCCCAAAAAGATACTGACTAGCTTTGTTTTTTCAGCCTGCGGAAGGTTGTCAGCAGGTGCTCTGTATAACCGTTGGCCTGCTCTCGCCCTTTAAAAACAAGGGCTACGGACGCCTGCCACGCCAAACCGTCATAGGTCGGGGCCATGGGACGATAGGCTGGATCGCCATCATTCTGACGATCCACCACCACCGCCATCCTTCGCATGGAATTCATCACCTCGGCATCAACTGTAAACCCGTGATGCAGCCAGTTGGCGATGTGCTGGCTGGAGATTCTCAGGGTGGCACGGTCTTCCATCAGGCCGACATCGTGAACGTCAGGCACCTTGGAACAGCCGACACCCTGATCGATCCAGCGCACCACATAACCAAGAATGCCCTGACAGTTGTTGTCCAGTTCTTGACGAATATCCTCTGGTGAAGGCAGTTCACTGGCTAGCGGCAGGGTCAGCAAAGGCGTCAGACCAGTTTCGGCACGGTGCGCCAGTTCCTTTTGCACCGACCAGACATCGACCTGATGGTAATGCAGCGCATGTAAGGTCGCCGCCGTCGGGGACGGCACCCATGCCGTCGACGCTCCCGCCTTGGGATGGCCCGCCTTGGTGGCCAGCATGTCGCCCATACGATCAGGTGCCGCCCACATGCCCTTGCCGATCTGGCCACGTCCCGACAGACCAGACTTCAGGCCGATATCGACATTGCGATCCTCATAGGCCTTGATCCACGCGGTTACCTTCACGACCTCCTTACGGACCACCGGACCGGCCTCCATCATGGTGTGGATTTCATCGCCGGTACGGTCAAGGAAGCCGGTATTGATAAAGACCACGCGGTCTTTGGCCGCCGCGATACAGTTACGCAGATTGACGCTGGTGCGGCGTTCCTCGTCCATAATGCCCATTTTGAGCGTCAGCGGCGCAAGGCCTAGCCCCTCCTCCACCGCGCCGAACAAGGCGGCAGCGAACGCGACTTCTTCCGAGCCATGCATCTTGGGGCGTACCACATAGACCGAACCGGCCGGGCTGTTGCGCTCAAGCACAGCGCGCTTCAGATCATGCAGCCCGATCAGGCCCGTTATAGCAATATCGAGGATGTTCTCGGGGATTTCGCGCCCTTCACTGTCCAGCACCGCATTGGTCGTCAGGTGCAGACCGACATTGCGCGTCAGCAGCACACTGCGCCCCTTCAATGCGAACGCCTTCCCGTCCGGTGCCGTATAGGCGCGGTCAGGATTCAGGGTGCGATCCATCGACTGGCCGTCCTTGCTGAACCGCGCTGACAGATCGCCCTTCATCAGCCCCAGCCAGTTGGCGTAAACTAGAACCTTGTCCTCGGCATCGACGGCGGCCACGCTGTCCTCGGCGTCGCAGATCGCCGTCAGCGCCGCCTCGACAACCACATCGGCCACGCCCGCCGGATCGGTCGCGCCAATACGGTGATTGCGATCGATAACGATCTCGAAATGCAGACCATTATGGCGCAGCAGGACGCCCGATGGCGCGGATACTTCGCCGGTATAGCCCGCAAACGCCGCCACATCGGCCAAGCCCGTCATCGAGCCGTCTTTCAGCTCAACCGACAGAGCGCCCCCCTCAACGCGATAGGCCACCGCATCGGCATGCGAGCCAGCGGTCAGAGGCACCGCGCTGTCCAGAAACGCCCGCGCCTTGTCGATCACCTTTTGACCGCGCGCCGTATCATAGCCCTTGCCTGATGGCAGATCGCCCAGAGCATCGGTGCCATAAAACGCATCATACAGGCTGCCCCAACGGGCATTGGCGGCATTCAGCAAGTAACGTGCATTGGTCAGTGGCACGACCAGTTGAGGCCCCGCCATGGTCGCCATTTCAGGATCGACATTGGCGGTTGTCACGGTGGCATCGGCCACGGGTGGCTCGATATAGCCAATCCCTGTCAGAAAGGCCTGATAGGCATCCTGATCCGGTTGCCCCGGATGGGCGCGGTGCCAGTCGTCGATCAGGGACTGCAACCGGTCGCGCTTGGCCAACAGGTCGCGGTTGGCATCGGCAAACCGATCCACCAAGCCATCCAGCACCGCCCAGAACGCCTCTGCCGTCACGCCCGTACCGGTCACGGCACGATCGCGGACAAACGCATCCAGTTCGTAGGCCACGCTCAGCTTGCCGTGGCGGATCATTGAATGGCTCATTGGGAGGCTCCTGAATAACAGGCACACACCCTAGCCCCACACAGCCCCACTATCGACAGCGAAGAATGATGTATATCTTTGCAAAATACGCAAAGATGGAGCCGCACCATGCTGGCCGAATACGAAATCTTCGTGCGCGCTCTCGAAGAAGGCAGCCTGTCGGCGGCTGCCCGTCGTCTGGACCTGTCGCCCGCCGTGGCCTCGCGTCGGCTGGCACGGCTGGAGGACCGGCTGGGCGTGCGTCTGATCGAGCGCACCTCGCGACGTTTGGCCCCGACCGAAGCGGGTCGTCTGGTTTATGAACGCGCGCTTCAATTACTGGATGGCGTCGAGGATCTGGAAGCCCAAGTGTCGCGCCGCACAACTCAGGCGCGCGGCCTGTTGCGCGTCACCGCCCCCACCTCATTCGGGCGCAGGCGACTGGCTCCCTATCTGCAACCGTTTCTCGAGGCCAACCCGCGTCTGACGCTGGAGCTTAATCTCACCGACGCCTTTGTGGACCTGATGGCCGAGGATGTAGACCTCGCCATCCGCATCGGCACATGGGATGCCGAAAACTCCGCCATGCACCGCTTGGCACCTAACCGCCGCGTTCTGTGTGCCAGCCCTGACTATCTGGCCCGTTTCGGCAATCCCCGCACACTGGACGACCTGCGCGACCACGCCCAGCTGGCCGCCGAAAACCAGTCTCTGTGGCGTCTGCTCGGCCCCGATGGTCCCGTCACCTTCCGCGCCAAGAGCCGTGTTCGCACCAACTCGTCAGAGGTCGCCCGCGAACTGGCCCTGTCCGGTGCCGGTATCGCCCTGCGCTCCACTTGGGATGTCGGCGAAGAGCTAAAGGACGGGCGGCTGAGTGTGGTCCTGCCCGATTACCAAGGCTCTCCCGACATTGCCATTTTCGCCCTGACCGCCGGTCGCGCCCGCGCAGAGGCCCGCGTTCAGGCCTTCATCACCTTTACCGCCAATCTCTATGGCGAGGTGCCGGACTGGGACCGATAGCCAGCCGGAACAAGGCCCATCCCCGCCACGTTACTCTACGGGGGCGCTAATCCGGCAAGGAGGAACGCCATGCAACCGATTGAAGCGCACCGTCACGACAAGGCCGCCGATGCTGTGCATGAAGGACGGCCCGTCGAAGCCCGCTTTGTGCGCGGTGGCGGCAAGGGGCGCTCGCTGATGACCATCCTCGTCATTTCGACCTTGGTGACAGCCTTGCTTCTTATCGGGCTGTTGGTTTTCTGGAATGTTATGGATGGTGATGCCGACCGTTCAGCCCGTGAAAAGGCTGCGGATAGCGCGGCATTTTCGCAAACCGTAACACCCTGACCAAAGCCTGACCCGCACATAAAAAGGGCGGAGGATATCCCCCGCCCTCTTGTTTATGGCTCAGACGTTTACTGCGCCGAGGCTGCAGGTTTCATCCAGCGGTCCAGCCAGCTCGACATTTCGTAAAGCGTATGGCCCACACTTTCACGCGCGCGATAGCCGTGGTCCTCCAGCGGCAGGACGACATAACGCGCTGTCGCGCCATTACCCTTGAGGGCCGCATAGAAACGCTCGGTCTGGATCGGGAAGGTGCCGGAATTGGCATCTGCCTCGCCGTGGATCAGCAGGATCGGCTCGTTGACCTTATGGGCATAAGCAAACGGCGACATCTCGTTATAGGTCCCGGTCGCTTCCCAATAAGTGCGCTGCTCGGCCTGGAAGCCAAACGGCGTCAAGGTGCGGTTATAGGCCCCCGAACGGGCAATGCCGGTCTTGAACAGATCGGTATGCGCCAGAAGGTTAGCCGTCATGAACGCGCCATAGGAGTGACCGCCCACAGCGATACGCTCGCGGTCGGCAACGCCCAGAGCGACAACCGCATCAACTGCTGCTTCGGCACTGGCCGATAGCTGCTCGATATAGGTGTCGTTCGGCTCGGCCCCGTCCACACCGATGATCGGCATGGTCGGATTGTCGAGGATGGCATAGCCCTGTGTCAGCAGGAACAGGTGGCTGGAACCCGACGGACGTACAAAACGGTTGTCGCTATCGACCACCTGACCGGCCACAGAGGCATCGGTGAATTCGGCCGGATAGGCCCACATCAGCAGCGGCAGCGGACCGTCACGGTCCTTGTCGTAACCGGCAGGCAGATACAGCGTACCCGACAGTTGCACACCGTCCTTACGGGTATAGGTGATCAGTTCGCTGGTCACATTGGCCAGTTGCGGGGCCGGATCGGGGAAGTGGGTCAGTGGCGTAATCTGGCCGTCCATCGCACGGATACGCAGGTTGGCCGGATCGGTCTTGGACTGGCGATAGGTCACGAAACGCTGGCCGTTATCATCCAACAGACCAACGACAGTTTCATACTCGCCCTGTGCCGAGCGCCACAGACGCTGAACGTCTCCGGTTTTCAGGTCCATCGTGTCGAGGAACGGATAGGCCCCCTCGCGGGTCGCGCCCTCACCCGTCACAAAGACGCGCGAACCATCAGCCGTGAACTTCATCACCTGACGACCGCTGGCATTGGCCTCGGTCATCACGCTGCCGGGGTTATTATAGCGGTCCTGATAGTTGCGCTCCAACAGCACCTTGGTCTCCGTCGGGTTCGACGGATTGACGAGGGTGCGCGTCTCAGTGCGGTTCTGGAACCAGCGGCTGTTGACGATGGCCGCATGGTCATTGCCCCAGTCGATACCGGCAAAGCGATGCTTGAGGTCCGCCAGCGTCACGGTCGCATCATTAAACGGCGCACGCAGCATGAAGACGCGGTCGCGCACCTCGGCGGCATTGCGCGGATCTCCTCCGTCCTGTGCCTCGGTCCAGACTAGGGTCGCGTCCTGATCACTACGCCACTGCGCCGAGCGCGGGCCAACCGCCACAGCGTCGAACGAGGTCGGCACATTGTCACGCAGCGGCAGGTCCGCCACCTGATGCACCATACGGCCATTCATGTCCGACACCGTCACCTGTGTCGGGAACAGTGCCGCCGGAACGATATAGGAATAAGGCTTCTTCACCCGCGTTTGCAGCACATAACGACCATCGGGCGAGGTCGAAGCGCCGAGGATCACTCCCGGCTCGCCAAGACTACGCATACGGCCATTCAGGGTGACGATCACCGGCTGGCTGGTGAAATAATAGTCAAACAGGGCCTCATCCATCGGGTTGGACAACAGATCCTGATAGGTCCGCACCGGGGCCGCACGGCCACCTGTTTCATCAATCATCGGCCCAGACGGCGGGCGATCCGTCACCGGCGGACGGCCCCGGCTGACCGGCGTTGTCAGCGCCATCAGGCCGGAGCTGTCCGGCAACCAGCTAAAGCCGCTGCCTGTCGTGGCATTGATGACGCCATTGGTCAGGCGTTTGGCGCGACCATCGGACAGGCTGGCCGTCCACAGTTCCAGGCCATTGGCGGCATCCACCAGAAACGCCACAGACTGGCCATTGGGCGACCACGACACATTGGTCAGGCGCGCATTGGCGGGCAGACCCGCAACCTTGCGTTCCTCGCCACCATTGACCGACTGGAAGCTGAGCCCCGTAATCCAGCTGACGCGGCTATTGGCCGGACCATTATTGCGCGGATTGATGCGATAGCCGCCCAGACGCAGCATCGGCTCGGCCAATTCCTGAATGGACGGCAGATTGGTGCGGTCCGTCAGCAAAAGCGTCTGGCGATCCGGGCTGATGGAAACACCCGGATTGGGACGCGAATCCAGAATATCGGCAATCGGCGCTGGCGGCTGCTGATAGGTCGGGCCATCGGCCATCGCCGACATGGGTGCCCCCGCAGCCAGCAACAAGGCCCCGCAGGCCACAGATAGATTACGCAAACGCATAGCGCCCCTCCACATCAGATACTTTGTCCTGTTTGTGCGCGCCCGCTTCGCAGGTCAACCAAGCGGCAGCTTTTGATACTCAGTGCCACAGGGTGGGATCACCATCTTGCCGCTGTCGCATTCACCCTTTAGATGGGAGGATATACCGCAATATTCATCAGACGGTGAAAAAGGGAGCGACATGGGAAAGATATACGCTGACGTGAAGTCTGCGCTGGAAGGGCTGACGTTTGACGGCATGACTATCATGTCCGGCGGCTTTGGCCTCTGTGGCATTCCCGAAAACCTGATTGCCGGTTTGCGCGACAGTGGCGTCAAAGGCCTGACGGTTATTTCCAACAATGCGGGCGTGGACGGCTTTGGCCTCGGCCAGCTTTTGGAAACCCGCCAGATCAAGAAGATGATCTCGTCCTATGTCGGCGAGAACAAAGAGTTCGAGCGCCAGTATCTGGCCGGTGAACTGCAACTGGAATTCAACCCGCAAGGCACGCTGGCCGAGCGCATCCGCGCTGGCGGTGCCGGTATCCCGGCCTTCTTCACCGCGACCGGCGTCGGTACGCTGGTGGCCGAGGGCAAGGAAGAGCGCGAGTTCAACGGTCGCCGCTTCATCATGGAAACGGGTCTGGTCGCAGACCTCGCCATCGTGAAGGCGTGGAAGGCCGACGAGCGCGGCAACCTTGTATTCCGCAAGACCGCCCGCAACTTCAACCCGATGATGGCCACCGCCGGTAAGGTCACCGTCGTCGAGGTCGAGGAAATCGTGCCGGTCGGCTCGCTTGATCCCGACCACATCCACACGCCGGGCGTCTATGTCGATCGCCTGATCCAAACCGTTTCGGAAAAGCGCATCGAACAGCGCACCGTCCGCCAGAAGGGAGCTTAAGACCATGGCTCGTACTCGCGAACAACTGGCCGAACGTGCCGCCAAGGAACTGCAGGACGGTTTCTATGTGAACCTCGGCATCGGCATCCCGACGCTGGTGGCCAACTATATCCCCGAGGGCATGGTCGTGACCCTGCAATCGGAAAACGGCATGCTGGGCATGGGCCCCTTCCCCTATGAAGGCGAAGAAGACCCCGACCTGATCAATGCCGGCAAGCAGACCATCACCGAAATCCCTGAGTCGTCCTACTTCAGCAGCGCGGACTCGTTTGCCATGATCCGTGGCGGCCACATCAACCTGTCGATCCTCGGCGCGATGGAAGTGGCCCAGAACGGCGACATCGCCAACTGGATGATCCCGGGCAAGCTGGTCAAGGGCATGGGTGGCGCGATGGACCTCGTGGCGGGCGTCAAACGCGTCGTCGTGGTCATGGAACACGCCAACAAGCACGGCCAGTCCAAGGTCCTGAAGACCTGCACCCTGCCGCTGACCGGCACGGGCGTGGTCAGCCGCATCATCACCGATCTGGCCACCTTTGACGTCAAACCGGACGGTTCGGGTCTGGAACTGATCGAGCTGGCCGAGGGCGTCACGCTGGATGAGGTCGCGGCCAAGACCGAAGCCGACTACAGCGTTGCCGCTGGCGTCGCCTAAGACGCGGCACAACCCGAAATTAAGAGAGCTGGAAGTTCTGAACTTCCGGCTCTTTTTTATCGGCTTCTAGTCCAGCTTGAACTGGACACGGCGTAGGGCTGGCATACCCTCAAGCTCGCTCAAAATCGTCACCGCCCGGCCATCGCGCGGCTCGACCACCGTGCAGGTAAAGCCTTGGAACGGATTGCCGTTCTGGAACAGGATCAGAACCCCCTCGGCGACCATCGCGGCATTATATGTGGCACCATCTGCGCTGTCGGCAGCATCCAGACGCGAATGGACTTCCGGAACGCTCGCGATTTCGCTGTTGGAGGCGATGTACATCATCTCGCCATCGGGCTTGAAGCGCATGTAGTCGCGCGGGAAAGCTGCGGCAAAGCGTTCGACACCGGCCTCTTCGGCGCTCACAACCTTGCTATCCCACACACCGACGACATCTGCATAGGCGCACAGACGCCCCTCCGCCAGCGGCTTGGCAACCACTTGGGCATTTGCCGCAGTCGCGACGAGCACCATAGCTGCCGATAATCCAATCCGCTTCAACATATTCCCTCCAGTGATTGATGCGTCCCCTTGGTACAAGGCCGCTTTGGTATGGCGACTCTCACTATAGCCTAGCGGACCACAGCCACCTCGGTGGCGGTCCATTCGACAATCTGGCGCGTCACATCGGCATTGGCGCGATTATAGGCCGCCACAATAGAGGCCACGCGGTTTTCGCCTGCGCTTTCGATACTGTCGAAACGGTTCGAGGCCACAACCTCGCGCTCGCGGTTGGTCAGATGCACGGCCACCGAAACGTGCACATCCGGAACAGCTCCTGCCGAGGCATAGACGGTTTCAAACCGGCGCACATCGACACTCAGCAACAGACCGTCACGCGCAAACGATCCCGATGCCAGACGCACACACGGCGCGCCCGCAGCAAAGGCATCCTCCAGCGAGGAATGGAACAGGGTTTCCGCCTGTGACACCCAGCGACCTGTGCCGATATAGGCTGTCTCGGAGCCCGTGACAGTCAAAAGACGGTCCCCGCGAGAGGCGCTTTCGAAATCAATACGGCGCAGCGAAACCGGCACGGGCTCGCACGGCTTCGCGACTGCATCTGCGCGGGCGAAAACAGGCATTGCCCCGAAACGATAGGTTTGGACCGGATCAGGCGTTTTCAGCACCGCGCAACCGGACAAGGTCGCCGTTACCGCCAGAACAGCCATTGGCGTCAGAATACGGATCATGGCTGGACCTCCAGTTCCTTGGCCGCCGGACGGCCGATAAATTCCCGTGGGCTTTGACGCATATTGCCGATGAGGTCTTCCAGAGCGCGCGTGGCCTGATTGAGTTGGCGCACCGCATCGTTGATTTGCGGAACGGTGGTGGAGCCAAACTCGCCCAGAGGTTCTTCAAGACTGGAAGCCGAACGGTTGATCGAGGCAATCGCCGTGCGGGCTTCTTCGGAGGCCTTGGCGATATTGGCAATCGCCGCGCGGCCATCCGTATTGATGATCTGGCGGGTATCCGCAGCCAGACCCTGATATTCCGCCACAGCCGCATTTGCATTTTTCAGCGTCTGTTCCAGTTCCAACAGCATGCCCTTTCGGGCATTCAGTTCGGCGGTCATTTCCTCGACATGGCGGACACTGGACGAGAAGGAACGGATATTGTCATCCGACAATACGCGGTTGATACGGTTCAGGGCATCCACAGTCTGTTGCAACACCGTTCCCGATCCCGTCAGCAATTCCGCCAGCGGGCTGGCCTGAGACTGGATCACCGGCACAGCATTGTCGGGATATTGCGTCTTGAGCAGCGGCGTCGAGGTATCGCCTGCCGTGATCTGTACATAGTTCAGACCGGTAATGCCCTGTGGCTCCAATTGGGCACGGCTGGTTACACGCACGGGCGTGGTGCCGTTCAGACGCACACGCGCCACGACCTGATTATCCTTTTGCGGGTCGAGGTTCAGCTTGGTCACCTCGCCGACGCGGATGCCGTTAAAATAGACCTCCCCGCCTTCGGTCAGGCCCCGCACTGGGCCGTAGAAGATGATGTCATAGACATCGTAATCTTCGTTGAACTGCAGGCGCGCCAGCCAGATGGTGAACACTGCCAGTGCCACCATCAGGGCCACGGTCACAATGCCGACCGCCGCATAATGAGCGTCTCTTTCCATCTCGATCCGGCCTCCTAGTCGGCACTCTGTTTGGCCGCCCGCCCTCGTGGGCCAAGGAAATATTCCTTGATCCAGGGATGGTCAGACTTTTCCAGCTCCGCAACGGGAGCCTTGGCAATAACGTGTTTGTCCGCCAGCACCGCCACCTGGTCACAGATGGTATAGAGGCTGTCGAGGTCGTGGGTAATCATAAAGACCGTAAGGCCAAGGTCGCGCGACAGTTCCAGAATCAACTGGTCAAAGGCCGCCGCCCCGATCGGGTCCAGCCCCGCTGTCGGCTCATCCAAGAACAGCAGTTCGGGGTCCAGCGCCAGAGCGCGGGCCAGACCGACCCGCTTGATCATCCCGCCCGACAGTTCCGATGGCTTCAGATAAAGCGCCTCGGGCTTCAACCCGACCATGGCGACCTTCATCTCGGTCAGCTCACGGATCACATTGCGCGACAGGCGCGTATGCTCCAGCAAAGGTGCCGAGACATTCTCCATAACGTTCAGCGACGAGAACAATGCCCCGCGCTGGAACAGGATACCTGTGCGTTGTTCGACCGCAACCGCCTCGGCCTTGGTCATGGTGCTGCGGTCCTGCCCGAATAGTTTGACCGAGCCGTCCTCGGGCTCTTTCAGACCGATAATCGAGTTCAGCAACACCGTCTTTCCGGTACCGGACCCGCCCACCACGCCGACAATCTCGCCGCGATTGACAGTCAGGTCCAGATTCTGGTGGATCACCCGCTCGCCAAACTGGCTGAGCATGCCGCGCACCTCGATGACAGGCTCCACAGACATACTCATACGCCCAACTCGATAAAGATCAGCGCAAACACGGCATCCAGCAAAATGATTGCAAAAATGGCCTGCACCACTGCCGCCGTCACGCGATAACCGAGGCTCTGCACATCACCGGCCACAGCCATACCCTGACGACAACCGATAGCGGCCACCACCAATGCAAACACCGGTGCCTTGATAAGCCCCACCATCATGTGGCGCGGCATATAACCATCCTCGACCAGACGCTGGAGGAAGAAAGCCGGCCCTACGCTCAACTGGCTCCATGTCACCAACAGACCGCCCAGAAGACCGCCCAGCATGGCCAAAAAGGTCAGTAACGGCAGCATGACCAACAGGGCCGCCAGACGCGGGATCACCAGTGCCTGAAACGAGTCCACGCCCATGACCTGCATGGCATCGACTTCTTGGTTCATCTTCATGGAGCCAATTTCAGCGGCAAAGCTGGAAGCCGAACGGCCTGCCAACAAGACCGCCGTAATCACCACGGCAAACTCGCGAAATACCGCCACGCCGATCAACTGGACCGCAAACACCCCTGCCCCGAACTGGTTCAGAAGGTCCACGCCGATAAAGGCCACGACGGCACCGATAAAGAAGTTGGTGATGACCACAATCGGAATAGCATCCAGTCCCGACCGCTCCATCTGCGACACCCACGCCGCCCAGCGAATACGTCGCGGGTTACGCAAGGTGGACAGACACGAAACCAGCAACCGCCCCAAAAAAGCAAAAGAGGCCATGGCCTCGCTGGCGAAATCATAAACCCCGTGGCCGACCTTGCTAAAGCCGCGCACCCATGATGGCGGCCGCTGGGGTGGCGGCATGGTCATGTCTTCCAGCCGTGCCACGGTTTTGTAGATGCTGCCGGCTTCGGGGCGGGCTTGCCAGAGGGTCTTGGTCGTCGCGACATCGGCTGACTGACGCAGGGCCAGCGCCCCCGCCGTATCGAACCGCTCCAATGCCGACAGGTCGAGACTTTCGACCGTGCGGCCATCCAGTTCGTGCTTCAGACGTTCGCCAATAAGGCCCAGTCCGGTCGCTGACCACGATCCCGACAATGCAAGGCGCACGCGTCCTGCATCGTCCGTATCAATCCGGTAGTCCGCAACATGCGCCGTCATAAAACCCCGCGCCTAAACTAAGGCCATCCCACACTGGAATTCCGCCAAGCTTTAGCCCCGACGCGCTAGTCAACACAAGATGACATATCAAAACAGGACGGCAACCCGGCGCTCATTGAACGCAGGTCGCGTGTTTTTGTTCAGCTTGTGACGCCCGTCCGGTTTAGCGCAGATAGTCCAGCAGCGAGACCTGACGCAGTTGGTTGATGACCTGAGCCGAGGCTTGCAGGGCGATCTGCGACAATTCCAATTCCGACACGGCCTTGAACATGTCCGCATCGGTTTTCTCGCCCAGCATGATCTCGACGGAATCGGCGCGCACCTGATGATCCTCGATCAGCTTTTCAACGCGTTGCTGATAGGTACCGTTTTTGGCCTGCTCATTGACCACATTGGTCGCGGCGGTGGTAAAACGGTTCATCAGATCAGTCAGAGCCGTGGTCGTTGCTCCATCCAGCGTCCCTGTCAGCGGCGTTGCCGCATCCAGTGCCTTGAGATCCTTGAACACGGCGAACATTTCTTCGCCCAGCGTGTCAGCCAGAAAACCGGTGTCCATGACCACATTTTCGTCCACGCGGCTGGACTGGCGCAGATAGCCGTTTTCGAACGCATCCGCTGTCGCACCCGCAGCATGCAGATCATTCAGGGTTGCGGTCGCCACCGGCGGTTTGTCCGTTACCCCGCCCGAGAAAAGATACTGCCCCTGATGCTTGGTGTTCAGGGCGTTCTGGGCAATCTGGAACTGGACTTCCAACTCGGCCATCAAGCCTTCGGTGCGGCCGCTGGCAATCGCATTGGCAATGGCCAGACGCGAATTGGTCGCCGCTTCGTTCAGTCGGCCCATGGCCAGATCCTGCGCTTCCAGACGATCGGCAACTGTCTTGCTGACCTCCTGATAGGCATTGATACGGTTCTGACTGGTTCGCAGCGCATTGACCGTCGCCGCGTCGCGCCCGAAACCATGAAGATCTGTGGCATTCTTCTTGGTCGAAACGCGGTCCTGCGCTTCGCTATTACGCTGCTGCGCCGCCATCATATTCATGAGAGCGGACTGATAGTTTCCGTAGGTCGATACGCGGCTCATCGGACCATCCCGAACAGTGTGTCATACATATCCGACGCCGCCTGGATCAGGCGCGCCGATGCGTTGAAAGCTTGCTGATAGGTCGTCATCAGCACCAGTTCTTCTTCCAGATTGACGCCCTCGAACGAACTGCGACGGCTGGACGCCTCGTTTAACAGGGCCTTGGCACCACTTGCGGCACTCTCGGTCAGATTGGATTTTGCACCGATACTGCCTGCCATATCGGACGCATAGCGGCTTAAGGTCGAGCTACTGCCTGCTACCCCGCCCGCTGCGCCAAAACGGGTGGACAGATCGCCCGCCGCTGCCAGCAAACGTGCACCATCGCCATTGGCAGCGCTCAAGGCCGGCGTGCCAGCAGGGACAGTGAGGTCCAGACGGCCTAGTGCCAGATTGCCCGGATTACTGGTAATATCGCCACGAACCTCGAAGGTTCCCGCACGGGCAGTACGCGTACCGCCAAGCCCGAACAATTCGCTCATGGAAACGCCAGACGGGGTCTGGCTGGTGCGGTCATTCACAACCGACATCTGCGCAGGAGGCGATCCGCGACCCGTAAAGATCACCTCGCCATGCGCATTCATCGAAAAGGTGCCGTGACGCCCAGCCCCATTCACCGGATCATTGAGGTGGTTCAGAAGCTCGGTCATCGTGCCACCGCCCGCAGGCATGGTGACCTCGATATCGCGAATCTTGACGCCATTGCTGTCCGAGAAACGGAAGCTGACCGTCTGGCCCGGTGCGAAACCGTGCTGGGACGCGCCCGTCATGCCCGTCTCGTAGTTCGAAATACCCGAGGCGGACACCAGATCATTCAGGCCAAAGAAGTGCGAGAAGCCACGTCCCGCCTTGCTGCTGGGCATAGTGGCGTCATCGGCAATCGCCACGCCATTGCCGCCCGTCGCCTCAAGCTTCAACTTGCCGTCCGTAAAGCTGGCATTCAGCCCCGGCACCTGCGCGCTCAGGACGGTCAGGAAGGTGGCGGGCGTTGCGGCCACGCCATTGACCGTCATCGTGCCGCCGTTGAAAACAATCTCGGCCGAATTCTGGATCACTCCGGCCGCATTGACCACGGCAATCGTGGTGGTACCGGTAAAGCCGCTCAAGGCCGTGATTTCCGACATGCCGGTATTGCGCCCTTCCAACACCGACGGAGCGGGAAACGCCGTCGAAGCATTGTGCGCACGGTTCAGTTCGTCTGCCAGTTTGGCGGTCAGTTCCCCCAACTGCTCGGCGGCCTGTACTGTATCCACATCGCGCAGTTGCAGCAGACCCTTCAACTCGCCGCTTACAAGGCCCTCGTTGAGAGAACGCACAGAACCGCTCGGCTCATGGACCATGATGTCATTGAAATTGGTCCCGCCACCAACAGCACCGGCACGATTATATTCCAACCTGCCCGCACTGTTCCCGACCAGAAGCAAACCGGCTCCCGTGCGGATTTCCACCCCGCCCGTCGAACGCTGGGTCAGACGCACATCCATAAAGCCGGACAACTGGTCGACCAGGTTCGCCTGCGCGTTCAGGGCACCTGTCGCATCGGCTCCCGTCACAGTGGCGCGGGTGATCTCGCGATTCAGCTTGTCGATCTGTTCCAGCAGGCCGTTAATCGTTTCGACCGAAGACTGGATGCGGCCATCCGCATCTTCGCGCACAGCCTGAATCTGGCCTGAAATGCGCTTGGCATCTTCGAACACTGCCTGTGTTTTCCACACAGCACTTTGACGCGCCGCCGCCGAGGTCGGCATTTCCGCCGCCGCAGCAAACTCGCCGAACAGTTTGTCGATATTGCTAAAGAAGCTGGTATCGCCACCGGGGTCACCGAACAGCGACTGGATACGGTCATAAAGTTCATAGCGAACCGTCTCGCGGCCGGCATCAGCCGAGGCATTCAATGTCGAGGCCTGCAAGAAGCGGTCGGTCGCCAAACGCACACGCGCGATCTCGACGCCCGAACCCATGCCCTGCGTCGTCAGGGATTGCTGGTCGGCAATCTTGCGAACATAGCCGGGGGTATGGATGTTGGAGACATTGTCCGACACCACGCGCAACTGGCTCTGCGCCGTATTAATGCCCGCTGTGGCGATATTCATGATCAGTCCAAGGGACATCAGCGAACTCCTTCGTCAGGGCAGTAACGGGCGGCAGGGCGGTAACGGGCAATGCCCGGCAAGGCTTGCAGACAACCGCGCAGTTCTTGCCCGGTTCCCGCGTGAGCGATTTTGCTCAAGATATTGATTTTAATAGACATTGGCATTCGGCCCCTGTGCTCTCGAACACCAGAGGGGCAATAAGCGGGCCAGTTTGCCAGCCGCGAAACGACCCTGCCCATTCATGCCTGCCCGCCCGGCAAAAACGATCCGGTCCGGCAGGTTTATCCATCATTCCACCCTGTGGACGGGCCGTGGACAAAACCTGAAAACCCTATCGTTTTCTTTAGGTTGAGCCGTTTTCGGCAAACTGGCCCGTCCCTTGCGACAAGGCTGTCGAATGTTTCCGGCGCAGAAGACGCCCACCCTCACCAACAGTTATCGCTGGGCAATGTCCGCATCCGCTATCTTGTCTGTTCTGCCGCTCGGCGCTCCCAACGGAGCGACGGGTTTTGGCGTGTCTGCAAACAGTGCGGGCACGGACAGCGGAACCGATAACGCGTTTGCCGGTCTGCTCGGCTCGGTGATGGGCAGCGAAACCCCCACGACCAAAGAGGCCGTTACCAGTGGTGACAATGTTGCGGCTTTCACCTTTGCGGCCCCGCCGTCGCCGATCTTACCCGTCGCGCCCGTAGAAGCACCGCCTGTCGAAGCGGGTGCGACCTCAGCGGAAACGGACGCACCGGCACCAGACGCATTCCGCCTGCCCGACAGCGAGACGCCGCAAACGCCAGCGCCCGATGCCGAGACAGAGCCCAAGACCGAGCCAGACCCAGAAGCCGATCCGGCGGTTCTCGCCGCTCCGGTAAACGCGCCAGTTCCGGCACCGGCTGACGCCGCGCCCGAACCTGTGGCCAAGCCCGAGACGCGCCTGCACATGCGTCCCGAAGTGCCGCTCGCGGCACAGCTGGGAACAGACGAAGCCGCGTCGGCACTCGACGCCGAACAAACCGAAATTCCTGCGCCCGCACCCTCGGCCCAAGACGCCGAAGCGGCCAGCCGCCAACGCGCACAACAGGTCGAAGCAACCCTGCGCCAGACGCAAAACCCGCAGCTTTTGGCCACGACAGCCGCGCAAGCCCTGCAAGTTGCCCCGAAAACCACGGGCGAGTTCAAATCCAATGCCGCCGCCCACCGACTGGACAAGGGCGGCAATGCCCTAACGGCAGATATGTCGGCAGAGACGACGGCTGAGACGGCAACGACTGGAGGTAATCAACCCTCCACCATGGCCGCAAGCATGGCCGAGGGCGCGTCTGCATCGTTAACAGCAGAACAAACCCCAACCGTCCGCACGGCCCCTGCCCCGCTCCTGCCCGCCGATGCTGCCCCCGAAGCGCAAGCGACAATGTCCGAGCCTCTCCAGGGTGCTACAGGCACAGACACGGCCGTCGCCACGCGTCTTGACCCAACCCGTCTTTCAGCAGCCAACTTTAATACCACCGCCGAAATCGCCGCCCAGTTCGTCCAGAAACTGGGTCAACGAGTGGCTCGTTTCGACATGGTTCTGACGCCCGAAACGCTCGGTACGGTCGAGATCGCTATGGAAGTCGGTGCCGACGGCGACGTGAAGGCCCGCATGGTCTTTGATACGCCAGCCGCCGCCAACGAACTGCGCGCCCGCGCCGAAGAACTGCGTCGCCAGTTGAACGAAGCGGGCTTCCAGATTTCCGAGAACGCACTGGAATTCACCGACCGCGAAAGCGACCAGCGCGGTGGCTTCCAGCAATTCATGTCCGATAGCCGTTCCGGTCGTCGCGCCTTTGCAGGCAGCAGCCGTCTGGCCGAACAGGCCGATGCGCCCCCGCCGGTCTGGCAGTCCCTTAACCTCGCGCCCACCGGCGTCGATATGAAGGTTTGAGCCGATGGTTGATGCCGTCCAGAAAACCGCGAACAGCCAAAACCGGATCAATGCCGGTGCGACGACGCTGTTCGACAATTTCGAAACCTTCCTGACCCTTCTGACCACCCAGTTGAAGAATCAGGACCCCTTGTCGCCGCTGGATTCCAACGAATTCACGGCGCAGTTGACCCAGATGGCGGGCGTCGAGCAGCAATTGCTGACCAATGACCTGCTGCAAGGGATGCTGGCCGCCCAGAACGGTAACGCCCTATCCAATGCCGCCGCCTATATTGGCAAGGAAGGCACGGCGATCTGGAACACGACCCGCTACGAAGACGGTAGCGCCGAGTGGTCCTATGAACTGGGCAAGAATGCCGAAACCGTGTCGCTGGAAGTTCTGGATGCGTCGGGCAAGGTCGTCTGGCGTGGCGAAGGCGATGGCAAGACCACCGGCGTTCACGACTTTAGCTGGGATGGCAAGACGACCGGCGGCGGTCAGGTCGATGATGGCGGCGTCTATTCGTTGCGCGTCACGGCCAAGGACGCCGCTGGCAAGGATGTCGGCAGCCAGACCCTGATCCGCGGCCGCGTCACCTCCGTCGAGATGTATGACGGTGTCCCCTATGTCACCATCGGCAAGTCGATCATGCCGCTGGAAACCCTGATCTCACTTGAAGAGCGAACGGCAGCTACTCCGCCGCCGACCGACGCCGAAGAAGACGATCCGTCCCTGATCGGCACCCTCGCCCGTACCCTCAATCCTCTTTCGTATCTGTCCTAAGGAAACCCAGTCATGAGCATCAATGGCGCCATGTTGGCCGGGGTATCCGGTCTGGCCTCCAACGCAGCGGCCCTGTCCTCGATCTCGCAAAACATCGCGAACGTGAACACGGTCGGCTACAAGCGCGTGGCCACCGAGTTCTCGACCGTCGTCAACACCCAGTCGCAGGGCGTGTCCTATTCGGCAGGCGGCGTGAAGGCGAATACCCGCCAGTTCATCAGCCAGCCAGGTCAGCTTCAGCGCACCACCTCCTCGACCGATCTGGCCATCGCCGGACAGGGCTTCTTTGTGGTGACCGAAAAGTCGGAAAACCTGACGCCTTCGGATGCCCGCCTGTTCACCCGCGCCGGTGCGTTCAAGATTGACGAGCTGGGCTATCTGCAAAACACCTCGGGTTACTACCTGCAAGGCTGGCCGGTTGATGCCGACGGCAATGTGAACCTCGACCCGTCGGACATGAACCGCCTGTCGACCATTAACGTCGGCTCGGTCGGCGGTGCCGCAGAGCCGACCACCCGTGTCAGCCTGAACGCCAACCTCAAGTCCAGCACCAAGCTCAACGACGACATTGCCAACTACGATCCGGCAACCCATTCGATGTCGATGTACGCGCTGGACCCGACCACCGGCATCAAGCCCGATTTCGAGATCACCGTGCCGGTGTCCGATTCCAAGGGCGGCCAGCGCAACATCACCATCTCGTTCCTGAAGAGCGCCACCGCCAACGAATGGCATGCGGAAATCCGCGCGCCGGACGGTGCCGTTGATCCGGCGGTTAGCCCGAACAACCTGCTGAAGTCAGGTACGGTAGCCTTTACGCAGGACGGTCGTTTCGATGTTGCCCGTATGACCGCCCTCGGCGCAGGCGCACTGTTCGATCCGGCCAATCCGGTTCTGACCTTCGCCGGTTCGGATGGCAGCCTGCCCCCGGGTGCTGTTGGCTCCGAGGCCCAGTGGGATGCCTCGTTGGGTATTGCGGGCCAGAGCATCGTATTTGATCTGAACGCCTCGGCGGGCGGTCTGACCCAGTATGACAGCACCAGCTTCGTACAGGCGACCTTCACCAACGGCACGGCCTTCGGCAATCTGACCGAGATCCAGATCGACGATACCGGCTTTGTTACCGCCGTGTTCGACAATGGCGTGATGCGCAAGATTGCCCAGGTTGCACTGGCCACCTTCCCGTCCACCGACAATCTGAGCGAAGTTTCCGGTAACGCCTACCGCGTCAGCCAGAACTCGGGCACCTACAACCTGAAAGCCCCCGGTACCGGCGGCGCAGGCATGATCGGTGCCTCGCAACTTGAGGCGTCCACCGTGGACCTTTCGCACGAGTTCACCAGCCTGATCACAACCCAGCGCGCCTATTCCGCATCGTCGAAAATTATTACGACGGCAGACGAGATGCTCGCCGAACTGATCAACATTAAGCGGTGATTAGCGCCAAGCTAAGACCGATAAGTCCCCGTTAGTATTAGTAAACCTGATGTTTCTGCAGTCATAGCTTGGCTGCAGAACATTGCTCGATATTAGCCATTTCTTCACCACGACCCTTAAATTGGCCTTAGCGGGAGGCCCCTATGGTGAGTGTCAGTGGTGATGGTGGTGAAAGAGGCATTAGCCCATGCTGCAAGAGCGACGCCTAAATAATAACGGCGAACAATATGTGGTCGGCCCGACGGGTACGCCCCTTACGCTGCGCGATCTTCCGCCCGCGGATACAAACCGCTGGGTGATCCGTCGCAAGGCCGAGGTGGTAGCTGCTGTGCGTGGTGGTCTGATCAGTCTGGAAGACGCGCTGACGCGCTATCGTCTGACCGCAGAAGAGTTTGCGGCCTGGCAACAGGCGATTGAAAAATGGGGTATGCAGGGTCTTCGAACCACGCGTATCCAGAGCTATCGCGACTGACCACACGTCTGTCGTCCATGATAAGGGCCGCGACCGAGGGGGAGCGGCCCTTCTTCGTATCGGGGCTTCATATTTGGTGCCATTGGCGGCATTTTTGATAACTGTGGCCCCTATGGCCTCGAAATCGCGCCGCTTAGCCCCTAAATGGCGGCTATGACTATGACCGATGACCTGACCTGCCCCATTCCCGATATCGCCCCCATGTCGCCCACCGACATGGAAGCCGCGATCGAGAGCGTGCGACAGGCCGTCGGTCTGCCGCTGGGTACCCGTATTGTTGCCGCCATGTCGGGCGGTGTGGATTCCACTGTCGTTGCCGCCCTGTTGCACAAGGCGGGCTATGATGTGGTGGGTGTCACCCTGCAACTTTACGACCACGGCGAAGCCCTGAAGAAAAAGGGAGCTTGCTGTGCCGGTCAGGACATCCATGATGCCCGTCTGGCCGCCGATCTAATCGGTATTCCGCACTATGTGCTGGATTACGAGAACCGCTTCAAAGACGCCGTGATCGACCAGTTTGCGGACTCCTATCTCAAGGGCCAGACACCTGTTCCCTGCATCCGCTGCAACCAGACCGTCAAATTCCGCGATCTGCTGGATGTGGCTCGTGACCTTGGTGCCGAGGCCATGGCCACCGGCCACTATGTGCGCCGCGCCATTGCCGGTAACCGCGCCCAGATGCGCAAGGCCATCGATCATTCGCGTGATCAGTCCTACTTCCTTTTCGCCACCACCCAGGACCAGTTGGACTATCTGCGCTTCCCGCTGGCCGATCTGGAAAAGCCGCAGGTGCGCGGCGTAGCGGCCAGCCTTGGCCTGCGCATCGCCGCCAAGCCGGACAGTCAGGACATCTGTTTCGTGCCCACTGGCGACTATCGCACCCTGATCGACCGTCTGCGCCCGCAAGGCCGCGAAGCGGGCGAAATCGTGCATATGGACGGTCGTGTTCTGGGCAAGCACTCGGGCATTACCGACTACACCATCGGCCAGCGTCGCGGTCTGAACGTGGCCGTGGGCGAGCCCTTGTTCGTGACCAAGCTGAACCCCGAACTGCGTCAGGTCATTGTCGGCCCACGCGAAGCCCTGTTGACCGCCAGCCTCGTGCTGGAAGAAACCAACTGGCTGGGCCAACAGGCCACGATCGAAGAAGCTGCCCGCGACGGTGCCGAGGTATTGGCCCGCGTTCGCTCGACCCGCCAGCCTTCCAAGGCCCGTCTTGCTTATGAGGACGGCGAAGTGAAGGTCGTGTTTGCACAAGGCGAAGAAGGTGTCGCCCCCGGTCAGGCCTGCGTCCTCTATGATCCAGCCGATGACGAGCGGGTACTGGGCGGTGGTTTTATCCAGTCAACCCAAGCGGTTCTCTGACCCCGATATCAAAAAGGCCACGGCATAATCACCGTGGCCTTTTTTCTTTATTCCGCGCTGGTTAAAGCCCCGGCTTCGTACATAACCGTCCGGTTTCGACCGTCCCTCTTGGCCTGATAAAGGGCCGCATCGGCATGTTTCAGTAGGTCGGCACCCGTCCGTTCCATATCAGGGTTCCACTGGCTGATACCAAACGACATAGTGATCGACCCCAGAAGCTGATTACGCAGACGCGGGGACAGCTTGGACATGGCCTCGCGAACATTTTCAACGCGGCGCAGCAAGTCTTCCTTGGTCGTACCCGGCGCAATGATGGTGAACTCCTCACCACCATAACGGCAGACAATGTCGCCATCGCGGAAGCGTTCACCCAACTCACTGGCCACCAGCGCCAGAACCGCATCACCCGCATCGTGACCATATTCGTCATTGAAGCGTTTGAAGTGATCGACATCGCACATGACCACACATAGCGGCGTGTCTGCACGACTGGCCCGGGCCACTTCAAGGGCCAAAGCCTCTTCCATATAGCGACGATTGAACAAGCCTGTCAGCGGGTCACGGATGGTCTGTTCCTTCAGATCGCGCTGCAGACGGCGGTTCGTCATGGCCGAGGCAATATTCTCGACCAGAACACTCATCCGGAAGCGGGCCTCGCTATCCAGAATGCCATCCATATACAGAACACCGATGACTTCGCCCGATGCCAGCAAAGGCTCGCAGTGATAGGCTACGACGTCCTCGTGAACGTGGTCACAAACCACATCCTTGCCCTTGCCGCTGACATAGTGCTCCTGACCACGACGCAGAGCCCAGCACTTATCCGGGGCAAAACTCTGCCCCACGTCGCGCGGTTCGCCCCATACCGACATCGGCACCAGAAGATTGCGCGAATTATTATAAGCATAAAGCGCGCCCGGCAGGTCCGGCATGACACGCGGTACAAATATGCTGATGACCTCGGCCAGTTCTTCGTCGGTGCGTGTGGCCTGCATACGGTGCGACATGGCGCCCAGCAGCTCCATCACCTCGCCACGTTCTTTCAGCGTCTGGCTGCTGGCCAATAGTTCATCGTGAACGCGACGCAGTTCGGCCTTGCTGCGTTCTTGTGCAGCAGAGGTGGTTTCCAGCTTCTGGGCCATCGCATTATAGCCGTGCGCCAGACGGTCGAACTCCTTGGAGCCCATTTTCTCCTCAACACGGGCATCCATTTCGCCCTGTCCGAACCGGGTCATGGCAGCATCCAGTACGCGGGTCGGATAGCGGATACGACTGATCGCCATGGCCGACAGCAACAAGGTCAGCAGAGCAATAAGCGGCCCGCCAAACAGAGCCAGTCCACGCCCCCAGGCCAGACGTCTCTCGGCGGACATAATGCGCTTGTCGCGTATCGCTTCTTCTTCGTTCAGGAAGTCCTGTGCAATCAGCACCAGCGCATTCATCGTCTCGTGGCCGCGCCCTTCCGAAATAGCCGTTCTTGCCTCGTTAAAAGCATTCTGCCGGGCCATCTGCAGAGGCGTATTCATCAGTTCGACACGCTCGTCCATCAGCACGCCGAATTCACGGACTCTACGGTTCTGCACCGGATTATCCTTGGTGAGCTCGTATAGCTGACCATAGGACTGGCGCGCATCCTCGATGCGGCGCTCAAACGACTGCGCAAGGCCCGGATTTTGCGTCAGTACATAGCCGCGTTGACCGGATTCCGCATCGCGCAAACCGGCCATAGTCTCTTCCATCGCCTGAATGATCTGGCTGGAGTGCATGACCCACTGGAAGCTCTCGCGACTCTGACGAGAAGCGTCAACTATGGCCAGAACCAGTACAAACAGGGCCGTCGCAACCATAATACCCACGGCGGCGATACGCGATGTCAGGGACGTAAACATAACTACATCTTTATACTCGGACCTTTGACGTATCATAAACATATAGCGTCTTGGCGCGCCATCGCCAGCAAAGCTAAGGGCTGCTTCAGAAGAACTCATGCAGCATTACGACAGCGTTTTGTTAGGGATAAACCCTGAAACGGATTGAACAGGGATTATCCATGCGCCGCGCACCTTCCAGCACCATGCCGGACTCCGCTGGCCCCATTGAAAGCCTGTCGCCACACCGCAGAAACCTTTTGCTGGGGGCTGGCACCGCCGCTATCGCCATTGCACCAAACACAGCCAGGGCCTCGTCTGCATCCACATCATCCGGTGCCTTTGCCCCGCATGTTCCGCCCGCTGCAACGGGTCAGTCTCCATGGGGTGATGTATTGAACGAAACGACAGCCGCCCCCGTTTCCTTACGTCCCGGCGAGGCCGTTTTACCAACCAGACCCCAGCCCTTTACCCGTATTGGCAGCTATCACGCCCACATCTATTTTGACGAGGACAACCCCCACAAGGCCGCTCTTTTGCGTCAGTGGGTGCTTGAGCGTTTTCCTGTCGAACTGGGCAATTGGAACCTCGAACCGCGCGGCCCGCATGTGACGCCGTCATTCTATTTCGGCTTCACCAATGATCTTCTGGCCGTCATCATCCCGTGGTTGCAGCTAAACAGCCTCGGCCTGACCATTCTTTTGCATCCCAATACAGATGATCCGCGCGCGGACCATCTGGACTATGCCATGTGGATCAACCGGTCCCAGCCGGTAAATGCCTATCGCATGGCCAGCCATGTCGAACCGCATGAAGTCGAGAAAATCCTGCCCAATACCCGCCCGACCATCGTGCCGGAACGGGGCTGACCGCAGACGAAGACCTTTAGGCTACTTCGTCCTCGGCCATCATGTCGCCGACGGTAGGGCGGTCGGCGGTATAGATGACCTGAACCTCGCGAGGGCGGACCATCTCGTTGCAGCAGCCACACGCAATGCGCGGTTGTAGAATATTGTCGCAAGTCTTGTGACGCAGGACCACGCCCGATTGCTGGTCGTGATAGACATGTTTCTCGCCCCACGCATGCAGGGTGACCAGTACGCCGTACAGGTCCTTGCCCTTGGCCGTCAGCACATATTCATTGCGCGGCGGGCGTTCCGAATACAGACGCGGCTCCAGCACACCGTGATGCACCAGTGATTTCAGGCGCGCCGCCAGAACATTGCGGGCCACGCCCAGATGTTCCTGCCATTGCTCGAAACGCGTCACACCGTTGAAGGCGTCGCGGATCACAAGCATGGTCCAAGGATCACCGATGACTTCGAGAGCACCGGCGACAGAACAGCTTTGGCGTGAATAGTCGGCTGTGCGTCCCATGCCTATAGAGTGACCCCGCGTCAGGATTTTTACAAGGGTTGCGATTTTAAATGCACCGAGTAAGTTTCTAATTGAAACCCGACTACCATCAGATCGACCTTCCCATGGCAGACCCCCACCCGACTTCATCGCTCGAACTGCTGGAACAGGCGTTCGCGCTGACGCCCGTCGAAGGCGGGCTGTCCAGCCTGATGCGCGAAGAGTTTTCCAACGCCCCGCAACAGTTGCCGCCGGAAAAAGGCTTTCCGTTCGGGGGCTTATTGGCCGCCCTGTGCGCCAAGGCCATGCGTCAGGGGCTGGATATCGATGCGCCGCTGCAAACCCTGTCGGTGCAGTATCTGGCGGCGGCAAACTATGGCCAGCCGCTGTTGTTCACCCCGCAAATGCTGCGAAAAGGCCGCCAGATCACCTATGCCGCCGTTCAGGCCGCACAGGGCGAGCGCCTGACCCACAATGCCAGCGGCACATTTGGCCGCAACACCCCGGATGCCGCCGCCCTCTATGATCGCGCTGTGCCGCCCCCCGCGCTCGACAGCCTTCCTGTCGGTGTCGGTATGCAGGGACCATTTGCACCGCGCTTTGCCCTACATGCCGAATACCGTTTTGACGGTGGCCCGAACATTTTTGGCGGTAACAAGGATGGCAAACGCAATGAGCGTTGCTGGATCAGGATGCGCGATGGCCAGCCGCTGGATGAAATCCGCCTCTGCTATTTGCTGGATGCACTGTATCCGCCGTCATGGACGGGTTTCGAGGCTCCGCCGATCATGACCACGGTAGATCTGCGCTATGATTTCCTGACGCCGCCAACGCCCGCCAATGCACCCGATGGCTGGGCCTATTTCGAATACAGCCTGATCCAGCACTCCGATGGCTGGGCCGTCGATGACGCCATCGCATGGGGCGCGGACGGCAGTGTGCTGGCCACATCGCGCCAGCGACGCAAAGTCCTTGGCCACGCCTAAGCTAATCGAGAACAGTTTACCCGCATATCTCTTGCTTCGGGGGCATCACGCCCCCTAATCAGGCGCACTCTAGTGATTTGCCGCCAAAGGCTGAAACCCATGACTACCCCTGCTGATCCCGTCGTCATCTGCTCCTATGCCCGCACGCCGATGGGCGGGTTCCAGGGCGCTCTGTCCAGCGTAAAGTCCACTGTACTGGGCAGCACCGCCGTTAAGGCCGCGGTCGAGCGCGCTGGCGTGGCCCCTGAAAAAATCGACCAGATTTTCATGGGCTGCGTCTTGCCCGCAGGTCTGGGTCAGGCTCCGGCCCGTCAGGCGGCACTGGGTGCCGGTCTGCCGCTGGGCGTCGAGGCCACCACGTTGAACAAGATGTGTGGTTCGGGTCTGCAAGCCGCCGCCATGGCGCATGATGCCCTGCTGGCCGGTACAGCCGATGTCATCGTCGCGGGCGGCATGGAATCCATGACCGGTGCCCCGTACCTGATGAACAAGCACCGTGGCGGTGCGCGTATCGGCCATGACACCATCATCGACAGTATGATGATGGACGGTCTGGAAGACGCCTATGAAGGCAAGGCCATGGGCGTGTTTGCCGAAGCTGCCGCCGAAAAATACGGCTTCACGCGCGAAGACATGGATGCCTATGCCATCGAAAGCCTGAACCGCGCCAAGGAAGCCATTGCTTCGGGCGCATTCAAGAACGAGATCGTTCCAGTCGAGATCGAAACCCGCAAGGGCGTCGTAACCGTCTCTGAAGACGAACAACCGGGCAAGGCCGATCCGGCCAAGATCCCGACCCTGCGCCCCGCCTTCATCAAGGATGGCCACATCACGGCCGCCAATGCCTCGTCTATCTCGGACGGTGCCGCCGCTCTGGTCATGGCGCGTGAAAGCACGGCCAAGGCACTGGGCCTGAACATTATCGCCCGCGTCGTCGCCCATTCTGGCCATGCGCAAGAACCGGGCCTGTTCACCACCGCACCGGTTCCGGCCATGCAGAAGACCCTGCAAAAAGCGGGCTGGAGCGTCGATGATGTCGATCTGTGGGAAGTGAACGAAGCCTTCGCCGTCGTCGCCATGATCGCCCAGAAGGAACTGGGCATCGACCGCGCCAAGCTGAACGTCAATGGCGGCGCGACCGCTTTGGGTCACCCGATCGGCGCATCCGGTGCGCGTATCATGGCCACTCTTCTGGCAGCTCTGGAAGCTCGCAACCTCAAACGCGGCGTCGCCTCGCTGTGCATCGGTGGCGGCGAAGCTATCTCGATGGCTGTGGAACGAGTTTAAGCGGTTTTGCGTTATCGCGTCATGTTTTCACAATATAAAGCACTCTCCATGCGCAGTTTTGCCCTTGCCGCTGTCGCGGCTCTGATGGTTTCGGCCTGTGCAACGCCGTCGGTAGAGGCTGAATCCTCCGATGCCGATCTAATGAAGGCTTTCCCGCAAGCCGTGGCTGGTCAACAGCGCCATGTGCTGTCCCTCCCCCCCCTCGACAACGAGGATGCAGTCAAGGTTGAGCTTCTGATCGGCCAGACCAAGACCATCGACTGCAACCACCAGACCCTCGGTGGCCAGTTGGAAGAACGCACCGCTGAAGGCTGGGGCTATAATTACTATGTCCTGACTGAAGTTCGCGGGGGTGCTTCGACCATGATGGGCTGCCCTCCGGGTTCGGAACGCGAAGCTTTCGTCACCCTGCCGCAGCAAACCTTGGTGCGTTATAATTCGCGCCTGCCGATCGTGATCTACACCCCCGAAAACGTCGAGGTTCGCTACCGCTTGTGGCGTGCCGACGAAGTTCGCGGGCTGAACTGAGATACCGATCCTTCGATAACCCGAAGGTGAGGCCGTCCAGAAGGGCGCAGGGGTTCAGCCTCTGCGCCCTTTTTCATGAGACGTGATAGTTGCGACATGCCGATGCCCAGAATAATCATCGCGACCTCCATATTGCGAATGATTGTCAAGATCATTCAGTCTCGACGATTCAGCAACCCCTAAAATCGACACCGCATAACTGTGATAGCTTCACCTAACGCGGATCAACCGTCTGCGCGATTTGCTCGGCAAGATCGCCGTCAGCGCCATCCATAGCCATCACCCAGACATGGATATCTACGGGCTGTGCATCCTCACGACGGAAAAGATGCTCGACCGCGCGGCGGCGCACTCCCTCGGTGACAACAATACTGGTGCGCCCCGCAACCTCGGCCTGATCCCCGCCATAGATCGGGTAATCCGATTGTGGCCCAGTATAGATCATCAGCAAAGGTGTCTCGCCGCGACGCACCGAGTAGACCTTGGCTGATGGTCCTGCGGGACGTTCGACAATCTGCGCGCCTTTGAGATCGATACGGAAAGGCAGGGCGGCAATGGCAGCATTATTCAAAGGCACAATGCGTGGCGCAGGGCTCGCATCCCGCACCTGAGCAACCGGTGCTGTTACCTGTGCCTGCGCTGGAGTCTGCGTTTGAGCGGGGGAAGCCGGTCGTACTGCCGTCACCGCCGGTGCCGGTCTGCTCATCGGCGCGGAACGGGCGGCCGGATTTTGCGTCGCCGCCGGATTGGCCTGCGCCGCAGGTGCAGGCACCGACGTTGCTTGCGGCGAACGTGCGTTCAATGCGCGTGTCAGTTCCTGAGCAGTCGGTGCCGTCGCGCTTTGGGCCAAGGCCCCTTGCGCAGCCATTAGGGCCGATACCGAAACCACCAGCGAAGAAAGAGTCTTGGCCTTAGTCATAAGCACATCATGTTCCCGAACAGCTTCACAGACGAAACGCTTTTGCGTGATCCATATGCAGGTAAAATCTCAGTAGGCTTCCGGTAGTTCCACCCAGAACGACGCGCCATGCCCCTGCACCGAGGCAACACCCATCTGGCCCTTTTGTAGCTCGGCCAGACGTTTGGACAGGGCCAGACCGATACCGTGCCCCTCGATCGAAGATCGCTCTAGCCCCAAACGGTTGAATGGTTCGAACAACTGGACCTGTTTCTCGGGTGTCAGCCCGCGTCCGCCATCCTCTACTGCCAGCCGGATCATCCCGTCCTCGCGGCGTGTCGCAATGAAACGGACAAACCCGCCTTCGCGCCCGTACTTAACGGCATTACTGCCCAGATTGATCATGATCTGGGTCAGGCGCTGGGAATCCGCCATAATCTTCAACCCGCTTTCAGCCACCTGTATATCAAGCTTCAGTCCGGCAGCTTCGGGCATCATAGACACAGTATGGCTGACATCGTGCAATACGCCCGCCACATCCGTCGGGCGCAACTCTATGCGAACGGCCCCGGATTCCGCTTGCGACACATCCAGCAGATCATGGGCCAGATTTTCAATTTGGCGACCTGTGCGGACCATCATCTGGGCCATGTCCTTCTGGGCCGGTGTCACCTCGCCTAAATGACCGGAAGCCCACATTTCGGCGATACCGATAATGCCCCCGACAGGACTTTTAATCTCGTGAGCCACATTGGCCAGCAAGCGCGACTTGGCCGCCGATGCTTCCTCGGCCTTCTGACGACCGCTACGTGCCCGCTCTGCCAAGGCATCGCGCTCGTCCAGCAAGGCCGCTACCACCAGAACAGGCGCATATCCGAACAGGATCAGCATCTGCGCCATAGCCAGCGCCGCCCCAGGCTCCATATTATGATAGGGGCCGCTTCCCGCCATCGTGCCTTTGATGGCGATGACACCAACCACCAGTAGCCCTATCGCTGTCCCCAGCACCCGCATCCGCACAGCAATGAGCAGCAGCAGCGGCAGGATTGCAAAACCAAGTGCCAGAAAAGAATAGTGGAATACCATCAGCGATGCCGCAACCAGCACTGCCAGCATAAACAGGGTTTCGGCCAGTCGCCCGATACGCTGACCGTTTTTCGCGGAAGCGCCCCCTACCGCTCGGTTTAAGGCCCCGCCGAGCGAGAAACCGATGGCCAGCACCATCAACATACCCACGCCGTGGCCCAGCCACCATATGCGGACACCGCCCAGATACCCGTCGCTAGCCCCGTGCTTGAGCAAAAAACCGCACAGCAGCGCGGATGGCAAACAAGCCACAAGACAGGTCACGATCAGCTTCATATGACCTTTGACCGTGTGCGCATCCAGTCGAGGGAAGACAGACCGCAGCAGCACCACGGCCAGCGCGATCTCCAGCAGGTTCAGGCCCACAAATATAATCGCACGGTGCGGCGGATTACCGAGGATCAACTCCCCTGCCATCAGCGCCATAAACACCAGAGCCGCAAAGGCCACGCTATAGGTCAGGCCCCGCCCGCCTTTCAGCCAAGCCAAAACAGCGACGCCGCTGGTGATCCACAAGGTCGAGGTAATCCCAGGTCCGGCCACCATAAAGCGAACCGAAATTACGACCAGAAGGCACAAGGCCCCGATTGTGCCCACCAAGGCAAACGGACGCCGGAAAAAAGTCATATTGGCAGGAGGGTTACGTCCGTACAATCGCGCCAGAACCGTACCAAGGCTTGCGGCCTCACCCTTCTCTCCAGCCTGACGCGGCGTATCGGTCCAGGTTTGTCCGACTTCCATGACGTTCCCTGCGCTGTAATCTGCGCCCTTACCCTGCTTTATATGCAGAGTTTACATCATGCTCTTTAATAGGGTCTGAAGCCGTCACGTTCCCGCACACAGCGATGCGTGATTAATAGGCCGTGTTCAGAGCATGCGAAAACGCACGGACCGCCGCGGCCTCGCCCTCTGGATGGTTCCAGACCGCGCCGCTGACAGCCACAAAATCAGCCCCTGCGCGAGCAATGTCTGCTGCCGTTTCAACCGTGATACCGCCAATGGCGACGCACGGTGTTTCCATGGTCTCCTGCCAGATGGTCAGGACATCGGTTTCAGGACGGTGAGTGGTTTCCTTGGTGTTTGTCGGGAAGAAGGCTCCGAAGGCCACATAGTCGGCACCCGCCTCGGCCGCTTCCATCGCCAGATGGCGGCTGTCATGACAGGTGGCACCGATCATCGCGTCTTCGCCAAGCATACGACGCGCATCTGCGACCGAGGCGTCGCCCTGCCCCACATGCACCCCGTCACATCCTGTGGCCTTGGCCAGATCGGGCCGGTCATTCAACAGGACCGGCACGCCATGCGCATGGCAAACAGGTTTCAGCTTGGCCACCGCCGCGCGGATCTGGTCGTCCGAGGCCGGTTTCAGACGGATCTGCACCGCCGCAACCTCGCCTGCCCCCAACGCCTTGTCCAGACGTGCGGCAAAGGCGTCCAGATCATCGATCGACGCAGGCGTGATCAGATACAGCTGACACACAGGGCGAGGCGGGACTTGCGGTTCACGAGCCATACCCCGCCCTGCCCGCATCTGCACAGCGCGTCAATGTCTTTGGCTTGGCACACGCCCCGTATTCACAATCCGTTAGTCGAAATGCGAATGAGTTGCATAACTTTTAGCGCGTGCTATAGAGAGTCATTCTCAGCAGCAAACAAGAGCAGTCCGCCTTGTACGTTTGTAACTGTAACGGCATCCGCTCCCGCGACGTCCACTTTGCTATCGAGGCAGGGGCCAAGCGCCCGAAGGACATTTTTGCCTCGCAGGGCTGTCAGGCCCAGTGCGCAAAATGCGTCTGTGAAATGCGCCAAATGATCCAGGAATCGCGCGAAGCCTTTGCTGTCGCCGCCGAATAATCCCTATCTGCTTCTGAGAGTGAAAAACGCTCGCATTATCAATGCAGTGAAAGTAACTCGCAAATAAACATAACGCCTAAAGCCGTGTTATTCTCCGCATCAATCAGATAGCGGCCCCCTCCGCTGTCATACACGGAGAAACAAGCCATGAAGGGCGATCCCGCAATCATTCGCACCCTTAACAAGGTGTTGACCAACGAACTGACGGCCGTGAACCAATACTTCCTTCACGCGCGCATGTTCGAAAGCTGGGGCCTGACGCACCTTGGCGACATTATCTACAAGGAATCGATCGGCGAGATGAAACACGCCGATCTGCTGATCAAGCGCGTCCTGTTCCTTGACGGCCTGCCCAACCTGCAAGACCTGCATAAGCTCAAGGTGGGCGAAGACCCCATTGAATGCCTGCAAGCCGATCTGCAACTGGAAATGGACAGCCGTCTGGCCACCCGTGACGCCCTGACAGAATGCGAACAGGCCCGCGATTACGTCAGCCGCGACATGCTGCTGACGATCCTGTCGGATACCGAAAACCACATCGACTTCCTCGAAAACCAGCTGCATCTGGTCGAGTTGATGGGCAAGCAGAACTATCTGCAATCGGCCATGAAAGAGATCGTTGGCGAAGGCCACTGATCTTTCGAAGCAGACCAGACATGCCAAAGGCGGCGGGGGAACATCTCCGCCGCCTTTTCATTTGCCTTAAGTGACTTGGCAGACGGGGAAGGCAAATGGCCCACATGGATGACCTGATCGACACGGCCCGCGACAAGGCGGGGCATTTCCTCAATGCGGACGGACGTGACTGGAGGCATGTCGCGCTTGGGGCTGTTCTGGTCACCGGATTTGCCGTGGCTATTACTACGCTGGCCAAGGAGGCCTCGCCCGATCCCTCCTCGCGCGCCCTGTTCCGGCGCGTAAAGAAAGAGGTCAGGGCGGGTAATCTGCTGCTGCCCGCCGTGTTCTCCTCCAATACCCTTTCGGCCTTACGGGTCTGGAACGCCCCTGCGCGTCGCGGGAAAACGACGGCTATGGGGCTGTGGGCATTGGCCCAGACCGCCAATGCATGGTGGCTGGCCGCCCGCCCGCAAAACCGTTGGAGCCAGATCGGAGCTGCCATGACATCGGCTGGACTGGCTGCCGCCTTTGCCTATGAGGCGCGACGCCTGAAAGTAGATGCCGTTGTTGATCCCGCCTCACAGGCCAATGCTCTGGTCAAACAGCCATAGAAATAGCCGTCATAATGGTGGCCGACATTGCCATTTGCCTTCATCTACTCTAGGTCTCGCGGCGATTTGGAGCGCCCCGAAAGGGCTGCGCCCACCTGCCCATAAACGAGCCCGAACCTTCCCTATGAAAATCAACGCGAATACCATCAAGCCCGGTATGGTCCTGCAGCACAACAATGGTCTGTGGGTTGTCACCAAGGCCAGCCACGTCAAACCCGGCAAGGGCGGCGCTTTTGCCAACGTGGAAGCCAAGAACCTCGAAACCGGCAACAAGCTGAACGAGCGCTTCCGTTCGGAAGACAAGGTCGAGCGCGTCACGCTGGAACAGCGCGACTACTCCTACCTGTTCGACAACGGCGACACCCTGGTCTTCATGGACGACGAGTCCTACGAGCAGATCGAACTGCAAAAGGGCTGGGTCGGTGAAGACCGCATCCCTTACCTGCAAGAAGGCATGAAGGTGATCATCGAGTCGCACGAAGGTCGCCCGATCGGTCTGGAACTGCCGGACCACGTCGTGCTGGAAGTGGCCGAGACCGAGCCGACCGTAAAGGGCCAGACCGCTTCGTCGTCGTACAAGCCGGCAACCGCCTCGAACGGCGTGCGCGTCATGATCCCGCCGTTCATGTCTGCCGGTGAGAAAATCATCGTCGACACTTCGACGGGTGAGTACGTGCGTCGCGCGGACTAAAATTCGCCGACTTTTGCCTGCAAAGGCTGAAATTCAGGGGTGCGGATGGTCCGCACCCCTTTTGACTTCTCCGTCCATCCGGGGCTTTGGCCCTGAAACCAAAGGATGCACGGATCAGGAGATCGACTAATGGCTCTCGCTTCCGCACTTCTGCAGGTCATGATGGACGCCGTCCGCAAGACCGCCCGCCCGATGCTCCGTGACTTCGGCGAGGTTTCGCAGCTTCAGGTTTCTCGCAAGGGCCCTGCCGATTTTGTTACCGCAGCCGACGTCAAGGCTGAGGATACCCTCTTCGAACTGCTGATGAAGGCCCGCCCGGGTTACAGCTTCCTCGGCGAAGAGCGTGGTTTGGTCGAAGGTACCGACAAGACCCACATGTGGATCGTCGACCCGATCGACGGCACCACCAACTTCATGCATGCCATGCCGCATTTTGCGATCACGGTCGGCCTGCAACGTACCCACCCCGATGGCACCGCTGAAATCGTCGCCGCCGTGACCTATAATCCGGTCATGAACGAGATGTTCTGGGCCGAAAAAGGCAAGGGCTGCTATCTGAACGACAGCCGCATCCGTCTGGCTGGCCGCAAAGAATTGGCGGAATCGCTGGTCGCCACCGGCCTGCCCTTCATCGGCAAGTCGGGCCACGCCCAAGCCATCAAGGACATCCACGCTGTGGGCCAGCGCGTCGCCGGTATCCGTCGCCTGGGTGCGGCATCGCTGGACTTCGCATGGGTCGCGGCTGGCCGCTATGACGCCTTCTTCGAGCGCGGCCTGCAGCCGTGGGATGTCGCTGCCGGCATCCTGCTGGTGACCGAAGCCGGTGGTCTTGTCACCACCATCGAGCAAGACGGTGATCCCAAGCAAGGCAAGACGATTGTCGCGGGCAATCCCGACATTCAGTCCAAGCTGCGCAAGGTGCTGCAAGGCGCCTGATCCAGCAAACCGCTTAAAATAACGGGCGCATCCTAAACCGGGATGCGCCCTTTTTTATGCAATCTGTTCCAAAATCTACGGCTGGAATACCACGAAGGTCACATCCCGGAATTGCTGGCTTTGGCCAGCAGGGACCACCAGTGCGGCTGTCGCAGCCCCCGCAGCCCCAGGCACAGCCGCCAGCACAAATGCCAGTGCAGCGCCGCGCAATATTCTATGTCTCACTTCCCCTCCAAGGTCGTGAGGACAAGAACTACCGCCACTCAAGATGCCCCATGCACCTGCAAGGGCCATAATATAATTTTGGTAAGCTATTGCCGCGCCCCACTTACGGGGTGTGTAAAGCTGCACTTGTCTTGCCCCATGTTCTGAGGCTCCATCCCGACATGCTCAGCGTCGTTCTTGCCGTCTCATCCATGCTGGCCACGCCAGAAATCATCGCCCACCGCGGAGCCTCGGGCGAGCGCCCCGAACACACGCGCGCCGCCTATGAGCTGGCCATCCAACAGGGTGCCGATTTTATCGAACCCGATCTGGTCATGAGTGCGGACGGCCATCTGGTTGTGCGCCACGAGAACGAGATCGGCGAAACCACCGATGTGGCCGATCATCCTGCCTTTGCGGCCCGTAAGACCACGCGCATCATTGATGGGATCGAAGTTACCGGCTGGTTCACCGAAGACTTTACGCTGGCAGAACTAAAGACCCTGCGTGCCAAGGAACGCCTGCCCCTGCTTCGCCCCGCCTCCAGCGCCCATGATGGCACTGACGAAATCCTGACCTTTGACGAGGTGGTCGCCATTGCCCGCGAGGGCAGTAAACGCACCGGTCGCAGCATCGGTGTCGCGCCTGAACTGAAACATCCGCTGCATTTTCGCGGCTATGGCCTGAACATCGAAGACGTATTTGTTGCCGAGGCACAGCGTCTTGGTCTGACAGGGGCAGACGCACCCATACTGGTGCAGTGTTTCGAGGTCGGCCCGCTGGAGCGCCTGTCCAAGCGTATCGACGCGCCCCTCCTGCAACTGATGCAGGTGTCCGGCAGCCCTGCCGACCGTCCCAACCTGACCTATCAGTCCATGGCCACGCCGCAAGGTCTGGCCACCATCCGCACCTATGCCGCCTCTATCGGGGTTCAGGACCAGATGATCCTGCCACGCGGTGATGATGCGGCCACCCTGCCCGCGACCTCTCTGGTCGGCGATGCCCACGCCGCGGACCTCAAGGTCGTGGTCTGGACCTTCCGTGCCGAGAACGCCTTCCTGCCTCTGGAACACCGCTCAAACGAAAGCCCGTCAGACCACGGCGATCTGACGGGCTATCTACAGCGTTTCTACGACCTGAAGGTCGATGCAGTCTTCAGCGACTTTCCGGCCATAGCGGTCGGGGCCAAGCTGGGCCGCCTGCCGCAATAACTCAGTCGTTCTGGAACTGGAGCTTGGCAAGGCGCGAATACAGCCCGCCCTTGGCCACCAGTTCGGCATGAGTGCCTTCCTCGACCACCTGACCGGCATCCATCACCACAATGCGGTCAGCCCGCAGGACGGTGGCCAGACGGTGGGCGATAACCAGCGTGGTACGCGTCTCCATCGCCTGATCCAGAGCGACTTGAACCAGACGCTCGTTCTCGGCATCCAGCGCACTGGTGGCTTCGTCCAGCAACAGGATCGGTGCATCGCGCACCAGAGCACGCGCAATAGCCAAACGTTGACGCTGACCACCCGACAGGCTCTTGGCGCGTTCGCCAAGCGGGGTATCAAACCCTTGCGGCAGGGCTTCGATAAAGGCCAGAGCCTGCGCCTCGGATGCGGCCTGTCTGGCCTGTTCCAGCGTTGCGTCCTCGCGGCCAAAGCGGATGTTTTCCAGCGGCGAGCCCGAGAACAGCGGCGCTTCTTGTGAAACCCATGCATAGCGGCTGCGCACCTCGACCGGATCGGCCTTGCGCACATCCACGCCATCCACCGACACCAGACCCGATTGCGGATCATAGAAACGCAGCAACAGACGGAACACAGTGGACTTGCCCGCGCCCGACGGCCCGACCAGAGCCACCGTCTCGCCCGGACGCACCGTCAGGCTAAAGCCTTTAAGCGCCGTCAGGTCAGGACGGCCCGGATAGGCAAAGTCCACCGCCGACATGGACACCTCGCCGCGTGCCGGAACCGGCAGAACGCTGGGGTTGGCAGGTGCCGCAATCGCAGGCTCTGCCCGCATCAACTCGTCGATACGCTCCATAGCGCCCGCGGCCTTTTGGACATCGCCCCAGCTTTCGCCCAGAGCGCCCACAGCCCCCGCCGCAAACACCGACAAAAGCACGAACTGCAACAGCGAGCCTGGCGTCATATTTCCGGCCACCACATCCTGCGCGCCCAGCCACAGCACCAGAGACACACCACCGAACATGACGGTGATAATCATGGCGGTCATGACAGCCCGCGCGCGCATACGCTTCAGCGACGCGCCAAAGGCCATTTCCACAGCGGCATCAAAACGGCCACGCGCATTGTTTTCACGCCCAAAGGCCTGAACCGTTTCCAGCGCATCGACGCTTTCACCGGCAAAACCCACGGCACCGGCGAACGTATCCTGTGATTGCACGGTCAGCTTGCGGACCTGACGCCCGAACAGGAACAGCGGCACAATCAGGACCGGCACGATCAACAGCACAAATGCTGTCAGCTTGGGACTGACAAAGAACAGCAGGATGGTCGCGCCGATCAGGGTCAGGAAGTTGCGCAGCGCATAGCTGATGGAGGTGGTCAGCAACGTATCGACCAACTGGATATCGGTCGTCATGCGCGACAACACCTCGCCGGTACGCATATGGGCAAAGAAGACCGGATCCAGCGACAGGATACGCGCAAACAGTCCCTGACGAAGATCGGCAATCATGCGCTCGCCGGTCTTAGTCACATAGAAATAACGCAGCGCCGTCAGCAAACCCAGCACCAGCGCATTGGCCCCGAGAATACCGAACCAGAAGTTCAGATGTGCTCCGCCATTTTCAAAGCCGGTATCAATCGCACCGCGCGCCGTCGCCGTCAGCGCCAGCGAGGCCACGGTCGAGCCCACAAGGAAAAGGGCCGATAACAGGGCATGGCCCTTATGCGCCGCCAGATAGGGCAACAAGCGTCCAAGTGGCTTGACGTTACGGCTGCGTCCGCGCTTTCCGGCCGCTTCGCCAATCTGTTCAGCCAGCAGGGCACCGGCCCCCGGGCGACCTTGAACGGCAGATTCAGTGGGTGTGGCATTTTGCTGGTTCATAACCTGCTCTTGCCCCGTAACGCCCCTCGGTGTAAACGCCCGACCTCGCTCCCACCGTCTCGCACGGCGGGATTCTCGAATTTACGCGCAGTGACGGTCGGAATCGTCGTCGCGCAGAGACGGATTTACATTATGAAGACCGATACGCACCCGGACTACCACTTCATCAACGTTGTGATGACCGATGGCACCACCTACCAGACCCGTTCGACCTACGGCAAAGAAGGTGAAACCCTGAACCTCGACATCGACCCGACCTCGCACCCGGCCTGGACCGGTGGCAACGGCCAGATGCTGGACCGCGCCGGCCGCGTGTCGCGCTTCAACGGCAAGTTCGGTGGCTTCCTCAAGAAGTAAGTCCGTTACCGTTGGTGACAACAAGAAGCACCGCTCCGAAAGGGGCGGTGCTTTTTCTTTAACCGGAACAGGGATAACCTGCGGACGTTCAGATCAGGACAGCAGATATGGTGTCTGCCGGAATGGTCGAATGGACAGTATGAGCGGATGGGTTATGAATCGACGTGAATTGGGTCTGGGTGTCGCAACGACATCCCTGACTCTGGGTGCAGCAAATGCGTCACTGGCACAGGTACAGGTGACGGTTACAAACACCCTCCCCCCCGCTCTTGACGCCCAGATCAGCCGCCTATCCCAAGATATCCAGCCCGATGTTCGCAAGGTTTACGAACTGACTGGCGGTCGCCCCGTATGGAATGCTGAGCGCCTTCGTATCCTTCAGGATGTCGCCAGCCGCGCCGAGCATCATGCCCTGCATGCCGGTGACTACTTCGATTTTGTCGGTCTTGCCGCCCAACCCGATACGGCTGAGGTGCGCTCGACGGCTGCGGCCCTGACCTATGCCAAGGTCCTCGCCCACGGTCGTATTGCGCCAGAGAGCGTTGAAGAACTCTGGGAGATGCAAAAGAACAGCGTTGATGTGGCTTCGGGCCTCGTTGGGGCACTAAACGGCAATCTATCGGCATGGTTCGACGGTCTGGCACCGCAGGATATCGGATATAAAAACCTGTCGGCAGGCTATGTTCGTTATCGTCGCATTGCCCGTGACGGTGGCTGGCCCGCCTTTACCGTCGGTGCCCAGATCGAACCGGGGGCCAGCGATCCGCGCGTCCCCGGTCTAATTAAACGGCTCAGCCTCGAAGGCGATATCAATGCCTCGACAGCGTCCAGCCTCGGCAGTACTAGCGTTTATAACGCCTCAGTTCAGCAGGGCATGCGCAGTTTTCAGGCCCGTCATGGTCTGGGTGTGGATGGTCGCGTTGGTCCGGCGACCCAGCGCTCTCTCAGCACCTCTGCCGAAGATCGCGCCCGTCAGATTGCCCTCAATCTGGAACGCCGCCGCTGGCTGAAGCGCGAGTTGCAGCCCGAACGTATCGAGGTAAATACCGCCGCCGCCATCATGGTTTACTGGAAGGACGGCCAGCCCGTTCACTCTAACCGCGTCGTCGTCGGCTCGCATGCAAACCAGACCCCCAGTCTGGAACGCGACTTTGCTTCAGTGGTCGCCAATCCGCCGTGGACCGTGCCGATGGGCATTGCCCGGCGTGAAATCCTGCCCAAGGGCCCGGGTTATCTGGCCGCCAACGATATGTATATCAACGATAATGGCTGGGTGGTGCAGCGCGCCGGTCCCCGCTCGTCGCTGGGCTATGTAAAGTTCGAGCTGCGCGACAGCTATGCCATCTTCCTGCACGACACGCCCAGCAAGGGCGCGTTCAATCTGTCGGTGCGCCAGCGCAGCCACGGCTGTGTGCGTGTGCAGAACGCTGTGGAATTTGCCAGACTATTGCTGTCTCCCGATCCGGTCCGTCTGGAGCGTTTCGATGCCGCACAGGTCAGTGGCGATACCACCCGCGTTCAAACCGGTCGCAAGATCGGGGTGCGCCTGTTGTACTGGACAGCCTTTGTCGACGGTCAGGGGCGCGTCGCATTCCGCGAGGACTCCTATCGCCGCGATACCAAGCTGGCCCGCGCCATGGGTATCGACGTCCGTCTGCCTGAAGTCTTATCCGAAGCCCCTGCGGACAAGGATGACGACTGGCTGTAAGTTTAGTCTTTCATACAAAGAAAAAGGCGGCAGGTCTGACACCTGCCGCCTTTTTCTTTGGCATATCGGGCCCTTAGCCAAATGCCGCTTTCAACCGCTCGATCTGGCTCAGCACGCCGTTGGCCGGTGGCTCTTGCTCGTAGGCTACATACATTTTCTGATCCAGAAAATAGGTCCGGTCATAAAGGCGCTCTGCCCTCTGGACATAGTCTACCAATACGGTCGGCAACTCTTTTGAAAGAGGCTCGGCCTTCACTTCACGCCCTGCCAACCGATAGCGTGATTGGAACGCGACATCGGCCTCGAGATTACCCTCGTTCACCGCCCGCTGTACCAACAGCCACGACGCGATCTGCATCAACCGCGTCGTTAATTTCATACTTTCACCGGCATAGCTCAGCGCCGCAGACCGCGTCAGAAGACGCGACTCGCTACGACCATCCCCATCCAGATAGGCCGCCGTTTCCTCGACCAGTTCGATGCCCTCTCGGAACAGGCGCTGGAACAGTTCGGAGGATGTAAATTTCAACACTTCGGTCGTGCGGACCGACGTATTGGTTGGCAGTTCATCGACCAGTGTCACGTCGTTTCCATCCCCACATGCCACCCCTGTTCGAGGGGCAACCCACAGTCTCTAGTCTACTGCCAAGCTTGGAAACAACCTTGTTATGTCCAAGGGCATGCGCGCCGCAAAACCTATCCCCTGTCAGGTTAAAATTTAAACAGCGCATCTGCCGCACTACGCTGGGACGACTTGGATACAATAGCGGCTTTGACACGGGCAATTTCAGCTTCAAGCGCCGCAATCCGCGTTTCCAAATCCGTCACAGAATAAGGCTCAAGATCCTCGCGGATCAGGGCATGTAGGCTGTCCCCACCTGCCGGATCATTTTCCAGATCTTCAAAAGACATACGCGCCTCCTGGACCAAATATGCGCCCGTATTCATGGCCGAACGCCTTGCGACCGCGTAGAAGACGCTCGAAACTGTTTTTTGGCAAGTCAGGATCCCCCCATGCGCACCATCGAAATCACAGACGGTAAAGGTCCGGCCTCGGCGCTGGTTGTGGGACAGCGCCCTGTTCCACAGCCACAAGCAGGCGAAATCCTGATCCGTGTGCGAGCCGCGGGTGTTAACCGTCCCGATATTGTCCAGCGTAACGGCTTTTACCCGGCTCCTGCGGGCGCGTCCGACATTCTGGGTCTGGAAGTGGCTGGCGAGGTCGAAGCCATCGGTGAAGGCGTCACCCGCTGGGCTATCGGCGACAGGGTTTGCGCCCTTCTGGGCGGCGGCGGCTATGCTGAATATGTCTGCGTCGATGCCCGTCACGCCCTTCCCATACCGTCGGGACTGGAATTTGAGCAGGCCGCTGCCCTGCCCGAAACCGTCTTTACCGTCTTTACCAATATGTTCGAGGGCGGGGCGCTGAAGGCTGGCGAGACCCTGCTGATCCACGGCGCGACCAGCGGCATTGGCGTTATGGCGATCCAGATGGCTAAGGCCGCCGGGGCCCGCGTGATTGCCACCAGCCGCACAGCGGCCAAGGCCGAAGCAGCCAAAGCCTTGGGCGCCGACATCTGTCTGGATAGCAGCACGCAAGATCTTGCCGCCGAAATTAAGGCGGCCGGGGGCGTAGATGTGGTTCTGGACATGGTCGGTGCCGCCTATGCCGACCTGAACCTGCACGCACTCAAAGAGCGCGGGCGCTGGGTGATGATTGCCAACCTCACCGGCAACCGCGCCGAAATCGACCTGCAACGGATCATGTTCAAGAAACTGGTATTGACCGGCTCGACCCTGCGCAGCCGCCCTGCGGACGAGAAAGCCCGCTTGGCCGCAGCGGTCGAGACCACGGTCTGGCCGTGGATCGAACAGGGTCACGTCAGTGCCCGCATCCATGCCCGTTTTCCGCTAGATCAGGCCGCACAGGCTCACGCCGAACTGGAAGCCGGCGACCATGTCGGCAAGGTTGTTCTGATCCCTTAAGATACAAAAAGGGGCCGGATGTGATCCGGCCCCCCCTTCTTGTTTTATGCGTCCAGCTTTTTATCGCGGACGATAATTGTCATAACCACGGCCCACAGGACGCATCGACGAGATGGTGTCGTTCAGGCGCAGTCGGCTCAGGTCACGGGTATTTGTCGAGATGCGCTCGCAACGGCCGCGGAAATAGGCGTCAGTGCAGATTTCCCACGTTCCGCTATTGCGCGCAAAGCGGATCGAGCTGACGGCATCGTTCATGCCATGGTCGCGCAGATTGCTGACTTCGCGATCAAATGTCAGCGACTGGCCACGATAGTCGGCATCACGATAAACGGTGATCGATCCACCGCGACCATTATTCCAGCCATTGTCCCAGCCACCGCCCGGACGATGACCATTGCCATTTCCAGGACGGTTGCCGCCCGGACGACCATTGTCTTCGTAATCACCGCGATGACCGCGGCAGACCAGCAAGCCGTTATCATTACTGATATCGCTGCTGGAGCAACGGTTCAGCTCGATGGAAGTCTCGCGAATATTGCCTCGCATGTCGCGGCAATCGGCATACAGGCGTCCCTGATTCACATAGGAGCCTGTGCAGGACTGTGCATAACTACCGCGCGGAGCACCGCGAGCCTGAGCATCTGCGGGCGTAGCCGAGGCAAAACTGACGCCGCCAGCGACAACCGTCAAAGCGGCCAAGGCTGCAAATCCATTCTTCATCGGTCACCCTTTCCAAATCTGGTGCCAAACATTCATTCAACGGATGCAGCATGACAGCAAAAATATGAACCCTAGCTGTATGGAGCTGGCAGTCAGCGTTTTCTTTTTAGCGAAATAAGCCTATAGTCGTTCCATCGCGCCCGGCCGAAAAGGTCGGGCGCCGTCGTATCCAACGCCCGATTTTCGGGCCTGAACCACCGGGATAATGCCCATGTCCGAGATCCTTATGCCCAAGGCCACTGCGGTCTGGCTGGTGGAAAACACCTCGCTGACCTTCGAGCAGGTTGCCGATTTCTGTGGCCTGCACCCGCTGGAAGTTCGCGGCATTGCCGATGGTGATGTGGCTCGCGACATCCGTGGTGCTGACCCGATCGTCAACGGCCAGCTGACCCGCGAAGAGCTGGAAAAAGCCCAAGCCGACGGGACCTATCGCATGAAGGCCGTGGTTTCGCGCCATGCCGAACTGCTGAAGCCGGTCAAGACGGGCCCGAAATACACGCCGGTTTCGCGCCGTCAGGACCGTCCGGACGCCATCATGTGGTTCGTTCGCAACCACCCGGAAGTGCCGGATGCCCAAATCGCCAAGCTGCTGGGCACCACCAAGGCCACCATCGAGTCGGTGCGTAACCGCACCCACTGGAACTCGCCAAACATCAAGCCGGTCGATCCTGTGACGCTGGGCCTCGTCGGCCAGCTGCAACTGGATGAAGTGGTCCGCAAGGCCGCCGACAAGAAGGCCAAGGAAGACGCCAAGAACGGTATCCTCCAGCCGGTCGAAACCGCTCCGGAAGAGCCTGTTGTCATCTTTGAAGAAGACATCGACCACTTCGCCAATGCCGAACCGACCGCAGAGTCGGTGTTCGGTTCGCGCGACTGATCGCACGGCACCAAAATGCAAAAGGCTCCGAAGTTCTGCTTCGGAGCCTTTTTCTTATCCTCTATCCAATCAGTGCATTCGGCTTTCCAACAGACCAATCTCTTCCTTAAGCTTCAGCTTCTGTTGTTTAAGCCCTCTGAGCCGCGTGGCATCCGCCGTAGGTCGTCGCATTTCCTGCTGGATCGTATCGTCCAGATTGCGGTGACGGTTACCCAATTCTCTAATACGCGCCTCAATCGTCATGGCTTGCGCCTCCATGTCTAAGGGACGAAGACAGTGAGCGCCGAGAACGCCTGTAAGGGGAATCACATTCCGGTGACATTCCTTGGTATAGACTGTCTGACTGCCCCCGTTTCGAAAGGTCGCCGCTCTTGAATCCCGCCGCCAATGCCTCGACGCCCTCCCGCATGGTTGTGGGAATTTCCGGAGCTTCCGGCGTGATTTATGGCGTCCGCGTGCTGGATGCCCTGAAAGAAATGGGCATCGAAAGCCATCTGGTCATTTCGCGTGCGGCCCTGCTGACCCTATCACAAGAAACTGATCTGACGCCGGACGATGTCACACAGCGTGCCAGCGTCGTTCACAAGATCGGCGATGTCGGTGCAACGATCGCGTCCGGATCATTCCGCACCATGGGCATGATTATCGCCCCCTGCTCAGTGCGGACCATGGGCGAAATCGCCACCGGCGTCACGTCCACCCTGCTGACCCGCGCCGCCGATGTGGTGCTAAAGGAACGCCGCACTCTGGTACTGATGGTGCGCGAGACACCGCTGCATCTGGGCCATCTGAAGACCATGACGGCGCTGGCCGAAATGGGGGCGGTGATCGCCCCGCCCCTGCCCGCCCTGTATGCCCGCCCTGAAAGCGTCGAGCAGATTATTGACCAGTCGGTCGGCCGTGCGTTGGACCTGTTCGGCCTCGATTGGCACGCCGTGCGCCGGTGGGAAGGCCTGAAATGACCCTCGCGACAACAAGCCTGTGGGACTGGACTCTGGCCGCCTATAAGCGCGAGGGCGTGCCCGAGGCCTGTCTCGCTCTTCAGGACTTTCACGAACAGAATGTCTGCCTACTGTTGTGGGGGGCGTGGTGCGCCGAAACCGGCCGCTTACCGGACGAGGAAACGCTTGAGGCCGCCGCCGATACCGCCCGCGCATGGGAAACGACTACGGTGGCCCCTTTGCGGGCCATACGCCGCACTTTGAAGACCCCTGTGCCCGATCTCGAAACCGAGGCACGCCTGTCGGTGCGCGACCAGATCAAGACGCTGGAACTCAAGGCCGAGCGCCACCTGCTGGATCAACTCCAGGAACTGGCACCACCCGCTTCGGGCAAGACACGCCCCGCGCTGGACGGTATGGTCGATGCCGCACGTCTGTGGACCCGCATCATCCCTCGTCCGGCCCTCAAGACATTGTCCGAACGGCTTTCAGCCTGACCCCCGCTCGGTTATAAACCCGCAGCGCGTGGGGAAGCCTTATGAACGATCACGATCTTATCGAATCCGAAGACGAAAAAGCTCTTCTGAAACAACTGGCCGAGTTGCAGCAGGAGCATGCCGATCTGGACGCCTCGATTCATGCTCTGGCTTTGATGCCGGTGCCCGACCAGATGATGATCGCCCGCCTCAAACGCAAAAAGCTGTCGCTGCGGGACGAGATCGTCAAAATACAGGATCAAATTCTGCCCGACATCATCGCCTGAGCGGCATCCAATCCCCGCACACAAAAAAGGCCCGCCAGAGCGGGCCTTTGTCATTGGGCTTATAGCGGCAGGACCGAGGTATCTTTGACCTCTTCCATCACCGCATAGGTACGCGTTTCGCGCACCCCCGGCATAACCACCAGCGTATCGGCCAAGAAGGCACGATAGGCCGCCATATCCTTCATACGGACCTTGACCAGATAGTCGAAGCCGCCTGCCACCATGTGGCATTCCAGAACCTCGGGAGAGCGACGGATGCGGGCGGCGAACTGGTCGAAAATGTCGGAGGTCGTGCGGTCCAGCATAATCTCGACAAAAACCAGCAATTCGCGCTCCGCATATTTCGGATTGATCAGGGCCGTATAACCCATGATCACCCCGCGCTCGCGCAGACGGCGCACGCGCTCGAAACACGAAGAGGCCGACATATTGCATGCCGCCGCCAAATCCTGGTTCGTTATGCGTCCATCCTGCTGCAACGCGCGTAAAATACGGCGATCTGCATCATCGAGCTTATAATCATTCGAGCTCATATCTGCTCCCCCACAGAACATACTACCCGCTTTTATTGTCAGAGCCTCGCGGCCTCGACAATGGCCGTTCTCACCATTTTTATGCCAAAACAGCCCTAAAAGCCCGACCTATCCGTAAAAGGATCGGATAGGCCGACTTTTATCCATTATCGTGCGGCCTCGGCCTTTTGTTCTGTGATGAAGGCTTCCATCTCGGCGGTCATGGCCGGAATGGTTGCAACGATCAGGCCGATCAGCTTGTCGTGGAATTTACGGATGTCGAAGTCGGCACCCAGCTCGGCTTCAGCCTTGGCCCGCAGACGGACAATCTCGATCTGGCCCAGCTTATAGGCCAGAGCCTGCCCCGGCCACGTGATGTAGCGATCGATTTCAGTACGGATTTCATGGTCCGACAGTGCTGTATTATTCGTCAGATAGGCCAGAGCCTGATCACGGGACCACCCCTTGGAGTGAAGGCCGGTATCAATCACCAGACGGGCCGCACGCCACATCTCGTAATTTAGACGTCCGAAGTCCTCATAGGCGTTTTCATAGACGCCCATTTCGACACCCAGTTTCTCGGTGTACAGACCCCAGCCCTCGCCGAAGGCCGAGATATTGGCTCCCAGACGCCATGCTGGAAGGGCGGGCAGTTCGCTACGCATCTTGCCATGCCAAGCGTGGCCCGGATTGCACTCGTGTACCGTCAGGGCCGGAATATTGTAACGCGGGCGCGACGGCAGGTCATAGGTATTGAACGAGCAGTTGCCGCGGCCAGCCGTATAGAAAGGCGCGATATTGGCCGGAATTTCCGACACGTCGAAGGTCTGGCGCGGTTGCAGCTCGAAATACTGAGCCATCTTGCCGTCGACCTTCTTCACCACCCATGCCGCATGCCACAGCAGGTGTTCAGGCTTGTCATAGGTGAATTGTTTGTCGGTCTTCAGAAAGCGGGTAAACTCGTTGAATGTGCCGGTCCAGCCGGTCGAGCGCATCACGGTTTCCATTTCCGCGCGAATGCGGGCGACCTCGGCCAGACCGATCTGGTGGATTTCGTCCGGGGTCATATCGACGCTTGTGTATTGGCGGATCTGGCTTTGGTAGAAGGCCTCGCCGTTTGGCAGCTTGTCAGCCCCCAGCGTCGTGCGTGTGGCCGGCAGGTATTCGCTGCGATAGAAGGTCAGCAGATTCTGGAAGGCCGGAACAGCGATCTGGCCGATAACCTGAACAGCTTCGGCGCGCAGGCGCTGTTGATCGGCTTCAGAAATCCCTGACATAAACTTAAATGGACCATAGAGCTGGTTCTCGACCGGATTGGTCTCCTCGCTGATGGTCGAGATCGAAATATCGCGCCCAGACAGAGCCTCGCGCGGCTGCACAAAGCCACGGGCGATACCGGCGCGCATATTGACGATCTGCTGATCGAAATGAGCCGGCGCGGCGCGCAGGCGGTTCAGGTAGCGCTCGTAATCGGCAACCGAACCAAATGTACCGTTGGCCATGCCCGAAACGCCTGACCAGAACGAACTGTCGGCATTGAACGGCATTTCATACAGGCCGAACTGGATGTCCTCGACGAAGCTGTCGATCTGGTGCTTGTAGACCGAGTAGTTGGTACGCTCTTGAGGCGACAGGTCATTCAGCGAAATAGCATTCAGACGCTGCTGTACGTTCAGCCAATAGGCCAGTCGACGTGCTTGTCCTTCCGCACTGACGTCTGGAAAGCGAGCAGAACCACGGCTCGGCATTTCCTGACTGCGCCATGTCCATTCTTCATCGGCGATGGCGCGAAACTGTGCATCCAGCGCGGTCAGAGGCGGTGCAACAGTATTGTTGGCGACCGCGGGTGCCTGGGCCTGTGCTGTTAAGGGTATAGCCAGCGTCGATCCGGCGACCATGAGGCCTATGGCGGTGGCAATAGCGCTGTGTGCGATCAGCGTTTTCATCTTTTCCCCTCTGGAAATCTCAGGGCCGCTCCCTCGGGCGGGCCCCCAAAGGTAATGAAGCCGTCCGGCGACCGGACGGCTTCAACCATTTTACTTAGAAGCGGGCGTTCACGCCCACATAGATATAACGGCCCAGATTGTCGTAAATGCTGGCGTTAAACCCGTTGTAGAGCGAGGTGCCCGTCCAGGTGAACGGGGTCTGCGGCGGGGCTTCGTCGGTGAAGTTGTTGATACCGCCGAAGACCGAATAATCACCGAAGCGATACTCGGCACGCAGGTCGTGGGTTGTCCATGACGGAGCCTTCCACACCTCATAGGTACCCGGTGCATCCTGGTTCGAACGCACCACGCTGCTCAGGTAGCGGTTCGAATAGGACAGCGACACGTTGTCATAGTCCCATGTCACGCGGAAGTTCACGCGGCGCTTCGGATTGGGCGCTTCACCCGCCTGTTCGTCGCGCACGCTGGCATCGCCCGGCACCGGATCATAGGTCAGTTCGTCGAGGAAACCGGCAGCCGCGCTGAAGGACAGCGAGCCATAATCCGGCAGCCCCAGCGAAGCCAGATCGGTACGGTAGGACGCGGTCACATCCCAGCCCGAGCTGGTATATTCAGCCACGTTCATCACCTGATTGACGACGCGGGCAATATTGCCATCCGGTCCACGGGTCACATTACCGCAGAAGGGATTGTCCAGCGTCGGGCTGTCCACGCAGTTGTCGATGATGGTGCGTGCGCCGAACGAGGCAATAACGTCGCTGATATTGATGTCATAGTGGTCGATCGTGACCGCCAGACCCGGAATGAAGGACGGGGTCAGAACCACGCCCAGCGTCAGGGTTTCACCCTCTTCCGGCGACAGGTTTTCATTGCCCTTGCTGACCGAAGGCTTGGTGCTGACCGACTGGGTAAAGTTCGGGTCCAGACCCAGCGCCGCACAGTTCTTGGCACGGTTGGCCGGATATTTACCGAGGCCCAGACGCGAGGCGTCGCACGGATCGGCAAAATCGGCATAGCCTTCGCTGCCACCGTTGAACAGTTCGCTGATGTTCGGCGCACGAACGGCCTTCGCATAGTTACCGCGGAAGCGGATATTGCGGTCCACAGTCCATTCCAGACCCAGACCGAAGCTGCCGTCGCCGCCCGTGGTGCTGTAATCCTGATAACGATAGGCACCGTTCAGGTTCACATATTGGGCAAACGGAACATCGGCCAGCAGAGGCAGGTTCACCTCAAGGAAGACTTCCTTGGACTGGTATTCGCCTTCGGTACGGGCCTGTACGTTCTGGAAGATCAGACCCTGCTGCGAACGGATGTCCGGCACCATCTGGCTGTATTCTTTACGCCATTCCACACCGGCTGCGAAGGCAACCGGCAGAGCCGTACCGCTGAACAGCGACGGGAAGCTGAACAGCTCGCCATTGACGCTGGCCACGGCGTTCCACTGACGGATTACATCGTCACGCACAGTATAGATGTAGGAATAGTCCAGCGCTTCCTGCGAAGCCAGACCGGCACCGAACAGGTTCAGCGGCTGACAGCCATTGGCGCGTGCTGCCAGATCACGGCAAACGATCTGGCCGTTTACGGAGACGGCATCGATCGAGTCATAGAACTCTTTTTGCAGACGGTCGAAGTTCACGAACTGCGACTTGGTCTCGCCATAGTTCACATAGGCTTCAAAATTCCAGCCGTTCTTGAACGAACCGTCCAAGCCGGTGACGAAACGCAAGGTGTCGTATTCCGAGGTGGTCGTGCGGATACCGAAGTCGGTATCGATACGGCTGATGTCAAAATACTGGCGCTTCAGAGGATCTTTGTCATCAACCGGAAGAGCGCCGCCCGCCATCACCGCCCGCAACTCCGGCGATATGAAGGCGTTGTCGGCATAGATGCGATAGGCGTTACCCGTCGAGCGGCCCGGAGAGGTATCGGCAAACGTACCGTTACGCGCCTGGCTGCTGGCTTCCATGTGGAAGTATTTGGCTTCGGCAAACAGGTTCAGAGAGCTGAACAGATCACCCGAGGTGTTGAACTGGTGGCGCAGTTGCATCTCGCCGCCGAAACGCTCAACCGGCGTACGCAGCATGTCGTCACGCAGCTTGAAGCCGTCACCACCGATGGACAGCTTCTGTTCGCGGCCCTGCGCGTCATACAGGATCTGGCCACGGTCAAAAGTGGTCAGCTTGCCATCCGGTGTAAAGGTCAGGCTGAAGGGCTTGGCAGCACCAACCTGCGTGACAATAACCGGCGTGAAGAAGTCGTTCTGGGTGTTGGTATAGACGTCACGCGCCATGATGAACGACGGCAGGCCGTCATTGGCACTCTTCTTGTTCGGGTTCGGAATTTCCGCCAGCGCGCTCATGGCATAGTCACGCTCGTGGCGCATCATGCCTTCGGCCTTGTCATAGGTCAGAGCGCCCATGATGTTGGTGCGGCTGTCGTTAAAGTTGCGGCCCATCGCGACCGAACCGAAATAGGTTTGCGGGCCATCCGCCGAGCCGTACTGGGTCTGGAAGGTGATGCCGTCAAAATCTTGTTTGGTGATGAAGTTAACCACACCGGCCACGGCGTCGGCACCATAAACAGCCGACGAACCACCCGTCACCGTGTCCACACGGGCGATAGTGGTCTTGGAGATGGTATTGATGTCCACGGCGCTGGTACCCGCCGCACCGGCGACGTGACGACGACCATTGACAAGAACCAGAGTGCGGCTGGAGCCGAGGTTACGCAGGTTCAGCGTAGCCAGACCCTGACCGTTTACCGAGTTGGTTGTGCTGGAAGCCGACGATCCCAGACCGGCCGACGGTTGGCGTGCCATGACGTCGATCAGGTTGGTGCTGCCGATGGCCTCGATCTCGCCAGCATCCACCACCGCCACGGGCGTCGCCGCCTCGATGTTCGGACGACGGATACGCGAGCCAGTGACGACGATGTCGCTGACCGAGGTGGCTTCTTCTTGTTCGACAACATCCTGCGCCGTTGCCACGGGAGCAAAAGCCAGTGTCGCAACACCGGCCAGGATTGTCCCTGCCTTGAGGTAAGTGGAGCGTCTCATTTCGTCATCCCCTAGCTATGACTTCCCTTGCGGGCACAGACCCGCAATCGCCTTCCCTCAAAGGCGTTACAGGGATTGGATTTTTGGTTTTACCGGGCGGTTCTATACCCGCCGCCCGTGAGTTCTCTTTAAAGCTCGGTCATCATTGCACCGCTTGCCCACGCTCGGCTTTCTGACGATCAACCATAGCTTTCACGTCTTCCAGCAAGACCTCGGCGTCATAGGCAACACCGCGCGTGATGGTCCATTTGACCCCGCCCACCTTCTCGATACGGTTCTCGGGACTAAGCCTTTCATGGCCCGTGCCGTATAGCGTCTTGAAGTTGGCCAGCGGGTTTTCCGGCACGATGACCAGATCGGCACTCATACCGATGCGGACGATGCCAAAATCAGCAGGTTTTCCGGATGGTTCAGCCAGGACCGAAGCGCCATCCATTGTCGCCGCGCGCACGACCTCCAACGGATGGAAACCCGCTTCTTGCAACAGCTCCATCTCCTCGATGTAGCCGAACCCGAACAGCTTCCAGATAAAGCCGGAATCCGAACCGATCGTCACACGACCACCGGCACGTTTGTAATCATTCACCAGACGCATGAAGCGATCATAGAATCGACGCCATGACACTTCGTTCTGTGTGGTCCAGTCGAAGAAATAGCTGCCGTGGTTGTCGCGCGTAGACTGGAAGAAATCATGCAGCGTCGGCAGGGTATAAACATCGTGCCACGGCGCATTGCGGGCCCGGGAAAGGTCGCGCGAGGCGGCATAGATGGTCATGGTCGGATCAAAGGCCACACCCGTCTCGACCTGTGTCTTCAAATACTCGTCCCAGCCCGGCATGCCGATTTCGATCTGGCGCCAGATTTCAGCCGCCTCGCCAAAGCGTTTCTGCTCGTCGAGGAAGTTATAATCGACCGGATAGTTCTGAATTTCACGACCGGCCAACAGCGATTCAAAATGGCCGTAGAAGTGTGTGATGGTGCCAAGGCCGGCCGCAGCCAATTGCTCGGCATTCAGCTGTGCCACACCCGGTTGGGCGATATGGGCCACCGTGCCCATGCCCAGCTTGTTGGCCTCGTCGATGGCGGCCAGAACCGTTTCCGGTGTCTCGTCGCCACGGATGAAGAACTTGATGCCATCAATACCGTTGGCAGCACCCCAGCGCACCCACTCGCGGGCTTTGGCGGCATCGTGGATACGGCCACGGTTCCAGCCCGAACCCATGGTTTGATAGTTATAGATACGCGGAGCCACGATCTCGCCACGCGCCGAACGGTCACGCTCGGAACGGGCAATCGCATGTGGGGCCAGACTGACACCGCGAACGGTCGTCACACCATGGGCCAGCCACAGCTTGTAGGCATATTCCATGTCCGGTGCCTTGCCCGGGCCGCCCGCATGCACATGGGCGTCCACAAAGCCGGGCATCACATACATGCCGCGTGCATCGATTTCATGTGCCGCACCGTGCGGCGGACGGTTCAGGCGCTCGGGCATTCCGGGCCAACCTGCCTGAACAATATCGGTAATACGGTCATTCTCGATGACGATATCGACCGGTCCTGTTGGCGGCGCACCCGTCCCGTCAATCAGGGTCGCGCCACGGATCACCATTAACGGATATGGGCCAAAGCCTTCGCCTGCACGCCGGGGGGGTGCAGGATTAAAAGTCTGGCGTGCGACTGGCGCATCACTGCCCTGATGCGCCAGTGCGACTTGTCCGCCCGTCAGAGATGCTGCAGCCACAATCACCGCAGCGCACACCCCAGACCAAGCACCCGCCCCTACACGTCGACCCTTTGTCGCCGCCATCCGCTTTCCCCTTACGCAGACCGAGCTCTTCGGGAACCCCTCTCGCTCCCTCAAGCCAGAACAATGTTCCTAGGTTGAATCGGTAGCATCGGTTTGCCGGTAAGAGTCTCGGATATTGCACCCTTTACTGAATATAATTCAGCGCTACGTCGCAATGCAGCACCATCCGTTCAAAAATCATATCTACACCCGATGGCACAATATTTTCCGTCAGAACCGATGAGATTAAGAAAAAACTCCTATTTTTTACATTTAAAATCCCTTGGGGCGAAATATTTCACAAGCCCACGCGCAGAGCAGGACATTTCAAACCCGAATGATTATTCGGCCTGAAGGGACAGAACTGAATATTTTCATCAATGTTAAGGTGTGGAGCCATCTAGACCGTTCCAGCCCGCAGCAGCCGCGGCACAGAATGGTGCGCCTCGATCCAGTCCTATATTTTGTCATTTTTACGACTTGAAGGTTTCTCGGCCTTGCGAAGCCACATGGCCGTATCGGCTTCGGCCAGCCAGACTTCCGGATCGGTCTGTACGGACAAGGAACGCACCCCGATCGAAGCTGACAGAGCATGGTGTTGCCCCCGCCATTCAAAGCCCTGACTTTGCAATTGCTCCTGCATGCGCCGGGCCTTGGCCTTACCGTCCTCGTAGCTGGCATTCATCATGACCACAGCGAACTCGTCGCCCCCCAGACGACCGACCGCATCGGATTCGCGTGTCTGCTGGTGCAAAATATTCACCACCGCCCGCAAGGCCTCGTCGCCTGCCGCATGGCCGTACTGGTCATTCAACGGTTTGAAATTATCGAGGTCCATATACAGCAAGACAGCAGACTGCTGGTGGCGATGGCAGTATGCCATCTGACGGTTGAGGACATTCACAAAACCCCGACGGTTCAATGCCGGCGTCAGGACATCATGATCGGCCAGTGCCTCCGCCCGCTCCGCCCTCTGCCGCAGAGCCTCCATATCGAAACGCAGGCGTTCGATTTCGGCCACAAGGGCCACAGGGTCTTGATCTTCCGTCCGGCTCAAATCGAAGCTCCGGCACCGCAAAACGGGCGAGTCGCGGGCAATTCAGTTCACTCAGAGTAGCGCGGTCGGTTGCGGACGCAACGCGCCTGCTATAAGCGGCCACTTTACCGTTTGGGGAGCCAAAGCCATGACCGCCTCCACGCCGCCCGTTGCCATTATTATGGGCAGCCGTTCCGACTGGCCGACGATGAAACTCGCCGCCGACAAGCTGGACCAGCTTGGTGTCGCATGGGAGGCCAAGGTCGTCAGCGCCCACCGCACCCCGCAACGTCTGTTCGACTTTGCCACCACGGCCAAGACCAAAGGCTATAAGGTCATTATCGCAGGGGCTGGCGGTGCCGCCCATTTGCCGGGCATGGCCGCATCCATGACAGACCTTCCGGTTCTGGGCGTTCCGGTGCAGTCCAAGGCCCTCAAAGGCATGGACAGCCTGTTGTCCATCGCCCAGATGCCGGGTGGCGTACCCGTGGCCACTCTGGCGATTGGCGAGGCCGGTGCCACCAATGCCGGTATTCTGGCCGTGCAGATTCTGGCCCTGTCCGACGAAGCTCTGGCCGGACGCCTTTCGGCCTTCCGCACCGCCCAGACCGAATCCGTACTCGAAACCGTCGAGGACTAAGCGCTTATGACCGTCCCTCTCCCCTCTGCCCTGCCCCCCGGTTCGACGATCGGCATCCTTGGTGGAGGGCAGTTGGGGCGAATGCTGGCCGAGGCGGCATCCACTCTGGGTTTCGACACCGTTATCCTCGAACCGCAGGAAAACTGTCCCGCCTCGCGCGTTTCTGCCCGCCACATTCAGGCTGACTATGACGATGTGGATGGCTTGAAAGCCCTTGCCGCCGCCTGTGATGTGGTCACCACCGAGTTCGAGAATGTTCCTGCCTCGGTCGTGGCTATTCTGGAAGCTGAAGGCGTGCGCGTGGCCCCCAATGGTCGCGCCCTTGCCGTGGCGCAGGACCGGGTGGAGGAAAAAACCTATTTGAGCAGGGTCGGGGCCACGACCGTCGACTTCCGCAAGATTGATAATCTCGATGACCTCACGGCCGCTATTGAGGCGCTTGGCCTGCCCGCCCTGCTAAAAACCCGCCGCGAAGGCTATGACGGCAAGGGTCAGGCCTGGATAAGAGATGCTGCCGATGCCACAGCCGCACTGGAATCACTCGGTGCACGCCCCTCTATTCTGGAAGCCGCCGCCCGCTTCAGCCGCGAACTGTCAGTGATTGCCGCACGAGGCACAGACGGCTCCGTCGCCGTCTATCCGCTGGGCCAGAACATCCACGAGAACGGCATCCTGCGCACCACAATCGCGCCTGCTGATAATGTGGATGCTGACACCCAGGCCCGCGCCGTCGACATCGCCACCAACATCCTGAACGGTCTGGACTATGTTGGCGTGATCGGGGTCGAGCTGTTCGATCTGGGCGACCGTCTTCTGGTCAACGAAATCGCCCCGCGTGTGCACAATACCGGCCATTGGACACAGGACGGTTGTGGCTGTGACCAGTTCGAGCAGCATATCCGCGCCATTGCCGGATGGCCGCTGGGCTCGACCAAACCCCATGCCAAGGTCGAGATGACCAACCTGCTGGGCGACGAGATCAATGACTGGCCCACACTGGCCGCCAATCCGTCCAACCACCTGTATTTCTACGGCAAGCACGAAGCACGCGCGGGCCGCAAAATGGCCCATGTGAATAAGGTGCTGGAAGACCTCTAATAGAAAGGGCCGCTGAAAACAGCGGCCCTTTATTTATTCAGCTCTTGGCCCGTAACGCAGGCGGCCCAGAAAGTCGGTGATGTTGCGCATCGGCGCATCGAAATCCTTGCCCGCCTTCCATTTTTCAAAGGCCATCACATTCTCGATCCGCTTGGCAACAAAGCGGTCGGCGGCATCCTTGCCCTCGAACAGACGGATGGTCAGGGCCGGAGCGAGAATCCCCCCCAGAATGGTGCGTTTTGAATAATGGTTCTGGTCGGTGGAGGTATCACCAGCCCAGCGCCAGATCTTGTCGGCGCTTTCCCACATCAAACCGATTCCCAGATCGGCATTGAACGGTAGTGCTAAAAATCCCGCACATTTGCGTGACGCATCAAGGTCAGCAGCGGCGACTTCCAGACGCGCCGACACCCCTGCCGCGATTCGCTCGCGAATCTTCAGCGTGTGGGCGGGCGTGGCCTCCAGCGCCTTTAGTGCGGCTGCGTCATGACGACGTGACAACAGGGCCGCCAGATCGCGCGCCCCGTGCGGAAACAGAAGCTCTTGATCTCCAAGAGAAAAACCTTCCGTTTCACAGGCAGAACGCACCAGATGGTTATTCCAGCCCAGCCGTTCGGCCCTCAAAATAGCCGCACTGAGCACAGCCTGTTCCGTGCGTTCGGTCCAATCGGAAGATTGTTCCTTTCCGCTGAAAGCGGCTTGCGTCGGTTCGGTCGGGTGCGGTGTCTCGGTCATAGGTTTATAATAGCCGCATAATGATTGGGTTTCGACCCATCACGATTGATAGCTCTGGCTGGACACAGGACCAAAGATCATGTATCCCGCCGCCTTCATCCAGAGGGGTTAATCCTTTTGGAGAGGTTTTTGTTTTGTCTGCCCGTCTTCCCTTCATCAGGACGCGGCGGGCGGCCAAAGGAGAGAGAACCCTGGTTCAGATTTTCGTTCGCGACAACAATGTCGATCAGGCCCTGAAGGCCCTGAAGAAAAAAATGCAACGTGAAGGCAGCTTCCGCGAAATGAAGCGTCACGTGCACTTTGAAAAGCCGTCGGAAAAGCGCGCCCGTCAAAAGGCTGAAGCTGTCCGTCGCGCTCGCAAGCTGGCTCGCAAGCGCGCACAGCGCGAAGGTCTGCTGCCGGCACCGAAGGGTCGCGGCCGCTAATAGCGACGCCCTTTCAATAAGGCTTCCAGAAAACCCGCCCCGCGATTTCGCAGGGCGGGTTTTCTTTTGGCCAAGGACTGTCTCCCGCAAGGCAGATACAAAAAAGGCGGGCCACAATGGCCCGCCTTTCGTTTGTAGGTACAAATGCCCCTAGCTTTGGCGCATGGCTCCTATGAAGGACTTCCACGACAGCTTGGCATCCGACATAGCCCCTGCACGGAAGGCCCGCCCGGACAGCCACATCATCAGCCCAGCAAAGGCAAACATCAGCACAATGCTGAGGATCACCTCGATCAGCGGTGGCTGACTGGGCGCACGGGCAGACATGATAAAGGGTGTGAAGGGCGGAATGAAGCTTAGCACCTTCAGGATCACGGCATCGGGGTTACGCACCGCCATCTGCATGAACAGCAGCGGCACCACCATCGCCATCATCACCGGCCCCATCAAGGTCTGTGCATCGCGCGGGGTCTCGCAAAAGGCCCCGATAGCGGCAAACAACACCGCATACATCAGATAGCCGCCCACCAGATACAACAGCAGATACAGCCACAGACCGTTGTGCAACATCACTGCGCCGATATCACGCGCCACATCCGGCAAGGTCGCAGCAAGACCGACAGCACTGATAATGCCCCAGCCTCCCATGACCGTCAGGGTCAGAATGGCCACGCCCAGTACCTTGCCCACCAGCAGTTCGGTAGAGGTCACCGACGACAGCAGGACTTCGAGAATCTTGTTGGATTTCTCCTCCATGACCCCGTTCATCAACATGCTGGCACCGGTGATAATCAGCGACCACATAAGGAAGCCGCAGATCAAGCCAATGACGGACGGCAGGCGATCACGCAAACCAACCTCGCCCCCCGAAGCCGCACGTGGCGACAGCAGCGTGATGTCGGGACGATAGTTCTCGACCTGAGCCACGACCGCCGTATCGATACCACTGGCCTCGAACGCCTTCTGGCGGTTCACGTCACGAAGGGCATCGCGGATCAGGCCCTCCATGTCATTATTGCCCGCACGGCGTGACCAGATACGGGCCGCAGGACCATTGTCCTTATTGGAAAGGATGATGATGGCCGACAGATCCTGTCCGCCTTCCGACTTGTCCTTTTGCACCCACTCTCGGGCCTTGGCATCCAGTGCTTCGCCCGCAGGGGCCGACAGCAGTTCTGCCGGAGCCGGAAGCTCGATCTTGTCGCGACGCGGGGCCTTGAAGGCTGCGCCCGCACGCGGGGCAACCTGCTTCAACGCCGCCAGCCCCGCTTCATAGCCCCCCTCGTCCACGGCTTTACGCACTGTATCGCGGCCGCTAATGCCCGCCTCGCCCACCGCTGCGATGCTGAGCGACGACAGGACCGTGCGGTCATAGTCTTTTTCCAGTGCCTCGCGCACTGCGGCGGCCAGACCCGACGACGCCGTAGGGGCAGTTTCCTCGACCAGAATATAGTTTTGGACCGGCTCTGCCCGCTTCAGCAGTGTCGGCATAAAGCCGCCTAGAACAGCAAAGAACGGCAGGCTGAGCAGAGACAGCCAGAAACCGACCGTCTTCACATAGGCCATCACTTCACGATGGGCGATCAACATGGCGCGGTTCATTGCGCGGCCTCCTCAATCTGGGTGCCGGTGGCTTTGTGCCGCTGGTCATCGTCGGGATGATCGCCGGTCAGGGCGATAAAGGCGTCATGCAGGGTCGGTTCGCGCAACTGGAAGCGGCGCACATCCAGATCCGATACAAAGGCCGCCCGCAAAGTATGCTGGGCCTCGGCCCCCGCCACCAATGCCGCCTTCAGGGTGACGATGCCGTCAATGTCCGACAGTGTTTCAACAGTCCCCACCCCCGGCAGGGCCGCAACCATGTTCACATCAAGCATGCCTTCGATTTCCAGATAGCGGGCCGATGTGGCACGCGCCTCGGCTACCGTGCCTTCAAAGGCTTTCTGGCCACGGGCCAACAACACCACCTTGTCGCACAGACGCTCGGCATGCTGCATGACGTGGGTCGAGAACAGGACGGTCGCACCATTGGCGGCCAGCGAGCGGATCATCGCCTCCAGCCCCTGCTGGTTCATCGGGTCCAGTCCCGAGAAGGGTTCGTCCAGAATGACAAATTCCGGCTGATGCACCACCGAGGCGATCAACTGGACCTTCTGGGCCATGCCCTTGGACAGGTCCTTCATCTTTTTCTTCTGGGCGTGGCCAAGCCCCATCTGCTCCAGCATGTCGCGGGCGCGTTTGCGGCCTTCAGTTGCGGGCAGACCTTTGAGCGATCCCAGATAGGAGATCGCCTCAACAGGGGTCATCTTTTTATAAAGACCGCGTTCCTCGGGCAGGAAACCGATCCGGTCGCGCACCTTTCGGCCGTCATCGGCACCCAAGATGCTGATTTGCCCCGACGATACGCCCTGAAGCCCCAGGATCATCCGGATGGTCGAGGTTTTGCCCGCACCATTAGGGCCAAGGAAACCACAGATGGTTCCGCGCTCAACCTCGAAACTTAGATTTCTAACGGCTTGAAAACTACCGTAGTTTTTACTGACGTCCGTCAGTTGCAGCACAGCAGTCATTTGCCCTCCAACGCTGGTTCGAAAACAAGGCTAGCAGCCGCTATCCCTTGCGTCAGGATGGCCAACATTAAATGGCTGTAATCTGTGCCCCCCTGACAATTGTGAGGCCCGCCAACATCGTTGGCGGGCCACTTCAACTGCGTCGATCCGGCGCAGTCCTGGTCGATCAGAAGGCGAGGCTGACGCGAACACCGCCCATATGGCTGGTGAAATCGCTGCCAAAGCGGCCGCGATAGCCGACCTCGACATTCATCCGTTCGCCGATCTTGCCCTCCAGACCGACCGCCGCCAGCCCTTGCGAGCCGTAAGGCAGGTCAACCTGTTCAGCCAAAACCTTGGCCGTATTGCCGACAAGGCCGGTACGGATATCGTCGCTGCCGTCACTTAAGGAATCGCGCCAGCCGCCCTCGGCATAGAAGCCGAACCGCTCGGCACGATGCTCGACACGCACCGTCACCTCGCCCGTCACAGCATCCAGCTTGCGCTCCTGATAGTGATAGTCTGCAGCGCCGCCATTCTCGAAGAAGTCATCCACCGTGGTGCTGACCCAGGCCACAGCCACACGCGGCGAGATCGCCAGCCGTCCCGGCTGGAACCACAGCCCCCCTTGCGCCCGCGCGCCCATAGACGTGCCACGCGTCGAGGAAGTGTGCACCAGCGGTGCCAGAGCCGTCAGACGCTCTACATCATTATAGTCGTCCTGCGCGGCCCCCGCAGCAAAGTTCACAAAGGCCGTGTCGGAGCGCCAGCCGCCATAGGCGTCGAGGCTGAAACTATCGAGGTCGGCCTTGACCGGACCCGCATCGATTTCCGACTTGCGGGCCGCACCGGCCAATCCGAAACGAAGCGTCTCGTTGCCTGTTTCCAGTGCCAGACGCAGACCATAGCCGTCGGTCTTGGTTTCCTCGATTGCGCCACGCGCATCCACCTTGGTGGAATCGGCCAGTGCCGACAGGCTCAGGCGCGTTCCCGTTCCCCACCCATCGCGGGTGGACAGGGTGCGGGTGGCTAGATCCAGATCATCCTCGCGGTGACGCCATGCTGTCTCGCCCAGCACCGCCATGCGCGAACCCGCTTCGCCATAATAGATGTAGTCATTGACCAGTGCGGCCAGCAGGGAATGCCCCTTCTGCGTCGGGTGAACCCCGTCGAAATAGAAATAGCTGTCAGGATTGGAACAGACGGTGCCACCGTTGAAACAGGCCTGTGTGGCATTGGTGATCCCGAAGGCGGCGGGATTGGCGGCCATGGCGTCACTGCCGCTCAACAGGTCCACATAGATGATGTTGGTGCCACTGTTCTGGCTGGCCACAGGCTTTAGCCCGTTCAACAGCGCAGAGTTGAATGTGGTGACGGCATAATCCGCCAGCGGAGCCGCGGGTGTACTCCTGAACTGGGGCGTGGTGCTAAGACGCGGCAGACTGATAACCGCAATCGTTCCGGCCCCTGCCCCCGCTACAGACCCGACCAATCCGCTGATATCGGCCGCTGCCGCATTGGAAACCGTGGCGATGGACCCTGTCGGATTGCTGGAGGCCCCCGCCGCCGGAAGTCCCTGAAAGATGTTGTTGGCCCCGCCCAGCACCGTCACCAGATCATTGGCTCCGAACGTCCCCCCGCGCTGGCGATACTGGGCCAGTTGCAACTGCATACCCGGCGGCATGGCTTGCACGTCGGTTCTGGCTCCGCCAAAGGCCATGTTGATGCTGCCGGTTACCGGCCCCATGAAATTGGCGGCATTAAAGCCCAGTTGTTCGGTAAATACCGGCCCGCTGGAAAAGCGGCCCTGCCAATAGGGGGGCGAAGCAGGCTGTGTCCCGCTGGTGGCCATATACAGATTGCCGTTGTCGGACAGGCTGTCACCAAAAACGACAAGACGGTTATAGGTCTGGGCCTCGGCCCCGGTCGCACAGACACCCAGCGCCAGAGCTGCAACAGCAGCTCCGCTCAACAATAGCTTCATATCTTCCTCCCGCCAGCCCTCCCGTTATCGGGGCCGTTAGGTAGAGGATGCGCCGCACACAGACGATTGCAATACACCGTTACGCAAAAAGAGCCGGAACTTTTCATTCCGGCCCTTCCAGCGTTTTTAATGCAACATGCGGAACTTCACGGTTCCGGGCACCTGTTTCAAGGCCCTAAGGGCCTCGGGATCATAGCCACGATCGACATCGATGATGACATAGCCGGTGCGCTCGTCCGTCTTCAGGTGCTGGCCCAGAATGTTTAGCCCCGCCTCGGACAGTGCGCGGTTCAACTCGGCCAGTACGCCAGGCTGGTTCTTGTGGATGTGCAGCAGGCGGTGGGCACGGGTGACTTCGGACAACTGCACATTGGGCAGATTCACACAGAAGGTCGTATCGCCGCGGTTCAGATAGTTGAGCAAACGCTCGGCGGCGAACTCGGCAATCGCTTCTTGTGCTTCTTCGGTCGATCCGCCGATGTGCGGGGTCAGGATCACCTTGTCCAGACCGATCAGCGGGCTGTCGAAAGGATCGCTATTTGTGCGCGGTTCTTCGGGGAACACATCCACCGCAGCCCCGCCGAGACGCCCCGACTTCACCGCATCGGCCAGAGCATCGACATCGACAATATGACCACGTGCAAGGTTCAGGAACAGCGCGCCGTCCTTCATCTTGGCGAACTGCTCGCGGCCAAAGATATTGGCATTATCCTTGCGGCCATCGACGTGCAGCGTCACCACATCGGCCTCGACCAACAGGTCATCCAGCTTGCGCACACGCCGTGCATTGCCCAGCGCCAGACGCTCGTTCAGGTCATAAAACAGCACGCGCATGCCAAGGTTTTCGGCCAGAACCGAAAGCTGGCTACCGATGGCACCATAACCGATAATACCCAGCGTCTTGCCGCGCACTTCGCGCGATCCGGTGGCCGACTTGTTCCAGACGCCCTGATGCATCTGGCGCGACTTGTCGGCCACGTCCCGCATCATCACGACCATCAGGCCCAGAGCCAGCTCCACCACCGAACGGGTATTGGAATAGGGTGCGTTGAACACAGCCACGCCCTTATCGGCACAGGCTTCCAGATCGATCTGGTTGGTGCCGATGCAGAAGGCCGCAACGGCCATCAGGCGGTCAGCATGCTCCAGAACGCGCTTGGTGACGGTTGTCTTCGAGCGGATCCCCAGAACATGCACGCCCTTGATCGCTTCGATCAGGTCGTCTTCATCCAAAGCGCCCTTCATCGTCTCGACGCTGTAACCGGCTTCTTCCAGACGCTCGACAGCAGCGGGGTGGATGTTTTCCAGCAACAGCATCTTCATGCGGTTACGCGGATAGGACCAGCGTCCCGGCACACCCTCGGCAAACAAAAGCTCGTCCATGCTGGATGCGACGGCATCGGCGACCTCGACCACTTTCGGGCGGGCCGCAATCTCGGTGAAGGCATAGAAACGATCAGCCGCCCCCGACAGCTTGACCTCGGCATCGTTCCAGCCGTCGCCTACGATCACAATCGGGCGCTCAAGTTTCAAGCTGCTGATAACGGTCGGCTTGCCATTCTCGCGGGCCAGCGGATTGGCCTCGTTCACACCGGTGACACGGCCTTCGTCGTCATAGACCAGTTCATTGGCCAGCACATGGTCCGGCGCAATGCCCAGACGCGCGGCCAGAGGCGCAATCACCTCGGTAAAACCGCCCGAAAGAATATAGATGCGCTCGGCATTGCGTTCGAAGAAATCGACATTGCGGCGCACCGAGATGGTAGCCTCGTCCAGAATGCGGTCGGCCAATGTCTCTACATGTTCGCGACGCAGACCCAGCAGCGCCAGTCGCTGTTGCAGCGCCTCGCCAAAACCAAGATGGCCGTTCATCGCCAGCTCGGTCAGTTCGGCGATTTTCGCCTTGCGCTCGGCGGCATCGGGGGCCCCTGCCAGCGACAGTTCGGCCAAGGCCTCCAGCGTTTCGATGCGAACCAGAGTCGAATCGAAATCGAACACGAAAACGGGCGTATCAGCGATGAGCGAGGTCATGCCCCGCACCTAGCCCACCTTCGCACTTGCAGCAATAAAAAGGGGGCCAAACAGCCCCCTTTACGCATGATTTTTTCAAATCTTCGACTTTAGTACCTACTTACCGCTGATTTTACGCTGCTCCAGCGCAATTGCACCAATCGCTGCGGCCACCAGACCGACGGCCAACAGAGCGGCACCTTCCTTGGCGTGGTCCTTGGCAAAATCGCTGGCATAGTCACGCGCATCCTCGGCAACCCGGCGGGCCTTCTTGGCATAGCGGCGTGAGGTGCGGCTGCGGCGCGGACCATCGCGCCAGTCATCAAACCGCTCGCGGGCACCATCGGCAAAACCACGGGCGCGATCGCCCAGATTGTGACCCAGTTCCTGTGCGCGGTCCGACAGGTCGTGCATACGATCCGATGCACGGGCCTTGAAGCCACGGGCACGTTCAGAAGCACGTTGTCCCAAATCATCGGCGTCGTCATGAACGCGGGCGCTCATTTGTTCCAGCCGGTCGCGCAGGGCTACGGTATCCACCCAACCGCGCGGATCGATACGGTCCATCAAGACCTCATAGCGGCGCGGGCCGATGCGCTGGTTCAGGAAAAGGGATGCAAAGCCCACAGCCGCCAGAACAGCCACGCCTCCAGCCACAATGCCCGGATGTTTGCGGACTTCTGCAATCACTTCGTCGATCAGATGCGTGTTGTCGCTCATGCCTGCCATCTTTAATAACTGTGGGGTTCACAAACATCAGCGGTTTACGGGCGCAAGAGTTCCCTAAAACCGCATAAACATCGCAATGAAGTTTGCCATGTCAGCGGCAGGCTGCAAGTCCCGCCCCTTACAAATGGGACCACGGCTCACTATGTTGCGCGACTTCAAGTTTATTACAGTGTTTCAGGACCCAAATTGACCGACGCTACCGCCCCTATCAATGCCTTGCATGATGATCTGGCTGCGGCCTTCCAGATCGAAGGCTGGCCTGTCCGTGGCCGTCTGGTCCGCATGGGCGACGCCATCAACACCATCCTGTCATCGCACGACTATCCCCTGCCCGTCGCCCGTCTGCTGGGCGAGGCCTGCGCTCTGGCCGCTCTGGTCGGTTCGGCCCTGAAGTTCGACGGCCGCCTGCTGGTTCAGGCTCAGGGCGACGGCCCTGTGCGCTATGTGCTGGCTGACTATGGCACCGATGGCACCATGCGCGGTTTTTGCCGCTATGACGAAGGCGAACTGACCGCCCTGTGCGACAGTCATGACGCCCCCGGCGCGCAAGACCTGCTGGGCAAGGGTCTGTTTATCATGACACTGGACCGTGGCCCCGACTTCGAGCGCACACAGGGCATGACCCCCATTGAGGGAGACAGCCTTTCGACCTGCGCCGAGCACTATTTCGTCCAGTCCGAACAGATCCCGACCAAGGTCAATCTCGCCCTTGGTCAGATCACCACCGACACCGGCACGCAATATCGTGCAGGCGGTGCCCTGATTCAGGTCATTGCCGGAGACGAGGCCCGTGGCTCGACTGAAGAAGTGTGGGATCGCACCCGCGCCCTGTTCGCCACCCTTACAGATGACGAACTGGTTGATCCGACCCTGACGCCGGAAACCCTGCTTTATCGCCTGTTCCACGAGGACGGCGTGCGTCTGGAAGGTCCGACCGCGCTCAAGGCCCAGTGCCGCTGCTCGCGCGACCGTATCGTGACCGTGTTGCAGTCCTTCTCCGAAGAAGACCGCAACGAGATGATCGAAGACGACGGGATGATCCACGCCAACTGCGAATACTGCTCGACCGATTATCACATTGATCCGAGCGAGGTCGTGGTGCCGGCCCCCGAAGCCCGCCACTAAGATACCAAAAAGGGCGCTGCGGCATTGGCCACAGCGCCCTTTTTATATGCGATCAAACGGCCCTAGTTGTTCAGATCCAAAGAATAGCCCGCCGAGCGGACTGTACGGATCGGATTGGTCGTGCCATCCACGTTCAGCGCCTTACGAAGACGGCCGACGTGAACGTCCACGGTGCGGGCCTCGACATAGACGTCAGAGCCCCAGACGGCATCCAGAAGCTGCTCGCGGCTGAACACACGGCCCGGATGTTTCAGGAAGTGGTCCAGCAGGCGGAACTCGGTCGGACCAAGGTGAACCTCGCGGCCCGCGCGGCTGACGCGGTGGGCCACACGGTCCATGACGATGTCGGCGTGGTTAACGCGATCATCGGCCAGACCCGGACGCAGACGACGTAAGACCGCCCGCATACGCGCCGTCAGCTCGGTCATCGAGAACGGCTTGGTCATATAGTCGTCGGCACCGGTATCAAGGCCGCGCACCCGGTCGGCTTCCTCGCCGCGTGCCGTCAGCATGATAACCGGCAGGTTACGGGTTTCAGACTTGGCACGGATACGGCGGCACACCTCGATGCCCGACAGTTGCGGCAGCATCCAGTCCAGCAGGACAAGGTCCGGCTGGCGCTCTTCGATCATCAGCCAGCCTTCTTCGCCATCTCCGGCGACGGCGACCTCATAGCCTTCTTTTTCCAGATTATACTGGAGGAGCGTCGACAGCGCGTCCTCGTCTTCCATTACCAGAATATAGGGCTGCATTTCGGACTCTCCGGTCGTGGAATGTCAGGTCAATCGGCCGACGGGGCATCATTGCCCGTCAGGGTCGGCGTGGGGGAAGCATCCTCGCCGGGGGCCGGCACGGCACGCGGGCGTTCGCCCATCATGTCCTCGCCGGTGATTTCATAGTGGACCGTCTCGGCGATATTGGTCGCGTGGTCGCCGATACGTTCAAGGTTCTTGGCCATGAACAACAGATGGGTGCAGGCCGTAATGGTGCGCGGATCGCCCATCATATAGGTCAGCAGTTCACGGAAGAGCGCGTTGTAGTGCTCATCCACCTCGTCATCGGTCTGCCAGACGCTCATGGCGCGCTCGACTTCGGACGCCGTATAGGCATCCAGAACATCGCGCAGACGGTTCGATACCAGACGCCCCATGCGCTCGATGGAGCGCGTCAGAAGTTGCATCGGCTCGCCTTCGGCAAGGATCAATGCGCGCTTGGCAATGTTCTTGGCCAGATCACCCGTGCGCTCGAGATCCGAGGCCAGCTTGATGGCCCCCAGCGTGCGGCGTAGGTCCGAGGCTACCGGCTGACGCAATGCGATCAGGCGTATGGCCTTCTTTTCGATGTCGTAATGCAGCGTGTCCAGTTTAAGGTCACGCTCGATCACCGCGCGGGCCAGTGCCACATCGCGGCGGGCCACGGATTCAATGGCATCGGCCACCTGCGCCTCGGCAAGGCCGCCCATGCGGACGACCTCTGCCGTGAGCTGGTTCAGCTCGTCGCCATAGGCTTTGACGGTATGCTGGTTCATGTCGCCCTTAACCGAAACGGCCAGTGATATAGTCGAGCGTGCGGCGCTCGCGCGGGTTGGTGAAGATGTCTTCGGTGTCGCCCGTTTCCACGATGTTGCCCATGTGGAAGAAGGCCGTGCGTTGCGAAACGCGGGCCGCCTGAGCCATCGAGTGGGTGACGATGACGATGCAGTAACGCTCGCGCAGTTCGTCGATCAGCTCTTCGATCTTGGCGGTCGCAATCGGGTCCAGTGCCGAGCAAGGCTCGTCCATCAGAATGACTTCGGGTTCGACGGCGATGGCGCGGGCGATCACCAGACGCTGTTGCTGACCACCTGACAGACCGGTACCCGGCGCATGCAGACGGTCCGCGACTTCATCCCACAGACCGGCACGTTTCAGCGCCGACTGGACGATGTCTTCCAGTTCCGACTTGGATGAAGCCAGTCCGTGGATTTTCGGGCCATAGGCCACGTTTTCGAAGATCGATTTGGGGAACGGGTTGGGCTTCTGGAACACCATGCCGACCTGCGCGCGCAGCAGCACCGGATCGACCTTCTTGTCGTTGATGTCTTCGCCGTCCATCTCGATACGGCCTTCGACGCGCGCGCCAGGGACGGTGTCGTTCATACGGTTCAGTGTGCGCAGGAAGGTAGACTTGCCACAGCCCGACGGACCGATCAGGGCGGTGACCGCCTTGTCGGGGATGTCGAGGCTGACACCGTGTAGGGCCTGTTTCTCGCCATAGAAGACCTTGACCTCTTTGGCAGAGATCTTGATCGGGCCAAGACCGGCACGGGCGCTGTCACCCACAAGCGGGGCAACCGAACGGGTGGCGTCTGCGGCTGCGCCGGTCGGCTGACCTTCAGGCGCATAGGCAATGGGGGTGCGGATAAGCTTGGTGTTCATAGACATTACCACCGGCGTTCGAAGCGACGACGCAACAGGATTGCGGCGGCGTTCATCACGATCATGAAAGCGAGAAGGACAAGGATGGCGGCTGCGGTCCGTTCATGGAACGCACGCTCCGAGGCATTCTCCCAGATATAGATAAGGGACGGCAGGGCACCGGCAGGCGCATCAATCGCCGCCGAAATACCCGGCACAAAGCTGATCATACCGATCAGCAACAGCGGGGCGGTTTCGCCCAGCGCGTGCGCCATAGCGATGATCGAACCCGTCATCACCCCCGGCATGGCCAGCGGCAGGACGTGACCAAAAACAGTCTGGGTGCGGCTGGCACCCATGGCTAGAGCCGCATCCCGGATCGACGGCGGAACAGCTTTCAGAGCCGAGCGCGTGGCGATGATGATCGTCGGCAGAGCCATCAGGGCCAGTACCAGACCCCCAACTAGGGGACTGGCGCGTGGCAGGTGCAGGAAGTTGATAAACAGAGCCAAACCCAGCAGGCCGTACACAATCGACGGCACGGCAGCGAGGTTGTTGATGTTCACCTCGATGATCGCCGTAAGACGGTTACGCGGCGCATATTCTTCCAGCCACACAGCGGCAAAGACACCGACCGGAATGGCAATCAGGGCCGTTACCGACAACATAAGGGTCGAGCCGATCACAGCGCCCAGCAAACCCGCCAGTTCCGGCTGGGTGGAGTCACCCTTGGTGAACAGAGCCGAGTTGAAGTGGGCACGGATCACGCCTTGCGACTTCAGGCTGTCCAGCCACTGCATCTGCTGGTCGCTGACACGACGCAGATCTTCTGGCGTATCCAGGGTGATCTTGCCCTTCAGATACATTTCCGCATCGTCAGACAGCGGTGTCGTCACCGGGACAGTTTGACCGATAAGCGCCGGTTGAGCGCGAATACGTTCTGCCGCGATGAATTTCAGCTCCGACGACAGCAGGGCCCGCATGGCCGAAGCCTTGGAGCCGTTCTCGTCATCGGTCACCCCCATCCGCACCAGTTGCTGCTCGGCGACCAACTGTTCGAAATTGGTTCCCTGAGGATAGGCTCGGTCGATGCGGGCCGGATCCATATAGACCGGCAGGGTCAGGCTGTGGGTGTAGAAGGCCGTATAGCCCTGCATGACAATGCTGGTCAGCAAGATGACCAGAAAAGCCAGCGCCACAGCAATGGCCCCGCGACCGAACCACTTGAAGCGGGTCTCACGGGCATAACGGCTCTTCAGGCGGGCCTGGAGTTTTTGCGTACGGGCGCTGACTGCGCCGGATTTGGAAGCGGCGTCAGTCATATTGTTCACGATAGGCAGCGACGATACGCATGGCGACAATGTTCAGCATCAAAGTGACCACAAACAGGGTCAGGCCCAGACCGAAGGCGGCCAGCGTTTTCGGGCTGTTGAACTCTTGGTCACCCGTCAGCAGGGTCACGATCTGGACGGTGACGGTCGTAACGGTTTCCAGCGGGTTGAGCGTCAGCTTTGCCGCCAGACCTGCCGCCATGGTCACGATCATCGTCTCGCCGATGGCACGCGACACGGCCAGCAACAGAGCGCCCGCGATACCCGGCAAAGCGGCGGGAAGCAGAACCTTTTTGACCGTCTCGGACTTGGTGGCCCCCATTGCGTAGGAGCCGTCACGCAGGGACTGTGGCACTGCATTCATGATGTCGTCCGACAGGGACGATACGAACGGGATCAGCATGATGCCCATGACGCAACCGGCCACCAGAGCCATCTGGTTCTGGACCAGCATCAGATACTGGCCAAGACCGTCCAGTGGTCCACCGACCAGCCAGCTACCGATCGTATTGAAGAACACACGCAGCGCCGGACCAACGGTCAGGGCAGCAAAGAAGCCGTAAACCACGGTCGGCACACCGGCCAGAACCTCCAACAGAGGCTTGACCACTGCGCGGGTCGTCTTGCTGGCATATTCCGACAGATAGATGGCCGAGAACAAACCGACCGGCGCGGCAACCGCCATGGCGATCAGCATGATCAGGAAGGTACCGGCAAACAGCGGCACGGCCCCGAATGCACCTGACGAGCCAACCTGATCGGCGCGGATGGCAATCTGCGGGCTCCACTGGGTGCCGAACAGGAACTCCAGCGGCGAAACCATGCCAAAGAAGCGCAGACTGTCATAAACCAGCGAGAAGATAATACCGACGGTCGTCAGCACCGCCACGGTGGCACAGGCAAACAGAATGCCCACCACCCAGGCCTCGACCGCATTACGCGCGCGCAGGTCCGGACGGATACGCAGGAAGACAAACAATCCGCCCAGAATGGCCGCGATCACCGAGGCGACCAGCCCGCCCCATTGCAGCAGCGAATGGATATTGTGGGCACGGCGTCCCTCAGTGGGCAGCAGTTCGGCATAGGGTGCCGCCCAGATTTGCAGCGCCTCGCCGCCCTGCCCCACGCGACGCGCATCGGCCATAAAGGCCTGACGGCGGAAGGGTTCAAGCTGCTCGACAGCTTCGGGACTGCCTGCTGCCATCAGATGGCGCTCGATCGGTGCCGAAAACACCGAGGCCAGAATCAGGATGGCCAGTGCAGGGGCAAGCACGCCGATCACTGCATACAGGCCATGCTGTCCGGGGCGCGAGTGCGGTTTGACGCCTTGACTGCGCCGCACAGCCAGTCGCCTGCCGCCCAAATAGGACAGCACGACAAACACAGCCATGAAAATCAGGAAAATCCAGGTCATTCAGGTCCGAGACGCAATCTTACGGCCCACCATTGGGCGAGCTTTGAATTGGGCAGAAAATGCCCTTGAAAGGCGAGCGGAATAAGACGGATGCATGACAGTTCTGTTACAGCGCCCAGCCGCCATTGTGTCGGCTTTGCAAACATCGGGCCCCGCTCGTTAAACTTTTAATATTTAAAAGATTTCTTCTATTGGCTGTGCCGCAACACTCTTGCGATCAGGAGCCAGAGGAAAGGCTGCGGCAAATAAAGCGCCCGATCCCAGCGCACTTTCCACAGAAAGTGCACCCCGATGACGTATTACAATATGTCGCACTATGGCCAATCCCAAGCCCGTGCCCTGACGCTCACCGCTCTTCTGGCCCTCGATGCGATAGAATCGCTCGGTCAAACGCGGCAGGTATTCACGCGCCATACCCGGACCGTGGTCGCGCACCGCCACCACCACATAGCGCGCACCCTGTTCGCGATCGGGGGTCACCAGTGATAGACGCGTACTATCGGCCATACGCGTCTGGAACGTCTCGTCCAGTGTCCGGTCACGCTCGATCGTGACTTCGATCTTACCGCCCGCCGACGAGTATTTGAGTGCATTATCGACGAGGTTCTGCACCACCTGCACAATCTCGTCGCGCTCGCCGGTCACGTCGGCACCGCCAATTCCCAGATCAGCTTCCACCGTGACCTGTCGTTCGCGGGATAGAACACTGACTGCATCCAGCACATCCGAAGTCGCGCGCGACAGGTCCACACGGCCATCCGGCGCGATATGTTCGTTCAGTTCGATACGCGACAATGACAAGAGGTCGGCAACCAATCGGCTCATACGCTCGGCCTGTGCCGCCATAATATCCAGAAACTTGTCACGCGCCTTGGGATCATCCTTGGCGTGCCCCTTCAAGGTTTCTATAAAGCCCGAAAGCGAGGCCAGCGGCGTACGAAGTTCATGGCTGGCATTGGCCAGAAAATCGACGCGCATACGCTCGATACGGCGCAGGTCTGTTTCATCCTTGAGAGTCAGCAGAACCAGTGCTTCGGGGCGCCCTTGCCCTTCGAACAACGAGCCTTCGCGTTCGGGTAAGGGATGGACCTGTGCGCGCCAGTGGCGCTCCTGGGCCCCGCCCGAAACATAGTCCACGCGCGAAGCCTCACCGGTGAAAAGGGCATCGTCGATGGCCTCCAGCACGGTTGGCTCGCGGATCACCGACACCAGCAACCCTCCGGCGGCACTAACCGGAAACAGTTCGCGAGCGGCAGCATTGGCCAACAGAATACGTCGTCCGGCAATATCGTCTGCCTCGCCGCCCGATATAATCATCATGGGATCAAAGCTGGCCTCGAAGACGTCAGTCATCAGCCCCGTATCGCCCTTGGCTTCGACAGGGCTTTCCGTCGCCAGAGGGGCATAGATCGCCCCCGAAACCGGTCTGCGGTTTACGAACCATGTCGTGAAAGCCACCGCCACGGCCCCCATCACCATCCAGCCCGCCACAGCAGGCTGCATCACAGCTAGAACCAGCATGATGATGACTGACAGGCCACCGCTGGCTCCCGCTGTCCAAAGACGTGACGTCGCCATAGGGGCCACAGGTGACTGCTGGGTTTCGTAGCTCATACTGATCCGTACCAGACCTTTTTTCGCAGCTCAGATAATTGGAACACGACTCGTTTCACACGGATTACCACCCTGCTGCAACAAGCCTGCGACGGACATAGAAATCAGTATTTCAAGACAAACTCGTCGCTGACATCAAACCCTGCCACGACGCGTTAACGGTTGACCCGACATGCAAGAACCGCCCGAAAAATGATCTTCGGGCGGTTCTGCGCATCCAGAGACACAACTCTTATTCGTAGCCGTGAGCGGCCTCGTTGATGACCTGTGAGGGCATGGACGAAAAATCCACGCTCAAAGGTTTGTTGGCCTTGGCCTGAAGCGTCTTGATGACATGCTCCAGACGGCGGCGCACTTCTTGCGTCGCGTCCGCACCGGCATCCAGATCAAGCGGGGCCAGGCAAAAGTCGATGATGGTCCGTGGGCTGGTATAGGTGGTCATCGCGATCATTCCTTTTTAAGGATCGGACGGAGGCGGATGTCTCCGGCTCCTGTTTGCGGGGATCAGGCGGCGCTGAACTGGGCCGTTTCGGTAGAGTCCTTCAGAGCGGTCGTGGACGACTGGCCTTGCGAGATCACGGTGGCGACATCGTCGAAATAGCCGGTGCCGACTTCGCGCTGGTGGCGGGTTGCGGTGTAGCCGATGGCTTCGTTCGAGAACTCGCGCTGTTGCAGCTCGGAATAGGCGGCCATGCCACGGTCACGATAGCCCGAAGCCAGTTCGAACATGCCGTTGTTCAGGCTGTGGAAACCGGCCAAAGTCACGAACTGGAACTTGTAGCCCATGGCACCCAGCTCGCGCTGGAACTTGGCAATGGTTTCCTTGTCCAGCTTGGCTTCCCAGTTGAAGGACGGCGAGCAGTTATAGGCCATCAGCTTACCCGGATATTTCTTCTGGATCGCCTCGGCGAACTTCTTGGCATCGTCCAGATCGGGGTGGCTGGTTTCCCACCACAGCAGGTCCGCATATTTGGCATAGGACATGCCGCGCGCAATGCAGTGGTCGAGGCCGGTGCCTTCCTTCAGGCGGTAGAAGCCTTCGGGCGTGCGGTTCTCGCGGTCGATGAACGGATGGTCGCGCTCGTCGATGTCCGAGGTGATCAGCTGGGCCGATTCAGCATCGGTACGGGCCACCGTCAGGGTCGGTGTGCCACAAACATCGGCAGCCAGACGGGCCGCGATCAGGTTGCGCTCGTGGGCTTGGGTCGGGATCAGAACCTTGCCGCCGAGGTGGCCGCACTTCTTCTCCGAAGCCAGTTGGTCCTCGAAGTGGACGCCCGCGGCACCGGCTTCGATGAAGGCCTTCATGATTTCAAAACTGTTCAGCGGACCACCGAAACCGGCTTCGGCGTCGGCCACGATCGGGGCGAACCAATCACGCTTGGCACCACCCTCGGCATGTTCGATCTGGTCGGCACGCTGCAAGGTGCGGTTGATGCGGCGGCACAGTTCCGGCGCGGCATTGGCCGGATACAGTGACTGGTCAGGATACATGGCGCTGGCGGTGTTGGCGTCGGCTGCAACCTGCCAGCCCGACAGATAGATGGCCTTCAGACCTGCACGAACCATCTGCATGGCCTGGTTGCCGGTCACTGCGCCCAGAGCATTGATATAGGGTTCCGAGTGCAGCAACTCCCACAGACGATTGGCACCGCGCTCGGCCAGCGTATGGGTGATCGGCACCGAGCCGCGCAGACGCAGGACATCTTCAGGCGTGTAGGGGCGTTCGATACCGTCGAAACGGCCAGAGGGCGAAGGAATCAGATCTGCAAAGGTCGTCATTGTCGTTCTCGATTTGCGAAGGGCGCGGCCACAGCCGTCGTTGCCTCCAGAGAACACGCCAAAGTCACAAATGACACACCACCAGCACCAAGATTAAAGTCACTTAGTCACAATATGACTTGACGCATTTAGTCATATTGTGACCTATCTTTGATATGCAGGATAATGCCGACCGCAAACTGTTTCTGGGTGCCCGCCTCAAACGGGTGCGCCGCGACCTTGGCCTGACCCAGACCGCCATGGCCGAAGACCTCGGCGTGTCGCCATCGTATCTGAACCATATCGAGCGCAACCAGCGCCCCGTCTCGGCGCAACTGCTGCTGAAACTGGCCGAGACCTATGATGTGGACCTGCGCACGCTGAACCAGTCGGGCGCGGTCGATGCGGCCCGCCTGACCGAAATACTGGCCGATCCGGTGTTCAAGGGTTTCAGCGCCCCGCGTCACGAACTGATGCAGGCCATCGAAGAAGCGCCCGCCGTGGCCGAGGCTTTGCTGCGGCTCTATCAAACCTTTGACGATCAGCGCGCCCGCATGCGTGCCGCCAGCGAACAGGGCGAAGGTCTGGATGACGGTGCCCCCGCCGACTGGGTGCGCGAATATCTGCAATCGCGCGGCAACCATTTTCCCGAACTGGACACCTTGGGCGAAAACCTGTTCGCCGCCCTGCAAGCCGACCGCCCGCCCCACGCCGAAGGGTTCGAGCCAGCGGCGCGTCAACGCCTTGCCGCCCGTCACGGGCTAACGGTCCGCACCCTGCCCGCCGAGGTCATGGTGCAGTGGACGCGCCGTTTTGACCTGCATATGCGCCGCCTGTTGCTCAGCGAGACACTGGGCCCGTCGTCGCGCGCCTTTGCCGTCGCCTATCAACTGGCTCTGTCCGAACACGGCAGCGAACTGAACGCCATGGTCGAGGCTGCCCATACGCCGGACCAACCAACCCGCAGCCTTCTGAAAGTGGCCCTGACCAACACACTGGCCGCTGCGATCCTGATGCCCTATGCCGCTTTCCAGCGTCTGGCCGACGAAAGCCGCTATGATATCAGTCGGCTACAGGCCAAGTTTGGCGTGTCATACGAACAGGCCGCCCATCGCCTGACCACCCTGTCACGCCCTTCGGCGCGCGGTGTGCCCTTCTTTCTGATGCGGGTCGATCAGGCCGGCAACATATCCAAACGCTATGCCACCGGCGCGTTTCCGTTCTCGCGCTTTGGCGGTGCCTGCCCGCGCTGGCGCCTGCACTCGGCCTTTCGCACACCGGGCCGGATCATCACCCAGATCATCGAAACGCCGGAACAGGACGGCAAACCCGCCAGCCGCTGGTTCACCTTTGCCCGCACGGTTAGCCGTCAGGGCCATGACGGCATGGGCGACAATCAGGATCTGGCCATCGGCATGGGTTGCGAGTTGCAACACGCACATCGTTTGATCCATGCACATGGGCTGGACCTGACCCATCCCGAGGTCACGCCGATCGGCCCCGCATGTCGGCTATGCCACCGCCATCCTTGTGCCGAGCGGGCCGCAGCCCCTATCGACCGCCCTCTGGCCGTCGATGACTGGGCCAAGTCGGTCAGTCCCTATCCGTTCGCACCCGCCTAGATATTGGCGCTTAACGCAGAACCACGCGTCCGTCCTGCAAGGTCACATCCCAACCTTCCAGCAGGGTCAGCACACTGGCCGCCGGATCGGGCGCACCCGTATTGATCATTTCCAGCATCAGGCGGGCCTGCTCCATACGCGCACCCGCCGCCGCATAATGGATCAACCACTCGCTGGAGGTCAGCACGCCGTCATCGCGGTTGGCATCAATCAGCGGACCAATGAAATCTAGGAAATCGCCGCCCGTTTTGCGCTTTTGTGCCGCCTCGGCCGACATGGCAAACACCGCGCCGCAAGCATAAAAGGCGCGATGCTCGCCGCGCGCGCCCGCCTCGGCGACAGGCTTGGCTCCGTATTTCACGCAGTCGTCGATCTCGGTCTGAAGCTCGGCCTTGTCATTATATGATGGATCGCGCGCCTTTAGCGCCCGCACGGCCATCAGATCGGCCCCGCCCTCGGTGATCCAGCTATCGCGGGCATATTCATAGCGCACGGTCTGGCCCAACCAGAAATGCGCCGCCTCATGAGCAATGAACCACAGGGCACGTTCGCGCACCCTGTCCGTTGGCTGGGTGATCCCCTGCCCTTCAAAATTCATCACGATCAGACCCGGCAGAACACTTCCGCCCATACTGGTCATCCGTTCGGTCGCGCCCCGCCATGCCGCCATCAGCACAGGCTTTTGCGCACCCGCAGACGCCGGTCCCAGACGCTGGCGATACCACTGCCCTGTCACCGGAGCCGCCTCTGACAAGGTGGCCGCCATCCAGTCCGGCAAGGCCGGATCAATCACCGCCGTCAGACCTTCGCTGCGGGTCACATCGGCATCGCCCAGCAGCACATAAGACCGTTCATGCTGGGTAATCAGGTACGGGCGGCGCTCGCCCGCGAACAATACCGGCCCCGCCTGATCGCGCCACGACACCTGCGTCGGGCCGACATGCGTATCCACTCCGTTCAGGTCCGAAGGCAGGGCTGCCACCTCGGCCACGCTGCCCATCGGAAACACCGACATCTGCCCCGTCGGCAGGGCCACCGCCCCGTTGGTAAAGCTCAGGGTCGGGTATTCAGCCTCCAGATTCACACTCTTGGGTCGCACGCGGATTTCCACCGTGCGCGGGACGGGGCTGCCGTCTTCCGTGCGCAAAAAATCGTAATGACCCGTCCGATCCAGCACCACATTGGGCGTCATCACCGTCCACTGGGTCGGTCGCCATGGCTGGCGCACCTCGCTGATCAGGGCCGAATCCGTAAAGACCCAAACCGCCGCATCGCGATCCATTTCATAACGGACCAGCAGGGTCTCGCCCTGCCGCTCGACCTCGGCACGCGGAGTCATAGGTGCTTGCTGCGCCAGGACGCTGCCCGATGCACAACCCGAAACCGCTGCGGCCATCAAGGCCAGACCCGCCACCATAGGGATACCGATACGCAAAGCTTAAATCTCCCGATTACAGGGCCAGCCTAGCCAGCAAACCCCGCCTGTCAGCTTACAAATCGGCAAGATACAGCCACGGTTCCGTCACGCCGTTATCCGGCAATGGTGGCGCGGGCCTTTTCCAGTTCCTCGGCCATGACATCTTTCAAACGTTCGGGCTGGATGATCTGGGCCTGCCCGCTCCAGCTAAACAGATGCCATGCCAGTTCGCGCATACCCGAAGCGCGAAAGCGTACCAGAACCGAACCGTCATCCTGATTTTCCAGCGTCTGGGTCGGGTGCCAGCGCCAACCGCGTGCCTCGTCGGCGGCTTCGGGTGCAATCTTGAGCACCACATCCTCGATCTGGTCCTGATAGATGCCGAAGGACTGGGTGGCAAAAGCCGACAGATCAAAGTCTGCGGGCGGACGGGCCATGCCCTCGCCGGTGCCGACACTGCTCATCCGGTCCAGACGGAAGGTCTGGACCCTGTCCGCATCCGGCACGTGGGCCACCAGATAGTTGGCGCGGCCAAACATCAGACCACAGGGCGTGACCGTGCGGGTGCGTGCCTCGGCCCCCGGTCGGGCATAGATGAAATGCAGCGGCTGTTCGGCCAGTATCGCCCCGCGAATAGTGGCCAGAACCGCCTCGTCCGCGCCTGGCCTTGGGCCCGCCTGAACGGCAATCGTCTCGGCCCGAACCAGAGCTTCCAGATCAGGGGCCATCCGGTTCAGGGTTGTAGAGCGCATGGCCGCCTTGATCTTACGTTCCAGCCCCTGCAACACCGCCGCCCGCGACGGCTCACCCGAGGCATGCAGCCCTGCCGCCGCCTTGGTCAGTTCCAGCATTTCGGTCGCCGTCGGGGCCTGCTCGAATGACGAAAGCCCGCCACGGATACGCCAGCGCTTGGTGGGCGGGTCGCTGATTTCCTCGGCCTGCGGAAACAGCATCAGCACCGCATCGCGCATGCGCTCGGCGGTGCGTCGCCCCACCCCCATCTGGGATGCCATTTCATTGATAGTCAGGCCCTCGGCACTGGCCGCCATGCCGCGTGCCAGATCGATAACCATGGCCGCCTTATCATGCCGCATGAAACTTCTCCACAGATGTACGTCCGATTTAGTCGCAATACTGTTTCATAACCATCCTGTCAGCAAGAGGCAGACGCCTCCACAGCAGGAGTTTTTCACAGATGGCTTTCTCGTTCGCCCGCCCCGCCGCCGCCAATGCCAACCGCGCCGCCCAAGGCCCGTATGCGGTCGCCCCGACCCTGCGCCCGTTCGAGCGCAAGAGCTTTGCCGAGCGCTATCTGATCGTACCGTGCGAAACGGAAACCGATCTGGCCGTTATCTGGGATCGTCAGGAAGAACAGGTGGTCGATGTGATCTGCGCACCGCTGGGCCGCTATTCCGACGAAGACGCGATGTGGGACGAGTTCCGCGCCGCCTCGGACAACCCTGCCATGGCGGCTTGATCCTCAGTGAAGCTGCGGATCGGGCTTGGCGATACGACCCGCCAGCGCCCATGCACCTTGCGGCACCAGACGCACCCACGCCCCCGCCGGTGCGCTCATCCAGTGGCCGTCACCCGCATTCGAGCTTTCGCTGTGAACCGGCCCGCCCGTAGCGATTTCCAGCCTCAGCGGCCCACCCATATAGCAGGTCCACATCTCTTCCTGATCCATCGGCACCCATTGCGGATCACTGTCCGCGATCAAAAGCCGATAGGTCGCCACACGTTCGGCATCCGCTTCCTGCCCCGGAAACAGGCGAAAATATCCGCCCTCGGGGTGTGGTGACAGACCCAGATTCATCGCCACTTCCTCGGCGGTGAAGTCGTCTTCGCTGTCGCTCATGATCGTGGCCGCGCATGGTGCATACCCAGCCTATAAGGTGATCCGTCCGCCCCTGCCAAGGCAGCCGCAACTCTTCAAGGCTTAGGCTGGCGCGGATCGGCAGGGTGCCATTCGCCGTTTTCGAAAATATAGTCGCCACCCCCCATCCAAGGCACACCACGCATTACCCCCCGCTGAGCGCCCGAGGCGCTGACATAATAGCGGACACCCGCACGAAGGGGCGATGCAGGCACTATGGTTTCAAACCCCTTCGGGGCTTGCCCGTAAATGACCTTGTCCAGTCTACGGCACCTGCCACCCTCGGCCTGAACCGACCAGACAGGGGCCATTCGCGGGCGCGACACGTCCTGAACAGACAAGGCATTCACACAGGCCTTTTCCGGCTTGGCGACATCATTGCCGAAACGGGCCACAGGCTGTTCCAGCGAACCGCCAATATGCACCCCGATCATCGCCGAGCACGCGGTCAATAAAGCAAACGCCGGCACCACAAGGGCACCGGCGCGCAACATCACCATCATTCTCGTCACGACCGAACCGGCATCAGCAACGGCCTAGCGGCGTGTAACCGACCTCGATCTCGTCGATACGAACATCCTTCAACTCGCGACGGGCCATGGCATCAAACTCGCTGGTGCAGTTGAAGCCTGTGTCGATCACATAGTCCTCGCCCTTCTTAGCCTTGATGGCGTCGCGAATGCGGAAAGAGGCATCAATCGTCGGATCACTGACCAGTACCGCCGCCGCGCGAATGCCCGGCATGGAACGCAAGCCCTCGCTTTCCAGATAGACCCACGGATCGGCCGCATTGCCACACAGGGTCAGGCAGTCGGCTTTGAACTTGGTATTGTCGCGGCTGGTTGCGAACTCGCCCATGGTCAGGTTCAGTGTCTGAGGCAGATCAAACGCCTTGAGCGCGGCCATGGCCTGAGCCGAGCAGGCCTGCGTCATCGGGACGATATAGCCCGAGACCGCATTGTCGTCGATGTGGACACGAACCTGACACGTCCCGATCTCATAGGTGCGCTCATCGCCCGATACGGTTCGGGCCGGACCCAGCTTGGATTCCAGATAGGCCACCTGAACGCCCATCATGGCGTCCATCACCACGCCCCCTGCCGGAGCCGCAGCCGCATCACCACCCTCTGCGGCGGCCTCGGTACCCGCCTCGGCCACCGTCACCTGTGCCTCGGCCGGTTTGGCAGCATCGTCTTTCGGACCACAGGCGGCCAGTGCCACGAAGCTGCTGACAACAGCGACCGACTTCATCATTCCACGAACCGTCATAACCCCTCCAAAGCCTAATATGACAATGGCGTTCAACGCCTTTGACGGCAGATGGTTCGCTAGGAACCTAGAGACCTTTGACGATGCCCTCGACCATCTTCTTGGCATCGGCAAACAGCATCATGGTGTTGTCGCGGAAGAACAGCTCGTTCTCGACACCGGCATAGCCCGCCGCCATGCCGCGTTTGACGAACAGCACCGTGCCCGCCTTTTCGACATCCAGAATGGGCATGCCATAGATCGGGCTTTGCGGATCGGTCTTGGCCGCAGGATTGGTGACATCATTGGCCCCGATGACAAAGGCCACATCGGCAGATGCAAACTCGGAGTTGATGTCCTCCAGCTCGAACACCTCGTCATAGGGCACATTGGCCTCGGCCAGCAGCACGTTCATATGGCCCGGCATACGGCCTGCCACAGGGTGAATGGCGTATTTTACCTCGACGCCCTCTTCCTTCAGCTTGTCGGCCATTTCACGAAGGGCATGCTGGGCCTGTGCCACCGCCATGCCGTAACCCGGCACGATGATGACCTTGGAAGCGTTCTTCATGATGAAGGCGGCGTCTTCGGCAGAGCCCTGTTTGACAGGGCGTGTTTCCACGCGGCCATCACCGCCACCGGCGCTCGCATCGGCCCCGAAACCGCCAAGGATCACGCTGATGAAGCTGCGGTTCATGCCCTTACACATGATGTAGCTGAGGATCGCACCGGACGAGCCGACCAGAGCGCCGGTAATAATCAGGGCGATGTTTTCGAGCGTAAAGCCCAGCGCCGCCGCCGCCCAACCCGAATAAGAGTTGAGCATCGACACCACCACCGGCATGTCCGCACCGCCAATGGGAATAATCAGGGTCGCACCCAGAACCAGCGCAATGGCAAAGACCAGCCAGAAGGCCCAGATCGCCGTCCCGCCCGTGCCGATCAGAATACCGATCAGGAACACCAGCGCCGCCAACAGACCGATATTGATCAGATGACGTGCGGGCAAAAGGATCGGCGCACCGCTCATATTACCGTTCAACTTGGCAAAGGCGATGACCGAACCGGTAAAGGTAATGGCCCCGATGGCCACGCCGAGGCTGAGCTCAACCAGAGACAGGGTCTTGATGCCGCCGCTGGCGGTCGCAATGCCAAAGGCGTCGGGCGCATAGACCGCCCCCACGGCCACCAGACAGGCCGCCATACCGACCAGAGAGTGGAACGCCGCCACCAGTTGCGGCATGGCCGTCATCGGCACGCGGTTGGCGATAATCGCCCCTGCACCGCCTCCGACAATCACACCACCCGCAATCAGGGCCAGCGTCACCGGATCAAGCGCACCCGTGCTGGCCAACAGCGCAAGCGTCACGCCAATGGCCAGCGTCATGCCGGTCATGCCGAGCATATTGCCACGACGGCTGGTTTCGGGGCTGGAGAGGCCACGGAGGGAGAGGATGAACAGCACCCCCGCCACCAAATAGGCCAGTGCTGCGATAGAAGCCTTCATTACCCCTCCCCCTTGATCTCCGGATCAGAAGACGTTGATGATCGCCGGTGTCGTTCCCGTGGAACCGGCTGCGGTTGGCGTGCCGTCCTTGACCAGCGCCACCCCGATATTTCCCTCGCCCGACAGGCGGGTCAGGGTGCAGCTGCCGTTGTCTGCTGGCAGATTTCCCTGCGACGGGCCTTTGCCTTCGCGGGTCATGCGGTTCTGGTAGACGCCACGGATCGCCACCGGACGGAAACGACATTCCAGACGCCATGCCGCGCCTTCCTGTGCAGCCACAGCCCACGGCAGGCCACCGGCGAGGTTGCCAGCCACTTCCTTGGGTTGTGCCGTCGCAGCAGACGCCGCCAACAGAGCCGCACCAGCAGTCAAAATCGAAACAACGGTCTTCATTACAGTCACTCAGTCACAGTCAGGATTTGATAAAACTCTGGGTCCGGATCAGACGCCATAAGGCAGAGCTTATGAACAGTGGTCCGAGGATAACCAGAAGCCAATCCAGAAAATTCAATTCTCGTCCGCGCAAGGCATAAAGCGCCAGATTGGCCGAGAACACGATCACCACGCCACAGTCCTGATAACGCAGTCGAACCAGGGGCGGCAGCGCCTTGCTCCAGCTCCACATCCACAGGCCGAACCCATAGGCAATCAAACCCCAGGCCAGATAGATCGAAGCATCGACAGGCGTCATAGTCATGCCTTGCTCTGGCGGCGGATCGCCCGCACCGTCAACAGAACCATCAGCAAAGCCCCCACGCCAAAGCCCGCAGCCGCATCGGTTTCACCGCTCTGGTAACGATCCAAACCCAGAACGACGAAGAACACACCTACAGCCGCTGGGTAGCCGATCGTCACCACCGCCTCCACCGCACGTCGTACCTTTTGGGGTAGACGTGAACTGAAGGCCACCAACACAATGACCAGCGCAATTGCCACGGCCATAATCGTTGTGACCAACGCCGGTAAAATACTCATACCCATACTCAACGCTTATCCTTTTTGCGGTACATGGCCAGCATCCTGCGCGTGACCATGAAGCCGCCGAAAATATTCACACTGGCCAAGGTGACAGCCGCAATACCGGCTCCCTTGGCAATCCACGCCTGTGCCCCACCAGCCCCTTGCCCGCTAAAGGCCGCCGCCGCCATCAGGCCGCCGACGATAATCACCGAGGAAATGGCATTGGTCACCGCCATCAGCGGCGTATGCAGGGCGGGCGTGACGCTCCACACCACATAATAGCCCACGAAAATGGCCAATACGAAGATGGCTAGACGAAAGACGGTAGGATCGACGTATTCCATTTTCAGCCTCCAAGCCCCTCATGCACCACCTGCCCCTGATGGGTGACTATGGCGGCTTTCAGGATTTCATCTTCCAGATCAATAGCCAGCACCCCGTCCTTCACCATCAGGCCGACAAAGGCCACGAGGTTGCGGGCATAGAGCGCACTGGCATCGGCGGCGATACGTCCGGCCATATTGTTCCAGCCGACAATCTTTACGCCATTGGCTGTGGTGGCAATCTGGTCGGGCTTTGAGCCTTCGACATTGCCGCCCGCCTCGACGGCCAGATCGACAATCACCGATCCCGCCTTCATCGAGGCCACATGCGCAGCCGTGACCAGACGCGGGGCCGCGCGCCCCGGGATCAGGGCCGTGGTAATCACCACATCCTGTTTGACGATGTGGCTCGCGGTCAGCTCGGCCTGTTTGGCCTGATATTCGGCAGACATCTGCTTGGCATAGCCGCCCGCCGTTTCAGCGGCTTTGAACTCTTCGTCCTCGACGGCCACAAACTTGGCCCCGAGGCTCTCGACCTGTTCCTTGGCAGCGGGGCGCACATCGGTCGCCGTGACCACCGCGCCCAGTCGCCGCGCCGTGGCAATGGCCTGAAGCCCCGCCACACCTGCCCCCATCACAAACACCTTGGCCGCCGCCACCGTACCCGCCGCCGTCATCATCATGGGAAAGCCGCGACCATAGGTATGGGCCGCCTCGATCACCGCGCGATATCCAGCCAGATTGGCCTGTGACGAAAGCACATCCATCACCTGTGCGCGGGTGATACGCGGGACAAACTCCATGGCAAAAGTCGTGGCCCCCTGCCCCTTCAGGGCATCAACCGTCGCCTTGTCGCGATAGGCATCCAGCATACCCACCACCACCGCACCCGATTTAAGGGCGCTGGTTTCCGATGCGGTCGGGCCGCGCACCTTGAGTAAAATGTCGGCACCCGCCAGCACCGCTGCCAGATCGGTCGTGACCTTGGCGCCGGCAGCCACATAGTCGACATCGGGAATCGAAGAGCCTGCGCCGGTGCCTGATTCCACTGTTACCGTGGCCCCTAGCGCCACAAGCTTCTTCACGGTTTCCGGTGTCGCGGCACAACGGGATTCCCCCTCGCGGCGCTCGCGGGTTACGGCGATGGCGATGGCCAAGATAATGCTCCTGATTTCCCTCAAAAATCAGTGTTAGATAATCATCTCCACCAATCAAGGTGCCACAACGTTAAATCGCGCAATAAAAAAGCCCGCCATCATCTGGCGGGCTTTTTAAAAGGACAGAACTGTCCCGATTTTAGTGTTCAGCGGTCTTTTTGTCGCGCAGCAGCACAATGCCTACCGCCGTCACCACAATCGCCGAAAGCGCACCGGCAATGAAACCGGCACCCACAGCAAACCAAACGGTCAGCATCAGGATCAGGGCCGCCATCGCCAGCGAGCACCACTTGGTCATGCTGATAAACAGCTTGAACATCGATTCCTGCGCCGCGATTTCCATCTGACCGTGGACGTGATCGTAGGCGGTTTCTGCGTGCTGTTCAGCCATGAGACTTCCGAAAAAAAGAGTCGATATATGAAACGTCTTATAGCGGCACCGCTGCGGCACTCAAGCCCGCGCGGCCTACATGCTTCAAATCAGTGCTTCGAACTGGTCCACCAGATGCTCAAGTCGCTTGGTGCCAATGGTCCAGAAGGCCGGATCACGAGGATTGAGGCCGAACGGTTCCAATGCCTCGACATAGGTTTTCGTCCCGCCATCGGCCAGCAACTGTCGATATAGCGGCGTAAAGCCTTCAGGATCTTTCGCCCGTGTTTCCATCAGTGCCGCTACCAAAAGGTCACCGAACGCATAGGCATAGACATAGAAGGGCGAATGGACGAAGTGGCTGACATAGGCCCACCAGTTCTCGTAGCCTTCAAGGTTTACCGACGGGCCAAGGCTGGCGGTCAGTTCCTCTGTCCATATCTGGCTAATGCGCTCGACCGACAACTCGCCCGAGGCGCGTTCGTCGTGCAGACGGGTTTCAAAGCGGTGGAAGGCGATCTGGCGCACCACTGTGTTCAGACCGTCCTCGATCCGCCCCGCCAGTAGTGCTCGGCGGTCCTCGTCGGTCGCCTCCGACAGCAAGCGGTCAAAGGTCAGACCCTCGGCAAAGATCGATGCCGTTTCCGCCAGTGTCAGAGGCGTATCGGCCAGCAAGCTACCCTGCTCTGCGGCCAGTGTCTGGTGCACACCATGACCCAGTTCGTGCGCCAGCGTCAGCACATCGCGACGCTCGCCCATCCAGTTCAGAAACACATAGGGGTGGGTGCCTGCCGTCACCGGATGCGAATAGGCGCCCGACTGTTTGCCTGCACGCGGACGGGCATCAATCCACGGACGATCAAAGAACCAGCCCGCACGCTCGGCAAAGTCACCGCCGAGGTCCGCAAAGCTGGCCATGACCAGTTCGCGCCCGCCCTTCCAGTCATAGGTCTTGGCACCGGCTGCCCCCAAGGGGGCATTGCGGTCCCAGTGGTTCAACCGGTCCTGACCCAACAGCTTGGCCTTGAGCGCATAATAGCGATGGGCGATGCGTGGATAGGCCTCGGCCACCGCATCGGCCATGGCATCGACGGATTCGCCGTGAACCTCGTTGCCCAGATGGCGGCTGTCAGCCGGACGGACAAAGCCGCGTTTCTTGTCTTCCAGTGCTTTTTCAGCAGCCACCGTATTCAGCACCATGGCCATGGTGCGGGTGATGCCGTTGAAGGCTTCGGTCATGGCCTGACCGGCCTTGCGGCGCACCTCGGCATCGGTATCGCTGAGACGGTTCAAACCTTCGGACAGGGTCAGCTTCTCGCCATCCACATCGGCCCGCATGGCCGCCAGTGTCTCGTCGAACAGGCGTGGCCACTGGGCCGAGAGCGGCCCGCGCTCGGCGATAAAGGTTTCCAGTTCCTCAGAAAGCTCGTGCGGTTTCATTGCGCGCAAACGGCGCAACCATGGCGACCAGCGACGGGCAGGCTCATAGGCTTCCAGCGCCGCTTTCACGGCATCATCGTCCAGTCCGTTAATTTCCAGCGTCACCCAGACCGTGGGCGTGGCAATGGCCGTGATCTTTTCGCGCAGGTCAGCTTCAAAGCTTTGTGCCGCTGCGTTTTCGCGGTCGGTCGAGGCCCCGAGGAAGGCGAATGCCCCCAGAGCGCCGAGGATTTCCCCCGCCTCTTCATAAAGGCGGATGGCATGATCCAGCGCCTTGCCCAGTTCCTCACCGGACAGGGCCGGCAGCTTGCCCTGATAGGCGTTCAACTGCCCCACCAGATCACGGGCACGGTCCAAATCAGTACCGATGCGCGCATCTTCGCGCGAGGCATAGAGATCGGACAGGTCCCACAGAGGGGCATCGGCGAATTCAGTCGGTTTGACGGGCGCGTTCATGCCTATGGTTTTGGGGAGCCGCAGGTCCTCTGGCAAGGGTGCATTGCGTAACTGTCACTTGTCACAGGCATGTAAGCTGCCATCTTGGCGAACTGAATCCTGATGGGGGTAAAGCCATGGATCGCCTGTTTTCGCCCAATAGCCGCACCGGATTGCGCCGGACGCAGCCACAAGAAGGACCGCCGCGTCTGCTGGTCCGTCTGGTGCTGGGCCTGATACAGGGCGCACTGCTGTATGGTCTTTATCGCACCACCAAGCTGAACGACATCAATACAGGTTTTCTGGCCGCATGGGCGCTGGTCGCGGCCTATGCTGCGCCAGTCGGTCTGGCTGCAATCGGTCAGATTTCCCTTCGGGCCAGTCTGGTCTGGACAGGAATCGCCACGGCAATTCTGGCGGCTATCGGTCTCAGTAGCGGCCTTCTGCCGGATAATGACAACGTCTTTCTGGTTATGGCCATCTGCCTGCCTGCGGCCCTGTTCTGTGCCCACCACCTGATTATTCCCGCTCTGCGCAGTGGTCAGGCCTTTGCCCCCTATGACCAGTATTACGAAACGGCATGGAAGGCCGGTATCCAGCTGGTTCTGGCCCTGATGTTCCTTGGCGTGTTCTGGCTGATCCTGTGGCTGGGCGCGGCCCTGTTCAATGCCATCGGCATCGATTTTGTCGGGAATCTGATTTCCGAGGAATGGTTCGTTTTCTTCGCTTCTTCGCTGTTGTTTGCCCTCGGCGTCGAGCTTAGCGATGTACGCGACGGCCTGACACAGGGCATCCGTACCGTGGCCCTGACCCTGCTGTCATGGCTGTTACCGGTGGCTGTGTTCCTGGCGGCGGCCTTCTTGATCACCTTGCCACTGGCCGGTCTGTCGGAACTACACACCTCGCTCAGCCCTTCGGGTCTGATGCTGGCCGCATCGGCAGGTCTGATTATCCTTATCAACACCGCCTATCAGGATGGTGGCGAGCATCTGACCGGCACCGCTTTCCTGCGTATGACCTTGCGCGTTGGCTGCGTGCTGTTGCTGCCGATGATCCTGTTTGCGCTGTGGGCTGTCTCGGTACGGATCGGCCAGCATGGCCTGACCGTGTCGCGCATTGTCGCCATTACGGCGGCGGTGATCGGTCTGATCTATGCCATCGGCTATGTGCTGGCCCAGTTCATGGGCCGCAATCGTGGCGGTGGCTGGCTGCCATGGCTGGAGGGCACCAATGTGGTCGCCGCCATCATCACCACCGCGACACTGATAGGTTATTCGACGCCGTGGCTGAACCCGCAACAACTGTCGATCAACAACCAGTTGGCCCGTCTTGAAAGCGGTAAACTGACAGCCGATGCCATTCCCTATTCGTGGCTGGGCTGGCAGGCTGGTCCGCGCGGGCGCGCCGCCCTCGAAGAACTGGCCAAGTCCAAAGACTCCGCGATTGCCAGCAAGGCCAAGGCAGCGCTGGAAAACCGCTATGTCGAGCCGGTTGCCTATACCCCTTCTGTGACCATGCTGCCTGAAGGCACCGCCCTGCCCGAAGGTTTTGCAGAGGCGCTCAAAACGTCTCAGTTCGGCTACGAATGTCCTCAAAATGATCCCTGCACAGCGCGACTGTATGATTTTGACGCTGACGGGGCAGAAGACATCCTTCTGGCCGTCTACGGACAAATCCGTGTCTATAGTCGGGACACTGAAGGTTCATGGGCTCACAAGGGCAGTTTCACGCGCCGCGACAGCTGCGGAATCATGCAGCCCAAAAACGCCCTTAAGGATAATGCGCCCAAGGCTGGTCTTCTCAATTCCATACAGCCTATTGAATTAGGTGAACATGTTCTGGATTTCGCGCCTGAAAAGGTCTGCCAACCTTAAAGGAAATTAAGCTTAACCATTAACTTAGCTACCCTTTTCGGGAAACCCCATCTTCACAAGTGCCGTTTAGAGACACTAGGTAACAGTGACCGTCCATCTCAAAAAAGGACGGCGCGACAGTGGTGAAGTGAAGGGGTTTCCCATGGGTAAGACCGTTCTGGTTGTCGATGACGACCCGACCCAGCGCCGACTGATTCAGGCGGTTCTGGATCGTGAAGGCTATGCGGTTGTCCATGCCGAGAACGGTGGTGAGGCCATCGACCGCTTGACCAAGGGCGGTGGTGCCGATGTGGTGCTGCTGGATCTGGTCATGCCCGGGGGTCTGTCCGGCCTTGAAACCCTTGCCGAGCTACGCACCGCTGGAGTCAATATTCCGGTTATTGTGCTGACAGCCAATGGCGGCATTGAAACCGTGGTCAAGGCCATGCAGGCCGGTGCCCAAGACTTCTTCGTCAAACCCGTCGGGCCGGAGCGCCTGCTGATCGGCGTGCGTAACGCCCTTCAGATGACCCAATTGACCGCCGAGATCGGTCGCCTGAAAAAACGCGCCACCGGCCGCACCAGTTTTGACGATATCGTCGGCGACAGCGCCCCGATGCGTATGGTCAAGGCGCTGGGTGTTCGCGCAGCCAAGTCCTCCATCCCTGTGCTGATTACGGGCGAAAGCGGCGTCGGCAAGGAAGTGATTGCCCGCGCCCTGCACGGGGCCAGCAACCGATCCGGCAAGCCCTTTATCGCCGTCAACTGTGGTGCGCTTCCGGCCAATCTGGTGGAATCCATCCTGTTCGGACACGAAAAGGGTGCTTTTACCGGCGCGCATGAAAAACATGCGGGCAAGTTTGTAGAGGCCAATGGCGGCACCCTGTTCCTTGATGAAATCGGCGAACTGCCGCTGGATATTCAGGTCAAGCTGCTGCGTGTGCTTCAGGAAAGCGAAGTTGATCCGGTCGGCGGCAAACGCCCCGTAAAGGTCGATGTGCGTATCGTCTCGGCCACCAACCGCGATCCTGCCCAGCAGGTCAAAGAAGGGGCCTTCCGCGAAGACCTGTTCTATCGCCTGAACGTCTTCCCGATCGAGGCACCGTCCTTGCGCGAACGCCGCGAAGACATTCCGGCACTCGTCGAGCATTTCATCACCCGCTTCAATATCGAGGAAAGCAAGCGCATCGTCGGTTGCTCGCCCGAAACCATGGCCCTGCTGCAAGCCTATGACTGGCCGGGCAATGTGAGACAGTTGGAAAACACCATCTATCGCGCTCTGGTTCTGGCCGATTCACCTATCCTGCAACCGCATGACTTCCCGTCAGTCTCTGGCATTGCCGCACCGCTGGAGGCTCCGGCCCCTGCTCTTGGGGGGCCGGATGGCGAGGCCATTGCAGCCGCCAGTCATACACAGCCCGTCGCGTCCGCCTCTTCCACCCCCGCGAGCGACAGCCCGATCCGTATCACAGATGATCGCGGCCATGTCCGCACGCTGGAAGAAATCGAGCGCGATCTGATTCAGCACGCCATTGAGGTCTATTCCGGTCATATGTCGGAAATCGCCCGCCGTCTCGGCATCGGACGCTCAACCCTCTATCGCAAGGTGCGTGAACAGGGTCTGGAAGACCACATCAAGGAAGCTGGCTAAACGGAACCACTGGTGCCCGTCCCGACTTCTCCTTTCAGGCACAGCCTTGACGGGAGAGCGGGATGGATATCCAGAACATGTTCCGGTTGGATGGCGATGTCGCCATTGTCACCGGTGCCGCGGACGGTATCGGACGCGGCATAGCGGAAACCTTTGCCCGCGCCGGTGCAGCGGTTGTGGTGACCGATCTGAACAAGGACGGTGCCGAGGCTGTGGCCAAGGGCATAGTGGACAATGGTGGTCAGGCCATCGGCCTTGAATGCAATGTCACCGACGAAACCCAGCGTCAGACCGTAATCGATGCGGCCCTTAAAAGCTTCGGCAAGATCACCCTATTGGCCAATAATGCCGGTGGAGGCGGGCCAAAGCCGTTCGACATGCCGATGAAGGATTTTGAATGGGCGTTCGAACTGAACGTCTTTGCCATGTTCCGCTTCATGCAGATGGTCGCCCCTCATATGGAAGCGGCAGGTGGCGGGGCCGTGCTCAATATCTCGTCCATGGCTGGCGAGAACAAGAACATCCACATGGCCTCATACTCGTCGTCCAAGGCGGCAGTAAACCATCTTACGCGCAATGTCGCCTTTGACCTTGGCCCCAAGGGCATCCGTGTCAACGCCATTGCACCGGGGGCCATCAAAACCCACGCCCTCGCCAAGGTGCTGACGCCCCAGATCGAGGCCGCCATGCTGAAACACACCCCTCTGGGACGGCTGGGCCAGACACAGGACATCGCCAATGCGGCCCTGTTCCTGTGCTCGCCTGCCGCCGCATGGGTCAGCGGTCAGGTCCTGACCGTATCGGGCGGCGGCACACAGGAACTGGACTAGGCCTTCAGGCCGGCTCAAGCCCATAACGGTTCGGATCGGCTTTGCCTTTTAGACACAGGAAGACGATCAGGGTCACCAGTGAGGCCATGTAAAGCAGGTTGCCCAACATGACACTCAAGAAGCCGAATACGAAACTCATATCCGCTGCGGGATCATTCGTCGGCACCTCTTCCCCGAGCGATTGAAACAGCAGGCCAAAGCCTGACATCATCGCCACCAAAAGCCCGACCGGGATCAGCGCCCAAAGGCCGCTCAGCCCCCGATCATGCAGTCGTCGCGATACGGCTGCCGCAAGAAGGCAGACCAAAAGCAGCACACCCGCCACCATCGTTCCGATAAAAGCGATCACGAAATTCGCGTCGTCTCCCGATGCCATAGCCGTAAACATCACCAGATTGCCGACAACACCCTGCAATACAAACCACACGGCACATACCACCCCCGCATAGGGCCAGAACTGGCTCCTGCGGTCGCGCCCTTTGAAGTCGGCCAGTTTTTTAAAGCCGCGCACAATAGGATTCATCGTTCCCCCCGATGTCATAAAACCTTGTCCGGATCGCACGGTTCGACGGTTTGGCCAATCGGACAAAACATGCTCCTTTAAGGCCAACCTAAACAGTAAGAGGGGTTACTCGTGATCAAACAGACTGCTTTTGTTGCCGCCGCTGCGATGTTGTTGCTGGCCGGTTGTTCACAAGGCGCAACGCCTGCCGAGAATACACAATCGGCCAAGAGCAATTTCAAACTGCCGGACACCTGCAAGGACCATTATCTTCTGGCCGCCATGCCCACGCCTGCGGATCTTGGTGGCAAGTCGCTGACCTCGGTGGAATGCCAGCCCTTCTCGGTTGAAATGGTCTGGGGTGACGAGATGTCTCCCACCAAGATCATTCTGGTCGATTCCCAAGGTCCAAACGGCGATTTGCCAGCCGGTCTTGCCGATATGGGTCGTAAGCTGCCGATGGACGCTTCAAGAACGGCCATCACCATGACCAAGGGTGTGCAGGAAGCCGCCCTCGCCTATCCGGCCTCTATGGCCGAACTGGGCGGCGAAGATTATCTGTCGATCGTCAAAGAAGCTGGCGGCGGTCTGGTCTATGCCCTTCCCGTCGAGCCCAAGGATGCTGGCGGTGAGGTCGGCGCTCTGATCGGCATCGTCAAGGACCGCTATTCCCTGACAATCGGTATCGAGGATGGCAATATTATCGGTATTACTGCGGGTGAAGCCGCCTATGCGCCGTGGCTGTCCGCCCTGCGCCTGTCGGCACTGCAATAGGTCTCTATTCGTCGTTGATATCGCGAGAGGGGTACGGGGTCCGTGCCCCTCTTTTGCGTTGTGGGGCCGAACGGTTTTCGCCGTTAGCCTTTCTGGCAATCTCTTTAAGTTTCCGCCCCTGCATGGCTGACAGGGCCTGACCGGGACCGCCCAGCTCCGGATCGCCAAAGGCGCGGCCATGTGCCTTTACACGCTCGCTAACCGAGGACAGGAACTCGTCCTCCCATTCGGACAGCGAAACGCCCGCCTGCTCTGCCGAGCGGCGGGCGCGCTTGAGGGCGTTCAAGGCCGCCCGTTGGGCCGCCTTGCGCTGTAGCTCATAAGGACTGGCAGGAGGCTTTCGCTTCAAGCCCGACCCCGCTGGCTTAGATTTCGCCCAGAGCCGACAGGTACAGGTCGAGGATCGCTTCCTCTTCCTGACGCTTGGCCTTGTCCTGCTTACGCATGCGGATGACCTTGCGCAGGACCTTCACGTCATAGCCTTCGCCCTTGGCCTCGGCGAAGACCTCCTTCATGTCTTCCATGACGGCTTTTTTGTCTTCTTCCAGACGTTCGATACGCTCGATGATAGTGCGCAAACGGCCTTGGGCCGCGGCGGTCATGACTTCTGGGTTTTCGAAGGATGCGTCGTCCAAGGTGGACCTCCGGCGAACTGGCGGAAAAAAGGATTGGCAGGCGACTAATCACGCCCGCGCCTCTGGCTCAAGTCAGAGATTCGAAAAACAGTGTCTGCGTTGGATTGCCAGACATAAAGCAGAAAAGGCCACGAACCTAAGTTCGTGGCCTTTGTAGATTCTGCATCTACCAGCAAGACAGGAGCGCGCCGGACAGGCGCGCTACAGTCGCGCAATCTTAGCCTTGCTTGGCCTTGAAGCGCGGATCGGTCTTGTTGATGACGTAAAGAACGCCCTTACGACGAACAATCTTGCAGTCGCGGTGGCGACCCTTCAGCGACTTGAGCGAGCTACGGACCTTCATGGTCGGACGTCCCGTATGATTGGAGGCCCGTGAGGGCGGAAAAATAACGAAGCCACAGGTAAACCTGCGGCGGAGCGGTGCCTATAGAGAGCTATGGCCCTGTCGTCAACATCTAGCGGCCGCTTGCCAGTCGATACACGCGCCTCGCTCTCCTCTAACCACCGGAAATGACGAAAAGGTTAGCGGCACCTTAAGCCTTTTGTTTGAAACTCGTTCTGCCGTCGCGCGCTTGTGATTGGTCGTTATTTTTAAGGGCGTTAGCCTAGTGCTCATGCGAAATACTTTCCGCTTACTCCTTGTGGCTTCCGTGGCGGCTTGCAGCCCTATGGTCCCCCAGCCCGCCCCTGTCGCGCCGACTGTGCCGCCTGCTCAAACGCCCGCACAGACGGAGGCTACACCCACGCCGCCTGCACAGCCGGATCTGACGCCCGCCTATGACCACGCCAGTTTCGATGCGTGGAAAGAAAGCTTCCTGGAGCGTCATGGCGGCAATAAGCGTTGGGAATATGCCCGCGAACTTCAGAACGTAACGCCCAATCCCAGTGTCATTCGTCTGGATCGCAACCAGCCAGAATTTTCGCGCCCGGCAGGCTCCTATATCCAGAACGCCACCACACCCGCCAGAATCGCCATGGCCCGCCAGCGTGTGGACCGTGTGCCGTGGTCTGTGACCCAGCGATTCGGCGTTCCCACCGAGATTCTTCTGGGCATCTGGGCGCAGGAAAGCGCCTTTGGTCAGGTTCAGGGCGATTTCGACGTCATCCGCTCGCTGGCGACGCTGGCCTATGATGGCCGCCGCCGTGAATGGGCCGAGGGTCAGCTTAAAAACGCCCTCGATATCGTTGTCAGCGGCAAGCGCGACCGCTCCGGCCTGACCGGCAGCTGGGCCGGTGCCATGGGCCACACCCAGTTCATGCCCGACAACTATCTGCGTCTTGGCGTTGACCAGAATGATGACGGCAAGGTCGATATCTGGGGCTCGGACGCCGATGCCCTCGCCTCCGCCGCCAATCTGTTGGCTCAGGCCGGATGGAAACGCGGTCAGGGCTGGGCCTATGAAGTCATCCTGCCCGCCAACTTCGACTACACCCAAGCCGAGGGACCAAAACACAAATGGTCCTACTGGCAGTCACGCGGCGTGCGACTGGCCAATGGTCAGGTGTTGAACGACGCCGAGATGAACGAAGACGCCACCATCCTGCTGCCGCAAGGCGCCAAGGGTCCTGTCTTCCTCGCCCTGCCCAACCACTATGTGATCCGCCGCTATAACAACTCGGTCAGCTATGCGCTGGCGATCGGCCTGATTGCCGATGGCGTGGCGGGCAAACCACCTCTGGTTGCCACATGGCCTAATGACGGCCCGCTGACCCGTGAACAGCGTGTGGGGGCGCAGACGGCCCTGACCAAGATGGGCTATGACACCCAAGGCGTGGATGGCGTTATCGGCTCCAATACCCGCGCCGCCCTGCGCCGCTGGCAGGCTGCCAATGGCCGCACTGCCGATGGCTATCTGACCGATGTTCTGGCCGAAGAACTGATCCGCAAGGCACGCTAAGTCATGAAGATTGCGGTTCTGACGCTCGATGGCTTCAACGAGCTGGATTCCTTCATTGCCGCTGGAATCCTGAACCGCATGCGCGCCAAGGGCTGGGAAGCGCTGATCACCACGCCGACGAAGGAGGTCACCTCGATGAACGGGGTGACCATTCGCGGCCAGCGCGGTCTGGATTTTATCGAACAGGCCGATACCGTCCTGATCGGCAGCGGCATCAAGACCCGCGACTTTGCCGCCGATAGCGATTTTCTGGCGTCGCTTAAGCTTGATCCATCACAGCAACTGATCGGGGCGCAATGTTCCGGCACTCTGCTGTTGGCCAAGCTGGGCCTGATCGGCCAGCTTCCCGCCTGTACCGACCTGACCACCAAGCCCTGGGTCATCGAGGCGGGCGTGAATGTCATCAACGCGCCGTTTGTCGCCCACGGCAATGTTGCCACGGCTGGCGGCTGTATGGCCTCGCAATATCTGGCTGCATGGATGATTGCCCGCATGGCCTCGCAAGCCGATGCCGACGAAGCCATCCACTATGTGGCTCCGGTGGGCGAGAAGCAGATCCATGTCGATCTGGCCCGCAACGCCATCGCCGCCTTTACAGACCCGACGAAACAGGTGGCCTGAGCTCTAGCGCCCCACGGCCTCGGCAATGCGCGTCACATGGCGCAGGTCCGCACCGCAGCACGCGCCCCACACCTTCAGCGAAGGCATACGGCGACCCAGCAGCCCGTGAAGAAGGCCGAACTCCTCCGGATCGCCATCATCCAGATTAGGGGCCTCGTCCAGTTGGGCATGGCTGCGCCGCGACGCATTGGCCCGCACCCCGCCAATACGACTGGTCCACGCCTCTTGCGTCAGAACCGGCGAGAAATGATCGGGATGGGCGCAGTTGATCATGAAATAGGCCGCACCTGCGCCGGTTTCGTCATCGACCTGCTGGATGGCTTCGCCCAGTGACTGCCCGTCAGGCAAGGCCCCGTCCGTCTCGACCGTGAAGGACACCACCGCAAGTAATCCCTGCGCCTGTGCCGCCTTCACAAAGCCCACCGCCTCGGACGCCTGATTAAAGGTCAGCCCCGTCACCATATCGACCTCGGTTTCGGCCAGCCAACCCAGTTGCTCGCTGAAATAATCGGCGGCTTCATGCGCTGAAATGTGGTGTTCGGGACGATAGGCATCGCCCCTTGGCCCGACCAAGGCCCCCAGCACGACCGGACGGCTATTGTCGGCGCGATCTCGCAAGCTGGCGGCAAAGGCCACGGCCCTATGATTGGCATCGCGCAAGTCCGCGATGGAAGCGCCCAGATCCGCCGCCCAGCAGCGATGCGCCTTCCACGTCACGGCATCCAGCACAAAGCCCGCATCCATTGTGTGCGCCAGTTGCAGGAAGCCGTTGAAATAGGCCTCCAGCGCCGTAATCCCTTCGGGGCTATCCAAAAGGGTGTGGGCGGCAAATTCGCGGATCGGAATATGTCGGTTGAAGATCAGGTCTGTTTCCAACCCCGCATCGGTCAGGAACAGACCGTCGCCAAGCTGGGGCAGTGCATTTCGAAAACGTGACATGCGGGCCTCCCGCCTTCGTCAGCGTGAACCCCTTGCTGCCTCTATATCACAGCTTGTTACCCACCCGAACCCGACGGGTCAGGCGACAGACGCGAGCGCGCTAAAGCATTGAAAACATGCCCGTCACAGGCCGTCTCAAAACCATTATAAAATTAAAATTATCAAATTCCTGAAATCTCGCCTATATTGGCTGTGTCGAATATCTCTGCGCAACGCTCTATCTTCTATGCAACGCATTGAGATCTTCCGTTTCCTTAGACCCGACCACCTTCAGGACTTTTCCCTGCGGGTAATTTTTTTCGGAGGTCATGGAAATGGCTACTGGTATCGTCAAGTGGTACAACCCCACCAAAGGTTTTGGTTTCATCGCTCCTGATCAAGGCGGCGACGATGTTTTCGTACACGCAACCGCCGTTGAACGCGCTGGCATGCGTGGCCTGAACGAAGGTCAAGCTATCTCGTACGAACTCGAGCGCGATCAGCGTTCGGGCAAGACCTCGGCTGGTCAGCTGCAAGCTGTCTAAGTCCTGAGATTGCTCGACGACCCGGATCACTCCGTGCCGTTGTGATCCGGAGCATCGAACAAAGAAGCCCCGCTGGAAACAGCGGGGCTTTTTGTATCAGGTGCTCTGTTGCGGAAAAACCTTAGCTCTTCACACGCCAAGTCGCGCCTTGTGGACCATCCATGACCACGACGTTCAGTTCGTTCAGACGGTCACGGATACGGTCGGCCTCGCCCCAGTTCTTTTCGGCACGGGCCGCGGTGCGTTGTTCCAGCAGAGCCTCGACCTCGGCCTTAAGGCCATCATCGCCGCCTTCGAACCAATGGTCCGACGTCATGGACAGCACGCCCATCAGATAACCGGCCTCAAGCAAGCTCCAGCGCGCCATGGCCACATCATTGATGTCGGCCTCGGCATCATTGATCAGCTCACGCAGGGCATTACCCAGAGCAAACAACTGGGCGATGGCCCCCGGCGTGTTCAGATCGTCTTCCAGCGCGTCGAGAACCGGATCGAGGGCGTTTTCCGCCAGCTCCATCTCGGCCTCTTCAAGCGTCTCGATATCGAAATCGCCCAGCAAGGCATCGGCATCGCGCAGCACGCCATACAGACGGTCCAGATTCTTGCGGCTCTGGTCCAGCAGGTTCTGGTTCCAGTCCAGCGGCTGGCGATAGTGGGCGCTCAGCAAGGCCCAGCGCACCACCTCGCCCGGCATGGCTTTCACCAAGCTGTTCAGCAACAGCACGTTGCCGATGGACTTGGACATCTTCTCGGCGTCCACCGTCAGGAAGCCGTTATGCATCCAGTAGCGGCTATATTCGTCATGCGCGTGATCCGCATGGGCGTGACCGTGGGCGCAGACGCCCTGCGCGATCTCGTTCTCGTGGTGCGGGAAGGTCAGGTCGATACCGCCACCGTGAATATCGATCGGCAGGCCCAGATTCTTCTCGATCATGGCCGAACATTCGATGTGCCAACCGGGGCGACCATCGCCCCACGGCGACGGCCATGACGGCTCGCTCGGCTTGGACGGCTTCCACAGCACAAAGTCGTGGGGGTTCTTTTTATACGGAGCCACCTCGACACGCGCACCGGCAATCATGTCGTCCAGATTGCGACCCGACAGAGCGCCATAGGACGGATAGGACGCCACATCGAACAGCACATGGCCCTCGGCGGCATAGGCCGAGCCAGCATCGATGATCGCCTGAATCTGGGCGATGATCTCGTTCATGTGATCGGTAACGTGCGGTGCCAGATCCGGCGGCGACACATTCAGCAGCGCCATATCCGACAGATAGGCCGCCTCATAGCGGGCCGTGATCTCGCCGATGGCCACGCCTTCCTTGGCGGCCTTCTGGTTAATCTTGTCGTCCACGTCGGTGACGTTGCGGGCATAGAGCACATGGTCCGCGCCATAGGTCTTTCGCAGCAGACGCACCAGCACATCGAACACCACCGGCGGGCGGGCATTACCGATATGGGCATAATCATAAACCGTCGGCCCACACACATAGAGGGTCACCCGTTTCGGATCGCGCGGTACGAAAAGGCGCTTTTCACGGCGCAGGGTGTCATGGATATGCAGGGCCATCAGTCTAAAGTCTTTTTGCGAGTTTTCTTGCAGGACGCGCCATACGTCCCATATAGCGGGCCTGATAAACAGTCCGCGTGTCCTGATAAAGCATCGGGGCGTGAACGTCGCCTTATTAAAGGGATGGCCCCTGTCATCTCTGTCGGAACCGAACAGCATGACCACCAAGTCCGTCCAGCCCGTCCTCGCCGCCAATGAAGGCGCTGTTATGCGCCCCTCGCGCGAGCAGGCTCTGGAAGCCGTGCGGACCCTGATCGCATGGGCCGGTGACAATCCCGACCGTCCGGGTCTGGTCGATACACCCAAGCGCGTGGTCGATGCCTATGGCGAATGGTTCGACGGCTATGAGGCCGACGCCGCCAAGGAACTGTCGCGCACCTTCGAAGACGTGACCGGCTATGACGACATGGTTATCCTCAAGGAAATCGAGGTCGAAAGCCATTGCGAGCACCACCTTGCCCCGTTCCTCGGCAAGGCGTGGGTGGCCTATATTCCGGGCGAAAAGGTCGTCGGCATTTCCAAGCTGGCCCGCGTGGTCGAGATTTTCGCGCGCCGTCTGCAAAATCAGGAAACCCTGACCAATGACATTATCGACGCCATCGAAAAGCACCTCCAGCCCAAGGGCGTGGCGGTCATGGTCGATGCGGCCCACCAATGCATGACCACGCGTGGCGTGCATCACCGCCATGTTACAACCGTAACGACGCGTTTCACCGGCGTTTTCAAGAACGACAACGCCCTCGTCGAGCGATTCCTCAAGCTGGCACGCGGCTGATCCGGCCTAGGATTTGCGGCCAATTCACACATAACGCCGTTACAAAACTCAAGCCCGCAGAACGGAAATGATCGTTCTGCGGGCTTTTCGATGAAAAAATCGCAAGCTTATTTCGCACTCTGGCATTTTCGACAGTGTAGCGGCTTTACAAGAGGCCAATCGAACGCCAAGACGTAATCCAGACTTTCAGTGCAGCCCGCCACCTTCGGTCGGGCCTTCATGAGGACGGGATCGCATGGGTGCGAAGCTTGGTGGGAATAAGGGTGGCGTTTCTCAGAACTCTGAGATCAACGTAACGCCGTTCGTTGATATTATGCTGGTTCTGCTGATCATCTTCATGGTGGCAGCGCCGATGGCGACCGTTTCGATTAAGCTGGACCTGCCGCCGGCAGTGCCGTCGTCGAATCCGAACGAAAAGCCGAAAGAGCCGGTTTACGTTTCGATCCAGGACGGTGGTGACCTGTACATCGCCGACAAGAAGACCTCGCTGGCCACTCTGGCTGCCGACGTCTGCGCTGCTCAAGGCGCTGTGGCCAACTGCCGCGAAGAACGCGTTTTCGTTCGCGCCCAGGCCGACGTGAAATACAACCAGTTCATGGAAGTGATGAACACCCTGCAGGAAAACGGCATGTTCAAGGTCGGCCTGCTGAACGAAGACATCGAATAGTCTTCGGCTTCACTGCCTAAGAATTTGAGGGCTGCATCTTCGGGTGCAGCCCTTTTTCTTTGTCCGATACCGACAGACCCGTGGTTTGCGCTTGGCAAAGCGCGGCCCTGTGGCAATCTTACTCAACTATTCGGGGGAGTATGATTATGGACCGTCGCACATTCTTGGGCGCCATTCCGGCAGGGGCCGCTCTGGCCTCCGCTGTCACCGGCAGCGCCAGTGCCCAAGAGGCCATCAAGACGGCGGCTGCTCCTGCGGCTCCCGCCTCCCCTGCTACTGATCCCTATGCCGGTATCGGCATTGGCGACCGCATCAGCGGGCCCAAATTCGTTGGCCGTTCTACGGTGTGGGGCCAACACGGTGCCGCCGCCAGCGCCCACCCCATTGCCACACTGGTCGGTATCGAAACCCTGAAGCGCGGCGGCTCGGCCATTGATGCTGCCATTGCCATCAATGCGGCGCTGGGCTTCCTCGAGCCGACCGGCAACGGTATCGGCGGCGATGCCTTTGGCCTGTTGTGGGACCCGAAACAGCGCAAGGTGGTGGGCTTTAACGGCTCGGGCAACTCGCCGCGCCTGCTGGGGCTGGAAACCGTCCGTAACCGCGCAACAGATGGCCTTCTGCCCCGCTATGGTGCCGTTACCGTCAATGTGCCCGGCACGGTCGATGCGTGGTGGAGCGCTCATCAGCGCTATGGCAAGCTGCCGTGGAAAGATGTGCTGCTGCCGGTGGCCGAGCTGTGCGAACAGGGCGTGCCGGTGCCGCAAGCCATCGCCTATTATCTCGAACGCAATATGGGCCTGTTCGACCGCCAGTCGTCGATCATCGAGGAAAACGACAACCGCAAAAAGGTCTATGCCCCGAACGGCGCCACACCCAAGGTCGGCCAGATTTTCGCTAACCCCGATCTGGGCCGTACCTTGCGCATCATCGCCGAGAAAGGCCGCGATGCCTTTTATGACGGTGAGCTGGCCGAGATCATGGTAGATTATTTCCGCCGCATCGGTGGCTGGATCGGTCGCGGCGACCTTGCGGCCCACCAGACCGAATGGGTGGAGCCTATCAAGACCACCTATCGCGGCGTAGAGGTTTATTCGCTTGGCCCCAACACCCAAGGACTTTCGACCAACCAGATTTTGAACATCTGCGAAAACTTCGACCTGAAGACCATGGGCTTCCAGTCTGCTGCCTCGATCCACCATCAGGCCGAGGCCAAGCGTCTGGCCTTTGAAGACCGCGCCAAATGGTTCGCCGACGAGCGGTTCAGCCGAACGCCGATCGAATATCTGAACTCCAAACCCTATGCGGCGGAACGTGCCGCCCTGATCAACCCGAACCGTGTCATGGACCGCGCTTTCCCCGGTGATGCGCCCACACAGGGCGACACCACCTATTTCAGCGTGGCCGACAAGGACGGGATGATGGTCAGCTGGATCCAGTCCAACTATCGCGGCATGGGTTCGGGGCTGGTGCCTGCCGACCGTCGCGGGCGCACGCTGGGCTTCATGTTCCAGAACCGTGGCGAACTGTTCGCCACCACCGATGGCCACCCCAACATCTATGCGCCGGGCAAACGCCCGTTCCACACCATCATTCCGGGCTTTGCCTGTAAGGATGGCAAGCCGTGGATGGCCTACGGCGTCATGGGCGGCGGTATGCAGCCACAGGGTCAGGCCCAGATCATCATCAACATGGTCGATTACGGCCTCGACCCGCAGGAAGCCGGCGATGCCCCGCGCTGGCAGCACTATGGCTCGTCAGAACCCACGGGCGAGCCGCAACAGGGCGTCGGCAAGCTGCATCTGGAAAACGGCGTCCCTGATGCCACCAAGGCCCGCCTGCGCGAAATGGGCTGGGACCTCGGCCCCACCGACGGTGGCTTCGGCGGCTACCAGAACGTCATGATGCAACAAAACTCCGACGGCCGCTGGACCTATGGCGCAGCGTCAGAGATGCGTAAGGACGGCTTGGCGCTGGCTTACTGATTTCACTTTTAGAGTGAATTTATTTTCGAGCTTTAAGCTTGAGAACACACCCATCACAACATCAAGGAGATGTTTGTGTTCTCGCTTAGCTCTCAAAGTTCAAGTCGCGGTCACAAGATGCCATGCCCCAAATGCGGCAAGGAAATTCTTCGGCGCAAAATGCCCAATAACGAGTATGTCTACTTTGAATCTAAGTGGGCAATCACACGCATCAAGCATCACTGCTTTTATATAGGGCAAGGCATCCCCAAAGCGCGTGACGACAAAACCTTAGATCTACTAGACCCTGACGCTGATTGACTAGCCTATCATCGCAGTCGTCATCCTCCGGCGCTTCGCAGAAGCGACCGGGGGATCCAGTGATACGGCGTAAGACTGGACCCTCCGGTCAAGCCGGAGGGTGACGGCGGGATGTCACTCTAGCCCAACGCCTCAATAGCCTTCGCGGCGATGTGCTTGGCGTTCAGACCAGCCTCGTCATACATGGCCATGGGGCTGTTATGGTCCTGAAAGATGTCCGGCAGGTGCATGGTGCGGATCTTGAGACCGCGATCCAGAGCGCCCTTTTCGGCCAGCATTTGCAGCACGAAGGCACCGAAGCCGCCCATAGCGCCCTCTTCCACCGTGATCAGGACTTCGTGGTCCTTGGCCAGACGCAGGATCAGGTCCGCGTCCAGAGGCTTGGCAAAGCGGGCATCGGCAACCGTGACCGAGATACCGGCCTGTTCCAGCATATCGGCGGCCTTGAGGCTTTCCTGCAGGCGGGTGCCCAGCGACAGGATGGCGACCTTGGTGCCTTCACGCACAATGCGGCCCTTGCCGATTTCCAGCGGCTTGGCCAGTTCGGGGATTTCCACGCCCACACCGTCACCGCGCGGATAGCGGAAGGCCGAAGGGCGGTCGTTGATTTCCAGCGAGGTGGCGATCATGGCGGCAAGTTCGGCCTCATCGGCCGCCGCCATCAACACCATGCCCGGCAGCGCCCCCATAAAACCGATGTCGAACGATCCTGCATGGGTCGAGCCGTCAGAGCCAACCAGACCCGCACGGTCCATGGCAAAGCGGACCGGCAGCGACTGGATGGCCACATCGTGCACCACCTGATCGTAACCGCGCTGAAGGAAGGTCGAATAGATGGCGCAGAACGGCTTCATGCCATCCGCCGCCATACCGGCCGCAAACGTCACAGCATGCTGTTCGGCAATGCCCACATCATAGACGCGGTCAGGATAGGCCTGACCGAACAGGTCGATGCCCGTGCCCGACGGCATGGCGGCGGTGATGCCGACGATGCGCGGGTCGTTTGCCGCGTGTTTGATCAGTTCGGTGCCGAACACCTTGGTATAGCTGGGCGCATTGGAAATGGCCTTGGCCTGCTTGCCCGACTCGACGTCGAACTTGACCACGCCGTGATACTTGTCGGCGCTGTTCTCGGCAGGAGCATAGCCCTTGCCCTTTTGCGTCACGACGTGAACCAGAACCGGCTTGTCGGTGATCTTGAGCGCGTTCTTGAGGATCGGCACCAAATGGTTCATGTCATGACCATCAATCGGCCCGACATAATAGAAGCCCAGCTCCTCGAAGAAGGTGCCACCGGCCACCATGCCGCGCGCATATTCTTCAGCCTTGCGGGCGGTCTCGCGGATCGGGCGCGGCATGTGGTCGACGAACTTCTTGCCGAAGTTGCGAACGCGTTGATAGGCGTCGCCCGAAACCTGTTTGGCCAGATAGGCGCTCATGGCCCCGACCGGCGGCGCGATCGACATGTCGTTGTCGTTCAGGATGACCATGAACTGGCCATTGGTCGCCTCGATGGCGTTATTCATAGCCTCATAGGCCATGCCTGCCGTGATCGAGCCGTCACCGATAACGGCCACAACCTTATTGTTCTCACCCTGTTGATCGCGAGCGGCAGCAAAGCCGAGGCCCGCTGAAATCGAGGTCGAGGCGTGGGCGGCACCGAACGGGTCGTATTCGCTCTCCGAACGCTTGGTGAAGCCCGACAGACCGCCGCCCTGACGCAGGGTGCGGATACGGTCGCGCCGTCCCGTCAGGATCTTGTGCGGATAGCACTGGTGACCCACGTCCCAGATGAGGATGTCTTTCGGGGTATCCAGCAGGTGGTGCAGCGCCACCGTCAGTTCGACCACACCCAGACCCGCCCCCAAATGGCCGCCGGTCTCGGACACGGCGTCGATGGTTTCGGCCCGCACCTCGTCGGCCAACTGTTTCAGTTGGGGGATGTCGAACCCGCTCATGTCGGCGGGGATTTTTACGGTATCGAGAAGCGGGGTGTTCGGCATCAGGTCTGAATAGCCTCAAAGGGCTGGAAAGGCGAAGGGGAAGTCAGCGGGTAACGTCTGCAAACGCAGCAGCGTTTCCGCTCAGCGACGGCGTTTGAGAATAAAATCCACGCTGGCTTTGAGGATTTCGGCATCCTGACCGAAAACATCAAGATGCGAGCGGGCCTGATCGGCCAGATGCGCGACCCTCTGTCGCGCCGCCTCAACACCCAGAAGGGTCACGAAATTGGTCTTGCCCATAGCGGCATCCTTGCCGCCAGCTGCCTTGCCCATTTCCTCGGACGAACCTTCGGCGTCCAAAACATCATCAATGATCTGGTAGGCCAGACCAATGTCGTGGGCGAAATTAATGAGGGCATTGCGCTGGGTATCGGTGGCGCGGGCCATGATGACCGGTATTTCGAATGCATACGCAAACAACGCCCCCGTCTTCAGACGCTGCATCCGCGCCACGCCGCCCAAATCATCGCGTACACCCATCAGGTCGATCATCTGGCCACCGGCCATGCCCTGCGCGCCCGAGGCAAAGGCCAGTTGCTTGACTAGTTCACAACGGATGGACGCATCCTCGTGAGTGTCCTCGTCGGCCAGAATATCAAAGGCCGCCGTTTGCAGCGCATCACCGGCCAGAATGGCAGTCATCTCGTCATATTCGATATGCACGGTCGGGCGGCCGCGACGCATGTCATCGTCGTCCATAGCCGGCAGGTCGTCATGCACCAGCGAATAGGCATGCACGCATTCCAGCGCACAGGCCGCCCGCAGCACCTGATCCTCGTCGAGGTCGAACAGGCGCGCGGCCTCCAGCGCAAAGAACGGGCGCAGACGCTTGCCCGGACCCAGCGCCGCATAGCGCATGGCCTCGGTCAGGCGGCTTTCCGGACCGTCGCCACGCGGCAACAAGCGATCCAGCGCCACCGTGACCTGATCGGCCACTTCGGCCACGCGGTCCAGCACGGCCTGTTCAGGGGAGTTTGCAGCCAAGATAGTCAATACAGTCTCCCGCCCAAAGGCAGGTCACGATCGACACCGACCAGCACCACATGGCCGTCGGCATCAGGAAAACCCAGGGTCAGAACCTCGGACATAACCGGTCCGATCTGGCGGGGCGGAAAATTCACCACCGCTGCGACCTTTCGCCCAAGCAGTTCTTCAAGGGTGTAATGATGGGTGATCTGGGCCGACGAGCGCTTTACGCCGATCTGCGGCCCGAAATCGATGGCCAGCTTGTAGGCGGGCTTGCGGGCCTCGGGAAAGGCTTCGGCCACGACAATCTGCCCGATACGGATATCGACCTGCATAAAGTCGTCAAACCCGATCAGGGGAGCCAGCGCATCGCCCGTCATCAGCCGAAGTCCGCAGCCTGCACGCCCTGTGCCTGCTGGTCGGGGCCAACCACGATCTTTTCGACACGCAGTTGCGCCGCCTTCAGACGGGCCTCGCAGTGGGCCTTGAGCTGGGCACCCTGCTCATAGAGCGTGATGGATTCTTCCAGCCCGGCCTGACCGGATTCCAGTCGGGACACGATGCCTTCAAGGCGCTGCAAAGCGTCCTCGAAGCTGAGGTCGGCGGGGATGGCATTGGGCGTTGCTGCTTCGGTCATGGGCGCAACCTAGAGGCCACGCGGCAAGGGTTCAATCCTTGCTTCACCTGCGATGAAAAAGGATCGCTGTTCAGTGCTTTTCAAAGCGCCGCTGGCACCAGTATTTAAAACCCTGATCCAGCGTCAGCCGCCAACCATAGGCTTTAAGTTTCCGTCCGATCATATGATTGAAATAGCCGTGGGCCAGCACCAGAACGTCCGCACCCTGCTCGGCCTCTTCAATCAGCAACTGTGCCGCGCGATCCGCCCGCTGCTCTGCCTCGCGGCGACTTTCCTGTCCGTCATTATGGTTGAACAGGTGCCACCAGATACGCGCCGTCACGCCCCACAGGCGCGGCGGCATTTTAAACCATGACGGCGTGTGTGGCGGAGGAAGCGGAGCCTCGACGAAAATAGCGTCCATAACAATGTCGCGTCCATCAGCGACAGCCCGCGCCGTTTCCTGAGCGCGCGGCAAGGTCGACACAAAGATGGCATCCGCTTTGCGGGCCGCCTCGACCAGTTCAGGGGGCGGGGTTTGTCCGGCCTGTAATCCCCCCAGATCATAACGCCGCCACCAGTCGCGATAGCCCTCCGATGTCAGCCAGCATTTGCGCGAAAGCGCCGGACGACCGTGCCGCACCAGCGTAATACAGCCCGTTCTATGCGCACTGTCAGGTGTGCGGGCGGCTAAAGGATTCTGTGTAGCGGAAGTCATCATAAAAGGATGCAAAAGCTTTTCTATTCAGCTGATTGCGCCCCATGCCTCTCCGTCTGGCATCAAACAAGTTTGCGACTTTTGTCGTATTCAACTCTCTGGTTAGCCGCCCTGAAAAATCACTGCAATCACAAGCCTGTGACAGTGAGGGTCATGTTTTCCCCATCTCGTACTTATGGGTCTGGAGATGCAAGCCATCTGACGCTAATCCAGCCTATATGAACCAGATCATCATCCGTGACGCCGAAACCCGTGACCTGTCGGCCCTGTCCGAGTTCAGCCGCCGTACCTTTACCGAGACCTTTATCGATGGTTTCAAAGTGCCCTACCCGCCTGAAGATCTGGCGACCTTCTATCAGGACAGCTTTGGCGAAGCCGCACTGGCCAAACGTCTTGCCGAACCGAACTGCGCGTTCTGGGTGGCCGAGCGCGATGGCGAGATTCTGGCCCTGTGCCATCTCGGCCCCAACGGCCTGCCCCACCCCGATGCCAAGGACGGCGAATACGAACTGCGCCGCCTTTACGTCTCCAAGAACGCCCAAGGTCTGGGCCTTGGCACCACGCTGATGAAACAGGCGCTGGAATGGATGCAGGCACGCACCTCGGGTGCCCTGTGGATCGGCGTCTGGAGCGGCAACGAAAAAGCGCAAAAGCTCTACAATGCCTACGGCTTCGAAAAGGTCGGCGAATACCAGTACCCCGTCGGCAACTGGATGGATGACGAGTTCATCCTGCGCCGCGCATAGACGCCACTCAGGCTGCGTGGTCTATTCGGCCACGCTTTTCATCCGGTTCTGATGCCCATGCTCCTGCCCTTCTTTACAGCCTTGCGCGATGCCAAGGTGCCGGTAACGCCCAAGGAATGGCTCCATCTGATGGAGGCCATGGACAAGGATGTGGGCGAACACAGCCTCGACGATTTCTATTATCTGTCGCGGGCGGTGCTGGTGAAGGACGAGAAGCATTATGACCGCTTCGACCAGGCCTTCGGCAAGGCCTTCAAGGGCATTGAAAACGTCGGTGCCGGCGAAGACCTGACCACCGACATTCCCGAAGACTGGCTGAAACTGCTGAACGAGAAATTCCTCTCCGACGAGGAAAAAGCCCAGATCGAAGCCCTGGGCGGCTGGGACAAGCTGATGGAGACGCTGAAACAGCGCCTCGAAGAACAGAAAGAACGCCATCAGGGCGGCAATCGCTGGATCGGCACGGGCGGCACCAGCCCGTTCGGCAATGGCGGCTATAACCCCGAAGGCGTGCGTATCGGCGGCACCGGCAAGCATGGTCGCGCCGTCAAGGTGTGGGAAAAGCGCGAGTTCAAAAACCTCGACGACAGCGTCGAACTGGGCACCCGCAACATCAAGGTCGCCCTGCGCCGTCTGCGCCGTTTTGCCCGTCAGGGCGCACCCGATGAGCTGGATATCGACGGCACCATCGACGGCACCGCCCGTCAGGGCTGGCTGGACATCCACATGCGTCCCGAGCGCCGCAACACCGTAAAGGTGTTGATCCTGTTCGACATCGGCGGCTCGATGGATGGCCACATCAAGATGTGCGAGGAGCTGTTCTCGGCGGCCAAGACCGAGTTCAAGAATCTCGAATTCTACTACTTCCACAACTGCCTCTATGAAGGCGTGTGGAAGGACAACCGCCGCCGCCATGCCGAGCGGATCCCGACATGGGACCTGATCCACAAATATGACAGCGACTGGCGCGTCATCTTCATCGGTGACGCCAGTATGAGTCCCTACGAAATCACCATCCCCGGTGGCTCAGTCGAACATTTCAACGAGGAAGCGGGCGCAGTCTGGATGAAGCGCGCCCGCGAGCAATGGCCCAAATCGGTATGGCTAAACCCCGTTGGCGAGCGCCACTGGCACTATACCGCCTCCATCACCCTACTGCGCGAACTGATGGAGGAACGCATGTATCCTCTGACTCTGGAAGGTCTGGATCAAGCCATGCGGGTTCTGACCAAATAGGTACAACAAAGGCCGCCCCATTACGGTGCGGCCTTTGAAAATTCTGTGACGCGACCTTGAGGGCCTATTTGCCCTTGAGAGTATCTTTCAGGCCACCAAATGCATTCTGGGCCTTACCCTCGATCTGGTCTGCCTTGCCTTCGGCTTTCAGCTTCTCGTCGCCCGTCAGATTGCCGACGCCTTCCTTGATCTTGCCGCCAATATTCTTGGCAGCCCCTTCAATGCGATCTTTATCAGCCATGAGACGTCTCCTTGAATACATCCGCCAGAGAGGTAGCGGTTGTATTAAAAACGTCCCGACCGGCGGAGCGTTCCTGAAAAATCAGCCCTGCGACACCTGCGCGCGCCAGCGCAACCATGCTGCAACCGCCCACACATGGGCTTCGTGACGCAGCGCTATCAAGGCCTCTTCAGGGGTCAACCAAACCAGTTGATGATCTTCCTCGCGCTTGTTTTCAGGGCTAGAGCCATTGATCGTCAGGCTCCAGAAACCGCAGACATTGTTAAGCGCCTGCCCGTCTGTACGCACAAAATACTGGGATGCCTCGGTCAGTCGATCCAGAGGCATAACATCCAGACCCGTTTCCTCGCCAAACTCGCGCACCAGAGCCTCTGCCTCGGTTTCCTCGCCTTCGACAGCCCCGCCGGGCAAATCGAAATAGGCCCCCTTGTCACGACGGATGTGCACGCAGGCAATACGCCCGTCGCGCTCGGCAATACCGAACACGGCAGCGCGATGACGATAGTCCAGCCCCGCACGGGCAATACCGAATTGAAGTTTCATAAGCGTGCTTTTACAGCGCCGAAGATGATTTGCGAACGCCTGCAGCCTTGAAAACCAGATGGACGCGCGTGCCTTGCGCCGAGCTGTCAAAATGGATTTTCGACCCCAGATCCGCCGCCATAGCCGCCAGTATCTGACCGCCCAGACCGGTTCCCTTGGGGTTTTCGCCTCCCATGCCGACACCGTCATCCTCGACGCTCAACCGCACAGAAGCACTGTCATCATGGCCCAGCAGGACGCGGATTTCCCCCCCCTTACCCGGTTGATAGGCGTATTTAACCGCATTGGTGACCAGTTCGGCCACGATCACCCCAACCGCCACAGCCTGATCCGTAGACACCCAGACAGGCTCGGCCTTCAGCCTCATGCTCGGTCCCTTGTCCGCAGCCATCGAGAAGGACAGCTCGTCCACCAGCCCCTGCAAATAGCCGTCCAGGGCCACCCCCGTCACATCCCCGGAGGTATAGAGGCGACGATGGACCTGCGACACGGCCTCGATACGCGCCTGCACACGGTCCAGAGCATCCTGCGCCGCCGGGTCTGTCAGTTGGCGACGTTGTAAATGGATAAAGCTTGTCACCAGTTGCAACGAGTTACCGACGCGGTGATTGACCTCGCGCAAAAGGGCCTCGGCACGGTCCCTCTCTCGCAAGACCTCGATCCGGACCCGTTCGGCCTCCATCGACAGACGACGACGCTCCAGCGCGTCCTCGACCGCCCTCATCAGTAGATGCGGAAAGTCCTCGGACGCATCCTTGATGACATAGTCGGCAGCCCCCGTCCGCAAGGCGGCAACCGCAATACGACCATCCTGAGCGCCCGTAACATAGACCACAGGCGGGGCATTCTCGGTGGCCAGAATGTCCGGCAAGACATCCAGACCGTCACGCCCCGGCATATGGTGGTCCAGCGCGCAAACGTCGTAGTTTTGCGCAGCCAGAAGCCCAAGCCCCATATCGCCGTCACTGGCCAGATCAACTGTGTGACCGGCCCGTTCAAACTGTTTCTGGATCAGACGGCCAAGGCCGGGATCGTCATCAATATAAAGGAGACGGAACAGATTAAGACTCTGCACTAATTATAGGGGCCTGGATCACAGACAGGAACAGGCCCAGTTGACGAATAGCCTGAGCAAAGGCGTCATAGTCTACCGGTTTTGTGATGTAGACATTACAACCCAGATCATAGCAATGCTGAATTTCTGTACGATCATCGGTTGTGGTCAGGATTACTACAGGCGCACGACGTAAAATCTCGTCATTCTTGACCTTTTGAAGAATATCTACACCCGACATATCCGGCAGATTCAAATCCAGCAGGATCAGGATCGAGGCCTTGTCCCGCACTTCCTCGCCCATCAGATAGGCCAAGCCGGTTTCGCCATGGTCGAAATGGATGATATCGTTAGAGATATTGGCGCGACGAATATTTTTCTCGATCAATCGCGCATGACCGTGATCGTCTTCGATCATCACGATTTTCACGGAATTACTCATCATCTCTGTCCTCAGGCTAGGCGTACGGGTTGGTGCTTTGGCAAATGGACACGGAAGGTGGTTCCCCTGCCCAGATCGGAGGTAACAGTGATCTTGCCCCCAAGACGACGCACACTGCTACGGACAAAGGCCAGACCCAGACCCTCACCCGGGCGATCCTGACGTCCCGAACGGCGGAACAGCTCAAAAATCCGTTCATGGTCCTTGGGCGCAATGCCGCGTCCATTATCCGTGATCTCGAATTCCACCATATTACCGTCCAGCTCCCTACCCTTAATCTGCAGGAGCAGAGATTGTTCCGGATCCTGATATTTTATCGCGTTATCAATCAGATTTCCGAAAATTTGTTCAACTGCCATCCGGTCATGGGTGATGCCGGGCAATTCGCCGATAACCACCTGTCCGTCATTTTCCGCCAGCGGATGCGCCACCGCATCCACCAAGCCTTGAAGCATCTGCTGCATATCAAGAGGCTGGGGATTCAAGTCGCGGCGACCATCGCGTGACAATTGCAGGATCGCCTTAATCAAGCCGTCCATCTTTGTCGTCGAGGCGCGTATGAAACCGATTGCCTCGGGCGCATCTTCCAGAATGCCCAAACGGGTCTCGTCATTTACCAGCCCTGGATGCTCTTCATCCAGTCGCGCCAGAAGGGTGCGGACATTCCCCGCAATCTGTTCCAGCTCGGATGTATAGCCCATGACGTTGACCAGAGGGGCCCGTAGGTCATGGCTGACAATATAGGCAAAACGCTGGATTTCCTCATTGGCGCGCACCAGATCGGCGGTGCGAACCCGCACCTCCTCTTCCAGACCCAAATTAATGCGGTCCAGTTGGTCCTGAGCCTTGAGCAGGTCATGAATCTGGCGACGCACCAGCCCTGCCCCGATCACCCCCAAAAGCACCATCAGCAAGCCCGAGACAATACTCAGGATCAGGCTCATACGCTGGGCCCAGCGTGCAGCATTGGTCGCGGCATCGGTCCGACGGTCAATAGAGGCTGACATGGCGCTGACTTCCTGGCGCATGCTGTCCATCAGGGCCTTGCCCTGACCGCTTCGAATGGCACCCACCGCCTCGCCGATACGGCCCGAGCGGGTCATCTCGACTGTATCGACCATCAGCCTGCGGCGATGCTCGTACAGTGCCTTGATACGCTCCAGACGCGCCGAAAGGTCGGGGTCGTCAGCGACCAGTTTATCCAACCCCTCCAGCACGCCCGGCAATTGTTCGAGGGCGTTGTTATAGACATGTAGATAGTCCGGCCGCGCCGTCAGCATAAAGCCGCGCTGGCCCGTTTCCGCATCGGTCAGCAGGCTGATAAGACGCCAGCCCTCGATCTGGGTCTGGTGGCCCTTTAACTCGATCTCGGTATAGGCCGAGGTCTGACGCACCATGTAGAGGATGCCGGTATTGGTCACCAACATCAGCGCAAACGCCGCCCCCAACAGCAGCAGCAACCGTCGATAAATCGGCTGTGACTGGCGGATAAAATTCAAAGAGGTGACGTCAAAACGGGGGCGCTGTTTCATAACTCCACCTTTTCTGGTCCCGACCACGCTGTCCAGCTTGGTTATAACCTTCAGACTGTCCCCACAGTCCTCAGGCGCGCCTTGGCGTGAACCTCGTTCTGGCTCATCACCACGGTCTGACCCCGGAAACGCTCGATGATGGAACGCACATAGGGGCGGATTTGCGGGCCCGTCAGCAGAACAGGGTTCTCGCCCGCCATAGCCGCCCGCTCGAACACATCACGCACGGCGCGGATAAAGTCCTGAAGCTGGCTGGGGGCCATGGCCAGTTGTTTGTCTTCGCCGGGGCCGATCAAGCTGTCGGCAAAGGCCTGTTCCCAGTCGGGCGACAGGGTGACGATTGGCAAGGCACCGTCTTCGCCCCGATTGGCCCAGCACAACTGGCGGGCAAGGCGTGTGCGGACATGCTCGACAAGGGTGGTGACGCTTGATGTATGTGGCGCGGCCTCGGCCAGTCCTTCCAGAATGGCGGGAAGATCACGGATCGATACCCGCTCGCGCAGCAGGGTTTGCAGCACGCGTTGCAGGGTCGTGACCGTGACCACCGACGGGATCAGCTCATCCACCAGCTTTTGCGCTTCGGACGGCAACTCCTTCAGCAGCTTCTGTACTTCGGTATAGGACAGAAGCTCGGCCATGTTTTCTTTGAGGATTTCCGTCAAATGTGTGGTCAACACCGTGGACGGGTCCACAATCGTATAGCCGCGGAAGGTTGCCTCTTCGCGCAAGGACTCATCGATCCATGTCGCTGGAAGGCCAAAGGCCGGCTCGCGCGTGTGCTCGCCGGGAAGCTCGACCTGACGGCCTGACGGGTCCATGGCCATCAGCATCCCCAGACGTACTTCGCCGCTGCCCGCATCCATTTCCTTGATACGGATGGAATAGCCCTGATTGGGCAGGCGCATATTGTCGAGGATACGCACGCTGGGCATCACAAACCCGTATTCCTGCGCCAATGAGCGGCGCAGGGCGCGGATTTGATCGGTCAGGCGGCGGCCTTCGAGATCATTGATCAGGGCCAGCAGCGAATAGCCCAGCTCGATCTTCACATCATCAATGGTCAGAGCCGTCGATATGGGCTCTTCAGCATCGGACACGGGCGGCGCTTCGACAGGTTCGGCAGGGGGCGGCTGCAAGCGCTGGCGCCCTGTCTTCCATGCCAAATAGCCGGAACCCGCTGCCAGAGCCGCAAAAGGGATAATCGGCATACCCGGTATCAGGGCCATCAGACCCGAGGTGCCCGCAACCACACCCAAGGCCACCGGATTGGTCGCCATCTGGGCCACAAAAGCTTTATCGGCAGAGCCTTCAACGCCCGCCTTGGTAACAAGGAAGCCCGCCGCCACCGAAACGATAATGGCCGGAATCTGGGTCACCAGACCGTCACCAACCGACAGCTGGATATAGGTGTTGGCGGCATCGCCCGCCGACATACCGTGCTGGACCACCCCGATCAGCATACCGCCGATGATGTTGATGAAGGTGATGATCAGACCGGCAATGGCATCGCCGCGCACGAATTTAGATGCACCGTCCATGGCCCCGAAGAAGGTAGATTCCTGCTCCAGTTCCTTGCGACGCAGCTTGGCCTGATCCTCGGTAATCAGGCCGGCAGACAGATCGGCATCGATGGCCATCTGCTTGCCAGGCATAGAGTCCAGCGTAAAGCGGGCCGAAACTTCCGCAATACGGGTCGCGCCTTTGGTGATGACGACAAAGTTCACCACCAGAAGGATGGCAAAAATAATCAGACCGATGACAAAGCTGCCGCTCATCATCAGCTCGCCAAAGGCCGCGATGATGGCACCCGCACTGGAATGGCCACCGTCACCGCTGGACAGGATCAGGCGTGTCGAGGCGATGTTCAGACCCAGACGGTACAGGGTCGAGATCAGCAACACCGTCGGGAAGATAGCGAAATCCAGAGGCCGCTTCATCATCACGGCCGTCATCAGGATTAGCACGCTGGACACCAGCGAGATCGCCAGAAGAACATCCAGCAAGAAGGCCGGAATGGGCAGGATCAGCAGCAGCATGATGCCGATCACACCCGCCGCCATGCCCACTTCACCGCGCATCAGCCAGCCGAGTGCATCACGCCCTGTCGGGCGCGCCATACCGTCCTTCATGAACGGTGCATCAGCCATGGCGTTTTTGCGGATTAAAGTTTTGCATCAGGCACAGTGATGACAGGATTCGGCCTGCATCAGCCATGACCCAATACGCCCAGCATCAGACGGGTCGCTTCGGCGATTGCCGCCTCGCGCTGCGCGTCCGTTGACTGGTCGCTGCCATGGAAATAGGCGGCCACCACAATGGGTGCCCCTTGAACAGGATAGAGGATGCCGATGTCATTGGCGGGACCATAGCCACCCGTGCCGGTCTTGTGCGCCACCGTCCAACCTTCGGGCACTCCGGCCTTCAGTCGCTGTTGTCCGGTCGGGGTCGCCACCATCCATTCCAGCAGCAGCCGCTTCATCTCCGATTTCAGCGGCGAATCTTCGGACAGGATCAGACGCTCGATATTACGCACCGACTGTGCGGGCAGGATCGTATCCTTGTCGCCGTCCCAGCGGTTCATTTCCGGTTCCAGACGGTCCACCCGCGTGGTGGTATCGCCCAGATCGCGATAGAACTGACGCAACACATCCAGCCCGCCCATTTCGCGGATCAGGATATTGGCCGCCGGATTGTCGCTTTCCTCGACCGTGCCCTTCATCAGCTCGGTCAGGGTCAGGGTCTTGCCCACCGCCTTTTGCGTGACGGGAGCATGCGGGATCATGTCAGCCTGCGTGACCGGCACAGCGCGGTTAAGGTCCTCTAGACCCGACTGGGCGCGCAACATCATCGCGGCGGCCAGATACATCTTGAAAGTCGAGCAATAGACAAATCGCTCGTCCTCGCGCCAGCCACCGCGCACGCCCTCGCTGGCAAAAGCAAAGCCCATCCGGCCTTTGAAGCGGTCTTCCAGTGCGCCCAGATCAAGCGGCACGAGGCGCTCAGCCGCAACAACCGGCGCAGTTGGAGGATTGCACGCCGTCACAGCCAGTGCGCCCGCCCCAAGCATCAAGGCCCGCCGATGCATCATCGCCTATCCTGCCGAACCATAGGCCGAGGCCACACCCGACTGCGGAGCCGGAATGGATGTGCCCTGATCGGCATACTCATTCAGCTTGTTACGCAGGGTGCGAATAGAAATGCCCAGAATATTGGCTGCGTGGGTGCGGTTACCAAGGCAGTGGTTCAGAGTGTCGAGGATCAAGCTCTTTTCCATCTCCGCTACCGTCTGGCCCACAAAGCTGCGGGTTACGGCATCGGCCATCTGCGCCGCCGTACCTGCCACGCCCGGATCATAGGCTGCCGCCACCGGAGCCGCCGATGCACCACCCAGCAGCGGACGGCCGTCCGGCAGACGAATGGCATCGACATCGATCTCGCTACCAACCGACAACAGCACCGCGCGGTGCATAGCATTTTCCAGCTCACGCACATTACCGTGCCACGGATGGGCCGTAATGGAACGCACCGCCGATACGGCCAGCGGCTTGACCGGCATACCGTTGGCGGCGGCATATTTCTTGACGAAATGCTCGGCCAGAACCGCAATATCGGCCGGACGTTCCCGCAGTGACGGGATACGCAGGTTCACCACATTCAGGCGATATAACAGGTCTTCGCGGAACGTGCCTTCGGCCACCGACTTGGCCAGATCGCGATTGGACGTGGCGATGATGCGGATATTGACGGGCACAGGTTTTGATCCGCCCACACGGTCGATCACCCGCTCCTGAATGGCGCGCAAAAGCTTGGCTTGCAGGCGCACATCCATTTCCGAGATTTCGTCCAGCAGCAAAGTGCCACCATCCGCCTCTTCGAACTTGCCGATACGGCGGGCAACCGCGCCCGTAAACGCACCCTTCTCGTGACCGAACAGCTCGGATTCCAGAAGATTGTCAGGGATGGCGGCGCAGTTGACGCTGATAAAGGCCTTGTCTGCACGGCGCGAGCGCGCGTGCAGGTGACGGGCCATCACCTCCTTACCGACACCGCTTTCACCGGTGATCAGGATCGAAGCTTCGGAGGCAGCAACCTGATCGGCCAGTTGCACCACCGCCCGCATGGCAGGGTCGGCCAAAATCATCGGCTTTTCGTCATCGGCCACCGCCGACAGCACCGCCGCGATCAGTTCGGCATCGGGCGGGAGCGGGATGAATTCCTTGGCCCCCGCGCGAATGGCATCGGCGGCTTCTTTCGCATCGGCATCGACGCCACACGCCACCACCGGCACATGGATACGCTCGGCCTCGTTGGCAGCGATCAGGCTGGCAATATCGATACGGTAATCGACCATCAGCAGGTCGGCACCCTGCCCGCGACGCAGTTGCTCGGTCGCCTGATCGGCACGTTCGACGTGGCTGACCTTGGCCCCGTGGGTCATGGCCATCTTCACGGCGGTTGCCAGTTGTCCGCTCAGGCGGCCCACTACCAGTAGACGCATCATCGGGCTCCTCTAATCCTTCATCCGGTCGCCGTTCAGGCGCCCTTGTCGTCGGTCTTGATGATTTCCGTCATGGTGACCCCCAGACGGTCCTCGACCAGCACCACCTCGCCGCGCGCGACCAGACGGTTGTTCACAAAGATATCGATGGCCTCGCCGACCTTGCGGTCCAGTTCCAGCACCGATCCCTTGTTCAGTTTCAACAGTTGCGACACCGACATGTTCGCCTTGCCCAGCACCGCCGAGATGTTCACCGGAACGTCAAATACAGTTGTCAGATCGACAGCAGTTTTTTCTCCCGCCTCTTCCGGCAGGCTCAGCGCGGTGGATTCACCGAACTCTTCCAAGGGCAGGTCATCAGTGGCCATCAGAAGGCACGTCAGTGTGGGGCGAAAGATCCAGTACTGCACCAATACGCTCGGCAGGCGGACCTCGAAAGGATCAAAGCTCGGCCATCGGTCCATTCCAACGCGAATGCCGCCGGATGGCTGGCATCGTCACGGAATACGACCAATCCCGAGAAACCGGCCTGTTGGCACAGTTGTTCGATTTGGTGACGCCCTTCAGCATCCAGATCATGCGCACGGATCAACAGGCGCGGCGAGGCATCGATTTCCTCGGCCAATTGCTCGATCGCCGCTTCCAGAGGACGTCGCGGAAACAGGTCAAATGCCGCACCGGACAGCGCCTTGGCACAGGCAAGGCTGAGAGCAGCCGCATCGTGCCGATGCCGTTCGACCACGCCGCCAAGCTGGTGGCTGGCATCGGCAATCGTCTGGGCTACAACCGACAGAGCATTGGCCCTCAGAGCCTCGACTTCGTTAAGGGCCTGCTGACGGGCCTCCAGGCGGGCACCGGCCAGCAGGGCCTCGACCTCGGCGGGGCTATAGCTGCGCTTGGGCGGCTGCCAGTCGGAAGGCTGTATAACACGACCATCGGCATCGAACTCGGTGTCGAAAATGAACGGACGCGGGGCTGAGTGATGGACGCTCATCAGTAGATCAACTCGTCATCGCCGCCCTGACCGGCCAGCATGATTTCACCTCGCGCGGCCAAGTCCTTGGCCACCTGCACCATCGCCATCTGGGCGCTGTCCACGTCCTTCAGACGTACCGGCCCCATGGATTCCATATCTTCGCGCATGATCTTGGATGCCCGCTCGGACATGTTCGAGAAGAACATTTCACGCAGGGTGTCCGATGCGCCCTTCAGGGCAAGACCCAGCTGGTCCTTCTCGACGGCCCGCAACAGGGTCTGCACACCGCCCGGATCAAGCTTGGACAGGTCTTCGAACACAAACATCAGCGAGCGGATACGCTCGGCGGCATCGCGGTTGCGTTCTTCCAGTGCGCCGATAAAGCGGGCCTCGGTCTGGCGGTCGAAACTGTTGAAAATTTCGGCCATCAGCTCATGGCTGTCGCGCTTGGACGTACGGGCCAGATTCGACATGAACTCGTTGCGCAGAGTCTGTTCGATCTTGTCGAGGATGTCGCGCTGCACCGGTTCCATACGCAGCATGCGCTGGACGCATTCCAGTGCGAAATCTTCCGGCAAGGATGTCAGAACCCGCGACGCATGTTCCGGCTTCACCTTGGACAGCACCACGGCGACGGTCTGTGGATATTCGTTCTTGAGATAGTTGGCCAGAACCGCTTCGTTCACATTGCCCAGCTTGTCCCACATGGTGCGACCGGCTGGGCCGCGGATTTCCTCCATCAGGGCGTCAACACGGTCCTGCGGCATGAAGGATGCGAGCAGACGCTGGGTCTGGTCGAATGAGCCCAGCAGGGAACCGCTACCGCCCAAGCCCGAAACGAACTCGACAAGAATTTCCTCGACGACCTGCGCCGTCACCGTGCCAAGGCCAGCCATGGCCTGCGACACTTCCTTGATCTCGTCCTCTTCCAGACGCTCCCAAAGCGCGGTGTGTTCCTCGCCCAGAGACAAAAGAACGACCGCGGCCTTTTCCGGTCCGGTCAATTTACGGCTGTCCTCTATGGCCGCGCCCTTTGTAACCAGTCGCGCAGCCATCAGTTTTCATTCATCCAGGTACGAAGGATCGCGGTGGATTCTTCTGGGTGGGCATCGACGAAATCGGCAACTTTTTTGATGGACGAAGCCTTCACCTGACCTTCGATGCGGGCAATATCGATACGCTGTTCGACCTCGGACGGCCCCGGCAGCATGGCTGCCGCGCCGCCAGTGCCCGGCAGAACACCACCGACCAACTGTTCATCCACCGAGGTCACACCGGCTATGGCCAGCGCCTTGGGCGACTTGTCGGTTGCCGTTTTCAACAGAGGACGCAGCACAAAGAAGATCAGCATGGCGGCGGTCAGAGCCAGTATCCCGAGTTCCACAGCCCGCATGATGTCATTCTTGTCGAAGGCGAAGTTCGACATCATGCCCGCCTCGCCGCCATTGGCTGCTGCAGCGGCCTCGGCATCGCGGTTGAAACGGACATTGACCACTTCCAGCTTGTCGCCGCGCTCCAGATCAATCCCGACAGCCGCGGCCACAAGGGCGCGGATCTGGGCCACCTCTTCTTCGGTGCGCGGCGCATAGGTGGGCGCGCCCTTGCCGTCAGCGGCAGGCGTGTAGTTGCCGTCCACAGCCACCGACACCGACAGGCGCTTGACCTCGCCCGGCTCTTTTACCGTGGTGGTGGTGGTGTTGGAGATTTCATAGTTGGTGGTTTCGGCATTCTCAGCCGTGGTCGAGGCCTGATCGGCCTGCTCGGGTGCCTCTCCACCCGGGATATTGTTGGTCGCCGTCACACCGCCCAACGGCACACCCGAGGCATCGCGCGACTGCGAGCCATTGGTCGTGGACGAACGCACAACCTGACCATCGGGGTCAAACTTTTGTTCCTGCGTGGTCGAGCGGCTGTGGTCGATATCGGCCGTCACCTGAACACGGGCGGCACCGGCACCGACGACACCTTCAACGATGTCCTTGATGCGCGCCTGCATCTGGGCCTCGGTCGTGGCCTTGGCCGCCTCGGCGGTAGCGGTCGTAAAACCACCGTCCTCGGAACCGGCAGCCAATGTGCGGTTGGCCTGATCGGTCACAGTGACCTTGTCAGGCTTCAGGTTCGGCACGGATGATGCCACCACGTTACGGATGGCGCGAACCTGATCCGGCGTCAGGTCACGGCCCGACAAACCGACAACCACCGCTGCGGTCGGATCGATAGCTGCCGCCTGAAACATTTCGCGTCGCGGCATGGTGATGTGGACGCGAGCCGAGTTGATACCGCGCATCGACATGATAGTGCGCGACAGCTCACCTTGCAGGGCGCGCTGTTCATTCAGGTTCTGCTGGAACTCGGTCTGGCCCAGCACCGACTGGTTGTCGAAAATCTCGTAGCCGACCGAACCGGAGGTCACCAGACCTTGGCCCGCTAGCATCAGGCGGGCGGTGCCGACATCGTCACGGCTGACCATAATCGTCGAACCGTCACCCTTGGCAGAATATTTTATACCTGCCTGATTGAGCGCCGCACCGATTTCGGATGCCTCGCGCAGATCAAGATTGGAATAGAGCAGCGCATCGGGGGCTTGGCCCACACGCAGCATAATCGCCACCAGCACAGCGGCCACACCGGCGGACACACCCAGCACAGCAGCCAGACGCCCGATCCCGAACTTTTGTATTGCTGCCGTAAAGCCGCTCACGCGCCCCGCCCATAAGACACACTGAAGCTAACTGCTCCGCTAGGCAGAAAGTGCCGTGTGTTTGGTAAACGCCGCGTTAAGAAGCATTAAGAAGCGCCGCCGATTCGTCTTTTGGCAACAAAAAAGGCGACCCGTTCGGGCCGCCCTTTCCGCTATCTACGTTAAACCCCGTAGAGGTTCACAGCCTAGACCTTGAGGGCCGCAGCCTTCTTGTCGGCAGCAACCTTGATACGCTCTTCAGCAATGGCGTCGGCGATCTGATAGGTCGGGCGGTTTTCACGCTCGGCACGGACGAGGATTTCCTCGAAGGTTTCCATCAGGCGCGACAGCTTGCCCTCGACCCATGCCGGATCATAGGCCGTGCCATTCTGGCGGGCGTTCATTTCCGAAGCGACGTTGATGATACCGCCGCCGTTCACGACGTAGTCTGGCGAATACAGGATGCCCATTTCGTGCAGCTTGTCGCCGATATCCGGCGTGGCCAGCTGGTTGTTGGCGGCACCGCAAACTGCCTTGACCTTCAGGCGCTTGATGGTTTCCGGGTTCAGGGTCGCACCCAGTGCGCACGGGGCATAGATGTCGGCCTGAACGTCATAGATGGCGTCCGGCGAAACGATCTCGGCACCGGTCTTGGCAGCGACAGCGTTCAGGTTGTCCTGATTGACGTCCGTGATGATCAGCTTGGCACCTGCAGCGTGCAGCTTCTCGCAGAGATATGCGCCCACATGGCCCACGCCCTGAACCGCAACGGTCAGGCCAGTCATGTCGGACTTGCCGAACAGACGACGCGCGACAACGAGGTTCGAGCGGAACACGCCCTCGGCGGTTACGGGGCTCGGATCGCCCGAGGCTTCCGGACCATCCTTCAGGCCCAGAACATATTCGGTGACCTTGCGAGCTTCGGCGATGTCTTCGACCGAGGTGCCAACGTCTTCAGCGGCGTAATAGTGACCACCCAGACCGTTCAGGAAACGACCGAAAGCCTGAAACAGCTCCGGCGACTTCTGGGTACGGCTGTCACCGATGATAACCGACTTGCCGCCGCCCATTTCCAGATCAGCGATCGCGTTCTTGTAGCTCATGCCCTTGGACAGACGCAGCACGTCTTCGAGGGCTTCCTCTGCCGTGGCGTAGTTCCACATGCGGGTGCCACCCACAGCCGGACCGCGCGCGGTCGAGTGCACTGCAACAATCGCCTTCAGGCCGGTTTTCTCGTCGCTGAAAGCGTGAACGCCTTCATGGTTCGCGAAATTGGGAGAATCAAAAAGTATCATGCCGGTACCTGGCTTTCCTCGGATATTTTTATCCTCGGAGGCATAGATCGCCAGCGCGGCATCCGCAAGCGGTCGATTATGACAAGATTTCGGCTATCAACGATCAGTCATGCCGAGTTTGCAATCCTTCAAGCACAGTTTGAGGCGCAGAAGGCAGCGGGCGGTCATTCAACCATGCCTCGACATCGGCAAACAGTACCTGCGCTTCCAGATCACGGTTCACGATATGCCAGCCCTCAGGATAAAAGGCTGTCAGCAGATTTTCGCGTGTCCCTGCCCGCTCCAAAGCTTTTTGCATCGCCTGTCGCGGGACAATCTTGTCGTGCGCGCCATAGGCCAGAAGGGTCGGTACACGAACATGGCCCAGCCCCTGTGCGCCCTCCTCCATCAGGTTGACCAGCCCGTGCAGCGCATCGATACGGGGGGCCACTATAAAGCGCGGATCGCGTCCGTTGCGCAGCAGTTCGACCACATTATCGGTGGCGCGGATGTTTCGGGTGGCAAAGGCGGGCGGCTGTAAACGACGTGAACCGGCAAAATGTGCACCCGTCCACAAGGCTGTGCGGTTGACGATATTCTGGCTGGACCAGCCCCAGACCGCAGGAGCCAGCAGGATCAGACGGTCGGCATCCGGCGGATTGTCCGAGGCAAAGGCGCTGACCGACAAGGCCCCGCCCATGCTCTCGCCCATAATGGCGATACGGGCATCGGGTCTTTGTGCCCGCACCAGAGTTGTCACAGTGCGTAGATCATTGCGACTGACCTCGGGATCGGCCCATTCTCCGGGATGGGGTGCTGCGCCAAAGCCGCGCTGGTCATAGGCCCAGACCTCGATGCCGCGCTCGGCCCACCATGGTCCCGCCAGCCGCCACGCCGCCGAATGGTCGCTAAAGCCATGAAGCGCGATAATCACCGCCTTGGGTCGCCCGACCGGCGACCAGCGACGGAACGGCAGTTGCGCCCCGTCCTGCACCACAAAATGCCCCAGAGACGAACCCTGCCACTGGCCGTTTTCGACAACAGATGGTCCGACAAATGCGACGGGCGGCGTCATGGCGGTCTGCATATGGGGCGCACAGGCCGATGCCATAGCCAGTACGCCCACCAGAACTGCAATTCTTTTTGCCGTCATCACCCGCTCCACGCCCAAGCGGCCAAAGCCTAGCCCAGAATCTGCGCCACACGCTCGCGCAAATGCGGCAGCACATCGGTTTCAAACCACGGATTGCGTTTCATCCAGCCTATGACACGCCATGAAGGGTGCGGCAGAGGCATAAGTTGTGGCCCGTATTCACGCCATGCTCTGACCGTTTCAGTCATGCTTTCCTTGGCACTATCCTTGAGAAACCAATTGATCGAATAACTGCCGACCATCAGGATCAATTTTTGCCTCGGCAGGGTGGCAAACAGTTTTTCGCGCCACAGGGCCGCACAACGCGGCGGCGGCGGATAGTCTCCGCCTTTTGGTTTTGTGCCGGGATAACAGAAGGCCTGCGGGGCGACGCCAAGGCGTCGATCACCATAAAAGGTGGTTTCATCGATCCCCATCCAGTCGCGCAGGCGATCACCGGACGGATCGGTAAAGGGACGGCCACTTTCGTTTACACGCCGCCCCGGAGCCTGCCCGCAGATCAGCAGGCGCGTTTCGGGAAAAATCCAGACCACCGGTCGGGGCGTATGCGGAAATTCAGGCGCACACGCCCGACAGGCGCGGATGTCAGACAACAGGTCTTCTATGTCAGAAGTTGTCGTCATCCTCGGTTTCCACCTTGGGCGGCAATTTGGACAGGGCCAGCGCCGTCTCTTCTGCCGTCGGCAGACGCAGGCGCGTCACACCACGGAAAGCATCGGGGTCAACGACCTTGCCTTTTTTGGTAATGGTCAGCTTGCCCTGACGCATCAGGCCCAAAGCCGCAGCCCGAACCTTGGGCAACATGCGCTGCCACTGCTCGGCTTGCAGGATTTTGGCAATTTCTGCCGGCTCGACACTCTTGCCTTCACCCAACTGGTTCAGACGGTCGAGGATTGCGGATTCGATAGGATCGCTCATAGGTCGCCTTATGCGCCACAGCGCGGTCAGAAGTAAGGCCCGACATTCATCAAGCCTCATAACAGGCTTCAACTAGGGCGGCGATGCAACGCCATGCCCTTGCCGCCTACAGACCCGCCTTGGCCGCTGGACGCGACAAACAGGCTGACAGCCAGCGGTTCAGATGGGTGTATTCCGCTGGCGGGCGATACTTGACCAGACGCCCGAAATCGATGCCGACCGCAGCCACAATATCGGCAATCGAGAACCGGTCGGTCAGGTATTCACTCTTTGCCAGATGACGGTCCAGCGCCTTCATGAACTTCTCGGCACCCGTCTTGTTATAGGCTCCGACCTCGGGCTGTGGGGCTTCGAGAGCCGCCAGCGCAGGATGGGTCATTCGCACATACATCATCATCGGATTGGCCAGATAAATCTCGGCGCGGCGGGTCCACATCTCGATAACCGCCTGTTCGCGCGCATCCACTCCAAACAGGTTCGGCTCCGGATAAAGGGCCTCCAGATAGCGGGCGATGGCCAAGGTTTCAGTGATACAGGTGCCATCATCCAGCTCAAGCCCCGGCAGGTGGCCAAAGGTGAACTTGTTGCGATATTCAGGCTGGCGATGCTCGCCCGCCAGCAGGTTCACATCGACGATTTCAACCGTGTCGATATTCTTTTCAGCGATCACCCAAGCCACACGGCGCGGATTAGGGGCCATGCGGGTCGTATAAAGCTTCATCGTTCCGTCCCCAAAGTTAAGGACCACATTTGCGGCCCTTAGTTTTCTTTGAGAACGAAGCTATCAAGCAAAAATGGCAGCAGGCAAGGCACCGACGATGCAGGCCGTCATCATCGTGGCGAGGAAGCCGCCCAGCAGGGCCTTCCACACCAGACCCAGAACTTCCTGACGGCGTTCCGGCAACAATACCGACAGGCCAGTTACCGTAATGCCGACCGAACCGATATTGGCAAAGCCGCACAGGGCATAGGTCATCAGCATGCGGGTGCGCTCGCTCATCGCTTCAGGCGCAATCTTGCCCAGTTCGATAAAGGCGACAAACTCGGTGAGGGTCAGTTTGACGCCCAGCAGCCAACCCGCCTTGGACGCCTCGGCCCATTCCACACCCGTCAGCCACGCAATGGGTGCAAACAACACGCCCAGAATACGTTCGACCGACAGCTCGGCACCGCCAATCCAGAAATTCCCAAGGATGACATTTACCAGCGCCACCAGCGCCACAAAGGTAATCAGTACCGCCGAAATGTTCAGCACAACCATCAGGCCATCGGCCGTGCCCTTAACAATAGCGTCGATAGCCGAGTCATATTTCAGGGCCGAATTATAGTCGGCACTCTCGCCACCTTCGCCGGGTTTTTCAGGAATGATGATACGCGCCAGAAGCACCGCCGCCGGAGCCGAGACAATCGACGCGACCAGAACGTGACCTGCCGCATTCGTCAGCACCGGAGACAGGATGGTCGCATAGGCCACCATGGTCGATCCAGCCACGGTCCCCAGACCGACCACCATCATCAGGAAGATTTCAGAGCGGCTGAGCTTGTCCAGATAAGCCCGGATCACCAGCGGGGTTTCGACCATACCCAGGAAGATATTGGCCGCCACAGCCAGAGCCGAAGCGCCGCCCAGTCCCATGGTGCGCTGGAACAAGAAGCCAAAACCCAGCGTCAGCCATTTGAGTATTTTCCAGTGCCACAATAGCGCCGACAGCGCCGAAATCACGATCACCAGAGGCAGGACGTTAAAAGCAAAGGTAAACAGTGCGCCCTGATTTTCCACCGGATACGGTTGCTCGCCACCCGCCAAATAGCCGAACACAAATTTGGTGCCCTCGTTGGTGGCGTGTTCCAGCCCCTTCACCGAATTGTTGATGGCGTCCAGAACCACCTGCGAACCGGGAATGGCAAAGGTCGCCAGCACCAGAGCCGCTTGCAACAGCACAGCGCCGATAGCCAACCGCCATGGAAAACGCTTGCGGTTTTCCGAAACTGCCCAGCACAGGCCAATGATCGCGGCCAGACCCAACAGGCTCTGGAGGTTCAGGAAGGTGAACATACGGATTCTCTGTGCCGACCATTCGGCGTCACTGCCGCTTGAACGACAGCAAGGGCGCAGAGGCAACCCCCTACGCCCATTGTCGTAGCAAAAACGGTTTACAAGCTCAGGCTGTCCATAGCCGATTGGGCCGAAGCTTGCGACTGCGGATAGAAGTGCTCGCCCGGTGCCAGATAGATGGCCACATAGGCCAGACCATCCTTGGCCACGACCTGACCAAAGCCCTTGATCTGCAAGCCGGATGTGGTGGCGGCAGTCAGGTCAAACCGCACGCCGCGCTGTCCTGCAACGGTAACGGGACGCGGCGATGCCGTCTCTACACGCGCATAGCCATAGGCCTCGACGCTGTCGCGCACGAACTCGACCTGTTCCAGCACGCCCATATCGGTGCGCCATGACGGCGTGGTCTTTTCGCGGCGGCTATTCGGGCGGGCCAGATGCTGGCCTTCCTTCAAGCCTTCGCTCAGATAAAGACTGTTCAGCGTCGGGCCATCCAGCGTCAACAGACGAATGCCCTTTTGCTGCATGGTCACGGACGTCACGTCGTTCCAGCTACGATTCAGCGTATAGGTGCCTTGCCCGACCTTGAGCGGGCCGCTGACCTCGGTGATCGACACACAGGCCGACACCGCCGCCATCAGGGCAACGGCCACGCCGATTTTCAGGCTCTTGTTTAGCTTGCTCATACTTTGTCCCCCTCAAGGCGCGAAAGCTGTTCCTCGACGATCCACTGGTCGTCGGCTTGCGGAGCCAGTTCACGATATTTGTTAAACGCGTCGCGTGCCGCAGCACCATTTCCCAGTTTCGCTTCCAGTGCGCCCAGTTCGCGATAGGCCGCGACCGGCACATCGGCATGGACCACCGCTGCGCGATAGGCATTGGCCGCCAGAAGGTCGTCGCCATCCTCGCGACGTCGGCGATAGACTTCGCCCTTGTGATAATTGATCAGGCCCAGATCATCCCCATCGGCCCCCAACCGCTCCAGCAGGTGCAGCAGACGGCCAAAATCGCGGTGGCGATGCTCGTCCTCGATCCAGTCGGCCAGATGCGGACGGATGATCGCACGATAACGCTTACGATCCTCGATACCCGTGCCCTCGGCCCCCAGCGTCTTGGCCTGTTGGCCCAGCGCCTCGATGCGTTCCGAAGTCAGAGGATGTGTGCGAAAAGCCGAACCAAAAGCCTCGGCGGTGCGGACACGACGAAAACTCGATGCCGCCGTTTCCGCCTTCAGGTTTTCCCAGATCAGAGCCCCCGCAGACGCATCCAGACCCAGCTTGTGAGCCATTTCCAGCCCCATCTGGTCGGACTGCGCTTCATGGCTTTGGTTATAGCCCATATAGGCGGCCATGCTGGACAGATAAACCGCATCGATCAGGGCGCTGACATCGACCTGATAATAGACACCCGCCGCCGCGGCTCCCAACGAGAAGACCAACAGGGCTGTGCTGGTATTTCTGAGGGTGCGCATTCGCTCGAAAGAATGTTCCTCAAGGAAGTGCGCGACCTCATGGCCCAGCACAAAGGCCAGTTCGTCTTCGGTCGAGGCCCGCAGCATCAAGCCCGACCACACCTCGACATAACCATTCGGTGCCGCCATGGCATTGAACACGGGACGATCCATCACATAGACACGGATGTCCTTGCAGTGCTGGCCCGCTACACGACAGGTCAGACCCGACACATAGGTATTCAGCGCCGGATCATTATTGCGGTCTCCACTACGGCGGGCATAGATTTCCGTCTCTTCGGACATCCCCCACAGTCCCGCCTCGGCCGTATTGGCCGCAGGCGGCTCACCCGGAGCCCGCACCTGTGTCGCCAAGGCAGGCGATACCGCTGCCATCAGCACCAGTGCCGAGGCTCCGCCCGCCAGTCCCTTCAAAAGATCAGGGCGCGACATTCGGGTTTACGCTGAGCGGTGCATCCTTGAGCAGGCTTTCGACCAGCGACTGTGCGCCTGCATCCTCGCGCATATCGGCACCGGGTCCGGCCACCGCATAGTTGACCCACATGACCTGACCGGTTTTCAAATCGACCAGCGATGCCATGACCTGTTGCTGGCCCAGAGGAATACCGACACCAAAGGCACTGGCCACCACAAAGGCCGCCACACGACCACCGCTGGCATAGGTGCCGTTACCCGAGATGAACAGGGCATAATCCGCCCCGAAATGCTGGCCCACCAATTCCGAGCCCTCACCGATGGTCCACTCGAAATCGTCTTTCTTGGTCGCCAGTTTCGCACCGGCATAGCCATTATATTCGTGGGCGATAATGGCCTCGATGACGGCCTCGTTGACCCGCACCACCTGCCCCAGACGGCCCTCCATCAAGCCATCGACATTGCCCACCACAAATTTGTGGCTGTCCTGAACCATGGAGTTCTGGACATGGCGAAGCACATATTGGCGCGCCTGCTGGCTCCATTCCTCGCGCGGTTCGGTCACGCCACCCGCCGTCAGCATACCCAACTGGATGCGCGGCTCGACAATCAGGATGGTGGCTCCGGCTTCTGGCGTACGCACCGTTTCAGCCTTGCGGACAGCCGTCGTGGTACAGGCCGCCATCATCAGACACGCAGCCGCAATAAGCAGACGTTTCATTTTTCCCCCGCCGCGCATGACGCGAACCAATCATCACCCCAGGTGATAATTCCCCGCTACACCTGCCCCATTCTTGCCGCAATACAAAAAACGGCAGGCTATGAAGCCTGCCGTTTGGATATTCACAAATATTGTGGCGCTTATAGCTGGCCGCGGACCAGCTTGCCGTAATCATCCATCAGGCCAAGGCTGATTTCGGCAGGGGTAAAGCGGAAATCGCCGACCTGTCCCACCGGCGTCACTTCTGCCGCCGAACCGGTCAGGAAGCACTCGGTAAAGTCAGCCAGTTCTTCCGGCAGGATATTGCGCACAACCACCTCGATACCCTTGGCACGGGCCAGTTCGATTACGGTCTGACGAGTGATCCCGTCCAGAATGTTCGACACGTCCGGCGTGTGGATGACACCATCCTTGACGAAGAAGACGTTGGCACCGGTGGCTTCGGCCACATAGCCGCGCCAGTCCAGCATAAGGGCGTCGGCAAAGCCGCGTTTCTCGGCGGCATTCTTGGACATCGTACAGATCATATAAAGACCGGCAGCCTTGGCGGTCGAAGGTGCCGTAGCCGGATCCGGACGGCGCCATTTGGCCCACTCCAGGGCAATGCCCTTCTTCTTCACCTCGGGGTCGAAATAGGACGGCCAGTCCCACACGGCGATCGCCAGATGCACCTTATTGCCGATCGACGAGACCGACAATTTGTCAGCACCCAGATAGGCCACAGGGCGAATATAACAGTCCGTCAAACCATTGCGTGCACAGGTATCCTTGCAGGCTTGATCAATCTCGGCCACGCTATAGGGAATCTCGAAGTCGAGCAGTTCGGCCGAGCGTTTCAGGCGTTCGCTATGTGCGGTCAGCTTGAAAATCTCGCCATTATACATGCGTTCGCCTTCGAACACTGACGAGCCATAATGGAGGCCATGGGTCAAAACGTGCGTTTTTGCTTCGCGCCAGGGAACAAACTCCCCATCGAACCAAATCCAGCCGTCACGATCATCGAAAGGGACAATGGCCATTGCAATACGTTCTCCAAGCACCAATGGCTGTTTTAGACTCTCATCGTCGCCTCACGTCAACGCAGCAAACCACGAGTTTTCTTCCGGAGCCCCCCGTTGAGCCTAAATGACTATCGCGGCAACAGCCGTTCCGGTCCTGTCGCTGCCCCCGGCAGCGGTCGCCATCTGTTGGTGGTGGACGATGACGACCGTATCCGCGAACTGCTCAAGGAGTTTCTCTCGCGGGAAGGCTATCGCGTCACCGGCGCCGCCCATGCAGGGGCTGCACGCCGTCTGGTCGAACTGATCGAATTCGATCTGATTGTGCTGGACGTGATGATGCCGGGCGAAAGCGGGTTCGATCTGACCTCGTGGATTCGCTCGCAAGCGGCCCTATCGAAAACGCCGGTCCTGCTGCTGACGGCCAAGGGTGATCCGAATGACCGCATCGAAGGCCTGTCACGAGGGGCCGACGACTATATGTCCAAGCCGTTTGATCCGCGCGAACTGGCGCTGCGGATCGAAGCCATCCTGCGCCGCACCGGTGGCAAGCCACTGACGGCCAAAGAAATCCATATGGGTCCAGCCGTGTTCAACATGGAACGTCTGGAACTGACCGTAAACGGTCAGCCCCAGCGCCTGACCGAGGCCGAGGCGCAACTGCTGAAGACCTTGGCCATCAGCGCCCACGCGCCGGTCGAACGCATGGCCCTGTCACCCGACACCGCCGATATCACCGGCCGTGCCGTCGATGTTCAGGTCACGCGCCTGCGTCGCAAGCTGGAAGTGGATCCCAAGAATCCCCGCTACCTGCAAACCGTGCGCGGGATCGGCTATATGCTGGCCCCCGATTAACCGGCGGAGCTGGATCCCATGCGGCTGACGCCGTTCAATGTCTGGGCGCGATGGATGAAGCGCCGCCTACCGACCTCACTGTGGGGTCGTTCCTTGCTGATCATCATCATTCCGGTGCTGATCATGCAGGGCGCGGTTACCTTCGTCTTCTTCGATGCCCACTGGCAGACCGTGACCTCGCGCCTGTCCGAGGGTCTGGCAGGCGATGTGGCGTGGGCGGCAGAATCCTATCGCGACGATCCCTCGCCCGAAAACCTGTCCGTCATAATGGACCGCGCCCAGCGCAACATGCAGTTGTCCATCGCCTTTCAGGAAGAACGGACCCTGCCCAAGGAAAACCCGCGCGGGGCGCTGGGCGTCGTGGACCGCAATCTGGAAGCGGCTTTGAAGTCCCGTCTGGACCAGCCCTTCTGGTACGACACCACCCGCTATCCAGCCTATGTCGATATCCGCGTACAGGAACCGGGTGGCGTCCTGCGCATCATCGCCCCGCGCGAGCGGGCGGTGGCCACACAGGCGCACATCTTTGTGCTGTGGCTGATGATCGCCACGGCGCTTTTGCTGGCCGTCGCGGTGATCTTTATCCGCAATCAGGTGCGTTCTATCGAACGTCTGGCCGCTGCTGCCGAGGCGTTTGGCCGTGGCGAGGCCGTGCCACGCTTCAAGCCAAATGGTGCCCGCGAAGTCCGCGCTGCCGCACAGGCATTCCTTGATATGCGCGAGCGTATCCAGCGTCATATCGACCAGCGCACGGCCATGCTGGCCTCGGTGAGCCATGACCTGCGCACGCCCCTGACCCGTCTTCGTCTGGAACTGGCTCTGGCTCCGCCGTTTAAACGCGCTGAGTCCATGCGTCAGGACATGGACGAGATGGAGCATATGATCGACGAGTATCTGGCCTTTGCCCGTGGCGAGGCGGGTGAGCCGACGCAGAATGTCAATATCCGCAGCCTCCTCGAGAAAGCCGCCGAAGATGCCCGTCGCGCCGGTGCCGAGGTCGAGGTGATTGCCCCTGACGATCTGAACATCGCCCTGCGCCCGATGGCTTTCCGTCGTGCGCTCAACAATCTGGCAGGCAATGCGGCCAGCCACGGCGAGAAGGTGCGCCTCTCGGCCCGCGATCTGCCGTCCGGCGGTGTCGAGATCATTATCGAGGATGACGGCCCCGGTATTCCCGAAGACATGCACGAAGAGGCCTTCCGCCCTTTCTCGCGCCTTGATCCCTCGCGCAGTCAGAACCGCAAGGGGTGGGCCTCGGCATGGCCATTGCCCGCGATGTGGCCCGTGGCCATGGCGGCGATATCATTTTGGGGCGCAGTGATCTGGGTGGCCTGAAGGCCAGCATTCGACTGCCCGCCAGCAAAGAATAATTGTAACAGCACCTCTAGCGAAGCTGGAGATTTTACCCCATGTTTCCAGCGTTCCGGGGGGCCTGGACATAAGGAGTGTTTAAATGCGTTCGATCGCTAAAATGACACTGTTGGCTTCCGCTCTGTCGCTTGTGACAGCTACAGCTGCGCTGGCTCAACCTGCTGCGGTCAATGTGACCATTAGCCCGGCCTTTGCCGAAGATGCCGCCAAGCTGGGGGAGCGTGACGTCAACGAACAGGTTGCCGATCTGACCCGTCAGGTCGAGCGGACCCTCAATAATAGTGACGCTCTGGACGGTGCGGTCATCAATCTGGTCATCACCGACCTGAAGCCGAACCGCCCGACCATGCAGCAGTTGAGCGACCGCCCGGGTCTGGACAGCATGCGTAGCCTGTCAATCGGCGGTGCCGCCGTTGAAGGCGATGTCACGCTGGCCGACGGCACAAAACAGGACGTGAAGTTCCAATACTACAGCACTGACATCCGCGATGCTGTGGGAGCGACCACATGGACGGATGCCAACCGCGCCTATAGCAGACTGGCCCGTAATCTGGCCGAAGGGCGCTTTGTTACCCGCTAAGCTCGGTTGATTTATCGACCGCAGCTTTGACGGCGCCTTTGACCGGACGGTCGAGGGCGCCGTTTTCGTTCAGCACCACAAGTCCGGCCTGTGTTACGCCGCCCGGTGAAGCCACTCGGTCGATCAGGGTGTCCAGAGCTTCATCACCTACGACGCCCGCGGCCGCCGAGCGCAGGGTCGCCCGTGCCAACTTCATCGCCACGTCTTCGGGCAGGCCCTCGGCCACGCCCGCCTGCGCCAACGCGCGCGTGAAGGCAAAGAAATAGGCCGGACCACAACCCGACACCGCCGTCGCGGCATGCATCAGGTCTTCGGATGTCAGAACCGCCGTCTCGGCCATAGGCGCAAACAGGGATAGGCCCGTATCCAGTGCCTTCTGCTCCGAAGACCACAGGCTGGCAACGCCCTGCCCTTGCGCCACGCCGGTTGTCGGCATGACGCGCACGACTGAACGGCCTTCAAAGCCTTCGGAAATGGTTGCCTCGGGAACGCCCGCCATGACCGAAACGATCACAGCATCCTTGTTCAGATGAGCGAGCACTGGTTGGCTGGCTTCAGCCCATTTGGCGGGCTTTACGCCGATGACAAACGCCTTGGCACCGACCAGAGCGTCGAGAGGCGGATTGATGCGAGCCCCCAGTGCGCGGGCCTTTTCTGCCGCCGGCTTTTCGCTGGGCGTCAGGATAATCAGGTTTTTCGGATCAACCGCACCTGTCAGCAGCCACCCTTCAAGAATAGCCGACCCCAGACGACCAACTCCTTGAAGAACAACTGTCTCTGACATTTTAAGCGTTACCTACGGTTTCAAACAAACAGGCATCAATGGCTTCCTGAGGCTTCTTGGAGCCACGAGCCATAAAGTCGAACGCGGGATAATAACGGTCCGCAGCTTCCACGGCCGCATCAATCATGGAAGCGGCCTGTGCCAGTGTCGGGCGCTCGCCATGCGGCAAGGCCAGTGCGTGGCGGAAGACGATCTCGCCCTCGTCCGGCCAGATCTCGAAATGGCCCAGCCATGTACGCTGGTTGATCATCGAGGCCAGTTCATAGGCGGCGGCACGGCGTGTCTTGGTGACGCGCAGGTCCAGAGCGAGGCACAGTTGCAGGCAGTCACCCTCCGGGCGCCATGCGAACCACAACTCGTAGTCTTTCCAGCTGCCTGCCAAAGCAAAAGCCAGGTCACCCTCGTCCGTACGGTCGAACGGCAGGTTCTCCGCAACAAGAACGTGTTCGACCACGTCCAGCGGATCAAAAGGCAGTTCGACCTCGTCGGGTCTAGCGGCGTCCATCAGGGCTTCAACTTCTCAAACTTGGGCGACTCAACTGCGTCGCCAAGGGAACGGTAGGCGTGTTCTGAGATTCGGCTCAACAGAGCGAATCTTACGACTCTGTGGACGGGTTGTTATTCTCGCCCTTCAGAGCCGCGATTTCGGCGCGCAAGGCGGCGATTTCGGCTTTCAGGACATCGAATTCGTCGCGACGGACCAGGTCCATCTCGGCAACCAGACGATCTGCCTGTGCGCGCCATGCGGTTTTCGCCTCTTCGCCAGCCGCCTGGGCAAGACCCATAGCGCCCGTCGTCATCTTGGCGATTTCATCGAGGATTGGATTACGGGTTTGCATCAAAGGCCTCCCATCCGGTCGGGTTAACAAAAGCTCACCCGATTTGGTGAACGAAACCTTTCAATCTGCTGCTTCGCCGGTTTTCACAAGCCGAATGACAAATTTCGAAGTTTTGCAGAAAATCTGATGAAAGCTTAGAATTTCAGACGGTTCACAACTGATGGCGCGACTTTAACGCGCTTGCGGCCCACAGTCCGCGACATCTATCCTGTCGCTTGCTATATCGGTTGCCAATCGATCCGCAGGCAGAACCAGCAGGAGCCATCCCCTTGATATTCCCAGAGTTCGATCCGGTCCTGATCCATCTCGGCCCCCTGCCGATCCGCTGGTATGCGCTGGCCTATATTGCCGGCATCGTACTGGGTTGGTGGTATGCGGCCAGACTGGTCAAAACCCCGCGCCTGTGGGCCGGTGGCAAGCCGCCGATCACAGGGCCGCAACTGGATGATCTGGTGTTCTGGCTGGTGCTGGGTGTGATCCTTGGCGGTCGCCTCGGTTACGCGCTCTTTTACCAACCGCAACTGTTCGGCCAGATATTCACGGGCAGCTCTATCGGAGAACGGCTGGAAATCCTGCAGATGTGGACCGGCGGGATGAGCTTCCACGGCGGCTTCCTCGGCGTGGTGGTCGCGGCCATCATCTTTGCATGGAAGAAGGGCATTAACCCGCTCAGCCTTGGCGATGTGATTGCGCCTGTGGCCCCGATCGGTCTTCTGTTTGGCCGCCTCGCCAACTTTATCAATGGCGAACTGTGGGGTCGCGAAACGACGGTGCCGTGGGCCATCCGTTTCTGTAATGACAAGATACTCGAAACCTATGGCTATTGCCCCGCTGGCGATGTGCCGCGTCACCCCAGCCAGCTTTACGAAGCGGGCCTTGAAGGCTTGTTGCTGCTGATCGTCATGGGCGTGGCCATCTGGGCCTTTGGCGCGCTTAAACGGCCGGGTCTGGTCATGGGCTTGTTCCTTGTCGGCTATGGCCTGTCGCGGGCCGCACTGGAAAATGTGCGTCAGCCCGACGCCCATCTGGCGAACATGCCCTTCGGTCTGACCATGGGGATGATCCTGTCCATCCCGATGGCACTGGCCGGTATCTATCTGGTCGTGCGCGCCCTCAAACGCCCCGCCCTTCAAGACTAAAGAGCCTCATATGAGCGACAGCCTGAAAGACAGACTGGTCAGGGAAATCCTCCTGACCGGCCCTATGACCGTTGCCGACTATGTAACGCGCTGTCTGCATGACCCTAAAGGTGGCTATTACGCCACCCGTCCGGCACTGGGCGAGCGCGGCGACTTCATCACCGCCCCGATGGTCAGCCAGATGTTCGGCGAACTGATCGGTCTGTGGGCCGTCGAGACATGGCAGCGTCTGGGGGCCCCTGAAAAGGTGCGTCTGGTCGAGGTCGGCCCCGGTGACGGCACCCTGATGAGCGACGCCCTGCGTGCCGCCCGTCTGGCCCCCGCCTTCCTCGAAGCTGCCGAGCTGATCCTGATCGAGCCTAGCCAGCCCCTGCGCCGCGAGCAAGAAAAGCGTCTGGCCGATCACGACCTGTCGCCCCGCTGGGTCCGCAGCCTCAATCAGGTTGAAACCGACGCCCCCGTCATCCTGATTGCCAACGAGGTTCTGGACTGCCTGCCCGCCCGTCAGTTCGTACGTACCGAAGGCGGTTGGGCCGAGCGGCGCATCGGGGTCAATGATGCCAACGAACTGATCTTTGGTCTGACCGCCATCAATGACGGTTTCGATGCGCCGGACATGGATATCGAGGTCGGTCAGGTTCTGGAGATTTCCGAACAACAGGCCGGTTTTGCCCGCGATGTGGCCACCCTGATCGCGCAAGCTTCAGGCGCGGCCCTGCTGATCGACTATGGCCGTGCCAAGCCCGAGGCAGGCGATACCCTGCAAGCGTTGAAGCGCCACACCAAGGTTGGCCCTCTGGACGAGCCGGGCGAAGCGGACCTGACGCAATGGGCCGACTTCCCTCTGGTTCAGGAAGCTGCTGTGCGTAGCGGTGCGGACGTCACCGGCTGCATCACACAGGCCCAGCTTCTGGGCCGCTTGGGGATCGAGCATCGTGCCACCAGTCTGGCCAATGCCCGCCCCGAGGCCGAGCCTGTCATCCGCCGCCAATTCGAGCGCCTGACCAGCAATGACCAGATGGGCGAACTGTTTAAGGCAGCGGCGATCTTCTCTCCGCGCAGCCTGATCGTACCGGGATTTGAAGCATGACCCCCATCACCCATCCCCTGCTCGACAAGGCCGGTATCAAGCACGGCTTCTTCACGCGTGAGGGCGGCGTATCGGAGGGCCTTTATGCGGGTCTGAACTGCGGCGTCGGCTCCAAGGATGATCCGGCCAAGGTGTTCGAGAACCGCCGCCGTGTGGCCGAATGGTTTGGCCGCAGCAGCGATGACCTGTGCGGCTGTTACCAAATCCATTCGGCCATTGCCGTGGTGGCCGAGGATGGCTGGCGGGGCGAACGTCCCCAAGGCGATGCCGTCGTTACCAAGGTGCGCGGCCCTGTGGCCACTGTACTGACCGCCGACTGCGCGCCCATCCTGTTTGCCGATGCCGAGGCCGGTATCGTCGCCACCGCCCATGCGGGCTGGAAAGGGGCCCTTGGCGGCATCATCGCCGCCACCGTCGAGGCCATGAGCGTATTGGGCGCAGACCCGCGCCGCATCAGCGCCGTGGTCGGCCCCTGCATCTCGCAAAGCTCCTATGAGGTCGGTGCCGACTATCAGGCCCGCTTTGCCGCTGAAGCCGCCGGTAGCGAGCGCTTCTTTGCCGAGGGCCGCAGCGCTGACAAGCGCCAGTTCGACCTACCCGGCTTTGTGCTGTGGCGTCTGGAACAGGCTGGTGTGGCCGATGCGGCATGGACCGGCCACGACACACGCACAGACGAGGCGCTCTTCTATTCCAACCGCCGTGCCTTTCTGAACAGCGAGCCGGATTTCGGGCGCTTAATCTCGGCCATCAGCCTGACCTGATAAGAGGCCCGCCGGTTTCACACCGGCGGGCCTTTTCAAATCTTGTGCGGTCAGTGGCTTAGCCAGCCATCGCCATCTGCGGCACCTTGGTGGTGACACGCCATGCCTTGGGATTGGCCAGCAGTGCGCGTACCAGCTTGTTGTTCAACTGGTGACCGGCCTTATAGCCTTCGTAACGGCCCATCAGCGGCGCACCCAGCACATACAGGTCGCCAATAGCGTCCAGTGCCTTGTGGCGCACAAACTCGCGTTCCATGCGCAGGCCACCCGGGTTGAGGATTTCCTCACCGTCGATGACAACCGCATTTTCCAGCGAACCACCACGGGCCAGACCGGCCTGACGCAGGGCCTCGACCTCATGGGCGAAACCAAAGGTGCGAGCCGACATGATCTCGTTGCGGAAGGTGTCTTCGTTGACCACGAAATCCACCACCTGATTACCGATCACGGCCGTATCGAAGTCGATCTCGAAACGCATTTCGAAACGATCACACGGCAGCAGCGTGGCGTGCTTGTCACCCTCTTCGACGCGGATCGGTTCCAGAATCTCGATGAACTGGCGCGGCTGTTCCTGACGTCGGAAACCGGCACGATCCAGCAGTTGCACGAACGGCAGGGCCGAACCGTCAAGGATCGGCAGTTCCGGCCCGTCCACCTCGATCACAGCATTGGAAATGCCCAGAGCCGACAGAGCCGCCATCAGGTGCTCGATGGTCGACAGACGGACATCCGACGCATTGGCGATCATGGTGTTCAGGCGCGCATCGACAACGGCTTCACCCGAAACGGGGATACGGTTGTCACGGTCCTTGATGTCCGTGCGAACAAACACAATCCCCTGCCCTGCCGCAGCAGGACGCACCATCAAACGCACACGACGACCCGTATGGACGCCGACGCCCGCACAGATGGCAGGGGCGATGATTGTATGCTCGAAGGGGTCGTTAAAGACCGTCACGCTTGGACTCATCACTGCGCGCGCCGCGAACGGACTACGCTGGAAGGTTGCATTTAACCAAACCTTTGCCAGCACGAAATGAAAGTCGGGTTTCGGATTGTTTCGAAATCACGACAGTCTGCAACATGCCCCGCAATCATGCCCCATGAAAAAAGCCCCGCATTTCTGCGGGGCTTTAATCTAGTTATCGCTAGGCCTTAGTTGGCCAGACGACGCAGGAAGGAGGGGATTTCCAGATCGTCATCGTCTGCGTAACCGCTCTGGTGATCCTGCACCTGCGGTTGGACCGATTGGGTCTGGCGCAGTTGCTGGGTCGTGCGGTTCGAAGACGGCGGCGGCGCATAGGACGGCTGCTGAGGTTGGGCACGACGGCGACCAAACAGCGACCAGCCGCTGCGGCGGTGCGAGTCTTCGTAATATTCTTCCTGAGGCTCCTCGCGTTGCGGCTTGGGCTCGGGACGACGCGGTTCACGCTCGGCATACAGATCGCCTTGCTCATGCTGAGCGGCGGCACCACGGTTATTGGTCTCGAACTCCTCGACCCATGGATCGACGATCGGTTCCAGATTGCGCGGAGCGTCATGGATGACCGGTTCTGCAACACGGGCCACTTGCGGTTCGGGTTGCGGCGCAGGTTGTGCAGCTACAGGCTCGATACGCACATCGTTACGCGGAGCCGGAGCCGCCGGTTGTTCCGGTTGGCGACGGTTCAGCGTCGAGGCGACCGGTTCGATCTGCTGGATCGAAGCTTCGTCCATGCCGGTAGCAACCACCGAGACGCGGATCTTGCCTTCCAGAGCCGGATCGAAAGCCGCACCGAAGATGATGTTGGCATCGCCATCGACTTCTGCGGCGATAGCGTTGGCCGCTTCGTCCACTTCCAGCAGGGTCATGTCCATGCCGCCGGTGATGTTGACCAGAACGGCCTTGGCACCTTGCAGGCTGGTTTCATCCAGCAGCGGGTTGGCGATAGCGTTCTGCGCGGCCAGCAGGGCGCGGTCGTCACCCGTGGCTTCACCGGTCCCCATCATGGCCTTGCCCATTTCGCTCATGACAGCGCGAACGTCGGCAAAGTCGAGGTTGATCAGACCCGGCAGGATCATCAGGTCAGTGATCGAGCGAACGCCCGAATGCAGCACCTGGTCTGCCATCTGGAAGGCGTCAGAGAAGGTGGTGCGTTCGTTGGCGACGCGGAAAAGATTCTGGTTCGGAATAACGATCAGGGTGTCGACATAGCGCTGCAGCTCGGCGATGCCCGCATCGGCCAGACGCATACGATGACGGCCTTCGAACGTGAAAGGTTTGGTCACAACGCCAACGGTCAGAATGCCGCGATCGCGCGCGCATTTGGCGATGACCGGTGCTGCGCCGGTACCGGTGCCACCGCCCATACCGGCGGTGATGAATACCATGTGCGCGCCTTCGAGGTGCGCGTGGATTTCGTCAGCCGATTCCTCGGCCGCGTTCATACCCACTTCAGGATGGGCACCCGCGCCCAAACCCTGGGTAATGGTATCGCCCAGCTGGATACGACGGTCGGTCTTCGCAAAGCTCAGATGCTGGGCATCTGTATTGGCACAAACAAACTCGACACCTTCCAGGCCCGAGTCGATCATGTTGTTGACGGCGTTACCACCTGCACCACCGACGCCGAACACGACGATCCGCGGCTTCAGTTCAGTGGCTTGCGGCTTAACCAGCGAGAGAGACATTGTTTTCCGACCTTCCGACCCTGCCCATTCATCCCAACACAACCCCCGCCGAATCGCATTGGTTATGAGCGGGTTAATAAAACACCCGACATCGTTAACGGACTATTACCGATCTATATATGAGTCGGCATTCTTGAAAGCCGCTAACTGCAACTAGAACGCCAATCCGGACATTTTTTCACACTTAGAGCGTGTTTCGCCAGCGCTGTTAAACAGCAGATAAAAAGGGCAGCCCTTACGGACTGCCCTTTCCTGTCATTCAGACAATCAGACTGATCTTACCAAGGGGTATAGTTCAGACCGATGTTGAAGCGACGGCCGTACGGATCGAAGTTCGAGTACAGGGTCGTCCCCAACCACGGTGCCTGAGCCTCGTCGAAGATGTTGGTGACACCAGCGCGAACCGTCAGGTCCTCACGGGCCTTCCAACGCACAGTCAGGTCGTTACGAGCGAAATCGCCGGTACGCGCCATGTGGGTCGGATAGGTGTCCGGGTTCGTCACCAGATCACGGTAGTGGTTGATCTTCTGCGAAGTCTGCCAGTCAGTGGTCCACGTCACGCGCCAGTCTTCGTTAGGCGTCCACGACAAGGTCGAGGTCAAGCGCACACGCGGGTACCACGGCGTAGCCGCATACTCGGTGTAGTCGCCCGGATTGTCGATGTTGTTGAAGTTCTTCTGCTCGATCAGCCACGAACCGTTGATCGAGTAGTCGAAGGAACCCCAGTTTTTGCCCAGCATGCTTTCGGTGTCGAAGAAGTAACGTGCACCGAAGTCCAGACCACGCACATTGCGCTGCGCATAGTTGATCGCACCCTGGATGAAGCCGCCGTACTGATCGTTACCGCCAACCTTGAAGGCTTCGGAACGCTCTTCCTTGGTGCTCGGGTTTGCATGCGCAGTGTTCTGACGGAAGATCGTGGAGCAAGCCGCCATGTTCAGGGTCGGACCATCAACGCAGGTATTTGCTGCAGTCTGGGCCGTTACCGAAGCGATGACGTTGGTCAGCTCGATTTCATAATAGTCGAGCGTCACGGTCAGATTTGGAATGAAACGCGGACGGATGACGGTCGAGAAGGTGAACGATTCCGACTCTTCCGGTTCCAGTGCCGGATTACCGCCATTCACGCCGCTGACGCTGCCTCCAACATAATCGGGCGCATAATCGTCCGAGTTATCGTTCGGGGTCAGGTTCGCGAAGTCGTACTTCAGACCCATAGCCGCAGCCAGAGCCGTACAGTTGGCGATACGGTTAGCCTTCTTGTCGGCTTCCGACATGTTCGCGATACGTGCAGTGGCGCACGGATCAGCAAACGCGTTTGCGTAGGTCTGGGTATAAGGCGAGAAGTTCTCGCTCAGCGACGGAACGCGGATCGAGGTGTTGAACGAGGTCTTGAAGGTGATGTCCTGGATCGGACGATAGACCAGGTTGATACCGTAGACGTCTTGCGAACCAACCGTGGTGTAGTCCGACCAGCGGTAGGAGCCCGACAGTTCGGCATATTCACCCAGGAAGGTGTCGCGGAACAGCGGCACCGAGATTTCGCCGAACAGTTCCTTCGATTCATACGATACGCCAGCCATGTCCGGACCGCCGTTGAGGAACAGCAGACGATCGCCGGTGTCGTGGTCACGGCCAACGGCTTCGGTGTATTCCTTGCGCCATTCGGCACCCATGGCTACGCCCAGAGCGCCAGCGCCCCAGAAGTCCCACAGCTGACCCGAAACGGTCGCAACGGCGTTTTCCTGAACGTTTTGCTGACGCACGCGGATGGTTGCATCCACATATTCCAGAGCTTCGGCCGATTGGTTGCCGGCACCGAAGATGTTCAGCGGCTGGCATTGATTGATAGCGGCACGGCCTGCTTCGCTTTCACGAACGTCACCACCGCGAACACGGTCGTTCATACCTTCGTGGATAACGATGGTCTTGCCATTGGCATCCTTGCCCAGCTGACGCATCGGCAGGTTTTGGGCATTCAGCAACTGTACGCGGCAAACAACCTGACCAGCCTTGCCGTTTACCAGACCCAATTCGTCGATAACCGAGTCAGCAGCGAAGTTGAAACGCTCGATGTCCACACCACGTTCGGCGTTAACGATGTCAACCTTACCGTAGGTGTAGGCGGCATCCCAAGCGATGTTGTTCACAAAGGCGAGCTTGTCGTGCGTGCCTTCAAAGCCCAGCACGTAACGTTGCAACTCGCGATCATTATCTTGCGAACGGATCGGGCCGAACATGGCGTGACGTGCCCACGGGGCAGCAATAGTACCGGTGACCTGACCCGGAGTATCCTTGGTTGGATCGCTGTAGGTGGTCACAGTGTTACCGGCAATCGCATCCTTAACCACTTGCGGAAGGAAGGCATTGTCGCTGTAACGCAGCGCGAAGGCCGAGTTCGAACGGATTACGTTCGTTTCTTTTTCACCGTATGCACCATCATACAGGAACACATCGAAGAAGACCGGCTGGCCTTCATCATAGGTGTTTTCCTTGACGTATTTGGCTTCCGCAAAAGCGCGTACGTTTTCTGTGATCTGGAAACCGCCACCCACTTGGTAACGTTGCGATTCCGAATAAGGAACGCGGCTGCCCGACGAGAACATGGCCGGGTTTTCGCCATCACCACCGATGTTGTACGGACGGTTGGCACCGGTATTGCCAACGCGCTGACCGAAGTCGGCCAGACGAGCATTTGTACCGTCAAACCACCAGGTCTTGTCCGGATCTACTGAATAGCAGGCCGAAGCGGTTGCGCTTGCGCAGCTCTGGTTTGGAACCCACGGATTACCCAGAGCGCTCGGCTGCTGGTTGTTGGCCAGCGTCAGCGAACCCCAACGCGGACGGTCCAGACGAACAACGCCGGTGAATACTTCCTGATCGAAAACGCCATCATGCGTCGGGCCATTGATGGCCGCGGTCGGGTCAGCATCAACACCCAGCAGTACCGGCGCACGGCGCAGCCAGTCGATATCCATCGAACGGACTTCGTCCTGCTGCTCGTACTCGGCGTGAGCATAGACGTTCAGACGGCCATCAAGGAAGTTATGACCGATCAAACCCGAGATGCGCTTGGCAGCTTGGCCGTCGCTATTGATCATCGCGTAGTTCGCGTCGATCTCGGCACCTTCGAAGTCCTTCTTCAGGACAAAGTTCAGCACGCCCGAAACAGCGTCAGCGCCGTAAATCGACGATGCACCACCGGTAATGATCTCGACGTTTTGAATCAGCAGACGCGGAATGGTGTCAACGTCAACAGCCAGCGAGCCGGCTTGCGAACCTACGTGGCGGCGACCATCAACCAGTGTCAGGGTGCGGCCGGTACCCAGCGAGCGCAGGTTGGCCAGCGACAGACCACCGTCGTTCAGGCCCGTGCCCGTCGTATCCGATGGCACCAGCGAGTTCGACAGAGCCGGGATGGTGGCCAGATAGTCGATCACAGTCGCCTGACCGCTTTGCAGCAGTTGCTCTTGCGAAACTTGGATCAGAGGCGTGGGGGCGGAGGCTGGGTCACGACGGATGCGCGAACCGGTAACGACGATTTCGGAAACTTCAGTAGCTTCGGCTTCGGACGAACCGCCGGCATTTTGAGCCGTTGCGGCCGTTGCGGCCAGAACACCCGCCAGCACCGTAGTGCCCAGCAGGTAGGTACGCTTGATACGCATAAAAAAAATCCAATAAGCACGCTTACACGCCCCAACTATTGAAGCGCCACTAGGTGCTGACTGTCACACGCTCGCCAACCCAAGCAAGCCCTACCGACAAGATATGGTCACATATCAGTCACCGATGTTACTTTATGGACACAGTTTAGAAAGCAAGACTATATGTTTTGAGAGATTATTTTTTTTAAATTAAAGCAATTAATGCATTAAATTTCGAAAATTTTTTACAGACAGTGATGGTTCATTAAATTATCCGACCTCTATATATCGAGGATATTCATATATAAGACATATTGCCGGTATGCTTCTATAATATCGACGTTATTGCGCCTAAATTATACAGATAACTACGGTATACAAAAACAATAAACGAACATAGATATTCAAAACTTACGTCGATCGCATTTCCCGCCCGAGACAGGCAAAAAATAAAGCGGACCATTACCGGACCGCTTTAAAATCGTAGTGCATACGTGCACTACGAGAAGTTTAAAGAATATCGCTATCCGCTAGAATACCGGATAGTCAGTGCCAACAATCACAAACATCTTATCCAATGTAATAGATGTCAGAAATTATCACTTAGCCAGCCTGCAGCGCGGGATATGACGCCGCCACGATTGACGCGGGGGGCGTCGGCGGCGGTGACGTGCCGAGCCATCAGTTTGTGTGCCGATACTGCTTCGCGCGGGCCATAGGCAGCGCGCAGCAGGACGCCTGCGGCAGAACAGAAAGCCGGACCCGCCGCAGCTTCAGCAAGGTGTGGTGCGCGTTGCGGTCGACCTAGTCGAACGGAAGAGTGGTCAAACACGCGTTCAGCCAACTCACGCACGCCGTTCAACTGACTGGCACCGCCGGTCAGGACAATGCCCATACCCGGATCGATACGCATACCACCTGCACGCAAACGGTCGCGCATCAACTCCAGCGTCTCTTCGACGCGCGGGGCAATAATGGTTTTCAACATGGCGCGCGGCCACACTACCGGACCGGCGGACGGGTCTTCGCCACGTGGCGGAGCCTCGACCATTTCGCGGTCCTCGTTATTGCTGGCCATGGCCGAGCCGTGCAACGTCTTGAGGCGCTCTGCCCCCGCGCGCGAAGTTGTCATACCACGGGCAATATCGGCGGTGACGTGATCGCCACCGACGCTGACGCTTTCGATATGTAGCAAGGAGCGACCGCCCCAGACCGCTGCCGAAGTGGTCCCTGCCCCCATGTCGATACACAGGGCCCCCAGTTCCATCTCGTCCTCTTCCAGCGCCGCCAGCGATGTCACCAGAGGTGCCGCCGCCACACCCTGAAGATCAAGATGAGCACGTTCCAGACAATTACTCAGGGCCCCGAATGCCCCCTCGGCCATCGAGATTACCAGCAGATCCAGCCCAAGCGTCCGCCCCTGCAGATAGCGCGGATCATGGACGCCGCGCGCACCATCCACCGACCATGCAACCGGCAGCACATGGATCGGACGACGATTCGGCAGACTGATCTTGGAAAGAGCCGCACCGATGGCGCGCGCCAGATCATGATCGGAAATCGGATTTGCACTCAGCGAGACACTGGCCGAGACACGATGGCTGGCCATCTGGCCAATCGAAGACGTGACCACCACACCCGATACCGTCAGCCCCGCCGCGCGCTCTGCACGCTCGACTGCGCGCGCGATCGCATCGGCGGCGTCTTCCATATTGACGATCACACCACCGCGCACGCCCTTGGACTGGACATGGCCAGCCCCCGCGACACGGATGGTATTGTCGGCACGGCGTACCCCGTCCGGTTTCATGATAAAGCAGGCGACCTTGGACTGGCCTAGATCAAGCGCAGCCACGGCAGGCGACTTCGCCGAACCGACCTGATCCGCTTTCTTGTCCCGCAGAAGTCCGATCATCTTCTTTTCCTCCCGCGAAATAGTCAGGCGTCCCCTTCGGAAGGCCGGATAGCCACTTCCTCGGGGGTGCGAAGGTCAACACGGGCAAAGCCCAAATCCAGAAGGCGTTCGCGCTGGTCCAGCGCATCAAGGCGGATCAGGGCCGAATCCTGATCGACCGCCGGAAGCTGGATGATACCGCCACCTTTGAGACGCAAGTCCCAGCGGCGCTCATCCACGCGCACCAGAGCATCCACCCGCTTCATCAGATCGGGACGCTGACGCAACAAGGGCACAATATCGGCGGCGGCCTGGTCGGCCCCCTTGCCTACCACCAGAGGCAGTTCGGGATAGCGACCGGCATCGGCCCCGTTAATCACCAGTCCGTCGGCATCGATGACATGGGCCTTGCCGCCCATCTGCCAGACGGCCAGACGGTTATGTTCGCGCACATCAACAATAATGGTATCCGGCAGAAGTCGCACCACGCGCGCCTCCTTGACCCAACCCACCTGCTCGACACGCTGGCGCACCGCCTCCAGATCTAGACTGACCATCGGTTGGTTCTGATACAGCCCCACGGCGCGCTGCACCGGCCCCAGAGCCTCGGGTGACGCACCGGTCACATGGACCTTGTCCAGCTTCAGCCCCATGCCCACGGTCACGGTGTCCAGCTTTTCCTGCATCGAGGCCGAAATACGCTCGGCCCGCGCACCAGTCGCCAGCACAGCCGCCAGAACCGCAACGCCGCCGATCAGGCAGGCCACGACCACGCGCGGCGACATGTCCATGCGGCCAACGGCATCCATACGGCCTTGAGGCTTGCCGCGTGCGGCCTGCCCCTTGCCCGATTGTCGTTTACCGCCGCGAACTACCGCCGGCATGAAGCATCCTCCACCAACCAACGCACAAGATTGCGATAATCCATACCCGCATGGGCAGCCTGCTCGGGCGCGAGCGAGGTCGGTGTCATGCCGGGTTGGGTGTTGACCTCCAGCAAGACAAGAAGATCGTTAACGTCGTCATAACGGAAATCGGATCGCGACACCCCGCGACAGCCCATGGCCGTGTGCGCCAGCTCGGCCTGACGTAAAGCCTTGTCAAAAACATGCTGTGGCAGTTGGGCAGGCAGGACATGGACCGAACCGCCCTCGGCGTATTTGGCCTCATAATCATAAAAGCCCTTGGTAGGCGTAATGTCGGTAATGGTCAGGGCGCGTGGGCCATCGGCCTCGCCCAGCACGGTCACAGCCAGTTCCTTGCCCGCAACGAACGGCTCGACCATGATCATGTCGCCATAGGTCCAGCTGTCTTCGCCCACGGCAGCGACAGGAGCATCGCCATCATAAACCACATAGACCCCGACCGAAGAGCCTTCGGCATTGGGTTTGACCACATAGGGGGGCGGAATGACGTGGGTAGTCGCCACCAGCTTGCGGTCGAACAGGCCACCACCGGGCACAATAACGCCAGATGCCGCCAGCACAGCCTTGGAACGGTTCTTGTCCATGGCCAAAGCCGAGGCCAGTACACCCGAATGGGTATAGGGGATGGCCAGCGTCTCCAGCACACCCTGCACGCAACCGTCCTCGCCCCACACACCGTGCAGAGCATTGAACACAACATCGGGTTTCAGATCGGCCAGCACTTGCGCCAGATCACGACCCGCATCAATGCGGCTGACCTTGGCCACCTGCCCTTCCAAGGCATCGGCGCACAGTATGCCGGAATCCAGCGAAACATTACGTTCCGAAGACAGCCCGCCCATCAGGACGGCAACATGAAGAGTGTGAAGTGGCGCGCGCATGAGACAATCCGAAGACTAGCCTCCCCCTATCACCTCAATAGGGTTAACCACTTGGAAACGATAGTGGCCAGACGCGCGGCCAAGCTCGAAAAAAGTGCATCAAACAGGGGATGATTTTCACCCCCTGCGTGTATGCACCGTCGGGTCTTAACCCGGACGGCCGATACGTTTGATTTCCCAGCTCAGCTGAATGCCCGTCTTGGAGAACACATCCTGACGCACCACTTCGCCCAGACCTTCAAGATCGGCCGCAGTGGCCTCGCCGGGATTGATCATGAAGTTGGAATGAAGCTCGCTGAATTTTGCACCACCGCCGGTCATCTTGAACAGCTTGCCGCGCCAACCCGCCTGATCGACCAGCTTCCAGGAGGAATGTCCTTCGGGGTTTTTAAAGGTCGAGCCGCCGGTCTTTTCACGGATCGGCTGGGTGGTTTCGCGGCGTTTTGTGATGGCCTTGATACGTTCCGCCACAGCTTCGGGCGCGTCGGCCGTGCCCTGATAGGTCGCTTCCGTCCAGATAATGTCGATCGGCGCGTTGGAATGACGATAGGTATAGCCGAACTGCTCGACCGTCATTTCCACCTTCTCGCCCTTGCGGTTCACACCGCGTGCCGAGACCAGAACGTCTTTGGTTTCCGAACCATAGCAGCCCGCATTCATCGTCAGCGCACCGCCGATAGACCCCGGAATACCGGCATAGAATTCCAGCCCCCCAATGCCAGCCTTGGCCGAAGCCCTGGCCACCATGGAATCCAGAGCGCCCGAACCGGCTGTAATGGTCAGGCCGTCAGTCGTCACCTGCCCCCATGCACGACCCGCCAGACGGATAACCACACCGGCCATACCGCCATCGCGCACAATAACGTTTGATCCGACACCCAGAGGATAGACTGGAACCTCGGCAGGCAGGGCCTTGAGGAAGTCCACCAGATCGTCTTCATCGGCAGGGATAAACAGGGCATCGGCTTTGCCGCCGACACGGAACCAGGTGTATTGGCCCAGTTCTTCGTTAAGCAGCAGCTTGCCGCGCACGCTTGGAAGGTTGTCAGTCCAGTACATGGCAGTCTCCCTTTAGGCCAGTGCTTCGAGTTGGGCAGGCAGGGCATAGGCCCATGATGTAATGTCACCTGCACCCAGGCAGACCACCAGATCTCCCGGCTTGGCCTCGTCACGGATCACACGCGGCAGTGTGGCTGCACTTTCCAGCGCCGCAACCTGACGGTGGCCATAGCGCTTGATGCCGCTGACCAGAGCATGTTTGTCCACGCCCTCAATCGGCTGTTCCCCCGCCGGATAGACATCGGCCACCAGCACACTGTCGGCATCCGAGAAACAGGTCGAGAAATCGGCCATCAGGTCGCGCAGGCGCGTATAGCGGTGCGGCTGGACCACGGCGATCACGCGACCCGACTGCTCGGCATTATGAACCACCTGACGTGCAGCCTTCAGAACAGCGGCGATTTCCACCGGATGGTGGCCGTAATCGTCGATCACGCGCACACCGTGCGCCACGCCCGTGGTGGTAAAGCGGCGCTTCACGCCACCAAAACCGGCCAGACCCGAGCGGATCGAGGCGTCGTCGACACCCACCTCGCGGGCGACCGAAATAGCCGCCAGAGCATTCGACACATTGTGCCAGCCTGCCATCGGCAGACGCACGCGCTCGATGCGCTGGTCCTCGTCGCTGGCATGGCGGCCACGGATAATGACATCGAAGGTCGAGCCGTCCGGATCCATGTCCACATTTTCGGCGCGAACCATGGCCTGAGGGTTCAGGCCATAGGTAATCAGGCGGCGATTGGTGATCTGGGCCGCCAGCTTCTGCACTTCGGGGTGATCCAGACAGACCACACCGAAACCATAGAAGGGCGTATCCTCTATAAAGTCGCGGAAGGCCTTCTTGACGGCATCGAAGTCGCCGTAATGGTCCAGATGCTCGGGGTCGATATTGGTGATCATCGCCACGGTGCACTTCAGGCGCAGGAACGAGCCGTCCGATTCATCGGCCTCGACCACGATCCAGTCACCGTCGCCCACCTTGGCATTGGTGCCATAGGCATTGATGATGCCGCCGTTCACAACGGTCGGATCAAGGTTACCGGCATCCAGAAGTGCCGCGACCATAGAGGTGGTGGTGGTTTTACCGTGGGTGCCACCGACGCCAATCGAGAATTGCAGGCGCATCAGTTCGGCCAGCATTTCTGCACGGCGCACCACCGGAATGCGGCGCTCGCGCGCTTCCATCATTTCAGGGTTCTCGGCCTTGACTGCCGTTGAATAGACGACAGCCGAAACCCCCTCGGTGATATGGGCCGCGTCGTGGCCGATATAGATACGGGCACCCAGCTTTTCCAAGCGTTCGGTATTGGCACTGGCCTTGGCGTCCGAGCCCTGCACTTGATAGCCGATCTTGAGCATGATTTCGGCAATGCCGCTCATGCCAATACCGCCGATGCCGACGAAGTGGACTGGACCTAGGGAAAACGGGACGGGGCGAAGACGACGGATCATTTACGCCTCATAGCCTTGTCCGCGCCCGCTTAGAAGTGGGGGACAGGATCAAGCGTTGCGAAATTCGACCAAGTCGCACAACCGAAAGAAGAAAATCGGCTTTAACCTTCGGGGGCGCAAAAAATAATTCTCACATCGCAATTTCGCTTGAACCCTTATCCACCGGAGTCTCGGGACTCACAAAAATCAGCGTTTGACTCTTCGAAGAATCAGAAAAGCGATTTGATTACCAACCGTTAACCACGATGACTCACCATGCGCCCTCAACACCACGGGGCCACTACATCCATGTCCGATATTCAAACCGACGTCATTCTTCGCGGCGACTGCATCGAGCGCCTGAAGGGCCTACCAGACAAGTCGGTGGACATGGTTTTCGCCGACCCGCCCTATAACCTGCAACTGGGCGGCGACCTGCTGCGTCCCGACAACTCGAAAGTCGATGCCGTCGACGACGAGTGGGACAAGTTCGACAGCTTTGCCGCCTATGACGCCTTCACGCGTGCATGGCTGAAAGAATGCCAGCGCGTCCTTAAAGACGACGGCACGCTGTGGGTGATCGGCTCCTATCACAACATCTTCCGTCTCGGCTCGGCGATGCAGGACCTCGGTTTCTGGGTTCTGAACGACATCATCTGGCGCAAGTCGAACCCGATGCCGAACTTCAAAGGCACGCGCTTCACCAACGCCCACGAGACGCTGATCTGGGCCGCCAAGTCGCGCGATCAAAAGCGTTACACCTTCAACTACGACGCTCTGAAGGTCTTCAACGAAGACACCCAGATGCGCTCGGACTGGACGCTGGCCCTTTGCACCGGCTCAGAACGTCTGAAGGACGCAGACGGCAACAAGGCCCACCCGACCCAGAAACCCGAAGCTCTGCTTCACCGCGTGATCCTGTCGGCCACCCGCACCGGCGATGTGATCCTCGATCCGTTCTTTGGCACCGGCACCACGGGTGCAGCGGCCAAGCGTCTGGGCCGTCACTTCATCGGTATCGAGCGTGACGAAGGCTATGCCGATGTCGCTCAGGCCCGTATCGATGCGGTCATTCCGGCAGCGCCCGAAGATCTGGTTGTGACCGGCTCCAAAAAGGCCGAGCCAAAGGTGCCGTTCGGCGCACTGGTCGAGGCGGGCCTTCTGACCCCCGGCGACAAACTATATTGCCCCAAGGGTGACCACGAGGCCCGCGTGCGCGCCGACGGTTCGCTGATCTCCGGTTCGCTGACCGGCTCGATCCACAAGCTGGGTGCCCTACTGGAAAATGCACCGGCCTGTAACGGCTGGACCTACTGGCGCTTCAAGACCGATCAAGGTCTGCGCCCGATCGACAGCCTGCGCGCCGAAATCCGCGCCGGTATGCAGTAATACTTAAACGGTAAGGGCGGCGCATCGCCCCAACTGCCAAGGGTCGCTTCGCGAGAAGCGGCCCTTTTCTTATGCCCCCAAGGCCCGCTCCAGCGCCTTGCGGAAGACCGTCGGCAGGGATTTCAGCGCCTCTTCCTCGTCCATCCACACTAGAGCCGGATCATCAACCTGTCCCGTCGCAACATGGACCGTCAGATCCAGCGAGAAATGCGTAAAGACGTGGTTGATCGTACCCGCCTCTGCCCAGTCTGCTTCGAATGGCGGCACATAGGCCGGATTAGTTTCCCACTCCGATCCCACCAGACCCAGCATCCCGCCCAGCAAGCCTTTATCGGCCCGACGAACCAATCCCACCCTGCCCTTACCGTCACGCAATAAAAAAGCATGGCCCAGCCGATGTGGACGCTCGGCCTTTTTGGCCTTCTTCGGATAGGATTGCGGATCGCCCTGCTTATAGGCCGCACAACCGAATGACAGCGGACATTCCCCGCACAGCGGCGATTTCGGTCGACAAATCCGTGCGCCCAAATCCATCAAGGCTTGTGGCCAGTCACTGGGCCGGTGATCGCTGACAAACAGCCCAGCCAGACGTTTCAGCTCCGACCTAGCCGCAGGCAGTTCGGCTTCAACTGCAAACAGTCGGCTCATCACCCGTTCGACATTGCCATCGACCACATTGGCAGGACGACCAAAGGCAATCGCCGCCACCGCCGCCGCCGTATAGCTGCCGACGCCCTTCAGCTTCAGAAGCGCCTCTTCGGTATCGGGGAACACGCCTTCATACTCATTGGCCACCATCCGCGCACAGGCCAGAAGGTTGCGGGCGCGGGCATAATATCCAAGCCCCGCCCATGCCGCCATGACATCGGCATCCTCTGCCGCCGCCAGATCACTGACGGTGGGCCAGCGTGCGGTAAAGGCGTTGAAGTAAGGTGCCGCATGGACCGTGGTGGTCTGCTGCAACATGATTTCGGACATCCAGACCCGATAGGGATCGGTGCGCGTCACCTCGCCCGGTTCGGTGCGCCATGGCAGGGTGCGGGCGCTTGCATCATACCAGTCCAGCAGCGCCGAACGCAGCGCCTTGATCTCGTTTGCCGTCATAGATTGTCCATAGCGGTTTTATTCATGGCAAACAGCCCGTTCCCCATCGGCAGACGCCTTCGTTTTAGTCTATAGTGCCGCCATGTCGCGCAGACCCCTGCCCACCGAAGAAGAAGCCCGCCGGATTCTGGCCCAGCGCCGGACCAAGCCGCCTATGCGGCCCCCGCCGCGCGCCTCGCATAAGCTCCAGAAATTCATCAAGTCGCTGGATGATAAGTTTGGCCGCAGCGCCAACAGCCTTGAAGGCCGCTGGGTCGAGATTGTCGGCGAGCGACTGGCCCGCGTGACCCGACCTGTCAAAATCATCAAGGCCAGAGGTAACACCCCCGGTGTGCTGGAACTGCGCGTGATGACATCCGCGGCCCTGTTCGTCCAACATCAGCAGCAAGACATCATCTCGCAGGTCAACCTGTTTCTGGGCGCAGAAACCGTTGGCAAGATTCGTATCCAGCAAGGACCGGTCAAACCTCTGGACGCCACGGCCCAACCCAAACCCAAAACCCGCTCCCTACCGCCCCTACCTCCACTTCCTCCCGCCGAAGAAGCTGAGCTAGAAGCCTCTGTGGAGCACCTTCCCGAACCGTTGCGCAAGGCTTTGACCCGATTGGGCAAGGCCGCCTATGCCCGCAGCCGTGATGAAGCGAACGATCCGTACCGTTGACAAAGGGCTAGCCCTCTGTTTGCCGTAAACACAACAGGATGTGGCAGTGGACGATTCCTCTGTCCCGTCTTCCTTTTTGATATCTGAACCCGGGTTTTTACCATGGCTCCTAAGTTTAAGTTTGCGGCGATGAGCCGCCGCGCCGCAATCACCGCCGCCGCTATGGGTGCCATGCTGGTGGTGTCCGGTTGCTCGGGCGGCTCGACCAGCTCTGCCGAGGGCGACATGGCCAAGGGCGCACCGGAAGGTGCCAAGGTCACTGTGGTTGAATACGCCTCCGTCACCTGCGGCGCGTGCGCGGCCTGGAACGAGCAGATCTGGCCGGAATTCAAAACCAAATACGTCGACACCAACAAAGTGCGTTTCGTGTTCCGCGAATTCCCGACCCCGCCGCAAGACATTGCCGCCGCCGGTTTCATGCTGGCCCGCTGCGCTGGCGAGGACAAATATTTCGACGTCCTGCACGCCATCATGGCGTCACAGCGTGAATGGCAGGCCGGTATCGATCCGCGCCAGAGCCTGAACCGCATTGCTCAGGGCGCTGGTCTGTCACCGGCAGAAATCGAAACCTGCCTCAATGACAAGAAGGCTGTGGCTGATCTGGAAAAACGTATCCAGACCGCCATCAAGGCTGGCGTCACCGGCACGCCGACCTTCTTCGTCAATGACAAGCGCGTGGCCGATCCGAGCCTCGCTGGCCTGTCCGCGGCGATTGACGCCGAACTGGCCAAGTAAGGAAATACGCTATGGGTAGGCGATTGCTTTCTCCGGCTTCGTTGGTAGCTGTTTCGGCCGCTCTCGGAAGCCTGTTCATGACTCCGGCCATGGCCGAGACGGCATCGCCGACCCGCGCGCCCGCAACGGCGCGCCCTCTCGCGGCTGCGGCTCCGGCTGTGGCGGCGTCGGTGACAACACCCTTGGCCAGCGACCGCGTATTGGGTCGTGCCGATGCGCCGATCACCATCATCGAATATGCCAGCTTCACCTGTTCGCACTGCGCGAACTTTACCAATTCGGTACTGCCCCATATCAGGGCCCAGTACATTGATACGGGCAAGGCCAAGCTGATCTTCCGTGATCTGCCGACCGCCCCTGTGCAGGTGTCGCAACTGGCCGCCGCCATCGCGCGTTGCGCGGCACCGGATCGTTTCTTCACCGTGGCCGACCATCTGATGCATGACCAGTCCGAGGCTTTTTCTTCGGGCAAGATTGGCGAATGGTTCATGCAGGCCATCGCATTATCCGGTCGCACCGAAGAGCAAATCAGCACCTGTGTTTCGGCTCCGGCGACCAAAACCAGCATCGACAGCGACACCGAAAGCGCCATCGCAGTCGGTGTTACGGGTACGCCTGCCCTGTTCGTCAACGGCAAGCGCGTTGCCAACCCGACGCTGGAAGGTATGACCGAAGCTCTCGCACCGCTGGCACACTAAAGGCCCATGCATTTCCAGCGCCTTCGGCTATCGGGCTTCAAGTCCTTCGTCGATCCCGCCGAGGTTCAGATTGAACCGGGCCTTACCGGGATCGTCGGGCCGAACGGCTGCGGCAAGTCGAACGTGCTGGAAAGCCTGCGCTGGGTCATGGGCGCGAACTCCGCCAAGGCCATGCGCGGTCAGGGCATGGAGGATGTGATCTTTGCAGGGGCTGCGGGCCGACCGCCGCGCAACCATGCCGAAGTCATCCTAACCGTCGATAACAGCCAGCATCGCGCGCCCCAGCCCTTTACCGATCAGGATGTGCTGGAAGTTTCGCGCAAGATCGAGCGCGGGCGCGGCTCTACCTATCGTATCAATGGCAAGGAAGTGCGGGCGCGCGACGTCCAGCTTCTGTTCGCCGATGCCTCGACGGGGGCGAACTCTCCGGCCCTAGTGCGTCAGGGCCAGATTTCCGAACTTATCGCCGCCAAACCCCAAAACCGCCGCCGCATTCTCGAAGAAGCCGGTGGCGTGGCGGGTCTACACACCCGCCGTCACGAGGCCGAACTGCGTCTGAAGGCCGCCGAGACGAACCTCGACCGCCTCGATGATATCGGCAAGGAGCTGGAAAGCACCCTTAACCGCCTGAAGCGCGAAGCCCGTCAGGCCGAAAAATACAAAAAAATCAGCGCCGAAATCCGCGCCCTTCAGGCCGCGCTTTTGTATGTACGCTGGACCGATGCCAAACAGGCGCAAGAGGTTGCGCGTCAGGAACTGCGTCAGGCCGAAAAGGCCGTGGCCGAAACCGCAACCGCTTCTGCTGCCTCCCAGACCGCCGCCCTCAACGCCCAAGAGGCGATGAAGCCCGTCCGCGAGGAAGATGCCGTCGCCGGTGTGCTTCTGCACCGCGCCACGCTGGAACGTGACCGTCTGGACATGGCCGAACAGGCCGCCCGCGCCGAGGTGGACCGCCTGAAGGCCGAGGTCGCGCGCATTGCCGCCGATATCGAGCGCGAAGAGCGCATGGCCGCCGATGCCCGCAAGGAACTGGACCGGATCGAAAACGATCTGTCCCGCCTGAAGGCCGAGATTGCCGCCGCCCCCGAACGCGGGCCGGAACTGGATCTCGCGGTCGCTGAAACCGAAGACGCCCGCAAACAGGCCGATGCCGAGGTGGAGCGCCTTGCCGGCACCCTCGCCGCCGTCGAGGCCCGCGCCAATGCCGAAAGCGCCCGCAAGCGCGACGCAGAAAGCCGCCTTGCCCGCGTCACCGCTCAACGCGATCAGGCGGTGCGCGAACGTGCCGCGCTGGGTCCACTGGAAACACCGGAAATCGCCGCCGCCGAAACGGCGCTGGCAACCGCCCAAGCCGAACTTCAAGCCGCCCGCGATGCGGTCGAGGCGGCCGAAAACGACCGCTCCGAAAAGGCCCGCGCCGAACAGGATGCCCGCACCAAGGCCCGCGAACTGGAAGACCGGCTTGGCCGTCTGCAAACCGAAGCGCGCGGCCTTGCCCAGCTTCTGGTGCAGGGTAAACGCCAGCACGCACCGGCCTTGGACAAGGTCTCCGCCGCCAAGGGCTATGAGGCCGCGCTGGCCGCCGCATTGGGTGAAGATCTTGATGCTGCGCTGGACAAGGCCGCGCCCGCCCACTGGGCTGGTGCCGATGCCGCGCCACATAGCTGGCCCGAGGGCGTCGAGCCTCTGTCGGCCCATGTGGATGCGCCCGATCAACTGGCCGCGCGTCTAGCCTTCTGTGGCGTTGCGCCCAAGGACAAGGCGGCAGACCTTGCGCGTACCCTTCCGCGTGGTGCGCGTCTGGTCACGCGTGAGGGCGATCTTTATCGCTGGGACGGTTTCGTCAACCGCGCCGAGGCCCCCCGCCCCGCCGCCGTGCGTCTGGCCCAGCGCACCCGCCATGCCGAGCTTGAAGCCGAGATCGACAAGGGCAAGCCCGCTCTGGAGGCCGCACAGGCCGCCATGCGCGCGGCTACCGACGCTTTCCGCGCCGCAGAGGACACCGTCAAACAGGCCCGCACCCGCCCGTTCGGCCTCGACAAGGCTGTCACCGGTGCCCGCGACCGCTTGGAGCATTTGCGCCGAGAACAGACCCGCAAAGAAGCCCGCGCCCAGTCGCTGGATGAAACCGTTACGCGCCTCGAGGCCGAAACGGCGGAAGCCCAGAGCGCCTGTGATGCCGCCCAGAATATCGAGGAAGCGTCCGAGACCATCGCCACCCTGCGCGGTGATCTGAACAATGCGCGCGGTGCCGCCGACAATGCCCGCCTTGCCGCCCAGAACGCGCGTTCACGCCGCGACGAGGAAGCGCGCGACCGCCAGCAGCGCGAGCAGCGCCAGCACAGCCTGACCCGCGCCCATGAAAGCTGGCTCGTGCGCTCCAAGGACAGCACAGGCCGCATCAAGTCGCTGGAAAAGGATGCCGACAAGGCCGCCGCCCAGTTGAAAAAAGCCGAGGAAGCGCCGCAGGGCTTTGCCGACCAACGCAACACACTGATGGACACGCTGGTCGAAGCCGAGAACCGCAAGAAGGCCGCGACCGACACCCTGCAACAGGTCGAGTTCGATGCCGCCGAGGCCGACCGCGCGGCGCGCGCTGCTGAAAGTCTGGCTGGACAAGCCCGCGAAGCCCGCGCCGCCCTGCAAGCCCGCGCCGAGGCCGCCGACGAAAAGCTAGGCGATGCCGACCGCAACCTTCGCGAAATGGCCCAGATGACGCCCGAAGAACTGGGCAAAAAGCTTCAGGAAGACGCCATTGCCCGCCCGCCCGACACGGCGGGGGCGGAAAACCTGCTGTTCGCGCTGGAACGCGAGCGCGAAGCCATGGGCGCGGTCAACCTGAGGGCCGAGGAAGAAGCGGCCGAATATGACGACCGCCTCGGGGCCATGAAGACCGAGCGGATCGACCTGACACAGGCGATTGCCAAGCTGCGCGACGGCATTGACGAACTGAACGCCGAAGGCCGCGAGCGCCTTCTGGCCGCGTTCGAAGTCATCAACGAGAATTTCAAAGCCCTTTTCGAGGCCCTGTTCGGCGGCGGTCAGGCCGAGCTGAAACTGGTGGAAAGCGATGATCCACTGGAAGCCGGCCTCGAAATCTTCGCCTGTCCACCAGGCAAGCGCCTATCGGTCATGAGCCTGATGTCGGGCGGCGAGCAGGCCCTGACGGCGGCGGCCCTGATCTTTGGCGTGTTTCTGGCCAACCCTGCCCCCGTCTGCGTACTGGACGAGGTGGACGCGCCTCTGGACGACGCCAATGTCGATCGCTTCTGCAAGATGCTGCACGAGATGCGTTCGCGCACCGACACCCGCTTCATCTGCATCACCCACAATCCGGTGACCATGAGCCGGATGGACCGCCTCTATGGCGTCACCATGCCCGAACGCGGTATGAGCCAGTTGGTCAGCGTCGACCTGAAACAGGCCGAAAATATTATCGCCGCCTGATAAGGTCGCGCAGGGCCGGTTTCAGCAGAAACCACGGCTCGTACAGATAGCGACTGGCCAGTCGTTTCGGGTCACTGCATAGACGGTATAGCCACTCCACGCCCCACTGCCCCATCCAGCGTGGCGCCGCATTCTGGACGCCCGCCTCATAATCGAAGGCGGCTCCGACCGGCAGGATCACACAGGGCGGCAAGACGTCTATATTGGCCGCGATCCACAACTCCTGTCGCGGCATCCCCATACCCACCAAAAGCACATCGGGCTGGAAACCCTCGATCTGTGTTAGGACCGCACGGTTTTCATCGCCTTGGGCATCGGTATCGAAAAAACCGTCCCGCGCTTCGAATGTAATGTCGGGATAGGTCATGGCCAGACGCCGTGTAGCCGATAACGCTACCCCCGGTGCCCCGCCTAGATAAAACACCCGCCAGCAGCGGTTATGCGCCATGGTCCAGAAACTGTCGCGCCAGTCCAGATAGGTCAGACGGTGCGCCAGTTCCGCCGGATGCCCCGTCATGCGGGCGAAACGGATCAGCGGCACCGAGTCGATCTGGATGACATCGGCCCGTTCATACATCTTCGCCATTTCGGGTGTGCGCGTAACCAGATACAGGCTGTGCAGATTGTGGTTGGCGATCAGATAGCCCCGCCGCAAACCGACCATGCGGTCGATCTGCATCATAAGCTCTGCCTCACACAGCAGGTCCATATCCTGCCCCATAATTTTCACACGGGGCGAGGACGTCTGGACTGCAGGCGGCCCGCGCCAACGCCGCCGCTGAGAAGGCCGCTTGGGCGATACATTGGATTCCGGCGCTTGCGGCTGTACAGGCTTGAGCGAGGGCGTTTGCATCCTCCATCCTTAGCGAACCACGATTAATGAGCCGTATGCTTTCCCTTTTATTCATCGCGATCGCGGTCGCCACCCCCGCTCTGGCCGGTGAAGACCCTGCGCAACAACTGATGCTGTCCGGTCAGGGCCGCTTTGCCCAGTTTGCCGATGTGGCCACACGTACAACGGGCCATGATGGACAGGTTCGCATGCGCGCCCTGCAACTCAGTACCGAGGCGATGGTTATCGGCCCACACACCTATGTCGGTGGCTGGTCGTGGTGGCAATTCGAGTGCAAGACCAATGGTCCGCATAGAGGATACCGTCAGGACTTTGCCTCGGTTCGCGATGATGGGCACATCGGGCCTTCTACCCCCACGCGCGATCAGCCCATGCTGCTGGCCCCCGGCGGCGATGCCGCAGAACTGGCCGCCATTGCCTGTGGCGATATCGAAATCCGTCTGGATGCCACTGACCTTGAAAGCGCATTGGCGCTGGCCAAAGCGAACGAGGACTAGTCCTCCAGCAGAATAGCCTGTTTGGGCAGCGGGGCCATTTCATAAAGATCCACGCGATCACGCGGCAAGGCTTCGCGACATTCATCACGCATGAAGGCCAGCATCTTTTCGCGAATCTCGCACTTCAGCTCAAAAGCCGCCGTCGCATTACGCGCTGTGGCGGTACAACGGATTTTGGCCGTCCGTTCGGTGATATCAAATACCACCAGCGCCACCGTATCCCCGTCCCAGTATATGGACGAATGGACGATCTGCTCCAACTTGGCTCGCAAACGATCTATCGGTGCCTCATAGTCCACCCAAAGAAAAGCGGGAGCCAGCAGGCGGGTATCCATGCGGGTCCAATTTTCGAACGGCTGCTGGATAAAATAGGTCAGCGGCAGGATGATCCGGCGCCAGTCCCACAGCTTGACCACCACATAGGTCGAGGTGATCTCCTCGACCCTGCCCCATTCGCCCTCGACCACCACGGCATCATCAATACGGATCGGCTGGGCCATGGCGATCTGGATGCCGGCAATCATATTGGCGAGGAAGGGTTGTAGGGCCAGACCGGCAACAATACCCACCACACCCGCCGAAGCCAGCAGAGACAAGCCCCATTGGCGTACGCCCGGTATAGTCAAAAGGGCAATCCCCACCGCCACCAGCATGATCAGCACCTGCACCACGCGGCGCAGGATGCGGGTCTGGGTTACGCGCTTGCGGGCATGGGTATTGGCGTCATCCTCAGTGTCATAGCGTTTCAGCTGCACCGTCGCGCCGGTATCGACCAGACTGACCAGCGACAAACCCAGCACCACCAGAAAGGCAAACAACAGGGTGCGACGCACTATCAGCGACATTTCCGGCGACAATGGCGACACCGTTACCGCCAGCGCCATCGCCATAATCATCACCAATCCGCCCAACTGGACGCGTCCGCGTTCCAGAGCCGTCCGCCAGAACGGATCGCGCTTGCGGGCCAGAAGTTTCAGCACCGCAAACACCGCATAGTTGGCCGCCCACCCGATGAAGGTGAACACCACCACGATAATGCTGATGACAGCCCATTTGGGCAGCCAGTTAAACTGTCGCCAAAGGGCGAAAACTTCATTGGTCAGATCAATGACGAACTGTGGCATGACACAAGCTTACCCGTGTTCTGGGAACGACCCAAGAGCCAGTATGTGTAACCCTCAGCGACCGCGCGCGTTGGCTGCTGCCTCGGCCAGATCGGCCAGACGTTCGGCAGCATCGGCAATGGCCACGCCCTTGGCCGCTGCCGACATGGCTGCAAGCTTGGCGGGGTCTTCCAGCACCGATTGCAGTATGCCCGTCAGGACCTCGGCGTTGAAATCATCCTCAGAAATACGCTTGGCCGCACCGGCTTCCAAAAGCACACGGGCGTTCAGGGTCTGGTGGTCGTCGGTGGCGATCTTGAGCGGGATCAGCACCGACGGCATGGCGGCAACCGCCAGTTCCGAGCAGGTCGAAGCCCCTGCCCGACCGATCACCAGATGCGCATCCGACAGACGCTTGGCCATGTCGTCAAAGAAGGGCGACACGTCGGCCTTGATACCGGCATCGGCATAGATTTTTTTGGCCGCTGCCACGTTCTCATAGCGGGCCTGTTGCGAGACATTCAGGCGCTTGCGAAGGGCTTCTGGCAGGTTGGCCAGAGCCTTGGGCGTTTCCTCGGACAGGATACGCGCGCCCTGACTGCCACCGGTAATCAGGATGTTGATGGTGCCCGTCTTGGACGGAGCCTTATAGGCGCGATCATATAGGGCGCGGATATCGGGGCGCACCGGATTACCAACAACATGGATATTGTCGGCCACCGACTTGGGCGCACGGCCCACGTTTGGGAAGGCCGAGGCCACCGTATCCACAGCCGCCGCCAGCATCCGGTTGGTCTTGCCCAGCACCGCATTCTGTTCGTGGATCACCGTGGCGCGGCGTGTGGCCAGCGCCGCCACCAGTGCCGGAGCCGACGGATAACCGCCAAACCCCACCACCACATCGGCCCCCAGCGCACTATAGGCAGTCGAAGCCTGACCCACGCCCTTGATGATGGCAAAGCCTGCTTTCAACATGCCGATTGGGCCAGAACCGGTAGCGGCATCCAGAGCAATAATCTTTTGCGCCGGAAAATTCTGGGCGTAATTCTGGCCGCGCTTGTCTGTCGCCAGCAGGACCGTCCAGCCCCGCGCCTTCATCACCTTGGCCAGGGCCTCTGCGGGGAACATGTGCCCCCCTGTTCCACCGGCAGCCACAACACAGACACGAGACGGAGCAGTCATAAGATCAAGATTCCGTTTGGACATCACAGGCGCGAGCGCGGATTGATATTGGCACCCGGTTCATAGGCACCGGGCAGACGGCGCGTCAGTGACAGAGCAAAACCCGCCGTCAGACCCATCGCCACCATGGACGAACCGCCATAGGAAATGAACGGCAGGGTCATACCCTTGGTCGGGATCAGGCTGAGATTGACCGCCACATTGATACAGGCCTGAAGCCCGATCAGCATGAACAGGCCCGCCGCCGCTGTCTGCTGGAACGGATCGGCCAGCTTCATGGCCTTGCGCATACCGCGCAGGACGATGAAGGCGTATAGGCCGATAATTAACAGAGACAACACAAGGCCGTATTCCTCGGCCCCGACCGAATAGATGAAATCGGTGTGAAGGTCGGGCACATGGCGCTTCATCACGCCCTCGCCGATCCCGCGTCCGACCAAACCACCGGCACGAATGGCCTCCGACGCACGGTCGATCTGGTGGGTGTCTGCCGTTTCAGGCGAGAAGAAGCGGTCCAGACGGTCGCGCATGTGGCTGAAGGTGAAATACAGGCCCACCGCCGCCACAGGTACAGCGCCCGCCACACCCGCCACCCATTTCAGCGGCATCCCCGCCATGAAGAACACAGCGGCAAATGTGGTGGTCACCAACAGGGTCTGGCCGATATCGGGCTGGATCAGCAGCAGTGCCACAACCATGCCCCATGCGCCAACGGCGATACTGACACCCGGTACGCCCTGACTTTTACCGGCCTCGGAGAACATCCAGGCGGCAAAGACAATCAGACCCGGCTTGGCAAATTCGGACGGTTGCAGGCTGAACGGGCCGAGGTTGATCCAGCGCGCCGCACCCTTCACCTCGTCACCGATAAACGGCAGCAGCATCATACAGACGATGCCGCAAATCAGGGCCAGCACCGCCAGTCGGCGCACACCCTTGGGTGACAGGATACTGGTCATCAGCATGGTGGCACAACCGGCCGCCGAGAAGACCATCATCCGGTAGGAATAGTGGAATGGATTGCTGATGGATTCATCAGCGAGGATCGCCGCAGGGCTGGAGGCAAAGCTCAGCACCACCCCGATGAACATCAGGGCCAACACGGCCAACAACAGCGGACGGTCCACCGTCCACCACCAGCGGGCCAGCACACTCTGGTCACTGCGCGAAAAAGGATGCGGTGCGTAGGACTGGCTCATCTTGCGCTCTCAGCCTCGGCTCCAAGGGCCAGCACCGCCGCGCGGAACGCTTCGCCCCGTACCTCGAAATCGGGGAACTGGTCAAAGCTGGCACAGGCGGGCGATAACAACACAACCTGTTCGCCTCCGGCCTTGGCCGCATCGGCGGCGGCCATTTGCACGGCGCGTTCCATGGTGTGCGCCACCACATGCGGCACGTCGCCCAGCGTCACGGCAAAGGCATCTGCGGCCTCGCCGATCAGATAGGCCTTGGTGACATGACTGAACAGCGGACGAAGGGATTCAATCCCGCCCTCCTTGGCCTTGCCACCCGCAATCCACAACACAGCAGGATAGGAGGCCAGCGCCTGAGCAGCGGCATCGGCATTGGTCCCTTTGGAATCGTTGATGAAGCGCACTTCGTTAATGCGCCCCACGGCCTCCATGCGGTGCGCCAAGCCGGGGAAGGCTTTCAGGCCCGACAGCGCCTCATCGGGCGCAACACCCAGCGCCGTGGCTGTCGCATAGGCAAAGGCCGCATTCTGGGCATTGTGACGCCCCGGAAGGGATCGGGCATCGGACAGGTCGATACGGTCTTCATCGGCCAGCAACAGAGCGGGAGCCGCCCGCCAGCCGGATGTCGGCAGGTCTGCCTCCAGACGTGCCGTGGCGATGCGGCGTACATTGGCCCCCTCGCCTTCCAAACGGTCGGCCAGCGCCTTGCCCCAGTCCTCGTCGATACCGATCAAGGCCAGCGCCCCGTCCGGCTGCGACTGGAAGATGCGGGCCTTGGCCTTCACATAGCCTTCCATCCCGCCATGACGGTCCAGATGGTCGGGGCTGATATTGGTCAGGATGGCCACGTCGGGCGCGAAACTAGTGGTCAGGTCCAGTTGATAGCTGGACACCTCGATCACATAGACGGCGTCGGGCGTCGGTGCTGGCAGGGCCAGAACTCCGATGCCGATATTGCCGCCCATATGCACCTTGAGCCCCGCCTGTTTCAGCACATAGGCGATCAGGGCCGTGGTGGTGGACTTGCCATTTGTGCCGGTGATGGCGACCACGCGCGGGCGCTGACCGGCAGGCAGAGCATCCAGTGCGCGGGCAAACAGTTCGATATCGCCAATGACGGGAATACCTGCCGCATGTGCCTTATCGACGGTCCAGTGCGGCTTGGGATGGGTCAAGGGTGCTCCCGGTGACAACACCAGAGCGTCAAAGCCCGACCAGTCCGCTTGTGTCAGGTCTTCGACATTAAAACCTTCGGCCTCGGCCTGCATCCGGCCCGAGACACCATCGTCCCACAGGACCGGCAGAGCCCCGCCCGCCTGTAGGGCGCGGGCAGCCGTAATCCCCGAGCGGCCGAGGCCAAAAACCGCAACGCGTCTGCCTTCAAAGCCGGGAACGGGGATCATGGGATTAACGCAGTTTGAGGGTAGAAAGACCGATCAGGGCCAGCATGGCGGCCACGATCCAGAAGCGGATCACAACCGTCGATTCCGGCCAGCCCATTTTTTCAAAATGGTGGTGGATCGGGGCCATCAGGAAGATGCGCTTGCCGGTCATTTTGAAATAGCCGACTTGAATCATCACCGATGCGGCCTCGACCACGAACAGACCGCCGACAATGCCCAGCACCAGTTCGTGCTTGGTCGCCACAGCCATCGAGCCGAGCGCGCCGCCCAGAGCCAGCGAGCCGGTATCGCCCATGAAGATTTTCGCGGGCGGTGCGTTGTACCAGAGGAAGCCCATGCCGCCGCCAATGATGGCTGCACAGAAGATGGCCAGTTCACCTGCGCCGGGCACATGGTGGACCTGCAAATATTCCGAGAACAGGAAGTTGCCGACCAGATACGAGATGATGCCAAAGGCACCCGCCGCCATCATCACCGGCACAATCGCCAGACCGTCCAGCCCGTCCGTCAGGTTCACCGCATTCGAGAAACCGACAATCGTAAAGGCGGCAAAGGCCACATAGAACCAGCCGATATTGAGCAGCACAGCCTTCAGGAACGGGAAGGCAATAGAGGTTTCCAGACCCGGCGAGGTCGGCGAATGGGTCATCCACAGAACGGTCAGAACACCGGCAATCACGGCCACAACCGTCTGCGCGGCCAGCTTCTGTTTCGAGGTCAGACCGGCCGAGGATTGTTTGGTCACCTTGGCATAGTCATCGACAAAACCCAGCACACCAAAGGCTGCCGTTACGCCCGAAACGATCCAGATATAGGGATTGGTCAGGTCGCCCCACAGGAAGACCGCCACCGCAATACCGGCCAGGATCATCAGACCGCCCATGGTCGGCGTGCCGACCTTGGACAGATGGGTGACCGGACCGTCTTCACGGATCGGCTGGCCCTTGCCCTGACGCAGGCGCATCCAGTTGATGAAGCGGCTGCCCATGGCCACGGCCACGATCATCGCCGTCGCCATCGCCAGCGCCACACGAACCGTCTGATACTGGATCAGGTGCAGCAGCGGATAATCCTGCGCGATGTCCGCATAATGTAGATACAGAAGGTAGAACATAGCCGGTTCCTGTTACTCCGCAGCGCCGTCAAGCTCTGCGAGAGCCTTGGCCACAATAGCGGCCCGCGAGCCGTTCGATCCCTTCACCATGACGATATCGCCCGGTGAAACCAAATCTGCCGCAATACCGGCCAGTTCGGCGGCGGTTTCGCGCCACTGGCCACGCATGGCGGACGGTAGAATATCGTAGAGCAGACGCATCTGCGGCCCTGCCGCATGCACCACATCAATCTTGTTGGCGATCAGGCTTTCCGACAGGCCTTCGTGCAGGGCGCGGCTGTGATCACCCAGTTCCAGCATGTCGGTCAGAACCACCACGCGCTTGCCGCCATGGGCAACCGGACGCGCACCAAGGCTGATAAAACTCGCCTTCATCGACAGAGGATTGGCGTTATAGCTTTCATCGATCAGGGTGAAATGACCGCCCTTGTGGGCCACGCAATTGGTTTCCCCGCGACCGGCCAGCGGCGCAAAATCGGCCAGAGCCTCGAAGGCGGTTTCCAGCGACACATCCATTGCGCGCAGCATCAGGATCACACACAGGCTGTTCAGGCCCCAATGCACACCTGACTGGGCCAGACGATAGGCATGGCGTTGCCCTTCGATCTCGGCGACCACAGTGGCCCCTTCGGGATCGGCATCGAATGACAACAAACGTGCATCGGCATCCTCGCCGGTGCCGAAAATCTTCAGAACAGCGCCAGCATCGCGTGCAGCCTGTTTGACGATGTCGGCATAGGCATTGTCGCCATTGATAACGGCCACACCGCCCTCGACCAAACCTTCGAAGATTGCGCCTTTTTCGCGCGCCACACCGGCCTCGCCATCGGCAAAGGCCTCGATATGGACAGGCCCAACCGTGGTCACACAGGCCGCATGCGGGCGTACCTGTTGCGACAGGGGGCCGATCTCGCCGGGGTGGTTCATGCCGATTTCAAACACGGCACGTTCGGTATCGGCCGGCATGCGCGACAGGGTCAGCGGCACACCGATATGGTTGTTATAGCTCTTGATCGAAGCGTGGCTGCGGCCCGCCAGATCAAGACCGGCCTTGATGGCCTGTGTCACGCTGGTCTTACCGACACTGCCGGTCACGGCCCCGCGCTTGGCGGCGCTGCGGTCACGCGCCGCTGCGCCAAGGGCCTCCAGCCCCTTCAGGGTATCGGGCACCACCACATAGGCCCCGCCCTCGACCGGATGCTCGACCAGAGCCACAACCGCACCGGCCTCAAAGGCGGCTTGTGCAAACTCGTGGCCGTCGCGGGCACCTTTCAGCGCCAGAAACAGGTCACCGGACTGGATTTCACGGGAGTTATAGGTCAGGCCGCCGACATCGGCGTCGCGGCCTTCCAGTTTACCGCCAACAGCCGAAGCTATGGCTTCGGCAGTCCACAGCGGCTTTTCAAGATCAGGCATTTTCGCTCAGGGCAAGGCTTGCTTCGGTGACGTCATCAAACGGATGAACCACACCGCCGACGATCTGGCCCTGTTCATGCCCTTTTCCGGCGATCACGACCACATCTCCTTCGCGCATCAGACCAATGGCGTAGTGGATAGCTTCGCGACGGTCGCCGATTTCCTTGGCGTCGGGGCAACCTTCTTTGACCTGAGCGCGAATAAAGGCCGGATCTTCCGAACGCGGATTATCGTCGGTCACGATGGCCACATCGGCCAGACGCCCTGCAATCGCGCCCATCAGAGGACGCTTGGTGCGGTCACGGTCACCGCCAGCGCCGAACACCACAATCAAACGCCCCGTCGCATGTGGACGCAGCGCATTCAGCACCGTTTCCAGACCGTCCGGCGTGTGGGCATAGTCCACATAGACCTCGCCGCTCTTGCTCGAATGGGCCTGAACGCGTTGCAGGCGCCCCTGCGCACCCTCGATCATTTCAAGGGCCGGAATAACCTTGTCGGCATCCTCGCCTGCCGCAATGCACAGGCCCGCCGCAACAAGGGCGTTGGACGCTTGGAAGGCACCGGCCAGCGGCAACAGAATGTCGTGCATACGACCGCGCACATCAATGACCAGACGCTGGCCTTCCGGCGTCGGACGACGCTGGATCAGGGTCAGGTCACGACCGCGCTCGCCCACACCCATCACGCCCAGGCCGGCCATAATGGCCGAGGACGCAAAGGCCGAATAGGCATCGCTGTCGGCGTTCAGAACCGCCGTGCGGCCACGCGGCAGCAGGGTTTCGAACAGACGCAGCTTGGCCGCGCGATAGTCTTCCATCGTCGCATGATAATCGAGATGGTCTTGGCTCAGATTGGTAAAGCCCGCGGCTTTGATGGCCACGCCATCCAGACGGCGCTGGTCCAGACCATGCGAAGACGCTTCGAGGGCAAGGTGGGTCACGTCCTTGCGGGCCAGTTCGGCCAGAAGACGCGCGGCCTCTGCCGCATCGGGGCTGGTCAGGCCGGGACCGGTCAGGGCATAGGTCTTGTCGCCCTTTTGGCCGACCACGCCCAGCGTGCCCATGCTGGCCGATTTATAGCCCATGGCTGCCCACATCTGGCGGCAGAAGTTCGCCACCGAGGTCTTGCCGTTGGTGCCGGTAATGGCCACGCAGTTCTTAGGCTGGGCACCGTAGAATGCACGCGCTGCAATCGCATAGGCGCGGTGAACATCGCCCGAGCCGATCAGCAGAGGCGCAGCGTCGCTCGGCGTATCATTGGGAGCCAGAACCGCCGCCGCCCCTTGCGACAGGGCCTGATGGATAAAGGCACGACCGTCAGCATTGGTCCCCGGCAGGGCGACGAACAGCGCACCGGGCGTCACCTTGCGGCTGTCGGACGTGACCGAAGTGATTTCAGGATCGGACGCCAGATCGCGGTTCAGCAATTCTGACAGGCGCTGTGCGCTCATCGGGCTGCACCCTCGGTCGGCTTGGGTTGTGGAATACGCTCGCCCGTGGCGGTGAACCAGCGGTCATCCTTGCGCGCCACACCGAGAAACTCGGCGATACGGTCAGCAATACGGCCCACAGCCGGAGCGGCAACAAAGCCGCCGGTACGCGGATACTGCCCCGGTTCATCGATCAGGACAAAGACCGAATAGCGCTTGGCATTCACCGGACCATCAGCTGGAAAAACAGCGGCGAACGAGCCGACAGCGACGGTCGGATCATAGCGACCATTGACCAACTTGTTGGCCGAGCCGGTCTTGCCGCCGACACGCAGGCCCGGGGCATTGGCGCGACCACCCGAACCACGGGCGACGTTGCCGCGCATCAGTTCCAGCATCACCGCCGAGGTTTCCGGCGAGATCACCTGACGGGTTTCTGCATTCGGATTACCGCCACGACGCAGGGTCGGCGCAACATAGCGCCCCCCATTGGTCAGCGCCCCATAGGCCGCCACCGTCTGCAGCGGGGTACTCATAATGCTGTAGCCGAACGACAGCGAAGCCAGCGTGGAATCGCCCCATTTCTGAGGATAGGTCGGACGGGCGCTTTCGCGCAGTTCGATCGGTGCAGCATCCAGCAGACCCAGACGCTTGAAATAGTCGCGCATCACATCGTCGCCCATTTCAACCGCCAGTCGCGACGTGCCGATGTTGGACGAATGCAGGAAGACTTCTTCCAGCGTCATCACCTTGTTCTTGGCGTGGAAGTCGGTAATGCGGCGATTGCCGATATAGAACGGCTTAGAGGCATCGAACAGGGTACCACGGTCGGCACGGCCCGTATCGACACCGGCAGCAATCGCATAGGCCTTGAAGATCGAACCCATTTCATAGTGAGCCGAGGTCACGCGATTAAGCGTGGCATTATTACCTTCGGTCACCGGCTTGTTGGGATCATAGGTCGGGTACGAGGCCATACCCAGAATCTCGCCGGTGTGCACATCGGCGACCACGGCGATACCGGCCTTGGCATTGGCTTCGGCTACAGCGGTCGCCAGCTCGTTTTCAACGACACCCTGAACACGCATATCAATCGAGATCGGGAAATCGCCGCCGTCCATACCTGCATTGCGGATTTCGCGGTCGAATGCCAGTTCCACCCCCGAAACGCCCTCACCGCCCGTATCCGAACGGCCCAGCAGGTGCGAAGCCGATGCCCCCAGAGGATAGACACGGCGATCTTCGGGCTCGAACGTCACACCGCCCAGAGCCAGATCATGGATGGCTGTCTTTTCCTGCGGGGTCAGGCCCGTGGCGACAATCAGACGACGCTCGCCTGACAGAACACGGTCCAGCTTGTCCTTGGAAACGCGCGGCAGAGCCGCCAGAATCTGTTCGCGGGCCACGTTCACATCCCACACTTCGCGCGGGTCGATATAGAGGCCGTAATGGGTGATATTGGTCGCCAGCAACAGACCGTTGCGATCCACAAGGTCGCCACGCGTCAACATGGGTCGGCTATGGCCGTAACCCACGCGCCCCTTGTCGGCAAACAGCGCCGCATAGGATGCGCCGCCCATCAGCACCACAAACACCAGAGCGAATGCCGCCATCACCAAGAAGATGCGGAAACGCGGATCATCCTGTGCGCGATCATGGCTGCGGGCGCGCCCGTAAGCGTTCTCGACATCCCAGACCAGCGCGCCCACACGGTTGCCAATCTTGGCCATCAGGCCATCCAAAGCCGGTGCCTTGATGCCGGGTGCCGGACGGCCCCAGTTCATATCGCGATGATCGTGAACGCTCATGGCTGACCTTCCTGGCCAGAAGCTTGAACAGAGGCGGAAGCTGTAGACTTAGCGGGTACATAGGCAGCCGGTACGGCAGCCGTTGCGACGGGAACTTCTGGAGTCACAGCCGGTGCTGGCGGCTGATGCTCGGCGGCGATCTTTGCCAGACCCTCTTCGTCGGCACGGCGTTGAACCTTGACCGGCTCCAGTCCCAACTGGCGCGACAGGGCTTCCAGACGGGCGGGTTGTTCCAGACGGGTGGCTTCGGCGCGCAGCAAGCGCACGCGCTTTGCGTTCTCGCTGATTTCACGCTCGATCTTGCTGATCTCGGTGCTTTCGCGGGCCGCTGCGGTCTTGACGATATAGACCGACACCATCACTGCCGCGAGACAGACAACCGACACCAGCTCGATCACGCGCACGCCACGCACACGCCAGTCAAACAAACGCTTTAGAGGCACAAGGACAGGGTTCATTTACGCCCTCCCCCATTCGTCCATGCTGGAGCAGAAGTGCGGATCGCAGCACGCAATTTGGCCGAACGGGCGCGCGGATTAACGGCACTCTCTTCGGCGGTTGCAGCCTGTGCGCCCTTGAACTGAAGGGCAAAGGTGGGCTGGCGCGGATCGACCGCCACAGGCGCATGGCGTGAACCGGCGGGGGTATTGCCCGAGCGTTCCTGCAGGAAATTCTTAACGATGCGGTCTTCCAACGAGTGGAAGGTCACAACCACCAGACGTCCGCCCTCGGTCAGGGTCTGTTCGGCGGCCTCAAGACCGCGCTCCAACTCGCCCAGTTCGTCATTCACTGCGATACGAAGCGCCTGGAAGGTGCGTGTGGCCGGATGGATGGCCGCACCGCGACGTCCGCCCAGAGCCTTCTCGATCACCTCGGCCAGATCCAGCGTGCGGCTGAACGGCTGTTCGGCGCGACGGCGCAGAATAGCCGTTGCCACGCGACCGGCCTGACGCTCTTCGCCATACAACTTGATGATGTGGGCCAGTGGACCGTGTTCCCACGTGTTCACAATATCGGCTGCGGTTTCGCCGGTATCGGCCATCCGCATGTCCAGCGGCCCGTCACGCATGAACGAGAAACCGCGCTCGGCCTGATCCAGCTGCATCGACGAGACACCGATGTCGAACACCGCGCCATCCAGCTTGGCCTTGCCGCTTTCGGCAAAGGCGTCGTCCAGATCACCGAACGGGGTGCGGATCAGTTGGAAACGGTCACCGAACTCGGCCTTTACGGCATCGGCATGGACCTGAACCGTCGGATCGCGGTCCAGACCGATGACCTCGGCTCCGGTCGCCAGAATGGCGCGGGTGTATCCACCAGCGCCAAAGGTCGCATCAATAATCACATCACCGGATTTGGCATCCAGCGCCGCCAGAACCTCCGGCAGCATCACCGACAGGTGGGGCTTGGCGTCTTCGCTCATGCGCCGCCCCCTGCCAGTTTGATCTGGGCTTCCAGCTTGGCCTTGGCGACCTGGGCCAGACCGGCCTTGGCCAGACGGCGCTGCTCGGCGCGGCGGGCCATCCACTTGTCCTTGGCCCAGATCTGGAAACGGTCGTTCAGGCCGACAATAACCACATCGCCCGACAGCTCGGCCTCGAGGCACAGATGATCCGGCAGGGTGATCCGGCCACCGCTGTCGAACGACAGGCGCACCTGCTCGCCCATGACCTGCCACTCCAGCGCCGAACGCTCTTCGGAGCCGAACGGCAGCGACTGGATCACTTCATTATAGACAGCGAACAGATGGTCCCCGCCCGCTTCAAGGCAGTCGGCTTCGATGGAGGGGAACAGGAAAACGCCGTGCTCTGCACCGTTTTCAGCCGTGCGGAAGTCGCCCGGAATGAGCAGGCGACGCTTAGCGTCCAATTGTTTCTCGTAGGTCGAGAGAAACACGCCCTGTCCCATCGAGCCCGTCGGCCCGTCCCTGCGCCTTCGGCAGACAACACAAAACGTGCGCCCTACAGCCGATCAGTTCAGCTTCTGGGATACCATGGGACAGAATGGGTCTCAATGGGATGAAACGGGATGTTTAACCTTGTTTTCATCTTGCCAGTGGACAAGAACACCGCAAGAACAAGAACATACACAGAACAGCCCACTTGTGGATGATGTGGAAAACTGACGATATCTGTATTTTCTACAGTCATTTACGCAGACAGCTTGGTCACAGCACCGCATTTCGCCCCCGACGAGGCAACCTGCCCCATCAGGGTAAATAAAAAATCGATTTTTACGCGAGCCATTCCCATTTTCGCGTCAAAGTGCGTTTTCGCACCTGCGCCAAAGGCCGGTGAATCACCCCAGTGGCGATCCATCCCATTTTCAGGACGGAATTTCACAGAATGGAAAAATGCCAGACGGTCTATAAGCCGGGTTCTGTCCCGCAAGCGGTGACGATCATTCCTCTGGACCACCCGTTGCCGAGTGGTTCTCGCGACCTACCCGGACGTCCGGGGCAGTGAACCCTGTGGCCGAGGCCACGCGACGTCCCTATTTGGTCTTGCTCCAGGCGAGGTTTACCTTGCCATCTTCGTTACCGAAGACGCGGTGGGCTCTTACCCCACCCTTTCACCCTTACCCCGATAAATCGTGGCGGTTTGCTTTCTGTGGCACTGTCTCTCGGGTCGCCCCGGGCGGGCGTTACCCGCCGCCTTTTCACCGTGGAGCCCGGACTTTCCTCGACAGGGTCAAGCCCTGCCGCGACCGTCCAACCGTCTGGCGCGGTCCAAGTGCCGTGTTCTGCCTTTCAGGTCAATGAGGCAGGAAGATAAAGATCAGTCCAGAACGCCGGTGACGCTTTCGACACTAGCCAGTTGCAACAGACCCACCAGTCGCGCGCGCGTCTCGCCATCGGCGATACCGTCCACGCGGTCGGGTCTCCAGTGACGCTGGAAGGCTTTGACGGTCATGACGGTTTCGTCGTCATAATCGCCGCCGGCCGCAATCGGATAGCCCAGTCGATGCAGTCCCGAGCGCAACACCAGCACCCCCAGACCGGTATCACCTGTCTGGAGCGCCGCGCCGAGCGCATGGATACGCGCCAGCGCTGGCTCGAACCACAGACCATGCCCTTCGCCGGCCAGACGCTTCCACGGGAACAACTCGCCCGGATCGTCCTTGCGCGTCGGTGCCATGTCGGAATGGGCGATGATGCGGGCGTCGGGAATGGTCCAGCGTGTGCGGATATCGGCCACAAGGGCGATCACCGCTTGAATCTGTGCCTCAGGGAAATCGCGATAGCCGAACTCGTGACCGGGATTGACGATCTCGATACCGATCGAGGCACCGTTCACATCGTCCGTGCCCTGCCATGCACCACGACCGGCGTGCCATGCGCGGCGCTCCTCGGCCACCAGACGGAAGATACGGCCATCTTCCTCGACCAGATAGTGCGCGGAAACCTTGGCCTCGGGATCGCACAGACGCTCAAGCGCCTCCTGCCCCGTCGGCATGCCGGTATAATGTAGAACCAGAATGTCAGGGAGAACCCGACGCTCGTCGAAATTCGGTGACGGGGCCTCGATGAACTCCATGATGTTCACGCAGCCTTAGCGGCCGTCGCGCTCCCAGCCATAGGCCACCCAGGTGTCGCCAACCTTCTGGGCGTCGATCACACCTTCGTCGGCGGCTTTTTGTGCCTGACGCATCTGGCGCGAGCGGCGCGCACGCAGGGCAAAGCCGGCAAAAAACAGCACCACACCGCCGACCACCGCCAGTACGGCCACAGTCGCAGCGGTCAGCACAGCCAGTATCGCACCCACTGTCACAGCCACCGCTGTCGCCACAAGGCCGAACATCCAGACCACAAACGCAGCCAAACCACCATTAGGGCGGCGACGGGCTGTAAAGCCGATCCGGGCCATAGGGTCAGACTTGATCATAAGCTCGATACCTTGTTGGGCGCGGGAGGAGCGCACAGCCTCTAATGTCGGTCCGCAAACCTGAACGGTCAATGACCTGCGACATCACAGACCTGTCACGTTACGCCGCACCCTCCTCCTAACGCATCAGAAAGCCGGTTGTTCGGCCAGCACCGCAGCGCCTTGCGTACGCATCTGTTCGGTCCGCACACGTTCCATCACCGCCACAGCCGCCGGATCACCCAGAACCTGACCGATACGCACCAGAGTGGATGCCGCCTGCCCCGAGGCACCAAAGGCCGAAGCCAGAGCTTCCCACGGGGTTTGCGGAGTCGGATAGTATTTGAAGCGCACGCCCTCGGCCGATGGAATCTTGGCCAGTTGGCGGGCCTTGGTGATGGCTTCGTGCAGGCCGCCCAACTGGTCCACCAGACCGATTTCCTTGGCCTGCATACCGGTCCAGACGCGGCCCTTGGCGATTTCGTGGGCACGTTCCGGCGTCAGATTGCGACCGCGTGCCACACGCTCGATGAACTGGGCATAGATACGGTCCATAGAGGCCGAGAAGGCGGCGCGCTGGCCCTGGTCAAAGCCACTGGCCGAGCTGAAGGCATCGGCATAGTCGCCGCCCACCGTCAGGTTGCGCGTGTCGATACCGAAACGGCCCAAGGCCTCGGCAAAGGCGAACTTGCCGCCATAGACACCGATAGAGCCGGTCAGGGTCGAGGGCTGGGCCACGATCCAGTCGGCTTCGGAACTGATCCAATAGCCACCCGAAGCCGCATAGCCGCCCATGGAAACCACCACCGGTTTGCCTGCGGTCTTGGCGGCACGCAGCGCGGCGAGAATCTGCTCGGAAGCATCGGGCGAGCCGCCCGGCGAGGACACGCGGAAGACAATCGCCTTCACGTCCTTGTCCTCGATGGCCTGATAAAGCGCGCGGGCCAGATCATCCGAACGGATTTCCGAACCCGAACCGAACAGAGAGCCGCTATTGCCGCGACCGGTCATGATGGCCCCTTCGCCGCCTACGATGGCGATCGAAGACTTGGCACCGGAGCCCATGCTGCTACGCTGGCCCTTCATCGAGCCATAGTCACCCAGCTTGATAATCTTGGCATCCTTACCGGCCTTTTCCTTCACATAGGCCTCGGCTTCCTCGACCTGACCGATCTTGTCGATCAGCTTCAGTTGCAGGGCCTGCTCAGGCGTATAGGGACCGGCCTCGATCACAGCCTTCAGGGCCACAGGGTCCTGTTTGCGGTCGGTTGCCACCACCGACAGCACCGAGGTGTAGATGGAGTTCATCCATGCCGTCATCGCCTCGCGGTGGGCGGGGGTGAAATCTGACTGGGTGAACTCGTTCACCGCATTCTTGTATTCGTAACGCTGCTCGAAATCGGCCTTCACGCCGTATTTTTCAGCGGCGCGGCCAAGGAACATCGAGTCCATCGACAAACCCGTGGCCTGAAAGGACGAGGTGTTCTGCATCCACAGCTCGTCGGCACTGGCGGCCAGCATATAGGATGACATCACCACACCCGACGGCGCAAAGCCCTGACTGTGGGCGACCACCAGCTTGCCCGACTTGCGGAAACGCTGGACGGCCTGACGGATTTCGTCGGCATAGGCCGGGGTCATGCCCCCTTCGGGCGCACGGATCAGCAGCGCCTTGACGTTGGAATCTTCTTCAGCTTGGGCCAGCGTATCGATCACACCCAGCACAGACTGGCTGCTGTCCAGCATGGCAAACGGATTGGTCGGTACCTGATCGGTCAGCCCCTGACGCAGGTCCAGCTCCAACACTGTGTGCGCAGGCGCGACCGGCTTGGACGAGCTGGCCGCCACGCCGACCAAAAGCAGCAATCCCACCACCGGCAGGATAACAAAGAACACCACCAGCCCGGCAAACACGCCAAGCATGGTCAGGAAAAACTGCTTCATAAGGTTGTCATTCCGAAGGCGGCCCACAGGCCATAGACAGCATCGAAGGGCGGTCCTTTACGGATCCGCCCTTCCCAGCCTTTTAGAGACTGTTCTCATGCCCTGCAAAAGGCATGGAGATTACATTATTGTAACGCGACCTACTGACCCAGATCATAAAGGCCGTTGATCTCGATCTGGACGGTCAGTTCACCGCTCTCGACTGCGGTGCTGTCCATCGCAATGGCACCAGCCGCACGCGAGTACATGCGCGGCGAAGGTTGTGGCACATAACCACCGCTTTCGGTCAGGTTGCGGATGCTGCCCAGTGGCTTGCCCAGTGCCTCGGCATAGAGCGCAGCCTTGGCTTGCAAAGCCTGAACGGCCAGACGACGGGCTTGGTTTTCGGCTGCGCTCGGCTCTTTAAGACCAAAGGTGATGCCGTCGATCTGGTTGACACCGGCGGCCACAACCGCATCGGCCGTCTGGCCGACCTTGGTCAGGTCATTGATGATGACCGTCACGCGGTTCGTCGCCTGATAACCACGCAGCTTGGGCGATTCATTTTGCTGATAGTCGTATTGCGCCGACAGGTTCAGACCCGAGGTCTGGATGTCGCGTTCGGCAATACCGGAGCGGCGCAGCGCGGCGATGACCTGATTCATCTGGCGGGCATTGGCCTGCATGGCCTCTTGCGCCGTCGGGAACTCGGTCACCACGCCGAAATTTATGGTGGCCTGATCGGGAGCCACATTGACCTTGCCGGTCGCCGACAGGTTGAGGGAAGGTTGGTTCACAGCGGTTACTCCCGAAACAGTCTGGGCTTGGGCGGCAACAGGAAGGACAGCGACGGGGGCAGCCATGGCCACCATGGCCGAACCAATCATCAGCGCACGCGAAAAGCGGATCATAGGGAGTGTCTCCACAAGAGTTTCTGGGCCAACAGGGCCATAATTGTGCTTTTTGCATGCCCCGTATGAACAAAGATGAACGCGCTAAAGTCAGGCTTTGTTCACCCGCACGTCTGTTTATCGCCCAGATTGTTGTCCTGATCCCTCTTCTCAGTGGCCGCGACTGCTGCTAGGCACAGCCTCCTGCTTCGGGGGCGTGTAGCTCAATGGTTAGAGCCGACCGCTCATAACGGTCTGGTTGGGGGTTCGAGTCCCTCCACGCCTACCAAAGCTCTGAAATCCATTTTCTTTTCAGAGCTTTGAACAATAAATTCCGACAACCTCCGTTTGCACATTTCAAAATACAGATGTTATCTGGATTGTCGGCACATAGCCGACACCAGAGGGGGAATCTGTTTGTCCACAACACCTTCAACTGTCATCGAGGGCCATTTCAGCCCCAAGCTGAAAACCTATTACTTCCTGCAGGGGGCTTTGCCTCTGGTCATCACGGTTGTAGGCATCCTGCTGCTGCCTCTGTGGGCTATCTTCGGATCATGGTGGGCGGGGCGTTATTATGCCTCGCTGAAGATGGTACTGACCGACCGTAATGTGGTCATCCGCAAGGGCGTGTGGTTCCGGCAGGAACTGACGATTCCTCTAGACAAGATTCAGGACATTTCTGTTCGTGAAGGTCCGCTGCTCAGTGCCCTTGGCCTGTTGGGCCTGCGGATCGAAACCGCCGGACAGCGCAGCAATGCCAGCGGCCAGTCCGAAGCCGATTTGATCGGCCTGATGAATGCCCGCGAAATGCGTGACCGTATTCTGGCCATGCGCGATGCCCAGACGCACGCACACGCAACGGCGACCACCCACACCGCATCCTCGCAAGACCTGCTGGTCGAAATCCGCGACGCCCTGTTGCGGATCGAAACCAAGCTGGGCGAACGTAAAACGTCATGATGACTTGATCTGGCGGGCAAGTGCGCTGACATACCGTCTCTGCATTTGCCCTCACCTGATTGAAGCCTCCATGTCCTATATCGCCCGTGACGACCGCCCTGCCGACAAGGCCGAATGCTATGCCGAGGTCGAGGCCGAGATTCTGGCGGTTCTGGACGGCGAGCCGAATGTGACGGCGCGTATGGCCACCGTGGCCTCGATGCTGGCCGATGCCTTTCCTGCCTTCTTCTGGACCGGCTTCTATGTGGTCGATCCGGCCAAAGAGAACGAGCTGGTAGTCGGCCCCTATCAAGGCACGCTGGGCTGTCTGCGTATCCCGTTTGCACGCGGCGTTTGCGGTGCGGCGGCCCGCGAGCAAAAGACGCAACTGGTTGAGGATGTGCACGCCTTCGAAGGTCACATCGCCTGTGACAGCCGCTCCGAGAGCGAGATCGTCGTGCCGGTATTTGATGCCGACAAGAACCTGATCGCCGTACTGGATGTGGATGCCACCGAAAAGGCGGCGTTCGATGCCGTGGATCAGACCTGTCTGGAGCGCCTGATGGCCAAGGTATTTGCCTGATATGCGCATCGGCATCGACTTTGGTGGCACCAAGATAGAAGCCGCCGCCATTGACGAGGCCGGTGGCTTTAGCGCCCGTATCCGACGCCCCAATCCCGGCACCTATGACGGGGCGATCCGTCTGGTCGGCGAGCTTATCACCGAGGTCGAACAGCTTGCCGGTCCTGCCCGCTCGGTCGGGCTGGCCATTCCGGGTTCACCGTCACCGCTGACCGGCCTGATCCGCAATGCCAACAGCCAGTATCTGAACGGCCAACCGTTCCAGGCCGACCTGCAACAACATCTGGGTCGCCCTGTGCGCCTTGCCAATGACGCCAACTGTCTGGCCCTGTCCGAAGCCGTCGATGGCGCGGGCGAAGGCCATGCCTCGGTCTATGCCGTCATCCTTGGCACCGGCTGTGGCGCAGGGTTGGTGATCGACGGTAAACTGGTCGAGGGCCGTCATGGCGTCGCCGCTGAAATGGGTCACAATCCTCTGCCTTGGCCGACGCTTGACGAAGTGCCCGGCCCCGCATGTTGGTGCGGACAATCGGGCTGTCTGGAGACATGGATTTCCGGCTCCGGTTTTGCCCGCGCCCACCGTGCCGCCAGCAACCGTGACTGGTCCTGCGAACAGATTATCGACGCTGTCCGCTCCGGCGACCTTGAGGCGGTGCAACAGATGGACCTGCTGCGCGACCGCGTGGCCCGCGCACTGGCGGCTGTGGTTAATCTGGTCGATCCCGAGATTATCGTGCTGGGCGGCGGATTATCGAACCTGCCGGAGCTTTATGACGGCCTGAACGAGGCCATTGCCAAGCGCGTCTTTTCTGACATCTGGAATGCCGCTGTCGTGCCCGCCCGCTGGGGTGACAGTTCGGGCGTGCGCGGTGCCGCTCGCTTGTGGCCATAAGCCTCGCTATGCTCCCGAAAAACGAGCTTCAAGCGAGTCTCCGATGAAAGTCCGCAGCGTCCTTTATCTGCCTGCCAGCAACCCGCGCGCCATCGAAAAAGCGCGTGGTCTGGATTGCGATGTCGCGGTTCTGGACCTCGAGGACGCGGTTGCCCCCGAAGCCAAGTCCGACGCCCGCAAGGCCGCCATCGAGGCCGCCATGGCCGGTGGATTTGGTCCCAAACTGGCTGTGCGTATCAATGCGCTGGACACCCCTTGGGCCGAAGACGATCTGGACGCCCTTAAAGACGCGCCCGTTGATCTGGTCGTCGCCCCCAAGATCGAGAACGAGCAGCAGGTCAAGGCCATCAGCGACGTGCTACGTCTGGATCAACGTCTGTGGGCGATGATCGAAACACCCAAGGCATTGGTGGACCTGAAAGACATTGCCGAGGCGGGCGGCATCCTGTCGGGCCTGATGCTGGGCGTGAACGATCTGGCCAAAGAAATGAAGACGGGCACCTCGCCTGACCGCGAGCCGTTCAAGCCGTGGCTGGCCGCTGTGGTCGCCCATGCCCGCGCCAACAGGCTGCTGGCCATTGACGGCGTGTTCAACCGCATCAAGGACGAGGACGGCTTTATGGCCGAGGCCCAACAGGGTCGCCTCTACGGTTTTGACGGCAAGAGCCTGATCCACCCGTCCCAGATCGCGCCTGCCAATGCCGCCTTTGGCCCGTCCCCTGCCGAGGTTGAATGGGCGCAGAAAATCGTCGCTGCCTTCGATACTCCCGAGGCCAAAGGTCTGGGCGTGATCCGTGTGGATGGCGAAATGGTCGAGCGGCTGCATCTGCAACAGGCGCAAAGCCTGCTGGCCGATCTGTGATTGCCCACAACCGATCAAGAACACCCCACTGGTTAAGCCTCGCCGTGCGGCCTAGACAAAACCCATGATGGAATCCGCACAGCCCGCCCCCACCCTGCCGCTTAAGTCAGCATGGGTTTGCGCGCCGGGTGTGCTGAAGGTGCCGAACCTTGCCGCCTTCCTGCCGGAATATGCGCTGAACCGCCTGCCCTCCAAGGATGTGGATGTGGTGACGGGCTGGGGTCTGAAACCGTCGAGCCGTGCGGGACGCACATGGGCCAGTCGCAACAACAAACCCTATGTCGCACTCGAAGACGGCTTCCTCCGCTCGGTCGGCCTTGGCGAAAGCGGCGCGACCAGCCTCAGCGTCGTCGTCGATGATCTTGGCATCTATTACGACGCCACCCGCCCCAGCCGTTTGGAAACCCTGATCGATACCGCCCCGCAATGGTGTGATGCCTCGCTGGCCACCCGCGCCCGCGCTCTGATCGACCGCATGGTCGAGGCACGGATTTCCAAGACCAATATGGGCGTGGCACTGGATGAGCGCATTCTAGAACCGCGCCGCCGCGTTCTGGTGGTGGACCAGACCTATGGCGATGCCTCCATTGCCTATGGACTGGCGAGCGAGACCCGCTTTGCCGAAATGCTGGCTGCGGCGCGTGCCGATGAACCCGACGCCCAGATCATCGTCAAACGCCACCCCGCCGTGGCCGCAGGGCGCAAACAGGGCTGCATCCCGTCGGACCAGTTATCTGGTGTCACCCTGATCGACACCGATGTGCGTCCCGCCGAACTGCTGGATGCCGTCGATGCCGTCTATGTGGTGACCTCGGCTCTCGGCTTTGAAGCCTTGTTGCGGGGCAAGGCCGTGCGCTGTTTCGGGGCGCCGTTCTATTCCGGCTGGGGCCTGACCCGCGACACCGTCCCGACCGGTCGCAGGGGCCAGTCGCGCACCGTCGAACAGGTCGTGGCCGCCGCCATGATCCGCTATACCCGCTATGTCGATCCGGTCACCGGCCAGCCCTGCGAGGCCGAACAGGCACTGGAGCGCCTGATCGCCCTGCGTGACCGCGCCGATCGCCTGTCGGGCGACTGGGCCGCTGTCGGCTTTGCACCCGCTAAACGCCCGCCTGTGCGTCGCCTGCTGAACAGTCCCAAGGGCCGTGTGCGCTATTTCTGGCGTGCCAAGTCTGCCGTCGCCCATGCCCGCGCCACCGATGGCAAGCTGATCTGGTGGTCCGGCAAGGAAAGCCCCGAAATTTTGGCTGCCGCCAGCACTTTCGATGGCGAGCGCGTGCGGATGGAAGACGGCTTTATCCGCTCACGCGGTCTGGGCTCCGACTTCTTTGGGGCCCTATCCGTCGCGCTGGACGATCAGGGCGTCTATTACGACCCGCGCACGCCCAGCCGTCTGGAAATCCTGATCGAAACGGGCGGCCTGTCCCCGCGCCAGCGCGACCGCGCACGACACTTGCGCGAAGCCGTGGTCGGTGCGGGCCTGTCGAAATACAACCTCAAAGGCAGCGCCCTTCCCGCCACATGGCCCAAGGACAAGCCTGTCCTGCTGGTGGTCGGTCAGGTCGAGAACGACAAGTCCATCCTGACCGGATGCGGCGATATCCGCACCAATTCCGGCCTCGTCAAAGCCGCCCGCGCAGACTTCCCCGATGCCTTCCTTGTCTATCGCAACCATCCCGATGTGACGTCCGGCAACCGGATCGGCCTTCTGGATGCGGGGGCCATGCATGAAGTCGATGCCGTGGCCGATGATATGGACATTATCGACCTGCTGAATGCCTGCGACCGGCTGGCGACCCTGACCTCGCTATCGGGCTTCGAGGCGCTAATGCGCGGCAAGGCCGTCAGTGTCTATGGCCGCCCCTTCTATGCCGGGTGGGGACTGACAGATGACAAGATGACCTTCGAGCGCCGCACGCGACAGATCACGCTGGATGACCTGATCCATGCCGCCCTGATCGACTATCCGGTCTATGTGACGCCGGATGGCTGGCCGTGTGAGGCCGAAGACTTGGTGGCCGCCCTGATTGCCGCGCGTGACCATCCCCTGCCACCGCCGCCGCGTGGCCGGGTCAGACGTTGGTGGCGTGGCATAAAGGCAAGTCTCGACCGCAGCCTTCCGCCGTCATATTGATAATACCAACAACAACACGAAGGACGCCGCTGTCGGACAGAAGTTCGCCTCAAATACCGGACAATGAAAACGGCAACAGCTGTTTTCACAGCCCTCCCCCAGAGCGAACCGCGCGACCCGCGTGAGGATCATACCAAGTGCATAAAGCCGTCATCGCCGCCACCGGCCTCTTCACCCCCGACCAGTCCATTTCCAATGACGAACTGGTCCACGCCTACAACACCTGGGTTGATGGCTGGAACGCGGCCAATGCTGCCGCCATCGAAGCGGGCGAGATCGAGCCGAAAACGCACTCTTCCAGCGCCTTCATCGAAAAGGCCTCGGGCATCAAGAGCCGCTTTGTCATGGACAAGGAAGGCATTCTCGATCCGTCGCGCATGGTTCCGCGCCTAGCGGCCCGCAGCAATGACGAAATCTCTATCCTTGCAGAGATGGCCGTCAAAGCCGCCGAGCAAGCCATTGCCGCATGGGGCAAGCCCGTCAGCGAGATCGGTGCCGTCATCTGCGCCGCCTCGAATATGCAGCGCGCCTATCCGGCCATGGCCATCGAGGTGCAACAGGCACTGGGCATCGGCGGCTTTGCCTTTGACATGAATGTGGCCTGTTCGTCGGCCACCTTCGGCATCAAGACCGCTGCCGACTTTGTCGCTTCCGGTTCAGCCAAGGCTGTGCTGATGGTGAACCCCGAAATCTGCTCGGCGCACCTGAACTTCAAGGATCGCGACAGCCACTTCATCTTCGGCGACGTCGCCACCGCCGTCATCGTCGAAGCCGAGGATCAGGCCGGTCCCGGTGGCTGGAACATTCTGGGCACCAAGCTGCAAACCCAGTTCTCGAACGCTATCCGCAACAATTTCGGCTTCCTGAACCGTACCCACCTGCCGACCGACACCGCAGAGCCGATCCCTTCGGACGGACTAACCGACAAGCTGTTCGTGCAGCAAGGCCGCAAGGTGTTCAAGGAAGTGGTGCCGATGGTCTCGCAAATGATCATCGACCACGCCGCAGAACTGTCCATCGACCCGACGACCTTCAAGCGCCTTTGGCTACATCAGGCCAATATCAATATGAACCAGTTGATCGGTAAGCGGGTTCTCGGTCGCGAGCCTTCGCCAGAAGAAAACGTCATCATTCTTGACGACTATGCCAATACATCCTCGGCGGGTTCGATCATTGCCTTCCACCTGCACAATCAGGGCTTTGAAGCTGGGGATAAGGGCCTGATCTGCAGTTTTGGTGCTGGCTATTCGGCTGGTACGGTTGTTCTTGAAAAGCGGGACTAAACAGAAAGTTGAGCACCAGGCCATTGCAGCGCTTGCACTGTTCTATTTTTTTTGCAATCCCTAGAGAAATTAAATTTATCGGGGTCGGGATCCGGTAATGTCTAAAAAGACAGATCAAATCGTTTCGCCTTGGGCAGAACAACTCGGCGATCCACTGGCGCACGATATCGCGACAGTGCTTCACCGCATGGGCGGCTCTGCCCATCAGGACATGGTGATCAACTGCGTGGCCGCCATGCGTCGCCAGCGCGGCGAATCCGTCACGCAAGACCTTAAGGCGCGCATCATCGAAGTGTTCGAGCGTTATCGCGACTTCTTCGTGCGCCCCTTTGGCGAAGGCTCGATGCGCTGGGCTATTGCACCGGACGCACTGCACGCCATCTAGGGACGCGATAAAACGAAAAGGCCCGCCTCTTCAGGAGGCGGGCCTTCGTCGTTAGAACACCTATCGATTAGAAGCGACGGACATAGCTGACGCCATAGGTATCAAGGTCTTCGCGGGCGCTGCCCTTGAAGTCACGGCGTGTCCAGTCGGCACGGATGCCGTTATCCGCGTTGAGCTTGTACTCACCGCCGACACCATAGACCCAGTGCTGGCCACCGACATCGCTGGTGCTGTCACCCAGCGTGCGCTTCAACTCGGTGTGGCCGTAACCGCCACGGGCGTGAAGCTGGATATTCTCGCCGACCGGCAGCTTGCCGACCACATAACCGGCAGCATCCCACTCATGCTTCAGGGTGCCTTCGACACCGTTGCTCGTGAAGTCCTTATCCTTCACGCCCACGCCGACTTCGGTTTCAACGGCGAGGTAACGGTTCAGGTCAATACCCATGCGGCCTGTCACAGACCCCGTGCTCGAGCCGTCAAAATGGGTATAGCCCAGCGAACCATAACCACGGGCATTGTCCATGCTCCAGGCAGAGCCTTCACCCGACTGGGCCAGTGCCGGCGATGAAACAACAGCAGCCACAGCGGCCAAAATCATCATCTTACGCATTTGAAACTCCTTACAAACTCAAGCCACATCACATGGAACCCTCACTAAGAGGGCCCGCATTTCAGGCGACTTGTCGTTCACGGATCTTCACAGGAGGAGCCGGCTGGCGGATCCGTATACGCCAGCCGGGAAACGTCAGGCCTTAGAAGCGACGGATGTAGGACACCGAGTAGACATCCACTTCACCTGCATCGCTGTCGGTAAAGTCACGACGGGTCCAGTCGCCGCGCACACCGTTCTGGGCGTCGAAGAAGAAATTGGCACCGGCACCATAGTTCCAGCTGGCACCATCCACTTCACGCGAGATACCACCCAATTCGCCCTTGATCTTAGACGTACCGTAGCCACCACGGGCGAACAGTTCGAACTGATCCGTCACCGGCAGGGTACCGACCACATAGGCCGCAGCATCATATTCGTGCTTGATCGAACCATCGACGCCCGCGATCGAGAAGTCGTCATCCTTCACACCAAAGGAGACTTCGCCCTCGACACCGATATACGGATTGAACTTGGCCCCCAAACGACCCGTCACCGCGCCAAGATCACCATCGGAATGATCCAGTTGCGAGTAACCCAGAGTACCGTAATAGGTCGGGTTCCATTGAGTAGCCGGAGTCGTTTGAGCAACAGCGGCCTCACCGAAAGCAACGGTAGCAACAGCGCCAGCAACAATAGCAAACTTACGCATATTAAATTCTCCTCTATGGAGTTGAACTCAAAGCGAACACGCCTTGCGTCCCAGCTCGAGAATAGAAATGGGCACGATCACTGAGCGTTCCATAGGCATTTACACGAATGTCATGATTGTGTATTTCAAAACACATACGCAGTTATGCCAATATTGGCAAAATTTGGCATTAAAAAAGGCGACCCATTGGGCCGCCCTTTTCAATCAATACTCTAAGACTGCTTAGCGGTCTTTTTCGCGCGCAATGCCCGACTTGGCCACCAAAGCCGCCTGCGCCGCCGCCAGACGGGCGATCGGCACGCGGTACGGCGAGCAGGACACATAGTCCAGACCGACCTCTTCACAGAAGGCGATCGAAGACGGATCGCCGCCGTGTTCGCCACAAATGCCCATCTTCATGCCGGGCTTGGTGGCGTGGCCGCGCTCTTCGGCAATACGGATCAGATCGCCGACGCCGTTCTGGTCGAGGCGCACGAACGGGTCATTTTCGAAAATGCCCTTGTCCAGATAGACCTGCAGGAAGCGGCCCGAGTCATCGCGGCTAATGCCGAACGTGGTCTGGGTCAGATCGTTGGTGCCGAACGAGAAGAACTCGGCATGTTCGGCCAGATCACCGGCCCGCAGCGCCGCACGCGGCAGCTCGACCATGGTGCCGACCAGATAATCGAGGCTGTCACCAGCTTCCTCGAATACAGCCTTGGCGGTATTGTCGGTCAGTTCGCGCAGATATTTCATCTCGAGGCCCAGCGCGACAAGCGGGTGCATGATCTCGGGGATCGGTGCCACGCCGAGGGTCTTCTTGACCTCCAGAGCGGCCTCAAGGACGGCACGGACCTGCATCTCGTAGATTTCCGGATAGGCCACACCCAGACGGCAGCCACGGTGGCCCAGCATCGGGTTGGTTTCCTGAAGGTCCTTGGCGCGGCTCTTCAGCTTTTCAGCATCCAGACCCTGCGTCGCGGCCAGTGCCTCCATCTCCGCCTCGGTGTGCGGAATGAACTCGTGCAGCGGCGGGTCCAGCAGGCGCACCGTCACCGGCAGGCCGGACATGATGGTGAACAGCTCGACAAAGTCGGACTTCTGGAACGGCGCGATCTTGGCCAGCGCCGCACGGCGACCGGCCTCGTTATCCGCAAGGATCATCTCGCGCACAGCGGCGATACGGGTGTCGTCAAAGAACATATGCTCGGTGCGGCACAGACCGATGCCCTCGGCACCAAAACCGCGTGCGGTCTTGGCGTCTAGCGGGGTTTCGGCATTGGCGCGAACCTTCAGGCGGCGAACCTCGTCGGCCCAGCCCATCAGGGTCTGGAAGTCACCCGTCAGTTCCGGCTCGATCATAGCCACAGCGCCTTCAAGGACTTCGCCCTTGCCGCCGTCGATGGTGATGATTTCACCCGCCTTGAACACGCGGCCACGCACGGTGAAGGTACCGGCCTTGTCGTCGATGCGGATATCGCCTGCGCCCGAAACGCACGGACGGCCCATGCCACGCGCTACAACGGCGGCGTGCGAGGTCATGCCGCCACGCGCGGTTACGATGCCGCGTGCGGCGTGCATGCCGTGAATATCTTCGGGGCTGGTTTCGTCACGCACCAGAATAACGGCATCGCCGTTCTGGGCGGCGCGTTCGGCCTCGTCGGCATCAAATACGATCTTGCCCGTGGCCGCGCCCGGAGACGCAGGCAGGCCCGTCGTGATGATCTTGCGCTCGGCCTTGGGGTCCAGTGTCGGGTGCAGAAGCTGGTCCAGAGCCGCAGGCTCGACGCGGCTGATGCCCTCTTCCTTGGAGATCACGCCCTCGGCGGCCAGATCGACAGCGATCTTGAGCGCCGACTTGGCCGTGCGCTTGCCGTTGCGGGTTTGCAGCATCCACAGGCGGCCCTGCTCGACCGTGAACTCGATGTCCTGCATGTCGCGATAGTGGCTTTCCAGGCGGCCGACAACGTCGACGAACTGGCCGAACACTTCCGGCATAGCCTCTTCCATCGAGGGAGCGGTTTCGCCCATCTCTTCGCGGCCGGCCTTGGTCAGGGATTGCGGGGTGCGGATACCGGCCACCACGTCTTCGCCCTGGGCGTTAATCAGGAACTCGCCATACAGCTTGTTCTCGCCGGTCGACGGGTTGCGGGTGAAGGCCACGCCGGTGGCGCTGGTTTCACCCATATTGCCGAACACCATCGACTGCACGTTGACGGCCGTGCCCCAGCTTTCGGGGATGTCGTGCATACGGCGATAGAATTTCGCGCGGTCGTTCATCCAGCTTTCGAACACGGCACCGACCGCGCCCCACAGCTGGGCGTGTGGTTCCTGCGGGAAGGGCTTGCCCAGCTCGCGCTCAACCAGCGCCTTATAGTCGGCGACGATCTTTTCCCAGTTCTCGGCGGTCAGTTCGGTATCGACCGAGACGCCCAGACGCTCTTTGTGCTCGTCCAGAACCTCTTCGAAATGGTCGTGACCGAGGCCCAGCACCACGTTCGAATACATGGTGATGAAACGACGGTAGCTGTCATAGGCAAAGCGGCGGTCGCCCGACAGCTTGGCCAGACCCTCGACGGTTTCGTCGTTCAGGCCCAGATTCAGCACGGTGTCCATCATGCCCGGCATCGAAGCGCGCGCGCCCGAGCGGACCGACACCAGCAGCGGATTCTCTACCGAACCAAAGGTCTTGCCGACCACGCCCTCGACCTTGGCCAGAGCCTCGGCCACCTGCGCCTGCAAGTCGGCCGGATAGGCTTCGCCATGACCATAATAATAGGTGCAGACCTCGGTGGTAATCGTAAAGCCCGGAGGGACAGGAAGCCCCAGAGAGGACATCTCGGCCAGGTTTGCACCCTTGCCGCCGAGAAGATTCTTCATCGAAGCATCGCCGTCAGCAGAGCCGCCGCCGAAACCGTACACCCACTTGGTCATATCGCCATTCCTAGGTCGTGGTCGTCTCACGGAACCATAGGGGAATCCCGTGTTTCGAGCGCCTCTCTATCGTGCTGCACCCGCGAAGGCCACCGCCCCGAGGTCACAATCCGTGATCGGATGTAGCAATTAGCCGATTTTTATCTTTTTAGCACCGTGCCAGCAGGCTGAAACGCAAAACGGCACCCCGAAGAGTGCCGTCGCGTAAAGGTCAGAACCCTGCCCTTTATATTTCGAGCCTTAGCCTGCGATCTGACCGAAATCAGCCACGCGGCCCATGACTTCGCGCACATGGACCAGCAGCTTGAGGCGGTTGTCGCGCTCTTCAGCCACATCCGAGTTGACCATGACGCCGGTAAAGAAGGCATCGACCGGCGCACGCAACGCAGCCAGTGCCGTCATGGCGGCGGCGAAGTCTTCGGTTTCCAGCGCCTTGTTCACAGCGGCATCGGCCGTTGCGGTGGCGTTGGCCAGAGCGACTTCCTCGGCAGGCTGGCTGGCCATGGAGACCGAAACGATGCCCGACGGAAGCGCGCCCTTCTTCTCCTCGGCCTTGAGGATGTTCGAAGCGCGCTTGTAACCGGCCAGCAGGTTGGCACCGTCGTCGGTCGCGAGGAAGCCCGACAGAGCCTCTACGCGACGCACGATACGCACCAGATCGTCATCACCCAGCGCGAACACAGCCGCCACAAGATCGTGACGCTGGCCTTGATCGCGCAGCAGGACGCTCAGGCGGTCAGCGAAGAAGGGTAGAATTCCGGCAAAGTCTTCAAATTTAGTATCAAGCGATATTTGCGAAACAATTAAATCCATTTGCGCCACAGCATTCGACATGAATTCTGACGCCGCTACAAACTTAGAACGATCTTCCTCTGAGAGAACAAGGAAAGCACCAACAGTAATTTCTTCATTCTGCGCTAGAGCAGCACGTACATTATTATGGCACTTAACCAATACATACGCCAAATCACCCAAACCGCCGAGAGGTAGTCGAGTATTATTATCAAGTATCAGGCGTATTACGCCCAATGCAGCTCGACGCAAGGCGTACGGATCTTTCGAACCCGTCGGCTTCTCGTCGATGGCGAAGAAGCCAACGAGCGTGTCGATCTTGTCGGCCAAAGCAATGGCGACCGTCAGCGGTGCGCTCGGCACGCTGTCGGCGGGGCCTTGCGGCTTGTAGTGATCGCGGATGGCGTCGGCGACAGCGTCCGGTTGTCCGGCCAAACGGGCGTAATAGCCGCCCATAATGCCTTGCAGTTCGGGGAACTCGCTGACCATGCCCGAAGCCAGATCAGCCTTGGCCAGACGTGCAGCCTTTTCAGCCTCTGCCGCATCGGCACCGACCAGCGGGGCGATCTCGGCGGCCAGTTTGGCGATGCGCTCGACGCGCTCAGCCATGGTGCCGAGCTTGGCGTGGAAGGTGACGCCCGAGAGCTTCTCGTTCCACTTGTCGAAACCGACCTTCTGGTCTTCTTCCCAGAAGAAGCGGCCGTCGTTCAGACGGGCCGACAGAACCTTGGAGTTACCGGCCGCCAGCGCCTTGCCGCCATCGGCAGCTTCGATATTGGCAACCACGACGTAATGGGGTGCCAAGCCTTCGGCGTTCGGAACACGAACGGCGAAATACTTCTGGTGCACCTTCATCGACAGACGCACGACTTCCGGCGGCAGGGCGAGGAACTCGGGGGCCATGTCACCGAGGATCGGCGTCGGCCATTCAGCCAGACCGGCCACCTCGTCCAGCAGGCCGATATCATCGACCAGTTCCAGACCCTTGGCGGCGCAGACAGCCTTGGCACCTTCAAGCACCTTGGCCTTGCGGTCATCGAAGGACAGCACAACAAAGTTGCGCTCCAGCTTGGTGCGGTAGTCGGCAAAGTCGGTGACTTCGAACGGCTGGCCCGAGCCCATGAAGCGGTGGCCCTCGGTCACGTTCGAGGCCACAACCTTCTTGGATTCACCACCGACGGTGCTGCCCAGATCAAGCGCATACGGAATGACCGCGCCGTCAAACAGGGCGATGATGCGATGGATCGGACGCACCCAGCGGAAGCTGTTGGAGCCCCAGCGCTGCGACTTCGGCCACGACATCGTGTGGAAAACGGTTTCCAGCGTCTCGGCCACAACCTCGGTCGTGGCGCGGCCTTTTTGCGAAACCTGCGCGTAATAGATGCCGTCACGCTCGACCAGTTGGTCTTGCGTCAGGCCGGTCTTGCGCAGAAAGCCTTCCATCGCCTGAGCCGGAGCCGAGGTCTTGGGACCTTTCAGCTCTTCGTTCAGGTCGGGCGTTGCCACCGGCAGACCTTCGACCACCAGCGTCAGGCGGCGCGGCCCGCCATAGGTGGTCAGGCTGTCCCACGTCAGGCCCGCCTTTTTAAAGGCGTCGGACGTGATCCGTTCCAGATCACGCGCACCGCCCTGCTGCATACGGGCCGGGATTTCTTCCGAGAAGATTTCAATAAGAAGCTGGGACATGATCAGGCGTTTTTCGCTTCGGCAGCCGCTTCTTCGCGGCGCTCTTGTTCAACTTGGGCGGTGGCGGCGGCCTTACACAGGTCGCGGATACGGCCGATATAGGACTGGCGCTCGGCCACGGCGATGGCACCGCGGGCGTCCATCAGGTTGAACAGGTGCGAGGCTTTCAGAACCTGATCATAGGCCGGAAGCACCAGCGGCTGGCCTTGCGGTCCCGTCATGCCGAGGAAACGCTTGGCCTCGGCTTCCATGTCCTCGAAACGGCGCTTCAGGCCGGCCACGTCATAGCCGTGGAAGTTCGCTTCGGACTGCTGGCGCTCGTTTTCAAGAAAAACCTCGCCATAGGTCAGGCCGTCATTGTTGAACTTCAGGTCATAGACGTTGTCCACGCCCTGAACATACATGGCCAGACGTTCCAGACCGTAGGTCAGCTCGCCCGAGACGACGTCGACCTCAATGCCGCCCACGCCCTGGAAATAGGTGAACTGGGTGACTTCCATGCCGTCACACCAGACTTCCCAGCCCAGACCCCATGCACCGACGGTCGGGTTTTCCCAGTCGTCTTCGACAAAACGGATATCGTGCAGGCTGGGGTCGATGCCGATGGCGCGCAGGGAGTTGAGATACAGCTCCTGCAGGTTGTCGGGGTTCGGCTTCAGGATGACCTGATACTGGTAATAATGCTGCAGGCGGTTAGGGTTTTCACCATAGCGGCCATCGCCCGGACGGCGCGACGGCTGGACATAGGCAGCCTTCCACGGCTTCTTACCCAGCGCGCGCAGGACAGTCGCAGGGTGCAGCGTACCCGCGCCCACCTCGATGTCATACGGCTGCAAGATCGCACAGCCTTGCTCGCTCCAATAATGGTGCAGGGTCAGGATCAGGTCCTGAAACGAAAGAGGTTCAGTAGCGGCCACGGTCGACATTCAGTCCGATTTCGGGAAGGCGCGGACCATAAGCCCCCTGCCCCTTCGCGGCAAGGCAAGGCTGTTGCTTCATTTTTTCGCAAACCTATCTGCGCTAGAAGAGCGGCAATATGAAAGAACGCATCGACCAGTTCCGCCGCCGTGCTGCCCGTTATCTGGGGCGCGATCCCCTGCCCGTACAACCGGCGAAGGGGGTTTTGAGCCTCAGCTTTGACGACTTTCCCAAGAGCGCATGGGAGGTGGCAGGGCCGATCCTGAAGGATCATGGCATCCACGCCACCTATTATGTCGCGGGCGGGCTGTGCGACGGCAGCAATATGGACAAGGTGCAGTTCTCCGAGCGCGACCTTCAGGAAGCCTATGAAGCGGGCCACGAGGTCGGCTGCCATACCTTTTCCCACACCAGTGTATTGAGGCTGGATGCCGCTGGCCTCAGGGCCGAGCTGGACCGCAATTCCGACTGGGTAGCCGAGCGGCTGGATGGCCACCGGATGAGCCATTTTGCCTATCCGTTCGGGGATGCATCACTCGGGGCCAAGGGTTTTCTGGGCCGCCGGTTCGCCCATAGTCGCGGCGTCACCGATGGCGTAAATAAAGGCGTGACCGACCGCAACAACCTGTTGTCCATCGGCTTGGAAAGCCGCCGCCTGCCCGATTACGATCTGGAAGGCCTGATGGCGAAAACCGCCGAGAACCGTGGCTGGCTGATCGCCTATGGCCACGATGTCGAGGCCAACCCCACCCCCTATGGCTGTACCCCGCAGGATCTGGTGCGGGTCATCGCCTTGGCCCGTCAGGCCGGATTGTCGATCTTGCCGGTTTCCTCGGCCTTTTCGATGATGTCCGCCAAGTCGGCCTGACGCTGGATTTCCTTATCCGCCCAGCGCAGCAGCGCCTTGCGCGGCCAGATCATCAGCCACGAACGCGGCGTATATTTACCTGCCTCGATCAAGGCCCGTCGCGTGGGTGATGAGGCCGAGGCCCGTTCGGTATGGATCGCACCCGGTCCCTGATGCACCATAAAGGCCCCGTTTTTTAGTGGGGTCTGGCGCAGATAGGCCAGTCGCGGGCTGATCTTGGTCAGGGGCGGATCATAAAACCAACTGGATCCGATCCCGCCCCGTAAACCGGGATAGCGGCTGACAATGCCCGCCGTTGCCAGCCACGCCTTGTCCCAGCCCGCAGGATTAAAATCCGTCAGGTCACGGCTTTCGGTATGGATTTCCAGCCAGACCCCCCAGCTTCTGGACAAAAACCAGCGCAGCGGTGCCGTCAGACCATGCCCGCCCAGCACATGCTCGACCGTCTGGCGCGGCCCCACAGGCGAAGACAGGTCGATAAGGTGTGTGCGACTGCCTGGTACGCTCAGCCCCATCGCAAACCGAACATCCTTGGCCCAGAAGTCGGCATCATAGGCACCGGTGTCCGTGCTCAGGGACTTCGCTGTCCGGCTCAGCCAGAACGGATAGGCCTCGAACACTTCGGGCGGCAGATTATAGGAGGCAATCCGGCGTGGCAGTTCCAGCAGCCAACTGGCGATCATGCCACGACGCAAGGCCCCCGTGATCTCGTCCTCGGGACCGATGCCGATCAATGCATCAACGCGCTTGGCGCACAGTTCGAAATCCCAGTGAGGAGCCGCCTCGATGGCCGCTACAGTCGCCTCGGGCAAAAGTTCTTCCAGCCGCTCACGCACATGCAGAGGCAAGGCCGCAAGAGTCAGGTGCAAATCATCAGTCTGTTCGGGCGTTAGAACCAGCATGGCGTTTCACATAACAGCATCCGGTCATTAAGCCGTTAATTTTGTCATCCCAGATGCAATTGCGGCGCACCCAGCCGTGTCGGCCTGACCCACCAGCCGGGACGATCCAGCAACAGGGCCGCCTGAAGCGCATCTTCGGCACTGTCGAACAGACCAAATACTGTTGCCCCAGAACCCGACATCCGGACCAGACGACAGGTCGGGATCAGGGCCATGGTTTCCAGCGCCTCGGCAATATCGGGCGTGACCGACAGAGCCGGTGCCTGAAGATCGTTTCTCTGCTGGGCCAGCCAATCGATAATGGCTTCGGGCTTTGCAAACGGTGCCGGACGGTCGGCCTTACCCTCGGGCCGAGCGTCATAGGCACGATAGACCGCCCCGGTTGGTGATGGCAGACCCGGATTTAACAGCACGGCATGTAAAACCGGCAGGTCCGGCGCGTCTTCCAGCACCTCGCCTACACCCGACGCATAGGCGGGACGAGCCCGATAACACATTGGCCCGTCAGCTCCGATCACGCGGGCCAGTTCCTCCAGCACCGGATCAGACAGCCCAAGCTCAAGAAACAGATTGGCCCCGCGCAGTGCCGCTCCCGCATCGGAGGAACCGCCACCCAGCCCCGAAGCTATCGGCAGCCTTTTATCCAGAGTAACCGCCATCGGCAGATCCTCGACCCCCAGATGGTCCGCCAGCGCCAATAGTGCCCGCACCACCAGATTATCGCCCTCCCCGTGCAGCGTCTGGCTGAACGGGCCGGTGATCTCGAAGGAGAAACTGTCGGCCTTTTCAAAGGTCATCCGGTCGCCGATATCGGCAAAGGCCACCAGACTGTCCAGCGGATGATAGCCGTCACCCCGCACTGGCGCGACATGCAGATAAAGGTTCACCTTGGCCGGTGCCAACAGCGTCAGGGTATCGGTCACTGGGTCAGTTCGCCGCTTCGGTGCTGTCTGCCGAAATGCCCGCCTCGGAGGCGGGAGCCTGATCCAGACGCTCTTTCAGCTTGGCCTCGACCTCGGCGCGACGCTCGGCATCGACATCCAGTGTCAGAACGCGCTGCCACTGGAAGCCCGCCTCGCGCTGGCGACCGACTGCCCAGTAAACATCCCCAAGATGGTCGTTCAGCTCGGCATTGGCCGGAAGCTTGGCCACGGCCTGTTCAAGGTTTTGCAGCGCCTGATCATACTGGCCCTGCTTGAACTGTGCCCAGCCCAGCGAGTCCTGAATATGGCCGTCATTCGGATTGGCGGCGTGGGCGCGGGCAATCATGGCCGAACCCTCTTCGACCCGACGACCGCTATCCACCCATAGATAGCCAAGATAGTTCAATATTTCCGCTTCATTGGGCTGCAACTGCAACGCCGCCCACAGCTCGGCCTCGGCCTCGTCTACGCGCTTGAGCGATTCATAGGCCGCCCCGCGCAGGAAATGGACCTCATATCCCTGTCCCGGCACGTTCAGCATCGGACCGTTCAGCAGGTCCAGCGCCTCGTCATACTGTTTCATTGAGACGAGTTGACCCGCCAAAGCATAGGTAATGGCCGGATCGTCGGGCGCTGCTGCCAAGGCCAGCCGGTAATCGGCCAGAGCCTCTTCGGACTGGCCCTGTTTTTCAAAGCTGCCTGCGCGCTGGGCGCGCGCGCTGGCATAGATACGGCCTTGCAACGGTTCGATTTCGGCCAAAACCTGACGACCGGCATAGCCCAGATTGGCATTGATCAGCGTCTGGCCGATATAAAGTTGCGTCTGCGGCGTCGGCACAATCTGTTGCGCCAGACGCAGATAAACCGCTCCGAACTCGTTGGCATCCTGCGCGATCATCTGGTCGGCGGCGGTGCGCAGCGCCATGGCCACGCCCTCGCGATAGCGCGGCAGTTCGGGCGGCTTGCCTCCATCGATCACACGCTGTCGCGCCAGATAGATACGCGGCTCGGCCTGATTGGCGGCAATGGACGCATCATACAAGGCCAGCGCTTCTTCCTTGCGGCCACGACGTTCCAGAAACTCGCCATAGGGCAGACGGAATAGAGGCGCAGCCACAGCATGGGCCGTCAGGTCCTGCCATTCCTGTTCCGCATCGTCATAGCGGCGACGGATTTCCAACAGACGGGCGCGGTTGCTGCGGGCCACCATCGCGCTGATAGGATCAAAATCGGCAGGCGGGGCGGCAAAGGCGCGGTCCCAGTCACCGGCCTCTGCTGCGATCCAGACCTGTGCGTAGACGGCCGCGCGATCATGCGGCAGATCGACCGGATTGTCGGCCAGCACCCGATTGGCACGACGCGCGCCATGGTTCAGATAGGTCTGGATGCCGTGAACCAGTTTGCCCGCTTCGGTCATCACCGGCGAAACGGTTTCGCCCTCCGGCACGATGGTCGCGGCATAGCCCAGATCACCGGCCAGAATAGCGGCGGTAAAGGCCTGTTCCCGCAGGCGCGGTTGTTCGGGGGTCAGGATATTGGCCTGTTGCAGCAGTTGCGCCCCCAGCCCCGTATCCTCGCGGGCCAGTGCCGCGCGTCCGGCCAGATATAGCCCATAGGCACTGCGCCCCTGGGCATCTTTCGGCACAGGGGCCCACTCGGCGGGAATAGCCACGATAGGCGTCGGCGGCAGTTCGGTGCCTGCCGGTTCGCCATCCTCGCCTTCAACCTCTGTTGTATCGGTTTGCGGCTGGTCCTGCGTTGCTTCGTCGGGCTTGGCCGGTTCCCCGTCCACAGGGTCTATGACAACGGGCGGCGCATCTTGCGGCACAACCTGTGGCTGAGCCTCCTGCGCCAGCGCGGGGGCCGCCATGATCAGGGCAGCAATCGAAGTGGTCAGCAGCAGAGGACGTAGAGGCTTCATAGCGCCGACCCTTCACCTTTTCGCCAGCGCGGGCAAGGGGCTGAACCTGTGTCGGCATAGAAAAAGGACGCCGCAGCCTGTGCGACGTCCTTTTCAAAACATTCAAACCCTACAGGGCTTTAACAGGCCGATTACATATTCGGATAGTTCGGGCCGCCGCCACCTTCCGGCGTGGTCCAGACAATGTTCTGCGACGGGTCCTTTATGTCGCAGGTTTTGCAGTGGACGCAGTTCTGGGCATTGATCTGGAAGCGCGGGTTCGAGCCGTCCTCGTCACGCAGCACCTCGTAGACACCCGCCGGACAATACAGACGCGCAGGCTCGCCATATTTGGGCAGGTTGACGTTGATCGGCACGCTTGGGTCCAGCAGCTTCAGGTGCGCGGGCTGGTCCTCGGCATGGTTGGTGTTGGAGATGAACACCGACGACAGTTTGTCGAACGACAGCTTGCCGTCCGGCTTCGGATAGGCAATCGGCTTGTGCTGTGATGCCGGTTCAAGCGAGGCCGCATCGGTCTTGTGGTGCTTCATTGTGCCAAAGAACGAGAAGCCACCGGTGATGTGGTTCACCCACAGGTCGAACATGCCGATGGCACCGCCCAGCATGGTGCCAAACTTGGTCAGCAGCGGCTTGGCGTTACGAACAACCTTCAGCTCCTTATAGACCCACGAGGTCTTGTAGGACGCTTCATAGGCTTCCAGCACGTCGCCGCCACGGCCTTCCATCACGGCATCATAGGCGGCATCAGCGGCCAGCATGCCGGTCTTCATGGCATTGTGGCTGCCCTTGATACGCGGGACGTTGACGAAACCGGCCGAACAGCCGATCAGCGCACCTCCCGGGAAGGCCAGTTTCGGAACAGACTGGAAACCGCCCTCGGTGATGGCGCGCGCGCCATAGGAGACACGGGTGCCGCCTTCGAGGTGGTGAGCAACCGAGTCATGGTGCTTGAAGCGCTGGAACTCGTCGAACGGCGACAGATAGGGGTTGCGATAGTTCAGGTGCGTCACAAAGCCGATCGACACATAGTGATCGCCGAAGTGGTACAGGAACGAACCACCGCCGGTCTTGTCGTCCAGCGGCCAGCCGGTCGTATGCTGGACCAGACCCGGCTTGTGGTTTTCCGCCGGAATCTGCCACAACTCTTTAATGCCGATACCGAACTTTTGCGGATCGGCCGCATCGCACAGGTTGTGACGCGCCATGATAGTCTTGGCCAGCGAGCCGCGCACACCTTCAGCGATGAAGACGTATTTGCCGTGCAGTTCCAGACCCGGCTGGAACTCGCCGGTCGGCTTGCCTTCGCGGTCGATGCCGAACACACCGGCGACCACACCCTTGACCTGACCTTCATCACCCCAGACGACATGACTGGCGGCCATACCCGGATAGACTTCAACACCCAGCGCTTCGGCCTGCTCGGCCAGCCAGCGCGAGACATTGCCCAGCGAGGCAATATAGCAGCCGTTATTGTGCATGAACGGCGGCAGAGCGAACATCGGCAACGACACCTGACCTGCCGGACCGAGAATCAGGAATTTGTCTTCCTTGACCGGCGTCTCCAGCGGCGCGCCCATCTCTTTCCAGTTGGGGAACAGTTCATTCAGCGCCTTGGGATCAATCACCGCACCCGACAGGATATGTCCGCCGATTTCGGCAGACTTTTCCAGAACGGCAACCGTGATTTCCTTGCCGTCTTTTTCGGCACGTTGTTTCAGACGGATCGCAGCCGACAGACCGGCAGGGCCGCCGCCGACGATAACAACGTCATATTCCATGACTTCGCGCTCGACACCGGCCAGCGCTTCCAGCGGCGGCAGGTTGTCGATGACGGCTTCTTGCCACGCATTCTTTGCGCCGCCTTCGGTGAGCTGTTCCGCCATGGTCCCCTGAATCCTCAATCTTGTCGTGGTTATCGCCTTATCGGGAGGTGACGTGGCGGCGGTCAAGCCCTATTGCTTTATCTGTGATGAACACTCTTTCCCCGGATATGCTCGCCTATGAGTCCTTGCTCGCCTTTTGGCGCGATGCCGGGGTCGATGCCTGCTACCTGGAAGAACCGTTCGATCACACGAAAATCCAGGCCCTGCCGACACCCGCTGCGGTGCAAAAACTTGCGGCTGTACCGGTTTCGCGCGGGCCTCTGTCCAACACCAATGCCGCAACCGGCACTGCCGATGCACGGCAACTGGCTATGGCCGCACAGGACATGGACGCGCTTGTCGCTGCCGTTGCCGCGTTTGACGGCTGTGGCCTGAAAAAGATGGGAGCCAGAAGCGCGCTGTTCGGACGCGGGGCCTCCAATGCCGATCTTCTGGTTATCGGTGACGCCCCAAACGATGTGGACGATGCGCGTGGAGCCGCGTTTTCCAGCCCTGCGGGCCAGCTCATGGACCGAATACTGGCTGCCGCCCAACTCACCGACCGCGCCTATCTGACGCAGACCGTGTTCTGGCAACCGCCCGGCAATCGTCCGCCCACCCCCGAAGAACAGGCGGTCTGCCTGCCCTTTATCGAACGTGCCGTGCAACTGCTCCAACCCAAGGCCGTCTTGCTGGTCGGTTCGGTCGCCGCGCGCGGCATTCTGGCCTCCGAGGAGAGCCTGCTCAAGCTTCAGGGCCGCTGGAAAGAATGGACACCCGAAGGGCAGCCCCCCCTGCCCGTCATGACCACATTCCACCCCGGTTTCCTGTTGCAACAACCGCAAGCCAAGGGGCTGGTCTGGCGCGATATGCTGACGCTCAAGACAAGGCTTGAACCTTAAAAGTTGAGACTTCGCCCAAAAACGGGCATGTTTTGGCGATCAGGTGACCAATCCGCAGAGCTTTTGATCGGTCGTATACGCCGTCAGAATGCCGATGAAGGGGGCCTCCGCGCTCATGAAATCTGTTGCACAAGCGCATTGCGTTTCGTTGTCGCGCAAGTCGTTACTGCCTACGCCTTTCTTACGTTTACCGTCGCTACTGGCCGGACTGTCCTGCACGCTCGCCCTGTGCCTGCCCGCTATCAGCCATGCCGAGGTGGCCTATGCTGCCGTTTCGGGCACAGCAGCCTATGACGAAACCTCCGACACCCCTTCGGCCCTCAGCCGTCAGGACCGCCTGACCTACACGACCGCCTTTGACGCCCTTCGCCGTGGCGATCTGGAAGCGGCCCGCACAACGGCCCAGCAGGTTCAGGACCGTATTCTTCTGGGCGAGCTGGAATTCGAGCGCCTGTTCCATGCCAACCACGTCGCCACCTATGACGAACTGGTCGGCTGGCTGACGACCTATTCAGACCTGCCCATGGCCGAGCGTGTCTATACGCTGGCCATGCGCCGTCTGCCGGATGGTGCCACACCGCCCCCCCGTCCTGGCGGTTTTCTGACCCGCACATGGGATAGCGTCACCCGCGCCGGACAACCGGCCACCGACCCTGCCCGCGCCGCCCGCGTCATGCTGAATAATGACGACCTGCAAGGGGCCTATGATACCGGCATCGCGTTGGGCGACTGGTGGACATCGGGTTTGGCCGCATGGCGACTACAGCGCTATCATGACGCCTATCAGGCCTTCCTGCATGTGGCCGATGACCCGACCGAAGACCCGTGGGTGCGTTCCGCCGGTGCCTTCTGGGCCGCCCGTGCTGCCGGGTTCAGCGGTCGTCAGGATCGTATCCAGCCCCTGCTGCGCCAAGCGGCCCGATGGCCCGCCACCTTCTATGGCCAGATCGCCCAGCGCCAGCTTGGCGAGGAAATGGTCATCCAGAACCAGGGGCCGCGTTCTTATTTTTCGACCGCCCAGAACCAGCCTTCCGAAGAACTGGCTCCGGTCGATACCCGTGCCCTGAACAGCTTTGTGCATCAGGACTTAGACGCACGCCGTACACTGGCCTTGTTCGAGGTCGGTCGTCGCAATGCCGCCGCACAGTCGGCCCGCGAGGGCCTACGCCGTTCGCGCGATACGCAGGCCCGCCAGATGTGGGCCGACCTTTATCGCATGGTCGCCCCCAGTCGTTCGGCAGAACGCGCAGCCTCGACCGTCAATGCCGCAGACTATCCGATGCCCGAATTGACCCCAGAAGGCGGTTATACTGTGGATCAAGCACTGGTCTATGCCCTGATCCGTCGCGAGTCGGCCTTTGATGCCAATGCCCGTTCAGGTGCCGGTGCTTATGGCCTGATGCAGGTCATGCCTGCCACCGCCGCCTATATGACCGGCGACCAGTCCTATGTGCGCCAGCCCCAGCGTTTGCTGAATGCCAGCCACAATATGAAGGTGGGTCAGGACTATATTAATCGCCTGCTGGCCATCGAAAGCTTTAAGGGCGACCTGTTGAAAACGGTCGCTTCCTATAATGCCGGCCCCGGCCCGATGCTAGCCGCCATTCGCAAGCTGGGCGCAGATGCAGACCCGTTATTACTGATCGAGATTATCGACGTGCCGCAGGCCCGCGAATATGTCGAAAAGGTTGTTGCAGCCTATTGGATTTACCAGCGCATGATGGGCGGCAAGACCCAAACACTGGACGCCGTGGTTTCAGGCGCTGCGGGGGTTCCGCTATCGTTGGACTATACGCCGCGCCCGCCCATTGCGGTCGCTCCGGTCCTACAGACAGCACACACCGAAACGCCCGAGGCAGCACACTAGGTTCAGATTTCAGCCCAGACCGGACTGGACCAGCAGCCAACCTGCGCCCAGCATCAGAGACACAAAACCATAGATGCGCGCCTTGCGTTGCCAGTTCACGCCTCGATCAATCGTACGCATGTGTCATGCCTCCCTTCCCACAGCATGACCTTGGCAGCAAAATGTAAAAACATCGTTCTTTGAATACGAAGTTTCGATGACCAGCTTTAAGACGCCAGTGCCTCGGCTTCCCATTCCAGAAAATCGGGCTGGCTCAACAGCGTCTGCATATAGGCCGCGGCGATACCATCCGTATCGCCATGCTGTGACAGGTCGATCCGGTAGTGCCGCACCCGTGCCGCGACCGGCGTGAAAAAGGCATCGGCAATCGACCACGCCCCAAACAGCCAAGGCCCGTCCGCGCCATAACGTCCGCGCATCTGTTTCCAGATCGACACCAGCCGCGACAAGTCCCGATCCAGCGCCGGATCGGATGGCGGATCGCTGCGGACATCACCAGCAATCGGATGGCTCGGTCCCATGCCGCACAGAGCGCGCAAGGCGGCAAAGCCCGAATGCATTTCCGCCGTCACTGAACGGGCATAGGCCCGCACGACAGGGTCGGCGGGCCACAGTTGCGCTTGGGGGTATGTTTCGGCCGCCCACTCGGCAATGGCCAGAGTGTCCCAGATCGTGTCTTCACCGAGCTGCAACAAAGGCACCAGCCCCGTTGGCGAGTGATCGCGCAGGGCCGCCTTTTGTTCGGCAGAGGCATATTCGACGCTGCGAACCGCAAAATCGGCCCCTGTGCGCTTCATCACCAGCCATCCCCGCAGGGACCAGGTCGAATACAAACGCGGGCCGATTGTCAGTTCCATCGCCTTAACCTCTCATAACCGAGGCTATTAATGGCTGGACGACAGCTTCAGCACAACAATGCCAGATACGATCAGCAAGGCACCGGCCACGCGCATAATGGTTACAGCCTCGCCCATGATGGCAATACCGACCACAAAAGCCCCGACGGCACCGATACCGGTCCAGATAGCATAGGCCGTACCCAGAGGCAGGGTCTTCATGGCCATGGCCAGAAGGCCGAACGACAGCACCATGAAGCCGATTGTTCCGACCGACGGCCACAGCTTGGTAAAACCGTCTGACGCCTTCATCAGCGTCGCCCACACGATTTCAAGCAAACCAGCAATAAGAAGGAAAATCCAGGCCACGACAGACTCCCGAACATGGCATGTCGGGTCGTCCCGACGTGAAGCCCAATGCGGGGGAGGTCGTCCTCCTGATGGCGGCTACATAGGGCAAGTGATCGCCAAGGAAAACCCCCGCACAATATGAAGGTTTCATGACCGCCGCATAACAACGTCCCCTAACGCTTGACTCAAACCGTCAGTGGGATGACAGAGCGGGACCATGATCACGCGCTATACCCGCCCCGAAGCCGTCGCCATCTGGTCCCAGGACACCAAGTATAAAATCTGGTTCGAGATCGAAGCCCACGCCGCCACCAAGATGGCCGAGCTGGGCGTCATTCCGCATGATGCCGCCGAGGCGATCTGGGCCAAGGGCAAGGATGCCACCTTCGATGCCGACCGCATCGACGAGATCGAACGCACCACCAAGCACGATGTCATCGCCTTCCTGACGCACGTGGCCGAAATCGTCGGTGACGAAGCGCGTTTCCTGCATCAGGGCATGACCTCTTCGGACGTTCTGGATACCTGCTTTGCTGTGCAACTGGCCCGCTCGTCGGACCTGCTGCTGGCGGGCGTTGACCGCGTTCTGGCCGCGCTGGAAACCCGCGCCAAGGAACACAAATACACCGTCTGCGTCGGTCGCTCGCACGGCATCCACGCCGAGTCGGTGACCTTTGGCCTGAAACTGGCAGGTTATCACGCCGAGTGGCAACGTGCCCGTCGCCGTCTGGTGACCGCGCGTGAAGAAATCGCCACCTGCGCCATCTCGGGCGCGGTCGGCACCTTCGCCAATGTCTCGCCGGAAGTGGAACAATACGTTGCCGACCAGATGGGTTTGCAGGTCGAGCCGGTCTCGACGCAGGTCATCCCGCGCGACCGTCACGCTGCTTATTTCGCGGCTCTGGGCGTGATCGCGTCGTCGATCGAGCGTCTGGCCACCGAAATCCGCCACCTGCAGCGCACCGAAGTGCTGGAAGCCGAAGAGTTCTTCGACAAGGGTCAAAAGGGCTCGTCGGCCATGCCGCACAAGCGCAACCCTATCCTGACCGAAAACCTGACCGGCCTTGCCCGTCTGGTCCGCTCGTCGGTTGTTCCAGCCATGGAAAACGTCGCCCTGTGGCACGAGCGCGATATCAGCCACTCGTCGGTTGAGCGCGGCATCGGTCCTGATGCGACGGTTCACCTCGACTTTGCCCTGCACCGTCTGGCAGGCGTCGTCGAGCGCATGAACATCTATCCCGAGAACATGCAAAAGAACATGGATCGCCTGGGTGGCCTGGTCTTCTCGCAGCGTGTCATGCTGGCCCTGACCCAAGCGGGCATCAGCCGCGAAAACGCCTATGCCGCCGTGCAAGAGAACGCCATGAAGGTCTGGCGCGGCGAAGGCCGCTTCATCGACTTCCTGAAGTCGGACGAACGCGTCACCTTGGCCGATACCGACCTCGAAGCGCTGTTCGACATTGGCTACCACACCAAGAATGTCGATGTGATCTTCAACCGCGTGTTCGGCGGCTAAACGCAAAATATCGGTAGTGATAGGGGAGATACCGGCCGGTATCTCCCCTTTTCATATTCTGACCTTAGCGCACACGCGGGCGCGGAAGTTGTCGGATGCAGTTCTCGAATCCGAATTTGGCAGCATTGCCGCCGCTATAATCCATAGCCAGAAGCTCATGCCCGTCGGCGCTGACCTTGATGTTCATCCGGTCACGCAGGCCGCTGACCGCCAGTTCAAGCGATGGAATGGCAAAGGTCACCGCGCCATGGCCATCGACAGTATGACGGATGGCATTGATGTTGGCAGGCGCGGCACCTGTCTGTTCCAGTGTTACATGCTGGATTTCCGGAACCTCGACAGGCTGCATGACAGCATTTTCATTGGCATCAACCAGCGTCAGCGTCGCCTGTGCGCCGGACTTGTTACTGCCCCACAGCATTAGGAAATGACTGCCCTTGAGATATACGGCCGAGCATGACTTATAGCCGCGCTCGACGGTATCAGCCGGACCGATATGTTCCCATGAACCGTTCTGGCGTTTCTCGATTTGCTCCTGCATCCTGTGCAGGCCCATCATCATCGTAACGATGTCGGCCTGATAGGCTGTGCCGATGGCGTCGTTCATGACCTCGGCATCCGAACGGCGAGGTGCGCCACCCGCGCCACCACCCGGCGACGAGCATAGCGGGGTCTGATATCCGCCCGGACCACCGCCTGACATGCCCACCACCATTTCGCCCGGAGCGCCTGTACAGGCCCCTTGCGCACTGGCTGTGTCCGGCATGAAGGTGACAAAGCCCAGTGCGGCTATAGCGGCCAAGATCAAAGTTGTGGCACGCATGGATACCTCTTTAAACCCTAAGAACTGTGCCTCCACCACAGCATCAAAGGTCAAGTTTGCCCAGAAGAAATCTCGATCAGACCAGCAAACGGCATATCCCCGTGCTGTGGCCCGCTTCATAGACTTCGTAAAGGCGGACGAAGGCATCACCCTGGCCCACCCTTTTGCTTGATCAGCGGATTGGCTATCAGTGCTATCTGCCTTGGGGAACCGCTTGATCATGACCACACCAGTTATCCGTATTAATCCGGCTGTCGATGCCAAGGCGGCGCGTGACGCCTATAAGCGCGAGGGTTTTGTGCAGATTACGGATATTTTCGAGCCGCATGTGGCCGAACATATGGCCCGCATGATTGAGACCCTGACCTATGATCTGGCCTTTCAGGGCGAAGAGGACAAACCGGTTCTTCTGACACAGGAAGAGATACGCCAGCAGGGCCAGCAGATGGGCCAGCGCATCCGTAATCTGATGGACCGCACAGGCGATAATTACGGCTTTCTCTACCAGTCGTATCCGCTGATTACAGCCTATTTGACGGGGCGCGATGCCGGTCATCCGATCCATAGGCTGACCGAGTGGCTGAATGCCGAGTTCACCGCCTTCGGGGCCTTTATCACCGACGAGCCTCGCGTGGCAAAGGCCGATGGTCAACTGACCCGTTACCGTCCCGGCGATTTTATCGGATTGCACGATGATGTCGGCTCCGAGGACAGCCACCGCCTGACCGCGTACACGCTGGGCTTTACCCGTCGCTGGCGCAGTGACTGGGGTGGCCAGCTTCTGTTCCATGACAATAAGGGCGATGTTTCGCGGGGCTTTGTGCCGCGCTTTAACACCCTGACTCTGTTCAAGGTACCGCAACTGCATTCGGTGGCGGTTGTTGCGCCCTATGCCAAGGTCCACCGCCATTCGGTTGTCGGCTGGCTGCGCGACCACACCTCATGAGCGGCGATGGTGTGCGCAGCATCGGTTTTGCGCCTGTTGTATCGGATAAGACCCGCCTTCTGGTGCTGGGCAGCCTGCCCGGCATCGCCTCGCTGAATGCCGCCCAGTATTATGCCCATCCCCGCAACGCCTTCTGGCCGATAGCGGCGGCTTTGGCGGGCGAGCCTCTGGATGCCCTTCCCTATGAAGACCGCCTGCAAGTCTTGCTGCAAAGCGGGATAGGACTGTGGGACGTGCTGGCCTCTGCCGAACGGTCCGGCAGTTTGGATAGCGCCATCCGCTCGCCAGAGGCAGCGGATCTTATCGCCATTGTCCGCACCCTGCCCCGTTTGGAAGCCATCGGTTTTAACGGCAAGGCCGCTGCCAAAATCGGTCGCAAGATTCTGGAAGGCCATATAGACCCGATCCCCCTTATCGACCTGCCCTCCACCAGTCCGGCCTATACAATGCCTTTTGAGACCAAGCTGGCCCTGTGGCGAGAGCGCCTGCCCGCCTTTTAGAAATCACAATCTCGGTTCCGGACGCATCCTTTCGGGCTTTTAACCGTACTTTATCCCTGTTCGCAGTTCAGCGACCCAATGGGAGAGCCTCGTAATGATGAAGACCCGTACAACCTTTGGCTTGATGGCCATGTCTGCTGCCGCCCTGACACTGGCGGCTTGCGGTAATAACCAGAATAGCGAAAACGCGGCCCCGACGGCAGAACCAGCCACCACTACGCCCGCCCCCGCACCGTCCATGGCCCCGACAGAAGACATTGTTACCGCCGCCAGTACGGCACCCGACTTTACCACTCTGACCGCCGCCATTCAGAGCGCAGGTCTGGCCCAGCGCCTGTCCAGCCCAGGTCCGTTCACTGTCTTCGCGCCGACCAATGCGGCCTTTGACAAAATACCTGCCGCCGATCGCAATGCCCTGATGGAACCGGCCAAGAAGGCCGATCTGACCAAGATCCTGACCTATCATGTGGTTCCGGGTCGTCTTGCGGCCGCCGATCTGGCGGCTCAGGCCGCCGCGAATAATGGCACAGCCACCCTGACCACGGTCCAGGGCGGCAAGCTGACCTTGCGTGATGCCGGTGGCGGCAAGTGGGAAATTACCGACGCCAAGGGCGGCAAAGCCACCATCACAATGGCCGATCAGGCCCGCACGAATGGCGTGGTTCACGTCATTGATACGGTACTGATGCCGTAACACTGCAACCCGAACGCCTGACGCGCATTTAACCGATGCGTAGGCAGTGCGCATGTCTGCTTCCTCATGGTGTTCGAGGCAGACGATAAAAAGGCCCGCAACCATCCCCTCCGGTTGCGGGCCTTGTTTATTTTCAATCGCTTAGGACGATTACTCGCCGGCGCGGATTTGCTCGCGCGAGGCTGCGGCCAGTTCGTCCATCTTGGAGCGGACTTCGCCCTCAGAAATGGTCAGACCCGCGCCTTTGAAGTCGCCGGTGATTTTGCGGAAGACATCTTCCTCGCCCGGTTGCTCGAAATCGGCGCGCACAACAGCGGCGGCGTATTGTTCTGCGCTCTCGGCGGACAGTTCCATCTTCTCGGCCGCCCACAGACCCAGCAACTTGTTGCGACGGGCAATGGCCTTGAATTCCTGTTCCTGATCGAGGGCGAATTTGGCCTCATAGGCCTGTTCCCGATCTTCGAAGGTCGTCATCCGCGTCGTAACTCCTGCTTTACGGACTCAAGTGCGAGTTCGCATGCGGCTCTATGGCCTTGAGCATGCCCGAACGTCAACAAGAGTTAAACAGGCCACACTCCGGATAACAAACTTATGGATATTTGTGTCACAGCCCTCATTCCGCTAAAGGGCACTCGGTTCTATTGAGCCGCCATCGACTCGAGAACCGCGCTTTCCGTTCACGGAGGTGCGCGTTTTTCATTTTGAAGGCTACCTTACCTCCCCGTACGGGAACGCCAGTGATGAACACCAAGCGCAAAAAGATTTATGAGGGCAAGGCCAAGATCCTCTACGAGGGTCCCGAGCCGGGCACGCTGATCCAGTATTTCAAGGACGATGCGACCGCCTTTAACGGTGAAAAGAAAGCCCAGCTGGAAGGCAAGGGCGTCATCAACAACCGCATCAGCGAATTTGTGATGACCCGCCTGAACCAGATCGGCATCACCAACCACTTCATCAAGCGCCTGAACCTGCGCGAGCAACTGATCCGCGAAGTCGAGATCGTGCCGCTGGAAGTCGTTGTGCGTAACGTGGCTGCCGGTTCGATCGCCAAGCGTCTGGGCCTTGAGGAAGGTACCCCGCTGCCGCGTTCGATTATCGAATTTTATTATAAGAAGGACGAGCTTAACGACCCGATGGTGTCGGAAGAGCATATCACCGCCTTCAACTGGGCCACGACCCAGGAAATGGACGAGATGCTGGCCACGGCCATCCGTGTGAACGACTTCCTGTCGGGCATGTTCGCGGCGGTCGGCATCACGCTGGTGGACTTCAAGATCGAGTTCGGCCGCATCTACGAAAACGATTTCTCGCGCGTTATCCTCGCCGACGAAATCAGCCCCGACTCGTGCCGCCTGTGGGATACCGCCACGGGCGAGAAGCTGGATAAAGACCGCTTCCGCCGCGATATGGGCAATGTCATCGAGAGCTACACCGAAGTGGCTCGCCGTCTCGGCATCATGAAAGATATGCCGACAGTAATTCAGGGAGGTCTCCACTAATGGCCAAGGTTAAGGTTCACGTCTTCCTCAAGCCGGGTGTACTGGATGTTCAGGGCAAGGCCGTTGAAGGCGCTCTGCAAGGGCTGGGCTGGCCGGGCGTTTCCGAAGCCCGCGTTGGCAAGCTGATCACTTTCGATCTGGCAGACGACGTCGCCGACAAGGAAGCCGAAGTGAAGCGCATGTGCGAAACGCTTCTGGCCAATACGGTCATCGAATCCTACAAGATCGAGATCGCCTGATATTTCAGGTTCCCGATAAAAGGCCGCCCACACGGGCGGCCTTTTTTAATACGCACTCTTGCCGTCTGCCCCCGCCTTGCCCATCAAGGATGGAGTTCAAGTGTCAATGACGACGGAGGGACCGCCCATGACCTTTACCCTGACATCCAATGATCTGACGGACGGCGGCACGCTTTCCGACGCGCAGGTCTATGCCAAGGGCAATAGCTCGCCGCACCTATCGTGGTCGGGCGCACCCGAAGGCACCAAGTCGTTTGCCATCACCTGCTATGATCCCGACGCGCCGACCGGCTCGGGCTTTTGGCACTGGACCGTGGCCAATATCCCTGCCGATATCAGCGAACTGGCCGCGGGTGCCGGTGCTGTAGGCGGTGCCCATCTGCCTGCCGGTGCTATTCAGGGCCGCACCGATTTCGGCGATGCCGGTTTCGGCGGTGCCGCCCCGCCCGCAGGTCACGGCCCGCACCGCTATATCTTCACCGTCTTTGCCGTGGATGTGGAAAAACTGGACGTCACCGCCGATAATTCGGGCGCGGTCTACGGCTTCAACCTGCATTTCCATACGCTGGCCAAGGCCTCGATCACCGGCATTTACGAAAACACCGGCGGATAAATCACACCAAGGGGGACTTTGGTGGTTCGCCCGCCAAAGTCCCCCTTGGTCGCATTGCAACACAGCCTGATCGGCCTATATCGGTTTCGTCGTCCTCCCCCGCAGCCTGAAGGCTGCATCGCCCCAAACGACCCCGGTATGCATGTTTGATTCCCCACGCCCCTCACAGGGCGCTGAACCCGCCGCGCTTTCCGCCGGACGGATTGCCCTTGTTCTGCTGGCCCTTGCGACAGGTGGCTTTGCCATCGGCGTGACCGAGTTTGCCGCCATGAGCATCCTGCCCGACTTTGCCAAGGGTCTGGGCGTGGACGAACCGACAGCAGGCCATGTCATCAGCGCCTATGCCGCAGGGGTGGTCGTCGGCGCACCTATATTGGCGGTTATGGGGGCCCGCCTGCCGCGCTGGCTGTTGCTGGTGGGTTTTATGGGTCTGTTTGCCATCGGTAATGCCCTCAGCGCCATCGCACCCACCTATGAAAGCATGCTGCTGTTCCGCTTCCTCAGCGGCATTCCGCACGGAGCCTATTTCGGTGTGGCGGCTCTTCTGGTGGCCAGCATCGTGCCACTAAAAATGCGCTCTCGCGCCGTATCCACCACCTTACTGGGCCTGACGGTGGCGACACTGGTTGGTGTGCCTCTGGCCAATATGGTCAGCCAGCATTTCGGCTGGCGCTGGACCTTTGCCATTGTCAGCGTGCTGGCTGTCCTGACCATGGCGCTGGTGGCGATTTTTGCGCCGCGTGATGCAGGCGATCCCGATGCAGTTCCACTTCGCGAGCTGGCCGCCCTCAAGAATACGCAGGTCTGGCTGACCCTCGGCGTCGGTGCCATCGGCTTTGGAGGCCTGTTCAGCGTCTATGCCTATCTAGCCTCGACCGCGCAGGCAGTGACGGGCGTTTCGGCTTCCATGCTGCCAACCATATTTGCGATCTTTGGCATCGGCATGATGGCCGGAAATCTGATCGGCGGCTGGGCCGCAGACAGATTCGGCATGAAGGCCGCAGGTGGCCTTTTGCTGTGGAGCGCCTTTGCCCTGTCGTTGTATGCGCTGGCATCCCCGCGTCTGGAGACCCTGCTGGTGGTGATTGTCATGATCGGCATTGGCGGCGGCTTGGGTTCCATCCTGCAAACTCGCCTGATGGATGTGGCGGGCGATGCCCAGACACTGGCGGCGGCCCTGAACCATTCGGCCTTTAACTTTGCCAATGCGCTGGGTCCGCTTTTAGGCGGAATGGCCATTGCGGCGGGTTGGGGCTGGACCTCGACCGGCTATGTCGGCATGGGTCTGGCTCTGGGCGGTTTTGCGATCTGGGTGATTGCCTATGTGACTGGGCGCAAGCTTTCAGAGCCGCAATTTCAAAACCAGTGAAACCTGTGACTGACATTCCCTTCAAAGGGTGCTAGGAGGCCCGCCCATGAGCGCAGCCGTCATCGTATTCCCCGGTTCCAACTGTGACCGCGACTGTAAGGTCGCCGTCGAACGCTCCACTGGCGAGCAAGTTTCCATGGTCTGGCATGCCGAGACCGAACTGCCGAAAGGGCTCGACCTGATCGTCATTCCGGGAGGTTTCTCCTATGGTGACTATCTGCGCAGCGGCGCTATGGCAGCCCAGTCCAAGGTCATGCAGGCCGTCAAAAAGGCTGCCGAAGACGGCGTGACCGTGGTCGGCATTTGCAACGGCTTCCAGATCCTGTGCGAAGCTGAAATGCTTCCGGGAGCCCTGATGAAGAACAGCGGCCTGAAATATGTCTGCAAGCCCATCAGCCTAACCGTGGCCAACAAGAACACGCGTTTCACCAAGCTTTACGGCGATCAGACCGAGGTGGTGATGACGCAGGGCAATGGCGACGGTAACTTCTTTGCCGATACCGAAACCCTCAAGCGCATCGAAGATAACAATCAGGTCGTCTTCCGCTATGTCGACAACCCCAACGGTTCGGTCAACGACATCGCCGGTATCATGAACGAAGCCGGCAACGTCATCGGCCTGATGCCCCACCCCGACCGCGCCTTCGAGGCCGAACTGGGCAGCGCCGACGGTGCCACCTTCTTCCAGAGCATCTACGATTCTCTGTGAGTGCAGCTTGATAGCCAAAGCTTTTTCAAATACCCCCGTCATTAAGCGGGGGTATTTTTATGCGTAAAACACAGTTCATAGCCATGCTGTCGGCCCTAGCTGCGACGCTAGCGTTACCAACGGTTTCGCAGGCTGATGATTGGGACTTGGACACCATTGCCAAGGACAAACTCACCGTCGCCAGCCTGTCGTATGATACGGGCCTGACAATGATGATCGCCTGTCGCGACGACCAGCTCAATGTCATTCTTAGCGGACTACCTCGCGCCGAAGGCCAAGAGCGCACTATCATCCATCACTTCCCGTCCAAACCGGAAGGAAGGGATAAGTGGGTTGTGTACGGCGATGGAACCACAGCTTACGCAGCTGGCCCCACTCAAATGAGCCGCAATCTAATGGCGGGTGGTGCCGTCAGCTTCAGTGTGCCAACCGAAGATGGCACCCCTGCTAAAACCTACGCCATTACCCTGCCTGAAAATTCCGACGCTGTTCGACAGGTCATGCAGGCCTGCGGTCGCCCGCTCGTACGCTCAGTTCCTGAAGGCTATCCAAACGACGATATGCCGTTCAATCCGAACTGGACGACAAGGCCCAACCCAACCTCACTCCCCTTCGAAGTGAGCGGCCCTGTTAATGTATATGTATCTTGCCAGACAGGCCCTCAAGGCCGCGTACAGAATTGTTATATTGACAGCGCGCATCCTTGGATCGACCGGCTCAATCAAGTGATATTGCGTCAGGCTCGACGCGCGGTGTTAGTAGACGGAAATACAGGCCTGCCGTATCCGAGCGGCAACGAGTTTCTGATCTCCATACCTGTAAGGTAAGGCCCTATTTGCGATCCAGCACACTGGCCGCGCGGCCGGTGTCGCTTTCGATGGTGTCATCTTTCTTCTTGCCGGGCTTTTTGTCGGGGCGGGCGGTTTCCAGCGTACCCTTCTCGCCGCTTTCACCGATGGCGGCCAATTCTCGGGCACCAACGCCAAGGCCCTGTTGGACAGCACGGTTGGTATCGACTTCTTCCGGTTCGATATCAAAATCATCTTGTGGACGGTCGGCCATAACAGTCTCCATCATTAAACAGTGATGCACACGAAACCCCGTCTACTGCTACGGGTTCCGTGAACCAACGGCCAAGCTATGCGTATTGATCTGGCGCAAAGTCGTTCAGGAGCTGTCATGTCGTCCATCGTTCGTCCTTCGCCTGCCCAGCAAACCCGCCGCCTTGCGGTTCTGGGGGCTGCGATTTTCGCCATTATCGTTCCGATAATTCAGGCGCTGGGCAATATGGGCCTGTCTCAGGCCGAGTTCGCTTCCGACGGCAATACGACACTGCGTGTCGCGGGCTATGCCTTTTCGATCTGGAGCCTGCTTTATGCCGGGCTTCTGGCCTATGCCGTACGACAAGCCCTGCCCCAGACAGGCGAAAGCACCCTGATCAACCGCCTGGGGTGGCCATCCTTTGTCACCTTTATTGGCATAGGGCTTTGGATCATCATGGCGGCGCTGGACATGAAGTTTGCCAGTGTGGTGGTGATCTTTGCCAGCCTGTTGGCGCTGCTGGTGCCCATGCTTCTGCTAGGCAATACGGTGCGTGATACACCCGCACTGGACCGTGACCGTCTATTGCTGATCTGGCCGTTGGCCGCCTTGGCGGGATGGTTGACCGTCGCCGCGCCGCTCAATCTGATTACAGTGCTGACCGCCTATGACGCCCTGCCTACAATCTTAAGCCCGACCCTGTGGGCCATTATGTTTGTGGCCATTACCACTTTTATTGCTATCGGCGTCAGCTGGATCCTGCGGACACTGGCCTATCCGGTGCCTATTGCATGGGGGCTGGTCGGGGCGTTTGTCGCCCATCAGGACAATAACCCCGCTCTGTCATTTGCAGCCTTGGGCGCAGCGTTTGTGATCATCGTCTTCGGTGCAATCTTCACCTTTGGTCTGCGCCGCGCAAAATAAGCACCCGTTAAGCTGAGTTTCCAGCAAACGGTGGCTGACAGATGCTTCTGACAAGGCTAATAGGCGCCATTATGAGCGCGCCCCAAAAGACCATCGCCCAACTGGCCGAAGAGTACGGCCTCGCCCCTAACGAATATCAGGTCCTGCTGGACCGGTTGGGCCGTGAGCCCAATCAGGTCGAGCTGGGCGTCTTCTCGGTGATGTGGTCCGAGCACTGCTCGTACAAATCATCCAAGAAGCAGCTGATGAAATTCCCTGTCACAGGTGACCGCGTAATCTGCGGCCCGGGGGAAAACGCCGGTGTCATCGACATCGACGACGGCGATGCCTGCATCTTCAAGATGGAGAGCCACAACCACCCGTCCTATATCGAGCCTTACCAAGGTGCGGCGACGGGCGTGGGCGGCATTATGCGTGACGTCTTCACCATGGGTGCCCGCCCTGTGGCCCTGCTGAACGCCCTGCGCTTCGGCGAGCCTTCGCACGAGAAAACCAAGCGTCTGGTCAAGGGTGTCGTGTCCGGCATCGGCGGCTATGGCAACTGCGTCGGCGTTCCGACCGTTGCGGGCGAGACGAACTTCCATAAGGGCTATAACGGCAACATCCTCGTCAACGCCATGTGCGTCGGCTTGGCCCGTGCTGACGAAATCTATTATTCGGCCGCACCGGAAGCGGGCCACGATGTGGTCTATTTCGGCTCCAAGACCGGCCGCGACGGCATCCACGGTGCGACCATGTCCTCGGCAGAGTTCGACGACGAATCCGACGCCAAACGCCCGACCGTTCAGGTCGGTGACCCGTTCGCCGAAAAGCTGCTGATCGAAGCCACGCTGGAGCTGATGCAGTCCGGCGCGGTTGCCGCCATTCAGGACATGGGTGCCGCTGGCCTCACCTCCTCGTCGGTCGAAATGGCCGGCAAGGGTGGCGTGGGCGTGGAGTTGGACCTCGACAAGGTTCCGCAACGCGAAACCGAAATGACCGCCTACGAGATGATGCTGTCGGAATCGCAAGAGCGTATGCTCGCGGTCCTCAAGCCCGGCTTTGAAGAGGTCGGCTATCGCATCTTCCAGAAATGGGGTCTGGACTTTGCCATCATCGGCAAGACCACCGACACCGGCCATCTGGTTCTGAAGCACCACGGCGAAGTGGTATGCGATGTGCCGCTGGCCCCGCTATTCGACGATGCGCCCCTGTATGACCGTCCGTGGGTCCAGCCGGAACTGCATCCGGCGCTGGGCACCGACGAAGTTGCCGCCCCCGAGAGCTGGAACGATGCGGTCCTTTCGGTCCTGGCCTGCCCTGACATGGCGTCCAAGCGCTGGATCTGGGAACAGTACGACCGTCACGTCATGGCCGACACCCTGCAAGATTCCTCGACGGGTGCCGATGCGGGCGTTGTCCGCGTTCACGGCACGGAAAAGGGTCTGGCTGTCACGTCGGACTGCACCCCGCGCTACGTCCAGAATGACCCGTATGAAGGCGGCAAACAGGCTGTGGCCGAGGCCTGGCGTAACCTGACGGCAGTGGGTTCGCGCCCGATCGCCATCACCGACAACCTGAACTTCGGCAACCCGCAGCGCCCCGAGATCATGGGCCAGATCGTGCGTGCCACCGACGGTATGGCCGAGGCCTGCCGCGAGCTGGACTTCCCCGTCGTGTCGGGCAACGTGTCGCTGTATAACGAGACGAACGGTGTCGCCATTCCGCCGACGCCCACCGTTGGCGCTGTTGGTCTTCTGCCGAACTATGACGTTGTCACCGGTTTTGGTGGCGCAGCCGAGGGCGATGCCCTTGTGCTGATCGGCGAGACTAAGGGCTCGCTGGGCGCGTCCATCTATCTGCGTGAAGTGCTGAACCGTGAAGACGGTGCACCGCCGCCGGTGGACCTGAAGCTGGAACGCAAGACCGGTGACTTCGTGCGCGGCCTGATCGAGGCTGGCGAACTGACGGTCGTTCACGACCTGTCGGACGGCGGTCTGGTGGGCGCAGCTGCCGATATCGCTCTGGCTTCGGATGTCGGTATGGAACTGGATGCCGGTGAGGCTGTCGCCCACGGCTTCTATTTCGGCGAAGATCAAGCCCGCTATCTGATGGCTGTGCCGAATGCGGATGAACTGGTCGCCAAGGCCAAGGCTGCCGGTCTGACGGCTGCTGTGGTCGGCAAGGTCGGCGGTACCGACTTTGCGGGCAAGGCAGCCTCTGGCGAACTGTTCCGTATTCCGGTCGCCCATGTGCGCGAAATGCACGAAAGCTGGATGCCGAACTGGATCGAAGGCTGATGCGCCTTATCGCCCTGATGTCTGTCGCGGCGGCTACATTTGTAGCCGCCTGCGACGTTCAGCCGGGCGATCCTGTTCAACATGCCCTGCGTGATGCTGCTGCCGCCCGTCAGGCTGCGGCGCTGAAAACCACCGAAGAAGAACAGGCCGAGGCCGCCAAACGCGCCTCGGTCACATCTACCGCAAAGGCGGGTGACGAACTGACCCGCCTGATCGCCACCCGCCGTCAGGCCGTCGCCGACACCCGCGCCCTACTGGACGCGACCACCGATCCGGCATTGCGCGGGCAGTTGACCGGCGACCTCAAGGCTGAAGAAGGTCGTCTGCGGGCGCTGGAAGCGCGAAGAAACGACAGCCTTTAGGGCGACTATTAAAAATAATTCATCTAGAACGTGTACCGGAGACAACACTCTCCTCTCCAGTTGCTTCCGCAGGAGCCGTTCTTGAAAATCGCCGTCATCCTTCCTCCGGGCTGCCACTTCTCGCTATCCCAGCCCAACTCCATGGAGACGGTCGTTCGCACCCTGGCACAGGGTGATCCCGATGCCGAAATGCGGATTTTCTGCTGTGACAGCGACAATGATCACGGCGATCTGCCTGTCCATGCCCTGCCGACCTGCAAAAAACGCATAGCCGCATTGGAAGAAGCGCTGGAAGACTTCCAGCCGGACGTGATCGAGTTTCACCAGCAACTGAAACAGGCGGTGCGTGTGGCCCGTCGCTTCCCCCGTGCTACCCGTTTCCTTTACCGTCACAATGCGCTCAAATCGCCGCGCAACCTGCTGGACAAGTGGCGCTACGAGCAACGCTTCAAGCAGATGGATGGTCTTATTTTCGTCAGCGAAGCCGGACGGCGCGACTTCTTGAGCGACTTTCCTTCGCAGGAACAGAAGACCTTTGCTGTCCCCAACCCCATCAATGTCGATCTTTGGCATGCGCCGGTCGAGAACCGCGAACAGGTGATTGCCTTTGCCGGTCGGGCCATGGCCGAAAAGGGTGTGGACCTGATCTGTGCGGCTCTGCCTGCGGTTCTGGACCGCCATCCAGACTGGCGTGCGGTGTTGATGCTGAATGACTGGGAAACGCGAGGGGACTGGGCCGAACCGCATATCGCTCCGCTGGCGCGTTACGGAGACCGTGTCCGTGTCATGAAGTCCGCCCCTCTGGCCAAGGTTCGCGCGGTCATGCAAAAGGCTGCGATTGCCCTGACGCCCTCGACATGGGCCGAACCTCTGGGTCTGACAGCGCTAGAGGCCCATGCGGCAGGCGCAGCCCTCATCAGCTCGGGACGCGGTGGCCTGCGCGAAGCCAGCGGTCCCCACGCCCTCTATGTCGATCACCTGTCCGCCGAAGGGTTGCAAACGGCCATCGAAGCCTTGATCGCCGATCCCGGTCAGCGTCTGGCCATGGCTCGCGCCGCACAAGACTATGTAACCCGCGTCCATACCCCCACCTACAGAGCGCAGCAGTTACGCCAGCTGCGCGAGCAAGCCGTTCAGAAGAAAGAACGGCAACGCTCCGCCTGAAACAGAGCATCACAGCGGACTAGTTCTGACATCATCGTAGGTAGTGTATTCATTCTCGAAGGAGTGCACGATGAGCGATATAGCAAGAACCGCGACCTCGGCTGGGTTTCGCCCATGGGTTCCAACACGCCGCAGCCATAAGATGGGGCTGGTCCCCTTTTTGTGGCAAAGCTGGCGTGACCCGCTGCAACTGTGGGGCGAGCTGCATTTTCAGGAACTGTATGTGGCGGGTACTTCGCCGCTGGGCCGCACTCTGGTCGTCAGCGACCCTGTGGGGGTGCGGCGCGTCCTGACGGACAATGCACTCAACTATGAAAAGGGCGACCTGCAACGGCGCGTGCTTGGCCCCATGCTGGCCGACGGGCTGTTGCTGACCGAGGGTGAGCAGTGGCGACGCGCTCGCCGGATTATGGCCCCGCTCTTTACCCCCGCCTATACCGCCAAGACCGCAGAGGTGATGGACGCCGTCTGTCGCCGCCGCGTCGAAGGCTGGAAGCTGGATCAGGGTGCGCGGATTCTGAACATCGACCACGAGATGAGCGGCCTGACCTTCGACATCCTGTCGGCCACCATGTTCTCGGATGATCTGGATGGCGATGCGGCGGGCTTTGAAAAGGCACTGAACCAGTTTCTGGAAGTCGGTGCCCGTATCAGCCCGCTGGATGCCTTGAAGGCCCCCGACTGGATACCGCGTCTGGGCAAGGTGGCCAGTCGTGGCTCATCGCACTTCTTTCAGGAGCGCGTGACGGCTCTGGTCAAACGCCGTCGCGCACGCCTTGAGGCCGGCGATGCGCCCGATGATCTGCTGACCGCGCTCTTGTCGGCCCGTGATGACGAAGGCGACGGCTCGGGTCTGTCGGACCACGAGGTCATGTCCAACATCCTGACCTTCATCCTTGCCGGTCATGAAACCACGGCACGGACGCTGGGCTGGACCCTGCATCTCATCACCCGCGATACTGCCGTGGCGCAAAAGCTCAAGGAAGAGGCCGATGGCTGGGACCGCTCGTCTGGCGGCATCAAGGCCATGGTCTGGCACAAGGCGGTGATCGAGGAAGCCATGCGCCTGTTCCCCCCTGCCCCCGCCATGATCCGTCAGGCCGTCGCCGATGATGCGATCGAGGGCCATGAGGTCAAGGCGGGCGACAGTATCGTCATCGCGCCTTGGCTGATCCAGCGCCACGAGAAGCTGTGGGACGAACCGGACGTGTTCAAACCCGAACGCTTCCTGCCCGAAAACCGCAAGAACATCGACCGCTATGCCTGGCTGCCCTTCAGCGGCGGCCCGCGCATCTGCATCGGTGCCGCCTTTGCCATGCAGGAAGCCATCATCGCTCTGGCCGAAATCCTCAAGGTCGCCGAGGTCGAGGCCATCACCCCCGTCCAGCCCCGCCCCATCCAGCAAATCACCCTGCGCAGTCGCGAAACAATGCGGTTGAGGTTGAGGGCCCGAAAATAAAAAAAGCGCCAACCGCTCGAGCAGGGTGGCGCTTTTCATTTCAAGCCGTGTCGGGTCGAGAAGGCGGAGCCTTCTGACCGCGGGTAACTCACAAAGGCCGCGTCGGGTCGGGAGGTCCCCTCGGCTTGATCGGGGGGCCGACGACCGTGGCCAAACATTAAAGTGTCGGAATCGACTGCTTCAGGCGTCCGCCCATGCGGATCGGTTCAATGCGTTTGGCAAGGCCGGTGCGGTCGTCAGTTTCGACGAAGACGCCACAGATGGTGGCGGGACCATGGGCTGGTGCATAGCGACCGCCCGACAGGCGGGTGGTGAAGCGGCGCAACGGCTCTTCCTTGTCGTTGCCGATGACGCTGTCATAATCGCAGCAGCCGCCCGCATCGGTCTGGAACGCGGTGCCGTTCGGCAGGATTTGTGCGTCCGCCGTCGGAACGTGGGTGTGGGTGCCCACCACCAGCGAGGCACGACCATCACAGAAGTGACCCATGGCCATCTTCTCGGACGTCACCTCGGCGTGGATATCGACGATGACGGCATCGGCCACGACGCCCAGAGGCGCGGCATCCAGTTCGCGCTCTACGGCGCTGAACGGATCATCCATCGGGTCCATGTGGACACGGCCCAGAACGTTGATGACCAGAACCCGCATACCGTCGGGCGTTACGAACACATCGGCACCACGACCCGGTGCATCCATCAGGCGCGGATAGTTGGCCGGACGGATCAGGCGCGGTTCGCGCACGATATAGGTCAGGGCCTCGCGCTGGTCCCACGAGTGGTTGCCCAGAGTGATGACGTCCGCACCCGCCGCATAGATATCATTGGCGGTGTTTTCGGTAATGCCGAACCCGCCTGCGGCGTTTTCGCCATTCACGACCACGAAGTCGAGTTTCAAATCGCGGCGGAGGCCGGGCAAATGGTCGCTCAGACCATCGCGGCCGCTCTTGCCGATTACGTCACCAAAAAAAGCCAGTCTCATTTGAAGGGTCTATAACCGTTCTCGGTCAAAATACCATGCAGACCTATGTCATGCGGCTCTTTAGGCAGGTATTCGGTCTCCTGCCCTGCAAAAGCCAGTCCGACACGCATGGCATCCGGCATCATCTCGAAGGTGCGGTCATAATAACCGCCGCCCTGCCCCAACCGGCCACCGCGTCCGTCAAACGCCACCAGAGGCGTCATGACCAGATCGGGCATTACCTCGCTGACCAGATCAAGCGGTGCGGGACATCCGGCCGCATCTTCTTCCAGCGGATCACCGATGGACCACAGGCGAAACACCATCGGCGCATCACGATCCACCACCACCGGCAGGCAAAGGGTCCGCCCCTGATCCACGAGTGCCTTGGCCAGATCATCCGTCGGCACCTCGGCCCCGATAGCCGCGTAAAGTGCCACCACCGCCCCCGCAGGCAGGTCAGCGGCATGGCGTACAATATTAGCCACCCGATCAGGCGTGTTCAAAAGCTTTCGCTGGGCGCGCATACGGGTGCGGATTTCGGCCTTGTCCATGGCGCTATCAAACACAAAACCCCGCCCAGCGAAACTGGACGGGGTTTGGGGTTGGCGGCGCCACAAGAACCGTGGGGCGCGTGAATCCTCTCGAACCTGAAAGACAGGTGGGCGCCATATACTCAGGCCCTCGGGCCCATGCAGGGACAGCTCCCTTCGAGATGATTAAGGCCGGGAGGAATGTTGTCCCCGACGCGAGCCGCAGCAAGACCCGCCGAGGCGCAAAATAGGGTGTGTTTGCCCGGTGCTCAAGTGCGCATGAAAAAGATCATGCCGCGCGACCCAGATCCGCAATCAGTTCGACCAGATCAAGCTGGTCCTCGTCCGCTTCGGCCATTACGGCCACCGTCTTCAGACGCGGCTTCCTAGGCGCATGACTGGGCTGTGCATCCAGCCAGTCCAGCAGGTCAAGCTGTCGCTCGTCCCGTATCCGGCGCGCACGACGACGTGCCCCTTTTTTACGGGTGCGCGGTAATCTTTGCGGTTCGGAGCGGGGGCGTATCAGCTAAAAGCTTTGCGCCAGCTTCTCCAGACGGGTGGCGACAGCGTTCAGGGCTTCGGCCACACCATCATTATTGACGACCTCCGTGGCCACCGGCGGTGGAGCCACCCGGCCACGGCGAGCCTCGGACAGTTCGTCGGCCAACATCAGTGCGCCCATCAGGAACAGTTTTAGATCACCAACCTGACCAACCTGATCGGCGACCTGTGACACCTTGGAGTCAAACTCCTGCGCCAGTTGGGTCACGCGGGCTTCCTGCCCGTCCGCACAACCGACCGGATAGGCACGACCGTTCACTTCAACGGTTACTGTCGCCATCAGCGCGGCTCCATTTCAGATACATCACCGTTTTCTGTAATAGATTCGCTGGCGGGCTGTTCCAGAATTTCACGCACAGCCTGTGCTGCTGCTGCTAGAGCTTGCGCCGCCTGTTGTCCGGCTGCTTCCAGTTCAGCCACACGTTCGGCGTTTGCGCCATCGTCAGACAAGGGCGCAAAAAGATCATCGTCCGGCAAGCTTGCGGCCTCCGACCTGGCTTTCAAGTCCTGGAATTTCTGCTCCAGTTCATTCAGAGCCCGTTCAATTCGAGCCTTTGCGGCTGTCAGAGCGTCCATCTGCGTCCTTTCTTCAGATTCGCTATAGAACCCGTAGGCGCGGCGGGGTAAAGCGGCGCCGTCCCCATTTCTCTGTTCTGAAAAAGGCTTTGCCGTGACAGACGCCCTTTCGATGTTCTCGAAACCCTCACCGCAGATGATGGCCAATGCCATTCGTGTACTGGCAATGGATGGCGTCGAGAAGGCCAAGAGTGGCCACCCCGGCATGCCGATGGGCATGGCCGATGTCGCCACAGTCCTGTTCTCAAAATTCCTGAAGTTTGATGCCTCGGCCCCGAACTGGGCCGACCGCGACCGCTTCATCCTGTCGGCCGGTCACGGCTCGATGCTGATTTACGCGCTGCTGCACCTGACCGGTTACAAGCAAGCCACCCGCGAACAGCTGGAAAACTTCCGCCAATGGGGCTCGCGCACCGCAGGCCACCCCGAATACGGCCATCTCGAAGGCGTTGAAGTCACCACCGGCCCGCTGGGTCAGGGTCTGGCCCACTCGGTCGGTTTTGCCATGGCCGAGCGCCATCTGGCTTCGCGCTTTGGCGATGATCTGGTGGATCACCGTACCTGGGTGATCGCCGGTGACGGCTGCCTGATGGAAGGCATCTCGCAAGAAGCCATCGCACTGGCCGGTCGTCTGAAGCTGAACAAGCTGTGCGTGTTGTGGGACGACAACGCCATCACCATCGACGGTTCGGTTGCTCTGTCGGACGCCACAGACCAACTGGCCCGCTTCAAGGCTTCGGGTTGGGCCGTCAAGGCCATTGACGGTCATGACCACGGCCAGATCAAGAAAGCGCTGGCCTGGGCGACCAAGCAGGACAAGCCGACCCTGATCGCCTGCAAGACCAAGATCGGCAAGGGCGCTGCCACGATGGAAGGCAGCCACAAGACCCACGGTGCCGCTCTGGGCGCGACCGAAATCGCCGCCTCGCGTCAGGCAATGGGCTGGACCGCAGAGCCGTTCGAGATTCCGGCAGAACTGGACAAGGAATGGAAAAAGATCGGCAAGGCCGGTGCCAAACACCGCAAGGCCTGGGAAGCCCGCCTGCTGAACAACGAGAACCGCGACGAGTTCACCCGCGCCATGGCCGGTGACCTGCCAAACGGCGCTTTCCACGCCCTCGAAGCCAAACTTAAAGAACTGGTCGTGACCAAGCCCGCCATGGCCACGCGCCAGTCCTCGGGCGAAGCTCTGGCCACTGTTTTCGACGCTATTCCGGAACTGGTGGGCGGCTCGGCCGACCTGACCGGCTCGAACAACACCTTTGTCGCCAATACCCAGATCATGGACGCGCCGACCTATCACGGACGCTATGTGAACTATGGCATCCGCGAATTCGGCATGGCCGCCGCCATGAACGGCATGGCCCTGCACGGCGGTGTCATTCCTTATGGCGGCACCTTTATGGTGTTCTCGGACTATAGCCGTCCGGCCATCCGTCTGGCCGCCCTGATGGGTACCCGCGTGGTTCACGTCCTGACCCATGACTCTATCGGTCTGGGTGAAGACGGCCCGACCCACCAGCCGGTCGAGCATCTGGCCGCGCTTCGCGCCATCCCGAACCTGATGGTGTTCCGCCCTGCCGATACGATCGAGGCTCTGGAATGCTGGCAGGTCGCCCTGCAACACAAGGCCACCCCGTCGGCCCTGTGCCTGTCTCGCCAGAAAACACCGGCTGTCCGCACCACTGACGCTGGTGAAAACCTGTCGCGCAAGGGTGCCTATGAGCTGAAGGCTGCCAATGGCGCTGCCAAGGTTAGCCTGTTCGCCACCGGCACCGAGGTGGCTATCGCTCTTGACGCCGCGGCCAAGCTGGAAGCCGAAGGTATCGCCACCCGCGTGGTTTCGGTGCCATCGTTCGAACTGTTCGCCCAGCAGCCGAAAGCCTATCAGGACGCCGTCATTGCCCGTGGCACGGTCCGCGTCGCTGTCGAGGCCGGTCTGGAACAGGGCTGGATGCGCTTCATCGGTGAAGATGGCGGTTTTGTCGGCATGACCGGCTTCGGAGCCTCGGCTCCGGCCGAAGTGCTTTACAAAGAGTTCGGCATCACCACCGAGGCGGTCATCGAAGCCGCCAAGCAACGCCTGTAAAAACTAAGCGCCGCCCCGTTTTCACGAACGGGGCGGTTTTGCTTTAAGGCCCTGCCTTAAGCGGAGACATCCATGAGCCATCTCGGTGCCGTCAGCCTGCTGGTCCGCGACTATGATGAGGCCATCGCCTTCTTTGTCGGTGTTCTCGGATTTGAACTGACTGAAGATACCGATCTGGGCGGCGAGAAACGCTGGGTTCGCGTCACACCCAAAGGTGGTCAGACCTCGCTATTACTGGCCCGTGCAACCACGCCCGAACAAATAGCCCTTATTGGCGATCAGGCAGGTGGGCGTGTCTGGCTGTTCCTCTATACCGACGACCTTTATCGCGATCACGCCGCATGGTCGGAAGCGGGTGTTGTGTTTCGAGAGGCACCCCGCCACGAGCTCTATGGCAAGGTCGTGGTTTTCGAAGACCTGTACGGCAATGCCTGGGACCTCATCGAACCGGCGACAAGAAACTAAGCCCCTGCACCCATAATCCGCCCAAGACCCGAACCATCGGCTATTATGGGTGACGCGACCCGCGATACGGTGTGATATGGCGGCCCTCTGGTATTAAAAAGGTCGCCATGTTCCGCTCCATCACATTTGCCGCATGGCTTGCTGCGCTTGGGGCAACCATGCCCGCGAACTTCGCCATGGCCGAAACACCGGCTGCGATCACCATCCCTGCAGACAGTATAGCCCTGTCCGTTCCTTCCGCAGTGATGGGAAAATCGCGCGAACTGAATGTGTTGCTGCCTACGGGCTATGAGGCTTCGACCCAAACCTATCCGGTTATCTATCTGCTGGATGGCGGTGCGGCACAGGATTGGCCGACCTATAGCAACCGCATTCGCGAAGCGATGCAGGCTGGCCAAATCGCCCCTGCCATTTTGGTCGGCATTGCCACTGAAGATCGCCAGAACGAATTGACCGAACGATCCACCGACCGCCGTATTGTTCGCCAGTGGCCCAATCATGGCCAGTCAGAGCGTTTTCGCCGTTACATAACAACCGAGGTCAAACCTCTGATCGAAAGCCGCTATCGCACCTCGGGCGATGATGCCGTGATCGGGGAATCCGCTGCGGCCCTGTTCATCGTCGAAGCGTTTTTGCGTGAACCGGACCTGTTCGACCGCTATCTGGCTGTCAGCCCCAGCCTGTGGTGGGATCGCGAGAGTTTGTCGAAAAATGCGGCGGCCCTATTGGCCGCCCATCCTGCGGGCGAGCGCCAGTTGCTGCTGACCATTGGCAATGAGGGCGGCCAGATGCAGTCCGGCATGGACCGTCTGGTCACAGCCTTGCGAAATAGCCCGCCACAGGGACTGGTCTGGGATTACGAACCGCGCCATTCGGAAACGCATTCCACCGTCTTCGCCGCCTCGGCGATCGACTTCCTCAGCCGCGCCTACCCCGCACCGGAGCCTGTCACACCGTGAGCCAACATCCTTTTCGTCTCGGCACCCCGCTTTCCGATACCGCCGTGCGCGTCATGCTGCTGGGTTCTGGCGAACTGGGCAAGGAAGTCGCTATCGAACTGCAACGCCTCGGGGCCGAGGTGATTGCTGTTGACCGCTATGCCAATGCCCCCGCCATGCAGGTGGCGCACCGTAACCACGTCATCCCCATGACCGACCCTCAGGTGCTGAACGGCCTCATCATGGCCGAAGCCCCGCACATCATCGTGCCGGAAATCGAGGCCATCGCCACCGACGCGCTGGCCTTTATCGAGGATGCAGGTCTGGCCAAGGTGGTGCCGACCGCCCGCGCCACGCAACTGACGATGAACCGCGAAGGCATCCGCCGTCTGGCCGCCGAGGAGCTTGGCGTTCCCACCAGTTCCTATGCCTTTGCCGGTTCCGCCGACGAACTGGCGGCTGGCGCGCAAAAGACCGGCTTCCCCTGCTTCGTCAAACCCGTCATGTCGTCGTCCGGCAAGGGTCAGTCCTATGTCGAGAGCGCCGACCAGATCTCCGCCGCTTGGACCCATGCCGAGGCATCCGGCCGCGTTGCCGGTGGCCGCGTCATCGTCGAGGGTCGCATTGATTTCGACTTTGAGATCACCCTGCTGACCGTCCGCTCGCGCGATGTGGACGGCATTACCCGCACCGATTTCTGCGCCCCCATCGGCCATCGTCAGGTCAAGGGCGACTATGTCGAAAGCTGGCAGCCGCAAGCCATGACCGACGCGGCCCTGAAATCTGCACAGGACATTGCCGCAAAGGTGACCGACAGCCTCGGCGGCTGGGGCGTGTTCGGCGTCGAACTGTTCGTCAAAGGCGACCAGGTCTGGTTCTCTGAAGTCAGCCCGCGCCCGCACGATACCGGCCTTGTCACCATAGGGAGCCAGTACCAGAGCGAGTTTGCCCTGCACGCCCGCGCCATCCTTGGCCTGCCGGTCGATGTCACCTTGCGCGAACCCGCTGCCAGCGCCGTCATCTATGGTGGTATGGAGGCCACCGGCATTGCCTTTGAAGGTGTGGCAGACGCCCTTGCCGTGCCGACATCGGAACTGCGCTTGTTCGGCAAGCCGGAAAGCTTCATGACGCGCCGCATGGGTGTCGCCATCGCACGCGGCGAAACCACAGATCAGGCCCGCGAACGCGCCCTTGAAGCCGCCAGCAAGGTCAAACCCGTCAAGGCCTGACCCACGCGACAAAAGTCGGACAAAAAGAGGGCAGCCTATGGTTGCCCTCTTTGCGTTTTCGGGCGCAAGGTTCCTCCAAATGCCGCACAGACCGGCACGGGAGGACGAGCTAAAGTGGGTAAGTTGAAAACCGCCCTGATCTTCGGGGCCATCGCCATTATCGGCGCGATTTCCATCGGGGTTCTGGCCCTGCACAAGGGCGAGAGTATCAGCGCCGTATGGATGGTGACGGCCGCCCTGTGCGTCTATGCTATAGCCTATCGCTTCTATGCCAAATTCCTGGCGTGGAAAGTACTGAAGCTTGAAGCCAGCCGACCGACGCCAGCCGTGCGTCACAATGACGGTCTGGACTATGTGCCCACGCCAAAGAACGTCCTGTTCGGCCACCATTTCGCAGCCATCGCGGGGGCTGGTCCTCTGGTCGGTCCGGTGCTGGCGGCACAGATGGGCTATCTACCCGGCATGTTGTGGATTCTGGTCGGTGTGGTGATCGCCGGTGCCGTTCAGGACATGCTGGTCCTGTTCATGTCCACACGCCGCGACGGCAAGTCGCTGGGCGATATGATCCGCACCGAAATGGGCCCCGTCCCCGGCATTATCGCACAGGTCGGCGTGCTGATGATCATGGTCATCATTCTGGCCGTGCTGGCTCTGGTGGTGGTTAAGGCACTGGCCGAAAGCCCGTGGGGCACATTCACCGTCGCGGCCACCATCCCCATCGCCATCTTCATGGGCCTTTACACCCGCTATCTGCGTCCCGGTCGTGTGGGCGAAGTGTCGGTCATTGGTGTGGTCCTGCTGATCGGTTCGATCATTCTGGGCGGTCAGGTTGCCTATCACCCTGTGTGGGGTCCGGCCTTCACCTTCTCGGGTACCACCTTGGCCATCGCCATGATGGTCTATGGTTTTGTCGCTGCGGTTATTCCTGTCTGGCTGCTTTTGGCCCCGCGTGACTATCTGTCGACCTTCCTCAAGATCGGCGCGATTGCGGCTCTGGCCGTCGGTATCCTGATCGTCCGTCCCGACCTGCAAATGCCCGCCATCACCCAGTTTATTGATGGTTCGGGTCCGGTCTTCTCTGGGGCACTGTTCCCGTTCCTGTTCATCACCATTGCCTGTGGCGCTGTCTCGGGCTTCCACGCCCTGATCTCGTCGGGCACCACGCCCAAGCTGCTGGAAAACGAAGACCAGATTCCGGTTATCGGCTATGGGGCCATGCTGTGCGAAAGCTTTGTGGCCGTCATGGCCCTGATCGCCGCCACTGTTCTGGACCCCGCAGTCTATTTCGTCATGAACAGTCCGGCTGCCGTTATCGGCACGGACGTCACCTCGGCAGCCGCCGCCGTCGCACAATGGGGCTTCCACATTACCCCTGCCGAGCTTGAAACCCTGGCCCGTCAGGTCGGTGAGCACTCCATCCTGTCACGCGCAGGCGGTGCCCCTACACTTGCCGTGGGCATGGCGCATATCCTGTCTAACGTCATTGGCGGCGAAGCCATGATGAGCTTCTGGTATCACTTCGCCATCCTGTTCGAAGCCCTGTTCATCCTGACCACGGTCGATGCAGGCACCCGCGTCTGCCGCTTCATGATTCAGGACCTGCTCGGCGTCGCCGTGCCGAAAATGCGCAACACCCAAAGCTGGACCGGTAATGTCATCGCCACCGCCCTGACGGTCGGACTGTGGGGCTATTTCCTCTATGCCGGTGTGGTCGATCCGTTAGGCGGCATTAACAGCCTGTGGCCCCTGTTCGGCATTGCCAACCAGATGCTGGCGGCCATCGCCTTGATGCTGGGCACCGTCGTGCTGTTCAAGATGAAGCGCCAAAGGTTCGCATGGGTGGCTATGGTTCCGGCCTTCTGGCTGCTGGTCTGCACCCTTACCGCCGGTTTCCAGAAGCTGTTCCATCCGGACATCCGCGTCGGCTTCCTATCGCATGCCGCCCGCTACAAAGGCTCGATGGAAGCAGGCGAACTGATGGCTCCGGCCAAATCGGTGGCCGACATGCAGCACATCATCTTCAACGACTATGTGAATGCCGCCCTGACGGCGGGCTTCCTGTTCGTGGTGATCGTGATCCTGTTCTACAGCATCGGTGCCTGTCGCAAAGCGCTGAAGAACAGCCAGCCAACTGCCGTAGAAATCCCGCCCGCCAACGAGGCTGCCCATGCCTGAGGCAGACCTTTTATGCGCGTGCCGTGACACCCTTACCCGTTGGGGCAAGGAGGCACGGCGCACCGCCAGTCTGATGATCGGACAGCCCGACTATGACGCCTATCTGGCCCATAGCCGCGCCACCCACCCCGATCAGCAGCCACTGGATCGCACCGCCTTTTTCCGCCTGCACGAAGCCAGACGCTTTGGTGCAGGTGGCGGTTTCAAATGTTGTTAATTCACGCAAACCCTCTTTGAACGACAATGCGCCGTTCAAAGAGGGTTTTTCTTATAAAAAAGCCGCCTCTGTAACCGATGTTCGCCATCTGTGACCGCCACAGACTTGCACTTATGGCCAGTCCGTCCCATTGAGACGCCAAACTTTCGTCCTTGCTGACTAGGAGATCTCCCATGACCGTTCGCGTCGCCATTAACGGCTTTGGCCGTATCGGCCGTCTTGTTCTTCGCTCGATCGTCGAGCATGGCCGCAAGGACATCGAAGTCGTGGCGATCAACGACCTGGGTCCGGTTGAGACCAACGCACACCTGCTGCGCTATGACTCGGTCCACGGCCGGTTCCCGGGCACCATCACCTCGGGTGAGGACTGGATCGACGTCGGCTATGGCAAGATCAAGGTCACCGCTGAACGCGATCCGGCCAAGCTGCCGCACGCCGAACTGAACGTCGACATCGCGTTCGAGTGCACCGGCATCTTCACCTCGAAGGAAAAAGCCTCGGCCCACCTGACCGCAGGTGCCAAGCGCGTTCTGGTTTCGGCTCCGGCTGATAACGCCGACAAGACCATCGTCTTCGGCGTGAACCACGAAACCCTCGGTGCCGACGACATCGTCGTCTCGAACGCTTCGTGCACCACCAACTGCCTGGCCCCGATCGCCAAGGTTCTGAACGAACTGGTCGGCATCGAGCGTGGCTACATGACCACCATCCACGCCTATACTGGTGACCAGCCGACCCTCGACACCATGCACAAGGACCCGTACCGCGGTCGCGCTGCTGCCCTGTCGATGATCCCGACCTCGACCGGCGCTGCCAAGGCTGTGGGTCTGGTTCTGCCGGAACTGAAGGGCAAGCTGGACGGTTCGTCGATCCGCGTCCCGACCCCAAACGTCTCCGTCGTTGACCTGAAGATCGTTGCCGGTCGCGCCACCACCAAGGAAGAAGTCAACGCAGCCCTCGAAGCTGCCGCCAACGGTCCAATGAAGGGCGTTCTGTTCACCTCGAACGACCCGCTGGTGTCGATCGACCTGAACCACCACAACGCCTCGTCGACCGCTGCCCTGCCGCAGACCCAGGTCATCGACGGCACCCTGGTGCGCGTGCTGAGCTGGTACGACAACGAGTGGGGCTTCGCCACCCGCATGTCGGACACCGCCCTGCAAATGGCCAAGTTCCTGTAAGAAAAAATGTCTTGAGCCCTCTCCCGTCGGGAGAGGGCTTGAGCGCCCAAGAGCCAAAGGCGATTGGCTGCGCGAAAGGGTGAGGGGTTGTTGTTATGACATCCAAACGCGCCGAATTCGCACGCCAACTGCGTCAATCCTCCGGCCTCTCCGAAGAAAAGGTTTGGGCCCTTTTACGCAGCGGTCGCATCGACGCTCATAAATTTCGCCGCCAGCATCCTATAGATCGATACATCACCGATTTTGCGTGCGAACGGCTGAAGCTGGTGATCGAGATCGACGGCGGCATTCACGCCCGCGATGATGTCGCCATCAAAGATCACCTGCGCCAGACAGATTTAGAAACCATGGGCTGGACCGTCCTGCGCTTCACCAATGAACAGGTTTTAACGCACCCCACCGCACTCGCTGACGCCATTCGGGCCCATGCCCGCCTGATTACACTCTGACCACGGCATCCGCCGACTGACCTGTTAGACCCTCATCCGGCCCTGCGGGCCACCTTCTCCCCTCCGGAGAAGGAAGACTGGAACGCTAAAATGACCTTCCGCACTCTCGACGACGCTAAAGACCTTTCCGGCAAGACCGCCCTCGTCCGCGTGGACTTCAATGTTCCGATGGAAGATGGCGCCGTCACTGACGACACCCGCCTGCTCGTGGCCCTGCCGACCATCAACAAGCTGCGTGAAGCCGGTGCCAAGGTGGCCCTGCTGGCCCACTTCGACCGCCCCAAGGGCGAGCGTGTGCCGTCCATGAGCCTGAAGCCGGTTGTCGAGCCGCTGGAGAACCTGCTGGGCGCTCCTGTGCGTTTCGCCGACGACTGCATCGGTGACGCCGCCAAGACTGCCCTGGCAGATACCGACGCCGGCGGCGTGGTGCTGCTGGAGAACGTGCGCTTCCATAAGGGCGAAGAAAAGAACGACGCAGACTTCGCCAAGGCTCTGGCTGAAATCGGCGACATCTTCGTCAACGACGCCTTCTCAGTCGCGCACCGCGCCCACGCCTCGACCGAGGGTCTGGCCCGCATCCTTCCGGCCTACGCTGGTGAGTCCATGCGCCGCGAACTGGAAGCTCTGGACGCCGCACTCGGCACGCCTGTGAAGCCGGTGATCGGTATTGTTGGCGGTGCAAAGGTTTCGACCAAGCTGGACCTGCTGAAGAACCTCGTCGCCAAGCTGGACTACCTCGCCATCGGCGGCGGCATGGCCAACACCTTCCTGCACGCCCAAGGCGTCGATGTCGGCGGCTCGCTGTGCGAGAAAGACCTCGCCGACACTGCTCGCGAGATCATGGAAGAAGCCCGTCAGAAGGGCTGCGAACTGCTGCTGCCGGTCGATGTGGTCGTGGCCAAGGGCGTCAAGCCGGGTATCGAACACGGCGTTCGCGCGCTGGACCGTATTGCTGCTGACGACCTGATCCTCGACGCCGGCCCTGAAACCGTCGCCCGCCTGACCCGCGCCATGGGCCTGTCCAAGACCCTGATCTGGAACGGCCCGCTGGGCGTGTTCGAGGTCCCGCCGTTTGACGCTGCGACCAATGCCGCGGCCAAGGAAGCCGCAAACCTCGCCAAGGCTGGCAAGCTGATCGCCGTAGCCGGTGGCGGCGACACCGTGGCCGCTCTGAACCACGCCGGTGTTGTCTCCGACATGACCTTTGTCTCTACCGCTGGCGGTGCCTTCCTTGAATGGATGGAAGGCAAGCCGCTTCCGGGCGTCGACGCGCTTCGCGCATAATCATCCAAAGGGGCGGATACCACAGGTGTCCGCCCTTTCCTCATCGGGGCGCAAAGGTGACTTTTCGCCCCTTCCGGTCTACATCAGACCCACACTCGCTTAGATTCTTCGGAGACCTTTCAGGATGGCGCGCATCACCCTGCGTCAGCTGCTCGACCACGCAGCTGAAAACGACTACGGCCTGCCGGCGTATAACATCAACAATATGGAACAGGGCCTGGCCATCATGGAGGCCGCCGACGCCGTCAATGCGCCGGTTATCATCCAGGCTTCGCGCGGTGCCCGCTCCTATGCCAACGATATCGTTCTGGCCCGCCTGATCGACGCTCTGGTCGAACTGTACCCGCATATTCCGGTCTGTATGCACCAGGACCACGGCAATGGTCCGGCCACTTGCGCCACCGCCATCCAGTACGGCTTCACCTCGGTGATGATGGACGGCTCGCTGGAAGAAGACGCCAAGACCCCTGCCTCCTACGAATATAATGTCGACGTCACCCGTCGTGTCACCGAGATGGCCCACTCGTGCGGCGTTTCGGTCGAGGGTGAACTTGGTGTTCTCGGCTCGCTGGAAACCGGCATGGGCGAAGCCGAAGACGGCCACGGCTTCGAAGGCAAGCTGGACCACTCGGCCCTGCTGACCGATCCGGACCAAGCCGTTGATTTCGTAAAGGCCACCAAGGTCGACGCTCTGGCCATCGCCATGGGCACCTCGCACGGTGCCTATAAGTTCACCCGTCAGCCGGACGGTGAAGTACTGGCCATGAACGTGATCGAAGAGATCCACCGCCGCCTGCCGAACACCCACCTGGTGATGCACGGCTCGTCGTCGGTGCCGCAAGACCTGCAGGACATCATCAACGCCTATGGCGGTGCGATGCCTCAGACCTGGGGTGTGCCGGTTGAAGAAATCCAGCGCGGCATCAAGAACGGCGTGCGCAAGGTAAATATCGACACCGACAACCGCATGGCCATGACCGGTGCTATCCGCAAGGTCCTGATGGAGAAGCCGGCCGAGTTCGACCCGCGCGCCTATCTGAAGCCTGCCAAGGAAGCCATGCGCAAGCTGTGTCAGGAACGCTACCTGCAGTTCGGCTGTGAAGGTATGGCCTCCAAGATCAAGCCGCTGTCCACCGCCCAGATGGCCAAGCGCTATGCCGCCGGTTCCCTGGACCCGCAAATCGGCTAATCTGCGATTACAGACTAAATACAAAGACGCCCCGCAGATCACTCTGCGGGGCGTTTTCTTTACCAGACGCCGTAACGGCCACCGACAGAGCGGATAATCATCCGCGCCTCGTATTCGACAGCACGATATTCGTCCTCGGCCATACGTAGTTCACGCCGCGCATCGCGTAATTCTATCCGCAAGTCACGGATACGGGCGCGAATACGCTCGCGCTCCTCTTGGCTCAGACCTTCCTGACGCAGTTCGCGCTGCTTGGCCTCCAGCTTGTTCTCGCGGTCACGGATACGCGAGACCGCCGAGCGGACATTGCTCTCGGCATCCGACAGCACACGCTCGGCCTGATACACCCTCACCCCGTCCTCATATGCGGGCAGGAAGTTGCGCTCTTCATCGGGCGTACAGACCCCGTTATAGGTCGACCCGTTGCGCCCCACACGAAACCCGTTGTCCCACCGGCAATAGTTCCGCAAGCCCTGATCACGCGCCGAATAATAGGCCGTCGGATTCGGCGTAACCCCGAACTTGGCACAGGCCTTGGCATGGTCGTCCAACCGTTCGGGCGCACGCCCGTTCAATCCGTCCTGATAGCCCTTGCCGCCCCAGTCACCGGCCAGACACTGGTCCTCGCTCATGGTGGCACAGCTGCCCAGCAGTGCCACCGCCCCGCTCACAACCGCTATCGTCAGTATGCGTTTCATCATCTGCCACCAGAGCGTTTTCGCTTGGCGGGTTGAGCCCGCTTCAAGCCGTGCTAATCACACCTCATGGCCGATGAACCAATAATGACTGACGAAGACAATACCGAAGATGCGGGAGCCGAAATCCTCTCCGCCGAGGTCACAGCCTCCGGTATCCGTCTGGACAAGGCCCTGTCCGATACCTTCCCCACCCTGTCACGCGCCCGCCTTCAGGCCTTGCTGGCCGAAGGTGCCGTATCCAAAGACGGTCAGATCCTGACCTCGGGCAAGGCCAAGGCCACCTGCGGCACCTACACTATCACCCTGCCCCCCGTGTCCCCCGCCGAGCCTCAGCCCGAAAACATCCCGCTGAACGTCCTCTACGAGGACGCGCATCTGATCGTCATCGACAAGCCCTCCGGCATGGCGGCCCACCCCGCCCCCGGTTGCGAGAGCGGCACTCTGGTCAATGCCCTGCTCTACCACTGCGGCGAGACATTATCCGGCATAGGCGGCGTCGCCCGTCCCGGCATCGTCCACCGCCTCGACAAGGACACGTCCGGCGTCATGGTCGCCGCCAAGACCGACGAGGCCCATCAGGGCCTGTCCGCCCTGTTCGCCAAACACGACATAGAGCGCACCTATATCGCCCTGACGCGCGGCACCCCCAACGCCCTCAGTGGCCGCATCGACACCCAGATCGGCCGTTCGCTGCATGACCGCAAAAAGATGGCGGTCCTGAAACACGGCGGGCGTCAGGCCATCACCGACTATGTCGTCCAGAAAACCTATGGCCAGCCCGCCAAGGCCAGTGGCGCGCCGCTGGCCTCGCGCATCGCCTGCACCCTGCATACAGGTCGCACCCACCAGATCCGCGTCCATATGGCCTCGGTCGGCGCTCCGCTTCTGGGTGATCCTGTCTATGGCTCGGGTGCCGCCGCCATCCCCGTCCGCGCCATCCTCGACGAGCTGAACTTCACCCGTCAGGCCCTGCACGCCGCCATCCTCGGTTTCGTCCATCCGGTGACCGGCGTGGCCCTGCGCTTCGAGACCGCCCCTCCCGCCGACATGCAAGCCCTTGAGAGACGCCTCCTCGCGCTTGATTAGCAACTAACCCTGTGCTAGTTACCATTCCAGCGTCCAGAGAGGCTCCCCGTCTGTATGGCCTAGGCACAAAATCGCAATTCAAACGCGGTTTTGCCCCTTTAAAACCATGCAACGAAATACCATCTCTATCCATTGAGGGGCGAGGCGATGGTGCACGCATGTGGCCATAGCCGAAGCGCCCGCTCGTTAATCGGTCGGAGGGACCACATGGCCAACACCACTTTGACGGTAATGTCGCCTGAACAGGGACTGTCCCGTTACCTCTCGGAAATCCGCAAATTTCCGATGCTTACCAAAGACGAAGAATTCATGCTGGCCAAACGCTGGTCCGAGCATGAAGACCCCGAAGCGGCGCACCGTCTGGTAACATCGCACCTTCGCCTCGTGGCCAAGATCGCCATGGGTTATCGCGGCTACGGCCTGCCGATCGGCGAAGTCATTTCCGAAGGCAATGTCGGTCTGATGCAGGCCGTCAAGAAATTCGACCCCGACAAGGGCTTCCGTCTGGCCACCTACGCCATGTGGTGGATTCGCGCGTCCATTCAGGAATATATCCTGCGTTCGTGGTCGCTGGTCAAAATGGGCACCACCGCCGCCCAGAAGAAGCTGTTCTTCAACCTTCGCAAAGCCAAGAGCCAGATATCGGCTTTCGAGGAAGGCGATCTGCATCCTGACCACGTCGAACAGATTGCCACCAAATTGGGGGTCACCGAGCAAGACGTTATCGACATGAACCGCCGTCTGGGTGGTGACTCGTCGCTGAACGCCCCTATGCGCGCCGACGGTGAATCCGAATGGCAGGACTGGCTGGCCGACGACGACGCCGTCAGTCAAGAAACACAACTGGCCGACAATGAAGAACGCGACATCCGTATGTCGCTGCTTCAAGAAGCCATGGAAGAACTGACCGACCGTGAAAAGCACATCCTGACCGAGCGTCGCCTCAAGGATGATCCGGTCACCCTCGAAGAACTGGCCGGCCAATATGGTGTCAGCCGCGAACGCGTGCGCCAGATCGAGGTTCGCGCCTTCGAGAAACTGCAAAAAGCGATGCAGGCCGCTGCTCTCGAACGCAACCTCGTTAACGCCTAGACGTTACACCGTTTCTCCTCCCCCGAAGCGAAAAGGGCGGCTGGATCACTCCAGCCGCCCTTTTTCTATCCCGCCTTAAGAGCGATGCTCAGCCTTGGCGTGCCAGGCTTTTTGACGGAGCCAGCGCCAGAATAGCCTTCACCGGCCCGTTCAACTGCTCCAGAGATGTGCGCCCCATTTCCAATTCGGTCTGCAGGCCTACAGCCGCCAGAGCCAGAGCCGTATCGCCCGTCTTCACAGCCAGCATCTTCAGGGTCTTGCCCTGCTCTCCGATAGCCCGCACCGCTTGCGCCGGATCGCTGGAGAACTGCACCAGAGCCGATGCCAGAATGCGCATTGATTGATCCTTGATCCCGTCCAGTGTCGGCGCACCGCCTTCATCGGCCTTGCGCTTGCGCGGCCCGGCATAGTCCACCGAGTTAAAACGACGACGATCCGGCCCCACATAGCCCACGGCCTCGACCCAGTCGCGCGGCTTGGTCGCCAGATTTTCAATCCGCCGATACAGGTCACCGCTGGTAAAGGGCTTTCGCAGAAATTCATGCACACCGGCATCACGCGCGCCTTTGATCGACGACGCCGTCGCCTCTGCTGTCACCATGATGATCGGCGCTCGGCGCGTTGACAGGCTGGATCTGCGGATACGGCGTGTCAACTGCTCGCCATCCAGCTTCGGTCCAGAACGCTCGATAATAAAAAGTCCCGGCTCCATTTCACGCGCCAGATCAATAACGCGCGCATCATCCGATTCCATCGCAACGTCCCGACAGCCAAAGCCTTTCAGCAATTCAGCCATCAGCTTTGCCCCCGCCGGATTGGGGTCCACAACAACCACACGGCGAACCACCGGTGCGATTTTCTGCATGGATTTGGTATCTAAAGCGAACAAGGCTGCCCCCGATTATCAGGGACAGCCTTACACAAGGGGGTTAAAAACCCCTTGTCTCGTTTTTACATTTTAGCCCTGAAACGGGTCGCGCATCAAAATGGTATCGTCCCGCTCGGGACTGGTGGACAATAGAGCCACCGGCGCACCGATCAGTTCCTCGATACGGCGCACATACTTGATGGCATTGGCATTGATGTCCTTAAAGCTGCGAACGCCCCCGGTGCTCTCATCCCAGCCCTCCAGCTCTTCAAATACCGGCTCGGCTGCCGCCTGATCCTTCAGGCTGGACGGCAGATAGTCCAACACCTCGCCATTCACGCGATAGCCCACGCAAATCTTCAAGGTTTTCAGACCGTCCAGAACGTCCAGCTTGGTCAGGGCAATACCGTCAATGCCATTGATAGCCACCGACTGGCGCACCAAGACCGCATCGAACCAACCGCAACGACGCGCACGGCCGGTATTGACGCCAACCTCGCGACCCACCGTCGCCAGATGCTCGGCCACCTCGTCATGCAGTTCACAGGCGAACGGACCTTCACCCACGCGGGTCGTATAGGCCTTCACAATGCCCAGCACATAGCCAACGCCGCGCGGACCAAGGCCCGAACCGGCGGCCGCCTGACCTGCGACGGTATTGGACGACGTCACATACGGATAGGTACCGTGGTCCACATCCAGGAACGCGCCTTGTGCACCTTCAAACAGGATACGCTTGCCAGCCTTCTGGGCCTGATCCAGCACGCGCCATGCCGGCTTCACATAGGGCAAAATCTTCGGCGCAATATCCAGCAGCTGCTGCAACAGAGCCTGCGGATCAATCGGCTCCAGCCCCAGACCGGCGCGTAAGGGGTCATGGTGCGAGCGCAGACGGTCAATCTTGACCTTCAGGTCTTCTTCATTGGCCAGATCGCAGACGCGGATCGCACGACGGCCCACCTTGTCCTCATAGGCCGGACCGATACCGCGACCGGTCGTACCGATCTTGGCCCCCGGAGCCGAAGCGGCCGCTTCACGCGCCACGTCCAGCGCCGGATGGATCGGCAGGATCAGACAGGCATTGTCAGCAATCGTCAGCAATTCAGGGCTGATGGTCACGCCCTGCGCTTCGATCTTGGCGATCTCGTTCACAAGGTGCCACGGGTCCACGACCACGCCATTACCGATGACGGAGGGCTTGCCCTGCACAACACCGCTGGGCAGCAGCGCCAGCTTATAGACCTTGCCATCGACAACGAGGGTGTGCCCCGCATTGTGACCGCCCTGGAACCGCACCACCATATCGGCGCGATTGGACAGCCAGTCCACGATCTTGCCCTTGCCCTCGTCACCCCACTGGGCGCCGACTACCGCAACATTAGCCACTGCACTGATCTCCGCGAGTAAAACGCGGTAGCAGCCTATAACCGTTGAATCGTCGGCTGTCGCCCTCGGTCATTGGAAATATCAGATTTCCGCCACCGCCGTTGCAAACGCCCATTCCAACCACGGCCCGATCGCCACCACATCGGCGGTTTCCACCGTGCTCCCGCACCACAACCGCAACCCCGGCGGCGCATTACGGTGCGGTTCCATATCGTAAACCGCCCCTTCGTCTTCCAGCAGGGCTTTGAAGCGCTTTACAAAGGCCTTCTGACCCTTGTCATCCAGCGCCGAAACACGATCATCGGTAAATTTCAGACATACCGAGGTCGTCGAGCGGATATCCTCGCGCTGCGGCAAGAAATCGACCCACGCCGTCTTGCCCACCCACGCTTCCAGCGCCGCATAGTTGGCATCGGTGCGCGCAATCAGCGCCTCACAGCCCCCGACCGATTTGGCCCATTCCAGCGCATCGATCCAGTCCTCCATGGTCAGGACCGAGGCCGTATTGATCACCACGCCTTCCGCCAGCGTCCGGTCAAACTTCCCGTCCTTACCCGTCAGACGCAGCACCTTGGGCACCGGCCAAGCGGGCACATTTTCGTCCAGACGCGCCACAGCACGCGGCGACATGACCATCACGCCAATGCCCGCCTCGCCGCCCAGCGCCTTCTGGAAACTAAAGGTCGTCACATCCAGCTTGGGCCAATCCAGAGGCTGTGCAAACGCCGCCGAGGTCGCATCACAGATGCTCAAACCCTCGCGGTCCGCCGCGATCCAGTCCCCGTCCGGCACCTTCACGCCCGACGTCGTACCATTCCACGGAAAAACCACATCGTGCGACCAGTCCACGACCGACAGGTCCGGCAAGTCTCCCCACGGGGCCTTCACCACCACCGGATCAAGCTTCAAATGGTCTCGCACATCCTCGGCCCATGTCAGGCCAAAATTCTCGAACGCCACCACCGTCACAGGCCTCGGCCCCAGCATCCCCCACAGGGCTGCCTCCACCGCGCCGGTATCCGAACCCGGCGTAAACACCATGACATAGTCGTCCGGCACACCCAGCACTTCGCGGGTCAGCTTCAGGCCATAGGCAAACCGCGCTGCTGTCTCGGGCGCACGAATGCCACGCCCGTGCAAAGCCTCCGAAAGTCCTGCCAGCTTATAACCGGGTCGCTTGGCCGTCGGCCCCGACGAAAACCACGGACGCGCAGGCTTCACAACAGGCTTCACAACAGGCATCGGCAGCAATCCCTCTGACTCGGGTGGCGAACGACAGACTCACCACCACAGAACGCAGATTGCCTTACGCCATCACTTGCCCGGCGTGTAGGGCCGATTTTTGCGCCAATCCTCGGCAAAGCGCACCAGAAGTTCGTCTTCTTCGTCCGGCAGCGTCACCATCAGCTTGGCCAGCAAGTCCCCGCGCTTGCCATCGGCATAGCCACCGCGCCCTTTCAGACGCAGCACCTTGCCCGAGTTCGAGCCCTTGGGGATGCTCATCATCACCTTGCCCTCGGGCGTGGGCACCGTCACCTTGCCACCCAGCACCGCATCCGGCACCGAAACCGGCAGGTCCATATGCAGGTCCGCCCCCTCGCGACGATAAAGCGGATGCGGCAAGACCCTCAGCTCAATCAAGGCATCGCCCGGCTGCGTGCGGCCCGGCGCTCCCTGACCTTTCAGACGCACCACCTGACCGTCCGACGCGCCCTTGGGGATGGCCACATCCACCATGCGCCCGTCCGAGAACTGGATACGGCGTGTTGTGCCCGAAATCACCTCTTCAAGGCTGACCTCCAGCGTGGCACGGATATCCTGCCCCTTGCCGCCACCAAAGCCACGATTGGCAGCGCCGCCACCGAACCCTGCAAACAGGTCCGACAGGTCGATATCTTCGAAACCGCCGCGCTGGCCCGAACCGCCAAAACCCGAAAAACCGCCCGACCGACCGCCACCACCTGCACCGCCGCCATAGCCACGATACTGCTCGCGTCCATCGGCATCGATTTCGCCACGGTCGTATTTGGCACGCTTCTCGGCATCACCCAGCAGATCAAAGGCCGCCGTAACGCGTTTGAAACGCTCCTCGGACGCCTTGTCCCCCGGATTTTTGTCAGGGTGCAGCTCTTTCGCCAGCTTGCGAAAAGCTTTCTTGATCTCGTCGGCACTCGCGCCTTTAGAAACGCCAAGTTCCTTGTAGGGATCACCAGCCACGCCTGTACAGCTCCAAGGTTTAAATTACAGCTCCCTGTCAGTTAGGGCATCAAGGCCCCCCTTGAAAGGGGTCGCGCTATTTCAAGCGTAACAAGGCTTCCTCTCCCCAGCCCCAACCATCGCCCCACTGCGCCACAGCCAGCGTCACTTCCGCTGTCAAACCTTGCGGAAAATCGACCGTCTGCTGCGCGTTTTCATACAGCGCCCGCGTATCGTGAACCTGCCATTCACGCACAGTCTCGCCTGCCACCATCACCCGCAAACGGAACCGCCTCGGATCAGGCTCGATCCCATCCTCGCGCCAGCCATCCCCGCCGGTTCGCACACAGACCTGCCAGCTCAAGCAAAGACCATCCTCGCCCGCCACCTGCCTGAAATGAGCGGGCCGCCACGGCCTAGAGCCCCTGCGCTGCCAGACAAAACGCGCCTCGCTAAACCCCGCCCCTGCCGGTGCCAGTCCCTTTGGCCCGACCCGCCACAGACGCTCCACACCGCGCTCGTCCGTTCCCATATCCAGACGCGTCAAACCGCCCTCCAGCATAACAACCGCCTGCCCCGCCCGTTTCAGGCTTGCGGCCTCGCCTCCTGTCCCCAATCGCCCGCGCAACAATCCCCCCAGAACCCAGACATCCTCGCCAATCAGTTGCGCCCGACTGAACTGCACAATCTCCCAGCCCTCATCGCCTTCAACCGCCAGCATATTGGCCCCGTCCAGCACCGCCCCGATGCTGCGACTGGCCAAACTCCCGCCCGACAGCCGCACCACCAGCCGCCCTGTATGATCCCAGCGATCCACCGGCCCCGCCGCCAAAGGCTCGACCAACTCGCCGACCTGCGCCGCCTCGGCCACCTCGCCACGCAGCGCCAAGGCCTCGACATCCGCACCCCCATGCACCGCCATCGGCCACCAGGGGTCCGCCGCCACGGCCACCACCGGCCGCAAATCACCGTCCTCAAACGGCAAAAGGGGCAGGTCCAACACCCGCACCCACGGTGCCCCGACCGTCTCGATACCCCCGTCACCGCCACGCCAGTCCTCAAGCGCATCTTCCTCGGCCACAGTCACCCAAGGCTCCAGCTCCACCAGAACCTCTTCCTCATAGGCCAGCCTCGCCACACGCCAGACACCGTCACGCCCTTCGACCTCGACGGCATCCCCCGCCTCGACCTGCATCGCCTCCAGCGGCCCCAGCCGCATCCGCAACCGCTCGCCTTGCACCACCTCCAACACACGCCGCGCCACGGTCCGCGCCAAACCCGTCCCCACCACCATAGGCAGGTCCAGATCAACCATGTCCGCCAGAGGGGCCGCACCCGCATCGCTCGACGCACGACCGTGTGAACGCACAATCACCGCCCCCGTCTGATAGTCCTGTGCCTCGCCGACAAAGCGCACCCGCACCCCTTGCGGCACCGTCTGCAAGCGTCGCTCGGCCACCACCGGCCCGCCCTCCTCGGGCATGGCCAGCGCCTCCAACCTCAGTTCCAGATCCTGCGCACGATCCCCAGACACCACAATCGCGCCCGCCTTCTCCGACGCCACTGCTCCCAGCGCGAGCAACAGCGTCTCCAGCACCGCCCGCGTCGTCATCGGACGATCAATCACCAGTCCGGCAATTGTGCCTTTAACCCCCTCCAGCCGATACCCGTCACGCGCCACACCGGCCCGCTCCAACAACATCGCCACAAGGTCCGACGCCTCGCCCTGCATACGGCCATTCAGCCAGTGCCCCGTGCGCCAGCTAGGTGCATCGGCCCACAAATCCTCACGCGCCGGAAACGCCGGATAGGGCCGCGCATCCCAGCACCACACATCGGCCCCCGACACCATCGGCCCGCCATAGACCGCCGACACCGGATTATTCTCCACCTTGCCAAAATGCCGCAGCACAGCCTCCAACAGGCCCCGCTGCATCGCATCATCACGCGCGCCCGACGAATAAGGAGGCAAGACGCTCTCGCTACTCTTGGGATCAAAGAACAGATTGGGCGTATTGCCCCCGCGATCCACCGCCGCACAGCCGATCTCGGTCAGGCGCACCGGCTTCATCCCCGCCACCCAGGCCGTCGGCCTATCCAGCCTCACACCGCCCACCCGCTCATAATGCGGATTGGACCACCAGCCCTTCAAATCCTTGACGCGCCAGACCCAGTCCTCGCCATAGGCCCCGTCAGAAATCGGCGTGCGAACCTGCGCCGCCTCGTCTTCGCCACTGGCATAATACCAGTCGAAATCGCGCCCGCCCGCGACCTGCCCCGCCAGATAATCCCGATCCTGCGGCCCTGCGAACAACGCACCATCCAGCCCGCCATCCTCGCTTCGCCAGTCCCCCATCGGCGGGTACCAGTCGATCCCGACAAAATCGATATTCGGATCGGCCCACAAAGGATCAAGGTGAAACCTCACCTCGCCACCGTCCCGCAATCCGGCATATTCCGACCAGTCCGCCGCATAGCCCAGCTTCACGCCCGCCCCCGCCTCGGCCCGACATTCCGCCGCCAGCGCTTGATACTGCGCCACCGCCGGAAAGCCGCCCGCCGCATCCCGCGTCAGGGTCAACCCGCGCATCTCAGAGCCGATAATCAGCCCGTCCGCGCCTTCTTCGCGCGCCATTTTCGCATAATGCAGCGCCTGACGCCGCAAGCCCCAACCTCTTGCATCGCCAAACACCGCCGCCACATCCGCCGTCGCATCCGAACCATCCCGCCCCGCCACACGCCCGCGCCACGGATAGCCCTCGCAATCCATGAACACGAACGGGTACAGCACGACTTCCAGCCCCCGCGCCCTGATCGCACGGATGGCCTGCCGCACCGCCTCGTCCGAAGGCGTCCCGCCATAGGCCACAGCACCGTCCATGGTCTGCGAGATCAAATGCCCCTCTGAACGGTCCAGCCCCGCCACCGACCACTGCAAGGGCTGGGTCGGCTTGTCGCGACGCTCCACCCCCGGCCTGATCTTGCAATGGGCCGCCCGCACATCGGTCCCGAACCAACCCACCACCAGATTGACGCGCCCGACATTGGGCATCTGCGCCACCAACTGGTCCAGCGACACCTCGATATCGGCCCGCCCCAGCCCCGCGCCCGCATTTTCGGCCTTGGTGCGCACAATCCCCTCGCGCCTCAACACCACATCCGTCGCCAGACAAAACTCGCCCGCACCGGGGATCAGACACACCCCCTCGACCTGATCCTCCAGCCTCGGTGTCTCGCCCCTCGCACGACGGAAGACCTCGAACGCCAGTTGCGGCACACGGTCGCCATAGGCCTCCAGCGGTAGGTCCTCGAACACCACATAGGCCGTCCCGCGATAGGCCGGTGCCGTCCCTTCCACCGCCGTAATCAGCGGATCAGGCATCTGCCCTTCGCCACCTTTATGAACGCGCCAGACCACACCCGACATATCCATCGGCATGCCATCGGCCCAGATACGGCCCACACCGTCGATCTCGCCTTCGCACAGCGCCACGGCAAAGCTCAGCGAATAACCATAGTCCACCGTCCGCTGGCCGCTCTTGCCGCCCGAAGTCTTGCGCTTTTCCTCGCGGAACCGTGCGGCCCAGATCACCTGACCCGTCACCCTTGCCCGCCCGAACACACAGGCCATCGGCGCACCCTGCGCCGCCCCCAACAGCTTCAGCCCCTCCAGACGCGGCCCGATCTGCCGCGCAGGCTTCAGACTATTGACCAGATGGCTATCCACCATCCCGCCGATCATCCCGCCAATCGCCGCCCCGACCGGCCCGCCAAAGAAACCGCCAACCGCCGCAAAAGCCACCTGTGTCATGCGCGCGCCTCCTCAATCTTTGGCTCAATCTCCGGCCACCCAAAAACAGCCACCAGCCGCCGGTCCCACCAGCTTCCCATCCAGCTCTCGACCACTGCCCGCGCCCAATAGGCATGGATCATCTTCGGCTCCGGCCCCTCCAGCGCACTCAGCACCCCGCAGTGCTTGGCCACGCTGCCCGCCTCCATGCGAAACAACAGCACATCCCCCACCGCCATCCGTGTCAGCGGCTTCTCCACCAGCCAGCGCCCCAGCGCTTCGCGCAACACTTCACCCCCGCCGATCTCGGCCCATTCAGACCGGTACGGCGGCACCGCCTGCGGCTCGTCTCCATAGACCTCGCGCCACAAACCACGGACCAGACCCAGACAGTCCGCCCCCACGCCCCGCTCGCTCGCCTGATGCCGATAGGGTGTCCGCAACCACGCCCGCGCCCGCTGTGCCATCTGCGCACTCATCGACGGCTCCTCCCGTCATGGCGCACCCCGCCCACAGGCCGCAGCAGCACAAAGTCATCGCCCGGCACATCGGGAAAGCCGCGAAAGCGCACCTGATTGCCAAACACCGCGCCACAGGTTTTCCACGTCCGATCACAGGTCCGCCCCGCAATCTCGCCCGCCGACAGCCCGCACCGCGCGTCCCCCAGCACCGCATCGCAGTCACGCCCGTATGTGCGCCCTACCACGCGATCCAGTTGCGCCATCGGCCCTTCCAGATCGGCCACAAACCGACCCGCCTCGCGCCGCAGATGCACCAATGACCCTGCCCACAAGCGCACCCGAGCGCTTACATCGCTCCAATCCACCCGCCACAGCACAACCCTTGCGGCGTCATACAGACCCGCCACGATGTCGGCCTCGCTAATGGCCTCGTCATCCAGCGCGCCTGCCGCCGAAAACCCGCCCGCCTGCGTCCCCGCTACCGCCTCGCCACTGCCCAGCGTCCAGCCACTCGCCGCCCGACACACCACGCCCTCAAAATCCAAATCGCGGTCATGGTCGGTAAACCCCATCCGCACACCGTCCGCCCGCTCCAGCACCCACACATGGCACAGCCGCGCCGCCCCGCTCTCGATGCGCTGGCCCAGCGCCCCTTCCAGTTCCCGCATCCGTCCCCCAATACAAAAAGGGGAGCCACTCCGGCTCCCCTCCCTCAACCTGCCCCGCCTAAGCGCCGCGTATTTCCACCAGCGGCACCGCCGCCATCCGTCCCGCCTCGAAACTGTCCAGCGTCACCTCCAGCCGGTCCGTATCGAACCGCACCGGCGTATCGAACCAGAACCCCGCCGTCACAACCTGCCCCTCGCCAGGTGCCGCATCCAGCGTCACCGCGCCCGTCGCCGCATCCAGCGCAAAGCCATCCGTCTCCACGCCACCGACCGCCAGTTTCACCGTCCCCGCCACCGGCTTGGCAATCTCCCGCGTCACCGTCCCATAGGCCTTGCACAACGCAAACCCCGTCCGCACACCGTCGCCTGACCCGATCACCTGATCGCCCGCAGACACCACGCCCGACGGCGCACAGCTCTTGTAATCGGCAAAGTCGCGAAACCTGAACCCGCGCAACCGCCCCTGACGCGCCTCGAAAAACGCCGTCAGCACCGCCATGTCATCCAGCGACCGCAATCTCGCCCCGACCAGATAGCGCCTGCGCCCCATGGCCCACGGTGTCGAGCGCCGCTCATGGCCCGATGCCAGTTCCACCACCTCGGTTTTACGCTCCACCCCGCCCGTCGACCCAAAGGCCAAACGCGCCGGAATCGTCACTTCATCAAATATTTGAGACACTTGTCTGTTTCCCTTGCGGCATCATTTTTCTCGCGCCATGATCCCGCCTTAATCGACCGGCTACCGGTTCATCTCGGGAGGTCCCCTTGCGCGGACAGATCACCAGCTACGACACGACCACAAACACCGGCACCATTCGCGGTGAAGACGGCAACAGCTACGTCTTCGCGCGCCATGACATCCATACCGGTTCCGATATCAATGTGGGTCACGACGTTGATTTCGTCCCCAACGGCTCCACAGCAACCCAGATCGTCATCCTCGGCCTGGCCAGTGCCGCCGCCGACGCCGCCGCTTCTTTTGGTGCCGCCGCCAACTCGGCTATCAACTCGCTTCCGGGCACTGACGGCTACGATTTCAAATCGGCCATGCTCACCTATACCGGCCGCATGCGTCGCCAGCATTTCTGGATCAGCTTCCTGATCATACTCGGCATCAGCGTTCTGACCTCGTGGATTCCGCTGCTCGGCGGCCTGATCGGTCTGGCCCTGATCTATCCAAACGTCTGCATCACCATCAAACGTCTGCACGACATGGGTAAAACCGGCTGGCTCACCCTCGTCCCCTATGTCGGTGGCCTCATCGCGGTCATCATCATGCTCATCGGCGGCGGCGGTGCCTTCATGATGGCCGCTGTCACCGGCGGCGAACCCAGTGCTGCAGCCATGATGGGTGCCATTGGTGCCATCAGCATCGGCAGCCTCATCGCTATCATCACCAGCCTCGGCTTCCTGCTGTGGATCGGCATCACCGACAGCGAACCCGGCACCAACCAATACGGCCCCAATCCCAAAGGCCTCTGATCCCCGAGATCACCAACACAAAAGGGCGTCCCACCGGACGCCCTTTTTTCTTGCCTCTTCTCTCCCCCTTAATGAGGGAAGTATCGCGGGTGGGGATGACACCTCAAACCACCTCACCGCCTACCCCTTATCTCCGTCATCCCCCGACTTGATCGGGGGATCCAGCAGCGCGCAAGCGCGAAACCCTTCTCCCAATGGGAGAAGGGCCTAACGTCAAAGACAGCTCACCTCTAGAACCTTCCGCTCCAACGCCCTCATTCTTGCTTGGCCGCGCTCGTCCGCCTCCTCACCCAACACCCCCTATCTCCCCCCAGCGCCGCCGCCCGCGCCAGCATCCGCGCCACCTGCGCCTCGGACCGCAACAGCGCCTGCGGCCCGCCGTCCACCATCACATTCACCACCACAGGTGCCGCCCCGCCCACAGGCTGCACACTGCCGCTCCCCGACGGCCAGAACACCTCCGGCCCGCGCTCCCCAACCAGATAGCCACCGCCAGCCACAACCGGCCCGCCCTCGGCCCGCGCCCCCGCAAACACACTCCCGACCGCTTGCGACAGCGCATCGCCCAGCCCGCCAGAGCCACCGCCTTTCAGCACCTGTCCCATACCGGCATTGACCGCCGCCACCACCGCCCGCGCCAGTTCCGCCAGCGTCACCTCACCATCCTTCGCCGCCCGCATCAGCGACCGCGACAGACTGTTCCCCGCCTTGCCAAAGGCCTCCTCGATCGCCCCCGCCGCCTCCTTTGCGGGCGCCTTCAAAGCCTCCAGCGCCGCCGCAGCCTCCGCCGCCGCAACCGGCACAGCCCCCAAAGGCCCGCCTTCAAACTCACCCTGCATCCGGCCACCGCTCCATCATCTCGTCCAAGGCCGTCCGCGACAGACACGCCTCCACCGCCCGCGCCCCCGCATTCAGCATCCGCCACTCGCGCACCGACAACCCCCAGAACACCGGCGGCACAATCCCCATTCCCAGCGCCTGCCTCAGCATCACGCCCCAGTGGTCGACATCCACCTCGCTCACACCGCCGCCTTAAACGCCTCGGCCACCGCCAGCGCCGCCGCCCGGGCATCCACCGACACCCCTGCCAGTCCGTCCGCCAGTTCCACCTCGCCGCCCCCGCGCAACAGCGCCGCCAGCACTACCAGCAAATCCGCCGCCGACATTACCGCCATCCGTTCCGCCAGGGCCGCCATCCCGCGCACCCCCAGCCCCGCCTCCATCTGCGCCAACGCCCCCAGCGTCAGACACAGCGTGCGCGGCTGGCCCGCCAGCTCCACCCGAACCTCGCCCCTCATCGCGTTCATAGGACTGAGAACTCCACCGCGCCCGCACTGGCCAGAGACAGCGCAAAGCTCGCCTCCCCCTCATGCTCGCCCACATATTCCAGCGCGCTCACCAGAAACGCGCCCTCCAGCACACCAAAGTCCGGCACCACCAACTGCCAGCGCCTCGCCGCCTGCTCGAAAAATGCCTCGCGGATCAGCGCATCCGAAGCCGCATCCTTGAAAATGCCCTGCCCCGAAACCGCCGCAGACTTCACACCCGCACCGGCCAGAAGCTCGCGCCAGCGCCCGGCACTATCGCCATCGGTCACATCCACCGTGCGCGCATTCATCGAGATCGTCCGCGCCCTCAATCCCGCCACCGACACAAACGCCCCGCCCGTATCGGCAATCTTCAACAGCATGTCCCTGCCGCGTTGCACCGCCATCGTCCTAACCCTCCATCACGGCCCGCAACCGCACCACGCCATAGGCATGGCGACGATCGGCCCCTGCAAAAACCTCGACCGAACGCACCGCCACGCGCCCCGACATACCATCCTGCGACAGCGCCAAACCCTCCAGCGCCCCACGCACAGCTCCCGCCAGCTCCCGCGCCTCTTCCTGCCCGTCAAACCGGCTCACCGCCGTCAGCGACAGCTCCACCTCGAACCCCGCCGCCGTCTCGCGCCAGTTCCCGCCCCCGATCACCAGATGCGGAAACCCAGCCCCCTCGGTGCCGCATCCCAAATCCTGACCGGATCACCACACAGCGCCGAAACCGCCGCATCTGCCGACACCGCCGCCACCACGCCCTTGATCACCGCCGCCATCGGATCGCTCATCGCACCCGCTCCATCTCCAGCACGCGATAGCCCGCCCCTGCCGGATCAAGCCCCGTAACCGTCCAGTCACCACCGCCAAACCGCACCAGCAAACCCTCCGACAGCCTCGGATCAGCCCGCACTTCGGCCTTCATCACCTCGCTCACCCGCAAGACCCCCGCATCGTCCCGCTCGCGTCGCCGTCGCGCCCCGATCTTCAACCACACCGACCCCACCGGCTCTTGAAACACAGCCCGCCCACCCTGCGGCGTCTGCGTCTCCACCGGCCGCATCACCTGCGCCAAAACCCTCACAGCTTCACCACGCGATAAGGCGCAATCCACGCCTCGATAGGCGCAACATCCATCGCCCCCTCACCCCGCTCATAAGCCCGCAAAACCAGCATCAGCACCGCCAGCCGCAACGGCGCAGGCGAGGTCGAAACCAGCACCAACCCCACCTCCCCCGACACCCGCGCCACCGCCGCATCCACCAGCGTCTGGATCAACCCATCCTCCGCCTCATGCTCCACCCTCAAAAACACCCTCGCCTCCGCCAGCGTCACCACGGCTGCCATCTTTCCCTCCTTTGATATTTGGGCCGCGATCAGAAGGCTCCGCCTTCTCGACCCGACGCGGTTCATTCTTGCTTGGCCGCGATCGTCGCCCCTTTGGGTCTCCTGACCCGACGCGGCCTGTGCCATATTCCTTCGTCATCCCCCGACTTGATCGAGGCCCCCAGCGGCCCGCACAGCGCGAAACCCTTCTCCCGCTGGGAGAAGGTGGCCCGCAGGGCCGGATGAGGGTTTCTTCATTTAGTTTTCGCACCCATCCCCGCCCCACTCCTCCCCTGCATCGCGGGGGAGGTGGCACGACAAAGTCGTGACGGAGGGGGCCAAAACGACAAAGAGCGGCCCACCGGACCGCCCCTTGTCATCTTTCTAAGTCAGCCGCGCTCTTCGGCCCTTCGGGACATCCCGACCGGACGCAGCCCCTCGCCTCCGGCCGACGCCCTCAAGCAGCAAACGCCCGCGGCGTTTGCGCTAGGGCACTTTAAGAGACCGCCATCTTCATCACCTTGATCGCATCAAAGTTCTGCACACCCCCGCCCACACGCTTGGTCGTATAGAACAGCACATAAGGCTTGGCGGTGAACGGATCGCGCAATACCCTCACCCCCGCACGATCCACAATCAGATAGCCACGCTGGAAGTCACCAAACGCAACAGAAAGCGAACCCGCCGCCACATCCGGCATCGTCTCGATTTCCGTCACCGGATAGCCCATCAGGCTGGCCGTCTCGCCCAGTCGCTGCGCCGGCTGCCAGACATAATGACCGTCCGCATCCTTGAATTTGCGCACCGCCGACACCGTCTTGCGGTTCATCACAAAACGGCCATTGGCACGATACTGGGCCTTGGGCGCATAGATCAGATCAATCAGCTTGTCCGCCGGATCACTGGCCGCAAAATCGCCTGCTGCACCACTGGCCACATAGCCGATCTTGCCCCATTCATGGGCACTGTCCGCCACCGTGTCATAGGCCAAAAAGCCCTTGGGCTTGTTCACGCCATTGCCGCTGACAAACGCAGACGTTTCCTGCGCGGCAAAGGCATCCTCGACCTCGCCCGCCAGCCACTCGTCCAGATCGACCATGGCATCATCCAGCAATGCCTGCGTCGCCGCCGGATTGGCGTAAAGGTCCGCCGCCGGAAACTCCAGCAGCGCCAGCGTCGCCGGATCCGTCTCGGGCCTCGCCGCCGTCTCGGCCGCCCAACCTGCCACCACACCCGCCGTCGAAACAGGCTTGCGGAACACACCACTGGCCACTGTTCGCACCGCGCAAATCTCGCGCATCGGCGACACCGCCATCAGTCGGCGCTCGATGGCTCGCTCCGTCTCCGGCGGCACCACATAACCCCCCGACGACGCACCACTCGACAGACCCGCCTTCACCTCAAGACCGGCTACCGAGCCCGTCTTCAGATAGCCATCAAACGCCGCCTTGGCCTCCGGCGCACTCACCGCCTCAACCGCCTCGCCACCCATCTGCGGACGACGCACCTGCGCCATCATACGATCCAGCTTGGCCTGCGTCCCCGTAAGCGCCTGATCAATCCGCGCCACCTTCTCTTCCAGCAGAGCATCAGCCGCAGATTTCTTCTCCACCTCGTTCAGCCGCGCATCATTGGCACCCTTGAACGCCTCAAACGCCACCATCATCTCGCGCACGACTTCGCGCGCCTCGGGCGAACCCGACACGGTCTTAACCTCTTTCATTCTCTCTCCTTGAAAACCCGCGCTATGCGGATACTGTCAGCGCCATGTGGAACCGTGCCAAACCTCGACTAGACGCCACCCAAAGCACTTGGGGTCGCGAGTTGGTGCAACCGGCTGTAACAAGCCTGGTCATCCTCGCTATAATGGCTAGTCAGTTCGTCGGCATCATTGCCCAAATCGCTATGGGACCGATCAATGTTTTTATCGGGATACTTGTCCTAACTTGGATTTTCCCGCGCCTCATGACCAGCGGCTCGAAACTCAGCCGAACAACAACAAAGCCGGCCCCAAACTTCATCGCAAAGTCACGACTGCAAACCGTCGCGAATGGTGACTATGGCCCCCTTGATCCGGAATATCAGCCGCTAAGGCTTGACCTACCTAAGATCGAAACTGCTCGCCCGTGGGTTCAGCGCCTCATCGCGGCTTTCGGTAAGCCTTTACCTCTGCTTCCAATCCCTCCCCAGATGAACAGAGTACTGAGTGAAGCCCATTGGCTTTCGTTGCCTGCCCTAATCGGCATCTACGTGTTCTCGCTAAATATGAACCCTCAATGGCACGCTCAAAACCTGTGGCTGCTACCTTCGCTCGCCCCCATTGTAATCATATTGGCCTACCGCAGCACCTTCCGCCGCCTCTACGACATCTACACCGCCGACGCCGTTAGCACCGGCCGCTACGCCTTCCCGGCCCTTCGTCGTTAAGCCAACTTCCCCCGCGACAAACACAAAACCGCGTTCCATAGTCCCCCCAGTTCTTACCTGAGGGGGTATCCATGTCATTTCTGAAATCCACCGCCGCCGCAGCCGCCATTCTCATGGCCCTGCCCGCCGTCTCCCACGCCCAGTCGGCTGACGCCGCGCTAGAGCTCCTGTCTCGCGCCATCACCTACCGCACCGTCAAAACGGGCGAGTTCGGCCCCAACCAAACCCCTCAGTACGCCAACTTCCTCAAGGACCAACTCGTCGCCGCCGGCTTCCCCGCCTCGGCCATCCAGATCGACGCCATCGGTGACACCGCCGCCTTCACCGCCACATGGCAAGGCAGCGACCCGTCTCTGAAACCCGTCGCCATCATCGGCCATATGGATGTGGTCGAAGCCGATCCTGCCGACTGGGAACGTGACCCGTTCACCCCTGTCATCGAAAATGGCTACATCTTCGGCCGAGGCTCCGTGGATAATAAAGCGGGCCTTTCCATCGTCATGGCCACAATCATCAAGCTGAAACAGGCCGGGTGGCAGCCAAAGCGCACCATCATCCTCGCCTTCTCCGGCGACGAAGAAACCGGCATGGTCACCACCCGCCATCTCGCCCAAAAGCACAAAAACGTCGAACTCGTCCTCAACGCCGACGGCGGCGGCGGCTCCCTCGACACCCAGCACAACCCTACCGTCTATTCCCTGCAAGGCTCGGAAAAGACCTATGCCGACTACACCCTCACCGTCACCGATGCCGGCGGCCACTCCTCGCGCCCCACTGCCGGTAACCCGATCTATCGCCTGACCGCAGGCCTACAACGCCTGAACGACTACGCCTTCCCGGTCAGCTTAGATGAAATCACACGCGGCTATTTCACGGCCGCTGCCGAACGTGCCCAGCCGGAAATCGCCGCCGCCATGCGCGCCCTCGTCGCCAATGATCAGGATCAGGCCGCCATTGCCACCCTCGTGGCCAATGGCAACTATACCGGCACCATCCGCACCACCTGCACCACCACCATGATCAAGGGCGGTCACGCCGCCAACGCCCTGCCCCAACAGGCACAGGCCACCGTTAACTGCCGCATCCTTCCCGGCGTTTCGACAGCCGCAATCCGCGATCAACTTCAGGAAATCGTCGCCGATCACACCATCAAGATCGAACAACTCGACACCGGCACCATCGCCGCCCCGTCCTCCCCTCTGCGCGAAGATGTCGTCGCCGCCGTCACCGCTGCGGTTCACAGTCGTTACCCTGACCTTGCTATCGTGCCGTCCATGTCTGCCGGTGCCACCGACAGCATGCATTTCCGCGCCCTCGGCATCCCCGCCTACGGCGTCGGCTCGGTCTTTATGCGCAGCGAAGACAGCTTCTCCCACGGCCTGAACGAGCGCTTCCCCCTCGACAACCTCGCCCCCGGCATCACCCACTGGGAAACCCTGCTCCAACAGATCGCTTCCAAGTAAAAACGTCTTACACAGGGCTCGTAACACCTCCTCCCCTCCATCGCGGGGGAGGTGTCGCGACAACGCCTTAACCAAGGGCAGAACACCATCTCAAGACCCTTCACCCACCAAATCCGCGTCCGCTGGGGCGAGGTCGATGCCCAAGGCGTCGTCTTCAACGCCAACTACCTCGTCTATGCCGATGTCGCAGGCACCGAATATTACCGCCACCTCGGCATTCTGGCAGGTGCCATAGAAGACCTGTCCCAGACCTACGTCGTCGACGCCCATCTCCAGTTCAAATCGCCAGCCCGCTACGACGACCTGCTCACCTGCACCGTCATCCCGACCCGTGTGGGAAATTCCAGCTTCCAGCTCGTCGTCAAAATCGCCCGCGACGACACCGAACTGACCCAGATCACACTCACCTATGTCCGCGCCATCAACGGCCAGTCCACCCGCCTCAGCGACGCCTTCCGCGCCCTGATCGCCTAACATCTATGGCACCGCCTTACTGGTGCCGCCCTGTATCGTCTCATCCAAAGGCCCGAAAATGCTGTCCCTCACTGCTGCACTCGCTGGCGCTATCTTCCTCCAGTCCGCTTCGGAAAATCAGTCTGAAAACATCGAAGCCGCCGCCTATGAGGCAATCGCTCTGACGCAACAACTGTTCGTCGTCATGGGCTCATGCGAGGCTGTGCTCCCGCCCGAAGCAGTCACCGCCATCCATGAAAAACTAGCCGACCAATCCGATCCACAAGCCGCCGCCCTGCTCAGAACGTCTTACGAAGCCGGAAAGTCATCCCCCAAGGCTGCCACCCAAACCTTGGAGACCTGTTCTCAGGACATGCAGACCGTGCTGGTTGAAATCCAAGCGCTCGCTGCCAAACTCTCGCTCAAAACCAACTAGGCCGCAGCCACCCTCAACCGCGCCCCCGGACACGCCGGAAACGTCACCACCGACACCTCCCACAGTGCCACCCCGCTCAACACCCGCAAACGCCCCTGTTTGCGGGCTTTTGCCGTCCGGAACCCTATAGACAACCCATCCACAGCCCCCGCACCGAACACCGCCCGCGCCATCCGTGCCTGCCCCGACCAGTCGCCAATCTCACCCGACACAAACAGTCCGCGCTCGTCTTCGACAATCCGCTCCCATCGCCCGATCACCTCGCGCCCGTCACGCTGCCACAGCATCCGCACACCCTCGGCGCCTGTCCGCACCAGACTGTCTGCAAACGCCCCGCAATGCACCACATCCCCGTTCAGGTCCGCCACGCCCCACAAAGACGCATAGCCTTCAATCCTCATCCACGCTCCTCCAGCTGACGCTCGATGCGCTCCAGCGAACCCCGCATCGCTTCCCCTTGCGCCTCCAGCCGCGCCAGCCGCTCCGCCACCAGAACCTGCTGCGCCACCTTCCCTTCCAGCGCCGAAATCCTCGCCGCCGCCCCGCCCGCCCAAACCAGCCCGCCAATCGTCTGCACCACCAGCGCCACCACCAGCGCCACCGGCACCTTCCTTATCGACGTCATGAAGTGACCCCCGCCATCTTGCGCTTCTCCTCCGTGGTCAGAAACGACGCCGCATCCAGCCTCGCCCACAGCGCATCCCGCTCTCCCTGAAGTGCAGGCACCGCGTCCAGATCCGCCTCGATCCGGCAATCCACAAACCGCGCTCCCAGCCAGCCCGTCATCGCGCCTGCCGCCTTCCGCACCAACGGCACCACCGTGCCCCGCCAGAACGCCGCATTGGCCTCGCGATAGTTCGCATAGGTCGCATCCCCCGGAACCCCCAGCAGTTGCGGCGGCACTCCGAACGCCAGCGCAATCTCCCGCGCCGCCGCATGCTTGCCTGCAATAAAGTCCATCTCCGACGGGCTCAGGCTCATCGGCTTCCAGTCCAGCCCGCCTTCCAGCAATAGAGGCCGCCCCGCATTCCTCGCCCCCGCATGCGCCTCCGACAGTTCCGCCTTCAACGCCTCGAACTGCTCGCCCGTCAGCCTCTCGCCATCACGGCTGCCATAAACCAGCGCCCCCGAGGGCCGCGCCGCATTGTCCAGCAACGCCTTGTTCCACGCCCCCGACGCATTGTGCACATCAATGGCAAACGCCGCCGCCTCCAAGGGCGAGAACCCGTAATGGTCATCGGTCGGGTGATACAGTTTCAAATGTAGTACGGGCGACCAGCCATCGCCATGTCGCCCGATCCGCACACTCTTCGCGCCAACCGCATAATCCCAGCCCTCAGGCCAGCCATCACGCCCGGGCACCACCTTCATCCGGTCCGGCCGCAAGCCCCAGATCTGGTCCGGCGCGCCATCCCCATCGGCATCTCCCGTCGCTTCCAGATAGCCATTGCCCGCCGTCTGAAGCGACGCATAAAGCCCCTCCATCACCTCGGCTCCCGACTGCTCGGGATTGGGCTTGTCCATCAACCGCGCCAGCGGATGCGCATCATCACGCACCCCGCCCACCATCACCTTGAACGGGCACGATGCCGCCGCCTCGGCAATCATCCGCACACAGCGATAGGCCACAGGGTTCTTGCCAAACCCCTCCCTCGCCAAATGCGCATAATCCCTCGGCGTCCACCGCGCCTGCCCTACACCTGACACCGCCAACAACGCCCCCGTCCGGCTCGCCTTCTCCTCCCGCACAGCCTCACGCCCGCGCCCCAAAGCCCGTAGCCAATCCATAGCTTTCTCCATTTTTGCTGGGCCGCGGTCGTCGGCCCTTCGGGACCTCACGACCCGACACGGCCTTTTTAGTTGGCCGCAATCGTCGCCCCTTCGGGACCTCCCGACCCGACGCGGCCTGACACGCATTCTACTTTTGTCACCCCGACTTGATCGGAGGACCCGCGGCGCGCATCGCGCGAAACCCTCCTCCCCCGCATCACGGGAGAGGAGTCACGGCAAAGCCGTGACGGAGGGGTTATTCTCTCCAACATCAAAGACTTCTAAGCCGCGGCATACTTCTTCCCGCCAACAGCAAATGCGTCACCGCCCACACCAAGGCATCCGCCCTATCCGGACTATGTCCCAGCGCCTCGCTCCCCAGCGCCATCAACTCTTCCTCCAGCGCCGCAAACGCCCCGCAGTGAACCACCCGCCCTTGCTCGTACAGCGCCGCCACCGGCTCGGCCCGCGCCTTCTTGGAACGACCCGCATGCACCAGTTTGATCGCCACCGTACACCCTGCTTGCGCCAGTAGTGTCCGCACCATCTCGCCACCCTGATTGGCCTCCGCCAGCACCAGATCGGCCCCGTATTGTGCCGCTGTCTCAACAACCTGCGCTGCCCATCCGGCTGGCGACATTCCCCGCACCGAACCATCGCCCAGCACATAGGCTCGCCCGTCCCGACGCCCGCACACCACTATCCCGCAAGCATCGCCATGCGCCGTCACCGGCGGATCAACCGCCACCACGATCTTCTCCAACCGCACAGGGCGGCTCCCGCGCGCCTGCGCCAGATCCCGCGCCCGAAACAGCGCACCATCGGCCTCAACGATCAGCCCCTCCATCTCCTGCGCCTCCAGCCGCGTTCCGGCATAAAGCGCCTTCAAATGTCCCAGAAAACCGGGGGCCAGATTGGACTCGTTATCCTTGGTAGACAGCCTGCTCGTCACCACGCCCGTTTCCGCCAGCAACCGCCGCAGTGCCGCAATCGGCCTCGGCGTGGTGGTAATGGCCAGTTTGGGATCATCTCCCAGCCGCAAACCAAACCGCAGATTGCTAAGCACCTTCTCCGGCTCTCTCCACGCACAGAACTCGTCCGCCCATGCCGCATGAAACTGCGGCCCGCGCAGACTGTCAGGGTCCTCTGCCGAGAACGCATAGGCCGCCGTCCCCGTCGGCCACACCAGCCGCCTGCGACTAGCCTCCCAGCGCGGACGATTATCCGGCCCCGCCAATGCCCTCAGCCCCGACGGCCCCTCGATCATCACCTCGCGCACATCGTGAAACGCCGGTCCCACCAGCGCCAGATTATACACCCCGTGCCGCGCCAGTTCATTGATCCAGTAACCACCGGCAAAGGTCTTTCCCGAACCCCGCCCGCCCAGCAGCACCCATGTCCGCCAGCCCTCGTCAGGCGGGTTACAAACCTGCTCCCGACGCACCACCGGCGTCGCCGCCATCCAGCGCAACAACTCCTGCGCCTCCATCTGGCCGATCAGGCTTCGGACCATATCCCTTCTGTTCTGCAACCTCGAAAAGACGATCGACGCGAGCGAACAGCTCATCTCTGAGCCGTTGTTCCTCTGCCTCTCCGATAGGTTCGCCCCGTCCTGCCACATCGTCCTCCACCTCTGTTCCGGCAACCTTGCGAGACAGGGACTTGGCTTGAACCTTCAAGGCCGCCACCGCCTTGGCCGTGCGCGCCACTACGCCCACCGCCCTTGCGCGCTTTTCCGCCTCAGCCGCATCCACCGGCGGCTCGGCATTCACCAGCACCGCCACGGCTTCGTCCGTCAGCGCCTGCAACTGGTCAAACACCTGATCCAGCCACTGCTGAACCTCGTCCCGTCCGCTGTCCCCATTTCCCGCCATACCCAAACCATAGGGCACCAGCGTCCACAGGCGGGCCGATTAGCCCCCGCCTTCGCCAATCCCTTGTTTTTCCCGCGATTGCCCACTCCCGACACGCGCACAAAAAGAAAACCCTCCCCATGTAGGGAGGGTCTCAATACCAAACACGTCATGGCCGTCATCTTCCGGCGTGGAGCAAAATCCCGGTGCCGCGCAACCGCACAAAAGAAACCACTGATTATCCTGCCAGCAGCCACTTCTTCAGTGTCTGCGCCAGATCACCCACCTGAATAGGCTTGGGCAGATGCCCGTCCATTCCGGCATCAAGGCATTTCTGCACCTGATCGCCGCCCACATTGGCCGTCAGCGCCAGAATAGGCAGGTGCTTCTCTCGCGGCTGCTGCCGGATTTCGCGCGTCGCTGCCAGACCGTCCATTTCCGGCATGTGCACATCCATCAGCACCAGATCGAAGTCCTTCTGGCGCACCGCAGCTACGGCTTCCACACCGTTACACGCCGTTTCCACTTCCAGACCCAACGTCCCCAGAATGATCTTCACCAGTTCGCGGTTCGCCTCGGCATCATCCACCATCAGGATGCGCCCTTTAACCCCGATATCGGGCACCGTATCGGCCACCACCGACACCGGCAGGGCAAAGTCAAAGTCCAGCGGCACCTCGAACCAGAAGGTCGCCCCCTTGCCCGGTTCGCTCTCATAGCCAACCTTGCCGTCCATTAGTTCGATCAGACGGCGCGAAATCGCCAGTCCCAGTCCGGTCCCGCCATAGACGCGCGTCGTGGACGCATCGGCCTGCGTAAACCGCCCGAAGATCAGCTCCCCCTTCTCCTGGCTTAAACCAATACCGGTATCGCTCACCTCGACCCGCAGCCGGTAACGTCCTTCCAGAGTCTCGGCCCCGAATACCTTGACGCCCACACTGCCGGCCGCCGTAAACTTCACCGCATTGGACAGGAAGTTCAGCAATACCTGCCGCAAGCGCGACGCATCACCCGACAGGATTTCCGGCAAGCGCCTGTCCAGATCGACCTTCAGCCCCAGCCCCTTGGCCGCGCACTGGCTTTCAATAATCCCGACCGTATCGGCAATATACTGGCGCAGATCGAACGGGGCCTTTTCCAGCTCGACCGCATCCGCCTCCAGCTTGGAATAATCAAGGATATCGTTAATCACCATCAGCAAGGCTTCGGACGAAGCCGCAATCCGGTCGCCATACAGTCTCTGCGTTGGCGTCAATCCCGCCGAGTTTTTCAACAGTCCCGAATAACCGATCACACTGGTCAGCGGCGTCCTCAGTTCATGGCTCATATTGGCCAGAAACTCGGTCTTGGCCTCGGCGGCCTTTTCAGCCCGCTCTTTGGCCTCCATGACTTCCGTTTCCAGAAGTTTGCGCTGGGTGGCATCGCGGATCACCACCACCACATCGTCCTCATCGGGACCGCCGACAGCCTTATAGGTACATTCTGCCCATAACACCCGTCCGTCACGATGCAGCATCCGGTGTTCCAGACGCGTAGGCTCCCCGCTGCTGATCGCTGTGCGAATAGCCTTCAGAACCTTGGGACGATCCTCCTCATACACATAGTCGGTCGCCTGTCCGGTCATCTCCTCCATCGTCCAGCCCAGCATATTCTGGATCGCCGGCGAAATATATTTACTGGAACCGTCCATTCGTGAGCGGGTAATCACATCGCTGACATTTTCCGCCAGCAGCCGATAACGCGCCTCGTTACGCTGCAACTTGGCCATAACCGCTTCCTGATCGGTGACATCACGAAACACACCGAACAGACTGAGTACCTCGCCTTGAGCGTCTTTTTCGCTCACCGAATGGCTCATCACGATACGCTGCTGGCCATCGGGGCGGTTCAGCCGCAAACGCAGATTATAGCCGTCGCCGGTTTCCAGAGCCTTGTCCAGCGCCGCGTCCAGAACAGCCCTGTCCTCGGGGTTATACTGGGTCACACCGGCCCGTAACGGATAGATCGCCTTATTCACCGGCAATCCATGGATTTCGCGCACACGCTTGGAGCATCGCGACGTATTCTTCAGCTTGTCGACGCGCCACCAGCCCACACCGGACATATCCTCGATCATGTCCAGCATTTGCGACAATTCCGCCCTGTCACGCTGCGCCTTAGCGCCTGCCAACAGATCACCGGCCACCCTTGCCAGTTGCAGAATAATGGCGCTTTGGCTTTCGTCGGGTAAAGGTCGTCTCTCGGGCGTTTGCAAAACCACCAGACCCAGCGTCCGACCTTCACGAGCCGCAGGCGTCACGACCCACGCCCCCTTTTCGTCCGTCAACAGGGTCCCGGGCGGCATCCCCCCCGCACGCTCGACCAGTCCCGCAAACTCCCCGGACGCGTGGTCTTCCAGCTCCAACACACTGGCTTGTGCCTGCAACACGGTTGCCGCCAGATTTTCAAGATGCGCGAACACGTCAGCACCTTTGTCAGTGACGACATCAGCCGCCCCTGCGTGTTCTAGATCCTGCGTTTCCTCCCCCGGCTCAAAAGCTAGCATCTCACCCTATGCTCCCCGAAACATATCTAGCCCTCGTCCATCTCCCGAGCGCTTTCCTCCGGCCCCCACAGCCCGCGCTCTTCGCGCCATTCCGACGCTTCAAAGTCCAGAGCATCCTCGGCCTCGGCCAAGGCTGTCTCTGACACGGTCTGGCGACGTACCGACACTCCGGCCTGATGCACCGTCTCGGGATCGTTTGATACCAGCGGATGCCACCATGCCAGATCGCGCCCTTCATTCAACCTGCGGTATGCACAAGACTTCGGCATCCACGCCAAAGATGAAACATTGTTCGGCGTCAGCTTGATACAGTCCGGCACCTGCGCCTTGCGGTTCGCATAGTCCACACAGGTACATTTGACGGCATCAAACAGCTTGCAGTGCACGCGGGTCGGAACAACCTCGCCCGTATCCTCGTCCTCGAAACGGATCAGACAGCACAGACCGCACCCGTCACACAGGCTCTCCCACTCTTGCGGGTTCATCTCGGTCAGCGACTTGGTTTTCCAGAAAGGCAACATGGCGCGCTCTTTAGGCGACAAAGCCAAGCCTGTCGCCCCCTATCAACCTCGTTGTGTCCCCGCTTCTTAATGACTGACCGCCTTGGAGAACACATTGATCACCACGACCCCGCCGACAATCAGCACCAGACCGATCACTGCCGGCAGGTCCAGCTTTTGTTTGAAGGCCACCAGCCCGATCAACGAAATCAGCACCACACCCAGACCACTCCAGATGGCATAGGCCAGTCCAACCGGTATGGACTTCAGCGCATGGCTCAACAGATAAAAGGCCATGCCATAACAGAAGGCCATCCCCGCCGTGGCCCACGGCTTGGTAAATTGCTGCGAAGCCTGCAACAGGCTTGTTCCCACCACCTCGCACAGGATCGCCCCGCCAAGGACCAGCCATGTCATCGGATTCATGGCTGCATCTCCGCCGTCAGGGTGCCCGCCATCATCAGCGAAGCCATAGCCCTGCGCTGGTCCGGCGAAATTTCATAGGTTCCGAACAGGTCCGACATCCACAGCCCGTCGGCCAGCAAACGCATGATCAACGCATCATCCGATCCGGCGGCATCGGACGGATCGCTCTTTTGCGCCTTCTTCATCCAAGCGCCCCAGCGTTTGGCCAGTGATGGATCAATGGCACAGGCCGCCAGTGCCGCCCGCCCGATACTGACGTCTCGTTCTGTCACCGGTTCACTGATGACAGCCCTCAGATAGGCCCGCGCCTCGCGTCCATAGGGTTCGGGGTCTTTGGCGGCATAGTCAGCAATCTGGGCCAGAAAACTCTCGCCCAGAAGATCAATCATCCCCTCCAACAAAAGCGCCTTGTTCGGAAAATGATGCAGCAAGGCTCCCTTGCTGAAACTCAGCCTTTCCACCACGGCATCCATGGTCAGCCCCAGCGGCCCCTTCTCGGCCACCACCTCGATTGCAGTGTTCAATATTTCGGCGCGGGTCGCTTCGGGTGTTCGGCGGCGGGGCGAGACTTGCATGGTCGCTACATACCGTCCGGACGGTATAATTTGAATACAGATTCGACACGCTCTTCACCTGCCGATGGCAGTTCTTGTCAGGTCAGGCTATATGCCCGCCCATGGCTGCCAGACCTCCCCTCGTTGCACTTAAAGACATCCACCTTCAGGACGGACAGCGCCCGCTGTTTTCCGGCGTGGACCTTGCCGTAGAGCCCCGCTCCCGCGCCGCCCTTGTGGGCCGCAATGGTGCAGGCAAGTCCACCCTGATGAAGGTGGTCATGGGCCTCATCGAACCGGACAGTGGCGATCGCGCCGTTCAGGCGGGCACACGCTTCGCCTATGTGCCGCAGGAGCCGGTTATTACCGGCAACACCCTGATCGACTACGCCTCAAGCGGCGCCGCCGAGACATGGACCGCCGAAAGCTGGCTGACCACGTTCGGCCTTGATCCGTACAAGTCCACCCAAGGCCTGTCGGGCGGCGAGATCCGCCGCGCCGCGCTGGCCAAGGCCTTTGCCGAAGAACCCGAAGTCCTGCTGCTGGACGAACCGACCAACCACCTCGACATCCTCGCCATCGAACTGCTCGAAGAAGAGCTGGTCAGCGCCCGCTTCGCCATTCTCGTCGTCAGCCACGACCGCGCCTTCCTCAACCGCGTGACCAACACCGTCCACTGGCTGGAAGGCCGCCGCGTCCGCACCCTGAACAAGGGCTTTGCCGAGTTCGACGACTGGGCTGCCAAGGTTCTCGAAGAAGAAGCCGTTGCGCTTGAAAAGCTGACCAAGACCATCGAGCGCGAGACCGAGACCTTCTACCGCTCGATCACCGCTCGCCGCACCCGTAACGAAGGCCGCGCCCGCAACCTTGCGGCCCTTCGTGCCGAACGCGCCGAAAAGATGAAGGACACCCCGCGCGACCTCTATATGGGCGTGGATTCCGGTGCCATTTCCGGCAAGCTGGTCGCCGACATCAAGGGCGTCTCCAAGTCCTTTGGTGATCGCACCATCTTCAAGAACCTGACCACACGCATTATTCGCGGCGACCGTCTGGCCATTGTCGGTCCCAACGGGGCAGGCAAGACCACGCTGGTCAAGGTGCTGCTGGGCGAACTTGCGCCCGATGAAGGCACGGTCCGCATGGGGGCCAATCTTGAGCCCCTCTATCTGGACCAGTCCCGCGAGGGCCTGAAGTCCGACATGACCCTGTGGGACGCCCTGACCCCCGGTGGCGGTGACAGCATCCTCGTGCGCGGCCATTCCAAGCACGTCGCTGCCTATGCGAAGGACTTCCTGTTCTCCGAAGCCCAGCTTCGCCAGCCGATCTCGACCCTGTCGGGCGGCGAGCGCAACCGCCTGCTGCTGGCCCGCGCCTTGGCCAAGTCCGCCAACCTTCTGGTGCTGGACGAGCCGACCAACGACCTCGATATCGATACGCTGGACAAGCTTCAGGAACTGCTCGACGGCTATGACGGCACCCTGATACTCGTCTCGCACGACCGCGATTTCGTGGACCGCCTCGCCACCTCGACCATCGCTATGAACGGCCGTGGCGACATCGTCGAAACCCCCGGCGGCTGGTCCGACTTCGTGCGCCAGAACCCCGGCTTCATTCAGGCCCCCGAGGCGCGTCGGGTCGAGAAGGCCCAGCCTTCTGACCGCGCCTCCACCCAGAATGACCGCGCTGCAACTAAAAAGCCCACCAAGCTGTCTTTCAAAGACACGCACCGTCTGGCCGAGATCGAAAAACTGCTGGAATCCCTGCCCAAGGAGATCGCCAAACAGGACGCCATCATGGCCGATCCCGATCTCTACAGCAAAAACCCCGCCGCCTTCGACAAGGCCATGAAGGCCGCCGAAAAAGCCCGCGCAGAGCTGGAAGCCATCGAACTGGAATGGCTTGAACTGGAAGAGAAAAAAGCCGCCCTCAGCTAGGCCCGAACCTGCAACTGGTCCTGACTGCACCTCGTATCGCTCCGTTGGCAATACTTGGCGCAGTCTCTTTTACGCCCCCTCAACAGAACTGCTGTTTGCGTAATTGCCTCCACCCGCTCTACCGGTTCGTCATGGCATGTCCCAGGCAACGAGACGGAGCAGCCCCCCTTCTGCCCTCTCTCGCAACCACCCTGACGCGGGGGCCCTCACAGGCGAGGCCGCATCTTACCTCTTCCCATTCTAGGGCTGCGTGCTTATTGCAACCAGTAATGATGCTGCCTCGCTTCTCCAGACGCTCGCTTTTGCAAAGCCTTGGTGCTGCTGCCTTCGGTGCAGGAGCCACGGCTATGCTGGGCGGTTGCAACCAGAGTGCCCCGGTTGATGCCGAGGGGCGTGTGCGCCTGCGTCTAGCCATTTCCGGTCCCGCCCGCGCCGACCATGCAGGTTTTTATCAGGCGATTGCCAGCGGCCTCTATGCCGCTCGTGGCCTGAACGTCGAGATGTTCCACGGCAATTCGGTCGCCGATGTCTCCACCCGTCTGGCCTCGGGCGTGGCTGAACTGGGCCTTGCCCGCGACAGCTTCGGTGCCTTGCGCCTGATTGCCGACCGCGCACCGGTCAAGGCTGTGGCCGCCTTCTTCCAGAAAGACCCGCGCGTCCTGATCGCCCATGCCAGCGACGCGCCGCGCGACCTGTCCGCCCTAGGCGAACGCCCGTTCTATGTCGAGGATGCCGACTGGGCTGACATCTGGATGTGGCTACAGAGCAAATACCAACTGACCCAGGAACAGCTTCTGCGCCCGCCCGAAGGGATGCTGGAGCCGTTTCTGAACGATCCCCGCAGCCTGATGATCGGGTCTTTGACCCGCGAACCGGCCCTGGTGGCCACCTCACGGCCTGAACTGCGCACACGCCTCTATCTACCTGCCGATGACGGCTATGCCTCCTATTCCGGCATACTGATGGCCCCCAATGCTTTTGCACGTGACAATACGCAGGCCCTCAAGGACTTTATCGCTGCCTCGGTGGAAGGCTGGAACACCTATCTGAACGGCGACCCTGATCCGGCCCATGCCCTGATCCGCCGCGCCAATCCGGCCACGCCCCAAGGCTCGCTGGATTTTGCCCGCGATCTGCTCAAAAAACACAATATCGTCGATAGCGGCGATGCCGCCCTCTATGGTCTGGGCACCATGACCGCCGAACGCTGGCAGGCTTTTGCAGAGCAGAGCCGCGGAGCCTATAGCGCCGATCCCGACTGGGAATCCGCCTTTACCACCGCCTATCTGCCTACCCGAAAGTAACATTTGCTAAAATAGCACCCGAAAGGGCGCATGTTAGCGGTGGGTTAAGCCCGCTCCTCCATTAGTGGCACCTTCTGCACCGCTTAACGGGGAATTTTGCGTGCGCCTTGGCCTGATCCTGACCTTAAGCCTGATCGGAGGCAGCTATCCGGCTGTCTCTGTGGCCATGGCGGACATGGCCCCGTCCGAAAACGAAAAGGGTGCGCCCGTTATTCCGCGCGGCGGCTGGACCTATCCGCGTCAGCTGACACCGGCCTCGGCATGGGGCGCACCGCCCCTGCCCTCTGTCCCCACGCCTCCGGCCTATCTGGCCGTGCCCGCGACCACAGCTCCGGTCGTCTATGAAGACGCAGCTGTTCCCTATGAAGAGGCCGCGCCCCAGCCCGAACCGACCGCAAGCGTGGCTCGACCCGTCTATCGACCGGCTCCGCGCCCCGTCACGCGCCCCTATGTCTATACGCCCGTAGCGCCTGCTGCGGTTGCACCCTACCAAGACCCTGCCGCGTCCGAACAGGCTCCGCAAAATCCTGTCGCACCTGTATACCGTCCGCAGTCGCCACAGGCTCCGGCCCGTCCGCCCTATGTTTACCGTCCGGTCCGGCCCCAAGCCGCACCCGCCCCTGCGCCCGCGTCACAGGTCAAACCACAAGTCGAACCTCAGACCGAACCCGCGCCCATTCCACTAGAGCCGGCGATCGAAGCGCCCGTAGAGACCTATCAAGCGCCTCCCGCCGATTCCGTTCAGGTCGATGCGCCCCCTGTCATCGCGCCTACAGAGCCTGAGCCTGAACCGGATACAGCAGCAACTGCCGAGCCTGTCCCCGTTGCGGATACCGCCATCCCCTACACGCCCCTCCCGCCGGAACCGGCAATCGAAGCGCCCGTAAAGACCTATCAAGCGCCTCCTGCCGATCCCGTTCAGGTCGATGTGTCCCCTGTCATCGCGCCTACAGAGCCTGAGCCTGAACCGGATACAGCAGCAACTGCCGAGCCTGTCCCCGTTGCGGACACCGCCATCCCCTACACGCCCCTCCCGCCGGAACCGGCAATCGAAGCGCCCGTAGAGACCTATCAAGCGCCTCCTGCCGATCCCGTTCAAGTCGATGCGCCCCCTGTCATCGCGCCTACAGAGCCTGAGCCTGAACCGGATACAGCAGCAACTGCCGAGCCTGTCCCCGTTGCGGACACCGCCATCCCCTACACGCCCCTCCCGCCGGAACCGGCGATCCAAGCGCCCGTCGATCCCAATGCTCCGCGTCGGGACGCTCTGATCTTCCAGCTCGGCGGCAGTGCCCCTGTGGCCCCTGCGAGTCTGCCAGACACCTCTGTGGCTCCGGTTCAGGCACCGGCGACCGATAACGTGCCCGCAGAGCATGATCCCTATGCGCCACGTCGTGACGCCCCGATCTTCCGTCTGCAAAATCCGGCTACAGCACCGGCAAGCGACGGCACCGCTCCGGCCCAGCCTTCAGCAGACGCGACCAACCCGCCCGTGCCTGCAGCGTCCGCGGGCGGTGCCCGCTATTATTCCGTCCACCGTCAGGCCGGACGTCAACCCGACCCTCCCCAACGCCCAGAGCCTGTCTATCTGGACGCTCTGCCTATCGACCTCACAACACCTGTATCCAGCGACGATCTGGCCGCACCTCCCGAAGCGCCCCAGCTTGTCCGCGATGCCAAAGGTCGCGTGCGTACCGTTGCCGACCCTGATGATTTGTTATGACCATGGCTGCCCCTTCGATCTCTGACACGTCTATCCAGTCCCGCCTGCCCGAGCTGCTGACACTGGCCCGCCAGACCGACAGTGGTGCCCGCCGCACCTTGTTGCGTGACCTGACCGATAATTTCTTTGGCAGCCCCGAACGTTCGTCGATCGAACAGGACCTGTATGGTGCGGTTCTCAGCGACCTGACCCGTGCCATGGAGGTCGAGGTCCGCGCTCAACTGGCCAGCCGTTTCGCTTCGGCAGCGGATGCACCGCACCAGTTGATCCGGCAACTGGCCCATGACGAGGCCGAGGTCGCAGCCCCCGTCCTCGCACAGTCACCTGTCCTGACCGATGACGACCTGATTGACGTCATCCGCACCCGTGGCAGTCAGGCCCACATGCGCGCCGTATCGCAACGCCAGCATGTGGCAGAGGCGGTTTCGGATGCCATTGTCGAACATGGCGACGATGAAACCCTGCATGCCCTGCTGTCCAATGACGGGGCCCGCCTGTCGCGCGCTGCCAGCGAGGCGGCCATCGACCGCGCCAAGCTCAATAGTGACCTGCATGCCGTCACTGTCTCGCGCGCCGGTTTGCCGCTGGACCTGCTGAACGAAATGTATTTCGAGGTCGAAGAAGCCCTTCGCGCCAAGATTCTCGAAGAGAATGCCCGTCTGGACCCCGAGGCGCTGGAACAGGCGCTGGCTGTGGGCCGTACCCGCATCGCCACCGAGGATGGATCCCTGCCCCCCGACTATGCCGAGAGCCTGGCCTATGTCGAGGAGATGAAGGTGGCAGGTCAACTGACCCCGCCGGTCCTTGCCCGCTTCCTGCGTTCGGGCAACCGTACCTGTTTTCTGATTGCCCTGTCGCAACTGGCCGATGTCGATTTCCATACCGCCCGCAACATCATCGAGCGGCGCGAACTGGATGCTCTGGCTGTGGTCTGCCGCGCCGCCGATCTGGATAAGGCCCTGTTCCTGACCTATGCGATGGTGCTGCTCAATAATGACGGCAATGCCATGGGCAAGGCGCGTTCCTATGCCAGCCTGTATTCATCTCTGGATATCGAGACGGCCCGCCGCACCCTGCGGTTCTGGCGCACCCGCCGCATGGCCCTGCAAAATGCGGCCTAGGTTTCAGCACCGATATTAAAAAAGCCCGCATCTTTCGATGCGGGCTTTTTCTTGGTCGGTGACCGGACTTACTTCTTGGCGCGAGTGCTGGTCGCACGAGCCGGTTTGCGACCGCCCTGCCCCAGACCCATTTGCTTGGCCAGTTCAGAACGGGCCTTGGCATAGTTCGGTGCGACCATAGGATAGTCTTTGGCCAGACCCCACTTTTCGCGGTATTCTTCCGGGCTCATATTGTATTTGGTACGCAGGTGGCGCTTCAGCGACTTGAACTTGCGACCATCTTCAAGGCAGATCAGGAAGTCCGGCGTGATCGACTTGCGGACCGGTACTGCCGGTTCACGCGGTTCCGGCTCTTCTTCAACCGGTGCCACAGTAATGCCGGTCAGAGCAGCATGTACCTGTGCGATCAGACCCGGGACGGCTTCGGCCGGCACCATGTTGTTGCTGACATAGGCCGATACGATATCCGCCGTCATTTCCAGAAGTTCTGGTTTATCTTCCATTTTTGTCCCGCCAATGAAGCCATTCGAAAGGGCTATACAACTAGCCTCTTATGTTACTTTATCCGCGACATCCTGATCTTTATCGAAGGATTGTCAAGAAAAAACTAGATCATCGGCGAGCAGTATTACTTGCATTTAATACAGCTTAATCGCCCCGGATCATAACTGACTGCCGATAAGGTAAATCCAAAATACCGTTACGCAAAACTATCGACCTTTAATCGATCTGCAATTCAGTATTCCACATACGCCCGTCGCCCAAAAAAGGCACAATAAAGGCGATCTGGTTTCGCACCATAATACGGAAATATCAGGATATTTCAGATTAAACCTGTATTGGTTTGTTCTGAACTCAAGCCTTGAAGTCTTCAGACAAGGCCAGCATCGCCGCGCGTTCAGCCGCCGAGAAGGCATCGATCAGATGCTCCTCGCCTTCGCGGATGGCGCGGATTAATTGGGGCGTCAGAGCAGAGGTCAGTGCCCAGTTCCAGTAACGCAATACAGTCTGGGCGCGATCTACGGCCAGTACTTCATACACAATCTGTACGCGTTGCCAGCGCAGATCGGCGCTTGTTTCGTCCTGATCCAACGGACGTCTCATCGCCCGCCACAACAGGGCGAGATATTTTTTGGTCAGGCCGGTCGCCTTGCACAATACGGCAATGGATTCCCCGCCCTCGTCACTCAGCATCTTGGCAGCGGTCAGCGGTTTGACCCCCGCCAGCTGGCCGATCTCAGCCACCAGATCGGGGGTTAGCCCCGTCTCGGCCGCATGCTGGATAACCCCTTCCAGTCCGTCAAACGCGGAAGCCTTGGCGGCCTCGCGGCTACGCTGGCGGCGTTCGATAAATTGCAGGGCCTTGCGGACATAGGCATCGTCGCCCCCCTCGCCGGACCCGTTTGCAAACAGATCAGCCACCGAACCTTGCAGCACCTCGCGCGAGACAGCAAAGCGACGCAGGATGACACTGCGTTCCTCGTGGTTACACCACCAGAACATCACATAGGCGCTGGAGGGTCGCAGTTCGGGGCGCTTCAGAATAAGCGCGCAAAGTTCGGGATGGTGGCGGCTCTGTGCCACCGTGGTTTCCAGCGCCGTGGTCGGTATCAAGGCATCCTTGTTGGCCAGAACCAATTGCGTCAGTTCGACATCGGAGCGCTCGATCAACTCATGGCACACCGCAGGGGTCAGACCTCGCCTGCGGGCAATGTGTTTGCAATGTTCGATACTGGCATCTGCCGCGCAGCGGATCAGATCATGATCGCTCAGCGACGCGGATTCATCCAGCAGCTCGCGCGCAACAACAATGTCGTCACGTAAAAGCAGGCGGCAAATATTGTCGGGAATATCCGTCAGCGGCACCAGACGGGCGGCAATTCTCCGGCGCTCTTCCAATGGAGCCTGCCGCAGCATATCCACCATCAGATCCGCCACCACCGACCGCTCGAAAGCATTGATGCGGCTGGCCGGCAAGCTGACCACATCGGTCAGACGACGCAAAAGCACCAGCCTTGCGCGGTCATTATCGGCAGCCTTGCCGGCCCCGGGTTTGCTTACAGCGGCACTTCCCATACGTCGCCTATAACGCGCACGGGTTAACTACAGGTGCAGAGGACAGAACAAAAAATGTTGTCCCCCTGCACCTGCGCCTGCTTCAGACGCTTTACAGCCTTTCGAACAGGGCGGTCGAAAGATAGCGTTCGGCAAAGCTGGGGATGATGACCACAATGGTCTTGCCCTCATATTCATCTTGAGCTGCCAGACGGAAGGCCGCCGACAGGGCCGCGCCCGACGAGATACCCACCGGAATACCTTCGCGAGCGGCCACCTTGCGGGCCATATCGAACGCATCTTCGTTGGTGACCTGCTCGACCGCATCAATCACGGCCGTATCAATCACCGGCGGTACGAAGCCTGCACCAATACCCTGAATCTTGTGTGGGCCGGGCGCACCACCCGACAGGACGGGCGAGGCAGTCGGCTCGACGGCAATCATCTTGACCGAAGGCTTTTTCTTCTTCAGCGCATGGCCGACACCGGTAATGGTGCCCCCTGTCCCCACACCGGAAACCACGACATCGACGCTACCTGCGGTATCGTTCCAGATTTCCTCGGCGGTCGAGACTTCGTGGATGGCCGGATTGGCCTCGTTCTCGAACTGGGCCGGAGACACCGAACCGGGAATTTGCGCCAACAGTTCCTCGGCGCGTGCAATGGCCCCCTTCATGCCTTTCTCGGCAGGGGTCAGTTCGATCCGTGCGCCCAGCAGGGCCAGCATCTTGCGACGCTCGATCGACATGCTTTCCGGCATGCACAGGATCAGCTTGTAGCCTTTGGATGCCGCCACAAAAGCCAGTGCAATACCGGTATTGCCGCTGGTCGGCTCAATGAGGGTGGAACCCGGCTTGATCTTTCCGGCCTGTTCCAGCGCCTCGATCATGGCCACGCCGATACGGTCTTTCACCGAGGCGATCGGATTGAAGAATTCCAGCTTGGCCAGCACACGGGCCTTGGGGGCCAATTCTTTGGTCAGGTTTGGCAGGGCCACCAGAGGCGTATCGCCAATCGTATCGACGATGCTGTCGAACACCTTGCCACGTCCCGCCTTCTTGTGACGGCTGGCATCATACGGGGTGTCGGACATGGGCGGTCTCCTCGGATTATGGCTTCGGCAAAGACATAGCGCCTATACGCCCTACGACAAGCCGACACCCTCCAGCTTTTCTGAAAAAGCTTTTAGAAAAGCTGCGCCCTAAGGCTTAACTTCAATATCGGCAGCATAGTTTTCCATCCGCTGGCGATAATGCTCGGCAACTTGCATCGGCAGCAACAGTTCATATCGCCCTTCGCTGCGAGAAACGGCCATGACAATATCGCCTGGCTGATCGCTCATCAGTCGGCCGCACCACATCGTGATAGAGTCGGGGTCTGCTCTACGCTCGCTGATCCCGCGCACAGAAAAGCGCGATGGCACATCGCCCTGAAGCACTTCCAGTGTTTCGATTTCAGCACGGACAAAATCGTTCCAGGCATCTCCGCCATCGGGAACCACCGATACGACACGGCCAATGACAATGGGCATACCGTCCTGCTGTGGAACCAGATCCCATCGAAGTGGCGGCATAAGAGTGCAAGCGGATGCCGCGCCGGCCGCCGACAAGGTCATCGTCGCCGCAGCCAGCCCACAAGCCCACAATCTCTTCATAGCGCCGCTCCCTAACTGCGCGAGATAACCCGCTGTGATGGATCAAACGGCAAGACCTCGCGGATAGTCAACAAGGTCGTGAAGTTTCGCACCCGCGCATCGTCATTCAGCGCCTCACGGGTAAAGGTGTCATAAGCCTCCATATCTGCCACCACGACATAGAGGACAAAATCCACATGGCCGGTCGTGTACCACAGGCCGTGCACCTCGGGCCGGGCCTGTAGTTTGCGCATCAGGGCGTCGATGACGGCGGTCCCTTCGCGTTCCATCTCAACCAGAACATGCATGGTCAGCGCCTTTTCAAGACGTCCGCGATCCACCACCGCCACATCGGCCACAATGATCTTTTCCTCGCGCAGACGGCGAAGACGGCGCGACACTGCCGATTCAGAAAGGCCCACCTTTTCCGCCAGCACACGCGCAGGCGTCAGGTTGTTTCGGCGCACCAAATCCAGCAGACGGCGGTCGAATTCATCGAGAACGAGCGTTTCTTGCATAATGATACAATCAAACGCTGAAATCCGGCATTTATGCAATCAAATTCGCCAACACATATTTCAGGCTTTTGGCTATTTCTGCCGCCATGTTCCGTAACGCCTCCCTCCCCCGTTCCCACATGCTTTCGATCGCCGTGCCCTATCTGGCCCTGATCGGCGGCATCCTGTTTTTGTCCATCGGCACCTCCTTTGCCAAAACCCTGTTTCCGGTGGCCGGTGCCATGGGAACGGCAGCTTTGCGCGTGGGTTTGTCGGCCATTATTCTTTTGGCCGTGTGGCGTCCGTGGCGGCATGATTTTACGGCCAAGGACCTGAAAGGACTGGCCCTTTACGGTGCTGTCATGGGGTTGATGAACCTTAGCTTCTATCTGTCCTTGGCCACCATTCCTCTGGGGATTGCGCTGGCCATCGAGTTCACCGGCCCGCTTGCCGTTGCGCTATTCAATGCCCGTAAACCCATCCATTTTGTCTGGGTGGTGGTGGCGGCTGCGGGCCTGTCCCTACTGCTGCCGCTGGACGGCAATGTCAGCACGCTAGATCCGGTTGGCTGTGCGTGGGCGGCCATAGCTGCCGTCTTCTGGGCGCTGTATATTGTCTTTGGCCAGCGCGTCAGCCACCTGCCCTCCGGTGCCACGGTCGCTATCGGCATGAGTGTGGCAGCTATGGTGGTGGTGCCGGTCGGTGCCGTCAGCGCAGGTGCCGTCCTGCTCAGCCCGCAGCTGTTGGCCATGGGTGTGCTGGTGGCGCTGGCCTCCAGTGCCATTCCCTATACGCTGGACATGATTGCCCTGAAGGCCATTCCCAAGCGGACATTCGGCGTGGCGGTCAGTGCCGATCCGGCCATCGGCGCACTGGCGGGCCTGCTCTTCCTCGGCGAGCATCTGACAGCCCTGCAGTGGCTGGCCATTGCCGCGGTCATGACCGCCTCGGTCGGGGCCGTTCTGACCACATCGCGCAACGAGAAAACGGCCCAGCCCGTTGCTGACAACGACTCCGAGGCCCTTTCTGTCAAACAGGCCGCCTGACCGAAAAAAGCCCGCCATGAAAACATGGCGGGCAGTTTCGAGGGGACGTGTAAACACCGGACCGGTTCCAGTGAAGAAGTCTTGCGACCCTGATATTACGAGGGGGGAACAAGGTAAGTGATCAGGGTCGCCTCGCCTTAAAACTCTGCATAGTCACCGGCGGGGGGACCGTTGACGACAGCTTTAAGACGAGATCTCTGGCTTGCGAGAGCGGGCGTCATCCCGCCTCGCAGACGATGTTGTACGGGGCGGGCCTCGTTCGCGACCTCGGGGGACCGCCCGGTATTGAAGCGGTTGACCAATGCAGCCAACTGACGTGTTTCGTTTTGCAGTGCGGTCGCCGCTGCCGTGGTTTCTTCCACCATGGCGGCGTTTTGCTGGGTGACCTGATCCATCTGGTTCACCGCCGCATTCACCTGTCCCAGACCCGTCGCCTGTTCCTGTGACGAGGCGGCAATCTCGGCAGCCAGCGCATCCATTTCCGCCACCTTGGAGGCAATGGTTTCCAACGCACGACCTGTTTCACCGACCAGTTTCACACCTTCGGAAACCTCGCTCGCCGAAGCCGAGATGAGTAACTTGATCTCCTTGGCCGCCTCAGCAGAACGCTGGGCCAGGGTGCGAACCTCCGAGGCCACCACCGCAAAGCCAAGTCCGCTTTCGCCCGCACGGGCCGCTTCCACGCCCGCATTCAGGGCCAGAAGATTGGTCTGGAAGGCGATCTCGTCGATCACGCCGATAATGTCGCCAATCTCGGCGGAACGGCGGGAGATGCCGTCCATAGCGGTCACAGCCTTTTGCATGACCTCGCCGGAGCGTTCCGTCTCCGTGCGGGCGGCCACCGCTGCCGTGGAGGCCTGACGTGCCCCCTCGGCGCTGCGCTGGACGGTGGCTGTGATCTGGTCCAGTGCGGCTGCTGTCTCTTCCAGACTGGCGGCCTGTTGTTCGGTGCGGCGGGACAGATCATCGGCCGAGTTGGCGATTTCTTCGGAGCCGGTTTTCAGCACACCGACCGCATCCAGAACCTGCTCCAGTGCCAAGCGCAGACTGTTGGTAGCCCCGTTAAAGTCGTCCTTCACCCGCTCATGTGCGCCATCCAGCGGCGCATCGATCACGGCGCGAAGATCGCCTTCGGACAGTTTGGACAGGTTTTCGGCCAATATCTCGACCAGTCGCGTCTGGGCGGCCTCGTCGGTCTGGCGCTGGGCTTCGGCGCGACGGGCGGCCTGTTCAGCGTCGGTGATATTGATGGCCAGTTTGACCACCTTCACGGCGCGACCATTATCGTCCAGCACCGGATTATAGGAGGCTTCCAGCCAGACCTCGCGCTGGCCCTTGGCCATGCGGCGGAACTTGCGGGCGACAAAATGCCCTTCGTTCAGTTCGCGCCAGAAGGCCGCATATTCAGCCGACGTGGCTTCCTGCGGGTCCATGAACATGCGGTGATGTTGGCCACGGATCTCATCCAGTGAATAGCCCATGGTCTTGAGCAGGTTTTCATTGGCATCGATAATCGTGCCATCCAGCTCGAACTCGATAACAGCTTGCGAGCGGCCAATCGCCGCCATGCGGCGCTCCAGCTCTTCGAGCCTGGCCTTATTCAGCGCAACAGCAGGGTTCTTTCTGAACATTAGAGCGCAATCCGGTCTGGCAACGGGGGTATTGCCGTAAGCGTGACCTTGAACCTGAAAACCTTTGTTTCTGTAATTACAACGTTACGTCAAAATCCGCAGGTCAATCTTCACGCCTGATTAACCATAAGTCCTGCACAGCAGAGGTTACGCCCCTCTAGCTTGCCGACAGGCACCGGACCCCGTTTTGCGCCAGCTGATTGCCGCCGCCGAGAGCATTGACCCCGTTGTGGTCACCGGAAAGGTGGCAGGCGTAAACGGTCTGCTGATCGAAAGCCGCGGCGGCCTGTCGCGTCTGGCTGTGGGTGCGCGGGCCGAGATTTCGCGCCGTGGCCAAGCGCCCCTGCCCGCCGAGGTTGTCGGCTTTCGCGATGCCAAGGCGCTGTTGATGCCCTATGGCCCTGTCGATGGCGTGGCCCCCGGTGCCGATATCAAGATTCTGGAGGCCGCCGCCTCGGTCAGTCCCACCATCCAGTGGCTGGGCCGTGTTATCGACGCCTTTGGCGAACCGATCGACGGGAACGGCCCGCTGTCGCAAGGACCGCAACCCTATATTCTCAAGGCCTCGCCGCCCCCTGCCCATTCGCGCGCCCGTGTCGGCGAGCGTCTGGATCTGGGTGTGCGCTCGATGGATGTGTTCACCACCACCTGCCGTGGACAGCGTCTGGGCATTTTCGCCGGCTCCGGCGTCGGTAAGTCGGTGCTGCTGTCGATGCTTGCGCGTCAGGCGACCTGTGATGTCGTGGTTGTGGGCCTGATCGGTGAACGGGGTCGCGAGGTGCGCGAGTTCATCGAGGAAACGCTGGGCGAAGACGGTCTGCGTCGCGCTGTCGTCGTGGTAGCCACATCGGACGAACCCGCTCTGAAGCGCCGCCAAGCTGCCTATATGACCATGGCGGTTGCCGAATATTTCCGCGATCAGGGTCTGGAAGTCCTGTGCCTGATGGACTCGGTCACCCGCTTTGCCATGGCCCAGCGCGAGATCGGTTTGGCCGCCGGAGAGCCGCCAACGACCAAGGGCTATACGCCGACCGTCTTTACCGAACTGCCCAAGCTACTGGAACGCGCAGGACCGGGGCCGGTCTTGCCCGATGGCCGTCAGGCGGGGCCGATCACCGCCCTGTTCACCGTGCTGGTGGATGGCGGCGACCATGACGAGCCGATTGCCGATGCCGTGCGCGGTATTCTGGACGGCCACATCGTTATGGACCGTAAGATTGCCGAGCGCGGGCGCTTCCCCGCCATCGACGTGCTGAAGTCCGTTAGCCGGACCATGCCCGAGTGCCAGACCCCGCCGGAGCGCGAGCTGAACCGCCGTGCGCGCCAATGTCTGTCGGCCTATTCCAACATGGAAGAACTGATCAAGATCGGGGCCTATCGCAGCGGCGCGGACCCGATTGTCGATCGCGCCATCGCCCTTAATCCGATGCTGGAAGAGTTCCTGCGTCAGGACAAGGACGATGTCACGCGGTTGGATGAATCCTTCGAAAGACTTGAATCCATCCTCAACATGGGCATGCTAGAAGCTTGACCGGAGAAGCCACATGACGGCATGGGCGCAATCCCTGATCCGCCTCACCAACTATGAGGTCGAGACCCTGCAAAAGCGCATGGCCGAGGTGGCTGCACGTCGCGCCGATGCGGAAATGAAGCTGGTCATACTGGATGCCGAGGCCGAGGCCGAACGCGGCAATGCCACCGGCGATCCCCAACATGCGCTTATGCTTCAGGCCTATATGAACGGCTGGAAACTGCGCCGCGCCCATAGCGAAGGCCTGCTGCAAGCCCTGATCCGCGAGGAAGAAGGGGCGCGTGACGCCCTGACGGCCGCGTTCGAGGAACTGAAGAAGTTCGAGCATGTGGCCGAGGTTTCGCGCCTGAATGCCCGCATGGCGGCCAACCGCCGCGAGAATGCAACCTTTGACGAAATGGGCCTGCGCCGCCGCAACGGTAGCTAAGCCATGATCTCGCGCCGCCAGTGGATACAGGGATCGGCGGCGATGACCACAGCCCCTTTGCTGGGCGGCTGTTTTCCTTTTGACGAGGGGCCGGACCCTTTGCAGGGCATCCCTGTGCTCAAGGACATAGCGCCCTTCCCCATGGGCACCTGTGCCATGACCGGCCAGCTGGACGATCCGGCGTGGAGCCGTCTGGCTCTGACCCATTTCAACCAGATCACGCCCGAATGGGAGATGAAGATGGAATACATCCTCACCCCTGACGGCTATCGTTTTGATGCCCCTGACCGGATCGCGGACTTCTGTCGCGCCCACGGCATGCACATGCATGGCACGACGCTGGTCTGGTATTCGCAAGGCGAGGAAGCGTTTCGAGGCCTGTCGCCCGCCGATTTCCGTCGCAAGTTCGACGACTACATCGCCACCGTCACGGGACGTTATCGCGGCAAGGTGCGTGGCTGGGATGTGGTCAACGAGGCGGTGGCCGAGGATGGCAACGGGCTGCGTAGCCATCACTGGTCCGAGGTGCTGGGCGAGATCGACCACATGGTCCGCGCCTTTGAACAGGCCAGACTAGCCGATCCCGAGGCTGTCCTGTTCATCAACGACTATAATCTGGAAAACAATCCGGCCAAGGGCGACACCTTCCTGCGTCTGGTCGAGCGTTTGCTGAAAGCCGGTGCGCCTGTCGGCGGTATCGGCAGCCAGAGCCATCTGGATATCGAAATCCGTGAAGGCCAGATCAGCCGCTTTATCCGCGAGGCCGCACAGTTCGGATTGCCCATCCATATCTCGGAACTGGACGCTTCGCTGAAACGTGAAGGCGGCATGCCGGATGTCAGAACTGTATCAAAAAAGATCAGTCAGCAGACGGAGCGGGTTAAGGAATTAACCGAAACTTACAATACCTTACCCGCGCAACAACGATATGCATTAACACTCTGGGGTGTGCGCGATACGGATTCATGGCTGCGCCGTCCGCCCCATGACGATGGCAAGGACAGTCCGCTGGGCTTTGATGGCACCGGCCTGCCCACAGCAATGGGTCGCGCCATCGCCGACAGCCTGTCTGGCTAGGCCCCTTTTCCTGCATTTGCCGGAACAGGCACGACCGAAAAACGTTCATTATTCATGAGCCTAGCGCCCTTCAGACCGATCCATCACTGGCTCGACAACACTGCCGCCGCCTATATGCAACCCGATGACATGCCCGTGGTGGATTTCAGCCACCCTGCGGGCGAGGCTGCGCTGATCCCCCACGACAGTGTCTCATGGCAGGTGTTCAAAAACCCTGTCTCGCTGTTTATCGGCGGGGTGACCGCCGTCATTCTCGAATTGGCCGAGGCGCGGGTCAGGGCCGGTGTATGGGATCACACAAGTTTCCGCACCGATCCGGTGCCACGCCTAAAGCGCACGGCCCTTGCCGCCATGGTCACGGTCTATGCCCCCGTCAGCACGGCCCGATTCATGATCGCCGGTATTGTTCGCCGCCACAGTCGCGTGACGGGCACGGCGGATGATGGTCGCCCTTATAAGGCCAATGATACCCAACTCCTGAATTGGGTTCAGGCCACGGCGGGCTATGGTTTTACCGAGGCCTTTCACCGCTATGTACGCCCTTTAAGCGTCGAAGAGCGGGATCGCTCATGGTCCGATGCCTATCCTGCGGCGGTCCTCTATGGCGCGATCGGTGCGCCCCGATCCGAGGCCGAGTGGCAAACTCAACTGGCCCATATGACGCCGCAGCTCAGCCCCTCGCCCATTGTGTTCGAGTTTCTGGACATCATGCGTCGGGCCGATGCCTTTCCTGCCCTTGCCCGCCCGTTGCAAAAATTGCTGGTGCGGGCGGCCATCGACATGGTGCCGCCCGATGTCGCCCGCATTGTCGGCCTGACACCCAAGGACGGGCTTAACGGCTGGCAAAGGGCGTTGGTTGTCCGCATGGCCCGCAGCGCCGACAAGATTGTCCTTCGACAGTCCCCCGCCGCCAGATCTTGTGTGCGTTTGGGCCTTCCCGAAGACTGGCTTTACACCCGATCCTGAAACGAAAAACGCCCGCTGTTTCCAGCGGGCGTTTTCAAATCCGGTATCAGGTAAATCAGGCCGCTTCGATGGCGCTGCCGACTTCCGACGGGTCGCGCAGCACATAGCCACGGCCCCAGACGGTTTCGATATAGTGTTTGCCACCGGCCGCCGTCGCCAGCTTCTTGCGCAGCTTGCAGATGAAGACGTCGATGATCTTCAGTTCCGGCTCGTCCATGCCGCCATACAGGTGGTTCAGGAACATTTCCTTGGTCAGGGTCGTGCCCTTACGCAGGGAGAGCAGCTCCAGCATCTGGTATTCTTTGCCGGTCAGGTGCACGCGGTGACCGTTAACCTCAACGGTCTTGGCATCCAGGTTAACAGCGACTTCGCCGGTGTGGATGATGGCCTGTGCGTGACCTTTCGAGCGACGGACCACAGCGTGGGTGCGCGCGATCAGCTCGTCTTTGTGGAAAGGCTTGGTCAGATAGTCGTCAGCACCGCCACCGAAGGTCTTGACCTTGGTTTCGATTTCGTGGCTGCCCGAAAGGATCATGACCGGAGTATTGACCTTGCCGTTGCGCAGTTGGCGCAGAACCTCAAGGCCGCTCATGTCCGGCAAGTTGAGGTCAAGCAGGATCAGGTCATAGTCATAGATCTTGCCCAGATCGATGCCTTCTTCACCCAGATCAGTCGTATAGACATTAAAGCCTTCCGACTTGAGCATCAGTTCAATGCTTTGAGCCGTGGCGTGATCGTCTTCAATCAACAGGACGCGCATTTATGCCCCTCCAGGCAAAGCTTGAGTACGACCGCGCGATTGGCACAGTCCGAGTAACCTTGTTCGTACGTTAACGGGTTAAAACCTTAAGAATGGTTAACGCGATCCCGATATGAAACGCCTACGCTGATTTGCGAATCGGCGTCTAGAGGGTGAGTCAACGATTCGTTAATTTTTACGCACCGGCCCCCTTCGCGCCCGGTCACGCCGCGCTACTGCGCAAACTATCCCCAGCCAATTCACCCATCAGCGATCTTCCAAAGCCAAGCTTTGCAAGGGCAAGCGTCCGCAACTGACGCACGATAAGAATATTTTCCTAGCCAACCCGATAGCCCGCACCATGATGGCATGACGGGGCCTGTGAGAGCCCTTAGGGGATGGGGGAGAGTTGAATATTGACCGAAGTTTATCGCGTACCCGTGCTGGAAGGCGACCGCATCTGTGCCGATGCGGCCCTCAGCCTGACGGCACTGGCCTTTCGTATTCCTGTTGAAGAAATGACCCGTCGCGAACGCATCCGCCTGCGGGCCTGTCGCGCCCGCTGGTCGGCCATGTATCTGGCCCATGTGTCGTTCGGCTGGCCGCTGGAGCGTGTGGCCCATGCGTTTGGCCTGAACCGCGCGACAGCCTCGACCGCCTGTCGCTGGGCCGAGGACGAGCGTGACCGCGCCGATTACGACCACCTGATGGAAGGGTTGGAAAAAGCGCTGAAGCGATTGCTGGAACTCCCCCGCGTCGATCTGGCCCCTGACACTGCACCGAAAGGATACCGATGAGCCACGCCCGCATGATCGAACGCGCCCGCCGTCTGATGGAACGCCCCGACGCCTGGCTGGACGAAACACAGCAGGGCTATCCCTTACGGCTGGGCGGGGACCGCAGGGGACGTGTTGTATTATTGCTTGATGAAGGGGCGTTTCGCGCCATGACCGAGCAACCGGGCCTGCGTCGTCGCACGGGCGGTGGCTGGAGCGCCCGACGGGCCGCCACCAGCGACAAACCGGCATCGCCCGCCGGTTGCCCCGGCCAGATTATCGGTCAGCGCACCGTCATGGACTGCGAAGGCCGCGCCATTCCGCTTCGTGCCAATCTGGGTGAAAGCCCGATTGCATGGCTAGCCCGACGCAAGGACCATTCGGGGCGTCCCTGGCTGTCGCCCGTCGAGGTCGCGGCGGGGGAAAGGCTACGCCATGATGCCGAGGCCGCCCTGCGTGGCCCGTCCTTGACCATGCGTTGGGACGGTCTGCCACGCAGCCGCTCGGGGGCATCCCCTGCCCGTATCGAACCCACCGATCGCGCCATCAGTGCCTCGGCGCGTGTGGAGGCCGCCCTTGCTGCCACAGCCCCCCAAACACGCATTATGCTTGAACAGGTGTGCATTCGCGGCACCTCGCTACAATTGGCCGAACAGGAACTGTCCTTGCGCCGCCGTCAGGGCAAGACGGTACTGAAACAGGGCTTACAGGCCTTGGCCCTGCATTATGGGCTGGCCTGATCCACCAAGGCCTCGGGATTAGCTGAGGACGGCGGTGAGTTGCTCGGTCAGCGGCTTTTCGCCCGGTTTGACGATGTCCAGCACCTTCCAGCGGCCGCCTTCTTTTTCCAGCTTCACAGTCTGGGATTTGTCGGTGCCGTCTACGGTAAAGGTCACGGCAGCGTCGGCATAGTTGCGCTCGCCCTCGGTGATGGCGACGGTTTTCAGCTCCACCTTGCCGCCGGTGCAGTCGCAAACCGGATCATTCTTGAGGTGCGGTTCACGGCCCGCCTCTTGTGCATTGCGCCAGTCGTAAAAGATCATGGCGTTCAAGGTGCGCTGCATCAGCATGTCGCGGCCGGGAGCCACAGGCTCCGCAGGCGGATGGTCATAGGCGGCATAAAGGGCACGTACGAACTGTTCAGGTGTGCCGTTACCCGCCTCGATGGCCGCCTCGCGTCCGACCTTTTGCGGAGCAGGCGGCTCAGCAGGGGCCTCGGGCTCGGGCGAACAGGCCGCCATCAGCGTCGCCAGACCCGTCGCAATAAACAAAGCCCTCATGTCTTTCACCTCCCGCCAATTCATCTTGCGAACGCAACTATCGTCCTGTGCTGCAAGATCGGCAAGCAAGCATGAAAGCGTAATGCTGTGCCTATCGGGTCTGGCCTGACCGCCCCCCTGTCTGCTAAGGCCACATCCATGACCTTTTGCGTGACCCGCACGATTTCGATTAGCCGCCCGGCGTAGCGCTCCAAGCCTTACTCTTGGAGACTGGGGCGGAACCGCCCCGCGCGCGTCGGGAACGATATCTGAAACGCCTGATGAACTGTGCCTGCGCTTAACGCCTTTGGCCCTTCATCACTTCACGCTAGACTGCCGCAAATTTTCGCACCCGCTCATCAGGGTGCCGTGCGCTTAGACGAAAAAGACTGACCATGTCCGACGCCGACAACACCGCTACCGAAGCCCGCGATTATCGCGATACCGTCTTCCTGCCGGAAACCGATTTTCCGATGCGTGGCGGCTTGCCGAAAAAAGAGCCGGAAATCCTCGAAAAATGGGGTGATTTGTATTCGACCCTGCGCGCCAAGCGTCAGGCCGCCAATGCACCGCTGTTCGTGCTGCATGACGGCCCGCCCTATGCCAATGGCGACATCCATATCGGCCACGCCCTGAACAAGACGCTGAAGGACTTCGTCGTCCGCTCGCAGTTCCTGCTGGGCAAGGACGTGGACTATGTTCCGGGCTGGGACTGCCACGGTCTGCCGATCGAATGGAAGATCGAGGAAGAATACCGCAAGAAGGGCCGCCGCAAGGACGAGGTCTCCAAAGAAGAGTTCCGCACCGCCTGCCGTGAATACGCGGGCAAGTTCATCGACCTGCAACGCGACCAGTTCCTGCGCCTCGGCATCACCGGCGACTTCGCCAACCGCTATGCGACCATGGACTTCAAGTCCGAGGCGGCCATCGTCGGCGAGTTCCACCGTTTCAAGAACTCGGGCCAGCTTTACCGCGGTTCCAAGCCGGTGATGTGGTCGCCAGTCGAGCGTACTGCGCTGGCCGATGCCGAGGTCGAGTATCACGATCACGTCTCGCCGACGATCTGGGTCAAATTCCCCGTTGTCGGCATGACCGACAGCCATCCGGACGACCTGCTGGCCTTCCGTAACCAGACCCCGTCGATCGTGATCTGGACCACCACCCCGTGGACCATTCCGGCCAACCGCGCCATCTCCTATGGCCCCGAGATCAAGTACGGTCTGTACGAGGTCACGGCCATGGAAGAAGGTCTGGAGTTCGAGCCGTGGGCCAAGGCCGGTGACCGCTTCATCATCGCCGACAAACTGGCCGAAGATGTTCTGAAGGCCGGCAAGGTTGCTGCCTTCACCCGTATCTACGACATCGACCCGTCGGGTCTTGAATGCGCCCACCCGCTGGCCGAACTGGACAGCGGTTACGGCTTTGCTGTGCCGCTGCTGTCGGGCGACCATGTGACCGACGATGCCGGTACCGGCTTTGTCCATACCGCCCCCGGTCATGGCGCGGACGACTATGCCGTCTGGCTGGCCCACGGTCACCGCGAAGTGCCCGAGACGGTCGATCCGGACGGTGCCTATTATCCGCATGTGCCACTGTTTGCGGGCCTCAAGGTTCTAGAAACCGAAGGCAAGAAGACCGGCAAGTTCGGCCCCGCCAATGGCGCGGTGATGGAAAAGCTGATCGAGGCGGGCAACCTGCTGGCACGCGGCCGCGTCGAGCACTCCTACCCGCACTCGTGGCGCTCCAAGGCTCCGGTCATCTTCCGCAACACCCCGCAGTGGTTCATCCGCATGGATGAGGAACTGTCGGACGGTAACACCCTGCGCGACCGCGCCCTGAACGCCATCGACGCCACCGCCTTCTATCCGGCCGCGGGCAAGAACCGTATCCGTTCGATGGTTGAAGGTCGTCCTGACTGGCTGATCAGCCGTCAGCGCGCATGGGGCACCCCGCTGGCCATGTTCGTGGACAAGACCACCGGCCAGCCGCTGATCGACGCCGAAGTGGACGCCCGCATCGTGGCTGCTGTCGCCAAGGGCGGCGCAGACGTGTGGTTTACCGCACCGGACGAAGACTTCCTCGGCAACCACAATCCGGCCCAGTACGAGAAGATAACCGACATCCTCGATGTCTGGTTCGACAGTGGCTCGACCCACGCCTTCACCCTCGAAGCACGCGATCCGGCTCATGGCTATAAGGGTGACCGCCCGTCGCACTGGCCCGCCAACCTGTACCTCGAAGGTTCGGACCAGCACCGTGGCTGGTTCCAGTCGTCGCTGCTGGAGGGCTGTGGCTCGCGCGGTCGTGCGCCGTTCGACGGTGTACTGACCCACGGCTTCACGCTCGACGAGAAGGGCGAGAAGATGTCGAAGTCGAAGGGCAATACGATTGACCCGGCGACCGTCATCAAGGAGTCGGGTGCCGACATCCTGCGTCTGTGGGTCGCCATGGTCGATTACTCGGAAGACCAGCGCATCGGTAAGCAGATCCTGCAAACCACCGTCGATGCCTACCGCAAGCTGCGCAACACCGTGCGTTACCTGCTGGGTGCCGTCGCGGGCTTCGATGATGCCGAGCGCATCACCGACTATGACCAGTTCCCGCCGCTGGAGCAGTTCATCCTGCACCGCCTGTGGGAGTTGGACGCGCAGGTCCAGACCGCCTTCAAGGAATACCGCTTCCAGGACGTGGTGCGTCCGGTGATCGAGTTCTGCACCGGCGATCTGTCGTCACTGTATTTCGACGTCCGCAAGGACAGCCTGTATTGCGACCGTCCCGACAGCATCAAGCGTCGCGCCGTTCGCACCGTCATGGACGAGGTGTTCAACCGCCTGACGGCATGGCTGTCGCCGATCACCCCGTTCACCATGGACGAGGCATGGTCGTCGCGCTTCCCGGACTCTGAGCCCGGTGCCAACTCGGCTCGCGTGCTGCTGGCCCCCCCTGCTGAATGGCGCAACGATGCCGAGGCCGCCCGCTGGGCCAAGGTCCAGCAGGTCATGGAAGTGGTCAACGAAGCCCTCGAAGGCGCACGCCGCGAGAAGGTCATCGGTGGCGCTCTGGACGCATGGCCGACCGTTACGGCCCCTAGCGACCTGCTGGCCGCTTATGAAGGTCTGGATGCTGCCGAAGTGTTCCGCACCTCGGGGGCTGAACTGGTCGCGGGCGATGCCATTAGCGCCGTCATCAAGACCGCCGACTATCCCAAATGCGCGCGCTCGTGGCGCAAGGTGCCGGATGTGGGTTCGGATGCAGACTATCCGGACCTGTCGGCCCGCGATGCGGACACCGTTCGCTATCTGGACGGTTTGAAGACCTAATGAAGGAAAACGCTCCATCGGAAACGGTGGGGCGTTTTTTCAGCTTCCCGAGTCCTACCCCTTCCTGTTAGGCGAAAGCTATGAAACTTTCCCGTCTTGCGCTGGGCGCCTATGCGCTGGCCCTCGTCATCATCATTGCAGACCAGATCACCAAGGCCATGGTGTTGTCGGCCATGCCAGCAGAGCCTTCGTCCCTGCTGGACGGCTTCCGCATTGCCGATGTCCTGCCGCCCGTCTTCAACCTGACCTTTGTGCTGAACACCGGTGTCAGCTTTGGCATGTTCGGGGGCGGCGAAGCCCGCTGGATTCTGAGCATCTTCTCGATCGCTATGGCGGTGGCGCTGTCGGTCTGGGCCTATAAGGCCAACCGTTGCCTGCTGGCGGCGGCCATCGGTCTGGTGATCGGCGGGGCCATCGGCAATCTCATCGACCGTGTGCGTTTCGGCGGCGTGGTGGACTTCCTCGATTTTTCGGGCACAGGCCTGTTTCCGTGGATTTTCAACATCGCCGATAGCGGCATCACCATTGGTATTGCGCTACTGATCCTCGATTCCTTCCTCTCGGAACGTCGTTCCAAGGTTGGCGTCGCCGTTGAAAAGTCGTAATCACATCTCTTCCTATTCGACCCGAGTTGTCTAAACATGGACAGCCGACCGGAGCCGAGCCTGAATATGCGCATTCGTACTGCCCTCACCCTGTCCGTCGCCACCGTCGCGATGCTGAGCCTCGGAGCCTGCGGCTCTATCAAACAAGGCATCGGCCTGACCAAGGTGACTCCGGACGAATTCCTGACCGTCTCGTCGGCCCCGCTGGTAGTGCCGCCGGAATACGGCCTGACCCCGCCGTCGCTGGGCGCTCCGCGTCCGCAGGAACTGGCCCCCGAATCGGCCGCCCGCCAAATCCTGCTGGGCCAGCGTCAGGCTGTGACCCGCACGCCGGGTGAGCAGGTTCTGGTCGCTCAGGCCGGTGGTGAGCGCGCCGACCCGCTGGCCCGCTATGTGGTTGATGACGAGTTCGGTGATCTGGCCCACAAGGAAGAAAGCTGGGCCAACCGCCTGATGTTCTGGCGCAAGAATGATCCGGCATCGCAAGCCGCCACCACTCTGGCCGGTTCGGACGGTGCCCGCACTGTGGACGCCAACAGCGAGCATGCCCGTATGCAAGCCCTGACCGGTGGCCGCGAAGGCATCACCATCGCGCCGCGTCAGGACAAACGCTTCAAGCTGCCGGGCCTGTAAATCCGCCAGCGGTCACGCAAAAATCAAAGGGCGCGGCTTTGATCAAGCTGCGCCTTTTTGTATTCCTGCCCCCTTCCGGAGACAGACATGATCCTGAGCGAAATCCGTCCCTCGATTGCCGCACTGGCATTGGCCCATACACTGGGTCGCCCCGTCAGCAGCATCTATGACCATGCCGGTAAGGCGCACCACGACATCAGCATCACCGTCGAGGGCGAGACGGTGGACGGTATGGACAGATCGCGACTGGCCAAATTTAGCGGCAGCTTCCCCGACATCCTCGACCATGCCCGCAAGAGCTATATCCACCTCAGCCGCGATGGCAGCCGCTATACCGGCTATGACCACAAGAGCAGCACCCACTTCATCATCGACATCCGTGGCGAGACCGCCGCCCTCTATGACCACGACACCGAAAGCTGGACCCAGTTCAGCCTAGGCTGAGTTCTGCTTCATCATTCTCCGACTTGATCGGGGCCCCCGATCTGCGCCGCTACGCGGCTTGTCGGACGATGACGACAGGGGTGCTGGCGCTACTCCTGCAAAACGCGCGGTAGCTTGAAGGTGATGGTTTCGCGGGCACCGTCGTCTTCGGTCAGGGTCACGTCGAAACGCTGGCGTACCGCCTCGATCAGGCCCTCGACCAATGGCTCGGGTGCGGAGGCCCCTGCGGTCACGCCCAGCGTGTTCACGCCGTCGAACCACGACCAGTCCACATCGCTGGCATCATCGACCAGACGGGCGGCCTTGGCCCCTGCGGTCAGGGCCACATCGACCAGTCGAGCCGAGTTGGACGAGTTCTTGGAGCCGACCACCAGCACCAGATCACAGCCGTCGCCGAGCTTTTTGACGGCTTCCTGACGGTTGGTGGTGGCGTAGCAGATGTCTTCCTTGTGCGGGTCGGGAAGCTCGGGGAAACGGCGCTTTAGAACCGCCAGAATCTGCGAGGTATCGTCCACCGACAGGGTGGTTTGCGTGGCATAGGCCAGAAGCGCATCGCCCGGGCGCTCGAACTTTTCCGCGTCCTCGACGGTTTCCACCAGCGAGATCGCGCCTTGGGGAAGCTGGCCCATCGTGCCGACCACCTCGGGGTGTCCCGCATGGCCGATCAGGATGATGTGGCGGTTCTGTTTGAAATTGCGCTCGGCCTCGACATGGACCTTGGACACCAGCGGACAGGTGGCATCCAGATAGAGCATCTTGCGCGACTGGGCCGCTGCGGGCACCGACTTGGGCACGCCGTGGGCCGAAAACACCACCGGACGGTCGTCGGGGCATTCATCCAGCTCTTTCACAAACACCGCGCCCAGAGCCTTAAGGCGTTCGACCACATGGCGGTTATGCACAATCTCGTGGCGCACATAGACAGGCGCGCCATATTTCTCGATGGCCCGCTCGACGATCTGGATGGCGCGGTCCACACCGGCGCAAAATCCGCGCGGCGTTGCCATACGGATGGTCAGAGGGCGCTTGGACATGGCGTGCGGGTCGGCGGACACAGGAGAAATCATGGCTGTGAACCTAATGGTTTGCGCTGCACTTCGCCACCATAAGGGACACGCTATCCGCTAAAGCGCGTATTAGGGCCCCGATAATGTTCCCATTCGCTCATTTGCCTGTTTGCGGCGTCTTGCTTTAGCCGCTATCACCGGACAGCGTGGTTCGCCAGAATAGGACTATCCCCGATAGTTGTGTCCTGTCTCCACCAGCCCTTTCGATTGCCGGAAAGATCCAGATGCGTCGCGTCCTGACCGCCCTTGCTGCTGCCGCTATTGCGGCGTCGATGATGCCCACTGCTGCCGTTGCCCAACAGCGACAAGGCCAAGGACAACAGGCGGATGCCCCCAAACAGCGCCCGATGCGCTTTGCGCCGCTGCAACGCCGCGCCAATGCCGGTCCGTGTCCCTATGTGAAGATTCTCTATGACGCGGCCCGCTATGTCGAACTGAATGACTATAGCCGCCCCTCCGTCAGCGGCGTGGGCTATACCGGCGAAATCGAGGGCGTCAGCTCGGACTGCACCTATCGCGAAGCCGACCCGATCCGCGTCGACTTCAACCTGCTGTTCAATCTCGGCAAGGGCCCTGCCGCACAAGGCGACGGCAAGACCTATCGCTATTGGGTGGCCGTGACCGAGCGCAACTCGGCAGTGCTGGACAAAGAATATTTCGACCTGCCGGTGAACTTTAACGGTTCGGACCGCACCACCGCAGAACCCGCCCACACCATCGTCATTCCTCGCGCCGAAGCCACCACTTCGGGGGGCAATTTCGAAATCCTGATCGGTTTCGAAGTGTCGCAGGAGCAAGCCGAGTTCAACCGCTCGGGCAGCCGCTTCCGCCCGATGGCGGGACAAACAGACTAAAGATCATGACCGACCTCAAAACTGTTCTCAGCGAAGCGGTCGCCACCGCCTTCGCTGCCGAAGGCGTGGATGCTGCGCTGGCCCGTGTGACCCCTTCGGACCGCCCCGACCTTGCCGACTTCCAATCCAACGGCGCGCTGGCCGCTGCCAAGGCGCTGAAGGCCAATCCGCGCGAGCTGGCCGCCAAGGTCGCCGCGCATCTGGAAGGCCATCCGGCCCTGTCCTCGATCGAGATCGCCGGTCCCGGCTTCATCAATATGAAGCTGTCGGATGCCGCCCTGTCGCAACGTGCGGGCGAAGTCGCTGCTGACACCGACAAGGCCGGTGCCGCCAGTGTGGCCGATGCCCGCAAGGTCGTGATCGACTTTGGCGGTCCCAACGTGGCCAAGCCGATGCACGTCGGCCACCTGCGTTCCTCTATCATCGGTGAAAGCCTGAAGCGCATCTTCCGCTTCCGTGGCGACGACGTGATCGGCGATGCCCACTTTGGCGACTGGGGTTTCCAGATGGGCCTGCTCATCACCGCTTGCGGTGACGAGGGTCTGGCCCCCGAGTTCATGGTCGAGGGCGATGGCCCCTTCCCGTCTGAATCGCCGGTATCGCTGGCCGATCTCGAACGCCTTTATCCGCAAGCTGCGGGCAAGGCCAAGGAAGACCCCGCCTTCCGCGACCGCGCCCGTAAAGCCACCGCCGAACTGCAAGGCGGCCGTCCCGGCTATCGCGCCCTGTGGCAGCATTTCGTGGCTGTCAGCCGCACGGCCCTGACGCGCGAATTCTCGGCGCTGGATGTGACCTTTGACCTGTGGAACGGCGAATCCGACGCCGATCCGGTCATGGAAGAAATGATCGCCGACCTGAAGGCCAAGAACCTGCTGGTCGAAGATGCGGGCGCACAAGTCGTCCACGTCGCGCGCGAAGGCGAAACCCGCAAGAAGAAGCTGGATGACGGTTCGGTCGTGCAGGTGCCTTCGCCGCCGCCGTTGCTGGTCATCTCGTCGGAAGGTTCTGCCATGTATGGCACGACCGACCTTGCCACCATTCTGGACCGCAAGAAGTCGATTGCGCCGGACCTGATCCTCTACGTCGTGGACGAGCGTCAGGCCGAGCATTTCGAGCAGGTTTTCCGCGCCTCTTACCTTGCCGGTTACGCGCCCGAGAAGTCGCTGGAGCACCTCGGCTTCGGCACCATGAACGGCACGGACGGCAAGCCGTTCAAGACCCGCGCAGGCGGCGTTTTGAAACTGCACGACCTGATCACAATGACCACCGACAAGGCGCGCGAGCGTCTGAAGGATGCGAAACTGGGTGAGGACCTGACCGAGGCCGAGTTCGAGGAGATCGCGCACAAGGTGGCCATCGCTGCCCTGAAATTCGCCGACCTGTCGAACGCGCGCACCACGTCCTATGTCTTTGACCTCGACCGCTTCACCAGCTTCGAGGGCAAGACCGGCCCTTACCTGCTGTATCAGGCTGTGCGTATCAAATCCCTGCTGCGCAAGGCCGCCGATCAGGGGGCAGAGGCTGGCGAAATTGTAATCGCCGAGCAGGCCGAGCGCGATCTGGCCCTGACGCTGGATGCTTTCAGCACTGCCGTGTCGGATGCCTATGACAAGCGTATGCCGCACCTTGTGGCCGAGCATGCCTATCGCGTGGCGCAGAGCTTCTCGAAGTTTTACGCTGCCTGCCCTGTGCTGGCCCAAGGCCATGAGGCCACCCGCGGTTCGCGCCTTGCCCTGTCGGCTGCCGCGCTACTGCAACTGGAAACCGCGCTGACCCTGCTGGGCATCCAGACGCCCGAACGCATGTAAGCGGATCGGTTAGCCGCATAAATCAAAAAGGGCCGGACGAGGTGATCGTCCGGCCCTTTTTCGTTCTTCTCTCGTCATCCTCAGGCGTTTCGCAAAAACGACCGGGGGCCCCAGTGGCACCGTAAGGTAATCTTTGCAGTAGCCGTTACACCCGCCTTTTGGCTGCTACGCGCCGCCCTTCTGGTCGCTACGCGCGCCGCTGGATCCCCCGATCTGCGCCGCAAGGGCGGCTTGCGGAGGACGACGGTGAAAGTAGTTGGGACACAACGAAAGAAAGGCCGGACGCTGGGTTATCGTCCGGCCTTTTTGTTTGCCCTTACGGCTTTGCGTAGTCTCGTAAAGGATAAGGTATTGCCGCTATTCCTGCGGCGGTTGTTTCTGTTTCTGGCCGAAAGCATCCTGAACCTCGTCTTGCTTGATACGCGCCTCGGGTTGGCCGCGCTGGTTCAGGTTTTGCTCTTCGGTGCCATCGCCAAGCATACCCGGATGCAGATCGGGCTGCGGCTTTTTGGGGTCTGATTCTGTCATCGGCGTCTCCTCATTTGCCCGTCCCAACAACAGTAAAACCCCTGGTCTGTTGTCGGGGTTCCGAACCACTCGTTCACAAGTTTGCGTCACAGCCCGCCAATAGATTGAAGCGCAGGCTTGGGTTATAGTCAGGGATGACCGATACCCTCCCCCCTGTTTCCAATATCGAAGCTTTCATCGCGGGCCTGCCCAAGGCCGAACTGCACCTGCACATCGAAGGCAGTCTGGAGCCCGAGCTGATGTTCGAACTGGCCCAGCGCAACAATGTCGCCATCCCCTATGACACTGTTGAAGCCGTGCGCGCCGCTTACGACTTCTCGAACCTTCAGGACTTTCTCGACATCTATTATGCGGGCGCAAATGTGCTGCTGACCGCACGCGATTTCGAAGACCTGACCTTTGCCTATTTCACGCGCATCGCCGCCGACAATGTGCGCCATGCCGAGATCTTCTTTGACCCGCAAACCCACACCGATCGCGGTGTGCCGTTTGAAACGGTTGTCGAGGGCATCATCGCCGGTATGACCCGCGCCGAAAGCGAACTGGGTGTGACCTCGGGCTTGATCCTCAGCTTCCTGCGCCACCTGCCGGAAGAGGCGGCGTTTGCGACGCTGGAAATGGCCAAGCCGTATCTGGACCGTTTCATCGGTGTCGGCCTCGACAGCTCCGAAATGGGCCACCCGCCGTCCAAGTTCGAGCGCGTCTTTGCGGCGTGCCGTGAGCTGGGCCTGAAAATCTGCGCCCATGCCGGTGAGGAAGGCCCGCCGGAATATGTGCATGAAGCACTGGACCTGCTGAAGATCGACCGCATGGATCACGGCAACCGTGCCATGGAAGACGAGGCTCTGGTCGCGCGTCTGGCCGCCGAACAGATGACCCTGACCGTCTGCCCGCTGTCGAACCTGAAGCTGTGCGTGGTCAAGGACCTAAAGGATCACCCGATCCCGAACATGCTGAAGAAGGGTCTGCACGTCACCCTGAACTCGGACGACCCGTCCTATTTCGGTGGCTATGTGAACGACAACTATATCCAGCTGGCCAAGGCCGTGGGCCTGACCCGCGAGCAGATCATCCAGATGGCGCGTAACTCGTTCGAGGGCAGCTTCCTGTCGGACGAGAAGAAGGCGCAGTATCTGGCCGAGATCGACGCCTACGTCGCGGCAAACTGATTAGCGAAAGCCCCGCCCGAAACGGCGGGGCTTTTTGTTGCAATGTCCCCCTCTCCTTCGTCACCCTCCGGCTTGACCGGAGGGCCCAGCGGCACCGAAGGTGATACCAAGGACATCTACGTGCCCTCCTCTTTCGCGCTCACGCGCGCCGCTGGGTTCCCCGATCAAGTCGGGGAATGACGGTGGAGTGTGACTCCACACGCTACAATGTTCCTGTTATGTTCACATCATGGAACCCCCGCTACCCAATCCTGATCCGGCTCAACTGCGCTGGCTGTTCATTGACCTGAACGCCTTTTTTGCCAGTGCCGAGCAGCAGTTGAACCCGCAATGGCGGGGCAAGCCGGTGATTGTGCGCCCTGCCCCCAGTGAATATTCGGGAGCGATTGCCGCAAGCTATGAAAGCCGCCCATACGGTATCCGCACCGGAACGCGGGTGTCGGAGGCGCGCAAACTGTGCCCCGACCTGATCGTCGCCGAGGCGCGGCCGGATGTGTATGTGAAGCTGCACAAACAGATCATGGCCGAGATCAATCTGCATATTCCGGTCTTCAAGGTCGGCTCGATTGACGAATGTTCGTGCGAGCTTCAGGGACCGGAGCGGATCGAGGCCAATGCCGTGGCCCTAGCGCGGCGTATTCAGGACGGCATCAAGAAGAATGTCGGGGAATGTCTGAGGTCGTCGGTGGGGCTGGCTCCGTCGCGGTTTCTGGCCAAGACGGCGTGCGGGATGCAAAAGCCCGACGGTCTGACCATCCTGCGGATGCATGAATTGCCCGCGCCCCTGCTGCATCTGCCGCTTGGCGACTTTCCCGGTATTGGCAGCCGGATGCAGCAGAGGCTGGCGGCGGCGGGCATTCACGACACGCAAGGACTGTGGGACATGAGCCCCAAACAGGCCCGCGCCGTCTGGAACAGTGTCGAGGGCGAGCGTATCTGGCGCGGCCTGCATGGTTTGCATACCGAACTGCCGCCCGAACAGGCCCCGGCCTCTATCGGGCACAGCCATGTGCTGGCCGCCGAGATGCGAACGCCGGAAAAGACCCGCGCCGTCGCCCGTCGTCTGCTGGTCAAGTGCGGGGCGCGGTTGCGGCGTATGGGGGTGACCGGAGGCGTGCTGGGTCTGCATATCGAGATGGAGGCTGCCGACCGCTATGAGCGCCGTCGCGGCGAGCGGGTGGCGGTGCAATGCCATCTGGACCCGACACAGGACACTTTTGCCCTGCTGGCAGCGCTGGATGGCTTGTGGCGTCAGGCCGCGCCGGTCCTGAAACGCGGGCGGCCCAATACGGTAGGGGTCAATATTCTCAACCTGAAACCGCGTGCCGCGTTCGAGGCCGACCTGTTCAGCGACGGGCCGGACATGAATGGCAATGCGCCATCCCTGCGGCTGTCACAGGCGATGGATGCACTCAACAAACGCTATGGCAAGGACACGATCAGCATCGGTCCCAATGCCGGACTACCCGCCTATATCGGGGCCAAGATCGCCTTTAACCGCATTCCGGACGAAGAGGATTTCTGGGAGTGAAGGCCGGAGCCACTTCAACATTTTCTAGAAAATAACGTCCTCATTTCACGGAGCCTATTTGTTCAATTTCCATTCATCGAACATGGCTTTTATAGGCCTATCTCAAGGCGTTGGGCCTTAATGAACGGGAATAGAATGTCGTCTCGAATGATCCGCACGGCCGTATGTGCCGCCGCCCTTGCCGCCATGGTGGCCAGCCCTTCGCTGGCGCAGGAAATCGGCGCACAGCCAACCTTTGCCGACCTGACGCTGGAGGCTGGTTTCGAACCTGATCCTCAGCGTATCGAAGTGACGGCAGGGGGCAATATTGACGCCGAGCGCACCTCGGGTGCTGAATGCGTGGGCATGATCGCCAGCGCACCAGATATCCGCCTGACCTACAGCCCCGACGAACTGCCGTTACATATCAAGGTCAGCAGCAAGGAAGACACCACCCTGGTGATCAATGATCCCAACGGGAACTGGTTCTGTGACGATGACAGCGGCGGCGGTGAAAACCCGATGGTCAGCTTCGACGATCCCCAAGAGGGCGTCTATGAAATCTGGGTCGGCACCTATGAGGACGAGCCGGTTCCGGCCATCGTCGAGATTACCGAACTGGACGACTAAGCCCTGAATACCGCTCCGGTTGGCCCACGCCCGCCGGAGCGAAACAGGTGTCAGAGGCGGGTAACGCCCAGTGCCGCAAAGCTATCGCGGGCGGCCTGTGCCGTGTCTTGGGCGATGGCGCGGCAGGCGTCTTCGATGACGACGGCGTCAAAGCCTTCGCGCACGGCGTCTTCGGCGCTGTAGCGGACGCAATAGTCATAGGCGAGGCCGCAGATGAATACGCGCTTGATGCCGAGGCCGCGCAGCAGGCCCGACAGGCCCGTCGAGGTCTGGTGGTCGTTCTCGAAAAAGGCGGAATAGCTATCCACCGCAGGGTTTGCGCCCTTGCGGATGATGGCGGCGGCCCGCTGGATGGCGGGGGCGACAGCGGGGTGGAAATCTGCGCCCGACGTGCCCTGCACACAGTGGTCGGGCCACAGCATTTGCGGGCCGTAGGCGACCTCGATCTGGGTGAACGGTGCCGCGCCTTCATGGTTGGAGGCAAAGCTGATCTGGTCGGGCGTATGCCAGTCCTGAGACACGATGACGGTTTTGAAGCGGGCCGTGATCGCATTCAGCAAAGGCATGATCCCCGCCCCGCCCTCGACCGCCAAGGCCCCGCCTTCGCAGAAGTCATTCTGCGGATCGACGATAATTAGGGCGTCGGTATCGAGAACATCAAAGGCGGGGATATTCATGAGCTTAGACCCCGCAGGTATCGGCGATGATGTCAATTTCGTTGGCGGAGCCGAGGATGACGGGGACGCGCTGGTGCAGTTCGGTTGGGCTGACGTCGAGGATGGCGGCGCGGCCATCGGTGGTGGACTTGCCACCGGCCTGCTCGACGAGGAAGGACATGGGGTTGCCTTCGTACATCAGGCGCAGCTTGCCCGGCTTGTTCGGCTCGCGCTTGTCCCACGGATAGAGGAAGACGCCGCCGCGCATCATGATGCGGTGGACGTCGGCCACCATGGCGGCGACCCAGCGCATGTTGAAATTCTTGCCGCGACCGCCTTCGACGCCTTGCAGGCAACCGACGACATAGGTCTGTACGCCCTCGGCCCAGTGGCGCTGGTTCGACATGTTGATGGCGAACTCTTTGGTGTCGGCAGAAATCTTGATGTCGGGGTGGGTCAACAACCATTGCCCGTCCAGCGACAGGGTGAAACCGGCCACGCCCGAACCCGTCGTCAGCACCAGCATGGTCTGGCCGCCATACAGCACATAGCCCGCTGCCAGTTGCTTGCGACCGTCCTGAAGGAAGGACGCGTCGGTGATGTCGCCCTCTGGGGCGGCCAGAACCGAGAAGATGGTGCCAACGGGGGCGTTGATGTCGATATTGTTGGAACCATCGAGCGGGTCGAACAGCACCAGGAACTTGCCGCCCGAATGCGGGGCTGGCTGGCAGTTGTCCATTTCCTCGGAGGCCACACCGGCCACCAGCGGAGATGCCAGAAGCCGATCGGTCAGGATGTCGTTGGAGATGACATCGAGTTTTTTCTGCTCTTCGTCCTGCACGTTCACACTGCCCGATGCGCCAAGGGCACCAGCCAGCGCCCCGCCCGACACGACTTTGCGGATATCCACACAGGCCGAGGCCACCAGAGCCAGCAGTTCGGACAGGCCTTTCGGCAATGCGGCATCGTCAAGATGAGAGACAAGGTCGATGCGGGTATCGGTCATTTTGGCGGGCATCCAGCAAACGGCAAACAGATTACGCCCTCAATGACGCCTCAAAACCGTTCCGACAAGTCCGGTGCCGCTTGACTTCGAACGGGAGTCGATGGCTTAGGACAATTGATCTCGCGGGAGAGATCGGGAGACGGGCAACCATCTTCCGGAGCCGAAGGCGCAACCGCCCCGGAAACGCTCAGGCAAAAGGACCGCGAGACATACGGAACGCTGGAAAGTCGTTTGAGGGTCATGAGGGGTCCGAGAGCGCGCCGAAGGAGCAAGGTCACCTCGTCCCCCGTGGTGATTGGAATCTCTCAGGCATCAGGGACAGCGGGGGCGCGGACGGCAAGGCCTTTGCCGTGATAACGCGACTCCGGAGTGCGCCTTTATGAGCGACGAGATCCTGAAAACCACCCCGCTTAACGCGGCCCACCGTGCGCTGGGAGCGCGTATGGTCGGTTTCGGCGGCTATGACATGCCTGTGCAATATGAAGGCGTGCTGGCCGAGCACAAATGGACCCGCGAACACGCCGGTCTGTTCGATGTCTCGCACATGGGTCAGGCCAAGATCACCGGCAAGGACGCTATCGAACAGTTCGAGCGTTTCGTTCCGGGCGACTACAAGATCGTCAAGGACCATAAGCAGAAGTACACACACCTGCTGAACGACAATGGCGGCATCATGGATGACCTGATGGCGGGCAAGCCCGACCATGACGGTCTGTATGTCGTCGTCAATGCCGGTAACAAAGACGCCGACTTTGCCTATCTGAACGCCAATCTGGCGGGCGATGCCAAGCTGGAAATCCTCGAAGACCGCGCGCTGATGGCGCTGCAGGGACCGGAAGCCGTGGCTGTGCTGTCGGCATTCGAGCCAGCTGTCGCCGAGATGGCCTTTATGGACATCAACTGGCTGAACATTTTCGGCGTCAACTGCATCATTTCGCGCTCGGGCTATACGGGCGAGGACGGTTTTGAAATCTCGGTGCCGAATGCCGATGCCGAGCGTATCTGGAACACCATTCTGGGTGACGAGCGCGTCAAGCCGATCGGTCTGGGCGCACGCGACAGCTTGCGCCTGGAAGCCGGTCTGCCGCTGCACGGTCACGACATGGACGCCACCACCACGCCGGTCGAAACCGATCTGGCCTTTGTCCTGTCCAAGTCGCGTAAGGAAGCTGCCGACTTCCCGGGTGCCGAGCGCATCCTGAAGGAACTGGCCGAAGGTCCGAGCCGCAAGCGCGTCAACCTGATCGTCAAGGAAGGCGCGCCGGCCCGCGAAGGCGCAGAGATCGCCGATGCGGACGGCAACATCATCGGCGTGGTCACCTCGGGTGGCCCCTCGCCTTCGACCGGCAACAAGATCGCCATCGGCTTTGTGCCGCCGGCCTTTACCGAAATCGGGACCGAGCTTCAGGTGCTGGTCCGTGGTCGCCCTGCAAGCGCCACGGTCGTCGCCTCGCCGTTCGTGCCCACCCGCTATTATCGCAAACCCAAGGCTTGAGAGGGATCAGCCATGAAATTCACCACAGATCACGAGTGGGTATCGCTGGACGGCGATATCGCCACTGTCGGCATTTCGGCCCACGCTGCCGAAGCCCTCGGCGACGTTGTGTTCGTTGAAACCCCGCAGGTCGGCAAGACCTTCACCAAGGGTGACAGCTTCGCCGTTGTGGAATCGGTCAAGGCCGCATCCGACGTTTACGCTCCGGTCTCGGGCGAAGTGGTCGAGGCCAACGAAGCCCTCGCCGATGCACCGGAAACCGTGAACGCCTCGCCGGAAGGCGAAGGCTGGTTCGCCAAGATCAAGGTCTCGGATGCTTCGCAACTGGACGGCCTGATGGACAAGGCGGCTTACGACGCCTTCCTCGCGACCCTCTAAGACTTTCGCCCGCTTCGGCCCTGCCGGAGCGGGCTTGCTTTTACCCCTTCCCACTAGTCCGGCCCCAAGCCGGATGGATCGGACCTGACCATGCGTTACCTCCCTCTGACCGCCGATGATCGCGAGGCCATGCTGGCCGCGATCGGCGCCAAGTCGATCGATGACCTGTTTGTGGATGTGCCGGAAAGCGCACGCCTCAAAGCCCCTGTGGACCTGCCGCGCGTTGCGGGCGAGCTGGAGGTCGAACGCGCCCTGTCCGCCATGGCCGCCAAGAACGCCACCGCAGGTTCGGTGCCGTTCTTCTGTGGTGCCGGTGCCTATAAGCACCACGTTCCGGCGACCGTGGACCATGTGATCCAGCGTTCGGAATTCCTGACCTCGTACACCCCGTACCAGCCGGAAATCGCGCAAGGTACGCTGCAATACCTGTACGAGTTCCAGACGCAGGTGGCGAACCTGACGGGTATGCCGGTTGCCAACGCCTCGCTGTATGACGGTTCGACCGCCATGGCCGAGGGCGTGCTGATGGCCACCCGCGTGACCCGCCGCAACAAGGCTGTGATCTCGGGCGGTGTGCACCCGCACTATGTCAAGGCAACCGAGACTGTGGTTCACGCCATGGGCGTTGAAACGCAGGTTCTGGCCCCTGCCGTCGATGCCGAAGCCGATGTGATCGCCCAGATCGGCCCTGACACCGCTTGCGTCGTCGTACAGACCCCGAACGTGTTCGGCACCGCCACCGACGTCACCAAGATCGCCGAGGCCGCACAGGCCCACGGTGCGCTGCTGATCGTCGTCGTCACCGAAGCTGTCTCGATGGGCCTGCTCAAGTCGCCCGGCGAAATGGGTGCCGACATCGTGGCTGGCGAAGGCCAGTCGATCGGTAACGCCCTGAATTATGGCGGTCCTTACATCGGTCTGTTCGCCACCCGCGAAAAGCTGCTGCGCCAGACGCCGGGCCGCTATTGCGGTGAAACCGTCGATGCCGATGGCCGTCGCGGCTTTGTTCTGACGCTTTCAACCCGCGAACAGCATATCCGCCGCGACAAGGCGACCTCGAACATCTGCACCAACTCCGGTCTGTGCTGCCTCGCCTTCTCGATCCATATGAGCCTGCTGGGCGAGACGGGTCTGCGCCAACTGGCCCTGCTGAACCACGAAAAGGCTCTGGCTACCCGTGATGCACTGGCCGCTATCGATGGCGTCGAGGTTCTTACCCCGCGCTTCTTCAACGAGTTCGCCATCAAGCTGCCGAAGAACGCCACCGATGTGGTCGAGCAACTGGCTGCACAAGGCATTCTGGCCGGTGTGCCATACAGCCGTCTGGCCCCCGAAGCCGGTCTGGACGATGTCCTGCTGGTCGCCGCAACCGAAACCACGCTGGACGCCGACATCAAGATTTTGGCGGGTGCGCTCGCCAAGGTTCTGGCAGCTTAAGGGGAGATTGAGAACATGAGCACGATGAACACTGTCGGCCGTCCGACCACCCCGAACGCCCTGCCGGACAATGACTACAAGCACCCGACCCTGACCGGTGCGCGTGGCCTGTTGCAGGACGAACCGCTGATCTTCGAAGGCGAAGGCTGGGGCAAGACCGGTGTAGATCTGGCCAAGCCGTCGATTGACGGTTCGGACCTCGGTGATCTGGTCCGTCGCGACCCGATCGGCCTGCCCGGCCTGTCGGAGCCGGAAGCCATGCGCCACTATGTGCGCCTGAGCCAGAAGAACCACGCCATCGATCTGGCCATCTATCCGCTGGGTTCGTGCACGATGAAGCACAACCCGCGCCTGAACGAGAAGATGGCCCGTCTGGCCGGTTTCTCGGACATCCACCCGCTGCAACCGCAATCGACGGTCCAAGGCGCGCTGGAGCTGATGGATACGCTGTCGCACTGGCTGACCACCCTGACGGGCATGCCGGCGGTGGCTCTGTCGCCCAAGGCAGGCGCGCACGGTGAACTGTGCGGCCTGATGGCTATCCGCGCCGCCCACGAAGCCAAGGGCGAGCACGAGCAGCGCCGCAAGGTGCTGGTCCCGACCTCGGCCCACGGCACCAACCCTGCGACCGCCGCCTTCGTTGGCTACACCGTCGTTGAGGTCGCCCAGACCGAAGACGGCCGCGTCGACGTGGCCGATCTGGCCTCCAAGCTGGGTCCGGACGTTGCGGCCATCATGGTCACCAACCCGAACACCTGCGGCCTGTTCGAACGCGACATCATGGAAATCAGCCGCCTGACCCACGAGGCCGGTGCCTATTTCTATTGTGACGGCGCGAACTTCAACGCCATCGTCGGTCGCGTGCGTCCGGGCGATCTGGGCGTGGATGCCATGCACATCAACCTGCACAAGACCTTCTCGACGCCGCACGGCGGCGGCGGTCCGGGCGCAGGTCCGGTTGTCCTTTCCGAAGCGCTGGCTCCGTTCGCACCGGCCCCTTGGGTCGTGAACACCGGTGAGGGCTACAAACTGGTCGAGCGTGAAGAGGACGAGGCCGAGCAGGCCTTTGGCCGTCTGTGCGCCTTCCAGGGCCAGATGGGCATGTATGTGCGCGCCCTATCCTACATGATGTCCCACGGCTCTGACGGTCTGCGTCAGGTCGCCGAGGACGCTGTGCTGAACGCCAACTATATCAAGGCCCGTCTGGAAGACCTGATGAGCCCCGCCTTCCCGGACGGTCCGTGCATGCACGAAGCCCTGTTCGACGATGAATGGCTGAAGGGTACGGACATCACCACGCTCGACTTCGCCAAGGCGATGATCGACGAGGGCTTCCACCCGATGACCATGTATTTCCCGCTGGTGGTACACGGCGCGATGCTGATCGAGCCGACCGAGACGGAATCCAAGGCCGAGCTGGACCGCTTTATCCACGCCATGCGTCTGTTGGCTGAAGCCGCGAAAGCCGGTGACGTTGACCGCTTCAAGGGCGCACCGTTCCACGCCCCGATGCGCCGTCTGGACGAGACCAAGGCTGCCCGCGCGCCCAAGCTGCGCTGGGTCAAGCCAGAAGGCTCCAATCAGGCCGCCTAAGCCGGTTGGCAAGCCCTGACTAAAGCAACGCCGTGTCTTTCGGGACACGGCGTTTTCTTTTGTAGGCTCATGACACCTTGTTCATCTAGCAGTCATTGTTCGGCCACCAATCTAGTTTGGTATTGAGTGTCGTTTTAGTTCTCCCCGATTTTTGCCTTTAGACGTTTCCTGATTCCTCCCGAAAAGACTGCTGCGCCCGTGACTCTGGCCCTGACCTCCCTGCCGCAACCTTCGCGCCGTCCGGCGTCGAAGAACCGCATGCGCCGTCTGGCCATGATGACGCTGGGTGTGTTCATTATCCTGATCGGGATCATCATCTCGCCCCTGCCGGGTCCGGGCGGTATTCCGGTCATCACGCTGGGTCTGATCCTGGTGCTGCGCCACTCCTATTGGGCCAAGCGCCAGTTCATCAAGGCACAGCGGGCCAAGCCGAAATGGGTTTACCCGTTCCGCCGCCTGATGCGTAAAAACCCCGAGATCGCGCCTGTCTTCTGGCAACAGGCCCTGCGTGTCGAAAAACTGGTGGTGCGCTCCAAGCGTCACCGCGCCCTGCCCAGTATGCGCCGCCGTATCCGCTGCATGTACCGTCGGGCCATGCGTAAACGCACACGCGGTCTGCGCACCCGTAAACGTCACTTCTAAGCCGTTCTGCACCCTGTCCAGCCGTCAACGCCCGTTGCGGTCGTGAGCCGTTGCGCCTTATGGCCAAGGCACGCACGGTAAAGTGAACAGTGTTTTTCGACATTCGCTCGAAAAAGGCCTACTCTGTTTTTGCGTAGTCTCGGTGTGTTGGCGTTGGGAGGCGCTAAACTAATGATGTCACGCGTAAAAAACGGCATGATTGCCGGTGTAGCGGCAACTATAGTCGTCTCGGTCCTTGAGGCCGTGAATATGTTCGCTCTCAAGATGTTCCCCGCTTTTCCGCTGATCGTCGCCAAGATGTTCGGCATGACCGGCAATGTTGCCGCCGGTTGGGCGCTGCACATCTTCATGGGTATCGTGATCCTGGGGGCGGCCTTCGGGCTGGTCTATGATCGCCTGCCGACCAAGGTGCCTATGGCCAAGGGCATAACCTTTGCCGTGGGTGCATGGGTGGTTCTGATGATCTATGTCATCATGATTGTCCCCGGTCAGCGTATCCTGCCATCCGGCGGTTTCGATATCATCGCCTGGATGCTGGCCACCCACGCTGTCTATGGCGCAGTACTGGGCGCAACCTACAACCGCCTCTTGCAACGTGACAAACACCACGTTCATCCGGTGGGGGCAGCCCCCGCCCACTAAAACCGCTTTAGGCTGAAACGAAAAAAAGGCCCCGCGAAATGCGGGGCCTTTTGACGTTCTGGACCTTGTGGCCAAATCCTAGTTCAGCTGCTTAGTTCAGTTTTCCGGCCAGTTGGCCGATAGCGGCATCCAGAGCCGGATCGCTCTTGGCACCGGCGATGCGGGCCGTGAGGATTTCCTGAGCCGCCTTGGCGGCCAGATCGGCAGCCGCCGATTTGACTTCGCGGGTGGCTTCGGCTTCGGCCTGCGCGATGCGGCGCTCGGCTAGAGCTTCGCGGCGAGCGGTCGATTCCTCGATGCGGGCCTTGGCTTCGGTTTCCAGACGCTTGGCTTCGGCTTCGGCAGTGGCCAGCAGTTCGGCAGCTTGTGCTTCGGCTTCGGCCTTTTCCTTGCGGATCTGGGCCAGCATGGCTTCGGCTTCGGCACGCAGACGGGCGGCTTCGTCCAGATCCGACTGAATTTTGGCGGCCTTGGCGTCGAGGCCGGCAGCCACCAGCTTCGGAACGCCCGCCATCACGACGATGGCAAAAAAGATAACGAGGCCCACGCCTACCCAGAATTCAGGGTTGTTGAGGCTCCAGAAATGGCCGGTCAGAAAAGCGGGCATATCAGGCAGCTCCCTTGATGGTGGCGTTCAGCTCGGCAGCGGTCGGAGCCTTGCCGGTCAGACGTTCGACCATGGCGCTGGTGGCGTCTGCAGCGATGGTGGTGACATTGCCCATGGCCGTGTCGCGGGTCGCGGCAATCTTGGCTTCGGCCTCGGCGATACGGGCACCAACGACAGCTTCGTCAGCCGCCAGACGGGCATTGAATTCTTCGGTGACGCGAGCCTTCGCAGCAGCTGCGGTGGCGCGGGCGTCGGCGCGGGCCTTTTCGACCTCGGCGCGGGCAGCTTCGGCTTGAGCTTCAGCTTCGGCCTGAACCGAACGAGCGGTGGCAATAGCACCGTCGATGGTTTCGGCACGTTCGTCGATGACGCGGCGCATACGCGGCGCGAACACCTTGGCAATCAGCACATAGGTGATAACGAACAGGATCAGCAGATAGCCGGCCTGACCGACCCAGTGCTGCATTTCGAACTGGGGCAAGCCACCCGACGAGGCGTGCTCGGCGGAGGCATGGGTCTCGGCGGCTACGTCGCCGATCGGTGCTTCGAGTGTGGGTTCTGCGGCCATGGTCTGTCTATCTGTAGATCAGGACAACGGCGCGTAGGACGAACCTACGCGCCGTCGATACTGGTGGTCTTTAAGCTGTAAAGTTAGCCAAAGATTACAGGATCATCAGGATGCCCAGAACGAAGGCCAGGATGCCCAGGGCTTCGGCCAGAGCAGCGCCAACGAACAGGTTGCCAACTTGCGAGGCAGCAGCAGCCGGGTTGCGCAGAGCGCCAGCCAGGAAGTTACCGAAGATGTTACCAACGGCCAGGGCCGAACCGATCATGCCGAGGGTGGCGAGACCAGCACCGATGTACTTAGCGGCTTCAGCTTCCATGATGAGATTTCCTAAATCGAGAGAGCGTTAGAAGGTAGGGTTTAAGCGAACTGGGCTTAGGCCTTAGTGGCCTTCACCCAGGTTGACCACATCATTGAGATAGATGCAGGTCAGAACAGTGAAAACGAAGGCCTGAAGGAAGGCCACCAGAAACTCAAGGGCAGTCATTGCGACCGTCATACCCATCGACAGGGCAGCAACGCCAAACAGGGCGTAAGCAAGACCACCACCGGCAATAGCCGCAGCGCCAAGCGAAACGCAGAACTGGGCGAAAATCTTCAGGGCCACGTGGCCGCCCAGCATGTTACCGAACAGACGAAGAGCCAGAGTAGCCGGACGCATCAGGAACGAAACAAACTCGATGATGCCCACAACCGGACGCAGCACCAGAGGTGCGCTGGCCGGCCAGAACAGCTTGAAGAAGCCCAGACCGTTCTTGACGAAGCCGACAATAACGACGGTCAGGAACGAGATCAGGCCCAGTGTCAGGGTGACAGCCAGTTGCGACGTCGCCGTGAAGGTCAGGAACATGCCCAGCAGGTTCATGCCCAGAACAAGCATGAAAATGGTGAAGGCGAACGGGAAGTATTTCTTGCCCTCGTGACCGATGATCGACGAGGTCAAGCCGTCCACCATGCCGAACATGGTTTCGCCCGCAGCCTGCATACGGCCCGGAACGACGGAATTCTTGCTGGTAGCCAGCGTCAGGAAGCCCACCACAGCCGCAAACGCCAGCGTCATAGCGACGTGCGAATTGGTGATGGCGATCACTTGTTCGCCCAGAACGGGAACATTGACCGTGCCGAGCTCAACGAGCGGCTTGACCTCAAATTGTTCAATCGGACCGGCCATGGAGCCTATCGTTCCTCGTCTTCGTTTAGCTCGACAACCGGCTCGCCCGCAGGGGCTTCACCGAGTGCCTTGGCCTCTGCCATCAGCCGCTTGGCTGTACGACGGGCCATAAAAATGGACAGAGCGAAGCCCAAAAGGACACCGCCCACTATGCCTGCAGGACGGGTATCGAACATCCAGTCGATACCAGCCCCGATACCCAGACCGATGAATACACCGCCAACCAGTTCGGCAACGATGCGCCAAGCCTGACTGGTGATCTTCTGAGCTTCGACCGAAGCCACAGCCTCGGTCCGCGTCCGTGCCTCAAGTGCGGATGCGCTTTTGGCAAGGCGTGCGATCGCCTCTTCGCGCGATTCCGTAGGTTGGGACATGGCTAAATTTGCTCAGAGCCGACGCGGGGTCGACAGGGGTCTGAATTTCGCGCGGAACCTACAGATGCAGGGGCTTCAGGTCAAGGCGGACACAACGAGACTTAAGTGTATGATTTTCAGTGTCTTCTTTTAGCGAGCGACGTTCACTAGCGGTTTGGGCTACGACTCGGCGTCTTCACTGACAAAATCTTGGGCGAACTCGGGGGCATCCGGATCAATGCCAGGCAGCATATCGTCACTGTCTTCGTCAGGCAGGCGCGACGGGTCAGGCACTTCGAAGCCGACCGGCATGGACAGGTCCAGAAGACCCGCTGCCTTCATTTCCTGTACCCCCGGCAGATCATAAAGACCGGCCAGACCGAAATGCTCAAGGAATCGGTCGGTTGTTCCATATGTAACGGGCCGCCCCGGCGTACGGCGACGCCCGCGCAGACGCACAAATCCCATCTCCAACAGCACATCCAGCGTGCCCTTGGACAAGGACACCCCGCGCACGCTTTCAATTTCAGCGCGCGTGCAGGGCTGGTGATAGGCGATGATGGCCAGCGTTTCGAGCGCTGCCTTGGACAGACGGCGCGGTTCCTCGCGCTCTTCGGTCATCAGGAAGCCGAGGTCCTCGGCGGTGCGGAAACGATAGCGCCCTGCCACACAGTCCAGTTCGACCCCGCGACCGGCATAGCGTTGTTGAAGCGCGGTCAGGGCACCGGACACATCGGCCCCTTCGGGCAGGCGACGGGACAGCTCTTCGCGCGACAGCGGGGCCGCTGCGGCAAAAAGTAGCGCCTCGATGCGGCGTTCGATTTCTTCGTGGTCGGGGGTGAAGTCGAGGCTCACGGTGTCAGCTCCAGAGGCTCACCGGATCCACGGCGTTTCAACCAGATTTCGTCAAACGGCTTTTCCTGCCGGATATCCATGCCGCCTTCTTTCACCAGTTCCAGAGAGGCCGACAGGGTCGAGGCCGTATAGCTGGCCTGTGTCGGGCCGTCATGGTCGTCGGGGCGTTGCGGGGCCACCCGTTCCAGCGGCGTCCAGTCGGCAAGGCGCGGCATGATTTCGCGCAGCCAGTCGCGGGCGGCCTCCAACTGGAAGGCCTCGACGCGCTGGCCGGGATTATAGTTGCGGCGTTCCTGTTTGACGCGCTGATGCACATAGGCCCCCATCAGTTCGTACAAGCTGGCATCCACCTGATCGGACGGGATGATAACCGTCTGTTCGGGATCGCCGCGCATAAAGACATCGCGACCCAGTTGCGGGCGCTTGGTCAGATTGGCGACGGCGGTACGCATGGCTTCCAGCTTTTGCAGGCGAAAGGCCAGTGCGGCGGCCATCTGCTCGGCGGGCGGTTCCTCGCCCTTGTCCTTTTCGTTGCGCGGGATCAGCAGGCGCGACTTGAGATAGGCCAGCCACGAGGCCATCACCAGATAGTCGGCGGCCAGCGAGAAGTTGCGGCGACGCGCTTCGTGAACGAACAGCAGATATTGCTCGGCCAAGCGCGTGATGGACAGTTTTAACAGGTCCACCTTTTGCCCGCGTGCCAGTTCCAGCAGGACGTGCAGCGGGCCTTCATAGCCTTCGAGATCGACGACAAAGGTTTCCTTCGCCTCGGCCTGCTGGACCGCGGTGAAGTCGAGATTGGGCTGGAAGGCGTCGGTCATTTCCCCCTGCCCTCTCTCTATTAAGCCAGTGCCGGCGCTTGGGCTTCGCCGACGTCAGGGCCGCGTGCAGCCGCAAAGCGTCCGTCCATCGCCGTAAAGAAACGGGCGCGGTCCGCCTCGATATCCAGCGGTTCGGGCAGGCGCACGATGCGGGCCAATGCAGCATCGGCGCGTTGTCTGGCCTCGCCCTTCAGCTTGGGCGTGGCCGACAACACTTCGGCCATTTCATCCAGCTTGCCATTACAGTGCAGCAGCATGTCACAGCCCGCCGCGATGGAGCGTTCGGCGCGGTTTTGAAGCGTGCCTTGCAGGGCGTTCATCGACAGGTCGTCACACATGATCAGACCGCCAAAGCCCAGATGATCGCGCATCAGGCGGATACCGGCCTTGGACGTGGTGGCCGGTGCCTGATCGTCCACCGCCGTAAAGACGACGTGGGCGGTCATGGCCATCGGCATGTCGGAGTTGGCGCGGAAGGGCACAAAGTCCCATGCATCCAATTCCTCCAGCGGCGTTTCCACCACCGGCAGGTCATGGTGGCTGTCAGCAAAGGCGCGACCATGACCCGGAATATGTTTGATGATCGGCAGGACACCGCCCGCCAGCATCCCTTCCGCCGCCGCGCGGCCCAGACGGGCCACGGTCTGCGGATCGCGGGCATAGGCGCGGTCGCCGATAATGTCGTGGGCATCCGGCACCGGCACATCCAGCACCGGCACGCAGTCCACATTGATCCCCAGTTCATGGAGGTCATGCGCCATCAGACGCGCGCCAAGGCGTACCAGTTCGCGCGCCTTGGACACATCGCCGTCTGCGGCCTGTAGATAGGCGGCACCCGGCGGATATTTAGGCCAGAAGGGCGGGCCGAGGCGCTGTACACGTCCGCCTTCCTGATCGATCAGGACCGGCGCGTCATCACGGCCCACACAGGCGCGAAGCTCTGTGACCAGAGCCTTTACCTGATCGGGGTTTTCGACATTGCGTCGGAAAAGAATAAAGCCCCACGGATTGGCCTCGGCGAAGAAGGATTTCTCCTCCGCCGACAGCCGATAACCCGCACAGCCGAAGATGACGGCAGAAACCACAGTCCCGATCCTGTCTTAGCGAACGAGGCAGTCGCCGCCCGACGACTTGATCGCCGCGCAGAAGGCATTGGCCCGTTCACGGCTCAGGCCGTTGAAGGTGGTGCGGTAAACTATATTGCCGTTCGGCAGGGTCACAGCCTCGACGCCCTTGGTGGCACCCGAAGCATATTGGCCGTGGCGACCGGCGACGCTGGCATATTGCTGATCAGCAATGGCGCGCGAGGAGAAAGCACCGATCTGGACACGCGACGAGCCGGAGGCTGCGGCGGGTGCCGGAGACGCAGGGGTTGCGGCCTTGGGGGCCGCCGGAGCGGTCGTGACCGGCGCGGCCTTAACCGGAGCTGGAGCCGTGGTCACAGGTGCGGGTTGGGTCACGGCCTTGGGCGCAGGCGGCGGGGTTGCCGAAACCGGTGCCGGTGCTTCCAGCGACGGGGCCGGGCGCGGCAGGACTTCTTCGGGTCCGGGGGTCAGGGTCGGGGTGACACCTTCGGGAGCGGCCGTATCGCGATAGACGCGGATGCCTTCTTCGGGATCAACCGGCTGGGCGTCCAGCGGCGATTCCACTTTCATGGTTTCCACCGGCGTGCCGACCGCAGGCGGGGCATCGGTCGAAGAACGCAGGCCCGAGCGATAGAAGAGCGCCACCGCCACGACCAGCAGCAACAGCACAACGGCGCTGATAATCAGGGTCAGGGGCGGCGATTTGGACGCCGGTGCGCGGCGCGGATCATAGCCGCTGCGGTTGAACGGCAGGTCGTCATCGCCGGTCGGCGGCGTATAGGCACCGCGATCACGGCCCTGATCGCGACCATTCTGCTGGCCGTTTTGGGGATAGCCCCGGTTGTCGTCGTCATAGGACATGGTCGCGCCTTTAGCTCGGGTACAACCCCGCGAATCGGTACGGGGCCACAGTCATTTTATCGTTCCCACCCGCCTCTTTCGAATCATAGATCGAGGGCGAGGTCGAGACTGAACAGCTTTCTGTGCACTTCGATGGCATATCTGTCGGTCATACCGGCGATATAATCGCAAACGGCGCGGGCGCGGGCCGTGCGGTCCTGCGTCATGGCCGCCTTTTGCCATTCGGGGGGCAGGACCTCCGGCTCGGCCATGGCCAGATTGAACAGTTGCGCCAGAACGCGCCGCGCCTGACTGCGGGTGCGGTTCACGCGATAATGGCGATACATGCGCTCGAACAGGAAGCGACGCAGGACCGACAGTTCCTGCATCATGCCCGCCGAGAACTGGACGAGGGTTTCGGGGGCCAGACGCACATCTTCGGGCGTTTCGATGCGGTGCGACTTCAGACGGTGTTCGGTCTCGGCCAGAACATCGTCCACCATCACCCCGATCATGCGGCGCACAGCCTCGAGCCGCAGCATACGGTCGTCGATATTGGGATAATCCGCCCGCGCCGCCGCAATGGCCGGACCGATCAGCGGGATATCCATCAGGTCGTGTAGCGTGAACAGACCGGCCTGAACCCCGTCATCGACGTCGTGGTTATTATAGGCGATGTCGTCGGCAATGGCCGCGCACTGGGCTTCCAGCGAGGCAAAGGTGCCAAGGCGCAGGTCCCAGTTCATGGCCCCGCCGGTATGGTATTCGGCCACCTTGGCCCATGCCGGTTCATCCAGATGGTGCAGCACAGGGCCATTATGCTTGACCACGCCCTCGACGGTTTCCCACGACAGGTTCAGACCCGCAAAGGCCGGATAGCGCAGCTCCAGTTCGGTCACGACGCGGAAGCTTTGGACGTTGTGGTCAAAGCCGCCATAGTTGGCCATCAGCTCGGACAGCTCGTCCTCGCCCGCATGCGAGAATGGCGGGTGGCCCAGATCGTGGGCCAGCGCAATCGTCTCGGCCAGATCGTCATCAAGGCGCAGGGCGTGGGCCAAGGAGCGCGCAATCTGGGCGACTTCCAGCGAATGGGTCAGGCGCGTGCGATAGGTGTCGCCCTCATGGGCCACAAAGACCTGCGTCTTTTCTTTCAGGCGACGGAAGGCGGTGGCGTGGATGATGCGGTCCCGGTCGCGTGCAAAAGGCGTACGGGTGCGGCTTGGTGCCTCGGGGATGCGGCGGCCACGGCTGTTTTCGTGCTTTTCGGCATAAGAAGCGCGTTGGTTCTGGATCACGACATCATCTTTGAAGACTGCGGGCCTATCTTAATGGCCCAAGGCATCACATATAGAAGCGTGTAAGACCCGTCCAATCCACAGAATAATCCACAAGTGTCCTTTTCGATCTCTGCCCGCACCCCTGAAGGTATCACCCTGTCGCAAAGCGCGGCGCGCCGTCTGGCGGCCTTGTCGCAAGCCGAGGGCAAGGCACTGATGTTGCGCGTCGCGGTTGAAGGCGGCGGTTGTTCGGGCTTTCAGTATCTGATGGATCTGGTCGAAAATGCCGAAGCGGACGATCTGAAGATCGAGCTGGAAGGCCAGACGGCGCTGGTGGACGCTGTATCGGTGCCGTTCCTCAAGGACTCGGTGATCGACTTTGTCGACGAACTGGCCGGTGCGCAGTTTGTGATCAAGAACCCCAATGCCTCGTCCAGCTGTGGCTGCGGGGTCAGCTTCTCGATCTAGGGCTGGTCGGGGATGGCGTCTTTAGCGGCCTTCTGCTTGGCCTTGCTGTCGCGGTAATACATGAACAGACCCACAAACAGGCCCGCCACACCCACCACCACCGCAAAACTGGCCTTTACCATAAAGTTCAGGTTCTCGACGCGCTTGGTATAAGCCCAGTCCCCGAAAAACTTGCGAATGAAATAGACCGCAGCCACGGCCAGTCCGATGGCGACGATCTGTATGATCAGTCTTTTCATACGCGTCTTTCCGAGCAGCCCCCGGTGCATGCGCCTGTGCATGCCCATGACTACGTCATTAGCGCTCAGAAAACAGCGCTGCAAACATAATGCTAAGCTTTGGATGAGAGTGATATTCCCTGCACAACCAATGGGTTTCAAGGGGACGGCATCACCGATGTCCAATATAAGTCATGATACGCAAGCCATGATGGCTTTCCAGAACAACAAGAAGTCTACAGGGCTGGCCTATGTTCTGTGGTTCTTCCTTGGCAGTCTGGGCGCACACCGCTTCTATCTGGGTCGCACCGGCTCTGCCGTCGGGATGCTGGTTCTGTTCATTCTGGGGTGGATGACCGTGTGGGTCATGGGTCTGGGCCTGTTGTTCCTGATCCCGCTGGGTGTCTGGCTGCTGGTGGATATTTTCCTGATCCCAGGCATGGCCGCCCAACAGAACAACCAGCTCATCAACCAGTTGTCGGCAAACTCTGCGCCCAAAATGTCGGCGGTGGACGAACTGGCCCGCTACGCCGCCCTTCGCGACAGCGGTGCCATCTCGTCGGACGAATACGAATCCCAGAAACGCCGCATCATGGGCGTGCTGTAGTCCGCCTGTGAGCGAATAGAAAAAGCCCCGACCATTCGGTCGGGGCTTTTTTGTTTAATCGACGATTTTCTTGGCCACGGTAAAGCCGAGGACCAGAAATACCAGAAAGACGATCAGCGCCAGAATGGCCAGAAACTTGGCAATGCCAGCGGCTGCTCCGGCAATCCCGCCAAAGCCCAATATGCCTGCCACAATGGCGATTACCGCGAATATCAAAGCCCATTTGATCATCTGACTGTCTCCTGCTGCTGTCACAGAAGAACGAAGCCGCGCACAGGCCGTTCCCGCAAACTTGATCAGTCGCGGACCAAACCGCCATCGACAACGAGGTTCTGGCCGGTGACGGCGCGGCTCCACGGCGAGGCAAAGAACAGGATGGCGTCGGCGAATTCCTGCGGGGTGGTGACGCTGCGAAGGGGTGTCATGCTGGCGATCAGGTCGAACACGGCATCGGGGGTGGCGGCGCTGGCATCGGTCGTGCGCAAGAGGCCGCCCGACACCATGTTCACCGTAATGCCGAGCGGGCCAAGGTCGCCTGCCGCCGTACGGGTCAGGCTCATGAGCGCGGCCTTGGCTGCCGTGTAGTCGTGGTAAGGCACGACAGGGTTTTGCACCAGGTTCGTGCCGATATTGATGACGCGGCCAAAGCCCTGCGTCTTCATGGCGGGGGTCGCGGCCTGAATGACGTTCAGCGCGCCTTTGATGACCGTATCGAACTGGCTGGCAAACTCGTCCCAGCCGATGGTTTCCATCTGGGAACGGGCATCGCCGTTAAAGCTGTAGTCCAGCGCATTGTTGACCACCGTGGTCACCGGCCCACCAAAATGGCTTTGGGCGGCGGCCAGCATAGCCTCGACGCTGGTACGATCGGTTACATCGGCCTGTAGGGCGATGACGCGATCGCCCAGTTCATCGGCCAGAGCCTGTGCCGCAGCGGCGCTGGCCCGCCAGTTGATGATGACGCGGGCACCCTGATTGGCAAAGGCGCGGACGGTCGCCGCACCCACCCCACGCGCACCGCCGGTGACGAGAACTATCTGATCTGAAATCTGCATGGGGCGTTTCCTCACTACCTGTGGACCCCGCATAGGACTTTGGCGCGAAAACGGAAAGCATAGTGGATGCCGCCAAGATCACCTTCGGTGCCGCTGGGTCCCCCGGTCGCTCTTACGAGCGCCGGAGGATGACGAAGCTGAGGTGAGCGTTACCGATATTTCACTTTACTTAGGGTGTTTCCTAATTAGGATATTGGCTTATGAACAACCTGTTCAAAGCCCTGTCCCATCCGGTGCGACGTCGCATCATCGCCATGCTGAGGCAGGGTCCGATGGGGTCTGGCGAGATCGCCGCCGCCTTTGACATGAGTTGGCCGACCATTACCGGCCACCTGAATGCGCTCAAAGATGCCGAACTGGTTTCGACAGAAAAGCACGGCCAGTCGGTGCGTTATCGCCTCGAGATTTCTGCCGTCGAGGAGGCCATGGCCTTTTTGATGGACCTGACCGGAACAGGAAGTCGCACGCCAAAGGAGGACGGCCAGTGAACCCCAAACTGCATCCCGCTCATGTGTTCGGTTTTATTGTCAGCGCCCTTATTCTGGCCGGTGCCATCTGGGTGGCCCTGCATGGTCCCACCGGTCCGATCCCCATGCATTTCGATGCCTCGGGTCAGGTTGACCGTTATGGCACGCGCTACGAACTGGCGGCTGTGCTGGCGGGGATGTCGGTTCTGAACCTGATCGTCGGCTTTTTGACCGGAAAACAGGCCGACACTACGCCTGATCCTGTGCGCCAGAAGGCTTTGCGCAGCGGGCAATATGTCACCGTGGCCATCATGGCCGCCGTCGCCGCCTTCATAAGCTGGTCCAGCCTTGGCCCGTCGGCCGCATCGGGCATGACGTCCCTGAGCGGTGCCATGGCCTTTATGGGCGCGGTGTTTCTGGCGCTGGGGGCCATTCTGGGCCGCGTCGGTCCCAATGCCTTTATCGGCGTGCGTACCCCGTGGGCGTTCAAGTCGCGTCTGGCGTGGGACAAGTCCAACCGTCTGGCGGGGCGGCTGATGTTCTGGACCGGCCTTGTCGGCCTGATCGCCAGCCCTTTGTCGCCCCAGCCCTTTGGCCTGATCGCCCTGACCGTTGCGGTCGTGCTGATGGCCATCTTCAGCGCCTATGAGAGCTGGCGCGTGTGGAAGAACGATCCTGAAGCCCAATCCTTCTAATCTGAGTGGAGAGAAACTGTGAAACTGACCCCGACACTGATCGCCGCCCAGATGGGCCTGATGTTCGCCCTGCCCGCTATGGCCGAGCCGGTTTCGTCACAGGTGGAAATGGCGGCGCAACCGTCCGCCCTTTACGGCACCCTGTTGCGGCCTGAAGGCGCGATAGAGGCCGCCGCCGTCATCATCCCCGGTTCCGGCCCGACCGATGGCGACGGCAACAACCCGCTAGGCGTCAAGAATGCCAGCCTGAAACAACTCGCCGAGGGGCTGGCGGCACAGGGCATCGCCACAGTGCGCATCGACAAGCGCGGCATTGCCCGCAGCCAAGCGGCAGCCAGCCGCGAAGAAGACCTGCGCTTTGACACCTATATCGACGATGCCCGCGCATGGGCCGCCCATACGGTGCAGCAACTGGATGTGTCCTGTGTCTGGCTGATCGGCCATTCCGAGGGGGCGCTGGTGGCCCAGTCTGCGGCGACCAATACCGATAGCAATATCTGCGGTCAGATCCTGTTGTCGGGTGCGGGCCGTCCGGCGGGTGTGGTGATCCGCGAACAACTGACGCAGATGCCCGAACCCTATAAGACACAGGCTTTCGACGGCCTTGCCGAACTGGAGGCCGGACGCACCATCCCCAACCCGCCTGCCGCCCTGCACAGCCTGCTGCGCCCGTCGGTACAGCCCTATATGATTTCGTGGATTTCGCGCGATCCGGCCAAGCTGGCCCATGACTATCTGGGACCGATCTTCATCGGTCAGGGGACCACCGACCTGCAAACCAGCGTGGCCGATGCCGAGGCCCTCTCCCTCGCCCAGCCCAACGCCCAGATGAAACTATGGCAAGGCGTGAATCACGTTCTGACCCAAGCCCCTGCGGAACGCGGTCCGAACCTGGCCACCTATGCCGACCCGGACGCAAAAATCGATCCGCAAGTGGTTACGGACGTGGCCACTTTTATCAAGGACAACACGTTGTAAGACAGAGAGTATTTTCGAAAGCTCGGAATACCTTCTCACACAGTTGTGTGACGTCGCGGCTTGGCCCGGCACCTCACACACTCTTTAAATATAGCTCAAAATGGCGCAGACAAAAGAACTTGTATAATGGAGGCCAAACCGCCTCCACTCGACCATTCTGGAGATTTGTTAGATGCCCGCTAGAAGAGTGTCTCATTTTTCTGAGAATCGAAAATTTTACGAAGTTATGGCTGGATTCTTATTTGGTTCCGTTGGCACTTTTCTGCTTTTACCCTACCTTAATTGAAGCAGAAATTGGATAATTTTCAGTATTATTTAATTTATTACAAAAAACCTTGCCGAATTTGCATCTCCGGCAATATTTGCGTTCATGGCAATGTGTCTGAACGTCCAAACCCTATTCGCGTCTCAATATACGTTCGACCAGCAGATCGCCCCACCAACGCGAACGGAAAGCACGGGTCATCGCCACGGCATCATAGGCGTCGCTTTGCACCCACTGCGCCAGATCAAGACCCTGCGGCTCGATCTCGCGGGCATAGGTTTCCAGAAACATATCCAGCACGCCGGTCTTGCCCTCGCGGTTATGCAAGGTGCGGCGCCCCAGTTCATCCTTGGCCTCCGCCATAGGATGGCCCAGATGGAAATAACGGTAAAACGCCCCCATCAGTCCGGCCCGGTCCGCGCCCGACTTGCAATGGATCAATGCCGGGTATTCGATATTCTCGAACATGTCGCGCGCCTTGAGAACACGTTCGGGTTGGGGGGCATCGCGGGAATCCAGCGGCGCGTCCACCAACATTAGCCCCAGACGTGCACAGGCTTCTTTTTCCAGCCAGTAAAACGGTTCCTCACGCGGACCACGCACATTGATGACCGTCTTGATCCCCTGCTTCTTCCACCATGCCAGTTGGCGCGGAGACGGCTGGTTGGTGCGTACCAATTTGGCATCTATCCAGTGCGCATTGGTGAAGCTGAAGCGGATAAAGGCGTGGTCGCTCCAGAAATACGACCACAAGACCTTGAAACGCGCGTATGGCGAGGACAGATCGGGGGATGACATAAGCGCCGGATCACCTTTGAAAACGCTAGGGTCATCCCTTTCACACCCCTGCCGATAAGCCAAGGCTTGACTTGCAGGCCCAGCCGTTCAACCGAAGTGTATGACCTCACCCGCCGCGTCCCCGGAACCAGTCTCCCCGCTGAAACAGCCGCTCAATCCGCTCGTAAAGCGGATCTGGCGTGATTATCTGTCCCATCACAAATCGGCCTTCTTCAGCTCTCTGGCTCTGGCGGCATTTGCGGGCGGCCTGACGGCGGCCCTGTTGCGTTTTCTGGAACCTTCCATCGACCTTCTGTTCACCCAGCACGAAGGACTGGTTTCTTTTCTGGGACTGTTCAGGGTGCATCACAGCACCCTGATCTTTCTGGTGCCGGCCGTTATTGTGGCATTGTCGGTTATGCGTTCGCTGGCCATGGCCGGTCAGGCGGCTCTGGTGAACCGTCTGGGCCACGGGATTGTCGGCGACATCCAGAAACAGCTGTTCTCGCGGATGATCCATGCGGACCTGTCGCGCCTGCGCAACCAGCATTCCGGCACCTTTGTCTCTTCGGTACTTTATGATGCCAATCTGGTGCGCGAAGCCTTCACCAACGGCATCGTCAACTATACGCAAAATGCGCTGATGTTGGCTGGCGTCATGGTGGCGATGGGCTTTATCGACCTGACCCTGACCCTGATTGTCCTGCTGGGCGTCCCCGCCGTCAGCCTGATTATGCGCAAGTTCGGCAAGAAGTCGCGCAAGGCGGCCAAGGGCGCGATGACCGAAACCGAGAACCTGTCCTCGGCCCTGATGGAAAACCTTGACGGGGTCCGCGTCATCAAGATGGAGAACCGCGAGCGCGCCGAAGAAGCCAATGTCGCCGCGGTGATCGACCGCCGCCAACGCCACGTCATCAAGGGTGCTGACAGCCGCGCCTTTGCGGGACCGGCCTCGGACATCATCGCTTATTCCATCGTTGCGGCTGTCATCGGCTATGCCGGATGGAGTGCCAGTCAGGGGGAAATGTCGGTCGGCTCGTTTGCCGCCTTTATCGCCATGCTGATGCTGGCGGGCCAGTCCCTGCGCCAGTTGACCAATCTCTCCACCGTCCTGTCCGAAGGCATGACCGCCGCGCGTCGCCTGTTTGAAGCTCTGGATATCCAGCCGGAAATCCGCGAACAGGCTCACCCTCAGGATCTTGTCCACGGCCCCGTCACCATCGAATTCGAGGACGTGCATTTCTCCTATAATACCGCAAGCGGATCGGTGCCGACCCTTAACGGTATCAACCTGCATGTTGCTCCCGGCGAAACCATCGCGCTGGTCGGCCCGTCGGGTGGCGGCAAGACCACGATCCTCAGCCTGTTGCCACGCTTTTACGATGTGACGGGCGGGCGCATTACGGCCAATGGCCACGACCTGCGCGACCTGTCCCTGCATTCCCTGCGCTCCCAGATCGCATTGGTAACGCAGGAACCTTTCCTGTTCGACGATACGATCGCGGCCAATATTGCCTATGGCCGTAGCGATCCGAGCGAAGATGCGATCATCGAGGCTGCCCGCGCCGCCGCCGCGCATGACTTCATCATGGCCTTACCACAGGGCTATCAGACCCGCGTGGGCGAGGCCGGTGCCCGCCTGTCGGGCGGCCAGCGCCAGCGGATCGCCATTGCCCGTGCCTTCCTGAAGGATGCCCCCATCCTGTTGCTGGACGAGGCCACCAGCGCTCTGGACACCGAGAGCGAGGCTCTGGTCCAGCAGGCGCTGGAGCGTCTTATGGCCGGTCGCGCCACCCTCATGATCGCCCACCGCCTGTCCACCGTCCGCAATGCCGACCGCATCTATGTGATCGATGCAGGCAAGGTGGCCGAGATCGGCACCCATGACGAACTGGTGGCTCGCGATGGCCTTTATGCCCGTCTCGCCCGTCAGCAATCTCTGGACGGCACAGTGCCCTTCCCCCTTGACGCCCTGCCTGACGAGACCGGTGCATGAGACCCCTTCGTAATCCGGTCATCCAGAAGGCTGTATCCTTCACGCTCTCCGAGTGGATGCGTTTTTGCTACAAGACCACCCGCTGGGAGTTCGAGAACCTGCAACTGGCCGAAGAGGTCTGGGATCAGGGCGGCGGCGTGCTGGTGGCCTTCTGGCATTCGCGTCTGGGCCTGTCGGTGGCGGCATGGCCTGCTGGTCGCGCGCAGGAGGCCCGCGGCTTGATTTCGCTGTCACCGGACGGCGAGTTTCTGGTCAAGGCCATGGATCGCCTTGGCATCAAGGCAGTGCGTGGCTCCTCGGCCAACAAGGACAAGAAACAGGCGGCCAAGGGCGGCACACAGGCCCTGCGTGATGGTCTGAGACAGTTAAAGGTTGGCGCACTGGCCGTCACCCCCGACGGCCCGCGTGGCCCTGCCGGTGTGATGGCCGAAGGTCTGCCCGTCATGGCCCGCATGTCGGGCGCGCCGGTGCTGTTTCTCGGCATTTCGGCCAAGCCCTGCATCCAGCTCAATAGCTGGGACAAGGCCGTGCTGCCCCTGCCCTTCGCCAAGGGGGCCATTGTGTGGGATCGCGCCACCTATCCCGAAGGGGCCGAGCTGGCCGATGTCGTGACCGAGTGGACCGCCCGCTTGAATGCGGTCGAGGCGCGCGCTGACGCCATCACAGGTTTCAAGAGCCGCTGATCATGGCCTTTAGTCCCGCCCTTTTCGCCTATCGCCTCGCCACCCGCGCACTGGAACCTCTGGCCCCGCGCCTGCTGGATGGCCGTGTCAATAAAGGCAAGGAAGACCCCGTCCACGTTGATGAACGTCTGGGTCTGGCCAGTCTGGCCCGCCCCAAGGGGCCACTGGTCTGGATACACGGGGTTAGCGTCGGCGAGGCTCTGTCCATTCTTCCGCTGGCCGAACGTATCCGCAAAGACCGCCCCGATGTGACGGTTCTGGTAACCACCGGCACCCTGACCTCGGCCGAAGTGCTGGCACCGCGTCTGCCGCAAGGTGTGATCCACCAGTTCGCTCCTGTCGATGGCCCGCAAGCCGTTGCCGCCTTCCTCGATCACTGGCAGCCACAATTGGGGGTATTCGTCGAAAGCGAGCTCTGGCCCAATCTGATTTGCGCTGCACAGCAGCGGCGCATTCCGCTGGCCCTCGTCAGCGCCCGCATCACCACCAAGACCTATGAGGGCTGGCAAAAGGCCCCCGGCATGGCTCGCACCCTTATGGCGGCCTTCTCTCATGTCTGGCCGCAAGATGCCGAAGGGGCCGAGCGCCTGACCCAAATGGGCGCGCGCGTAGAGGGGCAGGTCAATCTGAAGCTGTCGGGTGAGCCGCTGCCCTATGACCGCGCCGAGTTTTCGCGCCTGTCGGGATTGATCGCCGATAGACCCGTGATTGTGCTGGCCTCGACCCACGAGCATGAAGAACAGGCTCTGGCCGCCGCCTTGCGCGGTCTAGCCCCGCAACTCTTGCTGATTGTCGTGCCGCGCCATCCTGAACGCGCGCCGGACATCGCCCAGTCCCTGCAACAGGACGGATGGAAGATGACCCGCCGCAGCGTCGGCGGCGATATCGATCATAATGTCGATCTATATCTGGCCGATACGCTGGGCGAACTGGGCCTGTTCATGCGTCTGGCCGACGTGGTGGTGATGGGAGGATCGTTTGCGCCGGCCCTTGGCGGCGGCACTGTCGGTGGCCACAACCCTCTGGAGCCCGCGCGACTTGGCAAGCCTGCCTTCTGTGGCCCCGATGCCGCCAACTGGCGACAGGTAAACCGTCTGCTGAAACAGGCGGGCGGTTTGGTCAGCGTTCTGGCTCCCGACCAGCTTGCTGACCATATACGCCCCCTGCTGGATAATCCCGATGCGGCCCGCGCCATGGGCGAAAAGGCCCGCCGCGCCGCCAATGAAGCCGCTGCCGGTCTGGACCGTCTGTGGGCCGCCTTGCAAACCCACCTGCCCCCGCCGCCCAAACCCCAGCGGAGACACCCGCGATGAAGCTGAACACCCCGCGCTGGTGGTATAGCCGCGACACCCGCCATGCCCCGATCTCTCGCGCGGCTCTCAAACCCCTGTCATGGATCTGGGCCGGTGTCACCGCACGCAAGATCGCCAAAACCCAGGGATTTGACGCGCAAATACCGGTGATTTCGGTCGGTAATCTAACAATGGGCGGCTCGGGGAAAACCCCCGTCGCGCGCGAAATACTGCGCCTCTTGCGCCAGCAGGGCCATGCGCCCAGCGCCCTTTCGCGCGGCTATGGCGGCACATTGTCGGGTCCTGTCATTGTCGATCCACAGCACCATACAGCCCAAGAGGTCGGTGACGAACCCCTGATGCTGGCGCAGGATGGCATGGTCGTCGTCAGCCGCGACCGTATCGAAGGGGCCAAGACCGCCCGACAGGCTGGCGCGACCCACCTGGTGCTGGATGACGGCCACCAGAATCCCAGCCTGAAGAAAGACCTCGCCCTCATCGTCGTCGATGGCGAAACCCGCAATGGCGAATGGCCGTTCGGAGATGGCTCGGTGTTTCCGTCCGGCCCCATGCGCGAGCCTTTAAGAGCCGGTCTGGCACGTGCTGACGGCGTGATCGTGCTCTTGCCGACCGACATGACCGAGGCCGATCCCGAATTGCTGGCCCTGTTCGGAAATCTGCCGGTGTTTACGGCCCGTCTTGTGGCCCCTCACGCGCCGCCGTCAGGAGCGCAGGTCGGTTTTGCCGGTATTGCCAAGCCCTGGAAGGTCGAGCGCTCTTTGATAGCTGCCGGTTGCGATCTGAAAGACTTTGTCCCCTATCCCGATCATGCCGCTCTGACAGACAGCGATATAGATTTCCTTAAACAGCGCGCAGAACTGTTTAAGGCCGGACTGGTCACCACAGAAAAAGACTGGATACGTCTGTCGGACAGTCAGCGAGAAAATATTAAGGCCTGGCCCGTTTGCGCCATTTTTGACGACGAAAATCATTTTACGGACTGGTTAAATCGGACTTTTGGCGCGACCCTAAACTAAATTTACAATTTGTCGTCTTTGTTTAGAGTGTAAAATTTGGTCGATGGGATAGTGTTTGCAGTCTTCCCCATTCGTCCTAAGAGTAGCTCGAAAATGAAAATCGCGGTCCTCGACGACGATCAGGTCCAGTTACAGGCGATTTCTCAAGTGATTGAGAATGCAGGTTTTCGCCCTTCACCTTTCTCGCGTGGTCATGCGCTGATCTCGGCGCTGCGCCGCGACACATTCGATTTGCTGATCCTTGACTGGAATCTTCCCGACCGTTCCGGCATCGAAATCGTCGGCTGGGTGCGCGCCAATCTGACACCGCCGCCGCCCATGCTGCTGGTCACCAGCCGCGTCGAGGACGAGGATGTCGTCGAGGCCCTGAATGCCGGTGCCGACGACTATCTGGGCAAACCACTGTCACCCACCGTTCTGGAGGCCCGCGTGCGCGCCCTGCTGCGCCGCGCCTATGAACACACCGCGCTGCAGTCCGATCAGGAAGTCTATGAGGACATCACCTTCAATGTCAGCACCACGACTGTGCTGCGCGATGGTGAGACTATTGCCATGACGCCCAAGGAGTTCGCTCTGGCGCGTCTGCTGTTCCGCAACACCCACCGCGCCCTGTCGCGCACCTATCTGTTGGAAACCATCTGGGGGAACGAGCCGCATCTGAACAGCCGCTCGCTGGACATGCATATCTCGCGTGTCCGCTCCAAACTTAACCTTCGCCCGCAAAACGGCTATCGGCTGACCCCCGTTTACAGCTACGGTTACCGTCTGGAACGCACGAGCGTTACAGAAACCGACGCATCTGCTCCAGACGCTGCCGATAATCCGACCACAGAATAAAGCGCTTTAACCTTGACCAGATACGCACCTTCTCGCGACTTCGCCCCTGTTTCGGCAAATCTGCGTCTGGTCTGTGTGTCTCTGGCTGCTGTCATGAGGCTGTCTGTTCTGCCTTCGGCTGCCGTCGCGCAAGCGGCCCAACCTGCCCAGACCCCCATGACGGAAACCCCGCTGCGGTATCTGGTAAAACGTGGGGACACCCTGATCGATCTGGCCCGCGATTACCTGCGTACCAGCGGCGACTACCGCCAGCTTCAGCGCGATAATGCGATTGCCAATCCGCGCCGCATCCCTGTGGGGCGTACGCTCGATATTGATCCGACCCTGTTACGCACCCGCAGCGATCCTGCCCGTCTGGAAAGCTTTCGTGGCGATGTGCGAATTCTGCGCGCCAGCCAATCTGTACCGCTGGAACAGGGCACCACCCTTCTGGAAGGCGATGTCGTCGCCACCGGTGCCGGCGCCTTTGCCCGTCTGTCGTTTTCGGACGGAAGCCATACGGTAATCCCCTCCAACAGCCGTGTGCGTCTGGATCGCCTGCGCCGTTTTGTCATCAATGATGCAGCCGACCACCGGCTGGTCATCGATCAGGGCCGCGCCCAGAGCCGTGTCACCACGCGCCCGCGTCCCGGCACCTTCCGCGTCACAACCCCTACGGCCATCTCGGCTGTGCGCGGCACCGATTTCCGCGTCGCCTATGATGAGCGTTCAGGCATCAGTTCGACCGGCGTTCTGGATGGTCGTGTTGCCGTAGCCAGTTCGGGCAATGACAGCGGCTATCTGTTTGAACCGGGTCTGGGGGCCATCACCCGTCAGGGTCAGGACGGTGTTGTGGCTGTCACCCTGCTGTCGGCACCCGTCATGGGCGACGCCAGCACACTTCAAACCGGCAAGAGCCTGCGTTTCGAGACCACGGCACCTGTAGGTACAGCCATAGTGCGCGGCTGGATCGGTGCCGAGGCCGGTATGCTGGACCCCGTCGGCGAAATCGAAGCCCCTGCGGGCCAAGCTCTGGCCCTGACCGATCTTGCCGAAGGACAGTGGTTCCTGCGCCTCAGTGCGGTGTCCCCCGAAGGCGTCGAGGGCCGCGCTCGTACCTTCAACTTCATCCGCGCCCTCAACACGGTCGAGGGTCTGGAGCAGTCGATGGACGTGCTGGATCAGGTCCGCACCTATCGTTTTGCATGGCGTGCCGAAGGTGAAGGCGAGGCCACGTTCCGCTTCCAGCTGTCCCGCTCCGACGATGAAGGCCATCCGCAGGGTCAGCCCCTGTTCGATACACCGGGCCTGACCGAAAGCCGCTTTACCCTGACCGACCTGCCCGCCGGTACCTATAGCTGGCGCGTCGAGGGCACCCGTTATCGCTTCGGTCATCGCCTGACCGTATGGTCACAGCCGGAAATCCTCACCATTTCCCGCTAACGGGCCAACGGTTTGCAATCACTGCCCCACAAAGCTGGACGACGCGCCGCCATGACACCCCTCGGGACCCGCGTCCTGATGGAATGGGTCATCACAGCCGTCGTTTCGGTCCTGCTGGTTTTATGGCTCAGTCTGGCTCAGGTCATCCAGCGCGGCGACAACCTGTTTTACGACACGGTCAGCCAACTGACAGCGGCCCAGCCACATCCCGATATCGTCATCGTCACCATCGACGACCGCAGCTTGCAGGCCATCGGCGCATGGCCGTGGCCGCGCAGCCAGCATGCCGCACTGATCGACCGTCTGACCGCCGCCCAAACCAAGGCGGTCGGTTATGATGTCCTGTTCATCGAGCCGACCGAGGATGATGCGGTACTGGCACAGGCCATGTCCAAGGCCGGCAATGTCTATCTGCCCGCCGCCATCGACACACCGGGCATGAATGGCAAGCTGTCATCGGTCAGCCTGCCCGCTCCTGTCCTCCAAGCGGCCGCTGCCGGTGTGGGGCACGGTCTGTTAACGCCGGACAGCGACGGCACGATACGCAGCCTGCCCCTGTGGGTGAGTGCCGACGGGCAGGTCCTGCCCCATCTGGCCTTGCTGCTCACCCGCAACGGATCTGAAGTCTCCGTCTTTGCCGAGGCCCCTCCTGATGTGCATGTGGATAAGAATGGCGCACTCGAAGCCTTGCAGCCGCGGCTGATCCGCTATCCGCGCGGCATTGCCCCCTATCCCAGCGTCTCGTTTGTTGATGTCCTCCGCGGCGAGGTGCCCGACGATTTTCTGCGCGACAAGAGGGTCTTGGTCGGTGCCACAGCCCAGGGCATGGGCGACCGCTATGCCACCCCTTCGACCCATGACGGAGCCTTGTTGCCCGGGGTAAATATCGTCGCCTCTCTGGCCCAGAACATACTCGACAACAGGCCGATCATCCGCGCCGAGGGCTGGCTGGCGGCGTTGTTATCCCTGATACCTCTGGCTGTGATGTTGACGGGTTTTCTGACTCTCAGACCGATTGCCAATACGGTGTTGGGATTTGGTCTGATCGCGCTGACCCTGATAGCATCGGCGGCGGGCCTCAAACTGGGAATCTGGTGGCCGCCTCTGGCGGCCTGTGCCGGTGTTATCTTTGTCTGGCCCCTGTGGAGCTGGCGTCGTCTGGCCGCTACCTACACCTATATGCGTTCGGCCCTGAACGATCTTCGCAATGATGATGCTGCCCGTCCGCTGTCCGCCCTGTCGCCGGTTCACGACTGGAAGAGCGGCGACGAAATCTCACGCCAGGTGCTGTCCTTCAGTTCGGCCTTGAAGCAGTTCCGCGATTTCAACCGCTATATCACCCAGTCGGTCCACAGCCTGCCCGATGCCGCCCTGATGACCGATCTGGACGGCGTGGTATTGATCGCCAACCGCCGCGCCCATCACCTGTTTCCGGCCCTGACGCTGGAAGGGGCGCATCTGGAAACGCTCTTCCACAGTATCGGGCTGCGCGAGTGGCGGTTATTGATTGATGCCGACAACAGCGAACGGGACGAGATACAGCTCGAAGACGGTCGCTCGATCCAGATCGCCATTGCCGCCCTGACCGACACGCTCCAGCGATCAACCGGCCTGATCGTGCGTCTGGCCGACGTCAGTCATCTGCGGGCCGCCGAGCGTGAACGCCAGCGCACCTTGCAGCTTCTGGGACACGATATGCGCGCGCCGCAGGTGTCGATCCTGACCCTGCTGGACAATCCGAACCGGCCTGAAAATCTGGAAGACCATATTCGGCGCAATGCTCGCCAGACGCTGAATCTGGCCGAAGGCTATGTGCAGTTGTCGCGCGCGGAAAACCAGGTGCTGACCTTTGATGTGGTGAATCTGGCCGATCTGGTCACCGAGGCCGCCGATACCCTGTGGCCCCAGTCCGCCGCCAAGGGTGTGGAGCTGATAGTGCCCGATGACGGCGAAGAATATCTGGTCGAGGCCGATACCGCCCTGATGCGGCGCGTCATTATCAACCTGCTGGACAACGCAATTCGCCATACCCCCACAGGTCGTTTGATCGCCTGTACGCTGTCACGTCTCGACAACCGGATTTTGCTGATGATCTGCGATCAGGGGCCCGGCCTCGACGACGATATGAAGGCGCGCCTGTTCCAACCCTTTGCCGGTGGCAATGTGGCGGGTTCGGGTCTGGGTCTGGCCTTTGTCCACACAGTCATCCAGCGCCATGGTGGCCAGATTACTATCGAGCCACCCCCTGGCATTATCCCGCCCTATAGCGGGGCTTGTTTCTATATCACCCTGCCCGCCTTTGATGGCGAGTAAGGGCTATTGAGACGGCGCGCCTTCGACCAGAAGTGTAGCGGCAGCATCGGCCAGTAACTGTATCAGTTCGTCGGGTGTTTCATCCACCGGACCGCGTGCCGAAACTCGCGCCACGCGGTTGGTGCTGCCGTCCTTGGAGGTAGCCACTACCGTCAGCACATGCAGACCCGGCCCGCGACGCGCCCCGACAATACGCGGTGTCTCGGTCCAGACACCGTCGCGTCCGTCCGGGTCACTGAAACTGCCGACCTCGACCGGACGCAGGGCCAGTGTCGCCACCAGTTGCCAGTCGTCTCCGGCCTGAATGCCGTATTGTTCTTGCAGGATGCGGGTCACGGCTATGGCTGCGCGGGCATCGGAATCGGCTTCCAGCACAGCAAGGCTGCCAAAGGTGATCGCCTGTTGGGGGGCCTGTTCGACACGCAGTTCCGGCCCTGCGCTACAGGCCGACAGGCCAGCCATAGCCACAGCCGCCATCACAGAAAAACCTGCGCGGTGACTATTCATTACCCAAGCCAGTCTCGACATCGTCACTCCGAACCTTGGTTACATCGCCAGATAAGCACATTTGGCAAAGGGTTCCACTATCACGCGAAAGTTATCAGCGCCCGCGCAACAGCCATATTTTGCGCCCCATTTGCCGCCGCACACGGTAACCAAGCCCCATGATCCCGCTGTATCAGGCTTTGCGGCACGCACCGGCTTATGGTTCAGTTCACAGTCCGGCCCCTATTTCCACCTTCAAACTGCACAACCATCAAGGCAGAACAACGGCCCCGCTTGTATTGTTTGGATTCCAAAGGTTTTTATGGCGTCGCGCATTGCTGAAAGGCTGCACAGCCTGATCGCGCACACTGCCACAAGGGATACCAGTATGCAGATTTCGAGACGGGGTTTGATCTTTGGCGGCTCTATGGCTCTGGCCGGATGTGCGACCGCTTCTTCCATCCCCCCCGCCCCGCAAGGCTTTGCACCTTCTGCCCCTGTTCCCCCTCCGCCCCGCGCGCCTGCTGCCATGGCAGCAACGCCTAGAACCGTCCTTGATCCACACGGCCTGGTCCGTCCCGAGTTGATGCAAAGAGCGCAGGCTGCGCTGGATTCTCATGGTCACCGGATTAGTCTGCGCGACCGTATCTATGTGGTGGATTTCCAGAAATTCTCCGGCACTGACCGCCTGTACGAAATCGACCTGCATGGCGGCTGGGTCACGGCCTATCGCACCTCCCACGGACGCGGCTCCGATCCGGCCCATAGCGGTTATGCCGAGCGGTTTTCGAACCAGCCTGACAGCCATATGTCCTCGCTAGGCAGCTATGTAACCGCCGGTCCGTCATGGGGGCCACAACAAGGTCCGAACGTGCTGCTGGATGGTCTGGAATATTCCAACAATCTGGCCCGCCAACGCGCCATTATTGTGCACGGGGCCGACTATGCCGATCCGGCCTTCCTCGCCCGTCAAGGCAAGCTGGGCCGCTCGTATGGCTGTTTCTCGTGCAGCCATGCCGACCTGACGGCCCTGCGTGAACGCATGGGTGAGGGGCGTCTGTTGTTCGCCATGAACTGATCAAAGAAAAAGGGGAAGGCCGAAACCTTCCCCCTAAAAATATTAGCGGCCGATCGCGCGCCAGCCGATATCGGTGCGATAAAAACCGCCCGGCCAGTCGATCTTGGCCACGGCCTCATAGGCGCGTTCGCGGGCTTCGGTAATGTCAGCACCATAGGCACAGACGTTCAGTACGCGACCACCCGCCGCCACCAGTGATCCGTCATCACGGCGCTTGGTTCCGGCGTGGAAGACCTGCACATGCGGGCCGAAATCCTGATCTGCACCGCGGATGATCGAACCTTCCAGCGGGCTGTCGGGATACCCCTTGGCCGCCATCACCACCGTGATGACCACACCCGGCTTGAAGTTCGGCACAGGGGCCTGAGACAGATCGCCCTTGGCACAGGCCAGCAGCAGCGGAACGATGTCCCCGTCAAGGCGCATCATCAGCACCTGACATTCCGGATCACCGAAACGGGCATTGAACTCGACGACCTTGGGGCCTTCGCGGGTCGCCATCAGACCGGCATAGAGCACACCGCGATAGGGTGCACCTTCCTCGGCCATTTTCTGGATCGTCGGCTGGACCACCAGATCATTGGCAGCCTTGACGAAATCAGGCGTAAAGACCGGCGCAGGCGAATAGGCCCCCATGCCGCCGGTGTTCGGCCCCGTATCGCCGTCAAAAGCACGTTTATGATCCTGGGCACCCCCGAACAGCACAGCCCGCGTGCCGTCGGACAGGGCAAACAGGCTGCCCTCTTCGCCGTCCATGAATTCTTCGATCACCACGCGCGAACCGGCGCTGCCGAAACGGCCGCCCAGCATGCGCTCGATCTCGGCCTCGGCATCTTGGCGGTCGGGGCTGATGGCCACGCCCTTACCTGCCGCCAGACCATCGGCCTTGATGACATAGGGGGCGCTATATTCGGCCAAAGCCGCCTTGGCTTCGGCCACATCCTCATAGGCCCCATAACGGGCGGTCGGGATATCGTGACGGGCCAGAAACGCCTTGGAAAACGCCTTGGAGGTTTCCAGCTGCGCCGCCTTGGCCGAGGGGCCAAAGCACGGAATGTTCAGACGGGCCAACTGGTCAGCCAGACCTTCGGCCAGTGCGGCCTCGGGACCGACAACAACCAGATCGGCCGACATGCTTTGGGCCAGATTCACGATACCGGCCACATCGGTGGCCTTGATATCGGGGACAAGCTCGCCGTGTTGCGCCATGCCGGGATTACCAGGCGCAATGACAAGCCGCGAAACGCGGGGCGATTGGGCGATTTTCCAGGCGAGAGCGTGCTCGCGCCCCCCGGATCCGACGAGCAGAATCTTCATGTCTGCCGAATGACCCCGTTAGGCCCCCATCGTCAAGCGCCTAACGGGGTTAAGCCGCGCTTTAGGCTGCGGGAACGTATTTCGGCAGCGACAACAGTTCGGTGGTGGTCATGCTGGTTTTCAGGTCCTTGCCGCCATCTGGCTGGGTATGCGCCGACACGCGATCCAGCGGCAACAGAACCTTCACATCATCCGTATTGTTTATCTCGACAACCAGATGCGTCACCTTGCCGGCGGCATCCAGAACCAGACTGTCCACATCGCCGAGATCAGCCCCTGTAGGGGTAACCAGATCGGCATCTTCCAGCTCTTTACGGGTCATGCCCAGGGCCAGAGCGGCTTGGGCTGTGACCTGATCCGCCTTTTGTTCACTGACAGGCTGGGCTGCGCCACCACTTGCCGGAGTTTGCACCACATCGTCGGTTTTATTGTCACCGCAGGCCGCCACCGCCAGCAAGCTGGCACCAGCTAGAAGAGTCGCAATCAAACGCATGGTCTCGCCTTTCAGATCTGTGAGGTCCTAAAACAACGAAAGCGCACCCACACCGTTCCCGTATCGTCCACATCGCGCTAGGCTGGGCCTATGAGCGACGACGACTACGCCTTCGAGGGTGCCCCTCCTGCCGCACAGCCAGAGGCCCGCGACAATAATCCGGCCCTTTCCATTTCGGAACTCAGCTTTGCGCTGAAGCGCACGCTCGAGGACCGTTTCGGTCATGTGCGTATTCGCGGCGAGATTTCCAAGGTCACACGCCACTCGTCGGGTCACGTCTATCTGACCTTGAAGGACGACAAGGCCGCCATTGATGGCGTGATCTGGAAGGGCGTGGTGCGTACGCTGAGCGCCCAGCCGGAAACGGGCCTTGAGGTCATCGTCACCGGCAAGATCACATCCTATCCTGCGCGCTCCTCCTACCAGATCGTCATCGAGAGCATGGAGCCTGCCGGTGCCGGTGCCCTGCTGGCCCAGCTAGAGCGCATCAAGGCCCGCCTGCGCGAAGAGGGCCTGTTCGAGCCGTCGCGCAAAAAGCCCCTGCCCGCCTTCCCCGCCACCATCGGCGTGATTACCAGTCCGACCGGCGCGGTGATCCGCGACATTCTTCATCGCATCTCGGACCGCTGGCCCTGCCGCGTCATTGTCTGGCCTGTGATCGTGCAGGGCGATGCAGCTGCCAAACAGGTGGCCAATGCCGTGCGTGGCTTTGACGCCATGACACCGGACGGCCCGATCCCGCGTCCCGACCTTCTGATCGTTGCGCGTGGCGGTGGCTCGGTTGAAGACCTTTGGGGCTTTAACGACGAAGACCTTGCCCGCACTGTGGCCGAGGCCCGCATCCCGATCATCTCGGCGGTCGGCCACGAGACAGACACCACCCTGATCGACTTTGTATCGGACCGCCGTGCGCCCACCCCCACGGGGGCTGCCGAAATGGCGACGCCGGTTCTGGCTGAACTGCAATGGGGGTTGTCGGATTTAGAGACCCGCCTGCGCCGTTCGGGGGCACGTCTTCTGGAAGATCGCCGCACGCGCCTGATGGCGGTGGCACGCGGACTGCCGTCACGCCCCGACGATCTTCTGGCCCTGCCGCAACAGCGTCTTGATCTGGCCTCCAGCCGTCTGGGCTCGGCCCTTCACCGCAATGCCAGCGTGCACGAACAACGCCTGACCCGTATCTCGGCCCGCCTAAACCCGACCTTGCTAAACCGCCCGATCGAGCGTCGCGCCGATCGCCTGTCAGCACTGGACGCCCGCTTCAAGCCTGCTGTAGATCGCCGCCTTCAGCGTGACAGCGAACGCCTTGCTGCCCTATCCCGCGCTCTGGCATCGCTTGATCCGGCTCGACCCAAGCCGGGCTTTGCCCGTGTCGAGGACAGCAACGGCCAGTGGATCACCTCGGCCCACAAGCTGCATGAGGGCCAACAGGTGTCACTGGTGTTCGGTGACGGCCAGCGCCCTGCCATCATTGGCGAAGGCGGCAGCACCACACCGCCGCCAGCGCCTGTGGCCGCCACGCCCAAACCGGGACCGAAACCCAAGGCTCCGCCCGCCAATCAGGGCAGCCTGTTTTAAGGACGGGCGCTCAAAGGACGGGCGCGGTCCAGAATGGTCCGCACCTGTTCCACATCCAGCGCTTCGATCACCACCTCGCGGCCATTAACGATAGACCGCGTCGTTGTCGCCTTCAGCATCGAGTTGATGATGGCCTCTTCCGTTGCCTCGGCCACCGCGACAAACAGCGGTGACATGCGATCATTGGGCCAGTCCTGAACAGCCGCCTGTTCTTCACGGCGGGCCGCTGTCCGGCGCACACCCTCATGGGTCGAAAACGCGATGGCATAGTCGCCCGATCCGTTGGAATAGGCCGCGCCTGTGCGGGCCAGACCGGCAAAGGCCCGCTCTGCCAACCGCTCCAGATTACGGTCCGACAGCGGCGCATCGGTGGCCACCATAATCATGATCGAGCCATCCGGCTTTTCGGCCTCGACGGCATCTTTCAGATAATAGCGCCCGATCTCGGCCCCCACCGGCACACCGTCAATCGTCAGCAGACCACCATAGTTGGACTGCACCAGCACCCCGACAGTAAAACCGCCAAGGCTTTGCGGCAGTTGCCGTGACGAGGTGCCGATCCCGCCCTTGAAACCAAAGGCAATCGTGCCGGTGCCCGCGCCCACAGCTCCCTCGGCAACGGGGCCGGTCGTCGCGTTTTCAATCGCTGCGATCACATGTTCGGGCCGCACATGAAGGCCGCGAATATCGTTAAGCCCGCCGTCATTGGTCTCGCCCACCACCGCATTGACCGAGCGGATATCCTCATGTCCGGGTTGCGCCAACGTCCAGCGCACCACGCCTTCCATCGCCGCCCCGACCGACAGGGTATTGGTCAGCACAATCGGGCTTTCGATCTCGCCCAGTTCGATGATCTGGGTCGCGCCCGCCAGCTTGCCATAGCCATTGGCGACCTTGAGGCCCGCAGGCACCTTGTCACGGAACAGGTCACCCCCGTGGGGCAGGATGGCCGTCACGCCCGTGCGAATATTTTCACCGTGGTTCAGCGTCACCTGACCCACGCGCACACCCGTCACATCCGTAATGGCATTCAGCGGGCCTGTCGGCAGCACACCGGGCGCGCGGCCCAAGGCACGAATACCGCCATCGCGATCACGACTATTCATGTCGTGCGCTGCGACACTGCCCCCCTGCAAGGCCAGGAAAACAGTCAAAACAATTGCCCCTCTAAGCGCCACCTTCACAGCCCCCTTTTCCCGCGACACATTGAAGTCAATGTGCGACTGATTCGTGCATCCGCCCAGAATGGTTACGACCCCACCCCATGACCCAAACGGCCCCCGCCCCGACGATCGCCACGCTTCACTATGGTGATGGCGAGTTTGCCGTTTTGAAAAATGGCAGTCATGTGCGTTGTGCAACGACCAGCCAGCTTATTGCCCTTCCCGCCTTGCGCTACTGGTCTGTCGAGCGGCAAGAAGCCTATGCGGGGCCGCTGGAATATATGAAAGCCCGTGACGCCTGATGTCGGGACTGGGAACGCTGCATATCCTGCTGGTCGATGACAACGCCAATATGCGTTCGATCCTGTCCACAATGCTCAAATCGGTCGGTGTCGGCAGGATCAGCGAAGCCGAAAATCGTAATCAGGCTTTTGAACTGGTCCATAGTCATGCCATCGACATTGCCATTGTCGATTTCCGTATGGAGCCGGTAGACGGTGTTGTCCTGACCCGCCTGTTCCGCAACGAGACGATCAGCCCCCATCCCTATCTGCCCATCATCATGATGACCGGCCATTCGGAGCGTTCACGCGTGACCGAAGCCCGTGATGCAGGTGTGACCGAGTTTGTCACCAAGCCCGTGATCATCAACGACCTGATGAAAAAGATAGAGGCCGTGATCCTGAAGCCGCGCGCCTTTGTACGGACAGAAACCTTTTTCGGGCCTGACCGCAGGCGCACAACCACTCTGGACTATGAAGGCCCGTTCCGGCGCGAAGGTGACCTTCAGTCGTCTTTGCCCACTTTCAGCCTGTCATAAACCTTTTGAGGCCAGCGCTTGTGGACCCAGAACCAGTCCACCGGATTTTCGCGCACACGATCTTCGACAAAGCGGTTCGCGGCCTTAATACCGGCCAGCACATCGGCGGCCTTATCGCCCGTATCGGGGATGGCAATCGGCTCGTGGGCGGTCACGCGGAACCGCGCGCCCTTCAGGCGCACCACCGATAGCGGCAACATCACTGTGTCGAACTTCTTGGCAAGACGCGCTGCGCCCGGCGACGCATTGACCGGCTGACCAAAGAACTCGACCTCCGGCCCTTCATTATATTTCTGGTCTACCAGCAGGGCGATGGAATCGCCGCGCTTCATCCCCGCCACCAGTTCGCGCGTACCATCGCCCTTGGGGGCGAACAGGCGGATACCGTAACGCGCGCGGGCCTCGCGGATTTGCTTGTCCACATAGGGATTGTTGGCTGCACGATAGGTGACCTGACACGGCACACCCGCATGCATGATGACCGCTGCCATCACCTCGAAATTGGCCAGATGTCCCGAAATCAGCACCACCGGCTTGCCGCTGTCACGCACCGCATGCAGCCGCTCCAGACCGACAATCTCGATCCGGCCGCTTTCAGGGGTCAGGCGATCCATCACCGCCAGTTCGGCAAAGGTGCGACCCGTCATTTCCCACTGGTCACGGGCCATCTGCTGTCGCCAGCTTTCAGGCTTTTCGGGGAAGGCTATCAACAGGTTGCGCAGCACCGTCTTGTGGGTGCCCGTCAAGGGCCCGAGAGCGCGCAACAGCCCGCCTCCGAAGCTTGACGCGGCATCCACACCGATCAGGCGCAAAGCCCCGAACAGACCCGAAAAAGCGACGGATTGCAGCCGCCACGTCAGGTCCTGTCCAAAGGCTACCTTATGCTTGTTGTCACCAGGCAATCGTCAATCCGCCATCCACCACGAGCGTCTGTCCCGTTACATAGGCCGACGCAGGGCTGCACAGATAGACTGCTGTGCCGGCAATTTCATCCGGCAATCCAATCCTTTTTAAAGGTGCCGGTTCTGTGACCGATTTGAGGGTCTGCGGATCTTCCCACAGATAACGCGCAAAATCGGTTTTAATCAGCCCCGGCGCGATACAGTTCACACGCACATTTTGCGGGCCATATTCCACCGCCAGATTGCGCGCCAGCTGCATATCGGCCGCCTTGGAAATGTTATAGGCCCCGATCAAGGCGTTGCCGCGAAGGCCGCCAATCGAGGAAATAATCAGGATCGAACCGTCATTGCGTTCCAGCATTTCGGGCGCAACCATCTGGATCAGCCAGTGGTTGGACACGACATTGTTCTGAAGGATTTTGCCGAACTGCTCGTCGGAAATACCCGCCATCGGTCCGGCATAGGGGTTGGTCGCGGCGTTACAAACCAGAATGTCGATCTTGCCAAAGACAGCGCGCGTATCATCCACCAGACGCTGCAAGTCGTCTTTGGAGGCAATATTGGCCGGAATGGCAATGGCACGGCCCTCACCGTTTTTTTCATTGATCGCCTGCGCCACGGCCTCGCAAGGCTCGGCTTTGCGCGAAGAAATCACCACCTTGGCCCCGTGTTCGGCCAGACGTTCGGCAATCGCTTTGCCGATCCCCTTGGACGAGCCTGTCACGATGGCGACCTTGCCACTTAAATCGAACAATTCCATTTGATCCCTCTCCCCTAAGGCTTGGCTTAATTGTTCACTATGATGGTAAATGTTAAGCCCAGTCCTTGGTTACCTTGTTAGAGTGCCAAATCCACTAGGAAAGTGACCGCACCCTTCATGCAGAAAATCACCGGCGGATTACTTTTTTTCGGCTGTCTCTTTCTGTCTCTCGCAGTTGGAGCCACCCTCTGGCGTGCCGGATGGGGCGTAGGGGCCGGTGTGGCCGCAGCGATAGGTTCGCTGGGCCTGCTGGGATCGGCCTGTGCGCTGGCTGCGGTGACGAATGAACGTCGCGCGCTGCAACGTGATCTTTCCAAACTGAAAGAAGCGCACCGTCTTTTGGCCGATGCTATGGAATCAACCCAGGGCGCGATGACGCAATTGGCCTATGCCATCGAGAACGGCCCTGTGTCGCGCACCGACGCGCTGACCGGCGAAGTACGCGTTCTGGAAGACATGCTGCAGCAGATGAGCGCCTCGATCGAGGAACGCCTCGCCCAGCCTGCGGTCGTGGAGGCCCGCCCGCCCGTCAATGGCAACAGCCTCATGCGGACGGTCCATGACGCCCTGTCCGAAGGGCGTGTGGACCTTTATCTGCAACCTGTCGTCACCCTGCCCCAGCGTCGCACTGTCTATTATGAAAGCTTCACGCGCCTGCGCGATGCAAACGGCCGCCTGATGCTGCCCAGCGAATATCTTTCGCTGGCCGAGAGCGAAGGTCTGGTTCCGGCCATCGACAACCTTTTGCTGTTCCGCTGTGCGCAAATCGTGCGTCGCCTCAGCCGTCAGGACCGCAAGGTTGGTGTATTCTGCAACATCTCGCTGTCTTCGCTGGGGGATGAAACCTTCTTCCCGCAATTTCTCGACTTCCTGAGCCAGAACCGCGACCTGAAGGACGCCCTGATCTTCGAACTGGGCCAGGCTGTATTCGAGGCCCGGGGCGCGGCCGAGGCCCGCAACATGGCCAAGCTGGCCGATCTGGGCTTCCGCTTCTCCATCGACAAGGTGCAGACGCTGGATCTGGATTTTGCCGACCTGCAACGCTCGGACGTGCGCTTTATCAAGATCGCTGCCGATCTGATGATCGAGCAACTTCTGGATATGGATGGCATGGTGCCGCTGGCATCACAGCCGGACATCCAGGCCGCCGATTTTGCGCCTCTGGTGCGTCGATACGGCCTGGAATTGATTGCCGAAAAGGTCGAGAACGAGAAACAGGTCGTCGATATTCTCGATCTGGATGTGCCGATGGGTCAGGGCCACCTGTTTGGCGAACCGCGCGCCATCAAAGAAGCCGTGCTGGCCGAAACCGATCCACCCTCGGACTTTGTTCGCTCGACCCTGCAATCTGTGGAACGGCGCGTCCGTCACTGACCCCTCTCGGCGACGAGGCTCGATGGCCTCTCGCCATCCGGCGCAGGGGTTGCTACATGGCCCCGCATGTCACTTCCTGTCGCCCTGCCCCGACTGTCGGCTGTTGCCGATGATTATGATGTTCTGCTCTGTGATGTGTGGGGGGTCATACATAATGGTCGCGAAAGCTGGCCCGAGGCCTGCGACGCCCTGACCCGCTTTAACGAGCGCGGTGGTCATGTGGTGCTGATTTCCAATTCTCCGCGTCCGGCCAGCGATGTCATCGCCCAACTGGATGCCCTGAATGTCCCGCGTTCCAGCTGGAAAGCCTTTGTCACGTCGGGCGACGCCACCCGCGCCGAACTGGCCAAGCGTGCCCCCGGACCTGCACTGGCTATCGGTCCGGCACGCGACGCGACCACCTATGAAGGCACCGGCCTGACACTGGTGGACAATGCCGCTGACGCCGCCTTTGTTTCGGTGACCGGACTGGTCGATGATGCCACCGAAACCCCCGAAGATTATCGCGAGCGCCTGACGCCTGCCGCCGAGCGCGGTCTGGATCTGATCTGCGCCAACCCCGACCGCGTGGTCCAGAAGGGCGACCAGATCATCTATTGCGCCGGTGCCATTGCCGATCTCTATGAAGAGATGGGCGGCAAGGTCATCATGGCGGGCAAACCGTTTGCCCCCATCTATGATCTGGCTCTGGCCGAGGCCGAAAAACTTGTGGGCGGTTCCGTCGATCCCAAGCGTGTCCTGTGCATTGGCGATGGTGTGATTACCGACGTTCTAGGTGCGCAGAACCACCAACTGGACTGCCTGTTTATCGCACAGGGCATTCATGGCGATGCCGCCAAGGATGGTGAGGGTATGCTGGATCCCGCGCGAGCGGCCAAGCTGCTTGATGACGAAAACACGACATCGCGCTATGCCGCTCTAGCCTTGACGTGGTAAGGCCGCGGCCCCCTCTATCGCCAAACAATTTCACCTGACGTAAAGCAGCGCTATGAGCAATCTCGTCCAAGGACACCCGTCGGGTGGTTACATCCTCGAAGAACTTCATGTCGGCATGGCCGCAGAGAAGATCATTCCGGTCACGGAAGAACGCATCCAGCTGTTTGCCGATGCTTCGGATGACTATAATCCCGTCCATCTGGACGAGGCTTTTGCCTCCAAGACCGCCTATCGCGGCCGTATCGCCCACGGTCTGCTGAGCGCCTCGTTCGGTTCGGCCGTGGTGGGCACGGTCCTGCCGGGTGCCGGTTCGATCTATATCTCACAGTCGCTGGCCTTCCATTATCCGGTCCGTATCGGTGATACCGTGCGCATCCAGATTTCGGTCATTTCGGTCGATTCTGAATCGGCGCGTGTCGAACTGAACTGTGAAGGCTTTGTCGGTGACAAGCTGATCATGGACGGCATCGCCACGGTGCGCGTGCCGCGTCGCCGCAAGCCCTCGGCCCGCTAAGGTAGAACCGAAGTGGCGATAGAAGTCATCCGCGACTGGCGCGGCCTGTCAGCCACCCAAAAGGGAGCCGCTGTGGCTGTGGGCGCTTTTGACGGTGTGCATCGTGGCCATCAGGCCGTGATCGCCTCGGCCCGCGAGGCCGCCCGGCGTCTGGGGGTGCCGCTGGGCGTGGTCAGCTTCTATCCGCATCCGCGCCGCCTGTTCCAACCGGACGCCGCACCCTTTGCCCTGATGACGCCGGACCAGATGGCCCGCGCATTGGAAGACCTCGGTGTCGATCGCCTGTATCTGCTGCCGTTCGAGCGCGAGATGGCCAGCCTGAGCGACGAGGCCTTTGCCCGCGAAGTGCTGTCCGAAGGACTCGGTATTGTCCATGCCGCCGTTGGTTTCGACTTCACCTTCGGCAAGGGCCGCTCAGGCTCGCCCGACCTTCTCACGCAGTACGGCGAAAAACTGGGCTTCAGTGTCTCGCTGACCCCGCGCAAGGATGATGCGGACGGTCTGAAACTGTCATCGTCTGCTGTGCGCGAGGCGCTGAAAGCCGGTGATATGGACCGTGCCACGGCCATTCTGGGTCGCCCCTTTGCCATTGAAGGCAAGGTGATCCACGGCGACAAGCGTGGTCGCACCATTGGCATTCCCACCGCCAATATCGCCATGCCGGACTATATGCGTCCCGCCTATGGCGTCTATGCCACCCGTACCCGACTGCCGGACGGGCGCGTGTTTGGCGGCGTCGCCAATCTGGGCATCCGCCCGATGTACGAGATCCAAGACCCGCTGCTCGAAGTCTGGCTGTTCGACTTCAACGAGAGCCTTTACGATCTGACGGTCGAAACCGAACTGGTGGCCTTCCTGCGCCCCGAGCTGAAGTTTGATGGTCTGGACGCGCTCAAGGTCCAGATCGCGGAAGACACCCGCAGGGCCAAAGAGGTCTTGGCCGCTTAGGCTTTCGCTAGTAGCGCCGCCTCGCGGATACGACCCACCATCGAATTGAGGCCATTGGCCCGCTGGCGCGTCAAGGCAGACGGTAGACCCAGACGATCCAGCGCCGCCTTGGCATCAAAGCCTAGAATCTCGTCCGCCTTACGTCCCGAATAGAGACGCAGCAACAGCGCGATATTGCCTTTGGACAGGGCGCTGTCGGAATCCGCATCAAAGAACAGGACATCGCCCTCGCGGCGGCTGTTCAGCCAGACCTGAGCGGCACAGCCCGGCACCTTATTGGCATCGATGCGTGCCTCTTCGGGCAGGGGTTTCAAATCCTTGCCCAGATCGATCACATATTCGATCCGGCCTTCCCAATCGCCCAGCAGGTCGAATTCCTCGATCAGTTCATCAAGGACGGATTGGATGGGGGCAGAGGCAGTATCGGTCATGAGCGTTCCTTACCCTCCCCACTGCGCGGTTCACAACGCTTTACTTGGTGCGGACCTGTTCACAACCCAAAAGAGTAGAGCCAGGCCCCAAGAGTAGAGTTGGGATCGCCTTTGTGGGGGCGTATCCTTGCGGCTTGATTCTTGCTTTGGGCTCCCCCAGCCCACTGCGCCAACGGACCCGTATTCTCTTTTGAACGCCTCGCCCAAATCGTCGGCCCATACCCTGCCCCTGAACCGGAACGAACCGGCACAGCTACATCGACGTGCCCTGTGGCATCTGCTCTGGGGCTTTGCCCTGTTGGCCCTGTGTGCGGTGGCCCTGTTTAGCGGGACCAGCCTGCTGTCTCTGGTCGGGCTGTTTATAGCCGCCCTACCGGCGCTGGCGGTCTTTGGCCTTCCGACCCTGCCGGTTGCGCGTACCCCATGGCCGCAACCTGTGTCGCCATCGCCGTTATGGACGGTGATCCTATGGTGTCTGTGCCCCGTCATCGCCCTGATTTTGACGGGTGGCCTGAACGGACCACTGGCCGCATTGGCCTTTGCACCCGTGGCCGGTGGCATGGCCCTGCGCACCACCGGCAGCGAACGCTCGCTGGTCTATGGCCTTGCTGCTTCGGTGCTGGGCCTGTTTGTAGCGGGCGTGGCGGATCCTTTTGTGCCGCCTGCCAGTGCTCCTGTCCTGCTCTCGACGCTTCTTGGGATTCTGGTTCTGGTCTTTACGCTGGTGGCTGCGCTGAACACCCGCAGCACAGGTCCGGTTGTGCCTCTGGCCATGGCGCGTATGGAATCGGCCCTCAGTGACCAGCCGGGTCTGACACTGGTGCTGGCCCCCAATGGACGGGCCATGGCCGCCTATGGTGCAGCGCCGCCCGCCATTGATGTGGATGGCCTGTTTAATGAAACCGACGGTGAAGGCGGCCTGATCGAAGCGGTCCACCCGCCCGACCGCCCGACGGTCCGTGCCGCCCTGTCACGCGCACAGGCCGGACAACCGGCACAGGTCCGCTTTACCCCCCGCGCAGCACTGGACCGCCGTGTGCTTCTGGTCGTGCGCCGGATGCAGGGCGACAGCCGTCGCATCGCCGCCCTGATGCTGGACGCCACCTTGCAACATGCGCGCGAGAGCGAACTGGACGCGGCCCGCAGCGAGGCCGAGGCTCAAGCTCAGGCCCGCGCGCGCTTCATCGCCCATCTCAGCCACGAATTGCGTACACCGCTAAATGCTGTGCTCGGTTTCTCGGACATGATGAAGCACCAGTTGGTTGGCCCCCTGTCGGATCGCTATATCGGCTATGCCTCGTCCATCCATACGGCGGGCAGTCATTTGCTGGATGTCATCGGCAATGTTCTGGATGTGTCGCGGATCGATGCCGACCGTTACGAACTGGATTGCGAGGATACGGATGCCCGCGATCTGGCCGATGCCGCGCTGGCTCTGGTGCGGGTGCAGGCCGAGGAAAAAGCCATCGATCTGTCGGCTGACCTGCCGGATCATGCGCTGAATGTGAATGTAGACCGCCGCGCGGTGAAACAGATACTGGTCAATCTGCTGGGCAATGCGGTAAAGTTCACGCCAGCAAGTGGCAAAATCACTCTGTCGGCTACACTGGACGACGAGGGTCTGCTGATGAAGGTCAGCGACAACGGCGTCGGTATCGCCCCGCAAGATCTTGCCCGTCTGGGGCGTCCGTTCGAACAGGCAGGCGATGCGCGCCAGAAGGCCCAAGGCACCGGCCTTGGCCTGTCACTGGCGCGTTCTCTGGCCGAACTGCACGGCGGTACGCTGACACTGGAAAGCAAGCTGGGCGAAGGCACGATTGCGAGCCTTCGCCTCCCCGCACTTTGAAGGGGCTTTAGTCTCTGGCGACCTGGAAACCGGCAAACGACTGGCTGACCGGCATCAGTTCCAGCGTGTTGATGTTCAGATGCGCCGGCAGGCTAGCCACCCAGTACAGCGTCTCGGCTATGTCCTCGGCCGTCATCGGGTTTGCACCCTGATACAGGCTATCCGAAGCGCGTTGATCGCCGCCGGTGCGGACAAGGGTGAACTCAGTTTCGGCCATGCCCGGCTCGATCGAGGTCACACGCACACCGGTGCCGTGCAGGTCCGAGCGCAGGCCAAGGCTGAACTGGCGCACAAAGGCTTTCGTACCGCCATAGGCATTGCCGCCACGATACGGATAATTGGCCGCCACCGACGAGATATTGATGATCGCGCCCTTGGTTTCGATCAGCCGCGGCAACATGCGGTGGGTAATGGTCATCAGGCCGGTGATGTTGGTGTCCACCATCTGCTGCCACTGGCCAAGGTCCGCTTCCTGAGCCGGACCGGTGCCCAGAGCCAGACCGGCATTATTGATCAGCAGGTCCACCTTGGCAAAGGCATCGGGCAGGTCCGCCAGCGCCGCATCAATGGCGGCGGCATCGCGGATATCAAAGGCACAGGTGTGGGCCACATCGATGCCCAACTCTGCCTTCAAAGCCTCAAGCCGTTCGGCACGGCGACCGGTAGCAATCACCTTCCAGCCCTCGGCAGCAAAGCGGCGGGCCGCAGACAGGCCGAAACCTGCGGTGGCTCCGGTGATCAGAACGGTCTTGGTCATGCTGATTTTTCCTGTTTGGCAGCAGCGGCGGCGCGGGCTTTTTCACGATCTTCGGCGGCGCGGATGCGGGCCTGTTCGGCCGCGATCTTGGCATCAGTGCCGATGTGGGCACTGCCGCGTGCCTTGGCCAGCTCGATCTGGCGCTGGCGCTCCGCATAGGCGGCGCGGCGCTCCTCGCCCCGCTCGTCCCAGCAATGGTCGCAAGACACACCCTCGACAAAGCGCGGCGACTGCAAGCCCTCACGGCTGACCGGCATTCGGCAGGCACGACACAGGGTGTGCTCGCCCAGTTTCAGCCCGTGACCGACCGAGACCCGCTCGTCGAACACGAAGCACTCGCCGTCCCACAGGCTTTCCGGTTCCGGGATTTCCTCGAGATATTTCAGGATACCGCCCTCGAGATGATGCACCTCGGGAATGCCCTCGGATTTCAGATAGGCCGTCGATTTTTCGCAGCGGATACCGCCGGTGCAGAACATGGCCACCTTGGTCGGCTTGTCGCGCGTCACCAGTGCACGGCCTTCCTTCTCGAACCATTCGGCGAACTCGCGGAAGGTCTTGGTATTCGGCTGGATGGCATTCTTGAACGTGCCGATCTCGAACTCGTAGTCGTTACGCGTGTCGATAATGACCGTATCGGGATCGGAAATCAGCGCGTTCCAGTCCTGCGGCTTCACATAGGTGCCCACACCGTTGACCGGATCAAGATTGGGCAGACCCATGGTCACGATCTCTTTCTTGATCCGCACCTTCATGCGGTAGAAAGGCATTTCGTTCGCGCCGGAATATTTCAGTTCCAGACGATCAAAACCCGGTTCGGCATAGATACCGTCCACCACGCGCCTGATCGCGTCATGCGGTCCGGCAATCGTGCCGTTGATGCCTTCGTGGGCGACCAGAAGGGTGCCGCGCACCTCTTCGCCACACAGGGCAACCAGACGCTCGCGCAGCGCCAACGTGTCTGCCACCGGCGCGAAGCGGTACAGGGCAGCAACCAGAACGGGATATTCTAAGAAGGTCGTGTCAGTCACGCGGCCTCTATAAGGCTTTTGTGCCGGAAAACCCATCCGCAACGACACCAAAGCTTGCCTTAGACGTTGGTGCAGTGTGCATTGGAGCTATGATGCTGCTGGTTCTTGTCCGTCCCGAAGTTTTCTGCATGTGGCAATGCTGATGGCTTCGTCGCATTCCACCCTTGCTCCGTTACGTCATCCGCTGTTCCGGGCCGTCTGGACCACCAGCCTTTTGACCAATTTCGGGGGGCTGATCCAGTCGGTCGGTGCCTCGTGGATCATGACCTCGATAGGCACTACCCAGACAACGGCTCTGGTTCAGGCTTCGATTACCCTGCCCATCATGTTGCTGTCCCTGACGGCGGGGGCGCTGGCCGACACTATGGACCGGCGCAAGATCATGCTGGCCGCCCAGAGTTTCATGCTGCTGGTGTCTGTGGGTCTGGCCTTTATGACCTATCAGAACCTGCTGACGCCGTGGGTGTTGCTGTCTTTCACCTTCCTGATCGGCTGCGGTGTCGCTTTTAACGGTCCGGCATGGCAGGCCAGTGTGGGTGATATGGTCCCGCGCGAAGACCTGCCCTCGGCCATTACTCTCAACTCGATGGGCTTTAATCTGGCCCGTTCGGTCGGCCCCGCCATTGGGGGCGCGATTGTCGCCTTTGCCGGGGCGGCATCGGCTTTCCTGATCAATGCCGTCTCCTATATCGGCATTCTGGTGGTGCTGTTCCGCTGGAAGCCGCAGGTGCCGCAAGCCACCCTGCCCCGTGAAGGCCTGCTGGCAGCGATGGGAGGCGGTGTGCGCTATGCCGTGCTGTCGCCGCGGATTGTCGCTGTGCTGTTGCGTGCCCTGTTGTTCGGCATCGGGGCCAGTGGCCTACAGGCCCTGATGCCTGTCATTGCCCGTCACGAGGTCGGCGGCGGCCCGCTGATCTATGGCGTGCTGCTAGGAGCCTTCGGGGTCGGGGCCGTAGGCGGGGCCCTGTGCGTGACCCCTCTTCGTGTCCGTTTCAAATCCGAAACCCTGGTGCGCTTCTGGATCGGTGCCTTTGCAGCCGCGGCTCTCGGCGTCGCACTCAGCCCTGTGCTGCCGCTGACCATATTGTCTCTGCTGCTGGGCGGGGCATCATGGGTGATCGTCCTGTCCACCTTCAATGTCACCGTACAGATGTCGGCCCCGCGCTGGGTCGTGGCCCGCGCACTGGCCCTTTACCAGATGTGCGCCTTTGGCGGCATGGCCGCTGGGGCGTGGCTGTGGGGATCGCTGGCACAGGACTATGACACATCGCTGGCTCTGATCGTCTCTGCGGTCGTCCTCTCCTTCTGTCTGGTGCTGGGGCTGAAGATGCCTTTGGCCAACGGAGAGTCTTTGAACCTTGCACCGCTGGATCGCTGGAAAGAGCCGGATACCGAGTTGCATATCGAACCGCGCAGTGGTCCGATCATTGTCTCCATCGCCTATACGATCGACGATGACGATGTACCGGAATTCCTGAAACTGATGGAAGAACGCCGCCGCATCCGCCGCCGTGACGGCGCACACCAGTGGCGCCTGATGCGCGATCTGGCCAATCCGAACATCTGGGTCGAGAAATATCAGACGGCGACATGGCTGGACTATGTGCGCCATAACCAGCGCATGACCCATGATGATGCCCGCATCACCAGTGCTATCCGCGCATTACATCGTGGCGAGGAGCGCCCTGTGGTCAACCGCATGATCCAGCGCATTACCGGCAGCGTGTCGCCACACCTGCATACCGAGCGCAACTATGGCGAGCCGATGACGGATCCGACCCGCGCCTCTTAGAGATTTTATAAGACAGGGCGGGCGCGAGGGCTGAATGCCCCTCGCGCCGCAGCCTGCTGGAAAAGCGCCGGTTCAGAAGATGGCGTGGAAAATCATATGCACACTCAGCGCCACGCCGAGCAAAAGTGCAAATCCGCAAAGCAGGCCGACAGCCGGATGCATTTCCTTGCGGACATTCTGATTGCGCGAAAAAGAGACTCCGCGCGACTTAGCCGGATGAACCAGAGCCATGACGTTTCCTTCCCTTTTACGGCGATGACCATCATGGGCCACCGTCTCGTTAGGAAACCGTCTCCCAAAGACCTTTCCCTGACTAGGGGTATTCACGCCATCGTGAACGGTGACTTTTCGGCCCGATTGCTCTAACCCCCGCGGTCAGAGGATTTTTTATGTCGAAACTGACCATTGCAGACGAGGCTGGCCGTCGCCGGACCTTCGCCATCATCGCGCACCCCGATGCCGGTAAAACCACGCTGACCGAGCATATTCTGCTGGCCGGTGGCGCTGTGCGTGCCGCAGGTGCGGTCAAGGCGCGTGGCGATAACCGGCGCGCCCGTTCCGACTGGATGAAGATCGAAAAAGAACGCGGCATCTCCGTCACCGCCTCGGTGATGACGTTCGAGCATGACGGCAAGATGTTCAATCTGCTGGACACGCCGGGCCACGAAGACTTTTCGGAAGATACCTATCGCACCCTGACGGCTGCCGACTGTGCCATCATGGTGCTGGACGCCGCCAAGGGTATCGAACCGCAAACGCTGAAGCTGTTCGAGGTTTGCCGCCTTCGCAACATCCCGATCATCACCTTCATCAACAAGCTGGACCGTGAAGCGCAGGACCCGATGGCGTTGCTGGACGAAGTGGCCAGCCGCCTGCAACTGGACCCTGCCCCGATCTGGTGGCCCGCCGGTAGCGGCAACCGTCTGCGCGGTCTGGTCGAGGTCGGCACCGGCCGCTTCCAGCCCTATGCCAAGAAGACCGCCGGTTCGAGCGACGATACGCGACACCCCGAAGCCCTGCCGCTGACCGAAGCCGCCCAGTATTTTGAACAGGGCGAGCAAGACGAGATTACCGAGGCCATCGAACTGGTCGAGGCCGGCTATTCGCAGTTCGACCGCCAGTCCTTCCTTGAAGGTCACCTGACGCCGGTTCTGTGGGGTTCGGCGCTGCGCCACTTCGGTATCGAGGACCTGCTGCGTGCGATCGGCGAATGGGCCCCTGCGCCCAAGGTCATGGCCGCCCGCAAGGAAGCCCCGCCCGAAACCCGCAACGCTCCCGCCCCCGAAGCCATCGAGGTTGAACCGGGTTCGAGCGAAGTCACCGGCTTTGTGTTCAAGGTTCAGGCCAATATGGACCCGAACCACCGCGACCGGATCGCCATGTTCCGCATGGCCTCGGGCAGCTTCAAGCGCGGCATGAAGCTGAAGGTGCAGAACACCGGCAAACAGTTGTCGGTCAACGCGCCCATCATGTTCTTTGCCTCCGACCGTGAGCTGGCCGAAGAAGCCTATGCGGGCGACGTGATCGGTATTCCGAACCACGGCGTACTGCGCGTGGGCGACAGTCTGTCGGAAAGTGGTCTTGTCCGCTTTGCGGGTCTGCCGAACTTTGCACCGGAAATCCTGCAACGCGTCCGCGTCAAAGACCCGCTTAAGGCCAAGCACCTGCAAAAGGCGCTGGTGGGTCTGGCCGAGGAAGGCGTGACCCAGCTGTTCCGTCCCGAAATCGGTGCCGACTTCATCGTCGGTGCTGTCGGCCAGCTTCAGTTCGAAGTCATGGCCGACCGTCTGGGCGAAGAATACGGTCTGGACGTCGTCTTCGAGCCTTCCCCCTATGCCGAAGCCCGCTGGGTGGGTGGAGACAAGGCCGACCTCGAAGATTTTGCCGGTAAATACCGCCCGCAAATGGCCTTCGATATCGACCAGAACCCCGTCTTCCTTGCCAAGTCCTCGTGGGAAACCGGCTATGTCGGTGAACGCTTCCCGAAGGTGACCTTCTCCAAGACGCTGGAACGCGGCTAAGTTTGAAAAGGGGAGGCTCCGGCCTCCCTTTTTTGTGCCCGAAACAATAGACGCCCGAAAACCGGCGGCACGGTCCGACGAATGGAGTACAACAGCGGTATGTTGTTCGACCTGCCCTCCGATGACCTGCTGTACGACGCCCTTGTGGCGCGTGATGACCGCTATGACGGGCAGGTGTTCGTCTGTGTGCATTCGACGGGGATTTTCTGTCGGCTGACCTGTCCCGCACGCAAACCTTTGCGCGAGAACTGCACCTTCAGGGCTACGGTGGGCGAATGTATCGAGGCCGGTTTTCGGGCCTGCAAACGCTGTCATCCTCTACAGGCCGCCGCACAGAACGATCCGGTCATCACTGACCTGCTGGCGCGCTTGGACGATCGCCCGGATTATCGCTGGTCCGAGCCCGACATCGCCAGACTGGGCTATGACCTGTCCACGGTGCGCCGCGCCTTCAAGCGCCATTTCGGCATGACGTTTCTGGAAATGGCCCGTCAGCGCCGCCTGCGTGAAGGGTTTGAAACCCTTGCTCTCGGAGGATCGGTTATGACTGCCCAACTGGATGCCAGTTTTGAATCCCCCAGCGCCTTTCGCGCTGCCTTTGCCAAGCTGCTGGGAACGGCCCCTTCAGACCTCAAGAGCGACGGACTGATGCGGGCCACATGGATACCCACGCCGCTGGGTGACATGGTGGCCGTTAGCAGCGCCAGCCACCTCCACCTTCTGGAGTTTGTAGACCGCAAGGGCCTGCCCACCGAGTTGAAAAAACTGCAAGCCCATACGGCGGGCGGCTTGGGCATCGGCACATTCGGCCCGACCGAACAGGCCAAGGCCGAACTGGATGATTATTTCGCCGCCCGCTCGGGCCGTTTTGAAACGCCTCTGGCCATGCACGGCACTGATTTCTACAAGCGCGTCTGGCAGGCCCTGCAAACCATTCCTGCCGGTGAAACCCGTTCCTATGGCGACATCGCCAGACAGATCGGACAGCCGACGGCTGTTCGCGCTGTCGCCCGCGCCAATGGCTCCAACCAGATCGCCCTGATGATCCCCTGCCACCGCGTGATCGGGGCCGACGGATCACTGACCGGCTATGCGGGCGGTCTGTGGCGCAAGCAAAGGCTGATCGAGATCGAGCGCGATCTCAAAGCCGCCCGTCTCAGCCCGCTTCGGGCTTCGGCCTAACCTGTTCACGGGGCTTGTTCTGAAACCAGGGCAGGAACAACTGCACCAAGGGGCCGATCGCCAGTGCGAACACAACGGTTCCCACGCCCGCCACGCCGCCCAGCAACCAGCCGATCGCCAGCACCACGACCTCAACCAACATGCGCGATATACGGATGGACCAACCCAGCCTTTGGTTCAGTCCCACCATCAGGCCATCGCGCGGCCCTGTTCCCATACCCACGCCGATATAGGCGGCCGAACCGATTCCTGTCAGCACAACGCCCAGAGCCAGCGCCCCCAAACGCAAGGGCCAGCCTTGAAACTCGGGTAACATCCACAAAAACAGGTCCAAAGACAGACCGATAACGAGGATGTTCGCGATCGTGCCAATGCCCGGTTTCTGGCGCAGTGGAATCCATAACAGCATCACCACCACACCGGACAGGATGCTGAGCAGGCCCAGACTCAGTCCGGTCAGGCCCGAAAGCCCCTGATGGAACACATTCCACGGATCCAGTCCCAGATTGGCCCGCACCATCAGCGCCGCCCCCAGACCGAACACACACAGCCCCGTCAGGAGCTGGATAAAGCGTAATCCCCACATGGCTCCGTCATGCCCGATCCTGCGCCATGATACGAGAGGCAATCCGCCCTTTCGCTTCCAGTCCCAGTGTCAGAGCAAACATGACCAGACACACAGCCGAGGTCAGGCCCAATGCAAACCCCGCCGAACGATCCAGCGCCAGACCGAAACTGAGCGGCGCTATGGCCTGTACGAACCGCGCGGGCAGCAGGACCGCCACCTGCCTCTGTCCATAGTTTTCCTTGCCAAAGACATGCAGCGGCAAGACCCCCGAGGCCACCGACAGCAAACCGTTTCCTGCCCCCTGCCCTATGGCCACAGCCACCGAGGCAGCCTTGCCTCCGGCCATCGCCACCAAGACGCCGACAGGATGTAAAAGGGTCGCAAAACGCACAGTATGCAGGGGCGAGGCCCTGGACGGAGCCAGCAGAGCCAGCACTCGCATCCCCAAGGCAGACAAGGCCATGGCGCTGGCGGCCATGGCCGCACCCGCCGGTGTCAGGCCCAGCGCCTGCATCAGACGCGGCAGTTGCGCGGCACAGGCGGTGGCCACCCACCACGCACCGGCAAACAACAGCGCCATCTGCACCATGCGCCGGTCCCAGCGCACAGGGGTGACAACTTCATTCGGCGCGATGGCCACGACACCCCTCGGCAAATAAAACCGATACAGCGGAATACACACCAGCACATGCGCCAGCGCCCATACCCCGCACGCTCCGCGCCAGCCCAGCCACTCGACCAGAGCGAGGGTCAGGGGCCAGCCAATCGCCCCTCCGCACGCCCCCATCAAGGAAACCGCCGTGATCGGTTTTCGCGCCTGCGCGCCATAAACACTGACCAGCAGTGCATTGGCAGGTGCGTAAAATCCAACCCCCATGCCAAAGCCCAGCGCCAGCACCCCCGTCAGCGCCATGACTGCCGTTTGCGCCAGTGCCAACAGGGTCAGGGCCAAGGCCAGCATAAGCGCCGCCGCCACCAGCACCTCGCGCCCGCCTCTACGGTCGATCCATTTGCCCGACACCATGCTGGAACAGGCAGCTATAAAAAAAGCCCCCGAAAGGGCTGCGAACAACTGGTGGGTGGTGGTGCCTGTCGCTGCGGCGACCGGCTCGGCCATGACCCCCAGCAGATAATAGCTGGAAGCGAACGAGACGATCATGCCCGTTCCCAGCGGCAGAATCAGAGAAAGCGTGTTTTCAGATTTATACATGGGCCCGCCATGCCCGCGATTGTGTCGCCAGCGTTAGCGATCTATCGGTCAATGCATGTTCCAAAACCTCACAGGCTCGACATCGCAAATCTCGCTGACCGCGCTGCGGGCCTTCGAGGCCATGGCGCGTACCGGCAGTGCCACCGCCGCCGCTGCCGAACTGCATGTGACCCACAGCGCCATCAGCCGACAGGTGAAGTCACTAGAACAGCAGTTGGAGCTTCGCCTGTTCGATGGTCCCAGACATGCGCTGCTATTGACCGAAAAAGGGGCGGCACTCGCCGCCGAACTACACCCTGCGTTTGATCGCATATCGGCAGCCGTCACCCATGCCCGTGGACAAAGCGACGAATTGTCGGTGGCGGTCCATGCCAGCCTGTCGGTCAAGTGGCTGATCCCGCGACTGGCCCGCTTTCACGAACAGTATCCGCATATCCACATCCATCTGATCGAACTGTCGCCTCATGCCGAAACGCACAGAGGGGCCGATGCTGTCATTCGCCTGATGGGACCTTCGGCTCTGAATGCAGCGGGCGTAGAGCATATTGCTCCCAATGCCATCGGTCCTTTTATCTCGGCCCGACGCGCCGGAACGGATGCCCGTATGGCTTTGGCACAGGCACCACGCCTGATCTCGCGCACCCAGATCTCAAGCTGGTCCGACTGGACACAGCTTAGTGGCGTTCAACTGCCTGTACCGCCGAGCGCACCGCGCAGTCTGGCCCATCTGCATTTTGTACTGGATGCGGTACTGGCCGACTGGGGCGCGGCCGTCCTGCCATGGATATTGTGTGCCGATGCCATAGCTCAGGGAAAGATTATTGCCCCTTACGGCTTTGCGCCGGATGAAGGCGGTATCGGTATCAGCCTAAGCGGGCCAGAGCCTTCACGCGCCCAACGCAGCTTTTTGCACTGGCTGCGCCAAGAGGCCCTGCCATCCGATTGCCATCCACATACCCCAGAATACCTGTAAAGCGGGGCTTTCTTCCGCCTGCCAGACGTGATTTGCTGATGTCAGGTTCGGGTTGTTCCGGTCCGGAGAAGATATGTTGAGTTTCCCCCTGGCATTGGCGACAATGGTTGCAACCATCCAGACCGCCACCACGCCTGCGACACCGCTTGTTGTGTCATACGGGGATGCGGTGGTGTGCGCCGGTGTCACGCAGGCCGGTTCCGAACTCGAAGGCAATGAATCCCCACGCGGACGCCGCCTGTTCGATGCTGCCCTTTACTGGTCGCTGACCACCATCCAGCTAGGGCAGGCTTCAGGCCGCCCTCCGATCCAGACCGAACGGGATATGACCAATGCCCGAATTCGCTCTGTACGCGATCTAAGCCAACGGGATTCGCGTATTACGGAACGTCTGGAATCCTGCATGAAATCAGCGCCTTCCCTTAACTAGAAAATAACGCCGCTATTTCACCGCGAACCTAAATCTTGGCGCTGCGTTTGCTTGGGCAGAGACGGGATCGTTCCATGATCCCAATCCGGGACAGCGGACCTATGTTCGAGTTTGGAAGAGATTTGAGGCGCCTGTTCGAAAAGGCCCGCGACAGCCATGATCTTGGCTGGCTGGAGCTTGTCGGCCTGAATCTGGTCGAGTCCGAAGCGCGCAGCCAGTCCACAGATGCGGGTCGCATCTCCTGTCCTCGTCCCTATGAAGGGTGGATGCGCGCGGCGGCCCTGTGGCGCGAACATGCGCGCCGTTCAGGCAGTCCCGAAAGTTTGCAACGCGCCGAACAGGCGGGCCGCGATGCCGCCCGCTCGGCCTTGAACGATGACCAGACCATCCGTGCGGCCGTGGATGTCGGCCATACCTCTATGCTGGCCTTTGATCTCTATGGAGCGCCACACCGTCTATCGGGCCTGCTGGACAGTCTGGGCCACCTGCCCGATGCCCGCCGGACCGAAACCCGCGCCGAGATCGAAGCCCTGAAGGTGCGCCTGAGTGCCCGTCAGGCGCGTCTGGAACGTGATGCCGAACGCATGGCCGATACCGCCAATCGCCTGACCGAGGTGATGCAGCTTCTCAAGCCGGACGACACGACCATTGGCCAAGACCTGCAACTGGATCGCGCAGCCTTGTCGCTCGAAGCCGGACTATTGACCCGCAATGCCGCCTTGCTCGACCGTGCAGGCAGCGAGCTACGTCTTCTGGTGGAACACGCCACACCCGACGAGCGTCCTGTCAGCCGTGCCCGTGCTCTGGCCCTGTGCGGCACCGGCATGGCCGCGCTGGCCGCTATTGCCGGTGACAATGATGCCCACCAACAGGCCAACAGCCTGTTTGAGGCCGCGGCCGACCAGTTCACCCCTGACCACAGTCCACTGGACTGGGCCACTATCCATCTGCTCAAGGCCGAACGCGGTCAGGCCGATATGCATCTGCTGGATCAGGCCCAGAAACTGACCGACCAGCCGGGACTGATATTGGGGGCCCTGATCCGCGAACGCGCCATGGCCCACGCTCTGGACGAGGCCCAGACCTCTAGCGACATGCTGGCCTTGACCAAGATGGAAATGATCCTGCGCCGCCGCCTGTCACGCCCGATGGACGAGGCCACAGCGATCGACTGGGCCAGCGACCAGATATCAATGGCCAGACTGTCCTTGGTGCTGGCCGGACACCTGTCCTATCCCACCCAGGATCTGGGTATGGCCCTGTATGAAGCCGCCGACGCCGCCATGCTGGCCGGTGCGCCGTCTCTGGCCGCCCGCGCCCGCACCCTGATGATGTCGTTCAAAACGGTCTGATCGGCAGTTATTCGGCACCCTCACCTTGACCGCGCCACATTGGGTGCCTAGCTGACACTCAAGTCTTACTAGGTGCCTGAAGTGACCGAACAAACTGCTGACCCCGTCAACGCCTTCCTCGATTCCGCCGTCAAGGATCACGATGTCGTCCTGTTTATGAAGGGCACACCGGATTCTCCGCGCTGTGGTTTTTCGGGTCTGGCTGTCCAGATTCTGGACCACATCGGCGTGGCCTTTGTCGGCGTCGATGTGCTGCAATCCGAAGCCTTGCGCGAAGGCATCAAAAACTATTCCGATTGGCCAACCATCCCGCAGCTCTACGTCAAGGGCGAGTTCGTGGGCGGTTCGGACATCATGCGTGAAATGTTCAATGCCGGTGAACTGCAAGCCCTGATGGCCGAAAAAGGCATCGGCCCGGCCGAGGACTAAACCCTTGGCCCGTCCCGTTTTCGAACCGCGCCCTGATCGCGAGGTCTTCGTAGTGCCTCTGGACATCCGTCCAGAGCACATCGACGAGAACGAGCACGTCAATAATGTTGTCTATGTGGGCTGGTTGCAGGATGTCGGCACAGCCCACTGGAATGCCCGTTTTGATGACGCAACCCGCGCCAAATGGTCATGGGTCGCCCTGCGTCACGAAATCGATTATTTGCGCCCGATCCAGCCGGATGCCACCGGTATCATCGCGCGCACTTGGGTCGGCGATCCACAAGGGCCGCGTTTTGCCCGCTATGTGCGGATCGAGGATGCCGAGGGTCGTGTCTGCGCCCAGGGCATCTCCGAATGGTGTCTGGTCGATTCCAAAACCCTGCGTCCCCACCGCATACCGGCGGATATGATCGCTCCGTTTTCGCGCTAAGCCCTAAAGAACGATCTGGTTCTTCACGACGATACGTTCGCCTGCACTCAGGCCCAGAACATCATAGGTCCAGCTCAGCGACAGCTCGCGCCCCTCGCCCTGACATTGCGCCTCGACTCTCTGGCGAATGGTCAAGCTGTGGCTATGTGTCTGGTCCACCAGTGCCACATCAAAATCGCTGCTGGAGGCGCAGGTCGTCCAAATTTTGGCCTGAACCTGACGGCCATCGGCCGTAAAGCTACGCAGCGGAGCATAGTCCGACGCCGCCTTGGCCTGCTCGATCGTCATGATGCGTGTGGTTTCGGACTCATCGTTTGCCAGAATAACGCAACCCGACAGGGCCAGTGATGCCACCCCCAGTACGGTAACTGCCAGAGCGCGCATATCAGTTATCATCGCCCGAAGAAGCCGGCGCGCTGGAATGGATGACGCGGGTGGTCGGCTTGTCGGTGGCAATGATGATGCAACCCGACAGCAGGGGTGCCGTGATGGCCAGAGTAACAAACCCGATAACAAGACGGCGCATGCAGCTTCTCCGATGAGGCAGTAAAACAATAAAGGTGCAGCTTTATCGTCGTATCACCTTCACGGATCACGTGAATTTTTGGTCAGACTAAATGCGGTGCCACGCATCGCACGACGGTGTTTCGCCTATTGGCCCGTTTCGGAATCGTCGTCGCGGTTCGGAAAGGGATTGCTAACGCTGACCAGCGTTCCGGCAGGCACACCCAGTTCCTCGAAGGTCCACTGAAGTTCTAGACTGTCTTCGCGCGGGTTTTGGCAAACATCATTGCCCACGCGGCGCACGGTCATCACCGTAACCCCGCCCTCGCGGGCCAGATAGGGATGCAGATCCGCCTTGGTAGTGCAGCCATTGCTGGCCACCCGCACGACAGCCACATCGCCCGCCACAGCAGCCGCATAGACCGGCTCCAATACGCCCGGCTGTTCGGACGTCAGCATGGGCGGTACCGATGTATTGGATACACAGGCCGACACCAGCAACAGCGCACCGGATGCCAACACCCCCGTCAGGCGGGTATCAAGATTACGCATTTTGTCCCTCCCGACTTCCACATCGTTGCCCGGATAAACCATGACCCGTTTCGCAGCTCATGGGAACACTGTTCTTTAAAATAAAAGAGGCCCCGTCGAGACGAGGCCTCTTTCGATGCGATGTATGCTCGAATGAACGAACAGACCGATCTTACGACGAGTAGTATTCGACGATCAGGTTCGGTTCCATCTTCACCGGATACGGCACGTCAGCCAGTTCCGGAACGCGAACATAGCGGATCGAGAAACCGCGCTCGCCTTGTTCCAGATAGTCCGGGATATCGCGTTCGCCCGACTGCAGTGCTTCCAGCACCAGAGCCATGTTGCGCGACTTTTCCTTGATCTCGACGACGTCGCCGACCTTCACGCGGTAAGAAGCGATATCGACCTTCTTGCCGTTGACGGTGACGTGGCCGTGCGAGACGAACTGACGGGCAGCCCAAACGGTCGGAACGAATTTGGCGCGGTAGACGATAGCGTCCAGACGCGATTCCAGCAGACCGATAAGGTTTTCCGAAGTGTTGCCCTTGCGGCGGTTAGCTTCGGCATAGGTCGCTGCGAATTGCTTCTCAGTGATGTTGCCGTAGTAGCCTTTGAGCTTTTGTTTGGCCTTCAGTTGCAGACCGAAGTCCGAAACCTTCGACTTACGACGCTGGCCGTGCTGGCCCGGGCCGTACGAACGCTTGTTGACCGGCGATTTGGCGCGGCCCCACAGGTTTTCGCCCATGGCGCGGTCGAGTTTGTACTTGGCGCTATGACGCTTGGACATAGTCTACTCTCTTAATATGACGCGGCCCGGTCCTTCCCCTATTGGAAAGACTATCTCAACGGCGGTTCACGCATCGTCCGTGTATAAACCCACCTCGGGCGTAAACCCGAGATGTGAAGGGCGCGCTTATCGCCTCGATGCCCCGCAGAGTCAATCTTTACGGTCGTTCGCGACGTTTTCACCCAGCAACCGCAGGGCATATTGCCGGACATCTGCGGGCCAGGCCTGCATGTGCCGATCCAGTGCCGCCCCATCCGATGCAAACAGCGCTCGCACCGCTTCTTCGTAATCGGGCAGGTCTCCGGCCAGCGCGGTCACGAAACGATAGGTTCGCTCCTGCGCCGCCTTGGCCTGCGTACGTCCGCCGTCCGCCTTGCGGGCCTCGTCCACCAGTCGGCGAAGTGTTTGTGACGCTCCGCCCTTCTGGCTGGCCAACCATTCCCAGTGCCTTGGCAGCAAGGTGATCTCGCGCGGGACGACCCCCAATTTGGGCCGCCCGCGTCCTTTGGGGGCTTCTTGTGATGGGGCCTCTTGCGGCTGGGTCGCCTCTGCATAACGCTGCGCCACGTCCTCGCGCGTGCCACGCAGATCCAGATCGATCACGCGACCGGTCTCATCGCTAAAGACCAGTACGGGGCAATCTGTGGCCGGCTGCGCGTGAACATGCAGGGCAACCTGTGCCAACGGCCCTGCGGCGATCAGCTTCGATCCGGCAAATGCCGCGACATGGGAGGGTGTGTTTTCCTGTGACATGAGATTTATATACGGGTATAAATAAAATCCGTAAATCATCCGGATAAAAATAAAATGCCGGACAATAAAAAAGGACCGGATAACCGGCCCCTTTTCGGCCTAACCGGCCTTGGCAATCTCTACGCTTTCCTGTGACAGGGGCAGTGCCCTGCGGCTTGGTCGTCCCAACAGGTAGCCCTGAACCTCGTCACATCCCTGTTCCCGCAGGAAGTTGAGCTGGTCCACGGTTTCCACGCCTTCGGCCAGAACCGGAATGCTTAGACTTTCGCCCAGAGACAGCACGGCACGGATAATGGCCCGTGACTGGGTGTTGTCTTCCAGCTCGCCCATAAACGCCCGATCCAGCTTGATCTTGTCAAACGGGAAGGCCCGCAAGGTCGATAGCGACGAATAGCCGGTACCGAAATCATCCATGGCAATCGACACGCCCAAAGCTTTCAACTGACGCAGGATAAAGGTCGATCGGGCCATGTCGGTAATCATGGCCGTTTCGGTGATTTCCAGCTCCAGTCGCGCGGGCGGAAAGCCTGTATCGATCAGCACCTGATGGACCAGACGCGGCAGGTCCGTATGGCCCAGCTGCACCGGCGAGAGGTTCACAGCCAGACGCAGTGGCTTGTCCCAATGCTTGGCCTCTTCACAGGCGCGGCGAAGCACCCATTCCCCGATCGGCAGGATCAGGCCGGTATCCTCTGCCACCGGAATAAACTCGGCCGGAGAGATAAAGCTACCGTCCTTTTGGCGCCAACGCAGCAGAGCTTCGTAGCCGGTGATTTCACGGGTATCGACCGCCACCTGTGGCTGATAATACAGCTCGAACTCTTGGTTCTCGAGTGCATCACGCAATCCTTGGGTCACGCGACGGCGCTGACGCACCGCCTCGTCCATGGTCTTTTCATAAAAGCAAATCTCTTCGGCCAGAGCGGCCTTGGCGCGATACATGGCCAGATCCGCATTATTGATCAGGATTGAGGTTTCAGACGCATCTTGCGGCCACAAGGCGACACCAATCGAAGCACCGCAACCCATTTCAGTGTGCTCGCCCTGCATGGGCGTGATGATGGCTTCGCGCAGACGCTGGGCCGCCGCGCGTGCTTCTTCGCGCTGGCCGGACAGATTATTCAGCGGAACAATGGCAACAAACTCGTCACCGCCCTGGCGCGCGACAAACTCGCCTTCGCGGATCACAGCCTTCATCTCGCCAGCAATATGGACCAGCAACTGGTCACCCACGCTGTGACCATACAAGTCATTGACCTCCTTGAAGCGGTCAAGGTCGATCGCCAAAAGCGCAAAACCCGGCGCGTGTTTGTGCAGATGCGCCATTCGCTCCAGCTTTTCGAGGAAGGATGCGCGGTTCGGCAAGCTGGTCAGGCTGTCATTGCGGGCCAGAAACGCGATGCGGCGCTCCTGTTCCAGACGACGGCGAAGATCGCGCACCGAGAACAGGCGCAGGCTTTCACCGGAATCACCATGATCAGCCCGTACCGCAACCTCGACCGGAATGACCTCTCCCGCTTCGGTTTTCAGTTGGCTCTGGACGACGGTCTGGTCGGACATTGACTGGGCATCTTCGATCCAGCTGCCAATCGACGAGAGATGAAGAGTTCCATCAGCAGCCCCGACAAGTTCGGCAAAGGCCTTGTTGAACATCATGATGCCGTTGCGGCCTTCCACCACCATGCCGTCTACGCTGCCCTCCAGCAGCGCCTTGAGGCGGCGGCGTTCGCGCGCCTGTGCCTGTTCATGCAGAACATAGGATGCCAGAGCCGACCCCAGCAGCAGCAGGGCCACACCGGCCACGCCAAAGGCCAAAAACCCATCGTTCACACCCGAATAGTCCGGCACACCACCGATCGGGGACACAACCAGCGCCGCCATGCCGGTAAAGTGCAGGCTGACAATGGCCAGAACCATCACTGCACTGGACAGCGCCATGCGGTAGCGCGGACTGGCATAGGCGGCCAGCGTATAGGCCCCCATCCCCAAGACGGCAGCGAGCAGCATTGAAGCGACGACATAGGGCATGTCGAAGTGCAGAACCGCATGCGTGCGTAGGCCCAGCATGCCCGTATAGTGCATGGTAGAGACGGCCACACCGAAGATAGCTCCGCCCAGCACCGGTGCGGTCTGGAACCTGAAGGCCCCGACAAACATCGACAAGGCGCACCCCCCGATGGCCACGATCAGCGACAATGCGGTCAGTACGGGCTCATAGGTGCTGATGACCTCGGGCCGCCATGCCAGCATGGCAATGAAGTGCGTGCACCAGATTGAGGCTCCACCGGCGGCAGCCGCCATGAATTGCCAGGTTATCCTGTTCAGGCCGCGACTGCTGCGCATCTTCTTGAACAGGTTCATGGTGATGATCGAACCGATCACGCACACAACGGCTGCCAGTCCTACCAGCAACAGGTTATGGTCTTCCACCAGACACGACACTACGCGCATTCTACGCCCCGAATTACAATCGGGTGCATCCGTAGAAGAGGGTTCTAACCGAGCCGCAAAGAGTTAAGGTTAACGAGATATTACAATATAAAAAGGGCCGGGAATTCCCGGCCCTTTTCGTAAAACATTGCAAAATGCAATGAGTAACAATGTTCTATATTGTTACTTGGCGGCTGCGTACAGCTCGTTGACCTTGTTCCAGTTTACGATGGTCCAGAAGGCCTTCAGGAACTCGGCGCGACGGTTCTGGTATTGCAGGTAATAGGCATGCTCCCAGACGTCGGCGACCAGCAGCGGAGCGCCCTTGTCTTCGGCGATGTCCATCAGCGGGTTGTCCTGGTTCGGCGTCGAGACGATCTTCAGCTTGCCGTCCTGTACGATCAGCCAAGCCCAGCCCGAACCGAAACGGCCCAGACCTGCATTGTTGAAGGCTTCCTTGAAGGCTTCCATGCCGCCGAGGTCGGCGTCGATGGCCGCAGCCAGTTCAGCCGAAGGCTCGCCGCCCTGACCGACCGGAGCCATGCCGTTCCAGAAGAAGGTGTGGTTCCACACGCCACCCGAATTGTTGCGCACGGCAGCCGGCAGGGTCGACATCTTGGCGAACAGTTCTTCATAGGACTGACCGGCAACGCCTGCGGCTTCCACGGCCTTGTTCAGGTTGTCGACATAGGTCTGGTGGTGCTTGTCGTAGTGGTACGACATCGTGTTGGCGTCAATGACCGGTTCCAGACCGTCATGGGCATACGGCAGCGGCGGAAGGGTGAAAGCCATGGGAAAGCTCCTTGCAGCGTGGGTTCTGATTCCTGACCTCTATCTAAGGCCGCAAATCCTGAACCCAAGCCTGTTTCTTGAATTAGCGCTTATTTCGTCGATTTTTCCGCACAAGGGAACGTCCGCACTGAGAACTGCGTTCCTACCTATTACGCCCATCAGGCTTCAGCGTGCAGTTCCTGCTTCACGCGCTCAGCCAGGGATTTAATATCCAGAGGCTTGGGCAGGAAGCTGACCCCGATCTCGTCCTGTAGCAGGTCCGAGAAATCGCTCTCGGCATATCCCGAGATAAACAGTACCGGCACATCGCCTATATATTGGCGCGCTTTGCGCAGCAGCGACGGCCCGTCCAGCCCCGGCATAATGACATCGGAAATCAGCATGTCGATCTGGCCCGCCCATTCCTCGGCCAGCACCAGTGCCTCTTCGCCATCGGCTGCCTCGATCACCTCATAGCCGCGCTGGCGCAGTAGACGCGCTGCGATACCGCGCACCGCTGCCTCGTCCTCGACAAACAGGATACGGCCTGCGCCCGAAAGATCGCGCGGTGCCTTGGCAACCTTCTCGACCACCGGAACCTCGACCAGTTCCTCGGCAGACGCAGCGGGCAGGAAGATACGGAAGGCCGCACCCGCGCCTTCGATATTGGCAACATTGATATGGCCACCCGCCTGCTGGACGATGCCGTAAACCGTGGCCAGCCCCATGCCGGTGCCTTCATTGACCGCCTTGGTCGTAAAGAAGGGCTCGAAAATCTTGTCCAGCAGTTCGACCGGCACACCGGGGCCGGTATCGGCCACCTCGATCAGGGCCACGTTTTCGGGGGCATCGCGCCAGCCCATCTCGCGAGCGAGGCTCTGCGTCAGTTGACGGGTGCGGATCGTCACCACCCCGGCCCCCGGCTCGACCACCCCACGCATGGCATCACGCGCATTGACGGCAAGGTTCATCACCGCCGTCTCCAATTGGCTCTTGTCAGCCAGCACCAAGGGCAGATCACGCCCGTAATCGGTTTCCAGCCGCACATCCTCGCGCAGCAGACGACGCAGCAGGACAGTAAACTCGCCCACCAGTTCGCCAAGGTCCAGACGCTCGCGGCGGACGGTAGACTTGCGCGAGAAGGCCAGAAGCTTGCGCACCAGATCGGCCGCGCGAATGGCCGTCTGGCGGATTTCGTTCAGACCTTCATAGGACGGATCGCCGACCGGATGACGCTCCAGAAGGCCGCTGAGCTGTAGCTGGATCGCGGTCAGAAGGTTGTTGAAATCGTGCGCCACACCGCCCGCGAGCTGGCCGACGGCCTGCATCTTCTGGGCTTGCGACAGTTGCAGCTCCATCGACTTCTGGCCCGTCACATCGAACAGCCAGACGCGGCGGGCCTCGCCCTCGGGCGCGACATAAAGGTGCAGGCTACGATCGGGGTGGGCGCGTGCCACCAGTTCAATCGGACCGGATGAACCCGCTTCCAGCTTGTTGCGCGCCTCGGCCAGACCACCCGAATCAAACAAATGACCAAAGGCGGCATCGCCCGACGCCGCGGGGCCGGTCAGCAGCGACAGGGCTGCATTGGCATCGGTCACTCGACCGGCAAACAGATCATCGCCTGCAATCACGCCCGAACCAAACGGTGCCCCTGCAGCCATGGCCCTCGCCTCTCCCATTGCCGTGGCCACCGGAGATGTCTGGCGCGGCTCGGGCGAGATCGGCAGGACGGCATCCGGTGCCGCCCGCACCAGAAAACGTCCCTGTCCGGCCAGACCGATCAAAACTTCTTTTTCGCGCGCACCGATCTGGACAATGGCGCGACCCTGATCGCCTTCGCGGGCCTGAGCAAAGGCCATATACAGCGCCCTGCCCGACTTGCCGCGCGGCAGATGGATCAGGTCGCCGTTTTCTTCGGCCCATGCGGCATTATAGGCCAGCACCTGACCGGATTCCCAAACCAGAGCCGCCGGTTCGGCCATGGCATCCAGCATGTCCACCGCGGTATCGCCCAGAGGACGGCGCGCCTCGCCCCGCCCGAACACCAGCAGCCCCATTGTCGCAATGACCCCCGCCGTCAGCACCAGTATCAGGCTGGGCGCACCCCACGCATTGATACGGAAAGCCGGAAAGGCAATGGCCGCCACAACCAGGGCAAACCCCACCGCCATCAATAACAACAGCGGGTCCAGACGCGACGTGCGAACGCCCTTGTTACGGAGCCGGTCCTGAGGTGTGGAAACAGTCATCTCGCGTCGCCTTCAGCGAATCATTCGAGGTCAGTCTAAAGAACGAAACTTAACTCTATCCTGTCCCGTTGCAGGACACAGCCAATCTGCGCTCGCCATCACTGGCAGCTGAAAAGCATGAACCAGTTTCCCATCAAACCATAGGATTCATTCGCCACAGGAGCGCCTGTATTCTCTTTGGCGCAGTGCTTTACAGCCGCCGATTTCATGCGCGCTTCTGCACGGGACGGATCATTGGAGAAATGCTTGGTTGTGGCCAGATATTGCACCTGACCAAGCGCTTCACTCTCAACAGGCGCAGGCGAGATCGATACCGAGGCGCAGCCGGTCAAAAACAGACCGCTCACCAGAACGCCTGTCAACTTGGTCACACGCATAAATGCATCCTCACGATTAGCGGCGTTTCTGCTGCATCACAAAGCCGATCACCTTGGCCGCGGCTTCAAAATGTTCGCGCGGGATGATCTCGTCCACCTCGACCACCGCATAGAGAGCGCGCGCAAGTGGCACATTCTCGACGATAGCCACATCGTGTTCCTTGGCCACCTCGCGGATACGCAAGGCGACGGCATCCACGCCCTTGGCCACGCAGACGGGCGCAGGATCACCATCATCAGGATTATAGCGCAGCGCCACCGAATAGTGGGTCGGGTTGGTGACGATCACGGTCGCGGTCGGCACGGCCTGCATCATACGCTGGCGGCTGCGCTGCATACGAAGCTGGCGTAGCTTGGCTTTAACGTGCGGATCGCCTTCGGACTGTTTGAAGTCGTCCTTGGATTCCTGTTTGGTCATCCGCATGCGTTTGGCAAAGCGGATACGCTGCCAGATATAATCGGCCCCCGCTGTGAAGGCCAGAAAGATCAACGCCGCGATAAACAGCCGGATACAGATATCCATCGCAAAAGGCAGGATGGCCATCGGGCTCATGGCCGCAAGGTTTTCCAGCTCGCGCACATGTGGTTTCAGCACCAGCCAGCAGACCACTCCAATAGCCACCAGCTTGATGAAGGTTTTCAGGAACTGGACCAGTCCGTCCGGTCCGAAAATACGCTTGAAACCGGTGAGCGGGTTAAGGGTCGACAGCTTGGGCTTCAGCTTTTCGGTCGTCAGGATAAAGCCCTGGGACTGGGCCACATTGCCAAACACACTGCCCACAATCACGGCCAGCATCAGCACCATCAGGAACGGGGCGGCTGCTGTCAGGGCGTGTAGGCCGATCTCGACACCTGCACCGGCTTCCAGACCGCCCAGCATGGAGTGTGGACGCGCGATAAACGGCAACAGGTCCGCCGCCATCTGCTGACTGAAATAGGAGCCGCCCAACAACAAGACGGCCGCAGCCCCCGCCAGAGACAGTGTGGTGGCCACATCGGGGGAACGCGCAAAGTCACCCTTTTTGCGCGCATCCATAAGTTTTCGGGGGCTGGCCTCTTCTGTTTTAGAGTCTTGGTCGGCGTCTTCAGCCAAGCGCGCCCCCCATGAACACGCGGATCAGGGCACGATAGCGGTCGATAAAGACCGTCCCCAATACACCAAGGCTCAAAGCAAAGACCGACAGGCCCAGAAGCACACTGAGCGGTGCGGCAGCAAAATAGACCTGAAACGACGGCATCACCCGCGCCACCAGCCCCGAGGCCAGATTGAACACCAGCGCAAACACCAGAACCGGCGCGGCCAGTTGCACACCAAGCAGGAAGCTCTGCCCCAGGGTGCGCACCGCCATTTCCGAAAAATCGGTGGCGACCAGAGGCTTGGCCGGTGCAATCATTTCATAGGAACCGACCATAGCCCCGATAAACAGGTGATGGGTGTCGGTGGCAAAGATCAGAGTCACCCCCAACAGCACAAGAAAGGCCGACAGGGTCGATCCGGGGGCGGCCTGCATCGGGTTGGCTGTCTGCGAAAAGCCCAGCGTCGTTTGCATAGAAACGATCTCGCCCGCCGTCATCAGGGCCGCCATGAACAGTCGCAGGATGGCACCGATCGCCAATCCCGTGGCAACCTCACGTAAAATCCATCCGACCATCCCGCCCGTGGTTGGCGGCAGGGCCGGAAGCGTATGCCCCACCACCGGATAGAGCGTCATGGCCAGCAGCAGGGCCAGAGACAGCCTGATCCGTGCGGGTACATAGCTCTCGCCAATACCGGGCAGCAGCATGATGATCGCCCCGAGACGGGCGAACAAAAGCCCGCCAGCCCAGACCTGATCGACGGTGGCGTAAGGCTCCATGCCGGACCTAGATGCCTGCGATCCGCGCCGCGATATCGCGCATAAACGCCCCCAGCAGCGCGCCCATCAAAGGAAGGAACAGCAGAAGCGAGACAAAAATGGCAATGATTTTAGGTGCATAGACCAGGGTCTGCTCCTGAATCTGGGTCAGGGCCTGAAACAGACCGATCGCAACACCCACGACCAGAGCGACCACCAGCGCAGGCAGGCAAAGCTGGATCGTCAGCCAAAGGGCATCACGTCCAATATCCAGAACTTCTGCGCCGCTCATCAACCGCTCCGCTTCACTGGGCAGAAAATGCCGACATTATGGTTAACGACTTGATAACCTCGCAAATCAAAACCTGATTTGGCCTGCAAGACCACCACAGAAACGGTCCTGTGACGAATGGAGGCCTATCGCCTCTCCCCAAATGCGATTGCCTGTCCTACAAGGCGCTCATGTGTGACCACGATCATTCCCAAAGCGTCTCTCAGGAAGAGGCCGAAGCCGCCGTCCGTACCCTGATCCGCTGGGCGGGCGACAATCCCGACCGCGAAGGCCTGCTGGACACGCCAAAGCGCGTGACCAAATCCTATCGCGAGTTGTTTCAGGGCTATCATTCCGACCCGCGCGAATATCTGGAGCGCACCTTCGAAGAGGTCGGCGGTTATGACGAACTGGTGGTCCTGAAGGACATCCGTTTCGTCTCGCACTGCGAACACCACATGCTGCCGGTCATCGGTCGCGCTCATGTGGCCTATCTGCCGACCAACCGCGTCGTGGGCATTTCCAAGCTGGCCCGCGTGGTTCAGGGTTTTGGCCGTCGCCTGCAGATTCAGGAAAAAATGACAGCGGAAATCGCCAACACCATTATGGACGTGCTGCAACCGCACGGCGTGGGTGTGGTGATCGAGGCCGAACACTCGTGCATGACCATGCGCGGTGTGAACCTGCCCAACTCCACCCTTGTCACCTCGTGCCTGCTGGGCACCGTGCGCGAAGACCCGCGCACCCGCGAGGAATTCCTGCGCCTCGTGCGCAACTAAGCGGCCATACTCTCCCCGAAAGAAAAAGGGCGGCTCCATGCGAAGCCGCCCTTTTTTATTTTCACGCCGCGTCGGGTCGGGAGGTCCGAAGGCCGACGAGCGCGGCACGCTAGAAAAGCCCGTGTCGGGTCGGGAGGTCCCGAAGGGCCGACGAGCGCGGCGAAACAAAAAAGCCGCTAGATCGGCATGGCCATGATTTCCTTATAGGCCGAGATCACCTGATCTCTGACCGCCAGAACGGTTTCCAGCGAAGCTTCGGCTGCACTGATGGATGTCACCACATCGATCAGACTGCCTTGGCCCTGAACATTCTGGGCCATCTGCATCTCGGCACCGCGTGTCTGCTCGGCGGTCTGGGTGACCACCGATTTCAGCATGTCGGCAAAGCCCGGACCTTCTGCGACCGGATTGGCCTGCGGCGTGGGCGAGGACGGCATGGCTCCGCCCTGAACCGTCGAATAGAGGCGTGCCGCCATCATCGGATTCATAACCTAGCCCCTTAACGCTTGATGATGTCGAGGGTGCGCGATTCCATCGCGCGCGCCGTCTCGATCACATTGAGGTTGGCCTCATAGGCCCGCTGCGCCTCGCGCATGTCCATGGCCTCGACGAGGGTATCCACGTTCGGGCGCTGCACATAGCCTTCGGCATTGGCGGCCGGATGCGAAGGATCATATTCCAGCTTGAAGGCGCTTTGGTCAGAGCGCACATCGGCCAGCACAACACCGGTTGCACCATTCAGGTCACGCGCCTGAAACACGGGCATCTGGCGACGATAGGGCTCGCCACCGGCCACCGGCGCGGTCGAGTTGGCATTGGCGATGTTCTCGGCGATCACCCGCATGCGCGACTGTTGAGCGCGAAGTGCGCTTGCCGCCACACCCATGGCCGGATTGCGGGCAGTCGCGGGGCGACCATTAATCGGATCAGCCATGATTCAGTCCTCGCAATCAGCCAGCACCCGGCTTGCGGGCAGCAAGTCGGATCATCTGCATGGATTTTTGATAAAAGCCGATGGCGGCGTCATAGGCTGCACGGCTTTCGGCCATTTTCAGCATCTGTTCTTCGACCACCACCGAATTGCCGTCCAGCGTGGTTTCACTATCCGGCGCACGGTTCACATCAAAGCGGACCGGCTGTCCTGCCGGTGCGATATGGGCCGCGTGGGTGGTCATCACCCGTACACCGCGTTCCTTGTTCATCGCCGCGGCGAAATCGGTCGGCACCTTAAGGTCGCGCGCGCCATAGCCAGGCGTGTCGGAGTTGGCGACGTTTTGCGCGATCACCCGCTGGCGGTCATCCAGCCAGCCCAGACGGCCTTTGATCTGGTTCAGAAGCGACAGGTCTGTAACGGACATGGCCCCTCCCAAAAGCGGCACCGGAAATATGATCGGCAGAATTTGCCGCCTACAGGGTTAATAGCTTCTATATCTTAAAGCGGTGTTAACCACGTTGGTTGAAACCTTCGCCTTAACAAGGGTGTGGTCAGCGCATCTCCCCGAACCCTACCCTCTAAAACGGGCAACACACGGCCAATGAACTGGATTGACCTGCTGAGGGCCATTTTTGGCCTCGCCATTACGCTGGGCCTGATCGGTCTGGCCGCCTATGCGGTCCGCCGCTATGCGCCCGATCTGATGGCCCGCCTGCAAACCCAGGGCGAACGCAGGGAACGGCGTCTGAAAGTCATCGAAACCCTGATCCTCGATCCGTCTCGTCGTCTGGTACTGGTGCGCGTCGATCAGGAAGAGCGCCTGATCCTGCTGGGCGAAGGTCGCGAACTGATCGAGCCGCGTGGTCCCGTTGAAAACAAACCGAACGATAGCAACACGGCACACCAAGGGATCGGCCATGACCGCTTCTAAGCGCCCTGAGGTTAAGCGTCCTGCCGTTTTTGCCATGCCCAACAGGACCGAACTGAAACGCGCCGCCCTGTTGTCGTTGCTGGCCACGCTGGCCTGTGTGGCATGGCCCGTCGCCGCCTTGGCCCAGTCGGCCATCAATATCGATCTGGGGACGGGTGCCGGCCTGTCCGAACGGGTGGTGCAACTTGTTGCGCTGATGACGGTGCTGTCACTGGCCCCGTCCATCGTCATCATGACCACCAGCTTTGTGCGGATCGTGGTGGTGCTGTCACTGTTGCGGACGGCGCTGGGCCTCCAGCAGTCGCCGCCCAATGCGGTTCTGGTGTCTCTGGCGCTGTTTTTGTCGGCCATCGTCATGGCTCCGACATGGCAGGACGCCTATGATTCGGGGGTCCGCCCCCTCATGGATCAGCAGATGGAGCTGCCTCAGGCCTTCGATGCGGCCTCCGAACCGGTAAAAACCTTCATGCTGGCGCAGGTGGACCGCAGCGACCTCGCCCTGTTCACACGACTGTCGAAAATAGAGCCCCCGACGGACGTGCAGGAACTGCCCCTACGGGTGGTCACTCCAGCCTTCATGATCAGTGAACTCAAGAAGGCGTTCGAAATCGGATTTCTCCTTTTCGTTCCGTTCCTTGTGATCGATTTGGTGGTCGCCAGCGTGCTCATGTCCATGGGCATGATGATGCTTCCTCCTGTGGTTGTATCCCTACCGTTCAAACTGATCTTTTTCGTACTGGTCGATGGCTGGAGACTGGTGGCCGGAAGCCTCGTTGAAAGCTTCCAAAGAGCAGCTGGCGGGGGATAAATCCCCGCCCTCACTACATTTGCGCGGTAAGGGGGCTTGCCAAATCGCCCGAAACCGTCGTTGATCCATCGTCTTCGCCCGACATTAACGGGCGACCACTTTCGGGAAATACCCAAATGACCACTCAAGCCGAACTGATCGCCGCCGTCGCCAAGGACGCAGGTGTTTCGCAGGCAGACGCCGGTAAGGTGCTGACCGCGATCGTCGAGAACATCCACAAGTCGCTCAAGGCTGGTGGTGACGTACGCATCTCGAACCTGGGCGTGTTCGACACTGCCGAGCGTGCAGAGCGCGAAGGCCGTAACCCGGCCACCGGCGCGACCATCAAGATCCCGGCCTCGAAGGCTGTGCGCTTCCGCGTGTCGAAGCCGCTCAAGGATGCTGTGAACAGCTAATCCTGATCTGGAAATGGCGGCTCCCTGCGGAGCCGCCATTTTTCATTCCGGTCCCGCGCGAAGCGGACCGATGCCACAGCCCCAGCCATTGCTCCGAACCATAGCAGCTGTGAAGACGCCCAATGGGCACCCACCTGACCTATCCTAAAATCTATCGCTTGGTCGCAGCAGGCGCGGCTGCCGGAGCCGCAGCGGGTGCTGCTGCCGGTTCGGCACGCGCAGGAACCGGCGGATTGGCTGGCGCTGGCGTATTGGCCGTCTGCTCGCGGAACCTGGCTTTGGTCTGGGAAATCCAGCCCGCATAGGCATCGGCCTGTGCTGTCAGGTTCGAGAAGTTCTCGACCCCGCCACTGCCCTGCCCGTCCAGCCCGGCCAGAGCAATCCGCATCGCCCCCGGCGAACGCGCCCCTTGGGCAAAGCCGCCATAGCGTTGCGACAGACGCGTCACCGCCGATGCATTATTGGCCAGTGAATAGCCCACGCCCGCACGGATCACCTGCGTTTCCTCGCTGGCGGTCAACGGAATGGCCGTATCGCGCCAACGCTCGCCCAGCGCCTGTTCATACAGCGTGGCCGCACCGCCCCACTGTTCCTGTTTCCACAAAATCTCGGCACGCACCTGTCGCGCCGCCGCGCCATTGTCACGCCCCAGAATCTCGAGTGCATGGTCATAGCGGCCCAGTTCCATCAAGGCGCGTGCCTCAAGCGCCCGACGCTCGGTGGCGACTGCCACAGGCAACAGGGTACTGCGCGACGTCCACAGGGCCTGTAGCGCCGGTTCCGGTTGACGGTTCATCAGCAAGACCGCCGCCAGATTGGCCGAAACCTGAGCCTTGGCCACACCGTCCAGACGGTTCTCGGCTTGATATTTCAGCAGCTCTGCGGCCTGATCCAGCAGATCGACATCGATCAGTCGGCGCGCCAGTCGGCGAACCATCTCGTCACCATCGGCCCCGACAGGCGTCAGTTCACGGAAATCGAAGAACAGGGCTAGTGCTTGTACCGGCTGCAAACCGTCCGCTGCGCCTTCAAGGAACAGGGCGCGGAAGGCACGGTCCAGATCGGCCTGAAGCTTGGCCCCACCCGGCAGGTTGGCAATACTGGCCCCCGGTGTCTTCAGCGTCGTCAGAGCTTCGCGATAGCGCCCCTGCGACAGATAAAGCTCGCCCAGCGACTGGATGACCGCCAGCTCAACCCCGTCACCGCGCCAGCGCCATTTCAGTTGCTCAAGTTCACGCGCGGCCTGATCGGCATTCATTGCGCCCTTGGCTAGCGACAGACGCACAGCGCCCAGCTTGGCCGTGGTGGCGATGTCCTGCATGCCAGCGCGGGATGCGGCCTTGTAAATGGCCAGTGCGCGATCCTTTTGTCCTTCCAGTTCCAGCAGCTTGGCCTGAACCAGACGCGCGGCCAGACGATCGGGTGCCGGAACCGCCGGAAGGGCGAACACATAGTCCAGAAGTTCTTTGGCCCCCTGCCTGTCGCCGGTTTCCATCGCCGCCAGCGCATGGGCCGTGGCAAAACGAGCGCGCCATTCGGCAGGGAAGCTATCGACCGCGCTGGCCCCTGCGGAGAACATCCGCCGCGCCGTGGCCCAGTCGCTCTGCTGAGCGGCTATATAGCCCTGCCAGATGCGCGTCGCCGGATCACCCGCCAGAGCCCCAGACGTAAAATCGGTTTCCGCCTCGGCCAAACGACCGATCGAGGCCCGCGCCGCACCGCGCAGGCCACGCACCTCGGCCACCCCTAGCATGCCAGGTGTCTGTTCGATCAGGGCGTTCAGCAGGCCGATGGCTTCGTAATGCAGACCAGACCCCACCAGAAAACGCGCATAGGCCATGCGGGCATGGGTGCCGGTTTTCGGATCTTCGCTTGCGCGCGCCATTTCTTCGGTCGCTGCGGTCTGTAGTTCGCGGTGGCGGGCCGCAAAGCCCGCCGTGCCCGTCTCGCCCCATTGTGTCTGGATCAGCGCAGGATATCGGGCGGCCTTGGGAGCATCGATCATCGGCATGGCTGCCGCCGACAGGGCGACATCCGGCGAGGAAAGCTTCAGTCCGCCACGACGACTGACGACCACACGATCCGCCGAGGTTTCGACCGTCACATCATCGGCAAAGGCTTCGACCGCCACGCCCTGTGCGGTAGGCAGAATATGGGCATCCACCGAACGGCGGCCTGTCTGTACGCCCTTGACAGGCCCCAGCGCGGGCACCACTGCCATACGATCCCCGCTCATCGGGTCGGTCAGCCAGATGGCCCGTCTGGCCCCCGCCATTTGCGCGGCCAAACTGGCCTTGATCTCGTCATCGCGGACAATCTCGACCGTCTCGCCTACTGTGCCCGAGCCTAGAGAGACGATCCAGTTGGAACCTTCGGTACGGGCCGAAACCGGCTGTCCGGCAGTCGCATCAATCCGCACCACCGTGTAATCCGGTCCCGAGGCCCAGCGCACACCGTCCCCTTCGCCGGTCTTGATCTCCATGCGTCCCTGGGTGTCGAACACCGCCCAGACCGCGTCCCCGCGCCGGAATACCGCCGCGCCCACGGGCGACGACCACGCAAAGTTCAAAGTCGTGCGGCCATTCTCGCGGCTGACGGCCACCGGTACACGCACATTGGCTGTTGCGCGCGTACCGTCCGCATTCAGCGCTGCACCCTGCGGGCGAATATTCAGCCATACGGCACCATCCGCCGTTCCGGTTCCCGCCTCCGCTCCTTCGCTCAGGGTCAGGACCAGTTCCGTACCGCCGGTAACCGCGCGGGTTTCCACCTTGTCCACGCCCTTGGGCGGATCCACACGCAGGCGGCTGATATCGGGGGCCGCCGTCGAGGCCAGACGCACAATGACCTGTCGGCCGTCCTGACGCACCCGCGCACGACGACCAATGACACCGGCGAACTCGATACGGGTAAAGGCCGGATTGGCCCCGATGCGGATATCGATCGGATCGCGGCTACGTCCCTGAACAGCCCCGCCCGACTGGGCAAAGGCCGATGAGATTTCCAGCGGCGCATCCAGTGGCACAAACACCAGAACCCCCGCAGCGGCGACCGCTACAGAGGATTTCAACACGCGCTTGGTGACAGTTGCCCCGGACATATCCGCTATTGTCGCCCCAAACCGCTTTCCTCGTCGTTAACGCCGGTTAAGCTTGCTTGGACAAAACGACCGCTTGAAACACTTTAAAGAAAATCCGACATAGACCCTTGGTCTTTAGAAGGTGCCGTTCGGGTGCCGGTCCAAGGAAGCTTCTTGTGTCAGAGAACTCTTATCCGCCCCTGAACCCCGTCCTGACGGGTATCCGCTGCCGTTGTCCGCGTTGCGGTCAAGGCCCGCTGCTGAAGGGCTATCTGACCATCGCCGAAAAATGCACCGCCTGCGGTCTGGACTACAGCTTTGCCGATACGGCAGACGGTCCGGCATTTTTTGTTATGTCGATCGTCGGCACCTTGGGCATGGCAGGCTTTATGGTCTTCCAATTTACCGTCGAGCCGCCCTTCTGGGTGCATCTGGTGCTGACTTTCCCGATCATCATCGCCGCCTGCATGTGGATGCTGCGTCCGGTCAAGGGCTGGATGGCGGCGGCCCAGTACCGTCACAAGGCCAAGGAAGCCCGCTTCTGATTGAAGCGGACCCTTCGTCCATTATTTCAAAACCTCAAGCCCGTCCGCCCATCGGCCCATAGGCCCGTGGTGCAAAACTGTGGCTCACGCGCGATTCCGACACGCCGTCACGGCGGTGCTCGCCCCCTCCGCGGGTTAGCGCATCCAGACCTTGGGTCCGTCCGTTCTGGAAGGCATCAAGGATAGACAATATGCGCTCGGCCTCTTCCAACGTCTGGGGATCCTGCGCCAGAAGCCATGCTTCCAGCCCTTCAAACTGAACGGCTAAACCATCCTTGCGCGTGGCCTCGTCCACACGCTGCCTTGTCCACGAGCGTAGCACATTGCGTGCCGCCTCAAGGCCCCACGACTGAACCATAGCAGACCCTCTCCATCCACCGCGTACGGTGTTCCTCATCCCCACGCTAACGCGCCAAGAGGTGATGACGATCCACTTTTTCGTGAATAACAACGTAATTTAAAGAGGCTTTCCAAATTTCAGCATGTTAATTTATGGCAAAAATATGGAAGATGCTGATCGGCAAAGAAAATTTAAAACCAATCTATCGCAGTTACGGGAAGTCTTTACCGACACAAAACTCGTCGTTTCTGTATCGGCTAAATAAACATTTCTACGAGAATCATAAAAACCAGAATATTGGCACCACTACTGGCGAATACTTTTATCGCAAAGCCAGTTCGCTCCACTGCCAACTGGGGGCCCCCAAGGCCAAACGCGGTGCCCCCGCATCGTCCCCCAGCGACAAAACGACCAGTCCGTTTACCCGCTGCTGGCGGCACTCGCGCGGCGCGAAGGCAACCTCGACAGCGATAGCCTGACGAACACCGGCCAGACCGCGACCTTCCTGTCCCTGACTTTGCACCCAGTCTCCGTCCCATATCTGCATGGCCCGTCGTCCGGCCCCCAATGAGGCCTGCGCATGACGGACCGCCGACTGGATGCGGCTGTCACGGCGCACCAGAGCTTGCAGCCTGCCAGCCATGTCGCAACGCCCGCCGCTTCCAGAACCGCCGTCACCACCGCCACCCGATCCACCATCACCCGCCCCACCGCCGGCTCCGCTGCCTGCGACCAGCGCACCCGCTAATTCACCCTCACCCAGCAACCGCATATCGGGCACCGCAGGGCCGGACGCCACATGCACAACCTCGGTTGGCATGACAGGCGGCGGCGTACGGTGAACGGGCGGAGGCGGGGCCGTCTGCGGTTTTGGAGTTACCTGCGGAGCTTTTGCCGCCGCCTCGGTTTTAGCCGCTTGAGAAGGAGTTGGCGTGGCAGCTGGCGGCCCTGACGGCTCGGGTTCGGGAGATTTTTCAGCTAAAAGTGGTTCCGGGGGCGGAACAATATCAACCATTACGACATTCTGGGGGGGGTCCTCAGGTGGCTGGTCATATTTAATGGCCCAGATCACTCCGACGACCACCGCATGTACAGTTAAGCTTAGAAGCACTGCCGTAGAAATATTTCGGGTTGATTTTAAGTTCACAGTGCGCGCCATAACTATCGGTTTTAAACACCCGACCAAACTTCATAAGTTACATTTCAGACAGCATGCCAAGCCAACTTCAACCCCTATTGGAAACTTATTTCACTAATACGCATTTCACCTTGCGCAAGCTGACAATATCTTGCCCGATTCAGGTCATAAGTCGGCCTACTGCGTCACGATTATTTCAACTTGCCTAACTGACGGTTACAATTTCCGTCGCGAACAGAGAGTAACTTATATGACCTTCACGTCTCACAAAGCCCTTGCCATCGGCGCCGTTATAGCCATCGGCGTCGTTGCCAGCGGCTGCGCCAGCCACAAATTCGTGCGCGAGAACGTGGCCGTAGTCGACGAGCGCGTTTCCGCTGTCGATAATCGCGTCACCGGCGTGGAAAGCACCGCAAACCAGGCCCTCCAACGCGCCAATGCCGCCCATAAACTGGCCGAAGGCAAGTTCCTGTATGAAGTGGTCCTGTCGGATGACTCGGTGAAATTCCCAGTCAATGCCAACAACCTCTCGCCGGAAGCCGAGCAGCGTCTGGCCGAACTGGCCCAGCGTCTGAAAGCTGAAAACCGCAGCGTCTATCTGGAAATCCAGGGCCACACCGATTCCACAGGTTCAGAAGCCACCAATGAACGCATGGGCATGGCCCGCGCCGAAGCCGTGCGTCGCTTCCTGAGCACCCAGGGCATCGCCCTGAACCGTATGTCCACCATCTCGTATGGCGAAGCCCATCCGGTTGCCCCGAACAATACCCGCGAAGGTCGCGCCCAGAACCGTCGCGTCGCCATCGTCGTTTTGTCCTAGGAACGACCGTCTCTAGGCAAAGAAAAAGGCCCGGACAGCGATGTCCGGGCCTTTTATCTTTCGGGATTGAGACCGCTTATGCGGCTTCGGCTTCCTCATCAACCTCGGCAGCCGCTGCGGCGGCCGTTACAACCGGCTTCTTGGCTGCCAGCGACTTGGACAGCAGGGCAATGGCTGCATCCTTGTCGATGCCGTTGGCGGCTGCCACCTCGCGAGCCATGCGATCCAGAGCCGATTCATACAGCTGGCGCTCAGAATAGGATTGCTCCGGCTGGGTGTCGGCACGGAACAGGTCGCGCACAACCTCGGCGATCGAGATCAGGTCGCCCGAATTGATCTTGGCTTCATATTCCTGCGCACGGCGCGACCACATAGTGCGCTTGATGCGGGCACGGCCCTTGAGGGTCGTCAGAGCCTTGGTCACAGTGTCATCGGCAGCGAGCGTACGCAGACCGGCCGTAGCAGCCTTCTTTGTCGGGACGCGCAGGGTCATTTTTTCATGATCGAAGGTCACGACATAGACCTCCAGCGACATACCCGCGACTTCCTGAGTTTCGATCGCGGCGACCTTGCCAACGCCGTGGGCCGGATAGACCACTGCATCGCCAACCTTGAATTCCAGACCGGACTTGCTCGTCATGACATTCCTTTCCCAGCTCAGAACATCGATGAAACGGACTATCCAATAACAAAATCGTCCCCGCCGGCGGACTATGAGCGCCCGTCGGGAGAACGATTTGGCAGCTATCAGACGCTATACCGGATCACCGAACCTCTGGCCGCCCCCGTCAATCAAGCGGGGGTCTGTCGTAAACTCGAACAGCACGCGCAACTGCGTATCCATTCGTTTTGAATGGGAGGAACCTACCACAAAATTGATCAATCTCAAAATATCCGCAGCAAGATGCGGCCAAGACGACCAATTGTGTTCAAATAAAGGCTATTTTATCAGGAGCCTTTGCCGGGTTTAGGGCTGAAATACTTCTCGTACTTGCCCGTCTCGCGCTCAAAGTCTTCACGGTCTGCGGGCGGCGTACCCTTGACCGTGATATTTGGCCAGACCTTGGCGTATTCGGCATTGATCTGAAGCCATTTGCCGTCCGGCTCGTCCTCGGTATCGGGCACAATGGCGTCCACCGGGCATTCCGGTTCACACACACCGCAATCGATGCATTCGTCAGGGGCGATAACGAGGAAGTTCTCGCCCTCGTAGAAGCAGTCCACCGGACAGACTTCGACACAGTCCATGAACTTACATTTCACGCAGGCGTCGGTGACGATGTAGGTCATTGCGGCAAACGGATCCGAAAAAGCTTGGCCAACAGGCAACTGGATCGCGGGCAAATGCCCCCTGGTCAGGCCAGTGTCAACCAATCAGGCACCCTCATTGGTCGAAGGCATCGAATTTTCTCCTCTTGCATTAGATGATATGATCGCCCGTTCCTCATAATCGGGTTCACGAATTTACGGCTTTCACACCATCCTGTCCGGAGGTTTCACCGTGCATAAATTCCCCCAAAGCGCCCTTTGCATTGCCGCCCTGATGGCCATCGGCACCACCGGCACTGTTGTGGCCAAGAACGCCTTTACGCTTAATCCTGCCGAGGTCCATGCCGGTGACTACAAGCTGGATTCCAGCCATGGCCGCATCACCTGGGAAATCGACCATGCCGGATTTTCCAAATATGTCGGCCAGTTCGTCAATGTTCAGGCTGAACTGAAACTGGATCCGGCCAATCCAGCCAACTCCACCCTGACGGCCACCATTCCGATTGCCGACATCGCTCCCAATGATGCCGCGCTAAAACGCCACCTGCTCAGTGCCGACTTTTTCGATGCGGAAAACCACCCGACCGCAACCTTCCGTTCGACCCGCATTGTTGTTGATGCCGACGACGCCAACGAAGCCGATGTTTATGGCGATCTGACCATTCGTGGCGTCACCCGTCCCATCAAGATGGAGGTCGAGTTCAACAAGGCGGGCACGATGATGGGACAATACCGCGCCGGTTTTGACGGCGAGGCCAAGATCAAACGCTCGGACTTCGGCATCAACTATGCCCTGCCGATGATTGGCGACGAGGTTGAACTGCATATCGAGGGCGAGTTCACCAAATAGGCGGATCCAGGTCCTAATCCGGTGGTGACAAGTCTTCGTACAGGCCGCGCGCCTCGCTGGCCGGTCCGCGTCGCTCACCCATCTGCACGACACGCACATGGGTGATGCGGCCTTGCAGGGTGAACATAACCTCGTCACCCACATGGACAGTGCGGCTGGGTTTATCCAGCCGCACCTGTCGTCCCTGATGGGTCAGGCGGATTTTCTTTTTGGACACCATTTCGGCGGCCAAGGCTCGCGTCTTGAAAAAGCGGGCATGCCACAGCCAGATATCGACGCGCCCCGATAGAGCGTCGACCTGATCTGCGGGATCAGGCCTCGCCATCGCCCACCGCTACGGAGGCCGCAGGTGCGGACGCGCCAACCTCGGGGGCAGATTTGGTCACCGCTTCTACAGCCGCCTCATTGCCCGATTCCGTATTCGCTACCGGTTTACGCTTGCGCGGACGGCGACGACGCTTGGCCTTGGCTTCGCCGCCTTCGACAGGCTCTGCACTCGCTTCGGTTACGACACTTTCAGAGCCTTCGGCAGCTTCTACCGATGGCCCGTCAGTCGTTGCGACATCCGCAGTCGGCTTGCGACCACGACGACGACGGCGTTTCTTCTTGGGCGCAGCCTCTCCATCCGTGGGGATTTCGCCGTCGACAGCATCACCGGCGCTGGCATCGGCATCAGCAGCGACTTCAGCCTCGCCCTCGACGCCCTCGGCCACAGCCACGCGCTCGCTCTTGGGCTTGCGACGGCGACGACGCTTCTTCTTCAGAACCTCGCCCTCTGCCGCGACTTCCGGCGTGGCCTCAGCCCCCTCAGCGGCCCCGGAAGGCGCGTCTGTACCCGCCTCGACAGCCGCTTCGGCTCCACCCTTGCCACGACGACGGCGGCGCTTCTTCTTCGGTGCCGCTTCGTCTTCGGTAATCTCGACTTCAATGCCTTCGACGGCTTGCGCCACGTCAGCCTTGGGTTTTTTCGGGCGGCGCGGCTTGGCCGGTTTGGCAGGTGGCGATGCCACCTCGGCCTTCAGCGCCATTAAGGCGGCAAAAGGCGAATCCTCGTCTATAGCCACAGGTCCGCTGGCGGCACCTTCCTCGCGGCGCGGCGGACGCAGGGCCGAGCGTACAGCCCGCGCCTGCCCCTCGTTCCATCCCAGTGTTTCAAGCGCTTCCTTGGACAGTTCGCCCCGTCCGGCCTTGCGGCTCAGGTCGGCATAGGTTTCCAGCAACTCCACCGGCACGGTAAAGCGACCCACAATCTGGCGTCCATATGCAGCCAGCGCCTGCGGTGTCGGCTTGTCACCGCGTAGTTCCAGCAAGCCCTCGCCCTTGAGCGCACGGCCAGCGCCCCGACCGACATAGGCCTGCATAAAGGCTTGCGCCCGCGGCTTCAGCATAGACGGCAACCACACTGCATGGGTGCCGATGCGAATGGCAAACTTGCCCAAAGACTTGCGATCTTCCGGCGACAGCACGGCCAGATCGGCCTGCACCTCAGAGCGCGGCACCACGCCACCTGCCTCGACAATGCGCCAGGCGATACCGCGCACCAGTCCCGACAGCACCCCTTGGTCAACAGCCCGCTTCAGGCGTTTCAGATCACGCAAGGCACGGCCTGCTTCTTCCAGCAGCCATGTCTCGACGCGTTTTTGCGCCGCATCGCGTGCCGCAGCGTCGCCAAGGTCGCCCACCAGCGACACCTGCGGATGGAACACGTCCTCGTTGGTAATGCGGGCCGCAGCCTCGCCTTGCCAGCGAACCGTTCCGTCCGCGTCCAGCGCAAATCCTGCGTCTTGCTCTTTGGCCAATACCTTTAGTCTCCGTCCAATCTCCGGGGCGACGGCCCGCAACGCTGCCTGACGCAACGCACGATCCGCAAGGGCCGAACCACCGGCATCCGGCGTGAATTTCACGCCATCCAGTCGCCCGACCATTTCACCCTCTACAGTCACTTCACCGTTGTCAGCCACACCGGCTATGACTTCGGCCGTATCATTCAGCACCCGCATCAGCGCCGCTGTGCGCCGATCCACAAAACGGGCCGTCAATCTCTCGTGCAGCACATCACTGAGCCGCTCTTCCAATACCTTGGTGCGCTCGGCCCATTCTTTGGCATTGTGCAGCCAATCGGGGCGGTTGGCGATATAGGCCAGCGTCCGCACACCCGACAAACGCGCCGAGATCTGATCGATCTGGCCGTCATCGCGGTCCAGATCATTAAAACGCGGCGCGATCCAGTCGTCCTGGAGGCGTCCGTGCCCCGTCGTCAGGGCGCTGAAAATCTCTTTGGACAGACGCGAATGTTCATCCAGAGTCGTCTTTTGGAAGTCCGGTAACTGACAGGCTTCCCATAGGCGCATCAATGCCCCGCGCGAACGGGCCACCTTCTTGATGTCCTCGTCCTGTGACAGACGGCGCAGCAAGGTTTCATCCAGCGCCGGCAGTGTCAGGCGCAAACCCGCTCGATCTGGTGTCGCTTCCAGCGAGCGCAACAGGTCCGGCAGGGTGTCAAAATCCAGCCGCGCATTACGCCATTCGGCAGCTTCCAGCGGATCAAAGCGATGTTCGGAAATCTGTTCGACCAGATCCTCGTCCAGCTCCTCGGCCTCGGCGGTCACACCAAACGTACCGTTGCGCATGTGGCGACCGGCGCGGCCTGCAATCTGGGCAATCTCGTGGGCGTAGAGGTGACGCGTGCGCCGTCCGTCAAACTTCCTCAGCCCAGCAAAGGCCACATGGTCCACATCCATGTTCAGGCCCATGCCAATGGCATCGGTGGCGACCAGGAAATCCACCTCGCCCGACTGGAACAGCTCGACCTGCGCATTGCGGGTGCGAGGGCTAAGGCTGCCCATCACCACCGCCGCCCCGCCTCTTTGGCGGCGCAACAGTTCGGCAATGGCGTAGACCCGCTCGGTCGAGAACGCGACCACCGCCGAACGGCGCGGCAGGCGGGTGATCTTCTTGGAGCCCTCATAGGTTAGGACCGACAGGCGCTCACGCGTGACGATCTCGGCATCGGGCACCAGCCGCCGCATCAGCGGAGCCATCGTGCCTGCGCCCAGGAACATCGTCTCGAAGCGCCCGCGTGCGTGCAGTAGACGCTGGGTAAACACATGCCCGCGCTCGGGATCGGCCACCAACTGGATTTCATCGACAGCCAGAAAATCCACCTGCCGTTCCAACGGCATGGCCTCGACCGTACAAACAAAATAGGCAGGTCGCGGCGGGACGATCTTTTCCTCGCCGGTAATCAGCGCCACCGACGACGCGCCACGCAGCTTGACAATACGTTCATAAATCTCGCGCGCCAGAAGGCGCAGCGGCAAACCGATCATGCCCGACGCATGACCCAGCATCCGCTCGACCGTCAGATGGGTCTTGCCGGTATTGGTCGGGCCGAGAATGGCCGTAATGCGCGAGGGCGCAAGGCCAGTGGAACGATCACTCATGACGTGCCTGCCCTAGCACATGCAGCCCGCCGAACCACAACCCCAAAGCGACCGCATAGCCGACTAAGCGTCGCTAAGATGGTTGATCAACGTGATAATAGCGATTTTGAGCAGATCGTGAATGAAACATTACCACGCGACGAAACGCGCCACGAACGAATCATGATCGAATCAGCTACACCGCCCGATTCGATGTTTGTTCTATACCACATATAGTAGATTAATACAGCTTAACCACAAAGTTTAACCCTGTCAGACCCACCACAAACCCGTCACACAAAAGAAACCCCGATCTTGATTAAGGTGGGGGCTTCCCTCCCCGCTTTTCCTCCACTACTCACCCCTCTGTGGCCCTGTAGCTCAGCTGCATAGAGCAAGGCTTTCCTAAAGCCGAGGTCGGAGGTTGGAGTCCTCCCAGGGTCGCCATTGTCTTGTCGTTACCAGTTAGAACCTGCTCAATACCAGTTAAGACCTGCTCAAGTTGCGAGTTATTCGCAACTTCTACTCCATGCGGTCCTGGGGTATCTCTGACGAAATTTTCAGAGCTTTTATGTTCGCTAATGACTGAGGCTGTGTAAAAACGGCTTCCGTTCGAGCGAATTAGGTTAGCCTCCTGAGGTCTTCAGGAGGTGGGTATGAACCGCTTCGTTCAGGGTGTAGATCGCCGGCAGCAAACTTTGCTTCCCGAGTGTCTCGATGACTATGTGGCCGAGGATAACCCCGTCCGGGTCGTCGATGTCTTTGTCGATGAACTGGATCTGGGGGGTCTGGGCTTCGAGGGTATGACGCCTGCGGCGACGGGCCGACCGGCCCATCACCCGGCCATGCTGCTGAAGCTCTATATCTACGGCTACTTGAACAAGGTGCAATCCAGTCGATGCCTGGAGCGTGAGGCACAGCGCAATGTCGAGCTGATGTGGCTGACGGGGCGGCTGGCACCGGATCACAAGACCATCGCCGACTTCCGCCGCGAGAACGGCTCCGCGATTCAGGCGGCTTGTGCCCAGTTCGTGGTGCTGTGCCGTCAGCTTGGCCTGTTCGGCTCGGCTTTGGTCGCGATCGACGGCTCCAAGTTCAAGGCGGTGAACACACGCGACAAGAACTTCACCGCCTACAAGGTGAAGCGGCGGATCGAGCAGGTGGCCGAGCATATCGCCAGCTATCTACAGGATCTGGACACAGCGGATCGCCATGAGGGCGAGGCCGCCGAGGCGCGGTCCGGAAGACTGGCAGAAAAGGTCGAGCGGCTGCGCGACCAGATGGCGATGCTGAAGGCCATGGAAGCTGAGGTCGAAGCATCGCCAGATGGCCAGATGTCTCTGACCGATCCAGACGCCCGCGCCATGGCGACGTCGGGTCGTGGCAGCGACATCGTCGGTTACAACGTCCAGTCGGCCGTCGAAGGCGAGCACCATCTGATCGTCGCCCACGAGGTGGTGATGACTGGCTCCGATAGGCAGCAACTGGCGAACATGGCCGGTCAAGCCAAGGACGCCATGGGCATAGAGACGCTCGATGTGCTGGCCGACCGGGGCTACTTCTCCGGCGAGGAAATTTTGGCCTGCGAGGCCTTGGGCGTGATGCCTTTCGTGCCAAAGACGCTGACTTCAGGTGCAAAAGCTAATGGACGCTTCGGAAAGCAGGACTTCGTCTATCTGCCCGATCAGGACGCCTACCGTTGTCCGTCCGGGGCGCTACTGCCGCATCACATGACGACCATCGAGAAGGGCATGACTCTGCATCGGTACTGGGATCGGGCCAGTTGCACCGGCTGCTCCCTGAAGGTCCAATGCACGCCCAGTGTCGAGCGTAGGGTCACGCGCTGGGAACATGAGGCGGTGATCGATGCGCTACAGGCCCGAATGGACCTGAGACCTCGCGCCATGCGCGAACGGCGAAGTCTAGTTGAACACCCGTTTGGGACAATCAAGGCCTGGATGGGGCACACCCACTTCCTGATGAAGCGACTGCCGAATGTGAAGACCGAGATCAGCCTCCACATCCTAGCCTACAACATGAAGCGGGTGATGGCCGTGCTGGGAACAAAGCCGCTGATGGAAGCGATCAGGGCATGAGATAATGACGATCTGCGCCTCGATGCCCGATGCGGATAAAACCTGCTCGGTGCGTTTTTACACAGCCTCGACTCTTGGTGGGCCTTCGAAATGCCCGCTTTTCGGCACCTCCTAAGGATCCGTCCTGTGAGCGGTGGCTCGTATAGTCCATCTCGAGGTCGCATGCGAAGCCGCCGGTCTTCGTGGAGTTCCTGGCGGATGCCCACCAACAGGCCGAGAAGCGGAGTGTCGCTTCGTCAGCGCACTTGAGCCGTTTCGATAGGGGCGGCCGATGTGGAAGAAACTGCATCGCTTCCGCGTCGAAGCAGTTCGTGTGTGAGGAGGTGGGCGAATATAAAAAACTGATTGCAATTTTAGCCCACCAAAAGTAAGGCTCGCATCCTGTAGAGGGAAAGAGTTTCGTGGGTTTGCCGGACAACAAGTTCAATATGTCGGAAGAATTCGTCCATCTGGCGCGGCTCGCGCTGGCCGGGCGGCCGCAAGATATCCAAGCCTTCCTTCAGCGCACGGCTCGTCGGGCGAAGGCCCAGGTGCCGGACCTTTCGATTGCCGTATCAGGTTTGTTAAAAGAGGCACCGACTCGAAGCTCCCCGCTGCGTAGGCAAGCGGAGGTGCCGCTGCCAGTAGATCTAGATTCTAGGCTCCAGCTAATGCGGGTTGAGGAGCGGCCAGCCTTGGATTGGGAGCCGGTCTTCATCCCTGCCGTCGCCTGTCAGCTCCAAGCGCTCGTGGAAGAACGTCTCAACCCGGATGCCTTGCGCGCCGCCTCCCTGGAACCCACGCGTACTGCACTGTTCGTCGGCGCTCCCGGCGTCGGAAAGACGATGGCGGCGCGCTGGGTTGCGCGTGAACTGGGCCGTCCCCTACTGACGCTCGACCTTGCCGCCGTCATGAGCAGTTATCTTGGCAGGACGGGCAGCAATCTCCGGCTAGTTCTGGACTACGCTAAGGGGATTGACTGCGTACTTCTGCTAGATGAACTCGACGCCATTGCGAAGCGCCGAGACGACCGCGAAGAGATCGGCGAGTTGAAGCGCTTGGTCACGGTGCTCATCCAGCAGATAGATGATTGGCCGTCCTCTAACCTCCTGATCGCTGCGACGAACCACTCAGAGCTTCTCGATCCCGCGATCTGGCGTCGGTTCGAATCTGTGATCGAGTTCCCCCTGCCCGACAGGTCCACCGTCGAGTCTTTTGTGTTTCAGGGTCTGAAAGACCACACTGAGAACGCTCAACAGTGGGCGCGCGCGATGTCGATTGCGCTTCAGGGGCAATCCTTCAGTGATCTCGCACGAAATATCGCCTTCGCTCGTCGTCAGGCCGCCCTGCGCGGGGAAGACCTCGACACACACCTCGCGGCCACACTGAAGGCCGAGGGGCTAGGCAAGCAAAGCCGCATCGACTTGGCTGTCGCGCTTGTCGATCAAGGCATCCTTTCCGCTCGGAAGGCCCAAGAACTAACAGGCGTAGCTCGGGATACGATCCGCACACGAAAGCGTGCGGGCCGGACGGATAATGTCGCAGAGGGGGCGAACGAATGATGAAACGCAACTTCCTTCTAGGTAAAGGAGAGCGCCTCGTCGAGGATGTGGTCGGCAAAACCGGCGGCGGCCCCAAGGATGCCCCCTACACATTCGCGGAGGCAAGATCACGCCTGACGCCCATGGTGAAGAAGACCGTCCGAGAGATCGAGAGCCTTCCAGATCTTGCCTGTCCCGGCAACCGCGCAGTCGCCTCCATCACGCTTAATCCGGAATACATCGCGAAATCCTATTTTCCAGCGGACCTTTTTCGCGCGATTGGCGTCGAGCCGATCGGAAGCAAGCCTAAAATCATCACGCCCGAGAAGCGATCTAAGGAGCGGCAGCCTGAACCGGCCATCACTACCGAACTCTTCGTGCTCGGTGATCGGTCGGCATTCTCACGCTGGGCCGAACAACTTCCGCAGTGGGCTGAATCCATGGCTGGGGCTAAGGCGCTAGCCGAAATCGAAGAAGTCTCCGCACCTTCATTTGAGGACAAGATTAAGGGGGACCTGCCGAAGGCGGGTATCCTCGTCTATGAGGTCGTTCTACACGCCGACGGGATTGAGGGTGAGGTTAGAGCTCTAGCCGAATTCAAGAAATACCTCGCGAACGTGGGTGTCACCGCAAACCTAGAACGCCGTTTCTACGCGGGGGGCTTGTGCTTCGTGGAAGTTGAAGCCTCAGCGTCCCAGGCTGAAAGCATTGCTGCATTCACCCTCGTGCGCGCGGTGCGGCAAATGCCCCCGTTGCGGATGCTCCGCCCTACTATCCCCCGTGCGACGATACCAGGACACCAACTCGTCCTCCCCCAGGAACCCAGTCTAGATACTTCTATCCGAGTGGCGATCTTCGATGGCGGAATACCGGCAAATCACCCGCTAACCGCGTGGGCGACTCCAATCGACGCAACAGGAGTGGGGCCTGTTTCAACGGAGTGTCTCGAGCACGGCGTTGCTGTTACCTCAGCCTTCCTGTTCGGACACATCGAGCCCAACAAGCCGGTGCCACGCCCCTTCTGCAATGTCGATCATTACCGAGTGTTGGATGACGTTCCGATCTCAGATCCGCACGAACTCTACGACGTACTCCAGAGGATCGAGAACGCCTTAGCCAGCGACCACTATGATTTGATCAACCTTAGCTTGGGTCCGGAACTGCCGATCGAGGATGACGACGTACATGCCTGGACAGCGGTTCTCGATACTTGGCTGTCCCGAAACAACGCGCTGATGTGTGTTGCCGTTGGCAACGGTGGAGAGCGGGACGCGCTCACGGGTCTGAACCGCATTCAGGTTCCATCGGACGCCGTCAATGCCCTAGCAGTGGGTGCGGCGGACACTCCGGACGCGACTTGGGCCAGAGCCCCTTACAGTTGCATCGGGCCTGGCCGGAGCCCGGGCCTAATTAAGCCTGACCTCGTCGAGTTCGGCGGATCGATCCAGCGCCCCTTCCTGGTGGTTGGGCCTGAGATGAACCCGGACCTGCGGCAGACGGGTGGGACCTCGTTTGCCTCACCCAGCACCTTGCGAATGGGCGCTGGAGTTAAGGCACATTTCGGCAGCGCCCTTGATCTGCTCGCCATACGAGCGCTCCTCATCCACAGCGCTGAAGTCAGTGAGCTTGGCCGCGAGGAGGTCGGTTGGGGCCGTTTAGCGCGAACTCTCGACGAGATAGTAGTCTCCGACGACGATTGTGTTCGGGTCGTATATCAAGGTGAGATCTCGCCAGCAAAATACATCCGCGCACCAATTCCGATGCCGGCGGGTGAGCTGGCGGGTAGCGTCGAGATTGACGCCACCATCTGCTACTCGACCGCTGTGGACCCGCACCACCCCGGGAATTACACACGCGCCGGCTTGGAGGTAGCCTTCCGCCCTCATTCGGAGAAGCGAAAGAACGCTGACCAGTTACACGCGAACACGAAGTCTTTCTTCGGGAGTAAATCGGCGGGGGTGACCGAGGATCTACTGCGCCGCGACGCCATGAAGTGGGAGAGTTGTCAGCACGCTAGAGTGCGCATGCAGGGCCGAAGCTTGCTCAACCCTGTGTTCGACATCCACTACAATGCGCGACTCGAAGGCCACAACCATGCGCTCACCGAAACACTGAAGTACGCGTTAGTAGTGACAGTCCGTGCCCGGTCAATCGCTGATTTCTACGACCGAGTAGTCCGGCGATATCCTACCCAGCTAGAGCAATTGCGCCCCGTGATCGATATTCCAGTCCGCGTCTAGCTATCGTAGCCCCGCTCAGGATCACTTCGAAACCCGCGATGGAAAGCAAAAAGTCACATAAATTCAGGACAGAACAACTCTATCATCGCTTACTGGCAAACGTGCAGCGATGCCTGATGGGCTTCGAGCTAATCTAATCGGCAGGGCGGGGATTCGATTCGGACTGGGTAATGCGCGCGTAGCGGGCTTTCAGATGTTTCGCTGTACGATCGATGCTGGGATAGACGGTTTTGGCGTTGATGTTCAGCCGATCCAACTCCGCCATGATGGACGCCTTGTTGGTGATGGTGATCCTGTTAATCGTGATCCCGTCTTGCCCTGCGTCGGGCATCTTGGCGTCCAGCCCATACAAGAGGAAGGCTCCAGACTGCGACTTGATCCGGTTGTTGGTTAGCTTGGCCTTCACGCATACGATGGAACCCAGATCGCTGGGTACAATGCGAGTATCGAAGTAGGGTTTCTCGCCTTTGATGAAGTGAATCAGCTTGCCGACGATGGGATCGACGTTGAAGTCTTTAACCGGCAGATCAAGCTTAAGGTTGTTTTTCTGCTCGTGGGTAAGATTGGCTAGGTTGGCGATACAACTGACCGTGTCCGAGTCGTAGTATTTGATACTGTCCTCGGCGACGCGGAAGATGACCACTTCTCCTGGCACGTCCTCTTTAATACCGGACTCGCCGCCGTCGCAGGCGAAAAACAGGGCAACAAGTGGATTGCTAGTGATGTCTAGTAACCGCGTCGGCAGCTCAAAATGCGCCATTCGGACCAAGCGATCCATACAGAAACGGTCGTTCCTGAATTCATCGTCATGCGCGATCAGTAATTCTTTGCAGAGTCGATCCTCGTTAGGCAGAAACCGCCATGCGCCTCCCTCGTCAGTTCGCAGGACCGACGGGATGAGTTCGTAGGTCTGTACGTCGTGGCCTCGGAAGAAGGTCTCCGTGTCCGAGGCTTCCTCAACGCCGAACAGGGTGTTCAGGAATTGCTGCACGCTTGACGCCTCACCCAACGTCACGCGTTGGGGCGCGGCCGGCGGGGTGGTCGCGGCGTCAGTGTCGGGCACCAACTGGGCACCCAGAGGTCGAGTCGGAGCCCGATCAAGCAAGTCAACGAGCATGGCTTTAACGTCGCCATCCCGCACCGCCCAGTGAGTCCGGAAGAGTTGGTAGGCTCCAGCCCGAAGAAGATCGCGAGCGGCGTCGGCGTCAACGAACTCGACCTCGCCGAAGTTTATCTCTTCATTGAAGGTCGCCTCGACGTTGTTGCTGCCGACGGTGATGTCGGAGACACGCCCGTAGCGCACCTCGACTGCAGTGCGCTCACTGTCTCGAATAATCTCGCTGCACAGGAATGTCGGCAGGCTTTCGAGATAGGCGAGCGCTGTGGTACCTAAGCTCTGTAGGCGAGCCCTAGTATCGTCCGAAGTGTACTCGAACATACGCCGCAGGGACATCGAGATGCGCCCTCCAGCCTGTGGTATGAAGTCGCGATTTCCGAACGAGATGTAGTTGAAGTTATCCGCCATTTCGCCTCCACGACTAAGTTTTAGGTGCTCAGCCCTAAGGTGGCAATCATCCGTGGTCCTAAGGCACGAAAAGATGCTGTGATGGTAGACGTGCGCAAAGCTCCGAAGGTGGATGGCAACAAAGTGGATTGGCTACTCCTAGCGCCGCTGCAAATGACGGCTGTTGGCGCTAAGCAATTATGTCGCCAAGGTCCGAAAGAAAGCGCAACTGCACAGGATACCGTCTTGGAGCGATATCGGGATGCGTGTGGCCCGAAAGCGCAATCTGCAGTGCGCGGGAAGCCATAAAAGTAGAATTGAGTTGGCAGTATATATAGAGAGGGAGCCATGACCGCATCATCTCTAAACAACATCAGATTTGATCTCTCCCCCTATCTCATTCATTTTTTTCGAAAATTGGACATCGACAGTTCAAGTTCCGTTTTTGCGGTTGAAGACTGGGGGCCGGGGGCGATAGTCGAAGACACGAAGATCTCGCCCCTCTTCCTTCTGCGCAACGCTATCCGCTCACAACGCCTGTGGGCCACTTGGTCCGTGCGTGGCGGTTGCCGTACGATCTATGGGCCTGATCCGGCCGTTTGTTTCACCGACATGCCGATAGGGGCCTTCCTGGAAGCCGGTCGGAACCGTCAGGCGAGAGGCCAAGCGATGAGCCCCTTTGGCATTCTGCTGCCGAAGCTCGGCGCAAACGCCGCCGGCGCGCGGCCTGCCATCTACGGCCTCAACGGCGCTCCCAACATCCCTGGCGGCAAGGGCGGCGGACTGCGGGTCATTCCGCCCAATGTCCTGCCCCTGGCGGAGCAGCACCGCTACGTGACCCTCAGCGCAGACGGCGTCGTCGACTGGACCCATGAACGCGAGTGGCGTTGGCCCTGCCGTGAAAGCCTAATCGACTATTCCGACCTGCTCAGCGGACCCGAGATTCCGGGGTTTTCGCTCGATTTGAAAGGCATGGGCGTAGTCGTGCGAACTCAAGCACAAGCGGATAAGGTGCTCCATGATTTGCTCGTGCTGTCCGACCAAGGTGCTCCCGGTCGCTACGACTTCATCATCGTGGGCGACAAAATCGGCTCGCTTAAGGCGTTGCGAGATCCGGTTGACGTTCAGGCGGCGCTGGTCGCAGCCGCCATCGATCTTTCTTCGTTCCGATCCATGGACAACGTGCGGGCGAAGAGCCTCGTATCTGACTTCGACGCCTGTGTGGCTGCGGTCAATCGGACGCAGGCCGGCAATGGGACTAACGAAAAGGGCGGGTGCTGGCTTTGGTTAACCGACGCTAAGCACGAGATGACACGCGCGCTCCGACAGACCGGTCGGGTGACGGTCAATAGCGACGGGCGGTACCTGGTGGACGTCACCGCCTTCGATCCAATCCTGCCCTTGGCAGAACGCGAAGACCTGATGCAGCGGCTCGCCAACCTCCTCGACAAACGCCATAATCTGCTTGCAACCTATCATTCGGTTCTTGGGAAAATCGACCCAAACGCCACCCCGCACTATTCTGATCCGCCGATCGAGAACCGTCTTATCTTTAACTACGCACACGATGAAGCCGACGAGTGATCGTGTTGCCTGCGACAACCGCGCGGATGGGTCCATCCTAGGGGGCGGCGGTTACCCGATAAAGCCGGTTGATCATCTTCGAGGCTCGCCAGAGTTAATATGGCCGATCACAAGAATGGCCCAGGCAAGTCGGGGATGGCGCGTCAAGCGAATGTCCGCCATCGCGCTTAGTTCACCACGCGACACCTCGACTACTTAAACCTAGCCAACGTTGATGGCGTTTTAAAAATCGTGCCCATCGAGTCCTGAAGGTCCGCTCTCCGGAGGCCTGTGAATGTCTGCTTCTGGCGCTTATGAGCCATTGCGATTGCACGATAAGCCCCCCCGCGCCCTGCAATGCAAACCAATATCGCCCTAAAGATTAATCCACTGAATGTACAACAACATACTATTTGAGTATTGTTTATAACCAATATTTCACTACATTACACATGTAAAAATAATTACTGTGACTCATTTAATATAATTTGAAACAATGCCTTCGCGCTTGCCGAGTCTCGCACTGAGCACAAGACCGCGCATAGCTCGCATCTCAAATGCGAAGAAGGAGCTTCAAAACATGATACCGCCTTAAAAAGGTCTTTCGTATCAGCAGCTTGCTGCCCATACGACAAAAACCCCAGATCGAAACCCGGGGCTCTTGCAGGGAACCAAGTCCCAAATCATTCCGCAATGATCGGCAATCATTCCCCTGAAGAGAACTCGAAGTCAAACGCGTTTTTGATGAAACGGGCATCGATCTAACTCGCCCCTATACTAAGTCAATAAAATAAAAGGATTTTCCCATGAACCTTGTTCATGACGACTTCCGCGCGCCCGGCTTCCAACTATCGACGGAACTGAATGAAGCGCTTCTGGCACCCGCCAGCCCTGCTGAACGTCACTCTTGGGAGCACCTGACGGCACAGGCCACATTGGTTCTGCCCACGAATGGCTGCTCCATTAGAAGCATCATCACAGGCCGACGCATCATCACGACCGGGGTTTACGCGAGCCGGAAGTCTGGCCGAGCCCATCCCTATGAAAGCATGAATGAACGCGCGTTCTTCATGCACTGCGAGGTCGACACAAACATTGTCGATTACCGAGCCCAACCTTTCAGGTTTGAGTTCGTGGTTGATGGCACCAAACGCACCTATATCGCTGACGCCGTGGTGCTCTTGGCCGATGGCACTGTTGAGGTCATCGAGATCAAGAATGATCGCCGCTTCCTTCAAGACCCCGATTACCAGCTCAAACTCAACGCTGTTGCCGACATTTGCAGACAGGTGGGATGGTCATTCCGCATCTTTCTGAAGGAGGCTCTCTTCATACCATCAATGCGGTGGCAGGCGATTGAGGACATTCAGTCCTGGGCCTTCACAGCCTACACAACGACTGACGTCTACCAGGTCGCTCAATACCTCTACCGCCGGGGCTCACGCGAGCTTGGAGAAGTCGCCGACTGCCTCGGAAGGAGAGCGCTCGGTATCGCCAAACTGAAGGCCATGATGGTTGCTCGCATCGTGGATATGGATCTCTCCAAGCCGCTAAACGATCGAACGCTCGTCACGCTGATCACCGACGGCATGGGAGAACTGGTATGAGCTCCTTGAAACTGACGGTCGGCGACATTTGGGAAATTGAAGGTCAGCGCTACCTGCTCGATCCCATGATGGGGAACGGCTTTCTGCACATGCGCAATGAGCGAACAGGTGCCCCTCTTCAGATATCCCTAGATGGCATCAGCCTACAAACGCCTACTCATGACTGGTTAGTTGAGCAGTTTGCCACTGGGCGCGCACATCGCATTGATCTCAACGGACCATCCCGACACGCTCTTGTTTCCCCGCTCGTAGCCTCCGGCGATTACGAGACTATAATAGCTAAGGACCCTGAAGCAGCCTTCCGCCAGTCCGTTTTGAATGCATTAGATCGGCTGGACCCTTTTCCGCGTAGTAACAAGGGCATTCGACGGGCGCTCGCCACCATATGGGAAAAGAAACCTCAGACGTTTGCTGGCAAGAAGCCGCCTTCCCCAACAAGTATCCGAACTTGGCTTAACAAGCGTGGCGAAACGGGCTCACGACAGCTGAAGTTTATGGTCAGCCGATCAGGTAGGACACCACGTAAGAAAAGGCTTCCTCTGTCTGTTCATCGCCGTATGCACGAAGAGGCCCTAGCCTACTGGGCAAATCATCAAAAGACCGTTGGAGATGCCTACGATGATCTCTGCTTCTACCTGAAGGGCTTAAACTCGTGGATCTCCCGGCGCTCAAGCAGATGGCGCGAAGTTCCGATCCCATCCAGAGAACGCTTCCGCACCCACCTGAGGTCCCTCGAATGCTACGAGACAATCCTCACGAGGTACGGGAAGCAGGAAGCGGACAAACGATTAAAAGCGAACGGTCCAGGCCTTTATGCCCATCGCCCCTTAGCGCTAGGCGCTTTGGACCACACCCCAGCCGACTACCATGTGGTGGTGGATTTCAACGGCTGGAAATATCTAGGCCGCCCTTGGCTCACCACCATTATAGATGTCTACTCAAGATGCATTGTTGGATGGGTTCTGACCTTTGAACCGCCTTCCTTGTACTCCGTTACAGAGTGCATAAAACGCTCGAACCGCCCCAAGCTAAGAATGCTTGATCGGTTTCCGGACTGCCCTGAGCTTCAGGACATCTACGGAAAGTTCGACGAAATTATCGTTGATAATGGATGGGAATTTACAGGCTCGTCCTTTGAATCAGCCATGATTGATATGGGTACTAGCGTGCGTTGGGCCCCGGTCAGATCACCTACCTATAAGGCAGTTATTGAGCGCCTCTTCGGGACTTTCAATACAAGACTCCATCGCAAACTTCCGGGCGGCACTCTTCCGATCGAACAGATGCGAGCCTGGGGTATTGATCCGCAGAAAGATGCAGTGCTCACCCTGGAACAGGCCGAAGACCTGATGATCTCTGCGATAGGAGTTTACCACCAAGAGATCCACTCATCCCTTGCCGAGGCTCCAATAAAGCATTGGTCTCGAGCTGTTCGCGAGCAAGGCGGCGTTCAAGTCATCGGTGACGACCGCCAACTAGACCGGATGCTAGGTGCCAGCAAAGAAGCCACCCTGACAACGTCCGGTGTAAAGCTCTTCAATCTTCAGTTCCATGACCCTGCGATTACCGGGCCTATACTAGAGGACTTGGCCCGATCGGAGCCACTGAGAAGGCGCGCCAAAGGGTCCACTACGGTTCCCGTTAAGATCAAGTACAATCCAGCGGATCTAGGGCAAATATCGCTTTGGCATGCCAAACTCGGAAAGTTTGTAGAACTCCCCTGTACCGAGGCTGATTACGCCAAAGGCCTCAGCAAATGGCAACATGACTGCATGCAGGCTTGGATCCGAGAGGAACAGGTTGCGGATGCTGACGAGCGCCTCGCTCGTCGCATCGAGCTTAGACGAGAAATCGAGAAGCTCACTCCAGACAAAGTACTTTCTAGGAGCAAGCGCGCCCACGCACGGCTTTTATCATCGCCGAAAATCGAAGCCTTGGCTTCGTCAACGCTCAGGGTGGAATACGCACAGCCACGCCATGATGGAATGGCTCCGGTTATTCCTACTGCATCACTTGCGGCTGAAAGAACCGACGACCACGCAAAACCCGTCAGACCTGCTCGCGGAAGTCACAAACGTAAAGCCGCATCTAAAGGTAACTCCGAGCCCCAAGCTTCAGCCAGCGTCGATTGGAGTCAGATCACCGATGCAGAACCCCGCTGGGAGGGTTTCAAATGATCCGCACGTCGTCCGAGATCAACGAGGAAATCGCGACCAAAATCGCGAAATTCAAAGCTGTTTTCATTCCTTATCCCGCACACGTGAATCTTCATGCCGAGTACGATCTCATGCGCAAACTCAACAGAGAATTGCGAGGTGAGCCCCAGTATGGGCTGCGCGTACTAGCGCCTACGGGATCAGGAAAATCGACAACTGCGGTTTCATACATCGCCTATGTGGAGAAGACGACACCACGTACCGCAAACTACATTCCAGTGATCAAGATCGATCTGGAGCGGCATATGACATCAAAGAAGTTGATGGTGCTAATCCTCCAGGCATTCGACGATCCGTTTCCGAACTATGGCAATGAACTGATGCTCAAAAAAAAGGGTCATTGCTTGCTTTGAACGCTTCAGAACGGAGCTTCTTATCGTCGATGAGGTCCAGCACTTGAACTATAGGAGCGGGTCCAAAAACGATGTCACCGACACACTGAAGAGTCTACTTGATACAGGCGTGGTGTCTATCATCTTCCTTGGTACAGAGGAGGCGGAGAAGATGTTTAACCGCAATCTTCAGCTAAATGGCCGCTTACGCGCTCCATGCGATCTGAAGCCCCTTTCAGCCAAAAAGGCAAAGGACCAAAAGCTCTTTGCCGGCTTTGTCGCTCATCTCGACAAAGCACTGGTGGACATGGGCATACTGCCTCAACTCTCAGGGCTAAACGATCCTAAAATCCTCGCATCTCTGTTCGAAGTCTCTAGCGGTGTTGTTGGACGTGTCGTGAGGTTACTTCACGTCGCCCTTGAAGCAGCAATCCGACGAGGGGCCTGTCAAATAGACATTGCTGACTTGTCCTGGGCTGTAGACGCGTGGGCTGTGGAGCAGGGCTTCGTCAAAAGAAACCCATTCCGGGATGGCCGCTTTGATTGATACCCCCCTCCCGAATGAAACTGGGGTTTCGGTCTATCAGGGGAAGAGCTTGCTCTTCCCCATCCAGCCTGTCCCAGGAGAAACGCTACTAGGGTATATCGCCCGCGCAGTAGATCGAAACTACCTTGGATCAGTGCAGAGCTTCCTGGCGATGGGAGGCCTAAATGTCAGCATCAAAGGTGACTACCTCACCAAGCTCTCCAACAACCTACCGATCCTTTCCGAACTTCTAGGAGTACCGACCTCGGATCTGCAGCAGTTATGGGGAGCCAAACCGCTAACCGAGGACGGTAAGCGCAAACTGGGCGGAGTTTACCTGCGCCCACATCAGATTTGCCAACACGCTCGAAGGCTGCCTCAAACCCAAGAAGCACAGCCTCATGATCAAGCCTCTTGGATGATCAGCCACTTGGATTTTTGTCCGGTTAGTTGGACCAGGCTGACCAATGACTGCCCGATCTGCAACCAAGCACTCACATGGCCCCAGGCGAGAGCGATTCATACATGCGGCCGCTGTGGAGGGTTACTCTCGTTTTCAAATGCGCGGCGAGTGCCCATCAAAGACCGCGAGATTCTCAGTTGGGTGCTGGAGTTGTTCAGCGACGACGAGCAAACCGTTACGGAAGCAATCAATCAGGTTCCGACCTTTTACGAGGTCCAGTCAGCAACGGACGTTTACGAGCTCGTTCTAGCCTTTGCTCAAGCGGCCTATGGCGAGCGCTTCGAGCTCTTCAGAACCAAAGGCAGATGGGGTCCCGAGTACGTGGCTGCGGGTGCCCGTATGGTCCTCGAATATCCGAGACCAGTGTGGGACCTGTTCCGAGATTCAGAGGACCACAAACTTCCGGCTTATTTATCAACGGCCATGCGCGTCGCCAGAGATCACTCCCAGCCTGTAGTTTCACGCAACATCGAGCGTTTGATGGCTACGCATCGCAGGCAAGGTGTAGGGCGAGCCTCTACAGTCGAAAATTTCTGTCATATGGACATGAGCCTCACACATGCTGGGTATTTGCTGTCCACTACGCCACAAGGCGTTCAGGGGCTCATTGAAGAAGGTCACCTGGTACCTACTAAGCCATCAACAAATTTTCGTTTCACTAAGGTCTACCGTCGTGAAGTCGATGCACTAAGAGAACGTCTTAGCGAGTGGTTCGACAAGAACGAGTTTAAACGGAAGTACTCCCTACCCGACATAGCTATCGAACAACTGCTTGCATCCAGCTGGTTAATTCCAGAGTTCGATCCAATGATCAGGCTTCTTAAAGGTGATCGCGCCTTCGCCCCTCACTCCGCACGCCGCCCTCTGGATGAACTATCCTGGCTGAGAGAAGTAGACGATGAGGAGGGCTACATACCTTTAAGTGCGGCCTTCCGAGGAATTGGTGGACGTGAAAAGCCTTGGTTGCCGGTGATTGCCGCTGGCTTGGACGGAAAATTTCCCGGAGGTGTCGGTTTGCTCAAAACTGGCGACCGCCAATGCCTAGCAGTCCACGAGGCCGCAGCCAGAGCGGTGATAATGGGTGGACCAGAATTCCAGGGACCCTACAGCTTTAATGAAGGTCATTATGGTGGTCATTATCGGGACTGGCTCAGCCCCAGCGAGACTGAGGATTATCTAAACTGTACCGCTCAAGATGTGGTCTGGCTTAGAAACCGAAGGCACATCACAAAGCTAGAACACGAAAAGCCACGCTACTGCCGTGCCTCTGTTCAGAAGGCGGGAATAGAGTTCATGAGCACAAGAGAGGCCGCGTCTCGGCTAGGCGCGCCTCCCAAAGATATTTGGCCGATTATTGAAGCCTGCCAACCATCCACTTCGATAGGCCAAGGCTTCATCACCGTGTGGCATTGGAAGCGATGATCAAAGTGGAAGCCCCTAAAGCTTGCTGGTGGAATTGACGCTGCCCACATCAAAGGAACCAAATAAAATGAGTTCTATCGATTATTCATCCTTCAAAAGCCCCCTCAATCATCCAGGTGAGCACCTGAAGTTGGAATATCTACCGACATACGGATTGAGCCCCGCTGAGTTCTCGTACGCGATTGGTGTGGATAGCGAGCAGACCATCGAGTTGCTCAATGGCGAACGCTCTATGACCGCAGAACTTGCCCTACGCCTCGCGAGGTTCTTCAACATGTCACCCGAGTTCTGGATGAACCTTCAAGTGCAAATGACCTGTCACGAGAGGCGATACGACTTAGAGGGGAGCTCGAAAAACTAGCCCCAGCCCTGCAGCCTTAGCTATCTGTTTTCGCCTAAGCGGCATTTTCAGAAGTGGCTAAAAATACTTCTAGTGCCTCAGTCATAGCTGGGTCGACGCTGATATGATTGCGACTCTTGTTATTGATCACAATGCACGAAATTCAAGAAAGCGGCCAACCAAGTCGATAGCACTTTCCGACGCGGCATCACTTAGTACCAAACAAGCAAGTCTGAAGCTATTGCTCGTGCCGGATTCGTATTCTGTACGATTGTATCTCTCATCTTCTCTTCGCACGACAGTCCAACCGGTAACTTGACGCGTCAAATCCGCGAGCTTTCGGCCACACCCACCATAACGGCGACTAAACCGCATCAAGTGCGACTAACCTGTCACCATCAGCATCATTGCCAGGGAGGGGAATCTTGCACATCGACACGGTAAAACGGGACAAGCGACTTGAGTTCGTGAACACAGGCCTACCCGCCGAGACCGGACTCGCAAATGCGTTGCTGCTGATCGACCTGAACGACGACGAACCGCATGAACTGGGCGGTTATCTGGAACGCCGTGGTTTCCAAGTGATGAGGGTCGGCTCGGTGGGTTGCCTGCACGGTAGTGGAAAACCGCTTTTAGAAAAATTCGAGGCGGTAGTGTTGATTGTACGCCTGCCGGACGCAAAGGCGCTCGCCGCCATTCGCCAGTTGAACAGCTCTAACGCACCGCCCTTACTGGTCGTCGCGCTGGAAGGGGAGACGGTGGAACGGGTGCTGGTGCTCGAGATGGGGGCTGACGATCTGGTAGGACGAGAGACCGAGCCGCGTGAAGTGCTAGCGCGGCTGCATCGTCTGATCCGCCGACAGCCAGAACCGAATGTGCGCTCCCACCGAGCGGAGGTTCACATCTGGGCGCTCAAACCCTCTCAACGAAAGCTGATCACGCCTTCGGGCTGTTCTATCAAGCTGACGGCGAGGGATCAGGCGCTGATGAACGCATTCTCTGATAACACTGACGGCCTACTGCTAGACTGGGACTATCCGCGCGGTCATATCCGCACCGCGATCAGCCGCCTAAAACGCAAGGTAATGGCCGACGCTGGCGTCGCCTTGCCTATCCATAACATCTGGGGTCAGGGCTATCGTTTCGGTGCCAATCTGGTGCAGACATGAGCACCCTGCGTTCCGATACTCACCCGGATGACGGCGTCGCCCGCGCCCGGTTGATGAAGCGAAAGGCTGTGATCACAGTCGAGTACGAAGTCGAAGACTATGTGGGAGCAAAAGCTCAGGAGAGTCGAATTCGTCGCGCGCTGGTCGATCTCAGCCCGGACTTTGACCGCATCGACATCCGTTTTGCCGATCGTCGGCCGCGCACAATGCCGCGTGCAACCGCCCCCAACAGAAGTTGGCCACACGACTAAGCAACGTTCGAGCGTTCAGCAATCGTCGACGACGTACAGGACGTTTTGGGCGCTCCATTGGCAATTGGCTCCGCTGTAATAATGAGGCAGAGCCGATCCGCCAGCGCATTTCCCGCCGCCGTCAGGGCTAGGTGTCGGCTGCGACCGTCCTTTCCGCGAAAAAGTTCTACCAGACCATAGGCAGGCGCAAGAGAGCCGGGCTCGCCCTCAACCGCCATGGCGCGTACTCCGCGTGAAACACTAGCGTCGTTTCGATCGCACAGTGACGAAAGTTCGAGCATGCGAATGCCTTCCTGACGCCGGATGTTCAGGAACATTGCCAACTGGCTGAGACTCAACCCCGGTGCCGCGCGCTCGACTTCGACCAGAGCCGCCAGCAGAGTCTGCGTCATGTGATCGGCAGTGTCGGTCATGGTTGCGGCCTCCCCCCGTTCGGATGCTATTGTGATGCTAAAAATACGTATTCGATCGCTTCAACCGGCCTTTTGGCCGATTTCATCTTCGTTCCGTCGCGACAAGTGGCGCATTTCGTCGCGCCTAGTGACCACTTCGCCGCATCACCTTTGCACTTCGACCTTGGTTGGTGCTTCTGTGCCCCCAAAGGAGAGGCAATGACCGAGTACGACGACGAAGAGCGTCCTTTGGTATTCACGCGGTTGGATGGCACGGTAGTCGTGCTAACCGCCGCTTTCTGGACGATAAACGCCTTGCAGTTGAGCGCCCGATCGCTGATTTCTCCTTCGGAATTCAACCAGATGGAAGGGGTTGTGCTGGCACGATTGGCCAGCCTTATAACTGGAATTTTTCTGACCTTGGGGATGTGGATCATCCTGCGCCGTCTGACAGAAACCCGCACTTTCGCCTGGTTCTGGCGGGCCGCGGCTCTTGGTCTAATAGTCTGCCTGATCCACACGGTGCTGAACGCGACTTACTTCCGAGTGCTGACGGACTATCACACCTCGAGTGGCGAGTTCTTTCTGCACCCGCGCAATGTAATCTCCACCTATATTTCCTTCCTGTGGCCAATCATGACTTGGTCCGCTCTGTGCGCCATCATGGTTGCGGGCGACAATCTGCGCCGCCAACAAGCGCGCACGGCAGAAGCACAAGCCGTTGCGCAGCAAGCGCAACTGGCCGCCCTACGGCTACAAATTCAGCCGCACTTCCTGTTCAACACCTTAAACTCTGCCTCCAGCCTGATCGGCCAAGGGCGCGCCCAGGAAGCAGACAGGATATTGGTACGATTGGCCGACTTCCTAAAACACACCCTGACCGCCGCGCCGCGCGAACTTGTACGGTTAGAGAACGAAATCGACAGTCAGGGACGCTATCTCGACATTGAGGAGGTCCGTTTTCCAGACCGCCTAAGCCGAAAGCTGCTGCTGGAACCGGAAGCCATGGGAGCGATGGTGCCAAGCTTGATCCTACAGCCCTTCGTCGAGAACGCCATCAAGCATGGCTTAGCCCATTCGGTGGCTCCCATTACTTTGGAGGTCGGTGCCCGACGCGACGGAGAGCGGCTTAAACTGTGGATTGCCGACGACGGTTCGGGCACCGCCACCTGCACCAGCGGTCTGGGTCGCAGTCTGGCGAACGCAGGACGTCGACTGCACCTGATTTATGGCCCCGAGGCCTCGCTACGCTACGGCCCTAGCGTCGAGGGCGGCTGGCGCGTCGATATCGAACTGCCGTTCGAGGTCGTCGCATGAGAGTGTTGATCGCCGATGACGAGCCCCTCGCGCTCGCGCGACTGAAACAGGCCCTGACCTGCATTCCCGAGGTCGAACTGATTGCCACCGCCCGATCGGGCGAGCAGGCGCTAGAGTTTATTCGCGAACTGAAACCGGACGTCGCCATTCTAGATATTCAGATGCCCGGGCTAGACGGCCTAGCCGTAGTAATGCGTCTACGGGCTGACGAGCCTGTTCCCGAAGTCGTCTTCGTGACAGCCTTTACACAGCATGCTGTGCGGGCATTCGAACTGAACGCGGCCGACTATCTAACCAAACCTTTCGAATTCGAACGCTTGCGAGCTGCGATCCGCCGGGTGCGGGTTCGGCTGGACGGCCGCAACTCGGACCAACGTTTCGCCGAACTTCAGACACTGGTCGCCTCGCTCCAGCAGACAATCGAACCGCCTCTACATGAAACCGAAATTTGGATCCGGCGCGCCGATGGCCTGTATCGTCAGCCGCTGGACGAGGTGGAACTTATTCTGGCCCAGGGCGACTACGTCGAGTTGTATGCGCGCGGCGTAGCCTATCTAGTGCGCGACACCATCAGCGCTCTGGAGCAGAGGATCGACCCTACCCGCTTCATGCGCTGCCACCGCTCGACCATCGTCAACCTGACATTCGTACGGGGAATGCGTCGGCGCGGCGGACGCAAGCTGACCTTGTCCCTTGCCAACGGAAAGGAGATTGCGGTCGGACCCAGCTATTTAGATCAAATATCAAAATCCGTGAACATCAAACCGTGGAGACGAAGCTAATTCAGTATAAATATTTGCAGATTTGTAATTTTTGTTGTTGTGTTTAAATTATCGCCAGTTATTCATATAAATAATATTAGACACATTCCATTATTGCCCCACCTCACTCTCCGAGTACTGTTTGATTGCTTCAGAGTCACCTGATCGACCTTGAGCATTCTTACGAACATTCCGCATCCAAGGATGCGTCGGGAGGGCATTGATCTTGCGAACTCACCTTTTCCGCCAGCGATTGCTGGCCACCACCATGATCGGGGGGGCGCTGGTCTCGGCCACGCCGGTCATGGCTCAAGCGTCGCAGACGCCTGACAACGCTGAGCCCACCGCGGTCGGCGAGATCGTCGTCACCGGCTCGCGTATCACCCGTCCGAACCAGGATTCCCCGGTTCCGGTTTCGGTTATCACCGCCCAACACATCGAAGCCACGGGCCAGATGAACACAGGCGATATTCTGCGCACCCTTCCGGAGGCTGGGGTATCGACCTTCACTCCGACTACGACGACCTTCTCAACTGCCAACAACGGCGTCACTACCGTCGATCTGAGGAGCTTGGGTGAAAATCGCACTCTAGTTCTGGTCAACGGCCGCCGGCATGTAGCCGGTATCGTCGGTAGCCAGATCGTCGACTTCAACACCATCCCGACTGACTTCATCGACCGCATCGATGTGGTGACCGGCGCTGCCTCGGCCGTTTACGGCTCTGACGCACTGGCCGGTGTCATCAACATCATCACCCAGAAGAACTTCGAGGGTCTTGAGCTTTCTGCTCAAGGTGGCATCACCGAACGCGGCGACAACGAAAATTTCAAGATCGGCCTGAAGTTCGGCTCCAACTTCGCCAACGATCGCGGCAACTTCGTCGGAGCACTTGGTTGGCGGCAGACGGGCTCGGTCTATGGCCGCGACCGTTGTGATCGCGAGATGTGCATCGACGCTGCCGCTACGACAGCGCGCCAGCACAATGTTGGCGTCTTCTCCTCATTCATCCCACGCGGCACGGCGCTTATCCCGCGCGTGGGTGCCGGTAACCTGACCAGCGTGGTCGATGATAGCGGCGCAGTCGTCCCCTACACCAACGCCGGATTCGGATATAACCGCTCGGGCGAGCGTCAGCTTTTCGTGCCGGAAGAGCAGATCCGTTTCAACGGTCAGATGACGTACGATATCAACGATAATCATCGCTTCTTCTCGGAGATGTCGATCTTCCATGGCCGCACTTCGAGCGAGATCGAAGGCAACCCGGTCGGTTCGGAAGCCATCTACCAGGACCAGTTCGGCATCGACCAACTGCCTGACTGCCGCGACTTCGACGGAGACGGCGACAACGAGTGCCGCTACGGCGTGCCAATCACTAGCGCAATCGTGCCGACAGCTCTGGCCAACGCCGTGCGTGCCCAGCACCCAGGCATCGCCGACGATGATCTGGTGGTCGGCTTCCGTCGCCGTATCACCGACGTAGGTAATCGCGGCAATGAATCGGAACGGGCGATGGCCCGCCTGGTACTCGGCTTCGAAGGTGAGCTTACGCCTAATCTGAACTATGAGTTGAGCATGAACTACGGTCGTTCGGATTACGACCAGCGTTCGAACGGCGACATCATGACCGCCCGCTTTCGACAAGCTTTGGACGCCGTGGTCGTAGGTGGAGAGACTGTCTGTCGCGACACCGCCGCCCGCGCTCAGGGCTGCCTGCCCATCTTCATCTTCGAAGAAGGCGGCATCTCGAAGGAGGCGGTACAATACTTCACCGCCGCCACCAGTCTGGACGCCTATCAGGAGCAGTACATCGTCAACGGCTTCGTCAGTGGCAATGTGCCCAGTATTCTGCCGGCAGGCGACATCGGTTTCGTCATCGGCGCTGAATACCGTGAAGAATCGGCCCGCTCGACTCCCGACCCGCTGACCCAACTAGGTCTGGCCACCGGTAACATCACGCCAGAGACCAAAGGCGCGTTCGATGTCGTTGAAGCCTTCGCTGAACTGCGCATCCCGCTATTGGCGGATCTGCCGTTCGCGCAAGCCTTGGACCTGAACTTGGCCGGACGCGTGTCCGACTACAGCACCGTCGGCTCGACCACGGCTTGGGCCGCTTCAGTCGAATACCTGCCAACCGATTGGCTGAAGCTGCGCTCGCAATACGCTGTCGCTGTGCGCGCCCCGAACATCAATGAACTGTTCAACCCCGGCTCGCAGACCTTCCCGCAAGTCGGCGACCCTTGCGAAGGCGTTACTCTGAGCGGCGGTCAGGCGGCCTTCCTGAACACCAGATCAAACATCGCCGACCCGACAGTCGTTCTGGGCAGTGGCGTCGATGCCTCAACCATCGGCGATGCGGTGGCCCAGGCCTGTATGCGCGATCCGGCAGTGGCCGCGCGCGTCGCTCGTGACGGCGGCTTCGCCCTGACCCAGCCCGAGTTCCAGGGCGTGTCTGGCTTCAACACCGGCAACCCGGATTTGACACCGGAGACCTCCAAGACCTTCACCTTCGGTTTCCTGTTCAACCCTCGCTGGAACGACTGGTGGTCGCGCCTGTCAGTGTCGGCGGACTACTATGACATCTCGATCGAAGACGGCGTCGGCACCTATGGTCGTCAAGTCTCGGTAAACCGCTGCTACGAGAACACCGCGTCGTATGATCCGAGTTCGCCGTTCTGTGGTGGCATCCAGCGGTTCAGCGGCGGTGCCTCGGTCGGCGCTCTTCAGTTCGTCAATATCCGCAACCTAAACCTCGCCGAGATCAACATCGAGGGGATTGACGTCAAGGCAAGCTATGGCTTCGATCTGAACGAGCTCTTCACCGGCCGTTCGGGCGATATGGGCCAGTTTGCCGCCTCGCTATCGTACAGCCACCTGCTGGACTTCGACTCGACAGCCTTCCCGGGTGCCGCGCCGCAGACCTTCGCCGGAACGGTTGGCTCGCCAGATCACGAGGCAATGCTGAATCTCCTTTACTCGCGTGGCCCGCTACAGGTCTCCATGGGCGTCCAGTATGTCGGCGAGGCGGATGTGGGTTTCTTCAGCGAAGATCTGGAATCGCTGCTGCCGTCGATGACCTTCGTTAACGCCCAGCTGCGCTATGACGTATCAGAGCGCATGAGCGTCTATGCCGGCGTCGACAACCTCTTCGACGAATACATGTTCATCGCAGGCACCAACGGCGACATCGGCCAGTCCACCGGCTGGACCACCTTCCCGGAAGTCTATGACGGCCTAGGACGTCGCTTCTATGGCGGATTCCGCTTCAGCTTCTAATCTCTAACTCAACAACAGTAAGGGCCGGGCGTAAGCTCGGCCCGTATTACAGGTGAGTATGGCTCGCCTCATACGGTCGCAATGCTCTAAAAACGGAGATTGGCATCCCCACCGCTAGCTGATGTAGCGCCGCTTCCCTCAGCTTAAGGCGCGGCAAATATCAAATGGACAGCAAGCATTCGGACTCCAAAGCTGCTGTGCCTAGTCCAAGCTCTTCCATTCCGTCAAAAGCCGGTCGCAACGGTCGCGCATCCGCCGCATCTTGCCTTCTCGAAACCACGAAGCAGCTATTGCGGTCAAGGCGCTGATCAGCCAAGCCAAAATCGCCCAGCCAAGGTCACTGGCGAGACCTGCAATCGTCAAGGCAGCACCCACAGCTGATGCTATTAAAAGAAGCCAAGCGGCCCAACGTGCCCGTCGCATGGCACCGATCGTGGCGTTCGCATGGTGGCGGGCCTCCAAGAGGGTGGAGAAAGGCGTCCGCGATGCCATAGCCCTAAACGCCCTGCGCCCCCTGACCCAACTGGTTATTATGAAGGGTGTCGCGATCAAGAGCGCAGCCGACGCTAGACCATAGGCCCAATCAGTCTGTAGCCACGCCATGAAGGCGAACCATAGCCCGAAGACCCAGGCGAAAAGTGCGCCCGCTGCTTCAGCCCCTTGTGACACTGCTCGCATGCGCCGATAGCTGCGAACTTTTTTGGCCAGTGGCTCAACATCCGGCGACGACGTTCGCCAACCTGCCTGCAGTTCTGAGATGAAGGGATCAGTACTCATTCAGCATCTCTCGAAGCATGGTCTTAGCGCGATTGATGCGCACTCCGACGTTTGAAGGTGTCATACCTAGGGCGTCAGCTATTTCCGCGTACGATAAATCTTCCAGCAACAAGGAGAGCACCTGTCGGTAAGGCAGCGGCAAACGACGAACCGCGACTGTCAGTTGACGTGATCGCTCCGTCGATACGACTTCGTCTTCCGGCGTCGTCGGCGAGGTCTCTAACTCAATCGCCGCATCGCGTCGCTTTAGACTGGTGCAGCGAATGACATGATCAACGCCATGGTTGTGCGCTATGCGATAGATGAAGGCTTTCAGGCGGTCGGGGTCCTCAAGCTTATGAAGAGAGAGGTGCACCGCCAGCATAATATCCTGAAACAGATCCTCCCGAAGCGACCGGTCCGCTTCATAGGTTGCAGCCACGCGCGCTAGGCCAGGTGCATGGTTCTTCAGAACTGTGTCGAACAGAGTCATCAAGACCTTAGTCTTGGTTAGGCTCCTAGATATTACAAAATATTTTTACGTGTTCGAGCGTAAGTTTACCCGTCCGGCTCAGGACTAAGTCGTCAGTCAAACTCGGGAGTTACTGATGACACGCCAGATACTTTTATCGACTGCGGCTGCGGCCATTTCCTTTCTTTGGGCTGCTGGCAGTGCCTGTGCTCAAAATGCACTTCAGCGGACGGAGCCACGTATGGTCTATCAGGGCATGTCGATCGTCGATCCAGACACGCGCTCAGTGCTCCCGGGCGCTTACATCCTGATTGAAGAAGGTCGGATCGCGGGCCTCGGCCAAGGTGGGCTACCTGCAGGATGGCACACTGCGCCCTTGCAAAACATGAGCGGCCTATACGCCATGGCCGGCCTGATCGATACGCATGCACACATCACCTTGGGGCCAGCGGAGTTGGTGGTTGAGGGTGACCAGCCCAAGCTGAATACACCTCATCGCCCTGATATCATCAACCACAACTCGGCAGCGTTGCTGTCCGCGGGCGTGACGACCGTGCGCAATCCTGCGGGGGATGGCGAAGCCAATCGCCTTTATGCTCAAGCGGTAGCCGCTGATCCCACATTTGGTCCCGAAGCGCGCTACGCAGGCGAGGTAATTGACCGCCCCGCTTTTCCGTTCGACGGGTTGGTCACCCAACCGACCCCAGACCTGTCGGTCCGTGATATCGTTAACCAACAGGCCGAGGCTGGTGCCCACTTTATCAAGCTCTACGAGAACCTAACCGAAGCCGATCTGGTCGAGGGTATTGCTGCCGCGCGCGAACATGCGCTCCCCACCATCGCTCACCTGTCCGATGTCAGTTGGATTCGCGCCGCCCAACTTGGCGTGAATGCCTTTGTCCACCTGATGCCAACCAGCCCCGAGCTTCTTCCCGAAGACGTGCGGGAGGACTACATCAGCCAACTGCGGCCCGGCGGTTTCAAGTTCTTCGAATGGTGGGAGTTGGTTGATTTGGAGGGGCCGCAGATCACCGAACTGATCCAGGTGCTTGCCACCGAAGATGTCCATGTCGAGGCTACGCTCATAGCGTTCGAGCCAGCCTACTGGGGCGATGACGCGGCGCTGTTGGCGCGTGCGAGTGCCGACACACACCCCGACATGATGGCCAACTGGGAATCCGGGTTCCGGTTCGATATGGGATGGGAACCTATCGATTACGAACGCGCGAAAGCAGCGTGGCCAAAGGTTTTGCGCTTCCTGCGGATGCTGCACGAGGCGGGTGTTCCCCTGACCATCGGCACGGACTTGGCGAACCCCTTTGTCTCGCCCAGCGGCGCAATGGCCCGTGAGATGGTCCTGCATGGCGAGGCCGGTATCCCCGCCTGGGACGTGCTTAGGATGGCTACATCTGACGCCGCAGACCGCATCGGGGTTGGAGAACGAACGGGCCGGCTCGCCATCGGCAAGGAGGCCGATATCGTGTTTCTGGGGCGTGATCCCAGCCTTGATCTATCCGCCGTGAGCGATGTTCGCGCGGTCCTGAACAATGGGGTGGCGGTGAGGTCTGCGCTTGATCAAGGACATCAGGCCGATCGTTGAAAGACTGGCTTAGTCGCATTGAAATACAATCAAATTTAAGGAGCTGGGGGCCGGACCTCGATTGAAGTCCGCCCCCAAGATTACGACATGACTTATGAAACTGATCGGCCCTCACACGACAAGCCCAGACTGCTCTCGCGCGGCCGAGCTCTTCTCAGGACGCTGACCGGTATTCTAGTGGGAGGGCTTTTCTGGCGCTCAGCCCGACTGCCGCACCGTTTTGATTGACGAAACCTATCTGAAGTCGCGCCGCACGACTTCGATCCTGCGGTAAAGGGAGGACTTTGGCGACTAATCGGACAGACGAAAGGCGGAATGAACACTAAGCTGCACGCCATGACCGATGCGAATGGACGCCCGATCAGCCTATTTATAACGCCGAGCCAAGTCAGCGACTACACCGGCGCGGCGGCTCTTCTGTATAGCTTTCCCAGAAATCAGAGGCTGTTGTTGATCGAGACTATCGCGGAGATAGTCCGAGATCGCCTTGGAAGCCAAGGGGATCACGCCCGGCATTCGTGAAAGTAAATCTAGCATCGATCCTGTTCGTTACGAGAAGCGCCAATATAAGCGACCCAACCACATCGAAATCATATTAGGTCGCCTGAAAGACGGGCGACGCGTACCACACGTTATGATTGGTGCCCCAACGTTTTCCTCTATGCCATAGCTCTCGCTGTTACCTTACTTTTGACTATCAGCCTTGAGCCCAAGTCAGGGCCGAATGCCTTTTAGGGGCCGCACAAGTTGATACATTTGCATGAATTTATTGTGCGCTCTGTATAAAATTGAGCAGATCTTAGCTGGTTTGCCTCCATATTGAGCAGTTCTTAACTGGTCTGCTTAAATGGTCTGTTATCTCAAACCCTTACAGGGTGGACTTTAAGTGAGCAGCTCTTAACTTGTCCCGACATGTCTGTCAGGACCAGTTAGAACCTGCTCAATACCAGTTAAGAGCGGCTACATATAAACAGGCCTGCTGCCGGTTTGTTGGGCACCGGATAAGATGTTTTGACCTAGCTGGCATTCCAAGAAAGCCGCTCCCGAAAGGGGGCTGCTCATACTTGGGCTTTGCAAACTAACCGCTGGCAAAAAGGCCGTCAAGACACTATTCATAGCGTCTCTAAGAACGCGACGAGTGCCTTTTGCTCTTCGCTCGTCAGGTTCAGGGGAGCCAGCAGCGGATCGGTTTGCGGAAAATGTGGATCATCCTTCTGGTCATCGCGCGGGCGCGGGCGTGCACCGCCTGCATTATAGAAGGTTACCACTCCCCTCAGCTCCGGCATGATCCCATTGTGCATATAGGGGCCTGTACGGCGGATGTTGCGCAGGCTGGCCGTGCGGAACTTGCCGATATCGGCTGGATCGCGCGTAACCTCGTACCGGCCGAGGTCCTGTAACTCGCGACCATAATAACTCAGCCCGATATTGTGGTATTTCTGGTCACTCAGCAGCGGCCCGTTGTGGCAGTTGGAACAACCCGCCTTGGTGCGGAACAGGTGAAGCCCCTGAAGCTCCTCATTGGTTAGTTGAGCACGGCCATCCATGAACCGGTCGAACTTCGACACACGTGGACGCAGCGAACGCTGGAAAGACGCCAAGGCATAAGAGATGCGTTCGATCGTAATCTCGCGGTCCCCGAAAGCCGCCTCGAACATAGCTTCGTAGACGTCGTCATTTTTCATGCTGGCCACAATACGCTCGTGGCTGGTGGCCATTTCGACCGGATCCACGAACGGGTGCAGGGCCTGATCTTCCAAAGTCGGCGAACGACCGTCCCAGAACAATTCCTTCCACCACGCCGCCGTCAGCAGGGATTGCGAATTACGCACCCCACGCATGCGATTATGTCCGAACGAAGTGCGTAGCCCGTCCGAGAAGGACAGGTCGCTTTCGTGGCACGACGCGCAGGCAATCTGTCCCGAACCCGAAAGCATCGGATCGTCAAACAGGGCGCGCCCCAGCGCCACCTTTTGCGGCGTCGTCGGATTATAGTCCGGTGACGGCGCAGGCGGCAGCTTGGCGAACTCGGTGAACTCCGACCCTTCTTTCAGCCACGGACGCGGCCATGTGTCGGGTGCTCCGCTGTAGGCCAGGCGCAGTTCGGTTGCACTGACCGGTTCCTCGACCTGAGAAACGGCGAGGCCGCCGATGCCGAAAACAGCACCGACGACCATTACCACCCCGGCGATATCGCGCAGGTTGATCAATAACGCACCCTCAAGCCAACCCAGGCATTGCGCCCCATCTGCCACGGATCGGACGTACTGGTCGCATTGGCTACAGGGATGGTATTGAACAGGTTATTGATCCGCACATCCAGTTCAGCCGTGCCAAAGCGGGTACGTGCGATCTCGGCTGTGACCGACAGATTGGCATCCATGCTGCTGTCGTATTTGACGACATCATAGACATCATATCGGGTGCCGTTGACGGTCTGGTTGATACCCGTGTCCTCGACGCGTTCGAACGAGCCGTTCCAGTGGATGTTGAGATTGGTCTTTACGCGTCCATCGAACCAGTTGGACGACAGGTCGGCATTGAGCGTCCACGGGGTGGCAAAATCTTGAATCTGGTTGTCCGCCAGCGCCTGCAGGGCCGAGACGATCTCACCTCGATACAGGACCAGGTCGCCCTGATAGTCCGTCTCGTCGGTCACGTCGAAATAGCTGATGTTGGAGGCCTTGGTCTTGGACCAGTTGGCCGTCAGCGACAGGGCGTGGTTGTCCGCCAGACGGCGCATATATTCCATAGACAGACCGCGATACTCGCGCGAGCCGTCATTGTTGATGGTGAAACGCTGTCGGGTCGCATTGCCGCCCGTCTCCTTGTCATAGACTTCGCTTGTGCTTCCAGAACGCGAGAACTGGTCTTCGGAATCGCGGGCCACGCCCTTGAAGCGGTATTCTCCACCAATCAACGGCACCGGCCCCGTCACGGCAAAGCTCAGCTCGTCAACATAAGGTGTTGCAAGGTCAGCGTTCGAATAACCCGCCGTTTCCGTATGCGAATACAGGGTCCAGTTATCGCCAAAGACCTTCTGGCCATTCACCATGGTCGGCGTGCGACGCCAGATGTAGTTGCCCGGATAGTCCTCGCGCAGGGCATAGCCGAGGAAACTGCGGCCGTAATAGCGGTTGGCCGCAACCGTCACGCTATGGCCTTCCCACGGCAGGGCGTGACTGGCCGACAGCCGCGGTGCGAAGTTGTGGTTCTCCAGCAGGGTTTCGTAGTCGTAACGCAGGCCAGCGCGCACATCGAAACCGCCAAGATCAAAGCGGTACTCGCCCCACAGGGTGTAGGTCTCCAACCGGCGCTCGGTATCAAAGGCACGGGTTTCGTTGAACTGGCCCAGAGCCCAGCGGCCCGGTACACAGGTCAGGGCTGCCGCTTCCGCAGGATCGGCACAGGCGATGTTAGCGCCCACTTCCGAAGCGGCACTGTCACCATGTCGATAGGAGCGGCTGTAGGGCTGGGCCTTGCGACCTGTCACCTGCGCAATCTCGAAGCCAAGCCGTAGGTCGCCATTCGTCAGGGGCTGTTTCCACAGACCTTTAAGTGTCAGGTCCTTCTGGCGTTGGATCAGATTGCCCGGCCCGCCCACAGCGCATGAAGAATTGCTGGAGCACCAGTCTACCCCGGTGCCGACAGTCGACACGCTGGTCGTGCCAGGGTTTTCAGACGTACGGTCCGTATCCGACGAGACGTAGGACAGGTCCAGTTCCCACTCGGCATCGCCTCGGCGTCCTTCAAGACCGAGCTTGGTGGTCAAACCCCCGCCATTCAGGAAGGTCAGGTTGTCATAACCGTTCTGGTGAGCGAACTCGGTCTCGTACGGGCTGTAGGTCACCTGTCCGGTCAACAAAAGATCATCGGCCAGATCGTACTCGCCCTTCAGCAGATAGGTTTCCTGCAGGCTGGACTGACCATAGGTACCGTACTGACGCCAGTTGGCACCGCGATCCTTTACGATAGATGACTCGTTGCGGGTATAGGAGGTCAGCGCACGAAGGCGCTCCGACACCGGCAGGTCAACGATCAGGCTGAAACGCTCTTTCTCGTATTCAGGCTCGTCCGGATAATCGCCTTTGAAGCTGTCGCGCACGCGATCCGACATGCGAAATTGTGCAAGGCCCGGTCGGGTGACTCCGTAATAGGTCGATACGCCGAAAACTGGCGAAGGGCGGCGCGTTTCCAGTTCGACCACACCACCGGTGAACTGACCGAACTGGGCCGAAATGTTGGAGTCATAGACAGCCACACTGTCGATCAGGTCTGCGTCCACCCAGACGCTCTGCGCCGAGGCTGCGGCATTGCCTTCGATGTAGTGGTTGGCATTGGTCGAGGACACATCGAGACGGGAGTTCACACCCACCCCGTCCAGACGGATCATGTTCTCATAGATGTTGCCGCCCGAAATCGAGATGTCCGCAGGGCGCAGGTCCAGCAGTTCTTTCTCGGTCGCAAGGCCTTCCGAACGGCTGAACTGTACCCCCGGCATGGCTTTTAGAACCTGCAGGACGTCGCCCGAACCCGGCTTGCGACGCTCGACGCCGTCGCGGGTCACGCGACTGACGCCCGAGTCTCCGCCATTACCAAAGCTATAGGCCGTTGGCGGCGGTGCCTGTTCCTGAATGACGATGGAAGGCGTCACGTCCTGCGCCACGGCCGCTCCGGCAAAGCCAAGAGCGATAAGGCTGACTGCAGACAGATATTGGATACGCACTGAACATTAACCCCGCTTAAAACTGGGCCATGCATTAGCTCCATGATTTGCATTTGCAAACCATTATCATTATCAATTCATCAGAAACCTGCGTATATCGCTTCCCGTTCGTATCCATTTTGGCCTGTTCCATGCCTGCCGCATTGACCTCTACACCCTTCAAGATCGGCGCTTTCACCGCCGTGTCTTCTGTATTTGGTGCAGGTCTGGCAGCCATCGCCCTGACCTATCCCGTGCCGGAGGATCCGCTTGGCGGAGCGCCCGTTTTCGAGGTCGAGCTTTTCCAAGATGCGGGCATGAGTGCCCCCGCCAGCCTTAAGGGCAGCACCACCCAACTTGCACCGCCTGCCCAAAAACTATCTCGGGATCCAGCGCGCCAAAACCAATCCACAGCCGAAACCGCCCCCGCCACCGAGGTCTTGGCCCGCGAACCCGCCTTTTCTTCGCGCGCGACGTTTTCAGAAGTCTCGACGAAAACCGGTACGGCCAACCCGGCCAGCACGAAAGGTATCCAACCCCCTGCACTCCATCATGTGGCAGGCGCTCAGGTCACGGGTGACGACCGGCGCGGCGCGTCTACGCAAGGGGCTCAAGGCGGACGGCACACGGATACCTATGAGGCGCAGGTTATCCGATGGCTGGACGCGCGCAAACAACATCCCGGACGTCTCGAAGGTGTGGTCACCCTCAAGTTCGAAGTGGATCGTCGGGGCCGTGTCCGCGACTGCGTTGTGACCCAAACCAGTGGCGATGAGCGTTTGGACCGCATAGCGCAGCAACAACTGCGTCAGGCTGCGCCACTGCCGCGCCCACCCCACGATGTGACATGGCAGACCCGCCAGATCACGGTCAGCCTGGATTACCGTCGCCACGCCTGATCAAGCCCTTGCGACATTCCAAAAATAGGCAGGAGGAACGGCCCGAGCCAGCCTCCTGCCTATTTCCTAAAGCAGCCTGCTTTTACCCAAAAGGTTTTCAGGTCTCGATCCGTCGATGTCCCTTGCTGACATAGGCGCGATGGCGGTTCGCGACGGTCTGATCCCTTTGCTTGGTGGTATTGAAGAATATCCACTCGCATTCGACGCGCTGCGGTTTTACGTCGAGCATCATATAGCCGCGTCCATGGGTCTGCGCCCAAACCAGTTCGGGATTGGCTTCGACAAAGCCGCGCGCGACATTGGCGTGATCTATTCCCATCTGGCGCTCCATGCCGTTCGAGGTCACGGCCTGTCCTGCGAACTCTACGCCTGCCGGACGCCTGTCCTCTGCCAGAGAATAGGCCCATGCATTGTGACTATCGCCGGACAAGACAACGAGGTCTGCATCCGCCTGTTGAGCCGCTTTCAGGAAACGGGAGCGCGCTTGCGGATAGCCATCCCATCGGTCCATCCACATCGGCAGACCCACCGCGCCAGCACGCGCGGCGTTGCTATAGCTGTTGCGCGCACCTTCACTGATATCCGAACGCAACCAGTTGACCGCATCCTGTGGCATGACCGTTCGGCCCATGATGCAGGCCATGCCGACCAGTTGCCACGCCGAGGTGCGGGCATTGCGGCGGAACTCGCGTTCGATCCACGCTTCCTGTGTAGACCCGAGCATGGAGGCTGTCGGATCCATCCATTCACTGTCACGGAAGTTCGACAGGGCGACCGATGTCCCCGCCCGATAGGCCGCACCGATATCGGCCTGACGGGTCCGGCCGATCAGGCGTGATTCTGTTCGGTACAGTGTTGCGAGTTCGCCGATATGATATGCCTTCCAAGGCTCCTCGGAGATCGGCATCCATTCGAGATAGGCTTGGGCCGCGGCAGCGCGTCGCGTGGCCCAGTCGCCTTCGTTGGCCTGATGGTTCTGGGCTCCGCCTTCCCAGCTGTCATTGGCCGATTCATGGTCGTCCCACAGGCAGACCATCGGGGCCGAAGCGTGAAGGGCCTGAAGGTCGGGATCGGCGCGGTAACAGGCATAACGCAGGCGGTAATCGGCAAGCGCTACCATTTCATGATCGTGTGCCGGCAGAACGACACGCTCGGCGATACGGTCAGCCTCCGCATAGGAAGCGATCCCGTATTCATAGATATAGTCGCCAACGTGCAGCCACAGATCTACGTCCTCGCGTCTGGCCGCATGCGCATAGGCATTGAACCAGCCCATCGGCAGGTTGGAGCATGAGAATACCCCCATGCGGAAATGCTCGGCCTTGCCTTCCGGCAGGGTGCAGATGCGACCGGCCATCGAGCGCGTGCCGTCGGGCGCGACAAAACGGAACCAGTAGGTCGAGCCTGCCGTCAGGCCGTCCACAGTCACCTTGACCGTCCAGTCGCGATAACCGCCCGTACGAACAGTTTCACGATGCAGGATGCGGTTGAAATCACGATCTGCCGACACCTCTACATCAAGGGTCACTTCACTGCCCTGCCCCTGTGGCACATAACGCGTCCACAAAAGCATGCTGTCAGAGGCGGGCTCGCCACTGGCGACACCGTGGGTAAAGCCGCTGGCCGTCAGCAACTGTTGGGCCAGAGCCGTCCCGCCGGGCAAACCGAGCGCCATCAAACCCAGACTTCCCCCCATCACCAAACGGCGACGGTCAATCTGAAGAGTCATTTTACAGTCCCAAATAGAGGTCGGGCGATCTGCAGAGCTCGCCCCGATTTGCACTGTGGCCGCGCGAGGGTATCGCGCGGCCACAGCCGTTTCAGAGATCGGAAGCGATCAGAAAACGCCCTTGATGCCGATGTTCCACATCGATCCGTAGACGGTGTACTGCTGCACACGGTCACGCTCGTTGGAATAGATGATGTCCGGCGAGTTGAAGATGTTGCGACCGGCCAGCATCAGATCGAAGTTGTCGTTGATCTTGTAGTTGACGCTGACGTTCCACAGTTCGCGGGCGGTATGGTACAGGATGCCGTTGTTAGGGGTCGTCGGCGTATTGTTCAGACCGCTGACACGGTATTTCGACTGCCAGTTGCCGTTCAGGTTGAAGTCGAAACGACCGATCTGGTAGCGCACACCCCAGTTGGCCGACTGTTTTGGCGTCCCCTGACGTTCGCCGTCCGGATCCAGATAGGTGATGGACGCATTCACACCAAGCCCCTTCCACGCCCCCGGCAGGAAGTTCAGTTGCTGGTTATACTCCGCCACATAGCCACGATTAGTGCTGGTCCCCGGCAGGTTCTGTGCGCTGCGGAAGGTATAGCCCGCATACTCGTTCGGATCGAAGCCGACATCTTCGGGGTTCACCGTCATGCCGGTAACCTGCATGTCGTCCATGTCGAGCTGGTAGGCCGACAGACCGATCAGACCCGAGGCCGGCAGATAGTATTGCAGGCTCAGATAATATTTGGTCGAGCGTTCCGGTCGCAGTTCCGGGTTCGGAACATTGACGATCATCGTTTCATCATTGACCGAAACCACACCACCAAGATTGCCGTAGTCCGGGCGCAGGATCGACTGGCTGAACGAGGCCTGCCCCACCAGACGGTCGGTGAAGTCGAACTTCGCACCACCGCTCCAGAACCAGTCGTCATACTGGCCTTTGCGGTCCTGATAGGTGCCGTTATTGTACTGGTACATCAGCCCCTCGACAGTGCTGACCGACAGTCCTGCGTCCGTCACTTCCTTGACAGGGCGGATAACGGCGACGCGCGCGGCTGTCTCTGTATTCTCGTAGCGCAGGCCCAGATTGAAACGGGCACGACCGGCGTCGGCATTGGCCTCGAGGTAAGCCGAGGTGATGTCTTCCTGAACGCGTTTGTTATTGTCCAGACGACGCTTCAGATTGCCGACTTCATCGGCAACGAAATATTCCGGATGCTCGGCATAGATGTCGTACATTCCGTAGTTGCTGTCAGCGCGCCAGCCTTGGGTATTCATGTTGCCCGCATCGAAACCGATGATTTCAAAGCGGTACTTCTGGGTCGCAAGTATACCGGCCTCAGGCGACATCTGGGTGAGGTCACCATTGGGGCCAACATACTGGAACTGCTGCCACGAGCCCTCATTGGTGCTCCAGTCGTTGGAGCGCCCGCCAAGACCCGCCATCAGGGTATACTGGACATTGCCCAGATTGAGACGCTTCTTCACATCGAAGTTCAGCGACATCATCTCGTTGACCGCGTCCGACTCTGCGGTGCGGATATTGTTGCCGATATCCATGTCGCGATTGAAGCTGGAAGGGTCGCCCCACGGACGGCCAGCCGTCTGGGTCAGGTACCATGCATTGGAACGGGTGCTGTCACGCTCCATCAGGAAGCCGATACCCGTCAACTGCGTGTCGGTGCGCTGGAAGAAGCCCTTGCTGGTGTCACGGAAGTTGAACTCTGCACCGGAAAGGCTGGCGCGCAGAACGGCCTCCCACGTCTCGCCCTTATATTCTAGTTTCGGCGCGATCAGATAGGTCGGCGTACCAGCATAACGGTGTGAATAGCCGGTATAAAGACGGGTATTCTTGCCGTCCGGATTCACCTCGATACGCGTACCGGTCGATTCCGGCGTGGCATAAGAGCGGTTCGCCGTGCCGAAGTTCAGATAGGTGTACTGGTTGAAATACTCGACATCATAAAACGAGTAGTTGCTGCGCAGCGAGAACACCAACTGGTCGGTGAACTGATAATCGAGCGCCAGATTGGCTGCCGTACGCGATGTCAGTTTTGGCCCCGGACGCCACATCACCTGATATGGGACGACGCGGCCATCGGGCAGGTAGGACCAGTCTGTCTGGATACGGTCCTGCTGAACATAGTTGGCGTTGTGGCTGGCGCTGAAAGCCAAGCCCAGTCGCCCGTCCAGATAGGTGTCGGCATAGCTGAACTGGGCGGACGGGAAAATGCTGGAATGCTTCTTGTCATCCGGCATGTAGTGGCGCGACAGCGAGGCATTCGACGTGGCCACACCACCCAGTTGGAAGCGGATCTGGCGCTCGGGCAATTGGAAGGCATAGCGGCTGCGCAGATTGATGCTGCCGCCCGGCGAATCCGCGTCCATGCTGGCCAGCAGGGTGTGGTTCAACTCGATCATGTCGATGCCGGTGATCGACATCTGCTCGAACGAGTTTTGACGGCCGGAATTGTTGTTGGAGGTCGCCGTCGCCATACGCGCGCCGTCCATGGTGAAGGTCGAGTATTTCGGCGGCAGGCCCCCGATACGAACCGCCGTGGCGTCCACCTCGGTATAGTCCAGCGACAGGCCCGGCATGGACTTCATGAACTCGCCGACATCGCCCATGGTCAGAGCACCGAAATTGTCGGCAGGCACCACGTTCTTGGCGTTCATGGCCACGCGGCGTTCCATCAGTGCCTTGGCCTGTCCTCCGCGCGCCGCCGTCACCACAACCTCGTCGACCGACGCGACACCCTCTGCGCCTGCAAATGTCAGGGCCGTAAGCTGGATGTCCGCAGTGGCGGTTTGACCGGCCACAACCGTCACGTCTGCGCGAGCGTCCTGAAGACCGGCATAACGCACGATCAGGGTCGTAGAACCCTCGGGCACGCCGCCGAGGCGGAACAGGCCGCTGTCCTCGGTATAGGCGACGATATTGGTGCCCGCGACACGCACTTCGGCGTTACGGATGTATTCACCCGACACCGTGTCGAACACACGGCCGCGCACGGCACCGGTGCCGACCGGCGACTGCGCCACCACGGTATCGGCGACGGCCACCTGAGGCAGGACCACAGCACACGCTGCCGTAACAGCAGGAAGCATGGCCAGCGTACGAAGGCTAACGCCAGCCAGTTGGAAAGAACGCGCTTTCATTGAAATACTCGAAGGCTTGGGGAGGTAAGAAAGAAAAGCGGAGCCCCTGATGGGCGGCCTCAACGGGAGACGGGTGCCACCACAGGCACGAAGGGCTGGTCAGCCTTTCCGGTCCAGCGCATCAGGGTGATATCGGCCGTCTGTGACCCGCGAGTTCCGGAGTTGACGGCAAGATAGAACAGGCCGTCGCCGACCGGCTCCAGACCGACATCGGACTTCTGGTTCCAGCCGCGAATGTCCGTAGCCGGGTCACGCAGGCCGTCCTCGGCCAGCGGCAACAACAGGCCCTGTTCCCATCCGTTCCCGTCTGCGGCGGGCACCCCCACCAGATCGCCACGGGCCGGTCGGGCGTCCGCGTCGAAAGCAAACATCAGATAGTTGGGATAATGCGGCTTGCGTCCGGCATAGACGCCCATGAACCAGCGGTTGCTGTCCGCATCATAGGCCAGGTTCTGGATTCCGTAGGTGGTGTTGCCGGTCCGCACGAAATACTTGCCGTCCGCATGGTCGGGACCGCTTCTGTGCGGGGCGCTTTCGACAAGCGGACGGACAAGATCATCCCATTCGCTCACATCATACTGGAGCAAGACCTGATGGTCGTTATCGGAGCGGCCCGTATGGCTGTAGATGCCATACCCGACAGTCAGCCTTTGCGGGCCATCATGCGAGCCGAAGCGGGGACCGAACGCCACGCCATCGATTCCCGAAGCGCCATAGCGATGGTCTAAGGTCTCGGCAATATTGCCGTCAAAACGGCCATTACCATCCATATCGGCGGCATAGTCGCGACCGACTTCGGCCAGATGGACCGTCTGAAACAAGGGTGACGTCGCGGCTGAAATACCGATCCGGTCAACACCCGCCACGTCGATGACGGCGATATAGAAGGCTTCATCCGCCTTGTATTCGAGTGAACCGTAGAGCTTTCCATTGGCCGGATTGAGCGCCAGATCACCCAGATGGCCCGTCCAACCGACAAGTGTCCCGACGAGGTTGCCCTCAAAGTCGTATTTGGCCAGCAGGTCGGTAAAAGAATAGTAGATGAAGCCATTGGCGCGATCGACGGCAATACCCTGAACATGGCCTGCATCCCATGTTCCGCCATTCTGCGTCAAAGGCAGGTCAGCCAGACCTGCGGCCTCTTGCGCCTCGGCTCCTGAAACCCCAACGCCCCCCAGCGTCATGCCGAACAGCAAAACTGCGGACACGATTGCTCTGTTTTTACTACGCGACAGCATTAACGCCCCTCTTTACCAAGGGGGCGCTTAGCGACCGTTCACGAAGCTAAATGCAAAGCTGAAAGATATCCGCGCGACAATCTCGCGATAGAATCGTGTCTCTTCGTCCGCTCAGGGATCATGTTCGGCGGGCATGAGATCCGGCGACGTGTCTCGCCCACGCGCTGTGATCTCTATGCCCGCCTGCGCTTCTTTCACAGCTCTCGCCACTAACGTAATCGGCTCAGTACAGCGGTTGTCCCGAACGGATGCGGCCAATCAGGGCCTCGAACTGTTCTTTCTTGAGCCCGCCAGGAATAAGCACGCCGTTGACCACAAAGGCCGGTGTGCCACGCAGGGCAAGTGCCGATGCCTCAACCGTATTCCTGCGGATTACAGCGTCGATTTCGCTGCGGTGAGCGGTGAGGTCGGCCTCCAGTTGCGCCATATCCGCGCCTGCCTCGGTTGCCAACCTTCGTGCGGTGGCATCGCTGTCGATACGGCCGGGTGCGCCCATAAAGGCCTTATGGACCTCGTGGTATTTACCCTGATAGCCAGCGGCCAACGCGATACGCGAGGCATTTTCCGACACCTCGCCAAAGATCGGCCATTCCTTGTAAAGGACGCGGACCTTGGAGTCAGAAGCCATCAGGCCTTCCAGCTCGGGGATCATCATTTTGCAGTAGGGGCAGTTATAGTCCATGTAGCCGATGATGGTGACATCAGCCTCTTCGGCACCGAGAAACGGGGTTGCAGGGTCCCGCAACAGAGCATTGAAGCCCACGTCCATAATCATGGCACCGCCACCGCTTTGAGGCTGGCTGTTGGCATCGGCCGGACCACATGCACCCAAAGCTATGGCTGCGGCCAGCGCGGCCGCAAGCGAGACAAATTTCATCCTGCACTCCCTGATCGCCACGCCTCGATAGCGGGCTTTGAACTGGAGGCTCCAAGTCTCCCTCCCAGCTTAAGGGCGGCTTAAGCCCTAGTTCAGGCGCGCGATCTGGTGTGCAATCTGTTCGGGCGCGATCTCGCCAATATGGGCATGGCCTAGCGTGCCGTCCGCGTTCAGGAATAACGTCACCGGCAGCCCCACGGTGCGATAATGTTCAGGCACATCCATCGCCGGATCGAGCAAGATGTGCCGCAGATTTATATCTTCCATTTCCAGATAGTCTCGGATCTTGTCACCCCCCTCACCCTGATTGATGAAGAGGAAACGCACGTCAGGATTGCGCTCTTCGGCCTGTGCCAGAGCCGGCATTTCACGGCGGCATGGCGGACACCACGTCGCCCACAGATTAATCACTGTCGGCCTATCGTCCGCTTGAGACAGGGTGACCGGCGGACCGTCCAGCTGATCCAGCGTCATATGCGGTGCAGGAAGGGGCTCGGTCGCCGAAGTCAACTGATAGGCAAGGGTCCAAACCAAGGCACTGACGGCCACAGGCACAAGCGCCCAGCCGCGCTCGCGCTTGGTCTTCAACAGAAGAATACTCGCCAAGACCACGACCGGAGCCACCCATATCCACTGGAACCCGCTCTGCCACACGGCAAAGACGCGTAAGGGGGCCTCTGCGAAATATTCCCAATGGGTGAGCACATGCCCGATGCGGGCGGCGGCCAGCCCCCCGAACACCACCACCGTGCTCCAGAGGTTGAAACGTTCATTAACCCGCATTGCCAACAAGCCTGCGCCGATCATGAAAACAAAAACACCGGCAATGATGCCCAACCGTTCGCCGGAAAGCACAATCGTACCCAGTTGCAGGCCGTTCATCAGCTTGTCCTTCCAGCACCGGCGATGCCCTCCAACACCGCATCGGCAGTCACCGTACCGACGAGGCGTGCAGCCTTGCGTTCCTCGCCATCGGATCCAATGAACAGCATGGTTGGCGGCCCCACAATCGCGTATCGGGCCATGATCGCGCGCACGGCCTCGTCATTGGATGTGACATCGACCTTTATCAGATCCGTCTGTTCCAGAGCCTGTCGCACATTGCGATCGCGCAGAACATTCTTCTCGATGGCCCGGCACGTCACACACCAGTCCGCCGTGAAATAAACCACAGCCGTATTGCCCTGTATTGCAGAACGCTCCAGCGCCGCAGCCAGTGTATTCTCGTCCAAGACCGTAGCCGCGACGCGATATGGGGCCTCTTCGCCCGATGTCGTGTTCGAGGCGGCCAAAGCCAGCGGTCGCCATGGATCGGACGCGCCCGAAGCAACACCCGCGAGCCAGAATACACCCCACACACCGACAGCCACCGCCAATGCCCGTGACACCACCACCAGCGCCGCAACAGTAGATTGCGACAGACGCCACAAGGCGACTGCGATGGCCAACGCCATAAGAGCACCTGACGCCATGACAATATGGACAGGCAGAATGCGCGAGAGCAGCCACCACGCCATCGCGACAAACACAAAGCCGAAGGCCGCTTTGACATGGTTCATCCACGCCCCAGCCCTCGGCAGGAAGCGGGCTCCGGCCGTGCCGAACAGAACCAGAGGTACTCCCTTTCCAAGACCCAAGCTGAACAGGGCGGCGGCTCCAAGCACAGCATCTCCGGTCTGTGCGATATACAGCAGCGCTCCTGCCAAGGGGGCCGTCACACATGGGCCGACGATGAGGGCAGACGCAAAGCCCATACCGCCTGCCGAAGCCAGCGAGCGTCGGCCTGTCTTGGCCGTCCCGCCAAAACGCTCGGTCCACCAGCGCGGCAGGGTCAGATCAAAGCCTCCGAACATCGAGGCTGCCAGCACAAGAAAGATGATGGCAAGGGTTCCGATAGCCCATGAAGTCTGAAGAACCATCTGCAGATTCTGCCCCGACCATGCTGCCGCAAATCCGAGCCCGGCAAAGGCCAGAGCCAGACCCAGCACATAGGCAACCGACAGGAAGAAACCACGGCGTGTTCCGCTGGTATCCTGCCCGATCACACCCGCAAGGATCGGGTACATCGGAAAGACACAGGGCGTGAAGGCCAACAAGAGTCCGAAGCCGAAAAAGGCAAGCAGCACCCACAGACCACCACCCTGACTGACCAGATTTTCGATCAGGCTGTTTGCCGGAGCGGCCTCCGTCGCCACCTCATCAGTGGCTTCCATGGCCGGTGCCTCCAAGACAGGCAGCGGGGCAGTCTCAACCGTTTCAGACACATTCTCGCGGGTAAGGGATAATTCCGGCGGGGCGCTGGATGCGACACTATCGGGGGCCTGCGCTTTCGTCTTGGTCGCGGCCGGTAGCTGCGGTACCTGCACCTCTGTGGTCACCGGCGGATAACAAATCAAGCCATCCTCGCAGCCTTGATAGGTGACCTGAACAGTTGCGGGATGACCGGCAGTCGCGAGGGCCGCCGCACTGACAACGGCCTCGCCGTTTGCGAACCAAACACTGACCTTGCCGAACCCCGGATCGTCCTTTTCAACCCCCGAGGAAAGACGGGTCGCCAGTATGTTGGCGTTTGCCTTTACAACCGTATGATCGCGATAAAGGTAATGCCCTTCCGCTATCTTCCACCGGATCGAAAAATCGCCGTTTGCCTGCCTTTCGGTCCGCAATACAAAAGCCTGATCGGCAGACAGGAACTGTGCTGCGCTTGAGGCAAGCGGCAGCGCGGTCATGGTGACAAGCGTCACAATTACCGCAGTAAGGTGGATTAGAGACTTGATCGGCTTCATGTGGCTGCAGTCGTCGCTACAGCTTAAGCCAGACTTAAGCCCACAGTGTCAGCGGTCATCCATGAGAGTTCTGGTTGTTGAAGATGATCCGGTTATCGCGGACGGTCTAAGGATCGGACTGCGGGATCGCGGCTATGTTGTCGAACCATTGCGATGTGTCGACGACGCGCTGGCGGCACTGGAAACCGCCCCTTTCGATGCCGCAATCATCGATCTTGGCCTGCCCGATGGAGAGGGCCTTGATGTCCTGCACTTCATTCGACGCAAGGCACTTGGCACCAGCGTCATCATCCTGACGGCCCGGGATCGCACCAGCCAGCGGATTGAGGGCCTCGATGCCGGAGCGGACGACTATATGGTCAAGCCGTTCGACCTCGACGAACTGGCCGCGCGTCTCAGGGCCGTACGCCGTCGCGCACTGGGCCAACACCAAAACCTTGTCACCCACGGACCGGTGTCGGCCGACCCGGTAACACGGCAGGTCTGGTGCGACGCTGAAACTGTCCAGTTGTCACGCCGAGAGTTCGATATTCTGCACGCGCTGCTGGAGCGTCCTTCCCAGGTTCTGTCCCGCCACCAGCTCGAGGAAAGACTGTATGGCTGGCAGGAGGATATCGGCTCAAACGCCGTCGAGGTGCATATCCATAATCTGAGGGCCAAGCTGGGCAGCCGCTTCATCCGCACCGTGCGCGGCGTGGGATACACCCTGCAATGACCTCCATGCGGCTTAGAATTTTTCTGCTTCTGGTCCTGATGACCAGTCTGGTCTGGGGCGGATCCGTGATCTGGGTCCAGTGGCAAACCCGTCAGGAGGTCCAGCACGTTCTTGACAGGCGCCTGATGGAGTCGGCCAGCATGGTGTCCTCGTTGATCGGCGAGGGACAGGTTGCGCCGGTCATTCGTCCCCCTGCCCCCGCTGGCGATTATGAATATGCCCAGCAGCTGTCCTGTCAGATATGGACACTGGGCGGGGACCTCGTCGCACGATCATCCAGCGCCCCTTCGGAAATGCTGGCTGCCTCTGAAGACGGTTTCTCCGAACGCAAGATCAATGGCGAGCACTGGCGGGTCTATACGGTCAAGGTACCCGACACGACCTATCGCGTCATGGTGGGCGACAGTCTGGCGGTGCGTGACGGACTGGTCACCAGCGTCGTGCAGAGCCTGCTGTTTCCGGCCCTGTTAGGACTGGCGGCGCTGGGTTTGTTGTTCTGGAGCGTGCTGAATTCGGGCCTAAGTCCGGTGCGGCGTATGGCCCAGGCTCTCGCGGCCCGCGATCCCAAGACGCTGCCCCCGTTAGACGCGCCTGCAGACGCATCCGAGCTTCACCCCATCGTCGATGCCGTGAACCATCTGATGACGCGCGTAAAAAGCGCACGCCAACGTGAGGCCGAGTTCACTGCTGCCGCTGCCCACGAGATCAGAACGCCGCTCGCCGGTATCCGTCTGCAAGCACAGGTCGCGGCCAGCACATCCGACCCGAAAACCCGTGGCGAGGCGCTTAGCCAAATTCAGTCTTCTATCGACAGAACTGCCCTGTTGGTCAGTAATCTTCTGACCCTCGCCCAAGAGGACGAGAGCGCAATCGTGGTGCCTGAAGACCGCAAATGGACCGCACTGTCCAAACTTCTAGATCCGACTTTGCGCGATCCACGCCTAGAATTACCGGCGCAGGAGAAGCTGTTGCTGGTCGAACCAGACCGGTTTGCACTGGTCCTCAACAACCTTCTGTCGAATGCAATTCGTCATGCCGACAAGGCGATAAAAATTGCATTCGAAACCGATCGGGAAGGCAGTGTTGTGGTGATCGAGGATGATGGTCAAGGCGTAAAACCTGCGGACCTACCCCAGCTTGGGCAGAGGTTTTATCGCCCGTCGGGATCAACCAGTATGGGCAGCGGTCTGGGGCTTTCCATCGCCAAGTCCGCAGCCGAAGCCCATGGAGCAAGCCTGTCGTTCATGCCCTCAAAACTGGGAGGTTTGAGGATCGAAATCCGTGGCATTACAGCCCGATAGGGCCTTGGAAAACGATCGGTCACGCACAAAGACGCAGCAATTGTTTGCCCTTATTGGCTCCACTGAACAAGCGCAGGAAGGTGGCGGGGATGTCTTCGAAACCGTGCTGTATATCCGTGCGGTAGCGCAGCGTTCCTGCCGCCAGCCAGTCGCGCAGTTCGGCACTGGCCTGTGGCACCTGATCCAGATGGTCCAGCAGGATAAAGCCCTGCATCGAAATCCTGTAGGAAATCATGCGTGACAGATTGCGCGGGCCGGGGGCCGGTTCGGCGTCATTATAGCCCGAGATAGAGCCACACAGGACGATACGTCCGTGAAACGCCATCCGGCCGATAGCGGCCTCCAATATGTCACCACCCACATTGTCAAAGAACAGGTCCACGCCATCAGGGGCCAGTTCGGCCAGACGCGCCGACACATCTTCGCTGCGATAATCAATGGCGGCATCGGCTCCGTAATCCTCGACCAGCCAGCGGCATTTTTCGGCCCCGCCCGCTATGCCGATCACCCGCGCTCCGTTCAGGCGAGCAATCTGCACCACCATGCTGCCGACCGCGCCCGCGGCCCCCGACACCAACACACAGTCGCCGCTTTTGACGCCGCCAACAGTTTTGATACCGACCCATGCCGTCAGGCTGGCTGCCCCCAGAACTCCAAGCGCCTCCTCAGGGGCAACATCTTCGGGAATGAGGATGGGAGCCGTCTCGCCGACCTTGTTCACCACGGCATAGTCTTGCCATCCAAACAGACCCCGCACGAAACGGCCCACCGGATAGGCCGGATTTTGCGAAGCGATCACCTCGGCTGCTGCACTGCCCCGCACCGGCTCGCCGAGGGCCATCGGGGCCATATAGCTCGTGCCCTTGTCCATCCATCCGCGCTGGGCCGGATCAAAACCAAGCATCCGGTTACGGACCAGAATCTCGCCTGCTGCCAGATCGGGCACAGGAATTTCGGCATCAATGCGTGCGAAATCCTCCAACCTCACCTGCCCTACTGGACGACGTGCCAGCACCCATTGGCGGTTCATTGTCATTGGTGGCCTCCCGATTATCCGCCCACTATCGAATGGCCCCGCACCCGCGACCAGACAGCCGTGTTCAACACAGCGTTTCCGTAAGGACGGCTAATCTAGGCCGTTAAATTTTGGATGTTAGGGGGGACCCGATTTGGGCAGATTCAGGAGTTGCCATGTCCGACACCGAAGCCCGCCTCGCGCGGTTGGAACAGAAGCTACAGTCCCTTCAGGACTATGTGGCCGTCTGCCAGATCATCGCCCGCTATGGCCCACAGGCCGACACCGCCGACACGTTTGAACGCGGCCAGAAGGTCGGCGATCTTTGGAGCGAAGACGGTGTTTACGAACTGGGCAATGGCTGGGCCGGAAAGGGTCGTGACGGTATTGCCGGATTGCTCGACAATGATGTCCACCGCGCGCTTGTACGCGAAGGGGCCGCCCACATCCCCAGCATGCCTAATGTAACCGTCGATGGCGACCGCGCCTGCGCCGTCAACTATTCAAGGGTCTATAAACACGAGAACGGCGTGTTCAATGTCTGGCGCGTGTCGGTGAATGTGTGGGAGCTGGCCCGTATCGACGGGACGTGGAAAATCCAGTGGCGCACCAATCGCCTGCTGAACGGATCGGACGATGCCCGCGCTATCTTGCGGACCATCGATCATGCAGAGGGCCTGAAATGACCGATACGCTTCTGGAGCCAGCAGCCGAAGCGACGACGACCGATCCGCTGTTCCAGCCGATCAGCATCCGTGAACTGACCTTGCGCAACCGCGTCTCCATGTCGCCGATGACGCGCTATCATTCGCCGGATGGTGTGCCGGGCGCGGATGTCGCTTCCTATTATCAGCGCCGGGCCGAGGCAGGCGTCGGCCTGATTGTCACCGAGGGTGTGGGCATTGATCATCTGACCTCTGTCGATGATCCCGCAATTCCCCATATGTATGGCAAGGCCGCCCTTGAGGGTTGGCGGCGTGTCACCGATGCCGTCCGCGCGGCGGGCGGACGTATCTTTCCGCAGCTCTGGCATCAGGGGCCGTTGCGCGACCCTGCCCGATCCAACCGGCCCGATCTGGTCGGTTCGCGCCCATCAGGTCATTGGGGCAAGGCGGGTCATACTTCGTATGGGGATGACTATGTCGATGCCATGCGTGCCCCGACGCAGCCCATGAGCACAGGCGAAATCGCCGACATTATCGCCGCCTTTGCCGGTGCCGCCCGCAATGCCATGGAGGCCGGATTTGACGGCGTGGCCCTGCATGGTGGCCACGGCTATCTGATCGACAGCTTCCTGTGGCACGAAACCAACCACCGCGATGACCGCTATGGCGGCGATAGTGCCCGTCGCGCCGCCTTTGCCGCCGAGATCGTAGCGGTTGTGCGGGCCGAGATCGGCAATGCCCCGATCATGTTCCGCTTTTCCCAGCACAAACAACAGGACTATGGCGCACGTTTGGGCGAAACGCCCGAAGAACTGGGCGCATTGCTGGTACCGTTGGCCGAGGCCGGCGTGGACCTGTTTGATGCCAGCGGACGGGTGTTTGATCGTCCGGCGTTTGAAGGCTCCAACCTGTCACTGGCGGGATGGGCAAAAAAACTGACCGGCAAGCCGACTGTTGCCATTGGCGGTATCGGTCTGGGCAATGGTCTGGGTGAGACCCTGAGCGGCAGCAGCGAGACCAAGCCGCTGGACAACCTGCAAGCTGCACGCGATGCCATTGCCCGTCAGGAGTTCGACATGGCCGGTGTAGGCCGAGCCATACTGAATGACCCGCAATGGGTCGAGCGGGTCAGGACGGGCCAACCCTTTATTCCCTTCGACCGCGCCAATCTGGGCCGACTGTCCTAAGACCTCACAAAAAAAGGGCCGCTCATTGAGCGGCCCTTTCCGGTTGGGACGGTTAATCCGTCATGCGGGGGTGTGGCCCAGCGTGGCCTTAACCTCGAGGAACTCGGCAAAGGCGTGATCGCCCCACTCGCGGCCATTGCCCGACTGTTTAAAGCCCCCGAACGGAGCCATGAGATCAGGGGCCGGACCATTAATCGCCACCTGACCGGCACGAAGCTGGCGGGCGATCTTGCGGGCATTGTCGATGTCACCAGACTGCACATAGGCCGCCAGTCCATAGACGGTGTCGTTGGCGATCCTGACGGCATCTTCCACCGTGTCATAAGGAATGATCGAAAGCACCGGCCCGAAGATTTCCTCACGGGCAATGGTCATGTCGGGATCGACATCGGCAAAGATGGTGGGGCGGACATAATAGCCGACATCCAGACCGTCGGGACGCCCTGCCCCGCCCGTGACCAGAGTGGCCCCTTCGTCGATACCCTTTGAAATCAGGCCCTGAATCTTGTTCCACTGGGCCTCGGACACCACCGGTCCCATACGGGCATCGCCTTGCGGGTCGCCGACGGTGATAGCCTCGGCGGCAGCACGGGCGGCGGTCTTGACCTCGTCCATGCGATCACGCGGCACCAGCATACGCGTGGGCGCATTACAGGACTGGCCGCTATTGTTCATGATGTGGTCCACGCCTGCCGTGACAGCCTTGGCGATATCGGCATCGGGCAAAACAATATTGGCCGACTTGCCACCCAGTTCCTGATGCACGCGCTTGATGGTCGGGGCGGCATTTCTGGCCACCTCGATGCCCGCGCGGGTCGAGCCGGTAAAGCTGACCATATCCACCTCGGGATGGCTGCTGAGGGCCGCACCCACACCCGGCCCGTCACCATTGACCATGTTATAAACGCCCGCCGGAACACCGGCCGCATCCATGATCTCGCTCCAGATAATGCCCGACAGCGGGGCCACTTCGGACGGTTTCAGCACCATGGTACAGCCCGTCGCCAACGCCGGAGCCACCTTGCAACCGATCTGGTTGGACGGCCAGTTCCACGGCGTGATGAAGGCGCATACGCCGATCGGTTCGCGGCTGATCAGGGTCGAGCCACGGGCTTCCTCGAATTCATAGTTTTTCAGCACCTCGATGGCGGTCGAAAGGTGCGCTGTGCCCATAAAGGCCTGTGCATTGCGCGACAGGGTGCGTGGTGCGCCCATTTCGGCCGTGATGGCCTTGGCCATTTCCTCGCGGCGGCGCTCATACTCGGCAAGAATCGCTTCAAGCAGTTCGATCCGTTCCTGACGCGTGGTGCGGGCAAAACTGTCAAAGGCGCGGCGCGCGGCCATGACGGCGCGATCCACATCCTCGGCCCCGCCCAGACTGATGCGGGCGACAGATTGTTCGGTGGCCGGATTGATAACATCCAGAGTGCGTGGAGCAACCGGATCAACCCATGCCCCGTCGATATAGAATTTCAGATGGTCGGACATGGTCCCTCCGCCAAGGATGAAAAAGAAAGGCCACCAGACATTCACACGGCAGCCGGAAATTTGGACATGAAAGATTTGGGGGCGACCTGTTGGCCGCCCCCGTCATTCCAGATCAGAACTTCACATTGGCTTGCAGGCCAAAGCTGCGCGGGTCGCCCCACTGGCGAATGGTGAACAGGCTCAGATTGATACCCGATACCCAATATTCTTCGTCCAGCAGATTCTTACCCCACAACGAGATCTCCATCAGACGACCATCGCCAATGTCGATATCGCTGAGCGAGATACGGCCATCCAGAAGACCATAGGCTTTACGGACCGACAGAGGGTCGCCGGTGATGTTGCCTTCCTGCTCGTCACGCCAGTTGTAGTTCAGGCTGGCGACGATATCGCCACCAACGGCTACATCATTCCAGCGATAGTCCACACCCAGCGTATAGTTGTGCTTGGGGATCAACGGGAAGACATAGGTGTCGGTCACGTCCTGACCCGAGGGCAGGATGAACTCGTCATACTCGGCCTTGGTGTAGCCATAGCCGAAGTTGATGCGCAGGTTGTCGATCGGACGCACAATGCCTTCCAGCTCGAAACCCGACATTGTGGCCTGACCGGCATTGATGATCGTCGTGGTTACCAGAGACGGCACAAAGACACCGGCCTGGAAGTCTTCATAATCGCTGTAATAGACCGCCGCCGACAGGCTGAGGCGCTTGTCGAACCACTGACCCTTGGTCCCGATTTCATAGGCCGTCAGTTTTTCAGGGTTATACGGCGTCATGAAGCCGGCATTGTTGGCTGCCACGTCGTTATTGCCGCCGCTCTTGAAGCCGGTGGCGTAACGCGCATAGACGTTCCAGTCCTCGCTCATCTTCCAGGCGATGTTAAACTCTGGCGTGAACTCCGACCACGAACCATCTGCCGTCAACGGGATCAGGTCCGAGGGGCCGATATTGCCCGGTCCCGGAAGGGCACCCAGAGCCGGACCACCGCTGCGGGTCACCGGATTGCCATTGGCATCGCGCTGGAACACACCCGATGCCGGATTGGCCGGATTAGCCAGATAGGTCGCGTAGCTCTGGCTCAACGACGTCGCCTGTTTCTCGTCCTTGCTGATGCGACCGCCAATCGTCAGGCTGAGGCGTTTTTCGAACGCATTGGGCGTCCAGGTCAGCTGACCATAGGCCGCATAGGACTTGTTGTCGGCCGACCGTTCCTGAAGATCATACTTGTTGCCGCCGAACTGGAAGTTCCAGCGCGGATTGAACACGTCATACTCTTCCTTGAAGCCGAACAGACCGAACGTGTAGTTGATCTGGCCGTTCGTGCCGATCAGTTGCAGCTCCTGCGAGGTCTGCTGATAGTCGTTGTTGAGCGTGAAGTGCATCAGATCGACGCCCACGCCGTCAAAGTCGGTCTGGCTCCACGACTGCATGGTGCGGTGAGCGGTGATCGACTTCACGGTTACATCACCAAAGAACGGCACACCGTCCTTGTTGTACTCGATCGTCAGGCCATGGCCGCTGACCGCAAAATCACTGCGGTTGGAATAGTCGTTGGCAATGCCCTTCGGACGCGAGGTGTGGATCGAGTCCTTGATATAAGGATACAGCGACGCATAGGCCCCGCCCGGACCGATTGCGCCCGGAGCGCTGATGGCCAGCATGGCGGGCGAAGACTTGCTGGACGTATCGTCATAGCTATAGGCAAACGACAGGGCCTCGGTCGGACGCCAGACAATGTCGATACGGCCCGCCTGTTGGTCCTGCGCGCCGAACGTATCAAAGCGGGCATCGGGGTGGGTATTGTCAAAGAAGCCGTCACGCTCGCGACCCGAATAGGCCACCTTGATGTCAAAGGCACCGATGCCTTCGCCAATCGTGCCAAAGCGCGGCAGATCCAGTGACAGACGTTGTTCAAACAGGTTCTCGCTGCCGATACCCAGCATGAACTTGCCGCCAAACACGCCGGTCGGTTTGCGGGTCACAAGGTTGACCGCACCACCGATGGTGTTCTTGCCGTAAAGCGTACCTTGCGGACCGCGCAGAACCTCGACACGTTCCAGATCAACAGTGTCGAAGGCGGCACCGGTCGATTTGGCGATCGGCACGCCATCAATATACAGACCAACCGGCTGGTCGCGTCCCAGGCTGGTATCTCCCGACGGAGCCAGACCGCGCATCGAGATCAGTGGACCAAAGGCACCGCCTACTGTCTGGTTGATCTGCACGTTGGGGACATAGCCCCCGATGGCCGAAACATCGGCAATACCTGCGCGTTGCAACTGTTCGCCGCCCAACGACGATACCGACAGCGGAACGTCAATCAGACGTTCTTCGCGGCGTTGTGCTGTAACGACAATATCGCCGATACGGGTTGCATCCTGCGCCTCTTCTTCTGCGGCACTCTGAGCTACAGCCGCCATAGGCATCATGCCAGCCAAGGCTGTACCCGCGAGCAGGACAGTCGCAATGCGATTCATGCGTCGTGTCATCTAACCCTCCCTATCAGCCCTGATCTTTTGCGATCTAACCGGCTGTTTGTTTTTATTTTTTAACGCCACTCAAGGATTGACGGCGGGAAGGGCCTCCATTCCCCTCCCGCCGCCTATCCTTTTTCGTTTAGCCGCCCAACCCCACAGGGGCGCTGCGAGCCAGAATGCTGTCCGTGCGACGGCGGATGTTCCCATCCGAACGCTCGCTTTGCGGCAGCAGCCAGAACTTGCCTTCGGCAATGCCGTCGAGCGCAAAATTGGCGACTTCTTCCGGTTCAGTGACCGGTACGCCGCCATTCTGCTGGGCCAGTTCGGCCATCGACTTGCCGGCCGGTTGCGGGCTGTCCGGATCGACAAAGGCCGCCGGTCGGGCCGAACGCATCAGGTTGGTGTTGACCAGATGCGGACCGGGGAACAAGAGGGCCGCCTTGACCTTGCCGCCCTGCGCTTCCAGTTGGTGGTGCAGAACCTCGGTCAGGCTGGTGACGGCTGCCTTGGTCGAGGCATAGACCGGCGTGCGGGCCGAAGGCACCAGACCGCCATTGGTGGAGGTGGTGTTGATGACATAGCCATCCTCGCCTCCTTCCAGCATGCGCGGCACAAAAGCACGGATACCGTGGACCACACCCATGACATGGATATTGTGACCCCACTCCCAGTCCTTGAGGGCCAGCGTCCAGATTGGCTCACGGAAGTCGCCAAGGCCCACACCGGCATTGTTGAATACCAGATGCACCTTACCGTGACGGGCAAAGACCTGATCGGCCAGCGCATCGACCGAAGCCTGATCCATCACATCGGCCACAATACCCGTGACGTCGCCGCCAGCGGTCCGCATTTCCGATGCCGTGGCTTCCAGAGCCTCGGCATTGATGTCACTGAGAACCACCTTGGCCCCGCGCTCGACAAGGGCTTCGCCCAGAGCGCGGCCCACGCCGCTGGCACCGCCGGTAACGACGGCCACCTTGCCTGCAAGATCACGCATTCTCGAGCGCAGCCTCGGAGGCCAGAGCGATCTCGATACCACCGGTCGGGTTCTCGTCGTAACGGCCCCACCAGAACGGCTGCAGCCATTCGCCCGGAACCTTTTCGAGAATTTCGCCGCCGGTTACGCTGCGACCTTCGGAATATTCCATCTTGAGCAGCTTGCGGACCGGCACGTCTATCAGCGGATCTGCGGCGGACTCGCGCAGGGTGATTTTGCCCCCCTCGACGACGTGGTGCATATCCCAGTCGCGGTCCCAGTTCAGCTGGGTCAGGAAGACATCGCCATCAAAGCCGAAGCCGTTGGCGATACCCGGCATGCCCTTGTAGCAGAACAGGTTTTCTGTAAACTTCTTGGCACCGAGGCTGTCGGCAATATTGCCTTCCAGCTCGACAAAGGCCACGCCGTTGCGGGTGCAGGTGACATGAACGTGGTTGCCGTTCTTGGTGAACTGGACATCGGCCAGTTTCTTGGGTTCGCCAAAGCGTTCACGACCACCGATGACGACAAACTCGCCGCCCATCGGCATGGCCAGAACGTACCAGCCGACCTTGCCCTTATAGGTGGACTCAACGCCCACCGTCATAGCTGCCGAAACGACCAGCTTGTCCGGCGTCGGACGCATTTCGACATAGGAAAACTGGATCAGGATTTTCGAGGCCGCGGTCGGTTCCAGCGGCTTGGGCAGCAGGGCCGCCACGATTTCCGGATCGGTTTCATAGAATGCGCGCAGGGTCTGCACGGTGTTCTTCAGACCACCCTGCGAGGCGCGCGCCTCCATAGCAGCCTTCAGCTTTTCGACATCCTGGACATAGCGGAGCTTGGCCATGGTCGTTCCTCCCATTTTCATTTTTGTTTTGAAGTCGCGAGTGGGCGGCCGTCCCCCAACGGCCGCCCGGTCACGGTCATGCCGCCTTGGCGAAACCGGACTTTTTCGGCCCGATACGGGCGGCGATCTTGTTCATCGCCTCCAGATCAAGGTCGTAAACATCAAGGGCATTTCCCCCCAACATCTTGGCAATGTGCTCGTCCGGCAGGCCGCCCAGGCTGGCGATCATCTTCGGATGGGTCTGCGGCCATGTGCCTTCGGGGTGCGGATAGTCCGTGCCCCACAGAACGCGGTCGATGCCGATATTGTAATAGGACTCAGTCGTTTCCTCGTCCGGTAGGGCCGAGCAGCCGACCCAGATATTGCGCTGAAAATACTCGCTCGGCTTCATCGACAGGTTCGAGCGGTGATCACCCAGCTTGCCGCTGGTGTGTTTGACCGAAGCGCGGATATCCATCAGTTCCAGCATCCACGGGAACCAGAACTCGCCGCCTGCTTCGGTGAAGGTCACCTTCAGGTTCGGGAACTGTTCGAACACGCCGCCGAAGATCATCGTCGACATAGGACGGGTCAGATAGAAGGCGTATTCCGACAGATAGACGCCGATCCAGCCCGGCTGGGCCGTGTCATAGGCAGGGGCAGCACCCGAGTGGAAGTTCACCGGCATGTTGAACTCTTGCAGCATGGCCCACATGCGGTGGTATTTCGGGTGATTGTAGAAGTCCCAACCTTCCATCAGGGTCGGCAGAACCACGCCCTTCAGACCGTTTTCCTTGGCCCAGAGGATTTCCTTCAGGTTCTCTTCCATGTCGTAGAAGGCCGGAATAATGGCCAGACCGATACGGCGCACCGGATCCATCTTACAGAAATCGGCCATCCAGCGGTTGTGGGCGCGGGCACCGGCCCATTGCAGATGGGCCTCCTTGGCGTTCGGGCGCAGGCCGATATCGGCACCGAAAGGCGGGGCATTACGCTCGGTAATGCCATCGGGATAGAGAACCTCGGCGACGACACCGTCTTCGTCCAGAACGCGGCTGCGGATATCGGAATCCCAAGCACCTTCAAGGCCATCACCTACCGACGCGCGCCAGTGATTGTTGAAGTCATCAAGAAGAAAATTCTTCTCGTGCTGCTCGCGGGCCGCGATTTCTTTGGCGACACGCTCGTCAAAAAGCTCGCGATATTGAGGATCAAGGTATTCGCGATATTTTTCCGGCGGAAGACCCGCATGACCATCAGAAGAAATGACCAGATAACGATCCATTGGAGGCTCCCACGTCTTTTATTCAGCCTCGACGCATAAGGGCGCAGGCCAGTTTTTAGATTTCGATGAAACGATTATTGACCAACGCCCGTCGACAACAAGCGCGTGGTTGCAGACGGTTTATCCGCATCAGGAAACAATCGAAGTGGCTGTGCGTGACAGATCGGGACGCCACAGCGAGGCGTTTTTCCAGGCAAAAATCATCAGTCCACCCATAACCACGCAGTTCAGGATGAACGGTGACGGCGTTGCCATTTCATAAAGCAGCACGCCGATGACAGGCGTGATGACAATCGACCCGCCCGACAGGCTGGACACCATTCCGGCAACAATCCCTTGCTGGTCCGGTCGCGCCGCCAGCGAGGCACCGGCGGTAAAACCGGGACGACAGAACGAGAAGCCCAGCGTCAGGACCACATAGCCCAGCGACAACATCCAGATGTCATGGGCAAACACCGTCAACAGATTGCCCGCCAGAGCCAAAAGGCCACCGGACCAGATCAGGGCTCGCGGCGACATCTTCAGCCACGGGATCAGCACCCACTGGCCGAAAAGCCCCGCCCCTGCCCCTGCCGCCATGGCCATACCGATATAGCGCTGGGCCTCTGTCGCCGGCAGGGCCACCACGTCCATAACAACAAAGCCGAGCGTGTAGACATTGATGGCCTGCACGCAGCATGACAGGAATCCGAAGATCAGCCACGGACCGATATCGCGGTCCAGCCAGATACCAAAGCCACGCTCCTTGCGCGCCGCCGCCGTGTGCACATTGGCGAACTTGTCGGGATAAAGCTTTGCGGGTGGGATATCGCGCGGAATAATCAGCGCCACCATCAGCAGAACCACGCCTGCGCCCAGCGCAAAAATGGTCATCGGCCCTGCCAGCCCCAAAAAGCCGAACACCAGCAAGGGTGACAGGGCGGGGCCAATAATCGTGCCCATGCCCAGAGCACCCGCCAAGGCAGACAGGGCCGATGTACGCTCCTTGGCCGATGTCCGGTCCGCCACATAGGCCTGACTGGACGAGGCGGTGGCCGATCCCAGTATGCCGAAAATGCCGCGGATCAGCAGAAAGGTAACGAACACCACCACCGGAGCCAGCAGAGCCTGAAGCCCTGCCCACACCACAAGCGCGCATCCCAGCATCGAAAAGACAAAGCCGCCCAGACCCAGCATCATCATCGGCTTGCGGCCGCGTACATCCGAAACCCGCGCCCAGTGCGGCGCGCTGATGGCCCACAGCAAGGCTGACAACGAGAAGATGGCGGCGACCAGATGATCGGACATCCCAATGGCCCGCCCGATCGCAGGCATGACCGAAATCAGGCCCGTATTGCCGATGGCCATCACCATCGAGACAATAAAGATCAGGACAAATATCCCGCGCGGGAGATTCATATCGTCTCGCGTCTTCAGCATATCCGCCCGGTCTTCGGTTATTTTACGAAGCACATCCGGCCTCCCCGCCTTGTTCACGGGTGCCCCCGTCCTTGGCAGAAATAGAACCCAGTGCGCGCGCAGCGATAAGTCGCCGCAGACGGCCAGAGTGTTTCGTCAGGCTCACCTATCGGCTGGCACCTACAGACCGGATTCACTGCCCTTTGCGGCATTGTCTCCGGACGCAAACAATCCGTTCGTTCCGGTGCCCTTCACCCGCTGATAGCCGTCTCATAGCGTCGTAGCAGGAACCAATCCCTGCTTTTAACGGAGTGATGCGGCGTGCTGGACAAACGGCTGGATCTGGATGGCTTTGTCGCCAGCCTGAAAGACGGAATGACGATCGGTATCGGTGGCTGGGCGACCCGTCGCAAACCGATGTCTCTGGTGCGCGCTATTGCCCGCTCGAACCTGAAAGACCTGACCATCGTGGCCTATGGCGGTCCCGATGTCGGCACGCTGGTGGCGGCAGGCAAGGTCAAGAAGCTGATCTTCGGCTTTGTCTCGCTGGACCATTTCCCGCTGGACCCACATTTCCGCGCCGCACGTCAGGCAGGTACGCTGGACGTCATGGAGCTGGACGAGGGACTGCTGCACTGGGGTCTGCGGGCCGCCGCTATGCACCTGCCCTTCCTGCCCGCCCAGTTCGGCATGGCCACCGATATTCCGGCGCAAGGCATCAAGACGATCAAGTCGCCCTATGAGGACGGCCAGACCCTTTTGGCCATGCCCGCTATCAAACTGGATGCGGCCATCATGCACGTCCACCGCGCCGACAAGGCGGGCAATACGCTAATCTTCAGCCCAGACCCCTTCTTCGACGATCTGATGGCGCGTGCCGCCGACAAGGTCTTCGTTTCCACCGAGCAGCTGGTGGAAACCGATGCGCTGGATCTTCCCGCCAATTCGCGCTTCCACCCGTTCGAGCGTAGCGTCGTTACCGGCGTGATCGAGGCTCCGCTGGGTGCCCACCCGACCGCGGCCAATCCCGACTACGGCATCGATATGGCCCACCTGAAAACCTATGTCGCGTCCAGCGGCGAAGGCTGGGGCGAGTATCGCGACCGCTTCGTCGATGTTGAACCCGACACCTATGTCGCCGCTGTCGGCGGAGCCGAACACATCCGCGCCCTTCCTGCTGCGATCTATTGAGGGGCATGACATGACCCAGACCACCGACACCTATAGCCTGATCGAACTGTGCATTGCCGCCGGTTCCGAGGCCTGGACCGATGATGGCGAGGTGCTGGCCACCGGCATTACCCTGATGCCGCGCCTTGCCGCAGGCCTTGCCAAGCTAACATGCAATCCGGCCCTGATGCTGACCGATGGCGAAAACCATTTCGTCGCCGAGCCGGTGCCCGCCGGTCCGCGCAATGGCTATCAGCCCAAGATCGAGGGCTGGATGCCGTTTGCCCGCACCTTTGACAATCTTTGGGGCGGTAAGCGTCACGCCATGGTGGTGCCGACCCAGATCGACCGTTTCGGCCAGACCAATATATCGGTCATCGGCGATCATGCCAAACCCAAGGCGGCCCTGCTGGGCGCGCGCGGCTATCCGGGTAACTCGATCAGCCATCCGAACAGCTATTTCGTGCCAACTCATAACACCCGCGCCTTCGTGGCGGGCGAAGTCGATTATGTGTGCGGCGTGGGTTACAACCCTGCCCGCTGGCCGGATGGCAAAAAGCCGCGCGGACTGGACCTGCGACGGGTCATCACCGATCTGGCCGTGCTGGATTTCGGCGGCAAGGACAACGCCATGCGGGTGCGCTCCTTGCACCCCGGTGTCACCTTCGAAGAGGTTCAGGAAAACACCGGCTTTGCGCTGGAACGTCCTGACCACATTCCTGAAACCAAGGCCCCAACCGCCGAACAGCTCAAACTGATCCGCGAGCATCTGGACCCGCACAATCTGCGGGCCACCCTCATTAAAGGCAATCCGGTCGGTGATCGCCGCCTCGCCAAGACCGAGGCCGCCTGAGCATGAACGATCTGGTCCCTCCCAAATCCGTGGATATTGTCTACGAAACCGACACCCCCGTTGACTATGCGGTGGAGGGGCCGGTCGCATGGATCACCATGCAGCGCACGGCGTTTCACAACGCCCAGAACTCGCAGATGACCTATGCGCTGGACGATGCCTTTCGCCGTGCTGTCGATGACGATGCGGTCAAGGTCATTGTCCTGCGCGGGGCCGGAAAGCATTTCTCGGCCGGTCATGACATCGGCACGCCCGGCCGCGATCTGCACAAGACATTTGATCGCAAACATCTGGTGGCCGATCACACCAACAAGCCGGCAGCCGAACTGCTCTATACCCGCGAGCACGAGGTCTATCTGGGCATGTGCCGCCGCTGGCGCGAAATCCAGAAACCGACCATCGCCATGGTTCAGGGGGCCTGTATTGCGGGCGGCCTGATGCTGGCCTGGGTGTGCGATCTGATCGTCGCATCAGAGGATGCGTATTTCCAAGATCCGGTCGTGCGCATGGGTATTCCGGGAGTCGAATATTTCGCCCATGCCTTTGAAATGCACCCGCGCATTGCCAAGGAGTTCCTGTTCCTCGGTGATCGTATGCCCGCAAGCCGCGCCTATGAACTGGGCATGGTCAACCGCGTGGTGGCCCGCGACGATCTGGAAGCCCACACCCGCAGTATCGCCGAAAAGATCGCCCAGATGCCGCGCCTTGGTCTGTCCCTGACCAAACAGGCCGTCAACCATGTCGAAGACCTGCGCGGCAAGCGTACGGCCATGGATGCCGTCTTCCACATGCACCATTTTGCTCATGCCCAGAACGATCTGGTCAGCGGTCACAGCCTCGGCGGGTTGGACGGCAAGAGCATGGCGCAGGTTAACAAGGAAACGGGCAATAAGGAAAAGGGCGACGCATGACCGATGTCCTTGAAACCGAACTGACCCGCAAACTGGGTTGCCGCTATCCGGTGATCCAGACGGCGATGGGCTGGATTGCCACCCCGCCTCTGGTCGCGGCCACCTCCAATGCCGGAGCCTTCGGCTTTCTGGGGGCCGCCGTCATGCGCCCCGACGAACTGCGAACCGCGATTGCCGAGGTCAAATCCCTGACCTCCCACCCGTTCGGCGTGAACTTTCACATGTTCCAGCCGGGTGCCGCAGAGATCGTTGAGATCATCCTGTCGGAACGCGATCATATCCGCGCCGTCAGCTTTGGTCGCGGTCCCGACAAGGCCATTATCAAACGTTTCCGCGATGCGGGTATTGTCTGCATTCCCACTGTCGGCGCGTTGAAACACGCCAAGAAAATGGTCGAACTGGGCTGTGACATGATCACGGCTCAGGGCGGCGAAGGCGGCGGCCATACTGGCTCGGTCGCCACCACCGTCCTGTTGCCTCAGGTATTGGACACGGTGGATGTGCCGGTTGTGGCGGCGGGCGGCTTTGGCGACGGGCGCGGCCTGGCAGCAGCCTTGGCCTATGGCGCAGCGGGCATGGCCATGGGCACCCGTTTTCTGATGACGGCTGAAAGCCCCATCCCCGCCATTACCAAGGACCGTTACCTGAAGGCCGGTCCCGACGACATTCTGGTCTCCACCAAGGTGGACGGCCTGCCCCAGCGCATGATCCGCAATCCACGCCTGAACCGGATCGAGAAATCAGGCCCCGTCTCCATGTGGATCAGGGCGCTGGAAAGCGCGTGGATGATGAAACGCGCCACAGGGGCATCCAATGCCGAGCTGCTGAAGGCTGCCCGCGCCATGACCGGCCACGGCGGACTGACACTGGCACAGGCCATGATGGCCGCCAGCGCCCCCATGCTGATCCAGCGGGCTGTCGTCGAAGGCCGCCCAGATGACGGCCTGATGGCCACAGGACAGGTCGCAGGTCGTTTGGGCGATCTGCCGACCTGCGAGGCCCTGATTACTGAAATCACCACCCAAGCCCGCGCGCGGCTGGAGGCCCTGTGCGGCCCCGCCCGCATCGCGGCCTGACGGAAGACCGACATGCCTATCCGCACCGAAATCAATGACCGCATCGGCGAGATCATTCTGGATCACCCGCCGGTCAATGCGCTGGACTCCACCCTGTGGAATGCCCTGCCCGCCATCATTACCGAGGTTGGATCGCGCGAGGATGTGCGCTGTGTGCTGATCCGTGCCGAGGGGCGCGGTTTTTGCGGCGGCGTCGACATCAAGGAGATGCAGGCCCATCCCGAACGCATTGTTGAACTGAACCGCGGCAACTACCGGACCTTCAAGGCCGTGCGTGACTGTCCTGTGCCGGTCGTCGTGGCCGCCCATGGTTTCGTGATCGGCGGTGGCATCGGCATTTGCGGGGCATCCGATACGGTCATCGCGTCCGATGACTGCTTCTTCTCCCTGCCGGAAATCGACCGTGGCGCAATGGGCGGGGCGTCGCACCTGTCGCGTATGTTACCTCTGCACGCCGTGCGGGCGGCCTTCTTCACGGGGGGACGCATAACCGCACAGGACGCATGGCGTCTGGGCGGTGTGCACAAGGTCGTCAGCCGCGGTGACCTGCTGTCCGAAGCCCGCGCCTTTGCCGCTGTGATTGCGGGCAAGAGCCGCACCGCTCTGGTTCTGGCCAAACAGGCGCTCAACGGCCTTGAGGCTCGCGATGTCGATCACGGCTATCGCTTCGAACAGGGCTTTACGCTGGAAATGTACATGCACGCCGACAGTCAGGCCTCGCGCGATGCCTTTGTCGATGGCGGCAAGCAGGCCAAGTTCTGATGCAGTTGTCCTTTACCCCCGAACAAGACGCCTTTCGTCTGGAAGTCCGCCAGTGGCTGCAAAGCCATGTGCCGCAAACCCGCCTGCCCTCCTTTGATACCAAAGCAGGTTTCGAGTTGCACCGTGACTGGGAACGCACCTTGGCCAAGGGCAATTTCGGCATGGTCACGTGGCCGAAGGAATACGGCGGTCGCGGCCTGAACCTGATCGAATGGCTGATCTTCGAGGAAGAATATTATCGCGCGGGTGCCCCCGGTCGGGTGAACCAGAACGGCATCTTCCTGCTGGGTCCGACCCTGATGGAGTTCGGCACGGACGCGCAAAAAGCCCGCTTCCTGCCCGCCATGGCTTCGGGCGATGAAATCTGGGCACAGGCATGGTCGGAACCCCAGGCCGGATCGGACCTTGCTGCGGTTGCCACCACCGCCGTGCGCGATGGCGACCACTATGTGTTGAACGGCCACAAGATCTGGTCGTCGCGCGCCGTCTTTGCCGACTGGGCCTTTGTGCTGGTCCGCACCGAGGCCGGATCACAGCGTCACAAGGGCCTGTCTCTGGTGCTGATGGACCTGAAAACCGAGGGCGTCACGGTCAACCCCATTCCCCAGATCGACGGCGAAGCGGGCTTTGCCGAAATCTTTCTGGAAAATGCCCGCGTGCCGGTCGCCAACCGTTTGGGCGACGAGGGCCAAGGCTGGCACGTCTGCATGGCCACAGCCGGTTTCGAGCGCGGCCTGATGCTACGCTCGCCTGCCCGCTATCAGGAAGCGGCCCGCAAGCTGTCGGTACTTTATCTGGAACATCAGGATCGCCTCGATCTCGCCATTGGACGCGATGTGGCGCAGGCTTGGATGAATGCACAGGCCTATGCCCTGTCCATCTATTCCACCGCCTGTCGCCTTCAGGCCGGCGGCACCATCGGTGCCGAGGCCAGTTGCAACAAGATATTCTGGTCGGAGATGGACATCGCCCTGCACCAGACCGCGCTGGCCATCCTCGGTCCCTTCGCAGAACTGGCCGAACCAATGGCCGATAACCACGACTGGTTGGGCGGATACCTCTTCTCGCTGGCGGGGCCGATCTATGCCGGTTCCAACGAAATCCAGCGCAACATTATCGCCGAGCGCGTGCTTGGTATGCCGAGGGGCTGATCATGGATTTTGCCTTCGCAGAAGAACAACAGGCCATTGCCGAGGTCGTCTCGTCCCTGCTGGCCGACCAGTGTACAGGGGCCGATCTGCGTCGCCTGATGGATAGCGGCCAGACCCATGATGCCGCCCGCTGGAATGCTCTGATGGAGCTTGGCCTGTCCGGTATTTTAGTGCCCGAGCACAAGGGTGGTCTTGGACTGTCCGAGACCGATTTCGTGCTGATCGCCCGCGCCTGTGGTCACGCCGCCCTGCCCGAACCTCTGGTAGAACAAGCCGGTGTCGTGCTCCCGCTCTTAGCCGCGCTGGATCATCCCCGCGCAGAGGAATGGCTGCAAAAAGCTCTGGCGGGCGAGGCCATCATCGCCCTCGCTCATCCGGTCAATCCGTTCGTTTGCGGGGCCGAAAATGCCGATGCCCTTATGCTGGTTCAGAATGGCCAGCTTCATCTGGTCGCCCGCGATCAGGTGCATCTGACCTCGCAAGCCTCGATTGATCCTTTCCGCCGTCTGTCCACGGTAACGGCTACCCTCACGGCCGAAACCGTGGTCGCCGAGGCCAGCGTCTGCGCCCCCCTGCTGGCGCAGGCGCTGGAACGGGCCACGGTCTTTGCTGCCGCCCAATGCCTCGGCCTTGCCGAACGCAGCGTCGAACTGGCCGTCGCCTATGCCAATGAACGCACCCAGTTCGGCAAGCCCATCGGCACCTACCAGGCCGTCAAACATCTGCTGGCCACAGCACAGGTCAAGATCGAGTTTGCCCGCCCCGTCATCTATGCCGCCGCGGCCGAGATCGGGGCCAATAACGTCCTGTCCCGCGCCCGCGCCTCGCACGCCAAATTGGCCGCCGTCGAAGCCGCCAGCCTTGCCGCCCGCACATCCATTCAGGTGCACGGGGCCATGGGTTATTCGTGGGAGGTGGATGTCCACTTCCTGCTGAAACGCGGCCTCGCTCTTGGCGGAAGCTGGGGCGATGAAACCTTCCATCGCGCGCGGGTGCTGGCCTGCGCCCTCTCCTCGTCCGCCGCCGATAGCGGCTTTGCGTTTACAGCTTCCAAGGACACCCTCGCCCATGCCGCATGAGGCCTATATTATCGATGCCGTCCGCACGCCCATAGGTCGCAAAAAAGGCGGCCTTGCCCATGTGCATCCGGCGGACCTTGGCGGCCATGTCTTGTCTGCACTGATGGGACGCACCGGCATTGATCCGGCAGCGGTCGAGGATGTGGTGTTCGGCTGCTGCGACACCATCGGCCCGCAAGCCGGCGACATTGCGCGCTCGTGCTGGCTGGCCGCGGGCCTGCCCCAGCATGTGCCCGGCGTGACCATCGACCGCCAGTGCGGTTCATCCCAGCAAGCTGTCCATTTCGCAGGACAGGGCGTGATGAGCGGCACTCAGGATCTGGTGGTCGCAGGCGGTGTGCAGAACATGAATGCCATCCCGATTTCAGCGGCCATGTTGGCAGGTCAGACCTATGGTTTTGACGATCCGTTCCGGGGCTCGACAGGCTGGCAGAACCGCTTTGGCAATCAGGAGGTCAGCCAGTTCAACTCGGCAGAAATGATCGCCGACAAATGGAAAATCAGCCGCGAGGCCATGGAGGCCTTTGCGCTGGAAAGCCACCGCCGCGCCATCGCTGCCCGCGAACAGGGCCTGTTCGATAACGAGATCAGCCCGCTGGCCGGTGTCACCCACGACGAAACGCCGCGCGAGACTTCGCTAGAGAAGATGGCCAGCCTGCAGCCGCTGATGGAGAATGGCCGCATCACCGCCGCCGTCGCCAGCCAGACCGCAGACGGAGCCGCCGCCATCCTTATGGCCTCGCCCAAGGCGGTAAAGGATCACAACCTTAAGCCAAGCGCACGCATACATCATCTCTCGGTGCGCGCCGATGATCCAGTGTGGATGCTGACCGCGCCCATTCCGGCCACCCGTTATGCGCTGGAAAAGACCGGCCTGAAGATTTCCGACATCGACCTGTTCGAATGCAACGAGGCCTTTGCCTCGGTCGCCTTGGCGTGGATGCAGGAACTGGAAATCCCCCATGACAAGGTCAACATCAATGGCGGGGCCATTGCGCTGGGCCACCCGCTGGGGGCCACGGGCGCGCGCATCATGACCACCATGCTCAACACACTGGAACGCACCGGCGGACGCTATGCCCTGCAAACCATGTGCGAAGGCGGCGGTCAGGCCAATGTCACCATTATCGAGCGTCTGTAGGGGGAGCGTCCATGTCGGGTATTTGTGAAGGACGGGTGGTCATCGTCACCGGCGCGGGCGGCGGCTTGGGCCGCGCCTATGCACTGGCTCTGGCAGCTGAGGGAGCCAGTGTCGTGGTCAATGATCTGGGTGTCGGCACCCATGGCGAGAGCGGCCAGACGGTCGGCGCGGCCCAAAAGGTCGTCGATGAAATCATCGCTCTCGGCGGCAAGGCCGTTGCCAATACCGACGACGTGACCGAGGTCGAGGGCGGCCAGCGCATGGTGCAGACGGCTCTCGATACCTTCGGTGACCTACACGCCGTGGTGAACAATGCCGGTTTCGTGCGTGACCGCATGTTTGTGTCCTGCACGCCGGATGAATGGGATGCGGTCTTGCGCGTCCATCTGCGTGGCCATTTCTGTGTCAGCCGCGCCGCCGTCGATTACTGGCGCGCCAAGCAAAAACAGGGGCAGAACCCCGATGCCCGTATCATCAACACATCGTCCGGTGCCGGTCTGCAAGGCTCGATCGGCCAGAGCGCCTATTCCGCGGCCAAGGGCGGCATTGCCAGCCTGACTCTCGTTCAGGCCGCAGAACTGGGCCGCTATGGCATCACCGCCAACGCGCTGGCCCCCGCCGCCCGCACCCGCATGACCGAGACCGCCTTTGCCGACGCCATGAAGGCTCCCGATAACGGTTTTGACTTTAACGATCCGGCCAATGTCGCCCCCACTATTGTCTGGCTGGCCAGCGCACAGTCTGCCGAGGTCACCGGACAGGTGTTCGAGCTTCAGGGTGGCAAGATCATGCTGTCCGAAGGCTGGCGCAATGGTCCGGCCGTCGATGCGGGTCGCCGTTGGAACCCGTCGGAAGTCGGCGATGTAGTGCGCGATCTGGTCGCCCGTCGCACGCCCGCCCAAGCCGTTTACGGCGCGGGCTAAAGGACCGCATGCATGAACATCACCCTTACTGACGAACAACAGGCCATTGCCGAAAGTGCCCGTGATTTTCTAAATGAACACGGCACCTCGAAACGTTTGCGCGCCGCGATTGAATCCGAAGACGGCTGGGACCGCGAACAATGGCAAGCCATGGCCGTCGAAATGGGCTGGCTGGGTGTGGCCGCCCCCGAGCGTTTTGGCGGCAGTGATCTTGGCCTGATCGAACTGGCCCTGCTGCATGAAGAAACGGGACGCACGCTAACGGCGGCCCCGCTATTCCCGACACTGGGTCTGGCCCTACCGGCCCTGATGGGGGCCGGATGCGAGGCCATCCAGTCGCGCTTCCTGCCGCGTCTTGTCGAGGGCGATATCCGTGCCGCCGTTTGTCTGACCGGAAAATCCGGTGCGCCCCTGCCCGCCGACGCCCCCTGCACCATCCGCCGCGAAGGCACCGGATGGGCGCTGAACGGACAGGCCGACTATGTGCTGATGGGCCACGCCGCCAATCTTCTGGTGGTGGTCGCCCGCACCGAAAACACATCCGGCTGGGATGGTTTAAGCCTCGTGGCGCTGGACGCCGACACGGCAGGGATCGCCGTCGAGCGCGTCACCAGCCTCGACCCCACCCGCCCCTTCAGCCGCATTCGTTTTGACAATGTAATCGTGGACGATGCCGCCATCGTCGGGCCTGTCGGCAAGGCCGAACCGGCTATCCGGCGTATGTTGGCCGTCGGCACCGTCATGCTGGCCGCTGAACAGTTGGGCGGGGCCGAACGGGTGCTTGAAATGAGCACCGAATACGCCAAGCAGCGTGTGCAGTTCGGGCGCGTCATAGGCTCGTTCCAAGCCATCAAGCACAAGCTGGCCGATATGATGATGGCCGTGGAATCCGCCCGCTCGGCCCTGTCCTATACCGTGCGATTGCTGGATGTGCCGGACGCTATGGAAGAGGCCGCCGCCATTGCCGGTGCCAGTTGCTCCGAAGCCTTCATGCAATGCGCCGCCGACACCATCCAGATTCATGGCGGCATCGGTTTTACGTGGGAACACGACGCCCACCTCTATTTCAAACGCGCCCGCACCAGCGCCACCGTACTGAGAACGCCGTCGCACCACTATGATGTGGTCGCGCGCGAAATGGGCCTCACTGACATTACGGGCACCCAAGCATGAGCTTTGTAAACACACCCCCCGCATACCCTGAGGGCCGTGGTTTGCTGAAGGGCAAGACGGCGGTGATTACCGCTGCGGCGGGGACCGGTATCGGTTTCTCGGCGGCCAAGCGGGCGGCTGAAGAAGGCGCGACCTTGGTCATCAGCGACTTCCACGAGCGCCGTCTGGGCGAGGCTGCCGATGCCATCGAGGCGGCGGTTGGCGTGCGTCCGCATACGGTTGTCTGCGACGTGACCAATCAGGCCGATGTGGATCGTCTGCGCGATGAATCGTTTCGGCTGCTGGGCCGTATCGACGTGCTGATCAACAATGCCGGTCTGGGCGGCGAGGTCGATGTCGTGGACATGACCGACGAGCAGTGGGAGCGCGTTCTGGACGTGACCCTGACCTCGGTGTTCCGCATGAGCCGTGCCTTCCTGCCGCTGATGTATGAAGCCAAGTCCGGCGTTATTGTAAACAATGCCTCGGTGCTGGGCTGGCGCGCGCAAAAGGGTCAGGCCCACTATGCCGCTGCCAAGGCGGGCGTGATGGCCTTTACCCGTTGCTCGGCGGTGGAAGCCGCCGAACACGGCGTGCGTATCAATGCCGTCTCGCCGTCCTTGGCCATGCACCCGTTCCTCGCCAAGGTCACGACGGACGAGATGCTGGCTGAACTGTCCAAGCGCGAAGCCTTTGGCCGTCCGGCCGAAGTTTGGGAGATCGCCAACATCATGGTGTTCCTCGCCAGCGACCTGTCATCCTATCTGACCGGCGAGGTCATCTCGGCCTCCAGCCAGAGGGCGTAAGATGGGCGTTGTCTTCGATACGCCGGACGCCCTGCTCGGTGCCGAGGGCCGTGACCTCGGCCACACCGAATGGCTGTCGGTCGAACAGGACCGTGTCACCCGCTTTGGCGAGACGACCGGCGACATGCAGTGGATCCACGTTGATCCCGCCCGCGCCAAGGACGGCCCGTTTGGCGGCACCATTGCCCACGGCTATCTGACACTGGCTCTGGTCAACGCCTTCATGCCCGAACTGATCACCGTAAATGGCGTATCGTCGGGCCTGAACATCGGTCTGGACAAGGTGCGGTTTCTGGCTCCGGTCAAGGTCGGCTCGCGCATTCGCGGTGCCGGCGTGATCAGCAAGATCGAGCAAAAAGGCACCGGCGTTCAGGTCACGGTCGATGTGACGGTCGAGATCGAAGGCCACGACAAGCCCGCCTGTATTGCCTCCACCATCAGCCGCTACATTCCTTAAAGGGTTCGCCATGTCGGTATCGCCGCAGAAAATGATCGAAACGGTCGAAGCCTATGTCGCGGCCTTTGAAACCGGCGATGCCGAGGCTGTGGTCCGTCTCTATGCTGCCGATGCCGTGGTGCGTGATCCGGTCGATGCCCAGCCTGTGGTCGGCCACGATGCCATCAGGGCCTTCTATCAAGGCTCCATGAAAATGGGTCCCAAACTGACCCTTCACGGTCCGGTCCGCACCTCGGCCAGCATCGCCGCCTTTGCTTTCAGCGTCGATCTGACCCTGCCCGAGGGGCCGTGCCGGATCGACGTCATCGACACCTTCGAGTTCAACCCCGACGGTCTGGTCCAACAGATGACCGCCTATTGGGGCCCCAACAATATGCATGGTTCTACGGAGTAAATCCTATGCGCGAAGCTGCCATTATCTCCACAGCCCGCACCGGCGTCGGCAAGGCCTATCGCGGGGCCTTGAACAATACCGAGGCCCCTGTCCTGTCGGCCCATGTGATAGATGCCGCGCTGGACCGTGCCGGTCTTGATCCGGCCCGTATCGACGATGTTTACTTAGGCGTCGGCAATCACTGGGGCACCCAGAGCTACAACCTTGGCCGTCTCAGCGTCCATGCCTCCAAACTGCCCGATGAAACCGTGGCGGGCTTTACGCTGGACCGCAAATGCTCGTCGGGCCTGAACGCCATTGCGCTGGCGGCGCGCGGCATCATGACTGACGAGATCGACGCGGCGGTTGCGGGCGGGATGGAAAGCATCTCGCTGACCCTGAACAAGCACATGCCGACCTATCGCAACCGCTCAAAGCGGGTGCTGGAGCATGATCCGCACGCCTATATGGCCATGATCGAAACCGCCGAACTGGTCGCCGACCGCTATGGCGTCAGCCGCGAAGACCAAGACCACTTCGCCGCCCAGAGCCAGCAGCGTGCAGCCGCCGCTCAAGCTGCCGGTCTGTTCAATGACGAGATCGTCCCGCTGACCACCTCCAAGACCCTGTTCGCCAAGACCGGCGAAGAGATTGGCGAGGAAGAGGTCACCCTGTCGTCCGACGAAGGCATCCGTGCCGGCACGACCTATGAGGCACTCGCGGGTCTGAAGCCCGTCTTCAAGGACGGCCAGATCATCAAGGAAGGCCGCCACGTCACCGCCGGCAATGCCAGCCAGTTGTCGGACGGGGCCTCGGCTCAGGTCATTATGGACTTGAAGACCGCCCAGTCTGAAAACCTGCCGGTTCTGGGCATCTATCGCGGCTTCCAGGTCGCCGCCTGCAAGGCCGAGGAAATGGGCATTGGTCCCGTCTTCGCTATCCCCAAACTGCTCAAGCGTGCGGGTCTGAAGATGAGCGATATCGGCCTGTTCGAGATCAACGAGGCCTTTGCCTCTCAGGCGCTCTATTGCCAGCGCCACCTCGACATTGATCCCGCCATCCTCAACGTCAATGGCGGCGGCATCGCCATCGGCCACCCCTTCGGCATGACCGGCTCGCGCCTCGTCGGCCACGCCCTCATCGAGGGCAAGCGTCGCGGCGTAAAATATGTCATCGTTTCCATGTGTGTCGCCGGTGGCATGGGTGCCGCCGGTCTCTTCGAGGTCGCTTGATGCCCCAGATTTTTGTAACCCAGCAAGACGGCCAGACCCTGACGCTGGACGTCGCATCGGGGGCCCGCCTGATGGAGGCCCTGCGTGATGGCGGCACGACAGTTGAAGGCACCTGTGGCGGGGCTTGTTCGTGCGGAAGCTGCCACGTCTACGTCGATGCACAATGGCTGTCCAAGCTGGATGCGGCCTCCGACGAGGAAAGTGAAATGGTCGAGGCTATCGGTGATGTGGTCGAGGTACGCCCCTCTTCGCGTCTGGCCTGCCAGATCCATATGAGCGATGCGCTGGATGGCCTGTCGCTGACCATTGCCGAAGCCATCTAGGAGGCAGTTATGAGCCGAGATTTCGCGCCCGAACTGGCAGGCTTCCGTCAGGAGGTCGCCCAATGGCTGGACGAACAGCTGTCCGGCCCCTTTGCCCACCTGCGCGGCCTGAACAACCATGTGGACCTCATCCCCGAGCGCCGTGAATGGGAAGCGGCGCTGGGCAAGGCCCGCTGGGGCTGCATCGGCTGGCCCGAGCAATGGGGCGGTCGCGGGGCCAGTATCGAGGAACAGGTGATCTTTGCCGAGGAATATGCCCGCGCCAAGGCCCCCTCGCGCATCGGCCATATCGGTATCGAACTGGCCGGTCCCACCATCCTGTTGCACGGCACCGAGAAGCAGAAGCAACAGTTCCTGCCCGCCATCGCCGCCGGTCAGGACATCTGGTGTCAGGGCTATTCCGAACCCAATGCGGGTTCCGACCTGTCCAATGTCCGCACCACCGCCTGGCTGAAGGACGGACGCTGGATCATCAATGGCCAGAAGGTCTGGACCTCCATGGCCCAGTTTTCGGACTGGGTGTTTGTGATCTGTCGTGCGGATTCCGGATCACAGGGGGCCAGCGGTCTGGCCTATCTGCTGGTGCCGATGAACCAGAAGGGTGTCACTGTGCGCCCCATCCGCCAGATGACGGGCGAGGCCGAGTTCAACGAAGTCTTTTTCGACAATGCGGAAACCGCCGCCGAGAACATTGTCGGCCAGCCGGGGGAAGGCTGGAAGGTGGCCATGTCCACCCTCGCCTTTGAGCGCGGGGTATCGACCCTTGGTCAGCAGATGCAGTTCCGTAACGAGTTGGAAGAACTGGTGGCGTTGGCCAAGGCCAATGGCGCGGCTAGGTCTCCGATGATCCGCCAAAGACTGGCCAAGGCCCATGTGGGGCTGACCGTCATGCGGGCCAGTGCCCTGCGTATGCTGGCCAATGACGACCCCGAAAAAACGCCCGCCAGTGCCTATACCTACAAGCTTTACTGGGCCTTGTGGCACCGCAATCTCGGTGAACTGGCTATGGATGTTCAGGGTTTGTCGGGGCAGATCGGCACAGGCGAAGCCGACTTTGGCAGCCTCACCCACATGCATCTGATGTCGCGTTCGGAAACCATCTATGCCGGTACCAACCAGATCCAGCGCAATATCATCGCCGAACGGGCGCTGGGTCTTCCGCGTGAAGCCCGCGGTGTTCAGCACGCCTGAGCGCCGTTATCTTCCCCGAGCGTAAAAAAAGGGCCTCTCCTTTTGGAGAGGCCCTAGTGGTGTGCATCGGGGAAAAGATCAAACCAGATCGAGGAAGGACGGACGTTCTCCGCCGCCGTCAACCGACAGGCGCGCGCCGCTGACATAGGAGGCCAAGGGTGAAGACAGGTAGAGGACAGCATTGGCGATATCGCGTCCCTGCCCCATGCGCTTGAGTGGCAGCGCATGGGCGATGGCTGCGTGACCTGCGCCATAATGGTCCGCCGCCCCTTCGGTCGCAATCAGACCGACAATGATGGCATTGACGCGGATTTTTGGTCCCCACTCCATCGCCAGCGACTGGGTCAGGTTCAGCAACCCCGCCTTGGCCGCGCCATAGATGGCCGTACCAGGCGACGGACGGATACCCGAAACACTGCAAATATTGACGATGGAGCCGCCATTCGGCTGTGCCTGCATATATTTATGGGCCGCCTGCGACACATGCAGCGGGGCCATCAGGTTCAGCGCCACAATGGCATCGCTAAAGCGCGGTGACGCCGTGGACGCATCGGCCAGTGGCGATCCGCCCGCATTATTGACGACAATATCCAGACGGTCAAAACGGGCGGCGATCGCGTCCACCATGGCCACAACCTGATCGGGTGCCCGCACATCACAGGCCATGAAGACGGCTTCACAGCCTCCACCGGACGGCAGGCTTTCGGGCGCATTGCGGCCACAGACCACGACCTGACAGCCCGCTTCCAGCAGCGTTTCGGCAATAGAACGCCCAATGCCCTTGGCCCCGCCGGTGACCAGCGCCACCTGACCGCTCAGGTCGATATGGACACCCTCAACCGGCATTGCGAAGCCCGTTAGTATTCGAACCTTCGACCAGCAGGAATTTCTGCACCTTGCCCGCAGGGTTGAGCGGCAAGGCATCCAGAATCTCTATTGCGCGTGGCACCTTGTAATTGGCCATATTGGCGCGGCTCCACTGGCGGATTTCCTCGGCATTGGCCGAGATACCCGCACGCAGAACCACAAACGCCTTGCCAATCTCGCCCATTCGCTCGTCGGGAATACCGACAACCGCCACCTGTGCAATCGCCGGATGGGCCATCAGGATACGCTCTATCTCGGCCGGATAGCAGTTGAAGCCACCGGTGATGAACATATCCTTCATCCGATCGGTCACGCGCAGATAGCCGTCTTCGTCGAAACAGCCGATATCGCCCGTGTGCAGCCAGCCCTCGGCATCGACGGCTTCGTTGGTGGCAGCATCGTCCTCGAAATAGCCGGCCATGACGTTAAAGCCACGCACCCAGATTTCACCCTGACGTCCATTTGGAACAGTCTGCCCTCGCCGGTCCACACACTTGACCTCGACCCCCGGGATCGGTCGGCCGCAGGTTTGGGAAATACGCTCTACGTCATCATTCAACTGGGTCATGGTGACCATGCCCGAGCTTTCGGTCAGGCCATAAGCGGTCAGCACATTACGGATACCCAGTTCATCCTGCATCCGCATGACCAGAGACGGAGCCACGGACGCCGCGCCAGTCACCGCCACGCGCAGCGAGGACAGCTTGCGTCCTGTCTCGGCCGAGGTGGCCAGCAACTGCTGGAAGATGGTCGGCGGGCCGGGCAGCACCGTAATCGCCTCCGACGCGATCATGTCGAACACCTGTACCGGATCGAACGTCGCCACCGGATAGGCGGTTGCCCCCTTCAGCAGACAGGCCAGCCAGCCTGCCTTATAGCCGAAGGTGTGGAAAAACGGATTGATGATCAGATAGCGGTCGCCCGCCTGAAGCCCCGCACAGTCAGCCCATGCGGCAAACGCCTGAACACTTTGGGCATGACGGCTGACCACACCCTTAGGGTGACCGGTCGTGCCCGAGGTGAACAGGATGTCGGACGCATCATCGCCAGACACGTTCGCCATAACCTTACGGGCATGATCTAGATCCTGCCCCCCCGCGACAAAACCCGTCCATTCGCCATCCAGCGTCAGGGTGCGCTCCAGATACGGCAGGTCCAGACCGTTCAGCAGGCTGCGATAATCCTGATCCAGAAAATCGCCGACCGTCAGAAGAAAGCGGGCACGCGTCTTGTTGAGGATATACTGCGCCTCCAGCCCTTTGAGGCGGGTATTCATCGTCACCACCACCCCGCCTGCCGACTGGACCGCCAAACATGAAACGATCCATGCCGCACTATTGGGGGCCCAGATCGCCACGCGGTCACCGTGGAGCAGTCCCGCCTCGATAAAGGCGGCAGCCCCTTGGAGCACCCGTTTTTCCAGTTGGGAAAAGGTCAGGATCTCGCCATCCACGATAGCGGGAATATTCGCGTGGTCGAGAGCGGCGGCCATGACCGCCTGTGGCAAGCTCTGGATCGTCATGATTACTTCTTCTCGTCCCACTCGCCCATTTCGATCATGGCATTGCGATAGGGTTTGCGGGCCAGCACGAACATCAGCGCCACCAGCGGACCAACAATGGCCGGCAACAGGGCCAGCGAGTAACGCAGGGAGCCATCACTACCGAACAGAAACTGTGTGGTGGCAGCAATCACGCTGGAGCCCAGTGCCGTGCCAATCAGGGTGACGAACAGCAGCATGAGCGCGGTCATCTGGCCCCGCAAACGGCTGGGTGTGATATCCTGAAGCGAAGCCAGCGCGACACTATTAGTGCCTTGGCCGATAAAGGTGGCAATCCCCATCAGAGCCAGAGCGCCGGCTGCCGTCGGCATCAATGGACCGATGACCAGAGGGGCAACCTTGACCAGCGTCACCCAGGTCATGATGTGCAGGTTCGCCCCCGGATGACCCCGGCGCATGAAAAAGCCCGAGAACCAGCCGCCCGTCAGATTTCCCAGGCCGCCGCAGACAATCATCAGAATACCGAAGGAATAACCGGCTTCGGTGGCACTCATTCCATAGGTACGGATCAGGAAGGTCGGGTACCAGATGGCCGTACCGATCGCCAGCATACCCAGCAGTGAGACCGAACCGATCAGGGCCGAATACACCTTCCAGCGTTGCACCAGAAAAGCCAGGGTTTCACGCATGGTCAGGCGCTGTACGCCAATCACCGCCGTGGCAGCCGCATGACGTTTCGGCTCGCGGATCATGGCCACAAACAGGGCCAGTATCAGACCCGGCAGCCCCACAATGAAAAAGGTCATCTGCCAAGGCTGAACCAGTCCGATAACCGGCAACACCGCAGGTCCATATTCCTTGGCCGCTTTCAGCACATAGGCCCCGATCACCAGAGCCAGACCGCCGCCGACCGGATAGCCCAGCGCATAGACACTGATTGCAAAGGCCCGACGTTTCGGCTCGAAGTAGTCGCTGATCAGGGAATAGGCGGTCGGGCCAAGCGTGGATTCACCAATCCCGACAGCCACACGGGCTGCAAACAGATGGCCAAAGGTACGAGACAGGCCGCTGGCCGCCGTAGCAAGACACCACAGGATGATACCTCCCGCCAATAGCTTGCTGCGGTTGCGTCCATTATCGACAATACGACCGATCGGCACGGCGGCCACGGCCACCAGAACCACGGTTGCAAAACCCTGAAGCAGGCTGATCTGGAAGTCGTCCAGTTTCATGTCCTGCCGGATATCCGACACCATCAAGGTCATCACGCGCGCATCAATGGCCGCGATCGTGTAACAGACGAACAAAAGTATCACGACCGACCATGCGTAGAACACAGACGGCTGTTTCTCGGCCTTGGTTTCAACCTGTCCTACAGGCGGAAGCTCGGCAACTTGCGTATCATCAAGGACGGTCATCAATGACCTTTCACAAGGACGGTTTCAGAGACAGAAAGAATTTTCTAACCAACTATTATTCAGGGGTGTCACGGGGATAAGGGCGCACAGACGGCGGCTTTGTTTCTCCCAGAGAACATTTTGGATCACCGTTCGATCTGCCCCAGATTGGCGTGTAAAACCGCGCCGTTCAGGGCCGGATTTTCGGCACAGACCCTCACCAGACGCCCGATTTCATCCGGTGCGATCAAACGCCCCGCAGTCACCATGGACGTGATTATATCCACGGCATCGCCCACATGGGCCCGCAGCATTTCGGTATCTGTAAAGCCCGGACAGATGCAGGCGGTATGGATGCCGCGACCTGCCATATCCTGACAGGTGGCTCTCATCAGGCCGATCATGCCGTGCTTGCTGACCACATAGGACGCTGCTCCTGCGACCGCTTTTTCCGCCAGTGTCGAGCCGATATAAAGAATGGACGATCCCGCCCCCATGACCGGCACCAGAGCGCGGTTCAGTGCCTGTGGGGCCACCAGATTGGCCGTCAGGACGTGGAGAAAATCGTCAGCCTTCAGACGGGCAACCGTGTCATGGCGATGTAGCGCCGCATTATGCACCAACACGATCTGTTCCCAGTGCGCGGCGCGTGTGACCAAGCTCTGTCCCGCCGCCTCGACCGAGGCCAGATCGGTGATGTCGGTCGCGATATGGCCGATATTCGTGTCAGGAGGGGCCGAGCGCGACAGGCTGATGACCTCATAGCCCGCCGCCGCAAACAGGCGTGCCGTGGCCAAACCTATACCGCGACTGCCGCCCGTAAGAACCGCAGCGCGTCTCATGAGCCGATACTCTTCCAGCGGCACTGCGCAGATTGACCGGGACCGGAGGAAACCTCCAGCGCGATCTCGCTGACACCCCAACGGGCCGACCATGCCTCCATCTCGACCAGACGGCCCAGCAGATAGATGGCCAGTTCCTCGACCGTGGTGTTACGGATCGGTAAAAGCTTTACATCGTCGGCAGGTAGACGGAACTCGTCCTCGCCATAACGAATAACGACACTGCGTCCGGCATGGCTGATAGCCAGCGCCTCGGCCCGTTCGGGGATCAGGACATATTCGTCCAGTTCCTCGCACAGACTGCGCATAGCCCGCTTGATGATATTATAATCGAATGCCATCCCGTGACTGGTGATGCGCGTTGCGATGACTGCCGAAACCTTGAAATTATGGCCATGCAGTCTTTCACGCGCACCATCGGCAAACAGGGTAAAATGTCCGGCGGAGAATTTGATATCCTCCTTGTCGATCCGGATCGAGCATTGCTGGACCGGCGCAGGCACCAGTTCAAACTGGTGCCTTTCCGATCCCATCACCATTCCCATCAGAACGCTGCCTACTGTCGGTGTCGGATAAGGATGGTTCAGGTTTATTCAGCCGCAACGCGCGCAGCCGGATCGCCTTCAAAGTCATAGAACTGAGCGAAATATTCGCGGAAACGCATGACCGGACCATCGCCATCGCACAACAGCGGACGCACACGGTGGATCTTGGTATGCCAGATGGGAATATCGCCCTCGACACCCGACTGGCCGATAATACCGGCGATCGAACGACGGATCATTTCCATTTCCGGCGCATCGGCAGCCATCTTCTTGTGGCGGAACTCGAAACGCAGCTCCACCTTGTCATGCTCGACCGGCGTGGCGATCACTTGCAGCAGAAGATCGGCCATTCCCTTGAAACGGGTGGACTTTTGCCCAGCGCCCGTTTGCAGGGTTCTGACCTCGGTATCAAGAGTGCGAACCGTGCCGTCCGGCAGTTCCATCGTACGTTGACCTGCGGCCAGACTGCGACGGACATGGCCGTCATAGTGGGTCTCGCCCTCCGGCACCGCGTCCATCTTGTGCACATATTTGAAGTGGGCCAGATCGACGCCGTTCTCGGCGATTTCCTGCGGGTTGCTGTCGAACACCCACTCATAGCGGATCGGATCGGCCCAGTCCGGCGAAGTGACTTCATCCAGAACCTCGACCTCGAACATCGGTGCGATATTCTGCGGGTGATACCACGCCCAGACTACACCATTGGTTTCGGTGATCGGATAGGTTTTCAGACAGCCCGGCTTGCGCGCTGCGGGCGGGATGATCTTGGCATAGGGGATATTCTTGCATGCCCCGTTCAGATCAAACGCCCACGAATGGAACGGACAGCGGATGGTCTCCCCCTCGACCGTACCGCCGTGCCCGAGGTGGGCCCCCAGATGCGGACAATAGGCTTCGGCCAGACCCGCTACGCCGCTTTCGGTGCGATACAACACCAAATCCTCGCCGAAATAATGGACCGGACGAACCTCGCCAACGGCCAATTCATTCGAATAGGAGACGAAAAACCAACCGAACGGAATCGGCATGGGGAAGCGTTCGACCATGGATAATCCTCCCAAAAGCGCCGGTTGGTCCGACGTCTAAAGTTCAATAATTAGGGTGCCTCCCCTCGGTGACCGGAGAAGACTGAGCCAATACGTTATCAAGATCGCATGGCGCGATAAGTCGTCAGAACGGGATGGAGCGTTCGCTTGCAGCAACAATCATGCTGTATCCGCACACAGACATTAGTCCTCGGCGGCGGCATCCAATCTGGCATTTCCCGACAGGAAGATATCCAGTTCCGTCAGCGAGGTCTGCATCCAGGGCCTTAGCTGGGTGCGCGCAAAACGCTTGGACAGGAAATCCAGCAGCAGACGAAGATTGGCTGGAACCGGTGTGCCTGGGGCAAAAATCGCCCAGACTTCGCGGTCATAATAGCTCCACTCATCTTCGACAGACACCAGATTGCCCGCCGCCAGTTCACCGCGCACAAAAGCGATCGGCAACTGTGCCATGCCCAGGCCGCGCATGGCTGCAACCTTGAGTGCAGTGCCTTTATTGCTTTTCCAACGACCATTTACGCGAACTTTTTCAGTGCCTTCGGTCGAGTTGAACCACCAGTGGCTGTTCAGATCGGATACACAAATGTGGTTCTTGAGATCAGCGATTCCCTTGGGCACCCCATGCTCGGCCAGATAGGCCGGAGAGGCGCACAGACAGAAGGACAGATAGCCGATACGCGCTGCCCGCAGGCTGGAATCCGTCAGATCACCGTACCGGATCGCAACATCGAAATCCTCGCCGATCAGATCTACATCGCGTGAACCCGCATGCACTTCGAGGGCGACACCCGGATACTGACAGGCAAAATCGGCAATCACCGCCGATATAAAGGTTACGTCATAGGTATCGTTCAACGACACCTTCAGCTTGCCCGTCGGTGTTTTCTGCATCTGGGCCGCTTCATGGCTGGCCGCCGCCAGAGAACGGCGCATGTCACGACATGCACTGTAGAAACGTTCGCCTATGGCTGTCATCGACACCTGACGGGTCGTGCGCTTCAGGAGCTGAACCCCCAGTCGGGTTTCCAATTCACTGACACGCTTGCTGACAAAGGATTTGGACGCCCCCAATTGATCGGCTGCGGCCGTGAAACTGCCGGTTTCAACGACCGATATATATTCCTCGATACCGTCCCAGATCGAAATCAAAGCATCCCCCAACGCATTACTCGACCCACCTTGTTGACAGACGCCATTCGGTGAACGTCAGTTTATTTACCCTACATATTCGAAACGTGCTGGCAATTGTTCGCGTGACGAAACTATCCGCTTACGCCCTATTTTCCGGTAAAGTGCGGCGTGCGGCGCTCCATAAATGCCAGCGGCCCCTCGCGCGCATCGTGACTGGCCATCACCACGTCCTGACAAGCTTTTTCAATCGCGAATGCTGCGCTCAGATCCAGACCGCTACCGCTCACAATCGCCTCCTTGACCTTTGACAAAGCCAAGGGCGCGCCCTCGGCAATCCCTCGCGCCATCTCCTGCGCCACTTTCAGCACATGCCCGGGCGGCACCACGCGATTGACTAAGCCCATCGATAAGGCCCGCTGAGCATCAATACGTTCTGCAGCCAGTATCATCTCCATGGCATTGGCCCAGCCTATCTGGCGCGGTAATCGGGCCATCGCACCCCCACTTGGGATCAGCCCGCGCTTGACCTCGGGGAGCTGAAAGAAGGCCTGATCCGAGGCAATGCGGATATCGCTGGCCAGCATCAACTCGAGGCCCGCCGCCACCGCCAGCCCGTTCACAGCGGCCACGACCGGCTTAGTAAAAGCGGTTCCACGCAATAGTGCGCCATCTACAATGGACTGATGTTCGCGCACCCAGCGATGCTCATCGATAGTCTGCGGCGACACCGTCCCTGTCGCTAGCGGTGCCAGAGATCCAAGGTCCGCCCCCGATGAAAACGCCTTGGTGCCTTCACCCGTTAAAAGCACAACCCGAACATCGGGATCATCGGCCAGTTGCGGCCAAAGATCCGCCAAGCCCACCATCATCTCGGCATTTAGTGCATTCAGCTTTTCTGGGCGTGCCAGTGTAACCTGCGCCACACCGGCTTGGATTTGAACCCGTAAGAATGCCATGCGCCTCCCCCATGCCCTTCATCGCCCGAGTTAAAGACAAAAGAGCTGAGGTGGAAACAATGGTTCGCCAAGCATAGGCCCTGAAAAAGGACTGTTTACGCAGGGACCATTTTCTAGCGCCCGCAACCGTCTTGACCCCAACCTCCTCCGCATCAAAGCTGATAGCGAACAAGGAACGCTATCATGTCGCACGCTGTAACCGTCATCACAGGGGCCTCTGGTATTCTGGGACAAGCCTTGGTCGAGGCTGCACTGGCACGAGGAGATCGCGTCGCGGCTATCGATTTCGGACCCCTGCACCGTCCAGACAGCGCATCTTTTCTCGGCCTTTCCGGCGTTGATCTGACCCAAGCTGATGCCACCAATGCTGCCATAGACAAGATTGCCAAGCATTTCGGGCGCATCGACAACCTGCTCAATGCCGTGGGTGGTTTCGTCTGGCAGATGACAGATGGGCCCCTGGATAGTTGGGAGCGGATGCATCGGATGAACTTGATGACTGTGCTCAATGCCTGTCGCGCAACGCTGCCCCATCTTCTGGCGCAAACACGCGGCAGCATTGTTAATGTCGGGGCACTGGGAGCGCTGACGGCAGCGGCTGGCCTTGGTGCCTATGCCGCCTCGAAGGCTGGCGTCCATAAACTTACCGAAGCTCTGGCTGAAGAAACCAAGTCTGGTAACTTGCGTATCAATGCCGTGTTGCCGTCGGTCATTGATACACCGACCAACCGTGCCGACATGCCTGATGCTGATTTCGGAACGTGGGTACAGCCCTCCGAACTGGCATCCGTCATGCTGTTCCTCGCTAGTGACGCTGCCTCAGCGGTTAGAGGCGCACTTCTACCTGTTCGCGGCAAGGTTTAGGCTTCGAAAATTGAATAGGCCCCAGACAGCAAAAAGCCCCCTGCGGTTGAACGAGGGGCTGTTTGGGGAGTTTGGGTGCGGGAGTAGGATTTGAACCTACGACCTTCAGGTTATGAGCCTGACGAGCTACCGGGCTGCTCCATCCCGCGGCAAACGGTAGGGTTTAGGAAGGGGTTCGAGACACATCTTTATATACTTGGTAGACCCGGCGACGACCTACTCTCCCGCGCCTTGAGACGAAGTACCATCGGCTCTGGAGACCTTAACGACCGAGTTCGGAATGGGATCGGGTGGGGAATCTCCGACAAAGTCACCGGGTCAACCAAGTATATAAGGATGAGAAGAAATCGTATTGTTAATGCATAGTAGAACTATGGGTTTTGCTGAGAAACGATCAAGCCGATCGGATTATTAGTACCAGTAAGCTTCACACGTCACCGCGCTTCCACACCTGGCCTATCAACGTGGTAGTCTTCCACGATCCTCAGCGAAGCCTTGTTTTGAGGTTAGTTTCCCGCTTAGATGCTTTCAGCGGTTATCTATTCCATACTTAGCTACCCTGCTGCGCGGCTGGCGCCACGACAGGTCCACCAGAGGTATGTCCATCCCGGTCCTCTCGTACTAGGGACAGATCCTCTCAAGCTTCGAACACCCACGGCAGATAGGGACCAAACTGTCTCACGACGTTCTGAACCCAGCTCACGTACCTCTTTAAATGGCGAACAGCCATACCCTTGGGACCTGCTCCAGCCCCAGGATGAGATGAGCCGACATCGAGGTGCCAAACTTTGCCGTCGATATGGACTCTTGGGCAAAATCAGCCTGTTATCCCTAGAGTACCTTTTATCCGTTGAGCGATGGCCCTTCCACGCGGGACCACCGGATCACTATGGCCGACTTTCGTCTCTGCTCGACTTGTCAGTCTCGCAGTCAGGCGGGCTTATGCCATTGCACTCGACGACCGATTTCCGACCGGTCTGAGCCCACCATCGCGCGCCTCCGTTACACTTTAGGAGGCGACCGCCCCAGTCAAACTACCCACCACGCCATGTCCCGGGACCGGATAACGG